>NZ_CP011947.1:0-2945391 GCF_001190965.1 Haloferax gibbonsii
GTGGTCGCGAGGAGTCTCCGTCCCCCGAGCGAATCGAGCGCTCGTGTTGAAACGGTCCCGTCCGGCCGAGTTCCGGTCGAACGACGGCAGACGAGTCGGAGAAGTAAGATTTTTGTACCGACTGTTCGTTTGGTTCCTTTGCATCATCTGGAATCGCCTTCTTCGGCGTGACGCGCAGATGCCGACTACCACCGGCCTCACGCACCGTATGCGCCGCTGCGGGCGACTATTCCACTTGAAACAAAGGGGTATTCACGATGGACGAGGAAGAGAATCCGCGAGGCGGCGCACGAGGAGAAGTCGGGAACAGCACGTCGGACGACAGCGCCGTCGACGGCGACTCCGGCGATGCACCCAGTACCGACGCGTCCGCTGACGATGCGTCCTCCGAGACACCGACACCAGCCGCCGAGGACGACGTCTCCCCCGAAGACATCGACATTCAGGCGAGCATCGGCCCCGACGCCGACGCGCCCGACGAGGACCTCGACCAGCACAAAGACCCCGACGTCGGTCTCGACAAGGTCGTCCTCAACGACGACGAGGGTTCGAAGGGACTGTTCGACGACCTCCTCGCCGGCGAGCCGATTTTCGAGAACAAAGAAGTCCTTCGCCCGTCGTACACCCCGCACGAACTCCCTCACCGGACCGACCAGATAAACCAGATGGCGACGATTCTCGTCTCCGCCCTGCGCGGGGAGACGCCGTCGAACATCCTCATCTACGGGAAGACGGGGACCGGGAAGACCGCGAGCGCGAAGTTCGTCAGCCAGGAACTCGAATCCACCTCCCAGAAGTACGACGTGCCCTGCGAGGTCGAGTACATCAACTGCGAGGTGACGGACACGCAGTACCGCGTGCTCGCGCAGTTGGCGAACAAGTTCATCGAGAAGAACGTCGAGCGCGTCGAGGCCGAACAGGAACGCCTCGACGAGATGCGCACGCGGGCGACGGAAGACCCGAACGCCCTCGCGGACACGCCCTACGACTCCATCGCCGAGATAGACGAGCGCGCGGCGGAACTCGACGACGACGCCGACGAGATGGAGACGGTGCCGATGACCGGGTGGCCGACCGACCGGGTCTACACGACGTTCTTCGACGCCGTCGACTACAAGGAGCGCGTGGTCGTCATCATGCTCGACGAAATCGACAAACTGGTCGAGAAGTCGGGCGACGACACCCTCTACAACCTCTCGCGGATGAACTCCGAACTCGACAACTCCCGCATCTCCATCATGGGTATCTCGAACGACCTGAAGTTCACCGACTTCCTCGACCCCCGGGTCAAGTCGAGCCTCGGCGAGGAGGAAATCGTCTTCCCGCCGTACGACGCGAACCAGCTCCGCGACATCCTCCAGCACCGCGCCGACGTGGCGTTCAAGCCCGGCGCGCTCACCGACGACGTGATTCCGCTGTGCGCCGCCTTCGCCGCGCAGGAACACGGTGACGCCCGGCGCGCGCTCGACCTGCTCCGCACGGCCGGCGAGCTCGCAGAGCGCGGGCAGGCCGACACCGTCGAGGAGGCACACGTCCGGCAGGCGCAGGACAAAATCGAACTCGACCGGGTGGTCGAGGTCGTCCGTACCCTCCCCACGCAGTCGAAAATCGTCCTCTTCGCCATCATCCTCCTGGAGAAAAACGGCGTCCGCAACATCAACACCGGCGAGGTGTTCAACATCTACAAGCGCCTCTGCGAGGAGATCGACGCCGACGTACTCACCCAGCGCCGCGTCACCGACCTCATCTCGGAACTCGACATGCTCGGCATCGTCAACGCCGTCGTCGTCTCGAAGGGTCGCTACGGCCGGACCAAGGAAATCAGCCTTTCTGTCCCCATCGACGAGACCGAGGCCGTCCTGCTGACGGACTCCCGGCTCGGCGACATCGAGAGCGCACAGCCGTTCGTGCAGGCGCGGTTCGACAACTAAACGACAACCGTCGCTCTCTGACCGGAGCCGTCGTAGAAGTTCTGCTCTGCTTAGTTCTTCTCTGCTTAGTCCTGCTTACCGAACCCGGGTCACGCCGCGACCGCGTCGCCGTGCACTGCTGTCTTCGACGTCTCGACCGGAAGCGGTGCCGTCGTCGCTACGTTGGCGACCGTCGGCTCCGCCGTCGTCACGTCCTCGGTCGCCACGTCGACGGATTCGACGGAATCAGCGGAATCAATCGACACGGGCGCGACCGGCGTCGTCGTCGCCATCGAGTTGGCGAGCGTCAGGCGGACCCAGCCGAGAAGCGGGATGCGGACCCGCGCGACGCCTTGAACCCACTCGGGTCGGACCGGGTCGGCGATGCCGCTCACCTGGTCGTACCGCGGGTTGTTGTCGCCTTTCGTGATGAAGCCGGCGTACTCCGCGGGGCAGTTGGCGAGTTCTCGACAGTTGTCGGCCGACATGTACTCGGGGTTCGCCCGGTCGTACCAGTTCTCCCCTTCGTCGACCCAGAACATCGCCCGGTGGATAATCGGGGGCCCTGCCGACCCGGGGTCGTCGTAGACGATGACGCTGCCGGGGCCGCCGAACTTCCGATAGTCGACCTCCGCGCCCGTCTCGGCGGTGACGACGGCAGTTCCCTCGACGGACGCGTCCGGGGCGTACCGGTCCGGTCCCGTGATGAACACGAGGTCCCCTTTGTGCATGTGCGGTTCCATGCTCCCGCTTTCGACGGCGACCATCGGCGGCCACACGCCGCTCACCGCGAACAGGAACAACCCGACGGCCAACACGGCGAGCGCGCTCGTCAGGACTTCGCGGACGAACAGCAGCGGCCCCTCCTCTGCCGTCCGGAGCCGAGTTAGTACGCCTTCGTCGGAGGCGGGACCGCGCCGCGGTTCGGGGGAGGGCGGGCGACCGTCGTCGTCACTCATCACTCCCAGTTTACCCGGACTGGGTTTCAACGTTCTGGGTTTCGGCATCCTTTTTGCCGCGTGTCGCACACTCCGGGTGTGCCACTGGAGACGCCGGCGCGCATCGTCCGGGCGCTCGTCGGTCGCGGCTACAACGCCGAACGCGAGGCCGTGACCCTCATCGCCGGCTCCGACGACCCCGGCCGAACCCTCGCCCGCGTCGTCGAAGCCGTCCCGGACGACGCGCTTCGCATCACCGCCGACCACGTCCGCGAGGTGCTCGCGTCCGCCCCCGCCGCGGACCCGCCGGGAACGGAATCGACCGGCCCGGCCGCCGCGCGGGCTACGGACGCCGACGCGTCTGCCACCGCCGCGTCAGACCCCCCTGTTTCCGCTGCAACATCGCACGACAACGCGGACCACACCGCTCAATCGACTCCAGCCGAAGCCGAGGGAGAGCCGACCGGGCGGAACGTCGACCCGGCGCTTCGGTCCCTCGAAATCGCCAACGACATGACGGGCCAGTCGACGGGCACCGGCGAGTACGACGACTTCGTGAAGGTGTTCCGCGACCGCTACGAGAAACTCTCGAAGATGCTCCGCGGGCGCGTCAACCACCGCCCCGCGAAGGCCATCTCGAACATGTCCGGCGGCGAGGATGCGGAGCTCATCGGCCTCGTCGACGACGTTCGCTCCACCAAGAGCGGCCACTGGATTATCGAACTCGAAGACACGACGGGGACGTTCCCCTGTCTCGTGATGAAGGACAAGGACATCGCGGGCTACGTCGACGAACTCCTCATGGACGAGTGCATCGCGGTGCAGGGGACGCTCTCGGGCGACGCGGGCATCCTCTTCGTCGACTCGATGCACTTCCCCGACGTGCCGCGGAGCCACCGCCCCAACACCGCCGACAGGGACGTGCAGGCGGCGCTCATCTCGGACGTCCACGTCGGCAGCCAGGAGTTCATGGCCGACGCGTGGAACCGGTTCGCGGACTGGCTCCACACCGAGGAGGCGGAGCGCATCGAGTACCTCCTCATCGCCGGCGACATGGTCGAGGGCGTCGGCGTCTATCCGAATCAGGACGAGGAACTCGACGTCATCGACATCTACGAGCAGTACGAGTCGTTCTCGGAGCACCTCAAATCGGTGCCCGGCGACCTCGACATCGTGATGATTCCGGGCAACCACGACGCCGTCCGACTCGCGGAGCCACAGCCCGGCTTCGACGACGAACTCCGCGACATCATGTCGGCCCACGACGCTCGAATCACGAGCAATCCCTCGATGATCACGCTCGAAGGGGTCAACGTTCTCATGTACCACGGCGTCTCGCTCGACGAGGTCATCGCCGAGCTGCCGGCGGATAAGGCGAGTTACGACGAGCCGCACAAGGCGATGTATCAGCTCCTGAAAAAGCGCCACGTCGCGCCGCAGTTCGGGGGCCACACCCGCCTCGCGCCCGAGGAACTCGACTACCTCGTCATGGAGGACGTGCCCGACATCTTCCACACCGGCCACGTCCACAAGCTCGGGTGGGGCAAGTACCACAACGTTCTCGCGGTCAACTCCGGCTGCTGGCAGGCCCAGACCGACTTCCAGAAGTCCGTCAACATCGACCCCGACGCCGGCTACGCCCCCATCGTCGACCTCGACACGCTGAACATGACGGTTCGGAAGTTCTCCTGAGACGGCGACTGCGTGGTTTTCCTGTGCCGTCGACTCGTTTCCCGCCCTTCGTGCGCCCTGATAGCACGCCGGATGTGCGGGGGTCGGGACCATTCCGCCGTCGGTTTTTATCCGCGACGCGCGCAGAACCGGTGATGACTGACGACGCGCTGTTCGACGCGACGAGCCTGAACGACCTGTCGCTCGCTAACCGGGCCGGGTTGGCACCGATGACGCGTATCAGCGCCACCGACGAGGGGTTGGCGACGAACGAGATGGCCCACTACTACCGGAAGTTCGCCGACGGCGGGTTCGGATTCCTCGTCACCGAGGGCGTCTACACGGACGACGCGTACAGCCAGGGCTATCTGAACCAGCCGGGGCTCGTCACCGACGACCACGTCGAGGTGTGGACGAACGTCACGGACGCCGTCCACGAGGTCGACACGCCGATTTTCGCGCAGTTGATGCACGCCGGGGCGCAGTCGCAGGGGAACCCGCACCTCGACGGCGACCGGACGCTCGCGCCCTCTGCGGTCCAGCCCGACGGCCAGAAGGCGGAGGCCTACGGCGGAAGCGGCGAGTTCGCCGTCCCGAAGGCGGCCGACGAGGCGGACCTCGAAACCGCTCGTGAGGGCTTCGTACAGGCGGCGAGGAACGCGGTCGAAGCCGGCTTCGACGGCGTGGAACTCCACGGCGCGAACGGCTATCTGCTCAACGAGTTCCTCGCGGCGGACGCGAACCAGCGCGACGACGAGTACGGCGGCGGGCCCGAGTCTCGCGTCAAGTTCCCCGCCGAGGTCCTTTCTGCGGTCGCCGACGCGGTCCCCGAGGAGTTCGTCGTCGGCGTCCGCGTCTCGCAGGAGAAAGTGACCGACGGCGACTACGAGTGGCCCGAGGGCGAGGACGCGGCCGCGGTCTTCTTCGAGGCGCTCTCGGCCGCCGGAGCCGACTACGTCCACACGACCGAGACCGACGCGACGAGCCCGACCTTCGGCGCGGACGGTCCCTCGCTCGCGGAGGCGGCCGCCGAACACGTCGCGGACGACACGGTCGTCATCGCCAACGGCGGGCTCGGCGACCCCGACGCGGCGCGGCTCGCCGTCGACGCCGGCGCGGACCTGTTCACGCTGGGGACGAGCGCGCTGGCCAATCCGGACTGGCCGGCGCGCGTGGCCGCCGGCGACGGCCTCGACGCCTTCGACCCGGCGAAGTTCCTCGCACCGACTGCCGGGCTCTCGGACCACGAGGTTCCGTCGGACTCGCCGGTCGCCGACGACTGACGCGCGCTCGACGCGAGTTTTCTGCCGACAAACCGACGACTGAACCCCTTCGCTTCCACTCGAACTCCCGCCTTTGCGACGTTTCTCGGCGTTTCCTGTTTCGGACACCGCGACGCCGACTCGACTACCCGAGCGTCACGTCGAGGTAGAGCATCACGACGACGCCGACCATCGTCCCGAAGGTCGCCACGCGCTCGTGGCCGTTCGAGTGCGTCTCGGGGACGATTTCGTCGGAGATGACGAACAGCATCGCGCCGGCGGCGAAGCCCATCGCGTAGGGGAGCAGCGCCGAGGCGTACTGGATGGCCCACGCGCCGAAGACGGCGAGCGGAATCTCCACGAGGCCGGCGCGGATGCCCGCGAACGTCGCGTAGGTCGTGTTCCGGAGGCCGGCGTTGACGGCGGCGATGGAGACCGCCAGCCCCTCGGGGATGTTCTGGATGCCGATGGCGAGCATCAGCGGGATTGCCGTCCCGAGGTCGCCGGAGCCGAAGCCGACCCCGACGGCGAGGCCCTCGGGCATGTTGTGGATGGTGATGGCGACGATAAACAGGATAACCGAGGCCATCTTCGTTTCCGTCTCAGGGGCGTCCGTTCGGGTCTTGCCGGTCACGAGGATGTGGACGTGCGGAATCCACAGGTCCGCTTGGTCGAGGACGACGACGCCGATGACGAAGCCGACGAGGACGGGAATCGGACTCCCGCCCGCCGCCTCGATGCCGGGGAGGATGAGGCTCGTGAAACTCGCGGCGAGCATGACGCCGGCGGCGAAGCCGAGAAGCGTGTCGAGCGAGCGCTTCGAGGGGTCGCGCCAGACGAGAATGAGAAGCGCGCCCAGCATGTTCATGCCGGCGATGACGATGCCGCCGAGGAGGCCCTGCATCACGGGGTTCGACCCCGCGAGCGAGACGAACAGTTCCTCGACCGCGGTCACGGTCGTCTCACTTCCGGCGGTTGGTTTCCGTGTCGGTCGGTCATGGGCCACCAAACGAGAGGGAGGTATGTATGCCCTCCGTCGGTTCTCGCCGACCGCGCCCTCGTTGCGCGCGACGGGAGCGAACTGGGCGGCCGCGACCCGCGGGCTGGATTACCCCGTCTCGTCGAGGACGTACCGGACGGTCGGCGCACCCTCGAACCGGGGGCCGTGACCCACCCGGTCGAACCCGGCGTGCTCGACCGCGTCACACAGCGGCCGCTCGGATTCGAGGACGAGCACCTCGACCGGCAGGCTCTCGGCGCTGGCGAAGCGGAGCGGCTCTTCGAGCAGCCGTCGCACCGCCGGCTCGGTCCCGCCGAGTCGAGTGACGTGGAGGACGCCGTCGCGGACGTCGAAGCCGACGAACCCGAGCACCGGTTCGTCGTCGGCCGGCGCGTCGGCGTTCGGGTCGGAGCCCGTGTCGGCGGTGGCGAGACGGACCGTCCGGTCGCGTATCAGCCGCCGCATCGCCCGTATCGGCGCGTCCGCGACGGCGGCGAGCGCCTCGGCGTCGGTGTCCACGGCGTCTCTGACATCCATGCCCGAACGTACCGCGCCTTCGGTGATAAATCTCCGCACGCGAGGCGGCGGTACGAGCCGTCTCGTCGCCGGATTCGCGGGTGACGGCAACGGTTGAACCGGAGGACATAGTTATACGTCCCCCCGCGTTAGCCCCTCGCATGTTTACCAACGAAGCCCCGAAGCGACGCGACGCACCGGAGGGACGATGCGCGTAGTCGCGAAGTTCGGCGGCACCTCGCTCGGTAGCGGCGACCGAATCAACCGCGCCGCGGACTCCATCGCCGCGGCCG
The DNA here is from genome assembly GCF_001190965.1 of Haloferax gibbonsii. Lineage (NCBI taxonomy): Archaea > Methanobacteriati > Methanobacteriota > Halobacteria > Halobacteriales > Haloferacaceae > Haloferax > Haloferax gibbonsii. Next base: position 7,591 of record NZ_CP011947.1, read on the forward strand.
TCGAACACGGCCACGAAATCGCCGTCGTCGCCTCCGCGATGGGCTCGACGACCGACGACCTCCTCGACGAAATCAAGTTCGAGGCCGACGACCGCGACCGAGCCGAAATCGTCTCGATGGGCGAGCGGACCAGCGTGCGCATGCTCAAGGCGGCGCTCGCCGCCCGCGGCGTCAACGCCCTGTTCGTCGAACCCGGCACCGACGAGTGGCCGGTCATCACGAACGACCTCGGCGAGGTCGACGTCGAGGCGACCCGAGAGCGGGCCGCGAAGCTCGCCGCCGAACTCGACGGCGTCGTCCCGGTCATCACCGGCTTCCTCGCGCAGAACCACGACGGCGAAATCACGACGCTCGGCCGCGGCGGCTCCGACACCTCCGCCGTGATGCTCGGCAACTACATGGACGCCGACGAGGTCGTCATCGTGACCGACGTGGAGGGCGTCATGACCGGCGACCCGCGCGTCGTCGAAGGCGCGCGCAACGTCGGCCGCATCACCGTCGACGAGCTCCGGAACCTCTCGTTCCGCGGGGCAGAAGTCGTCGCGCCGTCCGCGCTCTCGTACAAGGACGCGGCGCTCGACGTTCGGGTCGTCCACTACCAGCACGGCGACCTGCTCACCGGCGGGACGCTCATCGAAGGCGAGTTCCACAACCTCATCGACATGCAGGAAGAGCCCCTCGCGTGTCTCACCGTCGCCGGGCGAGCGATTCGCAACCGGCCGGGAATCCTCGCGGACCTCTCGGCAGCCCTCCGAGAAGAGGACATCAACGTCGACTCGGTCGCCTCCGGGATGGACTCTATCACGTTCTACGTCCTCGAAGACGACTCCGACCGGGCCGAGGCCGTCCTCCACGACCGCGTCGTCGCCGACGACGCGCTGTCTTCGGTCACCGTCGAAGACGACATCGCCGTCGTCCGCGTCACCGGCGGCGAACTCCCGAACCGCCCCGGCGTCATCCTCGACATCGTTCAGCCGCTGTCCGACGCCGGCATCAACATCCACGACGCCATCACCTCCGCGACCTCCGTCGCAATCTTCGTGGCGTGGGACGACCGCGAGGAGACGCTCGGCATCATCCAAGACAAGTTCTGAGCCCGCTCCTCGGCTCGATTCCGTTTTCACGCAGTCGTTTCCGCCAGCGACGCCGAACAGTCGGCAGTATCCGACGGTCGGCGTGGGCGGTTCGTGGCGATAGCGGAACAGCCGGCGACACCGATGCACATTCCCGTCCACGAGCGCCGAAAATCGGTCGTCGTCCCTCGATTTTCCGCCTGCCGATTACTTCACGCTCGCGGGTCTATTGCGGGCATGAAATCGTACAAGGCGAAGATGGTCGAGCCCATCGAACTCCCCTCGCGCGAGGAGCGCGAGGCCGCCCTCGAACGGGCCGGCTACAACGCGTTCAACCTCGACGCCCGCGACGTGTACATCGACCTCTTGACCGACTCGGGGACGGGCACCATGTCCGCAGAGCAGTGGGCGGCGATGATTCGCGGCGACGAGGCCTACGCGGGCAGCGAGTCGTTCGCCCGACTCGCGGAGTCGGTCCGCGACGTGATGGGCTTCGAGCACGTCGTGCCGACCCATCAGGGCCGCGGCGCGGAGAACGTCCTCTACGGCGTCCTCCTGGAGGACGGCGACGTGGTGCCGAACAACTCGCACTTCGATACGACCCGGGCCCACATCGTCAATCAGGGCGCGGAGCCGGTCGACTGTCCGTCGCCCGCCGCCCGCGACCCGAACTCCACGGAGTCGTTCAAGGGTAACTTCGACATCGACGCGGGCTACGCGCTCGTCGAGGAGGTCGGCGCCGACGCGATTCCCGTCGTCGTCCTCACCATCACGAACAACTCCGTCGCCGGCCAACCGGTCTCGATGGCGAACATCCGCGCCACCGCCGAGTTCGCCCGCGACATCGACGCCATGTTCGTCATCGACGCCTGCCGGTTCGCCGAGAACGCCCACTTCATCAAGACCCACGAGGCGGGCTACGAGAACCGCTCGGTCGCCGAAATCGCCCGCGCGCAGTTCGAACACGCCGACGCGATTACGATGTCCGGCAAGAAGGACGCGCTCGTCAACATCGGCGGCTTCGCCGCGATGCGCGACGAGACGGTGTTCGAACACGCGAAGCAGCGCGCCATCCTCTACGAGGGCTTTCCCACCTACGGCGGCCTCTCGGGCCGCGACATCGAGGCGATGGCCGTCGGCCTCCGCGAGGCCGTCACGCCGCCGTACGTGTCTGACCGCGTCGAGCAGGTGGCCGAACTGGGCGACCTCCTCGTCGAGGCGGGCGTCCCCGTCTACCAGCCGACCGGCGGCCACGCGGTCTATCTCGACGCCGGCGAGGTGTTCCCGCACATCCCGAAAGACGAGTTCCCCGGACAGGAACTCGTCTGCGCGCTCTATCTCGAAGGCGGCGTCCGCGGCGTCGAACTCGGCGGCTTCGCGTTCCCCGGCACCGACCGACCGGACCTCGTGCGCCTCGCGCTCCCGCGGCGCACTTACAGCCGCGAACACCTCGAACACGTCGCCGAGACGGCCGCGAAGGTGATGGACTCCGCCGGCGAGTACGGCGGTCTCGAAATCGTCGAGGAGCCGCCGATGAAGGAGCTTCGGCACTTCTCGGCGCGGCTCGAACCGGTGTCGAACTGACGGCTTCAGGACGCCTACTCGATTTCGTCCCTATTTTCCCTATTTTCCCTCGTACAGCCGACTCGCCAGTCGCTCCGGCAGGCCGACCTCGCGCACGCGCTCGGCGACGCGGTCGATGTCGTAGTTGACGCGCTCCGCCTCGATTTCCATCGCGTCGAGGTCGGCGACCGCGTAGGCCGCCCGCGGGTCGCCGTCGCGGGGCTGGCCGACGCTTCCGGGGTTCAGGACGATTCCGTCGTCGTAGATTCGGTGGCCCTGCACGTGGGTGTGACCCAACACCAGCAGGTCCTCGCCGTCGAGGAGCGACGGCGCGAAGTCGTCGGGGTAGGTGTAGCGGTCGGGGTGGTCGGGGTGGCCGTGGGCGAGTTTGACCCGGCCGTCGGCGACGTGTCGGGTTTTCGGAAGTGAGGATAGCCACTCCATCGACGCCGGGGAGAGCGCGTCGCGGGCGTAGTCGACGCCCGCGGCCGCCATGCTGTTGAAGCGGAAGCCGGTCCCCGACGTGACCGCGCGGTCGTGGTTCCCCGAGACCGTCGGCACGTCCCGTTCGGCGAGTTCGGACACGCACTCCTCGGGCCACGGGTTGTAGCCGACCACGTCGCCGGCGCAGACCAGTCGGTCGACCGGCGGCATCGATTCGAGCACCGCGTCGAGTGCCGGGAGGTTCCCGTGCACGTCCGAGATGACGCCCAGACGCATGGCTCGGTGTACGGGTGCGCGGCTGAAAAGTTCCGGGCCGGTCGCGGTCGAGCGCCCGCCCGCGGCGGGACGCCGACAGTTGCGTTACTCGCCGTTGTGGAAGGCGGTCTCGACCGAGTCGCCGACGGTCGCGGCGGCGGCGCAGACGGCGTGTTCGAACTCGTGGTCGTAGAGTTCGCGGGCCGCGTCGGCCGCGGTCTCCGCGTCGAGGTCGAACGCGCGCGGGTCGTCTTCCTCGTAGGTCGCCACGAGCGTGGGTTCGGAGACGGCCTCCACGACGAGCGCGTCCTTTCGGACGATGCCGATGAACGCCTCGTCGTCGCCGACGACGCCCGCGATTCGGGGCGTGTCGTAGTCGTCTTTCTCGTAGTCGAGCGCGAGCAGAATCTCGGCGAGGGCGTCGCGCGGCGGGTAGCCGAGGTCGAGTTTCTCCGCGATGGGGTCGACCTGCGAACCGTTGCCGACGACGACGTAGTCGCCGCCCTCGCGGACGCAGTTGTAGGCGATGTAGGGGTTATCGGTCTCGGGGGCGTCGGGCGTCGGCCCGACGGTCAGGGCTCCGTCCCGGTCGACGACCTGTCGGTTCGGGAAGGACCGAGAGGAGACGCGATACGCACCGATTCCGGGGCCAACGACGACGAAACGTCCGACGTACATACACGAGAGTGGATAGAATAGGGGCAAATAGTTGGCGGTTTATGCACGTCCGTCCGTCACCGTGCCATAAAATCGCACGGCGGAATCGACACGCAACGTTTACAAATACCCGCGAAGTACGAACTGATGCGAAGTCCCATGGGGTAGTGGCCAATCCTGTTGCCTTCTGGGGGCAACGACCCAGGTTCGAATCCTGGTGGGACTACTTCTCAGCATTCTACTCTCGATGAGGCCGCGCCGTCCCCTGTTCTCCAGTTGAAACGAAGGGGTAGGTTTCAGAAACCCAAGGGGTGTGTTTCGAGTGGAGTGTTTGCTGACGTATTCTCAGACCGTCCGAATACGGAGGGTACGGGCCGCGAAAACCGCTTAGCGTTCGACCGCGAGCAGCGCGACTCGCTCTTTGACCAGTGCGGGGAGGTCGCCGTCGGCGACGCGCAACTCCGTCTCGCCCACGTCGAACACCTCGCGGACGAGCGCTTCGTCGTAGTCGCCGAGGGTCTCCGCGGGTTCGAGGTCGAGTCGGTCGAACAGCGCGGCCTCGGCGTCTTCTTCGTCGCTGCCGTCGACGAGAATCACGACGGGGAGCGTCCCCTCCGAGACGCCGATTTCGAACGCGCGGTTAATCTGCCGGCGGCCGCTGGCGTAGAGGAGGATTTCGACGGCCCGGTCACGGGCGATTTCGTTGCCGCGGCCGATGGCCCGGTCGGCGAGTTCGATCGCCCGTTCGAGGTGCTCGCGGTCCACGACGTACCGGGCGTCGAACGCCTGCACCGTCGCGCCCGTCTCGTCGGCCACGTCGCCGACGACCGCGATGAACGAATCGAGGTCCGAGACGGTCGCCTCGGCTTCGACGAGCCTCATTCGAAATCACCCAGACTGGCCTGCTGGTCGGCGCGCTCTTTGGCCGTCTCGAAACCGGCGTCGTCGGGAACGGCGTCTTCCGGCGCGTCGTCCTCGTCCACCTCGTCCATCGAGGGGTCCTTCCGACCCGCGGCTTCGAGGATGTTCTCCGCGGTCTTCCTGCGACCCCGGAGCGCGGCGAGGATGCGCGATTTCTCGGTCTCGCGGAGGTCGGCCCGACTCTCGACGCCGGCTTCGAACAGCCGTCGGGCGCGCTTTCGGCCGACGCCGCGGACGCCGGCGAGGTCGAGCAGCTCCTCGCGGACGCCGTACTCGACGCGCTTTTTCGCCTCGCGGACCGCGTACACGGAATCGAGGTCGAGTTCGGAGGCGAGTCGCTCGGCCGCGCCGAGGAGCCACTCGGCCGTCTCGACCTTCCCGCGGATGTCGCCGGGGCCGACGCCGTAGCGCTCGGTGATGCGGTCCTCGTCGACCTCACCGACCCAGTCTTCGAGGAGCTTCGCGGTCTTCAGCGCCGACAGCCAGTCTTCGAACGCCACGTCCTCGTACTCAGAGGGGACGCGCCCGAGGAACTCCGGTTCGCGCTCGTAGCACAGTTCGGTGTAGGTCTCGCGGTCGCCGGACTTCAGGTAGAGCTGATACATGTCCGGCGTCCGGCAGACGAGGTGGTAGAGGCCGAGCGGCGTCGGATACGTCCGGTCCGCCTCGAACTCGTCGGCGTCGTCGTTGTCGTCGTCGCTGTCGTCGCCGTCGTCCGCCCCCGTTCCGTCTCCCGCGTCGCCGCTCTCTGCCGCGACCATCTCGCTGGCCCGCTGGAAGCCGCCGGGTTCGTCGTCGGATTCGCTCCGCGCTCGCTTCGGCTTCTCGGGCGTCTCGCCCGCGAGCGCCCGGAGCTTCTCGGTTCGGTGGTCCGCCGCCCACTCGAGGCCGTCGATGATTTCGGCGGCGCTCATCGGGTCGAGGTAGAGCCGCGAGACGGTGTGGCCGACGGGCGTCGCCCGTATCGTCTCTCCTTCGAACTCGACGAACCCGTTCACTTCGAGGTAGTCGAGCACGCGGTCGGTCACCTGTCCGAGTCGCTCGGGGTCGTCGGTCTGGGTCGCATAGAGCGTCTGGTCGAGGAATTCGAGCAGTCCCTCGCGGGTGTGGGCGAAGCCGGAGGCGACGGTGGCGAGCAGGTGCGTCCGCAGCGCGGGCTCGGCCGCGAGCTTCGACCGCACGTCCTCGGCGTCGGCCCAGATGTACCGCTCGAACAGTTCGTCGCGGGCGTCGGCGTCCTTCGCGAGCAGCACCGCCTCGCCGTAGGGGTCGAGGCCGGGCCGACCGGCGCGACCCATCATCTGGTGGACTTCGAGCACGTCGAGCGGCTTCATCCCGCCGTAGTCGCCGTCGTAGCGCTGCCAGTCGCGGACGACGACGCGGCGACTCGGGGTGTTGACGCCGGCGGCGAGCGTCGGCGTGGCGCAGATGCACTTGATGAGTCGGTCGCGGAAGGCGTCCTCGACGAGGGTTCGGTGCTCCGCGGCGAGCCCCGCGTGGTGGAACGCCGCGCCCTTGGCGACCGCCGCCGCGAGGTCCTCGGAGGTCTCGGTGTCGGAGACGTCGCGTATCTCGGCGGCGAGTTCCGCGAGGTCACCGCGCTCGTCCCCGGTGATGTACCGCTCCGTCACGTCGGCCATGCGGCGGGCCGCGGACTCGGCGTTGCGCCGCGAGTTCACGAAGACGAGCGAGGAGCCCTGGTCGCCGTCGCCGTCGCCCTCCAACGCGTCGGCGACGAGCGCGGGCGTCTGTCGCTCCCCGCGGCCGACCGGCACCTCGCGTTGGCTCCCGTCGGCGAAGGAGACGGCGTTGCCGTAGTGGACGCCCATCTTGAGGTCGATTGGTCGCCAGTCGGACTTGACGAGTTCCGCGTCGAGCCAGTCGGCGACGACGCCCGCGTTGCCGACGGTCGCCGAGAGCGCGACGACCTGCAGGTTCGGGTTGAGCCGGCGGAGCTTCGCCAGCGTGACCTCCAGCGTCGGCCCGCGGTGTCTGTCGTCGACGAGGTGGACCTCGTCGGCGACGACGCAGGTGAGTTGGTCCATCCACGCCGCGTTGTTCCGGACGAGCGAGTCGACCTTCTCGGAGGTGGCGACGATGATGTCGCGCGAGGAGAGCCACTCGCCGTCGGACTCGTAGTTGCCGGTCGAGACGCCGACGTCGATGCCGTACTCCTCCCAGCGCTCGAACTCGGCTTTCTTCTCGGAGGCGAGCGCCCGGAGCGGGACGATGTACAGCGCCTTCCCGCCGCGCGCGACGCTCGACAGCATCGCCAGCTCGGCGATGAGCGTCTTCCCGCTCGCCGTCGGAACGGCGGCCACGAGGCTCTCGCCGTCCGTCAGGCCGGCCTCGACGGCCTCGGCCTGCGGCGGGTACAGCTCCTCGATACCCTCGTCGCGGAGGGCCTCGGGAATCCCCGTCGGCAGGCCCGTCAGGTCCGCAGTTCGCATTGCATCTCCCTTGGACCGTCCCCCGGTTTAAGCCATCGGGTCGGTTCGGGCGCGGACGCGTCGCCGCCCGCGGCGTCGGTCGCACGACCGCGACGCGAGGCGACGCCGACCCACGTCCCCGCGTCGGCAGGGCTTTGTACGGCCCGGCGGTACGATGGCGCATGAGAGTCGAGTACGACCGCGACACCTGCATCGGCATGTTCCAGTGTGTCGACGAGTGGGAGGGCTTCGAGAAGAACGTCGACGACGGCAAGGCCGACCTCGTCGACGGCGAGGAGACCGACGACGGCGTCTTCGTCCGCGAGATTCCGGAGGACGCCGAGTTCGACGCGAAGTTCGCCGCCCGCGTCTGCCCCGTCGAGGCCATCCGCATCCTCGACGACGACGGCGAACAGCTCGTTCCCTGACCGCGACGCCGACGAGTCTACCGTTTTCTCTCGCGTCCGCGACGCGACCGAACCGTGTGACCGACGACCGTGGGGCGCGTCCCCGAACCCCTCCGTTTCGACTGGAGATTCGGCCGACGATAGAGTGTAAAGGTTAAGCGGCGGGCCCCTAATCGTGCCACTATGAGCCAAGCGACGAAAATCGTGCTCGGTACCGTCGGCGTGTCGGCCCTGCTGGCCGTCGTGTTCGTCGGGATGAGCATCGCCTGAGCGGATGTTCGAGACGCGCACCCTGCCGTCGGACCTCGAATCGGTCCGCGACGAGTACGCCCCCGGCGCGCTCGTCTTGGACGTGGCCGGCGACTTCGACACCATTCCCCCGGAGGCCGCGGAGAACCTCGGGCTGGTGGTCGAGTCGCTCTCCCCGGCGGCGTACCCCGCGGAGTGGCTACCAGACGACTCGCCCCAACAGCTCCGGCGCTACGCCTCGTCCGACTTCACCATCGGGATGCCCGGCGACGGCACCGTGACGTGGTCCCGACAGACCGACCCGCCGGTCGTGCTGGTGAAGTACCGCGCGAAGGGGACGCCGGACGACTTTCTGGACTTCCTCATCGCCGAGGCGTTCGTGCAGGCCGGAAACGACGAGATTCCGGAGCACTTCCTGCCCTTCTTCGGCGAGCGGTACCGCGACCTCGCGGCGGCGACGCCGCTCGGCCCGAGCGAGACGTATCAGGTCGCCGCCGCGCTCTACGAGGGCTGGGTCGGCCTCCACACCCGCGAGGCGTTCGCGTCGTGGGAGGGCGACCACGACCGCCTCCACGAGGCGTGGGTCGACGCCGGCGGCCGACTCGACGACCGACTTGCGAACCTCCCGCGGCTCGTCGCGCTCGGCAGACTCTCCTTCGCCGAGGCGACCGAGTTCGCGTGTTCGGCCGTCAAACACGGCCGCGACCTCCCCGCGCCGTTTTCGGCGCTTGACACCGCGGCGTACCGCGACCACGGGCCGAGCTACGCGGTCAAGTGGGCCGAAAAGACGTTCGCGCAACTCGCGGCGGACGACGACGCGGACTCGGTCGATGACGACGACCCGACCGCCGACGACTCGGGTGACGACGCCGCCGATTTGACGTAGCCGCTCGCGTCGCGTGCCGCCTCAGAACTCGGTCGTGACGGTGCCGTCCTCTTCGAGGTCGACGACGCCGTCGAACAGTTCGCGGAAGCGGTCGAGCGTCTCCTGGTCGTGGACTTCCTTCGAGAGGTGGAACAGCCCCACCGCGTCGAACTCGTCGAGCAGTTCGAGAATCTGCTTCGTCGCTTCGAAGGCGCGGTCCTCGTCGGCGTAGTACGCCATCTCCGTGACCGAATCGACGCTGAGCCGGAGCTTTCCGTCGTGGCGTTCGAGGAACTGCCGGGTCTTCTCGACGATGGCGTCGAGGTCGTCGGGGGCCGCGACGTAGTAGATGTTGTCCGAACTGCGTCGGGAGTAGCCGCGCTCGATAGAGAGCGTGTCGAGGATGGTGGCGCTGGACTCGTCGACCTCGTAGTGCTCCAACTTCTGTTCGACCTCCCGCGCGGTGGTCCGCGTCGAGATGACGAGGAAGCGGTCGGTGTCGACTTTGAAGAAGTCCGTGTCGATGCGGTCGGTCTCGCCGATGCTCGGATGAAGGAGCAAGATACCTGTGCCGCCCGGAATCGTCTCGGGCGCGTCTTCGATGGCGAGCTCGTAATCCATACCCCAAGCAGTTACCCTGCCGACTTAATCCTTCATGCCGCTCGGGCCGCGGCGTCCCCGAGCCGTGGTGCGTGTTCACTCCCCTCGCGCCGGCGGCGTCAGAACAGCGAGTCGGCCGTGGCGGCGCCGATGACGCTGAACACCGCGCCGACGCTCGTCGCCTTGAGCGTGATGCGGAGCACCGCGAGGTCGAGGTCGTACCCCAGCACGGTGACGAGGACCTCCCCCGACACGTCCGAGAGGAACGTCCCCGGCGCGTCGAACGCGAGCGCGAGGATGAACACGGAGAGGTACGAGACAGTGATGAGCGAGATGAACCGGACGGGAATCCCGCCGACCTCGCGCTCGCGGTCGGGGTCGCGGTCGTCGGCCTTGTAGAGCGCGCCGTAGCCGACCGCGAGCACGATAAAGAGGGTGAGAATCGCCTGCGCGAACGACATGCTCCGCGCGAGCACCCACACCTCCTCGGTGACGACGAACGGCCCCGCGAGGAGGAACCCGCCGACGACCTGCTGAGCGGTGTCGGCGAGCGCGAACCGGCGGCGGACTCCGACCATACACCGGTCGTCGGGACGCCGGTAATTAAAAGGCGCGACGGGAGACGCGGCCGATTCGCCGCCGGATTCGCCGCCCCCGCGGGACCAGTTCGAACGCATTTTCACCCCGGCGCGCGAGGCTCCGGTATGAGCGTCCGCGACGAGTTCGACGCCTGGGCGGCCGACGGCCGCGACAAGGGCATGGAGGACCGACACTGGCACACCGCGAAGCACGCGCTCGCACGGATGCCGGTCGAGGAAGGCGACACCGTCGTCGACCTCGGGACCGGGAGCGGCTACGCCCTGCGCGCGCTTCGCGACACGAAGGGCATCGGCCGCGGGTTCGGCCTCGACGGCTCGCCCGAGATGGTCCAGAACGCCCGCGAGTACACCGACACCGACGACCTCTCGTTTCTCGTCGGCGACTTCGACGACCTCCCGTTCGACGACGACAGCGTCGACCACGTCTGGTCGATGGAGGCGTTCTACTACGCCGCCGACCCGCACCACACCCTCGAAGAAATCGCCCGTATCCTCAGGCCCGGCGGGACGTTCTACTGCGCGGTCAATTACTACGAAGAGAACGTCCACTCCCACGAGTGGCAGGACCTCATCTCCATCGACATGACCCGGTGGTCCCACGCCGAGTACCGCGAGGCGTTCCGCGACGCCGGCCTCCACGTCGCCGAACAGGACTCCATCGCCGACCTCGACATCGACATCCCGGCAGCCGCCGAGTTCCCGACCGACGACTGGGAGACCCGCGAGGCGATGGTCGAGCGCTACCGGACGTTCGGCACGCTCCTGACTGTCGGCGTCGCACCCTGACGCGGAACGGGACCGCAGAACCGACCGACCCGCGCTTCCGGCCTAGTCGACGATGTGAGCCGACGCCGGGGCGAATCCGATATCCAGCGTCGTCCCGACCTCGAACCCGGCCGCTGATTCTTCGCCGCCGTCTTCGACCGCCACGACGAGTTCCGTCCCGCCCCAGTCGAGTCGCACCCGCGTCGTCGCCCCCTGAAACTCGGTGTCGACGACGGTTCCGCGAACCCGGTTCGTCTCCGCGCCGACTCGGAGCTGTTCGGGTCGGACGCAGAAGGTGAGGCTGTCCCCGGTCTCGGGACGTGCGGGTCGGCCGCCGTCTCTCCCGTCGGTTTCAGCGCGGTCGCCGGACGCCGAACCACCTTGGCCGAGGACGCGTCGACCCTCGGCCAGCGTGAACACCGCGTCGCCGACGCCGACGCGAATCCCCCCCGTTTCCGGTCGAGACTCGACGACCCCGTCGAGGACGTTGTTCTCGCCGAGGAACTCCGCGACGAACCGCGTCCGCGGGCGGTGGTAGAGTTCGCGGGGCCGGCCGACCTGTTCGACGCGGCCGCGGTTGAGGACGGCCACCCGGTCGGACACCGCCAGCGCCTCCGACTGGTCGTGGGTGACGTAGACGGTCGTCACGCCGAGTTCCGACTGGATGCGCTTTACCTGTCGGCGGAGGCGGTCGCGGAGCCGGGCGTCGAGCGCCGACATCGGCTCGTCGAGGAGCAGGAGGTCCGGGCCGGGCGCGAGGGCGCGGGCGAGCGCGACACGCTGTTGCTGCCCGCCCGAAAGCGAGTCCGGGTCGCGGTCTTCGAACCCCGCGAGGTCGACGAGGGAAAGCAGTTCCGCGACGCGCTCGTCGCGGGTGCCACCGCCCGGCGGGTCGGTAAAGCGGAGGCCGTAGGCGACGTTCTCGCCGACGCTGAGGTGCGGGAACAGCGCGTAGTTCTGGAACACGACGCCGACGCCCCGGGACTCGGGCGCGACGCCGGCCATCGACTCGCCGTCGAAGCGCACGGTTCCCTCGGTCGGGAACTCGAAGCCGGCGATACAGCGGAGCGTGGTCGTCTTGCCGCAGCCAGAGGGGCCGACGAGCGTGAAAAACTCGCCGTCGTCGACCGACAGCGAGACGGAATCGAGCGCCGTCGCCGACCCGTAGCGCTTGGACACCGCGTCGAGTTCGAGTCTCACGGGTTCGCCTCCGAAGTCACGTTCTCCCCTCGCCGGCGGACGGTCATAATTCTCACTTCCCGCGGCTCGCCCCCGTGTCGTTCTCCGGGTACCCTCATAGCTCGCCCCACCGGCCGCCGAAGCGGTCCACGACGAGGAAGCTGACGGACGTGACGAGAAGCAGGAGACAGCCCATCGCCGTCGCGGGGCCGAGCCGTCGCCCGAGGAACCGCTCGACCGCGATGGGCATCGTGTAGCTCCCCGCGCCCTCCGCGAGGATGATGGTCGAGTCGAACTCGCCGATGCTGATGGCGACGGCGAACGCCGCGCCCGCGACGACGCCGGTCCAGACGAGCGGCAGTTCGATATCGACGAGCGCGCGGGTTCTGGTCGCGCCGAGCGACCGCGCGGACTCCACGAGCCGGCCGTCGAGTCGGGCGAAAAGCGGCGCGACGTTCCGGGTGACGAAGGGGTACGCGCCGACGGCGTGGGCCGCGACGATAGCGAGCGCGCCGGTGACGCGGACTCGCGTCCCCAGCACGTCGACGCCGAAGACGAGGCCGCGGAGCAGGCCGAGGCCGACGACGATGCCCGAGACGGCGAAGGGGGCCATCGAGAGCACGTCGATGAGGCCGCGCCCGCGGTACCGGCGGGTCGTGAGGACGGCCATCACCACGCCCATCGGGACGGCCACGACGAGCGTCCCCGCGGCGAAGGCCAGCGAGTTCAGGATGGCGGGGAGTGGTTTGACCTGAAAGCTCGCGCCGGTCGCCTGTCGCTCGACGAGGAAGGCGTAGTTGGCGAGCGTGAAGCCGCCGTCGCCGCCGGTGACGCTCGCCAGAATCATGCTGGCGATGGGGACGACGAACACCAGTCCGACGACGAGGGCGTAGCCGGCGATGCCGACCGTCCGAAGCGTCGATTTCGGCGTCCAGTCGGACGGGACGACAGACCGGCGGGGAAGCGGGTTCGCCGCGCCGCCGGCCGACCGCTGGCTGGCCTCGTACCGGAGATAGACGGCGGTCAACGTGATGGAGATGACCGTCTCGATGACCGCGAGGCTGGCGGCCTCGGCGTACGCGAGGTCCCGGACCCGCGAGTAGACGAACACCTCGATGGTCGCCAGTTGGAAGCCGCCGAGCGCGAGGACGATGGGGAACGACGCGAAGGTGAAGATGAACGTCAGGGTCGCGCCGACGCCGATGGACGGCAGGAGCTGTGGGAGGACGACGTCGCGGAAGGCCCGCCGCGGGTTCGCGCCGAGCGAGCGGGCGGTCTCGACGGTCCGGGCGTCCACACTCTCCCACGCGGCGGTGACGACGCGGGCGACGAGCGGGGCGTTGTAGAACGCGTGGGCGACGATGATGGCTTCGAGCGTGAACAGCAGTTCGACCGGCGGGAGGCCGACGGCGGAGAGCGCGCGGTTCAGCGTCCCGTTGCGGCCGAACGTCGCCACGAAGCCGATGGCGACCATGATGGAGGGCATGACGAACGGGAGGATGGTAAGCGAGCGGAGCGTCTCGCGGCCGCGGAACTCGAAGCGCGAGAACAGCCACGCGGCGGGGAGGCCGAGCGCGAGGCTGGCGAGCGTCGAGTAGAACGCCTGTTTCGCCGTGAACCAGATGATGTCGACGAGGTAGAACTCGCTCGTCAGAATCGCCGCGATTGGTTCGACGGTGAGTCGGCCGTCCACGAGGACGGCGTCGGCGAAGACGGTGGCGACGGGGTAGTAAAACAGGACCAGGAGGACGACGGCGGTGAGCGCCGCGACGAGGGTGAGCAGTCGCTGTTCGAGGACGCGGGCGACCCGGCGAACCGAGACGCGGCTCACCGGTTCACCTCACTTTCTGGCGAACTCGCGGGCCCAGGCGTCGGTCCAGTCACTCAGGTTGTTCTGAAGCCGGTCGTAGGAGAACGTGACGGCTTCCGGCGGCTCCTGTGCGTACTGCGCGAAGTCCTCGGGCAGCTCCGCGGTGGTCGTGGCCGGGAACTGGACGTTGCGGACGGCGATTTCGGCCTGCACCTCGGGTCGGAGCATGAAGTCCATGAACTCGGCCGCGAGGTCGGGGTTCGACGCGTCGGCGAAGTGGGCCATCCCCTCGGGGTTGGCGTAGCCCTCGTCGTTCAGGAAGCGAATCTGGTGTTTCGCCATGTCCTCGCCGGACTCGGCGGCGAACACCTGGTCGGTCGAGTACGAGACGACCATCGGGGCCTCCCCGTTCGAGTAGGCGTTGTAGGAGTCCTCCCAGTCGCCGAGGACGCGGACGTCGTTTTCCTTCAGACTCGCCCAGTAGTCGAGGTAGCCGTCTTCGCCCTTGGCGTCGATGGTGTGGAGTAAGAACGCCTGTCCCGTCGCCGACGACGTGGGATTCTGCGCGAGGAGCGCGCCCGCGTACTCGGACTCCAGCAGGCCGTCGAACGTCTCGGGGGCGACGAAGTCGCCGTCGCCGTAGGTCTCGTTGTAGACGAGCGAGATGTAGCCCGTGTCGTAGGGGACCGCGCGGCCCTGCGGGTCGAAGTTCAGTTGCTCGTTCACCTCGTCGGCTCGGGACAGTCCCTCGGCGGGCGAGAACAGCGCCTCGTCGAGCTTCTGGTCGATGCGGACGAGCATCTGCGCGTCGAGGCCGACGTAGAGGTCCGCGCCGGACTCGACGCCCTGGAGGGCGCGCTCGATGTAGTAGTTCACGCCCGAATCGGGCGTCTGCCACTCCAGCGTCGCGTCGAACTCGGACTCGAACGTCTCTTTCAGCCACGGACCTGGGCTCGAACTCGGCGCGTCGACGAACGAGCCGTAGGTACCGACGGTGAGCGTCGGCGACTCGCCGCCCGCGGTCGTCCCCTCGGTCGTCGTCGCCGTGGTCGTCTCGGTCGTGTCGCCCGAAGCCTCGGTCGTCGTCTGCTCGCCGCCGGTCCCGGTACAGCCGGCGAGGAGCGCGGAGACGCCTCCCGCACCGGCGGCCTTCAGGAAACTACGTCGTCTCATTACTCGGTTGTTGCACTCTGTGGTACTTAACGGGCGTGGTGTTCTCGGAGACGGATAAACGGCCGAATCCGTCGGATTCGAGGTCCGTGTCGGGAGAACGACTTTATCCTCGGCGGGAGTATCACCGGAGGTGACTGCTTCTCGTCCGTACGTCCTCGGCGGTGTGCTCGCCCTCTTCGCGCTGCTCGCGGCGGTCATGCTCGCGGACGTGTTGGCGACGGTGTTTTTCGCCATCACCGTCGCCTACCTGCTCGTGCCGCTCAGGCGACGCCTCGAAGCGCGCGGGGCCTCCCGCTGGGTCGCCAGCCTCGCCGCCACCGTCGTCGCGGCGGTCGGCGTCGGCGTCGTGCTCGCGCCGCTCGTCGTCATCGTCTTCCTCCGACTGAGCGACATCCTCGAGCTCGCGGCGCTCCTGCCCGACGTGGTGACCGTCGAGTTCCTCGGGATGGTCGAGACGGTGACGCTCGACGACGTGGTTGCGGTCGGCCTCAACCTGCTCCAGTCGCTCGGCCGCGCCGCCGCCACCGCCGCGCCCGTGGTCCTCATCAAACTCACGCTGTTCGGGTTCCTCGTGTTCTCGCTGCTCCTCAGCGGCGACGCCGTCGGGCGGACGCTCCTCGCGCTGGTCCCCGCCGACTACCGGGACGCGGCGACGGCGCTCAACAAGCGGGCCCGCGAGACGCTGTTCGCTATCTACGTCCTGCAGGCGGCGACCGCCGTCGGCACGTTCGCTATCGGCCTCGTCGTCTTCTGGGCGCTCGGCTACGAGTACGTCGTCACGCTCGCCACGGTCGCGGCCGTCCTCCAGTTCATCCCCATCGTCGGCCCGAGCGTCCTGCTCGCGGCGATGGCCGTCTACCACGCCGCGGTCGGCGACCTCGTCGCCGCCGCGCTCGTCGTCGTCGTCGGCGGATTCGCGGTCGCGTGGCTCCCGGACATCCTGATTCGCCCGCGACTCGCCAGGGAGACCGCCGACCTGCCGGGGAGCCTCTACTTCGTCGGCTTCGTCGGCGGCCTGCTCAGCCTCGGCCCGGTCGGTATCATCGCCGGCCCGCTCGTCGTCGCGCTCCTCGCGGAGTCCGTTGACCTGCTCGGCGCGGAGTTACGCGTCGACGACGGCGGAGGCGAGGAGGACGCGGGCGACGACCCGGTCGAGACTCCCTGACTGCGCCGCTCGTCAGCCCTCGACGACCGCGCCGTCGCGTTCCTCCCACTCGGTGAGGCTGCCCTCGTAGAACGCCACGTCGTCGTAGCCGAGGTGCGAGAGGACGACGTAGGTGTGGCTGATGCGCCGGGCGGTGTTGCAGTAGAGGACGACCCGACGGTCCGGGGCGACGCCCGCGGCGTCCAGAATCGAGTCGAGTTCGTCCCGCGGTTTCAGCCCGCGGGTCTCGTCGTCGACGAGTTCGCGCCAGTCGAGGTTGACCGCGCCGGGGAGGTGGCCCTCGTCGTACTCCGCGGGGTCGCGGGTGTCCACGATGACGGTCTCGGGGTCGTCGAGCGCGGCTTCGACCGCCTCGAAGTCCACGAGCGGCGTCTCGGTCGGGTCGGTTATCTCGTAGACCGTCCCCTCGACCTCGGTCGCCTCGGTCGTCGTCTCGCGCTCGCGGTTCCACGCGCTGAAGTCGCCGTCGAGGAGGTGGAGTTTCTCGGGGTCGTGTCCGTAGAGGAGGGCGGTCACGAGAAAGCGGGCGGCGAAGACGCCGTGGGTGTCGTCGTAGGCGACCACGTCGTCGTCGGCCGCGACGCCCGCGCCCGAAAGGAGGTCGGACCACGCGTCGCGGCCGGGGAGCATCCCCACGTCGCCGTCGGCGCTTCGGAACTCGTCGAAGGGTATCGACACCGCGCCGGGGAGGTGCCCGATGCCGTCGAACTCCCAGCCGTCCCGCACGTCCACCACGCGAACGTCGCCGAGTCGGTCCGCGAGCCACGTCGAAGAGACCACGTCTACCATGTCCCCACGTTTCCGGGCCGCGGGTTTAGGTCCGCCCCTCCTCGCACCCCTCGCCACGTGTCCGGGGTAGCGGATGTTGTTGCTGGTTTCGTCGGATACCGGGCTGAGAGTCCCCGAGACGGCCGTTCTCCGAGTCAGTTTCGCCGTCTCCCCCGCCATATCCGGGACAATATTGCCGCATCACCCGAGGTCAGGCCGTACATGCCGTCGCTGTGAGAGTTATGGGCCTTCCTGTTGTACGGAGAAACGCGATGTCAAACTCCGATTACGCGAAGGACGTGCTCGTCTCTGCGGACTGGGTGGAGAGCCACCTCGACGAGTTCCAGAGCGACGACCCGGCGTACCGACTCGTCGAAGTGGACGTGGACACCGAGGCGTACGACGAGAGTCACGCCCCCGGTGCCATCGGGTTCAACTGGGAGTCCCAGCTGCAGGACCAGACGACCCGTGACGTGCTGACCAAGGAGGACTTCGAGGACCTCCTCGGTTCCCACGGCATCTCCGAGGACTCCACGGTCGTCCTCTACGGCGACAACTCCAACTGGTTCGCCGCCTACACCTATTGGCAGTTCAAGTACTACGGCCACGAGAACGTTCACCTGATGAACGGCGGCCGCGACTACTGGGTCGACAACGACTATCCGACGACCGACGAAGTCCCGTCCTTCCCGGAGCAAGACTACAGCGCCAAGGGTCCCTTCGAGGACATCCGCGCGTACCGCGACGACGTCGAGAAGGCGGTCGACAAGGGCCTTCCCCTCGTCGACGTTCGCTCGCCCGAAGAGTTCTCCGGCGAGATTCTCGCGCCCCCGGGACTGCAGGAGACCGCCCAGCGCGGCGGCCACATCCCCGGCGCGAGCAACATCTCGTGGGCCGCGACCGTCAACGACGACGGCACCTTCAAGTCCGCCGACGAACTCCGCGAACTCTACGCGGACCAGGGCATCGAAGGCGACGAGTCCACCATCGCCTACTGCCGCATCGGCGAGCGCTCGTCCATCGCGTGGTTCGCCCTCCACGAACTCCTCGGCTACGAGAACGTCACCAACTACGACGGCTCGTGGACGGAGTGGGGCAACCTCGTCGGCGCGCCCGTCGAGAAGGGTAACTGAGCCGCCTCGGCCTCAGTTCGTTTCGATACCGACCGACCGGTTCTTTTTGCGGTTCACATCGGCAGGACGCTGATGCCGACGGCGACGAGTACGCCCGCGCCGAGAAGCACCATCACGCAGTAGCCCATGATGTCGCGGACCGACAGGCCGCTGATGGAGAGCAGCGGGATGGCCCAGAAGGGCTGGATCATGTTGGTCCACGCGTCGCCCCACGAGGCGGCGACGGCGACTCGCGGGATTGACTCGCCGGACGCCTTCGCGGCCGTGACGAGCGTCTCGCCGATGACGGCCCACTCGCCCCCGCCGGAGGGGACGAAGAAGTTCACGAGACCGGCGGTGAAGAAGGCAAAGGCCGGGAGCGTCCCGTCGGGCGCGACGGCGACCATGCCCTGTGCGATCTGCGTGGCGAGGCTGACGGAGCCCTCGGGCGCGTAGGCCATGATGCCCATGATACCCGCGTAGAAGGGGAACTGGAGGATGATTCCCCAGACGTTCTCGACGGCCTCGACGATGGCCTCGATGTACGCCTTGGGCGTCCCGTGGAACAGCAGGCCGAGGAAGAGGAAGCCGAAGTTGACGATGTTCAGGTTGAGGTTGTTCCACGGCATCGTCCCGTTCTGGATTCCCTCCCAGAAGTACAGGGCGACCGCGAGCAGGCCGACGACGCCGATTGCCACGCCGATGCCGAGCGAGTGCTCGATGCGCGTCGCGAGCGAGGCGTCCTCGGGGACGGCCGTGGAGGCCCACCCGCCAGTCGTTTGCTCGCCACCGTCGGTCGCCGTCTCGAACGCCGCGGGGTCGATGGGCGTCTTCTTCGCGTCGTCGGCCGGGTACATGAGCGCGAACAGCGCCGGCAGGAAGAGGAAGCCGACCGCGACGACCAACACGAGGTTGGCGACCGTGAAGATGGTCCCGCCGGTGCCGAACGTCGTGTCGAGGATGCCCGCCTCGATGAGGAAGTTCCCTTCGGTGTTCAACAGGAGCGGAATCGACCCCGCGAGACCGCCGTGCCAGACGACGAACCCGGAGTACGCCCCGGCGACGACGATGGGGAAGTCGATGCCGCGCATCTCGGTCGCTATCTTCCGGGCGAACAGCGCCCCGACGACGAGGCCGAGACCCCAGTGGACGAACGACGCCGCGGCGGCGACGACCGGCACCATCGCGGCCGCGCCCCGCTCGGTGTTCGGGACGCCCGCGAGGCGCGTCAGGAGCCAGTCCACGGGCTTCGTCTGCGCGAGCGCGTAGCCCGTCATCAGGATGAGCGTCATCTGCATCCCGAACGAAAGCAGGTTCCAGAAGCCGCCGTACCAGCCGTCGATGAGAAGGTTCCCGGCGTGTCCGACCGCGCCGACCCCCTCGGCCGGCGCGACCGACACCAGCGCCAGCACGAACGCCACCCCGGTCAGGATGATGGCGAACAGGAACGCGTCGGGGAGGTACTGTTCGACCAGTTTCGAACTGCGCTCCGCCGCCTGCCTGATAGCGTTTGTCATAGCTCGGATAACCTCATGATAATACAACATATAATGTTTAATATTCGTGCTAGTTCGACTCGGTAGAATGTCACGAACCGGCCGACACGCCGGTCGTCGTCTCGGGTCGAGCCGGGTCGTCGCAGACCCGCGCCGGACTCGCCGCCGCCGATGGGTACAAACCCGAGACGGACATACGGGGGCGTATGTCCGAACTCCTCGACACCCTCCGCGACGACCACGAGACGCCGCTTTCCCGACTCGGCTCCTCGAAGGCGCTGTACGCCGTCACCGGCGGCGAGATGGACGGCGACGCGGTCCGCGCCGCGGCCGCCGCCGAGGCCGCCGCCGCCGCCGACCTGTTCGACTGGTGGGCAGACGACGAACCGAACGACGAGGCGGCCGCGCTCTTCGCCGACCTCGCCGACACCGCCCGCGAGCACGCCGAAACCGTCGGCGCGGAGCCCGACGGCTCGAAGCCGAACGTCTACGACGTGCTGGCCGAGTTCGAGACGACCGACGGCCGCCTCGGCGGCGCGCTCGCCCGCGCGCTCGTGTCGCTGAAGACCGTCGAGCAGATGGTCGGCTTCTTCGTCGGCGACGCGGACCCGATGGCCGCCAACGACTTCCGCACGCTCAAGTCCGACCTCAACGACCAACTCGACACGCTCGAAGCCGCCATCGACGACCTCGTCGAGGACGACGCCGTCGCCCGCGAGGCCGCCGACGCGGTGGTCGAAGCCGCCTACGACGAGTACGTCGAGACGCTGGAAGGCATGGGCGTCAAGCCGAAGAACGTCTGCTAAGCCCCCTCTTCACTCACAGGGGTCGCCGTTGGCGACCGACCCGGCGTAGACCGTCTCCGCGAACGGTAGCGGAACGACGGCTCGTGAGACGCGCTGCGTCTCACGGTGGAGAAAACCGGTCGCGAGACTCGACTTCGGCCCCGCTCGCGGTGCGGTATGCTCGGAACTTGTGTCTTCGTTCGCCCAGTGCCGACAGCGACGACTCGCGGCGTAGCGGGCGAGTTCCAGTAGAAACGAGGGGGTTTGTCAGCCGGTCGTCAGACGCCGGGGACGCCCTTGCGGTATTCGAGGACTTCGCTTCGGGCCTCGCGGACCGTCTCGGCGACGTCGCCGTCGAGGTCCTCGGCGAGTTCGTGGAGGACCGTCATGTGGCGGGCGAGTCGCCCGTGGTCCGGTCCCTGCTCGCGCGTCGCCAGCTTCGCGAGCTGGTCGGACTGTTCGTAGAGTCGCTCCTGCACGTCGCCCTCGGTCGCCTCGGCGGCTTCCTTGAGCAGGTTGCTCGCGCGTTCGAGTTCGGCTCGCGTCATACTGGACGGTTCGACAGCCCGGCCCAAAACCGTTCCTCCGGCGACAAGCACCGCCTCGCTCAAGTACGCCGCGACCCAAGGACGGGCAATGAGCGAGTCCGGTCCCCTGTCCGCCGACAGACCCGACGCAGACCGCGAATTCCGCGTCGACGCCCCCTTCGACCCCGCGGGCGACCAACCCGAGGCAATCGAGGCGCTGGCCCGCGGCTTCCGCGAGGGTGCCGACGTGCAGACCCTGCTCGGTGTCACCGGTTCCGGCAAGACAAACACCGTCTCGTGGGTGGTCGAGGAGATTCAGAAGCCGACGCTCGTCCTCGCGCACAACAAGACGCTCGCCGCCCAGTTGTACGAGGAGTTCAAGAGTCTCTTCCCCGACAACGCGGTCGAGTACTTCGTCTCCTACTACGACTACTACCAGCCCGAGGCGTACATCGAGCAGACCGACACCTACATCGACAAGGACATGTCGATAAACGAGGAAATCGACCGGCTCCGCCACTCCGCGACCCGGTCGCTTCTCACCCGCGACGACGTTATCGTCGTCGCCTCGGTGTCGGCTATCTACGGCCTCGGCGACCCGAAGAACTACGCCGATATGTCCCTCCGACTGGAGGTCGGCCAGCAGATGGACCGCGACGAACTCCTCCGTGGTCTCGTCGACCTCAACTACGAGCGCAACGACGTGGACTTCCGGCAAGGGACGTTCCGCGTCCGCGGCGACACCGTCGAGGTGTTCCCGATGTACGGCCGCTACGCCGTCCGCATCGAGTTCTGGGGCGACGAAATCGACCGGATGCTGAAGCTCGACCCGCTGGAGGGCGAGGTCAAGTCGTCCGAGCCGGCGGTCCTCGTCTATCCGGCGGAACACTACTCCATCCCCGAAGAGCAACTCGAAGGAGCCATCTCGGAAATCGAGGAGCTGATGGAACAGCGGGTGAAGCACTTCCAGCGACAGGGCGACCTCGTGGCCGCCCAGCGCATCGAAGAGCGCACCACCTTCGACATCGAGATGCTCCGCGAGACGGGCCACTGCTCCGGCATCGAGAACTACTCGGTCCACCTCTCGGACCGCGAGCCGGGCGACGCGCCTTACACCCTCCTCGACTACTTCCCCGACGACTTCCTCACCGTCATCGACGAGTCGCACGTCACGCTCCCGCAGATTAAGGGCCAGTACGCCGGTGACAAGTCCCGAAAGGACTCGCTCGTCGAAAACGGCTTCCGCCTGCCGACGGCCTACGACAACCGCCCGCTCACCTTCGAGGAGTTCGAAGAGACCGTCGGGCAGGCGCTTTTCGTCTCCGCGACCCCCGGCGACTACGAGCGCGAGCACTCCGACCAAATCGTCGAGCAAATCGTCCGGCCGACCCACCTCGTGGACCCGAAGGTCGAGGTGACGGAGGCGACCGGGCAGGTCGACGACCTGATGGCCCGCATCGACGAGCGCATCGACCGCGACGAGCGCGTGCTCGTCACGACGCTCACGAAGCGGATGGCCGAGGACCTCACCGAGTACCTCGAAGAGGCCGGCGTCGACGTGGCCTACATGCACGACGAGACCGACACGCTCGAACGCCACGAACTCATCCGGTCGCTCCGCCTCGGCGATATCGACGTGCTCGTCGGCATCAACCTTCTCCGCGAGGGCCTCGACATCCCCGAAGTCTCGCTCGTCGCCATCCTCGACGCCGACCAGCAGGGCTTCCTGCGCTCCGAGACCACGCTCGTCCAGACGATGGGCCGCGCCGCCCGCAACGTCAACGGCGAGGTCGTGCTCTACGCCGACGAGATGACGGACGCGATGGAGGCCGCCATCTCCGAGACGCAGCGCCGCCGCCGCATCCAACAGGAGTTCAACGAGGAACACGGCTACACGCCGACGACCATCGAAAAGGAGGTCGGCGAGACGAACCTGCCGGGGAGCAAGACCGACACCCGCGGCGTCTCCGGCGACGAACCCGCCGACGCCGACGAGGCGGTAGAACAGATCGCCTTCCTCGAAGACCGGATGCAGGAGGCCGCCGACAACCTCGAATTCGAACTCGCCGCCGACATCCGCGACCGCATCCAGAACCTCCGCCGAGAGTTCGACGTGGACGCCCTCGAAGACGGCGTCGCGCCCGAGTATCCCGACGAACACGACGGCGAGGCCGACGACGGCCTGACGCCCCCGGACGAGTTCTGACCGGTCGTGTCCTCACCATCGACTCTGACGTTCGCGGCTGGCGGACTCCTCCGCCGCGACGACGGCCGACTCTGTCTCGTCCACCGGCCGCGCTACGACGACTGGTCGCTCCCGAAGGGGAAACTCGAACCGGGCGAGACGCTGGTCGAGACCGCCGTCAGAGAGGTCCGCGAGGAGACGAGGTGCGAGGTCGACTGCGGCCGGTTCGCCGGGCGCTACGAGTACCGCGTCCCCGACGACGCGGGGACGCGGAGCGGCCCGAAGGGCGTGTTCGTCTGGCACATGCGCGTCGCCGACGAGCGCCCGTTCGAACCCGACGGCGAGGTCGACGCGCGCCAGTGGGTCACCCCCGCCGAAGCGCTCGAACGGCTCACCTACGAGACCGAACGGGCGCTGGTCAGACGGGCGTTCGAACCCAACGACTGAGCACAGATTTTGGATAGAAACACATGTTACTGGTTTTTCGACGCGCGTCGGTGTGTGGACCGTACCCAAATTGGGGGGTCGACATCAAGACTTATTAGCCCGACCTCGCTATGCCCGTTCCACCGTGATCCGCACCTCGGCGGACGAGCCTGCAACCCACACCGTTCACCACGCCTACCCCAACGGAGGCATTACCTGAATGGTCCGCGGATTCGAGCACTCCGTGCTCGACAGTTCGGGCGACCACCGCACGCCGGTCTCCCCGGTGTGCGACGCGGTCGCATCCTCGGGAGACGGTGAACACGCGCGGGTCGGTGCCGCTGATGACTCGGCGAACGGGCTGTTTTCGGCGTGCCACTCCACGCGAGTGCACGCGAACGCTACTGCGTACTGATAACAACGAGAACCATGAGCTCTCAGTCTCTCAGTCACGTCCAGAAGTCGTTCCTGAAGTACCAACACATCCTCGTGTTCATCGCTCCCCTGCTGTTCCTCGCCTCGGTGTTCACCATGGCACCGACGCCGTCGGGTGCAGGCATGGAGTACTGGCTCCAGTACTGGTGGCTGTTCCCGGTGTTCCTCACCGGCGCGACCATCGTGAACACGGTCGGCATCAGCGGGTCGGCGCTCTTCGTCCCGTTCCTCATCTTCATCTTCCCCATCTTCGCGCACCCGCTCGACTCGTCGACGCTGGTGAAGGTGGGCCTCATCAGCGAGGCGTTCGGCCTCTCCAGTTCGGCCGTCGCCTTCATCCAGTACGGCCTCGTCGACCGGCGACTGGCGCTGACGCTCGTCGGCGGCTCGATTCCGTTCGTCGTCGGCGGCGCGCTCCTGTCGTTCGTCATCCCCGACGTGGTGTTCCACGCGCTGCTCGGAATCGCGCTGCTCGCCGCGTCCTACCTGCTGTTCAACGCCGACCTCGGCCACGACGAACCCGGCTCGTCGGACTCCGACCACGCCGCGGCCACCGACGGCGGCACCGTCTCCGCGAGCCTCCCCAACGACCCCGGTAAGCTCGGTCCCGCGGGCGTCCACACGGCCGACGACGGGACCGTCACCCGCGTCGACCGCGAGGGCGACGACTACACGTACACCCGCGGCGGCTACCTGCGCCGCTTCGCCAACTACAGCGTCGGCGGGATGTTCCAGGGCCTCGCCGGCTTCGGCGTCGGCGAACTCGGCATCATCTCGATGCTCAGCACGAAAGTGCCCGTCCGCGTCGCCATCGGTACGAACCACATCGTGGTCGCGCTGACCGCCATCCTGGCGTCGCTCGTCCACGTCTTCGGCGGCGGCATCGTCGGCGGTCACTCACTGAGCCTCGCGACGACGCCGTGGAACATGGTCGTCTTCACCGTCCCCGCGACGGTCCTCGGCGGCCAAATCGCGCCCTACGTGTCGAACGCGCTGGAGACTGACGTCATCAAGAACTTCGTCGGCGTTCTCTTCGCCGTCATCTCGATTGCGCTGTTCATGATGGCGCTGGGCATCTAACGACCCGCTCGAACCGTTTTCACCGGCACCACTTTCACAGTCCTCGATTCTGAACCCTCACCCATGTACGACCACATCCTGCTTCCGACCGACGGTAGCGACGCGACCGATGCGACCATCGAGCACGCGGCGACCCTCGCCGAAACGTACGGCGCGACGGTCCACGTCCTGTCCGTGGCCGACTCGCGCAACCGCTTCGAGTCGCCCTCGGCCGGCATCGCGCCGGACGTGTGGGAGAAGTCCGAACTCGACCGCGCGGAGTCGGCGGCCGACGCCGCCGTCGAGGCGCTCCCCGACGGCGTCGAGACCGAACGCATCGTCGAGGAGGGCGTGCCTCACTCGACTATCGTCGACTACGCCGCCGACGCCGGGGTCGACCTCGTCGTGATGGCGACCCACGGTCGAACCGGCCTCGACCACTACCTCGTCGGCTCCGTCACGGAGCGCGTCGTCCGCCAGTCGGACGCGCCGGTGTTGACCGTCCGCGCGGCGGACGAAGAATAAGCGCCGCGACCCCTCGCGGTCCGCGTTACTCGAACTCTTCTGCCAGCGCGGCGCGGTGCTCGCGGCGCTTCTGAAGCGCCGCGTCGCGCAGTTCGCGCTCCTCTTGGGAGTCGCAGACAAGGTCCGGAACCGGACTCGGCTTCTCGTCGTCGTCGAGCGCGACGAACGTGAAAAAGGAGGTGATGGTCTCGCGGCGGTCGCCCTCGCTCGGTCGCTCGGCGGTCACGTCGACCTTGATGTCCATGCTGGTGCGACCGGTGTCGAAGACGTACGCCTCGACGGTCACCACGTCGCCCACGTCGATGGGTGCGAGGAAGTCCACGTGGTCCATCGACGCCGTGACCACCTGCCGCTCGGCGAAGCGTCGCCCGGCGATGGCCCCGCAGACGTCCATCCACTCCAGAATCCGCCCCCCGAGGGCGCGACCGAGGTTGTTCGTGTCGTTGGGCATCAAAATCTCGCTCATCTCGGCGCGGGACGCCGACAGCGACCGCGTGCCGACCGACGACTGCTGTTGCATACCACACGATCTGAGACGGACGTGGTTAAATTATTCTACGTAGTGAAAAATAGAAATAAAGGCGATTAATCGCTCGGGTTGTCGATTGTCGACAAACGCCCCCTCACATTTCAACGACCTAGACAATTAATAGTGTTTATTACGTATCGAACGGTGTCTGCGCGAACCGCAGACAGGTGGTGGGACGCCGACACCCATCTCTCGTTCGCGTGCGGGGGGACGTTCCCGAGGGTTCCGACTCCCGTTCGACCGCGACGAGCGACGGGGAATCAGTCGCCGATTCCGACGCCGACGACCCGAGCGGCTCCCGTTTCACGTCCGTCCCGCGCCTCGCCGAACCGCGACGGCCGGACGACGGGGCTCGCGCCGGTCGCCCCGCAGACCGGACACGACGCTGCACCGGCCCCTCGGCGCGTCGGTGGAATCGCGACTGCTTCGCGTATTCGATTTTTCGCTCACTCGACCCGCTCAGCCTCGACGCCGCCGTCTTCGATTTCGATATCGACCGCGTCGGCGGAGATGTCCGCCGTCTCGATGCCGTCCAACTCGCCGAGTATCTCGCTGATGTCGTCGAGGCCGAGGAGTTCGCGGGTCTCCTCGTCGAACGCCTTGCTTTCGAGGCCCGCGGCCTGCTGTATATCGGAGCCGGTCAGCCCCTTCCCGTAGCGGCCGAGCAGCGACGTGAGTTCCTGCGGCAGCACGTACGTCGTCGACGGCGAGGTACCGATGTTCCCCAGCGTCTCCATGCCCTTGTCGATGATGGCGCGCTCGCCCATCGACTCCGCCGCGCGGGCCCGGAGGACCGTCGAGATGGCGTCACCCTGCGCTTCGAGAATCTGCGACTGCTTTTCCCCCTGCGCGCGGATGATGTTCGACTGCTTGTCGCCCTGCGCCTTCTCGACGGCGGAGCGACGTTCACCCTGCGCTTCGAGAATCATGGCGCGGCGGCGGCGCTCGGCGGAGGTCTGCTGTTCCATCGCGTTCTCGACGTCCTTCGAGGGCTTCACCTCGCGGACCTCGACGGATTCGACGCGGACGCCCCACTCGTCGGTCGGCTCGTCGAGTTCCCGGCGGATGCGCGCGTTGATGTGGTCGCGGCGCGCCAGCGTGTCGTCGAGTTCCATGTCGCCGAGGGCGGCCCGCAGCGTCGTCTGCGCGAGCAGCGAGACGGCCCGGCGGTAGTTGTCGACCTGCAGGAAGGCGCGCTCGGGGTCCATCACGCGGATGTAGACGACGGCGTCCGCCGTCACCGGTGAGTTGTCTTCCGTGATGGCCTCTTGGGAGGGCACGTCGAGCGTCTGGGTTCGCATGTCGAAGCGGTAGGTCTTCGAGACGAACGGCGGGACGACGTTCAGCCCCGGTTCGAGGATGCCCTTGTAGTCGCCGAACACGGTCAGCGTCCGCTTTTCGTACGCCTGCACGATTTCGACCGCGTCGTACACCGCGGCGACGGCGAGCGCGAGGACGACGTATCCCGCGAGCGTCAGCGGCGTGACGGGGAAGACGACGACGGCGATGCCGAAGACGATTACCGCGACGGCGAGGGGACCAAGCCAACGCGGGATTCGGCCGGGCTCGCTGTCGACCGGCCCCGCGCCCGACGACGAAGACGACGAGGACGCCGAGAGCTTCCCGAGTTGGTAGAACAGGCTGTCCATGGTGGAGAGTGACACCGAAGCGGAATAAAGCTACCCGGCCACCAGCTATTTGTCTGCGAACGACCCACCGCCCCGTATGCGAACGAACCGCGGCCGAATCGACGTGGAGGACCTGCTGAAAATCATCCTCCTGCTCGTCCTCGTCTGGCTCGTGCTCGAAATCATCGGCGAGGTGCTCGGGCTGTTCGGTGCGTTGCTCGGCCCGCTCCAGCCGATTCTGGGACTCGTCGTCGCGGCGCTCATCGTCCTCTGGCTGCTCGACCGAATCTGACCCCCGCTGCGACGATACGCCTTTGTGTCTCTCGCGTGAGTCACGGGCGTGTACAGTCTGAACGTCCCGGTTCCGGGGCGGGTCGCCCGCCTCGCGTCCGACCTGTTTCCGTACCTCGCCCCGTTCGACCGGGTTCGCGACCGGCACACGCTCGTCTGCAAGCGGTTCGAAGACACTGAGTTCGACCGCTTACACGAACAGTTGCGGCGCGTGCTCGCCGGTCAGCCGGCGTTCGAAGCCCGCGTGACCGACGTCCGGTTCTTCGAAGCGCCGCCGCGCGGAGCCGCGCCGGTCGTCTATCTCGCTGTCGAGAGCCCCGGCCTCGCCGACCTGCACCGCGCGCTCACTGACGAGTTCGGCGCTGTCGACGGACTGGAGGGCGACGACTACGTCCCGCACGTCACGCTCGCCCGCGGCGGCAGTCTCGCCGACGCCCGCGCGGTCGCGAGCCAGTCCATCGAGCCCGTCGAGTGGACCGTCTCGCAGCTCGACATCTACGACTCGTCGTTCCGCGAGACCGCGGCCTCGATTTCGCTTCCGGCCTGACGGGGGGATTCGACCGCGTCGCCGTCGGCGAAGCGACGACCGCCGGTGTGTCGCCCCGTCCCGCCCCCTCCCGTCCTGCCCCGTCCCGCCTCGTCAGTCGCGCGCCCGGAGCCGCATCCCCATCGGCTCTTCGGGGTGCATCGTCAGCGACCCGCGAAGCGAGAACGGCTCGTCGCGGACGTAGTCGAGTTCGTACCGCTGGGCGACGGTGCCGAGGATGAGCCGCCCCTCGAGCAGCGAGAGGTGCTTGCCGATGCAGTGGCGCGGCCCCCCGCCGAACGGGAAGTACGCGAAGCGCGGGCGGTCGCCGGCCCGCTCGGGTGCCCAGCGGTCCGGGTCGAACGAAAGCGGGTCGTCCCACCAGCGCTCCGAGCGGTGGACGACCCACTGCGGGAGCATGATGGCCGAGCCCTCCGGGACGCGGTAGCCGCCCAGACGAACGTCCACCTTCGGCTCGCGGAACATGACGTACACCGGCGGGTACAGCCGCATCGCCTCGTTCAGCACGCGTTCGGTGTACTCCAGCTTCCGAACGTCTTCGAACGTCGGCGTCCGCCCGCCGAGCACCTCGTCCAGTTCGCGGTGGAGCTTCGCCTCCGCCTCGGGGTGCTGCGAGAGCAGGTACCACGCGTACGTCAGCGTCAGCGCCGTCGTGTCGTGGCCCGCGAGGAGCATCGTCATCAGCTCGTCGCGGAGGTTCTTCTCGGTCTGCTCGCCCTCGTCGTAGGCGCGGAGCAGAATCGAAAGCAGGTCCATCGGTCGGTCGTCGCCCGTCGCGTCGGCGGGCACCGACGACGCCGGCGTCTCGCCGTACTCGGTCCCGCGGCGCTCCTCGACGATGTCCCAGACGAGCGATTCGAGTTCGGACAGCGCCTCCTTGTACTGGCGGTTCTCCCGCGTCGGGGCCCAGTCGGGCGTCAGGAACCGAAGCGGGTCGGGTTCGAACCGCGCCCCGAGCGGTTCGAGGTTCTCCTGTACCCGCCGGACGCGCTCGTCGTCGAGGTCGGTGCCGAACATGGCGTCGACGATTATCTCGACGGTCAGCCGCGCCATCTCCAGTTGCACGTCGACCACGTCGCCGTCGCCCCACGACGACAGCATCGACTCCGTCCGGTCGGTCATCATGCCGGCCATCGTCGAGATGCGCCGCACGTCGAACGCCGGCTGGGCGAGTTGGCGCTGTTTCTTCCACGTCGCGCCCTCGCTCATGAGCAGGCCGTCGCCCAGCAGGTCGCCGATGGCGCGGTCCTGGAACTGCGGCTTCCTGAACTTCGACGCCTCGCTCACGAGCACCGTCTCGACGTCCGCCGGATTCGTGAGCATGTAGGTGTCGAGCGGGCCGAGGTCGAAGTGGACCACGTCGCCGTAGGCGTCCGCGACGGCCGTCAGGAACGTAAACGGGTCGCGGGCGTACTGTCTGCTCGCGCCGAACAACGGGAGGCCCTTCGGTCCGGGAGGGGTCGCACTCATCACCCTGTGTTGGTTCGAACAGGTAAGAATCGCACGGCGGTCGCGGCCGACTTTTCGCGCCGACCGCGACCCGCTCAGGGCCGCGGCGGGTCGCCGTCGTAGGCGTCGCGGTCGTTGTAGAAGTTCAGCATCGCGAACTTGAGCTTGTTCGGCGCGATGTCGACCATCTCGGCGCGCTCTTCGACCGGGAACGACCCGCGGACGCCGTACTTGCCCATCGAGGAGCTCTCGCGGGTGTAGCGTTTGTCGGCCAGCACGCGGACGCCGAAGTCGTCGGGCGCGCGGATGACTCGCCCGAGCGCCTGTCTGGTCTTCCGAATCGTCGGAATCTCGACGGCGTAGCGCCAGCCGGCGTCCTTCTTACCGCGGTAGGCGCGGTCGTAGGCGTCCTGTACCGCCTCCAGTCGCTCGGAGAGATGCGGGTAGGGAACGCCGACGACCACGACCGTCCGGGCGTCGTCGCCGTCGAAGCTCACGCCCTCGGCGAGCGTCCCCCAAAGCGAGGTGAGAAGCACCGCGCCGTTCTTGCCGACGAACTCGCGGCGCAGCTCCTCGGCGCGGACGCCCGGTTCGTCCAAGAACAGTTCCGCGTCGACGTCCGGGTTCGCCCGCAGACGCTCGTGGTAGCGCTCCGCCTCGGCGTACGACGGGAAGAACACGAGCGTGTTGCCCGGCGTGAACGTGGCGGCGTCGGCCAGCATCCCCTCGATGGTCTCCTGCGTGCCGGGGTCGTCGCGCTCGGAAGAGAACAGCGCGGGCAGCGAGACCGAAAACGTCCGTCGGTTCTCCTCGGGGTATTCGAGGCCGTAGGCCATCGTGACGGGGTTTTTGAGCCCGAGGGTCCCCTCCGTCACGTCGAACGGGCGGAGCGTCGCCGACATCAGGATGCTCGCGTGAACTTCCTCGAACAGCTCTTTCGTGACCTCTCTCGGGATGCAGGTGTACAGCTCTGCGCGGCCGTAAATCTCGTCGGTGCCGCCGTCGCGGCGGACCGACAGCATCGGATGGCGGCCGAGTTCGCCGCCCATCTCCGTCCAGTCGGCGATGAAGTTCGCCGCCTGTAGCGTCTGGCACTCCTTGCGCGTCGTCGCCTCGCCGTTCTTGTACGCGTCTTCGTACTGCTCGTCCAACTGCTTGCCCAACTGGAGCGCGAGTTCGACTTCCACGTCGATGCCGCGGCCCTCGTAGGACTGCAGGAACTCCATCGTCAGGTCGTCTCGGCGGCCCTGATTGGCGATAGAGAGGTCGTACCAGTTCTCGTCGACCTGCTCGCGCTCGCCGAAGCCGAACGCCTCCTCGTAGCTGTCGCGAAGCGAGTCGAGGAACGTCCCGATGACGTTGCGGGCGCTCTCGGCCCGCGAGTCGTCTTCGTCTTCCAGCTCGTTCATCGCGCTCTCGAGCGTGTTCTCGGTGAGCGCGCGACTGGCGTGGTCGCGGGCCGCGCTCTCGATGTTGTGCGCCTCGTCGAACACCGTAATCACGTCGTCGGGGTCGCGGTCCAACCACCGGAAGAACTGCTCGCGTATCATCGGGTCGAGCAGGTGGTGGTAGTTGCAGACGACGAGGTCGATGCCCTCCATGCCCTCCTTGAGTAGCTCGTAGCCGCAGAGGTTCTGCTTCCCGGCGTACTCGAAAATCTCGTCGGGCGTCCGCACGTCGTCGAACAGCCACTGGAAGAACTCGTCGGTGTTCCGCGCGAGGTTGTTGTAGTAGTGCTCGCAGTAGTTGCCCTCCTTCAACTCCTCCAGCTCGTCGTCGATGCTGTCGAGTTCGTCCGTGACGGCGCTCCGCGCGTCGGCCGCGCCGGACTCGCCCTCGCGCATCCCGTCGAGGAGCGACTGCGCCTGCTCGGAGAGTTCTGCCCTGTCGGACTCCTTTTCGACGATGCTCCGGGTCGTATCGCGGAGGGTCTGACACTCCTGAAAGCCCACGTCGATGTGGCACATCGAGGACTTCCCGCGGAACACCACCGCCCGGATAGCCTCCTCTCTGGTGATGGCGCGGGCGTCCTCGACGAACTGGCGCATCTGCTGGTGGACGTTCGTCGTGATGACGACCGTCTTGTCGTGCTCGCGGGCGTACGAGAGCGCGGGCACGAGCGCGGAGATGGTCTTCCCGGTCCCGGTCGCCCCTTCGAGGAGGACGTTCCGCTCGTCGTCGAGGGCGTCGGCGATGCCGGACATCGCCGCCTCCTGATTGGGGTACGGCTCGTCGTACGGGAAGAACCGCCACGCTCCGTCCGCGTCGCCGTCGTCGGGTGCGCCGTTGGCGTGGGCCACGGGAGAATCTCGGCCGCCATCCGATTAAAAGGCTCGGAGCCCCCGACACCGCTGGACGCGGCAGGGACGGTATAATAATACCCCCGCGGTGCGGCGGCGTCGCCCGTCCGAGAGAGCGTTATTGTGCCAGACGTTGGCACGCTATTCATGGCCTCTGAAACAGCCACGACGCGACTCGAATCGACGACGACTGACTCTTGGCGCGCCGGCGTCGCCGCCGGCTCGCTCGCCGCCGTCGTCATGGGGGCGATGATGGTCGTCCAGATGCGGCCGGTCCTCGAAGTCGCCATCCCTTCGATGTACGGCCTCACGGGTGGGACCGTCGGCTTCGCAATCCACGTCGCTCACGGAGCGGTTCTCGGTGTCACGTTCGCGGGCCTTGTGAGCGCCCTTGACTTCGACCTCAGCGGCTCGCTCAGGTCGCTCGGTGCGGGCGTCGGATACGGCGTCGTCCTCTGGGCCGTCCTCGCCGTCGTCGTCATGCCCGTGTGGCTCGGTGTGGTTGGCTCTCCGGCGAACCCCCCGCTCCCGAACGTGAACGTGACGAGCCTCGTCGGGCACGTCGTCTACGGGGCCGTCATCGGGGCGTCGTACCCCGCGCTCGACGGCGTCTTCTGAGAAGAGAACCGACCGCCGCGGAGCCGATTGCTATTCTTCGAGCAGTTCGACGATGAGTCCCTTCTGGGCGTGCAGGCGGTTCTCCGCCTGGTCCCAGACGAGCGAGCGCTCGCCTTCGAGCACGTCGCCGGTAATCTCCTCGCCGCGGTGGGCCGGCAGGCAGTGCATGACCTTCGCGTCGGTGCCCGAAAGCAGGTCCTCGTTGAGTTGGAATCCCTCGAACGCCTGCAGTTTCTCGTGGCGCTGGTCCTCCTGGCCCATCGAAATCCAGACGTCGGTGTAGACCACGTCCGCGTCGGCGACGGCCTCCTCTGGGTCGGTCGTAATCGTCGGCGTCGAGCCGAGTTCGGCGGCCTTTTCGAGCACGTCGTCGTCGACGCCGTAGTCCGGCGGCGTCGCCACGGTGAGGTCGATGCCGGCCATCGCGCAGCCGAGGACGAACGACTGGCCGACGTTGTTGCCGTCGCCGACCCACGCCGCGGACACCTCGTCGAAGTCGCCGACGTGCTCGCGGATGGTGAGCAGGTCGGCGAGCGTCTGGCAGGGGTGGGCGTCGTCGGTCAGGCCGTTGATGACCGGCGCGTCGGAGTGCTCGGCGATTTCGAGCAGGTCCTCGTGGTCGAACAGGCGGACCATGATGGCGTCGCCGTAGCGACCCAGCACGCGCGCGGTGTCCGAAAGCGGCTCGCCGTGGCCGAGCTGGATGTCTTCGGGGCCGAGGAACAGCGCGTGGCCGCCCAGTTCGGTCATCCCCGTCTCGAAGGAGACACGCGTCCGGGTACTCGGCTTCTCGAAGAGCATCGCCAGCGTCGCTCGGGTGAGCTGCGTCTCGTCGTTGCCGGACTTGATGTCGGCGGCGCGGGTGAGGACGCGGTCTAACTCCGATGCGCTGATGTCGTCGATGTCGGTGAAGTGGGTGGTTTCGAGCATTGTGTCGTGTGTCGTGTCTCCGTGTCGGTTCGCCGTCTCGGTCGGTCGTCGCTGCCGCCCGCCTCAGTCGTCCGCGAGGCGCTCGCACACGTCGACGAGCACGTCGATGGCGCTGTCGAACTCGGCGAGGTCGAGGTGTTCGTTCGGGGCGTGGTCGAGGTCCGAGTCGCCGGGACCGTAGGTCGCCATCGGGCAGTCCCACGTGCCGGCGAAGATGTTCATGTCGCTGGTCCCGGTCTTCCGGAGGAGCCGGGGCTTCACGCCGCCGACGTTGCGGATGGCCACGCGGAACGCCCGCGCCACGTCGGTCCGCGGGCTCATCATGACCGGCGGGATGGGCTTGTTCCAGTGGACGCCGCCGCGGGTGAGTTCGCCCTCCGCAACCTCGCGCACGTCGTCGATGGAGAGCCGCGGCGGGACGCGGAACTGCACGTCCACCGTCGCCTCGACCGCGAGACCGTCGTCGGTCGGGCCGCCGTCGAACGTCACGGGCTTGGTCGTCACCGTGTCGAAGACGCCGTCGCGCTCCTCGTCGAAGAAGTCGGCCACGCGGGACCACCACGCGACCGCGGACTGGATGGCGTTCTCCTCGGGGCGCGAGGAGTGGCCGAGTTCGCTCGTCGCGATGTACGTTCCCGAGAGGAACCCGCGGTAGCCGAGCGTGACGCCGTCCCAGCCCGAGGGCTCGCCGTTGACGACCGCGTCGGGCTCCTCGCGGTCCTCCACGAGGTGCCACGCGCCGCGCGAGGAGGTCTCCTCGCCGACGACGCCGACGAACGAGACGCCCGTCTCGACGGCCGCCGCGGCCATCGAACAGAGCGGCCCCGTCGCGTCGACGCTGCCGCGACCCCAGAGGACGCCGTCTTCTATCTTCACCGGCACGTCGCCAGGGACGGTGTCGATGTGGGAGGTGAGGAGCACCGCGTCGTCGGCCGGCACGCGGACGTTGCCGACCTCGTCTATCCAGACCTCGCGGTCGTGCGCCTCGAAGAACGCCTTCAGGACCTCGGCGGCCGCCTCCTCGTCCCCCGACACCGAGGGCGTCGAGACCATGTCGTAGAGGAGGTGGCGCGCGTCGACCCACTCGCCCTCGTCGAGGGCGTCGGTGTCGGCGTCCGCGTCGGGGGTCACGCCGGCATCGACCTCGGCGTCGGGCGTCGTCTCCGACTGCGACTGCGACTCAGCCACTGACTCCGTCTCGGTCTCCGCTTCCGCCTCGCCGCCGTCCTCGCGGTCGATTTCGGCGTTCATGATAACACGTTCGTCATGGCGTCGACCGCGCGGTCGGCGTGTTCCTCTTCGATGACGAGCGGCGGCAGGAACCGGACGACCGTCCGGCCCGCGGGGAGCGCGAGCAACTGCTCGGACAGCGCGAGGTGCTTCAGCGTGCGGTTCGCGCCGCGCTTGACCTCGACGCCGACCATGAGGCCGTCGCCGCGGACCTCGCGGACCGGCAGGTCGTGTTCCTCGACGGCGGCTTCGAGCTCCGTCGTGAGGTAGTCGCCCACCGCGGCCGCGTGGCCGGGCAGGTCCTCTTCGACGATGGTGTCGAGGGTGGCGTTCGCCGCCGCGCAGACCACGGGACCGCCGGAGAACGTCGAGCCGTGGGAGGCCGCGCCGTCCGCGATCCAGTCGGCACAGAGCGTCGCGCCGAGCGGCAGTCCGTTGGCGATGCCCTTCGCACTCGTCAGGATGTCGGGGACGACGCCGGCGTTCTCGCAGGCCCACAGCGACCCGGTGCGACCGATACCGGTCTGAATCTCGTCGAAGACGAGCGCCGCGCCGGCGTCGTCGGTCAGGTCGCGGGCGGTCTGGAGGTACTCCGCCGCGGCGGGGTTGATGCCGCCTTCACCCTGAATCGGCTCTAAGAAGACCGCGGCCGTCTCGTCGTCGATGGCCTCGGCGAGCTCCTCCTCGTCGCCGTAGCTGACGAATTCGACGCCGCCGGCGACCGGCTCGTAGGGCTTCTTGTACTTCTGCTTCCACGTGAGCGCGAGGCTCCCGAGGGTGCGGCCGTGGAAGGCGCGCTTCGTGGCGATAATCTTCTGGCGGCCGGTCGCCGAGCGGGCGAACTTCATCGCCGCCTCGTTGGCCTCGGTGCCGGAGTTACAGA
This sequence comes from Haloferax gibbonsii, assembly GCF_001190965.1. Classification (NCBI taxonomy): domain Archaea; kingdom Methanobacteriati; phylum Methanobacteriota; class Halobacteria; order Halobacteriales; family Haloferacaceae; genus Haloferax; species Haloferax gibbonsii. The sequence goes on from NZ_CP011947.1 coordinate 43,468, forward strand.
GCCAGACGTTCGAGATGTCGCCGGGCGCGAGCGTCGCCAGCTTCTCGTAGAGTTCGGTGCGGACCTCGACGGGATACGACGCCTGCACATAGGTCAGCTTCGCGGCCTGCTCCTGTATCGCGGAGGTGACCGCGGGGTGGGAGTGGCCGAGCGCCGCGACGGCGTAGCTCGCGCCGAAGTCGAGGTACTCGGTGCCGTCGTCCGAGTAGAGGTACGGCCCCTCGCCGGACTCGATGGCGATGGGCTTCTCGTTGAAGACGAATCCAGACATTACTGCTCAGCCTCCTCGGTTTCGACCAGCGCACCGGGCGTCACGTGCGTGCCGCCGCCGTTGAGCGCCGTCACGATGGGGTCGTTCAGGTTCGCGTCGGAGACGATGACCTCGGCGGCCCCGCCGTCGAGCGCCTCCTTCGCGGCCATGACCTTCTTCGTCATGAACCCCTCGGCGGCCGATTCGAGCGCCGAGAACTCCTCGGGCGTGTCGGCCGTCTCGATGAGCGTGGACTCGTCGTCGGGGTCGGCGTAGACGCCCTTCACGTCGGTGAGGACGACGAGCTTCGCGCCGAGCGCGCCCGCGACCGCGGCGGCGGCGCGGTCGGCGTCGGCGTTGACCGGCACGCCGTCGTCGGCGAGCATCGGAACGGTCACGACGGGCGTGTAGCCGCCGTCGAGGAGCGTTTCGAGGAGCGTCGCGTTCACCGAGGTAATCTTCCCGGAGTGGTCGCCGCGCTTGATCTTCTTCTTGCCGTCTTCGATAACGCGGACGGCCGACTTGCGCGGGCCGGTCAGCAGGCCACCGTCGACGCCAGAGAGGCCGAGCGCGTCGACGCCCGCCTCGCGGAACAGCGCCGTCAGGTCCGTGTTGAGCTTGCCGGGCATCACCATCGAGAAGACCTCCATGGTGCGCTCGTCGGTGAAGCGGCCGGAGACGCCCGAGGGCGACTCGACGTACGTCGGCTCCTCGCCGAGTTCTTCGAGCGTCTCGTCGACGGCGGTCGAGCCGCCGTGGACGACGACAACGTCGGTGCCGTTGGCGACGAGGTGGGCGACGTCGGAGACGGCTCCCTGCGGGTCGACGGCCTTCGCGCCGCCGATTTTGACGACGACCGGCGGCTCCTTGCCGCCGTCAGCACGGAGCGCTGACGAGGTACCGGAATCTCCGATTCCGATACCGCCGTCGGCGATGAGGTTGTCTTCGTTGTCGACGAGCTGTTCGTGTGCCGCGAGCAGTTCCTCGCGTGTGTATCCTGTCATAGTCGAAATGGTGCGTAAATCGTGGGTCGGGGCGAGCGTTCGGGGGCGGTGCGGTCAGGGCGAGCCGATGGGGTGGAAGCCGGTGAAGTCGAGTCCGGCGGTCTCCTCCAGCCCGAGCGCGATGTTGGCGGCGTGGACCGCCTGCCCCGCGGAGCCTTTCATCATGTTGTCGATGGCCGAGAAGACGACGAGTCGTCGGTTTCCGGGGTCGATTTCGAAGCCGACCTCGCCGAAGTTCGTCCCGGCGACCGACTTGGGTTCCGGGTAGCGGTAGACGCCGCCGCCGCCGGCGACGGTGCGCATGAAGGGTTCGTCGCCGTAGGAGCCGCGGAACGCTTTCCACATGTCGCCCTTCGAGACGGGGCCGTCGGGGAAGACGTGACAGGTCGCCGCCGCGCCGCGGACCATGTCGACCGCGTGGACGGTAAACGAGACCGAGAGGCCGAGGTACTCCTCGATTTCGGCCTCGTGGCGGTGGCCGGTCGGCGCGTAGGGGCGGACGATGCCCGAGCGCTCGGCGTGCGACGACGCCTTGCTCGCGCCCGCGCCGCCCTCCGACGAGCCGACTTTCACGTCCACGACGACCTGCTCGTCGCCGGAGAGGATGCCGGCGTCGAAAAGCGGCTTGAGGCCGAGAATCGTCGCGGTCGCGTTACAGCCGCCCGCGGCGATGAGGTCCGCGCCGGGGAGGTTCTCGCGGTTCAGTTCGGGGAGCGCGTACTCCGACTGTTCGAGGTATTCGGGGCAGACGTGGCCGTCGTACCACTCGTCGTACTGCGCCGCCTCGGAGAGACGGAAGTCCGCAGAGAGGTCGACGACGGTGTCCGCCGCGTCCTGAAAGGCGTCGATGTGCTCCATCGAGACGCCGTGGGGCGTCGCCGTGAACAGCACGTCGACTGATTCGAGGTCCTCCGGCGAGGTGAAACGGAGGTCGAGGTGACGAAGGTTCGGGTGGACGTGTCCGACGGTCTTGCGCTCGTAGGAGCGGCTCGTCGCCTGTTCGACGTCGAAGTTCGGGTGGCCGTCGAGCAGGCGGAGCAGTTCGCCGCCGGTGAAGCCGGAGCCGCCGACGACGCCCGCGGTGAGCTGTTCGCTCACGCCGAGACCTCCGCCAGCGACTGCTCGCCGTCGACCTTCGCTTCGAGCCAGTCGACGACCGTCGCGGGAACGTCCGTCTCGACGGCGTCGTTGAGCGCCTTGAACTCGACGGTGTGGTTGACTTCGTGGACGGTGTAGTCGTCTCCCGTCTCCATGAGGTCGACGCCGAGGAGGCCGCCGCCGACCGCGTCGGACGCCTGCTTGACGAGTTCCTTCGCGCGGTCGTCGAGTTCGAACTCGTCGACGCTCGCGCCCTTCGCGGCGTTCGTGAGCCAGTGGTCCGACGAGCGGACCATCGCGGCCACGGGTTCGCCGTCGGTGGCGAGCACGCGGATGTCGCGGCCCGGCTTCTCGACGAACTCCTGGATGTAGAACACCTTGTGCTCGTAGTTGCCGAGCGTCGACTTGTGTTCGAGGATGGCCTCGGCGGCCGACTCGGAGTCGATTTTCGCCATCAGGCGACCCCACGAGCCGACGACCGGCTTGAGGACGCAGGGGTAGCCGAACTCCTCGACGATTTCCATCGCCGAGTCGACCGTGAAGGCCACTTTCGTGTTCGGCGTGGGGACGCCCGCGTCCGCGAGCGCGAGGCTGTTTTTCGCCTTGTCGGCGCAGACGTCGGCGGTCTCGTGGGAGTTGACGACCGGGATTCCGTACGACTGCAGGAAGCGCGTGATGTAGATGCTCCTGCTCGTCGCCAGACAGCGGTCGACCACCACGTCGAGTCCGTCGAACGATTCCGGCGGCTCCGTGAGGTCGAACTGCTCTTTCCGAACGTCTATCTTCGTCACCTCGTGGCCGCGGTCGCGAAGCTCGTTGAGCAGGAGCTTCTCGTCGCGGCGAATCCGGGAATAGAGCAGTCCAACGTGCAATTTACTCTCCCCAGTCCTCTTCGAGTTCGGGCGCTTCTTCGAGTGTCACGGGGTCGAGGGAGACGACCTCAAGCTCTGCGCCCGTGGCGGGGCTGTCGATGATTTCGCCGACTTCGACGTCGGCAGGCAGCTCGATTTCCTCTCCACTCAGCGGGTCTTCCGCGGTGATGGTGTCGCTCATTACATCCGTGGCTGGTCGACGGACGGTATTAAAGCCGTCGAAAATTACACGACGAAAATAAACGCAAAGAAGTCTCTAACGGGTGTTATCTGTCGAATCGGCCGACAATACGGGTCGGCCGAACGACGCGTCGAGCTTGGGTGCCACGCTCACTCGACGCCGGAGACGGGACCGGTCGTCGGACCGGTCGACCCGTCCCCCGCGTCGGGCGTGGTCGTCGTCGGGGTTCCGGTCGGGGTCGTCGGAGCCCCGCCGGTCGTCGCGGCGCGGTCGCTCGCGGTCGTCGGAGCAGACCGGCGGGCGTCGCGTCCGTGAACTCAGACATAGCTCGAAACCTCCTCTTCGAGACCCTCGGCCGCCGCGGCGAGCGAGTCGCGCGCGTCGGCGACGGCGGCGGCGTCGTCCGAGAGCTCGTCGCGGGCCGTCGAGAGCGTCGCCTCCACGGCGGCGGGCGCGGGCCCGCCGACCGAATCGCGACTCGCCACGCTCTCGGTCGGGTCGAGCGCGGCTTCGACGGCCTCGGCTGTCACGTGCGTAAAGAGTGACTCACCTAATACGTCCGTAGCGACGGCGTCAAGTGTTGCCACGTCGGGCGTTCCCTCCGAGCGGGCGGCCGCCTCCGCGACGACCTCGTGGGCCGTGCGGAACGGCAGGCCGGCCATCGCCAGCAGGTCCGCCACGCCGGTCGCGGTCGAAAAGCCGTCGCCCGCGGCCGCGGCGAGTTCGTCCTCGGGCCACGTCGCGGACCCGACCGCGCCGGCGGCCACCGCGGCCGCCTCGGCCACGTCGTCGACGGTGCGGAACGCGTGTTTGTGGGCGCGCTGCAGGTCGCGGTTGTACGCGCGCGGCAGTCCCTTCAGCGTCGTCAGGAGGCCGGTGAGTTCCCCGACGGCGTCGCCCGCGACGGCGCGGACGAGTTCCATCGTGTCGGGGTTCTTCTTCTGCGGCATGATAGAGGAGGTCGACGAGTAGTCGTCCGACAGCTCGACGAGGCCCTTGTTCGAGAATATCACGAGGTCCTCGGCGAGGCCGGAGAGCGTGACCGCGTGGGTCGTGAGCGCCGACAGCGTCTCCGCGAGGAAGTCGCGGGTCGCCGAAGCGTCCATCGAGTTCTCCATCACGCGGTCGAAGCCGAGCAGGTCGGACACGAGTTCGCGGTTCACGTCGAAGGGCGTGCCCGCGAACGCCGCCGACCCGAGCGGCGACTGGTTGATGCGCTCGTACGCGCACATGAGGCGGGCGCAGTCGCGGGCGACCGCCCGTTCGTACGAGAGGAGGAAGTGCGCGACCGTCGTCGGCTGCGCGGGCTGGAGATGGGTGTAGCCGGGCATCACCGTCTCGGTGTGTGCCGCGGCCGTCTCGAGTAACGACTCGCGCAGGGCGAGCGACGCGTCGAGGGCCGAAAGCACGTCCTCGCGCAGGCGGTAGCGGATGCAGGTCGCCACCTCGTCGTTGCGCGAGCGGGCGGTGTGCATCTTCCCGCCGTCGGGGCCGACGATGTCGATGACGGCGGCCTCGATGGCCTCGTGGACGTCTTCGCCGCCCGAAAGCGCGTCGTGGCCCGCGGCCTCGACCTCGTCCAGCGCGGCGAGAATCTCGCTCGCGACCTCGGACTCGATGATGTCCTGCGACGCGAGCATCACGACGTGCGCCCGGTCGACGGCGAGGTCGGCCTCGAAGATGCGTTCGTCGGCCGCGAGGCTCGACATGAACCCGCGGGCGGGGCCGCCGCTGAAGCGGTCCCGGCGGATGACGCCCTCGGAGTCGCCGTCCTCGCCTGCCATCTTACTCGTCGCTACCGCCGTCTGCGGCCAGTTCGGGCTTTTCCTTCTTCGCGTTCTGGTTGGCGAGGCGCGCCTGGAAGCCGTGGTACTTGGCGACGCCCGTCGCGTCGGCCTGTTCGATGCCGTCGACCGTCTCCGTGTTGAAGGAGGCGGCGGACTCGGAGTACGCGGCGTACTCGGATTTGCGACCGACCGGGCGGGCCTGCCCGCCCTCGAACTTGATGGTCACGGTGCCCGTGACGCGCTCTTGGGTCTTCTCGAGGAAGGCGTTCAGCGCGCCCACGAGCGGGGCGTCGATGAGGCCCTCGTAGGCCTTCTGGGACCACTCGTTGTCCACGGTGGCCTTGAAGTCGCGTTCCTCCTTCGTGAGGACGAGCCCTTCGAGCGCCTCGTGGGCGTTCAGGAGCGTCGTCGCGGCCGGGTGCTCGTAGTTCTCGCGCACCTTGAGGCCGAGCATGCGGTCTTCCATCATGTCGGTGCGGCCGACGCCGTGCTTGCCGGCCTTCTCGTTGAGGAACGAGATGAGTTCGAGGGGTTCCATCTCCTCGTCGTCGACGGCGACCGGGTAGCCGTCTTCGAACGCGATTTCGATGAGTTCCGTCTCGCCGGACGGCTGGTCGGTCCACTCGTAGATGTCCTCCGGCGGGACGTAGCCGGGGTCTTCGAGGTTGCCGCCCTCGATGGAACGGCTCCAGAGGTTCGTGTCGATGGACCAGACGCCCTCGTTGCCGCCCTGCACCGGAAGGTCCTTCTCGGCGGCGTACTCGATTTCCCACTCGCGGGTCATGCCCATCTCGCGGACGGGTGCGATGACTTCGAGGTCGGAGGCGCGCCAGACCGCTTCGAAGCGAAGCTGGTCGTTGCCCTTGCCCGTACAGCCGTGGGCGATACCGTCACAGTCCTTCTCTTCGGCGAGTCCGAGGATGGCCTTGGCGATGACCGGGCGCGCGAGCGCGGTGCCGAGCGGATAGCCCTGATAGTCCGCGTTGGCGCACACCGAGTCGAGACAGAGCTGTGCGAACTCCTGTTTCGCGTCGACGACGTAGTGTTCCAGTCCGAGGGCCTCGGCCGTCTCGTAGGCCTCCTCGAACTCCTCTTCCGGCTGGCCGACGTCGACGGTGACGCCGACGACTTCGTCGTATCCGTACTCCTCTTCGAGAATCGGGACGCAGACTGTTGTGTCGAGTCCGCCCGAGAACGCGAGTGCGACTTTCTTCATGTACTCGTCTGTGGCGGGGACATACAGATAAATTCTTTGCATTCAATTTCTGAAATTAAGTGGTAGAGATGCCTATAGGCACGAAAATAGGTGATTAGCGATTTCGACGTGTCCCGAAGGAGATGATGATTGTGGCCCTAAAGGGCCCGTCGTCGGGGTCGGACAGCCGCGGCTCGCAGCGGGGCAAAAGTGGCGAAGGTGCTGCGAGTCGCCATGGTTGCGAAACGCTACGACGTCTTCCCTATTAAACGCTTCCGGCGACGCAAACGTTTCCTCAGTCGAGCAACTCCCCGGCGAGTTCGACCAGTAGTTCGTTGTCGACGAGCGCGACCACGAGCGCGATAATCGCGAGCACGACGACTGCGATGATGAGCCACTCGATAAGGGTCATAGCACCCGCAACGTGACGACTCCTCGGATAAGTGTTCTGTGGCCGTTCGGGTCGGTCGGCGTCGACGGGTCGAAAACGCCGCGCCGGGGCGAGTCAGGCGCTCTCGGTCGAGGCATCTCCGTCCGCCGCGCCGCCGCGGAACACGAGTCGCTCCACGAGGTCCGACCGCTGCATCAGCACCGTTCCGAGCGCGCTCATGACGAAGACGTAGCCGACCGCGAACGCCGGGATGATTTCGCGCATCACCGGCGTCGTCCCCGCGGCGGCCAGCGCCGCGATGACGAGCGAGAACTCGCCGCGCGGCACCAACCCGACGCCGACCCGGAGCGACCGGTGCGCCGAGAGGTCGTACGCCCGACCGCCGAAATAGCCCGAGAGAATCTTCGACGGCGTCGACACGACGACCGCGATGGCGAGCGGGACGGCCGCCGCCGCCAACAGCGTCGGGTCGGTACCGAGGCCGATCCAGAAGAAGAACACCGCGGCGAACACGTCGCGGACCGAGACGAGCAGGTGTTCGAGTCGCTCCCGGTGGCCGCTCGTCGAAAAGCCCATCCCGACGAAGAACGCCGCGACGGCCTCGCTCACCCCGAGCGCGAGCGCCGCACCCGAGATGGGAACGACGACCGCGAGCGCCCGTAGGACGAACGCCTCCTCGTTCTCCACGTCGAGGACGCGGGCGAAAAGCGCCGTCCCGTACTGGACGGCCACGAACAGGAGGCCGAGGAAGCCGAAGGCGATGGCGAGCGAGCGACCGATGGCCGCGACGCCGCCGTCGCCGCCGAGCACGAGCGAGGTGACGACCGCGAGGTAGACCGCGATGGCGAGGTCCTCGAAGACGAGCGTGCCCAGAATCGGCTCCGACTCGGGGTCCGCGATCCATCCGAGGTCGATGAGCGTCTTCGTCACGATGGCCGACGACGAGATGTAGACGATGCCGCCGAGCAGCAGCGCCTCCACCGGCGACCACCCGAGGACGAGACCGATGGCGATGCCGATTGGCAGGTTCACCGCGAGGTCGATGACGCCCGCGCGGCCGATTTTCGCCCCCGACGACCGGAGTCGGTCGAGGCTGAACTCCAACCCGAGGAAAAACAGGAGGAGGACGATACCGAGCTCCGCCAGAATCGCCACCACCTCGCCGTTCGGGACGTACGGGAGGCCGAACCGCCCGGCGACGTACGGCCCGGCGACGACGCCGCCGACGACGTAGAGGGGAATCACCGACAGACCGAGGCGGAGCGCGACCGCTCCGACGACCGCGAGGACTGCGAACAGGTAGCCGAATTCGAGCAGCGCCGCCGCCATCAGGTCCCTTTGACGAGCGCTGTGAAGTCGCGGCAGGCCGCCTTCGGACCGATGACGACCAGCGTGTCGCCGGCTTCGACCATCGCGTCGCCGCCGGGCGACGTGATGACCTCGTCGCCGCGCTCGATGGCGATGACGGACGCGCCGGTCGCCTGCCGGAGGTCGGACTCGCCGAGGGTCTTGCCCGCTACCTCGGAACCGGCACCGACTTCCACCCACTCGATGAGCGTGTCCCCGCCGAGAAGCGTCTCGATGTTCTCCGTCTGGACCGGCTGGAAGTACGCGCCTTCGAGGAGCGTCCCCACCTGCCGGGCGAGTTTGTCGGTGAGCTCGAACAGCTTCTCGGAGTCGCTGTCGGCGTTCGGACGCCGGAACACCTCCCGTTTGCCGGTGTTGTGCGTCACGATGACGAGTCGGGAGCCGTCGCCGAGTTCTACCTCGTGTTTCTTCCCGACGCCCGGAAGGTCGCTCTCGTAGACAGTCATGACTGTCCGGTTCGTCGCCGACCGAAATAAAATCGCATCACGGACCGACGCCCGAACGCCGACCGCGTTCCGCTCAGGCGAGCAGCCAGAGCGTCACCGCGATGGCGGTACAGGCGACCGGCGGAATCGAGAGGTTGTCGTCGATGACGTAGCCGGCGACGACCGGCTTCGCGCCGTCGGCCAGCGTCGCCCCGGCGGCTCCGACGGCCGCGGCGACCCCGCCGACGACGAGTCCCGAGACGGGAATCACGAACGGGGCGGCGAGGACGAAACAGACCGCGAACATCGCCGCGAGCGTCCGCGCCGACTTCAGTTCGCCGACCGGGGCGGAGCCGAGGAGGCCGCTTATCGGGTCGCCGATGGTGAGCATGAGCATCCCCGGAATGGCGACGTGGGGGCCGAACACCAGCGCGACGGCGGTCTGGCTGTAGACGTACAGCGCGTAGCCGGCGACGTTGTCCTGTTCGTACTCGCGGGTGAGGTCGTCGTAGATGGCCCAGTCGAGGCCGCCGAACAGCCGGAGCAGTTCGAGGACGCTGACGACCGCCGCGAGGAAGACGAACAGATACCCGAGGGTACGCCACTCGACCAGCCCGAGGAGGTACAAAAGCGGCATCCCCGAGCCGCTCGCGTGGACCAGTCGCCGTTTCACCTCGGCGGTGTTCGGTCGCCCCACGGCGGGTTACGCCTCGACGACCTCGTTCTCGTCGAGCACGTCGTCGAACGAGGCGGTGCCGGCGCGCAGGCCGACGAGCGTTCCGACGAGGTCGTCGACGGGCAGTCGGACTTGCTTTCCGCTGTCGCGCTCGCGGATGGTGACGGTGTTCGCGCCGTCGCCTTCGAGCCCGTCGCGGTCGATGGTGATGCAGAACGGCGTGCCCACCTCGTCCTGTCGGCGGTAGCGCCGACCGATGCTCCCCGAGTCGTCGTAGACGACCGCGAAGCCGGCCGCGCGGAGTTCGGCGGCCACGTCGTCGGCGAGGTCGACCAGTTCGTCGACGTTGCTCACGAGCGGGAAGACGCCGACGTTCGTCGGCGCGACCGAGGGCGAAAGCGAGAGGTAGCTCCGCGCCTCGCCGTCGACCTCGTCGGTCTCGTACGCGTGCGCGAGGAGCGTGTACACCGTGCGGTCGATACCGAACGAGGGCTCGACCACGTGGGGCGTGATGTGCTCGCCCGCCTCGGTCTGCGTCTCGACCGAGAAGTTCGCCACGTCGGTGTCGACGGTGATGTCCTCGCCGTCGATGTCGAGGGTCACCTCGTCGGCGTCGAAGGCGTCGGGGTCGCGCTCGGCGAGCGTCTCCAGCGCCTCGGCCACGTCGGCGGCCTGCGCGCCGAACTCGGGGCCGAGCGTCGCCATGTCGGGGTCGACGACGGCGCGCTCGACCGTCTTCGGCTCGTCGTACTGCTGGAAGACGGTGAAGTCGTCGTCGCCGTACTCGCCGTGCTTCGAGAGGTCGTAGTCGCTGCGGTACGAGAAGCCCGCGATTTCTATCCAGTCGCCGTCGACCTCGCTCTCGGCGTCCCAGCAGTCCGAGGAGTAGTGGGCGCGCTCGCCCGCGAGGTGCTGGCGGAAGCGGAAGCGGTCCATGTCGACGCCGACCGTCTCGTACCACTCCTGGGCGATGCCGAGGAAGTAGCCGAGCCACGCGTTGCCGATGACGCCGTCCTCGACGGCCTCGCCGATGGTCGTCTCGACGTAGTCGCCGTCGTCGGCCTCCTGCTCGGTCGCGGGGTACAGGAGCACCTCCACGTCCTCGACCGCGGAGAGGTCGGCCTCGTCGCGCTCGGGGTCGATGAAGTGCTCCAGTTCGGCCTGCGTGAACTCGCGGGTGCGGACGATGCTCTTCCGCGGCGAAATCTCGTTACGGTAGGCGCGGCCGACCTGCGTCACGCCGAACGGGAGGCTGTTGCGCGCGTACTCCTTGATGCGCGGGAACTCCACGAAGATGCCCTGCGCCGTCTCGGGGCGGAGGTAGCCCGGCGTCGAGGAGCCGGGGCCGATGTTCGTCTCGAACATGAGGTTGAAGTCCTCGACCGACTGGCCGGCGAGGTCCGCGCCGCAGGTCGGACAGACGAGGCCGAGGTCGGCGATTTTCTCCGCCGCCTCCTCGGGCGACAGCGTCTCCGCGTCCTCCAGTTCGGAGTTGTCCTCGATGAGGTGGTCCGCGCGGTGGGACTCGCCGCACTCGGCGCACTCGACGAGCATGTCGTCGAAGCCGTCGAGGTGGCCCGACGCCTCGAAGACGGGTTCGGGCATGATGGTCGGCGCTTCGATTTCGAGGTTACCCTCCTGGACGGCGAAGCGCTCGCGCCACGCCTCTTCGACGTTGGACTTCAGGGCCGCGCCCTGCGGGCCGTAGGTGTAGAACCCGCCGACGCCGCCGTAGGCCTCCGAGGAGCCGAAGAAGAAGCCTCGGCGCTTCGCGAGTTCGGTGAGCGCGGCGGACTCGTCGCCCTCACTCATACAGCGCCTCCAGCAGGTTGATGTCGCGGACGATGCCGATGAGTTCGTCGCCGGAGACGAGCGGAATCTGCTCGATGTCCTCGCGAATCATCGTCTGGGCGGCGTCCTTGGCGGTGGCGCGCGTCGGGACGCTCACGAGGTCGTCGGTCATGAACTTCGAGACCGGCTCGGCCGGAATCTCGACGTTCCGGGTCGGGATGTAACGGTTGCCGACCGCCTTGATTCCCTCCCACATCCACTCGTCGTCTTGGTTGGCGACCGAGTCGCCGGTGCCGGCCTCGCCTTCGACGACGCGGGCGACCTCGATGATGTCGACTTCGGTCACGATGCCGGCCAGCGAGGCCTCGTCGTCGAGGACGACCGCGTAGGGAACGTTCGCGTAGAATATCTCGCGCTCGACGATGTGCAGGGGGACGTCGACGTACGTCGTGTTCACGTCGCGGGCGGCGAGGTCGCCGACCTCGGTCTCGCCGTCGATGTCGCCGCGGGCGATGGCCCGGACCACGTCGGTGACGGTGAGGATGCCCTCGATGGCGTCGCCGTCGACGACGGGGATTCGGCGCGCGCCCTCCGATACCATCGTCGCGGCCACCGCTTCGAGGTCGTCGTCGGCGCTCGCGGTCGGCACCTCGCGGACGAGCACCGCCAGCTGGTCCTCGTCGGGGTGTTCGATGAGGTCCTCCCGAGAGATGAGCCCTCGGTACTTCGTCCCCTCGTCGGTCTCTTTCACCACAGGAACAGAAGAGAACCCACGCTCTTGGAGGTATTCCAGAACGTCGTCGCGGGTGCCCGGCAGGGACACCGTCACGACCTCCTCACCGCGGGTCATCGCGTCGGCTACTTTCATACACCCGCTTTCTTCCCCCCGCCTAATGTACTCTGCGAACGCTTTCGGTTCGTTGACAGGCGTCCGCCGCCGCTCGCGGGAGCGTCGCGAGTCCTCCGAAAACGAAAGCGGGACGGCCCCGACTCAGTTGTCGTCGCTGGCGTCGCCTTCGGCCTCGTCGTCGCCGCTGTTCGGCGCGTATCGCCGAATCGCGTCGAGGTTGGGGAAGAACTTCTCGGGGTCGTCGTGCTCGACGACGCCGACGACGGTGCCGTCGAGCTTCTGCAGGTAGGTGTACATCCGCCCTTCCTCGACGGCGACGGTCGCACACTCGAGCGCCTCGCGGAGGTCCCACGCGCCCGCGAGGAAGATAGCGGTCTCGGCGTCCGGCGAGAACAGCGCCGTCACCATGTAGACGCGGCCGTCGTTCTCCGCGCGGTACACCTCGTACTCGGGGAACGACGTCGCTTCGAACAGGTCGGCGACCGTCTCGGCCTTGTCGCCGGGAATGACGTACGCGAGGCCGAACGCCCCCTCGTCGCCCTTGCCGCTGGAGGGACCGAACGGACCGCTGTCGCCCGCCGGGATGCGGACCGTCTCCCACCCGTCGGCTTCGAACTCGTCGGCCATCGCTGTCATGTCGTCGAGCGTCGCGCCCCACGCCTCGCGGCGGCGGTCCGCCTCGCTGGCGATTCGTTCGACATCGGGCGTCTCGTCGTCTCCGAGTTCGGCCATACCCGTTCTGGACGACGTATATGGTAAAAGGCATCGAAGGCCACGGGGGTCCGAGGCGGTCAGTAGTTGATGCCGAAGACGACCTCCATCGCGTACGAGGCCGCGAGGATACAGACCGACGCGAGGAGGAGTTTCACCCCGCTCGACGGCCGCTCGTCGCTGTTCGCGGGTCGCAGTCGCGGCGGCAGTACCGCGTCGAGCGCGTTCCCGACGAGTTTCTCGACGCCGACGGGCTCGTCGCTCCCCGAGAACAGGCCGCCGTCGGTGCCGCCGTTTTCGTCGCCGCCCTTCCAGGCCGCCTTCGGGCGGACCTTCAGCGACGCGTAGCCGAACATGGCGAACCCGAGAAAGAACATGAGCCACTTCGCGCCGGGCAGTCCGTTGCCGGCGAGCGTGCTCACGAGGGCGGTCACGACGAACACCACGCCGGTGAGGGAGACGGCGTAGACCACGGCGTCGATGGTCTTGACGCCGAAGCGGCGTGGGTCGAACTCCATGGCTATTGAACGAGCGTCTCGAAGACGGCCGCCGGCTCTTCGTACTCGGGTTCGTGACGGTGACAGAGGCTCAAGCGCCCCCGGTTGCCGACCGTGAGTTGGTCGGGTCGCTCGTGGTCACAGACGCTCCCGAACTCCTCGTGGAGGTAGGTCTGTGCGGCGTCCTCGTCGTCGTTTTCGGCGTAATCGGCGGCCTCGCGGATGTGGGTCATCACGCCCGAGGGCACGTCCAGTTCGCCGAACAGTTCGGGGATGATTTCGTCCATCCCGGCGCGGTGGCTCTCGCGGCCGAGCAGTTTCCGGACGCGGTCGCTCAACGAGGGGTCGGCGCGCGAGCGCTCCCGCAGCACCTCGCGGAAGACCTCGATGCGCTCCCAGAGCTCTGGGTCCATGTCTCTGTACGCCTCCGGGCGAATCTTCACCGGACAGCGCGTCGAGAACGGACAGCCCGCCGGCGGGTCCCGCGGGCTCGGCGGCGTCCCGCGGAGGGTGATTCGGTCGCGCTCGATAGTCGGGTCCGGTTCCGGAATCGACGACAACAGCGCGTGCGTGTACGGGTTCGCCGGTTGGTCGAACATCTCGTCCGCCGGTCCGATTTCCATCATGTTGCCGAGGTACATCACGGCGACGCGGTCGCAGATGTGGCGGACGACCGCGAGGTCGTGGGCGATAAACAGGTACGTCAGCCCGAACTCGTTTTGCAGGTCTTCGAGCAGGTTCAGAATCTTCGCCTGCACGGACACGTCGAGCGCCGACACCGGCTCGTCGAGGATGATGAACTCCGGTTCGAGCGCGAGCGCGCGGGCGATGCCGATGCGCTGGCGCTGGCCGCCGGAGAACTGGTGCGGGTAGCGGTAGTAGTGCTGTTCCTGCAGGCCGACGGTTTCGAGCAGTTCGCGGACGCGCTCGCGGCGCTCCGACGGCGTCTTCCAGTCGTGGACGTCGAGCGGCTCGCGGACGATTTCGCCCACGGTCATCCGCTCGTTGAGACTCGAATCGGGGTCCTGGAACACCATCTGTACGTCCTTGCGGAACTGCTTGAGGTCCGAGCCGGACAGCGTGGTGATATCCGTGCCGTTGAGTTTGACCTCGCCCGCGGTGGCCTCTTCGAGGCGCATCAGCGTGCGACCGAGCGTGGACTTCCCGCAGCCGGACTCACCGACGAGTCCGAGCGTCTCGCCGCGCTGGATGTCGAACGAGACGCCGTCGACCGCTTTCACGGGGTTGCTGCCGAGGAAGCCGCCGTCCTCGTAGTAGGTCTTGAGGTCGTTGACCTCGAGGATGGTGTCTCCGCGCGCCTCGGTGCTCCGCTCTTCTTCGGTGGATGTCGTACTCATCGCGTGTCACCTCCGCGCTGTCCGCCCTCGCGGTGGACGGCGACCGCCTCCTCGGACGGGAGGTCCTCGGGGTACAGCAGACACGACGCTCGGTGGTCGTCCGCGCTGTCGCCCACGTCGACGGGGACCGGATGTACCGTGTCGCACTCGGCGAACGCCTTCGGACACCGGGGGGCGAACCGACAGTACGTCGGGTCCTCGTTGGGTGTCGGCACGTCGCCCTCGATGGTCGCGAGGCGCTCGTCCTCGTCGAGCCCCTGTCCGGGGATGGAGTTGAGAAGCCCCTGCGTGTAGGGGTGTTTCGGCGACTCGAACAGTTCGACGACGGGTGCGCTCTCGACGATTTCGCCCGCGTACATCACGTTGACGCGGTCGGCGATTTCGGCGATGACGCCCATGTCGTGGGTGATGAACATGATGCCGAGGTCGCGTTCCTCCTGAAGCTCTTCGAGGAGTTCCAGAATCTGCGCCTGGATGGTCACGTCGAGCGCCGTCGTCGGCTCGTCGCAGATGAGCAGTTCGGGGTCGCACGCGAGCGCCATCGCGATGACGGCGCGCTGGCGCATCCCGCCGGAGAACTGGTGGGGGTACTCGCGGACGCGGCGGTGCGCGTCCGGAATCCCGACCGCTTCGAGCAGTTCGATGGCCTCTTTCGTCGCCTTCGACCCGCTCAGTCCGCGGTGGAGGCGAAGCGCCTCCTTGATCTGGTTGCCGACGGTGTAGACGGGGTTCAGACTCGTCAGCGGGTCCTGGAACACCATCGCGATGCTGCCGCCGCGGATAGAGCGCATCTGCTTCGGCGACTTGTCGAGGAGGTCCTCGCCGTCGTACATGATGCGGCCGTTCTCGATGCGGCCGGGCTTTTCGACCAACCGCATGATAGAGCGGGCCGTGACCGACTTGCCCGAACCGGACTCGCCGACGATACCTACGGTCTCGCCGCGGAAGATGTCGAACGAGATGCCGTCGACCGCGCGGATGACCTCCTTGTCGGTGTAGAACGACGTTCGGAGGTTCTCGATGGAGAGCAGGGGCTCGCCCTCGGTGCGGGCCGAACTCGCCTGTTCGGTGCTCATGCGCCACCTCCCGTGGCCGCGGCCTCGTCACCGGTGTCCGCCTGCGGGTCGATGGCGTCGCGGATGCCGTCGCCGAAGGCGTTCAGGCCGGTCACGACGAGCGTGATGAGGAGGCCGGGAACCAGCGAGATGTGCCACGAGGGACTCGCGACGTACTGCTGTCCGTTCGCGATGAGCCGGCCCCACTCGGGGGTCGGCGCGGTGATGCCGAGCCCGAGGTACGAGAGCCCGGCGACGCTGATGATGATACCACCGAGACTGAGCGAGGCGTAGATGAGCATGTAGCTGAACACGTAGGGGGCCATGTGCTTGCGCATGACCTGCGTCGGCGTCTGGCCGAACGATTTCGCGGCGTCGATCCAGTCCTGCTCGGAGACCTGGAGCGCTGGCCCACGTATCGACCGCCAGATGAACGGCCAGTAGACGATACTGAAGATGAGGATGATGAGCACCGCGCCGTCGTACAACTCCCTCACCCAGGTGTTCTGGAAGATGACGAGCATCAAGATGAGGACCATGATGACCGGCAACGCCTGTATCGAGTCGGAGACTAACACCGTTGCCAAGTCTGCCAGTCCCTTGTAGTACGCCGTTATCATGGCCAAGGCGAGTCCGATGAGGCCGGCGATGCCCATGGCGACGACGGCGATGGTCAGGGATATCCTGGCCCCGAACACCACCTGTGTGAACAAGTCCTTCCCGTTTGTCGCCGTGCCGAACGGGTGGAATCTGCCGAAGTCGTCGTACGTCAGCGGCGCGACGTTCTCGTCACCCGCTCCCTGCGACCCGGAGCCGAGATTGGCCTCGCCGACGAGGACGGTCTCGACGCTCTGGGTGTCTTCGCTCCAGTAGCTGACCTCGTAGTCGTACGGCTGGAGGATGTTCTGTTCCATCGTGGTCGGCCCGAGCGTGGGCGCGAATACCGCCATGACCACAAACGTGATGACGATAATGAGCCCGAACTTGCCCCAGGAGTGGCCCCGGAAGCGGTTGACCACGTCGTCCCGCGGCGTCCAGTCGACGCGGCGGTAGTGGCGGCGGAACCGCTTGTAGCCGTTCCACGCCCACGCCAGCACCGCGAAGGCGTACGCGTAGACGACCGCGACGCGGATGGCCCACGCGACCGCGGGCGAGAGCCCGAGGAACGTGTTCTCGTAGCCGGTCCCGTTCCAGTAGCCCTGGTTCGGAATCACGTCGCGGGAGATGAGCGTCGGAATCGCGTCGAACGCCGCCTGCAGCGACTGGACGGCGGACGCGCCGGGGTCACCGGGGATGAGGTTGACGACCACGCCGGCGATGGCACCGACGACTTGGAGGATAGCGCCCAGCTCGACGCCGATGAGGACGGCACCGACGGCGGCCCAAATCAGCGCGGGCTGGGGGTTCTCAGCGACTCGTTGTCGGAGCGGAATTTCGGTTTCGGTTGTCGTGCTCACTGTGATTCACCCGTCGTACCCGACGCGCGGGTCGATAATCGTGTACAGGAAGTCCTGTAGGATGTTCGTGCCGACCAGGATGAGGATGAAGATGAACATCAGCGTCCCGATGAGCGGCAGGTCCCCGTTGATGGCTGCGTTGAAGAACAGCCAGCCGAGACCGTTGATGGCGAAGACCGTCTCGACGAACACGGACCCGCCGAGAAGCAGGAACGCCTCGCCCGTGATGATGGGCACGAGCGGGATGAGCGCGTTCCGGAAGATGTGCTTCCAGACGAGCGAGCGCCCGGAGACGCCCTTCGCGCGGGCGGTCTCGACGTAGTTCGAGTTGATGGTCTCGAGGACGGCGGTGCGGCCGATGCGCATCTCGTTACCCATCGACGCCGACCCGAGGACCAGCGCGGCCGGGGCGATTTGCTTCGTCGCCCGGATGAACGACTCGGTCCACCCGCCGGGGTCTTCGAGGAACTGTTCGACCGGCGATTGGAAGAAGCCGAGCGCCGGCGGCGTCACGACGTTCGTCCTGACGATCCACGTCTGCCACGTGAACAGGCCATTGGTCCACGTCCCGAGCTGCGAGAGGGCCGTGACGAGCATGATGGCCAGCCAGAAGTTCGGCATCGCGCGCCAGACGATTCCGCCGAAGGAGGCGACGTAGTCGGAGGGCGTGTTCGGGTTCAGTCCGGCGTAGAAGCCGAGCGGAATCCCGACGAACAGCGCGATGACGACCGACCAGAAGCCGAGCCAAATCGTCCGGGGCGCGTAGATTTCGATGAGTTCGTACGCGGTCGTCCCGGGTGCGATGACCCACGACTGGCCGAGTTGGAAGGTGAACAGTCGATACATGAAGTCGAGGTACTGACTCCAGAGCGGCTGGTTCAACCCGAGGTTCGTCCGAATCTGTTCTGCCGCCTGTGGGTTGTATTGCGTCCCCAGAATCGCCGAAACGGGGTCGAGTGGCCCCAGGCGGATGAGGGCAAACGTAATCGTCGTCCCGAAGATGACGACAGGAATCGACATCAGTACCCTGCGGAGGAAGTACTGCCATCGACTCATGGCATCACCTCGCAGACCGTTCGAGCGGACATTATTGTACTGGTTTAATGAGTGGTATGGATATGTCTTGCGCTTCGAAGCCCTAATGTCGTAGTTTCAGCAACTCTACTGCAGGATTATAGTATATAGTGGTAACTAACTGTACGCTTGTCAAAAATAACCGGGAGTTTCAACTGAGACGGGACGCGAAGATGCGCCCGCGCTACCCAGTCTTACCGGTTGAGCGTGACGTTGTTGAGCTTCTGGCGGCTCGGACCCATCCCACCGAACGGTTCGATGTTGACGGTGTCGTACCAGAACGTCTCGTCCTTGCGGTTGTAGATGGGCAGCATCGCGACGTCTTCCCAGTTGGCCGTCTCGATGTCGACGTAGGCCTCGTCGCGGATCTGCTGGGCCTCGTCGGTCGGGGCCGGGTTGTTGACGACCTGCTGGTAGGCGTCGGTCGCCTGCTGGTAGGCGTCGCCGTTTTCGGCCGTCCAGTTGACGTACGAGATGGGGCCCTGCTTGGACGTGTCAGTCTGCGGCGGGTTCAGGAGCTGCAGGAAGTTGTCCGGGGCCGGCCAGTCGGCGATCCAGCCGAGGGTGTACGCTTCGAGCTGACCGTTGCGGCCGCGCTCGAGGAGCGTCGAGAAGTCGGCCTTCTGAATCTGCATGTTGATGTGGGCGGACGCGAGCTGGTCGCGGAGGATGCTCGCCATCTCCTCCCACGTGTTGGAGTTGTACTGGGTCCACTGGACCTCGAACTGGTTGTCCTCACCGTAGCCCGCCTCCTCCATGACTTCGCGGGCGGCCTGGATGTCCGTCTCGTCCGCGTTGTAGGGGTACTCCGAGTCGATGAGGTCGTTTGCGGCCTGCGCGCCACCGGGGAAGATAGTCGGCGGCGTGAAGAGCTGTGCGGGGGAACCGCGGCCCTTGAAGACCTCCGAGACCATCTGGCCCTGGTTCAGGACGTAGGCGAACGCCTGACGGACCGGCTTCGGGACCTTCTCCATGTTGAAGCCGACGTAGAAGATCGACAGCGTCGGGACGCCGACGTAGTTGAGCGTCTTCCCGTTGCGGACGGGACCGTACTTACCGATTTCACGACCGTACTCGTCGGTCGACTCCACCTGAACGAGTCCGGGGTCGTACTGCGCGGTGGGCAGTCCGAAGTAGTCCGCGTTCTCGTTCATCGCGTAGTTGTAGCGGGCCGTGTCGTCCTCGATGACCTGCCAGCGGACGTTGTCGACCTGCGCGACCTGTCCGTAGTAGTCGTCGTACTTGGAGACGGCCGCGGCGGTACCCTGCTCCCAGAAGGCGAACTCGAACGGACCCGCACCGATGGGGTTGTTCGAGGCGAACTCGGTGTACTCCATCTCGCCGTCGTAGCCCTCGATGTCGCCGAGGACGCCCTCGGGGAGGGCGGCGAACGAGGTGTAGGCGAACATCTCGAGGGTGTCGTGGAACGGCTCGGAGAGGTTGACGACGAGTTCGGTCTCCGTCTCGCCGACTTCGACGCCGAGCGAACCGGGCACGTAGTTGCCCTCGTCGTCCGTCTCGTGTTCCACGCCGATGGAATCGAGGATGAAGTAGGCGCGGCGGCTGTTCGAGGAGGCCGCGAGGCGCTCCCACGCGTAGATGAAGTCGGACGCGGTGACCGTCTCACCGTTGTGGTAGGTCGCGTCGGCGAGCTGGAACGTGTAGGTCGTGAAGTCGTCCGAGACCGTGTAGTCCGCGGCGAGCTCGTTTTCGACCGTCGGCAGGGCGTTCGGGTACGACATCAAGCAGTCGAAGACCTGCTGGATGAGGATGCCCGACGACGTGTCGGTCGCGGCGACGGGGTCCATCGTCGTGATGGTGCCCGAGAGGATGCGGTTGAACACCGAGCCGGACAGCTCCGTGCCCGTGTCCTCTTCGGTCGTCGTCGCGGTGGTGGTCTCGTCGCCACCGGATTCGGTCGTCGTCGTCTCGTCACCGTCACCGCCGGTACAACCGGCGAGAGCGGCGGCCGTAGCGGCCCCACCCGTTGCCTTCAGGAAGCGGCGACGCGAGAGTTTGTTAGTGTCTGGCATTCGAACCAATCTTTCCGGGCCGCGTGGATAAACTTACCGTATTCGATTTGTTTGATATAGTGTAGCGTGGAAGGGATGTAGTACCATACATAACCGGCGAAAACTGCCACGAGAATCCCTACAGAACTCGTTTTACATTTTAAACCCTTTTTCGAGACGACAGAATCGGGTAACGGGGGCTCCCCTCGGCCCGCCATTTCGGTCCACTTATATAGGGGTGTCACTATGTATCATACATGACGCCGGATGCGACGGCTTCCGTCGACGACTCGGGCGCCGAGGTCATGGCCTCGGTGGATCGCTCTCAGACGGGCCAGCGTCTTATTATCGCGGACATCTCCCGCGATGACGCGTGGCTCGCTGCTGACGTAGCCGACGCGCTCGCACTCGACGAGTGGCGATAATCGCTCCGGCCCCGTAAGCCCGCCGCCGGACGCCCGGCGGCCAGACCATTCACATTTTAGTCCGACTCGCTCGTGGTACGCTGCATGAACGCTCGAGCGGTGACGGTGAGCGAGGAGTACCTCGCCCGCCTCGAACACGGTGCGGACTGGCGCGAGGAGATCGAGGAGTTCTGCGCGCGCAAGGACATCGAGTCCGCGTGGTTCAACGCCATGGGTGCCGTTCAGGACGCCGAACTCTGGTTCTACGACCAGACGGACCAGGAGTACCAGTCCGTGACGTTCGACGAGCCGCTCGAAGTCGCCGCCTGCGTGGGTAACGTCGCGCTCCTCGACGGCGAGCCCTTCGCACACACGCACGCGATTCTCTCCCGACGCAGCGGGCAGTCGCTCGCCGGCCACCTCGACTCGGCGACCGTCTTCGCCGGCGAAGTGAACCTCCGCGCCTTCGAGGAACCGCTCGAACGCGACCACGACGCGGTGACCGACCTCGACCTCTGGTTGTAACCGTGCGCGAGGAGGACTCCCGGTACTTCCGTCGCATCGAATCCCGCCTCGACGAGGCGTTCGACCTCGCGGAGGCCGCGAAGGCGACGGGGTACGACCCGAAGACCGAAGTCGAGATTCCGGTCGCCAAGGACATGGCCGACCGCGTGGAGAACATCCTCGGTATCGACGGCGTCGCAGAGCGCGTCCGCGAACTCGAAGGCGAGATGTCCCGCGAGGAAGCCGCGCTCGAACTCGTGACCGACTTCGTCGACGGCAACGTCGGCGACTACGACTCCCGTGAAGGCAAAGTCGAGGGCGCGGTCCGCACCGCCGTCGCCCTCCTCACCGAGGGGGTCGTCGCCGCCCCCATCGAGGGCATCGACCGCGTCGAAATCCTCGAAAACGACGACGGCACGGAGTTCGTCAACGTCTACTACGCCGGCCCGATTCGCTCGGCGGGCGGCACCGCGCAGGCCCTCTCCGTGCTCGTCGCCGACTACGCCCGGTCGCTTCTCGACATCGACGAGTACAAGGCTCGAACCGACGAGGTCGAGCGCTACGTCGAGGAGATAAACCTCTACGACAAGGAGACCGGTCTCCAGTACTCGCCGAAGGACAAGGAGTCGCGCTTCATCGCTCAGAACATGCCCATCATGCTCGACGGCGAGGCCACCGGCGACGAGGAGGTCTCGGGCTATCGCGACCTCGAACGCGTCGACACCAACTCCGCCCGCGGCGGGATGTGTCTCGTCGCGGCCGAGGGCATCGCGCTCAAGGCCCCGAAGATTCAGCGCTACACCCGCCAACTCGACGAGGTCGACTGGCCGTGGCTTCAGGACCTCATCGACGGTACCATCGGAAAGGACGACGAAGACGCCGCAAAGGCAGACGACGCCGGAGAGGACAGCGACGAGACCGACGACGCGGACGCCGGCGCGGACGCTGACGCCGAGGACGCCGAGAGCGGCGCCCCCGACGGACCGACCCGCGTCGAACCCGCGACCAAGTTCCTCCGCGACCTCATCGCGGGCCGCCCGGTGTTCGGCCACCCCTCCGCGCCCGGCGGCTTCCGCCTCCGGTACGGTCGCGCCCGCAACCACGGCTTCGCGACCGCGGGCGTCCACCCCGCGACGATGCACATCGTGGACGACTTCATCGCCACCGGCACCCAAATCAAGACCGAGCGCCCCGGCAAGGCCGGCGGCGTCGTCCCCGTCGACTCCATCGAGGGGCCGA
This sequence comes from Haloferax gibbonsii, assembly GCF_001190965.1. Classification (NCBI taxonomy): domain Archaea; kingdom Methanobacteriati; phylum Methanobacteriota; class Halobacteria; order Halobacteriales; family Haloferacaceae; genus Haloferax; species Haloferax gibbonsii. Next base: position 65,667 of record NZ_CP011947.1, read on the forward strand.
CGGTCAGGCTCGCCAACGGCGACGTGCGCCGCATCGACGACCCCGAGGAGGCGGAGGAACTCCAGAACGGCGTCGAGAAGATTCTCGACCTCGGCGAGTACCTCGTCAACTTCGGCGAGTTCGTCGAGAACAACCACCCGCTCGCGCCCGCCTCGTACGTCTTCGAGTGGTGGATTCAGGACTTCGAGACGACCGAGGCCAACGTGCAGGCGCTCCGCGACGACCCTGCGGTCGACCTCGAAGAACCGTCGGTCGAACAGGCCCTCTCGTGGGCGACCGAGTTCGACGCCCCGCTGCACCCGACGTACACCTACCTCTGGCACGATATCTCCGTCGAGCGGTTCGACGCGCTCGCCGACGCCGTCGCGGCCGGCGATGTCGTCGCCGCCGAAGCCGACGGCGGCACGGCCGGCGCGCTCGAACACGAGAACGAACCCGAGCGCGGGCTTGAGGGCACGCTCGTCCTCGACAACACGCCCGAGATTCGGGAGGCGCTCGAACACCTGCTCGTCGCCCACCGCCAGACCGACGAGACGCTTCGGGTCCCCGTGTGGCGACCGCTCGCCCGGAGCCTCGGCCTCACCGACGACCGCGAGCGGACGTGGGAACTCGATGACCTCTCCGAGCGCGCCCGCGAGTGGGACGGCGGCGACAACGCCGTCGAGGCCGTCAACGAGGTCGCGCCGTTCACCCTCCGAGAGCGCGCGCCCACCCGCATCGGCAACCGGATGGGGCGCCCGGAGAAGTCCGAGCGCCGCGACCTCTCGCCGGCCGTCCACACGCTGTTTCCCATCGGCGAGGCCGGTGGGAGCCAACGCGACGTGGGCGACGCCGCCAGACACCGCGGTGAGTCCGGCGGGCGCGGGCAGATTTCGGTCCGACTCGGCCGGCGCAAGTGCCCCGACTGCGGCGCGTTCGGCTTCAAGTCGAAGTGTCCCGACTGCGGCGGCCACACCGAACCCCACTACGAGTGCGACGACTGCGGGTCCGTCATCGAACCCGACGAGTCGGGACGCGTCTACTGCGAGCGCTGCGAGTGGGACGTCGAGAGCGCCGAGTGGCAGGACATCGACCTCAACACCGAGTACCGAAACGCCCTCGAACGCGTCGGCGAGCGCGAGTCGTCGTTCCAGATTCTCAAGGGCGTGAAGGGGCTCACCTCGGCGAACAAGACGCCCGAACCCATCGAGAAGGGTGTCCTGCGCGCGAAACACGACGTGTCGTCGTTCAAAGACGGGACCGTCCGCTACGACATGACCGACCTGCCCGTCACCGCGGTCCGTCCCGAGGAACTCGACGTGACGGCCGACCACTTCCGCGAACTCGGCTACGAGACCGACATCGACGGCGAACCCCTCCGGTTCGACGACCAACTGGTCGAACTCAAAGTTCAGGACATCGTCCTCTCGAACGGCGCGGCGCAGCACATGATGCAGACCGCCGACTTCGTCGACGACCTCCTCGAACAGTTCTACGGCCTCGACCGGTTCTACGAAATCGAAGAGCGCGACGACCTCATCGGCGAACTCGTCTTCGGGATGGCTCCCCACACCTCCGCCGCGGTCGTCGGCAGAGTTGTCGGATTCACGACAGCAGCGGTCGGATATGCTCATCCGTACTTTCACGCCGCGAAACGCCGGAATTGCTTCCACCCGGAGACGAATGTCTGGTACCGAGACGAGACCGACCGGTGGCGATACGACGAGATTCGAACGCTTGTCGAGGAACGGCTCGATGACCCGGATACCGACGACTTCGGGGCCCTCGTTCAGGAACTGGACGGGGACGTGTACGTCCCGTCGTTGGCCAGAGACGGACGAGAGACGATGAAACCGGTCGAAGCCGTCTCTAAGCACGTCGCACAGGACCACCTCGTACGAATCGAGACCCGCGGTGGGAGAGAACTAACGGTCACTCCAGACCACACGGTGATTCGAGCCGGCGACGGCGGATTCACGCGGATTCCCGCGCACGAACTCGACGAAGGCGACGCGCTTCCGTCGCCCAAGTGCGTCGACATCGACGCGGACCCGGCTCAGTTCGACTTGCTCGCGGAGTTCCTGAACGGCGGGACGATACCGGCCGAAGACCTGATGATTCGGGGACTCGGTGCGGACCGAATCCGGTCGCTCTTCGACGAGCATACCGAAGCGAGCGGCTATCTGAAACCGGTCGCCGAGCGACTCGGACGGAGCGATTCGACGGTTTACAACTGGGTCTCTCGCGATAGCGTTCCGGCCTCGGTATTCGTGGAGGTTCTCGGAGACGTCGAAACGGTCGTCGACGTGCTTCCGCGTGAGCTATCCCTTGGTGTTCGCCGCGATACCGCGACCGTTTCGAGAGTGCTCGATATCGACGAAGCGTTCGGAACTGTACTGGGATACTACGCCGCGGAAGGATTCACGAGAGCGTCGCCTGGGAACTTCTACCAGACAACGGTCTGTATTCCGGACGAAATCGCCCGAGAACGCATCCTCGATACCGTTAGCGAAGCACTCGGCGTCGACGCGTTCGAGGAGAACGAGTGGAAGGTCACGATTTCGAGTAGACTCGTTCAGTCGCTGTTTGCGGACGTCATCGGATGCGGGTCGCGTGCCGAGGACAAACGCGTCCCGGACTCGATACTCACCGGCCCCAAGCCGGTTCTTCGGTCCTTCCTGTCGGCGTACTTCTCCGGAGACGGAAGCGCGTCTTCGGACCGTGTGGAGATCCGCGCGCACACCGCGAGCGAGGAACTCAAACGCGACCTCGTTGCCGCCCTCAAACGATTCGGCATCGCCGCGAAGACCTACTCTGAGCGCCGAACACCACAGACCGGTGCGGTGGCGGAGTTCTACGATGGAGACGAGGTCCCGACGTTCGACTCGTGGGTCCTCAAAGTCACGTCGGAGAACGCGGTTCGATTCGCCGAGGAAGTTGGCTTCCACCTCCCCCGAAAGAGCGAGGCGCTGGCGAGCGCTCTCGACGACACGGACATCCGAAGCCAGCGTCTCTTCTCGGACGGCGGGGATACGTGGCTTGACGAAGTCGTCTCGGTCGAATATCTCGAAAGCGATATCGACCACACCTACTCGTTGACCGTCGAAGATACCAACTCGCTGGTCGCCAACGACCTCCACGTCGCGCAGTGCGACGGTGACGAGGACTGCGTCATGCTTCTCATGGACGGTCTTCTCAACTTCTCGAAAGAATATCTCCCTGACAAGCGCGGCGGGCAGATGGACGCGCCGCTCGTCATGTCCTCGCGCATCGACCCCTCGGAAATCGACGACGAGGCGCACAACATGGACATCGTGCGGCAGTACCCCCGCGAGTTCTACGAGGCAACCCTGCGGATGGAAGACCCCGACGACTGGGAGGACGACGTCACCATCGCCGAGGAGTTCCTCGGAACCGACCGCGAGTACACCGGGTTCGACCACACCCACGACACGACGAACATCGCCGCCGGCCCCGACCTCTCGGCGTACAAGACGCTCGGGTCGATGATGGACAAGATGGACGCCCAACTGTTCCTCGCGCGGAAGCTCCGGGCGGTCGACGAGACGGACGTGGCAGAGCGCGTCATCGAGTACCACTTCCTGCCGGACCTCATCGGGAACCTCCGCGCCTTCTCGCGACAGGAGACGCGGTGTCTCGACTGCGGCGAGAAGTACCGGCGGATGCCGCTTTCGGGCGACTGCCGGGAGTGCGGCGGCCGGGTGAACCTCACGGTCCACCAGGGCTCCGTGAACAAGTACATGGACACCGCGATTCAGGTGGCCGAGGAGTTCGACTGCCGCGACTACACGAAACAGCGACTCGAAGTGCTCGAAAAGAGCCTCGAATCAGTCTTCGAGAACGACAAGAACAAGCAGTCGGGTATCGCGGACTTCATGTAGTCTAGAGTCGTTTTTCCTCCAGGTTTTGCGAGTCGAACGGAGTGAGACTCGGAAAAAGTGGAGAACGAGCAGTCGGGTATCGCGGACTTTCCTCCAGGTTTTGCGAGTCGAACGGAGTGAGACTCGGAAAAAGTGGAGAACGAGCAGTCGGGTATCGCGGACTTCATGTAGTCTAGAGTCGTTTTTCCTCCAGGTTTTGCGAGTCGAACGGAGTGAGACTCGGAAAAAGTGGAGAACGAGCAGTCGGGTATCGCGGACTTCATGTAGTCTAGAGTCGTTTTTCCTCCAGGTTTTGCGAGTCGAGCGGCGCAGTCACCCGGCCTTAGTCCCGCGCCGGTCCCAATCCGTGGAAGCCGTCGGCGGCGACGACGTACACCGCCCCGTCGAGCGGAACCGCCGTGCCGACGCCCTGCGATATCACGTCAGCCACCTGCACTTCTGGTGTGTGATGTATCCATAGCCGACGTTCTTCTACAGAATCGTACGCAAATAGCTGTCCGTGTTCATCGGAGACCAGTATTGTTTCTCGTGCGCGCGCGTGAGGACCGCCGTGGAAGCGCGCCGCCACTTCCTTCCCGTCGTCGAGCGACAGCGTCGCGGTCTCTCCGTCGACGGCGACGTGGAGCACGTCGTCGGCGACGACCGGCGTGCCACTCCCCGGTGACCGCCACAGCTCGGTGCCGTCGGTCGGGGCGAGCGCGAGGAGTTCGTCGTCGCGGGTGGTCAGGTACGCCGCCTCTGTCGTCGCGACCGGCGTCGTCCACTCGCTCGCCCGGGATTCGACGCGGAAGCGCCGCTCGCCGGTCGCGAGGTCGACGGCGTGGACGGCGTCGTCGGTGACGACGAACACCGCGCCATCGGCGACGGCCGGCGCGCCCTTCGCGTCGCTTCCGAGGTCGTAGTGCCAGCGCTCGGTCCCGTCGCCGAGTTCGAACGCCCGTAGGTGGGTTGGAACGCCGTCGAACCCGCCGCCAGAGACGACGGCGACGCCGTCTCCCACCGCGGGCGGGCCGTGGATGCCGTCCATCTCCGGCCCGCGCCACAGTACCTCGTCGCGGTCGGCGGCGAGGCAGAAGGCCTCGATGAACGTCGTGACGACGACCCGGTCGCCTGCGACGACGGGCGGCGAGTTTATCCCGTAGCGGACTAGGGTGGTCGCGCTCCGCTCGGCCATCGTCGAGGGGTCGCGTCGAACGAGCGCGCTCTTGTCGCGCCCGCGGCCGTGAAGGTTGTAGAGACGCTCGCCGTCGAGGACGGGCGAGCCGCCGGCGTTCAGCCGCCAGTACTCCTCGGCGACGGGGGGAACCGAGACGTCGGGATTGTAGCCGGTGTTACCCGCGTCGAACTGGTACTGCGGCCACGTCCCCGATGGCGAGAGCGCGGGGTCACCCGGCGGCGTGGCCGTCACGCGTTCGTCCGGCCCGGAGGTCGGACCGTAGGTCGTGGTTGGCTCAGCCGTGGTGGTCGTCGTCTCCGTGGCCGTCGTCGTACTCGGCGACCCGCCGTCGCGGCCGAGACAGCCGGCGGCGCCGAGAGATGCACCCCCGAGCAGTTGGAGGAACCGACGACGGCTCCGAAATCGGGACATGTTACGAGCGTGACACCGATTCGATAAGTGTCTTGTCGCGTTCTCGAATTCTATATCGCGATATTCAGTTTATTATTTATACTTGGTTCGCAGCCCTCCGAGCCTCCCGCGGTTCTTGAGGTCGAATCGGCCGTTCCTTTTTATTCGCTCGCGCGACGAATAGTCGGGTATGGCTGACGAGACACAGCCGACGGTGGGAATGACGGTGTATGCGGAGGACGGAACCGAACTCGGGAGCATCCGCGGCTTCGACGACGACGGCTTCTTCGTGACGACCCGCGACGGACTCGCCGGGATGTCCGTCGAACACGAGCGCGCCGGCCACGAGTTCGGCGAGGCCGAGTTGATGTGGCGGTGCAGCGACTGCGGCGAGATGGGTGATATCGACGGACTGCCCGACGCCTGTCCGAACTGCGGCGCCGAGCGCGAGAAACTCTACTACTGGACCGAGGACTGAGAGGTCGCCCTCGATTCGACCGCCGCGCCCGCGAAACTCGCCATTTTTGTCGTCCGCTGAGTACGGGTAGCCATGCGAATTCTCGTCTTCGGCGCGGGCAGTCTGGGCACGCTCGTCGGCGGCCTCCTCGCGCCGGTCCACGACGTGACGCTCGTCGCCCGCGACCCGCACGCAGCGCGGGTGTCGACGGCCGGTCTCGACATCGTCGGTGCCGAGTCGACGCACGTCTCACCGGCCGCGACGACGACCGAGACGGGCCACAGCGCGGACCTCGTGCTCGTCACCGTCAAATCGTTCGACACCGCGGCGGCGGCCGACGCGCTCGCCGACTGCGACGTGGGTGCGGTGCTATCGCTCCAAAACGGGCTCACCGAGGAGATGCTCGCCTCTCGTCTCGACGCGCCCGTCCTCGCGGGAACGGCGACCTACGGTGCTCGGCTCGTCGAACCGGGTCGCGTCGAGTGTACCGGGGTCGGCCGGGTCGTCCTGGGCGCGCTCGACGGCGGTCCCGACCCGCTCGCCGAGCGCGTCGGCAAGGCGTTCCGGGACGCGGGGCTCAACACGCTCGTCGCCGCAGACATGCCGAGGCGGCGCTGGGAGAAACTCGCGGTCAACGCCGGCATCAACGCGGTCACCGCGCTCTCGCGGGTCGAAAACGGCGCGCTCGCGGGGGACGACGCCCACGACCTCGCACACCGGGCCGCCCGCGAGACGGCCCGAGTAGCCCGATTGGAGCGCGTGTCGCTCCCGAATCGCGTCGCCCGCGAGGCGGTCGACCGGGTGGTCGAAAAGACCGCCGCGAACCGCTCGTCGATGCTGCAGGACGTCGAGACCGGAAAGCGGACCGAGGTCGACGCCATCAACGGTGCGGTCGTCGATATCGCCGCCGAGCACGGCTTCGAGGTGCCGACGAACCGAACGCTCGCGGCGTTGCTCCGGGCGTGGGAGCGCGGAGAGGGGATACGCTAAGAGTAGACTCGGGGTCGGTCGCTATTCGAGGTAGCCGAGGTCGCGCAGGCGGTCCTGCGTCTCGTCGTCCATCTGGTCCACTGAATCGTCCGACACGTCGGTGTCGAGCGCGTCGGTCCACGCGCCGCCGATGGCGTCTTCGAACGCCGCGAGGGCGGCCTCCGTCTCGGCGACCGCCTCGTCGTCCGAATCGACGACGTTCTCGGTCTCTTCGGGGTCGACGTCGATTCGGTAGGCCTCGTCGGGGACGCGGTCGATTCGGACGTACTTGGCGTCGGCCCGCCGCGCCGCCCGCATCCGCGAGTAGAACCGCGAGTCCTCGGGGAGTTCGATGCCGGCGCTCGCGGCCTTCTCCTCTAACTGCTTGAGTTCGACCACGGGACGGGAGTACTCGACGAACGCGTACTCGCCGTCTCGGCGCTGGCCGGGGTCGTCGTTCGCCGCCCGCGCGAACTCCCGGTAGTCGGCCGACAGGAGCGAGCGCGTGCGGTCGAGACCGACCGCGTCGTCGCCGGGGCTCGCGGGTTCGCCGCCCTCGACGCCGAGCGAGTCGAGGACCGTGTGATAGAGGTCGACCAGTTCGACCTGGTCGTCGCGTCGCCCCGCGCCGAGGTCGGGGTGTTTGACCATGAGCGGGACGTTGATGAGCGGGTCGTACAGGCAGAACTCGTGGCCGTAGAGGCCGTGTTCGCCGTGGAGTTCGCCGTGGTCGGCGCAGACGACGACCATGGTGTCGTCCCAGCGGCCGGTCTCTTTCAGGTGGTCGAACAGCCGGGTGAGTTGGTCGTCGATGTGGGCGATTTCGGCGTCGTAGAGCCCGCGGATGTCCTCCCACTCGTCGTCGTCGATCTCGTAGGCTCCGGCGTTGTACTCCTTGGAGTTCTGGCAGACGTCGGTCGAATCGACGCCGGGCGCGAAGCGCTCTTTGTACTCCTCGGGCGGGTGGTACGGCAGGTGCGCGTCCATGAGGTTGACGAACGCGAAGAACTCCTCGGAGTCGTCGATGAAGTCGATGGTCTGGTCGATGACGGCGGGCGTCTTCGAGTCCGCGCCCTCGCCGCCGGCGAGGTACTCGTGGGCGGTGTTGCCGAGGCTGACGAGCTTATCGGCGAGCGTCCGGAGCGCGTCGCTGTCGTTCATCGTCTTCCACGCCTTCGCCAGCGGGCCCGACAGGAACTCGCCGGGCATGACCTCGAAGAAGTTGTCCTGGTCGGCGAAGCCGTCGGTCAGATGCGTGTACGGCGTTATCCACGCGTTCGAGGAGTAACAGGCGGTGTCGTAGCCGGCCGCCGAGAGCGTCTCGGCGAGGGTCGTCGCGCCTTCGAGGTAGGGGTTCTCCTGGTCGGCCCCGTGTTGGCTCGGGTACATCCCGGTGAAAAGCGAGGCGTGGACCGGGAGCGTCCACGGCGCGGGCGCGACGGCCTGCTCGAAGACGGTCGCCTCGTCGGCGAATCGGTCGAGCCCCGGCGTCGTCGGGCGGTCGTAGCCGTACGGCGTGAGGTGGTCCTTCCGGACCGTGTCCATGACGACGAAGAGGACGTTCTCGGGCGACTCGGCAGTCATACCCGAGGGTGGGGAGTAGTCGCCGATAAAACTCCTGTTCTCGGCCGACGACGGGACGAAAACGTCCGAAACGCCGACTTAGAACGGGGCCTGCGGGCCCTGGTCGTCTTCGATGTCGGTCGTGTCGTCGCTGGTGTCGCCGGGGAACGACGGGCTACCGCCGCGGCTGTCGCCGCCCATACCGCCGTCGTCGCCCATGCCGGTGTCGGCGTGGACTTCGTTGATCTCGGGAACCTCCTTGACCATGCGGGTCTTGATGGCCTGGATGGTCATCGGGGAGATACCGCACCCGGAGCAAGCGCCACCGAGGAGAACGGTGACCTCGCCGGTCTCGCGGTCGAGGTCGCGGATGGCCGCGCTGCCGCCGTGCATCTGGATCTGCGGGAAGTTCCGACGGAGGAAGTTCACGACACGCTCTTTGAGGTCGTCCTCGCCGTCCTGCGTCTCCGTGCTCATGCACGCGGCTTCGAGGTGAACGTGCTTAGGCCTTTGGTTCGGGGTTACGCCTCGACGCCGAAGACTCGCCGAAGCTCGCCTTCGATCTCGTCGACGTAGCGGTCGAGGACGGCGTCGAGCTCGCCGTCGTCGATTTCGACCGCCGTCAATCGCTCGGCGGGGTTCTCGGGGAGCCGCACGGAGAAGTCGCCGTCCTCGTAGAACGGCTCGGACTCGTTGAGAATCTGCTGGTCGACCCCGTGGATGAGCGACGAGTCGAACTCGTCGTTCATCGTCTCGAAGGCGTTCTTGTACGCGCGCTGGAGTTCGGGGAAGTAGTTGGCGTACTTGTCCTCGAACTTCTCGGGGTCGAAGTCGGTCATACCCGGAGCTTTCGCGCTCCCGGCAAAAAATCGGACGGTTGTTGGCTGGTGTTTCAGATTCTGTATAGCAGAGTGTAATTTATTACGGATAGTCTCCCGAACAGCGATTCCGCTCTCAGTGCGTCTCAAATGCGAAAAATCGAGCGACGCGAGGCGTCACTCGATGAGCGGGCTGTCCACGCGCGCGGCGGAGAGTTCGCTCGCCGCGAAGATGGACACGAGCTCGGTTATCAGTTCGTCGTACGACTCGTCGTCCTCGCGCAGCGCGTCGAGTCGCTCGACGGTTCGACGGTCCAGTTCGACCGTCTCTGTCTGTACCTCCGGTTCGTAGCCGACCGGGTAGTCGTATTCGGCCTCGTTCGAGTTGGCAGTCGCCATCGTTCACCCCACTCCGGCATGCGTGCCGGTGCCATGTCATACACAACCATCCGATATGAGGATTTCGCGGATTTTCGCGGATTTCGCGCCCAAAACCGAACGCGAATCTGGTTTGGCGTCGGTTCGTCACTCCTCCGATTCCGAAATATAAATCATATTCTGCTATATTGAATAGTGTTCGAGAGCGAATCAGGGAGTCATAGCCAGTGTATTGAGTTGTTTAAGGACAAACGATTTTACACTCGAACGGTTGTCGAACACTGACTACATGACCGAATATACACTCAAACGCGAGTCAAGAATCTCTAATCGTGGTCAATCTAGCAATTCCCAATCGTTGTGCCGCCCGATTCGCCGCGGTTGCGGGCCGCACGAGCCAGATCGGTCGCGCTCCCACGAGGTGTCCGCGCCCCCGTGACGTACGACCGCCGCATTCTCATCGACGCGCTGGCGCACAGGCCGTTGCTCCGGCGGATGGTCCGGCCGCTCGTCGCAGTCGCGGCGTTCGTCGTCGCCGGCGTCGGCGGGTTCAGCGCCCTCGCCGGCGCGTCCCTCGTCGACGCGGCGTTCTGGCTTTTCGACCCGACCAGCATCGAACTCCACTACCAGACGCACGAGGGGCCGGCGACGCTCGTCAAGGCGTACGCCATCGTGATTCTCACCGGCCTCATCGGTACCGGGCTGTGGGCCGGCGAGACGTTCGTCTCCGCGGCCTTCGGCGGGCAGATACGCGAGGAACTCGACCAGATGAAACTCCAACGAGAGATAGCGGAACTCGAATCGCACGTGGTCGTCTGCGGCTACGGAACCTTCGGGAAGACGGTGGCGGCGCGGCTCCGCGAGATGGGCCGCGACGTGGTCGTCGTCGAGAGCAAGGAGGCGCAGTACCAGCGCGCGCTCGACGCGGACCTGCTCGCGGTCGAAGGCGACGCCCGTCGCGAGGACAGGCTCATCGACGCGGGCGTCGAACGCGCCGCGACGGTCGTCGGCGCGATAGACGACTCCAAGGAGAACATCCAAATCGCTATCGCGGCGAGCCGGTTGTCTCCCGACGCCAAACTCGTCGTCCGCGCGGGCGACCAGATGGACGAGGCGCTCGCGCGCCGCGCCGGTGCCGACGAAGTCGTCGTCCCGGAAATCGTGAGCGGCGAGCAGGTCTGTTCGGACCTCTGAGCCGCCGCGCCGACTCGCCCCCCGCCTGCTATTTGTTCACAGCGCACGCAGCTATCGTATGTCGACCGACGAGCCCCGCTACGACGACGAGGGCGTCCTGAAGAAGAAAGACTACAAACGCGAGTTGAATCGGCTGCAGGAGGAACTGGTGAAACTCCAGTACTGGATAAAGGAACACGACCTCAGGGTTTGTGTCGTCTTCGAGGGGCGAGACGCTGCGGGGAAAGGCGGCGTCATCAAGCGCATCACCCGTCGGCTCAATCCGCGTGTCGCGCGGGTCGTCGCGCTCGGCAAACCCACGGAGCGCGAACGGGGGCAGTGGTACTTCCAGCGGTACGTCGAACAGCTCCCGACCGAGGGCGAGATGGTGCTTTTCGACCGGAGTTGGTACAACCGCGCGGGGGTCGAGCGGGTGATGGGCTTCTGTACCGACGAGGAGTACGAGGAGTTCCTGCGGACCTGCCCCGAGTTCGAGCGGATGCTCGTCCGCTCGGGCATCGTCCTCGTCAAGTACTGGTTCTCCATCAGCGACGAGGAGCAGGAACGGCGCTTCCAGCGGCGAAACGAGGACCCGAAGCGCCGCTGGAAGCTCAGTCCGATGGACCTCGAGGCGCGCTCGCGGTGGGCCGACTACTCGGAGGCCAAAGACCGGATGTTCGAACACACCGATACCGACGACGCTCCGTGGCACGTCGTCAACGCGGACGTGAAGCGCCACGCGCGGCTCAACTGCATCTCGCATCTGCTGGAGCAAATCGACTACGAGGACCTGACGCCCGACCCCATCGAACTCCCGTCCCGACAGGACGACACCGGACACGAGCGCCCGCCAATCGACAGTCAAAACTGGGTTCCGGCGAGGTTCGGGTCGAACCCGGTCGACGACTGAGCGCCGCCCTCGTCGCCGGCGGAGTGGCGGTTCAGTCGTCGCCGCCGTCGCCGTCGTCGGCGTCTCCCAACTGCTCGCCGACGATGCGGTCGGCCTCGGCGATGAACGCCTCGACTTCGCCCTTCGGAATCGTCGCGCCCGCGGCGACGTCGTGGCCGCCGCCGTCGCCGCCGACCGACCGCGACGCCTCGCGCATGACCGCCGAGAGGTCCAAGCCGTCTCGGACCATCACGTACGACCCGCGCGAGGAGACCTTCACCTCGCCCTCCTCCGTGTCGGCGAACGCGAGGACGGGAATCCCGCTTCGGGTCGCGTTGGTGCCGACGGCCATTCCGGCGACGATGCCGACGATGGTCTCGCGTATCTCGTCGCCCGCGTCGAACCACTGGAGGTTGTCCTCGACGCGGACGCCGTGTTCTTTCACCCACTGGAGGCCGTTCGAGAGGTTCTTGCGGTGGTTCCGAAGGAGCCTGCGCGCCCGGTCGAGCGCCGCGTCGCGTTCGCCGAGACAGACCGCGAGGCCCACGTCGGCGCGGTCGTAGCGCGCGGTCGCGTTCAGGAGCGTCGAGAACTCGCTCACGTCGCGGAGTTCGGTTCCCTCCTGCTCCCGAGAGAGCACGTAGGTCGTCCCCACGAGGTCGTCGATGCGGGAGGCGGGCACGCCGCTGGCGATGGCGCGGCGAATCAGGGCGCTGGCGAGCGTCTGGCGCTCGTCGCCGGTGAGGTCGACCCACCGCTTCCACTCCCCGTCGTCGTCGCGGCAGGGAACGTCGAGTTCGGTCAGGAACTCGATGGCTCCGGCCTCGTTGTTCGAGATGCCGGGGATGCGAACGTCGGTCGCGTACTGGAGCAGTTTCGGGAGCGCGCGGGTCTGGCGGCCGTAGATGCGGAGGTCGGTGCCCTCCTCGACGACGCCGGCCTCGACGCCCTCGTCGACGATGCCCGCGTTGGCCCCGCGGAGTTCGCCGTTCGTGTCCTGCATGTCGCCGACCGCGCCGACGACGGCGAGGGCGGCGAGGTCGCGGTTGTCTCGACCCTCGGGTTCGAGCGCCCGCGCGAGGACGTAGCTCGCGCCCGCGCCGGAGAGTTCGCTCGCGCCGTTGAGGCCGAACCGAAGCGGGTTGAGGTGGTGTTCGGTCTCGACGCCCTCGGCGGGCTGGTGGTGGTCGGCGATGACGGGGTGGAAGTCGCCCGCCGCCTCGTACTCCGCGACGATATCGAGTTGGCCGCTGCCGAAGTCCGTGAACAGCACGGTGTCGTAGTCGGTCGCCGCGATGTCGGCGACGGCGGCCTCGTCGAGTTGGCGGCAGAACACCGTCTCGAAGGGGATTTCGGCGCGTTCGAGCGCGGTCGAGGCGATGCCGGCGCTCGTCAACCCGTCGGCGTCGATGTGCGAGGCGAGGAGCACCCGGTCGGCGTCGCGGAGGCGGTCCGCGCAGGCCGCCGCGTGCTCGGCGAGTTCGGGGACGGGTCCGTCCATTGGTGTGGTACTCACGCCCTCTCCGGCATAAACGCTGGCAGTTCGGGCGCGGAACCCCTTCGTTTCCACTCCAGTTCGACGGCGAACATGTGTCGTGGTTGCCGCGGTTCGGTATAAGAAGGCTCGCCCGCGGAGCGCGGGACCGGTCGACCGCGACGCCGGTCAGATTCGCCGTCTGACGACGAACAGGAGGACGGTCGCGAGCACCGTCGAACCGGCGACGAGCGCCCAGCCGGCCCCGTAGCCCGTCGACTCCACGACGAAGCCGAAAAGCGGCGGGGCGACGAGGCCGCCGACGTTGAGTGCGGTCTGGCCGCCGGCGGTCGCCGCGCCGATGTCGCCGTCGTCGACGACGCCGCTCAGACAGGAGTAGAAGACGCCGGTCGAGCCGTGGATGGTGAGGCCGAGCGCGACGAAGACGGCGATGGTGAGCGCGAACGAGCCGCCGGTTCCGACGAGGAGCGAAAAGAGCGCGACCGCGCCGGCCAGTTGGACGAGCGCGACGGTGGCCGCGCCGCGGGCCCCACCGAGCCGGTCCGCGAGGCTCCCCGCGCCGATGCGGCCGACGCTTCCGGTCACCTGCGTCGCCGCGAGGACGCCGCCGGCGAGGGCGGGGCCGGTCCCGACCACGTCCTGCACGTACAGGACGGTGTAGCCGAGCATCGAGAAGATGGACGCGCCGATGAACAGTCCGGCGGCGACGAGCGCGACGTAGGCGCGGTTGTCGCCGAGGCCGGCGAGCCGGGGTCGTTCGAGCCGGCCGGTTCCCGGGTTCCCGCGGTAGCGCGTCGCGAAGACGAGCGCGTAGCCGGCGGCGAAGACGCCGATTGCCCAGAACCCCACCTGCCACGCCGCGACGACGGCGACGCCGGTGACGACGAGCGACGACGCCCCGCTACCGAGGGTGACGCCGACCTGTTTCAGCCCCATGGCGAGGTTCTTGCTCCCGGCGGGCGCGGCCGCGACGATGCCGCGGTTCGACGCCGGCATCGCGGTCGAGTAGGCCGCCCCGAGGAGCGCCACCGTCACCAACAACAGGAGGTACGACGGCGGCGCGAACGTGACGCCGACGAGCGCGACCGCGAGCGCCAACAGCCCGACGACCATGACGGGCTTTTCGCCGTAGCCGTCGACGGCCGCGCCGCTGGGGAAGAGAAACACCGTGTAGCCGAGCAGGCCGGCGGTCAGAAAGAGACCGACCAGCGACTCGGAGACCGAAAACGCGTCGCGGACGAATCCGGTCGCCGCGAAGATGGCGTAGTAACAGAGGCTCGCGGCGGTCTGCCAGCCGGCGACCGAGCCGACGGCGCGCCACGAGCCGTCTCTCGTCTCGGCTTCCGTCACGCCGCTCCCTCGCTTCCCGTCACGTCACTCGTGGTACGTCGGCGCGGCCGTCTCGACCGCGGCCACCGCGAGCGCCTCGAACGTCGCCTCGTCGGGGACGACGGTCACGTCGATGCCGTGGGACGCCGCGGTGTCGCGGGTCGGCGGCCCGATTGCGCCGACCACGGCGTCGTTCAGGCCGGCGATGGCCTCCTCTCGGATACCCCGCTCCGCGGCGGCGTCGAGGAAGTGTTCGACCGTGAGCGACGAGGTGAAGAGGGCGGCTTCGAGGTCGCCGGCGGCGGCCAGTTCGGCCGATTTTCCGGCTCCCTCGGGGCGGACGAGTCGGTAGAGCACCGTCTCGTGGACGTCCGCGCCCGCGTCGCGCAGGCCGTCGGTGAGGACGGGACTGCCGTGGTCGCTCCGGGCGACTTCGACCGTCGCGCCGTCCACGTCGGGCGCGAGGTGTTCGACCAGTCCGGCCGAGGTGTACTCGTCGGGGACGCGGTCGACCGTCCAACCCGCGTCGCGGGCGGCGTCGGCGGTCGCGGGGCCGATGCAGCACAGCACCGCGTCGCCGGGCTCCCAGCCGTCGGCGGCGAGGAGTTCGACGCCGGTCTTGCTCGTCAGGACGACGAACTCGCCGGCCTCGGGCGTCGCGCCCGTCGGCTCGATTGCGAGCATCGGGTCGGGGACCGGGGTCGCGCCGAGCGAGTCGAGGAGTTCGACGGCGCGCTCGATGCGGTCGTCGTCGGGGCGGAAGACGGCCGCGCGGACCTGCTGGCTCATTCGTCTCCTCCCGAACCTCCCGCGGTCGCGTCAGTCTCGGCGATGGCGTCCGCGCCGCCGCCCTGCAGGAACTGCTTCACGCGGTCGCGGGTCGCGGCGACCTCGCCGATGACGGTAATCGCGGGCGGTTCGATGTCGGCCTCGTCGCGCACGTCGACGATGGTGTCGAGCGTGCCGGTGGCGACGCGCATGTCGGGCCACGTGGCCCGCTCGATGAGGGCGACGGGCGTGTCGCCGTCCATCCCCGCCTCGCGCAGTTCGGCGGTGTACAGCGGGAGTTTGCCGACGCCCATGAGCACGACGAGCGTCCCGCCGGTCGCGGCGAGCGCGTCCCAGTCGACCGCGGACTCGTCTTTCGTCGGGTCCTCGTGGCCGGTGACGAACGACACCGACGAGACGTGGTCGCGGTGCGTGACGGGGATGCCCGCCGCGCCCGCCCCGGCGACCGCCGAGGTGATGCCCGGCACGACTTCGAAGGGAACCCCGTTGTCGGCGAGGTGTTCCATCTCCTCGCCGCCGCGGCCGAAGACGAACGGGTCGCCGCCCTTCAGGCGCACCACGTCCTTTCCCTCGCGGGCGAGTTCGACGAGTCGGTTGTTCGTGTACTCCTGCGGCGTCCACTCGCCGCCGGCGCGCTTGCCAACGTCCTCGCGTTTCTCGGCCGGAATCATCCCGAGAATCTCCGGGCCGGGGAGTTTGTCGTGGAGCACCACGTCCGCTTCGTCGATGAGGCGGGCGGCCTTCATCGTCAGCAGTTCCGGGTCGCCCGGGCCGCTGCCGACGAGGTGGACCGTGCCGACGCCGTCGCCGTCGGTCGCGTCGCCGTTCGACTGCGCTCCGGCCGACCGTTCCTCCGCCGTCCCGGGTTCCGCGTCGTCGGCCGTCATCTCACTCCTCGGCCTCCTCGCGGGCGGCGTCGACTAACTGGCCGGCACCGCGGTCGCGCAGGGCCGCCGCGAACTCGCGGGCGGCGTTGGCGTGGTTGCCGACGGGGAGGTCCCGGGAGGTCTTGATGGACTCCGAGCCGTCGGTCGCGAGCACCTGCACGTCGACGTGGACGTGCTCGCCCTGCAGGAGGGCGTGGACCCCGACCGGGGCGATACAGCCGCCGCCGAGTTCGGCGAGGATGGTCCGCTCGACGGTCGTCTCGACGCGGGTCCGCGGGTGGTCGAGCTTGTCGTGGATGAGGTCGATGACCTCCGAGTCCGCGGCGGTCACGGCGATGGCTCCCTGTCCGGGCGCGGGGACGAACGTCGTCCGCGGCAGGCGCTCGTAGTTCACCTTCTCCGAGAGCCCGCTGCGCTTGAGTCCCGCTTCCGCGAGGACGATGGCGTCGTACTCGGTTTCGACCTTCCGACCGAGCGCCTGCCGTTCGAGCTCGGTGAGCCCCTCGAACCACTCGTCTGCGGTCTCGTCGAACGCCTCCTCGTGGTCGGTCTTGCCCTTCTTGGCCTGTCGCTCTTCGTCGTTTTCGACGCGGGCCTCGTGTTCGCGCTGGAGGTGCGTCGCCAGCAGTTTCTCGATGCGGGTGTCGACGTTGCCCCGGAGCGGTTCGACTTCGAGGTCGTCGCGGTAGTTCAGCAGTTGGGCCTGCCGGCGGAGCGACGACGTGCCGACGACGGCTCCCTCCGGGAGGTCGTCGATGTCGTGGCCCTCGGCCGTGACGAGCACGTCGCCGGCGGGCGCGCGCTCGGGAACGCCCGCGACGACGAGGTCGGCGGGCTTCTCGGTCGGCATGTCCTTCATCGAGTGGACCGCGGCGTCGACCTCGCCGTCGAGGACGCGCTCGTCGAGCGCCCGGACGAACGCGCCGGTCTTGCCCAGTCGGTGGATGAGTTCGTCCTGAATCCGGTCGCCCGTGGTCTCGACTTCGACGAGTTCGACGTCGAGTCGGCGGCCCGCGAGCGCCCCCTGCACGCCCGCGGCCTGCGCGCGAGCGAGCGCCGACCCTCGCGTCGCCAAGCGAAGTGTTGTAGTCATACGCGTCAGTCCGGTCCCCGCGTTGAAAAGCCCACCAGTTCGCTCCCGCGCGCCGGGTCGAATCCGAACGGAAGACCGATACAGTCCCCGCGCGACGACCCGGACGATGCCCGCCCTCGATTCGGCCGTCCGGCAGGTCGGTGACTTCGTCGTCGTCGCGCTCCTCCTGTTCGGCCTGACCTCGGTCGTCGCGCCCCTCGACCTGCTCCTCTCGGCGCTCGGCGTCGAAGCTCCGCGGTTCGCCGGCCTCGCCGCGGCCGCGCTCGTCGCACTCGCGCTCCTCCTCGCGCGCCCGCTCCGCCTCCGCCTCGTCGCCCGCGTCTGGGGTATCGGCCTCGTCGTGACCGCGCTCTGGATTCCGCTGTTGGTCCTCCTCGAACTCCAGGGGAACCCGGTCGGAATCCTCGTCTCGTGGGCGGCCTGTCTCGGCGTCGGCGTCGCCCTGACCTACCCGCCGCTGTGGCGGGCGGCCGAGGCGCGACTGCGGGCCGAGTGAGTCGCGCTCGCGCCGGGTCGCAGTCGCGGCGAGCGATCCTCGTTCGCGCGGCCGACTCGCGTTCGTATCGATGTGCCGAACAGTTATCCGCCTTCGCGGCGACGCCTCCGACGTGAACAGGCCCCTCCGTCTCGCGCTCACCTTCGGCGTCGCGTTCGTCGTCGCGCTCCCGCTCGGATTCATCTTCGCGCCGGACCCGACGGGGGTCGTCCCGCTTTTCCTCACCGTCGGACTGGCCGCCGTCTTCGGACTCCCGGCGTACCTCGGGCTCTCTCGGGCGATAGCGTCGTAAAAATGGCTCCTTCGGCGGGTCGCAGGGCGGGACGCGCCTACAGCGCTCGCTTGTACGCTTCCAGCGTCTCCTCGATGTCCTCGTCGGTGTGGGCGTAGGAGACGAACTGCGATTCGAACTGGTTCGCCGTGAGGAACACGCCCTGGTCTTTCATCTCCTGCCAGAAGACGCGCTCCCAGCGGTCGGTCTCCGCCTTCGACACGTCCGCGCCGGTCTTCGGGCAGGCGTCGTAGTTGGGACACGACTCGACCTGCGCGCAGCCGTCGGCGCAGGCGTCGGCGCGCTCGGCCGTCCCGTGGCGCGTGAACACCGTCTTGAACATCGAGTCCGTGCCGACGACGGTGTACTCGGGGGCCTGGTCTTCGAGGATGTCCGTGATGCCCGACCGAAGCTTCTCGCCGAGGCGGTCGACGTGTCCGTACACGTCGTTTTCGGCGGCGTACTTCAGGTACTCGTGGCCCGCGGCCATCGTGACCGGGTGGCCCGAGAAGGTGCCCGACTGGAACACGTCGCCGCCGGGGGTGAACTGCTCGACGAGCTCGGCCTTGCCGCCGACCGCGCCGACGGGGAAGCCGCCGCCGATAATCTTCCCGAACGTCGTGAGGTCGGGCGTGACGCCGAACTTGCCCTGGGCGCACTGGAGCCCGCCGACGCGGAAGCCGGTGATGACCTCGTCGAAGATGAGGAGCGCGCCGTGTTCTTCGGTCACGTCGCGGAGGGCTTCGAGGTAGCCGTCGACGGGGTGGACGATGCCCGTGTTCGCCAGAATCGGTTCTGTCAGCACCGCCGCGATGTCCTCGCCGTGTTCCTCGAACACCTCGCGGACCGTCTCCTCGTCGTTGAACGGGACGGGGATGGTGTGCTCGGCGAACGAGGAGGGGATGCCGGGGGTCGAGGGCTTCGCGTTCCCGGGGCCGCCCTCGACGAGCGTGGACTCCTGTGCGCCGTGGTAGCCGCCCTGCATGACGACGATTTTGTCGCGGCCGGTGACGCCGCGGGCGAGGCGGACCGCCGAGACGGTCGCCTCCGTGCCGGAGTTGACGAACCGCAGCATCTCGACGGAGGGGACGTGTCGCGCGACGAACTCGGCGTGTTCGACCTCGATTTCGGTCGGCGCGCCGTACATCGGCCCGGCCGCGGCGTGCTTCTGGACCGCCGACTGGACGGGTTCGGGGGCGTCGTGGCCGTAGAGGAGCGGCCCGTAGCCAAGCACGTAGTCGACGTAGCGGTTCCCGTCGGCGTCGATGACGTGCGCGCCGTCGCCGCGCTCGACGAAGAACGGGTACGGTTGCGTCGCCCGGACCGAGGAGTTCACGCCGCCCGCGAGCACGGACAGCGCGCGGTCGTACAGCGCCCTTGACTCGTCGTGGTTCATGCGCGCCGGTTCGACCGCTCGCGGGAAAGACCTTACTGGGTCGGCCGCACCTGCCACCGACGAACCAGTAGACGACACGGCCGGCATGAACTGTCCGGCGTCGGGACTGCGGCGACCTACCGAGACCTACCGCGCCGTCCCGTCGGCGGCGGCGTCAGCGCCGTCGGCGTCGCCGGCGTCCTCGACCGACCCGGCCAAGAGGAGTCCGACCGCGTCGTTGAGCGCGTGGATGCAGGCGAGCGCGACCACGTCGCGCACGAGGAGGTACATAATCGTCGTCAGGAGCGCGGGGACGGCGATTCTGGCGACCGCGCCGCGCTCCCAGCCGACGGCGTGGCTCGCGGTGAACGCGGCGAACGAGACGCCGCCCGCGAGAAGCGGGCTCCCGGTGAGTTCGAGGAGTCGCTCGACGGCGTAGCCGTGGAACAGCACCTGCTCCGTGACGCCGGCGGTCCCGGCCACGAAGAGTCGGTGTCTGACCGACAGCGAGGCCAGTCCGGTCATCCCCTCGTCGAGGCCGCCCACGCCGAGTCGGTCGAAGACGGGCGTCGTCACCGCGTTCGCGGCGAACAGGAGGAAGACGCCGCCGCCGACCACCGCGACGAACGCGAGGGGGTCCAGCGAGCGGCCGGTCATCGAGGACAGCGGTCGCCCCTCGACGACGAGGACGTAGCCGCACAGGAGGGCGAAGACGGCCCACTTGTTCGCGTCGCTGACGAGGAGGTCGGCGCGGAGGTCGTCGGGTTCGGAGAGGTACCGGTCGGAGAGCAGTCCGGCGACTGCCATTCCGAACAGCGCGACGGCGAGTCCGCCGAGGTCCGCGACAGTCACCACGTGGAGCCACCGCTCATCGTCACGACGCTCGGTGCGGAGCGGAAAAACGGTTTCGCGTGGGTTCGGCTCTCGCCCCGCGAGGGGCCACCGGTACGTTCGACCGAACCGAGATAACCCCGTCGCCGGTCGGAGCGACGGGCGAGGGGACGGTACGAGAACCGCCGACAGAGAACGAGCGGCTCAGACCGCGTCGCGTCCGGTCTTGCCGGTGCGGACTTGGACGGCGCTCTCGACGGGGAAGGTGAACACCTTTCCGTCGCCTTTCTCGCCCGTGTGGGCGGCGTCGGCGATGGCGTCGACCACGTCGTCGGCCGGGATGTCGGCGACGACGCACTCGACTTTGACCTTCTGGTGGAGGTCGACGGTGTACTCCTCGCCGCGCCACTGGCTCTTTTTCGCGGGCTGAGAGCCGCGGCCGGAGACGTTGGTGACGGTCAGCGACGGCGCGCCGATTTCGGCGAGCGCGGTCTTCACGTCGGAGAGCTTGTCGGGGCGGATGACGGCCATGACGAGCTTGATGTCGCCGTCGTTCGGAAGGTCGGAATCACTCATGACTCAGTCCTCCCGGCCCGTCGTCATGAATCCATCCCCGCTCGGGACGCCGGAGCCGTCGGTGCGGATGCCGGTGTCGGCGTCGGGCGACCCGAACTCGGGGTAGGTGTCGACGCCGTGTTCGGCCGTGTCGAGTCCCTCGCGCTCGTGGTCCGAGGAGACGCGGACCTGTCCGACGGCGCGGAAGCCGCCGAAGACGAGCGCGGTCGCAGCGAACGTCCAGACGGCGATGACGCCGACGCCGACGACCTGCGGGACGGCGAGCGAGACGAAGGACGCGCCGTCGTGCCACAGCGGGACGGCGAATACGGGGTAGAGGAGCGCACCGAGGATGCCCGCGGAACCGTGAACGGGGAAGACCGCGCACACGTCGTCGATGCGGAGGCGCTTTTCGACGAACTCGAAGACGACCGGGAGCTGCGCGCCGGCGAGGAGGCCGACGACAAGCGCGCCCGGCCAGACGATGTCGTCCGCGATGGCGGTGACGCCGACGAGTCCGGCGAGGAGGCCGTTTGCGACGTAGAGCGTGTCGACCTTACCGGTCTTGTACATGGCGACGCCGCCAGCGCCGATTGCGCCGGCGGCCATGCCGAGGGTCGTCACGAGGGCGACGCGGCCAACGAAGGCGAACGAGCCGAGCGTGACCGCGCCGTCGGCGTACGCGAGGGGCGCGGCGGCGGTGCCGACGTTGAAGCCGTACCAGCCGAACGCGAGGATGAGCGTGCCGAGGACGGCGAACGTGATGGAGTGTCCGGGGATGACGTTCGCCGTGCCGTCGGGCTTGAAGCGGTTCATGCGCGGGCCGATAATCCACGCCGCGGTGAGGCCGGCGATGCCGCCCATGCCGTGGACGATCATGCCGCCCGCGAAGTCGTGGAAGCCGAGGGCGTCGAGGAAGCCGCCGCCCCAGGTGAAGCCGACGACGACGGGGTAGATGACGCCCGCGATGAGGATGGTGTACGTGAGGTACGCGCGGAGCCGGGCGCGGCCCGCCACGGCACCGGAGACGATGGTGGCGGCGGTCATGGCGAAGACGGCTCCGAACAGCCAGTCGACCCACGCCGTCGTCGCCGAGGCGTCGGGCGCGTAGAGGCTCATGAACGCGCCGGTGATGTCCAGCGCGGAGCCGCTGGTGAGGGCGGCGACGATGGACGACACGGCCGCGCCGAGCAGGAAGAACACGATGACGCCGATACTCCACGTCAGCAGGTTCTTGGTCAGTTGGTTGGCGACGTTCTTCGCGCGGACCTGCCCGGCTTCGAGCATGGCGAAGCCGGCGTGCATGAAGAAGATGAGGAACGTGACCGTGAGGACCCACACGAGGTTCACGCCCTCGACGACCGAAGCGAGGTCGGCCTGCAGGGGTGTCAACATACGATGCCTCCGGCGAACAGTTTGAGCTGTGAAGTTGGACAGTCGTTCATATTGGTGCTCGATTCGCGACCGAATGTCTCGCGAACCATGAGAGATGCTATCTACAGACGTTCATATAACGGTTCGCGTTGACAAATGCCCACAAAAAGGCGTTCTGAGAGACGTATGTCCGATATAGGATGATGTATGTGTTGTATAAGGACGTAAGGCTAGCACTCAGTAAACAAATGTTGCCACGTAACCCTACGAACGTAGTGTAGGATTAGTAATAGGAATAGTTCGGGTCGTTCGTCGAACCCCAGTCGGGTGCGCACTCACGCGGGCCGCGGCGGGAGTGGCAAACAGAGACGTCGAGCCGGTTTCGGTCGCAGGTGCGCGCTCAGACTGCCGGGTTGCCCTCCTTACCGGTGCGGACTTGGACGGCGCTCTCGACGGGGAGGACGAACACCTTTCCGTCGCCTTTCTCGCCCGTGTGGGCGGACTCAGCGATGGCCTCGACCACGTCGTCGACGGGAATATCGGCGACGACGCACTCGACTTTGACCTTCTGGTGGAGGTCGACGGTGTACTCCTCGCCGCGCCACTGGCCCTTCTTCGCGGGCTGAGAGCCGCGGCCGGAGACGTTGGTGACGGTCAGCGACGGCGCGCCCGCCTCGGCGAGCGCGGTCTTCACGTCGGAGAGCTTGTCGGGGCGGATGATGGCCATCACCATCTTGATTCCCTGTTCTTCGTCGCTCATTGGCTGTCACCTCCGTTGGCTTCGACAGCTTCGTCTTCCTCGACGCCGCCGTCGGTGCGCACGTTGCTGCCGCCGTCGGTCGCCGTGGGCGAGCCGAGCGCGCCGTCGGGACCGGCGTCGCCGACGAATTCGGGGTAGACCGAGACGCCGTGTTCGCCGACGTCGAGGCCTTCGACTTCCTCTTCTTCCGAGACGCGGAGGCCGAAGGCGGCGTCCGCGATGGCGAAGACGACCGCCGAGGCGAGGATGGTCCACGCGGCGATGACGACCACGCCGATGACCTGCATCACGAGCTGCGTGCCGGAGAAGCCGCTCACCGCGAAGACGGGAATGAGTGCCGTGCCGACCGCGCCCGCGACGCCGTGGACGGCGAAGACGCCACACACGTCGTCGATTTTGAGCGAGTCGACGGTCCAGCGGTACGCCGGCAGGACGATTGCGCCGCCGAGCGCGCCGAGGATGAGGCCGCCCCACCACGTGACGTGGGGGACGGCGCCGGTGACTGCGACGAGACCGGCGAGCAGGCCGTTGGCCATCCAGAGGGGGTCGGGCTTGCCCTGGTAGCTCGTCGAGACGATCATCGCGGCGACCGCGCCGGCGCCCATACCGAGGGTCGTCACGAGGGCGACGCGACCGAGCGCGGCACCCATGAACTCCAGACCGCCGCTTTCGGTGGTCGCGAGGACCGTCGCCTGCGTGCCGACGTTGAAGCCGTACCAGCCGAACGCGAGGATGAGCGTGCCGAGGACGGCGAGCAGCATCGAGTGGCCCGGGATGGGCTGGCTGTCGCCGTTGGCGTCGAAGCGGCCCTTACGCGGGCCGACCATCTTCGCGCCGACGAGGCCGGCGATGCCGCCGCACATGTGGACGACGGTCGCACCGGCGAAGTCGAGGTAGCCGACGCCGAGGGCGGCACCGATGTAACCGCTCCCCGAGAGGAGGCCACCGGACCACGTCATGCCCTGCACGACGGGGTAGATGAACCCGGTGATGGTGGCCGCGAAGACGATGTACGCGCGGAAGTCCATGCGTTCTGCGACCGCGCCGGAGACGATGGTGGCGGCGGTCATGGCGAAGACGGCCCCGAAGAGCCAGTCAATCCACGCGCCGGAGTCGCCGATGTACGAGAACGCGGCGGCGACGTCGAAGCCGCCGGGCGACGTGAGGCCGCCGACGATTGTCGCGACCCCCGCGCCGACGAGGAAGTAGACGAGCACGCCGAGCGCCCAGTCGGTCATGTTCTTCATCAGTACGTTGCCCACGTTCTTCGCGCGTACCTGCCCTGCCTCTAAGAGCGCGAAGCCCGGCTGCATGAAGAAGATGAGGAACGAGACGACGAGGATCCAGACGTAGTTGACCCCCTGTGCGATAACGCTCGGGTCGACCTGCAGTGGAATCACGACTGCCCACCCCATGCGGCCACGAGTGACCGTTCAGCTACTTTTGCTCCGTATCCGTGTGGATTCTGGTGCTTCATCACGGTTCGGCTTCATGGTGAGTTAGTACATAAAGTGTGGGGTTGATTTTGTCAAATTTGGTGGGGTGTAATACCACAACTGCACAAAATAGGCTAGAATATTACGCATATAAGGTTGTATATCGTCCAAGGATTTTGAGATTCTCGGAACTTCTGTGGACGAACGTTCAGGAAAATGTTGCCTGACAAGTGTGTTTTGGCCGTGCGCACCGCGGTATCGTGTCACGTAGTTCGGAGTTCGAATTGGCGGGTTCGGGGCGCTCGACTCGGCCGTCGACGCCTCAGTCGAGCTGCCGCGCCACGCGCTCTGCGAAGTACGTGATGATGAGGTCCGCGCCCGCCCGCTTCATCGACAGGAGCGACTCGTGAGCGACCCCGTCGAGGTCCAACCAGCCCTTCTCGGCGGCGGCGTGGAGCATCGCGTACTCGCCGGAGACGTTGTAGGCGGCGACCGGGTGGTCGTAGCCCTCGCGGATGGCGCGGACGATGTCGAGATACGGCAGGCCCGGTTTGACCATCAGCACGTCAGCGCCCTGTTCCACGTCGAGCGCGACCTCGCGCAGCGCCTCGCGGGCGTTCGCGGGGTCCATCTGGTAGTGCCGGCGGTCGCCGAAGGCCGGCGCGCCGTCGGCCGCGTCGCGGAAGGGTCCGTAGAAGGCGCTCTCGTACTTGGCGGCGTAGGACATGATGGGCACCTCGTCGCGGCCGGCGTCGTCGAGGGCGGCGCGAATCGCGCCGACCATCCCGTCCATCGAGGCCGAGGGGGCGACCATGTCAGCGCCCGCTTCGGCGTGGGAGACGGCCGTCTCCGCGAGCAGGTCGAGTGTCGGCCCGTTTTCGACCGTCAGCGTCGGGTCGTCCTCGGCGTGGTCCTCCAGCACTCCGCAGTGGCCGTGGTCGGTGTACTCGCAGAGACACACGTCGGTGATGACGTAGGCGTCGGTCTCGGCGGTGATGGCTCGGACTGCCTCCTGTACGACTCCGTCTCTCGCGTACGCGCGCGACCCCTCGGCGTCTTTCGACTCGGGGATGCCGAAGACGATGACGGCCTCGACGCCCGCCTCGCGGACCTCGGCGACGCGGTCGGCGGCCTCGTCGACCGGTACGCGCTCGTGACCCGGCATGGACTCGATGGGGACGCGCTCGTCGGTCGTCGCGTCCACGAAGACTGGCGCGACGAGGTCCGTCGCGTCGAGGGTCGTCTCCGAGACGAGCGGGCGAATCCCGTCGGTTCGAAGCCTGCGGGGACGGTCGGTGAACTCCATACGCCGAGTTCGGCTGGCGGCGGCAAAATGCCGTCGCTCCCGTCGCTTCGCGCCGGGTTATCCAACCCATAATGAACACGGTATCGCTCGAACCGCGCACACGACATGAGCGCCTTCACCGCCCAACTCCCGGACGTCCTTCGGGAGCTCCTCGCTTCCGACCTCGCTCTCGTCGCCCTCTTTTTCGTGTTCGTGCTGGAGGGTGCGATGCTCCTCTACGTCGCGCCGAGCGAACTCCTCGTGCCCGGGGCGCTGGTGCTGGTCGGGGAACGACTGCTACTTCCGATTCTCGCTGTCGCCGTTCTCGGCGCGACGGTCGGTCAGGTCGCGCTGTTCTCGGTCGCCAAGCGGGGCGGCCGCGAGTACCTCCTCTCGCGGTCGTGGTTCCGCGTCGGCGAGGACTCGCTCGACCGGTTCGACGGCTGGTTCGACCGCTGGGGGTCGGTCGTCGTCCCGCTGAGCAACGCGATGCTGTTCACGCGCGGGATGCTCACCGTTCCGGCCGGTCTCTCGGGTATGTCGACGAAGCGGTTCGTCGTCCTCTCGGCAACCGGAACCGTCGCGTTCGAGAGCGCGCTCGCGGCGCTGTACGTGTTCGGCGGACAGGTCCTCGCGTGACGGTCTCTCCGGCGCGGGCAACGCCCGGCGTCGCGGGGTAGGAAGGCGTTAGTGGAGGGACACCTGCTGACCGGCCGCTACTTTGTTCGATTAATGTCGAGTTTTTCCTTTAGGGCGGCGAGTTCCTCGGATTCGGCGAGTTCCTCGACTCGCTTGCGGAAGTGTCGCTCGCAGAGACCGACCTTAATGTGGTCCTTCTCCGCGGCGTATGCGGCCTCACGGTCGCAGTAGTGACACTGCATATCCCCCCTTCAGTTCCGATAGGATTTAACTCTACGCCCCACGGCACGTTCGGCGTTATTCACGGACTAACACGGTTAGAGGCCGTCTACCGCGGCGGCGAATCGGGCGAAGTCCGCCTCCGGCGGCCCGGCGCGGCCGAGGGTTTCGTCGTGGGCGTCGCTCCCGCCCGTGGCGAGCAGGTCGTAGCGTTCGATGGCCTCGTCAACGAGGGCGCGGTCGACCGCGAAGCCGTAGGGGTAGTAGCGTTCGACGGCGTCGAGGTCGGCACAGAGTTCGAGCGCGCCCGCCGGGTCGCGGTAGCGGAACGGGTGCGCGAGGCCGACCACGTCGCAGGCGTCCCGGAGGGCCGCCACGCCGTCGTCGAACGTCGGGAGTTCGCGCGGGACGTAACAGGGACCGTCCGCGCCGATGAGTTCGTCGAACGCACCTTGGTAGTCGTAGGGAGCGTCGCTGGCGTCGATAGCGCGGGCGACGTGCGGCCGACCGACTCCGTCGTGGATGTCGATGTCGAGGCGGACTCCGGTCTCGGCTTCGACCGCCGCGACGATTTCGCGGGCGCGCTCCACGCGGTTCCGCTGGAGGCGCTCGACCGTCTCGACGAGGGCGGGTCGCTCCCTGAGCCCGTAGCCGAGGAGGTCGACCCGACGGTCACCCGCGTCGACGCGCAGCTCGATGCCCCGAACGATAGTCACGCCGTCGCGTTCGGTAACCGGGGCGTCGAGGTCCGGGTGGTAGCGGTCGTGGTCCGTCACGGCCACCACCTCGACCCCGCCCGCGCGGGCCGCGTCGGGAAGCGCGTCGATAGTGAGCCGGCCGTCCGAGGCGGTCGTGTGGAGATGGAGGTCCGCGACCGGCGGGCTGTCGTCCATGCCACGTGGTCGGGGCGAGGGAGAGACAAACGTTGCGCCCAGTGTATCATTAAGGACGATTAAGGACTGCAAGGGCACTAATCAAATACATGGAAAATCATTAAGAATGATGACGACACAGCTGTGGGTGTAATGCGCCTGAACGGACTCGGCGACGCCATCGATCGCCACGAATACCCGATTAGCTCGACCGACTTCGCCCAACGCCACGGCGACGAAGTAATCGAGCTCCAGAACGGTCAGGAGACCGTCGCACAGATCCTGGCCCGTCTCGGCGACGAGACGTACACGTGCCCGCAGGACGTGCGGGACGCCCTCTTCACCGGCGTCGGCCACGAGGCAATCGGTCGTCGATACTACAGCGACCGCGACCCGTCCCCGCTCGGTGAGAACGGGCCCGAGATGGTCTCGTTCTGAGGCCGGCTCTCGTCCCGTCTCGATTTTTTCCTTTCTGACTGCGACCCGCGAGCCGTCGGCTCGGGGTCGGATTCGGATTCGGCGTACTCGACCGCGCGCCCGCGATGGGCTCGGTCCACGACCGGTCAGAACGAACGTCAGTCAGCGAGCCACGGCAGGTCCACCGGGACCGACCCCTTCGAGTAGCCTTCGACCTGTCCCGACGGGCGGAGCCGGAAGACCACCGCGGGTCGGTGCCGCACGTCGGGCTTCTCGCCCATGATGGCGGACCAGTCGTCGTCGGGGAACGACGAGCAGTCGACGAACAGCGTCACGCCGCCGCCGTGTTCGGCGAGTTGGCCCTCGCCGTTGGTCTTGGTCTGTGCCGTGTCGCGAATCGCGGCGATTGGGTTGCTCACGGAGCGCCGGTTCGGCGGGAGCGGCCGCGTCACCTCGATGAGCGCGCCGCCCGCGGGGGTGTTCTCCGCGCGGAAGTCGATGGAGTGGCCGGTCGTCACGGCGATTTCGGGCGTGATGTCGTACCCCGCCTCGTCGAGGAGGTACGCCACGTCGAACTCGCCCATCGCCGCGGCCATCCGTATCGGGTCGAAGTACTCCGAGGTGCCGAGCTTTCCGGCCATGACCTCGCGGTACTCGTCGAGGACGCCCGTGGCGAAGAACGACTCGTAGAACTCCAGGGCCTCCTCGCGGGTCGCGTCCGGGAAGCCCGCCGCGTGGTCGTAGAAGAACTCGCGGGTCGTCTCGCGGCCGTCCTTCGAGAGGAACACCGGGAGGAAGAACCACGAGAGGTGCGGATAGGGCTTCAGCCACGGCGACTGGTCGAACAGCTCGGCGATGAGTTCGCGCTGGGCCCACCGAGAGACCTCGAAGGGAGCCTCGTCGAAGCCCTCCTTGTCGGTCCGCCACAGCGAACTCGGCGTCTCGGTGTTGCCTATCCAGTAGGCGTGGTCGTCGGTCCACGCGAAGAGGGCGGTGTCGCCGTTGTCCATGTCGAACCGACGGGCCTCGTACCCCTCGGGCGGTGCGTACCACGGTGCACCCATCTCTGCGCCGAGGTTGGCGTCGAGCGGCTGGAAGATGTCGCGGGTGATGCGCGAGTCGTCCCAGCGTCCGGGGGCGTAACGAAAGCGAAGCGGGCGTGCCACACACGGTGTAGTTCGGCGATTGTTTTTACCCTTTCCTGCCGCGGGGCCCGTTTTCACCGGTGCCCTCCCCCTTCTGTCCCCGGTTCCGCCGAGTATCACGATTGTGAATCTCTCCGATAGCTATATGTGGCACACACCCACATGGTAAGTCGAACCATGTCAATGGGGGCATACGACGAAGCCGAACACGAACGCCGCGAGCGGATGACGAGCCAGGTCGAACCCGGGACCGACGACGACCGGAAGACCTACCGCGGGAGCGTCGAGTACGACTCCGGCGACTCGACCGATGCGCTGCTCGAACAGTTCAAGCGGATGAAGTCCGACGACTGACCCGTCACCTCTCCTGTTCCTGCGTACCTCACGTCCTCGTCAGCGCCGCGGCCGTCACCGACACGACGGTCACGGCGACGACGTGCCCGCCGACCGCGAAGAGGAGCACCGGCTGGTCGGCGATGAACGGGAGCAACAGCATCTGCGCGACCGCGAAGCCGACGTTCAGGAGGTTCACCCGCCTGACCGTCCCGGCGGTCGGGCCGTCGAACCGGTAGCGGACCGCACCCCAGAGACCCACGACGGCCGCCCACCACGACGTGCCGATTCGGTAACAGAGGTCCCAGAGGACGAGCAGCGTCAGGTAGACGACCACGACCGGCGGTTCGGGGCCGAACAGCGTCGTCATGAGCGGCGTCCCCGGCTGTTGCGGGTCGAAGACGAACAGGTGCGTCACGAGCGCGACGAACGCGAGCACGCCGAGGACGACCTCGATGCTCGACCCGAAAAGCAGGCGTCGATAGGGCGCGGGCACCCTCGCGGCGCGGGTCCACTCGCCCATGCGGAGCATCACGACGCTCCCCGCGGCCGCGACGACGATGGCCGCGGTGCCCGCGACCGCCGCGGCCCACAGGTCGTACACCCACGCGAAGACGAGCACGGCGACCTCGAAGACGGCGATTTGGAGGGCGATAGCGCCCGCCTCGCCGATTCTCACGCCCGGGAGCGCGCCGACGATGCTCTCGTACACCCACGTCTCGCCGTACTCCGGGGCGTCGTTCATATCCCGGCCCTACGGCCCCGCGGTATATCAATCGCCGCCGCGCTCAGGGCGCGCGGGTGGGCGGTTCGAGTCCCGCTCACGTCGGGCTTGTCGACGTCGGTTCGACGGCTCGCTCCCGAATCTCGCGCTCCTCGCGGAGCGCCCGCTCGACCGCGGCGTCGAACGGCGTCTCGTCCACCTCGACGATGTCGCGGATGCGGTCGTCGCCGACGACGACGGGGTTTTTCAGCCCCTCGATGAGCGGTCGGGCGACGCCCGTGTCCACGTCGGTCACGAGGCCGATCCAGTACGACGAGAGCCGCGGCGTCAACACGGGCACGGCGACGATTCGGGGCGCGTGGCCCAACTGCGCGCCGACGCGCTGGAGCATCTCCCGGTAGGTGAGCACGTCCGGGCCGCCGATTTCGTAGGTCTCGCCCGCCGTCTCGGGGTGGTCGAGGACGCCCGCGAGGTAGGCGACAACGTCGGTGATGGCGATGGGTTGACACCGCGTTTCGACCCACTGCGGCGTCACCATGACCGGGAGGCGCTTGGCGAGTTGGCGCACCATCTCGAAGCTCGCGCTCCCCGCGCCGACGATGATGGCCGCCCGGAGGGTCGTCAGTTCGGGCGACCCCGACGCGAGGATGTGTTCGACCTCGCGGCGCGACCGAAGGTGCGGCGAGAGCTGGTCGCGGTCCTCGCCGAGACCGCCGAGGTAGACGATTCGTCCGACTCCGGCGGACTCGGCGGCGTCGACGAAGTTGCGGGCGGCGAGGCGGTCGCGCGCCTCGAAGTCGCCGCCGGAGTGCATCGAGTGGATGAGGTAGTACGCCGCGTCGACGCCCGCCATCGCGGGGGCGACCGTCGCCGGTTCGAAGATGTCGCCTTCGACCACGTCCACGCCCGGCGGACCGTCGTAGCGCGCCGCGTCGCGGACGAAGACGACCACGTCGTGGCCGGCGTCGAGGAGGAGGGGAACGAGGTGCCGGCCGACGAACCCGGTCGCACCGGTCACGAGCACTTTCATGCTGTTCGATAACGCCGCGCACGATGTTAACGTATCGCCCGTCGACCCGACCGCGGTCCGTCCGCCCCCGTCGCTCGCCACCCGCGGTTCAGTCGTCGCGGCGAACCGCGTCCCAGCCGGGGGTTTCCGGCGCGCCGCGAGCGACTTCGACCTCGTCGGGGTCGGGTGCCTCGTCGGCCGCGCTCCCGAGACGACCGGCGACCGCGTCCCACGCCGCGACGGCTTCGCCCGCCCACGACTCGCTTTCGAGCGTCTTCGCACGCGCTCGCGAGGCGCGGTCGTCGTCGACCTCGGTCGACCCGGGGTGCGACCCGACCGCGACGCCGACGAACTCCGCGCGGTCCTCCGGGGTCAGGTCGCGGGTTTTGAGGTGCTCGATGGTCCCCGCCAACCGCTCGGGCTCCGGGTGGACGAACACCTTCGCGCCGAGGGCGTGTGGGCCGAGGAGCAGGCCGTGGAGGTCGTCCGGGGGCGCGTCGTCGAGCAGACGCTCGCCGCCGTGGTGTCGCTCGACGCGCTCGCACTCGGTCTCCTGTCCGAGGACGAGGTTGTGGCCCGGATACTCGGCGCACTCGTCGGGATAGAACTCGGTGTCGTGGATGCGGCACTGGAGGCTCTCGGGGTCGAGAAACGCGCAGGCGCGGAGCCACGTCCGCTCCAGTCCGAACGGCGCGACGGGCTTCGGCGGCTTGCGCATGCCGACGAAGAACGCGGGCTTCCCGGCGATTGCGGCGACTTCGACGCCGTCGATTTCGACGCCCTCGCCCGGCGACGCCTCCCACAGCCGCGGGGTGAGGACGTCGCCCAGTCCGGCCTCGACGAAGTCCCGAATCTCGTCGCGGGTCAGCGGGACGAGGTTGTAGGTGTCGTCGAGCGGCGCGCGCGGCCCGCGGCGCTCGTGGTCGAGCGGGACCGGCGCGACCGGTCGCCAGTCGATACAGCAGCCCGCACAGCCTTCGCAGTCGACGCGCATGCCACGAAAGTTATACGCCAGCCGACAAGAAGCTCCCGGCGGGTCGGTCGTGTCGGCCGATTACGCGCCCGGCGTCGCGGCGCGTCGCTTTTGCCGCCTCGGGCCCTCGGTTCTCCCATGACCTCCGAACCGTGCGACGCCTGCGGGAAGGGCGTCCGCATCGCCGGCGGCATCGGCGACCTCTGGAACTTCCCCACCTCCTCGTCCGGTGGAATGACGCTGGAACTCGTCGACGGCTCCGAGCACTTCCTCTGTTTCGACTGCATGGAGCGACTGCCGGGCGACCGCGAACCGACCGCTGAGGACGTGGCGGCGCTTTAGACCCGCGTTTCGTCGAGCCGCCACCGCCGCGACCGCACCCCGGAGCGGTGGATTTAGGCCCGTCCGAGGACTCCATCGACCGTGGACCCGTCGCGCATCATCGACTCGTTTCCGGCCCCCAGTTTCCGCGGCGCGCAGGAACAGGCCCTGCGCGATATCCGCGACGCCTTCGCCGACGGCAACGACGTGGTCTTGGTCCGCGCGCCGACCGGGAGCGGCAAGTCGCTGCTCGCTCGCGCCATCGCGGGGTCGGCGGCGACCGTGGACGAGACGTCGCCCGCGCAGGCGACCGACGCCTACTACACGACCCCGCAGGTGTCGCAACTTGACGACGTGGCCGAGGACGACCTGCTTTCGGACCTCAAGATAATCCGCGGCAAGTCCAACTACAACTGCATCATCCGCGGCGAGGAAGACACCCCGGTCGACCGCGCTCCCTGCGCCCGCAAGCGCGGCTTCGACTGCTCGGTCCGGCACCGCTGTCCGTACTTCTCCGACCGCGCCATCGCCTCGAACCGCCAAATCGCGGCGATGACGCTCGCGTACTTCATGCAGACCGCCGGCTCCGACGTGTTCAGAAAGCGCGACGTGGTCGTCGTCGACGAGGCCCACGGGCTGGCCGAGTGGGCCGAGATGTACGCGACCATCGACCTGAAGCCCCGGACCGTGCCGGTGTGGGACGACATCGGCGTGCCGGACGTCGCGGCCGCGGGCGACCCCGTCGAGCGCGCCTCGCGCTTCGCGGAGACGCTCGTCGGCGTCTGCAAGCGCGAGAAGGACGAACTGCTCACGCAGTCCGAACTGACGCCCGAGGAGGCCGCCCGCCGCGACCGTCTGCAGGAACTCATCGGCGAGCTGAAGTGGTTCGTCGAGGACTACCGCGACCCTCAGAGCCCGACGACGTGGGTCGTCGACCAGCACGACGGCGAGGGGTCTCCCATCGCCATCAAGCCGCTCGACCCCGCGAAGTACCTCCAACACACCGTCTGGGACCGCGGGAACAAGTTCGCGCTCCTGTCGGCGACCATCCTCAACAAGGCGGCGTTCTGCCGGTCGGTCGGCCTCGACCCCTCGAAGGTCGCGCTCGTGGACGTCGAACACACCTTCCCCGTCGAGAACCGGCCGCTGTACGACGTGACGCAGGGGAAGATGACCTACGAGCACCGCGACGAGACGCTGCCGAAAATCGCTCGCCTCGCCGTCCGCCTGATGGCGAAACACCCCGACGAGAAGGGCCTGATTCACTGCCACTCCTACGCGATTCAGGCGGAGCTTCGCCGCCGCCTCGCCGAGATGGGCCTCGGCAACCGCGTCCGCGGCCACGACCGCGACGACCGAAACGTGGAACTGGAGACGTGGAAGGCGACCGACCGACCGGAGGTGTTCCTCTCCGTGAAGATGGAGGAGGCGTTGGACCTGAAAGGCGACCTCTGTCGCTGGCAGGTGCTCTGCAAAGCGCCCTACCTCAACACGAACGACTCCAGGGTCGCCCGTCGCCTCGAAGACGGCCAGTGGGCGTGGTACCGCCGCGCAGCCCTCCGGACCGTGATTCAGGCGTGCGGGCGGGTCGTGCGCGCGCCCGACGACTACGGCGACACCTACGTCGCCGACAGCAGTCTGCTCCAACTGTTCGACAAGACGCGAACCGACATGCCCGACTGGTTCGCGGCGCAGGTCGACCGGATGACGAAACCCGACCTCCCGGAGTTCGACCCCGTCGCGGCGGGCGGCCGCGGGGGCAACGCGGGTAACGCGACGGGCGGGACCGCGAACCTCGGCGGCTCGACGAGTCGGTCGTCCGGAGCGTCGGGTGGTAGCTCTGGCTCGCGGGGCGGTTCGACTCGCGGTTCGGGTTCTTCGGGAAGTCGCGCGGGCGGCTCCGGTGGCGCGTCGGCCGGCGGTTCCGGCGGTCGCAAGAGCGGCGGCTCGTCCGGCGGTTCGGACGACGGCGGCCGGAGCAATCACCCGCTTTCGGACGTGTGGGGCGAGTGATTACAGGAGGAGGCTGGCCCCAGAGAACAGCGCCGACCCAATCATGAGCGCGACGAGCGTCAGCGCGATAACCTGCTGTCGGTCCATGGCTGTGGGTTGGACGGCCGGTAATTAACGCTTCTGCACCGGTTCGCACGAGTGATAACATCGTCCCCGAGACCGCGCCGTCCCGGCGGTGTCATGTCATCTCGTCCCGTTCGAGCGGCAAAAATCGCCATAGTGTCCAAGAGAGTCGCCGCCTCCGACACATTTCCTCAATGATTGTTAATGTGTTTGGCCGTTTGGCGAACGAGATGCGGAAATAGGGTAGGGTTTGTAAAGCTATAGTTCTCCTAACTTTGTCTTTGACACGCTTTCTCACGAAATAGTTAACACCAATGCCACTGAATGATGGAGTATCGGCCATGCACACCAACGCACTCGCCACGGCGATGACACTGTATCGTAGTGGGACACTCACACTCTCGCAGGCGGCCGCCCGCTCCGGCTACTCCGAGGACGACCTGCTCCTCGCCCTCCAGCGCCACGGTGTGCCCGTGCACGAAGACGACGCTCCGGCCGCGTCCCTCTCGACGGACCGGCCGGCCAGCGCCGACTGATTCTGCTCCGTCGTTCGATTATCTCCCGTTCCTGAGCGACCGCTTTTCCTGTTCAGTTGTCGGTCGACCCACGATTCGTAAAAGCACAAACGTCGTCGCCGCGTTCCGTCTCTCTTCGCTGCGGTCTGCTTACTCTTCGTCCTCGTCTTCGACGACCTCGTCCGGGAGGATGTGCAGTCCCGACTGGCTCTTGAGGACCGGCACCATCGCGGCGTCGGCGTCGAAGTAGTCCGGCCGGGGGATGGTCTTCGCCTCGTACGTCTCGGGGTCGAGCACCTGCACGGCGTGTTCGTCCTCGACGGTGACGACGGTGGTCTCCGCCGCGTCCTCGACGGAGCCGAGGTCCTCGGCCTCGGGCCGCTCGCCCTCCTCGAACTCCGACTCGTAGGGGTCGCCCGAGGTGAGACGCGTCCCCTTGAGCCGGCCGCGGTTGCTCCGCACGAGAACCGGCCCGTCGCCGTCTTCGGGGTCGATGACGTCGCCGGCGGTGAACCGCGGCAGGCGGGCGACGAACGTGACGCGGTAGACCTCGTTGCCGTCGCCGTCTTCCGTGACGAGCGTCGGGTGCTCCTCGATGGTGCCGCCGAAGCGCTCGCGAATCTGCTTCGCGACGCCGCTTCCCATCTTGTTGGTCGAAATCTTGATGTTCGGGCCGTTGGGCGTCCGCTTGATACTCGAGATGAACGCGTCTCGGTCGCCCTTCTCCTCGCGTTCGGCGATGTAGGACTCGGCGATTTCGATGGCCGTCTCGGCCTCGTCCGTCGTCGGCGTCCGGTCGTCGGCGCGGACCTGCACGAGGCTGGCGAAGTAGCCGCCTGCGATGCGGCCGCAGCGCTGGCAGGTCTCGCGGGCGATGCTCACCGGGACGACGACGGACTCCTCCAGCGGCGTGCCACGGACGACGCCCGAAAAGTGGCAGTGCATCCGGATGTTGTTCTCGTCGATCTGCTCGGGTTCGACGCCCCAGCGGACCTCCTCGGCGTTGAGGTGGACGCCGAGGGAGTTCGACACCTCCTCGATGGCGATGTCGGTGTAGTCGCGCGCGCCGACGTCGACCCACCGGTTGCCCCGGTGAATCGCGCCGCACTGCGCGCAGACGCGGACCTGCACCTTGTCGGGTGCATCCACGAGGTCAAAGTCCTCGAAGTAACACGAGTCGCAGAGCACGTCGTCGCGCTCGCGCGGCATCCCGGGGAGCGGTTCCGGTCGCTCCGGAACCGGGTCGCCGCACCGAGGGCAGAAGTCGCGGGATTCGCTCATTGACGGCTCTAGTCCGTTCGACCGCTTAAGTTCGGCGTCACGGCCCCGCCGGTGAGTCCCGACTGTCGTCGATGCGTGCCTCAGTAGCCGTGCGTCGGCTCAGTACTCGCCCGCCTCGTCGCGCAGGTACGACGCGGCCTCCTCGTCGGAGACCTGCGCGAAATCACGGTAGAACACGCCGACGGCTCCGAACGCCTCCGGCGACTCGACCGCGACGACGGCGTCGCACTCGGCTTCGAGGTCCGAGAGGGTGTGCGGCGGCCCGACCGGGACCGCGAGGACGACGCGCTCCGCGCCGCCCGCGACGACCTGCCGCAGGCACGCCCGGGCGGTCGCGCCGGTTGCGACGCCGTCGTCGACGACGACGACGCGCTTTCCGTCCACGTCGGGAAGCGGGTCGCCGCCGCGGTACAGCGACACCTTCTCTCTGGCCGCTCCGGCCTCGCGCTCGCGCTCGCGGTCGAGGTAGTCGTCGCCCACGTCGAGGTACGAGAGCAGGTCGTCGTTCCACCACGCGCTCCCGTCGCCCGCGACCGCCCCCACGGCGAGTTCGGGGTTGTCGGGCGCGCCGACCTTGGACGCGACCACCACGTCGAGCGGCGCTCTGAGGCGGTCTGCGACCTCCCTGCCGACCGGGAGCCCGCCCCGCGGGATGGCCAACACGAGGTCGGCCGCCTCTTCTCGCTCGTCGAGCAGGTCCGCCAGTCGGCGGCCCGCGTCTTCCCTATCGGCGAACATGTCACCCGGAACTACGCGCTCCCGCGGCAAAACGATATGTCCCGATTCTTCACGCCTCGGGCGCTCCCGTGCGACACCTTCGCACTCCAACAGCGTTTATTAGCCGGATTACTAATCACGTGGTATGAACTGGAAACCGGACTGGGGACTTCGCGGGCGGATGGCGCTCACGATGTTCCTCCTGTTCGCCCTCTACATCGTCTTCGCGGGGGTGTTGTTCGCCTACTTCCAGAGCCTCGCCGTCATGGCCGGGTTCATGGGCGTCTTCCTCTTCGCGCAGTTCTTCTTCAGCGACAAAATCGCGCTGTACAGCATGGGCGCGAGCGTCGTCGACGAGGACGACGGCCCGCAGGCGCGGAAGCTCCACGCGATGGTCGGTCGCCTCTCTCAGCAGGCGGACCTCCCGAAGCCGAAGGTCGCCATCGCAGACACGCGCGTCCCGAACGCCTTCGCGACGGGGCGCTCCCAGAAGAGCTCGGCCGTCTGCGTGACGACCGGCCTGATGGACACCCTCGACGACGACGAGTTAGAGGGCGTCATCGCCCACGAGCTCGCGCACGTGAAGAACCGCGACGTGATGGTCATGACCATCGCGTCGTTCCTCTCCAGCATCGCCTTCCTCATCGTCCGCTGGGGCTGGTTCTTCGGTGGCGACGACAACCGACAGAACGCCCCGGTCATCGTCGCCATCCTCGCGTCGCTCGCCGTCTGGATAATCTCGTACCTCCTGATTCGGGCGCTCTCGCGGTACCGCGAGTACGCCGCCGACCGCGGGGCCGCCGTCATCACCGGCCGCCCCTCGGCGCTGGCGTCCGCGCTGCTCAAGATTTCGGGCCGGATGGACAACGTCCCGAAGCGCGACATGCGCGACACCTCGGAGATGAACGCGTTCTTCATCATCCCCATCAAGTCGGACTTCATCGGTCGCCTGTTCAGCACCCACCCCTCCACCGAGAACCGCGTCGAGCGCCTCCGCGACCTGGAGCGCGAGATGGAGACCGCCTGAGTTCCGATGGGACTGTTCGATTCATTCCGCGCCATGCTCGGCATCAGCGCCGAGTCCGACGCGACCACCAAGGCGGACCCCGAGGACCTCTTCGGGATGAGCACCGCCTACCTGACGATGGAGGCCGACCTCCGGTTCGACTCGGCCGACGAGGCGGCGCTGTGTTTCTCCTCCGTCGACAGCACCGACTTCGCGGACACCGTCGACGCCGTGGAGGACATCCTCACCGCCGGGAGCGAGGAGACCGGCACCGAGTTCCGCCGGCACACCGACGGCCACGGCTACAACTGGGTCGTCCTCGCCGACGACGACCCCGAGGACCTCGTGACGAGCGTCCACTTCGCCGCCGACGAGTTCATCGAGCGCGGCTACGGCTCGCGCCTGCTCGCCGCCCTGTTCGGCTTCGAGCGCGACGGCGACCGCGCCTACTGGATTTACTCGTTCCGCCGCGGGGCGTACTACCCCTTCGCCCCGCAGGGCTCCTCGACGCGGAACCAGAGTCTGGAGTTCAAGCTCGAATCGGTCCTCGACGGCGAACTGTCGATAGAGGACGACGAGAGCTACTGGTACCCGCTGTGGCCGTCGACGCCGAACGGCCACCCGTGGGACTGACCGCGCGCTTTCGACGTTCCTGACTCGCTCGCGGCCGCCACCTCTCCCCCGATTTCACTTTCGCGCTAGCTAACGCTCCCGGCCGCTTCGGACTCCGTCCCAGTTCTCCCACCTGTCCGTCCTAACTCCGCGACATCGCCCTTGAACCTCCGTGGTGACCCGACAGCCGACCCCGGCGCGTCTTCCGATTTCACTTTCACCTTGCTGTTAACGAGGGTTTATGAGGGTATAGGCGGAACGACTGGGTATGGCAGAAGACGACCTCGAAAGTCTCCCCGGCGTCGGCCCGGCGACGGCCGACAAACTCGTCGAGAGCGGTTACGACAGCTATCAGTCCATCGCGGTCGCCAGCCCCGGCGAACTGTCGAACAAGGCCGACATCGGCTCCAGCACGGCCTCCGACATCATCAACGCGGCCCGCGACGCGGCCGACGTGGGCGGCTTCGAGACCGGTTCCATGGTCCTCGAACGACGCCAGCAGATCGGCAAGCTGAGCTGGCAGATAGACGAGGTGGACGAACTCCTCGGCGGCGGTCTCGAAACACAGTCCATCACCGAAGTCTACGGTGAGTTCGGTGCCGGTAAGTCCCAGATCACGCACCAACTGGCCGTCAACGTCCAGCTTCCGCCCGAACAGGGCGGCCTCGGCGGCGGGTGTATCTTCATCGACTCCGAAGACACGTTCCGCCCGGAGCGTATCGACGACATGGTTCGCGGCCTCGAAGACGACGTGCTCGAAGCCACGCTCGCCGACCGCGAAATCGAAGGCTCCGTCGACGACGAAGAGACGATGCAGGCACTCGTCGACGACGTCCTCGACAAGATTCACGTCGCGAAGGCGTTCAACTCCAACCACCAGATTCTCCTCGCCGAGAAGGCCAAGGAACTCGCCGGCGAGCACGAGGACACCGAGTGGCCGGTCCGCCTCCTCTGTGTCGACTCGCTCACCGCCCACTTCCGCGCCGAGTACGTCGGCCGCGGCGAACTCGCGGAGCGCCAGCAGAAGCTCAACAAGCACCTCCACGACCTGATGCGCATCGGCGACCTGTTCAACACGGGCATCCTCGTCACCAACCAGGTCGCGTCGAACCCCGACTCCTACTTCGGCGACCCGACCCAGCCCATCGGTGGCAACATCCTCGGCCACACCTCGACGTTCCGTATCTACCTCCGCAAGTCCAAGGGCGACAAGCGTATCGTCCGCCTCGTGGACGCGCCGAACCTCGCCGACGGCGAGGCCATCATGCGCGTGCAGGACGCGGGTCTCAAGCCCGAGTAAGCCGACGTTAGCCCGCGAAGTCAGCCGGGCGACGTTACGCGACTCCCCGAACCCCGTTCCCCACACGCTCTCCGTTTTCACCACATTCTCCCTTCCTCCTCACCGCCCCGAGCGGCCGCGCCGTCCCTCGGTTCCCACAATGTTGGAAACAGCTCGCAATACTATCCCGTCGGCGGCCCACCGTTTAGGTAGGTGAACTCCATGACGAACCGAATCGTAGTCGTTGGCGGTGGCACGGGTGGGACGGTGGTTTCGAACCGTCTCGCCGAGGAACTCGCGTCGGAGATAGACGACGGCGACGTGGAGGTGTCGCTGGTCTCCGACGACACGAAACACGTCTACAAGCCGGTGTTCTTGTACGTCCCGTTCGGAGTCGCGGAACCGGAGGACGGTGTCCGCGACCTGCGGGACCTCGTCGACGAGCGGGTGAACATCGTCACCAACCGCGTCCGCCGGGTCGACACCGACGAAAAGCGCCTCTACTGTCAAGACGGCGACGAGGTGCTCGACTACGACACGCTCGTCCTCGCGACCGGCGCGAAGCTCGACCCCGACGCGGTGCCCGGCTTCCGGGAGGGCGCGCACCACTTCTACAGCGCCGAGGGTGCCGAACGGCTCCGCGACGCCCTCGCCGAGTTCGACGGCGGCCGCCTCGTGTTGAGCGTCGTCGGGACGCCCCACATGTGTCCGGCCGCGCCGCTCGAATTCACGTTCATCGTGGACGACTGGCTCCGAAGCCGGGGACTGCGCGAGGACACAGACCTCGTCTACACGTACCCGATGGCGCGGAGCCACGGGAAGCCCGAGGTCGCCGAGTGGGCCGACCCCATTCTGGCCGAGCGGGGCGTCCGCGTCGAGACCGACTTCGTCGTCGACGCCGTCGACCCGGACGAACGGGTCGTCTCGGCGAAGAACGGCGCGGAGGTGGACTACGACCTGCTCGTCGGTATCCCGCCGCACCGCGGCGATGAGCTAATCATCGACTCCGGCCTCGGCGACGCCGGCTGGGTCGACGTCGACCAGCGGACTCTCCGCGCGACCGCCGCCGAGGACGTGTACGCCATCGGCGACACGGCGGCGCTCCCCATCCCGAAAGCCGGGAGTGCGGCGCACTTCCAGGCGTTCACGGTCGCGGAGCGAATCGCCGCGGAAGTCCGGGGGCGCACCCCGACGAAGCGGTACGACGGCAAGACCGTCTGCTTCGTCGAGACCGGCCTCGACGAGGCGTCGTTCGTCTCGTTCGACTACGAGACGCCCGCGACGATGCGCCAGCCGTCGAAGCCCATCCACTGGGCGAAACACGCGTACAACGAATCGTACTGGCTGACCGCCAGGGGGATGCTCTGAGGTGAGACCAATGCAGGACCACGAATCAACCACAGCGACCGAACAGACGGTGCCCGACGAACTCGTGCGGGCCATCGAGAACAACCCCGAGGAGGTCGCCCTCCTCGTCGAGCGACTCGGCCTCGTCAACGACCTCATCGACGTGCTCGAACTCGGCGTCGGCGCGCTCGACGACGAGATGGTGCGCTCGCTCGCGCGGACCGGGACCTCACTCGCCGAGGTCGCCGACGACGCCTCCGACCCCGACACAGTCGCGGGGATGAAGCGCCTGCTTCGCGCCGTCGGCGACGCGGAGGAGGCGGAGGCGACGCCCGTGGGAGCGGTCGGCCTCCTGCGGGCCACCCGCGACCCCGAGGTCAAAGCGGGGCTCGGCTACCTCGTCGCGCTGGCGGCGGCGCTCGGCGCGGGGACGGAAGAAGAATAGCCTGACTCGCGCTCGGTTCGGGGAGTCGCCGAGGGGAGGCGGCTCAGTCGTCGTCGCCTTCGGTCTTCGTCTGCTCGATTTCTATCTCGCCGTCGTGAATCTTCGCGCCGTCCTGTGCGACCTGTCGCGCGAGGACGGCGCACTTGATGCGCATCGGCGAGATGTCGACGCCGAGCATCTCGGTGATGTCGTCGGTGTCCATCTCCGCCAGCTCCGAGAGCGTCGTGCCCGGCAGTCGCTGGGTGAGCATACTCGCGGACGCCTGACTGATGGCGCAGCCATCGCCGGAGAACGCGACGCGCTCTATGGTCTCGCCGTCGTCGGCGAGCTGCACGTCCATCGTAATCGTATCGCCGCAGGAGGGGTTCTCCCCGGTGTGGGTGAACGTCGGCGACTCCAGCCGGCCGTGGTTCCGGGGGTTCTTGTAGTGGTCCATTAT
Organism: Haloferax gibbonsii; assembly: GCF_001190965.1. Taxonomy (NCBI): domain Archaea; kingdom Methanobacteriati; phylum Methanobacteriota; class Halobacteria; order Halobacteriales; family Haloferacaceae; genus Haloferax; species Haloferax gibbonsii. The sequence continues at coordinate 107,707 of NZ_CP011947.1, forward strand.
CTGCTGACGATACATGTCTGAGCCAATGCCCATTGGTGTTCGTCGGGGCTACGCCCGAGCGCCGTAAAAGGATTCCGGGGCCGGCGACTCGGCCGAATTCGTCGCTTACGTCGGACCCGACGCCGACGCGTCCGCGGCCGCCTCCGCGTCGTACTTCGTCCACTTCTTTTCGACGTCGCGGTTCGCCACGACGACGGTGTCGCCCTCGTCGTTCTCGAAGCGCGTCTTGCGGAGCTCGATGGAGCTGACCGTCCCCGTCACCGGGTCCGACTTCACCCGGTCGCCGGGGTTGAAATCGGGGTCTCGAAGCAGGTAGACGCCCGCCACCGTGTCGGCTATCATGTTCGACAGCGCGTAGGAGACGCCCAGCGCGATGAAGCCGGTCGCGGTGCCGAGGCTCGCCGCGATTTCCGTCATCCCGACGATGTTCAACAGCGCGAGCGCCGCGCCGAACCAGAGGAACACGCCCGCGACGGCGACCCCGAGTTCGACCACGAGGTCCTGCTCTTCGGGGTACAGCCCGTCGAGCACGCCCCGGACGACGAACAGTATCGCCTTGATGCCGACGTAGGCGAGCGCGAGGAACACGACCGCGGTGAGCACCTTCGGCGCGGCGTCCTGCACCGCGGTCCCGAACTCCGCGACGGTTTCGCGGAGCGTCTCGACGAGGAAGCCGGTCAGCGATTGGAGCATACGCTCCGACGACGTGTCAGCGGGACAAATGTATTGGGGCGACTCGACCGCTGCGACGCGGAAACGGGGCCGTCAGAAAACAGTTCGCGGAACGGGTCTGTGTTAGGCGAACAGTTCGCGAGCGGCGTCGATGGCGTCGACCAGTTTGTCGACTTCCTCGCGCGTGTCGTGAGACCACCTTTTGCGCTGCGCTCGTTTCACTCGCTCGGCAAAAGCTGGACCAAAAACGCTCCTCACTCGGTTCGGCACCCCGTGCCTCCCCTCGCTCGTCGGTCCGCTCACTACGTTCGCGGAACGGGTCTGCGTTAGGCGAACAGTTCGCGAGCGGTGTCGATGGCGTCGACCAGTTTGTCGACTTCCTCGCGCGTGTTGTAGATGTAGAACGACGCCCGCGTCGAGGCCGCCACCCCGAGCTTGTCGTGCAGCGGCTGGGTACAGTGGTCGCCGGCGCGGATGGCGACGCCCTGCTCGTTGAGGATGCTCGAGAGGTCGTGGGCGTGGACGCTGTCGAGGTTGAACGCGACGAGGCCGCCGCGGTCGTCGCCCGGCGGGCCGTACATCTCGATGTCGTCGAACTCTCCGAGGCGGTCGTAGGCGTACTCCGCGAGCAGTTCCTCGTGGGCCTGGACGTTCTCCATGCCGATGTCGTCGAGGTAGTCGACGGCCGCGGCGAAGCCGACGCCCTGCGCGATGGGCGGCGTGCCGGCCTCGAACTTCCACGGGAGGTCCTCCCACGTGGAGTCCTCGTAGGTGACGCTCCGAATCATCTCGCCGCCGTAGAGATACGGCTGCATCTCGTCGAGGATGTCGCGCTTGCCGTAGAGCGCGCCGATGCCGGTCGGCCCGCACATCTTGTGACCCGAGAAGGCGAAGAAGTCGGCGTCGATGTCCTCCACGTCGACCGGGCGGGTCGGGACCGACTGCGCGCCGTCGACGAAGGCGTACGCCCCGACTTCGTGGGCCATGTCGGCGAGTTCGGAGACCGGGTTGACGGTCCCGAGGGTGTTCGAGACGTGGACGACCGAGACCATCTTCGTGGAGTCGTCGATGAGTTCCTTCGCGTGCTCCATGTCGAGGCGGCCGTCGTCGTCGACGCGGATGTAGCGAACTTCGGCACCGGTCTTCTTGGCAATTTGTTGCCACGTGACCAGCGAGGCGTGGTGTTCCATCTCGGTCATGACGACCGAGTCGCCCGGTCCGAGTTCGTCGAGGCCCCACGCGTAGGCGACGAGGTTCATCGACTCGGTGGTGTTCTTCGTGAAGACGACCTCCTCGCGGCCGCCGGACGCGCCGATGAACTCCGCGACGCGGTCGTGGGCGTTCTCGTAGGCGACGGAGGCCTCCTGGCTCAGGTGGTGGATGCCGCGGTGGACGTTCGAGTTGTAGCCGTGGTAGTAGTCGACGATGGCGTCGACGACCTGCTCCGGCGTGTGGCTCGTCGCGGCGTTGTCGAGGTAGACGAGCGGCGTGTCGTCGTCGTCGTGCTCACCCGGCGTCGAGATGTCGCCGCCGACCTTCCGCTGGAGGATGGGGAAATCCGCTCGGATGGCGTCGACGTCGACGGGGTACGACTCCTGCACTCTCATTGAGTGTGAGTTGCCCCCGTAGGCACAACACGTCTTCGGTCCGCACGCGGCTCTGCAACCGATTTCGGTTTCGCCAGCCGGCAACTGTGGCCGGTGGCGGTGACGCAATCGCGATGCGGTGGCGACGTGTCGCTCACTCACCCAAACGAATCAAGTAGCTCACGCCCGTCCGTTCACCAATGTCAAACGTCACCTCGTCCTCGCTCGCGTTTTCGAGCCTCGACGCGCTCCCGACGCAGCTCGCGATTCTGGACGAGGACGGCGTCATCCTCTACACCAACCGCGCGTGGCGGGAGTTCGGAACCGAACACGACTATCAGGGCGACAGCAGTTCGGTCGGCACGAACTACCTCGGGGTCTGCGACCTCAGCACCACCGACGACGCGACGACGGCCAGTCAGGGAATCCGCGCCGTCATCGACGGCGAGAGAGACGAGTTCTCCTTCGAATATCCCTGCGAAACGCCCGACGAGCGCCTCTGGTTCACGATGCGAGCGACCCGATTCGTCGACGACGGCGACACCTACGTCCAGATTGCGCACCTCGACATCACCGACCGAAAGCGCGCGGAACTGGAGGCCGAAGAGAAGGCCGAACGCCTCCAGAACCTCGCCCGGATGCTCTCGCACGACCTCAGAAACCCGCTTTCGGTCGCGGCGGGCTACGTCGAATCGCTCCTCGACGAAGCGGTCGCCGCCGACCGACTCGAACCGGTCGCGGGCGCGCTCGACCGGATGGACGACATCATCACCGACGCGCTGGTGTTGGCCCGCCACGACGCGGTCGAGGAACTGTCGACCGTCGACCTCGAAACGCGCGCGGCGGCCGCGTGGGAGCACGTCGAGACCGGCTCGGCCGAACTCGTCGTCGCCGACTCGTTCGAGTTCCGGGCGGACCCGAACCTGCTGGGACACGTGTTCGAGAACCTGTTTCGGAACGGGGTCGAGCACGGCGGGACCGACCATCTGACCGTGACGGTCGGCGTCCTCGATGGCGATAGCGACGGCGACGCTACGGGCTTCTACGTCGAGGACGACGGCGTCGGCATCCCCGCGGAGACGCGCGACGAGGTGTTCGAGGCGGGTTACTCGACGGGCGAAGACGGGACGGGGCTCGGCCTGTCCATCGTCGCGCAGGCGGCTCACGCGCACGGCTGGGACATCGGCGTCACCGAGGCCGACCGCGGCGGCGCTCGTTTCGAGATTACGGGTGTCGAGCGGCCGGCGTAGCGTCGTAGCGGCCGGAGGCCGGAAAACCAGTTTTCGACGGCGGCTCAGCGGAGCCAGAGCAGTTGCGCGTGGAGCGTGCCGCCGACTTCGAGGACGGTCTCCTCGTCCACGAGGCCGGCGTCGATGGCGACCGAGACGGACTCCTCGCCGACGATGTTGGCGACGGTCGCGCGGGTGAGGCTGTCCACGACGGCGTCTTCGTCGGCGGTCTCGGCCTCGTCGCCGCCGTAGAAGTCCTCCGTCACGTCGAGCGAGACGCCGTCGTCGGTGTAGGTCTCGCCGATGCAGTCGGGGTCGCAGACCGAGACGAGGAGCCCCTCGGGGGTCTCCCGCTCGCGGAGGAGCATCCTAGTACTCCTCGACGAGCTCCGCTTCGGCCTGCTCGCGGAGGTCGTCGGCCTGCTGCTGAGCCTGTTCTGCTTCCTCGTCGCGGCCGAGCTCTTCGAGCGCGCGCGCCTTCTCCTCGTGGACGCCCGGAGTGCGCATCCCGAGGCGGATGGCGTTGTCGAAGGCGTTGACGGCGTCCTCGTTGAGGCCGCGCTCGTGGAGGAAGAAGCCGCGGTTGTACCACGCCTGCGGGAAGCGCGGGTCGAGTTCGACGGCGCGCTCCGCGTGGTCGAGCGCGTCGGCCGTCTGGCCGGCCTCCCAGAGCGCGTACGCGAGGTTGGTGTGAGCCGTCGCGGCGTGCTCGCTGTCGTCGTCGAGTTTGAGCGCCTCTCGGTAGGAGCCGATTGCCTCGTCCCACTCTTCGAGTTGGCCGTGCGCCGCGCCCTTGTTGACCCACGCCTCCTGGGCGATGTTGTCGTCGTCGCCGGCGAACCGGGCGACGCGCTCGAACGCCTCCGTGGCCTCCTCGAAGCGGTTTATCTGCATGTACGAGAGCGCCACGTCGAGCAGTTTCTCGATGTCGACGTCCTCGGGGTCGATGTTCCGCTGGTCGAGGATGTCGGTCAGGACGCGCGAGTCGACCGGGTCGACCTTCGTCGGGTCCACCGAGAGTTCGGGCGGGTCGAGCGAGAAGTCGGAGTAGTCCTCGTCGAACCCCTGCCCTTCCGAGAAGCGGTGGGGTCGCTTGCCGTCGTCGGTCATATAGCCGCGCTTGGGCGTCACGGCGGTTAAACGCTGCGTCAGCGGGACGACACCGACCGCTTTTTAGCCTCCCGCGGGCGAGCGTCTCCGAATGTCCGCGCCCCCGACGACGGTCGTGTCGTTCGTCCGGCACGCCCACGCACCGTACGTCCCCGACGCCGAGCGCACCCGCGGCCTCTCGCGTCGCGGCCGCCGCGACGCCGCTCGCGTCACGGCCCGCCTCGCCGACCTCGCGGACGTGGTCGCGACCAGCCCGTACGAGCGCGCCCGCGCCACGGTCGAGGGCGTCGCCGACGCGGCGGACGCCCCGCTCATCGTCGACGAGGACCTCAGAGAGCGCGAACTCGCGGGGTCGCACGTCGACGACTTCGAACAGGCGGTCGAACACCTCTGGGCGAACCCGAACGCGTCGCATCCCGGCGGCGAGTCCCACGCCGAGGCGCAGGCGCGGGGCGTCGCCGCCGTGGACCGACTCGTCGAGGCCTACCCCGACCGCCACGTCGTCGTCGGCACCCACGGGACGCTCATGGCGCTCGTGTTCAACGCCTACGACCCGCGCTACGGGCGCGAGTTCTGGTCGGGCCTGACGATGCCCGACGTGTACGAGGTGACGTTCGTCGACGGCGAGGCGTTCAGCATCGCCCGGACGTGGACGCCCGAGGAGGACGACCGCGCGGGCGACGCCGACCGCGACCCGGCGGAACGTTAACGTCCGACTCGGGTCAACTATCTGCCATGCGTTGTTTTCTCGCGGTCGACCTCCCGGACTCGCTCGCGGCGGGCGTCGCCGCGGTGCAGGACCGGCTTTCGGACGCGGACGGGCTTCGATTCACCGACCCCGCGGGGGCGCACGTCACCCTGAAGTTCCTCGGAGAGCTGCCGCCGGACCGCGTCGACGAGGTGGGAGACGCGGTCGAATCGGCCGTCGACGCCGCCGGGGTCGCCCCCTTCGACGCCTCGGTCGGCGGACTCGGCGTCTTTCCCTCGCTGGACTACATTCGGGTCGTCTGGGTCGGCGTCGACGACGGCGCGGCCGAGCTGACGCGACTGCACGAGGCTATCGAGCGCGAGACGACGGCAATCGGCTTCGACCCCGAAGGCCACGACTTCACGCCGCACGTCACGCTCGCCCGCATGGACGACGCCCGCGGGAAGGACCTCGTCCGGCGCGTCGTCGAGGACGAGTCGCCGACGGTCGGAACGTTTCGGGTGCGCGAGGTGCGACTGAAGAAGAGCGAACGCGGCCCCGACGGTCCCGAGTACGAGACGGTGACGCGGTTCTCGCTGTGAGGCGCGTCAGTCGTCGGTCGACCGCCGCCCGCGACGGCGGTCCACGATACGCCGGAGTTCGCCCCGAATCACCTCGCGTTTGAACAGCAGGAAGCCGGCGAAGATGAGCGCGAAGCCGGCGACGGTGGCGCGCGTCGGCACGCGCCCGAGGACGGTCCAGTCGGCGAGGGCGGCGAAAATCGGGATGACGTATTCGAGGAGGCTCACCTCGATTGGGCCGACCCGGTCGAGGAGCCAGAAGTACAGCAGGAAGCCGCCCGCGCCGGCGACGACCGCGAGGTAGCCGGTGGCGACGAGCGTCGTCTGGGTCCACGCCGCGTCGGCGGCGGACTCCCACGGGAGGGCGACGCTCGTGACGTGCAGCGTGACCGCGCCGACGAGCATCATCCACGCCTGCACGGAGAGCAGCGACATCTCCGTCTCGCTGTCGTGGGTCAGCACCGCGCCGAGGGCGAAGGCGACGGCCGACCCGAACACGAGCGCCGCGCCGACGAGATTCGACGACAGCAGGTTCTCCGGGTCCGGGTTGGCGATGACGACGAGTCCCAGAAAGCCGAGGACGAGCCCGACGATTCGGTGCGCCGAGAGCCGCTCGCGGGCGGCCGTCAGGCGGGTGAGCGTCGGCGTCGCGAGCGGGATGATGCCGAGGAGGACCGACGCGACCGACCCGGGGACGTACACCTGCCCCGAAAACAGGAGGGCGTGGTGCGCGCCGATGCTGAACGCGCCGCCGGCGAGAATCGGTCGCCACTCGTCGCAGGCGGCGGGGAGGACCCGGTCGCCGCGGGCGACGGCGACGACGAACAACAGGAGCGCGGCCACGTCGAAGCGGACCGCGCCGAGGAACGCCGGCGGGACCGTCCGGAGGGCGATGTCGGTGGCGAGGAAGGCGCTCCCCCAGACGGCGGAGAGCGCGAGGAAGGCGACGGCGGTTCTGGCCCGACTCATTCGATTCGGATTTCGCGCCGCCGGTACTGAATGAGTCGGTTCGGTCGCCCGCCCGCGTCGTCGCCCCGGGAGAACGCCGGGTTATCGCCGATTCGGGCGTGCGGACGCCCCTCACACGCCTGAAACGCGAAGGAACAAGATTTTATGCGGAGGATGGAAAGTGTAGCCCACTATGGGTAAGAAGTCGAAGTCTAAGAAGAAGCGTCTGGCGAAGCTCGAACGCCAGAACAGTCGCGTCCCCGCGTGGGTCATGCTCAAGACGGACATGGAAGTCACGCGAAACCCCAAGCGTCGCAACTGGCGGCGAAGCAACACGGACGAGTAAGCAATGAGCGCAAACGACTTCGAGGAGCGCGTCGTCACCGTCCCGCTCCGAGACGTGAAGGCGGTCCCGGCACACGAACGCGCGGGCCGCTCGATGACGCTCATCCGCGAGCACCTCGCGAAGCACTTCAAGGTCGACGCCGAGAACGTGCGTCTCGACACGCAGATCAACGAGGACATCTGGGCGCACGGTCGGCAGAGCCCGCCGAGCAAGTTCCGCGTCCGCGCCGCGCGTTTCGACGAGGACGGCGAGTCAGTCGTCGAAGCCGAACCGGCCGAGTAAACGGTGCTTCGCGCCTCCTTCGCCGGTTCGTCCTACATCGGCGTCTTCGCTCGCGCGACCGACGACGCGCTGTTGGTCCGCCCGGACGCCGACGACTCGCTCGCCGAGCAGATGGCCGAAGAACTCGACGTGCCGCTGGTCAAGACGACCGTCGGCGGGTCGGGCACGGTCGGTGCGTTAGCGACGGGTAACGAGAACGGACTTCTCGTGTCGAGCCGCGCGACGTCCCGTGAGAAGGAGGCCCTCACCGACGCCGTGGACCTCCCGGTCTACGAGCTTCCCGGTCGCATCAACGCCGCCGGCAACGTCGTTCTCGCGAACGACTACGGCGCGTACGTCCACGCGGACCTCTCCGACGAGGCCGTCTCGGCCGTCGAGGAGGCCCTCGAGGTCCCCGTCGAACGCGGCGACCTCGCGGACGTTCGAACCGTCGGCATGGCGGCCGTCGCCAACAACCGCGGCGTCCTCTGCCACCCGAAGTCGCGCGAACCCGAACTCGAAGCGCTCGAAGCGCTCCTCGACGTTCGCGCCGACATCGGGACGATAAACTACGGTGGACCGCTCGTCGGCTCCGGTCTCGTCGCCAACGAGGAAGGATACATCGTCGGCGAGGACACGACCGGCCCCGAACTGGGTCGCATCGAAGACGCCCTCGACTACATCGACTGAGGGCCTCGCGTCCCCCCGTTTCTCGCTTCAGTTTCGCTCCGAGTAGGAAGACCTTTCCCGCTCGCCACCCGACCGACGTGCATGAGCCAGTTCATTATCGCGGGCAGCTTCACGAGCCGTGGCGTCGTCCACGAGTTCACGAAGACTGTGGAAGCACCGAACGAGAACGTCGCACAGGAACGCGCCTTTTCGCTCATCGGGAGCGAGCACGGAATCAAGCGTACGAAGGTCGAACTCAACGAGGTGTCCGCGGCATGATGGGTGGCGGTCAGCAGCAACTTCAGCAGCTCTCCCAGGAACTGCAGGCCCTCGACGAGGAAATCGAATCCCTCGAAGGCGAGGTCTCGGACCTGAACGACGAGAAGGACGAGATCGACGAGGCCGTCGAGGCCATCGAGACGCTCGAGACGGGTTCGACGGTGCAGGTCCCCCTCGGCGGCGACGCGTATCTCCGCGCCGAAGTCCAGGACATCGACGAAATCGTCGTCTCCCTCGGCGCGAGCTACGCCGCCGAACAGGAACAGGGCACGGCCATCGAGACCCTGCGACGCAAGCAGGACGCGCTCGACGAGGAAATCGCGAGCATCCGCGGCCAGATCGAAGAGCTCGAAGAGGAGAGCGACGAGATCGAAGAGCAGGCGATGCAGGCCCAACAGCAGATGCAGCAACAGCAGATGCAGCAGATGCAGCAGATGCAGGGCGAGGGCGGCGACGGCGACGACGAGTAAGGTAACCCCCACCTCCTACTATTCAGATGTTCGACGGACTGAAGAAGAAACTCAACCGCTTCCGTAACGACGTTGAAGAGACCGCCGAAGAGAAGGCCGAAGCGGCGGCCGACGAGGCCGAGACCGAGGCCGACGCGGAAGCGGAATCAGCACCAGCAGACGCGGCGGTCGAACCCGAGGCGTCCGAACCCGCTGACACCGACTCCGTCGGCGACGCGGACGTCGATTCCGAAGCCGACGCGGTCGACGACGCTCCCGCGGACGCCGAGTCGGTGACCGACGCGGACTCCGCGCCCGAACAGGCCGCGGCGACCGCGGAGGGAGAACCCGAGCCCGAACCGGCGACGGCGGCGGCCGACGAGCAGATGGCCGACGAACCTGCGGCCGACGTGGACGAACCCGCGCCCGACGAGGCCGGGCCGCGCGAGTCGCTCGCCTCCGACGCCGCGAAAGCCGCGCTGGCGGAGGAAGACGAAGACGGGTCGTCCGGTCCGGGTCGGCTCCGACGCGCCGCCGCGTTCGCCACGGGGAAGGTCGTCATCGAGGAAGAAGACCTCGAAGACCCCCTCTGGGAACTCGAGATGGCGCTCCTCCAGAGCGACGTCGAGATGCAGGTCGCAGAGGAGATTCTCGAAACTATCCGCGAGAAGCTCATCGGCGAGACGCGAAAGCAGGTCCAGAGCACGGGGCAACTCGTCTCCGAGGCGCTCCACGACGCGCTCTACGAGGTCATCAGCGTCGGGCAGTTCGACTTCGACCAGCGCATCGCCGAGGCGGACAAGCCGGTCACGCTCATCTTCACCGGCATCAACGGCGTCGGGAAGACGACGACCATCGCCAAACTCGCCCGCTACTTCGAAAAGCAGGGCTACTCGACGGTGCTCGCCAACGGCGACACCTACCGCGCCGGCGCGAACGAGCAAATCCGCGAGCACGCGGAGGCGCTCGGTAAGAAGCTCATCGCCCACGAGCAGGGCGGCGACCCGGCGGCGGTCATCTACGACGGCGTCGAGTACGCCGAGGCTCACGACATCGACATCGTCCTCGGCGACACGGCGGGTCGGCTCCACACCTCGAACGACCTGATGGCGCAGTTGGAGAAGATAGACCGCGTCGTCGGCCCCGACCTCACCCTCTTCGTGGACGAGGCCGTCGCCGGGCAGGACGCGGTCGAACGCGCCCGGCAGTTCAACGACGCGGCCGCCATCGACGGCGCGATTCTGACGAAGGCCGACGCCGACTCCAACGGCGGCGCGGCCATCTCCATCGCGTACGTGACGGGCAAGCCCATCCTGTTCCTCGGTGTGGGACAGGGCTACGACCACATCGAGAAGTTCGACCCCGAACGGATGGTCGAGCGCCTGCTCGGCGAAGACGAGTAATCGGTCCGTCGTTCTTTTCCGTCACTCCAGTACGAGGACGACCCCGAGCAGCAGCATCGTCCCCGCGCCGACGTAGTTCAGCGCGCTCGCGACCCGCGTCTCCGCGAGCCTCGACCCGAGTCGGTTCGCGCCGAGCGCGACGACCGAGAGGTACAGCGCCGTGAGGACGGCGTAGGTCGCGCCCAGACTCGCCATCCGTATCCCGGTTCCCGCGCCGCGTCCGGCGAAGCCGGGGAGGAACGCGAGGAAGAACAGCGCGACTTTCGGATTGAGCGCGTTGACGAGGACGCCCCGCCGAAAGCTCGCCCCGGCGTCGGTCTCGACCGAGGGGTCGAACTCGTCGTTCCGGAGGGCGGTGACGCCGAGGTACACGAGGTACGCCGCGCCGACGTACTTGAGCGCCGCGGCGGCCTCGGGGACGGTTCGAAAGAGCGCCGCCGCGCCGACCGTCGCGAGGAGCGTGTGAAAGAGGACGCCCGTGGCGATGCCGAACGCCGACCGGACGCCCGGCCCGCGCCCGTCGAGTCCGCGAGCGAGGACGTACATCGTGTCGGGTCCGGGCGCGAGGATGAGCGCGACCGCCGCGCCGCAGAAGGCGAGATAGGTCGCGGCGTCGAGGCCGAACGCGAGCGTCGTCATCGCCCGGGCCTACGGTTCGTCGCGGGAAGTAGCTCAGGGGTTCGCGTCGGGGTTCGACGGCGAGTCCGGTCCGGGGCCCGATTCCGGACTCGGAAGCACCTGATTGCGGAGCGTTGGCGTTTCGCCTTCCGACGCCGACGCCAGTCGCTCGACGTTCTCGGCGAGGATGTCGGCGACCCGCGTCCAGTAGTGCGGCGTGTGGCCGGAGACGTGCGGGGTGATGTAGACGTTCTCGAAGCCCCAAAGCGGGTGGTCTTCGGGCAACGGCTCCGGGTCGGTCACGTCGAGGGCGGCGGCGCGGAGCCGGTTGCTTCGGAGGTGCGAGACGAGGGCGTCGGTGTCGACGATACCGCCGCGCGCGACGTTGACGAGGACGGCGTGTTCGGGGAGCGCGCTCAGCGCCCGTCGGTCGATGAGGTCGCGCGTCTCGTCGGTCAGCGGGCACGCGACCACGAGGAAGTCGGTGCGGACGAGCGCCGATTCGAGGTCGTCGAACCCGAGTACCTCGTCGGCCGGGCCGCCCTTCTCCGGCGTGTAGCGGACGCCGACGGTCTCGACGCCGAACGCGTCGAGTCGCTCGACGACCGCCTGTCCGATGGCACCGAGGCCGACCACGGTGGCCGTCGAGCCGTGCAATTCGCCATACGACTGGAAGTGTCGCCACTCGCGGCGTCGCTGGCGGCGGCGCCCCTCGTCGAGTCGGCGGGTAATCATGAGCAGGGAGCCGAGGACGTGTTCGGCGATGTTGGGGCCGTGGACGCCGGAGGCGTTGGTGACGAGGACGCCGCGCTCGCGGAGTGTCTCCAGCGGGAGGTGGTCGTAGCCGGCGGCCGCGCCGGCGAACAGTCGGAGTTCGTCGGCGGCGGCGAGCACGTCGTCGGGGAGCGACGTGCTGGTGATAACGGTCGCGTCGCGCGCGGCGTCGAGCGTCTCCGCGGTCGTCTTCGGATGGCGGACGGTCGCGTCGGGCAGGCGCTCGCGGAGGGCCGCGGCGTACTCCGACGCCGGGATTCCGTGCGTGGGGCGGTCGAGGACGAGAATCGTGGTCATCGAGTGCGTTGTCGGTGCCTCGCGCGAAAGGTCTTCGGCCCGCTCGCGCTCAACGCGACGGATAAAGCCTTTACCGACGCGACGGCGTAGGAAGGGACAATGGTACTCGACAATCTCGGGAGTTCCCTCCGCGGCAGTCTCGATAAACTGCGAGGGAAGTCCCGCCTCGACGAGGACGACGTTCAGGAGATCGTCAAGGAGATACAGCGCTCCTTGCTCTCCGCCGACGTCGACGTCAGCCTCGTCATGGACCTCTCGGACTCTATCAAGACCCGCGCGCTGGAAGAAGAGCCGCCGGGCGGCACGAGCGCGCGCGACCACGTCCTGAAAATCGTCTACGAGGAGCTCGTCGGCCTCATCGGCGAATCGACGGAGATTCCGCTCGAATCGCAGACCATCATGCTCGCCGGTCTCCAGGGGTCGGGGAAGACGACCACCTCAGCCAAGATGGCGTGGTGGTTCTCGAAGAAGGGGCTTCGCCCCGCGGTCATCCAGACCGACACCTTCCGCCCCGGCGCGTACGACCAGGCCAAGCAGATGTGCGAGCGCGCCGAGGTCGACTTCTACGGCGACCCCGACTGCGACGACCCGGTCCAAATCGCCCGCGACGGTCTCGAAGCGACCGAGGACGCCGACGTGCACATCGTCGACACGGCCGGTCGCCACGCGCTCGAAGACGACCTCATCGCCGAAATCGAGGAGATAGAGGGCGTCGTTCAGCCCGACCTGAACCTGCTCGTCCTCGACGCGGCAATCGGGCAGGGCGCGAAAGAACAGGCCCAGCAGTTCGACGAGTCCATCGGCATCGGTGGCGTCGTCATCACCAAACTCGACGGGACGGCGAAGGGCGGCGGCGCGCTGACCGCCGTCAACGAGACCGACTCGTCTATCGCCTTCCTCGGCATGGGCGAGACGGTTCAGGACATCGAGCGCTTCGAGCCGAACGGCTTCATCTCCCGCCTGCTCGGCATGGGTGACCTGAAACAGCTCTCCGAGCGCGTCGAACGCGCCATGTCCGAGACCCAGGCCGAAGACGAGGACTGGGACCCCGAGGAGATGATGAAGGGGAACTTCACCCTCAAGGACATGCAAAAGCAGATGGAGGCGATGAACAAGATGGGGCCGCTCGACCAGGTGCTCGACATGATTCCGGGCTTCGGCGGCGGCATCAAAGACCAGCTACCGGACGACGCGATGGACGTGACGAAAGACCGGATGCGCGCGTTCGAGGTCGTCATGGACTCGATGACCGAAGAGGAACTGGAGAACCCGCGTAAGGTCGGTGCCTCCCGCGTCAAGCGCATCGCGCAGGGGTCGGGACAGGACGAGGAGACGATTCAGGAGCTCCTCGAACAGCACCGCATGATGGAACAGACCATCAAGCAGTTCCAGAACATGGGCGACGGCGACATGCAGCGCATGATGAAGAAGCTCCAGAATCAGGACGGCGGCGGCGGCATGGGCGGCCTCGGCGGCATGGGTCCGTTCTAACTTCGCAGTTCCCGTTCTATTCCTCGTTTTCTGCGCTTCTACTTCCACGACGCCACAGCCCGCAGTTCTCGCGGTTCGCCGGGATACCGCCGACTTTTAACGCTCGGGGCCGTCGCACCCCACAATGACCGTGCGAGACGTGGCGGTCGAGGCCTACAAGGAAGCCTTGCCCGCGCTCGCGGCCAGCCTCGTCGGCGGCCTCATCGCCGGTGTCGTCCTCGGCGGGATGCGGGCCGAACTCCGGGCCGTGCCGGGGCTTCTCGTGCTCGTCCCCGCGCTCTTGGCGACCCGCGGGAACGTCTACGGCTCGCTCGGCGCTCGCATCGCCACCGCGCTCCACCAGGGGCTCATCGAACCCCGCGTCACCGGCGGCGACGAGCGCCTCCGGGCGGCCGCGACGGCCGCGCTCGCCAACGGCGTGCTCACGAGCACGTTCGCCGCCGTCGTGGCGTACTTCCTCCTCACGTTTCTCGGCAGTCGGGTCGCGCCCCTCCCGATTCTCGTCGGCGTCGCCATCGTCGCCGGGTTGCTCTCCGGCATCGTCCTGACCGTCGTCGTCGTCAGCGTCGTCTTCGCGGGTTATCGCCGCGGGCGCAACCCCGACACCATCGTCGGCCCGGTCGTGACGACCACTGGCGACGTGTTCGGCATCCTCTTTTTGCTCATCGCCGTCAGAACCGTCCTCGCCGTCGCGGGGGTGTTCTGAGTGCCGACGGAGTGGACCGTTCGCGCCATCACGCGGGCGATGCTCCCGGTGCTCCTCGTGCTCACGCTCGTCGAACTCGGCAGCGGTCTCGTCCTCGGGAGCTTCGAGGCGCAGCTACTCCGCTACCCGTCGCTTCTCGTGCTCGTCCCCGTCACCATCGGGACCGCGGGCAACCTCGGGAGCGTCCTCGCGGCGCGACTCTCCACGTCGTTCCACCTCGGGACGCTCTCGTTTTCGCCCCGCGACGACGAACTCGCGGGGAACGCCGTCGCCACGCTCGCCCTCGCGGTGACGGTCTTCCCCGTCATCGGCGCGGGCGCGTGGGTCGCCACGTTCCTCGTCTCCGGCGACACGTCGCTGGCCCTGCGGACGGTCGTCATCGTCGCCCTGTCGAGCGGGATTTCGCTCGCGGTCCTCGCGGTTCTGGTGACGTTTTCGGCGACCTACGTCGCCTACCGGTTCGGCCTCGACCCCGACGACGTGGTCATCCCCGTCGTCACCAACGTCTGCGACGTGCTGGGCGTCGTCGTCCTGTTCGGGGTTGCGCAGGTGCTCGTCTGACCCCGACGCTCGAACCGCCTCCCGCCGACCGACGCCGATTAGTTCGCTCGGAACCGACCCTCGCTCGTGCAGTCGTCGGCCGTCCTCCCGGTGCTGTTCGAGGTGCTCCCGCGAGTCGCGCGCATCGCCGCCTACATCGCCGTGGGCGTCTTCGCCGCGAACCTCGTCGTCGCCTTCGGCCTCGTCGAGCGCATCGCCGGGCTCTCGCGGTATCTGACGAGCCCCGCGAACCTCCCGGACGAGGTCGGGACGGCCATCGTCACCACCGCCGCCTCGACGACGGCGGGCTACGGCATGCTCGCGGAGTTCCGCGAGTCGGGCGTCCTCGACGACCGGGCGACCCTCGTCGCCGTCACCATCAACACGTTCTTCGGCTTCGTCCAGCACATCTTCACCTTCTACTGGCCGGTGCTCATCCCCATTCTCGGCCGCGAGGTCGGCTTCATGTACGTCGGCGCGCGGGCGGCCATCGCGCTCGCCATCACCGCGACCGGCGTCGTCGCCGGCGCGGTGCTCCTTTCTGACCGCAACACGACTCCGGTCGCCGTCGCCGAGACCGATGGCTCGGGCGGCGCGGTCGACGCGGCCGACGCGGCGGCCACTTCGGACGGCGAGACGACCGACTCAGTCGACGCGGACGCCGCAGACGCGGACGACACCGACGACTCCCTCCGAGAGATGCTCGAAGACGCCGCTCGGAGCACGTGGAAGAAACTGCGGCGCATCGTCCCGCGACTCGCGGTCGTCTACGTGGCCGTCACGCTCCTCCTGCGGACGACCGACCTCGAATCGTTCGCGGCGCTCGCCAGCCCGCTGACGAACCTCGTCGGCCTGCCGGGCGCGGCGGTTCCCGTCGTCGTCGCCTTCGCGTTCGACACGACGACGGGCGCGGCGACCATCGCGCCGGCCATCGGCGAGACGTTCACGCCGAAGCAGGCCGTGGCGACGATGCTCATCGGCGGCATCATCTCCTTCGCCGTCTCGACGTTCAAGCGGTCGATTCCCTTCCAGTACGGCATCTGGGGTCCCGAGTTCGGGTCGAAGGTCATCGCCGTCAACACGGGGCTGAAAATCGTCTTCATCGCCGTCGCGGTGGCGCTGCTGGTCGCCTGAGCGGCCGAGAAGACGTCGTCTGCGACTCAGCGGTCGTTCGGGTCGACCGGCCGTCCGTCTTCGGTCGGCGGCGCGATGTAGTCGATGACCTCGTCGACGGAGGGGTCGCGGACGGTCACGTGGACCTCGATGTCGCCGAGTTCGTCGGGGTTGCCGACGGAGAAGTTGACGACGCCCTTGAACGCGGCCTGCTTTTTCAGCGCGAACGAAAAGCCGTCGTCGTCGCGGCGCTTCGCGAACTCGCGGCGGGCGGTGTCGAGGATGGCCTGCTCGTGGAGGCGCTCCGAGAAGCGCTCCAGTTCGTGGGTCTCTCCGACGAGCGTTCCGGGTTCGTGTTCGAGTTCGACGCCGGGGAAGATGTTCTCGACGGCGTCGCCGACGCGGTCGGTGACCTCGGTGTCGCGGACGGGCACCTCGATGCGAACGTCGACGCTGTAAATCATGCTCACGCGTCGGCCTCCGCGACCGCCTCGGGCCCCTCTTCGAACAGTTTCGCGATGGTCTCGCGGTATTCCGCCAGCGTGCCGGTGTTCTGAATGACCACGTCGGCGCGGTCCATCGCGTCGCCCATGCCGAAGTCGAGTTCGCGGCGCTCGCGCTGTTTCAGCGCCTCCACGTCGGTGTCGCTGTCGTCGCGGTCGCGGTCGAGCAGGCGCGCGGCGCGCGTCTCGAACGGCGCTTCGACGCTCACGAGGACGAACTCGTCGCCGAACGCTTCCCGGAAGCGGTCGAGTTCGACGCCCGACCGGAGCCCGTCGACGAGCACCACGTCGTTCGATTCGAGGTGCTCTTCGACCATCGGCAGGGACCGCGCGGCGATGGCGTCGTCGCCCTCTTCCTCGCGGAGCGCGGTCGCTATCTTCCCGTGGTCCGTCGCGGGGTCGAGCCCGCGGCGGCGACACTCCTCGCGGATGACGTCGCCCATCGTCACCACGGGCACGCCCGCTTCGCGGGCCACCTCGGCGAGTTCGCCCTTGCCGCTTCCCGGCAGGCCGACCGTCCCGATGACTCTCATAGCCGGTGTTACCGCGTTGGCGCTGTTAAAGCCTCCCTTCACGTCGCTCCGGGTGGCGGGTTTCGCCGCTCTCTCGTCGCCGGCCCGGCGGACTCCGCCACCCCGTCGCTTTTCGCCTCGGCCCGCGTACTACGCGTATGTCTCAGCGCTCGTTCGTCGTCCGCGCCATCTGGTTCGTCTTCGTCGGCTGGTGGGCGACGCCCGCCGTCGTCAACGTCGCGTGGTTCCTGAACGCGACCGTCATCGGTATCCCGCTCGGCGTCGCGCTCATCAACCTCGTGCCGACGGTGCTGTCGTTGAAAGAGCCGAAAACCCGACTCGACCCCGACTCGGGCCGTGGCCAGCGGTCGGTCGTCGTTCGAGCCGTCTACTTCGTCTTCGTCGGCTGGTGGCTGAGTTGGGTCTGGGCGAACGTGGCGGTGCTGTTCACGCTCACCATCATCGGCCTCCCGGTCGGCATCTGGATGCTCAACCGGCTCCCTGCGGTCACGTCGCTGTACCGGTTCGACGGGTAGGTCGGGACGGGTAGAACCCGATTCGTTTTTCTTGCAGGGCCGGTTTGTGGGCATCGAGGGCGCGTAGCTCAGTCGGACAGAGCGTCGGACTTCTAATCCGATGGTCGCGGGTTCGAATCCCGTCGCGCTCTGTTGGGTCTGGGCGAACGTGGCGGTGCTGTTCACGCTCACCATCATCGGCCTCCCGGTCGGCATCTGGATGCTCAACCGGCTCCCTGCGGTCACGTCGCTGTACCGGTTCGACGGGTAGGTCGGGACGGGTAGAACCCGATTCGTTTTTCTTGCAGGGCCGGTTTGTGGGCATCGAGGGCGCGTAGCTCAGTCGGACAGAGCGTCGGACTTCTAATCCGATGGTCGCGGGTTCGAATCCCGTCGCGCTCGCTCGTCGCCTTCGGCTCCTCGCTCGCGCGACGGACATCGCAAACGCTTCGCGTTTGCTCAATCCCGTCGCGCTCTTTTGGTTGGTCGTCGCGCTCTTTTGCTGTCTGCTCCGTCGCGCTCTGTTGCTGTGACTGTCTGCCGAGCGACAGCGTCGGCAGTCTCGCCTTCTCCAGCCCTAAACTGTCTCTGTTCTCGACGACTATCGGAGCCTGCTCCCGGGTAGTCGTTAGCCAGTCGAGTTAGAAAGACAACACTTTCTTGGTCGGGAGGTACGATACACTTCCCATGGACGTTCTCGGCATCGTCGCGAATCCCGTCGCGCTCTTTTGGTTGGTCGTCGCGCTCTTTTGCTGTCTGCTCCGTCGCGCTCTGTTGCTGTGACTGTCTGCCGAGCGACAGCGTCGGCAGTCTCGCCTTCTCCAGCCCTAAACTGTCTCTGTTCTCGACGACTATCGGAGCCTGCTCCCGGGTAGTCGTTAGCCAGTCGAGTTAGAAAGACAACACTTTCTTGGTCGGGAGGTACGATACACTTCCCATGGACGTTCTCGGCATCGTCGCCGCGGCGGTCGTCTTCGGCGTCGCCGCCTACAATTTCGCGACGAGCCTCGACGGCCGATTCGCGAGACCCCTGTTCGGTAGTCTGGGACTCGTCGCCGCGACGCTCTACGTCATCGACAGATTCGGCATCGCGGCGTCGCTCGGACTGGACGTCTCCCGCGGCCTCCAACTCGTCGCGGCCCTGCTCGTGGTGTCGGCGCTAGTCGATTTCCTCGCTCGTCGCGCGGGTGCAGACGCTTCCGAATCGTCGTGAACGCCGCGATTCGCCGTTATTCTCAATACGTGACGGCGAGTTGTCTCTTGTATGGTTTTCGCGTCCGACTCCCCGTTCGGAGGTCGGTTCGAACAGACGATAGACGACGCGGTCGTCTACGGCGACGCCGAGATGGAGTCCGTGCTGCACGAAGGGCCGGTTCGCGTGCTCGTCAACGGCTGGGTCGAGGTCCCGGGCGGCCGGTATCTCTCTCCGCACGCGGTCCACCACATCGACGCGCGAGTGTCCGAGTGACGCCGCCGCCGTCTCTCAGACGAGCGCCAGTTCCCGCCCGCACTCGGGACACTCGTCGTCGACGATAGTCACCGGCGCGTCGCAGTCCGGACAGAACTCGCGGTAACACGCCCTGTCTCCCATACGTACCGCTACCACGGGAACGGTGGTGAACGTTGGGGCGAACCGGCGGAACGAGCGTCGGCCCGACGGTCACTCGTCGTCGACGTCTTTTCCCGGTCCGGCGAAGTTCGCGCCGAGTTCGGTACCGTAGCGCCGGGCGTAGACGCCGGGGACCGCGAGGAGGTCGTCCGGCGCGCCAGACTCCACGACGACGCCGCCGTCGGCGACGTGGACGCGGTCGGCGTCGCGGACGGCGGCCGCGCTGTCTGTCGCCACGACGAGCGGGGCGTCGGCCCGCCGCATCGCGGCGAGGGTAGCGCGGAGGTTCGACGGGGAGGCACTACGGGGCGCGCGGACTACGAGGCCGACACCGGGCAGGAGCGTCGTCGCGAGCGCCGTCGCCTCGGAGATGCGGGGCGCGACGACGGCCAGAAACGGCGGTCGACTCGCGGGCGTGGTCGCGTCCGAGGCGGCGGCGTCCGCCGAGGGCTCGGGAGGGGACATACATCCTGACAGATGCTGCCACGGGAGATAAGTATAGAGACGAACACCGACGGTTCACGAATCGTACCGGACGTTTTATAGGGATTTGTCAACTTCCGCAACGGATCAGTTGCCGATACACCGACCGTTTCGTGGTGTCGGATGACGATGCGATGCGGGCGCTCGATTAACGGCGTCCCAACCGACGCGCGAGCGGACAAAGCAGACGCTAACGGGCGTGAATCCGCAAAAAACGGGATGAATTCGGCCGACGATTCGAGTCGATGCGAGGTCAGGGGGTGGGTGTGTGGTGGCCTACTGGGGCGCTCACATTGCGCCGCCCATGCCGCCCATGCCGCCCATGCCACCCATGCCGCCGCCCATACCGCCGGGCGCGCCGCCCTCGTCGTCGTCGCCGCCCGTCTGGCCACCGGAGAGGTCGCCAGCGGCGATGACGTCGTCGATGCGGAGAATCATGACGGCGGCTTCGGTCGCGGACTCGATAGCCTGGGTCTTGACGCGGAGGGGCTCCACGACGCCCTCTTCTTCCATGTCGATGACCTCGCCCGTGTAGGCGTCGAGGCCGGCTGCGAACTCGCCGCCGTCGTGGCGCGAGCGCAGGTCGACGAGGGAGTCGATGGGGTCGAGACCGGCGTTCTCGGCGAGGGTGCGCGGGATGATGTCCAGCGCCTCGGCGAACGCCTCGACGGCGAGCTGCTCGCGGCCGCCGACGGAGTCGGCGAACTCGCGGAGCTGCAGGGAGAGCTCCGTCTCGGGAGCGCCGCCGCCGGGGAGGACCTTACCGTCTTCGAGCGTCGTGCGGACGACGCCGAGGGAGTCCTCGATGGCGCGCTCGAGCTCGTCGACGACGTGTTCCGTGCCGCCGCGGAGGATGAGCGTGACGGACTTCGCGTCCTCGACGTCCTCGACGAAGATGCGCTCGTCGCCGCCGACGTCCTTCTGTCCGACGGAGCCGGCGAAGCCGAGGTCGTCGGCCTCGATGTCGTCGAGGCTGCTGACGACGCGGCCGCCCGTCGCGCGGGCGAGACGCTTGAGGTCGGAGGACTTCGTGCGGCGGACCGCGAGGATGCCCTCCTTCGCGAGGTAGTGCTGCGCCATGTCGTCGATGCCGTCACCGACGAAGACGGCGTCGGCGCCGACCTCGACGAGCTGGTCGACCATCTCTTTCAGCTGCTTTTCTTCCTGGTCGAGGAACTGCTGAAGCTGGTCGGGGTCAGTGACGTTGACTTCCGCGTCGATTTCGGTCTCGCGGACTTCCAGCGCGTCGTCGAGGATGGCGATGTTCGCGTCTTCGACGGCGTAGGGCATGTTCTCGTCGACGCGCTCCTTGTCGACGATGACGCCCTCGACGAGTTCGGAGTTGTCGATGGTGCCGCCGACGACCTTCTCGATGGAGACGTTGTTCGTGTCGATGCCGTCGTCGTCCTTGACGGCCAGCACGGCGTCGACGACGAGTTCGGAGAGCAGGTCCTTCGCGGACTCCGCGCCCTTACCGGTCATCGCCGTCGCGGCGATCTTCGTGAGGGTCTCGCGGTCGTCCTCGGTGACCTCGATGGCGTTGTCCTCGAGGACTTCCTTGGCCTTCTCGGCGGCCTGGCGGTAACCCTGCGCGATGGTCGTCGCGTGGACGTCCGATTCGAGGAGTTCCTCGGCCTGGTCGAGGAGTTCGCCGGCGATGATGACGGCCGTCGTCGTGCCGTCTCCGACCTCGTCCTCCTGGGTCTCGGAGACTTCGACGATCATGTTGGCCGCGGGGTGGTCGATGTCCATCTCCTTGAGGATGGTGACGCCGTCGTTCGTGACGACGACCTGCCCGCCGGAGTCGACGAGCATCTTGTCCATCCCTTTGGGGCCGAGCGTGGTGCGTACGGCCTCTGCGACGGCCTTTCCGGCCGTGATGTTCATCGACTGCGCATCCTGACCGGATGTGCGCTGCGAGTCTTCGCCCAGAATGATCATGGGCTGACCCTGCTGCATTCGCTGGCTCATAGTCATCGCCTGATTGTTTGTGATTCTATAAAAAAGCTTCGTTTATTGGTATGCCAAAACGCAACACGGTGGGGTGGTCGAGACCCGGTGACGGCGGTCGATTACGCGGGTTTATCCGTGGTTCTCGGCGGGCGGTCTCGCCACTCTCGGAGCGAGTGCGGTGAAAAGACGATGCGGGCGAGTGCCGTGTCGGCGGTGGACTCGTCGGCGGTGGCGTCTCAGTTGTTCTGCCGGACGTTGAAGCCCTGGGTCAGGTCGTTGTGCTTCCGTTCGAGGAAGGAGTACACCGCGCCGTGGGGCGCGCCGTCGAGAATCATCTCGACGGCCCGGCGGACGACTTCGACCTCCTCGGGTTGGCCGATGATGCCGAGCGTCGAGCCGTAGATGACCACGTCCGCGCCGGTCAGCTCTTCCATGAGTTCGCGGGTGCGGCCGTTCTCGCCGATGAGGCGGCCCTTCTGCCGCCGCATGTCGTTTTTGTTTCGGGTGTGCCGGTCTATCTCGATGAGTTCGAACATCATCATGTCGTCGTCGAGGAGCGCCATCGCGTCCTCCGGGGCGAAGCCGCGGCCGACCGCTCGAACCACGTCGGGGGCGACCATGCCGAGTACGGGGTCGCCGACGCTGTCGATGGCGACGCTGCCGTTCTCCGAGTCAACGTCGAGTCGGACTTCCGCGCGACTCTCTATCTCTCGGAGCGTCGAGCCACCTTCGCCGATGAGAACACCGATACGGTCCTGCGGCACCTTGACGTGCTGCATATCTCCCGATACCCGTCGGAGTGGTTTAAGCGTTCGCTCGCCGGGTCGCCGCGTGTCTCGGTCGCACACCCCGCCTCGCGGCGGGTCTACGTTTCTACTCGTCTTCGCTCTCGTCGGCCGTGACGAACTCGAACAGCGAGTCGCCGTCGGCGTCGGCACCCTGTCGGCGGAAGAAGTTGGCCACGTTGCGGCAGTCCCGCCGGAGGAACTCCTCGGCGTTGGGGTGGTGGACCGTGACGGCCTGCCCGAGGTCGATGACGACGAGTTCGCCCTCGTGGATGATGAGGTTGTACTCCGAGAGGTCGCCGTGGACGAGGCCGGCGCGGTGGAGTCGGCGCATGTACTCGCGGACGACCTCGTAGGCGGTCTGGGGGTTCTCGACGCGAACCTCCGAGAGCCGCCGCGCCCGGTCGTCGACGACGCCGACGAGTTCCATGACGAGGACGTTCCGCTGGACCGCGATGGGCTTCGGCACCCGGACGCCGGCGCGCTGGGCGCGTTCGAGGTTGGCGAACTCCTTTCTGACCCACGCGCGGACGACCTGCCCCTTGTCGTGGCCGATGTTCTCGAAGCGCGGGTCGCCTTCGAGGTAGTCGCGCATGTGCCGGAAGTCGGAGGCGTTGATGCGGTATATCTTGACCGCCACGTCCGAGTCGTCGCCGCCGAGCGCCTCGAAGACGTTGGCCTCCTTCCCGGTCGAAATCGGCCCGCCGAACGCGTCGATGTACCCGTCTTGGACGAGTTTGTAGATGGCGGCGAAGGTCGCGTCGTCGAACACCGACTGCTCGACTTTGAACTGGTCGGCGTCCTTCAACCGCATCCGGAACTCGTCGAAGTCGCGGTCCTTGCGGCGCGCGATGCGGTCCGCCTCGTCGTCGGAGACGTCTATCTCCTCCCACTCGTCGCCGAACGCCTCGCCCTCCTGGGGTTCGACCATGCCGAACTCGTCAGTCATTGGACTAGGGCTACGAGAGGCGAGATGAAAAGGGCACAGGCTCCGGCTTCGGTGTCGCTCGGCGAACAGTCGGCGCTGTCTCGAACGCGTTACTGGATGTGGCCTTCGCGGCGGAGTTGGTCGGCTTCGGACTTCTCGTAGCGCCAGCTCACGTCGGCCTTCTCGTCCTGCCAGTCCCACGGTTCGACGAGCACCACGTCGTCCTCTCGAATCCAGATTCGCTTCTGCATCCGTCCGGGAATGCGAGCGGTCCGCTCGACGCCGTCGGCACAGCGGACGCGAATACGATTGGCCCCGAGCATGTTCGTCACGACGGCGAACACTTCGTCGTCGTTCGGCATTCGAAGGTCTCGGCGGCTCTCGTTCTCGTCGTCGCTCATGCGCGAGCGTTCGACGTGGGCATGGTTAAATCCGCCGACGTTCGGCCGGTAGGAAGCGTCGGACGGAACGACGCGTTTAGGGCGGTCCCGAAACGCCGTCGTGGTATGCTCGACAAACTCGGCACGAAGGGTATCGCCGGCGTCGTCTCCTTGCTCTTGGGTATCGGTATCGTCGCCTATCAGGCTCCCGTCGTCGCGGCGGGGCTCGCGTTCGTCGTCGCCGGCCTCGGCCTCGTCGCCAGCGGCCTCGCCGAGGGCGTCATGAAGATGTTCGGCATGGCCTGAGAACCGCCGGTACCGCGCCGTCTCACAGGCGCTCGCGGAGGAACGAGAACACCCGCTTTCGGACCGCAGGATAGTGGTACGACGAGTGCAAGAAGACGTGGTCGGCCGCGCCGACGGCGTCGTACTCGACTTCGTTTCCGGCCGCGTCGAGGGCGTCCGCCAACCGGGCGCTCTGGTCCGGCGCGACGACCGAGTCATCGCTCCCGTGGAGCAACAGCGTCGGCGGCGCGTCGGCGTCGGGGCCGTTTCCCGAGTTGGCGTCAGCGTCGCCGCCGACGCGGGTAATCGGCGAACACCGACGCAACTCGGCGGCCGACGGCGGGCTATCGAACAGCGGCAGCGACTCCCCGGCGCGCTCGTGGTCGTCGGCTCGCAGGTCGTAGACGCCGGAGACGCCGACCGCGGCGTCGATTCCGGTCCGCCGCCCGAACTCGTCACCGTCCGAAAGCGCCGCCAACAACGCGAGGTGCGCCCCCGCGGAGTGGCCGACGACGGCGACGGCCTCGGAGTCGATACCGAACTCGTCGGCGCGGTCGACGACCCAGTCGATACCCTCGCACACGTCCTCGATTTGCGCGGGGAACGGCGCTTCGTGACCCAGTCGGTACGACACCTCGGCCGCGACGAACCCCTCGTCGGCGGCGTCGAGCGCCCAGCGGGCGAACTGGCCGGTCGAGCCGGTCTCCCACGCGCCGCCGTAGACGAAGACGACGAGCGGCCGGGACGCTTCGGCCGCCGGCGACGCTGTCGTTTCGGCTATCTCGGTCGCTGCGGGCGATTCGGGGCGGTACACGTCCGCGGTCAGCGTGCGCTCCTCGCGGTCTGCGACGGTTCGGTTTCGATGAACGAGAACGTCGGAAGAGCGGGGCATACCGACCCGTCGGGTCGGCGGCTTCTATCGGTTTGGGAGACGGCGAGTCACGAACCGTCGAAAAGGGTATAGTTCCGGCGAGGCGCGGCGATTACTCGGCTATCTTCGCGCGACCCGGTTCGATGAGTTCGTCGAGGTAGTTCGCGAGCGCGCCCTTCGCGTCGGCGGGGTGGAGTTCGCCGGATTCGAGGTCGGCCTCCAGCGTCTCGTAGTCGTCGTATTCGAGGTTCCCGCCGTACTGCTCGGGGCGCTCGACGACGACCCGCTGGAAGCGCGGGAAGACGTGGTACTCGAAGATTTGGAGGACGGGGTTCTCGCGTTCGTCGCCCTCGTCGGTCGGGTCGGGGTCGGCCGTCGGCGGGCAGAACGCGCCGTTGACCTTGTCTTCGATGTCCTCGGTGGTGTCCTCCATCGAGATGGTGACGCCCTCGGAGGAGGACATCTTGCCGATGCCCGTCCCGAGGTCCGCGATGAGCGGCGTGTGCATGCAGGTCGGCGACTCCTCGCCGATGCTCGGGAGCGTGTCGCGGGCGAGCATGTGGACCTTGCGCTGTTCCATCCCGCCGATGGCGAGGTCCACGTCGAGGTAGACGATGTCGAGCGCCTGCATGATGGGGTAGACCGCCTGCGCGACGGTGACGCCCTCGCCGCTCTTGATTTCGGCCATGGCGCGCTCGGCGCGCGAGAGGGTCGTCTCCAGTTCGAGCGCGTGCAGGTCGAGGACGTAGCTCTCGTCGAGTTGGTACTCCGAGCCGAGGACGAACTCCGTCTGGCTCTCGTCGAGGCCGTAGGCGATGAACTGCGCTTTCATCCGCTCGGCCGTCTCGCGAATCTCCTCGAAGGTGCCCTTGCCGTTGAGGTAGGCGTGTACGTCGGCCAGAAGCACGACTACCTCGAAGCCCGCCTCTTGGAGGTCGATGAGCTTGTTGGCGGTGAGCATGTGACCGATGTGGAGGACGCCGGAGGGCTCGTAGCCCACGTACGCTCGCTTGCCCTCGGGGTCGTCGGCCAGCGCGCGCACTTCGTCCTCCGTGACCACTTCGGAGGCGTTCCGAGTGATCAGGTCGTATGCGTCCATACCTGTTCGGTGTCGGGGACGTGGCATATGACTTCTGATAGGGATTATCGTGAACCGCCTCGGGGTCAAGCCCCGAGACACTCGCCTTGCCTATCTGTAGACGCTTGTGTCCCACCGCGCGCGGGCGAAACGGACAACACGCACCGGTCCCAACTCCGGGTGATGTCCGACTCAGGAAACACGACGCGTGCGCCCGTCATCATCTTCGCCGCGCTCATCCTCGTCGTCTTCGGTCTGCTCGCGGCCATGTGGGCGTCGGTCCGCGGCGGCGACCTCCTCCCGTACATCCTCGGCTTCGCGGTCTACTTCCTCGCGTTCCACATCTACCTCCCCTATCGGGTCCACAAGGACGCGACGTTCAAGGGGCGAAACGCGACGTTCTGGGCCGCCTTGGCCTTCTTCGTGCCGCTCGTCGGCGCGGCGCTGTACTTCGTGGTCGCCGTCGTCGTCGGCCACGACGCGACCGACTGAAAACCGAACCCGGCGCTATCCGCGCCGGTTCTCCGCGCGGTGTTCGGAGATAATCTGGTCCACCATCTCCTTTTGCTGTTCTTTCTGTCGTTCTTCCGCCCGCGACTCCCAGTCTGCGATGGCTGATTCGACTTCGGACTCCTTCGCCACGGCGAGTTCGTCTATCTCCTGAATCGTCACGCCGTCGGCGGGCGCGACCGGAATCTCGGCCTCGAACAGCACCTCGTCCGCGACCTCCGAGAGATTGCCCGACCGGAGGACGACCTTGGGGTCGAACTCGGCGAGTCGCTCGGCGGTTGTCCGCCCGGCCCCGCTGGCGTCGCGGAGGTAGACCACGTCGCCCGCGGCGATGCCGTACTCCTCGACGGTGTGGTCGAGCGCACCGTTGGTGAACTGCTCGACGATTTTGACGGGCACGAGGCTTCCGTCGGTGTTCACGTCCGCGAAGTTCGAGTGGTCGAGCTTCCACAGCGACTTCAGTTGGTCGAGCTTGTCTGCGAGTTCCGCCTTGTCGGATTCGAGCGATTCGACGTTCCGCTCTAACCGGCCGTTCTCGCGTTCCAGTCGGGTGACTTCGCGGCGCTCGCGGGCCTCGCGGCGCTCCTCGCGGCGGGCGTCGGAGAGTTCCTGCTTGTACTCCTCGATGGTCTCGTCTTTCTCCTCGATGGTCGACTTCAGGTCCTCGACGTGCGATTCGAGGCGCTCGACCCGCGACCGCAACTCCCGAATCTCGCGTTCTTCGGGCGTGAGTTCGGGCTCCTCGTGAGCCTCCTCGTCGGCGTCGTCGGGGTCGCCCCCGTCGCCGTCGTCGGCCATCTCGCGGAGAGCGGCCTCGACCGACTCCTCGCTGGCGAGGACGCGGGCGATGACCTCTTCTCTGTCCACGTCGGCGGGCACCTTCCGGGAGATGCGCTCGAACTGGTCTTCGTGGGCGTCGAAGGCGAACAGCGCCGCCGCGAGGGCGTCGCGCTCGTGGTCGTTGTCGTAGTCGATGTCGCGGGTCCGGTGGAGCTTTTCGTCGACGGGAATGTCGCTCGCGGGGGCCCAGCCGGCGGCGTCGAAGCTCCGCCGGAACTTCTCGACCGTCTCGGGCATCGGCTGCACGTCGGCGGCGACGAGACTCGGTCGCCCGCGCTCGATGAGCCACTCGATGACGGCGGCGGTGTCTGCGGTCCGCGTCGAGTGCACGTCGAGGACGCGCCCGTCGAGGCCGACGACGGCGACGGCCGTGGTCGTGCCGGGGTCGATGCCGACGATGACGCGGTCGCGGCGCTTCACGAGCGGTTCGAACTCGATGCCGTCGCGGCGCTCGCGCTCGATTTCGACGCGGGTGTCGCCCGAGCGGTGGGTCGATACGGGGATGTCCTCGGGGCGCGCTTCGACGGTGAAAAGCGCCTGCGAGTAGCCGCCGTACTTCTCGGTCACGTCCCGCTCGTAGTCGAGATTGGCCTCCTTCAGCGAGGACTCGACCTCGCGGGACTGCTGTTTGACCGACCCGTGGATGCGGCGCGTGTAGCGGTCCTGACTCCACCCGCCCTTGCCGGTCGAGCGGCCGCGAGAGACCTTCACGGTCGTCGTGTTCTCGAAGGCGGCGACCTCGTAGCCGACGTTGGCGAGGGCGAGTCGGGCCGCGGCCTCGGCCTCCTTCATCGGGTCTTTGCCGTAGGGGACGCCGTGACGCGAGGCGACCCGCGAGAGCGGTTCCGGTCGCTCCGCGCCGGTCACTTGCACCAACTGCGTCCCGTGGGGGAGCCACCGCAGGAAGCGGACCAAATCGTCCTTGTCGGTCGCCAACTCGTACATGTTGTCCGTGGCGACGACGCGCGGTTCGTCGCGCTCGATGAGGCGGCGTAACTTGCGGAAGGAGACCACGTCTCGTTCGATTCGGACCTCGTCTGACTCGGTGTCTCGGGTGTCCAACACGACCAGCGCGTACGACGGCGAGTCGCCGCGGATATCGCCGCTCTGGATGTCGACGCCGAAGACGACCGAGTCGAGCGCACTCGTCCGGTCGTTCACGACGGCGACTAGGGTCGCGCCGGATATATACTCCACGCCGGTTTCGAGCGTCGACTCGTCTCGGGTGTCGCGGTTGCGCGACTCGGCCGACGAGGCCGCTGGCACCGACAACGCCGGTGCCGCCGCGGATATGCCGCCGCGACCCGCGATTGACACGAAACAAACAAGTCTCGGCTATTTGAAAGTAGAGTGATGAGTTCTGATATCCCCGACCCGCCGTCGGTGACCTCCCGGTCGCTGACGCGCATCGCCCTCATCGGTGTCGTCGCCCTCCTCCTTATCGCCGCCCCCATCGCCGGCCTCCTCGCGTGGGAACCCGTCGAGGAAGGGAACGTCAAGGTCGTCAAGAAGTGGGGCGCGACCACCGGCACCGTCTTCGAACCCGGTGCGCACTTCATCAACCCCGTCTCGCAGTCGACCTCGTCGCTGTCGGTGCGACCGCAGTCGTACACGATGTCGTCGTCGACGAGCGAAGGCGACAGGCGCGGCGACGACGCCATCACCGTCCTGACCGAGGACGGCCTCCGGACGGACATCGACGTGACCGTCCGCTACCGCATCGACGCCGGCCAGGCGGTCGAGTTCTACCGCAACTACCGGACGCTCGCCACCGCCGAAGAGCGCCTGATTCGCCCGTCGATTCGGTCGGTGCTCCGGACCGAAGCGGGTCGACTGCCCGTCACCGTCATCTACACCGGCGAGGGCCAGACCCAGTTGAAGGCCGCCGCCGAGCGGGAACTCGCAGAGGAGTTCGCCGACGACGGCCTCATCCTCGAAGCGGTGCAGGTCCGCAACGTCGAACTCCCCGCCGAGTACGCGCAGGCGGTCGAACAGAAGGAAATCACCGAACAGCGCCGCCAGCAGAAGCAGGACGAACTCGCCGTTGAGGAGTTGGAGGCCGAGCGCAAGCGCATCGAGGCGCAGGGACAGGCCGACGCCAACCGCATCCTCGCGGAGTCGCTGTCCGACGAGGTGCTGGCCCAGAAGTACATCGAGAAACTCGACGAGACGGACACCGTCTACATCCCGGTCGGCGACGGCGGCTACCCGCAGTTCGTCCGGTCGCTCGATAGCGACGGGTCGTCCTCGTCGGGTTCGTCCGCCGGTTCGTCGTCGGGTGATACCTCGGCGTCGTCGAGGTCGTCGACCTCGTCCGGCTCCGAAAACGAGACGAGCAACTGACGCCGTCGATGCGTCTCCTCCGTGAACTGGCCGTCGCGGTCATGTTGCTCGTCATCGTCGGCGTGCTCGCGCGCTCCGGCGCCGGCCGGTTCGTCCTGCCGGTCGTCGCCCTCGCGGTCGCCGCGGCGCTCGTCGCGCTCCTGTCCAAGCGCCCGGCGTATCCACGGACGGCCGTCGGCCCGCGGACGAGAATCATCGAGTCGGCCGTCGAGTCCGCGGACGTCGCCTGCGTCGAGTGCGGGTCGCCCGCGACGACGCGCCGGCGCTACGTCCGCGAGTGGGTCGTCCTCGGGGTCCCCGTCGTCCTCCTCGACGACGGCGAGAACCCGGTCTGCGACGCCCACCGGGACTGAATCGGTCCCTTTTTCGACTCTGTTCCCCGCTCAGCGGCCGCTCAGACGAGTCTCCCCTTCGAGACGAACTCGACGCGCCCGCCGACGCGGACCGCCACCTCGCCGCCTCGGTCCTCGGCTTCGAGGTAGAGCTGCGACGGACGGCCCATCTCGTAGCCCTGCTCGACCGTGACCTCGATTTCGTCGTCGTCGAAGTAGCGATGACGGGCGAGATAGCCCGCCAAACAGCCGTTCGCGCTACCAGTCGCGGGGTCCTCGGCGACGCCGTGGCCGGGGGCGTACATCCGCGCCGCGAAGTCGTTCGCGTCGTCGCGGGGGTCCGGACAGAACAGAAAGAGGTTCTCGACGCCCACGTCGTCGAAGAACGAGCGGTACGCCGGAACGAACACCTCGCTCCGGGCGAGGGCGTCGCGGTCGCAGAGCGGAATCATCACCGCTGGCAGGCCGGTCGAGACGACCTGTATCGGCCAGTCCGCGTCGAAGTCGGCCGCATCGAGCGACAGCACCTCCGCGAGCGTCTCGCGGTCGAGTTCCGCGCCGAACTCCGGGGCGTTTTGCGTCATCCAGTACTGCTCGTCGTCGCTGCCGTCGGACCGAACTTCGACCGAGATGGGACCGACGCCGAGGTTCAGCGTCACCTCGTCGCCCGCCCCGAAGTGCTCGCGGAGGACGGCGGCCGTCCCGAGCGTCGGGTGTCCGGCGAACGGAATCTCGCCGTCCGGCGTGAAGATGCGAACGTCGTAGCAGTCGTCGGGCGACCCTCCCTCGATGAACGTCGTCTCCGAGTAGTTCATCTCGTTGGCGAGCGCGGCCATCTGCTCGGAACTGAGCGCGTCCGCTCCCTCGAAGACGGCGAGCTGGTTCCCGGCGTACCTCGCCGTGGCGAACACGTCGACGGTGTGGAAGGCGTTCTGCGGCACACCGACGGATGCGCCCGGCCGGGAGAAAAGCGTACCGCGGTCCGCGGGCTACTCGCCGGTCTCGGCTCCGCCGCCGTCGCTGTCGGCGTACGGAACCTCCAGTTTCTGGCCGTCTTCGGCGACGAACGCCTCGCCGTCGTAGACCTCGCGGGCCTGTTCGAGAAGCGGGCTCGGGTCGGCGGCGTACCGGGCGGAGATGTGCGTCAGCGCGAACCGGCGAACGTCGGCGTCGCGGGCGATTCGGGCGGCCTCGCGGGCGGTCGAGTGCGCGGTCTGTTTCGCCCGCTCCGCCTCCTCGTCGGTGAACGTCGCGTCGTGGACGAGCAGGTCGGCGTCGCGGGCGACTTCGACGGTCGAATCGAGCGGGCGGGTGTCGCCGGTGTAGACGACGGTTCGCCCGGGTCGGGGGTCGCCGACGACCTGCTCGGAGCGCACGACCGTGCCGTCTTCGAGTTCCACGTCCTCGCCGGCGTGGAGGCGACCGAACGCCGGGCCGACGGGAACGCCGAGTTCCTCGGCCTTCTCGCGGTCGAACCGCCCGGGGCGGTCGTCTTCGACGAGTGCGTAGCCGACCGAGGCGGTCCGGTGTTCGGTGTCGAACGCGCGGACCTCGTAGTCGTCGGCGCGGTAGGCGACGTTGCCGGGGCGGACCTCGTGGACGGAGACGTGGAAGCCGGGTTGATAGCCGCCCGCGTGGACGAGCTTTTCGAGGTGGCGCTTGCTCCCCGGCGGGCCGTGGATGGCCAGCGAGGCGTCGCGGTCGTTGAAGTCGAGCGTCTGAATCAGGCCGGGGATGCCGAGGATGTGGTCGCCGTGGAGGTGGGTGACGAACAGGTGGCTGACGCCGAACCCGGTCCCGTAGCGCATCATCTGGCGTTGGGTGCCCTCCCCGCAATCGAACAACAGGCGCTCGCCGTCGCGGTTCACGAGGAACGCGCTCGGCGCACGCGCCGTGGTGGGGACGGCCCCGCCGGTCCCGAGGAAGGTCGCGCGCATGGACATGCACCACAATGATAGCGGCGGGACTAAACGTGCGTCGAATCGGTCGCGGCTTCGGGGCTCGCCCGCAGGAAGCCCGAGTCCGTCCGACGGTCCGGACCGACCGATTCTTACCCGACCGTCTGCTACCGGAGTCCAATGGACGCGCCGCTGTGGACCGAGACGCACGCGCCGGGGCTCGAAGACCTCCCACAGCCGGAGGTCCGCGAACGCCTCCGACGCGCCGTGGACGAACCGATGAACCTCGTCGTGCAGGGCCCGCCGGGCGTCGGCAAGACCGCCGCCGTTCGCGCGCTGGCTCGCGAGGCGCATTCGGACCCCGAAAACGACCTCATCGAACTCAACGTCGCGGACTTCTTCAACCGGACGAAAAAGCAGATTCGCGCCGACCCGCGGTTCGAGCAGTTCCTCGACGGCCGCAGTCGCATGGCGAAACGCGACATGATAAACCGCGTGCTGAAGGAGTCCGCCAGCTACGCCCCGATGTCCGGCGAGTACAAGACCATCGTCCTCGACAACGCCGAATCCATCCGCGAGGACTTCCAGCAGGCGCTCCGCCGCGTGATGGAACAGCACCACCGGACCACGCAGTTCGTCATCACCACCCGCCAGCCCTCGAAGCTCATCCCGCCGATTCGCTCGCGGTGTTTCCCGGTTCCCATGCCCGCGCCGGACGACGACACCCTCGAAACCCTCCTCGCCGACATCCTCGACGCCGAGGGCGTCGACTACGACGACGGCGGCCTCCAGTTCCTCACCGACGCCTCTAACGGGAACGTCCGCAAGGCCATCCTCTCGGCCCAGCGGACGGCCACCGAAGCCGACGAGGTCACGATGTCCACGGTCCACGCCGCCCTCGGCGACGTGGGCTTCGACGACGAGCTGAAGACGCTCCTCATCAACGCCCGCGAGGGCGACATCAAGGACGCCCGCGAGACCCTCACGACGCTCCTCGACGACGAGGGCTACGAGGGACAGGAGCTCCTCCGCGACATCCTCCGCGTCGCCGACTCGACTCCCGAGCGCTTCGCAGACGGCGAACTCGCCCGCCTGCACGTCCTCGCCGGGCAGGTCGACCTCGACATCTCGACGGGTATCGACGACCGCCTGCACATCACCCACCTCCTCACGAGTTGGGGCGCGGACGTCCGCGGCGAGGCATAATGAAGTTCGCACCAGGCTACCGACGGTTCGCGCTCCCCGCCTTCGTCGGCGCGGCGCTCGCGGCGTTCGTCTTCCCGCCGCTCGGGGCCGTTCTCCTCGCTGTGGGCGCGTTCGTCCTCTGGTTCTTCCGCGACCCCGAGCGCTCGCCGCCCGACGACTCGGGCGTCGTCTCCCCCGCCGACGGGCGCGTCTCCGTGATTCGCGTCGAGGACGGCCGCGTCCGCGTGGGCGTGTTCATGAACGTCACCGACGTGCACGTCAACCGCGCGCCCGTCTCCGGCGCGGTCCGAACCGTCACCCACCGCCCCGGCGCGCACAAACCGGCGTTCTCGAAGGACTCCGACCGCAACGAGCGCGTCGATATCGAACTCGACACCGACGAGGGCGACCACGAAGTGTCGCTCATCGCCGGGGCGTTCGCCCGCCGGATTCACTCGTACGTCGCACCCGGCGACGAACTCGTCCGCGGGCAGAGACTCGGCCACATCGACTTCGGCTCGCGGGCCGACGTGCTGTTGCCGCCGGAGTACGGCTCTGACGACGTGGTCGTCGAGAAGGGCGAGTCGGTGCGGGCGGGCGAGACGGTGTTGGCGCAGCGATAGTCGGACACGCGGCCCGGGCCGTCCCGCCGACACAAGACATTTGCTCTGACATCGAAACTACATCTCATGCAGCGTAGACGGGTCCTCGTGTCGCTCGGTTCGCTCGCTCTCCTCTCCGGGTGTCTCGGTAGTCCCTCCATATCTTCGTCTGAGACGACGACCGAAACGACGACCACAACCGCCCCCGACCCAGAGACGACCGAATCCGGACAGACCGCAACCACCACGGACGAGTGTGGCTGGCCGCAGTTCTGCGAGGGTTCGGAACTCGTTCGAGTGCGGGTCAGCGGCGACTTCTCCGGCGAAGTCGTGCTGAAACCCGCGTGCCGCGAGGGCGATATCGGACTCTCGCCGGGCGAGACGAAGACGCTCACCCGGGAGGTCGACGCCGAGACCTGCGACGTGACGCTCCTCGTCGACGGCGAGGTGGCGTACGACGAACGGATTCAGGACTACGAGTACGTGATGTTGCGCGTCGGCTCGGACGGGGAACTCACGCTTCAGAAGGAAGTGCTGTAGCGGCCTCGTCCACCACGACTACCGGAGCCCCTCGACGGCGAGCATCGCCACCGAGCCGAGGAGCGAGAGGACCGCAACCACGAGCGCGAACAGGTAGTACGGACTCGACCCGTCCGGGTACGACAGGAGCGACAGCAGCAGGAACGACGACCCCATGGCGACGACGACCATCGCTCGCGGGTCGGGGTCGTACGCCTCCGCGAGGGCTTTTCGAACCGTACGCAACATGCGTTCGCTTCGACGTACTCGCTGATAGTCCTGTCGAGCGATTGACCGGAGAACCGCCGGCCGCGACCGAACCCATCGACGCCGCCGATTCCGACTACCGGTGCAGCAGATGCACGTACCGCACCAGCGACCGGTGGACTCGGCGCTCGAACACGCGTTCGACCTCCCAGCCGGCGTCTTCCGCTTCCTCGGTCCACGACCGGTCGGCGACCATCACGCACTCGGGGGCGACTCGGCGGACCTCCGCCAGCGCGCCGCCGACGAGGTCCGAAAGCGAGTGGCGGGCAATTTTCGACTGCCGGCCGTAAGGAGCGTCGAACACCGCGCCGTCCATCGAGTCGTCGCGGAGGGGGAGCGCGGTGGCGTCGCCACGGATTACGTCGCCGTCGCCGACGTAGTGACGCAGGTTCTCGCGCGCGCCGCCGACCATCTTCGCTTGGGCGTCGACGCCGACCACGTCGGCGCCGACGAGGCCCGCTTCGAGGAGGACGCCGCCGGTGCCGCACATCGGGTCCAGAACCCGGGCGCCGGGCTCCGCGCCGGCCATGTTGACGAAGGCGCGGGCGTCCACGGGGGCCATGCTCCCCGGCTGGAAGAACGGTCGGTCGGTCGGCTTTCGGTCGGCGAAGTCGCGGACGGCCTCGACTGCGGTCCAGCCGACGAGACAGGCGTCCTCGGAGAAGTAGACCCGAAGCTCGTGGTCGGGGTCGTCCAAATCGACGCCGAAGCCGCGGTCGACGAGCGCCGAGCCGAGTTCGCGCTCGGCGTCGGTCGTGCTGATATCCGTGAGACCCCGCACGTCTCGGGCGCGGACGGCGACGGTCCCCTCGCGGTCGACGTTCGCGGCCGCGACGACGGCGCGCGCGGCGTCGATATCGGGTTCGCAGCGACCGACCAGTTCGACGACGCGCCGGGTGTAGGCGAGTCGCCTCGCGCGCTCCGGTTCGACGCCGCGGGCGGTGGCGAGGCCGGGGGCGACGACCGTCACGCCCGTCGCGGCCGACTCGGCCTCGCGGGCGGCGAAGTCGTCTTCCTCGCCGGCGAGTTCCAATCCGTACACGCTCGGACCTGACGGGCCGCGGAAATGAGGGTATCGGTCGTCGTCGCTCCCGCGAGCGCGGTGACGCGCACCCCGACCGATGGCGACGCCGCCGAACGTGACAATCCGGCGACGGCGAGACTTATAGTGGCCGCTCCGAATCCACCCGCATGGCCTCTCTCGACGCCATCCTCTGGGGCGCGGCGGCGCTCGCCTACGGCCTCGGCGACTACGTCACGACCGTCCTCGGTGTCAGGATGGCCGGCGTGCAGGAAGGGAATCCAGTCGTGCGACTCATCTCGGGTGGCGACCCCGGACCCGGCTCGTTCGCGGTGTTAAAACTCGTCTCGGTCGCCCTGTTCTTCGCCACCTACTGGGTGCTCAGACCGGCGGTCGCACGACTCGCGGTTCCCATTTCCTTGACACTTCTCGGTGCGGTCGTCACCGTTCGGAACGTCCGGATTATTCGTCGCCGCGCGTAAGCTGTCAATTCCTTGCACCAATCTTTTTAAACCTTAAATACGTGCCTTAAATCGTTGCATGACCGACCCCAAGGACACAATCAACATCGAAAACGTCGTCGCCTCCACGGGAATCGGCCAAGAGCTCGACCTCCAGAGCGTGGCGATGGACCTCGAGGGCGCCGACTACGACCCCGAGCAGTTCCCGGGACTCGTCTACCGCACCCAAGAGCCGAAGTCCGCGGCGCTCATCTTCCGGTCCGGAAAAATCGTCTGTACCGGCGCGAAGTCGACGGATGACGTGCACGAGAGCCTCGAAATCGTCTTCGACAAGCTCCGCGAGCTTCAGATACCGGTCGACGACGACCCCGAAATCACCGTCCAGAACATCGTCACGAGCGCGGACCTCGGCGAGAACCTGAACCTCAACGCCATCGCCATCGGTCTCGGTCTCGAGAACATCGAGTACGAGCCCGAACAGTTCCCTGGACTCGTCTATCGCCTCGACGAACCGAGCGTCGTCGCGCTTCTCTTCGGGTCGGGCAAGCTCGTCATCACGGGCGGGAAGAAGCCGGAAGACGCCGAAGCGGCGGTCGACGTCATCATCTCGCGCCTCTCCGAACTCGGTCTCCTGAACGGGTCGTTCTAACCTCTTCGAGTCCCGCGACCGCGCCGCGTAACCGGGACCCGAATCGACCGAACCTAAGTCAGTCGCGTCCCTCGGACCGGTATGGACGCGCTCACTTTGCAGACGGCCGCCGGTGCGCCGGTCACGGCCGTCGCCGGAACGTTCGCGCTGTTCGCGCTGTTCCTTTCTCTCACCGCCCACATCGCCGCGCGGAACGTCCTCGGCGACGTGGAACTCAAGAAGGCGTTCGCCGTCGGGCCGGTTCCCGCGGCCATCGCCGTCGTCTTCACCACCTTCGGCTGGAACTCCTTCGTCGCGCTCGCGCTCGCAATCGGGCTCGACTTCGGCTTCGTCAAGTACCTCTACGGCCGGTCGAACCGCCTGTCGGCGTACGTGGTGACCATCCACTTCGTCGTCTCGGTGCTCCTCGGCCTCGTCCTGTTCGGTCTCACCGTCATCCTGACGAGCGCGCCCATCTGAGGCTGCGCTCGCGTCCCTTCTCGCCGTACTTTCTTGCCCGCGGCCGCTGAATCACCCGTCGTGTCTCCCCGTCGCCTCCTCTGGAACGACATGGAACGCCGGCCGCGAGCCCCGTTTCGACTGCTCGCGACGCCCGTCGTCTTCGTCCTCGTCTCGCTCGTGGTCGCCGTCTCGCTCTCGGCCGCCCTCGGCGGTCTCGCCGAATCAAGTCGACTCGTCGCGCTCGTCGTCTCGCTCGTCTCTGTCGGGGCGAGCGGTCTCGCCGCCCTCGTCGTCGCGCGGTACGTCGACCGGCGGACCGTCGCGGACCTCGGTCTCCGGTTCGACCGCGAGTGGGCGGTCGACCTCGCGTTCGGCCTCGCGCTCGGAACGGGGTTGATGACCGCCGTCTTCGTCGTCGGCGTCGCGGCCGACTGGATTGCGGTCTCCTCCGTCCCGCTCGGCGTCGACCGACTACTCGGCGTCGGCTCGCTCCTCGCGTTCTTCGTCGTCGTCGGCATCGCCGAAGAACTCCTGCTCCGGGGCGTCGTCCTCACCGACGTCGCCGAGGGCCTCCGCTGGCGATTCGGCCCGGACGCGGCGGTCGCCGGCGGCCTCGCGGTCTCGTCGGCGGTGTTCGGCGTCGCTCACTACACGAACCCGAACGCGGGGTTCGCCAGCACGACCAGCATCACCCTCGCGGGCGTCATGCTCGGCCTCGGCTACGCGCTCACCGGCGACCTCGCCATCCCGACGGGAATCCACATCTCGTGGAACTTCGTGCAGGGTGGCGTCTTCGGCTTCGCGGTCAGCGGTCTCGACTTCGGCACGTCGCTCGTCGAGACGACGGAACGGGGCCCCGACGTGATTACCGGCGGTGCGTTCGGCCCCGAGGCCGGCCTGCTCGGCATCGGCGCGATAGTGCTCGGCGCGGTCTGTATCGCGGCCTACGTCCGGGCGCGCCGCGGAGAACTCGGGTTCGAGCCGTCGGTCACGGTGCCGGACCTGCGCTGGAAGAAATAACACGCACGACGGGCACGCGGCCGCGTCGCTTACTCGACTAACCGCTCGATTTCGGTGACGAGGATGCCGCTCGCGCCGACGTTCTTCAGGTCGCTGACGACCTCGAACACGTCGCGTTCGTTCACGACGGCGTGGACGGCGACCGTCGAGTCGCCGGCGACGTCCATCACGGTCGGACCGCCGAGGCCGGGGATGACCTCCTTCACCTCGTCGAGTTTCTCGCGCGGCGCGTTCATCATCAGGTAGCGCTTGCCCTCCGCGGAGCGGACCGATTCGAGCGCCATGAGCAACTGCTGGACCTTCGGGTCGTCGACCACGTCGGGGCGGGCGAACAGCCGGACCGACGACGACAGCACCTCGTCGATGACCGCGAGGCGGTTCACCCGCAGGGTCGTCCCGGTCGAGGTGATGTCGATGATGGCGTCGGCCATCTCGACGTGTGGCGTCAGTTCGGTCGCGCCCGTGACCTCCACGACCTCGGCGTCGATGCCCTCTTCCTCGAAGTAGGTCCGCGCGATGTGCGGGAACTCGGTGGCGACGACTTTGCCCGACACGTCGGCGACGGTCTCGATGTCGCCGTCCTCGGGCGCGGCGAGGACGAGCCGACACTTGCCGTACTCCAAATCGAGCAGGTCTTCGAGCTCGTGGCCCGACTCGCGGACCTGGTCGAGGCCCGTGATGCCGACCTCGGCGGCCCCGTCGCGGACGTACTCGGGGATGTCGGCGGCGCGGGCGAACAGCACGGTCACGTCGGGGTCGACGGTCCCGGCGTAGAGTTTGCGCTCGGCACCGTTGTCGAGGTGCAGCCCCGCACGCTCCAGGAGTTCAATCGTCGGTTCGTGCAGGCGGCCCTTGTTGGGCACGGCGATTCGCATACCTCTCCGTCACGTCCCGGAGGTAATTGACTTTCGCAAGCCGGAACGGTTTTTGACACGTCTTCGAAGTGTCACGTATGGCTCCCGTCACGTTCGCCGGCGCGGACGAGGTGTAGAACCGTCGGTCTGGTGACTGGGGATAAAACTAACCGACGAAGAGTGTCGGCAGACGACCCGCGGCTATCCTTCGACGAGGTGGTCGAGCAGGCGGTCGAACCGGTCGACGAACCGCTCGGGGAGCGACGGCGACACGTCGTCCAACAGTCGGGTCGTCCGCTCGGGGTGGGTGAGGACGAGCGTCACGCGGTTGTGGAGGTCGCGTTCCTTCCGGACCACGTCGCGTTCGACGAGGTGGTCGAGGTGCCACTCCAGCGTGCTTCGGGCGACGCCGATGTCGTCGGCCACGTCGTCGGGGCGGGCGTCGCCGTGTTCGAGGAGGTGGCCGAGGATGTCGCGGGCGGTCTCCCGGCGGACGAGCGCGAGCGCGCCGCGCTCCCACGCGTCGAACTCCGGGGGGAAGTAGTGCGTCCGACCGTAGAACTCGGAGCGGCGGACCGTCTCGTCGGAGAGCAGTCTGCGGACGTGGTGTTGTACCTGGCCGGGAGCGAGGTCGAGCGCGCGAACGAGCTCGTTGAAGTGGACTCCCGGGTTGTGCTTGATGTGGTCGGCGACGCGGGTTCGTGTCTCACTCATGGGTCGTTGACCCCCGCCTCGCGCTCGATGCTCCGGGCGTAGTAGATGGCCGCGAGGACGAGCCCGGCCATCACGAGGTCCAAGAGGTGTTCGACCACGTGGTGGTCGAAGTCCGAGAGGACGCCGCCGAGCGTCAACGCGGCGACGGCCGCCCGCGACGCGAACGCCAAGAGCGCCAGCGCGACGAGCAGGTGCGACCGCGTCCGCCGCCGGAGGAAGACGGCGACGCCGAGCGCGGCCAGCGTCACCGACGAGACTCCCGCCAGGACGACGACCGCGGTCATCCACGGACTGCCTTGGACGTGCCCCGGAACGAGCGCGAGGTTCCACGGGGGCTCCATATCCCCCCATACTGGGGGTCCGAACCTAAGGGGGCGTGCTCGTTCTCGATTTTCGGGAATCGGACTACCGCCGGTATTCGGCCCGCTCACCGGCGAAACCGACGGTCGGCTCTCGCGGCCGCGAGACGGTGGATTCACCACCCCGCCGACCCGAACGAGCGACATGAACACGCTCCGAATCGCGGGCGGACAGGTGCTCCGCCCCGACGCGACGGTCGAGGACGCGGACGTACTCGTGGACCGAGACGAGGGGACCATCCTCGACATCGGCGCGGACCTCGACGCCGACGCCGACGAGACGCTCGACGCCGAGGGCTGTCTCGTCACGCCCGGTCTGGTGAACGCCCACTGCCACGTGGCGATGACGCTCCTGCGCGGCTACGCCGACGACAAGCCGCTCGACGCGTGGCTCCGCGAGGACATCTGGCCCGCCGAGGCCGCGCTCACGCCCGAGGACGTGCGCGTCGGCGCGGAACTCGGCCTCGTGGAGATGATTAAGTCGGGGACCACCGCGTTCGCGGACATGTACTTCCACGTCCCCGAGGTCGCCGCCGCGGTCGACGAGGCCGGCCTCCGCGCCCGCCTCGGCCACGGCGTCGTCACGCTCGGGAAAGACGACGAGGACGCGCGGGCCGACATCGACGAGAGCCTCGACGTGGCCCGCGAGTTCGACGGCGCGGCCGACGGCCGGATTCGGACCGCCGCGATGCCGCACTCGCTGACGACGGTCGCGGAGGACTTCCTCCGCGAGTTCGTCGCCGACGCGCACGCCGAGGACATCCCGGTCCACTACCACGCCAACGAGACGACGGACGAGGTCGACCCCATCGTCGACGAGCGCGGCGAGCGCCCGCTGTCGTACGCGAAGGAACTCGGCATGCTCACCGCCGACGACTTCCTCGCCCACGGCGTCCACGTCGACGACGCGGAAATCGACCTCCTCGCCGACGCGGGCACCGGCGTCGTCCACTGCCCGGCGTCGAACATGAAACTCGCCTCCGGCATGGCTCCCGTCCAGAAACTGCTCGACGCGGGCGTCACGGTCGGCCTCGGCACCGACGGCGCGGCCTCGAACAACGACCTCGACATGTTCGACGAGATGCGCGACGCCGCGATGCTCGGGAAACTCGCCGCCGACGACGCGAGCGCCGTCGCGGCCGGCGACGTGGTGCGGATGGCGACCGCCGACTCGGCCGACGCCATCGACCTCCCCGGCGGCGCGCTCGAAGTCGGCGGCGCGGCCGACCTCGCCGTCGTCGACCTCGACGCCCCGCACCTCACGCCCGCCAACGACCTCGTGAGTCACCTCGCGTACGCCGCCCGCGGCTCCGACGTTCGCCACACGGTCTGCGACGGCCGGGTGCTGATGCGGGACCGCGAGGTGCTGACGCTCGACGAGGACGCCGTGATGGCCCGCGCCGGCGAGGCGGTCGCGTCGCTCCGCGAGCGCGTCTGAATCGCCGCCGTCCGGTCCGCCGCACTGACCTCCGACCCCGCTACCCGGCCAACTCGATGCGCAGTCCGTCGTCGGTCACGCTGACCTCCATGCGCTCGAACGTCCGGTGGTACTGCGCGACGTGTCGTCCGTCGCTGTGGTCGACCATGATGGATTTCTCGAACAGCGACGCCTCGTGGAGCCGCTTGACCTCCCGGTAGGCGGTCGACAGCGGCACGTCGGCCCGACAGCTCAGCTCCTTGACCGTCAGCGGCTCGTCGGCGACGCGCAAGAGGTCGGGAACCGCGGGGGCGCTCATCAGGGCGAACAGCTCCTGTTCGGCGACCGTCTTGCCGTTATCTATGACGAGCATCGGCCCTCGGCGATACAATCTCCCCGTTGACACTTGTAGATTCGGGGGCGGCGACCGCCTTCGGTAGGGTTTTCGGACCCCTCTCCGAACCCACGGGTATGAGCGAACACTACGCTCCCGTCTCCGAGCACCTCGACGACGTCGAGGCCGCCCGGACCGAGGGACGACGCAAGATGGACTGGGCGCTCCAGCACATGCCCATCCTGCAGGAACTCCGCGAGCAGTTCGAGTCGGAACAGCCGCTCGACGGCGAGGTCGTCGGCATGGCGATGCACGTCGAGGCGAAGACGGCGAACCTCGTCGAACTGCTGGCGCTCGGCGGCGCGGAAGTCGCCATCACCGGCTGCAACCCGCTTTCGACCCACGACGACGTGTCCGCGGCGCTCGACGCCAACGACGACATCACCTCCTACGCCGTCCGCGGCGTCGACGAGGAGGACTACTACGCGGCCATCGACGCCGTCATCGCCCACGAGCCGACCGTCACGGTCGACGACGGCATGGACATGGTCTTCACCATCCACGAGGAGTACCCCGAACTCATCGAGACCATCGTCGGCGGGGCCGAAGAGACCACGACCGGCGTCCACCGCCTCCGCGCGATGGACGAAGACGGCGAACTGAACTACCCCGTCTTCGCCGTCAACGACACGCCGATGAAGCGCCTGTTCGACAACGTCCACGGCACGGGCGAGTCGTCGCTGGCGACCATCGCCATGACGACGAACCTCTCGTACGCCGGCAAGAACGTCGTCGTCGGCGGCTACGGCTACTGCGGCAAGGGCGTCGCCAAGAAGGCGTCCGGCCAGAACGCGAACGTCATCGTCACCGAGGTCGACCCCCGCCGCGCGCTCGAAGCCCACATGGAGGGCTACGACGTGATGCCGATGGAGGAGGCCGCGACGGTCGGCGACGTGTTCATCACGACCACCGGCAACCGCGACGTCATCACCCGCGAGGACTTCGAGAACATGAAAGACGGCGTCTTGCTGGCGAACGCCGGGCACTTCGACATCGAAATCGACCTCGACGCGCTGTCGGACCTCGCGGTCGACGAGTACGAGGCCCGCGACGGCGTCGACGCCTACGAACTCGAAGACGGCCGCCGGCTGAACGTCCTCGCCGAGGGCCGCCTCGTCAACCTCGCGTCGCCCATCGCGCTCGGCCACCCGGTCGAGGTCATGGACCAGTCGTTCGGCGTGCAGGCCGTCGTCGTCCGCGAACTCGTCGAGAACGGCGACGACTACGACGCCGGCGTCCACGACGTGCCCGACGAACTGGACCGCGAGGTCGCCGAAATCAAGCTCGAAGCCGAGGGTATCGAGTTCGACTCGATGACCGACGAACAGCGCGAGTACATGGGTAGCTGGGCCCACGGAACGTAAGCCGACTCGCTCGCTCACCCCCCGCACACTGACCGCTTTTTACTCTTCTCGACCGCGCTCGGTCCACTCGCCGGCCCGCCAGACGCACGCGACGCCGCCTATCCACGCCGCGAGCCGCATCGCGTCGATAGCCGCGTCGGACGGCGCTTTCCACCCCCAGCCGGTCGGGACGCGCTCGCTTTCGACCGGTTCGACGACGTAGTACTGGCCGTCGTGTCTGACGTAGTGAGACCGCGCCTCGTACGCGTGCTCTTCGGTCACGGTGCTACTGCCGTTCCGGACGGCCTCGCGGACGTGGTGTGGAACCTCGTCGAGGTCCTCCGAGAGGTCGCGTTTCACCGTCTCGGTCGAAACCGGGTGGAGCGAGAGCGTGAGGGTGCGCCCGTCGAGCGTCGCGTTGGGTTCGAAGTAGCGGCCGTCGGTCCGGACGTAGTCGAACGACCAGAACTCCGAGTAGACGTCGCGGTCCGGGTTCAACTCGAGTTCCACCGGGTCGCCGCGGGCCATGTCGATGATGCCGGCGCACTCCGCCGACTGGAGGGGGTTCCACCCGCACGATTTGACCCGATAGAACGCGTCCGCGGTGTGCGGGGGGTAGTCTACCGCCGACGCCTCGTAGGTGTACGTCTTCTCGTAGGAGACGCCGTCGGGATAGAGGTACAGCGGGTTCGCGAGGAGGGCGACCCCGAGGACGAGGAGGACGACGGCGCGCCGGTTCTCGCGGTTCATACGGTGAACTGTCCGTCAGCCGACTCAAAGCTCTGGTGGCGCGTCCGCTTCGACGCCGGCGTCAGTGCGCGGCCATCTCCGAGAGGACGTTGACGCAGTAGACGCCCGCGAGGATGAGAAGCAGGCCGACGACGCCAGTCAGGTCGACCGGTTCGTCGAACACGACGACGCCGATGGCCGCGACGCCGACGATGCCCAGCGCGGCCCACGTCCCGTACACCACGCCGATGGGGAGCTCTTCAAGCGTCAGCGAGACGAGGTAGAACGCGAGCCCGTAGCCGACCACCACGCCGAGGCTCGGGAGGGGCTTGGAAAAGCCCGCGGACAGTTTGAGCGCGGTCGTTCCGACCAGCTCCGACGCGATTGCGCCGGCGAGTAACGCGTACGGGTTCATGCCCGTCGGTCCCGCCACGACCCCGATGAGCGTTCCGCAATCGCCCGCCACTTGCGGTCCGTTGCTCGCCGCCGAACAAGAAATATCAAACTACTAACTCGTGGGCGAGAGAGTCCCGACCATGACCGAACTCGGGGAACTCGGCCTGTCGAACTACGAGGAGAAGGCGTACCGGACGCTCCTCGTCACGGGTGCCGCGACGGCTGCGACCGTCTCGGACGCGAGCGGCGTCCCGAACGGCCGGGTTTACGACGT
The DNA here is from genome assembly GCF_001190965.1 of Haloferax gibbonsii. Classification (NCBI taxonomy): domain Archaea; kingdom Methanobacteriati; phylum Methanobacteriota; class Halobacteria; order Halobacteriales; family Haloferacaceae; genus Haloferax; species Haloferax gibbonsii. The sequence continues at coordinate 151,937 of NZ_CP011947.1, forward strand.
ACTCAACGGGCTTCGGGCGCGCCGGTTGGTCCGAGCGCAGTCGACCCAGCCGACGCGGTACGCCGCCGTCGCCCCGGCCGCGGCGGTCGAGCGACTGCTGGCCGAGCGCGCCGCGGAACTGCGCGAGGAGTGGACGCGGTACCGCGACGTGGCCGACGCGGTCCGGTCGAACCTCCTGCCGACGCCACCGGCCGACGGGAGCGTCTGGCTCGGCCGTCTCGGCGGCGACGAGATGCGGACGGCGATGCACGAGCACGTGCGGGCGGCGACCGAGTCCGTCTCGGCCGCGGTCGGCCCGCCGTACGAGCGGGCCTCGTGGGAGACGCTCCGCACGGAGTTCGACGCGTTCTTCGAGGGCGCTCGCGACGACCTCGACGTGTCGCTGCTCCTCAGCGACCCCGTGCTCGACTCGCTCCCCGACGAGTTTCGGGAACTCGTGGCGTCGAAGCCGCAGACGGTACGAGTCCGGTGCTTGCCGAGCCTGCCGGTCTCGTTCGACGTCGTCGACGGGACGGTCGCGTCGGTCGACATTCCGCACCCACAGTCCGCCGCCGACCGCCTCGGCGTCGTCGTGGTGACGGACGCGGGGGTCGTCGACGAGTTCGCTCGCCAGTTCCGAGCGCTGTGGCCCGACGCCGTCCCGCTTTTCGAGTGACGCCGGCGGTCCGGCGGCGCTCTCGGACGACGTTCGCCCCATTTATCACCGCCCGCGGCCGACTCCCGACCATGTCTTCGAACAGAAAGGGAGACCGACGCGAGCGCGAACTCGTCAACCGCCTCGACGAGGCCGGCTTCGCGGTCATGCGCGCGCCCGCCTCCGGGAGCGCGACGACGCGCGAACTCCCCGACGTGCTCGCGGGCAACGGCGAGGTGTTCTACGCCATCGAGGCGAAGGCCTCCAGCGGTCGCCCCATCTACCTCGACGGCGAGGAGGTCGAAGCGCTCATCTACTTCTCGCAGAACTTCGGCGCGAAGGCCCGCATCGCCGTCCGATTCGACCGCGAGGACTGGTACTTCTTCCACCCCGGCGACCTCTACGTGACCGACGGCGGGAACTACCGCGTCAAAAAGGAGACGGCGCTGGCGGAGGGCGAGGACTTCGAGTCCTTTACCGGCGGACCGACGCAGACCAAACTCGGCGACGACTGAGGTCGCGGCGCGGCGTCTCGTTCTCCGCGTTCGCTCACGCCCGAGCGAGTCGCTCGCCGAGCGTGCGAGCGCCGACGAAGCCGCGCTCGACGCGGCTGAGCCGCGAGGCGGGGAACCGATAGGCGTGCAGTCCGCCGAGGTCCGAGAGGCCGGCGTTCACCGGCAGCGAGTCCAGATAGACCGCCTCGAACACCGGTTCGTGGTCGCCGTAGTCGCGGTTGCTCTCGAACGCGGCGACGAGTTTCCCCGTCTCGGTCGGCGTCTCGTCGGCTCGGGTGCCGAGCGCCCGCGTGACGACGAGGAGGCCGCCGCTCTCGCGGTCGCGGACGAGGTCGCCGGCGCGGTGTTCGTGGTCGCGGCAGAGCTGGGGCCCCGTCGCGTCCATCGGGACGAACGTCTCGTCGCCGCAGACGGCGCAGGTGGCGCTCCGGCGGCCCGGCGGCGGGACCTCGCCGCGGGTGATTTCGATGGCGACCCGGCGGAGGTGCTTGCAGCGGGCGTGTCGGATGGCGTTGTCGGGGCAGGTGCAGGTGCGAGCCTCCACGTCGACGACGTAGGTGCCGCCGTCGGTCTCGACGACGTAGCGCCCGTCGCGGAGCGGCCGGACGGCCATCGGCTCGACGCGGGCGCGGCGGGCGCGACCGGCCAGTCCGTCGGACGGGAGCGTGGTCTTGCGGCGCACCGGGCGGCGAGTCGACGCGGGTGTGTGTGCGATGTGCGTCATGGTGGTGCGGGATTCCGACCCTACCAGCGGCTGTTCGGGGTCAGTTTCCGTCACCTGCGTATAGGTTCTCGAACGACCTAAACCCTCGTTTCACGTGGAAAATCGGGCGCGTGAGTGGCTCTCGTCGGGCATCCGCCCATCGAAGACCTTTTAGAACGGCCGCGGATACGTCGTCGCATGGCTATCGAAGCGGAGATGCGGCGGAAGATTGCCGTCTCCATCGTCGCGGTCGGGGTGTTTATCGCCCTCATCGTCGGCATCGGTGCGACCTACAACCAGAGTGGACTCATCTCCACCGGCGGGTTCGCACTCGTCGGCGCTATCACGGCGTTCGTGCTCGTGATGGCTGGTATCGGCGTTTGGCTGTCGCGTTCTTCCTAATCCTCTCGGTCGGTTTCGGCGACTCGGTCGCCACTACCCTACCGCCCGACGCACAGCCGCAGCGCTCACGGGTTGGGTACGCCGTCAGCACGGACTCCGTCAGTCGGCGGTCTCGTCCGCGGCGACCGCGTCCGCGTCGTTCGTCGCCGTCTCGAAGTACTTCATCGGGTGCTTGATGGTGTCACAGCGGTCGTCGCGGTTCACACAGAGGTCGTACGCCTGCATCGTCTCGCAGGTCGGAGGCGCGTACTGCGACCCGCTGGAGTCCGCGAGGACGGTCGCCCGCTTTTGTAACTCCTCGGCGTTCGCGTCGCCGACGACGCCGCCGACCTCCTCGGGTTCGAGGCCGACGCCGACGAGGAACGCCGCGAGCGCGAACGCCGCCTCGTTCGGGAGGTCCTCGTCGTCCTGCGCCCGCGCCAACAGCGCCTCGACGCAGGGCGGGAAGTGGTCCGGGTCGACCGAGTCGACGTAGACGACGTTGACCGCGCCGCGGTCCGAAAGCAGGTTCCGCAGGCGCTCGACATGGGGTTTGAGCGCGTCGGCGAGTCGGTCGCCCGCGTCGCTCCCGCGGACGGCGAAGGGAAGCCCCTCTGCCACCCGGCGGCGGACCGCCTCGCGGAGCAGTTCCGAGAGCTCCTCGCGGGTGACGCGGACCGCGCCGTCGGCCAGCGAGCGGTTGACGAGTCGCCAGTCCGCGCCCCAGTCGGTGTCGGAGTAGGTGAGGTACGGTCCCACGTCGACCCAGTAGTGGTCGGGCGCGCGGCGGCTGTTCCGGTTCCGGTTCGACTCGGCCCGCACCGCGCCGTCGAGGTCGAACTCGCGGCGGAAGTCGTCGAGGCTCGCGCGGGCCTCGCCGTGGACGTCGTCGTCGCCGGCGTCGAAGTCGGCGAGCATGCGCTCGTAGGCCGTGTCGGCCTCGGCGCGGGCGTACTTGTCCACCGCCGCGGGCGTCTCGACGAGCGAGACGATGATGCGCGAGATGGGGTACGAAAGCAGTTCCGTCTGGGTGTCCCACCCGTAGGTCTCGTCGGGGTCGGGCTCGACGGTGCCCTCCATGAGGGCGCGTTCGACGCGCTCGACGCCACGCTCGACGGCCGGGGCGTCCTCGGCGACGAGCGTCGCGATGGCGACGTCGGCCGATTCGACCGCCTCTCTGGCCGCGGCGAAGAACGGGTATCGGGCGTGGAGCGGGCGCATCCGCATACCGCCACGTTCCGGGTGCCCACCGATAAACGCGACGGATTCGGCGGTGGCGGGCATGGGCCGTGCGGCCGAGTCTCGCGGCGGGGTGTCGCCGGCGACGGCGCATCACACAACCTATTACCGACCACTTCCTCAGGCTCTCACGTGCCGCACTTCGACTACCCGTGTCCGGACTGCCGCGCCACCACCAGTCTCCACGACGCCGACTGTCGCTTCGAGGGGACCCCGTGGGTCGAAGTCGAGCGCGCCTACGTCGACATCGTCTCGGTCCTCGCTGGCGGGCCGTGCGACGAGGAGACGCTTCGCCGCGAAGCGCCGGGCGAGTGGGGGCCGCTCCAGCAGGCCGCGCTCCGGCGACTCAAGCGCGACGAGCGGGTGTCGGAGGCGAACTCGGGCGTCCTCCGCCTTCTCACCGCCGAGGAGTTCAGAGAGGAGGTCTCCGAGCCGACCCGGGAGCCGATGCGGACGCTCCACCAGTACGGGAGCGTCCCCGGCTGTCACGACAACGCCGTCTTCGCCATGATCGCGTGGTACGAGATGGTCGGCCTGTCGTGGCCCGAGACGCGCGAGAACGTCGTCAACTGGCTCCGCGACACCGGCGCGTGGGACCGCGGCGGCTTCGAGGAGGCGACGCCCGCCGAACTCGTCGAGAAGAAGCGCCACGTCTACGACGCGGGCTACGGCTGGAAGGAAAAGGCCGTCTCGGCCAAGCGCGTCATCGACAGATACCGTTCCTGAGCGCCGACCCGGTTCGCCCTTCGACCCAACGTTCCCTTCGATTCTCCCGCGAACTCGGCGCAACCGTTAGGCGTTTCTCGCGCGTTTGTGGTGTCGTGAGTGCCCCCGAGTCCGCCGTCTCTTCCGACGCCGAGTTCCCCGAGGAGTCGCGCGGAACGCGACGCGCCCTCGCGGTCGTCATCGCCGTCGTCTTCATCGACCTCCTCGGGTTCGGCGTCGTCATCCCCATCCTCCCGTTCTACGTCCGAAGCTTCGGCGTCAGCGACGTGTACATCGGGTTCTTGGCGGCGTCGTACTCGCTCATGCAGTTCCTCTTCGCGCCCGTCCTCGGCCGCATCTCCGACCAGCGGGGCCGCCGGCCGGTCATCATGCTGTCGCTCGTCGGGAGCGTCCTCGCGTGGACGGTCTTCGGCGTCGCCGGCGAAATCGACCTGCTGTTCGGCACGACGCTCGCGGTGGCGACGCTGTTCGCCTCGCGGATGCTCGCGGGCGCGATGGGCGGCAACATCGCCACCGCGCAGGCGTACATCGCCGACATCACGCCCCCGGCGCGGCGGGCCGGCGCGCTCGGCCTCGTCGGCGCGTCGTTCAGCCTCGGGTTCATTTTCGGGCCGGCTCTGGGCGGTCTGATGGCCTCCGAGCCGGTCGTCACCATCGCCCGCGACCTGCTCCCGTCGTTCGTGCCCGCGACGCGGTTCTCGCTGCCGAGTTTCACCGCGGCGGCGTTGAGCCTCGTCAGCCTCGGCTTCGCGTTCGTCTTCCTGCGCGAACCCGAGCGCACCCGCGCGCCGGCCGGCACGCCCGCGACGACGCTCGTCTCGCAGTTCCGCACCGCCCTCGCCGACGACGACCTCCGGGGACTCGTCGTCTCCTTTTTCGTCGTCTCGGTCGCCTTCTCGGGGATTCAGGTCATGTTCATCCCCTTCGCGGCCGACGTGTACGGCTACGGCGAGACCGAGACGGCGCTGTTTCTGACCTACATCGGCCTGCTCGGCACGCTGAATCAGGGGGTCGTCGTCGGCCGACTCGCCCGGCGGTACTCGGAGGCGAAACTGGCGGTCGTCGGCGCGGTCGGACTCCTGCTCTCGCTCGCGTTGCTCCCCTTTTCGCCCGACATCGGGGCGGTGCTCCCCGCGGTCGGCGGCCCGCCGTGGCTCACCCGCGAACTCGTGGCGCTCCTCCTCGTCGGGGCGCTCCTGTCGTTCGGAAACGGGATGTTGAACGTCTCGCTGTCGACGCTCGTCTCCACGTCGGCGTCGGCCGACCAGCAGGGCAACGCCTTCGGGGTCACGCAGGGCGCGGGAAGCCTCGGCCGAACGCTCGGCCCGCCGTCGATGGCGGCGCTGTACGTCCTCGCGTACTGGTCGCCGTTCGTCGTCGGGGCCGCGCTCATCGTGCCCGTGGTCTACGTCCTCGCGTCCGTGGCGCGCCGGCCGCGGGCGGAAGCGCCTTGAGTGCCTGAGTGTCGCGGCCGAGACGCGGCTGACCCGTCGCTCGAATTTCGCCGCGGCCCGCAAGTGTTACGAGCGCCGAGTCTGAGGTTTATGCGTGCCTTCGGTCGCCGCCGTCTCGCCGCTGGTCGTCCTCTGCCTCGTCGCGGCGCTCGTCTCCGTCTCCATCGCGGTCGTCGCCTGGCGCGAGGGCACCGAACCCGGTTCGAAATCGCTGTCGGTCCTCCTGTTTTCGGCGGCGCTCTGGGCCGGCTCCTACGGCGTCGCGCTCACGGTGTTCGACCCCTCGCTCCGATTCTGGTTCCAAATCCCCATCGACGTCGCGCAGGCCGTCATCGCGCCCGCGTGGTTCGCGTTCGCGCTTTCCTACACCGGCCGCGGCGAACTCCTCTCGCGGCGGCTCATCGCCGGGCTCCTCGTGTTTCCGGCCGTCACCGTCGTCGCGCTCGCCACGAACCCGAGCCACGGCTTGCTGTGGACGAACTACCACATCGACCCGGTGTTCGGCGCGGCCACGGTGCGGTTCGACCCGAACCTCTGGTACTACCTCCACGCGGTGTACGGCTACGTCATCATCGGCTCCGGGCTCGTCCTCATCATCGAGATGCTGGTCGAACGGCTCTCGCACTACCGCGAGCAGGCGGTCACCCTCGCCATCGGCTCGACCGCGCCGACGGTCGCCCACGTCGCCCACACCTTCGGCATCGGCCCGCTTCAGATGGTGAACTTCACGCCCATCGCCCTCGCGGTGACGGGCGCGACGTTCGGCCACGCGCTCTACCGGTTCCAGCTGTTCGGGCTCTCGCCGGCGACCGGTCGGCTCGGCCGCCGGGCCGCCATCGACGACGTGGCCGTCGGCATTCTCGTCCTCGACCGCGAGCACCGCGTGGTCGACGCCAACGAGACCGCCTCGTCGCTCCTCGACCTCGATCCGGCCTCGGCGTTCGACCCGCTGTCGTCGGTGCTTCCGGGCGTCGACCTCGACGAGGACCGACAGCTCGTGGACGTGACGGTCGACCGTCGCCGTCGGACCTACGAGGTGACGCTCTCGCCGGTGACGGACCAGCACGGCCGCCGCCTCGGCCGGACCGTCACCGTCTCCGACGTGACGGGGCGGGTCCGCCGCCGCCAGCGCCTCGAAGTCCTCAACCGCGTCCTCCGGCACAACCTCAGAAACGACATGACGGTCGTCATCGGCTACGCCGACATGCTCGCAGAGCGGCTCCCGGCGGACCAGCGCGACCCCACCGACACGATACGAGCGCGGTCGAACAAGCTCCTCTCGCTCGGCGAGAAGGCCCGGACCGTCGAGCGGGTCATGGCCGGCATCGACGGCGGCAGCCGCTTCGACGTCGCCGCGACGGTGCGAACCTGCGTCGCCGAGGTCCGCGCGGAGTTCGACGCCGGCTCGGTCGACGTGGACGCCCCCGAGTCGCTGTCGGTCTCCGGGAGCGAATCGGCGGCGAAGCTCCTCGTCAGCGAACTCGTCGAGAACGCGCTCGAACACGGCGGCGACGACCCGACCGTCTCCGTGTCGGTCCGGGCCGCCGACGCCGACCTCGTCCTCGTCGTCGAAGACGACGGCCCGGGCGTCCCGGACTACGAGCGCTCCGTGGTCGAGACCGGCGGCGAGTCGCCGCTCCAACACGGCAGCGGCCTCGGTCTCTGGGCGGTCCGGTGGACGGTCGACGCGCTCGGCGGCGACCTCACGTTCGACGTTCGGGGCGGGCGAGACGGGGCGGCCGACGGGGCCGGAGACGCGCCCGACGAGTCAGCGGGCCGCGGCGACACCGGCACGACGGCGACGGTTCGACTGCCGTACTGGTGTCGGGACGAGACGGCCGACGCCGTCGCTGACCGGTAGGAGTCGGGAGAAACGAGTGGGACGGCTCGGTGGTCGGTGAACGACGCGGTGGCCGAAACGTCCGCTCAGTCGCTCTGGATGCGCGGGGCGAGCATGTACGTGATGGTGCCCATCCCTTCCGCGATCTGGTAGTGAAGCTTGACCGGGAACTCCTCGCCGAGTTCGACGGTGACCTCGGCGTCGGTCGGAATCGCCTTGTTCATGTCCTTCAGGTAGTCCAGCGAGAACAGCGAGTCGGCCGCGCCGGCTTCGATGCTGATGAGGTCCGCGGGGGGAAGCGACAGGTCAACGTCGTCGGTGTCGCCTTCGGCCTCGATGTGGAACGTCTCTTCCGCGCCGTCGACGCGGAGGCGGATGTGGTCGGAGACCATGTCGGCCGCCTTGATACCGCGGTCGAGGTGCGTCCCTTCGAGGACGATGTTCGCGGCGAGGTCGAGGTCCGGAATGTCGGGTTCCTGGCGAATCGAGTCGGGGTCGATGAGCGCGAGCGTGTACGACAGCCCGTCGATGCGGATGTTGAGCTTGCGCGTCTCCTCGTCGAGCGTGAGGTGGATGAGGTCGCCCGAGCCCGCCATCCCGGCGACCTCTTCGAGGCGAGAGAGGTTGACGCCGATGACGCCGCCGTCGGCTTCGTAGGATTCGAACGCCGCCGCGTCGAGCGTGAGGTCCACCATGCCGACGTTCGCGGGGTCGACGGCGCGGATGGAGAGACTCTCCTCGTTGAGTCGAATCTTACACTCGTCGACGAGGACGCTCACGGAGTCGAGCGCGTCCCGGAGCGTCGCGGCGCTCACGATGGCCTTGAACATATGTGCCGTCGTACGACAGCGGTCTTAAAAATACTCCTGATTTGGACTCACCGCAATATGATGTTCGCACGCTCTCCCGCGTGCGCGCTCCCGCGAGCACCCCATCGCTCCCGTCGGCTCCCCATGGGTGTTGTTGTCACTGTTCGGCTATGCAGCTAACCTGCCGATTTCTGGGGTCTCGGGCTTCAAAGCACTCAAATAGCTGATTGTGTAACTCCCGGCTATGGCGAACGACGACACGAAGACAGCCGCCCGCCGACGAGGTGCCGAGAGATGAGCGACGCCGCCGACGCCGACGCGACTTCCACCCGCGTCGCCTTCGTCTGCGTCCAGAACGCCGGCCGGAGCCAGATGGCGACGGCCTTCGCCCGCCGGGAGCGCGACGAGCGCGGCGTCGGCGACCGAATCGAGGTCGTCACCGGCGGCACCGACCCCGCCGACCACGTCCACGACGAGGTCGTCGAGGTCATGGGCGAGCGGGGGTTCGACCTCGCAGACGAGACGCCGCGCGCAATCGAGCAGGACGAGATTATGGGCGTCGACATCGTCGTCACGATGGGCTGTTCGGCCGAGGGTATCTGTCCGATGACGTGGCGCGGCGACGCCCGCGACTGGGCCCTCGACGACCCCGACGGGCGGGACCTCGACGCGGTCCGGGCGATTCGCGACGACATCGAGGGGCGCGTCGCGGCGCTGTTCGACGAACTCGTCGGCGACGACTGAGCCAGACCGCCTCGACGCCGACGCCGTCGGATGTGGGACTGTTCCGCACGCTTCACGGCGCAAGCCGAAGCCGGTATACGGCCTGATACGCTACTGCTGTCAAGACCATGGCGCGCAAGGACCACTACTACAACAAGGCCAAACAGGAGGGCTACCGCGCCCGCTCGGCCTACAAGCTGAAACAACTCGACGGGGACGCGGGGCTGTTCGGCCCCGGCAACACTGTCGTCGACCTCGGTGCCGCCCCGGGCGGGTGGCTGCAGGTCGCCTCCGAGGCGGTCGGCGACCACGGCAAGGTCGTCGGCGTCGACCTCCAGCGAATCCGCGGCATCGACCGCGACAACGTTCAGACGATTCGCGGCGACATGACCGAAGACGAGACGAAAGAGGAGCTGACGGCCGTCATCGGCGAGCGCGGGGCCGACGCCGTCGTCTCCGACATGGCGCCGAACATGACCGGCGAGTACTCGCTGGACCACGCTCGCTCCGTCTACCTCGCCCGGCAGGCGTTCGAGGTCGCACAGGAACTGCTGGCGACCGGCGGCGACTTCGCCGTGAAGGTGTTCGACGGGCCGGACGTCGCGGACCTCCGCGCCGACATGGAACGGGAGTTCCAGTACGTCCGGTCGATGCGCCCCGACGCCTCCCGCGACAGCTCCTCCGAGCAGTACCTCGTCGGCAAGCACTTCCTCACCGCCCCGGTCCGCAAGGGCGACGAGCTCGAGGTCGAAATCGTCGACGTGGGCAGCGAGGGCGACGGCATCGCCAAGGTCGAGGACTTCACGCTCTTCGTCTCCGGCACGGAGGCGGGCGACACCCCGACGGTCCGCGTCACCGACGTGAAGCCCCGGTTCGCCTTCGCCGAGCCGATAGACGACTGAGCGCGCCGATTTCACGCTCACCGCGCCTGCGCGCCCCCGCATCGACGGCTCCGCGTGTTCCCTTCGATTTGTGCCTCACTCCGGGCAAAAATTATTATCCATTGACACGACTCTGTTCGTGAGTCCTCATGTCAACAGACACCACGACCGCTGAATCGCGACCGCTGTTCACCGGCCTCCCGTCGGGCATCGTCCCGTACGTCGCCATCGTCGGGGCGCTGACCTCGACGTACGTCCACCTGTCGATGGCCCCGATGTTGCTCCAGTTCGACCAGACGCAGGCGGTGCTGTTCGTCCTCGCGGGCGTCGGCTTCCTCGCGGGCATCGCCGTCTACCTGAGCAAGTTCTGGCGGCGCGAGTTCTACCTCGTCGCCATCGCGTTCGCGCTCGCCCAAATCGTCGCCTGGGTCGTCATGAGCGGGCGAGTCAGCGACATGGCGATTCTCTCGAAGGGCGGCGAGGCCGTCTTCGCCGTCGCGGCGGCGTACCTCTACCTGAACGACTCGCCGGACGCGTCCGCGGCGGCCTGAGCGCGCGCTGTCGCTCTCGCCGGCCCCGCGTCCCAGCGTCCCGTCGCCCCGCCGTCTTTCTCAGTCGTACACCACGAGGTCGAGTCGAAGCCCCGTCCGGCACCCCTTCCAGCCGCCGCGGCAGGCTCCGGTGGCGAGGATGTCGCCGAACGACGTGTACGTCCCGCAGTTCGGACAGCGAACCCCCATCTCCATCCCGTCTCGCTCGGTGAGCCTGTGGCGGTGCTCGTCGGCCATACGTCGTGTGGTATGCTACCAAAAGAGATAAGCCGTCCGTCGTCCCGAGAACGCCTCAGTCCGCGACCCAGCCGTCGGTCGAGGACTCGTCGTCGTCGCGCAGGAGCGCGACGGTCCCGTAGACGAACGGCGTGTCCACGACTGCGATGAGGAGCTTCAGGAGGTACTGGCCGATAGCGAGGCCGACGAGGACGTTCCACGGTAGCGCGTCGCCGATGCCGAGGACCGTCGGCGCGACGTAGAACGCGACGCCGACGAAGATGACCGTGTCGATGGCCTGACTCGTCGCCGTCGAGACGATGTTGCGGAGCCAGAGGAACGCGCCGTCGGTCATGTCGCGGATGCCGTGGAAGACGACGACGTCCCAGTTCTGGCTCACGAGGTACGCCAGCAGGCTCCCGGCGACGACGTTCGTCCCCGACGACAGCACCGTGGCGAACTGCCCGGCGAACTCGGGGTTCGCGGCGGGCGCGGCGATGGTGCTCCAGACGAGTCCGAGGAGGACGAAGTTCATGACGAAGCCGACGTTCACCATGACCTGCGCCGCCCGGCGACCGTACAGTTCGGAGTAGCAGTCGGACGCGAAGAAGGTGAGCGCGTACGCCAGCGCCGCCCCCGGCATCAGGATGGCCGCGCCGACGTACGGGAGTTCGCCTATCGCGGCCGGCAGGGGAATCGCGAGCAGTTTCGACGCCGTCAACTGCGCCGTCGTCAGCGCGGTGACGAACAGGCCGACGAGCGCGACCTGCCCGACGGCCGACCGCCCCTCACTCATCTTCGACGAGGCGATTGTGTCGGTCGTCTATCTCGTCGAGGATGTCGAGCGTCTTCCGGATGGACGCCCGAACCGCATCGCTCCGGTTCACGAACTTCTTGTCGTCGCCGACGTGCTCGTCCAAGTCCGCGAGCAGTTCGTCGGGAATCTCGACGCTTATCTTGGCCATACTCTGCGATTCTCACGAGAATACTTAACGCCTTTTCAACGGTCTCAGCGGCGATATTTGGCGCGTTTTTCGGGTCGGAGAGTCGGCGCGGCGGTCGCTCCGAGGACCGCCCTCACTCCGCCGCGCCGCGGGCGGGCGAGAGGTCGCGTCGGCCGCCGACCGTCAGCACGAACAGGACGCCGAGACCGACGCCGTAGGCAGCCATCAGCGGGAGCGTCACCATGAACATCGTCGTGATGCTCGCGGGGGTGAACACCGCCGAGATGGCGAGGATGAACACCGTGACCTCGCGCCAGCGCTTCCGCATCATGCGGTAGCTGATGCCGGCGGTGTTGAGAAGCACCATCAGGATGGGGATGTCGGCGAGGAGGCCGATGCCCGCGGTGGTGAAGAAGATGAGCCAGAAGAAGTTGGTGATGCGGTAGGAGATTATCATGTTCGCCGCGATGGCGTCCTCGACGAGGAACGTGATGACCGTCGGCGCGACGTAGCTGTAGCCGAGCGCGAAGCCGCCGAGGAGGCCGCCGACGAGCGCGCCGGTCCACAGGAAGACGGTCCGGCGGCGCTTGCGGATGATGTTGCGCTCGCGGAGCGCGGGCCACGCGAAGTACGCGACGAGCGGGAGCGTCGCCAACACGGCCAGAATCGTCGAGAACTTCACCTCGAAGATGAGCGCCTCCATCGGGTGGAGCGCGACGACGTTGAGCACTTCTTCCGGCGTCACCGCGGCGGGTAGTCGGCCGAGGAAGTCCTCGTAGACGTCCCTGATGCCGCCCGTGTAGAGCCAGCCGAACGTCGACGCGAGGACGAGCATGAACCAGCCGACGACCCAGAACGCCCGCGAGGTGACGGAGTCGACGATGAACGCGATGTCGGTGTAGTAGCCGCCGATGTCGTCCTCGTCGGTCTCGCCCCCGGTCAGTTCGGAGAAGAACGCGCCGCCCGCGCGGGTCGTCCGGTCTTCGAGTTCGCCCGGCTCGTCTTCGGCGTCGGCCGCCTCGGCCTCGCGGTCCGCTTCGGCCTCGTCGAACCGGTCGATGAGGGCCTGCGCTTTGGCCTTGTCGCCGTCGTCGATGGCGGCGGACGCGAGGCTCATAATCTCGTCTTCGTCGCGGTCGGCGAAGACCTCGGGCGGCGCGGCGCGGACGCCCGCCACGTCGAGCGCGGAGAGGTCGAGCTTCGAGGGGTCGCCGACGCCGACCTCGGTCCGTTCGAGCCGCTCGATGTCGCGGTAGACGAGGTACGCGAGGCCGAACGCGAGGCCGACGACGCCGCCGGCGACGACGAACGCGCCCAGCACGAGCCCCGAGCCGGGGTCGAGGAACACGTAGTCGCTTCCGACCGCGGCGAGTCCGTCGTTGACGAGACCGACGCCGCCGTACTCGTAGAAGGCGTAGACGAGGAGGCCGCCGACGACGCCGACGCCCGCGAGGAGGTTCCAGTGGTGGGTCGCCGTCGCCTTGACGTCCATCTTCTCGCTGCCGCGTTTGGCCGTGACGACCACGCGGGCGAGATAGAGGCTGAAGGCGTACAGCGTGATGACGGGCACCGCCCACATGATTTGGGTGAACGGGTCCGGCGGGGTGAACAGCGCGCCGAACGCGAAGATGCCGACGACGGCGTGCCGCCACTTGTCGCGGAACAGTTCGTAGGGGACGATTTCGGCGTAGGAGAGCGCGGTCATCGCGAGCGGAAGCTGGCTCGCGAGACCGAACGAGAGCGTGAGCAGGAAGATGAACTGCGCCCACTTCACGATGGAGTAACTCGGCGTGAAGCCGGCCGACAGCGCGTTCTGCGCGAGGAACGCGAACGTGAACGGGAAGAAGACGAAGTAGCCGTAGGCGACGCCCGCGGCGAACAGCACGACCATCGTCAGCGCGATGAGCGCGAGTTTCCACGGCGCGACGGGGGATTTCGGCCACGCGCCCCGGGCTTTCAGCGCGTCCCGCGAGACGTAGATGAACGGCGGGAGCGCGAAGAGAACACCCACGACGAGACCGATTTTCGCCTGCAGGAGAATCACGTCGAACGGCGTCTGGGCGATGATGCTGACGTTGCCGGAGACGCTGGCGTCCATCTGTGCCTTGGTCACGCCCCGGAAGAACTCCCAGACGTAGAGTCGGAGCGCGTAGAACGTTCCGAGGAACCCGACGAGGAAGACGATGAAGACCTTCTGGAGGTCTTTTTGCGCCGCTCGGAGCATCGCACCGGCGGTCTCGCGGCCCGCCGCGATGGTCTGTTGGGTGTCCTCGTCGAGGGCGCTGGACATACGTACGTGGCGAAAGCAGTCTGGCGGTTATCAATCTTTTTCACCGCGGGCGTGATTTCGGCTCCCTCGACGCACCTCCTCGGCGCGATGCGAAAAGACCTATAACTGGCCGGAAGCGTAGGACACCTGAATGGCGGACGAGGAGCGCGACACAGGGCTCTCTGCGGCCGACGACGAGACGGACGCCTCGGACGACGCCGACCAGCGCTCGTCCGACGAGTCTGACGACGACGGGGCTTCGTCGTCCGACGGTCCGGTTTACGGTCGAGTCACCCCGCGAGACGAGACCGTTACCGACGGGTCTGCCGACGACGCTTCCGACGACGCCGATACCGACGAGACGGAAGACGACGCCGGCGATGCCGACACTGATGCGGCCCCCGAAGAGGACGCGGAGGATTCCGATTCCGAAGAGGACGCGGAGGATTCCGACTCGGACGACGGCGTCGAGGACTCCGACGCTGATGCCGATTCTTCCGGAAGTACCGGTGATAGCGACGACTCCGACGATAGCGACGACTCCGACGACGAGCCGCGCCTCCTCGCCGACGACGAACACACCTCACACGTGCCCGAGGGGACGTACGACGATTCGAGCGACGAGTCGGCCGACGACGCTGGACCGGACGCGGCGGCCGACGGCGCGAGCCCGGCGCTGACCGGCGAGGACGAGGTGGGCGGCGTGGCTCCGTCGTCCGTCTCAGTCGAGGACGCCGACTTCGACGACCCTGAGTTCGAGGGCGACGACTTCGACGACGAGGACGTTGGTGGCCTCGTCGGCGAGGCACCCGAGAGCGACCAGGAGATGCCGCTGACTGCGCACATCGAGGAGATGATTCGCCGGCTGGCGGTCGTCCTCGGCGTCGCCGGCGCGATTACGCTCGTGCTCTTCCCCGGCGCGGACATCCTCAACGCGCTCGTGGACACGCAGGCCGCCTTCGGCATCCACATCCCGAGCGCGACCGACGTTATCAACTTCCTCTGGAACTCCCACATCCCCGGCGCGGACACCATCGTGGACCGCCGGCCGCGGCTCTACGGTCCGCTCGAACTCATCCTCACCAAACTGAAGGTCGCCGGTCTCGCCGGCACCGTCATCGGCCTCCCCGTGTTCGTCTACGAGACGTACCTGTTCATGCGCCCCGGGCTCTACCCGAAAGAGCGCAAGTACTACCTCGCGGCCGTGCCGACGAGCCTCATCCTCGCGCTCGTCGGCGTCCTCTTCGCGCACTTCGTGGTGCTCCCGGCCATCTTCGCGTACTTCACCTCCTACACCGAGGGGACGGCGGTCGTCGCGTTCGGCCTCAAAGAGACGTTCAACCTCATCCTCATCCTGATGGGCTACATGGCGGTCGTCTTCCAGATTCCGCTGTTCGTGGAGTTAGCCATCATGATGAACCTCGTCACCCGGCAGTGGCTCGAAGACCGCCGCCTGCTGTTCTGGGGCGCGTTCCTCGGCCTCGCGTTCCTCGTCAGCCCCGACCCGACGGGGATGGCCCCCATCATCATCGGCGCGACGATGATCGTCCTGTTCGAGGGGACGCTCGCGGTCTTACGCTGGACCGGGAACTGACCGGCGTCTCGTTTCTTTCCCGTTTTCTGTCCAGCCGCTCCCGTTTTTCACCGACCGCCGACCGTTCAGAAGAGCTATTGCAGAATGGTTAGAATAATAACACGATGGCCGACCTCGTCGCCCTGTCGGTGGTCGCCCTCCCGCTCTGGTTCGTCGTGAGCGTCTGGGCCGGCATCGACGCGACCAGACACAGTTCGCACAACGCCTTCCTCTGGGGCCTCTCGGTGTTCGTCGGCGGGATTCTGGGCTTGGCGCTGTACCTCAACCTCGGGCGCGACGAACCCGGGGTGGGCCGCCGCGTGTCCGGTCATTCGGGGTCGCCGAACGGCGCCCCTTCTGTCCGCACCGAGACCGTTACCTGTCCGAACTGCCACTCGCTGGAGGAGGCCGACCGGGACACCTGCCGTTTCTGCGGCAAGTCGCTGTAACGCGTCGAACCTCCCGGAGACCGCGGGGAATCACGCCGCGTCCGACGACTCCGCCGCCTCCCGCTTCTCGGCGGCGACCGTCCCCTCGACGCGCGTCTTCAGTCCCTCGTTCATGGCGACGAACCCAGCCTTCGTCTGCTCGCCGACGAACCGCAACAGGAGTCCGGCGAGGACGCCGGAGAACGTCTCCGCGTGCTCGAAGCGCGTGCGCTCGCCGCCGTCGAGGGGTTCGAGGCGGAACCGGTGTTCGCCGTCGAACAGCCCCGGGAAGACGAGGTGGCCGAGCCAGCGCAGTTCGCGGTGTTTCTCGCAGTGGACGACGTCGGGTTCGAACTCCGACTCGCGGCCGCCCGGCGGCCGCAGGTGGACGGTGAGCGTCGCGCCCTCGTTCGGCCGCCCGGCGATTCGCATGAACGGGTTCCACTCGGGGTAGCGGTCGAAGTCGACGAGGGTCTCCCACACCCGTTCGGGCGGGGCGTCTATCTCGATGCTCGTCTCGATTTCGTGTGCCATACCCAACAGTTGGCGCGCCGAGACCGTGAATCTCGCGCGGAACACTCATTGCCGGTGGGGAGAGAGACGGACGTATGGCAACCCTCCTTCTCGCCAGACACGGCGAGACGACGTGGAACCGCGCCGGGCGCGTACAGGGGTGGGCCCCCGTGTCGCTCACCGAGCGCGGCCGCGCGCAGGCCGACGCCCTCGCGCACCACGTCGTGGACTCCTACGAGGTCGACCGCCTCGTCTCCTCCGACATCGAACGCGCCCAAGAGACCGCCCGCCCCATCGCCCGCGAACTCGGTCTCGAACCCGTCCTCGACTCCGCGTGGCGCGAGCGCGACGTGGGCTCGCTGCAGGGACTGGAGTTCGACGAACTCACCGACCGCTACCCGCAGTACGCCCTCTCGGCGGTCGGCACGCCCGCCGCCCGCGAGCGCCCGCCGAGCGGCGAGAGCCTCGTCGAGGTCCGCCGGCGCGTCCTCAACGCCCACGAGGGGCTGGCCGATTCGCTCGACTCCGACGAGACGGTACTCGTCGTCAGCCACGGCGCGCCGATTCGGCTGTCGCTCGGCGAGGTGAAGGGACTCGACATCGTCGAGGCGATGCTGTCGCAACCGCTCGACAACGGCGGGCTGTGCGAGTTCGAAGTCGAACTGAGCGACGACGGTGACGAACCGTCCATCGGCGTCGTCGCCGAGAACGAGACGCAGTTTCTGACGACGTAGGTCGGTTCGGCGGTCCGGTCCGAGTTTCTGACTGTCGTCTCTCAGCTACTTTCGCATCGGGTAGTCCTGCGCGAACACGTCGTCCACGAGGAGGTCGTCGCCCGAGTCGGCGTCCGCCTCGGCCGCGGGGCTGACGCTTCCCGTCCGATAGCCGTGGAGGTCGAGCGTGACGTGGTCGAAGCCGGCGTCCTTCAGGTGGTCGCGGGCGGCGCGAACGAAGTCGGCGTCGAGGGCGCGGTCGAGTTCCTCCGGCGCGACCTCGATGCGGGCGAGGCCGTCGTGGTCGCGGACGCGGAACTGCTCGAAGCCCCACGTGCGCAGAATCGTCTCGGCGCGTTCGACCCGCGAGAGCCGCTCTTCGGTGACTTCGAGGCCGGTCGGAATCCGCGAGGAGAGACAGGCCATGGAGGGCTTGTCGGCGACCGAGAGGTCGTACTCGTCGGCGATGGCGCGGACTTCCTCCTTGGTGATGTCGTGGGCGAGAAGCGGCGACAGCACCTCTAACTCCTCGACGGCGCGGAGGCCGGGGCGGTGGCCCTCGCCGGGGTCCGAGGCGTTCGTCCCGTCGCAGACGGCCTCGATGCCGCGGTCGCGGGCGGCCTCGTACATCCGGCCGAGGCGCATCGTCCGGCAGTGGTAACACCGGTCGTCGTCGTTGGCGACGAAGTCGGGGTTGTCCAACTCGGAGAACTCGACGGTCAGGTGTTCGATGCCGATTTCCTCGGCGACGCGCTTCGCGTCGTCCAACTCGGCGTCCGGGAGGGTCTCGCTTTTCGCGGTGCAGGCCACCGCGTTCTCGCCGAGCGCGTCGTGGGCGAGTGCGGCGACCACGCTGGAGTCCACGCCGCCCGAAAAGGCGATGAGGACGCTCTCGCGCTCCGCGAGCGCCTCGCGTACTGCGTCGGCCTTCGCCGCGGTATCTCGCTCGCTCATGGCCTCCCTTCCCGGCCGACGGTCAAAAGCCCCTCGTCCCCGGCGCGAACGACCGCGAAGGGCGCACGCGCCCCCGAATCGGACGAAACGAGCGCTCCCGCGGCGGCGCGACCCGCGCGTCGTCCCCGAGTCACCACCCCGCGACTTTTTGTCCTATGCCGCGATAGGTCCGGCCGAATGGACTTCGAGACCATCCCGGGCGTCGGCGAGAAGACCGCCGCCGCGCTCGCGGAACTCGACGACGCCGAGCGAGCGCTCACCGACGGCGACGTGGCGGCGCTCGCGCGGGCACCGGGGCTCACGGAGGGCAGGGCGGCGGCCATCGCCCGCGGGGCGATTCGCCGCGACCACGACGACCCCGGCGGCTTCCTCGCCACCGACCGCGCCTCGGAAATCTACCGCGACGCGCTCGGTCTCCTGCAGGCGCGGACGGTCACGACGTACGCCGAGAAGCGACTGGAGACGCTGTTTCCCACCGGGTCGGCCTCGCGCATCGAGGAGGTCCGGGCGTTCGCGGCCGACGCGACCGACCTCGACCCCGACCCGGACGTGCTCGCCGCGCTGTCGGGCGTCGAACCCCTCGCGGACCCGAAGCCGCGTCGCGTCCGCGAGCGCTGTATCGCCACTGCCGACGCGGAGCGCTACGCCGCCGCCAAGGAGGCGTTCCCCGAACTCTCAATCGAGGTCGTCGAGGACGGCCGCGACATCGCCGAACTCGCGCGGTCGTACTCGACGGTGGTCGTCCTCGACGAGTCGTTCGCCGGCATCGACGTCGACGGCGATGTGCGCGTCCTCCCCGACGCCGCCGAGCGGACCGACGAGGTCGTCCCCGAGCGACTGCTCGCCTTCTTCGCCGCGAACCGCGAGGCGCTTTCGGCCGCCGCCGCGGTCCACGAGGCCGCCGGACTCTCCCCGCCGTGCGACCTCGCCGCCCTCCGAGACGCCCTGTCCCGACTGGCCGACGACGGGACCGTCCTCGGCGACGACGAACTCGAACGGCTCTCGAACGCGGTCGACGACCTCGACACGGCCGTCTCGACCGCCGAATCGGTCGCCAACGACCGCCTCCGCGACGTGATTCGCGAGCGCGACGTGACCATCGAGGGGACCGATTTCCTGTCTCTCGTCGAGCAGGGCGCGCGCGTCGACTCCCTGCTGTCGCGCGAACTCGAAGACGAGTTCGACGAGGCGCTTTCGGCCGCCCGCGACCACCTCGTGGAGTCGCTGTCGCTCCGCCCCGGCGAGGCCGACCTGACGGAGCGCGTCTTCCCCGAGGACCCGTCGTTCCCGCTCGGCCACGACGAGGAGGCGGTCGGCCGGCTCCGGACCGAACTGAAGGCCGCCCGCGACCGCCGCGCCGCGAAGCTGAAAGCCGACCTCGCCGCCGACCTCGGCGACCTGCGCGACCCCGTCGAGACGCTGGTCCGCGACGCGCTCGAACTCGACGTGCGCCTCGCCGTCTCGCGGTTCGCCCGCGACTTCGACTGCGTCTTCCCCGAGTTCACCGGCGCGGCCGGAAACGACGGCGCCGGCTCGTTCGCCATCGAGGCCGGCCGCTCGCCCCTCCTCGACGTGGACTTCGCGGACGTCGACCCCGTGGACTACGAAGTGTCGGGCGTCACGCTCCTCTCGGGCGTCAACAGCGGGGGTAAGACCTCGACGCTCGACCTCGTGGGGCTCGTCGTCGTCCTCGCGCACATGGGGCTTCCCGTGCCCGCCGAGTCGGTCCGACTCTCGCGTTTTTCCGAACTCCACTACTACGCCAAGTCGCAGGGAACCCTCGACGCCGGGGCCTTCGAGAGCACGCTCCGCGACTTCGCCGCGCTCACCGACGGCGCGGCCGACCGACTCGTCCTCGTGGACGAACTGGAGAGCATCACCGAACCCGGCGCGTCCGCCAAAATCATCGCCGGCATCCTCGAAGAACTCGCGGAACAGGGCGCGGCGGCCGTGTTCGTCTCGCACCTCGCCGGCGGCATCCGCGAGGCCGCCGACGTGTCGGTCGCGGTCGACGGCATCGAGGCGGTCGGGCTGGAAGACGGCGAACTCGTCGTCAACCGCTCGCCCGTGAAGGACCACCTCGCACGGTCGACCCCGGAGCTCATCGTGGAGAAACTGGCCGGCGAGAACGAGACGAGTTTCTACGGGCGACTGCTGGAGAAGTTCGACTGAGGCGGTCACCCGCGGCGACACACGATTTATTTAGCCTCTCCGACAACTTCGCCCGTGCCCTCCGATTCGCTCTCCCCTGAAGAACGACAGCAGTACGACCTCGTCTACCACGCCACGAAGAACGCCGTCTGGGACGTGTTCGGGACCGCAGTGTACCTGTTATTTCTGGTGTTCGGTGGGTTCCTCGTGCTGTTCGGCTTCGTGCTTCCGGCGCTGGGTGCGCTCTCGCGGACCGGCGGGACGCCGGTCGTCCTCGGCGTCGGTGCGGTCGGACTGATTCTGCTCGTCGCCATCGGTTACCGAATCGTCCGGCTCCTTCAGTAAGTGACGTACCGGCTCGCGACCTCCCACCGGACCGCGGCGACGACCACCGTCGGTCCCCCGTCGGACGCCGCCGCGGTAAACGATTAAGTCCCCCGCGCGTGGTACTTCACTCGATGAGGGAGGACCCCGAAGAGGGGATGCTGTCGTGGGACGAGACCGTGTTCCGCGACGAACACGTCTTCGAAATCGACCACGTTCCGGAGACGTTCAACCACCGCGAGAGCCAACTGCGGAGCCTGAAGTACGCGCTCCGGCCCGCGGTCCGCGGCTCTCGCCCCCTGAACACGATGGTGCGCGGGCCGCCGGGGACGGGCAAGACCACCGCGGTCCAGAAACTGTTCGGCGAGTTGGGCACGCAGTCGGGCGTCCGGACTGTCCGGGTGAACTGCCAGGTCGACTCGACGCGCTACGCGGTGTTCTCGCGCGTCTTCGAGCACATCTTCGAGTACGAACCCCCGTCGTCGGGCATCTCGTTCAAGAAGCTGTTCGGCCAGATAACCGACCGCCTCGTCGAGGACGACGAGGTGCTCGTCGTCGCGCTCGACGACGTGAACTACCTGTTCTACGAGAACGAGGCGTCCGACACGCTCTACTCGCTGCTCCGCGCCCACGAGGCGCACTCCGGCGCGCGCATCGGCGTCATCATCATCTCGTCGGACCTCTCGCTCGACGTCATCGACGAACTCGACGGGCGCGTCCAGAGCGTCTTCCGGCCCGAGGAGGTGTTCTTCCCCCGCTACGACGTGGACGAAATCGTCGATATCCTCCGCGGGCGGTCGAAACGCGGCTTCCACGAGGACGTCATCGGCGCGCCCGAACTCGACCAGGTCGCGGAGTTCACCGCCGACAGCGGCGACCTCCGGGTCGGCATCGACCTGCTTCGGCGCGCCGGCCTCCACGCCGAGATGCGCGCCTCCCGCACGGTCGACATGGAGGACGTGGAGGCGGCCTACGACAAGTCGAAGTACGTCCACCTCTCGCGGTGTCTGCAGGGGCTTTCGGACCCCGAGCGCGAACTCGTCCGGGTCGTCGCCGAGTACGACGGCGAGCGCGCCGGCGCGGTGTACGACGCCTTCAACGAGGAGACCGGCCTCGGCTACACGCGCTACTCCGAACTCGTGAACAAACTGGACCAACTGGGCGTCATCGAGGCGCGATACACCGAAATCGAGGGGCGCGGCCGCACCCGCGCCATCTCGCTGGCCTACGACGCGGACGCGGTCTTGGACCGCCTCTGACGCCGCCGCTTTCGGGACCATTTTTACTCGCCGGCCGAGTCGGCTGAGCCATGAAGACTACCGGCGGAACCGACGCGCAGAAGCGCCGCGCCGCGGAGGCGGCGGTCGAAGCGGTCGAAGACGGAACCGTCGTCGGCCTCGGCACCGGCAGCACCACCGCCTTCGCCATCCGCGCCATCGGCGACCTCGTCGCCGACGGCCTCGACGTTCGGGGCGTCCCGACCTCCTTCGCGTCCCGCGAACTCGCCCGCGAGTGCGACATCCCCGTCGCCGACCTCGACGAAGTCGACGCCGTCGACCTCGCCATCGACGGGGCCGACCAGGTGGCGACGACCGACGGGGCGCTCGTCAAGGGCGGCGGCGCGGCCCACGCCCGCGAGAAGATGGTCGACGCCTTCGCCGACCGATTCCTCGTCGTCGCCGACCCGTCGAAGACCGCGGAAACGCTCTCGCGACCCGTCCCCATCGAGGTGCTCCCGTCGGCGCGGACGACCGTCGCCGCGAGCGTCTCCGACCTCGGCGGCGAGGCGACGCTCCGCCGCGCCGAGCGCAAGGACGGCCCCGTCGTCACCGACAACGGGAACCTCGTCCTCGACTGCGAGTTCGGTGCCATCGCCGACCCCGAGTCGCTCGCGGCCGACCTCGCGTCGCTCCCCGGCGCGGTCGAACACGGCATCTTCGTCGGCCTCGCGGACGCGGTCTACGTCGGCACCGACGACGGCGTCGAAGTCGACGAGTTCTGACTCGGTTGGTCCGGCGCTCGAACCGCTCTGCGGTGGACCGAGTGGTCCGGCGCTCGAACGGACGCCTTCGACCGGCGCGGCTCACGGGACGAGTCGACTCGCTTCGCGGGACACAACCGGGGCTCACCGGCCGGCGATAAAAGAACGAGAGGTCTAAAGACCGAGTTTACAGGTCGCGGGGCTGGACCGTCTTACGGTCGTTCTGCTCAGCGCGGCGAGCAGCGTCTTCGAGAAGCTCCTTGACTTCCT
This sequence comes from Haloferax gibbonsii, assembly GCF_001190965.1. Taxonomy (NCBI): domain Archaea; kingdom Methanobacteriati; phylum Methanobacteriota; class Halobacteria; order Halobacteriales; family Haloferacaceae; genus Haloferax; species Haloferax gibbonsii. The sequence continues at coordinate 174,729 of NZ_CP011947.1, forward strand.
CGTCGAGAGCGTCGTAGAAGTCCGAGGCCACGTTCTTGTCCTTGAGCGCTTCCTTGACGGCTGCCTTGACAATGAGGTCTGCCATACAGAATGTCCTACCAATTCTCCTTTAATAAACTTTCCTATATTGGACGTTAATACCGCCGGATTTGGGGGTTATGGCGCTTCTATGAGGACGGATTTCCGAGGAACAATCTCCACTTATATATGCTTTATCCCCGCGAGGGCGGAACGACGGGTATGAGTACGCCTCGGGCCAACGTGCGGCCATATGCGCGACATCTTGGAGGCGGTCGCGGACGGTTCGCTCTCGCCCGCCGAGGCGGAGGTACGACTCTCCGGCTACGCGACGACCGACGCGGGACGGTTCGACGCCGCCCGAGAGACGCGGCGCGGCGTCCCCGAAGCGATTCTCGCGGAGGGGAAGACGCCCGACGAGACGGCGACGCTGGCCGTCGCGGCGGTCGAAACGAGCGGTCGGGCGCTCGTCACCCGGGCCGACACCGCTCACGCGGAGGCCGTCGCCGACGCCCTCCCGGACGCCGATATCGACCGCGACGCCCGGGCGAAGACCGTCGTCGCGGCCGCGCCGGACTTCGAGCGCCCCGACCTCGACGCGACCGTCGCCATCGCCACCGGCGGCACCTCCGACGCCGAGGCCGCGGGCGAGGCGGCCGCGGTCCTCCGCGAGATGGGCGTGGACGTCGAACGCATCGAGGACGTGGGGGTCGCCCACCTCGGTCGCGTGCTCGACAACCTCGACACGCTCCGCGAGGCCGACGTGGTCGTCGTCGCCGCCGGCCGCGAGGGCGCGCTGCCGACCGTCGTCGCCGGCCTCGTCGACACGCCCGTCATCGGACTGCCCGTCTCGACGGGCTACGGCCACGGCGGCGACGGCGAGGCGGCCGTCCTCGGGATGCTCCAGTCCTGTACCGTGCTCTCCGCGGTGAACGTCGACGCCGGCTACATCGCCGGCGCGCAGGCCGGACTCATCGCCCGCGCGGTCTCGGACGCCCGCGACGACGACGCCTGACTGGACGTTATTCTCCACCTCGTGGTCGTGCGCGATTTCGCGTGCGTACGCACACGCGCGAAGCCCTCATATGGGTGGGGTACTGTATGTCATACACCGGCTTGGTGGCTGCCGGACCGCAACAATGCCAGTCTGTGACCACTGCGGGTCACACGTCTCCGAGCGCTTCGCACGCGTGTTCGCCGACAAGGACGGTCAGGTTCTCGCCTGCCCCAACTGCTCGGCGAACGCGGGTATCGCGGAGGTCGCTCGGCAGCGTGCCCGCACCGCATGACCACTGAAGCGAGAAAAGACCACCACGCGAAGCCAACACCTCGTGCACGAGGTCGGGCGGTGGGTTCATACCCGCGCCCCTGAACCATTCTCTCGTGCACTTCGTCTACGTCATCGAGTGCAGCGACGGCTCGCTGTACACCGGGTACACGACCGACGTGGAGCGACGCGTCGCGGAACACGACGCTGGCGAGGGCGCGAAGTACACCCGCGGCCGGACGCCGGTCGAACTCGTCCACGTCGAGGAGTTCGACTCGAAGTCGGCGGCCATGTCCCGGGAGTACGAGATAAAACAGCTCCGCCGCCGGGAGAAACAGCGGCTCGTCGAGTCGTGAGCGAACCGGGACCGCGTCGCGGTCGGCTGTGCCCTCGTCGGACCGCCGCGGCACGCCCCCGCACCCGTCGGCTCGTAACGTAGTTTTTTGCCCCGCCGCGGAGTGGTGCGCGTATGGACGAAATCTCATTCGGGACCGACGGGTGGCGCGCCACGCTGGACACCTTCACCGACGACCGCGTCCGCGTCGTCGGACAGGCCGTCGCCGACTACCTCGCCGACGAGGGCTTCACCGCCCCGGTGCTCGTCGGCTACGACGCCCGCGAGACCTCGCCCGGCTTCGCGGAGTCGCTCGCCGAGGTCGTCGCCGGCAACGGTTTCGACGTGCTCCTGCCCGAGCGGGACTGCCCGACCCCGCTCGTCGCCTACGCCATCGCCGAGCGCGGCCTCTCGGGGGCGCTCATGGTCACGGCCTCGCACAACCCGCCGGAGTACAACGGCGTGAAGTTCATCCCCTCGGACGGCGCGCCGGCGCTCCCCGACGTGACCGACGCGGTCGCCGAGCGACTCGCCGAACCGGACCTCCTACCCGAGTCCGAACGCGGGACCATCGAGCGCGTCGACGTGGTCTCCCCGCACGCCGACCACGCGATGGACCTCGTCGGCGACGACCTCTCGGACCTCACGGTCGTCTACGACGCCATGCACGGCAGCGGCCGCGGCGTCACCGACGCGCTGCTCGAAGCCGCCGGCGCGGAGGTCGTCCGCCTGCGCTGCGAGCGCGACGCCGACTTCGGCGGCATCTCGCCGGAGCCCTCCGCGGAGAACCTCGAAGGCCTCGCCGAGGCGATGGCCGAACACGACGCGGACCTCGGGGTCGCCAACGACGGCGACGCCGACCGCATCGGCATCGCCACGCCCGACCGCGGCGTCCTCGACGAGAACCTCTTTTTCGCCGCCGTCTACGACTACCTGCTCGAATCCGACTCCGGGCCGGCCATCCGGACCGTCTCGACCACGTTCCTCATCGACCGCATCGCCGAGGCCCACGGCGAGGAGGTGTTCGAGACCGCGGTCGGCTTCAAGTGGGTCGCCGACGGCATGCGCGAGCACGACGCGCTCATGGGCGGCGAGGAGTCCGGCGGCTTCTCCGTCCGCGGGCACGTCCGCGAGAAGGACGGCGTCCTCATGGGCCTGCTCGCGGCGGCCGCGACCGCCGAGGAGGACTTCGACGCCCGCCTCGACCGCATCGAGGCCGAACACGGCGAAATCGTCGCCGACAAGATAAGCGTCGCCTGCCCCGACTCCGAGAAGGCGCGCGTCATCGACGACCTCGAGGACGTGCTCCCCGAGACGGTCGCCGGCCGCGACATCGCCAAGGTCGTCACGCTCGACGGCTTCAAACTGCTCTTAGAAGACGGCTCGTGGCTCCTCGTCCGCCCCTCGGGCACGGAGCCGAAGATGCGCGTCTACGCCGAGGCCGGGAGCGAAGACGCGGTCTCGTCGCTCCTCGAAGCCGGCCGCGAACTCGTCGAACCGCTCGTCTGAGCGGCCGTTTTCAGGGCTCTCTCGTCTCTTCTTCGTCGCCGACGGGTCTGACGACCCCGCGGTACGCCGGCGTGAAAAGCGGGAGCGTCTCCGCGTGCTCGGTCAGAGAGACGCCGTCTCCCGCGGCCTCGACGAGGTCCGCGGCCTGAAGCTTCGGCAGGTGGACGTGGACGATTCCGACCTCGGCCTGCTGGACGACCTGCACGTCCACCTCGTCGGGCGGCAGGTCGGTCGTCCGAACCGCGAGGGCGACCGCGAGGTCCCAGACCGACGTCGGCTCCGCCCGGTCGTGGAGGTACTCCAACACGTAGCGGCGCGACGGGTCGGAGAGCGCGTCGAACACGCGGTCCCAGTCGGTCAGGATACGGTCGCTCCGGTCACGCTTTGCCATGGGCTTGACTCCCTAACCCTTGACGACCGGCGGCTAAATCTGTGTCGGTTGGTAACACCTACCAATCATCGGGTCCGTTACTCGTCCCGCAGGACGCCGCGAAACCGGTCGTCGCCCACGCCGGTGTCTGCGGCCGCTTCCGCGTCCTCACCTCCATCCCCATCCCGCGCCTCGATGTCGAACCCGAGCGACTCGTAGAACGGTCGGACGCCCCCGTCGAAGTCGGCGACGAGTCGCCCCCGACGGCCGAACGCCGCCCGGACGAGCGCGGTTCCGACGCCCCGCCCGCGTCGACTCGGGGAGGTTGCCACGGCCTCGATGTAGTCGCCGTCGAGCGCCAGCGCGCCGACGACGCGGCCGGACGCCTCGGCGACGAGACAGTCGCCCGCCGCCAGTCGGTCGCGGACGTCGCCCGCGTCGGCTTCGAGCAGTCCGGCGTCGAGGACGCGCATCACGGCCACCAGTTCCTCGGGGTCGCCCTCGCGGACGCGGACTCCGTCGTCGCTCTGGGTATCGTCGCTCTCGGCGGTATCGTCGGCCTCAGCGGTGTCGTCCATGCCGCCGACTACCCGCCCTTGATGAGGCGGAGCACCTTCACGCGGTCGACTTCGACGGGCTGGTCTTCGGGGACGGGGCGGCCGTCGACGAGGACGGTCACCTCGTGGGGACTGAGGTCCACCGCCCGCACGAGGTCCGCGTAGGTCCCGTCGTCGCCGACGGCGACCTCGCTGGTCTCCTCGCCGACGACCTCGACGGTCACGTTCATGGTCGCTCGTGGGTCGGGCGCGGGTTTCAGTCCGTCGGCTCGGCGTCGCCCGGGGGCGCTCTCCGTCTCGCACGGTTTATGTGCGGGGCGGTCGGTAGAACGGATATGAGCGAGGCCGCGGAGTCGGGCGACGCCCCGGCGGGTCGTGAGATCTGGATCGAGAAGTACCGACCGCAGACCTTCGACGACGTCTACGGACAGGACGACATCGTCGAGCGCCTGCGGAGCTACATCGAGCGCGACGACCTGCCGCACCTCCTGTTCGCGGGACCGGCGGGCGTCGGCAAGACCACCTCCGCGACCGCCATCGCCCGCGCCATCTACGGCGACGACTGGCGCGGCAACTTCCTCGAACTCAACGCCTCCGACGAGCGCGGCATCGACGTGGTCCGCGACCGCATCAAGAACTTCGCGCGCTCGTCGTTCGGCGGCCACGACTACCGCGTCATCTTCCTCGACGAGGCGGACTCGCTGACGAACGACGCCCAGTCGGCGCTCCGCCGGACGATGGAGCAGTTCTCCGACAACACGCGCTTCATCCTCTCGTGTAACTACTCCTCGAAGATTATCGACCCCATCCAGTCGCGCTGTGCGGTGTTCCGCTTCTCCCCGCTCGGCGACGACGCCGTCGCGGAGCAGGTCCGCGACATCGCCGCGGCCGAGGACATCGAGGTCACCGAGGACGGCCTCGACGCGCTCGTCTACGCCGCCGGCGGCGACATGCGCCGCGCCATCAACTCCCTGCAGGCCGCCGCGACGACCGGCGAGGTCGTCGACGAAGAGGCCGTCTACATGATCACCTCGACGGCCCGCCCGGAGGACATCGAGGAGATGGTCCGGGCCGCCATCGACGGCGAGTTCACGACCGCGCGCAAGCAGTTAGAGACGCTCATCGTCGACACCGGGATGGCCGGCGGCGACATCATCGACCAGCTTCACCGCTCCGTCTGGGAGTTCGACCTCGACGAGCGCGAGGCCGTCCGCCTCATGGAGCGCATCGGCGAGGCCGACTACCGCATCTCCGAGGGCGCGAACGAGCAGGTCCAACTCGAAGCGCTCCTCGCGTCGCTCGCGCTCTCGCAGAACTGACCCGAACTGAACTGAATCGAACTGGACCGAACCGGCCGCGCCGGCCGCCGCGCTCCCCGGTCTCTCCTCGTTTTCGCCTCACGCCCGGAACTCGAAGCGCGCGCCGCCCGCCGTCCCCGAGGTCACGATAGCCGACCAGCCGTGGGCCTCGGCGATGGATTCAACGATTGCGAGCCCGTAGCCGATGCCGTCGTCGCCGGTCGTCTCGCCGGGCTCGAACACCTCGTCGCGGCGCTCGGGGTCGATGCCGGGGCCGTCGTCTTCGACGTAGAAGCCGCCGTCGACGCCGCCGACCTCGACGCGAACGTCGCTTCCGGCGTGTTCGACCGCGTTCCGAAAGAGGTTCGCGAGCAGTTCGGCGAGGCGGTCCTCGTCGGCGTCGACGACGACCGACTGGCAGGTGACTAACTCGGCGTCCGCGGTCTCGGTCGTCGCCCACGCCTGCCGGGCGACGCTCGCGAGGTCCACGCGTTCGGTCTCGTCGACCAGTTGGCCGCGGCGGGCGAGCGACAGGAGGTCGTCGATGAGCTCTTCCATCTGTTCGAGCGCCCGCTTGGCCGTATCGAACCGCGACTCCTCGCCGGTCTCGCGGGCGAGGTCGAGGTTCCCGCGGGCGACCGAAAGCGGGTTCCGCAGGTCGTGGCTCACGATGTTCGCGAACTCCTCCAATCGCTCGTTCTGTCGCTCTAGCTCGCTTTCGCGGGTCTTCCGCTCCGTGATGTCGGTGTAGATGGCGTACCCCGACCCGCGCTCTTCGCCGGGCGACAGCGGGACGACGTTCAGGATGAACTCGCGGACGCCGCCGTCGGTCCGACGGCGGACCTCGCCGCGGTAGCTTTCGCCGGCGGCGACGAGAAGTTCGGGGATGGTTTCGTCCGCGCCCGGTTCGGGCACCGGGTCTGGGTCGGGCTCCGGCGGGACGATTCGCCCGAGCAGGTCGCTTCCGACCACGTCGTCGGCGTCGTAGCCGAAAATCGACTGGAACGCCCGATTCACGTCGCGGACGGTGAGCGCGCCGCCCTCGACGTCGTAGGCGACGGCGGCGTCGGAGACGTGTTCGAACAGCGCGGTCGAGCGGTCGCGTTCCTCCCTGAGCCGCGATTCCGCGCGGATGCGCTCGGCAGTGACCGCGACGTGCGCCATGAGGAGTTCCGTCAGTTCCGCGTCTCGCTCGTCGAACGCGCCGGGCGTGAACGTCGTCGCCTGAAAGACGCCGAGGTCCCCGATGGGGACGCTCAGGACCGCGCGGTACATCCGCTTGACCGGCCGCGCCTCGGGGTGGTCGCGCACGTCGTCGGTGATGTCCGTCTCCCCCGACAGGTACACCTCGGCCGCGATGCCCCCGTCGTCGAGGGGGACGCGCTCCGCGCCGTCGGCCGGCGCGTCGGACGAGATGGCCGCCGGAACGATGTAGTCGCCCTCGACGACGCCCACGTAGCTGATGTCGAACTCGAGGATGTCGTCCGTGATTTCGACGGTCCGCTCGAACAGTTCGTCGAGGCTCGTCGCCGCGGCCAGTTCGGTGGCTCCCCGGTGGAGTCGCTCTATCTGCTCGCGGCTCTGTCGAAGCGCGGCCTCGGACTCGATTCGGCTCCGCGTCTCGGAGACGTAGGACACGAGGAGTTCGGCCAGCGTGAGGTCGGTCTCGTCGTACGCGCCGACCTCGTTGGAGATGGCCTGAAACACGCCGTCGTCGCCCAGCGGGACGCTCACCGCCGAGCGGTAGGCGGGGTCGTCGGGGTCGGCCTCGGGGTGGTCGCGCACGTCGTCCACGAGAAACGAGCGTTTGGTCCGGTGCGTCTCCCCGAGCAGGCCCGTGTCCGAGGGAATCGGCCCCGTCCCGGCCATGTCGTCGTTGTTGGCGGCGACGTAGAAGTCGTCCCCGTCGTGGACGAAAAACGAGGTGTTGTCGAACTCGAGGATGTGCTCCGTGAGGCCGATGGCGCGCTCGTAGAGTTCGTCGACCGTCTCGGCCGTGATGAGGTCCGTCGTCCCCTCGTAGAGCCGCTTGAGCCGGTCCCACTCGGCGTCGTTTCGGGCCGTCGCCACCGCTTCGGCGTCTCTGTCGGCGGTCGACGCGAGCACCCATCGAACCTGCGATTCGAGCCCGGAGCGGTCGCCGCGGCTGACGTAGGCGTCGAACCGCTCGGGCCGCTCGACAGTCGCTGGCGGGACGTCGGTGTACAGAATGGTCGGCACGTCGTCGGGGACCGGCGCGTCGGGGTCCGTGACGACGACGCAGGCGGCGTCGGACGGGTCGTTCTCGTCACTCGTTGACGCCACCGTGACCCCGTCGCCGAGGTCGATATCGTCGAAGTCGTCGTCCACGAAAACCGTTGGTTCCGTCACGTGCACGGCAGTCTCCCTATCGAACGACAACGAGAACTATAATCGTTGCGGCATGTTTCCAATCACCAAGAACGCGCCGTGCGTCGTTCGCGTCGGGGCCGTGGCCGGAACGCCGTACCGGATTACTCAGTTTAGCGACCAGAAGCCGTAGTTGAGCGCGGTGGCGAAACACGTCCACAGGAGGTAGGGGACCAAGAGCGCGGCGGCGCGTCGGTCGACGGCGTCGAACTCGCGCATCGTCGCCAGAATCGCGAGGATGAGGACCGCGATGACCGCGAGGCCGAGCGCGGGCGACTGCAGTCCGAAGAACGCCGCCGACCACGCGACGTTGACGACGAGGTGACCGACGAAGACGGCGAGCGCCCGCTCGCGGCGGGGGTGGTCGCTCCGGGAGACGAGCCACGCGGCGACGCCCATCAGGGCGAACAGCGTCACCCAGACCGGGCCGAACACCCAGTTCGGCGGGGCGAACCACGGGCGGGCGAGCGTCGCGTACCACGACCCGATGGCGGTCACGGTGAAGACGCTCCCCACGGCGCCCGCGAGTTGCGCGAGGACGACCCACGCGAGCAGTTCGACCGCCGGTCGCCGACGGAGCGAGGCGAGTTCCATACTCCTCGTTGGCTCGGGAGGGAAAAGAACGACACGGCCCGTGCGGGCGAAATTGAGGGGAATCGGGCGTCTGCGCCCATTTCCCGGAACTGTTTTACCCGACGGTAGACCAGAGTTTGGCAATGAGCGAACTCGAAGCGGAGTACCGCCTCGACTACTTCGAGGAGGAGGGCTTCTACCGGAAGCAGTGCCCCGTGACGGGCGTCCACTTCTGGACACGAGACCCCGACCGCGAGACCTGCGGTGAACCGCCCGCCGACGACTACACCTTCATCGACAACCCCGGCTTCGACGAGGAGTACACTCTCGAAGAGATGCGCGAGAAGTTCCTCTCTTTCTTCGAGGAGCACGACCACGAGCGCATCGACCCCTACCCGGTCGCCGCGAACCGCTGGCGCGACGACGTGCTCTTGACGCAGGCATCTATCTACGACTTCCAGCCGCTCGTCACGTCCGGCGAGACGCCGCCGCCGGCCAACCCGCTGACCGTCTCCCAGCCCTGCATCCGGATGCAGGACATCGACAACGTGGGCAAGACCGGCCGCCACACGATGGCGTTCGAGATGATGGCCCACCACGCGTTCAACGCCCGCGAGGAGGCCGGCGACAAGTACGCCTACGAGGGCGAGGTCTACTGGAAGGACGAGACGGTCCGCCTCTGCGACGAGTTCTTCGAGTCGCTCGGCGCGGACATCTCCGAAATCACCTACATCGAGGACCCGTGGGTCGGCGGCGGCAACGCCGGACCGGCCTTCGAAGTCCTCTACCGCGGCGCCGAACTCGCCACCCTCGTCTTCATGTCGATGAAGCAGGACCCGGACGGCGAGTACGAACTCAAGGACGGCAACACCTACTCGCCGATGGACACCTACATCGTCGACACCGGCTACGGGCTCGAACGGTGGACGTGGGTGTCCCAGGGGACGCCGACGGTGTACGAGGCCGTCTACCCCGACATGATAGAGTTCCTGAAGGACAACGTCGGCATCGAACACACCGACGAGGAGGAGGAACTCATCCACCGCGCGGCGAAGCTCTCGGGCCACCTCGACATCGACGAAATCGACGACCTCGCAACCGCGCGCGCCGGTGTCGCGGGCGAACTCGGCGTCGACGAGGCCGAACTCACGGCCCTGCTCCGCCCGCTCGAAGACATCTACGCCATCGCGGACCACTGCCGCACCCTCGCGTACATGTTCGGCGACGGCATCGTCCCCTCGAACGTCGGGACGGGCTACCTCGCCCGCATGGTCCTCCGGCGCACCAAGCGCCTCGTGGACAACCTCGGCGTGGACGCCCCGCTCGACGAGCTCGTGGACATGCAGGCCGAGCGCCTCGACTACCAGAACCGCGACACCATCCGCGACATCGTCCGCAGCGAGGAGCGCAAGTACAGAAAGACGCTCGAACGCGGCTCCCGGAAGGTCCAGCAGCTCGCCGACGAGTACGCCGACAAGGACGAGCCGATACCGCTCGACGAGCTCATCGAGCTGTACGACTCCCACGGCATCCAGCCCGACATGGTGCAGGAAATCGCCGAGGAGCGCGGCGCGACCGTCGACATCCCCGACGACTTCTACTCGCTCGTCGCCGACCGCCACGAACAGGTCGACGGCGAGGACGAGGCCGCGGAGCGCGACGACCGCCTCGGCGACCTGCCGGCGACGGACAAGCTCTACTACGACGACCAGGAGCGCACCGAGTTCGAGGCCGTCGTCCTCGACGTGTTCGAGCGCGAGGAGGGCTACGACGTGGTCCTCGACCAGACGATGTTCTACCCCGAAGGCGGCGGCCAGCCCGCCGACCACGGCTCGCTCGCCACCGACGACGCGACGGTCGAGGTGACCGACGTGCAGATAGCGGGCGACGTGGTGCTCCACCGCACTGACGACGACCCCGGCAAGGGCGAGTTCGTCCGCGGTCAGCTCGACGCCGAACGCCGCCGTCGGCTCATGCGCCACCACACGGCGACCCACGTCATCGGCCACGCCATCCGGACGGTCCTCGGCGACCACATCCGGCAGGCCGGCGCGTCGAAGGGCGTCGACCGCTCGCGGCTCGACGTGACCCACTACGAGCGCATCACCCGCGAGGAGGTCAAGCAGATAGAGCGCGTCGCCAACGAACTCGTGATGCGGAACATCCCGGTCAAACAGGAGTGGCCGGACCGCCGCGACGCCGAGAAGAAGTACGGTTTCGACCTCTATCAGGGTGGTATCCCGCCGGGCGAGCAGATTCGCCTCATCCACGTCGGTACCGACGTGCAGGCCTGCGGCGGCACCCACGTCAAGCGCACCGGCGACATCGGGGTCATCAAGGTGCTGACGACGGAGCCCGTTCAGGACGGCGTCGAGCGCGTCGTCTTCGCGGCGGGCGACGCGGCCATCGAGGCCACCCAGCGCACCGAGGACGCGCTGTACGGCGCGGCCGACGTGCTCGACGTGAACCCCGCGGACGTGCCCGAGACGGCGGAGCGCTTCTTCACCGAGTGGAAAGAGCGCGGTAAGACCATCGACCGCCTGAAGACGGAACTCGCCGAGGCGCGCGCCGCGGCGGGGGCCGACGAAATCGACATCGACGGGACGCCCGCCGTCGTCCAGCGCCTCGACGGCGACGCGGACGAACTCCGCGCGACCGCCAACGCGCTGGTCGAGGAGGGCAAAGTCGCCGTCCTCGGCTCCGCCGCGGGCGGGAGCGCCCAGTTCGTCGTCGGCGTTCCCGACGGCGTCGGCGTCAACGCCGGGCAGGTCGTCGGCCAACTCGCCGGGAAGGTCGGCGGCGGCGGCGGCGGCCCCGCGGACTTCGCGCAGGGCGGCGGCCCCGACGTGGACGCGCTCGACGACGCGCTCGACGAGGCTCCCGACGTGCTCCGCGCGGTCCTGAACGCCTGAGTCGGCCGCGCGACCGACGCGAGTTCGCTTTCGATTTCGTTTCCGCGTTCCCCGCGTCCGCGAGACGGACGCCCTAAGTCGCTCGCCCGCCGAGCCCCCGGTATGCCCACGGCAGTCGCGGACGGGGTCGAACTGTACTACGACAGCGAGGGCGACGGCGAGACGGTCGCCTTCGTCGGCGACGCGGGCTACGGCGCGTGGCAGTGGGGCTGGCAGCACGCCGCCGTCGCCGGCCCCTACGAGAGCCTCGTGACCGACCTCCGCGGGGCCGGCCGCTCCGACGCCCCCGCGGGGCCGTACTCGGTCGAGACGCTCGTCTCCGACCTCGTTGCCGTCCTCGCGGACGCGAACGTCAGGAAGGCCCACCTCGTCGGGTTCGGCCTCGGCGGGCTGGTCGCGCTGGAGGCCGCGCGGACGACGAACCGCGTTCGGAGCCTCGTCCTCGTCGGCACCGCCGCCTCGGGCGCGGAAATCGACCCCGAACCGCTCTCCGCCGCGCCCGACGACCCGGCCGCGCTCCGCGAGTCGCTCGCGCCGGCGCTCTCCGAGGAGTTTCGGGCGGAACAGCCGGACGTGGTCGAGCAACTCGTCTCGTGGCGCGAACGGGAAGACGCCGACCCCGAGGCGTGGGCGGCGCAGGCCGCCGCCGTCGCCGACTACGACGCCGGTCCGCTCTACGAGGTGACGGTTCCGACGCTCGTTCTCCACGGCGGCGACGACCCGGTCTGGCCGGTCGAGGGGGGACGCGCGCTGGCCGAGGGACTCCCGCGCGGCGAGTTCGAGTCGTTCGCGGGCGCGCGACACCTCGTCACCGTCGAGCGGTCGCGGCTCGTCAACGACGCGCTCGTCTCCTTTCTCGAATCGCTCGACGACGACTGAGCGGCGCTCCGTCGCGTTCGCTCCGGGTTCGTCGCCGACGCCCCCCGTCCCAGGTGCCGGCAGAGAGCGTTCCGGGCGCAACTTCTTTAGAGCCGCACCGACTGTCTCTCCACGATGACCCGCCCGCGACTCGCGTTCTTGGACGCCTCCCACGGCGATTCGAGCACGTTCCGAAACTTCAGGCGCGAACTCGACGCCGACCTCGTCGAGTTCGACGTGACCGACGGCCGCCTCCCCGACCACTTCGACTACGACGGCGTCGTCATCACCGGCTCGTCGTCGTCGGTCTACTGGGACGAGGCGTGGATTCGGAACCTCGTGTCGTGGGTCGCCGACGCCGACGAGCGCGGCCTCCCCCTCTTGGGCGTCTGTTTCGGCCACCAGGTCGTCGCGGCGGCCCTCGGCGGCACCGTCGAGGACATGGGCGAGTTCGAACTCGGCTACAACGAAATCGAGCGTACCCGCGCCGACGACGAGGACGACATCCTCGCCGGTATCGGCGAGCGCTTCACCGTCTTCACCTCCCACGGCGACCGGGTGAGCGAACTCCCGCCGGGCGCGGAACTCCTCGCCCAAAACGAGTTCGGCGTCCACGCGTTCCGCCGGAGCCACGCCTTCGGCGTCCAGTTCCACCCCGAGTACGACACCGACACCGCCGAGGCCATCGCGAGGCAGAAGGACTTCCTCCCCGACGAGCGGCTTCGGTCGGTCATCGACGGCATCACGCCGGAGAACTACGCCGCCGCCTGCGAGGCCAAGCGCCTGTTCGACAACTTCGTCACCTACGTCAACCGGACGAACGCGGGGTCGGTCGAATCGGCGGCCTGAACGTTCCGACAGTCGCGGTCGCGAGCTGTTTTCGAGTCGTACCCGAGCCGCATCCGAGCCGCCGCCGAGCCGCGCCCGTCCCGCCGCCGAGCCGCGCCCGACCCGCTTTCGTCACCGACTTTTCGGTCGTCCGTCTCCCCCGAATATCGACCGAGCGAATCGCTTTTCACCGCGCCGGTCGCAGGGTCTATCATGCTCGATTATCTGGGATTGGAGGGCGACCTGACCGGCGAAGAGAAACTCGTCCGCGACGAGGCCCGCCGCTTCGTCGACGAGCAGGTCAAACCCGACATCGGCGAGCACTACGAGGCCGGGACGTTCCCGACCGAACTCATCCCGCAGATGGGCGAACTCGGCTTCTACGCGCCCAACCTCGACGGATACGGCCTCCCCGGCCTCGGCGAGCGCGCCTACGGCCTCCTGATGCAGGAACTCGAAGCCGGCGACTCCGGCCTCCGGTCGATGGCGAGCGTGCAGGGGTCGCTCGTCATCTACCCCATCCACGCCTACGGCTCCGACGAGCAGAAACAGCGGTGGCTTCCGAAACTCGGGTCGGGCGAGGCGGTCGGCTGTTTCGGCCTGACCGAACCGCAACACGGCTCGGACCCGTCGGGGATGGAGACCCGCGCCGAGCGCGACGCCGACGGCTACGTCCTCAACGGCTCGAAGACGTGGATTACGAACTCGCCCATCGCGGACGTGGCGGTCGTCTGGGCGCGCGACGTGTCGGCCGAGGGGTCGCCGGTCCGCGGGTTCCTCGTCGAGACCGACCGCGACGGCGTGACGACGAACAAAATCGAGGGGAAACTCTCGATGCGCGCGTCGGTCACGGGCGAAATCGGCCTCGACGACGTGCGCGTTCCCGAGGAGGACGTACTCCCCGGCGTCGAGGGGATGAAGGGGCCGCTTTCGTGTCTCACGCAGGCGCGGTTCGGCATCGCGTGGGGCGTCGTCGGCGCGGCCCGCGACGCCTTCGAGGACGCCCGCCAGTACGCGAAGGACCGCGACCAGTTCGGCGGGCCGATCGCGCGGTTCCAACTCCAGCAGGGCAAACTCGCCGAGATGGCGACCCAGATAACGAACGCGCAGTTGATGGCCCACCGCCTCGCCGACCTCAAAGAGCGCGGCGACCTGCGACACCAGCAGGTGTCGATGGCGAAGCGCCACAACGTCCGCGTCGCCCGCGAGGTGACCCGAACCGCCCGCGAGATGCTCGGCGGCAACGGCATCACGACCGACTACTCGCCGATGCGCCACATGGAGAACATCGAGACCGTCTACACCTACGAGGGGACCGACGACATCCACACGCTCGTCCTCGGCGCGGACCTGACGGGAATCGAAGCATTCCACTAGGGCTCGGGAGCGGACGCCCCCGTGGCTTTCGCTGTTGTGCGTGACGCATGACAACAGTACACATACATTTATATCTCCCCGCCCATAGGTTACGATAGAGGCCCCACAATGACCACATCGGCCCAGGACCGTCCGACGGCGCTCGACCTCTCTCGCGAAGAGACGTGGGTCGTCCACGCCGCCTTGCTCGACGCCATCGAGCGGGCGGTCGATGCAGACGAAGAGCCGACGCCGGCCCCAGGCCTGCTCGCGCGGGTCGAGGCCGGCGACGAAGATTTCGACAGCGCCGAACTCGACTATCTCGTAGACGCCCTCCGAACCTATCGGAAACAGGCGCCCGCTCGGGACGACCACCACATCTCGCGCGTTCTCGAGCACATCGAGGCCGCGCGGGCGTAGTCGCCCGACGGACGTCCGGCCCGCTGACTTCCTTTCGATTCCACCGAGGCCCGAGCGGCCGCGCTCGCGTCTCGCCGTCCTCCCGCCCGCCCGATACCGATTATCGTTTGACATTAAGACATGGAAAGTAACTTACCTTCCCTCTGAAAAGAGGTGGTCGATGCGACCCTCCAACCGATCCGCGCTACTGACGACGACCCTCCTCGTCGCCGCCGTGCTCGCGGCGGCGGTGATGCCCGCGGCGGCCGCCTCGGGCCACTACGAGTTCACAGACGACGCGTACACGGCCGAACAGGGCGAGGTGGTCTCCATCACGCTCTCCGGCGCGGCGGACGCGAACAACACGTCCGCGGCGCTGGCCGGCGAGAACAACACCGTCCCGCTCCGCATCGGCGGCGAGGACGTGAACTTCGCCGTCAACGCGACGGTGGTCGACGAGGACCGCGACGGCAACGTCACCCTCGAACTGAACACCTCGACGGCGGGACAGGCGAACGCCTCGTCGTACCTCACCGCCGCCGGCGAGGACTCGGTGAACGCGACGCAGACGACCGAGACGCTCCCGGCGACGCTCGACGCGGGCGACTACTCGCTCGCGCTCGGCCCGGCGAACAACTCGACCGACACGGCGACGCTCTCGCTCCAAGCGGTGGAGACGACCGAGACGACGACTGAATCGACCGACACCGAGACGACCACGACGGCGGGCGAGACGACCGAGACGACGACCGCAAACGCGTCGGCGACGACCGACGCGACCACCGCGACCGGCACCAGCGACACCGGTATCCCCGGCTTCAGCGCCGTGCTCGCCGTGGTGGCGCTCCTCGCGGCCGCGTTCCTCGCGGTCCGCCGATAGCGCCCGAAGCGACTTCGCGCGACGCCGTCCTCGATTTTCTTGCTTCGACCGGATAGCCGCGGTACCGTCGTTCATCGCCATATCACCGTCCCATAAATGACAATCCAATAACTATTTTATTCGGACGCGAGAACGCCGGACCGATGGCACCCTCCAGACGATTCGAACTGCTGACGACGACGGTGCTCGTGGTGGCCCTCCTCGCGGCCGCGACGGCCCCCGCGGCGGCCGCGGAGGACCACTACGAGTTTACGGACGACGCGTACTGGACCGAGCAGGGTGAGGTGGTTTCGATCACCCTCGAAGACGGTAACGAGGCTAACGACACGTTCAGGTTCCACCTCGGCACCGCGGACCAAGGACTCGCCGCCCACGCGACGGTGGTCGACGAGAACGGCGACGGCGAGGTCACAGTTCGGGTGAACACCTCGATGGCGGGACAGACCAACGCCTCGGCGTACCTCTCCGCCGCCGGCGAGGACTCGATTTCGAACGCCTCGCAGTCCACCTCGCGGCTCTCCCACATCCCCGACGCGGGCGATTACGACCTCCGAATCGGCCCGGCGGACGACCCGAACGAGACGGCGCACCTCGTCATCGAGGAAAACGAGTCCGCGGCCGACCCGATTTCCGGCACGCCGGAGTCCGAGCCGAGCGGTGACCCCGATTTCAACGAATCCGTGGTCACCGCCAACGTCGCCGGGTCGGGCGTCGCGGAGATTCCGGTTCGGTTCGGCGGCGCGGAGACCGTGACGGTCTCCATCGAATCCGACGAGACCGGATTCTCGACGGTCCTCGAACTCACCGACGCCGACGATGACGGGTCGGCCACCGTTACCGTGGACGCCGCGGCCGACGCCGAGTCGCCCCGAGACACGGTGTCGGTGTCGAACGGCGACGACGCCGAGTTTCAGTCGATGAACGAGTCGGTCCCGTCGCTCGAAGCCGGCGTGGACTACGGACTCGGTGTCGCGCACAACGGGTCCGTCGTCAACGTCGCGACGCTCGTGGTCCGAGACGAACCCGTGGAAACGACCACGTCGATTGCGACTGAATCGACCGAAACGACGACCGCGGACACCACCGAGTCGACGACGACGGCAAACGCGTCGGCGACCACCGCGACCGGCACCAGCGACACCGTCGTCCCCGGCTTCAGCGCCGTGCTCGCCGTGGTGGCGCTCCTCGCGGCCGCGTTCCTCGCGGTCCGCCGATAGCGCCCCCGGTCGTCGGTCGGAACCGACTCCGAAACCACCCGCAATCACGACTCCGTCCCCGATTTTTCTCGTCGCCGATGCGGACGTTTTAGTACCGGGTACGGCCAACGCCCGGCAATGGCTATCGACTCGAACTTCGACCAGAACCGGGAGCGAGCGGGCGAGGAAAACGGCGTCGCCGTCTGGGGCCCCGTCGACCCGCCGGAGAAACTCGGCATCCACGGCACCCACGTCGCCGTCGACTACGACATCTGTCTCGCGGACGGCGCGTGCCTCGAAAACTGCCCCGTGGACGTGTTCACGTGGGTCGACACGCCCGACCACCCGGTGAGCGAGCAGAAGGTCGAACCGACGAACGAAGACCAGTGCATCGACTGCATGCTCTGCGTCGACATCTGTCCCGTCGACGCCATCGACGTGGACGCCTCGCGGCAGGCCTGACACGAAGACCAGACGTTATCTCTCCCCGCCGCGTCGCGTCCGCCATGGGACTCATCCACACCGCCCTCGTCGTCTCGGACATCGACGCCACGCTCGACTTCTACGCCGACCTCGGTCTCGAACAGACCAACGAGTTCGAACTCGACGGCGTCCGGAACGTCTACGTCGGCAGCGACGACACCGACATGGAACTGCAGTTCAAGTACGACCCGACCTCGTCGGCGCGCGTCGAACCCGCCGGCATCGACCACGTCGCCGTCGAGGTCGCGGACGCCGACCGCGCCTTCGAGGACATCGTCGAGGCGCAGTCGCCCGATATCGTGAAGCCGCCGGTGGACATCGACCCGGTGAACGCCCGCGCGGCGTTCGTGAAGGACCCCGACGGCTACGTCGTCGAAATCGTCTCCATCGAAGACTGAACTCACCCGCGGTACCGACTCGCCTCGGCCGCTGATTTTCGCCGACGCCGACGCTTCACCCACCCGACGGGCTCGCCGCGGCGAACAGGTATTTGTTGCCAGAGCGTCAATACGAAGTCGCTATGTCTGAGGACGTAACCGCGCTGTTGAAGCGCGCCTATCAGGACGAGATCGAGACCGTGATGAACTACATGACGAACTCCATCGTCCTCGACGGCGTCCGGGCGGAGGAGATAAAGGAGTCCCTCCAGACCGACATTCAGGAGGAACTCACCCACGCGGAGCAGCTCGGGAACCGGCTGAAGCAGCTCGACGAGCAGCCGCCGGGCTCGGCGACCTTCGAGGCGCGCCAGCACGACCTCCAGCCGCCGGAGGACAGCACGGACGTGCTCGCGGTCATCAACGGCGTCCTCACCGCCGAGGAGGACGCCATCGAGACCTACCGCGCGCTCATCGACGCCGCGGAGGAGGCCAACGACCCCGTCACCGAGGACCTCGCCGTGACCATCCTCGCCGACGAGGAGGCCCACCGGACCGAGTTCCGCGGCTTCAAGAAAGAGTACGACCGCGAGTAACCCCGCACGCGGCGGCCGGCCGCGCTCGCGACGTTCGTGTAGTGCCTGCGGAACCTACGACTCCGAAATTCTTCATTTCAAAAAACGCGCCGGAACGGAGAGATATCTAACAAACAATCGTCTGTTACAAAAGTAGTACTCCCAGTTCTTCGAAACGGGGCTTTGTTTTTATCCACCGGTCGCTCGAACGACGGGTATGAGCACTGAACGCGGCAAGGGTACGGTCGCAATCGTCGGGGGTGCCGGCGCAGTCGGGTCGAGCACGGCGTTCGCGCTGATGGAGAGCAGTCTCGTCGGCGAAATCGTCCTCGTCGACGTCGCCAAAGAGCGCGTCGAGGGCGAGGCGATGGACCTCAACCACGGCTCGTACTTCACGTCGCCGGTCCGCGTCCGGACGGGCGACTACGAGGACTGCTGGGACGCCGACGTGGTCATCGTCACCGCCGGTGCCAGCCAGAAACCGGACGAGACCCGCCTCGACCTGATGGAGCGGAACGCCGACATCTTCGCCGACATGATTCCGCAGATTACCGAGGGGCTGAACGACGACGCCGTGATGCTCATCGTCACCAACCCCGTGGACGTGCTCTCGTACGTCACGTGGAAGGTGTCGGACCTGCCGGCCGAGCGCGTCATCGGCTCGGGAACCGTCCTCGACACGTCGCGGTTCCGCCACTCGCTCAGCCGCGAGTTCGACCTCGACCCGGCGAACGTCCACGCCTACGTCGTCGGCGAGCACGGCGACAGCGAGGTTCTCGTCTGGAGTTCGGCGAACCTCGGCGGCATCCCGTTCGAGTCGTACGCCACCAGCCACGGCGTCGACGACGTCGACGCGCTCAAAGCCGGCGTCGAGACGGAGGTCCGCGAGGCCGCCTACGAGATTATCGACCGCAAGGAGCGGACGAACTACGGCGTCGCGCGCTCGGTGGCCGCGACCACCGAGCGCATCCTCGGCGGTGACAACTCCATTCTCACCGTCTCGACGCTCGTCTCGGGCGAACACGACATCGACGGCGTCTACATGAGCCTCCCGTGCACCGTCAACGAAACCGGCGTCCGCGACGTTCACGAGTTCGACCTCTCGGCGGACGAGACGGCGGCGCTCCGCGAGTCGGCCGACGTCATCCGCGAGTCCATCGACCGCTTAGACGTAGCATAGAAGAGCGGAAAACAGGACAGGACAGGACAGGACAGGACAGGACAGGACAGGACAGGACAGGACAAGACAGGACAGGACAGGACAGGACAGGACAGGACAGGACAGGACAGGACAGGACAGGACAGAACAGCCGCGCCGCCGACTCAGTCGGCCGACGCGGGGGTCGTATCCGCGCCCGCGTCCGCCGTCGCGGCGGCCTTCGCGTCGAGCGCCTCCACGACGAGTTCGGAGATGTCAACGATGTCGATATCGTCCTCGTAGCTCCCGGTCTTGCGGCCGTCTTCGTACATCGTCGCGCACATCGGGCAGGCGACGACGAAGCGTTCGACGCCGCCGGTCGTGTCGTCGAGCGCCTCGCGCAGGCGCTCTTCGGACGGCTTCGACTCCTCTTCGTGGTCCATCCAGAGGCCGCCGCCGCCGCCGCCGCAGCAGAACGACTGGTCGCGGTTGCGCGGCATCTCGGCGAGTTCGACGCCGGTCGCGCGGATGACCTCGCGGGGCGCTTCGTACTCGCCGTTGTAGCGTCCGAGGTGACACGGGTCGTGGTACGTCACCGTCTGGGCGGCGAGTTCGTCGCCCGCGAGGCCGAGGCGGTCGTCGCCGACGAGGCGCTCGACCAGTTGGGTGTAGTGGTACACCGGGTAGTCGAACGAGTCGTCCATCTCCGGGTACTCGTTTTTGAACGTGTTGTACGAGTGCGGGTCGGTGCAGACGATTTTGTCGAAGTCGCAGTCGGCCATCGCGGCGACGTTGTCCTCGACGAGCATCTCGTAGAGGCCCTCCTCGCCGACGCGGCGCACGTCGTTGCCGTCGTGCTGTTCGTCCTCGTAGAGGATGCCGTAGGAGACGCCCGCCTCCTCGAAGATGCGGGCCAGCGAGCGGGCGACGGCGCGGTTGCGCTCGTCGTAGGAGGGGTAGTCGCCGACGTACCAGAGGAACTCGACCGATTCGTCGCGGGCGTCGGGCACCTCGAAGTCGAGGTCGTCGGTCCAGTCGGGCCGCTTGCGCTGAGGGTCGCCGAAGGCGTTGCCGTTCTGGAAGATGTTCATCATCGCCTCCTGCACCGGCTCTTGCTGTTGGCCCGTCTCGGTGAGTCGGCGGTTCATCTCGGTGAAGTGCGTCAGGTGCTCGATATCGACCGGACAGGCGTCCATGCAGGCCATGCAGGCCATGCAGGACTCCATCGATTCGGCGTCGACGACGGAAGTGCCGCCGTCCGCGACGATGTCGATGGAGTCGCCGCCGGCGTCGACCGACTCGCGGTAGGTCTTCAGGTCGAGAATCACGTCCCGCGGGTCGAGGTTGCGGCCGGAGGCCTTCGCCGGGCAGGCGTCGGTACAGCGGCCGCACTTCGTGCAGGCGTCCATGTCGAGCATCGCCTTCCACGAGAAGTCGTCCTCGGAGACGTAGCCGATTTCGTCCGGCGGCGTGTCGGCCGGCACTTTCGGGAGGCGCGTGCCCGCCTTCTCGTCGGCGGTGACGATGTTGGCGAAGGAGGTGAGCATGTGCAGGGGCTTGGCGTAGGGGACGGCGGCGACGAACGCCAAGGCGAGGAGCGCGTGGGACCACCAGCCGAACCAGTAGAGCGTCTGTGCGAGGCCCTGGCTCATGCCCCCGGCGTCGAACACGAGGGCGACGAAGTAGCCGACGAAGCTCACCGTCTCGAACTCGGGGAACTCCGTGCCGACGATGCGGATGCCTTCGAGGACGTAGCCGCCGACGCCGAGGAGAAACAGCGTCCAGACGAACGCGGCGTCCTCGAAGCCGGTGTGTTTGCCCCACAGCCGCGGGTGTCGGACCCCGTAGCGCCGCCACAGCGCCATCCCGACGCCGACGACGAACAACAGGCCCATGAGGTCCATGACGAACGAGTACGAGAGGTAGAAGTCGCCGACGAAGAAGGAACTGCCCGTCACCCGCCGCCACACGTCGATGTCGATGGCGAGGATGGTCGTCCCGATGAGGAGCGTCAGGAAGCCCCACATGATGAAGGCGTGCATCACGCCGGCGAACCGGTCGCGCTTGAACTGCTTTTCGTTGGAGAACACCACTTTCGCCGCCCGGACCGTCCGTCCCGGCAGGTCGGACAGCCGGTCGAACTGGTCTTCACCACCCCGCGCGTATCGAGCGAACCGCTCGTACACCCCGTAGAGGAAGACGAGCGACGCGATGGCGGCGAGGCCGTAGAAGAGCGCCTCGCCGACCGGACTAATCGTCCAGAACGTCTCTCGCGTAACATCCGCCTGTGCCGCAAAGTCCATAATCAATCACCGGAGAACGGAGGGTTAAATCTTGCCACCCGAGGCGTGTCGGTCGGCGGATTACGAGCGCCCCGGCGACCTCAGAGCGCGAGGCTGGCGAGGAGCGCGACGGCGAGGACGAGCCCGGGCGCGTCGCGCCGGCCGAACCGAATCTCCGGGAGCGTCGGGTTCCAGGCGAAACACCGCGCGCGGAGAGCGAGCGCGAGCGCGTCGGCCCGCGCGAACGACCGCCGGAGGCCGCCGGCGGCGACGAGCGAGAGCCGCTCGTCCAGCCGTCGCTCGCTCCCGAGGCGGGCGGCCTGCGCCTCGCGGACGCGGCGCAGGTCGCGGCGGACCAAGGGAAGAAACCGGAAGACGAGGGCGACGCCGACGCCGAGCGCGACGCCGACGCGACCCGGGACGAGCCGCTGGATCGCCGCGCGGGACTCGCGCACGGGCGTCGTCCTGACGTACGCCGCCGCGACGAAGAAGACGAGCAGTACGCGGACGCTGGCGAGCGCCGGGTCCACGGCCGCCTCGGGGTCGAACCACGGCGCGCCGAGGCGGGCGGCCTCGACGACCGGACCGAGCGCGAGGAACGGAACCGCGTAGCGGAGGTCGCTGAGGGCCGAAACGGGTGACGTGTCGGCGGCGCGGAGACAGCCCGCGGCGACGACGCCGAGGGCGACGAGCCCGGTGGGTGTGGTATGCGCGAACCCGGCCGCCGCGAAGGCGACCTGCACCCCGAGCTTGGTCCGCGGGTCGAGTCGGTGGGCGAGGCTGTCGCCCGGTTCGTAGGTCAACACGGCGGGCGGACGTCGAGGTCGGGGAGGCGGTCTGCGGCCTCGTCGGGCGCGGCGTCGAGGGCGACGTCGCCGTCGGCGAGGACGACCACGCGGTCGGCCAGTTCGGCCACGTCGCGCAGGTCGTGCGTGACGACGACGAGGCTCGTCCCCTCGGCGCGGAGGTCGCGGAGGCGCGCGAGCACGGAGCGACGGGCGGGTTCGTCGAGGCCGGTGAACGGTTCGTCCAAGACGAGGTGGTCGGGTCGCATCGCCAGCGCGCCGGCGATGGCGAGGCGTTCGACCTCGCCGCCGGAGAGGGCGTCGACGCGCTCGTCTTCCCGGCCGTCGAGGTTGACCGCGGCGAGCGATTCGCGGACGCGGCGGTCGATTTCGTCGCGGTCGAGCCCGAGGTTCTCCGGGCCGAACGCCACGTCAGCGCCGATAGTCGCCGCGACGAGCTGGTCCTCGGGGTGCTGGAACACCATCGCCACCGCGGTTCGGGCGGCGACGAGGTGGTCCGAGACGGAGCGGCCGTTGACCGAGACCGAGCCCTCGTCGGGGTCGAGCAGGCCGTTGAAGTGCCGGACGAGCGTGGTCTTGCCGGAGCCGTTCGCGCCCGCGACGATGACGCACTCGCCGTCGTCGATGGCGAGGTCGACCCCGTCGACCGCGACCGTGTCGCCGTACCGGTGGACGAGGCCCTCGACGCGAATCATCTACTGGGCGGCGATGGCGTCGGAGCGGACGATGCCGACCGCGGCGGCGATTTTGAACGCCTCAGCGGGGATGAACGCGGCGGAGGCCGTCCAGAAGGCGGATTCGAGGCCGACGCTCTGGACGTACGCGAAGCCGAGCGTCCCGAAGGCGTAGACGACGACGGTGCCCGCGACCATCGCGCCGACGAGCCGGGCGGTGCTCACGCGGTAGTCGCCGATGTCGACGCCGCCGTGGACGACGAGGCCGACGATGACCGCGGCGACCGGGTACGCCCAGAGGTAGCCCGCGGTCGGGCCGACGAGCGGCGCGAGCCCGGCCGAGCCGCCGGCGAACACCGGCGCGCCGAGGCCGCCGGCCGCGAGGTAGAGCGCGATGGAGCCGCCGCCCCAGACGGGGCCGAGGAAGATGCCCGCGAGGAAGACGACGAGCACCTGCATCGTCACCGGAATCGGCGAGACGGGGTTCGGGAACGAGACGTAACTGCCCGCGCCCATGAGCGCCGCGAACAGGGCGGCGCGGGCGATGTTGCCGACGAGTTCGTCGCCGACGAGTTCGACTGACTCGTGTTCAGTTGCCATGTCCATCGCTGTCTCGTAAACCCTGTTTAACTTATCGGTTTACAGAGTGCGTGGACGGGGTCGGCCCTCGGTCTCGTCGGCCGATTCGAGTCGCCTCCCGGCGCTCGGCGGCTCCCGGGTCAGCATCATTAAAGACGCTGGGCGTGCCATTCTCCGGGTATGGACGAAAAGACCGCCGAGCTTCGCGACATCTTCATCGAGGCGACTGGGTCGGACACCGTGACCGAACAGCAGTCCGAGTCGCGCGGGTCGCTCGCCGACGTGGACGACCCCGAAGCGGTCCGCGAGCGCGTCCGCGACACCGTGGCGACGATGCGCGAGCGCTACGCGTTCGACACCGACTTCGACGACGACGCGCTCGTCGCGCTCGTCGTCGGCTACTTCGACGGCGACGCGGACGCCGACCTCGCGGTCGAACTCGACGCGTCGCCCGAGGCGATTCGCACCGCCCGGTTCGACCTCCACCTCGTCCGTGACGCCGACCGCGAGTTCCCGTTCGACGCCGACCGCTTCGACAACCTGCTCGTCGACGGCGCGGACGACGAGACCATCGCCGAGACGCTCGACGTGCCCGTCGAAGTCGTCGCCGAGTGCCGCCCCGCCGCCGAGGCCGACATCCGCTCGAGCCGGGCCAACTACCGCTTC
The DNA here is from genome assembly GCF_001190965.1 of Haloferax gibbonsii. NCBI lineage: Archaea > Methanobacteriati > Methanobacteriota > Halobacteria > Halobacteriales > Haloferacaceae > Haloferax > Haloferax gibbonsii. The sequence goes on from NZ_CP011947.1 coordinate 199,052, forward strand.
CGCGACGACTTCGCGGAGCTGTTGACCGACGACGACCTCTCGAACCGGATGGCCGAGGACGCCCGCCGCGACGGACTCCGCGAGGCGACCGAGGACATCGAGACCGACGTGTCGCTGTAGCGGCGGCCGCTGTGACCCCTCGGGCCGCGCGAGTCCCGGCGCGCGGCCGACCCGTCGGGACGACGGAGGGTCGGCCGAACGACGAAGGTTCTTAACCGATTGGGGACATACCCTTGTGCGATGGCGCAGGCCCCCCAGAACCGAGACCTGACGGAGCGGTTCATCGAGTTCTACCGCAACTACTATCGAGAGGAGATCGGAAAACTCGCACAGCAGTATCCGAAGGAAAAGCGGTCGCTGTACATCGATTACGACGACCTCTATCGGTTCGACGCGGAGCTCGCCGACGACTACATCACGAAGCCCGGCCAGTTCCAGGAGTACGCCGAGGAGGCGCTGCGCCTGTTCGACCTCCCCGCGGACGTGAAGCTCGGTCAGGCGCACGTCCGGATGCGCAACCTCCCCGAGACGGTCGATATCCGGAACATCCGGGTCAACGACGACCACATCGGGACGCTCATCTCGGTGCAGGGAATCGTCCGCAAGGCGACCGACGTGCGCCCGAAAATCACGGAGGCCGCCTTCGAGTGCCAGCGCTGCGGGACGATGAGCTACATCCCGCAGGGCGACGGCGGCTTTCAGGAACCACACGAGTGTCAGGGATGCGAGCGTCAGGGGCCGTTCCGCATCGACTTCGACCAGTCGAACTTCATCGACTCCCAGAAGCTGCGCGTCCAGGAGTCACCCGAGGGCCTGCGCGGGGGCGAGACGCCGCAGAGCATCGACATCAACCTCTCGGACGACGTGACCGGCAAAGTCACCGCCGGCGACCACGTCACCGCGGTCGGCATCCTCCACATCGAACAGCAGACCTCGGGCAACGAGAAGACGCCCGTCTTCGACTACTACATGGAGGGCATCTCGCTCACCATCGAGGACGAGGAGTTCGAGGACATGGAGATATCCGACGAGGACGTGGCCGAAATCGTCGAACTCTCGAACGACCCGGCCATCTACGAGAAGATGGTCGAGTCCGTCGCGCCCGCCATCTACGGCTACGAGCAGGAGAAGATGGCCATGATTCTCCAACTGTTCTCGGGCGTCACGAAACACCTGCCCGACGGGTCGCGGATTCGCGGCGACCTGCACATGCTGCTGATAGGGGACCCCGGAACTGGCAAATCGCAGATGTTGTCATATATACGACATATCGCTCCCCGGTCGGTCTACACCTCCGGCAAGGGTTCGTCCTCGGCGGGTCTCACCGCCGCCGCCGTCCGCGACGACTTCGGCGATGGCCAGCAGTGGACGCTCGAAGCCGGCGCGCTCGTCCTCGCGGACAAGGGTATCGCGGCGGTCGACGAGCTGGACAAGATGCGGCCCGAGGACCGCTCCGCGATGCACGAGGGGCTCGAACAACAGCAGATTTCGGTCTCCAAGGCCGGCATCAACGCGACGCTGAAGTCGCGGTGTTCGCTCCTCGGCGCGGCGAACCCGAAGTACGGCCGCTTCGACCAGTACGAGCCAATCGGCGAGCAGATCGACCTCGAACCCGCGCTCATCTCCCGGTTCGACCTCATCTTCACGGTCACCGACGACCCCGACCCCGACGAGGACTCCAAGCTCGCGGACCACATCCTCAAGACCAACTACGCGGGCGAGCTGAACACCCAGCGGACGAACGTCGCCAACTCCGAGTTCACGGAACAGCAGGTCGACGCCGTCACCGACGAGGTCGCGCCCACCATCGACGCGGAGCTCCTCCGCAAGTACATCGCCTACTCGAAGCGCACCTGCTACCCGACGATGACCGACGAGGCGAAGCAGGTCATCCGCGACTTCTACGTGGACTTCCGCGCCCGCGGCGCCGACGAGGACGCGCCCGTCCCCGTGACCGCCCGGAAGCTCGAAGCGCTCGTCCGGCTCGGCGAGGCGTCCGCTCGCGTCCGCCTCTCGGACAAGGTGACCCGCGAGGACGCAGAGCGCGTCACGGGCATCGTCGAGTCCTGCCTGCGCGACATCGGCATGGACCCGGAAACCGGCGAGTTCGACGCCGACATCGTCGAGACCGGCCGCTCGAAGACCCAGCGCGACCGCATCAAGAACCTGCTCGAACTCATCCGCACCATGCAGGAGGAGTACGAGGAGGGCGCGCCCCACGAGGAGGTCCTCGAACGCGCCAACAGCGAGCTGAACATGGACGAGAAGACGGTCAACGACCAGCTGGACAAGCTCAAGATGAAAGGCGACATCTACGAGCCCCGCGGCGACGTCTACCGCGCGACCTGAGTGGCCGCCCTCGATTTCTCGACTGTCACGAACTCCGTACTGTCCCGACTTCCACACTATCTTAGCGAGGGGACAGTCTCGAGCGCGTGTCGTTTATTTGCACCAACACTCCTATGTAATCTGAAAGTCATGTAGTACGTATGAATCGTCGAGCGTATCTGGCGACCGCGGGTGCACTCTTCCTCGCGGGATGTTCGTCAGCGGACGGTGGGGAGACGACGACGGAGGAGCCGACGACGACGACGGAGGAGCCGACGGCGACGGAAACTCCGACTACGACCACGACTGAGGAGCCGACGACGACGACGGAGGAGCCGACGACCGAGACGACCACGGAAGAGCCGGACAGAGTGGACCGAATCCTCGGCCTCGCCGTGGAAGACCTCGACGCTGCGGTCGATGACTTCGCGTCCGTGGCGGGCGAAGACGGCGGCTTCCACGACCTGAACGCCACGACGCAGTTCTCGTTCGAGGACGACGCCGACTCGCTATACCTCGCGCGCGGCCACTTCAACACGCTCGACCAACTCGACAAGACCGACGCCCAGCGAGCGCGTCTCGGGCGTCTCCGACGCGCCTTCTGGTTCCTCTGGTGGACGGGTAAGACCCACGAGAACGCAAATCAGGCGTTCTACCGCACCAACAACGCGGTCTCCAGGCTGTACGGCGAGGAGTTCAACCGCATCGACACGCAGGTCCAACAGATAGCGGAGGCGCTCGAACCGACGCGAGACACGCTCAATAGCTTACGGAAGGAGTCGGAGGCCGACGCCCTCGACGAACTCACCGCCCTCGAACCGGCGGACTACGGGCGGAAGGTCGACTTTTTCGAGCGGGAGATCGGTCAGTTCGAGGCCTTCGCCGACGACATCGTCTCGTTCCGCGACGCGATTCGACGATTACAGGACGGGTTCGACGAGTACCTCGGCGAGAGCTACGGCGACGCCACCGGGTCGTTCTTCCGGGCGATGAGCGCGTTCGAGGACGTGAACGCGCGGGTCTCGGAACGCGACCCCGTGGCGGCAATCGCCTCCCGCTCCGAGGAGTTCGCCTGCCTCACCGACGCGATGGCGCGGGCCAGCGAGGTGCTCGACGAGGCGGCGACCGCGGGCGACAACGACATCCCCGAAAAGCAGACCGCCCTCGAAAGCGAGGCGCGAGAGGCCTTCGCGGACTGCGACCTCGTGGCGGAGCACTTCACGTTCGTCGCCGACTTCTTCGAGGAGCTACCGGACGAACGCTCCTGAGACGGCCGTTCGACTCGCGACCGTCTGCGACCGACCCGCGCGGAACCGACGAACTTAGTGGAGCGTGCGGCGACGGGACAGACGACCGATGGACCGAATCTCCGCCATCCGCAACATCGAAGACGCCATCCGCGACCTCGAATCGGGCGACGCGGACCTCGCCAGCACCGAGCGGCGCGTCGTGACCGTCCTCCGGACGTTCGCGACGGAGTTCGAAGACGACGCCGGCGACGGAACGCTCGACGCGTGGACGGCCGTCGGCGACGACCGCGCGGAGGGTCTCGTCGTCCTCGCCGCCGACGAGGCCGACGCGCGGACGCGGGTCAGAGACCTCCTTGACGAGGCGGCCGGCGACGCCGACGACGTGACGTTCTCGGTCGAGCGCGTCTGAGGCGAGACGAGTCGCGCGGAGATTCGAACTCGGGTGAGACGCCGTAGTCTTCCTGTCTGTGACAGTCGACTGACGCGAGAGCGCCGCTGTCGAACGATTTTTCTCCCGACTCCGTGACCGAGCGTGCGTGCTGTTGGTCGTGACTTACTCGCAGGCGGCGCGGACGACGCTTCGGAACATCTGTCGGACCCACGACGAGGTCGTGGTCCGTCGACTGGGTCGCGCCGCGCTCTTCGACGAGACGGAGTTGGCCGCCTTCCTCGCGCTTCGGCTTCGGGAGAAACACGACGAGGCCGTGCAGATCGAGCGAACCGAACCGTTCAACGAGTTCGCGGCGGTCCCGGACGCGGTCCGCGAGGCCGCGGCCGCCTACGAGGACCGCGAGTCCCCGGCGACGCCGTACAGCAAGTTCGCCTCGGGCACCGACCACCCGTCGGCCGCGGAGATGCAGCGCCGCGAGCTATGAGGCTTCGACTCCCCGACGGGACCGTCCGCGAAGGACCGGCTATCGACCTCGCCGACGGACCGTTCGACGTCGGTGCCGACGAGGTCGTCGCTGCCATACGGGTGGACGATGGGGGCGACGGGGACGACGGGAATGACGGGGACGACGGGACCGGCGCGCTCCGAATCGACTGTCCGCCGCCGGGTCCCGGGTACGACCGCCTCGGTCGGATTCCCGTCTCGAAGCCGACACCGTCCCGCGGCTGGCTCCTCGCGGCGGTCGGTCGGTCCCGCGGGCTTCGCTCTCCCGTCGCCGACGACCTCGACCGACTCGAAGCGAAACTCGCCGAGCGCCGCGACGACGGGGTGGATGTGGAGGCGGACGAGCGCGAACCCATCGACACGTCCGCGGCCGCGCTCCGCGAGGCCCGCCGCCGCGTCGCCGCCGCCGGCGAGGACGAGTCCCGACTCAGAGAGCGCGTCGCAACCCTTCGCGGTCGGGTGAACGCTCACCGAGACGCCGGCGACGACGAGGCGACTGAGACGGCGCAATCGGAACTCGTGGCGGTCGCGACCGAACTCTCCGAGGTCGAAACCGAACGCGTCGCGGCCGAACAGCGGCTTTCGGCGCTCGAACGGGCGGCCCGAACCGAGCGAGACAGCCGCGAGGCGCGACTCAAACTCGAAGACGCGGTCGAGAACCGCCGTCGAGAGGCGCGGGCGTACTTCGCGGCCGAACTCGGCGATGCGTTCGAGGCGGCGCTCCGGAGCCTCGCGGCGGCCCCATCGCTGATGGCGACTGCGGAGTCGCCCGCGTCGGTGGCCGACTTCGAATCGGACCCCGTCGCACGCGCGCTCGCCGCCGCCCGCCTCGCCGACCTGTCCGCCCCGGTCGTCATCTCGGGCGGCCGGGTTTCGGACGCCGACGCCGCGGCGAACTGGCTCGACGCGCCGGTCGTCAGATGCCGGCCGAACGACGGGTGAGCGAGCCACACCGGGCGTTGATTTATATACGAAGCGGCGGCCATCCCCGCCATGCACTCCGATATCGACGTGACCGTGGACGACGGCGTCGCCCTCGTCTCGGTCCGAGTCCACAACGACGCGCCGGTCGACCGGCGCGTCAGGCTTCGCAACCGACTCGATGGGTCGGTGCTCCCGCCGCGTCGCGCCGGCGTTCCCGAAGCCGGTTGGGACGACGAGGGGTTCGAAGGCGTCGTCCCCGCGGGCTCGACGGTCGCGCTCGGCTACGCCGTCTCCCCGTCGTCGACGGCCACCCGCGACACCGCGACCGCCGACCTCGACGCCCGCCCCGAACACGCGGTCGGCATCGACGTGCTCGGTCGCGCCGACGAGGCGGAGCGAGCCAGCGATTCGACGCCCGACGATGCGGTTCGAACGCTCGGTTCGGCGCGGCCGCCGGCCGATGCAGTCCCCGTCTCTTCTGACCTGCCGCCGACGACGCGGGAGTCGGAGACGCCCGAACCGACGCCCAGCACGACGAGCGACGCGTCAGATGGCGAGCGCCGCGAGCCGCTTCCGAGCCCCGAACCACAGACCCGCTCCGAACGTCCCGAACCGTCCGAACAGCCCACGGACGCCGACGTGTCGGCGGCGGTCGGGACTTCCGAGGAACGCGGCCGCGGGACTGACCAGTCGCTCGGGTCGGAGCCGCCAGAGTCGCTGGAGTCGCTCGCGGCGTTCGAGCGTCGCATCGACCTCGCCGAGCGACTGGACGGCGCGTCGGTCGCCGACGCCGCGGCGACGCTCTCGGAGGCCGATATCTGCATCGACGCGCTCGACGCGCTCGACGCGGACCGGGAGCGTCTTCGCCGACTCGCGGCGCGCGCGACGGCGCTCGCGGACCGCGCCACCGACGCCGACCCCGACGTGGACGCGCTCCGGAGGCTCGCGTGATTCTCGCGGTCGTCTCCGGGAAGGGCGGCGTCGGGAAGTCGACGCTGTCGTTCGAACTCGCGGCGGAACTGGGCGCGGTCGTCGTCGACGCCGACCTCGGGATGGCGAACCTCCCGTACGCGCCCGGCCCAGACCTCCACGACGTGCTCGCGGGGCGCGCGGACCCGCTCGAAGCCGTCCGCTCGGGCGGCCCGGTCTCGATTCTGCCGTGCGGTCGGACGCTCGCCGGCGCGCGGGCGGCCGACGTGCGTCTCCTCGCCGACGCGCTTCACGCGGTCGAAGCGGCCTACGGCGACGTGGTCGTGGACTGCCCCGCGGGGATGCGCGCCGACGCCGGCGTTCCGCTCACCGTCGCCGACGCCTGCCTCGTGGTCGCGTCCCCGAAGGGGTACGCGCTGGCCGACGTGGTGCGGACCCGCGAACTCGCGCGCGAACTCGACTGCGGGCTCGCCGCCGTCGCGGTCAACCGCGTCGTCGACGAGGTGCCGCTCGACGCCTTCGCCGACGTGCTCGGCGCGCCGGCGACGGCGGTCCCCGCGGACTCTCGACTGGCCGAGGCGGTCGAGCGGTTCGAGCCGGTCGTCGCGTCGTCGCCGAAGAGCCTTCCCAGTAGTCGCGTTCGAGAACTCGCGGACGCGGTTCGCGTAAGCGGTCGGTAGAAACGTCGTCTCGTCTTCGGTCCGTTCGTGCGGACGCAGTTCGATTCTCGCGTCTTCCTCGCCGTCGTCTCAGTTAGCGAGTCCCGTCGCCTGTCGGCGTCGGCTCACTCGCGGAGCGCCACGTACGTCTTGCGGAGCGTCACGGGCGTCACGTCGGCCACGTCGGCGGCCTCGGCCTGCGTGCAGTCCTCGCCGCGGTCGCGAGCCGCGGTGTAGAGACACGCCGCGGCGACGCCGCAGGGGTTCTTGCCGCCAACGACGCCCTCCTCGCGGGCTTCGGCGACGTACTCGCGCGCCCGGCGCTCGGTGTCGCTGTCGAGGTCGAGCTTGGTCGCGAACCGCGGAAGGTACTCGGTCGGGTCGGCGGGCGCGACGGGGAGACCGAGGTCGCGGTTGAGCGCGCCGTAGGCCGCTTGGTGTTCCGCCTCGGTGGCCTTCGACACGTCGCAGACTTCCTCGACGCTCCGGGAGACGCCGGCGACGCGGCAGGCGGCGTAGACGCAGGCCGCGGCGAACCCTTCGAGCGAGCGCCCGCGCAGGAGGTCCTCGTTCTGGGCGGACTCGAACAGCGAACACGCCTGGTCGCGGATGTGGTTCGGCAGCGACAGCGCGCTCGTCACGCGGCGAATCTCGGTGAAGGCGTACACCTGATTGCGCTCGCGCTTGGTCGAGATGCGAGCGCGGTTGTGCTGGCGGCGCATGCGGGCGAACTGCCGGCGCTTGCGACCCTTGATACGCGTCGAGCGGCCGATTTCGGTCGACAGGCCGCGGTCGTGGCGCGAGCGGGTGAGCGGCGCGCCGGTGCGGGCGGGGTTCCGGTCGTCGTCGGCGAACGAGCGCCACTCGGGGCCGTGGTCGATGCGGTACTCCGAGACGACGAGACCGCAGTCGGTACAGACCGTCTCGCCGGCTTCGAAACCGAGGTGTCCGTCGCATTCGGGGCAACCCTGGGGGGAACGTGCTTCGCTCATCACAATTGAAAATCGGTCTCGAACGGGTATTTAAACACGGGTTGAAAAGGGGGTAGAACCCCGATTACTGCCGTCAGAGCCTACCGGTAACCGGTGGGTTACAGACTCAATTTTGATACTGATTAGGAACGCTTTTAGTCGATAGGTGCGGACCACCGAGCGATGGGACTGTCGGATATCGCCGCCGCGTTAGAGACGACGACGACTGAACAGCGCTCGCGCTGCGTTCCGACTGTCGACGACACCGGTGTTTCCCTCCGCGAGCGCTTCGAGGCGCACGCAGACGCGCTCCCCTGTGCGCCTGCGGCCGCGGAGCGGGTTGTCGAAGCACACGGGTCGGGCACGTCAGTCGGCGAGAGCGCGAGCGACGCAGGCGTCGCTCCGGTCACGGCGGCGAAAGTCTTGCACCGTTGCGGCGAAGCGGGCGTGACTCCCCTCGCACCCGAGGCGCGACGCATCGTCCGCGATTGGATCGACGGACGAATCTCGCGCGCCGACGCGCTCGCGCTCACCGGCGCCGAGCCGTCGGAGTTCGCACTCGCGACGTACGTCGAGACGCACGACCCCATCGACCCCCTCGTCGAAGCCGTCGAGGGCGCGCTGACCGACCGCACCGACGCGGCCGTCGCGAAGCGCGACTCGCTGGCCGAGACCATGAGCTCGGTCACCGACATGCAGTTCTGACGCGGGACACGCCTCCCCACCTCCCGTTTTCACGCTCGCGAGCGGCGGCGCTCACCAGCCGTCCGTCTGCTCTCTCGAAACTCGCTCGGCGCGTCGCGCGATTCAGCGACGGACGTACTCGCCGACCGAGGTGAGCACGCCGCCGGCGGCCGTCACCGAATCGAGTTCCACGTCGAGGAGGACCTCCGCGACCGCGGCGACGCCCGCCGCGAGGTCGGCGTCGTCGCGGCACGCCGGCGCGTCGGCGATGTCGTTCGCCTCGGTCTCGGGAACGACCACGTCCGCGTCGCCGAGCGCGCCGAACGTGGAGACGACCGCGTCGATATCAGCCCCGATGTCGGCGGCCCGGGCGCTGAGACGACCGACGGCGTCGGCACCGCGGTCCGTGGCGGGCGCGACGAGCGCGACGCGGTCGCAGGCCGCGGCGGCGGCGACGGTCTGATTCGACGCGAGGAGCGGCGCGTCGACGAGCACGTGGTCGAAGCTGTCTGCGGCCTCGGCGATGCGACCCTCGAACGCCCGCGCGGCGTCGGGGGTCATCGCCCGCGCGAGTCGCTCGAACGGGGCCGCGGCGGGGCAGACGGCGACGCGTCCCTCGGCGTCGGTCTCGAAGTCTACCAGCCCCGACTCCAGCGGCACGTCCGCCGCGTCGGTGACGAGCGACGTCGCGTCGGGGTCGAGCGCTCCCGAGACGTAGTCCGAGAGCCCCTGCGTGGCGAACGCCGCGTCGAGGACCGCCACGTCGCGACCGTCGGTCGCGAGCGCCGCGGCGAGTTCGAGCGTCAGTCGGGTCGTCCCCGCGCCGCCGGCGACGCCGACGAGCGCGGTGGTTCTGGGGGGAATCGGCATACCGCGACTGGTCGGGTTCTCGAATTAATAGCTTCGGTCGGCCGGTATTGGTGTCGCCGGACGACACTATTCAGCTCACAGAGGTGATTTCGACGGCCGGCGGTGGGGCTAGACCGACCACTCGTCGTCGGCCGCTTCGGGGTCTGAACCCGGCGTCTCGTCCGTGCAGGCCCGGTAGAAACAGACCTTGTAAGTTCGCCCGACGAGCGTGGTGACCGTCGAGCCGACGGCCACGACGGCGATATCGACCGCCGGCATCGGCGCTTGGAACGCCGTCACCGCGCCGGTGACGGTGGTCGCCCCGTCGAGGGTGACGAGCCAGAGGACCGGCAGGTCGACGACCGAGGTCACGGCGGTCGCGACGACCGCGTAGCCGACGACGTGCCGGAGGTTGCCGAAGACGAAGTCGACGCTGCGGCTGAGTGACCCGCCCGCGGTCTTCCCGTCGAGGACGACGGCGGTGTCGAAGAAGGTGAAGACGTAGACGATGGCCATCAGGGCGACGCCGGCCACGCCGAGCGCCCCGAGCTCGACGAGCGTGAGGCTCGCGGAGCCGTTCAGCACCGCGTTGAATCGGTCGAACCCGATGTAGCCGAGGACGCCGCCGCCGACGACCATCGCGACGACGACCACGACGAGGCCGGCGAGGAGCGTCGCGCCGAGCAGGCTGACGTAGTAGCGCTGTGCCGCGGTAGTCGCGCGCAGGTCGGTGTCGGAACCGGGTCGCGCGCCGTCGGCGACAGTGTAGAACGCGCCGATGAGCGCCGGCACAGCGAGGAGTTGGAGGAGCGAGCCAACGGCACCGGTCGGACCGGAGGCGCTGTTCAACGCGCCGATGAGCCCGAACGCGAGGGCGAACGCGACGAGCACCGGCGTCTCGGTGACGATTCGGAGGGCCGTTCGAAACGATTGGAGGACTGTCACGACAGCCGGTACTCGCGGCGGCCGTATGTGTTTTTATATCGACACGATTTGCTGGTGAGCGCGGCGCCGGCAGGAGAGGTCGGCTCCGTCAGCCCGAGATGGCCGCCTCGATGTCGGCGAGTTCCTCGTCGGAGAGGTCGGGTCGCTCGCCCGCGACGGCGTGGATGGGGCTGCCGCCGTCGCCTTCGAACCGGGGGACGATGTGGACGTGGACGTGGTCGACTTCCTGGCCGGCGGCGGGGCCGTTGTTGATGCCGACGCTCGTCGCGTCGGCGTCGACCGCCGCCTCGACGCGCGGGACGAGGTCGTTCACGGCGGCGAAGAGGTCGGCGGCCGCGTCGGCCGGCACCTCGTCGAGGCGGGCGTGATGCTCCTTCGGGACGACGAGCGTGTGGCCGGGCGCGAGCGGGTTGGCGTCGAGGAACGCAAGCGTGTGCTCCGTCTCGTGGACGATTCGGCCGGGGATGTCGCCGTCGACGATGGCGCAGAAGATGCAGTCGGACATACGTGGCACGTCGATTGGCGGGAAAAAGAAAGTTCGGACCGGTTCGGGGCCGGGGACGCGTCAGTTCCGCTCGGTGGACCGTTCGCGGTCGTCGGCGTCGTATCCGCGGCCGACTCCGGCGTTCCCGCTGTCGGCGGCCGCGCCGACATCGTCACCTCCGTCACCTCCGTCACCGCCGAACCGCGCCCGAATCCGCGCCAGTCGCTTCTTGACGCCGGCGACGAACGGGTCCATCGCTTTCACGAACGGGTGGAGAACGACGTCGATAATCAGGTCCGCGATGAGGTCGCCGAGCATCGGTGTGACCGAATAATGTCAACCCTCAGCCATGAATATGCGGGGTATCGAGCGGCACGGTCGGTGCAGTCGGCGGTCGTCGCGGTCCGCGTCGGCGACGTGGTGGCCTCAGGGGAGACGCGATTCCAAGTCGGCCAGGTACTCGTCTAACTCGTAGCCGAGTCGGGAGAGCCACACGTCGCGGTACGAGGGGTGCAAAAGCGGGAGTACGGTGTAGCCGAACCGCTCGCTCTCGACGGGTTCGAGGACGGTATCGAGAAAGCCGTCCAGCGAGGTGTCGTCGAGCGCGAGGACGGTTTCGGTCGCGTGGCGGCCGGTCGGAACCACCACGTCGGGGTCGACGGCTTCGAGTTCGGAAACGAGGTGGTCGCGGCAGTGTTCCTTTTCGGCGGCCGTGGGCGCGCGGTTCGACCCCTCGCCGTCCGAGGGGAAGCACTTGACCGCGTTCGTGTAGAAGACGCCCGACTCGTAGCCGACGGCGGCCATCGTCTCGCGGATGCGGCGGCCCGAGTGCTGGGCCGTGTAGGACATCCCGGTCCAGTTGCCGCCCCGCCAGCGGTCGGCGTCGGGGTTGCCCGCACCCGGCGCTTCGCCGACGACCATCACGGTCGCGTCGTCGGGGCCGACGCCCCACGAGATGCGGTTGCGGCACTCGACGAGCGCCGGACAGCGGTTGCAGTCGGGTTCGAGGACGAGCGTCTCGTCGTCGTCGGGGAACCGCGGGTCGGCGTCGGCCATCTACTCCGTCAGGGGGAGCACGATGCCGAAGATAATCGGCGAGAACAGGACCAGCGCGATGCCGAGCCACTCGGCGTCGAAAAACAGCGTGCGCTCCCAGCCCGGAAGTGCGCCGCCGTTCATCGCGAGCGCGACTTTCGCGCCGACAGCGCCGAACAGGAACAGCGCGAGCCCCAGTCCGAGGCCGGTCTTGGTCATCCGCGGGTAGTCGATGTCTCCGTAGCGTCCCATGTTACTCCGAGATACGGGGACTGGGAAAACCGTTTCGAGAGACTGTGTGATATGTTACCGTTCGAGCTCGTCGGCGAGAACGGGGGCCACGGACACCTCGCTCACGTCGCGCTCGATGGTGTCGGTGCCGACGACGCGCTCGATACCGGCGCGCGCGAGTTTCGTGCGGGCGTTGCGGGCGAGAAGCGGGTGGACGGTCGCACAGAAGACGCGCTTCGCGCCGCCGTCTGCGAGGACGGCGACGGCCTCGCTCATGGTCGACCCGGTGGCGATGATGTCGTCGGTGATGACCACGTCGCGGCCCTCGAAGTCGGCGTCGCTCGGCGTGATTTCGACGTCGGTCCCGGAGTGGCGCACCTTCTCGAAGTAGTCGGTCTCGCCCTCGCCGTAGGCGTCGCGGACGGTCTCGGCGATGCCGATGGCCCCCGAGTCGGGCGACAGAAACAGCGGGTCGTCGAGCGCGGGGAGCGGTTCGGCGAGTCGCCCGGCGGCGTCGACGATGTCGACGGGCACGTCGAAGAACTCCGAGACGGCGTCCTCGTGGGGGTTGACGAGCACGACGCGGTCGGTCGTCGTGCTGACGGCGCGGGCGACCGCGCGGGCCGAAATCGGGTGGCCGGCCTCGAACGCCTTGTCCTGTCGGGCGTAGCCCATGTACGGGATGACCGTCGTGACCTCGGACGCGCCGGCCTCGCGGACCGCGTCCTGCAGTTGGAGGAGTTCGACGTAGGCGTCGTTGCTGGCGGTGCTGGCGACGATGGTGGCGGCGTCGGCGTCGAAGCCGGGAACGGCGGCCAGCGTCTCGCCGTCGGGGAAGCGGTCGTACTCGACGGCCGCGAGCGACTCGCCGAGTTCGGCGGCGAGCGCGGCCGCGAGTGCCTGGGAGGATGCGCCGGGTACGAGCATACCCGTTCGTCTCTCGTGGGGGGTAAAACCGCTTTTCGTTGCGTACAGCCGCGTCGCGTGTCAGCGAACCGCGACGCCGACGGTGTCCAATCCGAGCACCTGCGTCCGCCAGTCGCCCCCGGTCAGCCGAACGCAGAAGCTCCCCGCGTCGGTGACGGCGTAGGCGGCGCGGGCGTCGTGGGCGAGCGCGACGACCGTCTCGTCCAGCGGAATCGGGGCGGCGTTCCACGCGTCCGACTCGTCGTCGCGCGCGACGACGCCGTCCGGTCCGACCGCGTGGGCGCGGCCGTCCGGCATCGACGCGACCGCCGAAAACGCCCCGTCGAGCGCGTCCATCCAGCCGTTGCCGAGCGCGTACAGCCCCGAGTCGGTCGCGGCGAGCGGGGTTCCCGAATCGCCGCCGAGACGGCCCGCGGGGTCGGACACGTCGTTTACGTCGTCGAGGCCGACGTGCGAGAGACCGTCGTCGCCGATGCGGTAGACGCCGTCTTCGGCCGCGACGAGGCTCCCGTCGAGGGCGCGGACCGAATCGACCTCGCCGAGGTCGGTCCACCCGGACTCGTCGAGGCGGGCGACGCGCCCCGAGTCGGCGGCGGCGACGACGCGATTCCGGTGGAAGCCGACGGCCCTCGCGGGCCCGAAGTCGAGTTCGTGGTAGTCGTCGCCCTGGACGAGCAGTACGTCCTCGTCGGTGGCGACGGCGACTTCCCCGGGCGACCCGGCGGCGTCCCGCGCGGCGCACCGGCGGTCGACGCGGAAGCCGCCGACGAGGTCGTCGGACACGTCGACGGTCACGACCCCGACGCCCGCGGCGACGTACACCGTCTGCTTGCCGGACTTGTCCGCGTACACCCGCTTTTCGTCGATAGAGAGGTCGAAATCAGCCATCCGTTGGCCCGAGGTTCGCGGCGGGGTTCGGAAAGGATTGTGGTCGTTCCCGGGACGCGGCGACGGACCGAACGGGCGCGGGGCCGAGACGTGTGATTACAGAAATTCCCGCACGTCGGAGTACCACATGTCGTGGTGGTCGAGCTCGCCGAGCGCCTCGGCCACGTCGACCGCGAGGACGTGCCAACAGCGCTCGCCCTCGTCGGGGTCGAGGTTGTACTGGGAGTCCTTGCAGGTACAGCCGCGGTCTTCGACCACGTACTCGTCGTCGTAGCCGACGACCACGTCGAAGTCGCGGTAGCGCTTCACCCGTCGCTCGGAGACGGCCTCGATGGCCGTGACGCCCCGGTCGCCGTGGGCGTCGACGATGGCCTGCACGATCTGCGGCGAGAGCCGCCCGGCCGCTTCGAGGGCCGCTCGCCAGTCGTCGGCCGAATCCACGCCCTCGATTTCGTCGGTGGCGGTGAAAACGCATTCGATGCCGCGGGGGAGGACGCCCGCCGCAACCGCGTCGCACAATCGCATCGCACAATCGCATCGCAACCGGTTTCCGCCCGCGCGGGCGACTGCGGGTATGCACGTGAGCGAGGGAGGCGTCGAAATCGAGGTTCCCGACGCCCGCGACGGGGCGTCAGCGGGGACCGGCGACGATGTCTTCTACAACCCCACACAGGAGTTGAACCGGGACATCACCGCGGCCGTCCTCCGGGCCTTCCGCGAGCGCGAACCCCGCGCCGAGAGCTACCTCGACGCGATGGCCGCCTCGGGAATCCGGGGCGTCCGCGCCGCCGCCGAGGGCTACGACGTGACCTGCGCCGACCTCGACACCGACGCCGTCGAACTCGCCCAGTCGAACCTCGACCGCGCCGGCAACGGCGGCGAGGCGGTCCACCGCAACGCCAACGCCCTCATGTACGACTCCGTCTTCGACGTGGTCGACCTCGACCCCTTCGGCACGCCGATGCCCTTCGCCGACCCCGCCTTCGCCAACACCCGCGACCTCGTCTGCGTCACCGCCACGGACACCGCCCCGCTGTGCGGCGCACACCAGAAAAGCGGCATCCGGAAGTACGGCTGTCTCCCGCAGAACACCGACTACCACCCCGAGATGGGCCTTCGGACGCTCCTCGGCGCGATGGTCCGCACCGCCGCCCGCTACGACAAGGCCGCCGTCCCGATTCTCTCGCACGCGACGCGCCACTACGCGCGGGCGTACCTCGAACTCGACGAGCGGGCGACGAAGGCCGACGAACTCCTCGAATCGACCGGCTTCGTCTACCACTGCGAGGACTGCCTCCACCGCGAGGCCGAGCACTCGCTCATCGCCCACCCGCCCGAAGCGTGCGCCAACTGCGGTTCCACCCGCATTCTCGAAGCCGGCCCCATCTGGCTCGGCCCCGTCTCCGAACCGGCGTTCGCCGAGGCCGTCCGCGACGAGGTGACGGAGGACTTCGGCACCGCGAAACGCGCCCGCAAACTCCTCGACACGCTCGCGGTCGAACTCGACACGCCGACTCACTTCGACCAGCACCGCCTCTGTAAGCTCTGGGGGCGCTCGGCCTCGAAGATGGAGACGTTCCTCGAAACGCTCCGCGACGCCGGCTACGAGGCCACGCCCGCGCACTACCACGGCACCGCGTTCAAGACCGACGCGACGGTCGCGGAGATACGCGAGGCGACCGCTTCGCTCGACCCCGAAGCCTGACTCCGCGGCCCGAGCGGCCGTGCCCGTAACCGGCTCACGCCGCCGCGTCGGCGGGTAGCTTCTTTGTCTCCCGTGTCGTTTTGGTGATACGTGAGCGCCAAGATTCGAACCGTCGTTCCCGTCGCGCGGACCGTCGTCGACACGATTCGGGAGAAGGAAATCTCGTTTCTCGCGGCCAGCATCTCGTACTACGCGCTCGTCTCGCTGATTCCGCTTCTCGTGCTCGGCGTCGTCGTCGCCACCGCGGTCGGCGGCGCGGAGTTGCAGGCGCAGCTCCAGACGCTCGTCGAACAGTACCTCGTCCCGACCGGACAGGACCTCGTCGAGGAGGCCCTCACGGACCGGACCGGACAGGGCAGCGTCGGAGCGGTGAGCCTCGCGTTGACGGTCTGGGGCGCGCTGAAGCTCTTTCGCGGCCTCGACATCGCCTTCTCGCGCATCTACGGTTCCGAGGCAGGCGGCCTCCTCGACCAGCTTCGAGACGGCACCATCGCTCTCGCCAGCATCGGCGTCGGCACCATCGGCGTCGCGGTGGTGACCGCGCTCCTCGGTCTCCTCGACGTGCCGTTCCTCCAACTGCTCTCGCCGCTCCTGTTGCTGCTCACGCTCTGTGCGGCGTTCTTCCCGCTGTACTACGTCTTCCCCGACGCCGACCTCTCGCCGCGGCAGGTCGTCCCCGGAACCGTCTTCGCGGCCGTCGGCTGGACCGTCCTCGGAATCGGATTCGGGGTGTACGCGTCGGTGGCCGGCGCGTCGGTCGCGGGCGCGCTCGGGACGCTCCTGCTGCTCGTGACGTGGTTCTACTTCTCGGGGCTCATCCTGCTTTCGGGCGCGGTCATCAACGCGGTCCTCGCGGGGGTCGGCGGCGACGCCCTGCCCGCGGAACCGCGTGACCCGCCGGGGGGACCGCCCGGAGTGGACCGGCAGGTACAACATACGGGAGGCCGACATGACGCTCGTACGGATATGAGCGACGACCGAGGTGACACCGATGGGCCGCGGACGGCGGACGCCGGCGACGCGGAGACCGGCGCGTCCGTCTCCCCGCGCGGCGCTCCCGACATCGAGGAGCTGGAATCGCAGGTCGAGGAACTCCGCGCCGACCTCGACGCGTTCGAGGACGACGTGACGGACCGGACGGTCGAAAAGCCCAAGCTCGAAGCCGAGTTGAAGCGCTACGTCCGCCGTCGGATGCGCCGCGGCAAGGCTCGCGGTTGGGGGCCCTATCTCGTGCTCGGCTACGGCGTCGTCCTCACGCTCGGCGCGTTCTACTACCTCCAGTCGGACCTCATCGCGGTCGTCGCCATGCTCATCATCTTCCTGTCGACGCTCGGGCTCTACGTCCTGTTCGTCATGTTCGGCATCGGCCTGAACGCGCTCGGCCTCCCCGGCCGCGCCGTCGACGCGGTCCGCGAACGCCGCGGCTGAGATGTCCCGGTTCGAACTCCCGCTTCAGACCCGCGGGTTGGGTGAGTTAGCCCTCGCCGACGCGCCGGACGCGCTCGTCTTCCTGTTCGGTCTCGTCACCCAGCTCGGCGACCAGTGGTTCTTCTTCGTCGCGTTCACGTCGCTGTACTGGCTCTGTCGCCCCCGAATCACGGCCCGCCCCCGGCGGACCGCGGCCGCCTTCGTCGGCCTCGCGCTCGGGTCGCTGGCGCTCGTCACCGCGCTGAAAGTCGGCTTCGCCCTGCCGCGACCGCCGACCGCGACCGTCGCCGCCGCCCCCGCGTGGCCGTCGCCGCTCTCGGACCTGTTCGTGTCGTTTACCACCGACGACGGCTTCGGCTTCCCGAGCGGACACGCCCTCGGGACGACCGTCGTCTACGGGGCCGCGGTCTCGCTTCTCGACGTGTGGGACCGCCGCCGCCGACTCGTCGCCGCGGCGGCCGTCGTCGGCACCGTCTCGCTCTCGCGGATTTTCCTCGGCGTCCACTACGGCGTCGACATCGTCGTCGGCGTCCTCCTCGGCCTGGTCTTTCTGAAGGCGGTCTTTTCGGTCGCCGCCGCGGACGACCCCGACGCGGCCGGCCACCTCGACCCGGCGCGGCTGTTCGCCATCGCGGCCGGCCTGAGCGTCCTCGCGCTCGCGGTGGTGTTCGCCACGGGCGTCCCCGGACACACGGAAAACGCCGCGGCGGCCCTCGGCGGGTCGCTCGGCGGCCTCGTCGGCTGGACGCGACTCGCCGACCACGAGTCGCTGCCGACGCTGTCGCCGCCGGTGGCGCTCGTCGCGTTCCTCGGCGCGGGCGGCCTCTGGGTCGGCGTCGACGTGGTCGACGCCCCGGTCCCGGTGACGGTGCTCGCCACCGGGGCGGTGGTCGCGTTCATCCTCGTCGCGCCGAAGTTACAGGGCCGAATCGGACTCGGCGACGGGGCGACCCAGCGCGCCGACTGACTCGGGCGACGCCGACGGCCGACGCGAGGCTGGCGCTTCTCTTTTCGGACTGCACCACTGCACCGGTTCCGCGACCGCTCACAACCCAGCGAGCTTCGCGAGTCGGTCGCGGCTCGGCCACCGCGGCTCGGCCACCGCGGCGACGACGGCTCGCGCTCGCTCTCCGCGCGGCGCTCTGGCCGTCGCTCTCCGGCGAGCGGGCGCGAAAGAAAAATCGGTGTTAGGCGTGCGCGACGGTTAGAACGTCTCGAGGTACCGGTCGAGTTCCCACTGGGAGACGTCGACGAGGTAGTCCTTGAACTCGGAGCGCTTGGCTTCGACGAACTTCTCGTAGACGTGGTCGCCCAGGGCGTCCTGGATGACTTCGTCCTCTTCGAGGGCGTCGACGGCGCCGCCGAGGTCCTTCGGGAGCGTCTCGATACCGTACTCTTCGCGCTTCTCCTCGTCGAACTCGTAGATGTTCTCGCGGACCGGGTCGGGGCAGTCGAGGTCCTTCTCGACGCCGTCGAGACCGGCGTGGATGAGCGCGGCGAACGCGAGGTACGGGTTACAGGACGGGTCGGGGAAGCGGGCCTCGATGCGCGAGGCGGCCGGCGTGCGGGCGGCCGGCTTGCGGATGAGCGCCGAGCGGTTACGGTCGGACCACGCGATGTAGACCGGCGCTTCGTAGCCGGGGACGAGGCGCTTGTAGGAGTTGACCGTCGGGTCGGCGACAGCCGTGATGGCGGGCGCGTGGTCGAGGATGCCCGCGACGAAGCTCTTGGCCGTGTCGCTCAGGTCGAACTCGTCGTCGCCGTCGTGGAACGCGTTCTCGCCGTCCTGGAACAGCGAGATGTGGGTGTGCATGCCGGAGCCGTTGATGCGCGGGATGGGCTTGGGCATGAACGTCGCGTGGAGGTCGTGTTCGGACGCGATGGCGCGAACGACGGACCGGAACGTGGCGACGTTGTCGGCCGTCGAGAGGGCGTCGTCGTACGTGAAGTTAATCTCGTGCTGGCCCTCGGCGACCTCGTGGTGCGAGGCTTCGATGTCGAAGCCCATGCTCTCGAGGCCGTAGATGATGTCGCGGCGCACGTCGGACGCGAGGTCCTTCGGCGCGAGGTCGAAGTAGCCGCCGGCGTCGTTCGTGACGGTCGTCGCGCGGCCGTTCTCGTCTTCTTCGAACAGGAAGAACTCCGGTTCGGGTGCGACGTTCACGTCATAGCCGAGTTCCTCGGCGCGGGCGATGGCGCGCTTGAGGACGCCACGCGGGTCGCCGCTGAAGGGCTCGCCGGTGGACGTGTTGAACACGTCGCAGATGAGGCGACCTGCGGCGCTGTTTTCCTTCTTCCGCCACGGGAGGACGGCGAACGTCGACGGGTCGGGCTCGAGGCGCATGTCGGACTCCTGGATGCGCACGAAGCCGTCGATGGAGGAACCGTCGAAGTAGATGCCCTCAGTGAACGCCTTTTCGGCCTGCGAGGCCGGGATGGAGACGTTTTTGACCGTTCCGAGAATGTCGGTGAACTGGAGTCGGAGGAAGTCGACATTCTTCTCTTCGATCTCGTCGATGACTGCCTGTGCCTCGTCGCTCAGGCCGCCGTCGGTGAGTGCGTTGTCTTCCGTCATTTTCCTGAACACGCGATTCGAACACCCGCACTATAAAGACCTTTCCGCTTAATGCAATTCCCCGCACCTCGCCACAGAATTGGATATTCGTAAAATTCTAATGCCCCGGGACGGTGTGTAGATGTAATGACGTACGAAAACCTCGACGCGAAGCTCATCAACGCACTCCTCGGCGACGGCCGAGCGAGCCTGCGAAGCCTCGCCGAAGAACTCGACGTGTCGGTCACGACCGTCTCGAATCACCTGCGAGATCTCGAAGACGAAGGCGTCATCGAGGGGTACACGCCCCGCGTCAACTACGACGCGCTCGGCTACGACGTAACCGCCGTCATTCAGCTCAAAGTCGAGGGCTCCGCGCTCCCCGACATCACCGAGCGCCTCCGCGCCGAGAAACAGATGATTTCGGTGTACGAGGTCACCGGCGACTACGACATCATCGCCATCGGCAAGTTCCGCGACACCGACGGCATGAACACGCAGATCAAGAAACTGCTCACCGACGCGGACATCCGCGAGTCCAACACCTCGGTCGTGCTCAACTCGGTCACCGAAAACGAGCAGTTCGAACTCGACCTCGACCAGTAACGCCGTCAGACGATTCGCGTTTTCACGTCTCGCATCTCCGACTTACAGTAGGGACACCGATACCTCGTGTCGAAGCCGTCGGGCGTCGTCTTCGTCGTGGTCTCTATCTCGTGGACCGCCACGTCTCGTCCACACTCCCGGCACTGAACCGCTGGCATCGGTTCGTGTTCGTCGACTATTCGAAATAAACCTACTGGGGCCTGTGTATTGTTGTCACACGTCTGTCTATAGACCGAAGGGCACCGCTTCGACTGGAGACTCCGCTGACTCCGGCCGAGACAGACCGAACCCGTCCCCGCGTCTCGGTGCTGATTTTCGGCGACTGTTCGAAGGCTACTGTTTCGACTGGAAAACCCGCCGACGCCGAGCGATTTTCCGGTCGATAAACCGGAGACGAAATGTTGCGAGTTGTCCGCGAGCAGGAAGGCGCGCGGCCGCCCCGGTCAGAACTCGTCTTCGAAGACGAACGTGCCGTTCCGCTGGACGACCTCGCCGTCGACCTCGATGACCGACTCCTCGGACATGTCGACGATCATGTCGACGTGTTCGGCGCTCTCGTTGATTTCGTTGTCCGCGCCGACCGTCTCGGGGTACGCCGAGCCGACGGCCATGTGGACGGTGTCGCCCATCTTCTCGTCGAACAGCATGTTGTAGGTGAACTGGTCGATGCTGCGGTTCATGCCGATGCCGAGTTCACCGAGGTAGCGCGCGCCCTCGTCGGTGTCGAACACGCCGTCTAAGACCTCCTCGTTCCCCTCGGCGGAGTAGTCGACCACCTCGCCGTCCTCGAAGCGGACGCGGACGCCGGAGACCTCGCGGCCCTGTCGGTACAGCGGCAGGTCGAAGTAGACCTCGCCGTTCACGGAGTCCTTCACGGGCGCGGTGAACACCTCGCCGCCGGGGAGGTTGTGTTCGGCCGTGTCGTTGATGGCCGTGTTGCCGGCGATGCTCATCGTCACGTCGGTCTCGTCGCCCGACTTGATACGGACCTCGTCGCCGTCGTTGAGGATGTCGACCAACTGCTGCTGGAGTTCGCCCTGCGCGTCCCAGTCGAGGGTGACGGCGTCGTAGACGAAGTTCTCGTAGGCCTCTGTGCTCATGCCCGCGAGCTGGGCGCTCCCCTTCGCGGGGTACTGGGTGAGACACCAGCGCTTCGAGAGCATCTCGCCCTGCACGGGCTTGTACGCCCGCTTGTACGCGGCGTTCGTCTCCGGCGGCACGTCGCTCTGTTCCGTGGCGTTCGTCTCGCCGCGGACGCGGATGATGACGTCCGTCTCCTCGTAGAGCGCCAGCACGTGCTCGGGCGTCTCGTAGTCGTCGTCGCCGGCGCGGAGGAACGCGCGGGTAAAGCGCGGGTTCGCGTCCATCGCGACGACGTTCGCGCCGCGGTCGCCGAGCAGTTCGTGGACGGCCGTGACGAGGTCCTCGGCCACCGAGGGCGCGGAGACGACGACGTTGTCGCCGGCCTCGACGCTCGTGGAGTGGTCGACGATGGTCTGTGCGTGCTCGCGGATGCGCGGGTCCATACCGCGTCGTGTGTGTCCCCGGGGCAAACACCTTTCGAAGCGCAAATATTGCGGCCGCGGACGGGGAACGCCACGCGGACCACCGTTTATTTCTCCGTCGGCGCGGTCTCTCCGCGCATGATAGACCTCCGAAGCGACACCGTCACGCTCCCGTCCGACGAGATGCGCGACGCCGCCCGCGACGCCGACGTCGGCGACGACGTGTACGGCGACGACCCGACCGTGAACGAACTCGAAGCGCGCGCCGCCGAGTTGGTCGGCAAGGAGGCCGCGCTGTTCGTGCCCTCGGGGACGATGGGTAACCAAATCGCCGCCCGCGTCCACGCCGACCCCGGTCAGGAGGCGCTCGTGGACGCGAAAGCGCACGTCTACAAGTGGGAGGTCGGCGGTTTCGCCCAGCTTTCGGGGCTGCAGGTCCGCGCCTACGACGCCGGCGAGCGCGCCGCGCCGACCGCCGAGCAGGTCCGCGAGCACGCCCGCGAGGAGTCGCTGCACGTCGCCGGTACGGGCGTTCTGTGCCTCGAAAACACCCACAACGCCCGCGGCGGCGTCGCGGTTCCGAAAGCCGACGTCGACGCCGCGGCCGAGGCGGCTCACGACCTCGGAATCCCCGTTCACCTCGACGGTGCCCGCGTGTTCAACGCCTGCGTCGCCCTCGACGAGGACCCGACGGCGATGGTCGAGCGCGTGGACACGGTGATGTTCTGTCTCTCGAAGGGGCTCGGCGCGCCCGTCGGCTCGGTGCTCGCCGGTCCGGAGTCGTTCATCCAAGAGGCCCTCCGCGTCAGAAAGCAGTTCGGCGGCGGCATGCGACAGGCCGGGCTCATCGCCGCGCCGGGACTCGTCGCGCTCGACAATATCGACCGCCTCGCCGACGACCACGAGAACGCCCGCGTCCTCGCCGAGGGTCTCGACGCCGTCGCCGGGCTGTCGGTGCCGACGCCCGATACGAACATCGTCGTCGTCGACTCCGAAGACGCGGGGCTGACGGCCGAGGAGTTCGTCGAACTGTGCGAGGGCGTGGATGTCCTCGGCGGGACGTTCGGCGAGTATCACACGCGCTTTACGACGAACCTGAACGTCTCGCGGGAGGACGCGGAGACGGCGGTCGAACTCGTCGCCGACGCGGTCGAGTCGCGGGAGGTCGCCGAGAGCTAGTCCGGGCTACAACTCGGGTTCGATGTAGACGAAGTGGACCCGTTCGTCGGCCGCCTTGAGTTCGGCCTCGATTTCGCTGATGTGGTCGTCTATCTCCTCGGTGTCGAGTTCGGGGTCGAAGCTCACGTCGAGGGCGACGAGGAGTTTCTCGGGGCCGACGTAGCTCGCGCGGAAGCGGTCGATGTGGACGACCCGCGGGTCGTTTTTGACGATGTTGCGAAGGGTCTGTTCTTCGTCCATGGGGACGCTCTCGCCGATGAGGAGGCGCTTGTTCTCCCACGCGAGCGCGATTGCGAAGCCCATGAGCAGTATCCCGATGAGGAGCGCCGCACCGGCGTCGAACAGCTCGTTACCCGTGAGTTCGGTGAGGCCGATGCCGACGAGCGCGAGCATCGCGCCGACGAGGGCGACGGTGTCCTCCGTGAACGCCGTGAGCGTCGTCACGTCGCTCGTCTCCCGGAACGCCTCCACGAGACCGCTCCACTGGTACTCCTCCATCTGCCGGCGGAGCTCGGCGTTCGCCTTCAGGAACGCGTAGCTCTCGAAGGCGATTGCGCCGAGGAGGATGGCGACGTTGACCAACACGGGCTCGATTTCGAAGCCGGCTAGGACGAGCGCCTCTCCGCCCCCGCCGTGGCCGGGGTGCATCAGGGCATCGTAGCCGTGCTTGGCCGACTCCCAACCGGCGATACCGAACAGCATCACGGAGACGAGAAACGAGTAGAAGAACTGCGATTTCCCGTGGCCGAAGGGGTGTGACTGGGTCTCGCCGCGTTTGCTGTCGCGGATGCCGATGAGGAGGAACACCTGATTGCCGGTGTCGGAGATGGAGTGATACGTTTCGGAGAGCATGGAGGGACTCCCGGTCGCGAGATAGCCGAGGAACTTGAGAATCGCAATCGCCCCGTTCGCGAAGAGCGCGGCGACGACGACGGACGTACTGCCTGCCATATCGTGGGCCACTCCCCGCGCTCGGATAGACCTACCGACGAGGAACCGGGACACCGCTCGCCGACCGCGGCGGCTCCGACCGGACTGACGCCGCAGCCGGTAGGTTTCAATCCCTCCGGCGCTTACCCCGGCGCATGCTCGTTGTCGTCTCCGACACCCACAGCACGGACGGCCATCGACTGACGAACCGAACCCTCGACGCGGTCCGCGAGGCAGACCTCGTCGTCCACGCGGGCGACTTCATGCGCGAGTCCGTCCTCGACGCGTTCATCGACGAGGCCGACACCTTCCTCGCGGTCTACGGCAACAACGACGGCCCCGAGATTCGCGACCGGATTCCGGTCGCGCGAAACGTCACCTACGGCGGCGTCGAGTTCGCGGTGACGCACACCCGACGCGGCGGGAACACCGCGCTTTCGATGTTCGGCCGCGAGCGCGGGGCCGACGCGGTCATCTTCGGCCACAGCCACCGGCCGGGCTTCGACGGCACCGGGCCGATTCCGCTCCTCAACCCGGGGAGTCACGCGCAACCGCGGGGCAACCGCAAGGCGCACGCGGAACTGGAGGAACTGCCGGACGGCGGGCTCCGCGGGCGACTCGTCACCGTCGACGGCGACACCTTCGAGACGTTCCGTATCGTCCCTGACGAGTAATGCAGTGGGGTCCGGCGGAGGGCCGGAAGAATCAGCGGGAACAGGCCGGGAAGCCTGTTGGGGACAGTCCGAGGCCACGCGAGACGACGGGATGAGGGGCAGGGGCACGGATGGCAGTCCCGTCGCCGTTGGGGGGCCACGCGCGACCTCGTACTCACTCCTACGGGTGACGGTATCAAATACGCACCGTAAGCTCAAACAACCGTTTTAGTCACGCAGCACGCCCACCGCGACCCACGCGAGAAGCACGGTCAGCCCCCCGAGGAAGAACAGCGTCCCCGGCGAGAGCGACCCGATAGTCTCGGCGAGTCCGCCCGACCCGCTCGTGAGTTGCACCGCGGTCTCCGTGGCCGTCTGTGCGGCCGTCGTGTCCGGAACCGCCGTCGGCGTCGGCGTCGCGGTCGCGGTCTCAGCGGCGGTCTGCGTGGCTTCCGTCACCGTCCGCGTCGTCTCGGCCGCGGTCCGGGTCGCCTCCGCGGTCTGCGTCGTCGAATCCGCCGTCGTGGTCGCCTCGGCGATGCTGAACCCGCCGCCGCCGTCGGTCGTCGTCGCGGTCTCAGTCGCCGTCTGCGTCGTCGAGTCCGCCGCGGTCGTCGCGTCGGCCGACTCGGACTGATATGTCGCGTTGAGGTCGCCGCCCGACCCGCCGCTTTGGCCGGCTTCGGAACCGCCAGCGTCGCTCGAACCGCCAGCGCCGTCCGCAGGCCGAGGTACCGAAGCCGAACGGGAGCACCGACTCGGTTCGAGCGAGCCGATTCACCACGGCCGCGCCGATGCCGAGGACGCCGACGCCACCGATGAGGCGCGTGAGCGCGCCTTTCAGCCCCTTCGTCTCGTCCTCGCGCCCGGCGACGACGACGAGCGCCCGGTCCGCGGGGGTGTACACGTTCATCTCGCGTCCCTTCTCGGAGTACCTCGTGTCCGCGACCTCGATGAGCCCCGCTTCCGAGAGGTTCCCGAGGTGGTACTGGACGTTCTGGAGGGACGTGTCGACCTCGGTGGCGAGGTCGGAGGGCGTCGCCGGCGACTCGTGGAGCGACGCGAGGACCGACCGGGCGGTCGACGAGGAGATGGCTCCGAGCAGGTCGTCCGCCTCGTCGCTGTCGAGGCCGATAACCTTGGGGTCTCGGTCGTCCCGGTTGTCGTCCGGGTCGCCCGGGCTGGAGGGGATGAGGTCGGCCATCAAATCGGCGTTACTCGCGTTTTCCCATGAGTGTTCGTATTCTTTCACGACCCGTCGCCGAAATTGCTATACCTCGTGCCCGCCGAACCCATCCACATGACCGACCCTTTGGTCGTAGACGGCCTCGTCGACTTTCTCGCGGGGAATCCCGTGTTCGTCGGGCTGCTCGTCGCGTTGTTGCTCTTCGTCTTCTTCGGGTATCTCCTCGTCCGTCGGACGCTCCTCGGCCTGAGCGAGGGGTACGACGAGGCGCGCCGCCGCTGATGGACGGGACAACAGCCGACGCCGACGACCGCCGAGGTGTCGCCCCGTGGTAGCCGCCGCGACGCTCGCCACGTTCGTCGTCGCCGCCCTCGCCAGCCTGTTCATGGCGTGGGCCATCGGCGCGGGGTCGTCGGGTTCGACGCCCTTTGCGCCCGCGGTCGGAGCCAACGCCATCTCGGTGATGCGCGCGGGCTTCATCGTCGGCCTGCTCGGGTTCGCCGGGGCGTTCCTCCAGGGCGCGAACGTCACCAACGCCGTCGGCACCGAACTCATCGGCGGCGTCACGCTGACCGCGGGGGCCGCGGTCGTCGCGCTCATCACCGCGGCGGTGCTCGTCGCGCTCGGCGTCTTCGCCGGCTACCCAATCGCCACCGCTTTCACCGTCACCGGCGCGGTCGTCGGCGTCGGCCTCGCCATGGGCGGCGACCCCGCGTGGGCGAAGTACCAGCAAATCGTCTCGCTGTGGGTGCTCACCCCCTTCGTCGGCGGCGGGGCGTCGTACGCGACCGCCCGACTCCTCCGCTCCGACGGCGTCTCCGAGCAGTGGACCGTCCCCGCGCTCGCCGGAATCGTCGGCCTGCTCGTCGCCAACATGGAGTTCGCGGGGCTGGGCGGCGCGGCGGGCTCGGCCTCGGTCGCCCGGGCCGCTGCAGTCGAGGCGACCGGCCTCGTCGGCCTCGGCGAGACAGTCTGGTTCGTCGCCGCCTCCCTCTTCGTCGCGCTCGTCGCGGCCGCGGTCGTCGGTCGCTGGGTGACGACCGACAAGACCCGCGGTCAGCGGCGATTCCTGCTCGTCCTCGGCGGCCTCGTCGCCTTCTCGGCGGGCGGCAGTCAGGTCGGCCTCGCTATCGGGCCGCTCGTTCCCCTGCTGGACGTGGTCGCGGTCCCGCTCCCGGCGCTCCTCGTCGGCGGCGGAGTGGGCCTCCTCGCCGGGTCGTGGACCGGCGCGCCGCGCATGATTAAGGCGCTCGCGCAGGACTACTCCTCGCTCGGGCCGCGGCGCTCCATCGCGGCGATGATTCCCTCGTTCGCCATCGCCCAGACCGCCGTCGCCCTCGGCGTTCCCGTGTCGTTCAACGAGATCATCGTCAGCGCCATCATCGGCTCCGGCTACGCCGCCGGCGGGTCGGGCGTCTCCCGGCGGAAGATGCTGTACACGGTGCTCGCGTGGGTCGGTTCGCTCGCGCTCGCGTTCGGGCTGGGCTACGGCGTCTTTACGCTCGTGTCGAGCGTACTCGGTCTGTGAACGTTCGTGGACTCCGCGTCGCGCTCGCCACCCTCGTTTCTGCCCTCTGGGCCGTCTTCGGCGTCTACCACGTCGCGATGGCGGTCGTGACCGGCATCTCGCTCCGCGGGTTCGCCTTCGGAGCCGTCGGACTCGGCGCGTTCGCGCTGGCGATTCGCTTCCGCGGGCGGGCGAGACGCCTCGGCGACGGCACCGCCGACGCGACCGGATTGGCGTTCCTCGCGCTGGCGTCGCTGGCGCTCGTGGTTCTCTCGTTTACGCTCCTCGGGTGAGTCACGGCGGACGACGGTTCGAAAACGAGTTCAGTCGGAGCGGGGACGAATCGGGTTCAGATGTCGAGACGAACGGGTTCTGTCGGGTCGGACCGGTCAGGTGTCGGGCTCGACTTCCGCTTCCTCGTCGCCGCCGTTCTCGTCGTCGCCGTTGCCGTCGGCGGCTTCGATGCCTGAGTTGGTCCGGATGCGCGCTTTCATGATGCGCGTGTTGTCGACCTGCTCGATGCGGATGACGATGTCGTTGTAGCTGATTTCCTCGCCTTCCTCGACGAGACGACCGGCGCGGTTGAAGATGAAGCCGGCGAGCGTCTCGAACTCCTCGCCCTCGGGGAGTTCGATGTCGAGCATCTCGTTGACCTCGTCGATGTTGACCTCGCCGCGGACGAGGTAGGTGTTCTCGTCGACCGCCTCGAAGGGCTCTTCCTCGTCGCCTTCGAGGATGTCGCCGACGATTTCCTCGACCATGTCTTCGAGGGTGATGAGCCCCTCCGTGGTCCCGAACTCGTCGATGACGACGACCATCTGCATCCGGGTGTCCTGCATCTCGGCCATGAGTTCGTCGACGTTCTTCGACTCGGGGACGTGGAGCGTCGGCGAGACGATGTCGGCGATGCCGACGCCGCGTTCGCCGTAGTACTTCTCGCGGACGAGGTTCCGGATGTTGACGATGCCGATGATGTTGTCGAGGTTACCGTCGTACACGGGGACTCGCTCGTGGTCGGCCTGTACGCACGTCTCGATGGCCTCGTCGATGGTCGCGTCCTTGGGGACGGCGGTCATGTCGAGGCGCGGGGTCATGACCTCCTTCGCGATAGTCGAATTGAACCGGAAGATGCGGTCGAGCATCTCGCGTTCTTCCTCCTCGATGACGCCCTCGCGCTCGCCCGTCTCGATGAGGTTCTGAATCTCGTCGCGGGTGACGTAGGTCGTCTCGATGGCGGTCTGACCGCCGGTGACCTTGTTGATGACGCGGGTCAGGTAGTCGAAGAAGACGACGAGCGGGAGCAACAGCAGCTCGGCGTATTTCAGGGGCCGCGCGATGCGGAGGGACCACGACTCGGTGTTTTCGACCGCGTAGGACTTCGGCGCGCTCTCGCCGAACAGCAGGACGATCGCCGTAATCCCGAACGTCGCGATTGCGACCGCCTCTCCCTGTTGGAAGCCGACGAAGACGAGCAGCCCGGTCGATATCGAGGACATCGCGATGTTCGCGATGTTGTTTCCGACCAGAATGGTCACGAGAAGCCGGTGCGGGTCTTCCTTGAGCGCTTTCACCCGCTCTGCGCCCGGCACACCGTCTTCGACCATCGAGTCGACGCGGTGTTTTGCGAGCGAGAACATCGCAATCTCGGACGAGGAGAAGAACGCCGAGAGGCCGATCAGGACGATGATTCCGATCACACCGAGGACCGTTATCGTCGTGTCGTCCAGCGGAATGTTCGAGACCTGTGCGGCCGCGAGTGTCGTGGCTGGTGGTAACTGTAGCGGCGGCAAACCCATGTAACTACACTGTCTTGCGCGGGACCGGAATTAAGAGTTGCCCTCGAACCCCTCTCGGTCGGCGTCTCGTCCGCCCTCGCTGGTCCGGTCGGCGAACCGACGCCGAACCGATATTGCGGCGCGGATGCCCGCGAGCGAAGGGCTTAGGCGACGCTCTTCCCAACAGCCGCCCATGGCAGACGAGCAA
Source organism: Haloferax gibbonsii (assembly GCF_001190965.1). NCBI lineage: Archaea > Methanobacteriati > Methanobacteriota > Halobacteria > Halobacteriales > Haloferacaceae > Haloferax > Haloferax gibbonsii. Next base: position 228,288 of record NZ_CP011947.1, read on the forward strand.
CCGGCGATTACGCTGTACCGACTGCAGGCGTGCCCGTACTGCGAGCGGGTCGTCCGCACGCTCGACGACCAGGGCCTCGCCTACCAGTCGCGGTTCGTCGAGCCGATGCACTCCGACCGGAACGTCGTCAAGCGCGTCTCGGGCAAGCGCTCGGTTCCGGCCATCGTGGACGACAACACCGGCGTCACGATGTCCGAGTCGGCGAACATCGTCGAGTACCTCGAAAACACCTACGGGGAGGGAGCCTGATGGTCGACTTCGACGTCGTCGACCTCCCCGACCACGACGCGCCGGCGACGGGCGACACCGCTCCGGACTTCACCCGTCCGCTCGTCAACGACGAGTTCTGGGCGGACGCGTCCCTCTCGGACCTCACCGACGACGGCCCCGTCCTCCTCGTGTTCCACACGATGGCGGGCGCGTTCCCGGCGACGTACGTCTGGAACGAACTCCGCGACCGCGGCGTCCCGGCGGACGTGCAGGCGGTCGGCGTCTCAATCTCGTCGCCCTACGAGCACAAGGCGTTCCTCGAAGAACGCGACGTGGACGCCCGACTGTTCTCTGACCCCGCGGCCGACGTCGCGGCCGACTACGACCTCGAACACGACCTCGACGGGATGGCCGGCGTCACCGAACACCGCCCCGCCGTGTTCCTCCTCGACGAGGAGCGGACGGTCCAGTACCGCTGGGTCGCCGACGAGTGGCCGGACTTCCCGGACTACGAGGAACTCGCTGACGCGCTCGCCGGCCTGTAAGTCGCCCCCGCCGCTCGGAGCGACGCACGCGGGCCGAGCCCTCGGCTCCGTCCGTGCCGACCCGCGTCTCCGCCCCGCACGGAATCGCCGTTTCGTCACGCTTTTTCGCCCGTTGCGCGTCCGTTCGTCCATGAGCGACGACGACGTACAGCGTGCCGCCGACGCCATCCGCCGCGGCGAGGCGGTCGTCTATCCGACCGAGACGGTCTACGGCATGGGCGCGGACGCGACGAACGCCGACACGGTCGAACGCGTCTTCGACATCAAAGGCCGCGACCGAGACAAACCGCTTTCCGCCGGCTTCCCCGACGTGGACGCCGCGCTGGAGCACGTCGTCGCCGACGAGCGCGAGGAGGCGTTCATGCGCCGGTTCCTCCCCGGGCCGGTGACGGTCGTCGTGGAGCGACGCGACAGTCTGCCGGACGCGCTCGTCGCCGGGAAAGAGCGCGTCGGCGTCCGCGTTCCCGACCACGAACTCGCCTTGGACCTCTTCCGCGCGGCCGGGACGCCCGTCACGGCGACCAGCGCCAACCGCTCCGGAACCGGGAGCATCACGCACCCCTCGCAGCTCTCCGACGAGATTCGGGAGGCGGTCGCCGTCGTCCTCGACGGCGGGACGACGCCCGGCACCGAGAGCACCGTCGTCGACCCCGGCCGCGGCGTCGTCCACCGCCGCGGCGCGATGGCCGACGACATCGAGGCGTGGCTCGACGAGCACGACAGCGACGCGTAGCGGGCGGCGTCGGTCGCCGTCCCGCCGCCGGCGACGTGGCCCCCCCTCACCGACCGAGCAGCGACGCCAACGACCACGTTTTCACGCCGCACCGCTCCCGGTAGGCGCACGACTCGCACTTCGCGGAGTCCCGCAACCGCGACGGGACGAAGTCGAGGTCGCGGGCGACGCGGAGCGCCCGGCGGTAGGCCGCCTTGTTCCCCGTGGTGAGCCTGACCGTTCGCACGACGCCGACCGCCGGATACTCGACCAGCGCCCGCGGTATCGACGCCTCGCGCTCCCACGCGAGCGCCTTCGCCAGCGCGACGGCCCGGACGCGCTGGGGTTCCCAGACGCCGCGCTCGGGCGGTTCGCCCGGCGAGACGAGCGATGGAACCGTCGGTTGGTCGTGGTCGCCGTCGCCGGGCGACCGAACGAGTTTGTGCGCGACGCCGCGGCAGTCCTTCCCCGCGAGGAGCGCGTCGCGGGCGACGGGGTCGGTGAGGGCGCCCCAGTCGTCGCGCTCGCGGAGTCGAGCGAGGTTCTCGCGGTACGCCGCCGGCGACACCGAAATCGGGCACGCCGCGAGTTCGTCGTCGGGAGCGTCGAGCAGGTCGGGGTACGCGAAGGCGAGCGCGCGAACTTCGCGGACCGCGGGCGGCGGCGCTCGGTCGTCGTCGCGGCGGGCGTAGTAGAGCTGTCGCGGACAGTACGCGGCGCGGGCGAGGTCGGACGCGGCGACGAGGGAGGACACGGGTCGGGCTGGCTCCGTTATCAGATAAGAAGGTTCGCGAGAGCGCGTCGCAGCGGCGGCGGGGTCGAACACCCGCACGCGTCGTCCGGCTCGCCGCCGTGCGTGAATTAATACGGCCGCGCCCCTTGGCATACTGACATGGCATCGACCGCCGCCGGCTCGTGGCTCCGGATGACGCGTCCCGAACTCGCCGTGTTCGTCTCCGGGGTCACGAGCATGGGCTTGGAGATTCTCGCCGGTCGGATGGTCGCCCCCGAGTTCGGCAGCAGCATCTACACGTGGGGGAGCATCATCGGCGTCTTCCTCGCGGCGCTGAGTCTCGGCTACCACCGCGGCGGGCAGCGGGCCGCGGAGGCCTCGAACGGCGCGCTCGTCCGCGTCTTCATCGGTACCGCGGCCTACATCGCGGGCGTCATCCTCCTCGGCGACCTGTTCATCCAGTCGACGACGAGCCTCCCCCTCCCGAGCCGATTCGCGTCGCTCCCGGCGATTACGCTCCTGTTCGGGCCGCCGACCTACTTCCTCGGCTTCATCAGCCCTTACGCGGCCGAACTCTCGGGGCGGTCCGACGTGGGTGCGGCGTCGGGCCACGTCTACGCCGTCGGCACCGTCGGCAGCATCATCGGCGCGTTCGCCACCACGTACTTCCTCATCCCCTCTCTGAGCGTCACCAACATCGGGCTCGTCTTCGGACTCGTCTCGGTCGTGACGGCGCTCGCGCTCGCCCGGCCAAACATCGGCCGCGACGAGGCGGTCTGGAGCGTCGGTATCGCCGCCGTCCTCGTCCTCGCGTCGCTGACCGGCGGCATCGGCCTCGACTCCCGCGGCACGACCGTCTACCACACCCAGACCGCCTATCAGGAGCTCCGCGTCGCTGATTCGGGCGGGACGCGGACGCTCTACCTCGACGGCCAGCCCCACAGCGCGATGGACCTCGACGACCCGACGCGGCACGTCTTCGACTACACCTCGTACTTCCACGTCCCCTTCCTCCTCTCGGACGACATCGACCGCGTGTTGTTCGTCGGCGGCGGCGGGTTCACCGGCCCGCGCGTGTTCTTGGAGCAGTACCCGAACGTGACGGTCGACGTGGTCGAACTCGACCCCGAGGTCGTCTCCGTCGCCGAGGAGTACTTCGGCGTCGAGGAGTCGCCGCGGCTCAACGTCCACACGATGGACGGCCGGCAGTACCTCCGGGAGACGAACCGGACGTACGACCTCATCGTCCTCGACGCCTACCGGAAGGACAAGGTCCCGTTCCAGCTGACGACCCGGGAGTTCATGCAGCTCACCGCGGACCGCCTCGACGAGGACGGCGTCCTGTTCGCCAACGTCATCTCCGCGCCGAGCGGCCCGGCTTCGCAGTTCTACCGCGCGGAGTACAAGACGATGCGGTCGGTCTACCCGCGGGTGTACAGCTTCCCCACCGCGGGGAGCGTCGTCGTCCAGAACATCGAGGTCGTGGCGACGAAAGACGAGACGCTCGTGACGGCCGAGGAGCTACAGGCGCGCAACCAGCGCCGCGACATCGGCATCGACCTCGCGGCCGAACTCACGTCCTACCGGAACGACGAACCAACCGGCGACGTGCCGCTTCTCACCGACGACCGCGCGCCCGTCGACAGTCTCTTGGACCCGATGGTCGGCCAGCGCTACGTCGTCCAGCGGACGAACGAGACCGAACAACGCGAGGCCGACAGGAACGCAACCACTCGGAGCGCGGTCACCGGTGCGGCCGTGAGGGCGGCGTAGCCGATGGTTCACGACAGAATCCACGCGAGGGAACCGACCCACGACCGCGACCGCTGGACCGAGGGCGTCGTCGAGTCGGTCGCCGAACGCGACGGTCACTGGGTGGTCCGCGCGCGCCCGGCCGAGAACGGACGCGAGGGAGACGATTCAGTCGAACTGGTCGTCACTCTCGCGGTCCGCGACCTGTTTCTCAGCCGGCTCGACATCGACACCGGCGAGTCGCCCGTCGGCTGTCGGTTCTGGTACCGAAAGAAGCGGCGGTGACTCCGCGAGCGCGACCGCAAACTCGACCCGACGACCCGAAAACGGGTCGGCCGGGGGTCGATGCCGGTTAGTTCGTCGTTTCGAGGGCTTTTTGATACATACGCGGGCCGGCGACGGCGGCCGTTCCGAGCACCATGAGCGAGGCACCGACGCCGAGGCGCTGCCCCGGGGCGACCGCGGACGCGACCACGCCGGTCACGACCGCGAGACCGGCGAGGAACATGACCCCGCCGAGGACATCGAGCGGCTGGATTGACATCTCTGTCGAGAGATTCCTCGCTCGTCTCAAAAGTCTTCTCGCCGTCGTCCCGCGATTCTCCGCCCGGATTTGAACCGTGCCGAGACCTCACTCCGTTCGGTCTCGTCGGGTTCAAATCCGAGGGTTGTCACTCTTTGGCTCATCACGTTGTTCTTCGCACAAAGAGTGGGACCGCCCGGATTTGAACCGGGGTCACGGGCACCCAAGGCCCGAAGTATACCAGGCTAACCCACGGTCCCGCACATACGACTCTCCCCGTCGCGGAGTAAAGGGTTTCGTTCCGCCCCGTCAGGTCAGGGGGAAGAAGTACGCGACGCCGAGCGTCGTCACGACCCCGAGAAGCAACTGTAGCGGGCCGCCGACGCGGATGTAGTCCGTGAACTTGTAGCCGCCGGGGCCGTAGACGAACAGGTTCGTCTGGTAGCCGACGGGAGTCATGAAGGCCGTCGACGCCGCGAACATGACCGCGAGGACGAACGAGAACGGGTCGGCTCCGAGGGTCGTCGCGGCCTCGATGGCGACCGGAATCATGAGCACGACGCTCGCGTTGTTCGAGATGACGTTCGTCAGGAGCGCCGTCACGAAGTAGAACACTCCGAGGACCGCGATAAGGGGGAGGTAGTCGCCGGTCATCACGACCAGTTCGGCGAGGAGTTCGGCGGCCCCGGAGTTCTCCATCGCGATGCCGAGCGGGATGACGCCCGCGAGGAGGAAGATGACGTCCCACTGAACGGCGTCGTACAACTCGGTCGGCCGGAGACACTTCGTGGCGACCATGGCGAGCGCGCCGAGGAGCGCGGCGACGACGATGGGGAGAAAGTCGAGCGCCGCGAGCGCGACGACGCCGGCGACGATGCCGACGGCGACCGGAATCTTCGATTCGCGGTAGTCGTGGCGCTCGATCTCCTGGGCGACGATGAAGTTGCGGTTGTTGTCGAGGCGCTCGATGCTTTCGACGGTCGCCTGCACGAGCAGCGTGTCGCCGACGCGGAGCGGGAGGTTGTCCATCCGCCGGCGGATGAGTTCGCCGCCGCGGCGGAGCGCGAGTACGGTCGCGTCGTACCGCTGTCTGAAACTCGCCGAGGCGAGCGACTCGCCGACCAGCGCCGACCCCGGTGCGACGACGACCTCGACGAGGTTCTGGCCGCGGTCGGCGAGTTCGAGCTCGTCTTCGGTGACGGTCGCCGGCACGAGGTCGAGTCCCTCCACGTCGAGCAGTTCGACGAGCGTGTTGCGGTCGGTCCGGAGGGTGAACACGTCGCCCGGTTGAATCTCCTTCGGGCCGAGCGGTTCGAGGAAGACGCTCTCGCCGCGGATGAGTTGGAGGAGGTCCACGTCGAACTCGGTCTCGACGAGCGCCCGCTGGACCTGCTGGCCGACGAGCGGGGAGTCCTCGCGGACGACGACCTCGGTCAGGTACTCCGCCATCTCGAACTCCTCTGTCAGGTCGCGTCGGGGCTCGATTCGCGCCGGCGTGAGCCGCCGGCCGATTGTCATGAGGTAGATGACGCCGACGACCATGACCACCGCGCCGAGCGCGGTGAACTCGAACATCGTGAAGGGCGCTTCGCCCGTGATGCGCGAGTAGACGTCGCTGGCGAGGATGTTGGTCGAGGTCCCGATGAGCGTCAGCATGCCGCCGAACATCGACGCGTACGACAGCGGTAAGAGGAGCTTCGAGGGCGAGGTCCGCCCGCGCTCTGCGAGGTCGGTCACCATCGGCAACAGGATGGCGACCGCGGCGGTGTTGTTGATGAACCCGGAGATGGGGCCGACGACGCCGACGGTAGCACCGAGTTGTCGGAGTTCGCTGTCGCCGGTGAACGTCGATATCTTCGCGCCCAGGAGCTGGATGATGCCGGTCCGCTGGACGCCCTCGCTGAGGATGAACATCGCGAGGACGGTCAGCGTCGCCGTGTTGGCGAACCCCGAGAGGGCGTCGCCGGGGTAGGACTCGAAGAGAACGATGGGCGCGCCGAGCATCCCCGCCGAGGCGAGCGCCTCCGAGGCGGGTTGAATCAGCATCAACGACACCATCACGCCGATTGCCGTCACGTCGACCGGCACGGGTTCGGTCGCGAAAAACGCCAGCGCGACGAGGATGACGGCGAAGACGACGAGGATGTCCGGCGTTATCGCTACCACGCGGTCACCGACGCGTCGGCGGCCAAAAAGCGTGCGGGATTCGGAATATCCGCCCCCGCTGAGGGCGTCCGGACGCTACCGGCCTTCCTCGTCGAGTTCGAGGTCGGCGACGATTTCGTACGGCGACGACCCCTTCCGGATACCGTCGAGGATGGCGAACGCCTCCCTCGGCGAGAGGAACTGCCGCGTCACGGCGAGTCCGAGCGGCGTCGGGTCGAGGCCGTCGATGAAGCCCCACTCAAGGAGCTTTCCCACCGCGTGGGTCGTCGGCACCTCGCCGAGCATCCGGCTGTTGAGCGCCTTCGCCTTCTTGCCGGCGACGACGATGTTCGCCAGCGTCTCTTCGACCGCCGAGGACTGGTCGTACACCGTCCGGACCTCCTCCATCTCGCCTTTGAGGAGCTTGAACGCGACTTCGTCTTCGGTCATCTCCATCGTGTTGTGATAGCTCGCGTCGGGTTCGACGAGCAGGTAGACGACGCCCTTGTCGTGGTAGTCGGGGCGGCCGGCGCGGCCGAGCATCTGGCTGAACTCCTGGACGGAGAGCCACTCGATGCCCATCGCCAGCGTGTCGAAGATGACCTGCGACGCCGGGAAGTCGACCCCGGCGGCGAGCGCGGCGGTCGTCACGACGGCCGCGAGGTCCTGATTGGCGAACTGTCGCTCCACCCGCTTTCGCTGGCCGTAGTCGAGGCCGGCGTGGTACGCCGCGGCGTTGTAGTCCATCTTCCGGGCGATTTCGTGACACCGTCGCCGCGAGTTGGTGAAGATGATGGTCTGGCCGCGGTAGCCCTTCGAGGACTTCGAGTCGAACGCCTGCCGAACGAGGCGGTTTTCGATTCGCGGCTTCTCCTGCCCGTCGGCGAAGGTGACGTGGCGCTCGATGGGGACGGGGCGGTCCTCGTACTCGACGAGGTTCGCCCGGAGGTTCTGTGCGAGCCACTTCGGGTTGCCGACGGTCGCAGAGAGGTAAATCCACTGCGCGCCGCCGTAGCTCTCGCGGCGCTTCGCGCGGGCCTCGCAGTAGTGTTTCAGGCGAGCTATCATCCCGTCGAGGCGGTGGCCGCGCTCTTCTTCTTTCAGGGTGTGGACCTCGTCGATGACGACCGTGCCGATGTCGCCGAGGTCCTTGCCCGTCCGGAGCGCGTGGTCGATGCCCTCGTAGGTGCCGACGATGACGTCGGCGTTCGGGTCGAATCGGTTGCCGTCGTCGTTGATTCGGCTCGCGCCGACGCGGATGGTCACCTTGCCGAGGTGGCCGTAGCGCTCCTTGAAGTCCTCGTGCTTCTGGTTCGCGAGCGCGACCAGCGGGACGAGAAACAGCATCTTCCCGTCGTCGTTCAGCATCCGGTTGATGCCGGCGAGCTCGCCGACGAGCGTCTTCCCGGTCGCCGTCGCGCTCACGACGAGCTGGTCGTCGCCGTCGAGCAGCCCGTTGTCGATGGCGAGGCTCTGGACGGGAAGCAGGGTGTCGAAGCGCTCGGTCAGCATCGACTTCAGGTTCGGGTGGAGGTCGAGCGTGCTCGTCTCGACCAGCTCCACGTCCTCCGTCGTCGCGCTGATGGTGTCGAACTTCGTCAGGTCGGGGTCCAACTCGCCCTGCAGTAAGTTCGTGATGCGGGTCAGGTCGCCCGTCTCGTAGAGCAGTTCCTCCAGGCGCTCTTGGGCGGCCTGCGTGAGCCCGCCCGCGAAGGAGAGTTCGCCCTCCAGTTCTTGGACGGCGCAGTCGCGACAGATGTGCTCGTGTTCGGCCTTGATGGCCGTGTCGTCGGTGATGGGCGAGTACCGGCCGTTGACGGCGCAGCGGCGGCAGGTCCGCACCGTCAGCGCCTCCAACTGGTAGCCGTCGAGCATCTCTTTCAGCTCGTCGCGGCCGTCCTTCGGCGTCTGTTGTGAGATGCGGATGCGGGCGGCCGACCGGGCGAGCTCGACGAACTGACTCGGGTCGCGCGGCGAGTCGTCTCCCTTCCGAGTCACCAGAAAGCGCAGGGGTCGAGGCCCCGCGTTCGTCTCTTTGAGTTCGAGCTTGCCGCGGAGCACCCGCTTTCCGTCCCGGCGGGCGACGACGAGGTAGTCGTCTCCCGTCTGGTGGAGAAAGAGCGTGTCGACGCGGGTGACCTGTTTAGACACGGTGCCTGCTACGGCGACGTGGTATTTCAGCGATTCGCCTGCGAACGCTCAGGCTCGATAGCGACCCGCATGCGGCTTCGTACGCTGGCCGCCGCGGCCGCCGCGTCCCCGGCCACGCTCAGGCGTCGGCGTCGTCGGCGAGCTCGATGGCGTCGTCGCCGTTGGGGACCGCACAGAGGAACGACCCCTCCCCGTCGGACTCGTTTCGGTACCAGTGGACGACGCCGGCGGGAATCAAAAGCGAGTCGCCGGCTTCGACCTCGTACTCCTCGTCGCCGATGCCGACGACGTACCGCCCCGAGAGGACGTACTGCTCGTGTTCGACCTCGTTGGTGTGTTTCGGCACCGTCGCGCCGGGGTCGAGGACGAACCGCCGGATGGCGAAGTTCGGCGCGCCGTCGGCCTCGGAGACGAGGACGCCCTTCGACATCCCGTCGGCCGCGCCGACCCGCTCGTACTCGATGTCCGCGCTCCGCTTGACCACTGGCTCCGGTCGGGAATCGCTCATATCTCCCCGTCGATTGCCCGCCCGCGTAAGCATTTCCCCGTCTCTTCGCCCTGACTGCTTAAGGCCCCTCCGGGGTTACTACGGGTATGCGAGGAATCCGCATCGGTAGCGCCTTCGGCATCCCGATAAAGTTGGACCTCACGTTCCTCATCGTTCTCCCGCTTTTCGCGTGGCTCATCGGCTCGGACGTGACGAATCTCGCGCTCGTGGTCAACGACCTCTTCGGCGCGAACATCGACGGCGCGGCCATCTCCGCGGGGTCGATGCAGTGGATACTCGGAAGCGCGGCCGCCATCGGGCTGTTCGCCGGCGTCCTGCTGCACGAGTTCGGCCACTCGCTCGTCGCCATGCGCTACGGCTACGAAATCGAGTCCATCACGCTCTGGCTCTTCGGCGGCGTCGCCCGGTTCAAGGAGATTCCCGAGGACTGGAAACAGGAGTTCACCATCGCCGTCGCCGGCCCGCTCGTCTCGGTCGCCATCGGCGTCGTCTCCTACGCCGGCTTCGTCTTGCTCCCCGAGTCACAGGCTCCCGCGCAGTTCGTCCTCGGCTACCTCGCGCTGGTGAACGTCTCGCTCGCCGTGTTCAACATGCTCCCCGGCTTCCCGATGGACGGCGGCCGCGTCCTCCGGGCGCTTCTCGCGCGCAATCGCCCGCACGCGAAAGCGACGCAGATGGCCGCCGAGGTCGGCAAGGTGTTCGCGTTCCTGCTCGGCCTGTTCGGCCTCTTTTTCAACCTGTTTCTCGTCGCGCTCGCCTTCTTCATCTACATGGGGGCGTCCGGCGAGGCCCAACAGACCGTCCTCAAGGCGACGTTCCAGGACGTGGTCGTCCGCGACATCATGACCGGCCGCGAGAACCTCGACGTGGTCGACGAGCGGACCTCAGTCGCAGAACTCCTCGAACGCATGTTCGTCGAGCGCCACACGGGCTACCCGGTCCTCAGAAACGGCAACCTCGTCGGCATGGTCACCCTCGACGACGCCCGCGGCGTCAAGGAGGTCGAACGCGACGCCTTCCGCGTCGACGACATCATGAGCGACGAACTGGCGACCATCTCCCCCGACGCCGACGCGATGGACGCCATCGCGCTCATGCAGGAACGCGGCGTGGGTCGTCTCCCGGTCGTCGACGAGACGGGTGACCTCGTCGGCCTCGTCTCCCGGTCGGACCTCGTCACCGCCTTCAACATCATCCGCAGCCGCGGGTCGCTCGACGCCATGCCCCGGTCCGATGCTGGACTCGCCCAACTCCGCTGATTCGCCGACCGGCTCTCAGTTCTCGGGAGCGTCGCTCCCCGTTCTCTCCTCGCGCGCCGCCGCCACAGCCGCCTCGCTGTCGTAGAGGTCGACCGTCGCGTTCGCCCGGAACCACGCCACCGCCTCGTCGAGCACCGCCGAGTCGCCGCCGGTGAGTTTGATTCGGGTCGGCCCGCCGCTGTTCGGGTAGCTCCCGACCCCCACACCGAATCGCTCGGCGACCATCCCGAGTTCGCGGGCGACGGCACCCTCCGGTGCGTCGGCGTAGCACTCTCGCGACTCCACGTCGCCCGCGAACCGCTCGGCGATGCCCTCGAACATCGGCTTCATCTCCGAGGGGATGCCCGGCAGGACGTAGACGTTTCCCGCCCGACAGCCGGGTGCGAGGCCCTCCTCGTTCGGGAGCACCTCGGCGTCGGCGGGCATCGACGCGTACCACTCCGGTTCGAGGTCGAAGTCGATGTCCGGCCGGCGTTCGAGAATCGCCGCGATGGTCGCTTCGACCTGCGTTTCGGCCTCGTCGTTGACGACGAACGCCCGGTCGAGACCGGCCGCGACGGCCTCCATCGTGATGTCGTCCGGCGTCCCGCCGAGGCCGCCGGTGACGAGGACCGCGTCGAAGGCGGCCGCCCAGTCGGCGACCGTCTCGGCGATGACTCCGTGGTCGTCGGGGACCGTCTGAATCCGCGCCACCGTCGCCCCGCCCTCGGTGAGTCGCCGGGCCAACCACGTCGCGTTCGTGTTCTCGATGTCCCCCGCGAGCAGTTCGTTGCCGACGGTGAGGATGGCGACCTGCATGGCCGGGTCGTAGGACGCCCGATAGAAAGACGTGCTCGTTTCTGGCGTTCCCTTCGGGTTGTCGGCGACGGCCGCGCTATCGACGGTTCGGTGCGGCTCGCGCTCGGTAGTTCGAGCGCGGAAAAGCGAGGTGGACCGGCGGCGACCTGCGGAACCGACCGGTCAGCCCGTCGGTACCGTTGGGCCGACGGGCGCTTCGTTGTCCTCCGGGTCGCCGCGGTTGAGTATCGCGTCGCGGATGCGGTCGAACACCGAGTTGTCCGCGCGGAGTTGGGTTCTCATCCCGCGTGGTATGTTTGTTCATGACACACTTGGGTCTGGTGGGTGGTTCTGCGGACTCGTACACGCGACGCGGCGCTCACCGGTCGAAATGTAGAGAAGCGGTCCAGGTGCGAGAATTGAACGTCGTGAGGTTCCACCTCACGTACTCACGCTCGTTTCCACTCGCGTGAACCCCGGTCGCTCCTTTCAGTCGCTCCCCGGTTCAATTCTCGCAGCCATACCTCACCGTAAATTTCGAGACGGGCTCGCACACGCGACGCGGTGCTCACCCGTCGAAATGTAGAGAAGAGGTCCAGGTGCGAGAATTGAACCCGCGTCTCAGCCTCCACAAGGCTGAAGGATAGTCCACTACCCCAACCCGGACACGCTGCAATCCTTCCTAATCCGCTACGACTAAAATACGTTACGCTACGGTCCCGGAATGACAGTACGTGACAGAGGTCGGGCCACCGCCCCCGCGACCCCGCCGACTACTGCACGACGCCGAACGCGTGCGACCACGTGTCTCTGTTTTCGCCCACGCGAACCCACAGGGGGACGAGCGCCTCCAGATATCGGGCGGACTCGATGCCGCCGGCGTCCTCGACGCCGGGCCAGCCGAGTTCGGTGAGTATCTCCTCGGCCCGAGCCTTGGCGTCGGCGTCGTCGCCGCAGACGAACATCGGCGGCGTCTCCGCCTCGAACTCCGGGTCGACCATCTGGTGGTGTGAGACCGTGTTGAAGCATTTCACGACCGATGCGTCGGGGAGCATCGCCTGCACTCGCTCGCCGAGGGAGTCCGTACCGCCGAACAGGAGCCGGGGTTCGCCGCCGGTGAAGTCGAGCGGGTTCGTGGCGTCGAGGACGAGTTTCCCCGCGAAGTTCGTCACTCCGGCGAGGTCGAGCGCCTCTTTCGCGACGTCGCCGCGGACCGCGAGCACCACCACGTCGCCGTGGGTCGCGGCCTCGGCGAAGCTGCCGACGTCCATGTCGTCGTCGGTTCCGGCGGTTTCGTCGGTCCACGCGCGCAGTTTGTCCGGGCTCCGAGTCCCGACCTTCACGTCCCAGCCGTGGCGGGCGAATCCCCGCCCGAGGGCTTTCGCCACGTCGCCGCTCCCGATGATTCCGATGCGTCTCGTCTCCATTCGTCCCTAGTGGCGCGCCGCGAGCAAGTACGTTCGCGGCCCGAGACGGCCGAACGCGGCTGGGGCTTCGCACGGGAGCGGGACGCTTTTGCCGCGGAGGCCCGAAGCTGCGGGTAGCAGTGGCTATCACGGACAAGATCTACCTCAAAAATCACCGCCAAATCGTCTCGCAACTGGATACGAACATCCCCAAGCGCGTCTTCAGCGGTGCGACCCTCGAAATCCTCTACTCCGGCGAGGGGCTCACCAAGGTGGACGACGCCACCCGCGACCGCCTGCTCGACTTCGCGCAGGACTTCCTCGACTGCGAAAATTCGGACGACATCTACACCGGCTATCCCGAACGCCAGTTCATCGAGTACCTGCTCGAACTCCGCGCGCAGGGGCTCGGCCCCGACGCAATCGTGGACGTGATGAGCGACGACTACATGGTGTACGCCTACCCCGGCGACGTGCTTTCGTTCCTCGACGACGCGGTCCGGACGCTCGAATCGGTCGAGGCGCTCGCGGACGTGGAAGGAGACAGAGAGATGCAGGACGACGCGCGACGGGCGAAGCAGGACCTCGTCGGTCCTCGCTGAATCGGACCCGCTACCGCGAATCGATAACGGCGTAGAGAGCGCCGGCGGTCGGTCGGCTTAGCCGAGGCGGAACGACGGCTCGTCGCCCGTGTCGAGGTCCTCCAGTTGGATGACCTCTTCGACGTCGTCGTGGTCGTTTTCGACCTGCTCGCGCAGGTAGTTCACGTAGCCCTTGTGCTCTTCGAGCTGCTCGCGGAGGTGTTCGGCCTCCAGTTCGAGGCGCTCGTGCTCGCGGATGAAGCTCTTGGGAACCTCGACGGTCGGGGGGAACGACTCGTCTTCGCCCTCGCGCAGTTTCTCGAGTTCGTGTTTGGGGACGACCTGCACCTGACCGTCGTGGGCAACTAACGTGTCCACGTAGTCGCGGAAGACGGCGGACAGGGAGATGTCCCGCTCCTCGGCTATCTCCCGAAGGGTCTCGAACGCGTCTTCGTTGACGCGAAACGAGATGGTCTTGTTCTTGTTGCCCATGATATTCGTCGGTCCGTGGTGAGGCCACTTAATGGTTCGTCAGACGAGGGGTCTCGGGCGTCGTGATTCGTCGCAAAAAGGGGCGTGTGACGGTGGAAATCGGCCGTCAGTCGGCGTTTGATACGTTCGGTGGTCGGCGACCGGTGCGCGTCTCGTTGACGCGCCGGGCCGCGCGGGCGAAACGCTCGCTTACGCGCTCAGTTCGTCGGCCTGTTCGAGGCTTTCGAGCGCGGCGATGGCGGCGCGCTTGTACTCCTCGGGGTCGAGGTCGTAGTGCTCGCGGGCCATCCGCGCGTACTCGTTGCCCTCGTCGTCGAACGCCGCGATGCGGTCGAGCGTCTTGTCGGCGGTCTCCGTCACCCAGCGGTCGCGCGTGGCCGCGTCGACCTCGGTGATGGACTCGGGGCGGACGGAGACGTTGATGCTGCCGTCGTCGGTCTCGTACGTCCGCGGCTTGCCGACGACCGCGACGTAGGCGGGCGCGTCGAGGTCGCGCAGCGCGCTGGCGGCCTCGGGCTGGTACTGGCCGGCGTAGACGAAGAACGTCCCCGTCGGGTCGACGATGCGACCCCGCCAGTACTCGTTGTCCTCGCCGACGTCTTCCTTCTCGGTCAGCGTGCCGACGAGGAAGACGCGGTTCGCGCTCTCTCCCGTCGGGAGCAGCAGGTAGACGGGCGCGCGCTCGTCGTCGGACTCCTTGAACGTGTAACCGGCGTCGTTGAACTCCTGTGCGAAGACGCGCCGGGCGACCTCTCGGGTGGGGATTTCGTTGGAACTCATTTACATCGACCTCGCTTTGATGAGCAGTTCTTCTGCGTCCGCCGGCTCGCTCAGCCGCTCGACTTCGTTGGCGAGCACGTACCGGCCCAGCGTCGGGCCGGTGACGCGGTAGTAGAACCCCACGAGGTCACCGCGCATCTCCTCTTCGACGATGGTGGTGTCGAGGGCGTCCATGGCCATCTGCTTCGCCTCGTCCAGTTCGATACCGGTCAGCTCCTCCGTCATCTCGCGGTTGAAGATGACTTCGTGGACCTCGTCGCCGTCGTCGACGACGGCCTTGATGCGGAGGTCGAACTCGCCTTCGACGCTGCCGTGTTCCGAACAGCGCCCGTTCTGGAGGACGCGCGTGCAGCCCTCCTCGGGACAGCGCTTGATGAGGCCGCTCCCGGACTGGATGTCCACGAGCGCGCCCTCGACGCTGGTCGAGTCGTCGCCGACTTCGATCTCCTCGTCGAGTTCGGTGATGCTCGTCGTCCGGTTGAGCTTCACGGAGAAGTTGCCCTGGTACTCGTCGGTGACGACGTTGCCGAGCGCGTACGACTTCCCCTCTTCGAGTTCGGGGAGTTCGGACGTGGTGAACGAGACGAACTTCATCCGCCCGGAGTCGTCGCCGAGCAGGCCGACCTGCGCGATGGACTCGCTCCGGGGTTCCCAGAGTTCGACGACCTTCGCGCGCACGTCGACCCACTGCTCGTCTTCGTCGATGTCGTTGAGCAGGGTCTGTTCGTTTCCGCCGGAGCCGCCGGCGAGCTCGTCGCGCTCGATACCGGCCTCGTCGAGGTAACTGTTGACGACGCTCCGCCGCGCTTCGTCGACGGGGACGCGGTACTCGGTGACGAGACTCTCTAATCGTTCTTCGACTTCGTCCGCGGACACGTCTAGGTGGTCCGAGAACTGGTCGGCTATCTCAGCCGCATGGGTTCGCAAATCAGTCATGGTCTACCTCGCCTCCACCTTGGTTTCCATTGGGAGGCATACTGACCTTGGATGCGTACTCATATAAAAAGTTGCAAACGGCGCAGTGAAAGTGAACGTCGCGGCCGAGAGCGCGCCAGAACCGCCGCACCGAGCGAGGAATTGATAGCCTCGGGGCACGCACTCGACACCATGGACGACCGCCTCGAAAGCATCATCCGCAGCGCCGCCCGCACCGCCGGCAAGCGCTACGAGGAGGCCAAACGCGCCTATCGAGACGGTCGGGACTCGTCTCCGACGCACTCCCTCCCGCGGGACGCCGAGGGTCGCGCGAAAATCGTCTGCCGCCGCCACGCCGAGCGCCGCGCCGTCGCCGTCGACGCGAAGGGCCGTCCCGCCTGCTTCGACCCCGACCACCCCGACTGTCAGGGCTGTGTCGAGGACATCCGCGAGGGGATGGTCGAGACGTGGTAGGCGAGATGAGTAGTGACATGGTCGGCGACATCGGTAGCGACGCGGTTGGAGACGTGGTACGGTTTTGAGGCTGTAGCGCCACCCTCCGACATGGACCGACCACTCGTCGCGCTCGTCCTCGCCGGCGGCACCGGCACCCGCCTGTACCCCGCGAGCCGGAGCGACCGGCCCAAACAGTTCCTCCCGCTCGGCGGCGACCGCTCCCTCCTCGCCGAGACCGTCGCCCGCGCCGACTTCGCCGACCACGTCGTCGTCTCGACGCGGCCCGCGTTCGCGGACGACATCGCCGACCACGCGCCCGACGCCGAGGTCGTGGTCGAACCCGCGGCCAAGGACACCGGCCCGGCGCTCGTCTACGCGACCCACCGAATCGCCGAGTTGTACGACGACCCGGTTGTCGTCGTCCTCCCGAGCGACCACCACGTCGGCGACGGCTTCGCCGAGGCGATGACCCGCGGCGCGCGCGTCACCGCCGACACCGGCGCGCTCGTCGCCTTCGGCGTCGACCCGACCCGTCCGGACACCGGCTACGGCTACATCGAACCCGGCGCGGACCGCGGCGGCTACCGCGACCTCGCCGCGTTCCACGAGAAACCGGACGCCGAGACGGCCGCCCGCTACGTCGACGAGGGCTACCTCTGGAACGCCGGGATGTTCGCGTGGACGCCCGAGGCGCTGTTTTCGGCCGTCCGCGACTCGCCGCTCGCGCCCCTCCTCGACGCCCTCGACGACGGCGACACCGACGCCGGCTTCGAGGCGGTCGAGGGCGTCAGCATCGACTACGCGGTGATGGAGCGCGCCGCGGACGCGGCGGTCGTGCCGGTCCACTTCGAGTGGGACGACCTCGGTTCGTGGGACGCCCTCGAACGCATCGTCGACGCCGACGAGGACGGCAACGTCGCGCTCGGCGACGACCCGGTGTTCGTCGACGCCGCGGACAACGTCGTCGCCACCGACGGCGCGAACGTCTCGCTCGTCGGCGTCTCCGACCTCGCGGTCGTCGCGTGGGGCGACCGCGTGCTCGTCGTGCCGAAAGAAGACGCGCAGAAAGTGCGCGACGCGGTCGCTATCCTCCGCGACCGCGACGCGTTCTGAGACGGGTCGAGCGCCGCGTCAGGCGCTCCGCAGTCGTCCGCCGTCGACCGGGACACAGGCCCCAGTGACGAAGCTCGCGCGGTCGCTGGCGAGGAACGCGACCACGTCGCCGAGTTCGCGCGGGTCGCCGACGCGACCCAGCGGAATCCCGTCGGACCACGAGTCGAGGCCCTCCTCGTAGGTCTCGTGGTCGCCGCGCTCGACGGCCGCCTCGACCAGTTCCTCGATGCGACTCGTCTCGTGTGCGCCCGGCAGCACCGCGTTCACCCGCACGCCCGGCGCGAGTTCGCGCGAGAGCGACTTCACGAGGCCGATGACGCCGCGGCGGACCGCGTTCGAGAGGATGAGGTCGTCGATGACCTCCCTGACAGAGGTGGAGGTGATGCAGGTAATCGTGCCCGCGTCGCTCGCTTCGAGGTGCGGCCGCGCCGCCCGGACGGTCCAGACGGCGCTCATGACGAGCATGTCGAACGCGCCGTACCACTCCTGTTCGGTCAGGTCGGCGAACCCGCCCGGCGGCACGCCCCCGGCCGAGGTGACGACGTGGTCGACGCCGCCGAACTCCTCGACGGCCGCCTCGACCAGCGCTTCGACGTCTCCTTTGCTCGTGATGTCGGTCTCGACGCCGAGCACGTCGCCGTCGAGGTCGCTCAGGTCCGATTCGGTCGCCGCGAGGCGCTCGGGGTCGCGCCCGCAGACGACGACGTTCGCTCCTTCGTCGGCCAGCGCCGCGGCGCTCGCGCGCCCGAGGCCGGCCGAACTCGCCGTGACGACGACCGTGTCGCCGTCGAGTCCGAGTTCCATGCGCGGGCCGACGAGCGCCGCGAGCAAAAGCGTGGGCCTCGCGGCACGACGTGGGGTGAACCGAGGACGCCGGCGGTGAGAGCGATTCCAGCGCGGGCGCGCGGTCAGACCCCGTCGGCGTGCCGGCGGACACGGACGCGCCCGTCGCTCGTGACGCCGACGAAGAGCTGTTCTTTGATTTCTCGCCCCTCCACGGCGTCGCCGGCCGCGTCGGAGACGATTTTCATCAGGTCCGGCGCGGTCTGGTTCACTTTCACGCCCGCCTCGTCGCAGGCGTCGTACACCTGCTTGGGCACGTCGTAGAGGTCGCTTCCGGCGGGGACCTCGACGCGGACCGGCGCGGTGAGCGCGTCGACGAACGTCACCGTCTCGCGGGCCTTCTCGACGTTGGCGCGGGCGCTGGCTTCGATGCTGGAGACGTTCGCCCGCGAGGTGCCGAGGAAGTCGGCGATGGTCGACTGGCGGACGTCCCGCTCGCGCAGCGCGAGCACCTCTGCCTGCCTCCGGGTGAGGACGCTCGTCTCCGGGTCGAACCCGGCTCTATCGAGGAGTTCGTCTACGTCGGGAACCGTCTCGTCGTCGCGTCCGGCGTCGCTCATACCACGGGGTAGGTCTCGGGGGTGAAAAAAGATACAGCAGGCTGACTGTCCACGGGACGCCGCCGACGAGTCGGCGTTATTCGCCCCAGAAGTTGTCTCGGCTCCCGAGCGCCTCGGGGCGCTTCGGGCCGTCGCGACCGCTCGATTTGGATTTGGATTCGGTGTCGGCTCCGGTCGCCTCGCCCGTCTCGCCCGTCTCGCCCGCCTCGCTGTCTTCGGCTTCGGGGTCCAGCGGCAGGCGCTCGACGATTTTCTTCGCGCGGGCGTGGCTCCCCTTCACCCGGTCGATGCGGACGATGGCGCGCGCATCCGGCAGCAGTCCGTCGACGAAGACGATGAAACCGTCTTCGGTCCGACCGACTCCCGCACCGCTCTCGTGGATGTCTTCGACGGTGACGATGACCTCCTCGCCCGGCTTGACGGGCTGCTGTTTGAGCTCGTAGATGGGGCGCTCGTAGTGGTCGCACCACTCCGCGCCGCCGCGGTCGCCGTAGTACTGGCACCCCATGCCCGCGATTCGTTCTGAGAAGCTCGGGCAGTCGTCCGCGAGTGGACAGTCGGACATGCGGGGAGGTACACTAGGGGCACTCTAAACGCTTGCGGGTAGCCCGCCGCCCGCCGAAACGCTTTCTGTCGCTCGCCCGAACCCCGCGGTATGGCAGAACGCGTCCCCGAGTTCGCACTCCTCATCGGCGTCTTCCTCGGCCTGTCCGCGACCGTCTCCGCGGCGGTCCTCTCGGGGACGCTGTTTCGCCCGCTCCTCTTCGGTGCTGTCGTCTGTTACCCCTTCGCCGCCTTCGGCGTCCTCCGGTCTGACGACCCCTCCGAGGCGCTCCCTCCGCGGGTCGTCCTCGGCCTCGGCGCGGCCATCGGGCTGTTGACCGCGACGACCGCCGTCCTCGAACGCGCGACGGTCGAACCGCTCGATGGCGTGTTCGCCGCGGTGGTGGTCACGCTTCCGCCCGTCGCCTACGCGGTCCGGTTCGGCGCGGACGTGAACCCCCTGTCTCCGGTCCAGTCGCTCGTCTGTTGTGCGGTCGTCGGCGCGGCGTTCCTCGCGCTCGCACCCCGCCTCGGAACGGTGAGCGCGCTCCTCGGGTTCGTCCTCGGGCTTTCGGGGGCGCTCTACGCCGACGCCCGCGGGTTCCGCCCGACGCACCGTCAACAGCGCGTCGGTATCGCCGCGGGCGCGCTCGTCGGCGTCTCGGTCGCGGGTGCCGGCGTCGCGATGCGGCTTCCGCTCGGTCCGACGACGGCCGCGGCCGCGGCGCTCGCGCTCACGCCGAGTCTGTTCGTCGCGCTCACGAGAACCCGGGCGCGGCGGCACCACCGCTTCCGGTCGTGACGCTCGCACTCACTCCGCAAAAATCTGGACCGAAAACGCCCGAAGTCAGGCCAGTGGCGTCCGCTCGAGACCGTGCCGGTCCCACCTTTTTCCGGAGTTCGCTGGCGCTCACTCCGCAAAAGTCTGGACCAAAAACGCCCGAAGTCAGGCCAGTGGCGTCCGCTCGACGACCGTGCCGGTCCCACCTTTTTCCGGAGTTCGCTGGCGCTCACTCCGCAAAAATCTGGACCAAAAACGTCCGAAGTCAGGCCAGTGGCGTCCGCTCGACGACCGTGCCGTCGTAGGTCGGGTACTGCTCGACGATTTCGCCGTCGTCCACGTCGCCGTCTTCTATCATCTCTTCGAGGAGCCACCACGCGACCTCGACGTGGTTCGACTTGATGCTGTAGAACTCGTCGGGGACGCCGAGTTCGATGAAGCGCTCGGCGGGCGTGTAGGTCTTGCCGTAGACGAGCGTGCCGTCGTCCGTCACTTCGTCGAACGGCCGGCGGAGGTTGCGGGCCATGCGCTTCAGGCGGTTTCGGTGCTGGGCGGCGTCCTTGAACACGGAGGTACAGAAGTAGACGCGCTCGTGGTCGCCCATCTCGTCGAGGATGGCCTCCTTCGAGCCGTCGACCGCCGACATGTGACCGTCCTGCAGTTCGTAGCCCTTCTCCTGCATCCGGCGGTAGTTACCGTCGGACATCTCGAACTCGTTGATGTTGCAGAACTCGGCGGCCCCCTCGTCGAGGAAGTCGAGGAACTCCCGTTCCGCGCGGATGCCCGGAATCTCGAACGCCGGGGTGAGGCCCTCCTCGCGGGCGATGTAGAGGATGTCCTCCCACTCGGTGCCGTGCATGTCGCCCCAGAGTTCGAGCGGCGGGTGGAAGCGAATCTCGTCGAGGCCGGCCTCGGCGAGGCGGCGCATGTTCTCGCGACCGCCCGTGATACCCGTATAGAGGTGGATGTGGTGGTCCTCGCCGAACTCGTCTTTGAGAAGCGAGATGTAGCGGCAGGTCTTGTCGAGCGCCTCCTGTGGCTCGCCGCCGGTGATGGACGAGCCGAGCGCGTCCATGCGTTTCGCCTCTTCGATGACGTCCGCGTCGGACTCGACTTTCCGTTCGTTGGCGTACACGTCGGTGACGTTCTTGCGATTCTCGCCGAGCGGGCAGTAGAAACAATCGCGCTGGTCGCAGTACCCGTAGACGAACAGCACCATCTTGCCGCCCATGGCGCACTGTTCGCATCCCTTCGAGATCATTCGATTACGGAACCGTACTTGGCGCATCGTCAAAAGGCGTCCGACTTTGCCCGGGAACCGTTCCGCCCGCCGGTACGGTTATTGTTGTATATGACTGACAGTATGTCATGTCTCTCGGTCCCGTCGTCCACGCTGAAGGTCCGGTCCGGGTCCTTCTCGTCGACGACGACCCCGAAACCGTCGCAGACACGGTTCCGGCGCTCGAGGCGTGCGACCGTCTCGAGGTCTCGGCGGTCGACGACCCGGTCGCGGCGCTCGAGGCGCACGCCGAGTCGCCGTTCGACTGTATCGTCACCGAGTTCGAGTTCGACGGTTCCACGGGCTTCGACGCGCTGCTCCGTCTCCGAGAGTTACCCAACCCGCCGCCGGTGATTCTGTTCACGAGGCTCGACTCTGTGGACGTCGTACGGGAGGCGTTCGACGCCGGTGTCGCCGACGTGGTCGAGAAACCGCCGACAGAGGCTCAACTCGCGGTGCTCGCCTACCGCATCTCGAAGGCGGTCGCCGCGGCCCGTCAGTCGACCGAACTCGACGAACTGCACGCGTGGGTCCGGGTCATCGCCGACCAGTCGCTCGTCGGCCTGTACGTGATACGCGACGGTCGAATCGAGTTCGTCAACGAGTACCTCTCGAACCTGCTTGGCTACGACACCGACGACGTGGTCGGCCGCCCAATCACCGACTTCATCGTCGAGCAGGACCGCGCCATCGTCGACGAGAGCCTGAAGAGCCGGGAACACGGAAGCGTCGAATCGATGTCGTACACCGTCCGCGTCAGCGACCGAACCGGCGAGCAGACGACGCTGGAAATCACCGGTCAGCGGACGGCGGTCGACGGCGAGTCCGTCGTCGTCGGGACCGCGATGGACGTCACGGCCCGACTGGAGTCCGAACGGCTCCTCAGGCGCTCCGAGCGCCTCACCAGGCAGATAATCTCGTCGCTCCCGGACATGGTGTTCATCTCGGAGCCGACCGAACTGGACATCGTCTACATCAACGACCAGTTCGAGAGCGTCTGGGGGCGAGACGTGTCGCTCCTCTACGAGGACCCGCGTTCGTTCCTCGAACTCGTCCACGTCGACGACCGCGACCAACTGAGGCGAGCCATCGACGAGATGTTCGCCGACATCCGAGACGGCGGCGTCGACAAGCAGTACGAGTACGAGTACGAGTTCCGGTTCATCCCCGAGGGGAGCGAGACCATCCGCTGGGCGAACGCCCGCGCGGTCCCACTCCTCGACGAGAACGGCGACGTGACGAACATCCTCGGCGTGATGTCGGACCTCACCGAGCGCATCAGTCACGAACGCGAACTCGCCCAGCAGAACGCCCGACTCGACGCCTTCGCCCGGGTCCTCTCGCACGACATTCGCGGGCCGCTGGCGGTCGCTCAGGGCCGACTCGAACTCGCCCGCGAACTCGACGACGGCAGCCACCTCGACCACGTCGAACGCGCCCACCGGCGCATCACCGACGTGGTCGAAGACGTGCTCTCTCTCGCCCGCGACGGGCGTTCCGTCCTCGACGCGGAGGAAGTCTCGCTGGCGGACGCCGCGGCAACCGCGTGGGAGATGTGCTCGCCCAACGCCGGCCACGTGCGCTGCGAGGTCGGCGAACTCCCGGTGGTCGAAGCCGACGAGAGTCGGGCGACGCGGCTCTTCGAGAACCTGTTTCGGAACGCGCTCCAGCACGGCCGAAGCGACCGTGACGACGCGTCCACCGCGAGCGACGACTCGGAGCTCGTGATTCGCGTCGGTGCCCTCCCATCGCACCGCGGCTTCTTCGTCGAGGACAACGGCCCCGGCATCCCGGCGTCGATTCGCGACCACGTCTTCGACTCGGGATTTTCCACCAAAGACGGCGACGGAAACGGCCTCGGACTCGGCATCGTCCGGCAGATTGTCGACTCCCACGGCTGGGTAATTCGGGTCGTCGACGGCGGGTCCGGGGCGCGCTTCGAGGTGCTTTTCGACCCCGTCGGCGAGGCCGGCGCGACCGACTGACCGGGGCGAACCGAAGGGGACGACGACCGCGCCCCGGCGACCGCCCGCTCGCTCCGCGAGACCGACGGACCGCGCCACCGCGACCGCGCCCCCGAAAGCAGATATATCCCCGTGGCATAGGAGTCAACGATGCTCTTGGTCCTCTGTGTCGACCTCGACGACGACCTCGGCCGCAAGACGGGTCTCTCGACGCCCGTCGTCGGCCGACAGCGCGTCGAGGACGCCGCGGTGGCGCTGGCCACCGCGGACCCGGAGGACTCCGACGTGAACGTCCTCTTTCAGGGCATTCAGGTCCACGACGAACTCCTCGAATCGGAAGACGAGGAGGTCGAGGTCGCGGCGGTCACCGGGTTGGAAGGAAGCGACGTGAAAGCGAACCGCGCCATCGGCGACGAGATTGACACCGTCCTCGCGAGCCTCTCGACCGGCGAGCCAGTCCACGCCATCGTCATCACCGACGGCGCACAGGACGAGTCGGTCCTGCCGGTCATCCGCTCTCGCGTCCCCATCGACGGGGTCCGTCGGGTCGTCGTCAGACAGGCCCAGAACCTCGAATCGATGTACTACACGATGAAGCAGGTGCTCGCCGACCCCGAGACCCGCGGGACCATCCTCGTCCCGCTCGGCATCCTGCTTCTCATCTACCCCTTCGTCACCATCGCCAGCTTCTTCGACGTGCCCGGCGCGGTCGTCCTCGGTCTCATCTCGGCGCTCCTCGGCCTGTACACGCTGTTCCGCGGGCTCGGCCTCGAATCCGCCGTCGACGAGGCGGCCAACCGTGCGCGCAACGTCCTCTACGCCGGTCGCGTCACGATCATCACCTACGTCGCCGCCGCGGCGCTCCTCGTCGTCGGCGGCGTCCGCGGGGTCGAACTCCTCGAAACCGTCTCCGACAGCGTCGGCGGCGACCCCGCACCGGGACTCATCCTCGCGACGCTCGTCCACGGCGCGGTCGAGTGGTTCGCCGCCGCCGGTATCACGAGCAGCCTCGGGCAGGTGACAGACGAGTACCTCCACGACCGGTTCAAGTGGCGCTACCTCAACGCGCCGTTCTACGTGTTCGCCATCGCCATCGTGCTGTACGCGCTCTCCGGCTTCTTCCTCCCCGAGGGCGTCGTCGGCGTCCAGAAGTTCTACCTCCCCGGCCTCGCCGTCGCGCTCACGGTCGGCACGCTCCTCGGCGTGCTGAGCACGCTCACGTTCGCGGTGGCGGAGTCGCGCTACCCGACCGGCTCGGACGGCGACGGCGAGCAACCCGCGTAATCAGTCGCGGACGGTCGCTCCGCTCGGCGTTTTCTGTCGGTTTTCAGCGTCGTCGGTGCCGAACTCGAAGCCGCCCCGTCAGCTCTCGCGGACGATGACGAACTCCGCGAGGTCGCGGAGGTACTCCAGCGGCTCCGAGTCTTCGACGCCCGAGGAGTCGAGGGCCGAAAGCGCTTCGTCGGCCTGCTGTCGGGCCCGGCGGTTCGCTTCCTCGGGGGTCAGGTCCGTCACCTGTACGAGCGACGGCCGGCCCATCTCGGCGTCCTGTCCCGTCGGCTTGCCGAGTTCCTCGGCGTCGGCCGTGGCGTCCAGCACGTCGTCGCGAATCTGGAAGGCGACGCCGACGCGGGCCGCGTAGTCGCCGAACGCCTCGACGACGTGGGCGTCGCCGCCGGCGGCGACGGCGCCGAGTTCGGCGGCGGCGCGGAACAGCGCGCCCGTCTTGCGGTGGGCGAGCTGCATGTACTCGTCTTCGTTGGACGGGACCGCGACGAGTTCGGTCGCCTCGCCCTCGCCGAGTTCGACCATCGATTCGGCGACGATGCGGGTGGCGCGGTCTGACGACGAGAGGAGGGCGAACGCCTCGCCGAGCAGGCCGTCGGAGGCGATGATTGCCGGGCCGTAGCCGTACTCGGCCCACGCGCTGGGCGTGCCGCGGCGGATGTCGGACCGGTCGATGATGTCGTCGACGACGAGCGAGGCGTTGTGGACGAGTTCGACGCCGACCGCGAAGTCGACGGCGTCCTCGGGGGTGCCACCGACGGCCTCGCAGGCGAGGATGGTCACGGCGGGGCGGACGCGCTTGCCCCCCGCGAGAGCGACGTGGTCGAGTTGGTCGGCGAGTTCCGACGGCTCGACCGCCGAGACGACCTCCTCGAGGCGGTCGTTTACCATCGTGACCCGGCGCTCCAGGTATTCCATTGTCGGTTCGTAGGGTTGGGTAGGGAAGTACGTACCGGATTTGGAGAAACCGCGCGACTGGGGTGCGGCGCTCAGAGAACACGTGCCCCGGAGACGTCGCTCACAGGTTCGCGTCCGCAAAAATCTGGACCAAAAAGATTGAACGTTTACTCGAACTGCTCGATGAGTTCCGGAACCACATGCGACCACCTTTTTCCGGACGCTCACAGGTTCGCGTCCGCAAAAATCTGGACCAAAAAGATTGAACGTTTACTCGAACTGCTCGATAAGCTCCGGAACGACTTCGAAGAGGTCGCCGACGATGCCGTAGTCGGCGATGTCGAAGATGGGCGCGTCGGGGTCGGTGTTGATGGCGACGATGTTCTCGGCACCCTTCATCCCGGCGACGTGCTGGACGGCGCCGGAGATGCCGATTGCGATGTAGAACTTCGGCGTGACGACCTTCCCGGACTGGCCGACCTGCCGGTCCTTCGGGAGCCAGCCGTTGTCGACGATGGGCCGCGACGACGAGAGCGTCGCGCCGAGCGCGTCGGCGAGTTCCTGCACGAGCTCGATGTTCTCTTCTTCTTCGATGCCGCGGCCGACGGAGACGAGCACGTCGGCGTCGGTGATGTCCACGTCGCCGCTGCCGACTTCCTCGAAGCCGGTCACGCGCGAGCGCACGCGTGACTCGTCAAGGTCGAACGAGAAGGCCTCGACCGCGGGCTCGCCCGGCTCCTCGGCGGCGTCCCACTCGCCGGGGCGGACGGTGACCGCGGCGCGGTCGGCGTCGACCTCGACGGTCGATTCGACCTTCGAGGCGTACATCTCGCGGGTGACGACGAGGCCGCCGTCGTTCTGGAGGCCGATGGCGTCGGTCACGAGCGGGAGGTCGAGGCGCTCCGCGACCGCGGGGGCGTAGTCGAGGCCGTTGACCGTGTTGCCCATGAGGACGTACGTGGGGTCGAGCTCCTCGGAGAGGGCCTCGACGGCCTGCACGTACACGTCGTGGTTGAACTCGTCGCCCTCGGCGACGGTGTGAATCGCGTCCACGCCGGCGAGCGAGAGCGCCTCGGCGAAGGCGTCCACGTCGCCGCCGATGACCGCGAGGTGGAGGTCGCCGCCGGTGTCGCCGACGAGGTCGGCGCCGGCCGTCACGAGTTCGAACGACACGTCGCGGAGGCTTCCGCGGCGGTGCTCGACGACGGCGAGCACGTCGCTCATTGCGCGCCCACCCCCTTCTCGCGGAGGACGGTCGCAAGGTCGGCGGCCTGCTCCCCGGCGTCACCCTCGAAGTAGGTCGCGTCGGACTCGGTCTCCGGCTCGTACACGTCGGTCAGGACGAGGTCGGACTCGACGGCCGCGGCGTCGAGGCCGAGGTCGGAGAGCGCGAGCGGCTTGATCTCCTTCGACTGGGCCTGCCGAATCCCGCGCAGGCTCGCGTAGCGGGGCTCGTTGATACCCGTCTGGATAGTGAGGACCGCGGGCAGGTCGACCTCGGTGAGCTCCTCCACGCCGCCTTCGAGTTCGCGGCGGACGTTCGCCACGCCGCCGTCGGCGTCGAGGTCGAGCGCGTTCACGACCGCGGCCCACTCGAAGTCGATGGCCGAGGCGAGCGAGACGCCGGTCGCGCCGAAGCTGTCGTCGTTCGCCTGCACGCCCGTCAGGACGAGGTCGGGGTCTTCCTCCTCGACGACCGCCGAGAGCAGGCGCGTCTTCGCACCCACGTCGAGCAGGTCCACGCCGTCGAGCGCGTCGTCCCACACGCGGACCGCGCGGTCGACGCCCTTGGCGAGCGCCATGCGGATGGTCTCTTCGGACCGCTCGGGGCCGATGGTGACGGCGACGACCTCCACGTCGTCGTCGCTCTCCTCGGCGATTTGGACGGCTTCCTCGACCGCGTACTCGTCCCACTCGTTGAGGTCGTAGTCGAGGTACTGGTCCGCCACGCGGAGCCCGTCGAGCTCGAAGTCCTCTTCGACCTCGGCGACCTCCTTGACGGTTACGAGAACTTTCATCAACGTTCACTACCGACCGGGGAGAATAAACGTTTTCGCACCGCGGTCGTCGGCGACGCCGTCGCCCGATTACTCCTCGTCTTCGTCCTCGTCGGGGAGCGAGATGAGGTTCTCGCGGCCGAGGCGCAGTTTCTCGACGCGCCCCTCGTCGGCCATCGCCGACAGGAGCTGCGAGACTTTGGCGTCGGACCAGCCGGTCTCCTTGACGATGTTCGCCTGCTTCATCCGCCCGCCGCTCCGTTCCAAGAGGAGTTCGACCCGCTCTTCGTCCGAGAGTAAGTCGAGGTCGACATCGTCGGGCGCTTCGCCTGCTTCGCCGTCGTCGTCAACCTCTCCGTCGGTGCCGAGTTCGTCGGACGGTTCCGGCGTCGGCTCCTGACGCCGCGTGGGCGTCGATGCCGACGGTTCGACCGCGTCCGCGTCGCCCGGTCGCCGCCGGGTGAACAGGACGACACCCGCCACGAGCACCAAGAAGACGATGGCACCGCCACCGACGAGCGTCCACGGGATGGCTCCGTCCGACCCTGTGGAAACGTAACTCACGCTTAGTTGCTCGGTCGACTCGAACGTCCGCGGTCCCTCGGCGACGACGGCGTTGTTCTCCAGCGGGATGTCCGTGTCGCTGACGGCGTAGCCCGGGGGCGTCTGAATCGTGAGGTTCTGGTTCGACTGCAGGGAGGTGACCCACGTCTCGCCGCCGCCGGCCGAGAAGGCGTCACCGACGCGCAGCCCTTCGTCGGTCTGTTCCGCGAAGTTCGTCCACGTGAACCTCAACACGAGGACGCCGGTCCCGTTTTCGACGTACCCCGTCGTCGTCGCGTTCTGGACGGTCATCGACCGACCGGTCTGCTCGGCGGCCGTCTGGCTGACGCGCTGAAAGAAGGCGGCGTCGGGGCCGACGTCGGTGGTTCCCTGCTCGTACTCCTGTGCGAACTCTTCGAACGCCGCGGTCTCGTTTCGCGTCTCGAGCTCGTAGCGCATCTCGATGCGCCAGTCCGCCGAGCGGTCGTCGCGAACTCGAATCGATATCTCCGTCCGCGGCGACCGTTCGAGACTCGTCTGCTGGGTGACGAGCGGTGCGCGGCCGAGGGCGGCGGGCGCTTGCGAGCGAGAGTCGGTACCGAAATCGCCGACTCCGGAATCGTCGACTGCCGCGTCAACGCCGTGAGCGCCAACCGCAGTCATATCTGTGGCCGCCACCGGGACTGCGACGCCGGAGACGATGGTGAGGAGGGCAACGATGAGGGCGGCGCTCCGCATACGTAAATCCGTTTCATCCGGCGATGAAAACGCTTTCCATCGACTCAACAGCGTCATACGCCGCCGAGGCCGACTCCCGTGGCTCGTGGGGACGACGGCGTCAAGAGGGTCATTTTAGTACCGGCACCGTGTACCCTCACGGCGATGAAGGCCCTCCCGCTCGTCGTCGTCATGCTCTTGGTGGCGTCGCCGGTTCTCGGCGCGGTCGGTCCCACGGACGGCTCGGCCCAAGCGACGGCTCTCGACGAGCCGGCCCCCGCGCAGGTCCAGTCCCCGTCCAACGAGACGATTCACGTCCTCGATATCCCGTCGTCGCAACTGGTTCGAGCGACCGTCGAGCCCGCCCATGTCGACCTCGGCCCGTCCCTCGGCTTCGCCGGCCTCGATGCCAGCGGCGAGGTTCAGTCGCGCGCGTCGATCGAGCGTATCGAGTCCGCGGGCGACGACAGCACCCGCCAACAGCTCATTCTCGACGAGATAAACAGCATCGAGCAACGCGCGATTGCGCTGCAAAGCGCACAGCGCTCCGCAGTCGAACAGTTCAACGCGGGGGAGCTCACCGCGCGCGAACTCCTCGTCGAACTCGCGCGAATCGACGCCGAGGCCCGCGGCCTCAACGAGCGACGCGTCGCCCTCCGGGAACTCGCCACCGAGACGCCGGACTTCTCTATCAACTCCGGCCGGCTCGCGGCGCTCGAACGCGAACTCGACACGTTCACGGGTCCCGTCCGAAAGTACGCCGTCTTGGTCATGACCGGGGAGTCCGATGCCGCGCGGTTCTCCGTCCGAACGAGCGAGACGGGCGTCGTCCTCGGCGTCGTAGCTGACGGAGAGTACGTCCGCGAGGCCTACCGCGCCGGGCTCCGCAACCGCGACCAGAGCACGGTCTCCTACGAGGAGGCGCTCGACATCGTCGCGGAGAGCTACCCCACCATCTACTCGAGCCGCGCCGCGCAGAACGGGACCAACGTCATCAGCGCCGGTGACAGCCACCGCGTGCGAATCAACTACGACCGCGGTCAGTTGACCGCCTACGTCGACGCCGGGAGCGGGCGGGTGTTCAAGGAATCGCAGACCCGCCCCCTCGGTTCGATTGCGACCGGGGCCGTCGCGACCGAGGTCAAAGACGGCCTCGCGCTCACTGTCGACCGGACCTACCCCGGCGGACCGCTCCGAATCCAGCTGAACGAAAGCGGGAGCGACGACCCGGTAGACGCGAACGTCACCATCGGGCTCGAAGCCAGCCAAGAGAGCACGCTTCTCGGCCACACCGGCACCGACGGGACGCTCTGGACCGTCTCGCCGTCGTCCCCCTACACGATTACGGTGATTAAGGGCAACTCGGCGGTCGTGCTCACCACTTCACCGACGCCGATGCCCGACCTCGTCATGAACACGACCGCGGAGGCGAACGACAGCGCCGCGATGATGACCTCGACGCCGACCGAGTCGACGAGTTCCGCGTCGGTCGGTTCGGAGGGCGCACCGCCCGGTCCGCCGGCGGTCATCTGACCGGAGCTTCTTATCCCATGACGGGGCCACCCCGTCTCGATGTCCCGTCAGTTCCGCCGCTCGACTCGCGGCTCGTCCGTGCTCCTCGGGAGCGTGCTCCTCATCGGTCTCGTGGTCGTCGTCGCGGCCGCCGTCGGCGCGGCGGCGTTCGACGCGGCCGACTCCTCGCCGACGCCGACCCGGCCGACGGCGCTGTCGCTCGCGGTCTCGGGCGACACGCTGTCGCTGACCCACGAGGGGGGCGCGCCACTCGACGTGGAGTCACTCGCGATTCGAATCTCCGTGGACGGAGAGCCACTCGCCCACCAACCGCCCGTGCCGTTCTTCTCGGCCAGCGGGTTCCGTCCCGGACCGACCGGTCCGTTCAACGCCGCGGCCGACTCCCGGTGGACCGCGGGCGAGACGGCGACGCTCGAACTCGCGGGGACGAACGACCCGGACATCGAACTCGGCGCGACGGTAACCGTCCGCGTCTTCGACGGGGAGACGCCGGTCGCGGCGCTCGAAGCGAGCGCGTCGTGAGTCAGGGGTGACGAAAACGAGCGTCCGAGTCGAACGCGGCGGTCGCGATTTATTCCTCTGGTGCGCGCGCGATGGTCACGATGGCCCGCGGACTGCCGGGCTGGCGCTGGAGGATGTGGTGTTCGATGTCGACGAAGCCGGCGGCCTCGAACATTCGGTCGGCCTCCTCCTCGTCGTAGAACAGCATGATGGCGTCCGCCAACTTCTGGAAGACGCCGGATTTCGGGTCGTCGGGACCGACGACGAGGACTTTGCTCCCCGGCTTCACCACGCGTCGGAACTCCTCGAGCGCGGTGACCGGGTTCGGCCAGTACTCGATGGAGCCGGACGACCAGATGACGTCGAAGGAGTCGTCGGCGAAGGGGAGCCGCTCTGCGTCCCCGCGATAGAACCTGACCTCGTCGTTCTTGCCGAACTTCTCCCACGCCTTCTGCATCTGGTGGATGCTCTGGTCGAGGCCGTGGACGTCGTCGGTGTAGCGGAGCAGTCCCTCGGTTCCGAAGCCGGTGCCACAGCCCACGTCGAGGACGCGGTCGCCCTGCTGGATGTCGAGCATCTCCAGCGCCTCGTCGCGCATCTCCTCGTTCCAGATGAACGGGTTCACCCGGTCGTACACCTTCGAGAGGTACTTGTAGAACAGGCGGGCCCGCGCTTTGTTTTCGAGGACTCCCATCGCGCCGGGATTAGGACTCACCGATGATAACGGTGCGGATTCGCCGCGCCGGTCGGCGTTCACGGGGGGTAAACCGCCGCGTTCCCCGAGCGTCTGTCACAGACTTTCCGCAAACACCTTATACAGCGCTTGTGCAACGTTCCTGTGATACGAGTATGCCGAGACAAGAGGTTCTCGAACGAATCAAAACGGCCGAGCAGGAGGCCGACGACATCGTTGAAGAGGCCGAGGCCAAACGTGAGGAGCTCGTCGCGGAGGCGCGTCGCGAAGCCGATGAGATTCGCTCCGAGGCCGAAGAAGAGGCCGCAGAGCTCGAATCCGAGCGTCTACAGGAGGGACGCGCGGAAATAGAGACGGAGCGGGAACGCATCCTCGAAGAAGGCGAGGACGCCCGCGACGAATTGGTTGCCGAGGCGGAAGACCACATCGACGACGCGGTCGAATTCGCCATCGGCAAATTCGAGGAGGCGGTTGATGCTCAGACCTGAGCAGATGAGCAAGGTCTCGGTGACCGGTTCCAAGGGCGTCATGCCCGAGGTCATCGAGGCTGTCCACGACCTCCGACTGCTGCACGTCACCGAATACGACGGCTCGTGGCAGGAGGAGTTCGGATTCGAGACGGGGTCGCCCATCGAAGGCGCCGAGAGCGCGTCCGACAAGCTCGTCACCGTCCGCTCGCTCAAGAGCATCCTCGGGGTCGAAGACACCGACTCCGGCCGGCAGCGCATCGTCCCCGACGACGCGCTCGGCGAGCCCCTCGAAGAGATTCGAGCCGAGGTCAACGAACTGGACGACCGCCGCTCAGAGCTCGAAAACGAGCTCCGCGCGGTGGACGAAGAAATCGACGCGATGGAGCCGTTCGTCGACCTCGGGCTCGACCTCGACCTGCTTTCGGGGTACGAGACGCTGCAGGTCGTCGTCGGACAGGGGAAGGTCGAACCCGTCGAGCGCGCCGTCGTCGACGCCGACGACATCAACGCTTACGAGATCTTCTCGGGCGAGCGAACGCACGCCATCTTCGGCCGCCCGGTCGACGGTGCCGACGAGATGGCGCTCGCCGACGCGCTCGTCGGCGTCGAGTTCGCCACGCTCGAAGTCCCGGACGCCTCGGGAAGCCCCGAAGAGCACATCCGCAACCTCGAACAGCAGAAGCGCGAAATCGAGTCGAAGCTCGAGACCGTCGAGTCCGAGCTTCACGACATCGCCGTCGAGGAGGGCGAGTTCCTCCTCGCCGCCGAAGAGCGCCTCGCAATCGACGTCCAGAAGACGGAAGCACCGCTCTCGTTCGCGACGACGGAGAACGCCTTCGTCGCCGAGGGCTGGATTCCGAGCGAGCGGTACAACACGTTCGCGAGCACGCTCAAAGACGAGGTCGGCGAGCACGTCGCGGTCGAGGAGCTCGAACGCGCCGAGTTCTCGCGTGACGGGCACGACCACGCGCGCGAGGATGTCGCCGAGAGTGGTGGCACGGTCGCCGCCACCGACGGCGGAACCGTCTCGATGTCCAGCGACGACCCGCCGGTCGTCCAGAAGAACAGCGGCGCAGTCAAGCCGTTCGAAATCCTCGTTCAGGCGGTCAATCGCCCGAGCTACTACGAGTTCGACCCGACCATCATCCTGTTCCTGACGTTCCCGACGTTCTTCGGGTTCATGATCGGTGACCTCGGGTACGGTGTCATCTACACCGCCATCGGCTTCTTCCTCTACTCGAAGTTCGATGACGGCGCGATCAAGAGCATGGGTGGCGTCACCATCGCCGCGGGGCTGTTCACGACGTTGTTCGGCATCCTCTACGGCGAGATATTCGGCTTCCACCTCATCACCGAGTACTTCTGGGAAGGCGTGCTCGGGATGTCGCACCCGCCCATCGAGAAGGGACTGTCGCCGGCCACCTCTGAGTGGGCCCTCGGTTGGCTCACCGTGAGCGTCGCCGTCGGTATCTTCCACGTCAACGTGGGGTACATCCTCGACTTCTTCGAGAACTACGAACTCCACGGCGCGAAGGACGCAGTCCTCGAAAGCGGTTCGTGGATCCTCATGCTGAACGGCCTGTGGATCTGGATCTTCAGCGACGCGCTCGGTGGCGTGCCGCCGGAGTTCCTGTTCACCACGTTCGCGGCTGACGGGCTCATCCCGCTCGGCTTCTCCGGCTTCTCGTTCATCGTCGGCTGGGCCGGCTTCGGGATGTACATCCTCGGCGCGGTGCTCCTCGGGATGGCCGAACTGGCCGAACTCGTCGAGTTCGCCGCCCCGCTTTCGAACGTCCTGTCGTACACGCGTCTCGGCGCGGTCCTCATCGCGAAGGCGTCGATGGCGTTCGCCGTCAACCTGCTCGTCTTCGGCGTGTACGTCGACGACCACGGCGGCTGGCACTTCGGGCTCGGCGGGATGCCCGACTCCGCCGCGGTGGCGGCACTCGGCGCGGGTGAAACGCTGAGTTACCACGGCTACGAAGTGACCGAGGTCCTGTTCGGCGGCATCTTCCACACGGGTGCCGCGGGCGTCGTGGGCGGACTGCTCGTCCTCGTCGTCGGTCACCTGGTCGTCCTCGCACTCGGCGTCACGAGCGCCGGCCTACAGGCCGTGCGTCTCGAGTACGTCGAGTTCTTCAACAAGTTCTTCGAGGGCGGCGGCCGCGAGTACAACCCGTTCGGGTACGACCGCGAGTTCACGACCGAAGACTAACCCTCTCCGGCGATTCTTCTTTGACTTCGTTCGCTCGGAGCGGCCGCTTTTGCAATGACGACGATTCCGCCGTCGTAGACAGACCGTCCAGACGTTTTGGGAACCTTTATGATACGGCTGACGCCACATGCAGACGTTCGGAGACGACAATCCGGTACTCAGGAACACACAATGATTGAAGCAATTGAACCCCTCATGACTGCACTGCAGAATGAAACCGCTTCCTCGCCCGCTATCACCGCCGACGCTGCGGCGGCCCTCTCCGTCGGTATCGCCGCCTTCGCCGCAGGCTATGCGGAGCGTGGCATCGGTTCCGCTGCGATGGGCGCCATCGCGGAAGACGAGGACCTCTTCGTTAACGGGCTGGTCCTTACGGTTCTCCCCGAGACCCTCGTTATCCTCGCACTGGTCGTTGTCTTCGCGGCCTAAGCACCCCCTCTCTTTCCCATTATGAGTTTGGACAACGTCGTTGAGGACATCCGAGACGAAGCCCGCGCACGCGCAGAGGACATCAGGCAGGACGGCCAGGACCAGGCGGACGAAATCGTCGCCGAGGCCGAGGCCGACGCCGAAGAACTCCTCGAGTCGCGGAAGGCGGACGTCGAGCAACAACTCGAACGGGAGCGCGAACAGGCGCTCTCCAGCGCGAAACTCGAAGCCAAGCAGGCTCGACTCAGCGCCCGTCGTGACGTGCTCCAGCGCGTCCGCGAGCAGGTCGAAAGCGAGCTCGCCGAGCTGGAAGGCGACCGTCGCGAAGAGCTCACCCGCTCGCTGCTCGACGCGGCGTCGGTCGAGTTCGAAGACGAAGACGAAGTCTCCGTCTACGGCCGTGCCGACGACGAGGACCTGCTTTCGAGCATCCTCGAAGACTACGACGGCTACGAGTTCGCCGGCGAGCGCGACTGCCTCGGTGGCGTCGTGGTCGAGGGCTCGAACTCGCGCGTCCGGGTGAACAACACCTTCGACTCGGTCCTCGACACAGTCTGGGAGGACAATCTGAAGGAAGTGAGTGCGCGACTGTTCGACGACCAATGAGCACTACAGGCGGCTCGAATCCCGAATACGTCATCGCTCGCGTTCGAGCGCGACGTAGTGCCCTGTTCGGCGACGAGGAGTACCGCAAACTGGTCCGCATGGGACCGGCCGAAATCGCTCGGTTCATGGAGGAATCGGAGTACGAAACCGAGGTCAACGCGCTCGGCAGCCGTTTTTCCGGCGTCGACCTCATCGAGTACGCGCTGAACCAGAATCTGGCGAAGCAGTTCAACGATATCCTCGACTGGGCAGACGGCCGCCTCTACGACCTCATCGCGCGGTACCTCCGGAAGTTCGACGCGTGGAACGTGAAGACGATTATCCGCGGCATTTACTCCGGCGCATCTCGCGAGGAGGTCGAATCCGACCTCATCCGCGCCGGCGAGTTCGACGACCGGCTCTTCTCGCGGCTGCTCGACGCAGGCGAGATGGAGGAGGTCGTCAACATCCTCTCCGGTACCATCTTCGGCGACGGCCTCGCGGCCGCCTACGAGGAGTACGAGGAAGTCGGCGTCCTCGTCCCCCTGGAGAACGCGGTCGACCGCGCCTTCTACGAGCAGCTGCTCGAGGGTCTGGTCGTCGGCGAAGAGGCAAAGAAGTACCGCGAGTTCCTCGAAGCCGAAATCGACTTCCGAAACGCTCGCAACGCGCTCCGCATCGCTCGCAGCGGTGCCGACCTCGACCCCGTCGACTACTTCATCGAGGGCGGCACGCTGTTCCGCGCGTCGGAGCTCGCGTCGCTGGCGACCAGCCCGGACGAGCTGGTGTCGAAGATTCGTGACAGCCGGTACGGCGACCGCCTCTCGACGGCCCTTTCGGACCTCGAAGAGGCCGACAGCCTCATCGGCTTCGAGCGCGCCCTCGACGCGGCGCTCTTGGAGTACGCGGACACGCTCGGTTACGTGTTCCCGCTTTCCGTCACGCCAATCGTCTCGTACATCCTCGCCAAGGAGCGCGAGGTCGACAACATCCGGGCCATCGCCCGCGGCCGCGAGGCCGGGCTGGACCCCGATGCAATAGAAGAGGAGCTGGTCATCCTATGAGCCAGGAAATCGCAGTTATCGGCAGTCCGGACTTCACCACGGGCTTTCGGCTTGCGGGCGTCCGCAAGTTCGAGAACGTCCCGGACGAAGCGAAGGACGACGAACTCGACGAAGCCGTGACGCGAACGCTGGAGGACGAGGATGTCGGCATCATCGTGATGCACGAAGACGACCTCGACCACCTCTCGCGCAACGCCCGGCAGTCGGTCGAGCGCAGCATCGAGCCGACGCTCGTGACGCTCGGCGGTTCCGGCGGCGCGAGCGGCCTCCGTGACCAGATCAAGAGAGCAATCGGTATCGATCTGATGGACGAATAACCAAACATGAGTCAGGCAACACAAGATTCCGTTCGCGAGGACGGAGTCATCGCAAGCGTGAGTGGTCCGGTCGTGACCGCCCGTGGCCTCGACGCCCGCATGAACGACGTCGTCTACGTCGGCGACGAAGGCCTAATGGGCGAGGTCATCGAAATCGAGGGCGACCTCACGACTATTCAGGTGTACGAAGAGACCTCCGGTGTCGGTCCCGGCGAACCCGTCGAGAGTACGGGCGAACCGCTGACCGTCGACCTCGGTCCGGGGATGATGGACGCCATCTACGACGGCGTGCAGCGCCCCCTGGACGTGCTGGAGGAGAAGATGAACTCGGCGTTCCTCGACCGCGGTGTCGACGCGCCGGGTATCGACCTCGAAAAGAAGTGGGAGTTCGAACCCACCGTCTCCGAGGGCGACGAGGTCGCCTCCGGCGACGTCGTGGGAACGGTCCCCGAGACCGTGACCATCGAACACAAGGTCATGGTCCCGCCGGACTTCGAGGGCGGCGAGGTCGTCGCCGTCGAGGAAGGCGAGTTCTCCGTCACCGAGACGGTCGTCGAACTCGACAACGGCGAGGAGATCACGATGCACCAGGAGTGGCCGGTGCGTCAGGCGCGTCCCGCCGCGGAGAAGAAGACCCCGCGCGAACCGCTCGTCTCGGGGCAGCGCATCCTCGACGGTCTGTTCCCCATCGCGAAGGGCGGAACGGCCGCGATTCCGGGTCCGTTCGGGTCCGGGAAGACGGTCACCCAGCACCAGCTCGCCAAGTGGGCCGACGCGGACATCGTCGTCTACGTCGGCTGTGGCGAGCGCGGTAACGAGATGACCGAGGTTATCGAGGACTTCCCGGAACTCGACGACCCGAAGACCGGCAACCCGCTCATGGCTCGGACGTGCCTCATCGCGAACACGTCCAACATGCCCGTGGCGGCCCGCGAGTCCTGTATCTACACCGGCATCACCATCGCGGAGTACTACCGCGACATGGGATACGACGTCGCGCTGATGGCCGACTCCACCTCCCGGTGGGCCGAGGCCATGCGCGAGATTTCCTCGCGTCTCGAAGAGATGCCCGGCGAAGAGGGGTACCCCGCGTACCTCGCCGCGCGTCTCTCCGAGTTCTACGAGCGCGCCGGCTACTTCACGACCGTCAACGGCGAGGAAGGTTCCGTCTCCGTCATCGGCGCGGTTTCGCCGCCGGGCGGCGACTTCTCCGAGCCGGTCACGCAGAACACCCTGCGTATCGTGAAGACGTTCTGGGCGCTCGACGCGGACCTCGCAGAGCGCCGTCACTTCCCGGCGATCAACTGGAACGAGTCGTACTCGCTCTACCAAGAGCAGCTCGACCCGTGGTTCGTCGAGAACGTCGAGGACGACTGGGCCGAAGAGCGCCAGTGGGCCGTCGACGTGCTCGACGAGGAGAACGAACTGCAGGAAATCGTTCAGCTCGTCGGTAAGGACGCCCTGCCGGAGGACCAGCAGCTGACCCTCGAAATCGCTCGCTACCTCCGCGAGGCGTACCTCCAGCAGAACGCGTTCCACCCGACGGACACGTACTGCTCCCCCGAGAAGACGTACGGTATCCTCACCGCCATCCACGCGTTCAACGACGAGGCGTTCAAGGCGCTCGAAGCCGGCGTCCCCGTCGAAGAGATTCAGGCCATCGAGGCGGCTCCCCGTCTGAACCGCATCGGTGTGCAGGAAGACTGGGAGGCGTACATCGAGGACCTCAAAGCAGAGATCACCGAGCAGCTCCGCGAGCTGTACTGAGACCATGAAGGAATACCAGACTATCACCGAAATCAGCGGCCCGCTGGTGTTCGCCGAGGTCGACGAGCCGATCGGTTACGACGAAATCGTCGAAATCGAGACGCCCCAAGGCGAAACCAAGCGCGGACAGGTTCTCGAATCCTCCGAGGGCCTCGTCGCGATTCAGGTGTTCGAAGGCACGACCGGTATCGACAGGAACGCGTCCGTCAGGTTCCTCGGCGAGACCCTCAAGATGCCCGTGACCGAGGACCTCCTCGGCCGCGTGCTCGACGGGTCCGGCCAGCCCATCGACGGCGGCCCCGAAATCGTCCCCGACGAGCGTCGGGACATCGTCGGCGCGGCAATCAACCCCTACTCCCGCGAGTACCCCGAGGAGTTCATCCAGACCGGCGTCTCCGCCATCGACGGCATGAACACCCTCGTCCGCGGCCAGAAGCTCCCAATCTTCTCCGCGTCGGGGCTTCCCCACAACAACCTCGCGCTCCAGATCGCCCGTCAGGCGACGGTGCCCGAGGACGAAGAAAGCGGCGAGGAGTCCGAGTTCGCAGTCGTCTTCGGCGCGATGGGTATCACGCAGGAAGAGGCGAACGAGTTCATGGAGGACTTCGAGCGCACGGGCGCACTCGAGCGCTCCGTCGTCTTCACGAACCTCGCGGACGACCCCGCAGTCGAGCGGACGGTCACGCCGCGTCTCGCCCTCACCACCGCCGAGTACCTCGCGTTCGACAAGGACTACCACGTCCTCGTCATCCTGACCGACATGACCAACTACTGCGAGGCGCTCCGCGAGATCGGTGCGGCTCGCGAAGAGGTCCCCGGTCGCCGTGGTTACCCCGGTTACATGTACACCGACCTCGCACAGCTCTACGAGCGTGCAGGTCGCATCCAGGGTCGCGACGGGTCCGTCACGCAGATTCCCATCCTCACGATGCCGGGTGACGACGACACGCACCCGATTCCGGACCTGACCGGCTACATCACCGAGGGACAGATCTACATCGACCGCGACCTCAACTCGCAGGGCATCCGCCCGCCGATCAACCCGCTTCCGTCCCTGTCGCGTCTCATGGACGACGGTATCGGTGAGGGCCTCACCCGCGAGGACCACGCCGACGTGTCCGACCAGATGTACGCGGCGTACGCGGAGGGTGAAGACCTGCGTGACCTCGTGAACATCGTCGGTCGCGAGGCGCTGTCCGAGCGCGACAACAAGTACCTCGACTTCGCCG
This sequence comes from Haloferax gibbonsii, assembly GCF_001190965.1. Classification (NCBI taxonomy): domain Archaea; kingdom Methanobacteriati; phylum Methanobacteriota; class Halobacteria; order Halobacteriales; family Haloferacaceae; genus Haloferax; species Haloferax gibbonsii. The sequence continues at coordinate 267,561 of NZ_CP011947.1, forward strand.
AGCGCTTCGAAGCCGAGTTCGTCAACCAGGGCTTCGACACGGACCGGTCCATCGAGGACACCCTCGACATCGGCTGGGACCTCCTGTCGATGCTCCCGAAGTCCGAGCTCAACCGTATCGACGAGGAGCTCATCGAGGACTACTACCACGAAGACGCCGAGTCGGTCGAAGCGGAAGCCTAGACCGCGACGAACGCCGCGTTCGTCCCTCGGTTCGATTCTCCTCTTCTATTCGCGCCCCGAGCCGTGCGGCCGCGCGCCGTCCGCCGTCTGCCGTCCACCGTCCGCGAGAACTTCCTTATGGCTCGGTGACCACACCCCCGTATGGACGCCACTTCGTCTCGCGCGCACGTCCTCGCGGTCGTCGGTCCCGCCGTCGACCGGGAGCGACTCTTCGACGCGCTCTCGCCGCTTTCGGTGTCGTTCGCCGCGTCCGTCGATGCGGTGGCCCGGCGCGCCGAGGACGACCGGGTCGACTGCGTCGTGCTTGTGACCGACCGACTCGCGGACGTCGAAGCGGTCCACGGCGCGCTCGCGGTCCCACTGGTCGTCGTCGTCCCGACCGACGGCGACCTCTCGGCGGCGGCCGCCCGCGACGCCGGCGCGGCCGACGTGGTGCCGGTCGTCGACTCGAACCTCTTCGAGCGGCTTCCCGAACGAGTCGAAAGCGTCGTCGCGTGGCGTCGCCGCGGCGCGACGGCCGCGAGCAAGATAACCGAGGACCTGAAGGAACAGGCGATAGACGAGGCACCGGTCGGCATCACCGTCGCCGACTGCTCGCTTCCCGACCGACCGCTCGTCTACGTCAACGAGGCGTTCGAGGCGATGACCGGCTACTCGGCCGACGCGGCGCTGGGGCGGAACTGCCGATACCTTCAGGGCCCGAACACCGACCCCGAGCGCGTTGCCGAACTCCGCCGCGCCATCGAGGCCGAAGAGTCGGCGTCGGTCGAACTGCTGAACTACCGCGAGAACGGCGAGACGTTCTGGAACCGGGTCGACGTCGCGCCGTTGAGCGGGCCGGACGGCGAGGTGACACACTACGTCGGCTTCCAGACCGACATCACGGAGCGCGTGCGCGCGGAGGCGGCCGCCGAGCGGTACGCCGAGAGAGTCGACGAAGAGCGCGAGCGTCTCCAGACGCTCGTCGAGCACATCGAGGGCTTGTTGGCGGACGTGACGAGCGCGCTCGTCCGCGCGGAGAGCAGACAGGAACTCGAAGCCGCCGTCTGCGACCGAGTCACCGCCGCCGGGTCGTTCACCTGCGCGTGGGTCGGTCACTGCGACCTCGCACCGGCGGTCATCGTCCCGAACGAGCGGGCCGGAACCGACACCGAATTCCTCGACGGCCTCGAAATCGACCGGTCCGACCCCGACGACCCCACCGCTCGCGCCGCGGAGACGCGGACCGTCCAGTCGGCGACCGTCGGTGACGGGAGCGTCTCCGGGGAGGCGCTCGTCCCGTTCGACTCGGTCATCGCGGTTCCGCTGGCCCACCGCGGGACGCTCTACGGCGTGTTGACCGTCTACACCGACGCCGCGGAACTCGACGACCAGGTTCGGGTGGTCTTCGGGACGCTCGGTCGGGCGGTCGGCGCGGCCATCGACGCGTTCGAGAGTCGGCGGTCCCTGCTGTCCGACGAGCGGCTCGAACTCGAAATCGAGGTGCGCGACGAGACGCAGCCGCTGGTCCGACTCGCCGCCGCGGGGGACTGCGAACTCTCGTACCGCGGCTCGGCCCAGCACGACGACGGGACCGTGAGTCTGTTCGTCTCGACGGACCCCGCGACGGAGTTCGACGAGGCCGACACCGCGCTCGACGGTCTTCGGAGCGTCGACGTCCTCCCTCGCGGTGACGACGCCGAACTCTACGAACTCACCTTCGCCGACGGGTCGCTCGTCCACCTCGTCGCCGATGCGGGCGGGCGACTCGTCGACCTCGAAGTAGATCGCCTCGGCTGTCGGCTTACGGTCGTCGTCCCCGACCGCGTGGCGGGGCGGGCGCTCCTCGACGACTTCAAGTCGGTCGCGGCGAACGCCGAACTCCGCTCCGTGACGAACCGCTCCGAACCGCCGGAGGCGCGCCGCGAGTTCGTCGCGAGCGTCAACGACGACCTGACCGACCGCCAGCAGTCGGCCCTCCAACTCGCCTATCTCGGCGGGTATTTCGAGTGGCCGCACGCCGTCACCGGCGACGAACTCGCGGAGACGATGGGTGTCTCGCGGGCGACGTTTCACCAGCACCTGCACGCGGCGGAGCGAAAACTCATCTCTCGATTCTTCGACGGGGAGCCATACTAACGGGTCTCTTCGTTTTTCGATAGCCGCTCGATGTCTACCGCTCTCGGTACGTCGACATCAGCACCGTGGCGACCCGCGAACTGAATCGCGGTCGTCGACCAACAGACGTGACATCACTCCGCCACGACGGATTTCGGGCGGTCCGGCCGGCCAGACAGTAAAAGATTAACACCCCAGGCGAACAACCCCCGCCAACGATGGCCGAAGACGTCAAGCCGACCCGCAAGAACTTGATGGCGATCGAAGATCGCATCGAACTCTCCGAGCGGGGCCACGACACGCTCGAACAGAAGCGTGACGGGCTCATCATGGAGTTCATGGATATCCTCGACCAGGCCCAGGACGTGCGGGCCAACCTCAACCAGGACTACGAGCGCGCGCAGAACAAAATCAACATGGCCCGCGCCATGGAGGGCGACGTGGCCGTCCGCGGCGCGGCCGCCGCGCTGAAGGAGTACCCGGAAATCACGACGCAGTCCAAGAACATCATGGGCGTCGTCGTCCCGCAGATCGAGTCCTCGCGCGTGAAAAAGACCCTCGACCAGCGCGGCTACGGGCTGCTCGGCTCTTCGGCCCGCATCGACGAGGCCGCCGACGCCTACGAGGAGCTCCTCGAATCCATCATCCTCGCCGCGGAGGTCGAGACGGCGATGAAGAAGATGCTCGAGGAAATCGAGACGACGAAGCGCCGCGTCAACGCGCTCGAGTTCAAACTCCTGCCGGAGCTCTACGAGAACCAGGAGTACATCGAGCAGAAGCTCGAAGAACAGGAACGCGAGGAGATCTTCCGCCTGAAGAAGATCAAGGCGAAGAAGGAAGAAGAAGAGAAGGAAGAACGCGCCGCCGAGGAAGCCGCCGCCGAAGCGGAAGCGGCGACGGCCGACTGAGGCCGACTCCGCGCGACCGTTCTCTCTCCAGTTCTCTCTCGGTCGGGTCTCCGACCGTTTTTCACCGTCTCGGCGCGTAGAGACTTCCATGTCCTGTCCCGACTGCGACGGTGAACTCGCCGTCTTCGCAGTGCCCGAACCGCTCGAGTCTCACGCGCCCGAGGCGGCGCTGACCGTCGGCTTGTGTGCCGGCTGCCTCCGACTTCACCCGGCGGAGACGGCGCCGACCGACGGCGACTCGCGCCCGCTCGCGGACGTGCTTCCCGAGGGCGACGCGGGCGCTTCGGTCGCGCTCCTCGTCGGCATGCTCGACTCGCTGGCGCTCAACCGCGCCGGCATCGTCGACTGCGTCGAGTTCGCCGAACGGTCCGGAATCGACGTGCATCTCACGCTCGACCGACTCCAGCGGGAGGCGGCCGACCCTCACTTCGACGTCGCCCGTCGGCAGGCGCAGTTGGACGCGTTCCTCTGAGCGCCGCCGCTCCGTGCTGTCTGACACCGTGGCGCGCGAAGACGCCGAGGAGGAGTCGTTTAGACGCCGGTGGAGTACCGGAGGATGCCGGCGATACCGCCGAACGCGTCGTAGAGCTGTTCGCCTTTCTCGAAGTCCGTGCTGATGAACTTCGTCTCGGTGCCGCGCTGGTCGGCGAGGTCCATGAGCCACTCGATGACGTCCTCGCGCTCTTTCAGTTCGGCCTCCGAGCCGCCTTCGCACTCGTGGGTCGGCGTGTTGTGACGGTGGTCGACGAGTTCGTACTCCTCTTGGCCGTCGCAGTCGTAGATGGCGATGTCCTTCCGCAGGTCCTCGGAGATGAGGAGGCGGTCGACCGACCCCATCACGAGGTTCTTCCGGGTCGCCTCGAACCCGTAGGTGGACTCGTTGCCGCGGTGGAGCTTCTCGAAGAACTCCTCCATCTGCTTTTTGTCCTTGATGACCTCTTGGTCGGCCAGCGCGTCCTGGCCGGCGTCGACGAGGTCGTACAGTCCGGACTCGTCGGTGTAGGCCACGTCGAACTTCCCGACGACGAGGTCCTGCAGTTCGTGGTGGAGGTAGTCGCCGTCGAGGAACTCGTCTTTCGTCGGCGAGGGACCGCCCACGAGGATGCCGTCCATCTCGTGTCGCTTGGGGACGAACAGGTCGTTGGCCATCCCGGCGACCTCCTGATAGAAGTTGTCGATGGCTTCGAGGCGGAGGCGGGCGAAACGCTGGGCGGACTGGCCACCTTTGCGCTGCTTACCGGGGACGAGCGACGAGGCGCTCTTGACCGGCTCGACGCGCTTGCCCTTGAGCCAGCCGACGTTGGCCTCGCGGCGGTCGAGGACGATGAGCCCGAACAGGCCCTTGTCCATGAGCATGTCCTCGAGCGGTCCGGTGAGGAAGTTCGAGTCGCAGTGGTACCGGAACGACTGAATCGGCTCCGGCGGGCTCTCCAGCACCTTCGTGACCATGTCCGTCTGGCCGCCGCCGGAGTTGACCGCTCCGGAGAACATGACGATACCGCGGTCCGGTGGGAAGGTGTCGTAGTACCGGAGTCGGTCCTTGATGCTCGTCAGGGCGTCTTGGACGTTCGTTCGCGTCTGCTTCGATTTGATGTTAGACGCTTCGCTGTGCTCCGTGATGACGTGTTCGACCACGTCGGAAATCTGCTTGTCTTCGGGGATGTAGATGGTGACGAGCTGCGTTCCTGACCCTTCGTACTCTCGCAGGTCCTCGATGACCTTCTTGAATTCGTACTTTCGGCGGTCCTCGCTCGCCTCCTCGGCGTCGCTACTCATCACTCCACCTAGTCCCTCCAGCGGCTAAGTAACCTTTGACTGGGCACGTCCCGCGGTATCTCGCCGCATGAGCGGCCCTACGAACTGATTGTGGAGACCAGCGCGGTCGGAGAACATTTATGTGGCTGTCATGGGTGGACTTCGACGTTGGAATTATGGCCCGGGTGTACGCAGTTGCCAGCGCGAAAGGCGGGGTTGGAAAGACGACGACCACGGCCAACCTCGGGACGACGCTCGCGATGGCCGGTCACGACGTCGTCGTCGTCGACGGTGACCTCGGGATGCCGAACCTCGCCGGCGCGCTCGGCGTCGACCCGGACGGGGCGACGCTTCACGACGTATTGACAGGCGAGGCGGCGGTCGAGGCGGCCGTCTACGAGGGACCGGCGGGACTCTCGGTGCTCCCCGGCTCGAACGCCCTCGAAGCGTTCGCGACGGCGAACGCGAAGGAGCTCGAACCGGTCGTCTCGGCGCTCGAAGCGAGCTACGACATCGTCATCATCGACACCGGCGCGGGGCTGAGCGACGACACCTTCGTCCCGCTGAAGCTCGCCGACGAGGTCGTCTTGGTCTCCACGACGGAGCGCGAGTCGCTCGGGGACACCGAGAAGACCCGACAGCTCGCAGAGCGCATCGGCGCCGACGTGGTCGGCGTCGTCCTCACGCGCGTCAACCAGTCGAACCCGAACGCCGACGTGGTCGCCTCGCTCCTCGACGCCGGCGTCATCGCCGTCGTTCCCGAGGACCCGGCCATCCGCGAGGCGCTCAGCACGCAGATTCCGGTCGTCGCCCGCTCGCCCGACAGCATCGCGGCCGCGGGCTACCGCGCCCTCGCCGAAGCGCTCACCGGCAAGCCGGTGCCGATTCCGGACGACGCGGTCGACTCGGCCGACTCCGAGGTCGCGGCGGACGAGTCGGACACGGAACCCGAACCGGCGGCCACCGCGGAACCCGCTTCCGACGCGGCCAGCGACGACGGCCGAGTCGACGACGAAGCGGACACGCCGGAGGCGAGTGAGCACACGTCGGTCGTTCAGGTCGACGCGGACCCCGAAGCGGACCCCGAGCCGAACCCGGAACCCGAAGTCGAAGCCGAGACCACTGACACGGACCCGGACCCGGCGGTCGAGGACACTGACGCCGACCCCGAACCGGATGACGACCTCGCGGCGTCGATTCCGTTCTCCGGTGGCTCCGTCGAGGCGTCGGACGACTCCACCGAACCCGACGCGGACCCCGCCGAGGACGCGGGCGAACCGGCGGTCGAAGCGGACGCAGTCGCCGACCCGATAGATGGTGACGACTCCGCCGAACCCGACGGTGTCGTCGAAGCCCCAGACGCTGGTGCGGCCGCCGTTGAAGCCGGTGATGACGACGCGCCGGCCGACCCGTTGGCGGCCGACGCGTCCGACGACTCGATGGTCGCCGACCCTGAATCGGTCGGCGACGAGGAACCGGAGAGCGACCCGCTGGCGGCGGACCTCGAAGCGGTCACTCGCGGCACCTCGACCGCCGACGACGAGGCCCTCGGTGACGCCGACGACGAGGCCGCCCTGGATGTCGACGCCGACGCCGGTGCGACGGGCGCGGACCCGCTCGCCGAAGGGGCGGTCGAAGAAGAGTCGGTCGGCGACCTGTCGCCAAGTTCACCGTCCGACGACCCCGCCGAGGCTTCCGAGACGCCGGCGGACGATGCTGACCCGGTGACTGCGGGTTCCGACTCTGAGGGTTCCGAATCCGCGGAGTCCGTCCCTGCGGACTTCGACCCCGCCGCCGAGGAGGCGGACGCGCACGGCGCGGACGAACCCCTCGTCGCCGAGGCCGAGCCGAGTACCGCCGACGCTGAGGCTGATGCGGACGCCGACGCCGACGAATCGCCCGAAGCCGGCGGCGACGAGGAGGGCGTCTACACCACTTCGCTCGTCGAGGAGGTCGAGTCGTTCGACGACGACGAGCGCGACGAGAAGAAAAAGGGATTCTTCAGTCGTTTCCTCGGCTAAACGGGAAGGCCTTTTACTCGCGTCTGCGGAAAGCCCTCTATGGCAGACTCTGAGTCCGTTCCCTTCTGGTGGATAGTCCTGTTTCTCGTCCTCGCGCTCGGCAGCGGTGCCGCCGTCGTCTTCTCGGTCGGCGGGTCGCTCATCGCCGGGGCCGCGGCGCTCCCGCTTTTCTTCTGAACCGCCGGAAAAAAGCCGTCTCCGAAGAACTCGCTCAGCCCGCGGTCACATCGACTCGGGCGCTTCCACGCCCACGATAGCGAGTGCGTTCGCCACCGCGTTCCGCGAGGCCTCCACGAGCGCGAGGCGGGCCGCGCCGACCTCCTCGTCGGCGTCGAGCACGGGGCACTCGCGGTAGAAGGTGTTGAACACCTCGGCGAGTTCGCGGGCGAACGTCGCCACGGTGTGGGGTTCGAGGTCGTCGGCCGCGGCCTCGACGACGGCGGGGAACCGCGCGATGGTCGCCAGCAGGTCGCGCTCGGCGTCGGTCGTCAGCACGGTCGGGTCGACCTCGCTCGCGTCGAGGCCGGCGGCGGCCGCCTCGTCGGCGATGCCGCAACAGCGCGCGTGGACGTACTGGATGTACGGCGCGGACTGCGCCTCGAAGTTGAGCGCCTGGTCCCACTCGAAGGTGATGGTCTTCGTGGGCTGTTTGGAGACGATGTCGTAGCGGACCGCGCCGATGCCGACCTGCCGGGCGATGCGGTCGATGTCGGCCTCGCCGAGGTCGTCGTCGCGGGTGCGGCCTTCGAGGCGGGTCTCGACCTCGTCGCGGGCGCGGTCGATGGCCTCGTCGAGGAGGTCGTCGAGCATGACGCCCGTCCCCTTGCGGGTGGACATCGTCTCGCCGCCGGGGAGGTTGACCCACGAGTAGATGACGTTCTCCAGTTTGTCCACGTCGTTGCCGAGGATGTCCAGCGCGGCGCGGAGCTGTCCGGACTGGAGCTTGTGGTCCTCGCCGAGGACGGTCACGGCGCGGTCGTAGTTGTCGAACTTCCACTCGTGGTGGGCGAGGTCACGGGTCGTGTACAGCGAGGTGTCGTCCGACCGCAGGAACACGAGGTTCTTCTCGAAGCCGTAGTCGTCGAGTTCGAGCTGCCACGCGTCTTCCTCGTAGACGGCGTGGTCGGTCTCCTTGAGGCGCTCGGCGAGGTCGCGGGTGCTCCCGTCGAACATGAACCGCGTCTCCTTGACGAACTCGTCGAACTCCGCGGGGAGGCGTTCGAGACACTCGCGCATGCCGCCGAGCACCTGGTCGACCACGGTCTCGACGCGGGCGTAGGTCTCCTCGTCGCCCTCCTCGATGCCCTGGAGTATCTCGGTGATTTCCGCTTCGGCCTGTTCGACTTCCTCGGGTTCGGCCTCTTCGAGGAACGCGTTGCCCTTGCGGTAGTAGCGGACGAGGTCGTACTCGACGCGCTCGCGCGCGGGTTCGCTGTCGAGTTCCGCTTCGTCGAACGTCTCGTAGGCCCACGTGAAGACGGCCATCTGGCGGCCGGCGTCGTTCACGTAGTAGTGGCGGTCGACGTCGTTGCCGGCGAAGTCGAGCAGGTTGGCGACGGCGTCGCCGATGACCGGGTTGCGGGTGCGACCGACGTGGACCGGACCGGTCGGGTTCGCGCTCGTGTGCTCGACGACGACGCTGTCGCCGGTCGCGGGCAGGCGACCGTACTCCTCGTCGGCCGCGGCGGCTTCGAGGGTGTCGTCGTAGTAGGCGTCGGAGACGTGGAAGTTGACGTACGGGCCCTGCGTGTCGACCGCGGCGAGGTAGTCGTAGCCCTCGACGGAGAGTTCGTCTGCGATGTCGACGGCGATTTTCGGCGGCGGCGCGCCGACGACCCCGGCGAGTCTGAAGGCGACGCTGGAGGCGAGCGTCGCGGGTACGTCCTCCGGCGGTTCCTCGACCCCGAGGTCGTCGGTGGGCAGGTCGAGCGACGAGAGCGCCGCAGAGAGCGCCGTCTCGACCTCCTCACGGAACTGTCTGAACATGTACGCGGATTCTCGATAGGCGGCTAAAGGCCTTTCCGAACCGTCCGAGCGACCGCGCGCCGCATCGAACGGTGACGCTCGCTTCCCCGGTCGACGGGGTGGTCTCACCGCCGCTCGCTCCGATACCTTACTGGTTAGGTAATAGTGGTATATCGTAAGCGGACGACATTCAAATCACGGGCGGCGACCCGCCGCTCTCACCACCCCACCCATGAGTCAATGCAACCACTGCGATGCGTTCGTGTCGAACAACTTCGTCCGAGTCTTCGGCGACCAGGACGGCAACGTGTACGCGTGTCCCAGTTGCTCGGCGAACGCGGGTATCTCACAGGTCAGCACCGAGCGGAGAGCGTCCTCCCTCTGAAGTCGCCACCCGGCCGCTGACCTTGACAGGTCCGACGCACGCGGAAGCACGCGCTCGCCACACCACCCACCGCACTACCCACCACACACCCACGGCGCTTTCCGCGTCTCAACGCACCCCCACACCGACCACAGCGGCCGGCACCGGTTCCCCGAATCGCGAGGTTCGGACGCGTTGACCCCGGACAACACCCTTTTCGCCGCGATAGACTGACCGACGGACTTACCCGTCCGCGATTGGAACTGTCGCGTATCCACGGCGGTCGCGCCCCGCCGCTTCTCTCCCCGCAACCCATCTCATTTTTGGAACGCATTCCACTTACGATACGCTTATGGGGCGCGCGTTCGAAGCCGAGGGTATGTCAGAATCGGCAGTCGCCGCGGCGGTCGGGTACGACGAGTTGGCCACGCTCAAACTCGTCGCGCTCGACGGCGGGCGCTCCGGCCCGGTCAAGCTCTCCTGTTCCGGCGTCGCGAACCGACTCGACGTGTCGAACCAGACGGCCTCTCGTCGCCTCCAGCGCCTCGAAGAAGCCGACTTCATCGACCGCGAGGTCGTCGCCGACGGCCAGTGGATAACCATCACCGACGCGGGCGAGTCCGCGCTCAGACAGGAGTACGCCGACTACCGACGCATCTTCGAGACGCCCTCGGTTGTCGTCCTCGACGGCGAGGTCACCGGCGGGATGGGCGAGGGTCGCCACTACATCTCGCTTTCGGGCTACATGGAGCAGTTCAAAGACCGGCTCGGCTACGAGCCGTTCCCCGGCACGCTGAACGTCCGCCTCGACGACGACGCGGTCCGCGCTCGCGCCGGCATGACCGCCCTCGACGCGGTCCCGATAGACGGTTGGGAAGACGACGAACGCACCTTCGGCCCGGCGACGTGTTACGCCGCCTCGGTCGCGGTCGGCGACGAGTCCTACGAGCCGGTCCACATCATCGTCCCCGAGCGAACCCACCACGACGAGTCGCAACTGGAGATAATCGCGCCCGATAAGCTCCGCGACGAACTCGACCTCGACGACGACGACGAGGTCACGGTCCGCGTCGAGGAGGCGGATTACGAATGAGCCGCACCGCCGAGTCGACCGGCGACTTCGACGCCGTCTCGCGCGTTCTCGACGCCTTCCGCGCCGGCGAACCGGTGCTCGTCCACGACTTCGACGACCGCGAGGGAGAGACCGACCTCGTCTACCCCGCGGGCGCGGTCGGCCCCGCCGACGTGGCCCGGATGCGCAACGACGCCGGCGGCCTCGTCTGCGTCGCTCTCCCGAACGACGTGTCAGAGTCTCTCGGCCTCCCGTTCATGGACGACGTGCTCGACCACCCGGCCGCGTCGTCTCACGACCTCGCCTACGACTCTCGGTCGTCGTTTTCCTTCACCGTGAACCACCGCGACTCGTTTACGGGCATCACCGACCGCGACCGCGCGATGACCATCTCTCGACTCGCGCCCGTCGCCCAAGCCGCCCGCGCCGGCGACTACGACGCCGACGACTTCGGCGGCGAGTTCCGCGCGCCCGGACACGTCCACCTGCTCCGCGGCGCGCCGAACCTGCTTTCTGACCGGCAGGGCCACACCGAACTCGGCCTCGCGATGGCCGACGAGGCGGGTATCCCGCCGGCGGTCGTCGTCTGCGAGATGCTCGACGACGAGACCGGCGCGGCCCTCTCGAAGGACGCCGCCCGCGACTACGCCGACCGACACGGCTTCGCCTTCGTCGACGGCGACGGCCTCATCGACGAACTCGTCTGAGCGGTCGAGGGGGGTCCACCCCGGTTTACCTTCTCACGCGCGCCCGTCGCGCCACGACCACGTCGGTTCCCAGCCGAGCAGCCGCTCCGCCTTCTCGGTCGAGACGAGCGCCTCGTGGCCCGAAAAGGTCGTTCTCACCTCCGCGCCGGGGTAGACCTCGCGGGCGACCCTCGCCGACTCGACGGTCGTCGAGGTGTCGGCGGCCGCGGCCCAGAACACCTCGTGGCCCGCGAAGTCGGCTTCGAGCGCCCGACGGACGAGTCGCGCGGCGTCCTCTCTGCCGAGGTACGAAAAGAGCGTGTTGCGCGCGGTGTGGAAGTGCCCGGCGTCCCGCAGTCCCGACAGCGAGCGGTCGGCCTCGGCGAAGGTCCGGCGGGCCTCCTCTTCGCTCGGCATCCACGGGAACCGGAGGCTGGCGACCGTTTCGGGGGCGTCGTCGCGGCGGACGAACCCCGCGGCGGTCTGCTCGGCGACGTACTTCCCGAGGCCGTAGGGGTTCGAGGGCGTCGCGCGGTGGGTCTCGTCCACCGGGAGGAAGTCGACGCGGGCGGGGTCGGGTTCGAAGCTCCCGCCGATGGCGCTCATGCTGGAGGCGACGACCACGCGGTCGATGCCGAGCGCGGCGGCGACTTCGAGGACGACGTAGGTCGACTGGACGTTGCTCTCGAAGACGCGGTGGCCGGGGTCGTTCGTCGGCGTCGAGATGGTTCCGAGGTGGACGACCGCGTCGGCGTCGACGTCGCTGAGCGCCGCGGTGAGGTCGCCTGGGTCGAGCGCACTCACGCGGTAGTCGCGGTCCGCGAGCGACGACTCGCTGTGCCGCGAGAGATTCGTGACGGTGTAGCCGCTCGCGCGGAGGTGGGCGACGACGGTCGGCCCGAGGTTTCCGGTCCCGCCCGTGACGGCGACGGATTCGAGGCTCATACCCCGTCATGGCGGCCCGCGGACAAAACCGCGGGGGACGCGGTGGTCGGGTCGTCATGATTTTAGAGGGGGGCCACCGAAGGCCACTACATGGGATTTGACGAGATGGATGTCTCGACGATCTGGCAGAGTGGAGAGTACAAGGACTGGGAGGACGCGACGGTGCACGTCCTCACCCACGGTCTCCACTACGGGACGGGCGTCTTCGAGGGGGTTCGCGCCTACGACACCGACCGCGGCCCGGCTATCTTCCGCTGGGAGGAGCACCTCGAACGGCTCTATCAGTCCGCGAAGCCCTACGACATGGAGATTCCGTACACGCGCGAGGAACTCACCGAGGCGACCCTGGAGGTCATCCGGCGCAACGACCTCGACGGCGGATACATCCGCCCCATCGCGTTCTACGGCTACGACTCGCTCGGCGTCAGCCCCAAGGACAACCCGACTGAGGTCGCCATCGCGGCGTGGCCGTGGGGGACCTACCTCGGCGAGGACGCGCTCGAAAACGGCGTCGACGTGATGGTCTCGTCGTGGCGCAAGCACGCCTCCAGCCAGATTCCGACGAACGCGAAGACGACCGGTCTCTACGTGAACTCCATGCTCGCGGGCGAGGAAGCCCGCCGCAACGGCTACGTCGAAGCCATCGTCCTGAACAAGGAGGGCAACGTCGCCGAGGGCCCCGGCGAGAACATCTTCATGGTCCGCGACGGGAAGATTTACACCCCCGGTCTCTCCCAGAGCATCCTCGACGGCATCACCCGCGACACCGTCATCACGCTCGCCCGCGAGCGCGGCTACGAGGTCGACGACAGCGCGACCATCAGCCGCGGCGAACTCAACACGGCCGACGAGCTGTTCTTCACCGGCAGCGCCGCCGAAGTGACCCCCATCCGCAAGGTCGACAACGTCGTCATCGGCGAGGGCACCCGCGGCCCGGTCACGGAGGAACTGCAGTCCGCCTTCTTCGACCTCGTGGAGCGCCGCACCGACGACCACGAAGAGTGGTTCACCTACGTCGACGAGCAGTAGACGCCCGCGAAAACGAGCTCCCTTTTCACGTCACTGTACCGCCGCGTCCCGATAGCGACGGCCGCCGCCGCCGAATCCTTACTCGTTGCTGGGGACGCGCCCGTCGCCGGACTCCTCGGTCACTTCGATGTTGAACTCGTCCACGTGGTCCTGTTCTGCGAACCCGGCCGAGAGGACGCGCGTGAGTGCCTCTTCGACCTTCTCGCCGGTCTCCTCGATGTCTTCGGGGTCGACTTCCATCACGAACCCGGTGGTGATGTTCGGCGCGGTCGGCATGAAGACGATCTCCTTGCCGTCTTTGGTCGTCTTCCCGGTCTTGAACGCGGTCATTCGGATGCCCGGCCACGTTTCGAGACGGACCGGCTTCTGGAGGTCTTCGGTACCAGTGAGAGCGGTTTCGACCGCGAGCTTAGAAGCGTTGTAGATGACGCGAACGAGCGGGACCTTGTTCATGGCGCCGTCGAGGCCGGATTCGAGCAGGCGACCGGCCGTCGTCCGCATCAGGTAGCCGACCGAGAGGACCAACAACAGGAAGATGATGATGGCGACGAAGAACCCGAACACCTCCGAGAGGTAGGTGTACGGCTCCGGAAACTCCAACAGGCGGTCGACTCCCGGTATGCGGACGATTGCGCCGTACAGAATGGAGAGGACGTACAGGATGACGATGAGCGGAACGAGGACCACGAGGCCGCTGGCGAAGTCGCGTCTCCACGAGGACATTGATATCGGGTACGTGAACCCGCGGGCATAAGGGGATTTCTAGTGCGGGACGGGGGCGTACCCGCACCCCACCGCCCTCTCAGACGCCGACGACGGCCCGGAGCGCGAACAGGGCGTTTTCCTTGCGCTCGCGGACTCGGCGGTAGAAGTAGGAGAACCACTTGTCGCCGTAGGGCGCGTACTGCCACACCTCGACGCCCTCGGCGGCGAGTTCGCGCTGTGCGTCCTCGCGCACGCCCATGAGCATCTGCACCTCGTAGTCGCGGTCGTACTCAGCGCCGAGGTCCCGGGCGTAGGCTATCATCTCGGGGTCGTGGCTGCCGACCGCGATGCCGCCGTCGTACTCCCGAAACAGGTACGCGAGGAGTTCCTTGTACGCCTCGTTGACCGCCGATTTCTGCTTGTGGGCGACCGCCGCCGGCTCGTCGTACGCGCCCTTGACGAGGCGGATTTTCCCCGGCACGTCGGCGAGGCGTTCGAGGTCCTCGGGGGTGCGCTTGAGGTTCGCCTGCACGCACAGCCCCATCCCGCCGTCGAACTCGCGGGCGAGTTCCTCGAAGGCGTCGAGGGTCACGTCGGTCGTCTCGTGGTCCTCCATGTCGCACCACAGGAAGACGCCGTGTTCGTCCGCCGCCTCGGCGATGCGCCGGTAGTTCTCCTCGAACACGCGGTCGCCCGCGTCGAGGCCGATTTGGGAGGGCTTGACCGACACGCAGGCGTCGATGCCGGTCGAGGCGATGTCCTCGACGAGGCTGACGTACGCCGCCGCGTCCTCGTCCGCGGGGCCGCGTTCGCCGTAGTGCTCCCCGAGGAGGTTGAGGATGACCGCCACGCCGTCGTCGTTCATCCGTCGGGCGTGGTCGAGCGCTCCCGCCGCGGACTCTCCCGCGACGAACCTGCTCGCGATGGGCGGAATCATAACGAACGATTGCGACCCTCAGCTATTGAGGGTTATCATCGGTTCGGACGCGAAATCGAACGACCCCGGCGCTTCGAACGGCGACGAACCGTCGGAACTTACATTCTTCGCCGCCGACGGGTCGGTATGGTCGTCTCTCTCGTCGCCACCGCCTTCTGGGCGATGCTGCCCGCGTACGTGCCGAACAACGCCGCCGTCCTCGCCGGCGGTGGCCGCCCCATCGACGGCGGGCGCACGTGGGGCGGCCGGCGCGTCCTCGGAGACGGAAAGACGTGGCGCGGCACCGCCGCCGGGACGCTGGCCGGGACGCTCCTCGCCGTCGTCCTCAACGCCGTCG
Source organism: Haloferax gibbonsii (assembly GCF_001190965.1). NCBI lineage: Archaea > Methanobacteriati > Methanobacteriota > Halobacteria > Halobacteriales > Haloferacaceae > Haloferax > Haloferax gibbonsii. Next base: position 282,564 of record NZ_CP011947.1, read on the forward strand.
GGCCCGCGGTCTCGGGCGCACTCGGCGTCTCGCTCCCGACGTTCCCGCTCGCCGCCGGGTTCGGCCTCGCGCTCGGCGCGATGCTCGGCGACATCGGCGCGTCGTTCCTCAAGCGTCGGTCGGGCCGCGAGCGCGGTGCCGCCTTCCCCGGCCTCGACCAGCTCGACTTCGTCGTCGGCGCGCTCGTCCTCGCGCTCGTCGCCGCGCCCGGCTGGTTCTCGGCGACGTTCACCCTCCCCGTGCTCGCGGTCGTGCTCGTGATGACGCCCGTGCTCCACGTCGTCACCAACGTCGGCGCGTACCTGCTCGGGCTGAAAAACGAGCCGTGGTAGGCGGCCGAGCGTCCGCGCGCCGGGTCGCCAACCGACGCGCGCGAGTCGACGAGGTCGGTCCCGCGGTCGCTCGCGCCGCCGCCCCTTCGGTCCCCGCTCGTTCCTGTTACGAAGCCGATATCACCGCGAGACACCGCGATTAACTCGGGATAATCCGGGTCAAACGTCCCGTACTGCGCTGGACGGACGCCTCGGTTCAAGTCCCTCCGACGGTTGCGACTCGGCCAGATGAAGACAGAACGAATCTCACTCATCGTCGGTGGACTCGTGGCCGTCCTCGCGGCCGTCGGGACGGCCGCGCCGTGGCTCGCACCCGGCGGGGTCGACTGGACCGCCGCGGGCGAACTGCTGGTCGTCGGAACGACGGCGCTTTTCACCCTCACGGCCCTCGTCTGGGTCGTCCTCACCTACGTCGTCGGCGCGGGCTACGAGCCCCCGGCCCCGGAGTACGGCCCCGACGAGATTCAGGTCCGCATCCTCACCGTCGACGCCGAGTCGGTCGTCCAATCGACCGTCGACTCGCTCCCGGCGTCGTTCGACGAGGTCCACGTCGTCGCCGAGACCGACATCGACGTCGCGGGCGCAGCGGTCCACGCCGTCCCCGACGAGTTCGACTGCGACGCCGTCCGGAAGGGTCGCGCAATCGAGTGGGCGCGGCGGAACCTCGAAACCGACCGCGAGTACGTCCTCTACCTGGACGAGGACAGCCTGCTGGAGTCGTTCGACGGGCTTCCCGGCTCCGACGTGGTCCAACTGCGCGAGCGGCCGCGTCGGACCGACTCGCTGTTTTCCTACCTCGCCGACGTCTACCGGATGGGCGTCCAGATAGAACAGCGCGCCTTCGCGCGCCTCTCGATTCCGCTGTTCGCGTGGGGCGGCGGTATCGCCGTCCGCCGAGAGGTCGAAGAGGCGGTCACGTGGGACCGCGAGACGCTCGTCGAGGACACCGCGTTCGTCTGGGCGGCCGCACAGGAACTCGACGACTTCACGTTCGACCTCGCGACGGCGACCTGCGCCAACGAGGCCCCGCCGTCGCTCACCGAGATTCTCCAACAGCGCCGCCGCTGGGCCGCCGGTAACCTCGACGCCGCGACGGCGCTCCCCGCTCACTATCAGCTTCTCACTCGCGTCCGCAACTACGCGTGGGCGCTCTCGCCGGTGGTCACGGTCGTCGCCGTCCCCCTGTCGGTCCTCGGCGTCGGCCTCGTCGCCAGCGGCCTGTTCGCGCTCGCGTCGCTCGCGCTCGGCGCGCTCACGGCGTTCTGGTACCTCCGGGGCGTGGTCTACTACGGCCGCGACAAGTTCTCGTGGGCGCTCGCGGTCCCGCTCGCGCCGGTCGTCACCGTCGTCCACTCGATGGGGACGGTCGCGGGCATCCTCGACCCGCCCCGCGACTTCCGCGTGACGAAGAAGACCGGAAAGTAGGGGTCGCCCACAGTTCCGCGGTCGCGGGGGTCGCCGCGTCCGAACCACCCTGAGCATCGCGAACCGCCTCGAACCGCTCCGAACTTCCTCCGGACCGGTCCGAACCGCCCCCGAACCGTCCCGCTTAAGCGCCTCCCTGAACCCTCTCGAAACAAGATGGCGAACGCAGCACTCATCGAGGCGCTTCGAGCCGCCGACGCGGTCCAGTTCGGCGAGTTCGAACTCTCCCACGGCGGCACGTCGAGCTACTACGTGGACAAGTACCTCTTCGAGACCGACCCCCGGTGTCTGAAGCTCATCGCCGAGGCGTTCGCGGAGCGCGTCGCGGACGACGACAAGCTGGCGGGCGTCGCGCTCGGCGCGGTCCCGCTCGTGGCCGCGACCGCGGTCGAGACGAACAAGCCGTACGTCATCGCCCGCAAGAAGGCGAAGGAGTACGGGACCGCGAAGCGCATCGAGGGCGCGCTCGACGAGGGCGAGGAGGTCGTCGTCCTCGAAGACATCGCGACGACCGGCCAGAGCGCCGTCGACGCCGTGGAGGCGCTCCGCGAGGCCGGCGCGGTCGTCGACCGCGTCATCGTCGTCGTGGACCGACAGGAGGGCGCAGCGGAGCTGTTAGCCGAACACGACATCGAACTGGAGTCGCTTCTCACCGCCGAGGATCTGCTGGCTGACGCCGACCGCTAATACACGCTTGTGACTAATTCACTCGGAATCGGCAATCGAAGTATTCATTTTTGTGCAAGTACGAAGGCGGAGGCATGAACAGAGCAGAGAAGGCCGCACTCCAGTTGCAGGCTGTCTCCGTGCTCCGGATGCTCAAAGAGACCCGGACGTACGACGAGCTGGCCGAACTCACGGGACTGCCGGCCGGCGACCTCAACCGCTACGTCAACGGGCACGTCCTGCCCGGGGTCGAACGCGCCCGGGAGGTCGTCGAGGGCGTCGGCCGCGACGCGCTCGCCGACGAACTCGAAGCCCGCGTCCGATTCGACGACGAGGGCTACGTCGACAACTCCGGCGTCGTCTTCGACCAGTCGTTCCTCGACCTCGTCGCGCCCGTCGCGGCGAACACGCTGAACCTCGAACGCCCCGACGTGATTCTGACCGCGGCGACCGACGGCATCACTCTCGGCGCGGCGATGGCGAGCTACTTCGGCGCGCGACTCGCGTACGCGAAGAAGTCGAAAGAGACCGCCGTCGAGGACTTCATCGAGTCGCGCCAGCGCCTCGCGTCCGGCATCGAACTCACCTACTACCTCCCCGCCAGCGCCATCGACGACGGCGAGCGCGTCCTCGTCGTCGACGACCTCATCCGCTCGGGCGAGACGCAGGAACTCCTCTTGGACATCGCGCTGCAGGCCGACGCCGACATCGCCGGCGTCTTCGCGCTCATCGCCGTCGGCGACGAGGGGACGAACCGCGCCCGCGAACTCACCGACGCCCCGGTCGGCGCGCTGAGCAGTTTCGACTGAGGCTCCCCCGCGGCCGCTCGGATAAACGGCTCTAAACTCGTTAGTTCACTTACAACTGGTGGGAAAATAGGCACTTCTGTGCCGTTCTCACACGTCGAATGGGTCGTTTAACTCACGTTCGTGGGTAATTCTCCCCGGGAGGATGGTAATGCTTATGTGTGCAATCGTGGGTATGCTTAGTCGTGCATCATGGGGCTCTCTGAAACCCTCGCAAACTACTTCGACGTGCATAAACACGGGTCCACGGTCAGGACCGAGATTCTCGCGGGCATCACGACGTTCCTCACGATGTCGTACATCGTCGTGGTCAACCCGTCGCTTCTCACAGACCAACCGTACATCGAGGGCGTCGACGGCATCGCCATCGCCGGGTACACGCCGGGCGAGGTCCAGTCCATGCTCGCCGTCGTCACCATCCTCGCGGCCGCAATCGCGACCACGGTCATGGCGTTCTACGCCAACCGACCCTTCGCGCAAGCGCCGGGCCTCGGCCTGAACGCCTTCTTCGCGTTCACCGTCGTCGGTGCGTTGGGCGTCCCGTGGCAGACGGCGCTCGCGGCCGTCTTCGTCGAGGGCATCATCTTCATCGCGCTCACCGCGGCCGGCGCGCGGGAAGCCATCATCAAGGTGTTCCCCGAACCGGTCAAGATGGCCGTCGGAACCGGTATCGGGCTGTTCTTAGCGATTATCGGGTTGCAGGCGATGGGCATCGTCGTCGACGACACCGCGACGCTCATCACGATGGGTGACCTCGCGTCGAACCCCGTCGCCATCGTCTCCATCGTCGGCCTGTTCTTCACGTTCGCGCTCTACGCGGCGAACGTCCCCGGTTCCATCATCATCGGCATCGTCGGCACGTCGCTTCTCGGCTGGGGCCTCACGGTCTCGGGCGTCGTCTCGTCTGAGGCCAGTCTCGTCGCCGGTTCCTCGGCGGCCACCTACGACATCACGCCGCTGGCCGGCGCGTTCATCTCCGGCTTCGGCAACGTCGAGGCGTTCAGCTTCGCGCTCATCGTCATCACGTTCTTCTTCGTCGACTTCTTCGACACCGCCGGCACGCTCGTCGGCGTCGGCCAGGCCGGAGACTTCCTCGACGAGAACGGCGACCTCCCCGACATCGACAAGCCGCTCATGGCCGACGCGGTCGGTACCACCGCGGGCGCGATGCTCGGCACCTCGACGGTCACGACCTACATCGAGTCCGCCACGGGCGTCGAAGAGGGCGGCCGCACGGGCCTCACCGCGCTCGTCGTCGCCCTCCTGTTCCTCGGCTCGCTCGCCATCGTCCCGCTCGCGACGGCCATTCCGCAGTACGCCTCCCACATCGCGCTCGTCGTCATCGGCGTCGTGATGCTCCGCAACGTCGTCGACGTCGCGTGGGACGACATCACCGTCACCATCCCCGCCGGTATGACCATCCTCGTCATGCCCTTCACGTACTCCATCGCATACGGCATCGCGGCGGGCATCGTCTCGTACCCGCTCGTGAAGGTCGCCGCCGGCGAGTACGACGAGGTCAGCGCCGGCCAGTGGGGACTCGCCATCGCGTTCTTCCTCTACTTCGTCATCCGCACCTCGGGCATGCTGCAAGCGCAGGTCTGAGACGCCGACCCGCGACCGCTCGGTTCCCCCGCGGGCGTGCGTTTCTCTCCGATGCGTCCGCGACACACACCACCGCCGCGTTTTTCCGCTCGGACTCCATATCTCCGAGCGATGTCTCAACTCGTCCTCTACGAACTGCAGGGCTGTCCGTACTGCGCGAAGGTGAAGAACAAGCTCGCCGAACTCGACCTCGAATACGAGTCGCGGATGGTTCCCAGCGCCCACGCCGAGCGCACGGAAGTCGAGGAGGTAAGCGACCAGACCGGCGTTCCCGTCCTCGTCGACGAGGAACACGGCGTCGAGGGGATGCCCGAGAGCGACGATATCGTCGACTACCTCGAAGAGACCTACGGCTCGGCGGCGTAACCCCCTCCCTTCCCTCTCGCGGCGGCCGTCGGGCTCCCGCTTACTGTTCTCGTTTTCGACCGCACGCGGTCTCGTAGCTCGCGCGGAGCGCGTCCGAGAGTTCGGTGATTCGGCTCGGCTCGATATCGACGGTCGCCCACGACCCGACGATGCGACCGTTCGCCTCGAACGGCAGGACGCGGTGTCGTTTCGCCACCGCCGCCCGCGACTCGGCCGACAGCGACGTGAGCGAGAGCCCCTGCTCGGAGACGACGGCGAAGAGCGTCCCGTTCGCCCGAAACGACGGGCAGCCGAAAAGCGCCGTCCGCTCGACCGCCGGCCACGAGGCGGCCTCGCGCCACACCGCGGCCGCGAGCGTTTCGACGGTGGCCCGCGATTCCTCACTCACGCCGTCGTTCCCGTTCGGCCCTCGCACGTTCGACATAGCAACCGCTACGCTGGCGACGATGATAACCATAGTAGCAACCGCACGAGAGCGTGCCGCGACCCTGCGGTTAGCTCTCTGCTGGGTCGCGGGTCCGCTCTCGAATCAGGTCGCGAATCTCGTCGGGGTCGTCGATGGCGGCGAGTTCCTCGCAGCTGACGATGCCGGTTCCGTCGACCGACTCGCGCTTCTGCTGTTCCTCGACGAAGTAGACCGAGCGCGTCCGCGTGATTTCGCCGAGCGAAGACATGATTTGGGCGCGCTTTTCGGCGCTGCGGGTGAACGACGAGTGGCCCGTGAGGACGTTCGTCTCCTTCTTGCGTCCGGCGTCCTCGCTGACGGCCTTGAACGGTGCGCGGGCGGTCGGGTGGACGGTGAAGCCGGCGCGCGTCAACACCGACAGAACGTGTTCGTCGTCGGGGTCCACGTCCGGGTCTTCGGGAGTCGGCTCGGCGTCGCGCACGTCCTCCGCGCCCGTGAGCACGTCGACCGGGCTCGAGAAGGGCCGGTCGAACAGCTCTTCGAGGTGAATCGCCACTTCGATGCTCGCGTTCATGCCGTTTTCGTACTTCGAGACGGTGCGCCGCGAGACGCCGAGCTCGGTCGCGAGCTGTCCGAGGCTCCACCCGCGTTCTTGCCGCTCTTCGGCGAGCACGTCGCCGTCGAGGCTCACGTACAGACCGCCGGGGGCGGCGTAGATGAGCGGGGGAACCTCCTCGACGAACAGGTCCATGGCGGTGTCGGGGTTCAACACCGGCACGCCGTGACGGAAGTAGACGACTCCGGGTTTGAGGTCCTCGTCTCGAGTGCGAAGCCCGACGACCAACGGCGTGGCGTCGAGGTACGAGCCGAGGCGTCGCATCTCGGAGCCGGTGACGCCGTCGAACGCGTCGATGTTCCCCAGTATCTTGAGGAGCAACAGGTCCTCACCTCTCCGGGCGGCGAGGTCGAAGCTCTTCGGCCGGATGGCGATGCGGTCGCTCACGACGAAGCCCGCGTCTTGGAGCATCGCGGCGACATTACCAACCAGCGCTGACCGGGACATAGGGGGCAATAAGCGATTCGGCCCATAAAGCGTTTTCCCCGGTATCGCCGCCCTCGCCGACGTGTATCCCTTCTCGATGCCGCATTTATATAGCCGCGACCGACCCGAAAGGCGTTACTGCGCCCTCCGGCAATCTCCGGCGATGACCGTCATCGGCCTCGACGACACCGACTCCCGCACCCTCGGGATGTGTACGACGTACTTGGCGACGCTCGTCGCAGAGGCAGTCGAGGCCCGCGGCGGGACCGTCGAGCGGCGACTCCTCGTCCGCTTGAACCCCGCGGTCGAACACAAGACCCGCGGGAACGCGGCGCTGGCGCTTCACACCGACCTCCCCGCGGGCGCGGCGCTCGACGTCGCCCGCGACGAGCTCGACCGCTGGGCCGTCCTCGACGACGACCGAACCAGTCCGGGCCTCGTCGTCGCGCCGGGGTCGCCCGACACGGTTTCGACCGCCGTCGCCGACTTCGCCCGCGACGCCGTCCGCGACTTCCACGACCTCGACGACGCGGTCGACCTCGCGGAGCGCTCCGGGTTTCTGACCGAGGGTTGGCACGGCGGGCGGGGTCGTATCGGCGCGCTCGCGGCCGTCGGCGCGTGGGCCGCTTTCGACGAGTGGACCTACGAACACATCTCCTACCGCGAGTTCCACCGCTGCGGGACGCCTCGCGAGGTCGATTTGGACTCCGTCTTCGGCGCGGCCGACGCGGCGTATCCCGACGCGTGGGACACCGTGGACCGCGAGGAGGGCGAGGCCGTCTGCGTGCCGAACGCGCCGGGACCGATTCTCCACGGCATCCGCGGCGACGACGCCGACACCGTCCGCGAGGTCGCCGCCGCCATCGACTCCGAGCCCGTCGACCGCTCGGCGACGTTCCTCACGAATCAGGGGACCGACGCGCACCTCCGCGACGGCGTCGTCTCGGACCTCCGCGACGGCCGCGCCTACCGCGTCGCCGGCACCGTCGCCTCCGACCCGGAGACGCGCGCCGGCGGCCACGTCTTTTTCGACCTCGAAGCCGGCGACTCGACGGTCTCCGTCGCCGCCTTCGAACCGACGAAGCGCTTCCGGAACCGGGTGCGGGCGCTCCGCGTCGGCGACGCCCTCACCGCCTGCGGCGAGGTCGGAGACGGGACGCTCAAACTGGAGAAGTTCGCGGTCCGCGACCTCGTGCGCACGGAGCCCGCGACGCCGGTCTGCCCCGACTGCGGGCGGACGATGAAAAGCGCCGGGCGGAATCAGGGCTACCGGTGTCGCGACTGCGGGACCGACGCGCCCGGCAAAGTCGAGCGGGCGGTCGACCGCGACCTCGAACTCGGCTGGTACGAGGTGCCGCCCTGCGCCCGCCGACACATCGCCAAACCGCTCGTTCGCGGCGGCTTCGACGCGGCGACGCACCCCGAACGCTGAGCCCGCGGCTCGCGGCCGTCTCCCTCAGTCTTGGACGACCAGCACGTTCGTGTTCTCGCGGCGGTCGACGAACGACCCCCCGGCGGGCGGCTTCACGTCCACGACGAGCGTCCCGTCTTCGCGGTTCGCGCCGAGTTCGGCGTCGACCCGAATGGTCGCGGACCCTCCGTCGCCGGTCTTCGCCGCCGCCACGCCGTCGATTTCTGCGGTTCCAGATTTCACGATGACCGTCGCGCCCTCGACCGGGTCGCCTTCGTGGTCGACGACGGTGAAAGAGAGGTCCTGTGCGCCGGGGCCGACCACGTCGGGCGTCGGCTTCACGTCGAGTTCCGAGGTGGCGAGACCCTGCACTCCCGAGAGCATGTTGAGCATGACGCTCATGCTGGCGACGCCGACCACGAGGGCGACGACGAGGCGGACCGGGAGACCTTCGATGGCGCGCGTGTCTGACCGAAACGTATCGAGCATGGGCCGTCTGGCCGCGGGTTCGTATATAAACTCTCGCCCGGAGGTTCAAGTCGCATCGCGGGACCAGTCCGCGCCATGCACACCATCGGCCGCGACTCGGACGAAGAAGGCCCCGTCTGCCGGTTCGGGAACTACCGCGCCCGCGACGGGAGCGAGGGCGCGGCCGTCGGCCTCGACGTGAACCGCCCGCACGCGGCGGTCGTCGTCGGCAAGCGCGGAAGCGGGAAATCCCACACGCTCGGCGTCATGGCCGAGGGTCTGGCGCGCGCCGCGGGCGTCGCGCCGGTCGTCATCGACCCGATGGGCGTCTTCGGTGGCCTCGAAGCGTCGCCGATAGACGGGACGGTCCACGACGCGCCGAGCGTCCGCGCCGACGCGCTCCCGCCGAGCGCGTGGCCGGACCTGCTCGGTCTCGACCCGACCGCCCCCGCGGGGTCGCTCGTCTGGCGACTCGCGGCCGAGGAAGACTCGCTCCTTGCGATGCGCGGGGCGGTCGACGACGCCGACGCCGCGCCCGAGACGCGCAGAGCCGCGGCGAACCACCTCGCGCTCGCCGACTCGTGGGGCGTGTTCCACCCCGACGGGCTCGACCCGCGGTCGCTCTGCGGTCCCGCGCCCGACGTGCTCGACCTCTCGGGACTGGACGAGACCCCCGCGAGCGCCGTCGTCCGCGTCGTCGCCCGCGGTCTCTACGACGCCCGCGTCGCGGACGCTGTCTCTCGCATCCCGTGGGTGCTTCTCGACGAGGCCCACGCGTTCGTCGGCGGGCTCGCAGACTCCGCGCTTCGGACGCTTCTCACGCGCGGGCGAGCCCCCGGCGTCGGCGTCGTTCTCGCGACCCAGCGGCCCTCGGCGCTCCCCGAGGTCGCCGTCTCGCAGGCCGACCTCCGGGTCGTCCACCGACTCACCGCCGGTCCCGACGTGTCGGCGATGGCGGCCGCAGACCCGACGTACTTCGACGAATCGCTCCGCGCTCGGCTCCCGCGGGAACGCGGGTGCGCGCTCGTCGTCGACGACACCACGGAGACGGTCCACGACGTGCGGGTGCGTCCCCGAGAGACGCCGGACGGGGGCGCGACGCCGCGGGCGGTTCCAGACCGTGACCGTTCCGAAACCATCGAGTAGTCCGGCCGGAGAAGAGCCGTATGGACCGCTCGGAACTGGCACTGGTCGCCTTCGGCGGCTTCGCCGGGGCGCTACTGCGCTACGGCGTCTCCGTCGCGATTCCCGGCGCGGGCGGTACCCTCGCCGTGAACGTCCTCGGGAGCTTCGTCCTCGGGACGTTCATCACGTCGGTCTCCTCCCGCCGGGCGCAGTTGTTCTTCGGGACCGGGCTGCTCTCGTCGTTCACGACGTACAGCACGTTCGCCGTCCAGACCGCGTCGCTGTCGCCGATGGGCGGCGCGCTCAACGTCGGCGCGAACTACGCGCTCGGTTTCGCCGCCGCCGCGCTCGGCCTCGCGTTCGGAGGACGGCGATGAGTCTCTCGCTTCTCTCGGCCGTCCTCGTCGGCGTCGGTGGGATGGCCGGCGCGGTCTCTCGGCACACCGTCGACCAGCGAATTGTCGGCAAATGGAGCACCGCCACCGTCAACGTCCTCGGGAGCGTCGCGCTTGGATTTCTCGTCACTGCGCCCGTCGGTGACGCGGCGGTGGCGCTCGCCGGAACCGGATTCTGCGGGGCCTTCACGACGTTCTCGTCGTTCGCGGTCGGCGTCGCGGAACTCGCGGATGCGGGCGACTACGACACGGCGGCTCGGTACGCGTTCGGGACGCTCGTGGCGGCGTTGGTCGGGGTTGCGATTGGCGGGGCTGTGGGCGGGACGGTCGGGTGAGTCCGGCGCTCACCGCCCGCCCGATTCGACGGCCGCCTCGCGCTCGTCGAGGAACCGTTTGGTCCCCCGCCTGACGATGAACGGGAAGCGGCGGGCGAGATACAGCCCGACTCTGGTCGTCAGGTCGGCGGTGACGACGAGACGGGTCGACTCGATTTTGTCGGCGAACTTCCGCCCCACGTCTTCGGGGTCACTCATCATCGACGACGGGAGTCCGAGTCGGGCCGCCGACCGGGTGGCGGTGTAAGGCGGGTGCATCACCGAACAGGAGACGTTCTCGCGTTGCAGTTCCATCCGAAGCGAACGGGTGAACGCCTCGATTGCGCCCTTCGTCGACGCGTACCCCGATAGTCCCGGCGTGCCGACGAGTCCGACGCCGGAACTCACGTTGTGGATGTGCCCCGAGTTTCGGGCCCGCATGTGCGGCAGGACGGCCCGTATCATCCGAAGGTAGCCGAAGTAGTTCACCTCGAACTCCTCGCGCGTGTCGTCGAGCGTTCGGTCGTCGAACAAGCCGAAGTTGAATATCGCCGCGTTGTTGAGGAGGATGTCGATGTGTCCCCACTCGTCCAGGAGTCCAGCCACCGCCGCCTCCACGTCGTCGTCGTTCGTCACGTCGCACTCGTAGACGCGGACGCGGTCGGGATACGCCTCCTGAAGCGGCCGGAGATTATCCACGTTGACGTCGAGCCCGGCGACTCGGTAGCCCTTCTTCAGGAGCGCCACTAGCGTGTGGTAACCGATTCCCTCGTTCGCGCCGGTCACCACGACGACCCGCCCGTCGGTTGTCCCACTCGTCATACTGTACCGACGTCACGCGAGAATATGGCGGTGTTGACGCTCCCTTACGGCGCTCTTCCGGTAAGGGTCGGGGATTTGAACCTCAGTCGCTCCGCTCGCTACCGCTCGCTTCGCTCCTTGGTTCAAATCCCGCCTGTCGTCGCTTACAGATTTCACTCACTGTCGCTCGGCGACGAGACGCCTCGCTGGAGGAGTTGAAATCAGAGAAGCGCCCGAGGCGGGATTTGAACCGTGCCGACGTCACTCGCTACACTCGCTCGTCGTCGGGTTCAATCCCTTTGGGGTATTCACGAGAATTACGCTCGCGCCGAGACGAGACTCGGCGCTCAGAGAGTAATTCATCGAAAAGTACGCCCGAGGCGGGATTTGAACCCGCGTCACGACCGTGACAGGGTCGTATGATGGGCCACTACACCACCCGGGCTTACTGAAGTGAGTTTTGCGGTACGGAGAGCGCCCGAGGCGGGATTTGAACCCGCGTCACGACCGTGACAGGGTCGTATGATGGGCCACTACACCACCCGGGCCCTCCGTCTGCACTCATCCGTAGCCGAGGTTTATAGATAAGACTTACCATCTGGGTTGCCCTTGGCCCGCGGTACCGCGATTCTTGCCCCGAAGACATTTATATCGCGATACCCCATGCCAACACGTGACGATTCGCGCATCTCCGGTGCGTGACCTCCGATAGCGTCGCCTTTCTTCGACGCAGTTGGCAAGTGTTAAATGGGTGCGTCCCAAAATCAGCCGTAGTATCCCGTGACAGCTTCTTCCAGCACCCAGCAGCACCATACATGGTAGACGTAAGCCAACACAAACTGGTTCCGGAACACACGAAACTCGACGACGAGGCCGTCGAGGACGTGTTACAGGAGTATAACGTCGAGAAGACGAACCTCCCGAAGATCAAGCTGAAGGACCCGGCGCTCCCCGAGGACGCAGAGCCCGGCGACGTCATCAAGATCGTTCGGAACTCTCGAACGACAGACAAAGCAGTCGTATACCGACTGGTGATCGAATGAACCGACAAGCGCGACGCGAGGTCTCTCGCAAGTACTTCTCCGAAGAACGGCTCGCTGAACACCACTTCCGCTCGTTTAACGCGTTCCTCGAACGCGGCATGATGGACGTCGTCGAGGAGAAGGCGACCATCGAGACCGACATCGGCGACAAGGAGGGCGAGGAACCCGTCTACGTCGAACTCGGTGGCGTCCGCGTGGAGACGCCCCGCGTCCGCGAGGCCGACGGCTCCGAGGAACTGCTCTTCCCGCAGGAAGCGCGCCTGCGCAACATCACCTACTCCGCCCCCGTGTTCATGGAGATGTCCATCGTCCGCGGCGGCGAAGAAGAAGAGGAGGTCGTCGTCGACACTGCGGAGACGAAGGTCGGCCGGATGCCCATCATGGTCGGCTCCTCGAAGTGCAACATCGCCGAGCTCTCCGACGAGGACCTCGTCGAAATCGGCGAAGACCCCGTCGACCCCGGCGGCTACTTCATCGTCAACGGCTCCGAGCGCGTGCTCATGACCTCGGAGGACCTGGCGCCGAACAAGATTCTCGCCGAGTACGACACGAAGTACGGCGACGAGATTCAGGTCGCGAAGACGTTCAGCCAGCGCCGCGGCTACCGCGCGCTCGTGCTCTGCGAGCGCAACCGCGAGGGACTCCTCGAAGTGTCGTTCCCGTCCGTCTCCGGGAGCGTCAACTTCGTCACGCTCGTCCGCGCGCTCGGCCTCGAATCCGACGAGGAGATCGTCCACCGCGTCTCCGACGACCCGGAGATTGTGAAGTTCATGCTCGAGAACCTCGAGGAGGCCGAGGTGCAGACCCAAGAGCAGGCCATCGAGGCGCTCGGCAAGCGCGTCGCCGGCGGCCAGGGCAAGAACTACCAGCTCAAGCGCGCCAACTACGTCATCGACCGCTACCTGCTCCCGCACCTCCACGAGGAGGGCGCGGAGGAAGAGGAAGTGCGCATGAACAAGGCGTACTACCTCTGTCGCATGGCCGAGGCGTGTTTCGAACTCGCGCTGCAGCGCCGCGACTCCGACGACAAGGACCACTACGCCAACAAGCGCCTGAAGGTCTCCGGCGACCTCATGAAGGACCTCTTCCGGACGGCGCTCAACAAGCTGGCACGCGACGTGAAGTACCAGCTCGAGCGCGCCAACATGCGGAACCGGAACCTGACGGTCAACACCGTGGTCCGGTCCGACGTGCTCACCGAGCGGCTCGAACACCCCATCGCGACGGGTAACTGGGTCGGCGGCCGCTCCGGCGTCTCCCAGCTCGTCGACCGCACCGACTACATGGGTGTGCTGTCGCACCTTCGCCGCCTCCGCAGTCCGCTGTCGCGGTCGCAGCCGCACTTCGAGGCGCGCGACCTGCACGCGACCCAGTGGGGTCGCATCTGTCCCTCCGAGACTCCCGAGGGACCGAACTGCGGTCTGGTGAAGAACTTCGCGCAGGCGATGGAACTCTCCCAGAACGTCGAAGACGAACAGTCGCTGAAACGAGAACTCGCGTCGATGGGTGTCGAGGGTATCCCCGGCATCGACAGCGTCGACGCCACACCCGCGGACGACTAACATGGCTCAGGCACAGCGAGAAGCGAAAGTATACGTCAACGGTAGTCTCGTCGGGACCCACCCGGACCCCAACCAACTCGCGGCACAGATCCGAGAGGCGCGCCGCCGCGGCGACGTGAGCCAGATGGTGAACGTCTCCGTCAAAGAGCGCACCCGCGAAGTCATCATCAACGCCGACGCGGGCCGCGCCCGCCGTCCGCTCATCGTCGTCGAAGACGGCGAGCCGCTCCTCGACGACGACCACGTCGAGGCGCTCGACAACAACGACCTCGACTTCGACGACCTCGTCGAGCGCGGACTCGTCGAGTTCATCGACGCCGAGGAGGAAGAAGACATCTACGTCGCGGTCGACGAGGACGAACTCAACGAGGACCACACGCACCTCGAAATCGACCCGCAGCTCATCTTCGGCATCGGTGCCGGGATGATTCCGTACCCGGAGCACAACGCCTCGCCCCGCATTACGATGGGTGCAGGGATGATGAAGCAGTCCCTCGGGCTGCCCGCGGCGAACTACCGCATCCGCCCGGACACCCGTCAGCACCTCATGCACTACCCGCAGCTCTCGATGGTCAAGACGCAGACCACGGAGCAGATCGGGTTCGACGAGCGACCCGCGGCCCAGAACTTCGTCGTGGCCGTCATGTCCTACGAGGGCTTCAACATCGAGGACGCGCTCGTCATGAACAAGGGCTCCGTCGAACGCGCCCTCGCCCGCTCGCACTTCTTCCGCACCTACGAGGGCGAAGAGCGCCGCTACCCCGGCGGTCAGGAAGACCGCTTCGAGATTCCGTCGCAGGACGTGCGCGGCGCGCGCGGTGAAGACGCCTACTCGCACCTCGACGAGGACGGCCTCGTCAACCCCGAGACGGTCGTCGACGAGAACTCCGTGCTGCTCGGCAAGACCTCGCCGCCGCGGTTCCTCGAGGAACCCGACGACATGGCGGGGCTCTCGCCGCAGAAGCGCCGCGAGACCTCCGTCACGATGCGCTCGGGCGAGTCCGGCGTCGTGGACACGGTCACGCTCATGGAGGGCGAAGACGGCTCGAAGCTCGCCAAGGTGTCCGTCCGCGACCAGCGCGTTCCGGAACTCGGCGACAAGTTCGCGTCCCGCCACGGACAGAAGGGCGTCGTGGGCCACCTGGCACCCCAGGAGGACATGCCGTTCACCGCGGATGGCGTCGTTCCCGACCTCGTGCTTAACCCGCACGCCCTGCCGTCGCGGATGACGGTCGGCCACGTGCTGGAGATGCTCGGCGGCAAGGTCGGTGCGCTCGAAGGCCGCCGCGTCGACGGCACCGCCTTCCAGGGCGAAAACGAAGAGGAGCTCCGCTCGGCGCTCGAAGAGCGCGGCTTCATGTCCTCCGGCAAGGAGGTCATGTACTCCGGCGTCACCGGCGAGAAGATCGAGGCCGAAATCTTCGTCGGCATCATCTTCTACCACAAGCTGTACCACATGGTGAGCAACAAGCTGCACGCCCGCTCGCGCGGTCCCGTGCAGGTGCTCACCCGCCAGCCGACGGAGGGGCGCGCCCGCGAGGGTGGCCTCCGTCTCGGGGAGATGGAGCGCGACACCGTCATCGGCCACGGTGCCGCGATGGTGCTCCAGGAGCGCCTGCTCGACTCCTCCGACAAGGAGAAGGTCTACATCTCCGCCGACACCGGCATGGTCGCCGTCGAGGACCGCGACCAGCGCCGCATCTACGACCCGGTCACCGGCGACGAGGACAACATCCACGAGATCGAGATCAGCTACGCGTTCAAGCTGCTCCTCGACGAGATGGTCGCGCTCGGCGTCCGGCCGCGAATCGAACTGAAGGACGCGGTCTAACCACTCATGTCAATGCAGACACCCAAAGAAATCGGCAGCATCCAGTTCGGGTTGATGGACCCGGAGACGTACCGAGACATGTCCGCGACGAAGGTCATCACCGCGGACACCTACGACGACGACGGCTACCCAATCGACATGGGTCTCATGGACCCGCGGCTGGGCGTCATCGACCCCGGCCTGCAGTGCCGCACCTGCGGCCAGCACTCCGGGTCGTGTAACGGGCACTTCGGCCACATCGAACTGGCCGCGCCCGTCATCCACGTCGGCTTCACGAAGCTCATCCGCCGCCTGCTCCGCTCGACGTGCCGCGAGTGCGGTCGCCTCTCGCTCACGGACGAGGAAGCAGACGAGTACCGCGACAAGCTCGGTCGCACGAAGGAACTCGGCGACGACTGGAGCGACGTGATGAAGTCGGCAGTCCGGCAGGCCCGCAAGGCCCACCGCTGTCCCCACTGCGGCTCGCCGCAGCACGACATCAAACACGAGAAGCCGACGACCTACTACGAGGTCCAGAACGTGCTCGCCGGGGACTACTCCGAGCGCATCGCCGAAGCGATGCAGCCCGACCCCGACGACGAGGACGACGAGGGCGTCGACCCCGTCACCCTCGCTAACGAGACCGGCCTCGACGCCGAGCGCGTCAACCAGGTGCTCGCCGGCGAGTTCCGCCCGGTCGGCGACGACCGCAAGGCGCTCGAGAAGGCGCTCGACCTCGACCTCACGGAAGAGGACATGAACAAGCTGATGCCCTCGGACATCCGCGACTGGTTCGAGGACATCCCGGACGAGGACCTCATCACGCTCGGCATCGACCCCGACCGGTCGCGCCCCGAGTGGATGATTCTGACCGTCCTCCCCGTCCCGCCGGTCACGGCGCGTCCCTCTATCACGCTGGACAACGGCCAGCGCTCCGAGGACGACCTGACCCACAAGCTCGTGGACATCATCCGCATCAACCAGCGGTTCATGGAGAACCGCGAGGCGGGTGCCCCGCAGCTGATTATCGAGGACCTGTGGGAGCTGCTTCAGTACCACGTCACCACGTTCATCGACAACGAGATTTCGGGCACGCCGCCGGCGCGGCACCGCTCCGGCCGCCCGCTGAAGACGCTCAGCCAGCGCCTGAAGGGCAAGGAGGGTCGCTTCCGCGGTTCCCTGTCCGGAAAGCGCGTCAACTTCTCGGCTCGTACCGTCATCTCGCCGGACCCGACCCTGTCGCTCAACGAGGTCGGCGTCCCGGACCGCGTCGCGTCCGAGATGACCCAGACGATGAACGTCACCGAGCGCAACATCGACGAGGCTCGCCAGTACGTCCGTAACGGACCCGAGAGCCACCCCGGCGCGAACTACGTCCGCCGTCCGGACGGCCGCCGCCTGAAGGTGACCGAAAAGAACTGCGAGGAACTCGCGGAGAAGGTCGAACTCGGCTGGGAGGTCAACCGCCACCTCGTCGACGGCGACATCGTCATCTTCAACCGACAGCCGTCGCTGCACCGGATGTCCATCATGGCGCACGAAGTCGTCGTGATGCCGTACAAGACGTTCCGCCTGAACACCGTCGTCTGTCCGCCGTACAACGCCGACTTCGACGGCGACGAGATGAACATGCACGCCCTCCAGAACGAGGAGGCCCGTGCCGAGGCGCGCGTCCTCATGCGCGTCCAAGAGCAGATTCTCTCGCCGCGCTTCGGTGAGAACATCATCGGCGCGATTCAGGACCACATCTCGGGCACCTACCTGCTCACCCACGACAACCCCGAGTTCGTCGAGACGCAGGCGCTCGACCTGCTCCGCGCGACGCGCGTGGACACCCTGCCCGAGCCCGCGGGCGAAAACGAGGACGGCCAGCCCTACTGGACCGGCCAGCAGATCTTCTCCGAACTCCTGCCCGACGACCTGAACATGGAGTTCACTTCGAAGGTCGGCGACACGGTCACCATCGAGGACGGCCAGCTCACTCAGGGCACCATCGACGAGGACGCCGTCGGCGCGTTCGGCGGCGAAATCGTCGACGCCCTCGCCAAGGACTACTCGAAGACGCGCTCGCGCATCTTCATCAACGAGATCGCCTCGCTCGCGATGCGCGCCATCATGCACTTCGGGCTCTCCATCGGTATCGACGACGAGTCCATCCCGGACGAGGCGACGGCGCAGGTCGACGAGGCCATCGACGCCGCCTACGACAAGATTCAGGAACTCATCGAAATCTACGAGGCGGGCGAACTCGAGTCCCTGCCGGGTCGCTCCGTCGACGAGACCCTGGAGATGAAGATCATGCAGCGCCTCGGCAAGGCGCGTGACTCCGCCGGTGAAATCGCGGAGGACCACTTCGAGGAGGACAACCCCGCGGTCGTGATGTCGAAGTCCGGCGCGCGTGCGTCCATGCTCAACCTGACCCAGATGGCCGGCTGCGTCGGCCAGCAGGCGGTTCGGGGCGAGCGCATCAACCGCGGCTACGAGGGTCGCACCCTGAGCCACTACCAGAAAGGCGACCTCTCGGCCGAGGCCCACGGCTTCGTCGAGAACTCCTACCGCGCCGGCCTCACGCCGCGTGAGTTCTTCTTCCACGCGATGGGTGGCCGCGAAGGGCTGGTCGACACGGCAGTCCGGACCTCGAAGTCCGGGTACCTGCAGCGTCGGCTCATCAACGCCCTCTCCGAACTCGAAGCGCAGTACGACGGCTCCGTCCGCGACACGTCGGGGACCATCGTCCAGTTCGAGTTCGGCGAAGACGGCACGAGCCCGGTGAAGGTCTCGTCCGACGACGAGACGCCGATCGACGTCGAGAACATCGCCGACCGCATCCTCACCTCGGAGTTCAGCTCCGCCGAGGAGAAGGAACGCTTCCTCGGCGAGCGCGAACCGCCGACCAACCTCTCCGAGCACGCCGAACCGCGTGTCGACGCCCGTGCGGGGGTCGAATCCGATGACTGAACACGACGCAACCGACGACTACGAGTTCGTCGACGACGCCATCGTCGACGTCGTCGAGTCCAAAGAGCTGTCTCGACGCCTGAAGGACCGCATCTACCAGACCATCGAAGAGCGCGAGGGCGTCTCGTTCGAACAGGCCGGCGAAATCGCGCAGGCCGTCGAGGCGCGCTACCTCGACACCCGCGTCGACCCGCTCGACCCCGTCGGGACGGTCTCGGCGCAGTCCATCGGTGAGCCGGGGACGCAGATGACGATGAACACGTTCCACTACGCGGGCGTCGCCGAAATCGACGTCACGCAGGGGCTGCCGCGCCTCATCGAACTGGTGGACGCGCGGAAGACCCCCGACACGCCGATGATGACCGTGTACCTCGAAGACGAGTACGCGAACAACCGCGAACTCGCCCACCAGGTCGTCTGGAACATCGAGTCCACGAAGATTCTGGCGCTCGGCGACATCTCGACGAACGTCGCCGACATGGTCGTCCAGATCAACCTCAACGACGAGACGCTCCTCGAACGCTGGCCGACCTACGACGACGAGGGCGTCGTCGCGAGCGAAATCGCGGAGACCATCGAGGACGCGCTCGGTATCAAGACCCGCCGCGAGGGGACGCTCATCGAGTTCGGTCCCGAGAGCCCGAGTTACCGCCGACTCCTCCAACTCGTCGAGGAGCTTCGCGACATCGTGTTCAAGGGCATCGAGGAGGTCTCCCGCGTCGTCATCCGCAAGGAGAACAACGAGGACACCGACGAAGAGGAGTTCGTCCTCTACACCGAGGGTTCGGCGTTCGGCGACGCGCTCGCCATCGAGGGCGTCGACGCCTCCCGGACCACCTCGAACAACATCCACGAGGTGCACAAGCAGCTCGGCATCGAGGCCGCCCGCGAGGCCATCATCGACGAGACGATGAACACGCTCCGCGAGCAGGGTCTCGACGACGTGAACATCCGCCACCTGATGCTCGTCGCGGACATCATGACGAACGACGGGACCATCGAGTCCATCGGTCGTCACGGCATCTCCGGGTCGAAGGACTCCGTCCTCGCCCGCGCCGCGTTCGAGGTCACGGTCAACCACCTGCTCGACGCCGCCATCCACGGCGAGGAAGACGACCTCGACGGCGTCATCGAGAACGTCATCGTCGGCAAGCCGATTGCGATCGGCACCGGCGACGTGGACCTCCGCATGGGCTCGCTCGACGTCGAGGACGCGGACGCCAACGCGGCACCCGAACCGTCTGACGACTGACGATGAAAGTTACGCTGTCGGATACGGCCCGGCGCTTCATCGCCCTCTTCGAGGAGGAGACGGAGGCGACCGCCCACGACTGCCTCGTGTTCGAGGACCGCGTCGTCTTCCTCGTCGCCGCGGGCGACATGGCGACGGCTATCGGCCCCGGCGGGCGGACCGTCCAGTCGGTCGAGCGACAACTCGGTCGGTCGGTCGAACTGGTCGAGGACGCCGACACGCCGGAGGCGTTCGTCGCGAGCGCGCTCGCGCCGGCGGCCGTCCGACACGTGACTCTCTCGCGGCAGAACGACACCGTCGCGTACGTCGAGGTCGCCGAAGCCGACCGCGGCGTCGCCATCGGCGCGAGCGGAAAGACCATCGACACCGCGCGCGAGCTGGCGCGTCGTCACTACGACATCGACGACATCCAGTTGACGTAGGGCGGCGGTCGACTCGACCACACGTTTTTGTCCTCACCGAACGGCGAGCTACGCATGTCGCCGATACGACAGTCTGTCGGAGTCGCGGTCGGACAACTCGACCCGACGGGATTCGCCGAGTACGAGGAGCTCGCGAGCGCGACCGTGGGGTTCGCCGCCGCGGCGGTCGTGGTCTATCTCGTCGGTCGGCTCCTCGTCGTCCCGGGCGTGACGAGGCTCGTCAGCGCCCGGAACCGGAACAACCCGACGCTGCAGTCGGCGACGGAGACCTACGCGCACGCGTTCGTCATCGCGCTCGCAACGCTCGCGGGCGTCGTCGGCGCGGGCTACGCGTCGGTGCTGACCGACACCGCGCTCATCGTCGCGGCGCTGACGCTCGTCGTCGGCGTCGCCGGGCAGGAGGTCATCGGCGCGCTCATCAGCGGCCTCTTTCTCGTGGCCGACCCGGACTTCAACGTCGGCGACTGGATATCGTGGCCCGGCGGCGAGGGCGTCGTCGAGGCGGTCGACTTCCGGGTCACGCGCGTGCGGACGGTGAATAATGAGACTATCTCCGTGCCGAACACGGAACTCACGACGAACGCGCTCACCCGCCCGTACGGCCGAGAGCGGTACCGAATCACCGAGCGCGTCGACGTCGCGTACGCCGACGACACGGAGTTGGCGCTCCGCGAACTCGTCGAGACGGCGCGGGAGGACGACCGCGTGCTCGACGACCCGGAGCCGACCGCGCGCATCCTCGAGTTCGCCGGGAGTTCGATCGGCCTGCAGGCGGAGTTCTGGGTCGAATCGCCGATGGACGTGAGTCTCGTCGACGTTCGCTCGCAGTACCGGCGTCGAGTCAAGCGGCGGTTCGACGAGGAGGGGCTGACGCTGGGCCCGGCGTCGGGCCGGGAGGTCAGCGGCCGCCTCGACGTGGACCTCGTCGGGGAGCGCGGCGGCGAGTGACCCGGTCAGACAGGCGCGTCACCCCGCGTGCGTGTCGTTCGCACGGGTGGACGAAACGACACCATCTCCGGGCGGTTTAGTCCCTCTTCGCCGCGGAGGGGGCGTCGTTCGAATCGGAGAAACGACCTCAGATTCCTCCTTAGGGGTCGCTAATCGCTCCTGAAGCCGTCTCGTCGGATTCGAAAAGGGAGGCTTAAGTAGCTCCATCTGGAACTGTTGTTCACTATGGCGAACGGCAAATACGCCGCGCGCAAGCTCAAGCAGGACCGGCAGAAGCGCCGCTGGTCCGACTCTGAGTACGCGCGCCGTGAGCGCGGTCTCGGCAAGAAGTCCGACCCGCTCGAGGGTGCTCCGCAGGGTCGCGGCATCGTCCTCGAGAAGGTCGGTATCGAAGCGAAGCAGCCGAACTCGGCGATTCGGAAATGCGTCCGTGTTCAGCTCATCAAGAACGGAAAGCAGGTCACCGCCTTCTGTCCCGGTGACGGCGCGATTTCGTTCATCGACGAACACGACGAAGTCACCATCGCCGGTATCGGCGGCGCGAAGGGTCGCGCGATGGGTGACCTTTCGGGTGTCAACTACAAGGTCGAGAAGGTCAACGGCGTCTCGATGATCGAACTCGTCCGCGGGAACGCTGAAAAGCCGGTGCGCTAACCATGTCGGAAAGCGACGCACCCGAGCCCGAGTCCCCCGCGAGCAGCGAGGAAGCAAAGGAGAACGCGCTTCTGTTCGGCGTCTGGGACGTCTCCGAGATGGAGTACACCGACCCCAGCATGAGCCGGTACATCAAGGCGACGCCTATCGCCCACACGATGGGTCGTCACGCCTCGAAGCAGTTCCAGAAGTCCGAAATCAGCATCGTCGAGCGGCTCATCAACCGCCTGATGCAGACCGAGGACAACACGGGACACAAGCAGAAGACGAGCAAAATCGTCAAGGAAGCGTTCGAAATCGTCAACGAGCGCACCGAGGAGAACCCCGTGCAGGTGCTCATCCGCGCGGTCGAGAACGCCGGTCCCCGCGAGGAGACCGTCCGCCTCAAGTACGGCGGTATCTCGGTCCCGCAGGCCGTCGACGTCGCCCCGCAGCGCCGCGTCGACGAGGCGCTGAAGTTCATCGCGCGGGGTACGCTCAGCGGCTCCTACAAGACGACGACCACCGCCGCCGAGGCGCTCGCACAGCAGCTCATCGGCGCGGCCGACTACGACGTCCAGACGTACGCTATCTCCCAGAAAGAGGAGAAAGAGCGCGTCGCCGAAGCGGCCCGGTAATCTCTCCACTCTCTTTCGTTTTTCACTGCGCCGAGTGACGACGCTGTACGGTCGGCCCGTGGGACCACAGCGTTCGCCTGACGCCTCGCGGCCGGCGCGCGTCGCTCAGTCGGCGGCCATCCCCGGATTGACCACGTAGTGTTTCACCACGTCGACGAGCGTCCGGCGGTACTCGCTTTTCGAGGGGTCGTCGGCGAGCGTTCGGAAGTGCTCTTTGAACGTCTCGAGAGACACCGACGGCGCGTCGTCGCCCGCGGCGTGGGCGAGGTCGTACAGCCGGTGGTCGGACTCGACGAGGTCGTGTCGCTCCACGAGCGCGAGGGCGAACGCGGCGTTCACGGCCGTGATTTCGGGGTCCGAACCCGCGGTGACGAGTCGGGAGCCGGGGCGGCCGGACGCCTGCGGTCGGTCGGCGAGCGCCGCCGCCAGTTGCGACTCGAGGAACTGGACGAGCTTGTCCGCGGGCGCGACAGACAGCGTCAGGTCGTCGGCGTAGATGTCCTTGCAGTGGTTGGCGATTTGATAGCAGTGCGCGAGCTTTCGGCGCTCGACGGTGCGCCCCGCGAGCGCGAGAAAGACCGCCTCGCGCGTGGACTGGTAGTGCGAGACGTGCCCCTCTTCGTTTCGGGCCATGTGTGAGAGTTCGTGGAGCGCGAGCTCGCGGGCCATCGCGCTGGTGGCGGCCTGTCGGGAGATGTTGAGGACGTGGCGGTCCTGATAGTGGCCGGCCCACGTGCGGGAGTCGGGATCATCGCGAACGCGCACGTACACGGGGTACGAAAGCTCGAACTCGGTTTCGAACAGGTCGGCGGCGCTCAAGAACGGGTCTGCCGGTGCGCCCCCGACGACTCGGAGGTCCATTCGACTTGAGAAATGTTATCAATCGACATGACTCTTACGCCGACCCCGGCACCGAGATTCGCGTCCGGCGGACAGTCTCGCCTATCGTGACAAAAATGCTCATACCCCGGCGGTAGGACGGCTGAAAATGGGAAATCCGCTCGGCAAAAACACTACTCTTTTGACCCTCCTGCCGGTAGACCCCTGTATAATGGGCCGACGAAAGAAGATCGTCCAGGAATGTGAGAAACTGATGGACAAGCCGGAGCAGATCCGGAACATCGCCATCGCCGCTCACGTCGACCACGGTAAGACGACCCTCTCCGACAACCTCCTCGCGGGTGCGGGCATGATCTCTGACGAGACTGCCGGCCAGCAGCTCGCGATGGACACGAAGGAAGACGAACAGGAACGCGGCATCACCATCGACGCCGCAAACGTCTCGATGACCCACGAATGGGAAGACAAGAACCACCTCATCAACCTCATCGACACGCCGGGCCACGTCGACTTCGGTGGCGACGTGACGCGCGCGATGCGCGCCGTCGACGGTGCGCTCGTCGTCGTCGACGCCGTCGAGGGTGCCATGCCGCAGACCGAGACGGTCCTGCGTCAGGCGCTCCGCGAGGGCGTCAAGCCGGCGCTTTTCATCAACAAGGTCGACCGCCTCATCAACGAGCTGCAGGAAGGTCCCGAGGAGATGCAGAAGCGTCTCGTCGACGTCATCTCCGACGTCAACGAACTCATCCGCGGGATGACCGAGGAGAAGGACTACGACTGGACGGTCTCCGTCGAAGACGGAACCGTCGCCTTCGGGTCCGCCCTCTACAAGTGGGGCGTCTCCATGCCGTCGATGGAGGAGACTGGTATCTCCTTCGGCGACATCATGGAACTCGAGCGCGGTGGCGACCGCCAGGAACTCCACGAGCGCACGCCGCTTTCGGACGTCGTCCTCGACATGGTTGCGGAGCACTTCCCCAACCCGCTCGACGCCCAGCCCCGTCGTATCCCGACGGTCTGGCGCGGTGACTCCGAGTCCGACCTCGCGCGCCAGATGCGCGAAGTCGACGACGACGGCGAAGTCGTCTTCATGGCGACCGACATCTCGATGGACCCCCACGCGGGCGAAATCGCGACGGGTCGCCTGTTCTCCGGCACCATCCGCAAGGGGCAGGAGCTCTACGTCTCCGGGACCGCGGGCAAGAACCGCGTCCAGTCCGTCGGTGTCTTCATGGGCGGCGAGCGCGAGGAACTCGACCGCGGCGTCCCCGCGGGGAACATCGCGGCCGTCACGGGTCTCCGTGACGCCATCGCCGGTTCCACCGTCTCCTCCGTCGAGATGACGCCGTTCGAGTCCATCGAGCACATCTCCGAGCCCGTCATCACGAAGTCCGTCGAGGCAGAGCGCATGGACGACCTGCCGAAGCTCATCCAGACGCTCCAGCAGGTCGCGAAGGAAGACCCGACCATCCGCATCGAGATTAACGAGGACACGGGCGAGCACCTCATCTCCGGTCAGGGCGAGCTCCACCTCGAAGTCATCACCCAGCGTATCCGCGACAACCAGGGCATCCCGGTCCGCACCGGTGAGCCGATTGTCGTCTACCGCGAGCAGGTCCAGGGCAAGTCCCACGAGGTCGAGGGCGTCTCCCCGAACCGCCACAACAAGTTCTACATCACGGCGGAACCCCTCTCGCAGGACATCGTCGACTCCATCAAGCTCGGCGAAATCTCGATGGACATGCCCGAACTGGAGCGCCGCGAGGCCCTCCAGGAAGCCGGCATGGACAAGGACACGTCCCAGAACGTCGAACACATCCACGGGACGAACATCCTCATCGACGACACGAAGGGTATCCAGCACCTCAACGAGACGATGGAACTCGTCATCGAGGGTCTCGAAGAGGCGCTCGACGACGGTCCGCTCGCCGCGGAGCCCGTTCAGGGGACGCTCCTGCGCCTCCACGACGCGCGACTCCACGAGGACACCATCCACCGCGGTCCCGCCCAGGTCATCCCTGCGACGCGTGACGCGGTCCACCGCTCGCTCATCGCGGGTCAGGTGAAGCTCCTCGAACCCATCCAGAACGTCCGCATCGACGTCGCCTCCGAATACATGGGCTCGGCCTCCGGCGAGATTCAGGGTCGCCGCGGCCGCGTCGACGACATGTACCAGGAAGGTGACCTCATGGTCATCGAGGGCATCGCGCCCGTCGAAGAGATGATCGGCTTCTCGTCGGACATCCGTTCGGCCACGGAAGGTCGCGCCTCCTGGAACACGGAGAACGCCGGCTTCCGCGTGCTCTCGGACAACCTCCAGCGCGAGAAGATCATGGAGATCCGCGAGCGCAAGGGCATGAAGCTCGAGCTCTCGCAGGCTATCGACTACATCTAAGCGCGAACCTTCGCGCCTTCTTTCGTTTTTTCACCCGGGCAGCGATGGCCCCGGTCCGTCGGCCCGCCACCGTGCCGCGCCCGACGGCCTTCCCGCGTCGTCTCCCGGTGGCCGAGACCGTCTTCGAGCGCTCTGTCGCGGTCGACCTCTCCGTGACACATGCCAGCACGCTGTCGACGTCGGCAAACCGTGTCGGCTGCGAAGGCTTATACCACGTGGCCGAATCACGGATACGTATGCGTAAGGGTACGTCTCTCGACTCCTGGCGCGACGACGCGAAACCACGACCGAACCGCGCGTCGCGGACAACAGCGTCGGGACGGCCCACGGGGGTGGGGCGATGAGCGCACAGGACCTCGACGGCGGGAGCGACGGCGAGACCGACGGGAGCGGCGAGATGCCGAAACCGCACACGATTCGGCTCGAACTCGTCGACGAGCCCGGACAGCTTTTAGCCGCGCTCAAGCCCATCTCCGACAACGGCGGTAACCTGCTTTCCATCTTCCACGAACGCGGGAGCCTGACTCCCCGGGGGCACATCCCCGTGGAGGTCGACCTCGAATGCCCGCCCGACCGCTTCGAGCGAATCGTCGAGGCGCTCCGCGAGGCCGGCGTCAACGTCATCCGCGCCGGCGCGGAGCACTTCGGTGAGGAGGTAATGGTCATCCTCGTCGGCGACATCGTCGATTCCGACCTCTCGGACACGCTCCACCGCATCGAGTCCTCGGCGGACGCGACCCTGCAGGACCTGTCGCTGTCCGCCCGCGAGGGGACCGACGAGGCGTCGAGCGCCCGACTCCGACTCGCGGTCCGCTCCGGCCGCGTCGACGAGACGCTGTCGGTCGTTCGCGACCTCGCCGCCGAGAAGGGACTGCACGTCGTCGAACCGCTCGCGGAGGGGTCCCAATGAGCCTCAGACTCGCCGTGCTCGGCGCGGGCGCGGTCGGCGGCTCGGTTCTCGATCTCGCGGGCGACTACGGTCACGACGTCGTCGCGTTCGCGGACTCGTCTTCCTCCGCGGTCGACCCCGCCGGACTCGACCCGAGCGCGGTCCACGACCGAAAGGAACGCGACGGCGTGGTCGGCGAGGCGCCCCCCGAGGCGGTGTTCGACGCCGACTACGACGTGTTGGTGGAGGCGACGCCGACGACGCTCGGCGACGCCGAGCCCGGCTTTTCGCACGTCGAGCGGGCGCTGGCGGACGACCGCCACGTCGTGCTCGCGAACAAGGGTCCGGTCGCGGAACGCTACGCCGACCTGCGCGCGCTCGAAGCCGAAAGCGAGGGGACCGTCCAGTTCGAGGCCGCCGTCGGCGGCGCGATTCCCGTCCTCTCGACCATCTCGGACCTCGGCGCGCCCCACGTGACCGCCGCCCGCGGCGTGCTGAACGGGACGGCGAACTTCATCCTCTCGCGGATGGCCGCCGAGGGACTCGACTACGAGCACGTGCTCGCGGAGGCCCAGGACCTCGGCGTCGCCGAGGCGGACCCGACGTTCGACGTCGACGGCATCGACGCCGCGCTGAAGTTCGTCATCCTCGCGAACGTCCTCTCCGACGGCGAGACCGAGTACGCGCTCGACGACGCCGAGGTCGAGGGCATCCGCAACGTGCCGGGAACGGCGCTCGACCTCGCCGCCGAGGACGGTCGGACGGTCCGCCTCATCGGCGAGGCGACGGCCGACGGGGTCCGCGTCGCTCCGCGGCTGATTCCACAGGGCTCCGCGCTGTCGGTCACGGGCACGCAGAACATCGTCCAGTTGGAGACCAAACACGCGGGCCAACTGAATATCAGCGGCCGCGGGGCGGGCGGTCCGGAGACGGCGACCGCCGTCCTGTCCGACGTTTCACGCCTCGAATAGCGGCACAGGCGGCCCGTACCCCTGTTTCTTTCGACTGTCGGTATCCACCGGACACGCCGTTTCCGGGACCATGGTATGGTTCCGCAAATCGCAGTACGGCGGTTAGACGGCCCGTAGCGCGTATCGAAATCGTTTTAGGGGTTTCAGCAAAAACATTCCCCACAGAGCGCCTTAGCGCGTGAACACACCAATGAGCGACAAACCCCACCAGAATCTGGCCATCATCGGCCACGTCGACCACGGTAAGAGTACGCTCGTCGGCCGACTCCTGTTCGAGACCGGCTCCGTCCCGGAGCACGTCATCGAGCAGCACCGAGAGGAAGCCGAGGAGAAGGGCAAGGGCGGATTCGAATTCGCCTACGTCATGGACAACCTCGCCGAAGAGCGCGAGCGCGGTGTCACCATCGACATCGCCCACCAGGAGTTCGACACGGACGAGTTCTACTTCACCATCGTCGACTGTCCTGGCCACCGCGACTTCGTCAAGAACATGATCACCGGTGCCTCGCAGGCTGACAACGCGGTCCTCGTCGTCGCCGCCGACGACGGTGTCGCGCCTCAGACCCGCGAGCACGTCTTCCTCGCCCGCACCCTGGGCATCGGCGAACTCATCATCGCGGTCAACAAGATGGACGTCGTCGACTACAGCGAAGACAAGTACAAGGACGTCAAGGAGCAGGTCAACAAGCTCCTCAAGCAGGTCCGCTTCAACTCCGACGACGCGACCTACGTCCCGATTTCGGCCTTCGAAGGCGACAACATCGCCGAGCGCTCCGACAACACGCCGTGGTACGACGGCGACATCCTGCTCGAAGCGCTCAACAACCTGCCGGCACCGCAGCCGCCGACGGACGCGCCGCTGCGCCTGCCCATCCAGGACGTCTACACCATCTCCGGCATCGGTACGGTCCCGGTCGGCCGTATCGAGACGGGTACCCTCAACCCCGGCGACAACGTGAGCTTCCAGCCCTCTGACGTCGGCGGCGAGGTCAAGACCGTCGAGATGCACCACGAGGAAGTCGATCAGGCCGGACCTGGCGACAACGTTGGTTTCAACGTTCGTGGCGTCGGCAAGGACGACATCCGCCGCGGCGACGTCTGTGGCCCGGCTGACGACCCGCCGAAGGTCGCCGAGACGTTCAAGGCGCAGGTCGTCGTCATGCAGCACCCCTCGGTCATCACCGCTGGCTACACGCCGGTCTTCCACGCCCACACGGCGCAGGTCGCGTGTACCATCGAGTCGATCGACCAGAAGCTCGACCCCGCGTCGGGCGAGGTTGCTGAGGAGAACCCGGACTTCATCAAGTCCGGCGACGCCGCCATCGTGACCGTCCGTCCGCAGAAGCCGCTCAGCATCGAGCCGTCCTCCGAGATTCCGGAGCTCGGCAGCTTCGCTGTCCGTGACATGGGTCAGACCATCGCGGCCGGCAAAGTGCTCGAAGTCAACGAGCGATAACGATGCAACAGGCACGCGTTCGGCTCGCCGGCACGAGTCCGGAAGACCTCGACGATATCTGCGACGACGTCCGCGAGATCGCGAACAAGACGGGCGTCAACCTCAGCGGGCCGATCCCGCTGCCCACGAAGACGCTCGAAGTCCCCGCCCGCAAATCGCCTGACGGCGAGGGGACGGCGACGTGGGAGCACTGGGAGATGCGCGTCCACAAGCGTCTCATCGACCTCGACGCTGACGAACGCGCTCTGCGCCAGCTGATGCGCGTTCAGGTTCCGAACGACGTCAGCATCGAGATCGTCCTCGAAGACTAACGACGGCGCTGTCCGGACTCCCGGATCGCCCGTTCGTGACGGCCCGCCCGTCACACTCGCGGTTGTCGAGGCGCGCGTCCGGAGGACTCTGCCTCCGAGCTGACTTTCAGCGCTAAGGCGCGTGT
This sequence comes from Haloferax gibbonsii, assembly GCF_001190965.1. Classification (NCBI taxonomy): domain Archaea; kingdom Methanobacteriati; phylum Methanobacteriota; class Halobacteria; order Halobacteriales; family Haloferacaceae; genus Haloferax; species Haloferax gibbonsii. The sequence continues at coordinate 311,979 of NZ_CP011947.1, forward strand.
CATCTCACTTCCGTTCGACACGCGAGCAGACGCCCGTAGAATCACCCGACGGAACGGGATGCTATCGCATGCCCGACCGCGGACAAAACATAGGGTATAAGTGTATCCCACGACTCCGTGGGAATGAGGGCTCGTAGATCAGTGGCAGATCGCTTCCTTCGCAAGGAAGAGGCCCGGGGTTCAAATCCCCGCGAGTCCATCCACGTTTTCACAACGTTTCTAAGGCCCGCAAGACGCTTCTCTTGCGGTCTCACGCTGTAACGTTCATCGGCCAGCGGCCGCACAAAACGTCCGCCGCGTCGAGAGTTACTGATTACTCGGCATCCGCCCCGACCATGTCGGGCGATTTTTGGGAGGGAATTGCGGCATGAATTTCCTCCCAACGTGTCGCGACTGCGACGCCGAGATGCCGGAGCCGGTTGAGTCCGAACAGACTGCTCAGAACCTCGCTGCGTTTCACGCAGATCGGTCCGGCCACCGCGCCTACGTCGAGGAGGTCGATGAGCCATGAGCGGCGAGAAGCTCCACGCCAAGTGTCTCCGATGCGGCTGGCACGTTCGCGCGGGCGACTGGCTCGCCGCGGACCTCGTCTCTGGCGCGCACGAAGACGAGACGGGTCACGAGACGACGACCGTCGCTGACGGGGAACTGGAGTTTTCGAAGGCATCCGAAGTCGGAGGATCGGCATGAGCGCGGACGAACCCTCGGGATCGAAGGGTGCAGGACCGGATCTCAGTCACCTCGAAGTCGTCGCGTTCCGGAAGTTGCTCAACACACTCGCCGTCCCGGACGACGAAGAACGGATGGACACGGACCTCGGTCCCATCGACGCGGCCAACCGCATCGTCGACCGGCTCGACCGCCTCGAACACGAACTCGAACAGGAGCGGGAAGCTCGGAAGCGTGCAGAACAGCTTGCCGAGGACGCGCTGGCGATGGCCGAACAGATCGACGACGGTCGACGCCCGGACGGTGGTCCGTCGAAGAAAGAGGTCGCCATGCGCATCTCTCGTGACGAGGTTATCGTCCAGACTGCGAAGGGGAAGAACGCGGGTCCACGAAACGCGGGCGGGAAGCGCGCGGACCAGATCGGGTCGGTGTCGAACTCTGAGGTTCAGGCGATGGCTCGGCCGCAGCACGACCTCCGCTGGCAGTCCGTCGACGACGCTTGGACTGACCTCGTCTCGTCTTTTGAGGCGTTCCACGTCGACGAGTCGGGCGAGGAGAAGCGACTCACGGTGAACCCCGAACTACTCACCGGGTCGCTGGTTCGGACGGTCGAACGCTCTGTGGGTCGGAGTGACCTCGCCAAGCGACTTGTTGGTGACTCCGAGACTGCCGGGGGTCGATAGCCGATGAAACACGCCTCGGACCGGCCACCACCAACTCAATAAGTAAGAATACAGCAGTACAGCCTCTCGTAAGCAACTATTCATTAGTCGTAGGTACGTCGGTCGGAGCGTCGTCGGAGCGTCGACGGTGCGGGTTTTCTGGGGGCTTGGTGGCTTCGAGGCCGCCAACAAGTCTCTTGGTGAGTCTATGTTTGAATCCAAATTATACTGGCCCGGTTCAGACGTGATGTACATACATTAGGTTTACCCCCTCACCCTGGTCAGGTTTTAGACTCTGGGGGATCACGTCATTGTATGAGCAATTCCAGTACCGAGGACGATTCGAATCACGACGTGATGATATCTTACTCTCATTCAGATTCTAAACAGGTTGCCGAACTACTCTATGAAGAATTGACTGCCTACGGTTTGGATGTCTGGTATGATGGTGTTGAATTAACTATTGGGTCCAATATCAGAGACTCAATTGATAAGGCGCTAACTTCGTCAGACCATGCGGTGATACTGATCTCACCGACGTACTTTGAAGGAATGTCTCAATGGGAACTAGACGGCATAGTTCAAAGGCATAATTCGTCGGAGCATGATGTGATTCTCCCTCTACTACACGAACTTGAGTTTAGTGAGGTTAGAGAGAAGAGTCCCAGTCTGGCCAATATTATCGGTGAGAAAGTAACTGATGACAACATCGACGACATCGCTGCAAAGCTCTATACTGCAATCCAGTCTTCAGATGCTAACGATGAACCCGATATAGGTGATATCGATAGCGGGAGTAGAGTAGATATCCAAGTAAGTCTAGAAGACCTCGCAGATATCTCAAAAGGTTCCAAAGTCACGATCAACGAATGGAGGACAGAAGGGACGCCACACGACAGAGGTGTCCGTGCGGTGAAAATGACCGTAGATGAGAGCGGTCTGTCTTATACTGGCTCAAACTTTGTCGGTACAAGCAGAGTAGTGAAAGATGAACCTCTGGAGGGCCATGTCTCGGACATTTCACAGAAGTCTTCGAAAAAGACTGAGTTCACGCTGAGAATCCCTCAAAGTCGACTGGACGACCTCTCTGATGACCCTAGTGATTACACATCTGGGTTCGTGAGATAGGTGTGTGGTTCGTATAGGGCGTTTTCTCAATCTATCTGTCTTGCCTCTTCTGACGAGATAAGGCGAACACCCGATGATATCCCGCCAGCGTCAGTACTAGCCACAACGGCAAGTTGACCGTCTGCGTCAATGCCTCAATCATCGTCGAGAACCTCACCGCCGTCAGGGATGTAGACGTTCTCTAGACGACCGATTCGCGAGCGAACGCCACGGATATCCTCGTGTAGCGACGCTTTTACCTCGCGAACGTACAGGCCGAGAACGACCAGGAGCAACGCGACAACTGGGTCAGTCGTCTGCAAGAGCAAGTCGGTGAGCTCACTCATCGCCACCACCGACCGCGAGGATCAGTTCGAGGAGCGGCGCGACCAGGTACAGAACGACGAGCGCTGCGAGGAAGACGAACAGGAGCTTCGTCTTCGTTTCCGCGGTGCCGTGTTCTTCTCCATCGCGTTCGACAACCACGTCGACGGCGCTTCCTTCCGAACCCCACAGGCCGGGACCGAGGAGGTCGACGGTATCCTCCTGTCCGTTCAGCGTGCCGTCGTACTCCATCACCGTGTCGTAGAGCGACCGAGCGGAGTCTCCGCGGAGATACCTGTTGTTGTAGGTGTCCGTCTCGGAGTCGTTCGTCTCGCCAGTACGCCCGACGTCGGCGAATCCGCCGCCGGGTTCATCGTCGAACTGCCGACCGATGGATTCGTCGACGGAGCCGGCCAGGTGATCGAGGCCGCCCGCGACGGAGCCGAGGAGGCTCACCGCGACTCACCACCACCAATGGCGGCCGCGAGTGCCGCGAAGAGTCCGATGATGAGGGCCGTAACCCCAAGGGTTCCGAGGTTGAAACCACCCTGCGCACCGGACTGAACCTCGCCCATCCCGGCGAGGTCCTCACGGAAGTCGCGGATGGCTTCCTCGACGTTCCCGAGTTCGTCGACGGCGGACCCTGATTCGCTTCCGCCGACGAGATCCGAAACGTTCTCTCGGATTTCGTCGATGGTCCGACTCGTCCGGTCGGTGTCGACCGAGGCGGAACCGTCCGGGTTGATCGTCACTTCGTCGCCGTCGCTGTTTTCGTTCGGGTCAGGACTGACGATGTCGTTGGTCGGCGTCCCCGCGCCCGGCATGCCCGACTCGGAGTTGTTGAGGTCCTCGTCGTCGACGATGTCCGAGTAGGTTTGTCGGTCGTCGTCATCGTCGTCATCATCACCGCCACCACCGCCGAGTTGGTTGGCGAGGCGTTCGCCCGCGGTGAGGTCCTCACGCGGATCGTACGTCTCCCCGGCGCTCGGCGAGTCGTCTGGTGCGACGTACACCATCGGTCACGTACCCCCGCTCGTCTTTTCCGCCAGCAGCTGACGGTAGCGTTCTGTGACGGCGCGAGCGACTTCCTTCCCGAGTTCCAGCGGTGCGTTCGCCGAGACCTCCGACTTGGAGGTGACTCCGGTTCCGTCCGTCTCCGATAGTGCTTGCTTTGCCAGTTCCGTGTCGTTGGGCGTCCATTCGATGACTGCGCCCGTGTCGTGCGTTCTCGTGTACATTAGATTACTGTGTGGCCGGACAGCGTCACAGAGCTCACCGCGTCGTTGGCCGCGAGCGTATCGCTGTCCGTGAGATAGATTTCGACGAGCGTTGCGTCTGCCTCGTTGCTTCCCGAGTTGCTTCGCTTGATGACCGGTGCTCCGTTCAGATCCAGCGTCGCAGTCGCGGAACTCGACTCATCGAACCCGAGCATGGTGAGTCGCCAGACCTCGCCACTCGGTGGACTGATGTTCTCACTCGCGGCGAGCGAGACGTTCACCGGGTCGCCGATCTGACCGCCGGTCGCAGAGGGTGCGATGCCGGTCATTCGCCAGCCCACCCTCCAGCGAGCGTCGACGCGGTCGCGTCCGGGTCACGGAAGGTCACGGTGTCGATCTCCCACTTGTCGAACGAGCCGACGTTCCCGGCGAGGGGGATCGTGAATGTGTCACCCCCGGTGGTTGTGACCTCCATATCGATGTTCCCGGACTTCGTCAGGACGAGTTCTTGAATCGTCTCGGCGGGATTCAGCATGTAGGGGTACTCGGTGCCGTCGAAGTCGAAGCCGTCGCCGTGGGCGTAGTTGTCCGTCTCGACGGTCCCTTGCGTGCTGGTGGCGAGGGTACCACCGGAGCCGCGGACCTCTTGGCTGAACTGGTCAACACCCATCAGAACAGCCTCCGTAGCTGGCCGAGAAAGGAGTCGACCGGGCGGGCCACACCTCCGGCTCTATCGACGACCATGTCGACGGCGTAGTCGTAGGTGTTCGATCCGTCGATGTTGCGGACCTCAACCCCGAGGAGTTCGCCCTCGTGAACCGATTCGCTGGTCGGGAAGATCCAGTAGTCGTCGTCGCCGTCGACGTACTCCTTCCCGCGGAGTTCGACCAGCGGGATACGCTCTCTGTATCCTGGCTCACCCCGTTCGACGAACGGGACGATCTGGAGATCGAGGCGCGGCCCCTGGTAGATTCGAACGGCGACTTCCTCGACTGTCGCGTCTTTCTGCAGGGCGTACGTCTCGGTCTCCACGTCGTCAGGACCGACGTTCCCGGCGAAGCGAAGGCTACTCTTGCGCTCTGAGTTGGTAGACATGAAAGAGGGACCTCCGGGTTAGTTGAGCTTCCCGTGGTAGATACGGGCGCTCGACGCGCTCGGGTCGATCTCGGCACCGTCGGACTCCTCGTCCGCGACGATACGAAGCTGAATCCGCTGGTCTTCCCGTGCGATGGGCGCGAGGGCCGGCATGATGGGTCGCTCAGTACGTGGGTCCGCCGCGGCGTCGGCGAGGGTTTCGAGGTCGCCGATGTTGTAGCGGTGGAGTACGTCGCGACCCTCCGAGTCGGTGACGACCGCGATGAGGTCACCCTTGATGGCGTCCCCAGCGTCGGCGCTTCCGTTACCGCTGGCCTTCAGCTGGGCGTAGATGTGCGAGGCGTTCCCCGCTTGCTTGTTCCGGTAGCCGAAGCCCCAGAACAGGTACTTGTCGGCGGGACACGACTCCTCGTAGACGACGATCTCGTTGCCCGCGCGGAGCGTCGTCTGCTTGAGCATCGCGCCCTTGACCGGCTTCGAGTTACCAGCCTCCGCGAGTTCGGTGTTGTAGGTGAGTGGCGTCGACATGCTTACTCACCTGCCACCGGGATACCGGTCCCCTGGTCGACGCCAGTCGTTTCCTTCAGCTTGTTGTACGCCCACGTCGCCGCGCCCATGATGGCGAGGAAGATCATCACGCCGATAGTGGCGAGACCGAGGTTCTGTGCCGATTCTCCGGGTTCGTCCGTGTCGACTTCGGTGTCGAGGAACGGAACTCCAACCTTTGGCATTGCATTCGAGTCGATGGCCGGGTGTTCAAAAGCCGAAAGTGGAGTGTACAGCACTCAACGCTCAATAATTGAGTGTCGAGGCTCGTTGATGTTTCATATAGTCACGTCGATAAGAACGTCTCATGCCTGTGCTTGGCTATCCGACACTCGTTTTGGGTGCTCTCGTTGCCCATCTCCGGGCTTCTGAGAGCTCCCGCCCGTTCGTCAAGAACGCCTTTCTCCTCGGCGTCGCGGGCGAGTGTGGCGTACTCAGCGGTATCGTACACTTGTCTGGTTCGGCGGGCGCGAGTATCGCCTCGGCGCTCAATTTCGTCGCGGGGGCAGTCGCATGAGCGGTGGAACCTACGAACCCCAATCGGCGACTGACCAGCAATGTGAGCACTGTGGGCTGTATTTCCGCGCTCAGGGAATCCACAATCACGAGACCTCATGCTACCTCCGAGACCACGACACGATGATTCAACCGCTCGATGACCCGGTCTCAGTCCGGGAGACTGAGTCCGGCACACAAGACGAATCGGCAGACGCGGAAGTGCCAGACACTCAACCCGAGGTTGAGGCGGTGACTGACGGCGGGAACCCGGCACTCGATGCGCCTGACCCAGTTGAGGGCGTCGCTACCGACGGCGGAGAGCCGCAAGACCCTGAGTGCCCCGACTGCGGAAGCGACCGGTACGGTATCGTCGACGAACACCGCCGGGCGCTTCCCACGTGGGCGCACGAGTACGACTACATCTGTGCCGACTGCAAGGAGGTCTACAATGGCTGAGGGGCCGCCGTCTCCCGGTGAGTCCCTCACGCCGGAGGAAGGCGTCGCGCCGTCTCACGCCGCGGCAGAGGGCGCTCCTGCAGAGGAAGCGATGGGGTCGGAATCGACAGCGCGGGAGATGCTGTTCGCCACCGAACCGCACCAGTCGCTCGACGGGATGGAATCGCCGTGGGACCCGGACCGTGGTGGTCCGAAGCGACTCGTCCGCGGGTTCCAGAAGATGATCGACGTTGACGGCGTCCCGGCTATCGTCGACGTGACTGTCGGGACGCTGGAGACGCTGGTCGTCATGCGCAAGAACATCGAGAAGGCGCAGCAGGCCGGTGAGGACGACGCGGGTCACGACGAGGGCGATGGCATCGACCCGGACCTCGCGTCGCTGGTGAGTACGGAGGGCCGGTAATGGACCGGTATCACGTCACGGTCGTCGGTGACTCCGGCTCCGGGAAGACGACGTTCCTCCGGGAGATGCACGACACGTTCCCGGGTCTCTCTATCTGGATCGACGATACGGACGCCGGTGGCATCTCCGGGCGCGACCTCGACGACGCCACGACCGTCTACTCCGCAGCTGAAGCTCGCCGGGCGACTGCCTCCCGCATCCGGTGGGTGTGCGACGACGCGATGGAGGTGATAGAGCATGTACGCGCCATCGCGCACGACTACCACGAGCGCACCGGCTATCCCGTCCAGGTCGTCGTCGACGAGGCCCATCGGCATCTCCCCGATTCCGAGAGTGAGTCCAGCGCGAAGGTCAACACGCTGGCCGCGATGCTCCACGAGGACCGAGACAAGGGCGTCAAGGTCGTCATCGCTTCGCAGGACCCACAGGACTTCTACTACCCGCCGGTCAAGCAATGCAAATACCTCGTCTGGGTTGGTCCGCCGTCGACGTTCCACCGGGGTTTCATCCGCTACTACAACCTGAAAGACCTCGACGGCGAGGGGCTTCCATCGGAGCGGTGGGAGTACGTCGTGATTCGCCCGACTGAGCCACCGAGAGCCGTCTATCACGGGGAGACGCGGGAGGTGTACGGATGAGTCCTGACGAAATTTTATATGCGAAAACGGGACCTCCCTTTAGCGAGCCATGATAGGTTCTAGAAAACTACGGTATGTGGCATACGGGGTTGGATTTGGCGTGTTCCTCGTCGGTGCGCTTATCCTTGCTCTAATCACCCCTGCACCAAACGAATCAATCTGGACATACTTACTGCCTCCCTCGATGTCTGGGAGCTTCATCACAGGCGGCGCCGCACTCATCGGAATAACGTACTTTGGAGGCTCGTTACAACAGTAGTTATCACCACAGCTAGAGACTGCAAAGACCAACTTCTCTTTTTGGCGGCTGATGCTTGAGAAAGTCTATAACCTGTTTACATCTACAACTGTCTGTTTTCTTAACTGGTCAAAGAATATCAACCCGAAAAGAATATATATGTGTCTGGTTTCCTGGCTTTCCGGACACTTCTACGGACAGTTTGAGTAATCACACCCCATATAATACATTTATATCGGTTCCCTTACCTAAGAGATTGAAATTAAAAGGCTCTAGAACAAGGTTTAAGTCAATAGAGGGCAAGGCACTAGCCAGTAAACGATGTAGTCACGAATACTTGACTTTCGGCCGGTCAGGACAGTTTCTGGCCGCGGAACACAAGATCAATTGGTACTTGGCTGGTGTTCCGCGGACCGAGAAGCACCCTCTACGGACCGGGGTACTCCCCCAACCTTCGAAGGTGTTCATCTGGACTCTTTGTTTCTGGGGTCTTAGACTTTGCCTTCGTTGGTAGGTCCTACAGAAGCGTCTGCGTATGAAAAAAGGCAAAATCGCAATCACCGAAGCACAGATCTCCGATATTGATACCTCCGTCTTCCCGACGGAGCGGTCGAAAAACGGGAAGAATATCAAAAAGAGCCTCAAGCTCGGCAAAACCAAGACTGACCTCTCGGGTAACGAAGTCACCCGAGGTCGTGCGGCTGTTGAGGACGCTGTCGAAGAACAGGGCTTCCGGATCAATGACGACGGAGATATTGAGGCCGATGAGCCCATCGTTCAGGTTGTCACTGAAGTCGCGGATTTCTTCACCGTCGACGAGGAGTACGTGGTGACCCAGAGCACCAAGAAGACATTCGTCTTCGACTTGCTTGAACGATCTAGCGGCACTCCCGTTCGTTCGGTCACTCTTGATCTTGAATCGTTTATCGAGGGGAACCCAGATGCTGGCTACTGGCTGGCCGGCGTCTACAACCGTGATGAAGACGCTAACTCTGCGAACGCGTACGGAGAGGATAACGTCTTCAACGACGAGGAAATCGGAGATATCCTCCGAAACTCCGATAAGAACCGCATCGGGGTCAAATTCGTCTTCGAAAACTCCGAAGTGAAGATGCTCATCACTGAGTCGGGGTATGTCCAGGTTTACAGGCCAAGTGACTACGATACGCTCCAGTTCAAGCGGTTACTGGACGAGGTCATCCTCCCGCATGCTTACGTTTCGTAAGAGGGCCTAACGCTAGGTTTAGGCCTGACTATTTTTTTGTGGTCCCTTGCCTTGTTGTTCTTCTTCATCACGTTCCCAGACATATTCATAGGCGTATCTGAATATGAATAGTATCCAGGAATAGCAAGTTGCTAGCAGTAGCGCTGATATCGCAATAGCAAACGGAGCAAGCCAACTGGTTTCTTCTCCTGGGCTCTGAGTTAAGTAGTAGACTCCAGCAAAGACTAAGATTGAAACACTGGTTAGCGCCAAATTGCGAAGCGCAATCTTTTGTAGATTGTTTTTATTGATCTTCAGACTTCGTAGACTTGCAACCACAATTACAAAGAATATCACACCCATGATTAAATTGTAATTGCTGTCAACTCCGGCAAATGGGCGATAAATTGTCACTAACCCGTATGCGATGAATGAGAGTAGAGGAATATCGAATTTCGGTTCTATTATAGCGATCTTTGGTTTGATAGTCTCCCAAAAACGATCGTAAAGTACAGCCACCGTTCCCAGTATAGTTAACCCGAATATTAACAAAATCACTATTAGATCCTCGATGAGGAGTAAGTAGACCCCGTACATTATAGAAAATGTGACAAGTGATATCCCTACAGGAAGTGCCCGATAGGCAGTATTCCAACGGCGACTAGCTGTCTTTAGCTTTGATTCGTTACTTTCAATTATGTTTTCGTATTCAGTATATATTGAATTGAATTGGTTCCTGTTACTGACTTTGTCCAATTTTTCTATGTCAGGTGACGGTTCCAGCAAGGTCGGTGACAGAACTTTATATGCATTGATTGTAGAATGGATAAATATGTAATATATTGCACCTGATATCAAAATCAGTGTGACGACTACAAGGCCATCGGTGACTATTCTTGCACCAATCTCAGATACAAATGTAATTTTTTCTAATTGGGATGCCCACTGATCTGCATTCAAGCCTCGCCTTACCTCCTCAAAGGAAATCCGCGTCAACTGCGATTGAAAAGCTAAGAGGACAGATGAGACCAGACCAACGACAGTGAAAATTGTCCGTAAAAACGCAGTAGCTTTGGAGTCTAGTCGCTCTTTCTTTTGGATTTGATTATCAACTCTTCTTATAAGTTGGTCGTATAGAAGTTCTCTGTCATCCATCTATGACCCAAAAATCATCCGTTAGAACTTGTTCCAGTTTCACGCTTGCGTCGGTCAACCTCTTTCCTGACCGCGTGAACGACGAGGTCAATCCGTTCTTCCCGTTGGTACGACTCATAGACCTCGTCGAGGATCGGATCTACCTGCTGGCGCATCCGGATCGCGTGCCGAATCCATTGGCTCTTCGAGTCGCCGTAGGACAACTCGTTCTCGATTTCTTGGTTTAGCTCATCGGGGAGACTCAGGCTTGTTCGGGCCATTGGCAGGTAATCAGTTATTGAATGAATACTGGCACAGGCTATTAAGCGCATGGGCTAGCAAATCTGATTTTCATCAGGTAGTAATTATTAAGTTATTACGGTAATACAGTAGTATCTGTATGGCACTCAGCGTGAACGTCACCATCTCGATGCCGCCAGAGATGGTCGAGAAAATCGATGCTCAGAGCAAGAACCACAAAATGAGTCGGGCACAGTACGTCCGTCACCTCATCCAGCAAGCGCCCGACTCGCCATTCGATGAACCAGACCTGCGGCTCACCGAGAGTCCACAGGTAGACGCTTAGAACGGGGGACTGGAGGCCTTGGAAAGTACCCACTCCCCCACGAACAGACAGCGGCGCGAGGCACGTAAGACTGCCGTTCGGGAGGTATTCGAGTGACTGACCTCGAACCGCTCTCACCCGAGGACGGCGTTGAGCGATTCATCGCCTACCGTGAGCCGAGCGTCCGCGAGTCGACCCTGCAGAACGCGAAGACGCGGCTGAATCACTTCCTCCGCTGGTGCGAGGTCGCTGGCATCGACAACCTCAACGATCTCACCGGACGGAAGCTCAACGACTTCGTTACGTGGCGTCAGGGCGATATCGCGCCCATCACGCTCCAGAAGCAACTCAGTAGCGTCCGCATGGCGCTCGATTTCTGGAGCGATCTGGACGCCGTCGAGGACGGACTGCGCGAGAAGCTACACGCGCCGGAGCTGCCCGACGGTGCCGAGGCACGCAGCATCCACCTGGAGCCGGATACCGCAGAGACGATTCTGGAGTATCTAGACCGCTACCATTACGCGAGCCGGATGCACGCCGTCATGGCGCTCATCTGGCGGACGGGGATGCGCCGCGGAACTGTCCGCGGACTGGATGTCGGCGACCTCAACGAAGACGAGCACGCCATTCAGATCGTCCACCGACCCGAGTCCGACACCCCGCTGAAGAACGGGAACAAGGGCGAACGGTGGGTGTACATCGGTCCTGAATGGATGCGCATCCTGCAGGAGTACATCACCGAGAATCGGCACAAAGTCACCGACGACTACGGGCGTCGTCCGCTCATCACCACGAGCCACGGGCGTATCACGGGCGACACCCTGTACAAGATCGTCAACAAGGCGACCCAACCGTGCGAGTTCGGCCTTCCGTGCCCGCACGACCGTGACCCATCGGCCTGCGAAGCCCGCGGCACGCACGGGTTGCCGAACAAGTGTCCGTCGTCGAAGTCGCCCCACGCGGTTCGTCGAGGACACATCACGCACTACCTGTCGCGGGATGTCGAGCCGGAAATCATCTCGGAACGCTCCGACGTGTCGCTCGAAATCCTGTACCAGCACTACGACGCGCGCACCGCCCGCGAGAAAATGGAAGTCAGAAAAGAACACCTGCCATCATGAACCCGACTAACACTCCCCCGCGAGTCCACTACTTTCTCTCGACACCACGCCTTCGAGCAGTGGCTCCGTCAGGAGCCCTGCGAGTCACGTCGGTGTCGAGTGTAATCGTGCCTGTTCGAGCGGGGATTTGAGCAGCGAGCAACGCGGAGCGTTGCGAGTGAGTTCAATATCCCCGCGAGTCCATTTCCTTCTGTCACTTCGTTCCGTCAGTCAATAGACTCGCTTGCCCCCACTCGCAGGGCCAGCGAGACGACACGGTCGTCTCGCACTGCTCGTGGGGACCCCGCGAGTCCACTACTATTTTCGCGACGCGAGACTATGAGTCGTAACCTTAGGAGTCCGGCGATCACTACTGCGTTGCGGACAGATGCACGTCCAGTTTCTCATTTCTGTCCCATGCCGAGTTGATATGCCACAAAGTACGTACTGAACATTGATATAAGAAGTACGGTGCAGAACGTGCTTAGAAAATAGAAGAGTTCAACGATTGAATTTGGTGAGTTGACACCAAGAAACCGTGATACGACCGCAGAGAATCCAATAGGGGGTAGCGAAACAACCACCAGTACAAATTTACTGGACCATGCGCTGGACCGCCCCAGCATGAAGTCTTTTGGAGGGGTATCCATACTATAATCACACGCAAACAAATGTTTTTAAATCATCAATTTGTCTCACGGCCTGGGCTACTGCTATTTTCGTGACGCCACTCAACGTGGCGAGTCCCGAGTTTAGCGCTCGCGGGGGACGCGTCGTCGCCGCGGAGTCGGTTGGCTCGCTGACACGCCTTCACTTCCGCCGAACCCGACACTTTCACTCCGCTCATGGCGGACTCTCTTACCGTCTCGCTCCGAGGGCGTCGGTATGGAAACACGACGAGGCGAACCCCCGTCGGACCCGACGGCCCTCTTTCGAGCCATCGTCTCGAAACTCCGCGAGACGCGCCGGGGAGTCCACCAACACCGCATGGCGCAGGCGCTCCTCCAGAAGGACGCCAACGGCTCGCGGCTGGTCGGACTCGACGAGGACACCGAGCGGGCGGTCTTTTTCAATCCCGCGTCGCGGACGCTCGAACTGATACCGTTCGACCGGGAGGGGACTCACGAGGAGCGCGCGACGGTGCTGTCGCGTCGGCTGAGCGACCCGTCGTCGTGGGTCGAAGCCAACGCCGCGGGGCTGTCGTGGGTTCACCCGCACTTCCGGTGGGCCTGCGGGTTGGACGACGCCGGGCACTCGTGAGTCGTCAGACCGTAACCGGTGTCCGACCGTGAAGAATTATACGCACGCCGCGCGCACAACACGTCCATGAACGACGAGGAACTCGACGAACTCCGGTCGTCCCTCACGCCCTACGAGTCGAGCGGCGGCGTCACCACCTACCAGAACACCGTCTCCATCGCCTGTCCGGCCTGTGAGAAACCGTTCGACGACTTGGTCGTCTGCGAAAACGACTACAACAGTCTCGAACTGAGCATGATGCTCGACCTCTGTGTGACCCAGCACGACGGCGACGTGCTGCTGTTCACGCACAAACAAGAGGAGTAAGGGCCGCGGCGGTGAGCGCCTTTCGGTCGCTTCGCTCTCTCATTCGGTCGACTCCGTAGCTCCGCGGTCGTCTCGCCAGTCGCGGCTGGTGATTTTGTCGGTCGAAAGCGAGTCGGTCGAACGGGAGCGACCGCCCGGTTATTCGCGCGGCGGGAGGCCGTTTTCGTCGATCACCTCGCCGTCGTCGTCGACGGTGACGATGCCGCGGTTGTTGACCGCGTAGGGGTCCAAGCCGACTTCTTGGAGGAACTGCTTGTAGAGCCGCTCGGCCGTCTCGGCGTCCTTCTGACGGTCGGAGGCGCGGTCGCAGAGCTCGACGAGGTCTTCGGGCACGTCGTTTTCGTGGACGATCCAGTGGTTGATGAGGTCCGACAGCCGCCGGATGGGAGAGGTGAAGTGGCCGTAGATGTCGAAGTTGAGCGCGTAGTGGCCGCCGAAGGGGTCGTTCATGTACTTCGCGCGGGGCATGACCTTCAGCACGGCGCGCTGAATCTTGTTGAGCGTGCGGGAGTTCGCGCTCTCCAAGGCGTCGTTGACGGCCTTCCGGGGCTCGTCCCACGACGTGGACTGGATGCTCACGCCGTCGAGTTCGGTGATTTCGCGGAGCGCCTTGTCCCACTGGTCGGGAGTGGGTTGCGGGTGGACGCGGTACATCGCCTCGACGCCGCGGTTCCACATGAGTTCGTGCGTGACGGCCTTGTTCGCCTTCAGCATGCACTCCTCGATGATGGTGTGGGCGCGGTCGCGGCTCGGGTTGAGGACGAGCGAGCCGTCTTCCTTGCGCTGCTCGTGGAGCTGGTCCGCGAGGTCGAAGACCAGCGCGTTCTCCTCGTGGAGGGGGAGGTCGGGGTCTTCCAGCCGGTTTTCACACTGCGTGTAGGTGAGCCGTTCGTTGGAGTGGATGACGGACTTGTAGATGTCGATAGACTCGAACGAGAGCGTGTCCTTCTTGATCTCCATCTCGACGGTGTGCGCGAGTCGGTCCTCCTCGGGGACGAGAGAACAGACCGTCTCGGCCAGCGCCGGCGGGAGCATGTGGATGGTGTAGGCGGGGAGGTAGACGGTGTTGCCGCGCTTGACGGCCTCGGCCCACATCTCCGAACCGGGGTGGACGTAGTGGGTCACGTCGGCGATGTGGACCCACAGCGTGTACGTCTCCTCGTTCTCGCGGATGCTCAGGGCGTCGTCGAAGTCCTGGGCGTCGACGGGGTCTGTCGTCCACGTCGTGAGGTCTCGGAGGTCCTTGCGGTGTTCCAACTCGTCTTCGATCTCCTCGTGGACGCCGTCGGTGCGCGCACGCGCCTCCGAGAGGACTTCCGGCGGGAACTTGTCTCGAATCTCGAACTCCTCGAACAGGTCCTCGCGCTTGTTCTGGAGGTGTCGCGCGAGTTCGGCGTCTATCTCCACCGGTCCTTGCCCTTCGGCGGTCCCGGCGTACGCCTGCGCGTCGTCTGACATAGCCCCGACTAGACGGGGCAGGGAGAAATGAGTGTCGGGCACGAGCCGCGACGAGAGGGAAACGACGTCACTCGTGAGCACGCTCGCGCGCGCCCCGGCGGCGGGCCAAGGAAAGCGACCTCAGCGGCCGCGCTCGCCGGGAGATTCGTACCGCTCTTTGACCGCGTCGAAGTAGCGAAGCAGGAACTCCTCGTTGGTGATGCCGTGTTCTTCGATGTCGATGAGGAGGCCTTCGAGCTCCTCGCGGGGCTGGTGACAGAGCCCCCGATAACAGGACTTACAGAGGTGTTCGAACCGCTTGCCGTGCCGTTCCCAGCGGTTCCCCTCTTTGTCGTACTCGCGCGCCGCCGACCGGAGGACCGCGTCACCGCATGCGATGCACACGACACGTTTCCGGTCCCGGTTCGTCCGGGAGCGCCACATATCGTTGGAGTGGACCCAATCGTACTTAGCAGTTTATCCTGTCACAGTCTGACGCGCGTCAGACGCCGACGCGGTTCGGTTCGGGTTGCTTCGGGTTGCTTCGGGTTGGTTTTGGATTGGCTCGGGTCGACTCGCGTTCGACCGGCCCCCGGGGTCGTCGCCGACACTCGATGCGGAGCGGTCGATTTATCGGCCGTGAGCGTCCACGACCCGGTATGAAGGTCAAGTCTCGCCACCACCTCCGAAGCGACGAAATCGACGCCCTGTGTGATTCCATCGAATCGTCCCTCGGCGTCGCCCTCGACGGCGACGCGTTCGAGGCGGTCGAGTTCGCCGACGCCGACTACGAGGTCGTCCTCGTCGACGGCGAGCCGGCGGTCATGTACGTCGACGACCAGCCGTTTCTCACGGTCAAGGGCGCGAACCAGTTCCCGCCGACGACGAACGTCGTCACGGTCGACGCGGGCGCGGTCTCGTTCGTCTCCAGCGGGGCCGACGTGATGCGCCCCGGCATCACCGAGGCGGACGACACCATCGAGGCGGGCGACCTCGTCGTCATCGCCGAGGAGACCCACGGCAAGGTGCTCGCCGTGGGTCGCGCGCTCGAAGACGGGGCGGACCTCGTCGGCGACTCCGGCAAGGTCGTCGAGTCCATCCACCACGTCGGCGACGACCTCTTCGAGTTCTCCGTCTGAGCCGACTGTTTCTTGCCCCGGCGCGCGCGGCTCTCGGCCGCGTCGGCTACTCTTCGGCGTACTTCTCCAGCGCCGCCTCGTACCCCTCTCGCGCCATCGAAAACGTCTCCCGCAGGTCCCGAAGCGGCGTCTCCGTCGCGTCGACCCGGAGGTCGTTGTAGTACGGCTCCATCTCGCGGTCCTCGGTCGTGGTCACGACGACGGCCGCGCTCTGGACGTCGAGGTCGTCGCGCTTGTCGCCGCCCGCGGCGTGTCCCGCGCCGAGCGCGTCGATGAGTCGCTTCGCGAGCGGCTCGTCGCTGTCGCCGTCGACGCTTCGCTCGTAGGCGTCGGCGGCGGCTTCGACGACTGCCGCGCCCGTGAGCAGGTTGCCAGCGACGGTGTAGTCGTCGCCCTCGCGGTGGCCCGCCCAGCCGAGGCAGTCGTCGCCGGTGAAGGCGAACGTCGTCTCGGAGCCGACGCCGTGGAGCTGTCGCTCCGACCGGCCGTCGTCGGCGTTCAACAGCGCCTGTAGGGCGTCGTCGACGGCGAGGCCGTCTTCGAGGTAGTCCATGCCCTTCTCCCCGAGTTCGACGTTGGTCAGCGCCTGTGTCGCGACCGCGCCGTGTTCACTTGCAAACGGACAGAGGGCCCCGACGCCCGGCAGGCGGGTCGTCACGGCGACGCCGAAGCGGTGCTGGTCGTCGCCGCCGTCGTCGACGTACGACTCGCGGACGCAGATGCTGAAGGTCATCGTGTTCGTCTGCTCCCGCGCGCCGCGAGGTAAAAACACCCGGCGAAACGACGCGGATGGCGCACACGTCGGGCGTCCGCCGGCGTCGTCGCCTCCCGCGGCACTACCCTCCTGTGGCCGTACTGCCGTCGATTCGTCCCGTCTCAGCGCCCAGACATGTCTGGTGTGAGACAATCGTCTGACGTAAGAACTAACCCCGTTGTGGCCTCTCTACGTCCTATGGGTATCATGAGTAAGATTCTCGGTGGTGGTGGTTCCCGAACGACCGAGGACTACGTCGAACTCGACCTCGACGACTTCGACACCGCTCGCGGCGACGCCGGCCTCTCGGTTCACATCGCCGAAATCGGCGGCCAGCAGGACGTTATCGCCATCAAAGACGCCGTCTACGACGGCAATCTGGTCATCGCGGACATCACCCGCCACACGACCTCCGACAACACGATGGAACACATCATCGACGACCTCCGGCAGGTCGCGCGCGAGGTGGACGGCGACATCGTCCAGAAGGGCGACGACCAGATCGTCATCACGCCGACGGGCATCTCCATCTCGCGGCAGAAGCTCAACGGCTGACGCCGGCGGACGACACCCCGCTTACGCTCCGATTTCTCCCCGAGTCGCCGACGCGAGCGATGCGGCTCGAACGGCCCGAACCGATGCCTATTCGGTCCTCTCGTTCCTAGAGTCGTCCGAATGAGCAAGGACTACATCGAGGTTCGCGGTGCCGAAGAGCACAACCTCAAGAACCTCGACGTTCGCATCCCCCGCGAGACGTTTACCGTCGTCACCGGCCTGTCGGGGTCAGGCAAGTCCTCCCTCGCGTTCGACACCGTCTACGCGGAGGGTCAGCGGCGGTACATCGAGTCGCTTTCGGCCTACGCGCGGAACTTCCTCGGCCAGATGGACAAGCCGAAAGTCGAGGCCGTCGAGGGCCTCTCGCCCGCCATCTCCATCGACCAGAAGAACGGGGCCAACAACCCCCGGTCGACCGTCGGGACCGTCACCGAACTCCACGACTACCTCCGCCTCTTGTACGCCCGCGTGGGAACCCAGTACGACCCCATCACGGGCGAGGAGGTCGGCGAGCAGTCCGCACAGGACATGGTCGACCAGATTCTCGAACTCCCCGAGGGCACCCGCGCGAAGGTCGTCGCGCCGGTCGTCCGCGACCAGAAAGGCGAGTTCAAGGACCTGTTTTCGGACCTCGTCTCCGAGGGCTACGCCCGCGTCGAAGTCGACGGCGAGGAGTTCGACCTCTCGTTCGAGACGCCCGAGCTCGACAAGAACTACGACCACACCATCGACGTGGTCGTCGACCGCGTGAAGGTCGCGCCCGAGGCGCGCTCGCGCATCGCCGACTCCGTCGAGACCGCCCTCGAAGAGGCCGGCGGCGTCCTCAAACTCATCGTCCCCGACCCGCCCGAGGACCTTCCGTTCGCGTCCAACACCCGTTCGACCGGGTCGCTCGCGGGCGAGGGCGACGACCGCCTCGTCGTCGAGTTCTCCGAGGAACTCGGCAACCCGAACTCGTCGTTCCGCTTTTCGGAAATCGAGACGCGGTCGTTCTCGTTCAACAGCCCCCACGGGGCCTGCCCGGAGTGCGAGGGCCTCGGCAAGGCGAAAGAGGTCGACCCCGACCTCGTCGTCACCGAGCCGTCGAAGCCGCTCAAGCACGTCTTCGAGCCGTGGAGCTACAACCGGACGTACTACCGCCGCCAGCTCGACAACGTCGCCGACCACTTCGGGGTCAGCGTGGACACGCCGTTCGAGGAGCTTTCCGACGAGGTGCAGGACGCCTTCCTGTTCGGCACCACCGAGGACGTGGTGTTCGAGTGGACGACGAAGAACGGCACGCGCCACAAGGAACACCCCTTCGAGGGCGTCGTCGGCAACCTCGAACGCCGCCACGTCGAGACCGACTCCGACCGGACGCGCGACCACATCGAGGAGTTCATGGCCGTCACGACCTGCCCCGACTGCAACGGCTCGCGGCTCAAAGAGCAGTCCCGCCACGTCCGCGTCGGCGGCACGACGCTCCCCGAGGTCAACCGCATGACCATCGCGGGCGCGCTCGAACACTTCGAGGGCCTCGAAGCCGACCTCTCGGAGCGCGACCGAACCATCGCACAGGAGATTCTCAAGGAGATTCGCGCCCGCCTCGGTTTCATGACCGAGGTCGGCCTCGAATACCTCACCCTGGACCGCGAGGCCGCCACGCTCTCGGGCGGCGAGTCCCAGCGCATCCGCCTCGCCACGCAGGTCGGCTCCGGCCTCGTGGGCGTCCTCTACGTCCTCGACGAGCCGTCTATCGGCCTCCACCAGCGCGACAACGACAAACTGCTCAACACGCTCGAAGGCCTCCGCGACCTCGGTAACACGCTCATCGTCGTCGAACACGACGAGGAGACGATGCGCCGGGCCGACGAGATTATCGACATGGGCCCCGGCCCGGGCAAGCGCGGCGGCGAGGTCGTCGCGCAGGGCGACTTCGACGATATCGTCGCGGCCGACGACTCCATCACGGCCGACTACCTCTCGGGCCGCAAGGACATCGACGTGCCCGACGCGCGGCGCGAGGGCGACGGCGAACTCGTCGTCCGCGGCGCGCGCCAGCACAACCTCGACGACCTCGACGTGCCGATTCCCCTCGGGACGTTCACGGCCATCACCGGCGTCTCGGGGTCGGGCAAGTCCACCCTGATGCACGAGATTCTCTACAAGGGACTTGCCCGGCGGATGAACGACAACACCTCCGTCGACCCCGGCGAGCACGACGCCATCGAGGGCTACGACGAAATCGAGACCGTCCGGCTCATCGACCAGTCGCCCATCGGCCGCACCCCGCGGTCGAACCCGGCGACGTACACCGGCGTCTTCGACTACGTCCGCGAACTGTTCGCCGAGACGAAGCTCTCGAAACAGCGCGGCTACGAGAAGGGCCGCTTTTCCTTCAACGTCAAGGGCGGCCGCTGTGAAGCCTGCAAGGGACAGGGCAACGTCAAAATCGAGATGAACTTCCTCTCGGACGTGTACGTGCCCTGCGAGGAGTGTAACGGCGCGCGCTACAACGCCGAGACGCTCGACGTGACGTACAAGGACAAGACCATCGCCGACGTGCTCGACATGGAGGTCGACGAGGCGCTCGACTTCTTCGAGGCGAACTCGCAGATTCGCCGACGCCTCCAACTGCTCCACGACGTGGGCCTCGGCTACATGCAGCTCGGCCAGCCGTCGACCACGCTCTCCGGCGGCGAGGCACAGCGCGTCAAGCTCGCCGAGGAACTCGGCAAGAAGCAGACCGGCGACACGCTCTACCTGCTCGACGAGCCGACGACCGGCCTCCACAAGGAAGACGAGCGGAAGCTCATCGAGGTGCTCCAGCGCCTCGTCGACAACGGCAACACCGTCCTCGTGGTCGAACACGAACTCGACCTCGTGAAGAACGCCGACCACATCGTCGACCTCGGTCCCGAGGGCGGCGCGGGCGGCGGCACGGTCGTCGCCAGCGGCACCCCCGAGGAAATCGCCGAGAACCCCGACTCTCACACGGGTCGGTACCTCCGCGACTACCTCCCCGACGTGGACGAAGAGGGCCCGCGCTCGGACCGTCGCAAGCCCGCGAAAGTGGCGAACGACGACTGAACGCGCGCCGATTTTTCTTCAGCGCCGACGGTGCCCTCAGCGACGCCGATACCACCAGTAGCCGACGCCAGCGAGCGCGAGAACCACGACGAGCGCCGGGAAGAGGGGAAACGTCGTCGCCGGTTCGACCACCTCGACGGCGACCCGCTGGGTGCCCGTCGAGAGCTGTCGGCCGGCGTCGTCCTCGTAGCTCACGTCGACGCCGACGACCTGCGTCTTCGGGACGGCGTCGCCGCTCACTTCGAGGTCGAAGACGACGAGGCGCGTCTCGCCGGCGTCGAGCCGCGGGACGAACGCGACGGCGTCCTCGCTCGAAAGCGGCTCCTCGGCGACGAGTCTGACCGTCACGTCGGTCTGCGGCGTCGCCTCGGTGTTCGTCACCGCGAGAACGAGCCGACCGTTCGAGTCGACTTCGAACGTCGCGTTCCGCGGTTCGACCGCGACGGCGGGGTCGCCGGTGCTCACGGCCGCGAGCACGTCGGTCCGGTCGGCCGCGCGCAGTTCGTCGCCCGGCGGTCGGTACTCGACGACGAACGGGAGTCGGCGCGTCCCCGGCGTCGAACCCGCGGCGAGGCCGATGGCGTACTCGAACTCGGCGGCCTCGCCGGGCGCGAGCGTGCCGACGGTCACGTCGAGGTCGGTCGGCGTCAGCGCCGCGTCCTCGGATTCGAGGCGGAGCACCACGTCTCGGGCCTCGCCCTCGCCGACGTTCTCGACGGTGCCGACGACGCGGCCGACGCCGCCGACTCTGAGCGTGCTCTCTTCGACCGTCACGGCGAACGCCGGGCCGGCTCCCGGGTCGAGACCGGCGACGAGCGACTGGACCTTCCGGTCGCCGCCGGGGTTGCGGAACGAGACGGCCACGTCGAGCGAGTAGGGCCGGTCGAGCGCGTCGTCGGCGACGCGGGCGCGGAAGCTCACGCGCCTCGTCTCGCCGGGTTCCCACGCGCCGACGTAGGCCTCCGCGGCGGGCGCGCCGGCCCCGAACGTCACCTCGGAGTCGGCGGACGCCACGCCGACGGTCGTCGCCGCGGCGGTCGCGTCGCCGACGTTCACGAGTTCGAGCGTCAGCGTACCGGTGTCGCCGACGGCGACCGCGGCGTCCACGTCCGCGAGTTCGAAGTCGGCCCCGCGGGTCGGGCGCACCCCGGCGACGAACGACCGCGAAGTCCGCGTTTGACCGTCCTCGTCTCGGTAGGTCACGGTCAGGTCGACCGAGTAGTTGCGGACGATGGCGTCGTCGGCGACGCGGGCGCGGAACTCGACGCGCTCTGTCGCACCTTCCTCCCACTCGCCGACGAACGTCTCGGCGGAGGCGACGCCGCTTCCGAACGTTATCTCCGGGTCGGTCGAGGTGACGGTCACCGTCGCGTCCGCGGCCCCGACGGGGCCGACGTTCTCGATGTCGACCGCGACGGTCCCGCTGTCGCCGACCGCGAGGGCGGCGTCGACCGTCCGGACCGCGAACGCGGGGCGGCGCTCCACGACGACGTCGAGCGTCCGCGTGATGGTCCGACTCCGGTGGGTCGTCCGGACCGTCTCGCCGTCCACGTACACCGAGGCGGTGTAGTCGTAGGTGAACTCGACGGGGACCTCGTAAGTGTCGGGACGCGCCCCCTCGGCGACCCGGAGGCGGAGCGACGCCGGCCCGGAGACGCCCTCTGGGACGGTCCCGACGGGAATCTCGCCGCTGACGACGGTGATGGGGCCCTTCGACTCGCCGCGGATGGTCAGCGCGCGGGCCGTCTGCACGAGCGCCTCGTACTCCTCGGGGCCGTCGTCGGTGACCGTCCCGCTGTTGACGACGAACACTTCGACCGCGGTCTCGGTGCCGGCGACGAGCCGGTTCTCCGGCGCGATAATCGAGAGGTCGGGACTTCCGGTCACTCGGCTGGCGGCCGCGGCGCTCCCGGTTGCGCCGGCGAGGGCGGACAGGACCAGTAGCGTGGCGAGGAGCGCCGCGCTCGCCCGCCGGGGACGACGAGTCATGGTGAAGGGACGACGTGATCGGCGGGCGAGCCCGCTTCAGTCGCGCTAGATACGCGGTATGTAAGCTTAACAACACGCTCGGCTCTCAGTCGGTGGTAACGTCACGCAAGGGATACGTCCGGAGCGCGCCTACGTGTCGGTATGTCCGTCCCCGCCATCGACATCGACGGCCTCACCAAGTTCTACGGGGACGTTCGCGGGGTCGAGGAGCTCTCGATTTCCGTCTCGGAGGGCGAACTGTTCGGCTTCCTCGGTCCCAACGGCGCGGGGAAGTCCACGACGATTCGCCTGCTTCTCGGCCTGCTCAAACCGACCGACGGCACGGCGAGCATCCTCGGCGTTCCGGTGGACGACCGCGCGGCCTTCCTCGACGTGCTCGGACGCGTCGGCCACATCCCCGGCGATCCGCGGTTCTACGACGACGTGACCGGCCGCAAGACCCTCGACTACTTCGCCGGGCTCTCCGGCGACGACCGCCGCGACGAACTCCTCGACCGCTTTCCGGTGCCGCTCGACCGGCCGGTCCGGGCCTACTCCCGCGGCAACCGGCAGAAACTCGCCATCGTGCAGGCGTTCATGCACGACCCGCGGGTGGTCGTGATGGACGAGCCGACCTCGGGGTTGGACCCCCTCGTCCAACAGGAGTTCTACGAGTTCCTCCGCGAGGAGCGCGACCGCGGGGTGACGGTGTTCTTCTCGACGCACATCCTCGGGGAGGTCCGCGAGGTCTGCGACCGCGTCGCCATCATCCGGAACGGGCGGCTCGTCGCCGTCGAGGACATCGACGACTTGCTCGCCCGGAGCGGGAAGGTCGTCACGGTCCAGTCGCCCGACTCCATCGACCTCGCCGACTTCGATTTTCCGGAGACCATCGACGCCCGCATCGAACCCGACGGCTCCCTCCGACTCGTCACCTCGGGCAACTACGACGCGCTCGTGGACGCGCTCGAGGGCTACCGAATCGACGACCTCGAAGTCCGCGAGACGGCCATCGAGGACGTGTTCATGCACTTCTACGACGAGGGCGACGGAGAAGACGGCGTTGACGCCGGCGACAGCGCCGCCACCGACGACGAGTCGGGCGAGACCGACGACGATGCGGAGCCGTCGCCCGCCGACGCCGAGGAGTCCGCGAATGCGTGAACTCGACATCGCGTCCTTCGAGTTCGCCCGGCGACGGCGCGGCCTCGTCATCGTCTGCGTGCTTCTCGTGGCGACCGCGGGGCTCACCATCGCCGTCTTCCCGTCGTTCGGCGAGTCCGACATCGACTTCGCCGAACTGCTGGAGTCGTACCCCGAGGAGTTCCAGGCGGCCTTCGTCGGGAGCGTCACCGACTTCTCGTCGCTCGAAGGCTACCTCGTCGTCGAACTCTACCAACTCGTCTGGCTCCTCATCGTCGGGAGTTACTTCGCCTACGCCGCGGGGTCGCTCGTCGCCGGCGAGGTCGACCGACAGTCGGTCGAACTCGTCCTCGTCCGGCCCGTCTCGCGCACCCGGTTCGTCGTTGGCAAGTTCCTCGCGATGCTTCCCGCGGTCGCCGTCGTCGACCTCGCGCTCCTCGCGGCCGTCGTCGTCGGCGCGGGCCTCATCGACGAGGAGATTCACCTCACTCGGCTCCTCGCGGTCCACGCCGTCGGCGGCCTCTACCTCGTCGCCTGCGTCGCCGTCGGCCTCCTCGCGTCGGCGTTCTTCGGGCGCGTCCGCCGGGCGCAGGGCGCGGCCATCGGCGTCGTCTTCGGGACGTTCCTCCTCGACTCCCTGACGGTCGACACCGACTACGAGTTCCTCGGGGCCCTGTCGCTCACGCGCTACCTCGACCCCGGCGAACTCCTCGTCGCCGGCGACGTTGACTGGGGCGGCATCGCCGTCCTCGTCGCCGTGACGTGCGTCCTCGTCGTCCTCGCGGCCGAGGTGTTCGAGCGCCGGGACCTGTCGTAGCCGCCGTCTCTCGTCGCCGTCCTCGCCGGTGCGGGCGGGCCACACGCTCACTCTGGTCCACCACCCGCGCGAGTCGCTTTTTCACCGCTGAGCGCCTACGTCTCCTATGCATCTCTACGCCGCCGCCAACGGTGCGATTCTCGCGGTCTCGGGGTCGCTCGACGACTCGACCGCACGACGGCGACTCGGCGAGCACCGAATCGAGTGCGTCGCGGCCGACCCGCGCGCGCCGGACCGGGCGTTCTGCGGGACCTCCGACGCCGGCGTCTTCCGAACGACCGACGGCGGGGCGTCGTGGCACGCGGTCGGCACCGACGCGCTCCCCGAGTCGGTGACGAGCCTCGCCGTCTCGCCGGCCGACCCGGGCGTGGTCTACGCCGGCACCGAGCCCTCGGCCGTCTTCCGCTCTCCCGACGGCGGCGACACGTGGGCCGAACTCGCGCCGCTTTCGGACCTCGATTCGGCGTCGTCGTGGGCGTTTCCACCCCGGCCGCACACCCACCACGTCCGCTGGATAGACGTTGACCCGACCGACCCCGACCGGCTGTTCGTCGCGGTCGAAGCCGGGGCGTTCGTCCGCTCGCTCGACGGCGGGGAGACGTGGCAAGACCGCGTGCCGTCGAGCAAGCGCGACACGCACTCGATGGCGACGCACCCCGACCGACCGGGCCGCGTCTGGGTCGCCGCGGGCGACGGCTACGCCGAGACCGACGACGCGGGCGAGACGTGGACGACGCCGACCGCGGGGCTGGGCCACGGCTACTGCTGGAGCGTCGTCGTCGACCTCGCGGACCCGGACTCGGTGCTCCTGTCGGCCGCCTCCGGGCCGATGCGCGCCCACCGGGTCGAATCGGCGGCGGCGTACCTCTACCGCCGCCGAGACTCGTCGGGGAACGGCGGCAAGTCGTGGGAGCGCCTCGACGAGACCGGACTTCCGACCGGTCCGGGCGCGACGCGGGCGGTTCTGGCGACCGGCTCGTCCGGCGGCGAGTGCTACGCCGTGAACGACCGCGGCCTCTACCGGACGACCGACTTCGGCGACTCGTGGGACCGAATCGAGGTCCCGTGGGACGGGACGCGGCGGACCGCGGCGGGGCTGGCGGTCGTCGCGTAGTCGGGCAGTTTCCGGTCGGTTTGCGCGGCCGCTCCAAGCGAGAAGATTCATGGGTCGGCGCGGCAACGGCCAAGCATGTACGATTTCGCCGTCGTCGGCGTCGGTCCCGCCGGCGCGCGGTTCGCCCGCCGCGCGGCCGACGCGGGCTACGACGTGCTCGCGCTGGAGAAAGGCGAGGTCGGAACGCCCCTCGCGTGCTCCGGACACGTCAGCACCGACATCTGGGAGTACGTCCCCGACGAGGCGCGCGACCGCCTGTTTCAGAACCGCATCTACGGGGCGAACTTCCGCGTCGGCGGCCCGAACTCCAGGGCCTACCCGTTCTACAAGCAAACCGAGGTCTCGAACGTCATCGACCGCGTCGAACTCGACCGTACCCTCGCCGACTGCGCCCGCGACGCCGGTGCGGACGTGCGCGAGGGCCACACCGTGACCGCCGTCGAGGAACTCGACGACCGGGTCCGACTGACCGCCAGCGTGGCCGGCGAGGCCGGCACCGTCCGGTTCGAGGCGAAGATGGTCGCCGGGTGCGACGGCCCGACCTCGCGGGTCCGCCGAGCGCTCGACCTCCCGGAGCCCTCGGAGACGCTTCACGGCGTCCTCGCGTTCGACCCCGACCCGGACGACGGCGACTTCGTGGACGTACACCTCACGGTCCCGCGCTTTTTCGCGTGGCGCATCCCCCGCGGCGACGCCGGCGTCGAGTACGGCCTCGCGGCCCCGCCGGGCGCTGAGGTCAACGAGATGTTCGACGCGCTCACCGACACCTACGACGTGGAGACCGAGCACTTCTGTTCGGGTGCCATCCCCATCGGCCCGCCGGACCGGACGACGACCCGTCGGGCGTTCCTCATCGGGGACGCAGCCGCCCAGACCAAGCCGTTCACCGGCGGTGGCATCCTCTACGGGATGACCGCGGCAGACATCGCCGCGTCGACCATCGACCCCGACGACCCCGAGACGCTGTCGGCCTACGAGGACGCGTGGCGCGACGAACTCTCCCGGGAGATTCGACTGGGCCACCTCGTGCGCCGGTGCTACTCGTTCCCCGAGTGGCTCCAGCGGGTCGGCCTCCGATCGCTGTCGGGCGAAATCGGCGTCCACATGGACAAGCCGAGTTCGTTCTTCTCGCGCGAGCACCTGAAGAAACTGTTCTGAGGACTGACCCCGGACGCCCCGCTCAGTTCTCGCCCGGATACGTCGGAATCCGCGCCGACACCGCGCTCCCCTCGACGAACGGGAGCGACTCGCGGGTCGCGCCGACGCGGTCGCCGTCGACGACGACTTCGAGGGCGTCGGCGTCGAGGCCGTAGTCCACGAGCGCGAAGCCGATGGGCGATTCGAGCATCGGGCTCTCGACGGCACGGGTAACGGTGCCGACCGAATCGCCGTCCGCCGAGACCTCGGCACCCGAGTCGGGGAGGTCGTCGGCGCGGAAGCCGACGAGTCGGCGCGAGGGCCGCCCGCGGTTTTCGATCTTCGAGACGAGTTCCTGACCGACGAAACAGCCCTTGTCGAAGTCGAGCGCGTTGCGGACGCCGACGACGTTCGGGACGTTGCCGCGGAGTTCCGACTCGAAGAGCGGCGTGCCGGCCTCGGCGGTGAGGCTGTCCCACGTCTGATAGCCGACCGGGACCGAGGGGTTGCCGTAGAACAGCAGCGCGTCGAGCACGTCTTCGGCGTCCTTCGCGCGGCAGATGACGTCGTAGCCCTCCTCGCCGGTCGGGTTGTCGGAGGCGACGACCGTGACGCCGAGTTCGCCGCCGATGGAGCCGCGGACGAAGGAGAGCTCCGGTTCGGGCGCGCCCGCCCCCGAGAGGATGCTCGCGACCTTCTCCGTGGACTGCGGGCCGTGGACGCCGAAGACGCCGAACTCGTCGGAGGCGTCGCGCATCTTGACTCGCTGGAGGAACGTCTTCGAGCGCCACTCCTCGACGAGCGGTTCGGCGCGGTCCCGCGGGGTGAAAATCAGCAGTCGCTCGCCCGCGTTGTAGACGTACATCTCCGTCTCGATGCGGCCGTCGGGGTCTAAAAGCAGGGCGTAGGCGCCCTCGCCGTCCTCGTCCGGGACGGTGTTAGTCACCGCGTTGTCGACGTAGTCGACCCGGTCTTCGCCCTCGACGACGACGACGCCGTAGCCGTGTTCGATGACGCCGACGCCGTTTCTGACGGCGCGGTGGGTCCGCTCGGGGCGGCCGTAGTGGCTCACGACCTCGATTCCGCCGCGCGTCTCGAACGTCGCACCGTGTGCCTCGTGGATGTCGGCGACGAGTGTCATTACCCCCCGTTTCGCCTTCGGCGCGTAAAACCCTCCCACTCCCGGACGACTCGCCCGGCTTTCGGTCGGCGGTCCGCCGGCGGCGGCCGCGGGCGGACCGGACAGTCAAAACGAGTCTGTGCTCCGCGTCGCCGCGCTCAGAGTCCGAACCGCTCGCGAAGTTTCTCGAACAACGACGCGTCCTCTTCGACGGCTTCGCTCGGGTCCGGAACGACGCGCTCGTCGGCGTGGATGAGCACCCGCGTGTCGGCTTCCTCGACCACGATGAGGCCCTCGTCTTTCAGCGCCGACAGCGCCTCTTCGATGGTGTCGATGTCGGCGTCCACGGCGGCACGGAGTTCGAACACCGTCATCCCCTCGTCGTGGCGGTCGACGAGCGCGTCGAGCACCGCGACCTCGATGTCGCGGCGGTTCCGGAACTCCCGCCTCGCTCTCATAGCGGGTACATCGTTCGCCTCCTGTTTACTTGTACCGCCCGTCTGACGGACGTCCGACAGGCAGGGGGTACCTTTTTGTTTCCGAACCCCGGAATCCTCGCGTAATGGGACTTACTTGCCGTCTTCTCGGGCACTCCTACGGAGACCCCGAGACGGAACGGGAGCGAGAGGAACGCGGCGACGAGGTGGTCGTCTCGATTCGGGAGATACAGGTCTGTTCGCGGTGCGGACACGAACAGGTAATGAGCGAGAACAAGGAGGTCACGGCCATCCGAACGCCCGAGGAGGTCGGGATGACGGAGGGAGAAGTTGAGACCGCGGCCGCGGGCTTCGAACCGGCGAACCCACAGCCCGGCGTCTCCGACAGCGAGGACGCCGCCATCGAGACGGCTCCGGACGCGGAGACGCGGGCCGAGGTCGACGCTGCGGCCACCGACGCTGCTGCGGACGTCGACGCGGGCGCGAACCCGGACCCGGACCCGGACCCCGCGGCGCAACAGCCGGCCGAGACCGCGAACGCCGCCGACGACCAACCCGCGGACGGGCCGGACACGGCTGACGACGCCGGGAGCGTCGACGCCCCGCCGGTGACCGACGACGGCATCATCCTCGACGACGACGAGGAGCAGTCGGCCACCCGCGACCGGACGCAGTGGCCCGACGAGGTCGACGAGGTCGAGACCGACGACCCGACGCCGCCGGCCGACGGCGACGACGCGGAGTTCATCGACGCGGACGCCGAGGCGGGCGTCGAGGCCGACGCCGAAGCGGAGCCCGAACAGACACAGACCCGCGAACGCGGCGCGTGGCCCGACGCGCCGGGCGACGACGAGGGGTGGAACGCTCAGCCCGACGACGGCGAGCCCGTCTCCGTCTCGTTCGGCGGCGGACTGGCCCCGGAGGGCAACAGTTCGCCGAGCCAGCAGTCGAACGGTCAGTACGTCGAGGCGGAGGAAGACGACTTCGTCCGCGCCGACGAGTCGAACGTCGGAAACGAGGCCCCCGACGACGCCGTCGAGTACTACTGTCCGAACTGCGGTCACGCCCGCGGCGCGTCCTCGTCGTCGATGCGGGCCGGCGACATCTGCCCCGAGTGTAAAAAGGGCTACATCGCCGAGCGGGAATCCTGACCGCGGCACGCCCTCGCAGGCGTCGCAGAGTCGCGAAACAGGTAAACCATCCCCTGTCGAAAAGGCGTCCATGAAGGAGTACAAGATGCGTCGTGGGGAGACGCTCGAAGAGCGAATTCCGGACATGAAAGCGACGGTCGAAGACTACTTCGGCCCCATCACGGACACCGAGGAGTTCAAAGGAAGCGACCTCTACGTCGTCGGCGAGCCCAAGAACCCCGTGTTCACCCGCATCGTCGCTGGCGCGGTCAAATACAGCGGCAAGAAGGACAAGCTCGCGGTCAACTTCGAGGAGGCCGACCCGGCCGACCTCGCTCCCGAGGACCTCGAAGCCGCGGGCGAGGCCGTCAGCGCGAAGAACGACTTCCTCCTCGAGGCGACGGGCCGCGACGCGAAGTCCCGCCGCGACTCGATGAAGCGTGCGGTCGAAGACGACGCGCCCGACGTCTGAGCCGTCCGACGCGGTTCGATTTTCTCGCCAGCCACCCGTCGAGCGGCTGCGACGCCGGCGAAACGTACATAGTGTTAGCACGTGACGCTCCGGCTGACAGCGACTTCGCCAGCCATGGACACGAATTTTTATTTCGATTGTGAGTAAAAATCCCCGGCACGGTTAAGTGATACCGGGACGAACCGGTTGGTATGGCTATCGAAACTATCCTGCTCGCGGTCGGCGCGGGCGACGCCGAGCGCATCGACAGACTCGCCGAGGAGACTATCGACGTGGCCGGGCCGACCGGCGCGACGGTCGTCATCGGACACGTCTTCACGAGAGACGAGTACGACGAGGCGCTCGACAACCTCGACTTCGACATCACGGCCGAGGAGGTTTCGGCGGACGACGTGGCCCGACGACACGCCATCGTCCGCGAACTCACGCGACGCTTCGACGAGGCTGACGTCGAGTACGTCGTCCACGGCCGGGTCGGCCACCACGGTGAGAAACTCGTCACTCTCGCGGAGGAGGTCGACGCCGACCGCCTCGTCGTCGGCGGCCGGAAGCGCTCGCCGGCCGGGAAGGCCGTCTTCGGGAGCGTCGCACAGGAGGTCATGCTCGAATCGCCGTGCCCCGTGACGTTCGTCCGCGCGGACACCAAGTGACGGGCCGCGGGCGGCGCGCCCGCCGGAGCGACGGCCGGGCGACCGGCTTCGCAGGCAACTACATATCTTAGCGTGCCGTCATCTCCCGCATGGACCACTCCATCGATTACCGCCCGTCGTTCGCCCTCCTCACCGTCTCGCTCGACGAGGGCGAGTCGCTCCGGTCGGAGGCCGGCGCGATGGTCAGCTACTCCGACGGCATCGACATCGAGACGAACGCGAAAGGCGGCCTCTTCGGGTCGCTCAAGCGGAGCGTCCTCGGCGGCGAGTCGTTCTTCCAGAACACGTTCAGCGCGCGGCAGGCGGGCGAGGTCTCCTTCGCGCCCCCGCTCCCGGGCGATATCGTCCACCACGGCCTCGAAGACGAGACCCTCTACGTGCAGTCGGGGTCGTACATCGCCTCGGACCCCGCGCTCGACCTCGACACCTCCTTCGGCGGGGCGAAGACCTTCTTCGGGAGCGAGGGGCTGTTCCTGCTCAAACTGACCGGCACCGGCGACAGTTTCCTGTCGAGCTACGGGGCCATCCACGAGGTCGAACTCGGTGAGGGCGAGCGCTACACGGTCGACACCGGCCACATCGTCGCCTTCGACGAGACGACGAGTTTCTCGGTCGAGCGCGTCGGCGGCCTGAAGTCCACCCTGTTCAGCGGCGAGGGGCTCGTCTGTACGTTCACCGGGCCGGGAACCGTCTGGATACAGTCGCGCAGCATGGACTCGTTCCTCTCGTGGCTCATCCCCAAACTCCCGACCAACAACTCCGCGTGACCCCGACCCGGGACTTACATCGCCGCGAGTAAATCTACCGAAAATCCCGCTTAGTTAAGTGGTGGGCGCATCCCTATGGGAACGATGGCGTACTACGTGGGCGTCGACCTGGGGGCGACGAACGTCCGTTCCGTGGTGGGCGACGACGATGGAACGATCCTCGGAGAGGCCCGTGACAGCACTCCGCGCGGCCCGACCGGAATCGCGATCACCGAGGCGGTCCTCGGCGTCGTCCGCGAGGCGTGTGCCGAGGCGGGTATCGACCCGAGCGACGCGGTCGCGGCCGGCATCGGTGCTATCGGCCCGCTCGACTTGGCCGAGGGCGCGGTCGAGAACCCGGCGAACCTGCCGGACACCATCGACCGCATCCCGCTGACCGGCCCCCTCTCGGTGCTCTTGGAGACGGACGAGGTGTACCTGCACAACGACACGAACGCCGGCGTCATCGGCGAGCGGTTCCACTCCGACCGCAACCCCGACGACATGGTGTATCTCACCATCTCCTCGGGTATCGGTGCGGGCGTCTGCGTCGACGGGCACGTCCTCGCCGGGTGGGACGGGAACGCCGGCGAGGTCGGCCACCTGACGCTCGACCCGAACGGCTTCATGACGTGTGGATGCGGCCACAACGGTCACTGGGAGGGCTACTGTTCGGGGAACAACATCCCGAAGTACGCCCGCGAACTCCACGAGGAGGACCCGGTCGACACCGCACTCCCCGTCTCCGACCCCGATTTCTCCGCGGTCGACGTGTTCGAACACGCCGGCGAGGACGAGTTCGCCGACCACATCATCAACCAACTGGGCCACTGGAACGCGATGGGCGTCGCCAACATCGTCCACGCGTACGCGCCGCTTATCATCTACGTCGGCGGCGCGGTCGCGCTCAACAATCCGGACCTCGTGTTAGAGCCCATCCGCGAGCAGATGAGCGAGATGGTCATGTCGAACATCCCCGAGATTCAACTGACGACGCTCGGCGACGAAGTCGTGGTCGAGGGGGCGTTGGCGAGCGCGATGACCGGCGGGACTGGCGACCGCTCGCGGCTGTGATGCCGCGAGGATTCGCCAGTTCCGGCGCAGGTGGCACCGGCGACCGGTCTCGACTGTAACGCGGTGCTTCGCTTCTCCGCCCCGAGTTATCTCGATTGATACTCAGTGGCGCACTCTTATAACCCCGGTCGAGAAACGCGATGACGTGCACCCGACGACGCCGAGTCGCTCGGCGCGCCGGTCGGCGCGTTCCCGTTCTCGTCGAACCGAACGGTGCACGGGCGTTCCACCGGAAGCCTAGAACGGGACTGGTCGACAACCCCCACCACCATCGTCGACCGACCGACGCCGACGGGGTACCCACACCCACCCACCCACCCACCCATCCCCGCCGGCGTCGCTTCAGTTCTCACGCAACCCAGTGCAGACTGAGCGGTCCCCGCTTTCCCCCGGTTCCCGGGCCCTCCCGCTACCCAAGGACCTCCGTCCGATTTTTCTCCTCGGCACTCTCAGACTCACCGTGGACCGCCGCCAGTTCCTCCGCTCCATCGGCGCGAGCGCGGTCGCCGCCACGACCGTCTCCGTCGCCGGTTCCCGCCCCGTCACCGCCCACCCCGGTCCCTTCGAGCCGCTGGGTCGAATCGACATCGACGGCGCGAAAGAGGCCGTGGTCTCCGCCGACGGCCAGACCGTCTTCGTCGCCGCGACCAGCGGCTACGCCGTCGTCGACATCTCCGCGCCCGACCGCCCCGAACTCCTCGCCGAGCGCCGCGACCCGCTTTCCGACCGCGAGGACGGTCCCTTCCGCGGCATCTACGACGTGAAGCTCGACGGGGACACGCTCCTCGTCGTCGGCCCGGCCAACCCGATACCGGGCGCGCCGGCGGGCGTCCTCGTCGTCGACGTGTCCGACCCCGCGACCCCCGAGGAAATCGCCTTCCACGAGACGGAGTTCCCCATTCACAACTGCTTCGCCGCCGACGGGCGGGCGTACCTCACCGCCAACGACGGCGACCGGAACCCGCTGGTCGTTCTCGACACCGACACCGGCGACGAACTCGGCCGCTGGTCGGTCGTCTCCGCGGACGACCGCTGGGCCGACGTACCCGCCTCGGTCCGGTCCGTCCACGACGTGTGGGTCCGCGAGGGAGTCGCGCACGTCGCCCTCTGGGACGCCGGGACGTGGCTCGTCGACCTCTCGGACCCCGCGTCGCCGTCGGTCCTCGGGTCGGTCTCGCCCGGCGACCCCGAGGAGCTGTCGGGGTTGGGTGCCCGCGACCGCCGCCGCGAGGGGCGGACGCCGCCCGGCAACCACCACTACGTCGCCACCGACGACTCGGGCGACCTCCTCGGAGTCGGCATCGAGTCGTGGGCCGTCGAAGTCGAGCGCGACGACGGGACGACCGACCTCGTCGGCGGGCCGAGCGGCGTCGAACTCTGGGACGTGTCGGACCCCGCGAATCCGACGATACTCTCGACCATCGAGCCGCCGACCAGTCCGGACCCGACGGTCGGCGGCGTCTGGACCACGGCGCACAACTTCGACTTCCGCGACGACAGGCTCTACACCTCGTGGTACCGCGGCGGCGTCAAGC
Source organism: Haloferax gibbonsii (assembly GCF_001190965.1). Classification (NCBI taxonomy): domain Archaea; kingdom Methanobacteriati; phylum Methanobacteriota; class Halobacteria; order Halobacteriales; family Haloferacaceae; genus Haloferax; species Haloferax gibbonsii. The sequence goes on from NZ_CP011947.1 coordinate 345,698, forward strand.
GCCACGACGTGTCGGACCCGACCGACCCCGTCGAACTCGCGTGGTGGCGCGACCCCGAGCGCGCGAGTTTCTGGACCGCGCAGTACGCCTATCCCTTCGCCGACGAGGGCGTGTTCGTCGCGTCGAGTTGGGGCGTCGGCGACGCGTCGCCCGCGCTCTACACGTTCCCCGACCACGCCGGCGACCAGCGCGACCCGCCGACGCTCGGTCCCGAGACGACCACCGAATCGCTCGTCAACACGCCGACACCGACCGCGAACGAGGCGACCGCGCCCGAACCCGGAGACGAGTCGTCGGAATCGACATCGACGACCGACGCGCCGGGGTTCGGACTCGGTGTCGGCGCGGCGGCCCTCGGTGTCGCCGGCTGGCTGGCCCGTCGTCACCGGCGGCGCGACTGAGGGCGGCGCGACTGCGGGCGACCGGCTCCGACGCCCGACGCGCCGGTTTCCCGGCTTCCGTGGTTCCCCCGCCGAATCTATCACGAACGACCGAGACAGCCTTTCTCTCGCCGGCCGGCGCGTTGGGAGAACCGTTTCATTCTAATCCGTGGGGTTCGAAGCGTCGGGGTATGAGCGACGAGTCGGAGAGCCTCAAAGAGCGCGTCGAGACGTGGATGGTCGGCCAGATGCCCATCATCCAGATGCACGGCGGCAACAGCGTCGTGCGCAAGGCCGATGCGGAATCGGGGGAAGTCGTCGTCGAACTCGGGGGCGCGTGCGCCGGGTGCGGCATCTCGAACATCACCGCCCAGAACATCCAGTCGGACCTCATCATGACGTTCGACGAGATTACCGACGTGCAGGTCAAGGTCCCCAGTTCCGGCGACCACGGCAGCAGCACCGTCGAGGGCGGCCGCGGCGGCGAACTGCAGTACGGCGACGAGGGACCGGGTCACTTCTAACCCCCACCTTTTTTGACGGGGTCCTCGGCAACTTCGTTGCCTCGAACCCCCGCCAAAAAATCTGGACCAAAAAAGGCGGCTACTCTCTTCGGTCGTAGCCGTGGTTTCCTCCAACACTAGCACCCTGTCCCGCGATTCTCGATACGTATCCAGCCGTGTCGGCCGTGTGAATAGATTGGTCGTCCTCGCGCTCGCTCACCTCGTTGCCCTCGCGGGGTGTTCGTCTGCCAGTCCAGTTATCGACCTATCGACGACTCCCGCCACCACGACGACTGAGTCCTCCCCGGCAACGACGACTGACCGTCTTCCGAAGTTGCTACGCCTCCCCCGACAGCGCCGACTCCAGACTCGACGCCACCGACCGCGCTTTTTCGGCCAACTCCTCGGAGATGTGGCCGGCCTCGACGGCTTCGTCGAGTTCGTCGTCGTCGACCCGTTCGACCGTCCCGTCGGCGTGTTTCACCACGTCAACGTGGAGGTCGATATATCGAATCTGGTCGGGGAAGCACTCGACGGGCGTGCAGATGTTGACGTAGGTGCCCTTGACACCGCCGTCGGAGTCGCGGTACACCGTCGGGTACCACCAGCGCCCCTCGCGGAACTTCGTGACCGCCACGTCGCCGGACTCGCGGTCGACGCCGAGGGCGTCGTAGGTGCCGCCGCCGGTCATGCCGCGCCGGAGTTCCACCGTTCCCTCGGGGTCGCGGTCCGTCACCTCGCCGGAGCCGAGCGTGATGAGCCGACCGTCCGGCTTCCCGTGACCGATTTCCACGTCGTCGCCTTCCAGCGGGCCGAACTGCGCGGTCACCACGTCGAAGGGGAACTCGCCGTCGCCGACCGACTCGCAGAGCGACTCCGCGAGGTCGACGCCGGCGGAGGCCTTCGGCGAGGCGGCCTTCGTCCGGTGGTGGCCGGGCATCGTCGTCTCGACGGCCCGGCGCTGGGCGTCGAGTTCGAACCGGGTCTCGCGGCCGAACCAGACCCACGTCGTCGCGGTGGGAGCCGCGACCGCCCGCGGGGCGTCGACGGGTTCGGAGAGCGCGTCGTCGAGTTCCGCGGCCACCTCGGCCGCCCGGTCGAGCGCGTCGTTCAGGGCGCTCATGTCGGCGTCGACGGCGTCGCGGTGCCAGCGGATTCCCCAGCCCTCGGGCGGGTCGCCGCCGAGGAGGTCCGTCATTCCCGCCAGTTCGCGGGCTGCGGCCTCGTCGCGGGTGTCGACGCGGACGCCCTCCGAATCGGGGTCGAGCGTCGCCAGCCCCGCGACGGCGCGGACGTCGCCGGTCAGTTCGGCGCGGCGGGAGTCCCACGGCGGGGCCGACTCGGCGACCTGCACGCGGACCTCGTCGCCGACTTCCACGTGCCCGTCGAAGTCGCCGTACGAGAGGTAGCCCTCGGCCTCGCCGAGGTCGCAGACCGCGCCGCCGCCGAGGGTGTCGGTCACGCGGGCGTCGAACACCGCGCCGGTCGGTGCGGGGTCGTCCCACGCGAAGGTGTCGATGCCGAGCTCGGTGAGTCGCTCTGTGGCCGTCGCGACCGCCTCGGGCGCGCCGGTCGCGCCGACGCCCTGTCGGTTCCGCGTCGTCTCGACCGACACGTCGTGGTCCGACGAGTCGAACTCGGCGTCGAAGCGCTCCCGAATCGGGCCGGACGCCTGCACCACGTCGTGGCCGTCGTCGAGGAAGACGCCCGTGAGCGCGGTGGCGTAGATGCCGCGGACGCGGACCCTCATAGCTCGTCGGGGTCGCGGGCGAAGGTGACGCGAGCGTCGACCGTCGGGCCGAGCGTCAGTTCGACTTTCTCCTCGCTGAGCACGCGGCCGCCCTCGATGGGGACGCCCCACGAGTCGAACTTGAGGTAGCCGCGGAGGTCCGCGCCGTGGGTGTAGAGGTCGACGTGGTCGACGGCGTGTTCCTGCACGTCACTCGCGCTGTGGGCCATCTCCATGTCCGAGTAGACCGCCCCGCCGTCGCCGAAGAACGCGGCGATGGCGTCTGCGTCCGATTCGACTGCGTCGCTCACGAGGTCCGACGCGGCCCGGAGGTCGTCGGTGTCGAGGCCGACCTCGCGGAGCGCCGCCTGTTCGCGGGGGTCGAAGTGCATACCCGCCCTTCGGAGCGGAGGCATTAACGTCGTACGGTCGGCAGTCGGTCGCTGGGCCGGACGAACGGTCGCCGGCCACCCGACTATTGACCGTTCAGCCGGTCGGCCGCGGGGTGCCGTGGCCGAAGCTATTACCAGATGCGATACCCTTTATGCCACGTGATGGACCAGCAGGACCCAGTCGAGCAGGCGTCCGACGGCTCGGACGACCTCTACGACATCGCCACGTGGGAGGAACGAACCTCGGTTGACGGGCTCGCGGTCGCGCTCTACCGGGTGCTGGTCGCGTCGACCCGCGCGGTGGTCGTCCTCGCCGCGTTGCTCATCCTCGTCGGTATCGGCGGCCTCTCGGCGCTCACCGACCCGCAGGTCGGCGCGCTCACCCTGCTTTCGGCGCTTCCGGCGCTCGCGCTCGCGGGCTACGTCTACTACTCCGACGTGACCCAAAACGAGCCGCTGTCGATGCTCGTGGTGACGTTCCTCCTCGGCGTCCTCACGGCCACGTTCGCCGCGATTCTCAACTCGCTTCTGAGCAACGTCGGTCAGACTATCGCGGCCGAGTTCCAGCTGTCTATCGGCTTCCTCGGCAGTATCGTGTTCTACTTCCTCGTGGTCGGTCCGGTCGAAGAGACCGTCAAGCTCCTCGCGGTCAGGCTGTACGCCTACTCCCACGACAGTTTCAACGCCGTCATCGACGGCGCGGTCTACGGCGCGATGGCCGGTCTCGGCTTCGCCACCATCGAAAACGCCCTGTACATCACTCGGAACCTCACCTCGTCGGGACTCGACGTCGGGTCCGGCGGCGTCGGCATCATCGCCGCCGGCGGGACGATTACCGCGGTCCGAGCGCTCGCCGGTCCGGGCCACGTCATCTACTCGGCCATCGCCGGCTACTACCTCGGCCTCGCCAAGTTCAACAAGGAGAACGCCGGGCCCATCGTCATCAAGGGCCTCATCCTCGCGGCGCTCGTCCACGCGACGTACAACTCGACGGTCGGCCTCGGCTCGTCCGTCATCGCGGGGATAACCGGCATCGGCGGTCTCGCGGCCTTCCTCGTCTACGTCATCATCTACGACGGCATCTTCGGGCTCTACCTCATCGGGAAGCTCCGCAGCTACAGTCAGGCCTACCACAGCGCTCACGCGCCCGGGCCGAGCGCGGCGTCGTTCGCGTCGGAGCAGACGGAGTTCGAGGACTGAGCCGGCGACGGCGCGGGAACGTACGAAACGAAAGAACCGGTCGCCCTACTCGGCGACCAACCGCTCGGCGTAACCGTCGAGCATCGACTCGACGTACTTCGCCACCACGTCGACCTCGACGTGAATCGGGTCGCCGACCTCCTTTTCCGAGAGCGTCGTCAGGTCGTAGGTCGTCGGGATGATGGCCACGGCGAAGGAGCCCTCGCGGCGGTCGGCCACGGTGAGGCTGATGCCGTCGAGACACACCGAGCCCTTCTGGACGACGTACTTCGCCAGCGACTCTGGGAGGTCGAACTCGAAGAACCAGTCGTCGCCGACGCGCTCGACGTTCGCGACCGTCGTCGTGCCGTCGACGTGGCCCTGGACGATGTGGCCGTCGAAGCGGTCGTCGGCCGCGAGGGCGCGTTCGAGGTTGACGCGGTCGCCCTCGACCGCGTCGCCGAGGTAGGTCTTCTCGACGGTCTCCGCCGCGAGGAACACCTCGAACCAGTCGTCGCCGAACGCCTCGACGGTCAGACAGACGCCCGAGACCGCGATTGACTGGCCGTGGTGGAGGTCGTCGAACGCGAGGTCGGTGCGGATGCGGAGGCGGCGACCGCCGTCGGTGTCGGCCACGTCGACGATTTCGCCCGGCCCCTCCACGATTCCCGTGAACATACCCGCGGCTTCGGACGGGTGAAGTTAATGCCTATCGTTTCCGTTCTCTATCACGTTTCTGTGACACTCTCGCCCATACAATTTTACGCCCGTCGTCCGGAGAGTCGGTATGGACGTTCTGGCCCGACTGCGGAGCAGTTTCGTCACCGGTCTCATTCTCGTCACCCCGCTGGCCGTGACCGTGTTCGTCCTCCAGTTCGCGTTCAATCGAATCACTGCCGCGCTCCGTCCGGTCGTCCGTCAGGTGTCGCCATTCCTCGCCGAGGTGCTCAACTACTCCGGCGACATCGTCTTCATCTCGCAGGTGCTGTCGGCGCTCATCATCGCGGTGGCCGTCTCGCTTCTCGGCTACCTCGCGTCGATGAGCCTCGGCCAGCGGCTCTTCGGGAGCTTCGAGCGCGGCGTTCGGCTCCTCCCGCTCGTCCGCACCATCTACTTCGGCGTCCGGCAGGTCTCCGAATCGCTCACGGAACCGACCGCCGGCTACGACCGCGTGGTGTTGGTCGAGTACCCGCGCGAGGGGCTGTTCTCCATCGGCTTCGTCACCAACGAGGCTCCCCCGTCGGTCTCGGCGGTGTCCGACGACGAACTCTTCACCGTGTTCGTCCCGCACAGCCCGAACCCGACCGCCGGGGCGCTCATCATGGTCTCGCCCGACGAGATTCGCGAACTCGACATGCCGGTCCGCCGGGGTCTCAGACTGCTCGTCACCACGGGCCTGAGCGTCGACGACCCCGAGACGCTCCCCTCGGGACCGGCGGCCTACGACCCGTCGAACGGCGACGGCGTCCGCGACGGTGTCCGGCCGGAGTCTGAGCAGCGACGGAACGCGGGCGAGACCCAAAAGCGAGCCGAGTGAGTCGCCGCGGCGGCCTCACAGTCCCCAGATGAGGACGATTCCGGCAGTCGTGACGACCGTGAGTAACAGTTGGAGCGGCGCGCCGACGCGGAGGTAGTCGGTAAAGCGGTAGCCGCCGGGACCGTACACCATCAGGTTCGTCTGGTAGCCGATAGGCGTCATGAACGCCGTGCTCCCGCCGAAGGTGACCGCGATGGCGAAGCCGAAGGGGTCGGCACCGAGGCCGAACGCGGTGTCGATGGCGACCGGCAACAGGAGGACGACGCTGGCGACCGGCGTGATGACGTTCGCCAACAGCCCCGTGAGCAGGTAGAACGCGGCGACCACGACGACGACGGGCAGGTAGGTCGCGGCGACGCCGACGAACTCCGAGAGCAGCGCGACGCCGCCGGTCAGTTGGAGCGCCCGACCGAGCGGGATGACGCCCGCGAGCAGGAAGATGACGTTCCAGCTCACCGCGTCGTAGGCGTCGCTCGCCGACAGACAGCCGAGCGAGACCATCGCGGCGACCCCGCCGAGCGCGGCGATGGCGATGGGGACGACGCCGAGGGCGGCCAGTCCGATGACCGCCGCGATGACGGCGAACGCGCGGAGCGCCGTGGGCGACAGCTCGCCGTTGTCCTCGATGAACTCGTCGGCGACCTCGCTCGTCACGACGAAATCGCCGCTGTCGCGGAGGTACCGCGCCGTCTCGTTCGTCGTCTGGAGGAGCAGCGAGTCGCCGACCTGGAGGTCCACGTCTCGGAAGTGCTCGCGGATGAGGTCGCCGCCGCGCCGCCGGACCGCGAGCACGGTCGCGTCGTACCGCTCGCGGAGTCGCGCCCCGCCGATGGTCTCGCCGACGAGTCCTGACTCGCGGGGGACGACGAGTTCGACGAGCGCCACGCGGTCGGGAAGGTCGAGTTCGGCGTCGGTGACCGACGCGCGCGGGAGGAACCGCAGGTCCGCGAGGTCGCAGAAGCGCCGAATCGTCGCCGGGTCGCCCCGGATGGTCAGGATGTCCCGCGACTCGACCTCGCGGTCGGAGTCGGCGGCGATGAAGTGCTCGCCGCCGCGGAGCACGTCGAGGATGTCGACGTTGAGGTCGCGGTAGGTGTCGTCGGAAACCTCGCCCGCCGGGATGCCGACGAGCGGCGACCGCGCGGGGACGAGCACGCGGGCGAGAAACGGCTCGACGCCGTAGTTGCCGGTTCGGTTCCCGGGCTCGATTCGCTCGGGCAGGAGCCGCGGCGCGACCGTCAGCAGGTAGCCCGCGCCGACGACGAACACCACCGCGCCGAGGGGGGTGAACGTGAACATCGAAAACGGCGGCAACCCGGTCGCCTCGGCGTAGGCCTCGCTGGCGACGAGGTTCGTCGCCGTCCCGACGAGCGTGAGCGTGCCGCCGAGCATCGAGGCGTAGGAAAGCGGGATGAGGAGCTTCGACGGCGAGACGTTCGCCTGGTCGGCGAGGTCCGAAACCATCGGGATGAACACCGCCACGACCGGCGTGTTGTTCACGACGCCCGCGATGGGGCCGGTGAGGCCGACGACCGCGCCGAGCAGTCGGTTCTCGCTTCCGTTCGTAAAGGACGCGACCGCGTCGCCGAGGACGCGAATCGCGCCGGTCTGTCGAATCCCCTCGCTGAGGGCGTACATCGAGAGGATGGTGATGGTCGCGGCGCTCGAAAACCCCGACAGCCCCGTCTGGAGGTCGACCCCGGTCCACGGTTCGAGCACGACGAGCGCGACGATGACGCCGATTGCCGTCACGTCCGGCGGGGCCGCCTCCGTCACGAAAAGCGCCATCGTGACGACGACGAGACCGAAGACGACGAGCATCCCGGACGTGATGGCGACCATGCGGGCAGTCGATTCGGAGGCGGCTTAATCCTACCCCGCGAGACTGTCGGCCGCGGCGACGGGTCGTTCGGTTCTCCACGAGCGAGAACGCCCCCGTTCATCGCCGGTCGCGACGCTTTTAGTCGCCCGCGGAGTACCCTCGGGCGATGCGACTCGGAATCTTGGAGATGGTCGGTCTCGCGGCGACTCTCATCTTCGCCATCCCCGTCGGCGGCTTCGGACTCACGCTCCTCGCCGACGGCCAGACCGTCTTCGGCGGCGCGATGCTCCTTCTCGCGGTGCTGATGGTCGCGCTCCCGAAGTTCCTCACCATGCCGCAGGACATCCCCTCGCTCGCGGCCGAGAAAGTCATCGGCGGCGTGGCGAAAGAGCCGGACGAAGAGGAGTAACTACCAGCGACTCGGGTCGAGACCGGTCGGCGCGTCGCCGAGCAGTCGCGGCCCGTCTTCGCCGACGACCAGCACGTCGGTCAGCTCGACTCGCCCGTGGTCCGGGTGCGTGACCGCGGACCGGACCCGAAGGACGTTGCCGGCGACGAGTTCTCTATCGCCGTCGAGCGGCGGGTCCTCGCGGGCCGCGAGGCCGATGCCGCCGCCCACGTCTCTCGTCACCTCGTCGGCCATCGAGAAGCCGAACGCGGCGGTCTCCGCGCGGAGTTCGCTCCCGAGGAAGCCGGCGTCGTCGCCGGGGTCGGCCTCGACCAGACTGACCTTTCTGGCGGCGTCGCAGGCGACGTGCGCCCGGCGCTCCCACCCGCCGTCGGGGTCGACGACGAACGTGCGGGCCAGCGCGCCGCGGTAGCCCGTCGGCCCGCGCGGGCCGACCGAGACGACTACCGGTTCGCCCGGCCGGAGTTCGACCGGTTCGTTCCCGTCGCCTCGGGTTCCCGCGCGGACCGTCGTCGCGCCCGCGGAACCGACGCCCTCGGCCGCGAGCGTCGCGTTCACCTGTCGGCGGAGTCGCTCGGTCGACAGCGGCGCGCCGTCCCAAGAGAGGACGGCTTCGCCGTCGTCGTCGCGGTCGTCACCCACGCGGCCGCCGTCGCGGTCGTCGGCCGCTTCGACCGTCGCCGCCGACAGTATCGCGGCCGCGCGACCGACGCCGCGGGTCGCCGCGCGCTGGGCGGCCTCGATGGCGTCGCGCTCGTCGTCGTCTTTCACCGCGCGGGCGTCTTCGACCGCCGCGGTCGACGCGAGGTCGTAGCCCGCCGATTCGAGGTGGAGCGCGGCGTCGTGCGGAATCGTCTGCGGCGCGAGGACGGTCCCTTCGGAAGCGGCGTGTTCCGCGAGGACGGCCGCGGCGGCCTTCCCCGGCGGTCTGTCGTCGACGCGGACCGAGGCGACCGGGAGGGACGGCGGTTCGACGGTCGAGGGCACTCGAAGATGCGTCTCGCCGGCGACGCGGACGAACACGAGGTCGGCGTCGAAGTCACGACCCGTGAGGTAGCGACTCGTCGGGTCGGGGCCGCGGGGGACGGCGACGAAGCCGACGGCGTCTCGCTCGTCGACGGCGGCGTCGATGGCGTCGCCGCCGCGAGGTCTCCCTCGCACGGGACGTTACGCCTCGGGCTCGGGCGCGGGCGGTTCCTGCGCGTCGTCGACGAGCTCCTGTGCGGGGTCCTCGCGAATCTCGTTGTGGAGGAGGACGCTGATGGGGAGCGTCGGCGCGCCGGTGACGAGGTTTTCGAGGACGATGAGGCGCTCTCTGGCGCGGGACATCCCGACGTAGAAGACGCGGCGCTCGTTGTCGGTGATGAGCGGGACGGGGCTCGTCGTCGCGGTGAACTCCTCGATGCCGCGGGCTTCGAGCTCCTCGTCGGAGACGGAGGCGGCCATCTGCTCGACGACCTTCTCGGTCAGGTCGGTCGCCATGAACACGTGGTCGGCCTCGCGACCCTTCGCGGAGTGGATGGTGCCGACGCGGACGCGGCTGGGGTCCATCCCCTCGTAGTCGCCGCCGAAGTACGCGTTGACGGACTTGCGCTGGAAGCTCGTCACCTTGCGCACCATGTCGCTTGCGGACGCGCTGTCGGGGGCGAAGGGCGCGAAGTTCTTGATCTCCTTCGGCGTGAACTCGATGTTCGTGATGTCGTCGACGCCGGCTTCCTCCTGTCTGTCGTCGATGGCGTCGAAGAGGTCGTCGCGGTCGTTCGTGCCGAACGCGGAGTCCTGAAGCATGTCGGCGAGCCGGCGGGCCTCCAGCCCGTCGACGGGCGCTTCGGCCTCCAGCGCCTCGACCGCGCGGACGTACTGCGTGAGCCGGTCGGTCCACATGCGCTGGTCGGTCAGCGTCGAGAAGGGGATGCCCGACGGCAGGAACTCATCGATGAACTGGAACATCTGGTAGCGCGCGCGGAACAGCACCATCACGGTGCCCTCGTCTTTCTCGACGGTGTAGCGGACGTTCCGGGCGAGTTCGAGCATCGACGGGCTCTCGACGGCCTCGACCGCGCCGCCTTCCTTGCGGGGCTTGAGGTCCTTCTCCTGTCGCTTGTCGATGTGGCGAATCTCCCGGTTGACGACGTTGAGGACGTTCGACGGGAGTCGGTAGGAGTTCGGGAGAATCTCGTCGTTGTCGCGTTCGGCGTCGAGGAGGAGGTTCGGGTCCGCGCCCTGCCACGCGTAGACGACCTGGTCGTCGTCGCCGGCGATGAGGACGCCTCGCATGTGGGGCTTCCACTCCTCGTACACGTCGTACTGGAGGGTCGTGATGTCCTGGAACTCGTCGATGACGAGGTAGTCGACGTTGGGGACGAGCGCGCGCTGCTTGACGCGTTCGAGCATATCAGCGAATCCGACCAACCCGTGTTCGCCCTTGTAGGCGCGCCACGCGCGGATGGCCTCGGGGATGTCGATGCGGTCGTCGTCGGAGGGCCACGTCGGCGTGTACTTGTTTCCTTCTTGCGCGTTCGGGTCGACCTCAGGCGGGAGGCGGACCTCCTCGACGTTCCACTGGAACGGCACGTCGTACCAGTCGGAGACGTCGCGGCGGGTGCGCTGGAGCCACTGGCTCGTGGCGATGACCTTGTTCCCGATGGTGGTCGAGCGGGCGGTCCGACGGCCCGCGCCGCCGTACTCGTCTTCGAACTCGATGCCGTAGTCCTCGCAGAACTCCTGTTTGTCGTTCTCGCCGACCACGTCGTTCCGCGAGAGGCTCAGCAGTTCGTACGCCTTCGCGTGCATCGTCGAGACGTTCCCCTTCAGCGACCGCGGGTTGATGTCGAGACGCTCCGCGAGCCGGTCGCGGACCTCGGCCGCCGCGGCTCGAGTGTAAGAGACAACGAGAATGTCGCGGATGGTGACGCCGTCTTGTTCGAGAATCTCCTCGACCTTGTCGAGCAAGGCCGTGGTCTTCCCGCTTCCCGGGCCGCCGAACAGCCGGGTGACGGTCACGTCGGATTCGCTCATTGTGCACGTTCACGGCCTTATCGGTGATAAGCGACGTGCTTCGGACGAGGGCGAACGCGCCCGGAGTAGTGTAACTCGCCGGGCGTTCGCGGACGGCTCACCGAACGGGTGAGAAACCGTCGAGAACAGGTGCTTGTGGCTTGGTCAGTTCGGACGCGTCAGGCCTCCGGCACCCACCCGCAGACGGAGCAGGTCGCCGCGCCCATGTCGTGCAGGGCCCCGCAGTCGGGACACTGCAGCTTGTTATAGGATCGGTCCCAGCGTACCGGTTCTGTCTCGTGACCGCGGTCGGTCAAGAACTGGTCGAACAAGTCGTCACTGGGTGCTGAGGCCATACGTGGTATGATATGGCATACCCCTATTTAGTTCCTGCGACGACTCCGAAGCGTCGAAAATCGGGGGACTGCGGCGGACTGTCAGTCTCGCCTACAGGTCGTACAGCGACCCGTACTTCGACTCGACGTAGCCGAGGAAGTCGTCGGCGGCGAAGTCCTCGCCGGTGGCCCGCTTCACGAGGTCGTTGGTCTCGTAGCGCCGGCCGTGCTGGTGGACGTTCTCGCGGAGCCACTCGCGGAGGTCGCCGAACTCGCCGTCGGCCAGTTTCCCGTCGAGGTCGTCGATGTCCTCCTCGGCGGCCGAAAACAGTTGGGCGGCCATGATGGAGCCGAGCGAGTACGTCGGGAAGTAGCCGAAGTTCCCGTACGCCCAGTGGATGTCCTGTAGGCAGCCCTCGGAGTCGGTGTCCGGGCGGATGCCGAGGTACTCCTCGTACTTGTCGTTCCACGCCTCCGGCACGTCCTCGACGGCGAGGTCGCCGGCGATGAGTTCGCGTTCGAGTTCGAACCGGATGACGATGTGCAGGTGGTAGGTCAGCTCGTCCGCCTCGACGCGGATGAGGTTGTCGTCGTACACCTGATTGGCGGCCTCGTAGGCCTCCTCGACCGTCGCGTCGACCTCGGGGAACCGGTCTTCGAGCGTGGGCAGGAAGTGCCGCCAGAAGGCCCGCGAGCGCCCGACGTGGTTCTCCCAGAGCCGCGACTGCGACTCGTGGACCGAGAGGTTGCGGTTCTCGCCGAGCGGCGTCGCGTAGTGCTCGTCGGGCAGGCCGAGCGTGTACAGCGCGTGGCCGAACTCGTGGACGGTCGAGAACAGCGACCCGAGCACGTCGGACTCGTCGTAGCGGGTCGTCACGCGGGCGTCGAACTGCGTCCCCGACGAGAACGGGTGCGGGGCGGTGTCGAGGCGGCCGCGTTCCCACGGGTAGCCGAGCGTCGAGAGCGCGTCGCGGACGAGCGCCTCCTGGTCGTCCTCGGGGAACTCGCCCTCGAAGGCGTCCACCGCGAGGTCGACGTCGGACTCGCGGATGTCATCTATCATCGGGACGAGCACCTCGCGCACCTCGGCGAGAATCTCCTCGGCCTGTTCGAGGGGGAGACACGGCTCGTAGTCCTCGAACAGCACCTCGTAGGGGTCGCGGTCGGGGTCGATGTGCTCGGCGTACTGCCGCTTCAGTTCGACGTGCTTCTCCAGATGCGGCGCGAACGTCTCGAAGTCGTCTTCGGCCTTCGCCTGCTTCCACGCCGGGATGGCCTCCGACGACGCCGCGGAAATCTTCTCGACGAGGTCGTTCGGCACGCGGGCCGCCCGCTCGTAGTCGCGGCGGAGTTCGCGCAGCACGTCGGCCTGCTCGTCGGTCGGGTCGTCGGCCTCGGCCGCGTCGAGCAGGTCGCCGAACTCGTCGTCGGTCAGGAGTTCGTGGCTCAGCGCCGACAGCGCCGACATCTGCTGGGAGCGCGCAGGCGTCCCCTCGTCGGGCATCATGACCTGCTGGTCCCACGAGAGGATGCCGCCGGCGTTCTCGACGTTGGCGATTCGCTTGTACTTCTGGAGAAGTTGTTCGTACGCCGACTCCGAGTCGGACTCTGCGGAGGATTGCGCCATGGTACGAATGGTGGTCTCGGAGGCGTATTAAATCGCAGGAGCCGGTTATCCGTGGTGGGCTTTTGATACGCGGTTGTCGCTTGTCGCTCCGTCCTCGGGGATACCGCAATCGCCCCCGCCGTAACGGCCGCGGTCGATACCACCGCGAAAGCCCCCGCGAGCGACGACTCCCGCGGCGACGCGCGCTCCTCGGCCTCCGGCCTGCAGTGCTCACGCCGCCGGGGTTCGCCCTCGCTCGCGGCCCCTTTCAGTCCCGCCCGGTGGTTTGTCGGGAGTCGTCGCGAGTGGTGTGTTTAGGTATCGTCGCGGGTGGGGTGTTCAGGCGTCGTCGCCGGCGGATTTGACCGCTCTCACCAGTCTTCAACGAGGTCACGGTATGTCTCGTAACACCGCGCCAGCACGTCGAGCGACACGCTCTCGTCTTTCGTGTGCGCCTCGCCGGGTTCCGAGGGGCCGTAGACGACGCAGGTCGTCCCGGCCTGCGCCAGCCACCCGGCGTCGGTCGCGTGGGGCTTCGTCGTCTGCTCCGGCTCTGCGTCGCCGCGGGCCTCGTGGACCGACCGGGCGGCGTCGAGGACGCGCTCGGCGAAGTCGGCGTCGTCGCACGCCATCGGCGGGAGGTCCTGTTCGACGACCCACTCGACGCCCTCGATTGCCTCCGTCCGCGCGAGGTCGGCGAAGCCGCCGGGGACGGTCCGCTCGTCGATGGTCACCTCGCAGCGGTCCGGGATGACGTTCCACGCGCTCCCGCCGTCGATTTCGGTAACGGCGATGCTCCCCGAGACGGGGTGGCCGAGGACCTCGGCGTCCGGCACCGAGAGGTCGCGGACCACGTCCACGGCGTCGGTCGCGCGGTAGACGGCGTTCTCGCCGCGCTCGGGTTCGCTGGCGTGGCAGGCGGTCCCCGACGCGACGAGGGTGCTCGCCCGGCGGCCGCGGTGGGCGACGACCACGTCGGTCCGGTCGGGGCCGGTGTAGTTCGTCGACCCCTCGGCGACGACGGCGTAGTCGAGTTCGAAGCCGTCGTCGAGGGCGGCGCGGACGCCTTCCCCGCCGATTTCCTCGCCGACGAACGAGGCGAAGACGACCTCTGAATCGGCCTCGGCGGCGGCGTCGCGGAAGGCGAGCATCGAGGCCGCGACGGCCCCTTTCATGTCCGCCGAGCCGCGGCCGTAGAGTCGGCCGTCGCGGGTCTCGACCACGTAGTCGCCGTCGTCTGCCGTCTGTCGGTCGGCCGGCGGGACCACGTCGTGGTGGCCGACGAGCGCGAGCGACTCGCCGACGCCGGGGTTGACGCGGGCGACGACGTTCCCCGCGTCGTCTCTGGTCACGTCGGCGTCGGTCTCCTCGCGGAGCCACGATTCGATGCGGTCGCCGACGGCGGTCTCGTCCTCGTGACTCGGCACCGACACGAGGGCCGCCGTGAGGTCGCGGAGTTCGTCCATGCCGGCCCCTCGGGGGGTCGCTTCAAAAGCGTGTGGCGTCCGGCAGTTCGCGCGCGGCCCGCCGCGCCGGAGGACGACTGCTGTCGCGCCGCTCGGCACCCCCGCGTTATCAAAATACGAGAATGCACGGGCCGGCTTATTGTGCGTTCCCCGCACGTCCGAGTATGCGACTCGTCTCGACGTACGAACGGTTGCTCTGGGGAAGCATGGACGCGCTCGGAATCTCGGATTCGGTCGAGAGAAAGGTCGTCGCAGCCGTCGCCATCCAGTTCGCGGTCTCGCTCGCACAGGCCGCGCTCCCGTGGGTCGCGACCGGCGCGCTCCGACTCGAACTCTCGGCGCTCTTCCTGTTCGGTGCCGGCCTCGCGTTCGTCAACACGATTATCATCACGCGAAAAGACATCGTCTCGCCCATCGAGTCCATCTCGTCGGCGGCCGCGGGCGTCGCGGCGGGCGACCTCTCGGCCCGGCCCCCGAGCGTGCCCGGGAACGACGAGGTGGCCCGCCTTGCCGACGACTTCGGCGCGATGCACGACCACCTCTGTATCGTCGCCTCGCAGGCGGGCGCGCTCGCCGACCAGCGGTTCGACGACCCGGCGCTCGACGAGGACCTGCCGGGCGAGTTCGGCGACGCGCTCGACCGGATGCAGCGCGACCTCGCCGACTACACGCGCAACCTCCAGCACCTCGTGGAAGCGTTCGCCGAGGCGACCTCGCGGGCGCAGGCGGGCGACCTCACCGCCACCATCGACACCGACGACTGGGGTGTCGACGACGAGCGATACGAGGAGGTCGCGGCGACCTACAACGACCTCGTCCGCACCCTCTCGTCGACCATCGGCGAGGTGCAGTCGTTCGCGCAGGCGGTGTCGGAGATGAGTTCGACCGCCCGCGAGCACGTCCGCCGGGCCGACGCCGCCAGCGAGGAAGTCGCCGCCTCGGTCACCGAAATCTCCGACGGCGCGGGGGCGCAGACCGAGCACCTCCAGACCGTCTCCGACGAACTCAACACGCTCTCGGCGACCGTCGAGGAGATAGCCGCCTCCGCGGACGAGGTCGCCACCACCGCCGAGACCGCCTCCGAGCGCGGCGAGGTCGGCCGGGACGCGGCGACCGAGGCGATGCGGGAGTTGGACACCGTGGAGGCCCGAATCGACCGCACCGCCGACGCGGTCGCCGAACTCACCGAGAGCATCGAGGAGATAGACGAAATCGCGGCGTTCATCGACCACGTCGGCTCTCAGACCGACCTGCTCGCCATCAACGCGGCCATCGAGGCCGCCCACGCGGGCGAGGCCGGCGACGGCTTCGGCGTCGTCGCCCAGGAGGTCAAGTCGCTCGCCGAGGAGACCCGCGACTCGGCCGACGAGGTGTCCGGCCTCATCGCCGACATCACCGACCACTCCGAGGAGACGCTCGCCGACGTGCGGGAGATGAACCGGCAGGTCGCCGACAGTTTGGAGACCGTCACCGAGGCCATCGGCGAGTTCGAGAGCATCGTGGACATGGTGACGGACATCGACGCCAGCGTGGCCGAGGTGAGCGCCGCGACCGACCAGCAGGCAACGTCGGCGGCGGACATCGCCGCCCGCGTCGACGACGTGGCCAACATCTCCGAGGAGACCGCCGGCCAGTCGCGGACCGTCGTCGAGACGGCACGGGAGCAGTCCGCGTCCATCGGCGACCTCGCGGACCAGACCGAGGTGCTGTCGTCGCGGGCGGCCGACCTCGACGGCCTCGTCGGGTCGTTCGAAGTCATCGGCGGGAGGCGAGCGGTCGCGCCCGGCGACGACTGAATCGAAGTCGAGAGCCGCGGTACCACCCGCCGCCCCGTCGGCGGTGTCACCGCTTTTATCTACAACCTTATCCGTCACCCGCCCAAACCCACGCGCATGAAGATAGTGCCGGACACGAGCGCGGTCATCGACGGTCGCGTGTCCGAGCGAGTCGACGACGGCACCTACGAGGGTGCCGACGTACTCGTCCCCGAGGCGGTCGTCAGCGAACTCGAATCGCAGGCCAACGACGGCCGTGACACGGGCTGGGAGGGCCTTTCGGAGCTCCAGCGTCTCGCGGAATTCGCCGACGACGGCGTCATCGACCTCAAGTACGTCGGTCGCCGCCCGAGCTCCGGCGAGACGAAGGGTGCCGGCGAGGGCGACATCGACGCGCTCATCCGCGACATCGCCACCGAGCGGTCGGCGACGCTCCTGACGAGCGACGTGGTGCAGGCCGAAGTGGCGAAGGCGAAGGGCGTCTCGGTCGAGTACGTCGAGGCCGCGGTCCGCGGCTCCGGCGGGCTCATCATCGAGCGCTTCTTCGACGACCAGACCATGTCGGTCCACCTCAAGACCGACACCCGCCCGAAGGCCAAACGCGGCGCGGTCGGCGAGATGCACTACCAGCCAATCGCCGACGAGCCGACCGACGAGGCGACGATGAAGGAGTGGGCCGACGACATCATCAACTCCGCCCGCGCCGCCACCGACGGCTTCGTCGAACTCTCCGAGCCGGGCATGGACATCGTCCAGTTCCGCGACTACCGCATCGCGGTCGCCCGCCCGCCGTTCGCCGACGGCATCGAAATCACCGCCGTCCGGCCCATCGTCAAGACCGAGCTCGACGACTACGAGTTCGCCGACGAACTCCGCGACCGACTCGCCGAGCGCCAGCGCGGCGTCCTCATCGCCGGGTCGCCCGGTGCCGGGAAGTCCACGTTCGCGCAGGCGGTCGCCGAGTTCCTCAACGACAGCGACTACGCGGTCAAGACGATGGAAAAGCCCCGCGACCTGCAGGTCGGCCCCGACATCACCCAGTACACCGCCCTCGGCGGCGACATGGCGAAGACGGCCGACTCCCTGCTCCTCGTGCGCCCGGACTACACCATCTACGACGAGGTCAGAAAGACCGAGGACTTCTCGGTGTTCTCCGACATGCGCCTCGCGGGCGTCGGCATGGTCGGCGTCGTCCACGCCACCCGCGCCATCGACGCGCTCCAGCGCCTCGTCGGCCGGGTCGAACTCGGCATGATTCCGCAGGTCGTCGACACCGTCGTCTACATCGAGGACGGCGAGGTCCACACGGTGTACGACGTGAGCACCGAGGTCAAGGTGCCCGAGGGCCTCTTCGCGGAGGACCTCGCCCGCCCGGTCATCCAGATTCGGGACTTCGAGACCGGCACGCCGGAGTACGAGATTTACACGTTCAACCGGCAGGTCGTCACCGTCCCGCTCGGCGAGGGCGGAGAAGAGAAAGAAAGCGGCGTCTCCCGGCTGGCGAAACAGGAGATCGAACGCGAGATTCGCTCCATCGCCCGCGGCCACGTCGACGTCGACCTGAAGGGACAGAACCGCGCGGTCGTCTACGTCGAGGAAGACGACATCTCCTACGTCATCGGGAAGGGAGGCGGCCGCATCTCGGACGTCGAAGACCGCCTCGGCATCGACATCGACGTGCGGACCCACGACGAAAAGCCCTCGTCGTCGGGCCAGCACGCGGGCGCGAACGCCGGGGGTCAGTCCGGCGCGTCCGGTTCCGGCGGCGGGGCCGGCGGGGCCGGCGAGGGCGTCGTCGTGACGCCCGAGGTCACCTCGCGGCACGTCATCGTCCGGATGGACGGCCACGTCGGCGAGACCGTCGAGGTCCGCGCGGACGACGAATACCTGTTCACGGCGACGGTCGGCCGCGGCGGGGACATTCAGGTCTCGCGCGGCAGCGCCATCGCCGAAGAACTGGAGAACGCTATCGATAGAAAACAGCAGATTACGGTCGTTCCGGCCTAGGAGAACGGCCGAATCGTCGTTTTCGTCGTCTGTCGGTCGTTTTCGACCGGGGCGACGCGTCGCAACTGGTCTCTTCCGACACCGACTGCGAAGCGTGCGGTGGTTCCGCGGCGGTTCTAGTTACTCGGCGCAGCAGGCCTTTTCCTTGCCGCCGTCGGCTTTGGCCTGCGCCTGCTGCGGCGCGAGATCGGTCAACTGATAGAGGTTCTGTCGGGCGTCGGCGAAGTAGACGTCCTCGTCGACGATACCGATTCCCTCGAGTCGTTCGAGCGCGTAGCGAACGGTTCGCGCCGAGAGCATCGACTCTTCGACGATGCCTTTCTGGGTGAGCGGACCGTTGTATTCGAGCACTTTGAAAACGAGCTTCGCACTCGGTGGGAGGTCGTCGAGACTCTCCTCTTCTGTTCCAGCCATCGTTACGAATCGAAACGCGCTACCAGCATAAACCTTGTTGGCCCGCGACCGGCCGACAACGCTTTATCCGCGCGGCGGCGGCAGGAACGAACGCCTTTTGACGCCGGATATCGCAGAGGAACACATGGCCACGGAAACGCAGACCGGTCTCTCCAGTCATATTCGAGGAGTGACGGTCACGACACTCTCCTGCCTCGCCGGCATCGCCGCCGCGGTGCTCTCCGGGGCTGTGGTGGGGACGAGTCCCGAGGCCGCGACCAATCAGTTGGCCGTGGGTATCCTCGGGGCGTTCGTCCTCGTCCAGTTCCCGGTGCTTCGCGTCGTCGGCGTCGACGTCAACGGGTTCGGCGCGAAGGACTACCTCTACGTGGTGTTCATGACCTTCGCGCTCTGGTTCATCACGTTCGCCATCCTCCTGACTTCGGGTGTTCAGATCTAACGATGGCCGACGATAGTATCGCCGTCGTCGACTTAGACCGGTGTTCCCCCGACCGCTGTAGCTACGAGTGCTCGAACTTCTGTCCGCCGAACCGGACGGGCAAAGAGTGCATCACGCTCCGCGGCGAGGACGCCGAGCAGGGCGGTCCCGACCAGGTGCGCATCTCCGAGGAAATCTGCCTCGGCGAGACCTGCGGCATCTGCGTCGAGAAGTGCCCCTTCGATGCAATCGAAATCATCAACCTCCCCTCGGAGCTCGACGAGGAGCCGACCCACCGCTACGGCGAGAACGCTTTCTCGCTGTACGGCCTTCCGGTCCCCGAGTCCGGCTCGGTCACGGGTATCCTCGGACCGAACGGCATCGGGAAGACCACGGCCGTCCGCGCCCTCGCAGGCGAGATGGTCCCCAACCTCGGCAACTACGACGACGAGCCGACGTGGGAGGCCGTCCTCGACCGCTTCCGCGGGACCGAACTCCAGAACTACGTCGAGCAGGTCCGCGACGGCGAGGTCTCCATCGCGCGCAAGCCGCAGTACGTCGACCAGATTCCCAAGCAGTTCGACGGCTCGGCCCGCGACCTCTTGGAGGCGACCGACGAGCGCGGCGCGCTCGACTCCTACATCGACCGCCTCGACATCGGCCCCGTCGTCGACAACGACATCGAGACGCTCTCCGGCGGCGAGCTTCAGCGGGTCGCCCTCGCGGCGACGCTCGCCCGCGACCGCGACTTCTACTTCCTCGACGAGATTTCGCCGTACCTCGACATCGGCCAGCGCGTCACCGCCGCGCGGCTCATCCGCGAACTCGCGGAGGAAGAAGACCGCGCGGTGCTCGTGGTCGAACACGACCTCGCCATCCTCGACCTGCTCGCCGACACGCTCCACGTCGCCTACGGTGAGCCCGGCGCGTACGGTGTCATCACCGACCCCAAGTCGGTCAGAAACGGCATCAACGAGTACCTGAAGGGGTATCTCTCGAACGAGAACATGCGCATCCGCCCGGAGGCAATCACCTTCGAGGAGCACGCGCCGCGCGAGACGACGAAGGCCGAACCCCTCGTCGAGTACCCCGAACTCGCCAAGTCCTACGGCGACGGCGAGTTCTCCCTCGACGTCGAGGCCGGCACCATCTACAACGGCGAAGTGCTCGGCATCGTCGGCCCCAACGGCATCGGGAAGTCCACGCTCGCACAGCTCTTTACGGGCGACCTGACGCCCGATATGGGCGAACTCGACTTCGCGCTCGACATCTCGTACAAGCCGCAGTACATCGAAATCGACCAGCCGATGCGGGTCGACGCGTTCCTCTCGTCTATCACCGACCAGTTCGGTTCGTCGTACTGGAACACCGAAATCGCGAACCCGCTCCAGCTCAACCGCATCATGGAGCGCAACCTCACCGACCTCTCCGGCGGCGAGCGCCAGCGCGTCGCCATCGCGGCGTGCCTCTCGCAGGACGCCGACCTCTACCTGCTCGACGAGCCGTCGGCCCACCTCGACGTGGAACAGCGCGTGCAGGCCACCTCGGCCATCCGCCGCTACGCCGAGAACCACGACGCGACGGTCATGGTCATCGACCACGACATCTACATGATGGACCTGCTCGCGGACCGCCTGATGGTGTTCGACGGCGAGCCGTCCATCGAGGGCCACGCCTCGAAGCCCCAGGAGATGCGCGACGGCATGAACGACTTCCTGTCGGACCTCGACATCACGTTCCGCCGCGACGAGCGCACCCAGCGCCCGCGCATCAACAAGCCCGACTCGCAACTCGACCGCGAGCAGAAGCGCGCCGGCGAGTACTACTACGCCGAATAGCGACTCGGTACCCGTTCGCTCGCGTTTCCACCCCTCCGTTCTTCGCTCCCTCACCCTCGGTTACGCCTCGCGCCGCGAGTGACTCCGATGTTACTACGGGCGTTTTCACGGTCACGCTCGAAGACGTGGGTATGACGAACGCTTCCCCCTCGGATGGCTCGCTCACGGACGACACCCACCTCGGCCGGGTCGCGCTTCGCGTCGGCTCGCTCGACCGCGTCGTCCCGTTCTACCGCGACGTGGTCGGTCTCGAAGCCGAGCGCGAGCGCGACGGTTCGCGGGCGGTCCTCTCGGCTGGCGAGACTCCCGTCGTCGTCCTCGACGAGGACCCCGACGCCCCGGAGCGCGGTCGCCGGGAGGCCGGGCTGTTCCACCTCGCGGTTCGCGTGCCCGACCGGGGCGCGCTCGGCGACGTGCTCTCCCGCGCCAGAACCCGCGCAACCGACGCCGGCGCGACCCTCTCCGGCGCGTCCGACCACCTCGTCAGCGAGGCGCTGTACTTCCGCGACCCGGAGGGAAACGGCGTCGAGGTCTACTACGACCGGCCCCGCGAGGAGTGGCCGTGGACCGACGACCGCCGGGTGTCGATGGACACGCTCGCGCTCGACCTCGGGTCGCTCGCCGACGACGCCGCCGGCGGGGACCGCGCGCCCGACGGCACCGACCTCGGCCACGTCCACCTCGAAGTCACGAACGTCCCCCGTTCGCGGGACTTCTACGTCGACGCGCTCGGCATGCGCGTCCGCGACGAGGGTTACCCCAGCGCGTCGTTCGTCGCCGCCGGCGAGTACCACCACCACGTCGGCCTGAACAGTTGGAACACCCGAAGCGCCCCCGCCGGCGAGGGCCGCGGCATCGAGTGGTTCGAAGTCGTCGTCCCCGACGCCGCGACGCTCGACGCGGTCCGGGAGTCGCTGGTCGACGGCGGCCACGAGTTCGACGAGGGCGGGTTCGGCGGGGACGAACCCGGCGACGGCGACGCGGCCGGCGCGGCCGGCGCGACCGACTCGCTCGTCATCTCCGACCCTGATGGAATCGAAATCCGCGTCGTTCACGGCCGCTGACGGGTCGATTCGGCCGAACGAATCGTTTTGTCGTTGGTCGCCCAACGGGCGGGTAATGATATCGAGTGATTCGAGCGAGCGCCGCCGCGGGCTCACCCTCCGAAGCCCGGCGTTCGACGACGGAAGCCCGATACCCCGCACCCACGGCTACGCGACCGAAAACGAGAGCCCGCCGCTCCGAATCGGCGGCGTTCCCCCCGGGACCGCCTCGCTCGCGCTCGTGATGGACGACCCCGACGCGGTGAAACCCGCGGGCAAGGTGTGGGACCACTGGCTGGTCTGGAACATCGACCCCGGCACCGACGCCATCGAGGCGGGCGAGACGCCGCCGGACGCGGTCGAGGGAACTAACAGCTACGGCGAGACGGGCTACGGCGGCCCGAACCCGCCGGACGGCGAGCACACCTATCGGTTCCTGTTGTACGCGCTCGACACCTCCCTCGACCTCGACGCCGGCGCGACGAAAGCCGACCTGAAACGCGCCATCGCGGGACACGTCACCGCCGAGACGCAACTGACCGGAAAATACGCGCCCTGAGGCTGCCGAAGCCGGAGTTTCGGGTCAGCGGCCGCCGTCTGACTCGACGACCGCGCCGGTCCTCGCCTCCGTCTCCGCCCCCGGACCTGCGCCAGCGCCCGCCCCCGCGCCGCGGTCCCCGTCTTCGCCCGCCCGGAGCGTCACGTCGTAGCCGAAGGCACGAATCACGTCGAGGTTCGTCCGCACGTGGTCCGTGACGGCGGGAATCCGCACGCAACCCCCGGCGAGCGCGACCCAGACGAGCAGTTGGTCGGCCATGTGGCGGTCAACCGGCGCGTCGCCGCCGAGCCAGTCGAGAAGCGAGTCGGCCGCCCGCGACCCGACCGTCTCGGCCGGCGTGCCGCGCTCGCCGTAGGCGTCGAAGCCGGCGACGAGCGACGCGGAACCGTCGCCTGCTCTCTCGTCTTCTCCGCCCCGAGCGACGACGACCACGGCCGAACCGGGCGAGTCGCTCTCGGCCGACGAGACCGACGACCGAATCGGGAGGTCGACGCCCGCCTCGGCGAGCGCGTCGCGGACGCCCTCGACCTGTCGCTCGGCCACCGCGGCGTCCGCGAGCGACTCGCTCGCGACCGAGTAGACCCGGAGTTCGTCGGGCTCCGCGCGGCGGGTCAGTTCGGTCGGTGTCGGCTCGGCCGGCGCGATGCGGAGCGAAAGCGTGCCGCCGCCGGCCGGGTAGAAGCCGCGACGAGGCACCGAGATGCCGAACTCGACGCCGAACGTCGAACACAGCGGGCGCTTCGCGTACCGGAGGTAGTCCGTCGGCGGCGACCACCGAACGTCGGTGCCGCCGGTGACGGTGAGGGAAAGCGGGTCGTCGAGAGCGACGGCCGCGGGGAGCAGCGTCTCGCAAACGAGCGTCGCGCTCCCGGCGGTGCCGACGGCCGCCTCAACCGGGTCGGCTCGGACCTCGCGGGGCGAAAAGCGGAGCGTCGACGACCCGACCTCGTCGCCGGCGACGTCGGCGTTCGAGACGGCGGCCGCGACCGAGACGCAGGCGACGTGCTGGGCCTTCAGCCCGGGCGTCGAGCGATTTCCGCGGACGTTCGCCATCTCGAACGGCTCGCCGGTCACGACCGAGAGCGCGAGGGCGGTCCTGAGGGGCTGTCCGCCGCCGTCGCGCCCGTCGAGTCGGCGCATTCAGCGGACGACGGTGACGGGGCAGGACGCCCGCTCGACCAGTTCCTTGGCGACGCTGCCGACCAGCCCCTCGTAGCGCTTCGAGAGGCCGCGGTGGCCGACGAAGATGCCGTCCGCGTCCGCCTCGTCGGCGTAGGTCGGAATCGCCTCCACGGGGTCGCCGTAGAGGAGTTCCGTGGTCGCTTCGACGCCCGCGTCGGCGGCGCGCTCGGCGGCCGCTTGCAGGACGCGTTCGGCGCGCGATTCCGCGTCTTCGAGGCTCTCGGCGACGATTCGGTCGCCGGTTCTGGCGACGCCCGCGACGGGTTCCTCGCCGCCTTCGACGAGGACCTGCGGTTCGACCGCGTGGACGATGGTGACCGTCGCACCCAGCGGTTCGAGCATCGTGAGCGCGTGGTCGAGCGCTCTGTCGGCGGCCGCAGAGCCGTCTACTGCAACGACGAAGTTCATGGTTGTACACACGTGCCGCGACGAGAAAAAGGGTGAGACGAGACGGGGCGAGCCGAGCCGAGACAAACCGAGCCCAGACGAACCGAGACCGGTTCCCGAGCGCTAGTGGACGAGCCGACTGCAGGTGCCGCAGAGGTTCTCTTCTTTCACGTCCACCTCGCGGACCGTCGGCGAGAAGGACATGACGCACTTGTTGTTGTCGCAGTGTTCGAGGCCGAGGGTGTGGCCGATCTCGTGGACGACCTCCTTTCGCACGCGGTCGGACAGCACCTCGTCGGCGGGTTTGTTCGTGATGCCGCCGTCGGTGGAGGTCTGGAGGCGGTACGTGGAGATGACGGAGCCGTTGCCGTTGAGGTACGCGAGGCCGAAGACGTAGTTTCGGCGGCGGTAGTAGAGGTCCTTTTCGGTGATGCCGATGTTCTTCTCGCCGCGACCGATGCGGCTCGCCAGCTCGATGAACTGCTCGGCCCGGTACTGGTTTCGGCTCCGGTCGAACGCGCCCTCGGGTATCGCCTGATTCGAGTGCACGGTCACGTCGCAGTCGTAGACGGAGCGGAGTCCGGCGGATGCCTCCCGCTTGACGGCCGCAGAAATATCCCCGATAGGCACGATATCGACGAGCATGCGAGGGATTAAGCGGGGACGCTTCATAAATATCCCGACGTGAAAAAATCGCTGCGCGACGCGCTCGTCGGACGGTTGTCGGGGTACGACCGCGCGGTCGAACTCGGGGTCGGTCGGGAGCCGTCGGTGGCGGCCGCCCTCGCCGACCGCGGGGTCGACGTGGTCGCCGTCGACGTGCACGAGTTCCCCGTCCCCGAGGACGTCTCGCTCGTCCGCGACGACGTGTTCGCCCGCGCTGACGCCTCCGACCTCGGCCCCTACGCCGACGCCGATGTCGTCTACGCCCTGAACGTCCCCGTCGAACTCCACGGACCCGCGGTCGAGGTCGCCCGCCGCGCCGACGCCGACTTCCTGTTCACCACGCTCGGCTACGACGAACCCTCGATTCCGGTCGCCCGCGAGACGCTTCCGGGCGACACGCTGTACGTCGCCGAGCACGGGCAGCGGGGCCAGCGCGCCCGGCGGGACTAGCCCGCTCGGGCCCAAGAGTAAGGCACTTGCCCGCTCGCCGCGCGCTTCCGGTATGCACGCGGACGCTGTCGTCCTCGATATCGACGGAGTGCTCGTCGACGTCGCCGACTCCTACCGGCGCGCCATCGTCGAATCCGTGGACCGACACTACGGCACGACCATCTCCCGCGACGAGGTCCAACTGTTCAAGGACGCCGGCGGCTTCAACAACGACTGGGAACTGACGTACGCGGCGGCGCTGTACGTCCTCGCCGCCCGCGAGACCGACCTGTCGGTCGCCGAGTTCACCGACGAAATCGAGGCCCGCGGCGGCGGCCTCGACGCCGCCGAGGCGACCGTCGAAGCCCTGTTTTCCGACCCGAGCGTCGTCTTCGACGAGTGGGACCCCGAGGCGCTCCGGGAGACGTTTCAGGCGCTCTATCTCGGAAGCGACCTTTACGGCGACCTCGAAGGCGGCGAGCCGCCGTTCGAGGCCGCCGGCTACATCCACGACGAACCCGTGCTCCTCCGCCCGGAGACGCTCGACGCGCTCGGCGACCGCGAACTCGGCGTCGTCACCGGCCGGCCCAGCGCCGAGGCCGACATCGCGCTCGTCCGCGTCGCCCTCGACGTGGCCGACGACCACCGGTTCACGATGGACGACTGGGAGGAGGGAAAGCCCCACCCGGCCGCGCTCGTGACGGTCGCGGAGCGCCTCGGAGCCGAGTCGGTCGTCTTCGTCGGCGACACCCTCGACGACGTGAAGACGGCGCTGAACGCCGACGCCGCGGACCCCGACCGCGTCTACTACGGCGTCGGCGTCCTCTCGGGCGGCCTGACCGGCGACGACGGCCGACGGAAGTTCTCCGAAATCGGCGCGGCCGCCGTCGTCGAGGACGTGAACGAGGTTCCGGACCTCCTCGACTGATGGCACCGACTCCGACTCTCGTTTCGCCGCCGGAGGGCCGCTGATGGGACACCTCCGCGCCTTCGTCGTCACGCTGCTCGCGCTCGACGCGCTCGTGGTCGTCGTCGGGACGTACCTCCTCCCGCCGGACCCGTTCACGCAGTTGTTCCTCGTCGGGCCGCTGTTGCTGTTGGCCCCGGTGGTCGCGTGGTGGCTCGTCTACCGCGACGGCTTCGAGCGGGTGCAGGCGCTCGTCGAATCCGACGACGACAGTCGATAGTTCCCCCCGGTCGCGGACACAGGCAGAACCGACCGGTCGCACAACCCTTTAGGTCGGCTCGGTCCGGAGGTGTGAGTATGCGAATCGCACTCCTCGGTGGGACCGGCGACATCGGCGAGGGCCTCGCCCTCCGCTGGGCCTACCACACCGACCACGAGGTCATCATCGGGTCGCGCGACCCCGACAAGGCCCGCGAGAAGGCCGACGAGTACGAGACCGAACTCTCCAGCCGCGGCCGCGACGTGAAGGTAAACGGCTTCACGAACGAGATGGCCGCCGACCGCGCCTCCGTGGTCGTCCTCGCCGTGCCGCCGTACCACGTCTCCGACACCGTCGAGGCCGTCGCCGACTCCCTGTCCGAGGGCGACGTGCTCGTCACGCCCGCCGCGGGCATCAAGCGCGACGACGACGGCTTCCACTACCACCCGCCGAAAGCGGGGAGCGTGACGGCGCTCGTCGCCGACGCGGCCCCCGACGACGTGCCGGTGGTCGGCGCGTTCCACAACCTCGCGGCCGGTCGACTGGCCGACCTCGACGCCGACCTCGGCATCGACACGCTCCTCGTCGCCGACGACGAGGACGCAAAGGAGACCGTGCGCCTGCTCGCCGAGGGCATCGACGGCCTCCGCGCCCTCGACGGCGGCGGCCTCGCCAACGCCGCCGAAATCGAGGCGGTGACGCCGCTTCTCATCAACGTCGCACAGAACAACGACGGGATGCACGACCTCGGCATCGAGTTCAAGTAACGGCGTTCGACCCGCGCCTGACGCGATTTCTCACGACGGTTCCGACCGCGGCACCGTCGCCGCCTCCCCGTAGAGCGTCCGCGCCACGAGCAGTCCGACGACGGCGACGAGCGCGACGCAGGCGAGGTACTCGACGCGGAAGCCGACCACCTCGGCCATCGGAACGGCCACGAGCGGGCCGAGGGTCGACCCCGAGTCGCCGAAGACGTTGTAGACGCCGCCGAGTTTGCCCACGTCGTCGGCCGGGCTGAGGTCGCCGAGATAGGCTAACAGCGGCGGGTTCGACCCGCCGACGCCGACGCCGATGAGCGCCACGCCCGCGAGCGTCGACGGGAGCGTCGGCACGAGCGCCAGCAGGGTGAATCCGGACGCGAGGACGCCGAGCGCGGGCAGCGTCAGCGCCGCGCGGTTCGACAGGCGGTCGGAGTACCGCCCGACGACGAGCGTCGTGACGCTCGACGCGACGACGCCGACGGCCATCACGACGCCGCTGACGCCCGCCCCCGAGAGGCCGCCGAGCGAGATGTCGTTCGCCGTCGCGTACAGCACGGCCGTCGAGAGGAGGACGCCCGCAAACAGAAAGCGGACGGCGAAGTTCACGGTGCCGACGGTGAAGATGCGGATGTCCGACCGCACCAGCCGCGGCACGTCGCGGAGCGAACTCGCCGCCGTCACGTCGGTCTGCACGTCCGGGAGGACGGAGATGGCGACGAGGGCGGCGAACAGGCCCGCACAGCCCGCGACGGCGAACGCGGTGGCGTAGCCGAACGCGTCGGTGACGAGACCGCCGACGACGAGGCCCGCGGGGAACCCGAGGCTCTGGCCGCCGCGCATGTAGCCGACCCACTTCCCGCGGTTTTCGCCCGAGGTGACGTGCGTGATGGTGCTGAACGCGCCGACGAAGACGAACGCCGAGCCGACGCCCCAGCAGGCCCGCGACAGGAGGAAGATAGTCGCGCTGTCGAGCGGAATCGGGCCGGGGTTCAGCCCGAGGACGTAGCCGAACGGCGACAGCCCCTGCACGACGAACCCGGCTATCATCGGTCGGCGCGTCCCCATCCGGTCGAGTATCTGCCCGGCGGGCGTGTTCACGACCAGCCGAGTGAACCGGTTCGCCGAGAGGATGAGGCCGACCACGAACGGCGTGATGCCGATGATGGGACCGAGCGTCGGCAGCGTCGGGAAGGCGACGCCCGCGCCGACGCCGCCGAAGAAGACGCCCGCGATGAGGCTCCCGGCGACGAACTCGACTGACGGCTCGTCGCCGCCGAACAGCCGACTCACGCGGCCGACCCTCGGGTGACGGGCGCGGCGCGGTGGGTCGTGGAGGGCGCGGGAGCGAACTGGCGGACGCGGCTTCGGGAGGCGTGCATCGAGAGAGTGCGCTATCGTGGGTGCACGCCCTTGGTGCTTTGCAATCGGGCCGTCTCGTCCGGGAACTGCGGGCGGCGAGCGGCGGCGGTCGAACGTTGCGGTCGCGGGAGCCGCCGCGGCCGTCTCAGAAGCGGGCTTTCAGCTCTTCGCGCAGGTCGTCGAGCGAGGCGTCCTTCATCGACAGCAGGACGAGCAGGTGGTAGACGAGGTCGGCGCTCTCGTAGAGCAGTTCCTCGCGGTCGTCGTCCTTGGCCGCGAGGATGGCCTCGGTCGTCTCCTCGCCGAGCTTTTCGAGGACGTAGTTCTCGCCTTTCTCGTGGGTGAAAAGCGTCGTCGTGTAGGAGTCCTCGGGGAGTTCCGCCTTGCGCGACTCGATGGTCGCAAAGAGCTCGTCTAGGACCTCGTCGGTCGGGGTGTCGGCGTCCATGGTCGCACGACGGGCGGGCGCGGAAAAAGACCCTCTGGTTCCGGTGACCGGCGGCACCCCCGTCGGGGAGTCCGCGCCGCCGGTCGAGCGCTCCGCTCAGGCGTCGACTTCGACCGCCAGTTCGTCGAAGAACGCGAGGTCGTGGATGCGGCTGTCGGGCGTCAGTTCGGGGTGGAAGGAGGTGCCGACGACGGGGCCGTCGCGGACGGCGACCGGGTTGCCGTCCCACTCGGCGAGCACCTCCACGCCGTCGCCGACCTCGTCGATGAGGGGCGCGCGGATGAACACCGCGGGGAACGGCGAGTCGAGGCCGGCCACGTCCAGCGGGGCCTCGAAGCTGTCGACCTGCCGGCCGAAGGCGTTGCGGTCGACCGTCACGTCGAGGAGGTCGAGCGTGGTCACGCGGTCGTCCTTGGCGTCGCGGGAGGCGACGATGAGGCCGGCGCAGGTGGCGAGGACGGGTTTCCCGGCGTCGACGTGGGCGCGAATCTCGTCGTCGATGCCCTCGCGTTCGAGGAGTCGGGAGATGGTCGTGGACTCGCCGCCCGGCATGAGTAACACGTCGCAGTCGGGGACGAGGCCGTCGCTTCGAATCTCGACGATTTCGGCGTCGACGCCGTGGGCCGCGGCGGCCCGCTCGACGGCGTCGGCGTGCTCGGACACGTCGCCCTGCACGGCGACGACGCCGGCGCGTAGCGTGGTCATGGAGGGGTCTCGGGAAGCCGCGGACAAAAAGCGTCCGTTCGGCGGTCGGCGCGGTTCAGAGCGCGAGCGCGTTCAGCACCAGAATGCCGATGCCGAACAGCGCTCCCGTGGCGACGACGGTCTTGGGGTCGACTCGAATCGCGTTGCGGTCCTCCGCGTCGAAGTAGCGGACGAGGCCCGCGCTCGACATCAGACCGCCGCTGTTCTGGCCCTTGCTCATGTTCCACCGTCCGTGCGTCCGCCGCGTAAACGTTTCGGCTCGCGCTCGGAACGCGCCCCGCCGCGGCCGGAAAACCTCGCTCATCGGACGGGCCCGCTCGCGGCCGTCTCGGGGGTCGACGGGTCGGAACCCGTTTTGAATGGCCGGAAGCACAACCGGAGAGGTGCGGGCCCATGAGTAATCCTTATGCGCGGGGGCAGGCAAGTTGCGTCGGGATACGATGACTGTTCGACTCTTGGACTTCTACGCGGACTGGTGCGGCCCTTGTAAGACGCAGGACCCGATTCTCGACGACCTCGAGGGCGACTACGAGAACGTCGAGTTCGTCAAGGTCGACGTCGACGAGGAACAGGACGTTGCCAACCAGTATCAGGTTCGCTCGCTCCCGACGCTCATCGTCGAGAACGACGACGGCATCGTCGACCGCTTCGTGGGCGTCACCCAGCGCGACGACATCGAATCGGCGCTGAGCCAGGCCGGCGCGTAGGCGCGCCGCGGACCGCCGCGTTTTCCGACCCATCCAGATGGCCGCCGAGAGCGCCGCGAGCGCCGGCGGTGTGTCTCGCAAGCGTTATACGACCGGCGGGGGGACTCGTATGCATGGCTAGTGACGCTGCGACGAAGCGGACGCTCGAGAAGCAGATCTGCATGCGGTGCAACGCGCGCAACCCCCAGAAGGCAAAGCAGTGCCGCAAGTGCGGCTACAAGCACCTTCGACCCAAGTCGAAGGAACGCCGCGCCGCGTAAGCCCGCACGCTTCTCTCTCAGGCGTCTCGCCGATACAGTTCGACCAGCACCGCGAGCAGCGCGAGCTGGACGAGTTTGTCCACGATGCCGCCGATTCCGAAGATATTCGGCCAGTTCAGCGCGACGTAGAGGACCACCTGTCCGACGGTGAAGGGGATGCCGAGCAACACCACCCGCGAGCGGAGGCGCTCGTCGCCGCGCAGGACGCCGACGATGCCGGCGGCGAAGCCCGCCGCGGCCCCGATGAACGCGATGCCGAGCGGGTCGGCGAGGTTCGCGGCCAGCGCGCCCGCCCCGAGGACGAGGTGAATCACGCCGGTCACGGCCGCGAGGCCGACGCCGACGTAGTGCAGTCGCGTCAGGTCGCCGCCCGCGCCCCCGGTCGTGTCGGTCGCCATCTCAGGCCTCCGGGTACTTCGGTTCGCGGCGCTCCGCGCGTTCGAGCGCGCGTTCGAGCGCGTCGCGGACGGTGTCGCCCCCGACCTCGTTCTCGAAGGGGTCGCCGTGGCCGGCGTACAGCGCCTCGACGGTCGACGGGAGGCGGTCGAGGAGCGTGTGCAGGCTGCTGATGAGGCGTTCGCGGGACTGTCCCGGCATGTCGGTACGACCGAAACTGCCGTCGTCGAACGCGCCGTCGTTGTAGACGAACACGTCGCCGGAAAACAGCGACCGCCCGCTCACGAGCGAGACGTGGTCGTCGGCGTGACCCGGCGTGTAGATGACCTCGAACGATTCGTCGCCCATCTCGACGCGGTCGCCGTCTTCGAGTTCGTGCGTTCGAAGCGGGTGGTCGGCGTAGGCGTACACATCCGGGGCGAACCGCTCGACCACCGCGTCGAGTTCGCCCACGTGGTCCGAGTGCTGATGGGTGACGACCACCGCGTCGAGGTCGTCGGTGTGCTCGGCGACGACCTCCTCGACGCCGGGCATCGTTCCGGCGTCGACGAGGACGGTTCGCGCGCCGAGGACGAGGTAGGCGTTGCAGGTGAAGCTCTCGGCGTCGGCGGTGACTGGGATGACTTCCATACCTCCGCGTACGCGCCCGAACGGAAAAAGTCGGACGGGCGAGACGTTCCCCGCGACACCGCAACTCGCCCCCAAACGTCGAACTCGCGCGACAAATCCTTTTTGGGGCTCGGTCGTGTACGTATGACTGTATGGGATTTGGGAGCTACGACGAGTCCGAACAAGGAGACCAGAACGTCGACTTCGACGAGGAAGACGGCGTCACGACGAGCGAGGAGAAACACGAGGGCGAGGTCGATTTCGAAATCGGCGCGTCCAACGACGAACTCCTCGACCGGCTCCAGGAGATTAAAGACGAGTGAAGCCGGGGTCTCGCGCCCTCGGGGTCGCGGAATCTTCCCCCGGGGCGGCGCGCGCACCCACAGACGACGCTGACGACGCTCATTTTTCGACAGACCCGTCTCCGGAGAGCGTCCTCTGCGGCGCGGTCGTCCGCGCCGACCGGGTCGTCGACGGCCTCGCCTTCGAGACGTGCACCGTCGGCGGCGACGACGCGACCGACGCCATCGCCTCGCTGTACGCCTCGCTCGACCGCGAGGACGTGCGCTACCTGCTCGTCTCCGGCATCGCCCCGGCGTGGTTCAACCTCGTCGACGTCGAGCACCTCGCCGCGGACCTCGACCGCCCGGTGCTCTCGGTCTCCTTCGAGGAGAGCGATGGGCTCGAACCCGCGCTCTCGGCTCACTTCTCGGGCGCGGCGCTCGACCGGCGACTCGCCACGTACCGCGCGGCCCCGCCCCGTCGACGGCTCGATGTGAACGGCGAGACGGTGTTCGTCCGGGCCGCCGGCTGCGACGACGACGAGGCCGCGCGGGTCGTCCGCGGGTTCACCCCGGTCGGCGGTCGTCCCGAACCGATTCGCGTGGCCCGGATGGCCGCCCGCGCCGCGCGACGCTTCGCCGGGGATTAAGCCGTCCCCGCCCTCGAACCGAGTATGGAACACATGGAGGGCCTCTGCGTGACGGGCTGCGAGCAGTGCCCCGAACTCGTCGACTCGCGGAGTCGCATCGTCAACGGGGTCGGCCCCGACGACGCCGACCTGCTCTTCCTCGGCGAAGCGCCGGGCGCGAAGGAAGACGAGGGCGGCGAGCCGTTCGTGGGTCGCTCCGGCTCCGTGCTTGACGACGCGCTCCGCGAGGCCGGCCTCGCCCGCGCCGACGTTCGCATCACCAACTGCGTGCGCTGCCGCCCGCCGGACAACCGCGACCCGACGAGCGAGGAACTGTCGAACTGCCGGGGCTACCTCGCCCGCGAACTCGAACTCGTCGACCCCGAGCTAATCGTCACCCTCGGGAAAGTGCCCTCGCAGCACCTGCTCGACCGCGGCGTCGCCATCACGAACGAGTCAGGGTCGGTCGTGGACGCCCGCGTCGGCGACGCCTCCTACCGCGTCCTCCTCTCGGTTCACCCCGCGGCGACGCTCTACGACCGGAGCCAGCGCGAGGGCTTCTTCGAGACCATCGCGCGCGCCGCCG
This sequence comes from Haloferax gibbonsii, assembly GCF_001190965.1. Taxonomy (NCBI): domain Archaea; kingdom Methanobacteriati; phylum Methanobacteriota; class Halobacteria; order Halobacteriales; family Haloferacaceae; genus Haloferax; species Haloferax gibbonsii. The sequence goes on from NZ_CP011947.1 coordinate 378,678, forward strand.
ACCTCTCGGGACTCGCCGACTCCTCGGACGGACAGGCCAGCCTCGGCGACTTCTGAAGGCGGCGAGCGGGAGCGAGTTCAGGCCGATGCGTCGCTGACTTCGATTCGCTCGCCGACCGGTTCTTCGGGTCGGTTCGCCCGCTTTTTCGCCCGGGCGTGCTCTCTGAGGTGCGCGCCCGCGTCGAGCGCGGTCTTGACGACGACCATGACGACGAGCGCCGCGGCGGGCGCGCCCGAGGCGGCGACGAGGAACGCGCCGAGGATGATGGTCAGGTGGAGGACGATGACCCGCCGGTAGGGTTCGGACATCTGTTTGCCGGGCGAGACGCTCCGGTACTCCTCGCGGCCGACGAAGTTGGCGGCGAACGACCCGCCGTGGCTGAGGACCGTCGCGCCCGCCGCGAGGAGGACCGCGCCGAGCGGGACGCCGCCGACCGCGCCGGCCGCCCCGCCCGCGAAGGCGTCGAACGACCAGACGAACACGCCGTGGACGACCCAGAAAATCCCGTAGTGCATGGCGAAAAAGCCCGCGATGGGGACGTTCGAGGGGTAGAAGTGAAAGCCGTCGCGGGGCGATTCGGGCGGCGAGAGGTCCACCCGCCGACCGTTGATGGTGGCGTTGATGCTCGACCCGCCGTCGCCGCGGCCGCTGGCGGCGAGAATCTTCGGGACGTTCAGCAGGCCGACGACGCCGCTTTCGAGCCAGTAGGCGACGAGCAGCGCCTTCAAGCTCCAGTCGAACCAGACGACGCCGACGAGGGGGACGAGGTTCGCGACCACGAGCGCGGGGAGGGCGACGGGCGAGGCGGCGAGACCAGACCCCGAGGAGGCGGCGTGCGACGGCGAAGGAGTGGAACGCGGCGACGACGGCATGGCTACGCTGTGAGACGCGACGGACCGATAAAAACCGTACCGCGAGGGAACCGCCGAGTCGGGTCGCCGGAGTTACTCCCAGATGGAGCGGGCCATCCGCTGGGGGAACTCGATGACGAGTTTGAGGACGCTCATGCCCTCTTCTTCCTCGCCGCGGATGTACGAGCGAACGCGCTGGCTCACGAACTCGACGGAGACGACGAGCACGAAGATGACGAGAATCGTCGCCATCATGTTCGTGTACTTGAACAGGCTCCGCTGGGTCTGCAGGACGTAGCCGATGCCACCGCCGCCGATGAGCCCCATCGTGACGGCGATGCGCGTGTTGATTTCGAGGATGTACATTGTCCACGCGATGAAGGGCGTAAAGACCTGCGAGAGCATCCCGAAGACGACCGTCTGCCGGCGGTTCGCGCCGGTCGACTCGATGGCCTCTATCGGTCCGTCTTCGACCTCTTCGAGCGCGTCGGTAAACAGGCGGCCGAGGTTGCCCATCGTGTCGGTCCCGATGGCGAGCGTCGCCGTGAACGGCGAGACGCCGCCGAGCGGGATGTAGATGAGCGCCCAGACGAGCGCCGGGATGGCGCGGATGACGCTCATCGTGCCGCGGAAGATGAAGTTGAAGGGGTAGGGAGTCACCCGCTCGGAGCCGAGGACGCCGAGGAGGAGCGCGCCGGGGATGCCGAGGACGGTTCCGGCGAAGCCCATCGCCAGCGTGACGATGGCCGCGCCGAACAGGTCCCGCTCCTGGATGAACTGCCAGTAGGAGCCGAAATCGACGAACGGGAGGCCGAACAGCGTCGTCCGCGGGAAGAAGTCCCCGAGCGCCTCCTGGAACTCGGGCCAGTAGTAGAGGATTTCGGCGACCGAGAAGCCGACCTCCGAGAGCGCCTCGAAGAAGAAGAAACCGAAGACGACCGAGATGGCGAACGCCATCCCCCACTTGATTCGCTTCGTGAGGGTGATGTCTCGGAGCGCGCGGTCGAGCGTCCCCGTCTGGGACTCGGTGCCGCCGTCGGCTCGCGCGTCGCGGGGTCGGTCCTCGCCGTTTCGCGGGCCGCCGCCGGAGGTTGGGTCGCCGCCGCTCATGCGCTCACCTCTGTCCCCTCGCGGATGTCCGCGGTCTGCACGTCGCCGTAGATGCGGTCGATGACGTCGACGGTCAGGTCCTCGCGGTAGCCGTCGAAGACGAGTTCTCCGTCGCGGAGCGCGAGGAACCGCTCGCCGAACTCGCGGGCGAGGTTCACCTGGTGGAGGCTCGCGAGCGTCGAGAGGTCGCGCTCCGCGGCCGCGCTCCGGATGTACCCCATCACCGTCTCGGCGCTGGCGGGGTCGAGGCTGGCGACGGGTTCGTCGGCCAAAAGCAGGCTCGGCCCCTGAACGAGCGCGCGGGCGATACCGACGCGCTGTTGCTGGCCGCCGCTCATGCTCCGGGTCCGCTGGTTCGCCTGGTCGAGCAGTCCGACCGTCTCCAGCGCGCGGAGCGCCTCGAACTTGTCTTCTTCCGCGTGCCAGCCGACGAGACTACGGAAGAACGAGGTGCGGTTGAGCGCGCCGGTCAGCGCGTTGCCGTAGGCGCTGAGCTGACCCAGCACGTAGTGTTGCTGGAAAATCATGGCCACGTCGTCGCGCGGGCCTTTAACCGGCTCGCCGTCGATTCGAATCTCGCCGGACGTCGGGTTTGTCAGGCCGTTCAGACAGCGGAGGAGCGTGGATTTCCCCGCCCCCGACTGCCCGAGGAGCACGGCGAACTCGCCGTCCTCGATGGTGAAAGAGACGTCGTCCAACGCCCGGACGTCGCCGAACGCTTTCGTGAGGTTACGTACTTCGATGGTACTCATAGTGTGTGGGCGGACTTCCCGCGTCTACGGTTCGTGGGCGCGGCACCGCCAAAATGATACTGCAATGGAATTGTTTGTGAGTTGATTACTGTCCGAGAGAGATTCCGAGCGTGTCGATGACGTTCTGAATCGGCTGGTAGTCCTCGACGGTACCCGGCTCGACGCCGGTGAACCAGAGCTGTTGGTCGTCGGAGAGGTCCTCGTTGATGAGGTCGTCCTGCGTGACGCTCGTGAGTGCGTCCGTCATCGACGACTTCATCTCCGATTCCAGTTCGGAACGGACGATTATCGGCGCGCGGGGGATGGGGTCAGAGACCGCGAGCAGTTGGAGTTCGGGGTCCGCGGTTCCGAGGTCGCCGTCGTTCTCGGCGGAGGTGTCGAGGAACTGCTGGGGGAACTGGTCTTTCGGGACGTGCGGTGCGGTCGAGAACGCGCCCGTGCCGGCGGCGACGACCTCGTCGCGGTTGACGAGCGTCTCGCGGGCGGTCGCGTGGTCGGACCACTGGCCGGTGAAGTCGACGGGCTCGCCGTCGGGGGCGTTGCCCGTGTCGAGGCCGGCCTGATTCAGCATGAAAAGCGGGAACAGCGACCCGCTCGTCGAGAGGCGGTCGGCGAACGCGACGGTCTCGCCTTCGAGGTCGGCGAGTTCCTCGATACCGCTGTCGGGCGTCGTCGTCATGATGGAGAAGTACTTCGCCGCGCCGTAGGCCACGCGGATACCCATGACCTCGGTCACGCCCTCGTTGCCGCCCTGAATGGCGATGGTCGGCGAGGAGTCGGCGAGGTCGGCCTGCCCGGATTTGAACGCCTGGTACACCGCGGCGTAGTCCGCGGCGACCGACGACTCGACGGTCACGCCCGTCTCGGATTCGAGGTACTCGAACAGCGGTTGATACTGCTGTTGGATATCGACGTCCGATTCGGACGGCGTGAGGAGGAAGTTGACCGAATCCGACCCACCCGTGACGCTGCCGATACACCCGCTCAACCCCGAAACGCCGAGCGCGCCGAGCGCGCCGGTCTTCTTGAGGAAACTCCGTCGGGAAGACATGTGATTCGTCAGAACACTCAGACACACTGAGGTTAAATCTTCCTATTCTTTCTCCGTATAGATACATAGATATAAAGTCATATTGCGTACTCTGTGAGTAAACATAGAACAGTCGGGCGATTTTGTGATACCGCGTCGGTCCCGCGGTCATCGGGCGACCGTCGCCGCGACGGAAACTCACTTGCCTCCCGGTCTCGCACGTGTACGCATGAGCACGACACAGTCGCCCGAAGAGACCCTCGCCGACGTGGTGATGGTCGACTACGGGCTCGGAAACCTCCGGAGCGCCATGCGAGGGCTCGAACGCGCGGGGGCGAACGTCGTCGTCTCCGACGACCCGGCCGACTTCGACGACGCCGACGGCATCGTTCTCCCCGGCGTCGGCGCGTTCTCCGAGGGGATGGAGAACGCCGGCCCCTTCCGCGAACCGCTCGCCGAGGCCGCCGCCGACGGGACGCCCATCTTCGGTATCTGTCTCGGGATGCAGATGCTGCTGACCTCCTCCGAGGAGGCCGACCACGCGGGCGAGGGCGAGGTCGAGGGGCTCGACTTCATCCCCGGCCGCAACGTCCGCTTCGACGAGGGACAGAAGGTCCCGCACATGGGCTGGAACGAACTCAACGTCCGGCGCGACCACCCGCTCGTCGAGGGCGTCGACGGCGAGTACGCCTACTTCGTCCACTCGTACTACGCCGACCCCGACGACGAGGACGCGGTCGTCGCGTCGACCGACTACGGCGTGGAGTTCCCCGCGGTCGTCGCCAACGAGGAGGGAACCGTCTTCGGCACGCAGTTCCACCCCGAGAAGTCCGGCGAGACCGGGCTGACCATCCTCCGCAACTTCGTCGAGTTCTGCGCGGAGCGATAGGCCGAATCTGCCTGCCCCGACGGTCTTTTGTCGCCGCTTCGTGAAGGGGTGTCCATGCAGGCAGTCACGCTCGGCCCGGCGGGCACGTACTCCCATCGCGCCGCCCGCGCGGTCGCCGACGACGTCGCCTTCCGAGAATCGGTCACCTCCATCGTCCAAGCGGTCGCCGACGGGTCGTTCGAGCGCGGCGTCGTTCCCATCGAAAACAGCATCGAAGGGAGCGTCACCGAGAGCCTCGACGCCGTGGCGAACTCGGACGTGAGCGTCGTCCAGGAAATCGTCACGCCCATCCGCCACGCGCTGTTGGCCCAGAGCGCGAACTTCGACGTCGTCGCCAGCCACTCGCAGGCGCTCGCGCAGTGTCGGTCCTACCTCGAAGAGAACTACCCCGACGCGAAGCTCGAAGCCGTCGCCAGCACGGCCCGCGGCGTCGAACGCGCCCGCGCGGACCCGTCGGTCGCGGGCATCGGTCACCCCGACAACGTTGGCGACGACCTCGAAATCATCGCCGAGGACATCCAGGACCAGTCGTCGAACGCGACGCGGTTCCTCGTCATCGCGCCCGAGTCCGCCCGCTCGGACGCCGGCGGCAAGAGTTCGCTCGTCGTCTACCCCAACGCCAACTACCCCGGACTCCTCTTGGAACTGCTCGAAGCGTTCGCCGAACGCGACATCAACCTCTCGCGCATCGAGTCGCGCCCGAGCGGCAACCGCCTCGGCGACTACCTGTTCCACATCGACGCCGACGCCGGCCTCTACGAAGAGCGGATGCAGGAGGCGCTCGAAGAGGTCGAGGGCATCGCCCGCAACGGCTGGGTTCGCGTCCTCGGGTCGTACGACACGCGGCACGTCCTGTACTGAGCATCCGCGGCCCCCGTTCCGCGGTCCGGCCGGGCGCTCTCGATATGTGGGTCTGAGCACATCTTTCTTTGCCGTCGGCGACGTACTCGGACGCGTATGCAGCGAAACCCGTTCGACGAGATAGAAGACCTGTTCGACCGGATGGGCCGGTCGTTCGAGGAGTCCGGTATCGGTCGGTTCCAAGACATCTCCCTCGACGTCGTCGACGACGACGAGGTCATCGAGGTCGTCGCCGACCTCCCCGGCTTCGAGAAGGACGACCTCGACGTGAGCGTCAGCGGGCGGCGACTCACCATCGCGGCCGACCACGAGGAGTCGTCGGAGGTCGACGACGACCGGTACGTCCGCCGCGAGCGGAGCCAGCGGTCCGTCTCCCGGACGATTACGCTCCCCGCCGAGGTCGTCCGCGACGAGGTGACGGCGTCGTACAAAAACGGCGTCCTGACCGTGACGCTCCCGAAGGCCGAACCCGCGGGCGACGACTCCACGCAAATCGACATCGAGTGACGCGGCTCATCTTTTGAATACCGGTGCCTCCAGTCCTGTAGCGTGCGAATTGCTATCTACGTTCCGGAAACGATTATCTCCTCAGACGGCGTCCATATGCCTCGGTGAAAAAACACATGATGCGACGTACCAACCCCTTCGACGACTTCGAGGAACTGTTCGAGCGAATGTCCCGCCAGTTCGACGAGATGGGACGGCAGTTCGACCGTTCGGGCGTGATGGCGCAGGTCCGCCACGAGATGGCAATCGACGTCACCGACCACGACGGCGAAATCGTCGTCACCATCGACCTCCCGGGCTACGAGAAGGAGGACATCTCCCTGTCGGTCGCCAACCGCACGCTGACGGTCGACGCGACGCGCGAACTCGACGAGGAACGCGCCGACGGCGAATACCTCCGCCGCGAGCGCCGCCACGAGTCCGCCCGCCGCACGATTCGCCTCCCCGAGTCGGTCGACGAGGACGGCGCGTCCGCCGGCTACCACAACGGCGTCCTGACGGTCACCCTCCCCAAGCGCGACGTCGAACCCGACGACTCCCGCCGCATCGACATCGACTGAGCCGGCGTCGCCGCCCCGATACCCGCTGGCGCGTCGCCCGCGACAGGCTCTCTCTTGGTGGGTCGCTCGCTGCTTTCGTTCCCGTTTTCGTTTCCATTTTCGTTTCTTTGCCCGCACGGCGGCGCGTCACGGTCGCGATTTGCGCCGTCAGTTCTGTACCGGTCTCGATTCTGGCGAAACGAGGATTCGACGCCGTTTCGCGGCCAGTCTCTCCCGTTTGTCTCGTGCCACCGTGTGGCAATATCTGCCGCAATCAGACAGCCACACAAGTCGAGTATAGGAGTTATTTTAGGCCGGGGTACCACTACCACGGATATGGACTACGACCCGCAGGAACTCGAAGCGCGTTGGCGGGAGCGCTGGTCCGAGACCGGCCGATACGAGGCCGACCCGGACGCAGACGCCGACGACGCGACGTTCGTGACGGTGCCCTATCCGTACCCCAGCGGCGGGATGCACATCGGGCACGCGCGGACGTACACCGTTCCCGACGTGTACGCTCGCTACCGACGACAGCAGGGCGACAACGTCCTGTTTCCCATCGCGTGGCACGTCACCGGAACGCCCATCATCGGCGCGGTCGAGCGCCTGAAAAACCGCGAGGAGAAACAGCTCTCGGTTCTGACCGACACCTACAACGTCCCCGAGGACACGCTTTCGGACCTCGAATCGCCCATGGGCTGGGCGCGGTACTTCATCGAGGAACACTACAAGAAGGGGATGCAGTCGCTCGGTCTGTCGGTGGACTGGCGGCGCGAGTTCACCACGAACAACGAGCGCTACTCGAAGTTCGTCGAGTGGCAGTACCGGACGCTCCGCGAGCGCGGGCGACTGGAGAAGGGCCTCCACCCCGTCAAGTTCTGTACGAACGAGGAACAGCCGGTCACGACCCACGACCTGCTCGAAGGCGAGAACGCCGAGTTCCAAGAGTACACGCTGGTCCGCTTCGGCTGGGAGCGAGACGGCGGCGACGTGGTCGTCCCGATGGCGACCCTGCGCCCCGAGACGGTCCGCGGCGTGACCAACGCCTACATCGACCCCGAGGCGACCTACGTGGTCGCCGAGGTCGACGGTGAGACGTGGTTCGTCTCCGAGTACGCGGCCGACAAACTCGAATATCAGGCCCGCGACGTGGAGGTTCTCGAAACCGTCGAGGGTGCCGAACTCGTCGGCCAGACGGTCGAGAACCCCGTCACCGGCGACGACGTGCTCGTCCTGCCGGCCGACTTCGTCGACGCCGACAACGCGACGGGCGTCGTCATGTCCGTCCCGGCCCACAGCCCCGACGACTACGTGGCGCTGCAGGAGGCCAAGGCCGACGCCGACTACCTCGAATCGTTCGGCATCGACCCCGCCGACGTGGCGGCCATCGAACCGATTCCGATTCTCGACATCGACTCCGAGGACGACGCGTACGGCGAGATTCCCGCGAAGTCGGCCGTCGAGAACCGCGGAATCGAGTCCTCCGACGACCCCGCCCTCGAAAAGGCCACGAAGGACCTCTACAACAAGGAGTTCCACGCGGGCCGCCTCAAAGAGTTCTACGGCGACTACGCCGGCGGCCTCGTCGAGGAGGTCCGCGACGACTACAAGGCCGACGGCATCGAGGCCGGCCAGTTCGACGTGATGCAGGAGTTCTCCGAGGAGGTCGTCTGCCGCTGCGGCGGCGACGTCGTCGTCGCCGAACAGGACACGTGGTTCCTCTCGTACGACGACGAGGACTGGAAGCGACTCGCCCACGACGTGGCCGACGGGCTGGACGCCATCCCCGAGAACACCCGCGACGAGTACCACCACACCATCGACTGGCTCAACGGGTGGCCGTGTATCCGCAACTACGGCCTCGGAACCCGCCTGCCGTGGGACGACCAGTTCGTCATTGAGCCCCTCTCGGACTCGACCATCTACATGGCGTACTACACCATCGCCCACCGCCTGCAGGAGATTCCGACCGAGGAACTCACCCAGGAGTTCTTCGACGCGCTGTTCTACGGGGCCGACGCGGTCGACGACGCCCCCGAGAAAGCGCTCGAACTGCGCGAGGAGTGGGACTACTGGTACCCCGTCGACTACCGGTTCTCCGGGAACGACCTCATCACGAACCACCTGACGTTCTACCAGTTCCACCACGGCGAACTGTTCGACGAGCCGCAGTGGCCCCAGGGCATCGTCATCATGGGCATGGGCCTGCTCGAAGGCCAGAAGATGTCGTCCTCGAAGGGTCACGTCGTCCTCCCCGGCGAGGCCATCGGCGAGTACGGCGCGGACACCGTCCGCTTCTTCCTGCTCAACTCCGCGGAGCCGTGGCAGGACTACGACTGGCGCGACGACCTCGTCGGCTCGGTCCACGACCAGCTCGAACGGTTCTGGAACCGCGCGCAGGAGATTATCGCCGACCCCGGACCGGACGAGCGGCCCGAACTGGAGACGGTCGACCGCTGGCTCCTGTCGAAGCTGCAGGACACCGTCCGCGACGTGACGACCGCGATGGACGAGTCCGAGACGCGCTCGGCCAGTCAGGCGGCGTTCTACAACTTCGAGGAGTCGCTGCGGTGGTACCGCCGCCGGACCGACCTCGACCGCCCGGCCGCGAAGTGGACGCTCCGGACGGTCCTCGAAACCCGTCTGCGCCTGCTCGCGCCGTTCATCCCGTTCATGACGAACGAGCTGCACGAGCAGTTGACCGGCACGCCCGCCGAGGACGCGCCGTGGCCCGAACCGGACGCCGAGTTCGAAGACGAGTCGGTCGAACTCGAAGAGCGACAGGTCGAGCGCCTGACCGAGGACGTGCGCGACATCATCGACGTGACCGACTCCGACCCCGACACCATCCGGGTCTACGTCGCCGCCGACTGGAAGCGCGACGTGTTCGAGACGGTCGTCGACAACGGCGACAACGTCGGCGCAATCATGGGTCAGGTCATGCAGGACCCCGACCTCCGCGAGAAGGGCAACGACGTGAACGACCTCGTGCAGGACCTCGTCGACCAGACCCGCGGGCGCGACGAATCGACGCTCCGCGCGCAGCTCGAACTGGACGAGGCCGGCACCTACGAGCGCGCAGCCGACTTCCTCGCCCGCGAGTTCGACGCCGAGGTCGAGGTGTTCGCCGAGGACGACCCCGACATCGTCGACCCCGCCGACCGCGCCTCGAAGGCGATTCCGTTCCGCCCCGCGGTCCACCTCGAATAGCCGGGCGCGCCGCGACACGACCGGGTTCTATTTTTCAGCGCTGATACGCAGCCGCGAGCACTGCTAAAAACGCCAACTGAGCCGACTATCCGGGCGCTCCCCTAGATTTACGGTATCACATACGATAATTAATACATGCTGTGCGAGGCATGCGAAGTCGAGATGTATCGCGTGGACGACGAAAAGCGGACCGACCTCGAAGACAGGCGGACCTACGAGTGCCCCGACTGCGGCGCGACCGAAGAGCGGGCGAAGTACCGACATTGGTGAGGTCGGCCCCGCGGTCCGGCGTTCGGTTTATCGTCTCGCCGAACTAACACTATTTCATGAGCGAAGACGACTCGCTGAGCCTCGCACAGAAGGCTTACCACACCGTTACGCCGGGGACCCGACCGCGGACGAACAGCGAGATGGACTCCATCGGGTGGACGATGTTTCTCATCCTCGTCGTCCTGATGGTTCCGTTCTTGCCCTTCATCGCCATCGTCTACGTGCTCTCGAAGGTGTTCGGCTACCTCAACGCACAGCGGGGGCCGAGCCCGTAGCTCGGGGGTCGGACCACAAAAGAGAACGGTGAATGCCAGCAGCGTCGGGTCGGTCGACCTTACTCGGCGAGACCGAGGAGGTCGAACGCGTAGCCGTTGTCGTTCTCGAACGCGTGCTCGTAGGCGACGTGGGCCGCCGCGACGTCCTGAATCGCGAGTCCCGTGGAGTCGAAGACGCTGATGCCGTCGGCGTCGGTGCGGCCGTCGAGGTTCCCGAGGACGATGTCGCCGATTGCGCCGTAGATGTCGTCGTCGGTGAGGACGCCCTGATTGTACGGGACGTTGATTTCGCCGGAGTGGGTGGTCTGGGCGTGGTCGTCGATGACGAGCTTGGCGTCCAAGAGCACCTCGTCTGCGAGTTCGTGTTTGCCCTCGGCGTCGGCACCCATCGCGTTGATGTGGGTGTGGTCGCCGACCGCGTCGCGCGGGACGATGGGCGACTCGACGGGCGTCACCGTCGACAGCACGTCACAGCTTGCGGCCTCCTCGATGGAGCCGGCGCGGATGTCGAACTCGTCTTCGAAGGCGTCGATGAAGTCGGCGACGCGCTCCTCGTCGAGGTCGGAGATGACGACTTCCTCGATGTCGCGGACCTCGCTGATGGCGCGAAGCTGCGTGTACGACTGGACGCCCGCGCCGACGATACCCATCGAGGAGGCGTCCTCGACGGCGAGGTAGTCGGTGGCGACGGCCGCGGCCGCGCCGGTGCGGAGCATCGTGAGCTCCGTCCCGTCGAGGAGCGCCAGCGGGAAGGCGTTCTCGGGGTCGGAGTAAATCATCGTGCCCATGACGGTGGGCAGGTCGTACTTGTCGCCGTTGTCGGGGTGGACGTTGACCCACTTGATGCCCGCGGCGTCCCAGTCGCCCGCGTCTAAGTAGGCGGGCATCGACCGGAAGTCGCCGTTGTACTGCGGCAGGTCGATGTAGGACTTCGGCGGCATCTGGGCGTCGCCGGACTCGTAGGCGGCGAAGGCGTCCTCGATGGCCGAGATGAGCTCCGGCATCTGGACGTTCTCGTGAACGTCGTCCTTGTTCAACAGCAGCGTCTTGCGCATAGAGACACGTTGCCGTACCTGCTACTTAGTTCGTTCCATTTCTGAACACAACTGCAAGTGTATCTGAGAAAGTGAGATAATTATCCAACTTCTCTGACATCGGTGAATCAGCGTGGGGCTCTCGTCCGATCGTCGCGAGAGTCGGAATCGACGCCCATCGGTTGCTTCTCCCCCGCGTACCGTCGTTCGGAGGCGCAGCCGCGGCTCTTCGGATGCTCGGCAGCCGTTTTGCGCCAAAAAGTGAGTGATTCGTCGCGCGGTGCAGGCGTCGGGGGATGGGTGAAAGGCGTTAGCCGATTTTCACATCGCGCCGCCCATACCGCCCATGCCGCCCATGCCACCCATGCCGCCGGGTGCGCCGCCCTCGTCGTCGTCGTCGCCGCCGGTGGAGAGGTCACCGGCCGCGATGATGTCGTCTATCTTGAGGACGAGGTTCGCGGCTTCGGAGGCGGAGGCGACGGCCTGCTCCTTCGCGTGAGCCGTCTCGACGACGCCCGCTTCGAACGCGTCTTCGACCTCGCCGGTGAAGACGTTCAGCCCGGCGCGGACCTGACCCTCTTCGTGGGCCGCGCGGAGGTCGACGAGCGTGTCGATGGAGTCGAGACCGGCGTTCTCCGCGAGGACGCGCGGGACGAGTTCGAGCGCGTCGGCGAACGCCTCGACCGCGAGCTGCTCGCGGCCGGAGACGGAGTCGGCGTAGTTGCGGAGGCGCGAGGCGAGTTCGACCTCGATAGCGCCGCCGCCGGCGAGCACTCGACCGTCGGCGACCGTCGACGCGACGACGTCGAGGGCGTCCTGGACGCCGCGTTCGAGTTCGTCGACGACGTGGTCGGTGGAGCCGCGGAGCAGGAGCGTGACGCCGTGGACGTCGTCGCCGATGCCCTCGACGTAGAACAGCTCGTCGGCCTCGTCGCGGCGGATGGAGGCGCGACCGAGGTCGCCGGCCTCGATGGAGTCGAGGTCGGAGACGACCGCCGCACCGGTGATGTTCTTGAGGAAGCGGATGTCGGACTTCTTCGTCCGGCGGACCGCGAGGATACCCTGCTTCGCGAGGTAGTGCTGGGCGAGGTCGTCGATGCCCTTCTGGCAGAAGACCACGTCAGCGCCGGAGTCGACGATCTGGTCGACCTTCGCCTTCAGCTGGGCCTCCTCCTGGTCGAGGAACTTCTGGAGCTGGTCGGGGCTCTCGATGGAGACGTTCGTGTCGATGTCGGTCTCCTCGACCTCGACGGGCTCGTTGAGCAGCAGCACGTCGGCCTCGTCGAACTGGACCGGCATGTCGTCGTGGACGGGGTCCTTGTCGATGACGGCACCGGTGAGGAGCTCGGACTCGGACGCCGAGCGACCGGTCTGCGTCTCGATGGAGATGTTCTCGAGGTCGACGACGTGGGAGCCATCGTTGGCTTCGACGGTGACCTGTCGGACGGCGCGGACGATGAGGTCCGCGAGCAGCTCCTTGTTGAGCTCGGAGCTCTTGCCCGTCATGGAGGTCTCGGCGACCTTCTTCAGGAGTTCCTCGTCGTCGGGGTCGACGCGCTCCGCGATGTTGTCGATTTCCTCGCGCGCCTTCTCGGAGGCGAGGTTGAAGCCGCGGATGATGGCCGTCGGGTGGATGTCCTGTTCGAGGAGGTCCTCGGCGTTCTTGAGGAGTTCACCCGCGATGGCGACCGCCGTCGTCGTTCCGTCGCCGGCTTCGTCCTCCTGCGTCTCGGCGACCTCGACGATCATCTCGGCCGTCGGGTTGTCGATGTCCATCTCCTTGAGGATGGTGACGCCGTCGTTCGTGATGGTGACGTCGCCCATCGAGTCGACGAGCATCTTGTCCATCCCCTTCGGGCCGAGTGTGGAACGTACCGCCTCGGCGACTGCTCGTGCGGCGCGGATGTTGTACGCCTGCGCGTCGCGGTCCTTGACGCGCTGTGCATCCTCGCCCATGATGATCATCGGCTGACCCTGCTGCATTCGCTGGCTCATAGACAGGCCTTGATTGTTTGTGATTCTATAAAAAAGCTTCGCCGGCGAATCGAGCACTGAACTCCGCGCGTTCGCCGCGTTATCCCGGTAACCGCGCGACAGATGCCTTCTCTCGGGCGTTCGGGGAGTTACTGTGGTACGTCATTTCACACCACAATTCTGTCCCGGCCGGGGCGCTTTATACGCTACTCTTCGACCGGCTCTTTCCAGTGGACCGTCACCGTTCCGACGGCGAACGCGTCGTCGCCGTCGTCGTCGCGGACGACTCGGATGGTGTTCGAGCCCTCGACGAGGCTCGCGCCGGTCACGGTGTCGACCCAGTACTGCCAGCCGTCGCCCGGCGGGATGTCGAACCCCGAAAGCGAGTCGCCGTTGATTCGAATCTCGTGGCCGTACTCGCCCACGTCGAACGCCTGGATACCGAGGTACGGCTCTCGCGGGTCGTCGGTCGGGACGTCGAACTCGAACGTCGCCGTCTCGTTTCCGGCGTCGTCCGCCCAGTCGAGGTCCAGCGTCTCTCCTTCGGGGTGGAGGTGCGACCCGATAAACACGGTCGCGTAGTTCGCGCGGTGGTGCACGCTCACACGTTCTGTTGCGCCCGATAAAAATTCGCGTGGTCGGCGGTCGCGCCGTCAGTCGTCGTCGGGGAGTTCGTCCGCGAGGAACTCGCCGTCGGTCTCGTCTCTCGCGGCGTCGAGCGGGGGCTCGTCGTCGTCTTCGTCTAACACCGATAACTCTCGTTCGTACAGCCGCTCGGTGAGCTGGGTCCGCTTGTTGAGGCCCTTCTTCTCGCGGCCGGTCTTGGTGTCAGGCATTGTCAATCGTGGTATCGTATCCCATGGGGATGAATGTTTTGTCCGAACAGTTGATACGGTCGCTTCTGTGGCGGTACCGTAGGTTGGGTCTGTGGTAGTGCCTCGGGTCGCGTCGAACTGGGGGTGCCCTGCCAGTTTCGACGTAAGTGGTCCTTGGCGTGCGGGGCGATAGACTCCGGCGACGGTTCTCGCCGGCCGGCGATTGCGGGAGAAGCTATGTGCACCGGATGCGAAGGTGAGGGATTTGAGCCTCAGTCGCTCACGACTCGCGGCTCCGCCGTTCGTCTCACTGCGACACTTCGTGTCGCACATTGCTCACTCTGTTCGCTTCGCTCCTTGGTTCAAATCCTCCGGCGGCGTTCTCCCGAACTCGCCGCCCGCAGCGCGACGAGACGCGCTGCTACGTGGGTTGCGTTCGGAAGAAGCGCCAGGAGAGGGATTTGAACCCCCGATCCCAGAGGGAACACGCTTTCCAGGCGTGCGCCTTACCGCTCGGCCATCCTGGCTTACAACGCAACGTTCCCGCCTGGATAATTTAAGCCCTTCCTTTCCGTTCGAGTCGGGGTTCGATGACGTATGTCACGGACCCGACGGCGACGCCGGACGCGACCGCCACCGCGGCGACCGCCCCGAACGACACGTCGATGCCGAGTCCGAGGAGGACCGCGCCCTGCGCGAGAACGCCCACGAGGAGGAGGCTCGCTGCGCCCCACGCGAGCGCAGACCGGACGCGGCGGGCCACGTTACTCCTCGTCGACGACGGCGACGGCCTCGATTTCGACGCCGACGCCCTTCGGCAGGTTGCCGACCTCGACCGCCGAGCGGGCCGGCGGCTCCTCGTCGAAGTAGGTCGCGTACGTCTCGTTCATCTCCTCGAAGTCGTCGATGTCGGCGAGGAACACGGTCGTCTTCAGCACGTCGCTCGCGTCCGCGCCGGCCTCCGCGAGGATGGCCATCACGTTGTCGAGCGACTGCGTCGTCTGCGTCGTGATGTCCTCGTCGTCGAGGAGCTCGCCGTCCGGCGTCAGCGGAATCTGCCCCGCCGTGTAGAGCAGCGAGCCGTTGGTCGTCGCCTGACTGTACGCACCGACCGCGGCCGGCGCTTCGTCGGTCTCGATGACGCGCTTCATACGCGGTGGATTTCGCCACGACGTGATAAAATAGGGTGGAACGACCGGGTCCGCGGCGGAGCGAGCCGGTCGCAGCCCGTCAGTTAGATCGACTTCCCGGAGAGGCTGATGCCGGTCGTGAGGACGCCCGAGGCGAACAACAGCCCCATCCCGAGGGCGGTGACGACGTCGCCGTCTCGGAGCGCGAACCCCGCGACGGCGACGCTGACGGCGACCAGTCCGAGGCCGAGGAGGGTCAGCGGTTTCGTGAGCGATTCGGCGGTGGGGGTTGTGTTGGGGAGCGTAGCCATGGGTGGATTGGTTGTGGGGGAAGGGTCGATTGCAGTCGGTCAGGAGTACGATTCGCCGGTCTCGATTGGCCCGCTGAACGTCGAGTAGAGGATGCCGAAGTAGGCGAACACGAGCGGCAGGAGGAGCGCCGACGCGACGCTCATGATGTTCAGCGGGAGCACCGAGACGATGGCGTCCGCGACGGTCAGTCCGGTCGCGGGGTCGGCCAAGGGGAACATGAGCGTCGCCACGAGCGCGACGAACGCGAACACGAGAATCGGCACGGTCGCGAACGCGAGCGTGTAGCGCCCGTCGCGGAGCGCGAGCAGGTAGCCCGCGGCGGCGGCGAGACTGACGACGACGAGCGCCAGCGGAATCGGCGCGAGGACGCCGAGGTCGGGCCGGACGGCGACGAGATAACCCAGCGTGACGACGACGAGCGCGAGGTAGGCCGCCATCGCACGGGGGCCGTAGTCGGCCACGTCGCGCTGGAGGCTCCCGCGGGTCTTCATGGCGAGGAAGCCGACGCCGGCGACGACGGTGAGCGCGACGACGGCGAGGCCGACGACGACGCCGGGCAGCGACAGAAGTGACTCGACGCCGAGGAGCCAGTGGGCGGCGAACACGCCGAGCAAAAAGGGCGTGCTCACGCTGCCGACGACGAACGCCCGGCCCCACCACGTCTGCCACGCCTCGTCGTGGCGCTGTTCGTACATCTCGGGGGCGAGCCCGCGGAGGATGAGCGCCCCGAGGATGGCGAACATGAGCAGGTAGTGGCGGCTGAAGAGGTTCGCGTACACCGCCGGGAACGCGGCGAACAGCGCGCCGCCGAACACGACGAGCCACACCTCGTTGCCGTCCCAGAAGGGGCCGATGGCGGCGAGCAGCGTCTCGCGCTCCTCGTCGTCGTCGCGGGTCGCGAAGATGGCCCCGACGCCGAAGTCGAAGCCGTCGAGGAACAGGAACATCCCGAGGATGAAGAAGACGAGCCCGAACCACAGCTCCTGCAGCGGCAGGCCGAAGAGCGGGCCGGTGGCGAACGCGCCGTAGTCAGTCATCGCCGCTCACCCCCGCGGGGGAAGCGGTCTCCGCGCCCGCCGCCGTCTCGTCGACGCTCGGCGGCCCCTCGCGGATGATGCGGCGAATCACGTAGGTGTAGAGCGCGAGCAGGCCGGAGTACACGACCGCGAATCCGACGAGCGTGAGCGTCGCCTCGAAGCCGGTGAGCCCGGGTGAGACGCCGTCACTCGTCTTGAGGACGCCCTGGATGACCCACGGCTGTCGGCCCACCTCGGTGACTATCCAGCCGACCTCGACGGCGAAGATGCCGAGGAGCGACGACCCGACGAACGCCTTGTGCAACAGGTCGTCGTCGTACAGGTCGTCGGTCCACCAGCGGTAGGCCGCCCAGAAGGCCAACAGGATGAACCAGAAGCCGGCGGCGACCATGAGCCGGAACGACCAGAAGACGATTGCGACCGGCGGGGCCTCCGTGTCGAACTCGTTCAGGCCGGTGATTTCGGCTTGGGGGTCACCCCCGCTCGCCAGCCACGACGCCCCGCCGGGAATCCCGATGCCGAGCAGTTCCTTGGCGCGCGGGTCGGTGATGTGTTCGAGGCTCGTCGGGATGGCGAAGATGTACTCCGGGACGTAGCTGTCGGTCTCCCAGACTGCCTCCATGGCGGCGAACTTCTGCGGCTGGGTCTCGTAGACGTGGCGGCCGTAGGCGTCGCCGTGAATCGCCTGAAACGGCGCGGTCACGAGCAGGACGACGAGCGCGATTTTGAGCGTCTTCCGCCAGAAGCGCGCGGCCTCGCGGTCGTCGTCGGCGTCGATGCCGCGCTGCCAGACGTGGTACGCCGCGACGCCGGCCATGAACAGCGCGACCGACAGCACCGCGGCGTTCTGCATGTGGACGAACATCCACGGGAACCGCGGGTTGGCGTACGCCGCGATGGGGTCGACGAGCGAGACGACGAGTTGGCCGCTCTCGCTGGCGAGTTCGTACCCTCGCGGCGTCTGCATCCACGAGTTGGCGACGAGAATCCACACCGCCGAGAGCCACGTACCGAGGCCGACGGCGACGGCCGAAACCATGTACAGGGCGTCCGAGACCTTCTCGCGGCCGAAGACGAACACCCCGAGGAACGTCGCTTCGAGCATGAACGCCATCATCCCCTCGGTGGCGAGCGGGCCGCCGAACAGCTCGCCGGCCGCCGTCGAGAACGCCGCGAAGTTCGTCCCGAACTCGAACTCGAGGACGATGCCGGTCACGGTGCCGACGACGAACGAGACGGCGAAAATCTTCGTCCAGAACCGCCTGAGCTGTTCGTACACGGGGTCGTCGGTTCGGATATCCTTCCACGTGAAGTAGATGAGGAAGGGCGCGAGGCCCATGCTCATCACCGGGAAGATGATGTGGACGATGGTCGTGAGCGCGAACTGCAGCCGACTGGCGATGACTGGGTCGAGCATGGTTGGGTGCGGGGTCGCTGGCGCCGAGGCGAACCGGGAAGCGGGGACTTCCTTCTTAAAGGCCTTCGTATTGGGGGAGAGTCAATCCCCGCATGCTTCCCACGAACTGAAAATCATCGTAGGCGGGGTCTTCCGCCCGAATTCGACATAATCGTCCGGGTAAAAAAGGCGGCGTTCGTCGGATACCGCGAACCGACGAAGATATGTCCGAACAGTTCGGATTTAGAACATGAACTTCCTGTGGCAGGCCGGGTACGCCGGAGCCGTGGTTCTCGGCGTCGCGTACCTCGTTTTCCCCGCGCGAATCCACGCGTTCGGGTTCGAGTTCCTCCGCCGCTCGCCCGCGGAGGAGTCCCGCGAGTCCGACGCCCCCGTCTGGCTCTACCGCGGCATCGGCGCGCTCCTCGTGTTTATCGGCGTCACTGGACTCGTCTGAGCGGCCGACCTCGAACCCGGTTCCCGACCGCCCCCGGCGACGCGGTCAGTCGAGGACTTCCACGTCGTAGCCCGCGTCGCGGAGCTCTCCGAGGAGCGAGTCGACGTGGTCGGGCCCGCGCATTTCGAGGTCGATTTCGACTTCCGTCGCGTTCAGCGCGATTTTCCGGGAGGTGCGGTCGTGCCTGACGGCGTAGATGTTCGCCTTCTCCGCGGCGATTATCTCGATGAGCTGTTCGAGCGAGCCGGGGCGGTCCTTCAGCTCGGTCCGAATCTTGAGGTACCGGCCGGTCTCGACGAGCCCGCGCATCACCACGGTCGTCAGCGTGTTCATGTCGATGTTGCCGCCGCACAGCGCGGGGACGACGACCTCGCCCTCCTCGTAGTCGAACTTCTGGAAGACCAGCGCCGCGAGCGCGACGGCCCCCGCGCCCTCGACCAGCGTCTTCGAGCGTTCGAGCAGGTAGGTCAGCGCCACGGCGATTTCCTCGTCGGAGACGGTGACGACCTCGTCGACGCGCTCGCGGATGACCTCGAAGGGTTTGTCGCCGATTCTGCGGACGGCGATGCCGTCGGCGATGGTGTCCACCTCGTCGATGGTCTGAATCGACCCCTTGTTCAACGAGTCCGCGGCGCTGGAGGCCTGTTCCGCCTGCACGCCGATGACGCGGGCGTCGGGGAACTGCGCTTTGATCGCCGTCGAGATGCCGGAGATGAGGCCGCCGCCGCCGATGGGGACGACCACGGTGTCGAGGTCGGGGCAGTCCTCCGCGATTTCGAGACCGATAGTTCCCTGTCCGGCCATGACGTACTCGTCGTCGAAGGCGTGGACGTAGGTCCGGCCCTCGTCCGCCTCGATTTCGTGGGCCTTGGCCTGCGCCTCGTCGTAGTCGTTGCCGTAGAGGACCACGTCGCCCCCGTAGCGCTCGGTGGCTTTCACCTTCGAAATCGGCGCGTACTCCGGCATGACGATTTTCGAGTTCACGCCCGCTCGCGACGCCGCGAGCGCGACGCCCTGCGCGTGGTTGCCGGCGCTCGCGGTCACGACGCCGGCGTCTTTCTCCTCGTCGGAGAGCGTGGTGATGCGGTTCGTCGCCCCGCGAATCTTGAACGACCCCGTGCGCTGGGAGTTCTCCAGTTTCAGGTACACCTCTGCACCCGTCATCTCCGAGAAGGTGTGCGAGTACTCCAGTGGTGTCCATCGGGCGACCGCTTCGACGCGCTCGCGGGCGGCGCGTACGTCGTCAAGCGTGAGCATGGTCAGAAATCGCCCGTGTCTGTGTTTAATCGTTCGGGAACTCGTCCGTATCAGGGCCGTGATGTCAACCCTCATGGTCGTCGGTTGAGGACTCGGATTCGGCTCCGTCGACGCGCGCCGTCGCCGTCGCTCGCCGGTCGGGAAAGGGGAAAGGGGGAATGCACGCGTGTGACGTGCAACTGTCTTTCTGGTCCCCGTGCATATAAACGTCCCCCACCCGGAGTGAAAGTGAAACCGCACGACAGCGGAGACCCATCGCTCGCGTATGACACCCGTCATTCGCGCGTCGCATCGAGAGTGCCAGACGGGACCGCCGCTTCCGATACCGTCAACTGCGCGAGGTCCGTGGCCTCGGCATGAACCTCGGCCGCCTCCGGCGGGTCTGGAAGCGTATCTTCTCGCTCGCCTGGCCGGTGATGGCCGAGCAGACCGCCCAGACGGCGATGCGGACCGTGGACGTGGCCGTCACCGCCGCGCTCTCTCCCGCCGCGGTCGTCGCTATCGGCCTCGCCGACCTCTACGCCCGGTTTCCCCTCCGAATCGGTCTCGGACTCGGCGGCGGCGCAATCGCCCTCTCCAGTCAGGACACGGGGAGCGGCGCGGACGCCAACCGGAGCGAGGCAATCTCGACGGCGCTCCTCCTCGCGTTCCTCGCGGGCGTCCCGTTCCTGATTTTCGGGTTCACGCTGGGCGAGGCGGCCATCGGCGCGTTTCCCGCGAGCGACAGGGCGGTCGCCTTGGGCACGACGTATCTCGCGGTCATCTTCGCCACCTCGCCCGCCCGGTTGGTCTCGCTCGTCGGCTCGCGGTCGCTTCAGGGCGTCGGCGACACCCGGACGCCGATGCTGGTCAACGTCTTCGCCAACGTCGTCAACATCGGGCTGTCGGTCGGTCTCGGCTTCGGCCTCGTCGGCCTGCCCGCGCTCGGCGTGCTGGGTGTCGGACTCGCGACCTCGACCGCCAACGTCCTCTCGGCGGGACTGCTCCTCGCCGCGCTCGCCCGACCCGCGTCGCCGACCTCGCTGGTTCGGCCCCGCGACCGGACGGTCGCCAGCCAACTCGTGCGTATCGCCACCCCGCGGGTCGGCGAGGGCCTCGCCGCCGAACTCGCCGAGTTCCCGTTCAACGCCCTGCTCCTCGGCTTCGGCGACGCCGTCAACGCCGGCTTCCAAATCGGCCGCCGGGTCTACCAGCAGGTCGCCAGCCCGCTGGCACGCGGCTACAACGTCGCCGCCAGCGTCCTCGTCGGGCAGGCGCTCGGAGCGGGCGACAGCGAGACCGCGCGGTATCAAGGCGGGGCGGTGGCGCTCCTGTCGGTCGCCACGGTCGGCGGTATCGGGCTCTTCCTCGCGGCGTTCACCGAGCCCATCGTCGGCCTCGTCGGCTCCGGCGGCGGCGCGGACCTCGAATGGGCCGTGAAGTTCGCCGTCGCCTACGGCCTCGCCGCGCCGGGTCTGGCGCTCTTCGTCGGTCTCTCCGGGTCGCTGCAGGGCGCGGGCGCGACACGAATCCCCTTCGTCGCCCGGCTGACCGGGGTGTTCGGCTTCTTCGTCGGCGCGTCCTACCTGCTCGTCGAGGTGTTCGGCTACGGCCCGCTCGGCGCGCGAATCGGCATCGTCCTGTCGTTCACGTGGATGGGGCTGTTCGCGCTCGTGGCGTTCTACCACGCCGACTGGGCGGGCCACGCCGACTCGCTCATGGTCGAACGCGGGAGCGTCGGCGTCGACGACGCGGGCGAAGACGACTGACCGCGAGACGGAACCGGCGACGCGGAACGGCGCGGAGAACGCGGAAGCGGGAACGGGAGCGACCGCGGGGGACGACGCGTCGCTCCGGGAGACGGGGAACGGGAAAAAGTCGCGTGCGATTCGTCGACTCGCTGCCTATCGCTCGTCGACCGACGGGAAGTCGAGACCCTTCTCGCCGGTGTAGCGGGCGCGGGGGCGGATGAGGCGGTTGTCCTCGTACTGCTCGAGGACGTGCGCTATCCAGCCGCCGACGCGCGAGACGGCGAAGATGGGGGTGTAGAGGTCGATGGGGATGCCCATCTGGTAGTACGTCGACGCGGAGTAGAAGTCCACGTTCGGCGCGAGGCCCTTCTCCTCGCCGATGTACTCCTCGATGGCGACCGACATCTCGTACCACTTCATGTCGCCGGCGGCCTCGCCGAGCGCCTCGGACTTCGCGCCGAGAATCTTCGCGCGGGGGTCCTTGACGTTGTAGACGCGGTGGCCGAACCCGGCGACGCGCTCGCCGCGGTCGAGGGCGTCTTTGACCCACTCGGTCGGGTCCATGTCGCTGTCGTCGACGTCCTTCAGCATCCGCATGACGTTCGCGTTCGCGCCGCCGTGGAGCGACCCCGAGAGCGTGCCGATGGCGGACGTGACCGCGCTGTAGAGGTCAGAGAGCGTCGAGGACGTGACCATCGCGGAGAACGTCGAGGCGTTCAGGCCGTGGTCGGCGTGGAGCACGAGCGCCATGTCGAACGTCTCGGCGAGCACCTCGTTCGGCTCCTCGCCGTTGAGCATGTAGAGGAAGTTCGCCGCGTGATTCAGGCTCTCGTCGGGTTCGACGTAGTCGTCGCCGCGACGGAAGCGGGCGTAGGCCGCGAGCACCGACGGCATCTTCGCCGTGATGCGCTTTGCCTTCTCGAGGTTGACCTCGCGGTCGGTCACGTCCTCGAAGTCGGCGTTTTCGTCGTACGCCGACATCGAAGAGACGAGCGTTCGGAGCGCCGCCATCGGCGACTCGTCCTGCTCTGCGAGCTCGCGCGTCACGTCGAGAATCCCGTCGTCGAGGCCCCGGTGGGCCGCCAGCTCGTCGGAGAACGCGTCCAGTTCCTCGCGCGTCGGCAGCTCTCCGTGCCACAGGAGGTAGAGTACCTCCTCGTAACTTGCGTCCCGTGCGAGGTCTTCGATGTCGTAACCGCAGTAAACGAGTTGTCCCGCGTCGCCGTCGATGAAGCTGAGTTTCGATTCGGTGACCAGCACACCTTCCAGCCCCCGCTTCAGTTCGCCTGACATACCCAGAACGTTGCCTACCATATCAAAAAAGCGTTATCGTTTTCACTCATATGTTATCGACCGCCATACACATACAACGGCAGCCCCGTCTGCCGATTTCGTGGGCAGTCGGTGTCTAAAATAGTGTTCGACGATTGTCGTTGTTTTCGGTGCCCTTATACGGGGTTCACCGAGGGAGCCGCGCGCGGTTCGGGCGACCCGCGGAGTCATATGCGCCCGCGACGTAGTTCTCTCGAACCACGGTGGCACCACTATTCCTGGCAAGTCTTTTGCCGTCCCGTCGTGAAGGCGGGCGCATGAATCCGGAGGACATCGAGTACGAGCCTGTCAGCGTCAAGGCCGTCCTCGCCGAGATGAAAGACACCGCGGAGTTACTCATCGACCTCTCGTACTCCGCCGTCCTCCACGCGAACGACGACCTCGCGGCCGAGGTCCTCGACCTCGAAGAGCGGATGGACATCCTCCAACTGCAGGCGCGAATGAGCCTGATGATGGCGGCCCGGAGCCCCGAGGACGCGGAGGAACTCGCGCCCGTCCTCGGCGTCGTCGGCGCGGCCGAGAAGATTTCGGACGCAGCGGGCGACATCGCCAAGGTCGTCATCGAGGACATCGGCCTCCCGGACGCCATCCGCGCGGCGCTTCCGGAGGCGGTCGAGACGACGATTCGGTGCGAACTCACCGACGAGTCGCCGTACGCGGGTCGCACGCTCGGCGACATCAACATGGAGACCGAGACGGGCGTCCGCGTCGTCGCCATCCACCGCGCCGGCGAGTGGGTGACGAACCCCGACCACGAGACGGCGCTCCGCGCCGGCGACGTGCTCCTCCTCCGCGGCCGCGACGACGGCCTCCAGACCGTCCACGAGGCCGCCACGGGCCTCCGATACGACCCGCCGGACGTGCCGGAGCCGACCATCGAGGACCTCGAACGCGCCGTCGACTCCATCGTCCTGATGAAGGACATGAGCGAACTCGCGGTCGACCTCGCCTACGGCGCGGTGCTGTTCGACAGCGAGGGCGTCGCCGAGGAGGTCGAGGAGCTCGAAGCCGAGGTGGACGCGCTCAAGTCCCGGTTCGAGGCGTGGACGCTCCGCGCGGCGAGTCGGGTCGAAGACCCCGTCTCGCTCCGCGGACTGGTCCAACTCGCGAGCGCGACCGAGATGATTTCCGACGCCGCGCTCGAAATCGCCGAGGGCGTCCTCCGCGGCATCGACGCCCACCCGGTCGTCGCCGCCGCGGTCAAGGAGTCCGACGAGGTCATCATCCGCCTGCGGGTCGCCCCGAAAAGCGACCTCGCGGAGGCGACCCTCGGCGACCGGCGCGTCAAGTCCGAGACGGGGATGCGCGTCATCGCCGTCCGCCGGGCCGGCGGCCGCGAGTGGGTCGTCTCGCCGGGGTCGGAAACGCGGCTCCACGGCGGCGACCTCATCATCGCGAAGGGGACCAGAGCCGGCGCGGAGCGACTGGGCGAACTCGTCGGCGACGAGCGCGAGTTCGACGAGTAGGCCGGGGACCGAGCCGGTCCAAGCCGACCCGACTCAGCCAGACTCGACCGACCCGACCGATTCGACGGCTCAGAGCGTTTTACTCAGTCGATACGCCGAGACGAGCGTGAGCACTGTCGCGACGAGCAGCGCCGTCGCTGAGGCGAGGACGAACGCGAGGATGAGGAACCAGCCCTCGGGGCCGAGTATCGGGTACTCGCGGGTGCCGGCGAACGGGCCGAACAGTTCGAGGACCCGAAAGAGGTAGGCGACGACGGCCAACGCGAGGCCGACGGCCGCCCCGATAGCGGCGTTTCGTGGCACGTCAAGCGCCTGTACCAGTCCCCCCGTCGGCGGCCGTTCGGGAACGTCGTCTGTCACGGTCGCCGGTAGCGGCCGCGAGACCATAGCGGCAACGCTTTCCTCGGGGGCTCAGCGGACCGAACCCCTAAAGGGAGGCCGGTCCGAGGTTGGCGATATGATTACCTTGGGAACGGCGAGTGCGGCCCCCGGGGAGATGGACGTGGGCCGTCTCGAAGTCGGCGAGTCCCGCGACGGCGGGAGCGTCGGCCTACCCGTCGCCGTCATCAACGGCGCGTCGTCGGGCAAGACGCTCTACATGCAGGCGGCCTCGGACGGAGACGAACTCAACGGCGTCGGCGTCATCCAGCGGGTCGTCCCGCAGCTCGACCCCGCGGAGATTTCCGGCGCGATTCTCGTCGTCGGCATCGTCAACTACCACGCCTTTCAGGTCGCACAGCACCGCAACCCGATAGACGACACGAAGATGAACCGGGCGTACCCCGGCGACGAGCGCGGCACCTCCTCGGAGCGCATCGCGGCCGCGACGTTCGCCGCCGCCCGCGACGCCGACCTCATCGTCGACCTCCATCAGGGCTCGACGAGCCAGATGATAGACGAGGTCCGCGTCCGCTGCGGCCGCCACCACCGGATGCACGCGAAATGCCTCCGGCTCGCCAAGACGTTCGGCTGCGGCTACGTCCTCGACCAGAAGGGCCCGGACGGCCAGCTCGCCCGCGCCGGCCCGGACGCCGGCATCCCGACTATCGACCCCGAACTCGGCGGGTGCGTCGGCTGGGACGAAGAGAGCATCGAGAAGGGCGTCCGCGGCGTCTACAACGTCCTCCGCGGCTACGACTTCCTCGACGGCGACGTGGAGCTCGAAGCCCAGACCCGCGCCCGCGGCTTCGACCAGTACGGTTCGCCGGTCGGCGGCCTCGTCCGGTTCAAGCGTGACCTCGGCGAGCGCGTCTCCGCCGGCGACGTGGTCTTCGAGGTGACGGACGTGTTCGGGAAGCTCAAAGCCCGCGTCACCGCCGACCACGACGGCATCTTCTGGCGGGCGCGCCGCCTCCCGCAGGTCGCCTCCGGCGAGTACGTCTGCTCGGTCGGCATCGACCTCGACACGTACTGACTGCTGGCTCACTTCACCCGTACCACCTCACCCCACACCCACCTCACTTCCCATGACGACATCACACGACCTCCCCGCTCGGCTCCGACTCGCGTGCGACGCCTGCGGCGAGACGTACGACGCGTGGCGCTGGCGCTGCACCTGCGGCGAGCCGCTGGACTTCGCGGCCGACCCGACGCCGTCGGCGGCCGCCCCCGGCGACGCCGACCTCGACTACCGCGACGGGCTCTGGGCGTTCGACGAGTTCCTTCCGACCGAGCCGCGCGCGACCCTCGGCGAGGGGATGACGCCCCTCGTCGACGCCGCCGAGTGGGAGGCCTCGTTCAAACTGGAGTACGTCTTCCCCTCCGGCTCGTTCAAGGACCGCGGCGCGACGACGATGCTCTCTCTCGCCGCCGAACTCGGCGTCGAGCGCGTCGTCGAGGACTCGTCGGGCAACGCGGGGGCCGCCGTCGCGACCTACGCCGCGCGCGCCGGCATCGACGCCGAAATCTACGTGCCCGCGTCGGTCAAGCCCTCGAAACTCCGCGCCATCGAGCGCGCCGGGGCCAAACCGGTCCGCATCGAAGGCACCCGGCAGGACGTGACCGACGCCTGCGTCGAGGCCGTCGAGGCCGACGACGCGTGGTACGCGAGCCACGCGTGGAACCCCGCCTTCTTCGCGGGGACGGCCACCGTCGCCTACGAAATCGCCGCCCAGCGCGACTGGTCTGTCCCCGACGCGGTCGTCACGCCGCTCGGCCACGGGACGCTCTTCCTCGGCGCGTACCGCGGCTTCCGCGCGCTCTACGAGGCGGGCTGGACCGACCGGATGCCCGATCTGTACGGCGCGCAGGCCGCCGGCTACTCGCCCATCGCCGACGCCCGCCACCACACGCCCGACGAGACCAACGACGTGGCCGACGGCATCCAGATTCTCGAACCCGTCCGCGAGGCACAGATTCACGAGGCGCTCGACGACACCGGCGGCGACGCCATCGCGCTCTCGTCCGACGCGGTCGAAGACGAACTCGACAGGCTCCACCGTCACGGCTTCTACACGGAGCCGACCTGCGCCGTCGCGCCCGCGGCGCTCCGCGAACTGCGGCTCTCGGGCGTCCTCGACCGCGACGCCGACGTGGTCGTGCCGCTCACCGGAAGCGGACTCAAGTCGTGAATCAGCTCAGAACACGGCTAACGTAGCGTCGCTCGCGACCGAAGCCAGTCGAACAGCGACCACCTGCGCCCCGCTTTTTCGTCTCTCTCTCCGGCCCCGCCGCCGCGTCCCCGGGCTTCGAGGTCGCGTCGTCGCTCGCGCTCCGCGTCGAGTTCGTCGCGGAGTCGCTGGTTCTCGTCGACAGCCTCGTCGAGCCGCGCCCGGAGCTCGCTGAAGCGGTCGAACGCGTCGCGCTCGCCGACCGGCGACGCGGTGGTCGGCGGCGGTCCTCGTGGCTCACTCCCCGGGTCGTCGGACCGCCCGTCGAGCGCGCTGTCGGACCGGCCGTCCCCCCGTCGGTCCTCGTCCGTGGGCGTCGCCGCGGGCCGAACCGCGCTCGACCAGCCGGACGGGTCGTAGAACTCGCTCGTCTCTCGAATCGCGCGGTGGACCGTCTTCGCGCCGTAGGTCGACCCGTCCGCGTGCGCCACCTCGTCCCACTTCGGCCGAAAGAGCCCGCAGTCCCGAAACAGGCGGCACATCTGGCGCGCGTCGCCGGCCGTCCAGAACGCGAGAATCGAACACAGCGCCGCGTCAGCCTCGTCGCGGTCGTCGTAGCCGCTCGTGTCCCCCCGCCACAGATGGGTGAACTTCACGCCGTTCACGGCGGTCGACGCGCGGTCGATAACCTCGTCGTCCGCGAGGTCGTTGCCCGGGCCGCTCACCTCGTCGAGACGTGCGTCGACGGGCGCTCGGTCCGAATCCGGCGCGACCGACTCGACCGCCGGGGTCGGCGACGGCTCCGGGTCGGATTCGAAGTACGCGCCGTGAATCGCTGCGAGCACGTCGCTCCGCTCGGCAATCGCCGCGGACGTGCCCTCGAGTCGGTCGCCGGTCACGGGGAAAAAGCCCGCGTCGTCCGAGAGTTCGAGGCTTCCGGCTCGGTCACTCCCCGACGGGAGCGTCCCGCGGACGAGGACGTGATACCCCGTCCCCGAGGGATTTACCTCCGTGCGGGAGTCGAGGCGGTCGACGAGTTCCCACGCCCAGCGCTCGGTCGCGCCGGTCTCGCTGTCCCGGCACTCGCCGATGTCGACGACGACGAACGGGTCGTCGTCGGTGAAGACGTACCCCACCCCGTCGGCGGGGCCGTCCCGCGCGGACGCGAGCGCCTCGTCGAACGTCGTCCACGTCGACGGGTCGGTCACCGACGCGGGCCCGCCGGTCGCGTCCTTCAGAACCGTCGTTTCCGCACCACCGCGCGTCTGTGTCCGCCACCCGACCCAGTTGGCCCGTTCGAGGAGGTCGTCCGGGAGCTGTTCCCGCGTCGGGAGTGGTGGCGTCATCGCTACTCCTGGTCTCGGGAGGGGCGAGAAAGGTGTTTCCCGCGAGCTATCTGTTTTGATAATTCGGGCTGGCTGCGAGGCGTCCGCTTGCGCGGCTCACACATCGGAACACGGGCCGATGCCCGCATCTCACTCGAAAATGATTATTGCGCGCGGGGCTTGCCCGCGGATTCGGTCTCGGTCGTCTTCGCGCCCTCGTAGGTGTTGAAGCCCAGCAGGGCGTTCAGCGGGCACTTCTGGGTGACCGCCGTGGCCGCGAGGACCGCTCCGACGAGGAGCGCCGCAACCGCGATGACGAGTCCGAGGGTTCCGGCCGCGATGGTCAGGAAGCCCGCGAGGCTCGCCGCCCCGACGACGATGAGCACCGGTCCGAGGACGGCGCGCGCGATGCGGTCGTAGCCGCCGACGTTCTTCTCCATGGTTGATTCACCGGCTCTAACTACGCGCTCCGCGGCTAAATCGTACATTGGTGGTTCCCGCGCCCGGAGAAGCGTGACTGTCGGGCCGGCCGACACGTCGGCAAACACTAACTCCCTCGGCCGCGTCTCCCCGCGTATGTCCCGGCTCGCGTTCCTCCTCCCCGGCGAAGACGACACAATCGGTCGGTTTCTGACGCTCACGCTCGTGATTTACGCCCTCATCAGCGGCTTCGAAATTCTCGGCGTCCTCTGGGCGATGTGTCTCGCGATGGCCGTCTGGACGCTCGCCACCGCGATTCAGGGGCTCCGGTACGGCTACCTCGAAGGCGCGACGTAGCCGTCGGCCTGCCGCGCCCGTCCCGACCCGCCAGCGTCGTTCCGTCTCCTATCCGCGACCGCCCCAGTCTATCCAGTCTTGTTCCCAGCCGTGGCCGGCGTGCCAGCCCCGGCCCTCGTACTCGGGGTCCTCGCGTCGCGTCCGGTTTCTGACGATGCTCCCCGTCTGCTCGCCGTCAACGAGCAGCGGTTTGAACGACAGCGGGCCGAACGATTCGGCCACCTCGCCGTCCTCGACGGCGACGAGCGTCTGCTCGCCGACGCCTTTCGGCATGACGAGTCGGCCGTCGTCGGCGAGTTGCGCGAGGAGTCGCGCGGGCGGGCGGACCGCCGAGGCCTCGACGAGGATGCGGTCGAAAGGCGCGTAGTCGGCCAGCCCCTCCGCGCCGTCGCGGCAGTCCACGAGGACGCCGCCGTAGCCGGCGCGCTGGAGGTTCTCGCGCGCCTCGTACACCAGAGAGCGCGTGATGTCGACCGCGTGGACGTGAGCGTCGCCGACGATTTCGGCGAGGACCGCGGCGGTGTAGCCGACGCCCGCGCCGACGACGAGCACCTCGTCGTCCGGCTGGGGGTCGAGCGCGGAGAGGAGGCGCGCGACCGTCGTCGGCGCGAGGATGGTCGTGTTCGTGTCGCGGTGCTCGGTCGGGCGGTTCTGATACGGCGAGTCGGTGACGAACTCGTGTCGCGGGACGCTGCGCATGGCGATGGAGACGGCCTCCGGGAGCGACTCCAGCGAGTGCTCCAGGCCGTCGACCATGTCGTCGCGCAGCACCGAGTTGTCCATAGCCGAACTCGGAGGTCGGTCCTAATCAACCGCACGCTCGCCGACGACCGCCTGCAGGTCGGTTCCCGGCACGTCTCGGACCGTACAGCCGCCGAATCCGGCCGATTCGACCCACGAGCGAACCGTCGGCTCGTCGTGGAGGTCGCCGCGGCCCGTGGCGAGCGCGTCCACCGCCCGCCCCGCGGTCGCCTCGGTCGAGCAGCGCCCGTGGAGACTATCGACGAACACCGCCGCACCGCCGGGTTCGAGGGCGTCGTGCGCGCCCGAGACGAGCGCCCGCGCGCCCTCGGGGTCGCGCCCGGCGAAGGCGTCGCCGGCGAAGACGAGGCCGAATCCCGTCGCCGGCGGGTCGGTCGGGTCGCCCGCGACGAGGTCAACGCCGGCGCGCGAGAGGAGCGGCCGGACGACTTCGACGGTGTCCGCGTCGTCGACGAGCGTCACGTCGCGGCCGCGGGCGACGAACTCGCGGGCGAAGACGCCCGACGCGCCGCCGAGGTCGAGGACGCGCGTCGCGTCGGGGGCCTCGCGGACCGCGGCGGTCACGCAGGCGCGGACGACCGACTCCCCGGCGGCGTCGTGCGCGCCGAGTCGGTTCCGAAGCCAGTCGTCCGGAAACGCAGGCGACTCGCCGGTCGCCATCGTCTCCGGGAGGTCGGCGTAGAGCGAAAAGCGGTCGAGCGCGTGCGGGAGGCGACCGATGGAGCGCACGTCGCGCTTGGCGAGGAAGCCGAGCGCGCGGTTGGTTATCTCGTACTCGTCGCCGACGCGCTTGATGAAGCCCATCGCGGCCAGCGCCTCGACGGTGATGCGGGCGGCTCGGGGGTCGATACCGGCGGTCTCGGCCACGGCCTCGGCGGTGCCGGCGCTCGTCGTGAGCGCGTCGATGACGCCGCTCTCGCGGGCGGCCCACAGGAGCGCGAGCGATTCGACCGACGACTGCGACCGGTCGCGGGTAGGCATGGTCGCACCGACGGGTCGGGAAACAAAAGGTCGTGCGTTGGGCGAGCGGAACAGCTCGTCGGCGGGTCGGCGGGTCGGAGTGGCTCGGTTCCGTCTTACCAGGCCGACCACGCCGCCGAGCTCTGGTCGCGGGCGTAGACGCGTTTCGCGTCCTTCGCGTACACCATGTCGCCGGGGTGGTCGAGCTTGCCGTGGCGGTACTCCGGGGCGTCCGAGCGGACGACGAGGCCTTCGATTTCGACCTCCTCGTCGCCGAACGACTCGGTCTCGCCGACGACGAACTCGTAGTCGCCGGGGACGTTGACGGTGACGCTGCGGGTGTCCTCGCGCTTGCCGTCCTTCGGGTGGATGGTGACGTTGACCGCGACGTTGTCGACGACGCGGGTCCAGACGGTCTTCACGTCTCCGACCGCGGCCTCGTCGGCGCGCTGTTCGGGGCCGACTTCGATGCCCGTGATGCGCACGAGCTGAATCGCCTCGGGCGTGTCGACGATGAACTCGTCGCCGACCTCGACGGTCGCGCCGACCGGCGCGGGCACCCCGGTCGAGACGGAGTCGCCGTCCTGCGAGACGACGACGTTCATCTCGATTTCGTCGGGAATCTCGACGTTCTCCTTGTGGACGTGGCCGCATTCGGTACACCGGACGGTCGAGTGACCGCCGGGCTTCAGCACCTCGTGGACGGTGGGTTCGTCGGGCGAACACGTCGGGCAGGAGAGGGGGACGCGCTCGCCGGCGTCGGGTAGGCTCATACGGGTCGCTAGCCCATCAGGCCGTAAAAAGCCGCCTTTCTCCGTTTCGGCGTGGGAGTCGGTGGCAGGTGTCCCGTCGGACGCACGGACGAACCGGCCGCGGTCGCGGCGCGAACCCGCTCAGGGCTGCGGCAGGTCGACTTCCTCGCCGTCGGCGTACACCGTCGGCTCGCGGATGATGCCGTCGAGGTGAAGCGGCGCGTCGGTGTCGCCGCCGATGCCGGCGTCGTCGCCGATGGCGATGTGGACCGTGCCCGCGGCCTTCTCGTCGAGCAGGACGGAGCCGACGAGGTCGGTCACGCCGACGTTGGTGCCGATGCCGATCTCGGCGAGGTTGTAGGCGTCGTCGCCGACCTCCTCGGCCGCGGCCTCGACCTGCTCGCGGATGTCGTCGTCGGAAATCTCCGTGACGTAGCCGTCTTCGACCTCGAAGCGGAGTTCCCGTCCCTCGTCGAGGAGGCCGTGGGGCATCATCGTCCCGTCGACGACGTAGGTGCCCGTCGCGGACGCGGGGCTGAGGAAGATTTCGCCCGCGGGGAGGTTCGAGAACGAACCGGCCGCTGCGATTGCGCCGGTGTCGGCGAGCCACTCGCGGTCGCCGCGGACGAACGTGATGTCCGTGCCCTTCTCGGTCGTGAC
The DNA here is from genome assembly GCF_001190965.1 of Haloferax gibbonsii. NCBI lineage: Archaea > Methanobacteriati > Methanobacteriota > Halobacteria > Halobacteriales > Haloferacaceae > Haloferax > Haloferax gibbonsii. The sequence continues at coordinate 410,700 of NZ_CP011947.1, forward strand.
GCGGAGTTCGTCGGCGTCGCCGACGGCGTCGAGCATCGCCGCGCTGTGGTCGTAGATGGCGTCGTAGTCGGCGTCGAGGCCGGTGACGAACACCTCCTCGGTGATCCCCGGAAGCGTCGCGCCGCGAGCGCCGGCGTCGCAGGCGTCGCCGCGGGCGCGGGTGTGGCTCAGGCTCTTCGTCGTCGGCGCGAGGAAGGCGTCGCAGGACTTCATCGCGGCGGCGACCGGCGCGGGCGGCTCCTCGCCGTGTTGGTTGCCCGGCGGGTAGCGGACGATTGTGGCGTCGTCGGTCACCTCGCCGGCGACCTCGTAGAGCGCCTCGCCGATGCGCTCGCGCTTGTCGTCGGTGACGACGACGAGCGACTCGTCGGGCTGGAGTTCGAGACACTGGCGGACCGCCGTCTCGCTGGCGGCGCGGAGGTCTGCGTCGGATTCGGGCATGGGAGAACCTGCGCCGCCGGCGCTGTTAGGCGTTCCCATCTGCCCCCTCGCGCTCGGTTTCCGCCCCGTCGCCCCGAACCGTCGGTTTCACTCGCCTCGGAGGTAATCGAGGGACTCACTCGCCCGAGAGTTAATTTCTAAGTATTAACCATCGAAATAACTATGGTCGGGCCCGGTCGTTTGTCACCCATGATACGAGTGGGTGTCAACGGCTACGGCACAATCGGAAAGCGCGTCGCCGACGCGATCAACGCGCAGCCCGACATGGAACTCATCGGCGTGGCCAAGACCCAGCCCAACTTCGAAGCGCACACCGCGGGCGAACGCGGCTACCCGATGTACGCCGCGATTCCCGAACGTTCACCGCTGTTCTCCGAGGCCGGCGTCGACCTCGCCGGCGAGGTGGACGAACTGGTCGCCAAGGCGGACGTCATCGTCGACTGCACGCCGTCGGGCATCGGCGCGGAGAACCGCGAACTGTACGAGACGCACCACACGCCCGCCATCTTCCAGGGCGGCGAGGACGCCGACGTGGCCGACGTGAGCTTCAACGCGCGGGCCAACTTCGACGCCGCCCGCGACGCCGACTACGTCCGCGTCGTCTCGTGTAACACGACCGGTCTCTCGCGCATCATCGCGCCGCTCGAAGCCGAGTACGGCGTCGAGAAGGTCCGGGCGACGCTCGTCCGCCGCGGCGGCGACCCCGGTCAGAACTCCCGCGGGCCGATAAACGACATTCTCCCGAACCCCATCAAGATTCCCTCGCACCACGGCCCCGACGTGAAGACCATCTTCCCGGACCTCGAAATCGACACGCTCGGACTGAAGGTCCCGGCGACGCTGATGCACGTCCACGCGCTCAACGTCACGCTCGAAGACGACGTGACCGGCGCGCACGTCCGGCAACTGCTCGAAGGCGAGAACCGCGTCTACGTCATCCCGGAGGGGATGGGCATCGATGGCGCGGGCAAGCTCATGGACTTCGCGCTCGACGCGGGCCGCCCGCGCGGCGACATGTGGGAGAACTGCGTGTGGGGCGAGTCCATCGGCGTCAACGGCCGGGACCTCTACCTGTTCCAGGCCATCCACCAGCAGTCCGACGTGATTCCCGAGAACGTCGACGCCATCCGCGCGATGTTCGACGTCGAAGACCAGCAGACGAGCATGGAACTCACGGACCAGACGCTCGGTATCGGTATCTCCGGTAGTCCGTCCGGATTCGCTGAGCAGGCGCGCGCGGAGTTCGCCGACGACTAATCGGCGAATCGCCCGCTCAGTTCGGTGCAGTCGCGGCTTTTTCACCCATTCGGCTGTTCGAATCCGCAGCAGACGGTGTCGTCTGACGCTGTGCGGTTAGTACAGAGAAACCACATCTCAATTAGTCCAGCGCGTGGGGTGTCGGATTCATCGGTATCAGGTTAGAATAAATATATGACGGCAGTAGCGTCTGTTACTGATATGAGCCCTCCTCTTCCCCGCCGCCGATTTCTCGCACTCGCCGGTGCAATCGGAACGGCGGCCCTGTCTGGGTGCCTCAATACTATTACGCGACGTGACCAGAACGTCTGTTCTTCGGGTTATCGAGACGTTGGGGACGTGTTTACCAATCGACCGATAGTGGACTACCTTCGATATGCGTCTCTGACAGTGCCACAATCTATCTCGCCAGGTGAGCAATTCGTCGCGACGCTCACAAACGAGTCTACTGACTCCCTCACCACACTCGGGAAACCACGATACATGATTCAGCGCTTGGTCGATAAGGGGACGTGGCGAAACACAATCGGTGTGCGAGACGAGTACGAGTGGTCATCCTCTGAACAAATACTGGCCCCTGGCGACGAGCTCCGATGGGAGATGGAACTCAGTGCGAACGACTTCTGGGGGCCATTTCAACGGTGTACGATACATACGGCAGGAACGTACCGATTCATCTACTGGGGATTCTCCGATAACGATACGGGAATCGCACTCGCCGCACCATTCGAGATCGTCGAATAAGAGTCGGAACGTTCGTACGCACTACCGAGCAGCTGTTTCACACGACAAACAGCTGACTGGGAAAACCAAACGGGCCTCCCACTCGCTTCGCTCCCTCAGAGCGACCGCGACGCCACGTTCCCGGTATCGAGGTCCACGACCGCGACGTGGAACGCGTCGTCAGCGCCGGGAATCGGCAGGCCGCCGGGGTTGATGTGCGTCGTCTTCCCGCGGTGTTCGACCACCCGCTCGTGGGTGTGGCCGCGCAGGACGAAGTCGTACGTCCCGGACTCGACGAGCGCGTCGACCAGGCCGGCCTCGGTGCCGTGGTAGACCGCTATCTCTTGGCCGTCGAGCGTCAGGTGCGCGAAGTCGTCGTGGTAGGTGCCGAACGAGTCCACCGTCTCGCGGAGCGCCCACTCGCCGTCGTTGTTGCCGCGGACGGCGTGGAAGTCGAAGTCCGCGTCGAACGGCGCGGCCGAGAAGGGCGCGACGATATCGCCGCAGTGGACGACCGCGTCCACGCCCTCGGATTCGAAGTGCGAGACCGCGGCTTCGACGTAGTCGAGGTTGTCATGCGTGTCGGAGACGACGCCGAGTTTCATGCGCGTCGGTTCGGCGGCGTCGGCTATCAACGTTGGGTGACACTTATGTCCCGCGCGGTCCCCGTTCGGGGCGTGTCAGAACGAGACGGCACCGACGGCGACGCGAGCGAGACGGACGGCTCCGACGAGACCGCCGCCGACGACGCCGGGGAAGTCGGGTCGCCGGCGCTCAGCGTGACGCTCGGCGGCGGCACGAACGTCGTCATCGGCGCGGCGATGGCGGGCTACGCGGCGTTCAGCGCCGGGTGGACGCTGGCGGTTCGCGCCTCGGGAAATTTCCCCGACGACAACGCCGTCGGCGGACTCCTCACGTTGTTGGTCTTCGCGGGCGGCGTCGCGATTCTCGTCGATGGCGCGGCCGGCGTGTTCGCCGAGAAGAGAGACGGGTGACGCTGCGCGGATTCAGTCCTGCTGCAGCGCCTCGACGCCGGCGAGCGGCGCGCCGGTCAGCGCGCGGATGTACGCGCCGCCGGCGATGGAGACGTGGCCGAAGTCGCCTTCGTCCATGCCGTACATCTCGATGGCGCGGGAGGTGTCGCCGCCGCCGACGACGGAGAAGCAGTCGGTCTCGGCGATGGCGCGGAGGACGCCGGTCGTGCCGACCGCGAAGCGCTCGTCTTCGAACAGACCGAGCGCGCCCTTCACGAACACGGCCTCGGAGTCGCGGATGATGGGGTCGTACTCGTCGACCGTCATCGAGCCGACGTCGAGGTACGCGCGGTCCTTCTCCGTGATGTTGGCGACCGCGATTTCGCCGCGGTCGTCGGTCTCGTCCTCGTAGGCGAGGTCGACGGCGAGCTTAATCTGGTCGCCGCGCTCGTCGAGGAGCGACTCGATAGTCTCGCGGTTCGCCTCCCACTGGTCGTCGAAGAAGTCCATGCCCTCGAGGTCGAAGCCCACGTCGTTGCCGGCGGCGCGGAGGAACAGTTCGCCGGCGATGCCGCCCAAGAGGAACTGGTCGACCTTGTCGCCGAGGTTGTTCATCACGTCGATGACGTCGGTGGCCTTCGTCCCGCCGACGACCATCGTCACCTGCCCGTCGAACTCGCGGGTGGCGATAGATGAGTTGGCCTCGTACTCCGTCTGCATCACGCGCCCCGCGTAGGCGGGGAGCACGAGCGGGAAGCCGACCAGCGAGGCGTGCGAGCGGTGGGCCGCCGAGTAGGCGTCGTTGACGTAGGCGTCGACGTGCTCGGCGAGGGTCCGGACGAACTCGGTGTCGGCCTTGACCTCGGGGTCCTCCTCGGGAAGCTCCTCGTCGCACATCCGCGTGTTTTCGAGGAGGAGCACCTCGCCGGCTTCGAGCGCGTCGATGGCGGCGATGGCCTCGTCGCCGTAGGTGTCGGCGACGAATCCCACGTCGCGGCCGATGTGGCTCGCGAGGATGTCGGCGTGCTGTTCGAGCGAGACGAAGTCGTCGTCGCCGGGACGGCCCTGATGGGCCATGAGGACGACGCGGTGGCCGGCCTCGGCGAGTTCGCGGACGGTCTCCGCGTGGCGGTCGAACCGTCGGTTGTCTTGGACCTCGCCGTCTTCGACCGGCGAATTGAGGTCGAGTCGGACGAGTACGCGCTGCTCCGGGTCGAGGTCATCGAGGGTCTTGAACATCGGGTGGAAGGACGTAGAGGAATTACTTAGTGGTGGGTAGGTCGCGCTGAAAGGGCGGGCGGTTCGTGGGGGCGTCTACTGGTGGGTGACGAAGTGGGCGACGTCGAGCATCCGGTTGGAGAAGCCGTACTCGTTGTCGTACCACGTCAGAATCTTGTAGAGGCCGCCGTCGTTGACCTGGTTCGTCGTGTTGAGGTCGACGGTGCTGGAGAACGGCAGGCCGAGGATGTCACGCGAGGTGACTTCGTCGTCCGTGTAGCCGAGGACGCCCGCGAGCGGGCCGGAGTCGGCCGCGGCGCGGAAGGCGTCGTTGATCTCCTCGACGGAGGGCTTGTCTTCGAGGCGGACGACGAGCTCGGTGAGCGAGCCGTTCGGCACGGGGACGCGAATCGCCATGCCGTCGAGCTTGCCGTCGAGCTGGGGCAGAATCTCGGTGGCCGCCTGCGCCGCGCCGGTCGTCGTCGGGACGATGTTCTCGGCGGCGGCGCGCCCGCGGCGCTGCTTCGCGTGGGGGCTGTCGATGAGGTTCTGGCTGCCCGTGTAGGCGTGGACGGTCGTCAGGAGACCGTTCTCGATGCCGAACTCCTCGTCGAGCACCTTCGCGACCGGCGTGACGGAGTTGGTCGTACAGGAGGCGTTCGAGACGATGTCCTCGCCGTCGTACTCGTCGTGGTTGACGCCGTAGACGATCTGCTTGACCGGCTCGTCGCCCTTCGGCGGCGCGGAGATGACGACCTTGTCCGCGCCCGCTTCGAGGTGTGCGGAGGCGTCTTCCTTCGTGCGGAAGATGCCCGTACATTCGAGCGCCACGTCCACGTCGAGTTCGCCCCACGGAAGCTCCGCGGGGGACTGGACGTTGTAGAGGCTCACCGAGGTGCCGCCGATGGACAGCGAATCGCCGTCGCGCTCGACGCCGTCGAGTCGGCCCATGACGGAGTCGTACTTCGCGAGGTACGCCATGTCGTCGAAGTCCATGACGTCGTTGATGGCGACCAGTTCGACCTTCGGGTTGTCGAGGACGGCACGGAAGATGTTTCGGCCGATGCGGCCGAAGCCGTTGAGTGCCACCCGCACCACGTCCGATTCATCCACGTTCTCGCCCGCGCTGAGGTAGGATTTTTCACTCATGTTCGAGTAGTATCCGTATTGATATGCCGGGCGCAAGAGTATATCTGTTTCGGTAAATCCGACTGAATCGAACGTTACCTTTCATCAGCAATCAATATTGACACAGAAACAAACACAACCAATCAGACACGGACGAGAATTGACACGCCCGCACGGGGACGCGCCGTCCGTCCGTAGACGGTCGCTCGCGGTCGAATACTGGCGGTTCGCTGCCAGGTGACTGTCACAGGCAGAAACGTTTTATCCTCCGATTTCATAGCGGCCCCCATGGTCAGAGACGACCGCGACGACCCGTTCGACAACATCTTCGACGAAATCGAACGGATGATGAACGACATGACCGGAGGCGACGCCGGATTCGCCTCCGAGACCCACATCGACGTGTACGATGAGGGCTCTACACTCCGACTCGTCGCGGACCTCCCGGGCGTCGACAAAGACGCCATCGACCTCAAGTGCGACGGTGAGACGCTGACTATCAGCGCCGCCGGTGACCGCCGCGAGTACGACGAACGCATCCGCCTCCCGGCCCGCGTCGACGAGCACTCCGCATCGGCCACCTTCAACAACGGCGTCCTGCAGGTCACGTTCGACCGCGCCGAGGACTCCGCCGCAATCGACGTCGAGTAGCGACTCGACTTCGCGCGGCCCGCTCAGGACTTCTTTGCGACCCGCTCGACGAGCGCCGCCAGTCGGTCGAAAAAGCCGTCGTCGTACTTCGCGTCGTCGTCGATGGTCGGCCGGGCGTTCGTCTCCGAGACGACGACCCGCCCGTCGGATTCCAGCAGGTCAACCCCGAGATAGCGGATGCCCAACTCGTCGGCGACCGCTTCGGCGAGGTCGCGGTGTCGCTTCGGGAGGTCCGTCCCGACCGCCTCCGCGCCCCGGTGGACGTTGTGCTTCCAGCGCCCGCCGTCGCGCGCGCGCTCCGTCAGTCGGCGCTCCACCGCGCCGACGACCTCGCCGTCGAGCACCATCGCGCGGTAGTCGCGGGCGTCCGGCAGCCACTCCTGAATCAGGAACGACTTGTCGCCGGTCGCGCGGAAGTCGTGGACGAGGCTCAGCACGTCCGCGTGCCCCGAAAGCGAGTCCGGGTCGTGGGCCTTGGCGATGCCGACGCCCCGCGTCGTGGAGTTCGGCTTGACGACGACCGGATAGTCGAGACCCGCCGACTCGACGGCGTCGAGCAGGTCGGACTCGTCGGCCGGGTTGGAGACGTAGACGCTCCGCGGAACCGGCAGCCCGGCGCGTTCGAGCGTCGCGATGACGCCCGCCTTGTTCCGCGAGGTGAGCACGTCTTCGCGCGTGTTCACCCACGGGATGTCGTGTCTGGCGGTGACGACGCCGCCTTCCATCGGACGCGAGGGGTAGACGAAGCCGGCGTCGAACGACTCGGCCGGCGGCGTCGAGAGGTCGAGCGCGAACCCCTCGGCGGGGAGGTGTCCCACGTCGATGCCGCGGTCGCCGAGCGGGCCGCGCATTCGCTCGAACGTCTCGCTGGAGGTGGTGACCGCCAACCGAAGCATACGCTACGAGGTGAGGTCCCGGGGGAAAAATGATGGGTTCGAGGCGAGGCGCGTTCCGACCACGCGCCGGCGCGAGGTCGCGAACTTACGCGACGAGCAACTCTTCGCCGCGCTCGACGACGATGCGGCACGGCGGCGACATCTTGTTGTACGCGCGGCGGAAGGCGTCCTTCGCCGTCTCCGCGTCCTCGACGTCGCAGTAGATGGTGAACACGGTCTCGCCCTTGGGGATGCGAGCGGCGGTCCCGACGACCTTCCCGAACGACTGGCGCATCCCGTCGGAGACACGGTCCGCACCCGCGCCGGTCGCCTGCTTGTTCTCGCGGATGACGTGGTGCGGGAACTTGCGCAGAATCATCTTGTACTGCTTTTCGCCCGCGTGCTTGAGCATGAGACGGTTGGCAGACAGACGCGCGGATTCGAGCGAACCGTGGCGAATCTGCACTTCCTCTTCGACCTTCAGGCTGATCTGGACGGGGTAGTCCTCGGGGTCAGCTTTCAGGTCGCCCATGTTGTGCTGTGCGATCTTCGAACCGGGGATACCCGTGATGTACTCGCGTCGGGTGTACGCCGGGTTCGTAATCTCCCGGTACATAGAGGCGGGTTTGTCTGACATGGTTACTTGTGAAACCGAAGGGTCAGGCGGGCTAAAAACGCTTCGAAGCTTCATTCGCCCGCCGCGGTCGTGTCAGGGGCTCGCACGTCGGTTCGCCGCGATGGGCCACCGAACCGTATCGAGTCCCGCCGGTCCCCGGCGGCGGACGAGTCGACCCCGCGACCGGGAGACACGCTTATGCGCCGCCGTCGCTACGGTTCGGACCATGTTGCTCGTCTGCGACTGCATGCCTGCGGACGGCCCCGCGTACTTCACCGACGCGCTCGCCGACCTCGCCCTCGACGGCCGCGAGGGGACCGTTCACTCGCTCCCCGACGACGGCCTCCCGACGCTCTCGAACGTCGACGCCGTCGTGCTCACCGGGAGCACCGCGGGCGTCTACGAGGCCGACGAGCGCCCGTGGCTCGCCGACGCGCGCCTGCTCGCTCGCGACCTCGTCGCCCGCGAACTGCCCACGCTCGGCGTCTGTTTCGGCCACCAGCTCGTCAACGACGCGCTCGGTGGCACCGTCGAAGCCGGCGACCAGCGCCGCGGCATCGCCGACGTCGACCTCGGCGACGACCCCCTGTTCGATGGCGTCTCCGGACGCATCCCGATGGTCCACGGCGACTACGTCGTCGCCCCCGGCGACCGCATGGAGACCGTCGCCGCCGCGGACTACTACGACCACCTCGCGACGCGCCACGAGGACGCGCCCGTCTGGACGGTCCAGTACCACCCCGAGTTCACGGCCGACCTCCTCGACCGCATCGCCGACGACTTCGGCTGGCCCGACGGCGACGCCGACCGCGACTTCGACGACGTGACGGCCGCTCGGACCGTCGAGAACTTCGTCGCCGCCGCCGGTCTGGACTGATTAGTCGCCGTCGTCGCCGCCGTCGCCGTCTTCTTCCGCTCCGTCCCTCTCCCCGTTCCCGTCCGACCCGTCGGTTTCGCCGTCGTCCTCCTCGACCGGCGGTGCGCCCGTCTCGGGGTCGAGCGCGACGAACTCCAGTCCCTCGCGGTCGAGCATGTCCGCCGCTCGCTCGGTCACCGAGGGAGCGACGAGGACGCCGCGAACCGGCTCGTCGTCGCCGAACTCGCGGTGGAGCGCGTCCACGTACCGTCGGAGCTGACTCGCCGCCGAGGGGCCGACGCGCCGGCGCTTCAACTCCACGACGACCGGGACGCCGTCGGCGTCCTCGCCGAAGATGTCGATTGCGCCCGCGTCGCTCTGCCGCTCGGTCTCGAGCGGCTCGAAGCCCGGTTCGAGGATGTCGGGGTCCGAGAGGATGTGCTGCCGCAGGTCCTCCTCGCTGCCGACCAGTTCGAGGTCGCTGCGGTCGTTCACGGCGTAGGCCGAACACTGCTCGACGCGCTCGAAGTGCACGTCGAGTCGCTCGTCGGGGCTCGTGCGTGTGCTCCGGACTCGAAGCCGGCCGTCGCGGACGCTCGCGGAGTGGGTACACCCCGGCGGCTGCCAGTTGACGGGCGTCCGCTTCTCGTCGGTGTGGACCAGAATCGAGCCGTCCGGCTTCAGGACGACGAGCCGGTCGCCGGGGCCGAGTTCGCTCGTCGCGCGGCCGTCGTAGTCGACCGTGCACCGGCCGAACACGGTCACCATGTCGCCGCGTTCGAAGGCGGCTTCGAGGTGGACGAGGGCGTCGCGGTGCGTCGGCCGGTGGAGTGTGTTCACCGTCATCCGGGTGTCGTCCCGCGGTTCGTCGCCGCCGGGGATAAGCCCCGCGTCGCGCGTCGGGGCCGAGCGAGCGAGCGCGCCGAGGCCGCCCGTCGGTCGCTGGTCGCCGGTCTCCGGGTCGCTGGCAGGCTTATGCCATCTCCGTGCGTATATTTCCCATGGCCCCTGACTTCGCCGAACACAACCGAATCGAGATGCCGTCGGAGGAGATAGACCGCCTGCTCCGCGAGGAGGGCGTCGGCGTTCTCTCGCTCGCCGACGACGGCGTCGCCTACGGGATTCCCCTCTCGTTCGGCTACGACGCCGACCGGGGACGACTCTACTTCGTCTTCCTCCGTCCCGGCGAGTCCTCGAAGAAGACCGAGTTCGCCGAGCGGACCGCCCGCGCGAGCTTCGCCGTCTGGAACGCTCCCTCGCGGGACGAGTGGGAGAGCGTCGTCGTCGACGGCGAACTCCGCCGGGTCGACGACGGCGATTGGGACCGCGTCCACGACGTGCTCGAAGACAACGCTTGGTATCCGACCCTCTTTTCGGAGACGGAGCCGATGCAGGACATCCTCGGGTGGGAGCTTCGCATCGACTCCCGGTCCGGTCTCCAGCGCCGGGCGTGAGCGTCCCACCCGCGGATTCTCGGTCGCGAGCGCGTGCGCGCCGGTATCGTTATCGAAGGCGGGACCGTCTGGACGGCCAACCCATGCGACGGACGACGTTCGAGGAGGGACGAAAGCTCGCGGCCGCGGTGCGGACGCCGAACCCGTCGCTCGCCGGCGTCGCCCGCGACGCGACCGAGGAGGTTCTCGAACTCGTCGACGCGCCGTTCCGGGACGTGGCCGACGCCCACGAGCGGCTGTCGGCGCTCGAATCGCTCCTGTACGAGCGCGGCGACCGCCGCGCCGCCTTCCTGACCATCTACGTCCGCGTGACCGCCGAGGTCGACCGCGGACTCGGCGGCGGCGAGTTCACCGACCCCGAGTGGGTCGCCGACTACCTCGTCACCTTCGCGGACCACTACCGCCGGGCGTTCCGCGCCTTCGAGCGCGGCGACCACGACGACGTGCCCGACCCGTGGCAACTCTCCTTCGAGACGGCACTCGCCGGGGAGTCGCTCGTGGTGCAGGACGTGTTGCTCGGCGTCAACGCGCACGTGAACTACGACCTCGCGCTGGCGCTCCACGAGGTCGGCATCGACCCCGACCGACCCGCGAAGTACGACGACCACCGCCGGATAAATCGGGTCCTCCGCCGCCTCGTCGACGAGGAACAGGACCTCATCGCCGAGCGGTACGCCGACGGCGTCGCCGACATCGACGAGTCGCTGGGTCGGTTCGACGAGGCGCTGTCGTTTTTCACGCTCCGCGAGGGACGGCGGAACGCGTGGCGCGGCGCGGTCGCGCTGACCGACGGCCGGTTCCGCCCGGTCGAGCGCGCGGTCTACTGGTACCTGCGGAGTCTCACGATGGGTGCGGGCCACTTCATCCTCGCGCCGAGTTCGAACCCCGCGGTGCGCCGCAGACTGGCCCAACTCGAAGCCGGAGACGGGTCGAGTACTTAAACCACCCCGGATAGCGCGGGCGGAGATACCTCCCGTTGTCCGTCGTCTATCGAAGTATGAACTCCTCTTCCGCTTTCGCCGCACGTGGTGCATCGACGCTCGACCTGACCCGACCCCAGCAGGTCGCCGCGGAGCCGTCGGCCGTCCTCTCTGCGCTCAGCGACGGCGACAGCCGGCGAATCCTCGCCGCCTGCGACGGGGCCCCGCGGACCGCGCAGGAGTGCGCCGAACTCTGCGACGTGCCGCTGTCGACGGTCTACCGGAAGCTCGACCTGCTCACCGAGGCGTCGCTCCTCGACGAGCGACTGCGGATTCAGACCGCGACGCACCACCCGCGGGAGTTCGCGACCACCTTCGACACGCTCTCGTTTTCGTTCGACGACGCCGGCGTGTCGCTCGCGTTCCGGCAGGTCGCCACGGACGGCGGCGAAGACGGCGAAGAGGGGCGGTCGCGATGACGGCGACGCTCGCACCGCCGGAGGTGGACTGATGAGCGCCACGTCGCCGACGGACGACTACGAGTTCACGTGCCCGCAGTGCGGCGAGGGGTTCGCCGTCAACGACGGGATGCGCGCGGCGGTCCTCGAACGCGGCTGTCCCATCTGCGGGAGTCCGACCTCGACCGAGGCGTTCGCTCCGTGTTCCGCGTGAGGTTCCATTCTTCTCCGTGCCCGGTTGGGGCGTTCGCTCCACCGCGCCCTCGGCGTTCGAAAAACAGTAGGCTACATATACGTGTGCCACGCGTACTACGAACCACATGAGCGACAGCGCGGACTACACATTCGTCTGCCCGGAGTGTGCGGAGTCCATGCTGGTCAACGACTCCATGCGCGACGCCCTCCTCGAAAACGGCTGTGTCATCTGTAGCGCCGCGCTCACGACCGACGCCTTCTCGACCACCTGATTTTCGACCGCCTGAGCGAGTCGCGCCTGTGACCGACCCCGCCGATATCGCCCGATTGGGGTCTCTCGGACACCGCCGAGAAGTAACAGTAATTACGTCGGCCGCGAGTCTGGTGGTACGAACCGATGTCTCTGGACCAACAGACCGAACTCTCGCCCGACGAGATACGCGAGGTCCTGTCCCGTCACGAGACGGGCGTCCTCTCGCTCGCGAAGGCGGACGAACCATACGCGATTCCAATCTCCTACGGCTACGACGGCGAGAGCGGTCGCTTCTATCTCCGTCTCGTCTCCACGCCCGAAAGCGAAAAGCGGCAGTTCCTCACGTCGTCCCCGCGGGCCCGACTCGTCGTCCACGAGTCGAACGACGGGAGCTACCGGAGCATCATCGCCGAGGGGACGCTCGAACGCGTCGACCCCGACGAGCTGACCGTCGAACGCATCGTTCAGTACGGCAAGGCCAAGCGCCCGCTGTTCGAAATCTGGGGCGAGACGAAGCGCGACCTCGACATCCAGCTGTTCGAACTCGACCCCGAGACGCTCGGCGGCCGGGCCGTCGAACTGGACGCCGCGGAGTCCGACAAGTAATGTCCGCGGTCGTCGCGTCCCGCGGCGAGCACCGGCGCGCCCGCGCGTAACACATGCCCGCCGGTATCCGCGCCACGGTCGAATTCGACTCGCTGTCGGTCTGCCCCGTCGCCTCGGTCGCTCACTCGACGGACTCCGTCGTCGACTCCGTCTCGACCAGCGTCGTCTCCACACCGGGCGACGTCAGCGTCTCCGAGTTCGTCCTCGAGGCCGACGACCCGCCGGAGGCGTCCGCGCTCGACCCCATCTTCTCCTACGGCTCGAAGCACCTCTACCGCTACACCCACGACGGGAGCGCCGGCTGTCCGTGCGAGTGCCTCGGCGAGTTCGGCTGTCCGGTCGACCGCTACTTCGCCCAGCGCGGCAGTCTGACGCTCGTCTTCCACGCCGCCGACTACGAACAGCTGCAGGCCGTCATCGGCGAGCTTCGCGACCGCTTTCCCGGACTCGACATCAAACGCCTCGTGCGCTCGCCCACCGGCGACGCCCCCGGCGACAGCGTCTTCGTCGACCGCGGGAAGCTCACCGCCCGTCAGCTCGAAGTCCTCCAGACGGCCTACGACATGGGCTACTTCGAGCGCCCGCGCGGAGCCAACGCGACCGAGGTCGCGGCCGAACTCGAAATCAACCAGTCGACCTTTTCGGAACACCTCGCGGCCGCCCTGACGAAGCTGCTCGGCGACGTCCTCGAAGAGGGGTAGCGGTCGAGACGGCCGCGCCCGCGTCCGCCCGAGTATATAAACGTCCCACGCTATCGTGGTTATCCGTTGGTCCCCGTCCGTCGAGTCTACAGAAGTATGAGTCAGGCCTCGTTTCCCTTCGCCATCCGCTCCCCGACCGCCTCGTCCGAACCCCGCGTCGTCGACGACCACGCCGCGGTCGACGCGCTCTTTTCGCTTCTCGAAGACGACGACTGCCGATGCATTCTCGACGCGACAGACGGCGTCGCCCGGTCCGCGAGCGAACTCTCGGAGGCGTGCGACCTCCCGCTCTCGACGACGTACCGAAAACTCGACCCGCTCGTGGACGCCGGCCTCCTCTCGAAGCGCCTGCGCGTTTCCCGGTCCGGCAGCCACACCGCCGAGTACGAACGCACCGTCGACGACGTGACCGTCTCCGTCACCCCGTCGGGCGTCGAGGTCCGCGTCTCGCACCGCGACGTGACGAGGTCGGCGTCGGTGACGGTCTGAACGTTCCGCTCACCTCTTCACTCGTGAGTTTCCCCGCCGGCCGCGCCGAACCGACGCGATTTGCGGTGCCTACTTAAGATTCTACTCGTCGTATGGTTGTCGTGTATTCCAACCGTATCCCCGTCCTGATTGTCGCGGTTCTCGTGCTCCTCGCCGGCTGTACCGGCGGCGCGGACGTCGCGCCGGCCGCCCCAACCGACGACATCGACGACCCCGATGGAGGCGGCGACAGCGCGGATTCCGACGCGAGCGGAACCGACGACTTCGAACTGAGCGACCCCGAGCGTCTCCTCCGCGACGCCGGGAGCTTCTCCGTCAGTTGGTCGTACACCGGCGTCGACGCGAACGGCGTCGAGACCGAAGTCACCCGCGAGTTCTACGCCGACCTCGAAGCCGAGCGGTCGTACAGTCGAACGACCTCGGCGACCGACGGCCAACCCGACGCGGGAGGCGTCGAGCAGTACGTCGCCGACGGCGTGACGTACGTCTGGATTGGCGACGGCGACGAGGCCACGTACACCTCTTACGAGGGGTCGATGGAGGTTCTCGCCACCGCCATCGCGCTCTCGCAGGCCCGCGCGTACGGCGCTGACGACGACCTGACGTTCGCCGGCACCGAGACGTTCGACGGCGTGTCCGTCGAGCGCTACGAACTTTCGTCCGCGAGCGAGGCGCTGATTCTCGCCGGGTCGGCCGCGGCGCAGGGCGAGCCCGGGAACCTGGAGGTTACGAACTTCGAGTACGCCGTCCTCGTCGACGAAGACGGCCTCTCGCGTCACGAATCGTGGGCGTTCTCGGGGCGGATGGACGACGGCACCGAGGTCCGCGGGTCGTGGGAGTACTCGCTTACGGGCGTCGGTTCGACGACCGTCGACGAACCCGCGTGGCTCGACGAGGCGCGGGCCTAAGCGGGGTGTCGGTTTCGTTTTTCTCCCGGATTTGAACTCAGTCTGAGAAGGGTCGCCTCCCGGATTTGGACCTCACTCGCAAATCTTCGATTTGCTCGCTGGTTCAAATCAGTCCGGCGTCGTTTCTTCGATTCTTCGCTCCGCTCAGAATCTCAGAATATGCCGCCTCCCGGATTTGAACCGGGGACAGCTCGATCTTCAGTCGAGTGCTCTCCCAGTCTGAGCTAAGGCGGCGCGGTTCGACAGACGCGCAGGAGCGAAAAAACCATTTCGAATTGCGACGCTACGAGTCGCCGTACTCCGACTGCTCCCATCCCGTGACGTCGCTCGGGATGAGTTCGCCGTTGACGTGCCACTCGCGCGGGCGGAACGAGATGCCGAGCAGGGTCGCGTAGAACCCGGCGACGAGGGCGACGACGATGTTTCCGGGGACGCCGCCGACGCCGGCGCTCCCGACGAGCGTCGTCCCGTCCGTGTACGCCGTGAGCTGGATGACCCACGCGACGAGCATCACGATGAACAGCGGCAGGTACACCCGGCGGAGCCGGTGGGCAAGCGCCTCCTCGAAGGGTATCTTCATGTTCGGCGTGCGGTAGTCCTCCCCGAGTTTCTCCCGCCAGTCCTCGTCGAGGACGCCGCCGTCAGGGTCGAGCGCGTACGCCCAGACGTTCTGCTGAATCATCCGGACCCGAGAGCGCCAGATGTCGTACGCGCGGAAGCGCCGCGCCTCGATACAGAGGAAGATGCTCAGCGTCACTACCCCGAGGAGGATGATGTAGTGCGGGTGCGTTTGTGCGGAAAACGACCACGTCAGAATCCCGGCCATCAGCGTAATCGCCCAGTTGCTGGTCCGGTCGAGTCGCTCGCGCCACGACTTCATCCGGTGTATCTCACCCCGGTATAGGTGCGCAAACGACGAGCCAGGACCCATCGTCTCGTCGAAGACGCCCGCGCCGATGTGGGAGTCGTCTATTCCCGCGGGAGGTTCCAGCTCCCCGTCGTCGGACATTGTTGTTCGTTTGATGCACAACTACGAGAGGATAAGAGCCTTCTGGGTTCGACAGGTTCGTGACGCTCGGTCGGGTCTGCGTCTACTCGCGGCGGGGGTCCTACAGCACAGCCTCACGGCTCAGGGGTGCGTAAAAAAACTCTCAGAAATCGATTCGTCTGTTACTGAATTCGGAAACCGAATTACAGGCGCGTGACGTTCGTCGCGCGCGGGCCCTTGGGGGCCTGTTCGATGTCGAACTCCACTTCCTGACCCTCTTCGAGGTCCGGACCGCCAACATCTTCCATGTGGAAGAACACGTCGTCGTCCGCGTCGTCAGTAGAGATGAAACCGTAGCCGCCAGTGTCGTTGAAGAAGTCGACCTTACCTTTCGCCATTGCGACTGTACAACGACCCTGCGGACGGATAACCCTTCCGCATGTCTGTGACTCACTCACCCGGTCGCCGAAACGCCGTCGCTCGCGGTCGTGAAAAACGGAGGAAAGTTCGTCAGTTTGTGAATGTACTGCGGTGAACGGAAGCCTGCTTAGAGGCGGGTGACGTTCGTCGCGCGCGGGCCCTTGGGGGCCTGCTCGATGTCGAATTCGATTTCCTGACCCTCTTCGAGGTCCGGACCGCCAACATCTTCCATGTGGAAGAACACGTCGTCGTCCGCGTCGTCAGTAGAGATGAAACCGTAGCCGCCAGTGTCGTTGAAGAAGTCGACCTTACCTTTCGCCATTGCCTTTGAATCCAGCGACCTCACGCGGATAAGTCTTCTGAAGAACGCCGCAGGTCCCTGTGCTGCTGTGTGTTCGAGTCTACGGGTCTGAGCCGCCGGACTCGGGCGTTGTTCCGATTGGTCGTCGAGGACTCGACTGCCGCCTCCCGGATTTGAACCTCGCTCGCAAATCTTCGATTTGCTCGCTGATTCAGAATCCGGTCGGGTCGCATTTTCACTGCTCACGACTCAGTCGCGACGCTCCCTCGGTAGTTCGCAGGAAAATGCCGCCTCCCGGATTTGAACCGGGGACAGCTCGATCTTCAGTCGAGTGCTCTCCCAGTCTGAGCTAAGGCGGCTCGCACTCTTCCGAAGCCGGACCGCATCAAAAAGACTTTCGAATCGCCCGTCGGCGCTGGGTCAGCGGTGCCGACCGCCCGTCGCGCTCGCCCGCGCCCGCTCCGCCCGCGACCGAATCCCCTTGAGCATCTTTCGTTCCATGGCGAACTGGACCGGCTCGACGACCAAGCGGTTCATCGCGCGCCCGCGGAGCGTCTCCGACCGGCCGCGGTATCTGATGATCAACCGCGTCGCGCCGGGTGCCACCTCGTGCAACGCGAACGTCCACACCGCCGGGCTCTCGCCGGTCTCCCAGCCCGGCGCACTCAACACGAGCGTCCGCTCGGGGTCGACCAAGGCGACGCGGAACGACGGCGCGCCCGAGCCCGGCGGGCCGAGTCGTATCTCGTCGCCCACGTCGAGCCGCTGGTGTTGCGGGAGGATTTGGTCCGCGTCGTGAATCTGCAGGCCGAACAGGTTCTCCAATCGCTCGTAGCTGTAGAAGCCGCCGCGGTCCTGCCCTAACTGGACGAGCCACGGCCAGACAGCCCGCGCGGGGGCCGCAATCGTAATCGCCCGCGTCGAGGTGACGTCCGCGTCGCCGACGAAATCATCGCCGGGGAGCCAGCCCGTCGCCTCGTCGTCGGTGGTCCCCCAGCGCCTGTGCCACGGTCGAACCGCGAGGAGGTACGTCCCGACGACGCCGATTCCCGCGAGACCGAATGCCCGGATGAGTCGTCTCGTGCCCATTGCCTTCACCGTTCGTTCGCCCTTCGTGAGGGGGTGAGATAACCCTACCTCCGGGGTTCCGCGACCCACGCGACCGCGACCCAGAGCGCCCCGCCCACGACCGCACCGAGGAGGTTCGCCCCCGCATCGGCGACGCCGAACGACCGGTACGGCAGCACCGCCTGCACGAGTTCGATACCCGCCCCGAACGCGGCGGCGACGACGACGGCTCCAACGACCTCTTTGCGTCCCCTGGCGCGCACCGCGGACGCGAAGGCGAACCCGAGACCCGCGTACCCGGCCGCGTGGACCCACTTATCGAGGCCGACGAGTCCGAGCGGACCCATCGGTGTGAGGCTCCCCGGCGGCGTCGGAACGATCGACGCCACGAGGACGACGAGCGCGTAGCCGAGCGCGACGGCCGCCCGCCGAGGGGTCTCACGGAGTCGTGCGACTGTGTTCACTACTCGGTGGTGGGTTCGTGTCGGGCTAAAAGGGTTCGCGTCCTCGTGGCTCTGAGCGCGACCACACAGAACTAAATGGTCTGTGGGGCAACACTTCCGAGACGACTGTGTCACAGATGCTCCCCCGCTGGTTCACCTCCAAACCGTTCGCAGTACAGCTCATCATCCTCGCGTTGGTCTTCGACCCGCTCGGGTTCGTCGGCGGCTACCTCCTCGCCCCGTCGCTGGGTGTCGAACCGCTCCTCGGCGGCGCGTACGGTCTCGTCGCCGCCAACGTCCCGATGTCGCTTTTGGTGATGCAACGGAGTGTGTGAGTCGGCTCAGACGACACAGACTCCTCGCTATGCTCACGGCTCTGCCGTTCGCTACGCTCGTCGTGGCGTGTCGTCAGAAGTGGGCTCGGGCGGATTCGAACCACTCCGTCAACCTCGCTACGCTCGGTTGCCGCAAGGTTCTCCCGCCCTCACGGAACAGATTTGTGACTCACCGTTCGGTTCGTCACAAAATTTGATGGGCTCGGGCGGATTCGAACCACCGACCTCAGCCTTGTAAAGGCCGCGTCATAACCAACTAGACCACGAGCCCTGCATCTCAATCGAACCGGTTCGCGCTCATAACGGTTTTCGTTTCGACCGGTCCCCCGGAACCCTTAGACCCGCGGCGACCGTCACGTCCGGCAATGACCTCTCGCGCGCGAACCGCGCTGCTCGTCGTCGCCGTCGTCGTCGCGGTCGCGAGCGTCGCGTACCTCTCCAACCCCGCGGTCGTCCCCGGCTCGACCGACGACTACGAACGGACCACGCTCACCGTCGTTGACGACGAGACCGGCGAGACGCTGGCGACCGTGGACGCCCGCGTCGCCGACACCCGCGCCAAGCGCTTTACCGGCCTGAGCGACACCGAGTCGCTCGCCGAAAACGAAGGGATGTGGTTCGTCCACGACTCGTCTGGCACCTACGCCTACGTGATGCGCGACATGGACTTCCCGCTGGACATCGTCTTCGTCGCCGAAAACGGCACCATCACGCGCATCCACCACGCCGAACTCGACCCCGAGGGAACGAGCGAGTCCGACCTCACCCGCTACCGCGGAACCGGGAAGTACGTTCTCGAACTCCCGTACGGGTACACGAACGAGACCGGCATCGACGCGGGAGACCGTGTCGAAGTCGAGTAGATGCGAAACACCCGAAGGGCCGGCGACCGTTGACCCCACTATGACAGCACACGTCGCGGCGCTCTCGGAACTCGAAGGGTGGCGCGCCGAGGGGTTCGCCGCGCGGGTCCACTACCGCGGGGCGGACGACGCCTACAGCATCGAGTACTACGAACCGTCGGACTGCGTCCTCTACTGGAAGGTGAAAGGCGACGGCGAGGTCGCGGTCCCCGTCAGTCGCGACACGGTCCCAGACCCGTTGCGCGAGCGCGTCCGACAGGACCTCGTCGAGGCGGGTATCGACCCAGAAGTGGAAAAACGAGTCGTCTGAGCGCCGGGTCCGAACCCCACTCGACCCCGCCGGTCGGAATGACAGTACGTCACGAATTCTGATACGTAATTGGTATGCATCTCACAATATCTGTATTTGTGCCGACGTGTTGTAGTTGAGAAAGTGTCATGTCGACTCGACTCACGAGGAGAAGAGCGCTTCGGGGGCTGGGCCTCGCCGCAGTTCCGGCGCTCATGCCGGGCGTACTGCAATCGGGGTCCGACGGAACGGTACTCTCGGGATGCGCGAGCATCACCGAACCGGGGCGGTACGTCCTCGACGGCAACCTCGACTGTCTGGAGGTTCTCGCCGACAACGTTCGCATCGACGGCCGGGGGTACGCCGTCGTCGGCGAGACGACGGTTTCGGGCAGTCGCGTCTCGATAACCGACATCGTGCTGACGAAGGGCGGCCGAATCACCGATTCGAGCCGGGTGTCGATAGCGGACTCGCGCGTCGTCGGCCATCCGGGTGACCAGTATGACCCGCTCTCGCAGTTCGTCCTCGCGGACTCGACGCGGTGTGAGGTGAGGAATACGAGCTTTTTCACCTGGGAGCAAGGTGTCGCTCTCAGACGCACCACTCGGACTCGGTTCGAGTCGTGTACGCTCATCAGTCCCGTCGTGCTCACGCTCGCAGACTCACACCGAAACGAGTTCGTCGACTGCGAGTTCCTCACCGAGGACTTCCCGGTGAGACTCGTCCGAAGCAATCGAAACCTGTTCCGACAGAACCTCGCCGACGGCGGTGGTCCCGGCTTCCAACTCCGCGACAGCCACCGGAACCGCTTCGTCGAGAACGAGGTCGATATTCTCATCGCCGGCTTCGAACTCGCGGGAAGCGACCGAAACGCGATTCACAAGAACGTCGTCACGACGGGACTCTTGGCTCACGGCGTCACGCTGGACGACTCCCACGACAACCGACTCATCCAGAACGACCTCTGTGGCGTCAGCCAACAGCAGGTCGTCGAATCCGGTGGCTCTAGCGGTAATACGGTTCGGAACGCCCGGTGCTAATCTACCGGCGGACCCCTCCCGCACCCGAGTACTTTACTTCGAGCGCCCCCTGAACCGTTGTCGTGCCCCCTGATATCGACGACGACGACCCGTTCGAGGACCAACGAGCGCGGGTCGACAACCCGATGCGGCGGCTGTTCGCCGAGTACGGCCGCGAGAACACCTTCGAGTTCGTCGTGGGCGTCCTCGCGAGCGTCGCCGCCCGCGTGCTCGACCTCATGCCGCCGGTCATCCTCGGCCTCGCCATCGACGCCATCATCCGGCAGGACAAGTCCTTCGCGGCCGGGTTTCCCGTCCTCCCCGAGGCGTGGATAGCGCCGTACGTCCCCGCGACCAGAGACGGTCAGTTCTTCTTTGCCGTCGGCATCATCGTGTTCAGTTTCACCGCCGGCGCGCTGTTCCACTGGCTCCGAAACTGGGGCTGGAACGCCTACGCCCAGCAGATTCAACACGACGTCCGGACCGACACCTACGACCGGATGCAACTGCTCAACATGGACTTCTTCGCCGACAAGCAGACCGGCGAGATGATGTCCATCCTCTCGAACGACGTGAACCGGCTCGAACGGTTCCTCAACGACGGGATGAACTCGTTTTTCCGCCTCTCCGTGATGGTCGTCGCCATCGCGGTGGTCCTCATGTCGTACAACTGGCAACTCGCGCTCGTCGCCCTGTTGCCGGTCCCGCTCATCGCGCTGTTCACGTGGAAGTTCGTCGACATCATCCAGCCGAAGTACGCCGACGTGCGCTCGTCGGTCGGCAAACTCAACTCCCGGTTGGAGAACAACCTCGGTGGCATCCAGGTCATCAAGACGTTCAACGCCGAACCCCACGAGTCCGACCGCGTCGACGGCGTCTCGATGGACTACTTCGACGCCAACTGGGACGCCATCAACACCCGAATCAAGTTCTTCCCCGCGCTCCGAATCCTCGCGGGCATCGGCTTCACCCTCACCTTCGTCGTCGGCGGCCTGTGGGTCATCAACGGGGAGGGCCCCGGTCCCTTCACCGGCGACCTCGCGGTCGGCGAGTTCGTCACCTTCATCCTGCTCACCCAGCAGTTCGTCTGGCCGCTCGCCCAGTTCGGGCAGATTATCAACATGTACCAGCGCGCCCACGCCTCCAGCGCCCGCATCTTCGGCCTGATGGACGAGCCCGCGCGGCTGGCCGAACAGCCCGACGCGCCCGACCTCGCCGTCTCCGAGGGCCGCGTCGAGTACGACGACGTGACCTTCGGCTACGGCGACGGCGAGACCATCGTCGAGGACATCTCCTTCGAGGTCGACGGCGGCGAGACGCTCGCGCTCGTCGGCCCCACGGGCGCGGGGAAATCGACGATTCTCAAGCTCCTGATGCGCATGTACGACCCCGACGAGGGGCACGTCAACATCGACGGCCAAGACGTGCGCGACGTGACCATCTCCAGCCTCCGGGAGTCCATCGCCTACGTCAGCCAGGAGACGTTCCTGTTCTACGGGACCGTCCGCGACAACATCACCTACGGGACGTTCGACGCCGACGACGAGGCGGTCGTCGCGGCCGCGAAAGCCGCCGAGGCTCACGAGTTCATCTCGAACCTCCCCGAGGGCTACGACACCAAGGTCGGCGAGCGCGGCGTGAAGCTCTCGGGCGGCCAGCGCCAGCGCGTCTCCATCGCCCGCGCCATCCTGAAGGACCCGGACATCCTCGTCCTCGACGAGGCGACCTCGGACGTGGACACCGAGACGGAGATGCTCATCCAGCGCTCGCTGGACGAACTCACGGCCGACCGGACGACGTTCAGCATCGCCCACCGCCTGTCGACTATCAAGGACGCGGAGCAAATCGTCGTCCTCGAAGACGGGCGCATCGTCGAGCGCGGGGCGCACGACGACCTCCTGTCCGAGGACGGTCTCTACGCCCATCTGTGGGGGGTTCAAGCCGGCGAAATCGACCAACTCCCCGACGAGTTCGTCGAGCGCGCGGCCCGCCGGCAGGCCGAGGTCGACGCCGGCGACGACTGAGGCTTCGCGTACCACTAAGAGGGGGCAAACACTTCTTTGCGCATGCGACTCTCCGAAGCCACTTGGACCGAGGTCGCTGCCCTCGACGGCGACCTCGCGCTCCTCCCGGTCGGAAGCACGGAACAGCACGGCCCGCACGCGCCGCTCGGAACCGACGCGCTCAACGCCGAATCGGTCGCCGAGGCGGGTGCCGACGCGTTCGACGGCGAGGTCGTCGTCGGCCCGACCATCCCGGTCGGCGTCGCCGAGGAACACCGCGCGTTCGACGGCACGCTCTGGGTCTCGCCGGACACCTTTCGCGCGTACGTCCGCGAGACTATCGAATCGCTCGCCCACCACGGCTTCGACCGCGTCGTCGTCGTCAACGGCCACGGCGGCAACATCGACGCGCTCGCGGAGCTCTGCCGGCGCGTCTCGCGGACGGGCGACGTCTACGCGGTCGCCTTCACGTGGTTCGACGCCGTCGGCGACCACTCCTCGGACATGGGCCACGGCGGTCCGCTAGAAACCGCCTTACTCCGTCACACGCACCCCGAACTGGTCCGCGAGGACCGAATCGACGAGGCCCGCGATGGGGGTGCCGACCGCTGGGGCGAGTGGGTCTCGGGCGTCAACCTCGCCCACGACTCCGACGAGTTCACCGACAACGGCGTCGTCGGCGACCCCGCCGAGGGGGACGCCGACCGCGGCGCGGAGCTGGAATCGCTCGCGGCCGAGGCGCTCGCGTCGCTCCTCGACGCGGTCGAGCGCCGGCAACTCGACTGAACGGCTCGCAAGTCGGCGCGCCGGCTCACCGGCGGGCCGGTCGGCGGGTTACTCCTCTTCCTCTTCTTCTTCGTCGCCGGCCGCTTCCGCCGCCTCCGCGGCGTCGGTGAGCGCGCCGCGGAGCTGGGGCATCGTGTTGGTGAGTTCCCCGACGAGTTCGTGGGCCTCCTCGACCATCTCGATGAGCTCCTGGAGCTCTTCGATGGCTTCTTCGAGGTCCTCGGGGTCGTCGAACGCCTCGGCGCGCTGGCCGATGACGTACCACTTCTTGGCCTGTCGGACGTGTTCGGCCGCGCCCTCGACGTCGAGCGAGGAGCGGAGACCGTTGAGGACGCCGAGGACGTTGTCGGCCTCCGCGTCCCACACGTCGTCCGGGTCGGGCAGCGCCGACCGGGCCTCGTCGAGGTGCTCCTCGACGTCGGCGCGCATCTCCGCCGCCGCCTCTCCGAACAGGTCGTCGTCGCCGAGCGTGCTTTGACTCATGCTCACACGTTCGGCACGCGGGGGTTTAAAAACGACCCCGAAAGTGAAAGTGAAATCGAACGACTCCGCGCTCGTCGCGGGTGGATTCTCAGTCCACGTCGCCGAGGTAGACCGCGTCGCGTCCGTCGCCCATCTCGTCGGGGTCGCCGTCCCGAAGTCGGTCGCCGAGCGGGCCGGGGAAGAATCGGACCTCGCCGAGTTCGTCGAGGGGGAGCCACCGCACGCCCACCTGAACCGAATCGCGCTCTGTCGGGTCGTCCGGATCCTCGCTCACTCGCTCGCACCAGAAGAAGTGGTCCACTTGGTGGCCGTCGTCGCCTCTGTCGTCGTAGTGCGTCGAGGGGACGAAGTCCCTGACGAACGCGAGCGACCCGACGGCGACCTCGTAGCCGGTCTCCTCGTACACTTCCCGGCGGACCGTCTCCGCGAGCGACTCGCCGCGCTGTTGGCCGCCGCCGGGCGCGACGTACCAGTCCTCGCCGTCGGTGCGGTACCGAATCGTGAGGAGTTCGCCGTCGCGGACGACGAGCCCGCGGGCGGCGCTTCGCGGCCGGGTCATTCGACCGACACGAGTTTCATCAGCGGGTAGCCGTCTTCCATCTCCATGCGCGTCCGGACGCGCACGCCCTCGTAGTCGATTTCCATCTCGACTTCCATGAACCGGCCCGTGAGTTCCGTGTAGTCGGCGGTCGACTCGGCGAGTTCGGCTGCCAGCGCGTCGTCGAGGATGTGCACGGAGACGGACTCGCAGTACGGTTGGTTCTCGATGGCCTCGGCCATGGCCCGTTCGAGGCTCCGGGCGCTGTCGGGCGAGACCGGCGTCCCGGCGAACTGGTGGTAGAGCGTTCCGAACTTGATGCCCGCCTCGAAGCAGGCCGTCTGCGGGTCTGTGACCATGCCCGGAACTCCGTCGCCCTCGGGTAAAGTTCGGCGGTTTGAGGGGTCGCGCGAGCGCGAACCGGTCCTTACTTAGCCTCTCTTGTTAGAACTTACACCGAATGGACCAGCCGGTTTTGCTGACGGGGGCTGGCGGGCGCGTCGGCCAGGCGATACTAGGGCACATCGGCGACGCCTACGACTGGCGGCTGCTGGACCGCGAGCCACTCTCCGACGAGAAGATACCCGACTCGGTCGACCCCACGGAGGTGTACGTCGCCGACGTCACCGACGAGACCGCCGTGCGAAACGCCATGGACGGCGTCGAGGCCGTCATCCACCTCGCGGGTGACCCGCGTCCCGAAGCGCCGTGGGACAGCGTCCTGCGGAACAACATCGACGGCACCCAGCAGATGTTCGACGTCGCCGTCGATGCGGGCGTCGAGAAGTTCGCGTTCGCCTCCTCGAACCACGCCGTCGGCGCGTACGAGACGATGGACCGGACCCCGGACATGTACCGTCCGCACCACGAGTTCCGACTCGACGGGACGGAACTCCCGCGCCCGAGTAACCTCTACGGCGTGAGCAAGGCCGCCGGCGAGACGCTCGGCCGGTACTACCACGACCACCACGACATCTCGGTCGTGAACGTCCGCATCGGGAACCTCACCCAGCACCACCCGCCGAAGGAGTACGAGCGCGGCCAGGCGATGTGGCTGTCGTACCGCGACTGCGCGCACCTCTTCGAGTGCTGTATCGAGGCCGACTACGACTACGAAATCGTCTACGGCATCTCCGACAACGACCGCAAGTACTACTCCATCGACCGCGCCCGCGCGGTGCTCGGCTACGACCCCCAGGACAACTCCGCCGAGTTCACCTTCGAAGGCGAACCGCTGGACGAAGCCTGATTGCGGCGTCGGAACCTCGGTTTTTGGGCCTCTTGAACGCCCGTTCTCCAGCTAGGTCGTCGTGTGAAACAGCCGGTCTGGAGGCGTACGAACGGAACGGGAGAGATTTTATAGAAATTCGACACGAACGAGAGCGTAATGTCGTTACTTGGTTCCAATGCGGAGGACTCGGGAGTCTCGCTCCGCACCGCGGTTTTGCTCGCCTGCTCCCTGTTCGTCTTTCACCTCGGGAGAGGATGGGCGCGGGGACTCGTCGAAGGGGACTATCTGATCGGCATCGTCGGCTTGCTCATCGCCCTCGCCCCGGTCGTCTGGCTACTGCTCGTAATTAGGAAGGCGTATCTCTGAAACGATATCGTCACCAACGACGTTCGACAGACCTCTCTTTTTCTCACTCGAACAGGCCGCTCACGTCGTCTTCGCGCCGCCGCCGACGGCGGATGTGCTCACTCAATCGCTGAAACACCAGCCCGCGCTGGGCCTCGTTGCGCACGAAGTCGAACACCATCGCCGTGAACTGCGTCTGCGTCCCGTCGGCGACCTCCTTGCGGGCGTACCCGACCGCGTCGGCGACGATAGCCTCGTCGTAGCCGTCGAGTTCCTCCGCGAGCGTCTCGGCCGCGACGGCGACCGCGTCGAAATCGAGGTCGTCGTAGGTGACGACTCGCCCGGCGAGTCGGAGCGCGAGCGGGTCGTCGGCGACGGCGGGGTCGGCTTCGAGTCGTGCGAGAAACGCCCGAACGCCGGCGAGGTCGACGCCGCGGTAGTCGTCGCCGAGGCCATCGAGGTACTCCCGCGCACTCCGGGCGAGGCCGACCGCGCCCGAGTCGTTGCCGTCGCGGGCGTGGTGGACCGCCGCGGTGAACTGGATGAGGCCGTGGAGGAACCGCTCGTCGTCGCTCCCGCGGTCGAGCGAGAGCCACGTCGCCTCCCACGCGCCGTGGGCCGCCCGGTACGCGCCCGCGTTGTAGATGGCGACGCCTGCGCGAAGCGAATCGTCCATGCGAACCGTTCGCCGTCTACGAGTAAAGATTCCGCGAAAAACGGGGGCACCCGCTGTAGGCCTTGCATACTTATGCCTCTCGGGAACATATGTGGTATGATAGCATATGAATGCCCTCGAAACCCTCGTCCGAGGTGTCGTACGATGACCCAGTCCCCGGTTTGTATCCGCTGCGGTGAGCAGTACCTGTTCACGCGGGCGTACAAAGGCAACTACTGTCGGGACTGCCACGGGTCGTGGGCCGCGAAGCCCCGGTCCGAGGAGGCGCCTCGTCCCCGCCCACAGCGGTCTCGCACGACCGCGTCGGTCCGTCGCCGCGACGACGACGGGTCGCGCGACCTCGAACCGCCCTACGACGAGGCGTAAGCTCGTTTTTTCCGGCCAGACTGCCGAGTGCGCTCGGGAGTCCGCGTTCGGTTTCGTCAACCGCCACGTTCGTACCCGCGACGGGTAGGCACCCGTTAGCGACGGTTAGGGGACGCGTTCGCCCCGCGGATTGACCCGACCGGTGACTCTATACGCCGCCCGGACGAGCGCTATCGAAATGTCGTCCGAGTCGATTACCGTCCATCTCGTCGGGGACTCCACCATGGCCGATAAGGATGCCAACGAGCGTCCCGAAACCGGCTGGGGAATGCCCTTCGCCGACCGCTTCGACGACGCCGTCGCGGTGGCGAATCACGCCCGAAACGGCCGGAGCACCCGCACGTTTCTGGAGGAGGGCCGCTGGCGTCCCGTCGTCCGGCAGTTGACCGAGACCGACTACGTGTTCGTCCAGTTCGGCCACAACGACGAGGTGCCCTCGAAGGAACAGCACACGACCGAGGAGGCGTTCGTCGACAACCTCCGGACGTTCGTCGGCGAGACGCGCGAGCAGGGGGCGACGCCCGTGTTGCTCACCTCCATCGCGCGTCGTCACTTCGACGACGACGGCGTCCCGAAGGACACCCACCGCGAGTACGCCGACCTGACGAGAGCCGTCGCGCGCGACCGCGACGTGCCGTTTATCGACATGGACGAGCGAACGCGTTCGCTCTTGGAAGAACTCGGTCCCGCGGACTCGACGGCGCTCTACAACCATCTGGAGCCGGGCGAACATCCGAACTACCCCGATGGAATCGCCGACGACACGCACTTCAGCGAGCACGGAGCGCGCCGCATGGCCGACCTAGTGCTCGACGGGGTCGAAGAACTGGACCTCGGACTGGCCGCCCACGCCGAGTCCTGACGCGCGCTGAACTCGCTCGCGGCGATATCGCTCGCCGTTCAGATTCCGTACGGAGACTGTAGACCGACCCGGGAGAACAGAAGGCTCTCGGAGAATAGTGTTCTAAAGGAAAGCGTCCTGACGGAGATTTGAACTCCGGTCCCTGGCTCCGCAAGCCAGGAGGATAGTCCACTACCCTATCAGGACTGTCTTGCTGCATTCTTCGGTACTCGACGGTTACTTAAGACGGTTACGATGTGAACTCCCAGTGAACCGCGGGACCACGGCACGAGGCGGGCGTCGAACTCCGGGCACGGAACCCGGTCTCCGGCGTGAACGACGACCGCTTCTCACGCCGTCTCCGGCGCGTTTCCGTCCGCCGCGGCGACCGTGCGTACCGCACGCAAAGGACTTTTTCGCCGGCGAGCCTAGTCTCGTGTGTGAATCGACGCGCGCTCCTCCTCGGAACCCTCGGGCTGTGCACCTCGCTCGCGGGGTGCGCGAGCGGCGGCGACGACGCCGCCGAGCGGTCGACGGCGAGCACCGAGACCGAGGCTGCGTCGACGACGGAGACGCCCCGCCGTCCGCGACTCGTCGGGCGCTCGTTCACGCCCGTCCGCGCCGACGCCTGTCCGGCCGACGGGGCGCTCGCGACCGAGACCGAGACCGGGTTCTCGGTCGTCGGCTGTGTCTCGGGGGCGACCGAGTGCACCATCGCCCGACTCGCGCGGGCCGACTACGACGCCGACGCGGACACGGCCACGCTCGTCGTCGAGGCCGTCGAGCGGACCGACGTGAAGAACTGCGCCGAATCGCCGGTCGCCCGCGGCTACGAGGCGACGCTCCGGTTCGAAAGCGGCCTCCCCGGCCGGGCGGTCGTCGTCCACGACGACGCCGACGGTCGCCGTGAGGTCGCCCGCGTCGACGCGGACGCCTGACGGTCCGAAGGTTCAAATCCGAGGCCGCGGCCACCCCCGCTATGTCGCTCGATTCGCGCGGCCGGTTCGGCGGTCCAATCCGGAGGAAAACAACGCTTAAGCGCGGCCCTTCCCTGTTCGTCCATAGTATGAGTACGACGTTTGGTCTGCCGCGACGCGCGCGCTTCGTTCCGGGAGGTGACGCCTGATGGGCGTCATTCGGGAGGTCTACGACGACCTCGACACCGATGTCGAGTTCGAGAAGTTCGAGGCGGCGGTCAACGATAAGGTCGAACAGATGGGCGGCCTCGCCGACGAGGAGACGGCGGCGATGCTCATCGCCCACGAACTACGCGACGAGGAGGTCAACGGCATCGCCGACATCGAACCGGGCATGGAGGACGTGAAGTTCCTCGCCAAGGTCGTCAGCATCGGCGAGGTCCGGACGTTCGAACGCGACGGCGAGGACGAAGACGGGCGGGTCGTCAACATTGAGGTCGCCGACGAGACCGGTCGCATCCGCGTCTCGCTGTGGGACGAGATGGCCGCCGGCGCGAAGGAGAACCTCGAAGTCGGTACCGTCCTCCGCATCGGCGGTCGCCCGAAAGACGGCTACAACGGCGTCGAGGTCAGCGCGAGCAAGGTCGAAGAGGACCTCGACGCCGAGGTCGACGTGCAGGTGCTCGACACCTACCGCGTCGAAGACCTCGCGCTCGGCCTCTCGGACGTGAACCTCGAAGGCAAGATTCTCGACACCGGAACCGTCCGAACGTTCGACCGCGACGACGGCACCGAGGGTCGCGTCTCGAACCTCTCCGTCGGCGACCCGACCGGTCGCGTCCGCGTCACGCTCTGGGACGAGCGAGCGGACCTCGCCGAGGAGCTCGAAACCGGCCAGTCGGTCGAGGTCGTCGACGGCTACGTCCGCGAGCGCGACGGCTCGCTCGAACTCCACGTCGGCTCCCGCGGCGCGGTCGAAGTCATCGACGAGGACATCGAGTACGTCCCCGAGACGACCGACATCGGCACGCTCGAACTCGGCCAGACGGTCGACATCGCCGGCGGCGTCATCGAGGCGGACGGCAAGCGCACCTTCGACCGCGACGACGGTTCCGAGGGACAGGTCCGCAACATCCGCGTCAAGGACGGCACCGGCGACATCCGGGTCGCCCTCTGGGGCGAGAAGGCCGACGCCGACGTCGACCTCGCGGACTACGTCGTCATCACCGACGTGGAGATAAAAGACGGCTGGCAGGAGGACCTCGAAGCCTCCGCCGGCTGGCGGTCGTCCGTCACCGTGATGGACGAGGCCCCCGAGGGCGCGGCCGGGACCGATGCCGGCGATTCGGGACCGACGCCGCCGAGCGACCAGGGCCTCGGCGCGTTCTCAGGCGGCGGTTCGTCCGAGTCGTCTGGTGACGCGTCCGCCGCGAACGGCGGGTCCTCGTCGGACGCGACCGCGACGGAGTCCGCCGGCGAGTCGGTCGAGTTCACCGGGACGGTCGTGCAGGCCGGGACGCCGGTCATCCTCGACGACGGCACGCAGACCAAGACCGTCGACACCGAAGCCGACCTCGGCCTCGGCGACGAGGTGACGGTCTCCGGCACGGAGACCGACGGCCGCATCAGCGCCGAGACGGTCGAGGTCCACACCGGCGCACAGCGGTAACGACGAGGGCGCGACGAAACGACGGCGCTGCGAAGCGCCGAGGCGACGGCCGGTCGCCCATCGTCCCGCCGTCGGCGGGCCATCGAATCCCACTCATCGTTCGTCCGGTTTTGCGGGTTCTCACAGCGAAATCCCATCGCTCGGGAGCGCTGCGTGCGATAAAATACAGAAGGGGCCGCGACGGAAAGGATTATACGCCGCACGGACCCGATATGTGGGTATGAGTGTCGAGCTACCGTTCGCCCCGGTAGACGCGATTATCCGGCAGAACGCAGGTGAGTTGCGAGTGAGCGCCGGCGCCGCCGAGGCGCTCGCCCGCCGGATTCAGGACCGCGGCGCGGAACTCGCGATAGACGCCGCCGACCGGGCGACGGCGGACGGTCGCAAGACGTTGATGGCCGAGGACTTCGGCGTCCAGCAGGTCGTCGACCGCGACGAACTCCTCCTCCCTATCGCCCCCATCGACCGTATCGCCCGCCTCCGAATCGACGACCGCTACCGCGTCGCGATGGACGCTCGAATCGCCCTGGCCGATATCCTCGAAGACTACGCCGTCAACGTGGCGGGCGCCGCCGTCAAACTCGCCCACCACGCCGACCGGCGGACGGTCCAATCCGAGGACATCGAGACCTACTTCTCCCTCTTCGAATAATGCAATTCGGCTACAGCGAAACGTGTCTCGACCACGACACCGGGCCGCGACACCCCGAGACGGCCGACCGACTCCGAGCGATACGACGCGGGCTGGCGAAGCGCCACGGCGTCGAGTACGTCGACGCGCCCCCCGCCGAGAAATCGACCGTCGCGGCCGTCCACGAAGACGGCTACGTCGACGAGTTCCACGACTTCTGTCGCGACGGCGGCGGTAACTGGGACCCCGACACCGTCGCCGTCGAGGCGTCGTGGGACGCCGCGCTCACCTCCGCCGGCCTCGCCGAGTGGGCCGCCCGGGCCGCCCTCGACGGCGACGACGGCCGCGACACGCCGTTCTCGCTCGGCCGCCCCCCGGGCCACCACGCCGTCGAGGACGACGCCATGGGCTTTTGTTTCTTCAACAACGCCGCCGTCGCCGCGCAGGCGGTCATCGACGACGGCCTCGCCGAGCGCGTCGCCATCTTCGACTGGGACGTCCACCACGGCAACGGCACGCAGGACATCTTCTACGACCGCGGCGACGTGTTCTACACGTCCATCCACGAGGACGGCCTCTACCCCGGCACGGGCGAGGTCGAAGAGACCGGCGAGGGCGACGGCGAGGGGACGACTCTCAACGTGCCGCTCCACGCCGGCGCGGGCGACGCCGACTACGTCTACTCGTTCGACGAGGCGGTCGCCCCCGCCGTCGAGCAGTTCGACCCCGACCTGTTCATCGTGAGCGCCGGCTTCGACGCCCACCGCCACGACCCCATCTCGCGGATGCGCGTCTCGACCGAGGGGTACGCGATGCTCACCGAGTGCGTCCAGGACCTCTGTGAGGCGACCAACGCCGCCATCGCTTTCGTCCTCGAAGGCGGCTACGGCCTCGACACCCTCTCCGAGGGCGTCGCGACCGTCCACGAGACGTTCGACGGCCGCATCGCCATGGACCCCGACGAAGACCCCGACGAGAAGAACGTCGAACTAGTTGACGACGTACGCGCTGCTCACGGTCTCGGCACGAAGTAACGACCCAAGTCGGCGCCGAACGACTCGGCGAGCGCGGCCACGTCGTCGCCGACGAGCACGTCGTAGCCGTCCTCCCTGAGCGTCGATTTCACGTGTTTTCCGAGCGCCACGTCGAACAGCGCGTCGCTTTCGAGGAAGTCGGTCGCCGAGGTGAACTCCCGCTCCCGCTCGACCACGTAGCGGTCGCCGTCGAGGAACGGTCCGTAGTGGTCGTTGCCGTCCTCGTACGCGCCGTAAAACCCCTCGGCGTGGCGTCGGACGTGGACCGGCGGCCCCTCGTGGCGCTCGACCGCGGGACGCTCGGCAACCGAGAGTTCCGCGAAGAGGACGGCCTCTGC
Organism: Haloferax gibbonsii; assembly: GCF_001190965.1. Taxonomy (NCBI): domain Archaea; kingdom Methanobacteriati; phylum Methanobacteriota; class Halobacteria; order Halobacteriales; family Haloferacaceae; genus Haloferax; species Haloferax gibbonsii. Next base: position 443,007 of record NZ_CP011947.1, read on the forward strand.
TTCGTCGCCGGCGTCGTCGGCGGCGAACGTCGCGCGCCGGAACACGTCGAAGCCGCGCCTGTCGAGGCCGTCGGTGACGCCGGTCAGCGACTTTCTCAGCTGCGGGTAGAGCTGGTCGTCCACGAGGTCCGGGCAGTCGAAGACGACGGCGACGGCCGTGGTCCCGCGGCGGTCGAGGTGGCTCCGAACGCCGTCGGCGTCGAGCGCCGGCGGGCCGGGCCGGAAAAACAGCGATTCGCGCGGCTCAGCGAGCAGGTCGCGGGCGTAGTGCTGGAGTCGGGCGACGTTCTCAGCCGAGCAGACCGCGGCGACGTTCCGCTCGGGGTCGGTCGGGTCGATGACGACGAGCGGGTCCGAGAAACGCCGCGTTCCGTGGTCCTCCGGGTCGAAATCGACCTGCGGGCTCCAGTCGGCGGCCGCCCGAAGCAGCGGCTCGAAGCCGCCGTGTTCGACCACGAGGAGTTCGGCGAGATAGCCGGAGAAGCCCTCGGTGCGGAGGTCGCTCCCGTAGGCTCCGATACCCTTCAGGAACCGCTTGAAGACGCGCACGTCGGCCGCGAGGTCGTCGTCGAGGCGCTCGGTCAGGTAGGCGTTGTGAAAGGGCGTCCGGTCGACCGCCGAGCGGATGTCGGAGGCGGTTGGCACGTCGTAACAGGGGACGAGGTCCACGTCGAAGCCGTCGTAGTCGCCTTTCACGTAGGGATGTTCGGCGTACTCCTCGTGGCCGTCGGGGAGGACCGCGTGGCCGACTTCGAGGCCGTACGTTTCGAGCTCCTCGCGGTCGAGGTCGGCCGGGAAGCGCACGAACAGGTCGATGTCGCGGTCGCCCGAGAGCCACGTGCCGCGGGCGGTGCTGCCGACTTGGAGCGCGTCGGCGTCCACCGGCAGGTCCGCGAGGGCGTCGCGGACGCGGGATTCGAGGGCCGACGCGGCCTCCGCGAGCGCCCGACGCTCCGCCTCGTCGGGGTCGATGCGCTCGCGGACCGCGGCGACGACCGCGTCGAGGTCCGAGTTCGTCATGCCCGCTGGTTTCCCGCGGGCGGGCGAAAGCGTGACGGTGCTCCCCCGACCGCGTCAGGCGGTGGCATCCGCCAGCCGTCGGGTAAAAACGAAAGCCCTATCAAGAAACATCGAATACGAGAGAGTGCAGACGAAAGCCGCCGTAGCTCAGTTGGTAGAGCACCTCGCTGTTAACGAGGTTGTCCCAGGTTCGAGTCCTGGCGGTGGCGCTTCTCCGTTTCTCACGCCGATGAGCGGTACGTCTCCGATTCGCCGGCGGCGGCTTCTGATAAGACATAAGAGGGACGACGGGAAAGAATCGACCGAGGGCCCTTAGCTCAGTCTGGTCAGAGCGCTCGGCTCATAACCGGGTGGTCATGGGTTCGAACCCCATAGGGCCCATACGTTCTCCACACGGAATCGAGCCCACAGCGCATCGGCCGATTCTGTACGATACCGCCCCTGCTCCGGCCGTTCGAAACACGAGCGGTCCGCTCGGCGGACGTGATTCGAACGGATTTCTTGACGGACCCCGTCGCCGTCCCGCGGTCTATAGAGCCGACGGCGACAGCCCGGCGACTGCTTGCGAGCCACTCTGGCGTCGTTCCCTCGCCGTCCGTCTTCGAGCGGCGCGACGACCCGGTTGAAACGCGCGAATCGGCCCCACGAGACGCCGCGCCACCCACTCGAAAATTCATAATGAATGTGATATATTGTGCGTGCCTATCACGGACAGGTGTATTCACCGGCCCAGGCCGTGTGCCCATCTCACACACGTCATTCGTCGTTTTAGAAGCAATCAGACGGTTCCGGCAAACGATGTTTTAGGCCACACGAAAAATTGTTTGTTCTCGGATAAGTATTAAGTGGCCTCGGTCCCAACTACTGATTGTAATGAGCACGCAGAAGTCAGTCCTCAAGGAAGCAGGCAGCGTCGGCGACAACCCCGTTCGGCTCGACACCGAGAAGGCCGAACAGATAATCGAAGCGCTGAACACCGACCTCGCGGACGCCTACGTCCTCTACCACCAGCTCCACAAGCACCACTGGAACGTCGAGGGTGCCGAGCACCTCCGCATCCACGAGTTCCTCCAAGAGGCCTACGAGGAAGTCGAGGAGGCCGCGGACGAAATCGCAGAGCGCCTCCAGTCCATCGGCGGCGTCCCCCACGCCAGCATGCCGGCGCTGAGCGAGGCGGCGACCGTCGAGCCCGAGGACGAGGACGTCTACGACATCCGCACGTCGCTCTCGAACGACCTCGAGATGTACGGCGACATCATCGAGAGCTACCGCGAGCACATCGAACTCGCCGCGGGTCTCGGCGACCACGCGACGGCGCACATGCTCCGCGAGCAGCTCATCGAAATCGAAGAACACGCCCACGTCATCGACCACTACCTCGAAGACGACACGCTCGTCCAGTAAGCACCGCCGCCGACGCGTCGGAGGACGACGCCCCCGTTCCGACGTTTCCGACGTTCGACGCTTTTTGTCGCGATAGCTGCCAGCGCTGTTCAGCCACTGCGCTCGTCAGGTCCGCACTCCGCGCAACCCGGTTCGAACGGAGTTACCGCGTCACGTCGACGGTCACGTCGCTCGAAATCCAGCCGTCGCTGTTGCCCGACTCCATGAACACCGACTTCCCCGGCCCGCCCTTGCAGACGGATATCTCGGGGGAGTCGGGTCGGTCCGGTTCCGACGCGGATTCAGCGTTCGACTGCGTACCAGCGGCCATTACGAGGGTTTAGGGAAACCTAAAACAAAAAGGGTGCGGTTCTGCGGCGGTATTTGCGTGCTATTTGTTGACAACCATCAGTACCGGAGGCGACTTTACCGCGACGTGTTCAGCTCGCGGGGCTGTCGGGGGAGGGTTGCGACGCCGATTCGGCCGATTCGGCCGCCCCGTTCGCCTCGGTCGCTTCGCCGCGGTTGTCGCCCCCGCGGAGCAGCGTCGCCGCGAGCCGTTCGGCAACCGTCGGACTGACGTTCCCGACCAGTTGCATCGCCTCCTCTTCGTGGTCGTCGACGCCGAGCACGTCCCGACAGAACCGCGAGAGGATTCGGTAGGTGTCGTAGAGCTCTCCGGCGGCGTCGCGGCCCTCGTCGGTGAGCGTCGCGCCCTCGTAGGGCTCGTAGCGAACGAGCCCCTTCGCGTCGAGGTTCTGGAGGCGCTCGGTCGCCGCGGGCGGCGAGCGGTCGAGCGCGTCGGCGACGTAGCCCGGCGAAATCGGCGTCTCCTCGTCGTCCTCCCGCTCGGCGATGTACAGCGTGAGGAGGTACTGCGGCGCGCCGATCATACGCGGCGGACGAGGTGGTCGCGAACGGCCCGCTGGCAATCCGCGCAGACGCCCGCCGCGCGGGTCGCGGCCGTCAAGACCGGGTAGTCGGTCGCGCGGTCCTCGTAGAGATACTCGGCGAGAAACCGGTGGTCGATTTCGACCGCCGCGGCGTGGCGGGTCGCCCCGTCGAGATGCCGCTGTCGCTCGCGGACGAGTCGGTCGCACGCTTCTCGGTGGTCGGCCAGCGTCTCGTGGCGCTGCCGGAGCCCCTCGAACCCCAGTTCCGAAAGCGGCGTCGCGTCCGCCCGGCCCAGCCAGTTCTCGCACTCGTCCAGCACGGCGAGCGCCGCTCGAAGCGACCGTTCCTCGGCGTCGAGCGCCCGGCGCATCCCGTCGAGGCCCCGTTGCCGGTCCGTCGCCGCCGACACGACCGCCTCCTTGACCGCCGGTGTGAACCGCCCCCCAGCGTCGGGGGAGAGCGCCGTCGCGACCTCCGGACCGAACTCCTCGCGAATCGTCACCGCGAGCGGTTCGGACCCGTTCACGTCGGAGACGCTGTGCGGGCGTATCGTCTCCGCGAATAGCTCGCGGACCCGCCGTCGCCCCGGGCCGGCGTCTCGTCGCGTCGCCGCGGGTATCGATGTGGTCCCGCAGGCGGTCGCTCGGACGGTCCCGCTCGGTGGGCGCTCCGGCCGTGCGGCGAGCTTTCGAACGCGCCGCTCGAACCGCCTGACGGCCCGCCGCTTCGCCAGCACCTGTTCGCGCTCGCGTTCGACGCGGTCCAGCGCGTCCCTGACGCCCGCGGTGCGCTCAGCGTTCATCTCAATCTCCCTGCGAGGACGCCGTCGACGCGGTTGCCTCGGAATCCGCTCTGGTCATACCATTTAGGGCAACCTAAAACAACATAGTGTCTTCGGTTTTTAGGCCGTCCTAAATACGAGTGGCACGGAAGCGCCCGCGCGTCGAGCGTCAGGCGGTCACTCGTCGGTCGGGTCCGGTCGTTTACCCTCCGGGACGCCCCAGCCGAGTTCGGTGAGCGACGCCACGCAGACCGCCGCGACCACGACGTGCATCAGCATCAACACGAGAACGCCCGGGACCGTCGCTCCGGGGTCGACGTACAGGAGTCCGAGGTCGGGTGCGAAGGACACTACGAGCACCGCCACGGCGACCCTGAGGAACGTCCGGTCCGCGTCCGCGACGCGGCCCGCGAGCAGTCCGTAGACGAGCGTCGCCGCGACCGCGCCGGCGGCCGAGAGAAACACGACCGGTGGGTACGAAAGCGGTCCGAAGACCTCGACGAGGCCCGTTTCGAGGACGAGCGTCAACAGGAGCGCGTTCGCGACGGTCGCGACCGCCGCGGTCGCCGCTCCGCGACGCATGAGGTCCGTCCACGTCGGACGGACCGCGGGTGTCACGGTTGCCATGGCACAACATAGCACGTCACGGCTGATGAATCTACGCGTCTTCGGCGGTTCGTGATTCTCGGTGAGTCCGACGCGTGGGTCGGAGGCGGCCGGTCGCCGCTCCGACTCAGTTCCCCAACTCAGTTCCCCGGCGCAGCGTCCTGATTCAGTTCTCGGTCAGGAGCCGACGGAGCACGTAGTGGAGGATACCGCCGTTTTCGACGTACGTCACCGCGGCGGGCGTGCCGATCTGCGCGGTCACGTCGAACTCGATTTTGCTTCCGTCGTCCTTCGTGGCGACCACGGTCAGTTCGTCGTTGACTTCGAGGCCGTCGTCGAGGCCGCGGATGTCGAACTGCTCGGAGCCGTCGAGGCCGAGCGACTCCCACGAGTCGCCGTCTTCGAACTGGAGCGGGAGGACGCCCATGCCGACGAGGTTGTCGCGGTAGATGCGCTCGTAGCTCTCGGCGATGGTCGCGCGGACGCCGAGGAGGTCAGTCCCCTTGGCCGCCCAGTCGCGGCTGGAACCGGTCCCGAACTCGACGCCCGAGAGGACGACGAGCGGGGTTCCCTCCTCGCGGTAGCGCTGGCTGGCCTCGAAGACGGTCGTCTCCTCACCCGTCGGGTGGTGAACCGTGTAGCCGCCCTCGACGTCGTCGAGCATCTGGTTCTCGATGCGGACGTTGGCGAACGTCCCGCGCATCATCACCTCGTGGTTCCCGCGGCGGGAGCCGTAGGTGTTGAAGTCCACGGGGTCGACGCCGTGGTCCATGAGCCACTGGCCGGCCGGGAGCTTCGACCCGAACGGCCCGGCGGGGCTGATGTGGTCGGTCGTCACCGTGTCGCCGAGCGTCAGGAGACAGCGGGCGTCCTCGATGTCGGAGACGCCGGGTTTCTCCAGCGGGAAGTCCGTGAAGAACGGCGGCTCGCGGATGTAGGTCGACTCGTCGTCCCAGTCGTACACGTCGCCGGTCGGCGCTTCGAGCGCCTCCCAGCGCTCGTCGCCCTCGAACACCTCGGCGTACTTCTCGCGGAACATCGACGGGTCGACGCTGTCGTGGATGGTCGCTCGAATCTCGTCGGCGTCCGGCCAGATGTCGGCGAGGTAGACGGCGTTGCCCTCGTCGTCGGTGCCGAGCGGGTCGGTCTCGAGGTCGATGTCCATCCGGCCGGCGAGGCCGTAGGCGACGACGAGCGGCGGGCTGGCGAGGTAGTTCGCGCGAATCTTCGGGTGGATGCGCGCCTCGAAGTTGCGGTTGCCGCTGAGGACGCTCGTCGTCCACAGCCCGTGTTCGTCGATGGCGTTCTCGATGGGTTCCGGAAGCGGGCCGGCGTTGCCGATGCAGGTCGTACAGCCGTAGCCGACCACGTCGTAGCCGAGCGCTTCGAGGTGCGGGAGCAGGTCGGCCTTCTTCAGGTACTCCGTGACGACGCGGCTCCCCGGCGCGAGGCTCGTCTTGACGTACTCGGGCACGTCGAGACCCCGCTCCAGCGCGTTGCGCGCGAGGAGGCCCGCGGCGACCATGACCGACGGGTTCGACGTGTTCGTACAGGACGTAATGGCGCTGACGACGACGCTCCCGTGGCCGATTTCGACCGTCTCGCCGCCGAGGTCGACTTCGACGCGTTTGGTCAGTTCGCCGAGGTCGGGTTCTTCGGGGGCCGTCTCGGGCGTCTCGGTCAGCGTCCCGCCGTCGCCCGCGAGTTCGCCGTCGCCGCCGTCGCCTCCCTCGCCGAGCCAGCGGGCGATGGCCTCCTCGTCGACGTCGTCGACGACCTCCTCGAACTCGCCGTGGAGCAGTTTTCGGAAGTGCGTCTTCATGTCGCCCATGGCGACGCGGTCCTGCGGGCGCTTCGGCCCGGCGAGACTCGGCTCGACGGCGGAGAGGTCGACTTCGACCGTCTCCGTGTACTCGGGGTGTTGCTCGCCGAAGAGCCCCTGCGCGTCGAGGTACTCGCGGACGAGTTCGATGTGTTCGGGCTCGCGGCCCGTGAGTTCGAGGTAGTCCAGCGTCGCCTCGTCGACCGGGAAGACGCTGATGGTCGACCCCTGTTCGGGGGCCATGTTGGAGATGGTCGCCCGGTCGGGGACCGAGAGGTTCCCCACGCCGGGGCCGAAGAACTCGACGAACCGGTCGACGACGCCGACCTCGCGGAGCTGTTCGGTGACGTGCAACACGAGGTCGGTCGCGGTCGCCCCCTCCGGCAGTTCGCCGTCGAGTCTGACGCCGACGACCTCGGGGAGCTTCATCGTGATGGGCTGGCCGAGCATTGCCGCCTCGGCCTCGATGCCGCCGACGCCCCAGCCGACGACGCCGATGCCGCCTATCATCGGCGTGTGGCTGTCGGTGCCGACGAGCGTGTCGGGGAGGAGCCAGCGGTCGCCGCGCCACTCGCGGTCGTGGACGACGCGCCCGAGGTGTTCGAGGTTCACCTGGTGGACGATGCCCGTCCCCGGCGGGACGACGCTGAAGTTGTCGAAGGCGTTCTGCGCCCACTTGAGCGCCTTGTAGCGCTCGGCGTTGCGCTCGTACTCCAGTTCGACGTTCTTCTCGTAGGCGTCGGGCGAGCCGAAGAAGTCCACCTGCACGCTGTGGTCGATGACGAGGTCACAGGGGACCTCGGGTTCGACGAGTTTCGGGTCCTTCCCGGCGCGGTCGGCGGCCGACCGGAGCGCCGCGAGGTCGACCACCGCGGGCACGCCCGTCAGGTCCTGTAGCACCACGCGAGACGGCGTGAACGGGACTTCGACGTTCGGCACGTCCGGCTCCCACGAGGCGGCGTTCCGCACGTCCTCCTCGGTGACGATGTCGCCGTCGACGTTTCGCAGCACGGATTCAAGCAGGATGCGGATGCTCACCGGCAGTCGGTCGAGTTCGCAGAGCCCCTGTTCTTCCAGAACGGTCAGGTCCGCCATCTTGTACGTGGTTCCGTCGTGTTCGAACTCACGGACGGCGTCCAGCGTATCTGCGTCGCTCATAGTCGACTGTTAGGGTCTCCGCGGGCTTGAATGCGGGACTCGTTCTCACGGCGTCGGAATCGAGGCGAACGGAGCTCCAGAGCGGCGATATGGGATCTCTGGCGGCCTGCCGCCGGCTCACGGGGGTCTGGGGCGGGACTTCCCCAGTTCGCCGGCGACGATGACGCCGCCGTGTTCGAGAAGCGAGTACGAACAGTCCCAACAGCAGTACCGAAGGTCGTGGCCGCGGGCGACGACCACGTCGGCGCGCTCGCCGCAGCGATAACAGGGCCGGTGGTCCGCCGGGTGGATGACGCGCATCGGCCTCGGATTACTCCTCGGGGACGCCGGCGACCCCGACGAACTCGTTGACCTCGTCTTGGACGTACCGGCGGACGCGCTCGCAGTAGTCCCACAGGAGGTCGTTGAACTGCTCGCGCTCCGGTTCGGTCAGGCTCTCCCCGCCCCGCGACCACGACGAGGGAATCTCCGAGTGACGGGTGCAGACGACCGAAATCGGGTGATTCTTCGGGTGTCCCATGACGACCGCGTACTCGTCCGTCCCCCAGAGTCCGTCGCCGCCGTCGCCGGCGAGCTCCGCGTCCACCTCGTCGAGAAGCTGCCGCTCCTCGGCGGTGACGGCGGCGTCGTCGCCGGCGAACAGCTCGCGGTAGGCCCGGTCGCGGGCCGTGTAGGTCCACCCGTCGAGTCGCTCGCGCGCCTGTCGGAGGAGTCGTCTGTCAGCTTCCATGAGTATCCAAAGGGGCGCCGAGGCCATAGTCGTACGCCCGCCCCGTCCGAGCGACCGGAGCGCGAACCGTACGGCTCGCCCACGTCGCTGAACCCGTGGCCGTCGGTCGCTGCTGCTGACGAAACACCTATTGAACTCACGGCTCTCGAACGAGTATGTCCACCCCCGACGACACCACCGGGAACGGCGGTGACGACCCCATCTCCGTCCTCTACGTCGGCCGGGACCCGGAGTTCGTCGCCCTCGTCGCGACGGCGCTCGAACGCGAGTCCGACCGGCTCGACGTCCGGGGCGAGACCGCCGTCATCGACGGTATCTCCGTCGTCGAGGACGACGGCGTCGACTGCGTCGTCTCGGAGTACCACCTCCGGGACGGCGACGGCCTCGACCTCCTCACCGCCGTTCGCGCCCGCTCGTCCGACCTGCCGTTCATCCTCTACACCGCCCACGGCGACGAGGCGGTGGCGAGCCGCGCGATTTCGCTCGGCGTCAGCGACTACGTCCGGCGGACCGCCGGCGACGAGGACTTCCACCTCCTCGCGAGCCGCGTGTTCAACGCGGTGTCGCAGTACCGCGTCCAGGAGCGACTCACCGAGTCCGACGCGCACCTCGCGACCGTCTACGGCCGCGTCACCGACGGCATCTTCGCGTTAGACGACGACTGGGCCGTCAGCTACTGGAACGACGCGATGGCCGAGCGAACCGGCGTTCCGGCCGCGGAGGCACTCAACCGCGACTTCCGCGAGCTGTTCCCCGAGGTCGGCTCCGAGATTCACGGGGCGCTCGAAGCCGCGATGGCGTCGGGAGCCACGACGCGACTCGACACCCGAATCGACGCCTTCGACGTTCGCGTCTCGGCGCGAATCTACCCCGACGACAGCGGGGTAAGCGTCTTCATCCGAGAGGTCGCCTCCGATGCCACAGCCGCGGCGGACAGAGCCGGTACCGACGATACGAGCCTCGACGCCGGGGAAATCGCGGACCAGTGCGACTCCGGAGCCGGAGTGAACGCGGGGACGCGTCTCCCGGGGAGAGACGCCGCCGAGCGCGAGCGCCTCGAACGGGCGCTTCGCGACCTGCAGTCGGTCGCCCGCGAACTCCTCCGCGTCGAGACGAGCGAGGCGGTCGCGGCCGTCGCCGTCGAGGCCGTCCGCGACGTGGTCGGCTGGCCCATCTCGGGCGTGTGGTTCTACGACCCCGACGACGACGCGCTCGTCCCGGTCGCGCAGTCCGACGCCGCCCGGCAGGTGTTCGGCGAGTCGCCCACCCTCCACCGGGACGGCGAGGAGACGCTCATCTGGGAGGCGTTCGACGCCAACGAGGTGCGGGTGTACGAACGAACCGTCGGCGGGTCGGAGGTGCAGCACCCCGACTCGTCCATCGAGTCTGAGGTCCACGTCCCGCTCGGCGAGTACGGCGTCCTCCTCACCGGCGACACCCGTCAGGGGGCGTTCACCGACGTCGACGTCGAACTCCTCCAACTGCTCGCGTCCACCGTCTCGTCGGCCGTCGAGCGGGCGAAGCGCGAACAGACGCTCCGCGACCGCGAGGCCGAACTCGCGGCGGCGAACGAGCGCCTCGACGAGTTCGTCTCCGTGGTCGCACACGACCTCCGAAACCCGCTTTCGGTCGCCAAGGGCTACCTCGAAATCGCGGCCGACACCGGCGACCCGGAGCACTTCGAAAAGATAGAGACGGCGCTCGAACGGATGAACGCCCTCATCAGCGACCTGCTCACGCTCGCCCGACAGGGCTCGCCGGTCACGGAGTTCGAGGCGGTCGACCTCCGGTCGAAGGTCACCCACGCGTGGAGCTTCGTCGCCACCGAGGACGCCCGTCTCGAACCGCTCGACCTCGGCGTGGTCCGCGCCGACACGGGCAGGCTCCTCCAACTGTTCGAGAACCTGTTTCGCAACGCTGTAGAACATGGTTCTACAGGCAGTCGGACTCCATCCGACGACGCTGTGGAACACGGTTCCACAGGCAACCAGACTACGTCTGGTGACGCTGTCGAGCACGGCGGCGCGGCCGCGACCGTGACCGTCGGTCGACTCGACGACGACGCGGGCTTCTACGTCGAAGACGACGGCGACGGCATCCCCGAGTCGCTCCGCGAGCGGGTGTTCGAACACGGGTACACGACCGACCGAACCGGGACGGGCTTCGGGTTGGCTATCGTCGAAAACATCGCCGAGGCCCACGGCTGGTCGGTCACGCTCACCGACGGCACCGACGGCGGCGCGCGCTTCGAGTTCCGCGGCGTCGAGTGGGTCGACATCGACGACGCCGAGTGACGGCGCTCACTCCCGCGCCGCGGTCAGTTTCTCCCTGAGCCGGTCGTCGTCGACGCGGAACTTGAACGCCGGTCGGCCGTCCACGTAGACGTACGGCACTCGCTCCCCGTACTTCTCGCTGAGTTCGTCGTCGGTATCGACGTTCACGAGCTCGATATCGACCGGGACGTCCGTCTCGCCTGCGACCTCGCGGACGGTCGCCTCCGCCTCGTCGCAGAGGTGACACTCCGTGCGCGTGTAGATGATGACGGGGACGGGGTCGCTCATCGCCCGATGTCGTCGCCGCGGCCTGTTGAGTCTTCTCGTCGGGCTCGTCGGGCTCGTTCCGCCGGACGCCCCTTCGCTGGCGAACGGGCCGAGCGGTTCCTGACAGTCCGCAGGCGCGGGGCCGTTGGCGACGACCGCATCGTAACCCCCGGTGATGCGTGCGAGGAATTCGTGTCACCGGGCCACTACGTTTCGGGTCGCGTCGGGCGCAGAACGTGTCATTAATGTATCTTTTGGCCGATTGGCAGTCGAAATAGAGCCGCAATTCGGGCGTTAGAGTGAAATAAGGGCCTTGGTTTCTGCCGATACTCGTTATTCCGGACGGCGATTCCGGAGGCGAACTGTTAATATAGAAGAAGCGACCAGTCACAAATCGATCGAATCCTCGTATGGCGACAACATCCGAACCCGGACTCTCCGAGACGCGAATTCACGAGGTACTGAGTAACGACCGCCGTCGGATGGCCATCGAGTTCCTCCAAGACGGCGACCTGACCCTCCGCGAACTCTCGGAGCGCATCGCGGAAGCGGAGACCGGGGAGTCGCCGCCGCCGCGGAACATCCGCCAGAGCGCCTACGTCTCGCTGCAACAGACCCACATCCCCAAACTCGCCGAACTGGACATCGTGAACTACGACGACGAGTCGAAGGTCGTCTCGCTGGCCGAGGCGGGCGACGTGACGGTCTACATGGAGGTCGTCCCCGAGGGCGAACTCTCGTGGAGCGAGTACTACGCCGCGCTCGCCGCGCTCGGCATCGTCCTCATGATCGCCGCTGCTGTCGGCGTCCCGGTCATCTCCGGCGTCGGCGCGCCCGGTCTCGGTTCGCTCGTCTTCGCCGTTCTCGGCGGCTCCGCGGTCTACCAGCGCTGGACCCAAGAGAACTAACGCTTCGTCGCCCCGCTTTTCTGTCGAGTCTGTCAGTTCAGTCGAACTCGTCGCCGGCCGCACCCCGCCCGCTCGCCGGCCGCTCGCCGCCCGGACACGACGGCGTCGGCGACGACTGGCGACGGTGGCATTTAGTCCTCTCCGCCACGACTCGGCGTATGCGCGACCCGTCCGACCCGAACGGACCGCCGACGGTCTGCGACGAGTGCGGCGCGAGACACTCGTTTCGGCGGCGGTTCGTCACCGGCGGCGGCTGGCGGGCCGTCTATCGGTGTTCTGAGTGCGGTTCCCGTGCGCCGAGCGACGCCGAGTGACCGAGTGCGCCTCGGGAGTGACCGGCGACGACCCGCGGCGCGTCAGCAGTAGGTGTCGCGCATCGTCCGCGCGAACAGTCCGTCTCGGTCGAGCGCGATGGCGACGAGGACGAACTCCTCGTCGAGGGGGCGCAAGACGAACACCTCGCGGGGCGCGTCGGGGACGTCGGCCTCGTCGTCGAGGCGGTCTAAAAGCGGGTCCACGGGGACGACGCCGTCGCCGAACTCGTCGAACAGGTCGCGCGCGCCGGGCTGTTTCGCGAAGACGTAGAGCACGGCGTTCGGGTCGCCGTCGGTGCCGTAGGTGACGCGCGAGCCGATGGCCTCGCCGTCGCCGGTCGCCTGCCACGTCTCGCGGGCGGCCTCGAACAGCCCCGTCGCGGCACCGACGAACCGAAAGCGGGTCCGGTCGCGGACCGACACGTCCGCAAACTGCGGGTCGCCGTCGTCCCACGTCAACGTCGCCTCGATTTCGTTTCCGGGTTCGAGCGCCGAGACGCGCTCTGCGAGGTCGCCGTCGTAGCCGGTCTGTGGCACGTAGGTCGGTGAGTAGGCGTCGTCGGCGTCGGTCTCGACGGCCGGGTCGGTCCAGTCGACGCGCTCCTCGGGGAGTTCGAGCAAGAGGAGTTCGTCTCCGTCGCGCGGACTGCGATAGACCCGGAACCGGCCGGTCGTCGTGACCTCCATGTCGGCGGCTACTGGACGGACGGAAATACGCCTGCCGGTCGCCGCCGGTCGCCGGGCGACCCTACCGCGAGATGCCGTCGCCCTCGTCGGCGACGACGCGCTCGACGTCCTCGGGGTTGACGACCGCGATGTCGCCGTCGACGGTCCGCTTGAGCGACGCCGTCGCCGACGCCCACTGCAGCGACTCGGCCACGCTCCCGCCGTCGAGGTGCTTGGCGAGGTAGCCGCCGACGAAGGCGTCGCCGGTCCCGATGGCGTCGCGGGTCTCCGCCTCGTAGACGCCCTGTTCGGACACCGCTACGCCGGAGACGGCGAGCGACCCCTCCTCGCCGCGGGTGACGACGACGGTCTCGATACCGTAGTCCTCGGCGAGCCCGCGGGCGACCGACTCGGCGTCGCCGTCGCGCCCGAGGACGGTCGCCGCGTCGCGTTCGGCGGCGAACAGCAGGTCGACGGAGCCGAGCAGGGCTCGGTAGCCCTCGGCCGCCTCCTCGGGCGACCAGAGCTTCGTCCGGTAGTTCAGGTCGAAGGCGGTCGTCGTCCCGGCGTCCTGCGCCGCATCGAGCACGTCGGCCGTGGTCTCGCGGAGCGTCTCGGAGAGCGCGGGGGTGATGCCGCTCGTGTAGCACACCTCGGCGTCGCGGACGGCGTCGAGGTCGGTTTCGCCCGTCTCCAGCGTCGTCACGGCCGCGTCGGCGCGGTCGTAGACGACGTTCGTCGGGCGCGGCGACGCCCCGTGTTCGAGGTAGTAGACGCCCTGTCGGGCGTCGTCGGTCCAGACGACGCCGTCGGTGTCGACGCCGTGGCTCCGGAGTTCGCCGACGATTCGCCGGCCGAGCGGCGAGTCCGGGAGCTTCGAGAACCACGCTGCGTCCCCTCCGAGTCGGGTGGCGGCGACGGCGACGTTCGACTCCGCGCCGCCCGCCTGCACTTCGAGTTCGCGGGCGGTCTCGAGTCGCTCGCCACGCGGCGGCGACAGCCGAAGCATCGTCTCGCCGAAGGTCACGAGTGCTGTCATGGAAGGCCGTTCGCGGGCGCGATATAAACCTCCGGCGTTGCCGTCGAATGACACGCCTGCGGTCGATTCGCTCGCCCCCCGCGCCGGCTCACGCGGCTGTCAATCGCCGGACCAGGTAGATGAACGCGATTGGGATGCTCAGAAACGGAATCGCCACGAGGTAGTACACGGGCGAGGGAACCCAGTCGCTCTCGCGGGCGAGGTCCAGCCGGTCGGCGTGGAGCGCCAGCGGGCCGACGACCACGGCGGCCGCCGTCCCGTAGAGCCGAATCGCCTGCCCGGCCGCGTCGGCCCACGGCGGCACGCTCGGTCCGGTCGCCGCCGTGAAGAGATACGAGACGACGAGCGCCAGCGGCCCGAAGCAGATGCCCAGAAAGACCAGCGGGTTCATCGCCTCCACCGTCTCGGTGCCTCGACTTGAATCCTCGCCGATGCTATCGGTTCCGAGAATCGGAGGCCGGGTCGTGGATAGCGGCGGCAACGCGACCGACCCGCGCCGGCTACTCCTCGCGTCGCCGCCCGCCGTGGCCGGGGTAGTCGCGCTCGAAGCGCGAGGCGATTTCGTCGCGGTCGAACTCGATGATGACCGGGCGACCGTGGGGGCAGGCGTAGGGGTTCTCGCAGTCGTCGAGCGCGGCGAGCAGGTCGAGCACGGAGCCCTCCCGGAGCGACGTGTTGCCCGTAATCGAGGGGTAACACGCGAGGTCCGACAGCAGTTCGTCGGCGACGGCGTCGACGGTCTTCCGGCCGCCGTCGGCCTCCTCGCGGACGAACGCCGTCAGCGCGTCGCGGAGCAGTCCGGGGTCGAGCGCGGCGTCGAACACCGCCGGGACGGTCCGCACGGAGACGGTCCGCTCGCCGGTCCGCCCGGCGTGGAAGCCCACCTGCGCCAGCGCCTCGCGGTACTCCTCGAACAGCGCCGCCTCGCGCGCCGTGAGTTCGAGTTCGACCGGTTCGGCCAGCGCCTGCGTCGGCGTGTCGCCTTCGACCTCGCCCTTCAGGCGCTCGTAGTTCACGCGCTCGTCGGCGGCGTGCTGGTCGACGAGGACCAACCCCTCGCCGGTCTCGGCGACGATGTAGGTGTCCGCGAGTTGGCCGATGATTCGCATCGACGGGAGCGAATCGAACTCGGGCGAGAGGTCCGCCTCCTCCCCGGAGAGGTCGCGCTGGGTCGTCGGCGCGGTAATGCGCGAGGGACGACGTGGCGGGGTTTCGCTGTCCGACTCGGTCTCCGATTCGGGGTCGTCGGACGGCCTCGGTGCCTGCGCCGCCTCCGGTTCAGTCTCGTCGTCGGTCGAAAGCGACGACTGCTCGGTCGTCTCCGGTCCCGGCGCGAGGTCGTACTCGCGGGGCGGCGTCGGCGGCGCGGACGCCGGCGTCGAGGGCGAAGTCGAACCGGACGAACCCCCCGAACCCTCGGGCGTCTCGGCGGACGCATCGGCGTCGCCGTCAGCCGGATTGTCGGTGCCGACTCCCGCCCCACGTTCAGTTGCAGTCGTGGTGTCTGGTCCGGCGTCGTCGGCCGCGACCGCGTCCGGGTCCGGATTCGACCGCGCGTCCGACTCGCGGGCCTCCCGCGCCGACTGCACGTCCCGCGCGGACAGGGAGTCCGCGTCGTCTGTTTCGCCGGCCGATTCCGCTTCCCGGACCTCGTGGGGGTCCATCGACGCCGCGTCGTCGTCGTCCGGCGAACCGGGTTCGATGGCCGCCTCGTCGGCTTTCGACCGGCCCCGCGGGGCCGACGACCGGACGAGGCCGTGATTCAGCAGGGCGTCTTCGACCGCGTCGGTCACGTCGCGCTTGACGCCGGCCTCGTCGTCCCAGCGGACCTCCATCTTCCGCGGGTGGACGTTCACGTCCACGGCGTCGGCCGCGACCTCGACGAACAGCACCGCGAAGGGGTAGCGGTCGGCGTCGAGTTGGCCGCCGTAGGCGTCGAGGACGGCCTCGCGGAGCACGCGGTCGGTGACGTAGCGGTCGTTGACGAACGTCGAGAGATAGTCGCGGGTGCTTCGGGTCGTCTCGGGGTGGCTCACGAGCCCCGAGACGGAGACGCCGGGGGCGTCGCGGTCGACCGGAACCATCGACTCCGCGACCTCGCGGCCGTACACCGAGAGCACGGTCGACTGGAGGTCGCCGCGACCCTCGGTGGCGAACACCTCGCGGTCGTCGTGTTCGAGCGAGACGGCCACGTCGGGGTTGGCGAGGGCGTAGTGGGTGACGACCGCGTTGACGTGGTCGAACTCGGTCGCCGTCGTCTTGAGGAACTTCCGGCGCGCGGGCGTGTTGTAAAACAGGTCGTCGACCTCGACGACCGTCCCCTCGGGACAGCCGGCGGGCCGAATCGACTCGACCTCGCCGCCCTCGTAGTTCAGCTCCGTCCCCACGTCGCCGCCGCGGGGCTTCGACCGGATGGTCAGCCGCGAGACCGCGCCGATGGTGTGCAGCGCCTCGCCGCGGAAGCCGAGGGTGCCGACGCCGGCTTCGAGGTCCTCGATGTCGCCGATTTTGCTCGTCGTGTGCTCGCGGACGGCGAGTTCGAGGTCCTCCTCGCTCATGCCGACGCCGTCGTCGCGGATGCGGACGCCCTCCACGCCGCCGGCGTCGACGGCCACGGAGATGCGCGTCGCGTCCGCGTCGAGGCTGTTTTCGAACAGCTCCTTGACGACCGAGGCGGGTCGTTCGACCACCTCGCCGGCGGCGATGCGCTGGATGGTCTTCTCGTCGAGCTGTTTGATGTCGCTCATGCGCCGTCACCGCCGTCCAGTTTCGACTGCCAGGCCTGCACCTTCGCCATCAGGTCCAGCGGCGACGTGTCGTTCACGTCGGTCGCCCGGAGTTCGTCGAGGACGGCTTCGGCCTCCGGGTCCACCGCGGCCCCGGACTCGGTCTCTGTCTCGGCGTCGGCCGCCTCGGTGCTCGCCCCGGCGAGCGCCCCGGCCGACCCGTTGCCCGTCGCGCCGTTCGCGGGCGCGCCGGAGCCCGCCGAATCGCCGGCGGCGTCGCCGCCCTCCGCGACGTTCATCTGTCCGCTCCCCACGTCGAAGACGGCCTGTACGGGCTCCGAGGTTCCGGACCCCTTCGCCTCGATGGCCTTCTCCTCGCGGAGCCGGTCGAGCACGTCGGCGGCGCGGTCGACGACCGGGCGCGGAACCCCCGCCAAATCGGCGACGTGAATCCCGTAACTCCGGTCGGTCGGGCCGTCGACGACGGTCCTGAGGAAGGTCACGTCCCCGTCGCGCTCGTCGGCGGCGACGTGGACGTTGGCGACGCGGTCGAGGTGGTCCGCGAGGGTCGTCAGCTCGTGGTAGTGCGTGGCGAAGAGCGTCTTGGCCCGTATCTCGTTATGCAGGTATTCGGTGGCCGCCCACGCGATGGAGATGCCGTCGTAGGTGGCGGTTCCGCGGCCCACCTCGTCGAGGATGACGAGCGAGTCCTCGGTGGCCGAGTGGAGGATGTTCGAGAGTTCCTGCATCTCGACCATGAACGTCGAGCGACCCTGCGCGAGTTCGTCCAGCGCGCCGACGCGGGTGTAGATGCCGTCGACGACGCCGACGGTCGCCGAGCGCGCGGGGACGAAACTGCCGACCTGCGCGAGGAGCGTGATGAGCGCCGCCTGCCGCATGTACGTCGATTTGCCGGACATGTTCGGCCCGGTGACGATGAGGAAGCCGCGCTCGTCGTCCATGCGGAGGTCGTTCGGGACGAAGTCGGTCGTCGTCTCCACGACCGGGTGGCGACCGGCCTCGATGTCGAGCGCCCCGGCGTCCGTGAGTTCGGGGCGCGTCCAGCCGTTGCCGGCGGCGTGGGTCGCGAGCGACGCCAGCGCGTCCACCTCGGCGATGGTCCGGCCCACGTCCTGTAAGAGTTCGGCGCGCCGGGCCACGCGCTCGCGGAGGTCCTCGAACAGTTCGTATTCGAGGTCGCCGCGGGCCTCTTCGAGCCGGAGCACCTCGCGTTCCTTCTCCTCTAACTCCTCGGTGACGAAGCGCTTTGAGTTCTTGAGCGTCTTTATCTGCCGGTAGTGTTCGGGCACCTGGTCGGCGACCGACTTGCCGACCTGGATGTAGTAGCCGTCGGTCTTGTTGCGGTCGACGGTGACGTGCGAGAGGCCGTGGTCCCGCTTTTCGCGGTCGGCGAGCGTGTCGAGCCACGACTTCGCCGACTCGTGGCGCTCGATGAGGGCGTCGAGTTCGTCGTCGTAGCCCTTCTGGAACAGCCCGCCCTGCGTGACCGTCTTCGGCGGGTCCTCGGCGAGCGCGTCGGCGAGGTCGGCGCGGAGGTCGGCCGCGGCGTCCCGGTCCGGCCGCGAGACGACTTCCGCGAGCGGAGAGTCCGCGAGTTCGGTCCCCTCGATGGCGTCGGCGAGCGCGGGAAGCACGGAGAGGGTGTCCCGGACCGACAGCAGGTCGGACGCGCCGGCGCTCTCGGACGCCGACCGGGAGGCGAGCCGTTCGAGGTCGTACGCCCCGTCGAGCACCTCGCGAACGCGCTCGCGGGCGAGGGCGGCCGCGGCGAGCGACTGCACGGCGTCGAGTCGGCGGGCGAGTTCGTCGCGGTCGCGCCGCGGTCGGGTCAACCACTCCCGGAGGAGGCGGCCGCCGGGAGAGGTGACGGTGTGGTCTATCGTGTCGAACAGCGACCCCGAGCGGTCGCCGTGCATCGTCTCGATGAGTTCGAGGTTGCGCTGGGTGGTCGCGTCGAGTTCGAGCAGGTCCGAGGGGTGGTAGACCTGCAGGCGGGTCATCGACCGGAGGACGCCCGCGCCCGTCTCCTCGACGTAGGCGAGGACGCCGCCGGCGGCGCGGGTCGCGAGGTCGGAGTCAAGACCGACGCTGTCGACCGTGGACGCGCCGAACTGCTCGCGGACGGCGTGGCGGGCGCGACCCGGCGCGAACGCCTCGGTGGAGAAAAGCGAGAAGGAGGCGTCCGTGGCCTCGCGCAGCCGAGAGAGGGTCTCGTCGTCGCCGCGCAGTTCCGGGCCGGGGAGGACTTCGACGGGGGCGAAGCGGTAGAGTTCGGCCGCGGCGTCGTCGACGGTCGCGGCCTCGGTGACGAGGAACTGGCCGGTGGTGATGTCGGCGAACGCGAGGCCGACCCCGTCGCCGTCGGTCACGACGGCCGCGAGGAACTGCGCGTCGGCGCGCGACGTTTCGAGGAGCGTCCCCGGCGTGACGACGCGCTTGATTTCGCGGCGAAGGTCGCCGGACTCGGTCTCGTACTGGTCGGCGACGGCGACCCGGTAGCCGCGCTCGACGAGCGCCTTGAGGTAGGGCGTCAGGTCGTTCAGCGGCACGCCCGCCATCGGATACGACGACCCGTGCGAGGACTTCTGGGAGACCTTGAGGTCGAGTTCGCGGCCGACGGTCTCGGCGTCGTCGGCGAAGAACTCGTAGAAGTCGCCGCACTGCATGGCGAGCAGGTCGGCGTCGGTCTCCTCTTTCAGCGAGAGGAACTGTCCGACGATTCCCTGAGTAGTCATGTCCGCACGTGGGCGGGCCGGCGGATAAAACGCTACGATGCCCCAGTCGTGAGGGAGTGCGAGCGCCCCGAAACTGACCCCTCGGCGCGACGACTCGCTCGGCTGTTGCGTGGTAGCACATCCATATCTCGTGTTCGATGTTGGACAATCGTCCCAAAAATACAGCGTATGATAATCGGCGGCCCAAAATTATATACGGGAGTTGTCTCGGGAAATCTGTGACAGCAAGGTACGACAGACGAACGTTTCTCCGCACCGCCGCCGGCGCGGTGGGGCTCGGCTCGCTGTCCGGGTGCGTGGGGACGTTCGGAACGGAGTCCGGGGAGCCCGTTCGATTCGGGGCGATGTTGCCCGTCAGCGGGTCGCTGGAGCAGGTGGGAGTGCACGGCAAACGCGCCGCCGAGCAGGCGGTCGAAGACATCAACCGCGCGGGCGGCGTGCTCGGGCGGCCGGTCGAACTGACCACCGTGGACACGGAGGGGTCCGCGTCGGTCGCGACGGACGGCTACGCCTCGCTGGCCGACGCGGGCGTCGTCGGCTTCGTCGGCGGCCTCGTCAGCGACGTGTCGCTCGCGCTCGCCCCCGAGGCGGCCGACGACGCCGTCATGGAGATGAGTCCGGCGAGCACGAACCCGCGGCTCTCGGAGGCCGGGCGCGCCGACGGTCGGAAGTTCTTCGGCCGCACCGTCCCGAGCGACAGCCTGCAGGCGACCGCGATGGCGAAGATTCTCGACGCGCCGCAGTACGCCGACGCCGACCGGGTCGCCGTGCTCACCGTCGACGGGGCCTTCGGCTCCGACCTCGGCACCGCACTCGGCGACCAACTCGACGCGGAGGTCGTCACCGAGGTCAGCTACGACCCGGCCGCGGACGACTTCGGCGGCGTCGTCGACGAGGTGTTCGCCGACTCGCCCGACGCGGTCGGCTTCGTCAGCGTCCCCGGACAGGAGGGGGGCGTCCTCGACGCCTACGGCGCGTCCGACTACGAGGCCCCGTGGGTCTTCTCGGCCGGCCTGTTCGACGGCGAGATTCCGCCCTACTACGAGGGCTTCTACAGCGCCTCGCTGTCGTCGGTTCGGACTGACGGCTACTTCCACCTCTCCCAGCGGCTCTCCGACATCGCGCCGCTGCAACCCTACGCGGCGAACGCCTACGACGCCCTGTTCCTCATGGCGACCGCGGCGGAGTACGCGGGCGAGGCGTCGGGTCCGGCCATCGCAGACGCCCTGCAGACCGTCTCGGGCGGAACCGGACACACCGTCTCTGTCGGCGAGTTCGACCGGGTTCGAACGCTCGTCGACGCCGGCCGCGAACTGAACTACCAGGGCGCGTCGAGCGGGGTCGACCTCACCGAGGCGCTCGAACCGCTGAGTTCGTACCTCGTCGAGCGGGTCCACAACGGCTCGGTCGAGCAGGTCGAACTCCTCCAGCGCCAGTTCTTCGAGTCCGGAGGTGACCAATGAACCCGTTTTCGCGGCTGACGAGCCTCCTCGAACGGGCGCTTCCGAACGTGATTCGCCGCCGCTACGCGGCGAAATTCGGGGTCGTGCTCCTCCTCATCGCGCTCGTCATGGGCGGCGCGGGCGCGTACATCCACTTCGACACCAAGTCGGTCGTCGAGTCGCAGACCGAGTCGCAGATTCGCGGCGCGGCGGCGACGGAGGCCAAGTCGGTCGCCGACTGGGTGACCTCGAAGGAGTCCACCGTCTCGTTCCTCGCCGAGTCGCTCGCGGACCAACCGGCCGGGACTCCGCCCGCCGACCACCAGCGGTGGCTCGAAGGGAAGCTCATCCAACTCTCCGGCGACGTCCGCTCGCTCCACTACGTCGACGCCGACACCGGCGCGGTCGTCGCGAGCACGACCGACAGCGCGACCGGGCAGTCGCTCGACTCGCTGTCCGCGCCGTGGGCCGACGACGCCGCGTCGCTGGCGTCGGGCCAGTCCGTGACCGTCACCGAGCCGTACGAGTCCGGCGGCGAGCCGGTCGTCGCGTTCGCCGCGCCCGTCTCCGGGGCCAACGGCGCAATCGTCCTGACGGCGTCGCTCGCAGCGGGCTCCCACCAGTTCGAATCGCCCTACGCGACCGGCGACACCAAGGTCGTCTCCGAGTCGGGAACCATCCTCTTCGACAACCGGAAGGCGTCCATCCTCGACCAGTACGCGGCCGCCGACGGCTCGTCCATCGAGGCCATCGACGCGGCGCTGTCCGGACAGACCGGCTACGAGGTCGTCTCCGCCCGCACGGGCATGGCGTCCGGCGAGTACGCGATGGCGTACGCGCCCATCACCGGCACCGACTGGGTGCTCACCTACCACGTCCCGGCCGACCGGGCGTTCGCGCTCCAGTCGCAGGTGACGACGAACGTGATGCTCCTCGTCGCGTTCGGCGTCGGCGCGCTGTTCCTCGTCGGCGCGACCATGGGCCGCGGCACCGCGCGGTCCCTCTCGGTCGTCGCCCGCAACGCCGACGACATCGCCAACGGCGAGGTCGACGGCGACCTCCCGAACACCGCCCGCATCGACGAGATGGGCCGGCTGTACGACTCCTTCGAGTCGATGCAGTCGTACCTGACGACCGTCGCCGGGCAGGCCGAGGCGCTCGCGGACAAGCGCTTCGACGACCCCGTCCTCGACGAGGACATCCCGGGGTCGTTCGGCGAGTCGATGGGCCAGACGCACACGGAACTCGAAGCGCTCATCACCGAACTCGAAGCGACGGCCGCCGAGTTCAGTGAGACGATGGCGGACGCCGCCGACGGCGACCTCACGCGCCGGATGTCGGAGGACGCCGACAACGACGCGATGAACGAGATGGCGCGGTCGTTCAACGACATGGCCGACGAGCTCGAAGCGACCGTCGCGGAGGTCGTCGAGTTCGCCGAGACCGTCGCCGCGGCCAGCCAAGAGGTCACCGCGAGCTCCCAGGAGATAGAGCGCGCGAGCCGACAGGTCAGCGAGTCCACGCAGGTCATGGCCGAGGGCGCGCACGAACAGCGCGAGAACCTCCGGCAGACGACGAGCGAGACGAGCAACCTCTCTGCGACCATCGAGGAGGTCGCCTCCTCGGCGAGCGAGCTCGAACGGACCGCCCAGCACACTCTCGAAGCGAGCGAGGACGGCCACGAGGCGGCCGCCAACGCCATCGACACCATCGAGACCGTCGAGACGCAGACCCGCCGGACGGTCGACCGCATCGAGGACCTCGAAGGCGACATGGCCGAAATCGGCGACATCGTCGAACTCATCACCGACATCGCGGAGCAGACGAACATCCTCGCGCTCAACGCGAACATCGAGGCCGCCCGCGCCGGCGAGGCCGGCGAGGGCTTCTCGGTCGTCGCGAACGAGGTCAAGGAACTCGCCGGCGAGACCAAGGCCTCCGCCGAGGAAATCGAGGCGACCATCGAGGAGGTCCAAGCGAAGTCCGCGGCGTCCGTCTCCGAGATGCGCGAGACGCGCGACGCCGTCGACTCCGGCGTCGACGCGGTCCAGACCGCCCGCGACTCGCTCGACACCATCGTCGAGAACGTCCGCGAGACGACCGACGGCGTCGACGAAATCAGCCGGACCACGGACGAACAGGCCGCCTCGACCGAGGAGGTCGCGTCGATGATGGACCGCGTCTCCGATATCAGCGACGAGACCGCCGAGCGCGCCGAGTCGGTCGCGGCCGCGGCCGAAGAACAGACCGCCTCGCTCAGCGAGGTCTCCGACGGCGCGGACCGTCTCGCTACCCAGTCCGAGCGGCTGATGTCGCTCGTCTCCGAGTTCACCGTCGACCACGACGCCGCCGACCGCGACGCCGCGTTCGCCGACGCAGACGCCGCGTCGACCGCCGAACTCGACGCTCCGGCGACCGACGGCGGTCTCGACGCGGACGGCCGTTCCGACCGCACCGACGACGGCCGTTCCGACAGACTCGACTGACGCCGCACCCGTCGCAGGGCACCCTGCGACCCTCCGAACGACTCGTCCCCCATTCGGCCCTCCGGTCCTTCACCCGGCCCTCTCCGGTCCCTCACTCGGCCTTCCCCGGTCCCCATTCGGCTCTCCCGCCCGACGACCGCGTTTCTCGACCGTTCGTTCTCCGTCCCCGTTCGCCAGAAAATATCACTTTCATATCACCCAATATCAAATATGATATCTCGGAGCGTAGCGTTATACCGGCAATCCGCGTGAGGTGGACGTATGGACCTGCTTTCGCGACTCGCGGCGCTGGTCCCGGGGGTCGGGGCTCGGACGCGGACCGACGGTGGCGCACAGGCTGACGAACGAGGGACGGTCGCGCTGGCGGCGGAGCGACTGGACACCGGTAGCCTGCTCGACGGCGTGGGAATGCCGGTGTTCGTCCTCGACGCCGACGGCCGGGTCATCACGTGGAACGGCCCGATTACGAAACTCACGGGCGTTCCCGCGGCGGAGGCGCTCGGGTCGGAACACGTGAGCGAACTGTTCTACCCGGACGGCCGGCGGGCGAAGACGCTCGCCGACAAGGTGCTCGACGACCCGCGGACCGCCGACGAGGTCCACGGGCTCGACGTGGTCGACGAGGGGAGCCGGCTCTACCGCGACACCAGTACCATGACCGACCGACACGGCGCGGACCGCCACATCGCTTTCACCGCCCAACCGCTGTTCGAGGGCGACGAACTGGTCGGCGTCGTCGAGGCGGTCCACGACCGGACCGACGCCGTGGAGAAACAGCGGGCGTCGGAGGCGCTCGTCGACGAGGTCTCGACCACCATCGGGAGCCTCACGGCCGGCGACCTCTCGGCCCGCGCGTCGTTCACGGACGACCGCGGCGTCCTCAACGACGAGACGCTGGCGGTCGTCTCGGACCTCAACGAGATGGCGACCCGGTTCGACCGCCTCGCCAGCGAGGTCGACGCCACGACGGCCGACCTCGGCGGCGCGATTCAGCGGGCCGCGACCGCCGCGACCGACATCGAGTCGCAGGTCACGGAGCAGGCGGACCTCCTCTCGACGGGCGCAGAGGAGATGCAGGACCTCTCGGCCAGCATGGAGGAGATAGCGGCCACCTCCGACGAGGTCGCCTCGGCGGCGAATCAGGCCCGCGCGGCCGCCGAAAACGGGCAGGAGGCCGGCCAGAGCATCCGGTCCGCGACCGACCAGGTCATCGACATCTCCGACGAACTGCTCGACAGCGTGACCGAACTCCAACAGCGCATGGTCGTCATCGAGGAGGTCGTCGAGGTCATCGCGGAGGTCGCAGACCGGACGAACCTGCTCGCGCTCAACGCGAACATCGAGGCCGCCCGCGCCGGCGAGGCCGGCGAGGGCTTCTCGGTCGTCGCCGACGAGGTCAAACAGCTCGCGAACCAGACCCACGAGCACACGGAGGAAATCGCCGACAGCATCGCCGAGATTCAAGAGCAGGCCGACGAGACGGTGCTGGCCTCCGAGCAGTCCCACGAGCAGATTCAGGTCGCCTCCGGCGAAATCGAGGACGTGCTCGCCTCGCTCTCCGAAATCGCGGACGCCGCGGACTCCGCGGCCAACGGCGTCACCGAGGTCGCCCGCGCGACCGACTCGCAGGCGACCAACATCGAGGAGGTCACGACCACGATTCAGGTGGCCCAGGAACACGCGACCGCGGCCGAGGCGTCGACGACCGACATCACCGACGCGACGGCCGACCAGACGGTCGCGCTCGACGCGCTCGCCGACCGGGTGGACGCCCTCGTCGGCGGCGACGCGGCGGCGGTCGAGGAACTGGACGCGATGGACTTCGACGAGGTGGTCGACGGCGCGGACGCCGACTCGGTCCGCGCGGCGACCGACGGCGGCTCTGCGGACGAGTTCGGCGGGTTCCAGTTCGACCGGTAGCGCGACCGACTCGGGGCGTTCGACGACGCCGCGTTGGAGTTCTCTTCTCAGTCGAGACTGATTGCGCAGCTCTCGACGTAGTCGATGTCCTCGATGGAGTCGACGCCGCCCTCGCCGCAGACGGGGCAGTCCGGGTTCTTCCGGTACGGGACCGTCTCGAACGTCATGTCCATGGCGTCGTAAAACAGGAGCCGGCCGTCGAGCACCTCGCCCTCGTCGAGGAGGAGCTTCATCGCTTCCGTCGCCTGAATACAGCCGACCGTTCCGGGGAGGACGCCGAGGACGCCGGTCGTCGCGCAGTCGGGGACGGTCCCCGGTTCGGGCGCTTCGGCGAACAGACACCGGTAGCACGGCCCCTCGGGGACGAGCGTCGTCGCCTGCCCCTCGAACTTGTATATCGCGCCGTGGACCAGCGGGATTCCCTCGAAGCGACAGACGTCGTTGAGGAGGTAGCGCGTCGGGAAGTTGTCCGAGGCGTCGACCACCACGTCCGCGCCCGCGAGAATCTCGTGGACGTTCGACTTGTCCACGCGGGCTTCGACCGGCTCGACCGACACGTCGGGGTTGAGCCCGCGGACGAACGCGGCGGCGCTCTCGGCTTTGGCCACGCCCACGTCGTCGTCGCGGTGGATGACCTGCCGCTGGAGGTTGCTCCGCTCGACCACGTCGTCGTCGACGACGACGAGTTCGCCGACGCCGACCGCCGCGAGGTACTCGATGGCCGGCGCGCCCAACCCGCCCGCGCCGACGACGACGACCCGCGCCGAGAGCAGTCGCTCTTGGCCCTCCGGGCCGACCTCGTCCATGATGATGTGCCGCGAGTAGCGGTCCAACTGGGTGGCGTCGAGTGAGAGCGTCATATCCCGAGGTTGGCGTCGCCCCCGAATAAAGCCGCGGCACGGGCGGACCGGTTCCCGTGGCCCGGGTCGCGGACCGCCGTCGCCGCCGACGACATCGCCGGAAGCGACGCGCCTTTGACGCTCCGCCCGTCACGTCGGGTATGGTCGCCGAGACGACGCCCGACGAACTACGCGAGAGACTGGCCGACGACGAAGACATCGCCGTCGTCGACATTCGAGACCCCTCGTCGTACGCGTCCGGACACATCCCCGATTCGGAGAACCTCCCGGCGGCGACGCTCGGCCCCGAGGTGTTCGACCGCGAGTGGCCCGCCGAGGTCGTCGTCTCGTGTTACGTCGGCAAGAGTTCGAAGCAGGTCGCCTCGGTGCTGGACAGCAACGTCGACGCCGACGTGTCCAGCCTCCGCGGCGGCTTCGACGCGTGGGACGGCGCGGTCGAAGACGGGTCCGAGGGCGAGGCGGACCTCGGACCCACGTCGCCGTTCTGAGTCGCCGACGGGGTTTCACGACTGCTCTTCTCGACTCGCAGAGCGACGCCCGAACCTACGCCCCGGGAACCGCGACGGGCGACCCCCGCCGCCGGTTCCGGTTTCGGAGGTAGAAGACGAAGACGGCGAGGCCGCCGAGCACCGGCAGGAGGACGAACGCGACGAAGAACCCGACCGCCCACATGTCCGCCGTGTCCATCGCGCGGCGCTTCGCGTCCCGGTATATCCACGCCGCCCCGAGGACCGCGGCGGCGAGGAGCAGCGGTCCGCTGATTTCGATACTGACCATGCAGTCGTGTCAGTAGTCCGGAGCGGCCGGAATAAGCGTACGGGCCGTCGATTCCGACGGCGACGAAGCCGCGGCTCGGCGGTCGATAAAGAGAGGAGATTGGCGCGGTGCGCGGGGCGTTACTTGCCGCGGCCGTTGCCGGCGCGGATGGACGGACGGATGTGCTCCGTGCCCTTGCCGCGGTTCTGGAGACCGCGGTTCTTCTTGCCCGCGTTGGTGAGACCGCGGAAGGCGCGGCCCTCGTGGGTGTCGTCGCAGATCCAGTTGAGGTCGTCGTCGTTCTGGATGGCCGGGTGCTCGGGGTCGACGAGGATGACTTCCTGCCACTTCTGGGAGCCGTCCTGTCCGACGCCGTAGGAGTTCAGCACGCGCAGGTTGGGGTGCTTGCGAGAGGCGCGCTCCTCCGCGATGCGCGGGATGGACTTGCGGCGGCCGATGCGGTTGACGCCCTGGCGCTTCGTGCGGCGACCGGCCTTGTGGCGCTGTTTGCGCGCGCCGCCCTTGCGGACGGAGACGCGGACCACGACGATGCCCTGCTTGGCCTTGTAGCCGAGCTCACGGGCCTTGTCGAGGCGGGTGGGGCGCTCGATGCGCTCGATAGCGCCCTGGTTGCGCCACTCCTGTTTTCGCTGCCACTGGAGTTCGGCCAGCTTGCCTTCCTTCGGGGTCTTCCACGCTTCC
The DNA here is from genome assembly GCF_001190965.1 of Haloferax gibbonsii. Taxonomy (NCBI): domain Archaea; kingdom Methanobacteriati; phylum Methanobacteriota; class Halobacteria; order Halobacteriales; family Haloferacaceae; genus Haloferax; species Haloferax gibbonsii. Next base: position 470,516 of record NZ_CP011947.1, read on the forward strand.
TTGATGTGGGAATAGAAGCTTCGTGCCATTGTATATCACCGCGGGCGCTTGCGATTCAGTCCGTCGGGGAACTCCCCTGAGACCACATTTCGTCCCGTTCGTGACGGGTGCCCTCTGGCGTGCCCGCATTGCCAGCGAGTTGGCGGAACTACCAACAGGGGAGGGTTAAGGACTTCGGATTGGAAACAGCATGCGGTAGTGACACACGCGGTTCTCGTGGCTGTTGAAGGGGAATCAGCTGTTGCCTTTCCATACCGTCGAGGTGTCGTGGTGACCCTCACAGGAACACATATGCTACCACACATCAATATTCACGGTGGAGAGGGGTCATGGCCGACGCAGATACGCGGAAGATGGAGACGATAGACGCGGGACCGATGCTCCCCGGCGGGAGTGCCACCGAGTTCGCGGACGCATACGTCGAACTGTGGAACACCCGGAACTACGCCGCAATTCCGCGGCTGGTCTCGGAGTCGTTCGTGATGTACGACCCGGCCGCCCCGGCGGAGAGAATTCCCGGACCGAAGCGCGAGGTCCACGGGCGCGACGGTCTCCGACAGTTCGTCGAGGGAGTGACGACCGGCTATCCAGATTTCGAGATTACGGTCCTCGAACTGCTCGCCGGCGACGGTGTCGTGATGTACGAAGCCCGGTTGACGGGAACGCACGACGGCCCCCTCGACGGTCTCCCGCCGACCGGCCGGACGATTGATATTCGGGTCGTCTCGGTGCTCCGTCTCGACGGGGACTACATCGGCGAACACCGCGCGTACTTCGACATGCGAGAAGTGGCGGAACAACTCGGACTGACGTTCCCCACGGTGATTCGACAGGCACCGAGGCTCGTCGCCGGAAAGCTCCGCGGCGGGCTGTGAGACCGGTCGCTCTCACGGCGCGTTGGTACCAGCCGAATCGACGACCGGTGAAAAAGAATCCGAGCGAGTCGCCGCGTTTAGCCTTCCATCCCGCCGAACGACAGGCCACCTTCGATGTAGCGCTGTGCGAACAGGTAGATGAGCATGATGGGCGCGGCGAACGTCAGCGCGAACGCCGAGAACCGGGCCCACGGGATGGAGTACCGGCCGACGAGCGAGTACAGCCCGACGGGGAGGGTGTAGTTGTCCGTCGAAAGCAGCGTCTGGGCGACGACGAACTCGGTCCACCCGGTGAGGAAGGTGAAGATGAACACCGTCGCCAGCCCCGCCTTCGACAGGGGGAGGATGATTTCGGTGACGATCTTCCACGACGGCGCGCCGTCCATCATCGCGGCCTCCTCGTAGGAGACGGGAATCCCGTCCATGTACGTCTTCAGGAGCCACGTGTTGAACGGGACCGCGGTGGCGGCGTAGTACGCCGACAGCGCGAGCTTGCTGTCGTTGAAGCCGAACTGGACGAACAGGGCGTACAGCGCGATGAGGAGCGCGACGCCGAGGCCGCCGCCGATTTGCGTGAACAGCACGTAGCCGTACAGCACCTTCGAGCGCCCGATGAACTGCCGGCGCGACAGCGCGTAGGCGCTGGGGACGATGAGACACATCGCCAGTATCACCGTCGGAATCGCCACGGTGAGGCTGTTCGCGAAGAACCGCTTGAACTCGGAGGTCTCCGTGACCCCGTACTGCGACACGTCGAGGAACGTCAGTTCGGGCGTCTGCAGGAACACCTCGTAGCCGCCGAGGCCGAGGCTGATGCGGTAGCTCGGGACGATGAGGTCGCCGATGACCCACAGGAACGGCTCGATGGTCGGGTCGGCCGGCCACAGGCGAATCCCGCTCGACGAGTACAGCGACGCGCCGGTGCCCGAGAAGGCCCCGACGGCGACCCAGTACAGCGGGAACAACAGGAGCGCGACGACGACCGCGGCACCGAGGGTGATGCCGGCGGTCTTCAGCACCGTCGCGGGGCTGACGCGCCCCTCGCGGATGCCTTCGAGGGTGTACTTGGCGTCCTTGACCGACTCGACGGGGGCCATCGCGGCGGTCCGCGCGTCGTCGGCGAGCTCGGCCGCGATGTCGGAGATGGCGCTCATGCGTCGTCCACCCCCTCGGCGAGCTGTCCCTTCTTGACGTTCAGCATCATGAAGACGCCGATGACGGCCACGGCGACCAGCATGATGGCCGCGCCCTCACCGTACTTCTGGAAGCGGAACGCCTCGCGGTAGCCGTAGACGATGAGCAGTTCGTTCGTCCGCGACGGCCCGCCCTGATTGAACACGTACGGGATGAGGAACTGCTGGAACGACGCCGCGGCCGTGAGAATCGAGGCGAACAGCACGGGGCGCTTGATAGAGGGAAGCGTCACGTGCAGGAAGCGGGCGAAGAACCCCGCGCCGTCTATCATCGCCGCCTCGTGGAGCTCCTCGGAGACGTCCTGCAGGGCGCTCACGGTGATGATGACCATGAACGGGTACGCCAGCCACGCCTCGGTGACGTTGTAGGCGAGAAAGGCCATCCAGCGCTCGGAGAGCCAGGCGATGGAGTCGAGGCCGGCCATCCGGAGGAACTGGTTGGCGAGGCCGAACTCGGCGGAGCTGAAGATGCCGCGCCAGATGGTGATGGTGAAGATTCCCGGCAGGCCCAGCGGGATGATGATGAGCGCCCGCATGAACCGCTTGCCGCGGACGCGGTTGCCCGTCACCACGAGCCCGATGCCGAGGCCGACGAGCACCTTGAGCGCGACCGACGTGGCGACGAACAGCCACGTCACGCCCATCGAGTTCCAGAACTGGCCGTCCGAGAGGACCGTCGCGTAGTTGGCGAGGCCGACCCATTGCTCTTTGCCCTGGAACAGCGTGGCCGGCTCCGCGTTGGTGAACGAGAGATACACCAGGTACAGGACGGGAAAGAGCATGAACGCGAGGAAGACGAACAGCCCCGGCAGTACCAACAGCAAGGGCAGGTCGTCCTTGCTCACGACCGGGCTGTCCGCGACGCGCTCGACGGCGCTGTCGACGACGCTCATCGTCCTTACTCCCAGTTAGACCGGATGTTTTCTTCGGCCTTCGTGAACGCGGGTTCGAGCTCCGCGTCGCCGTTTTTCACGCTGTTGAAGGCGTCTTCGAGCGGCCCCCACACGTCGCCCATGTTCGGGTGCGTCGGGATGGGCGTGCCGAGCGAGACGGACTCCGAGAAGCCCTTGACGGCCTCGGGGAGGTCGCTGCTCGAAGCGAGTTCCTTGTGGACCGGGATGTAGCCGAACTCCTCGGCGTTCGCCGAGAGCACGTCGGTGTTCGTGGTGTACCACTCGGCGAACGCGCGGGACGCGGCCGCCGTCGCCTCGTCGCCCTCCAGCGTCGACGTGAAGTAGAGCTGCTTGACCGTCGTGTACGGCTTGGGCTCGGCGTCGCCCTCGGGCGAGGGGAGCCGGGCGATGCCGGCGTCGATGTCGTTGGAGCGAACGTCGCCGAGGAACCACGGCCCGTTGATGGCGAAGGGCGCGTTGCCTTCGAGGAAGACGGCCGCCTGCGGGTCGTAGCCCGTGTCCTTGGGCTGGTACGGGACGAAGTTGTCGAGGATGAACTGGAACCCGTCGAGGGTCGCCTCGTTCGACAGGCCGAGTTCGACGTTCGACTCGTCGAAGTAGTAGCCGCCGAAGGCGTGTGCCCACGCGCTCATGAAGTAGGCGTTCAGCGGGTAGCTGAGGCCGTACATCCCGTTTTCGGGATCGTGGTACTCCTCCATGATGGCCGTCATGTCGGCGATGGTCTCGGGCGCTTCGTCCACCATCTCCTTGTTGTAGATGAGGCCGACGGTCTCGGCCGCGTAGGGGAGCGCAACGGTCGCGCCGTCGAACTGGACCGCCTCCTGCGCGGGGCGGGTGTAGACCGAGAGGTCCACGTCCAGCTGGTCGCTCTGGTCCGAGAGGAAGCCGTTCTGGTAGTACTCGCCGGTCCAGTCGTGGGCCCAGTCGAACATGCCCGCGCCCTGTCCGGCCGGGATGGCGGAGGTCGTCTTCTTCCGGAGGTCGGCGATTTCGGCGGGGTTGGCCGTGTGGTCCGTCTCCGAGGTGAACGTCTCGGCGTTGGCTTCGAGCGCCTTCTTCTCGGCTTCCGCGCGCTGATGCCAGAGCGTGAACGTCCCGCTCGGGCCCGCGGACTCGGTCTCCGCTCCCGCGGTGGTCTCTTCGCCACCGTCGTCGCCCTCCGCACCGCTCTGTTCGGGCGTCTGCGTCGAATCGGTCTCCGACACGCCCACGCACCCTGCGAGTGCGCCGACGGCCGTCGTGCCTGCCAGTTGCTTCAGGATTGTGCGGCGGTTCATTGGCATAACGAATCTATGATGAACTATGTGTTCATATATTTAATAGTTCGGAATGACGGCCGCATTCGCGGAGAAAATTGCCACTCCGATGGTCGGGTTCGATTCGCGATATGTGGTGTAGAGGCTTTCAGTAAGCCGAAAACAAGCGATAAAATATAATACGAACTATTGCATCACAAATTCAGAAAATAGGAAAACGATTATGGACGATGGGGCTAGACAGGGAGTAATGGCACGTCTCACGCTCGAAGCGCTTCGCAAGGAGTACGACCGGGGTCGCGTCGTCGCCGTCGAGGACCTCTCGCTCGACGTCGAGGACGGCGAGTTCATCACCGTCGTCGGCCCCTCGGGTTGCGGGAAGTCGACGACGCTCCGCATGGTCGCGGGGCTGGAATCGCCCTCCGGCGGCACGATTCGAATCGGCGACGAGGACGTCACGGACCAGCACGCCCGCAAGCGCGACGTGGCGATGGTGTTCCAGAACTACGCGCTGTACCCGCACAAGACCGTCATGCAGAACATGGCGTTCGGCCTGCGGATGAGCACCGACCTCTCGAAGGACGAGCGCCGCGAGCGCGTCCGCGAGACGGCGTCGATGATGGGCATCGAGGACCTCCTCGACGACAAGCCCGACGAGCTTTCCGGCGGGCAGAAACAGCGCGTCGCGCTCGGCCGCGCCATCGTCCGCGAACCCGACGTGTTCCTGTTCGACGAGCCGCTTTCGAACCTCGACGCGAAGCTCCGCACCACGATGCGGACCGAGATTCAGCGCCTCCAGAACGAGCTCGGCATCACCTCGCTGTACGTCACCCACGACCAGGAGGAGGCGATGACGATGGGCGACAAAATCGTCATCCTCAACGACGGGAAACTCCAGCAGGTCGGCCGCCCGAAGGACGTGTACGAGAACCCCGCCAACGAGTTCGTCGGCGGCTTCGTCGGCTCGCCCTCGATGAACTTCCTCGACGTGTCGGTCGAACGCGAGGGCGACCGTCTCGTCCTCGTCGGCGACGGGGCGTTCTCCTACCGCCTGTCCGAATCGTTCTCGGCGACGCTCCGCGAGGCCACCGACGCGACCGACCTCCGAGTCGGCGTCCGCCCGGAGGACGTGGTGACGGCCTCGTCCGGCGAGAACGTCGTCGACTCGACGGTCGGCGTCGTCGAGCCCATCGGCTCGGACAACTACCTCCACCTCGACATCGGCCCCGACTTCATCGCCCGCGTCGACTCGGACGTCGAACCCGAGACGGGCGAGACGGTCGGCGTCACCTTCGACGAGTCGGACCTCCACGTCTTCCACCCGCGGACCGGCGAGTCGCTCCTCTACCGCGAGTCCAAGCGGCGCGCGGCCCCGACGCAGCAGGCGTGAAGAAGTAGTTCGCTGTTTTCTCGCGGCGGTCCCTCGCTGTTCGACAGCCGCGTCGCCGCCGACTCACTCCCCGTCGAAGGCGTCGTCGGCGTCGAGCGTCGCCAGCGTCGCCAGCCGGAGCGCGTGCGGCCAGCCGAGCGGCGTCGCGCTGTCGGGCGTGCCGTCGTCGAAGAACTGCTCCGCGAGGTAGCCCTCGTCGGTGCACAGCGGGCCGTCGGGGAGGACGAGGTCAAGGAGCGCCCGGCCCTCGTCGGCGAACTCCCCGGCCCGGTCGTCGCCGTGTTCGGCCAGCAGGGCGGCGAGCTCGACGCCGGCGTTCGCGCCCCACGCGGTCGAGACGGTCCAAATCTTCTCGGAGGACTGCTCGCGCATCCGCCAGTCGTCGCCCTCGAAGCGGACGAGTCCCTTCACGTCGCTGTCGTCGGGGTCGTGCCAGAGGCCGTCGAAGACGGACTCGACGTGGCGGACGAGCCGGTCCAGCCGGTCGTCGTCGACGCCGTCGAGTCGGTCGTAGGTCCGGTGGGCCGACGCGAGCGCGAGCGCGGCGGAGTCGTAGCGGTCGTCGAGTTCGCCGTCGGCGACGCGGAGGGCGTAACAGCCGCGGCCCTCGCTCCAGAGGTGGTCGATGCCCTCGTACACCTCGCGGGCGCGCTCTGCGGCCCGGTCGGTCAGCGCCGAGTCGAGGTCAGACAGCGCGAGTTCGGCGTAGGCCTCGAGGAACGTCGCCGCGGTGTGGCTGAACCGGCCGGTCATGTTCTCCCACGCGTTCTGGCAGTCGACGGGGAGGCCGTCGTCGCCGAGGGTGTCGTCGAGGCTGTCGAGCGCGCTCGCCAGCGTCTCTTCGATGTCGGCGCGGAGGTCGTCGTCGGCACAGCGGTCGTGGTAGGCCGCGAGGAAGGCGATGACGCTCCCGGTCTGGTCGGCCTGATAGTCCGCGTCGTCGCCGGATTCGAGGCGGGCGTTCGCCCAGCCGGGCGCGAGCGAGCCGTCGAAGGGCCAGACGCGGTGGGGCCACGAGCCGTCCTCGCGCTGGGTTCGGCAGTAGGCGCGGGCGCTCCGCTCGTGCCACGCGTCGAGGCCGAGATCGAGCCGCTCGTCGGACTCGAAGAGGAACGTCGAGATTTCGGCGTCGTCACGGAACCACGTGTAGCCGTAGCCGCCGGAGTAGGCGTAGTAGGGGTCGAAGTCGGGGCCGGCGATGCGGAGGCCGAGCGCCCCGGACAGAAGCGAGAGCACGCGGATGTCAGCGCGCATCGCGGCCGATTCGCGGTGGTCGGGAACCGCGCCTTCGACCTGTCCCGCGGTGCGCTCGCGGAGGTCGTCGAGGTCGCGGGCGACGAGGTCGCGAACGCGGTCCAGCGCGTCCTCCCGGCTCGTCTCGGTGTCGTCGGTGAGCAGGTGGCCGACGGCGGCCGCGCCCGCCTCGAACGGGACGGTCCCGACGACCGCGCCGCTCAGTTGGCCCTCCTCGTAGCAGTCGTCGGTGCGGGGGCGCGGCAGTTCGACCTCGCCCTCCGAGAGCAGTTCGTCGAAGCCCTCGGGCACGCGCCCCTCGACGTGTTCGAACGCCGGCGACGACGCGAGGAAGTCGTGTTCCTCGGCGTGGTAGGCCTCGACGGCGTCGCCGTGGGTCAGTTGCCCGACGAGCGTGTCGCGGCCGTCCGGCTGGAAGTGGACGAAGGCGACGAGTTCCACGTCGGCGTCGGTCTCGAACCGGCTGACGTGGCCGTCGCCGACCGCGAGGTCGTACTGCGTCACGCCGCCGTGGGGCGTCTCGTGTTCGGTGACGACGAGCGCGCCGTCGCCCGCGTACGACTGGCTCGCGCCCTCGTCGAACCAGTGGACGCCGGATTCGTCGCCGACGGGGCGGACGCCGAACCGGGAGCGCTCGACCCCCCAGAGCCCGGACAACGGGTAGCCGAAGTCGCGGAGCGAGCCGTCGGTCTCGACGTGGACTAACCGGCTTCCGAGGCCCGAAAACAGGCCGCTCGTCGTCCGTCGCTCGCCCGGGAACCGAGTCGGGTGGTCTGCGTGCCGCTTGTAGTCGGCCAGCGCGTCGCGTAGTTGCATTGCTGAGTCGTGGGACCCCCGCAGATAATAATCTTGGTGTAATGTTCCTTCAAACTTTCATGCCGTTTCGAAACGGTAAGGGCCCCCCTCCCCGGAGAGGTGGTATGCATCACCCCGGTCCGCCGCGAGTCACGACGGTCGGCCGCCCCGTCGAACTCGCCCCGAGAGCCCCGGAACGAGACGCAACGTACCGCTGGCGCGTGCTCGACGCGCCCGAAGAGAGCGCCGTCGCGGTCGGCTCCGGGCCGGTCGCCCACCTCGCCCCCGACGTTCCCGGCACGTACCGTCTCGAACTCGACGCGCCCGACGGCCGCCACGAACAGACCGTTCGCGCCTTCCCCGACGACCGCCGCCCGGCGACGATGGCGGTCCCCGCGGCCGACCTCGAACCCGCGTCGCCCGACGAGGTGTCCGTCATCGGGCCGTTCAACGACCGCCTCGTCGGCCGCGACCGCCCGCGCCGCGTCGGCGACGACTACGCCCTCGACGTGGATCTCCCGCCGGGCACGCACCCGTTCGGGTTCGCCCCGCACGACGACCTCGCGGAGCAGGTCCGCGGCGAAGTCGAGGTTCCCGGACCGGGCCGCCCGCGGGTTCGACTCGACGCGCGGGCCGAACAGGGAGACTGCGACGAACTGGTCGTCGTCGCGGACGCGGAATCCGCGCCCGACGCCGAGGAGGCGACTCTCTCGGTCGAGTTCCTGTTCGACGGCCGCGACGCGCTCGAACCGGGCGACTGCGAGGTCGATGGCGACAGCCTGCGCGTCCCGGTCGAAACGCTCCGCGAGTTCGACTCGTCGGAGCCGGTCCGCGTCCACGCCGTCGCGGTCCAGACGACGACCGAGTCGGGCGAGTCGTCCGTCCGGCACTCGGTTCTCGACACGCTGGTCGTGGAGTCCGGAGGTGCGGGTGACGAAACCGGTTCCGGCCTCGCCGGCCTCGCCGTCTCGCGTCCCGGCGACGCGCCCGAGTGGGCGCATCACGCGACCGTCTACGAGGTGTTCGTCCGGTCGTTCGTCGGCGAGACGCCCGACCCGACGTTCGACGAACTCGCCCGGCGGGTTCCCTACCTCGAATCGCTCGGCGTCGACTGCCTGTGGCTCACGCCGATACTGGAGAGCCACACGACCCACGGCTACCACGTCACCGACTACTTCGAGACCGCCTCGGACCTCGGCACGCGCGGCGACTTCGAGGCGCTCGTCGACCGCTGTCACGACGCCGGCATCCGCGTCGTCTTCGACCTCGTCATCAACCACACGTCGCGGGACCACCCGGCCTTCCAGTTCCACTCGACCGGCGTCCCCGGCTACGAGGACCACTACGCCCGCGTCCCCGAGCGCGAGGACCCCTCCGAGGTCGACTGGGGCGGCCCCGGCGCGGCGGAACACTACTTCAACTGGACGCGCATCCCGAACCTCAACTACGACTCGCCCGCGGTCCGGTCGTGGATGCTCGACGTGGTCTCCGAGTGGGCGGCGGTCGTCGACGGCTTCCGCTGCGACGTCGCGTGGGGCGTCCCCCACGGCTTCTGGAAGGAGGTCCGCGAGCGGGTGAAGGCCGACGACCCCGACTTCCTGCTCCTCGACGAGACCATCCCGCGGGACCCCGCGTACCACGAGACCGAGTTCGACGCCCACTACGACACGACGCTGTACGGGTCGCTCCGCGACGTCGGCGCGGGCGAGAAACCGGCGACGGCCGTCCTCGACGCGGTCGCAGACGCCCGCTGGCACGGCTTCCCCGACGACGCCGTGCAACTCCGGTACATCGAGAACCACGACGAGGAGCGCTACCGGAGCGAAGTCGGTGAGGACGCGCTCCGGGCGGCCGCGGCCGCGACGTTCACGCTCCCCGGCGCGCCGATGATTTACTACGGCCAAGAGACCGGCGTCGAAGCCCAGCGCGGGACGATGCGCTGGTACGACGCCGACACCGACCTCGTGGAGTTCCACCGGCGGCTCTCCCGTCTCCGCGACGCCCACGAAGTCCTCCGCGTCGGCGACGTCGAACCCGTCCCCGCCAGCGTCGCTCCCGCCGGAAACGGCGGCGTCGAGTCCGACCGCGTGGTCGCGTTCGCCCGCGACGACGGCACCGACCGGCTCGTCGTCGTCCTGAACTTCGACGGGGAGCCGACGACCGTCGAACTCGGCGCGGAAGTCGAGGGGACCGACCTCCTGACGGGCGAGCGAGTCGACGCTGGCGGCGCGGCCGGGGGCGACGGGCGCGCTCGCGTCACCGTCGCCGACGCGGCCGTGCTCCGAGCCGCCGGCGATTCGAGCCATTAAGTATCATGGTCGATGACAGTCCGACCATGGACGACCGGGAACTCGCCGACCTCCTCGAGCAGTTCGGGCTCTCAGAGAAGGTCGTCGACACGTACCTGACGCTGCTCGAACTCGGGGAGGCGAAGGCGAGCCAGATTGCCGACGCGGCGGGCGTCTCCAAGCGCTACGTCTACAGCGTGAGCAAGGAACTGGAATCGCGCGGGTTCGTGGAGGTCAACGACCACGTCGTGCCGACGACGATTCGGCCCCTCCCGCCGATGGAGGTCATCGAGTCGCTCTCCGAGAGCGTCGAGTCCATGCGCCCCGCGCTGGAGGAACGCTACACGGCCACCGCCCGCGACCAAGAGCGCTTCGAGGTCATCAAGTCCCGCGTGACGGTGCTCAAGCGCATCGCCGAACTCGTCGGCCGCGCCGAGTCCGAAATCACGCTGTCGCTTCCCTACGACGTGCTCGACGAGGTCGAAGACGAGCTTCGGGCGGCCCGCGAGCGCGGCGTGCTCGTCTCGCTCGTCGTCAGCGGCGTCGAACCGCACGACGACCTCGCGCTCGACGGCGTGGCCTCGCTGGTGCGCGTCTGGCACGAACTCATGCCCACGATGCTCACCGTCGACTCGCGAACGGGGCTCATCTCCCCCGGCGAGATGGTCGCCCGGTCGAACTCCGAGTCGCAGGCCATCGTCTTCGCCCAACCGCACCTCGGCCCGGTCATCGTCGGCTCCTTCTTCGGGAACTACTGGCCGATGGCCGCCGAGGCGTACACGACAGACCCCGACCCGCTCCCGGCGACGTACCACAACTTCCGCCACGCCGTCCTGCAGGCGGCGCTCTGCGAGCGCGCGGGCATCGACCTCGACGTGACCGTCACCGGGCGGATGGTCCACACCGACGGCCCGACCGAACTCCACGGCCGCGTGGTCGACATCCGGCAGGGGCTCCTCGAACCCGCGAACAACTCCTTCCCGGTCGAGAACGCCTTCGTCGTCGAGACGGACGAGGGGACCTACAGCATCGGCGGACAGGGCGCGTTCGTCGAGGACTTCGAGGCCGACGCGGTCGAGTTCACCGCGACCGAGTAGCCTGCCTGACCCCGTTCCTGTTCCTTCGAGACCGCCCGCATCGCCGCCCGCGTGGTACGTTCGCGGACCCGCCACCGAATTATTACGTGGGCCTCGCGTTGGACGCTCATGGACCGCGACGGAGCCCGCCGCCTCGCCGCGCGGACGCTCGCCGTCATCCGCGAGAAGAACGTCACGGTGACGGCCGCGAGTCTCGCGTACTACGCGTTCAACTCGCTCGTCCCGCTGACGCTCCTGCTTTTCGTCCTCGTCACGACGTACGGCCGCGTCGAAGCCTTGCTCCCCACGTTCGAACTGCTCGTCGGCGTCGACCTCTCGCAGTTCGAACCGACGCTCAGAGCGGTGAGCGGGAACTCGGCCGGGCGAGTACGCGCCGCGGCGCTCGCCCTCGGTATCTTTCTCTGGAGTTCGCTCCGGCTGTTTCGCGGGATGGACAGCGTCTTCAGCGAGGTGTACGGCACGCGGAAAGAGGTCTCGGCGCTCAGGCGATTCCTCAACAGCGTCCTCGTCATGGCGACGGTCGCGGTCGGCGTCGGCGTCATCGCCGCCGCCGGTCTCGTCGTCTCCTTCCGCGTGACACAACTGCTGTGGTCGGTCGTCGCGCCGGTTCTCCTGTGGGCGCTGCTCACCGTGCTTTTCGTTCCGATGTACGCGCTGTTTCCGGGCGTCGACGTCTCTCCACTGGAACCGGTCCCGGGGGCGGCGCTCGCGGCGCTCGGGTGGACGGCGTCGCTCCAGGCGCTCCGCCTCTACTTCGGCGTCTCTCAGAGCATCGAACTCTACGGTGCCGCGGGCGGGGTCTTGCTCATCCTGACGTGGCTGTACGTCGGCTCGCTGGCCCTGCTCGTCGGCGTCGTCGTCAACGCGGTGCTGGCGAACCGGGTCGATGCCGACGCCGACTGGTACCCCGGCGACGAGGCGGCGGGTGACGAGACGACGGGTGACGAGCGAGGCTGACGGTGGCGCGTCGCCGCGAAAAAGCGTTCAGCGTCCCCTACCTGAATCGAGGAGAGAGTCCCGCCGTTCACGGCGGGCGTGAATCCGACAACAGGGACACAACCGCCGACAATGCTCAGTCCGGGGTATCCAAATCCTTCGCCGCGTGGAGCAACTTGTCCGTGACCTCATCGAAAGGTTGCACGGCGAAGGCGTTTCGACGGTGTACGTCGGGGCGTTGACGGACGTACTCGATACGCACTGGTCGGTGGAGACGAACGCCAAGACGCACAACGTCTGGGCGTTCCGCGCGTTCATCAACCGCCTCGCCTGTACCGCCGAGGAGTATGGTATCTCGGTGGAGGTTCGTTCGGAAGCATGGACCTCTCAAGAGTGTCCGAACTGCGTTCAACAGATCGGACGACACGCCACCGCGACACGCTGACGTGCCCGTGCGGTTTCGAGGGCCACGCAGACCTCACAGCGTCCGAAACGTTCCTGAGACGTCATCAGAACTCAGAACGTTCTGATTGGCGAACGAGACACGGTGTGTCTCGTCAACGGCAGACCGACGTAGCACGGCCGATGGCACGGCCCGTGTGCCTCAAGTGGAACGACCACGACTGGTCAGAGTCACCACGCTCTTGTTCCAACGAGGAGCGCACGAACCCGCAAGTTGCCTCCGTGGGTTGGTAAGCGATACCCCCAGCGAGAGGAAACCCCGGCGTTCGCGCCGGGGAGGATGTCATAGGAGGAACGTGACGACGGCCAGCACGAGGAAGATGACGACGAGGATGCGCGCGACTTTCATCGAGAGCCCCGCGATTCCACGGAAGCCGGCGAGCCCGGCGACGAGGGCCAAGACGAGGAACACGACGGCGTAGTAGAGGAACCCGCCGCCGCCCTGCAGCGGCGTGAGCGCGGCGACTCCGAGCGCCGAGAGCGTCATCGTCCGGCGGTGGGCCGCGTGCCCCCGCGTTTCACCTCCCGCACGTGTGCGACGGGTTTCGGCGGCTTCGGAGCGCGAGCGTCCCCGGTCTCATCGGCGTGAACTGTGTGTCTCATCGCGTTCGTGATTGCCACCCGCACACAATGAGGTCGGCCCCTGCATTGGCAAGGTTCGGTCCGTCGCGGGGGCCTGATTCGCCGACGCCGACCCCCGAGTTAGCGACGGTTCAACGCTTCGGCGGCGAGTTGCGCCGCGAATCCGGCGCTACTCCACCGGAGCGAGAGCGCTCCGGCAGCCAGAAACAGCACTCCCTGTTTGGTTCGGCCCTTCGCCAGCGCCCTGAACCCCGCGACGGCCGAGGTCAACACGCTCAGCGTTCTCGTCCACTTCGAATCCAGCAGTTGGCGTCCAATCACGTTCTGAACGAGCATCCGAAGCAGTGTAACCGGCGGGCCTGCGTGTGCCCCGGGCCGCCCGCAGACAAATGTACCACGCTCGCCTATCCACCGCCATGGCAACTATCGTACGGGGCGCGATTCCGTCCGAAGAATTCGCGTTAGGTCACACGCTCTCCGCGCTTCCGGGCGTCGAAATCGAGTGCGAGCGTATCATCGAGAGCGGCGAACAAACCGTGATGCCTTTGGTGTGGATTCGTCACGCCGACCGCTCGGACATCGACGACGCCCTGCGAGAAGACCCGTCGGTCGACGAAGTCACCTGTCTCTCGGAGTTCGACGACGAATATCTCTACCGGATGGCGTGGGTCGACCACGTTCACCTGCTCCTGCAGATGATAACGAACTCTCACGCGACGATTCTCGACGCGTACGGTTGGGGCGACGAGTGGCAGTTCCGCGTACTCTACCCGGCTCGCGACGACTTCGCGCGGACGCACGACTTCGCGGAGGAACACGGACTGCGATTCGAAATCGAGTCGATTCGAGAGATGGACGCCGAACCGGCCGGACGGTACGGTCTCACCGAAAGCCAGTTCGAGGCGCTCGTGACGGCGGCCCGAGAGGGCTACTTCGAAGTGCCCCGGCGAATCTCGCTCTCCGAACTGGCCGACAAGATGGGCGTCTCTCACCAGTCGCTCTCCGAGCGAATCAGGCGGGGAACGGATGCGCTCGTCGAAGACTCCTTGCTCATCGGGTCGGTCCCGGACGACTTCCGGGACTGAGACGCCGGATTCGGGATTTCATATCGCGGTATGTGATTTATCCTCTCGTCGAGCGGCCCCTCGGCGAGCGAGAGCGGTAGCTGACGCTCGCAACGGGTGACACGCGGAGTCGCCGAGCGAAAGGCCGTCAGGCGTGGGTGGTGACGCTCTCGAACTCGTTTTCGGCGATGGCGGCCGACAGCGCGTCGATATCCACGTCGTCGGGCATCTCGGCGGGGTACTTGCGGCGGAAGTAGCCGACGATGTTCTTCGCGTCGCGCGCGAGGAGTTCGCGGGCGTTGTCGTGGTCGGTCGGGACGGCCTGCGGCCAGTCGAAGACCGTGATGCCGCGCTCGCCGACCGCGACGTTGTACTCGGACATGTCGGCGTGGACGTAGCCGGCCTCGTAGGCCTCGGCCATCTCGGAGAGAATCAGGTCGAGGACGCCCGTCACCTGCTCGGATTCGAGCTTCGCCTTGGCGAGTTCGACGCCGTCGAGTTTCGCCATGATGATCGCGTGGCGGTTGTGGTCGACGGGGCGCGGGACCGACACCTGCGGAAAGAGGGTTTCGAGCGCCTCGTACTCGCGTTCGGCCGCCTTGCGGGCGGTGTAGAGCCACGAGACGTGGTGGTTCTCGGAGGTGTAGTCGCGCTCGCGGCGCACCTCGCGGAAGTTGGTGTACCCCTCGCGGTGGAACTTGAGCGCGAGCGGCTTGAACGACTGCACCTCGAACACGTCGCTTTCCTTGCCGACGCCGAGGGGCGCGCCGAACCCCTGAATGGTGTCTCGTTGGGCGAACGTCCGGAGGGCGAGCGCGTCGTACCCCTCGACCGTGAGCTTGTACCCCTCGTACTGGATGGTCTTGCGCTCGATGAGCTCGCGGGTCATACAGCGGTCGATGCGGTAGTCGACCTCTTCGGCGGTCAGCCCCGAGTTCTTCGGGAGCTTCTCCCGGTTGACCCACTCGCTGAAGCGCATGCCCTGCTCGACGCCCGAGAGGAGGTAGAAGTCCTCGGGCTCGAGTTCGGCCATGACGCCGGCGACGTTCCGTACCATGCACGTCCGTCCGTCGGCGAGGCGTAAAAGGCCCGCGAGTCGGCGAATGTCGCCCGTGATAAATTGCATGTGACGATACGAAATCGGGCGTGCCGACTCACGCAGTTTCGGAGGATGGTGTGGGGGTCGGCGTCCCCGTCAGAGCTGACCGAAAGAGTTGCTACGCACAGTGCCTACCTACCGTTCGTACCGGAGTCGCCCCGTGGAACTGCCGTTACAGAGATACCTGCTCACCGTCTTCGGGGACGAGGACGTTCTCGGTCTCCGCTCGCAGTTCCTCACGGGAGAGCAGACAGTGGTTGATGGCTTCCATATGGACAACTGCCACGGTCGCATCCGTGGCCTCCCGGACGGCCGCGATGTCTTCGACGCCCATCGTGATTGGTTCACCCTGGTCGAACTGTGCTTCCCCACCGTTGAGGACGACCATCTCAGGTTCGAACCGGTCGAGCGTTTCCGCTACTGGGTCGTACCAGATGGTGTCCCCGGCGATGTACAGCGACTTCTCGCCCTCAAAGACGAACCCGGAGACAGGGCCCATCCCCTCGGCGAGTTCGCCGTGGCCGTGCTGTCCCGGCGTCCGGTAGATCGTCACCCCGTCGAACGACGTCTCGTCCTCGACGGGTCGCACGTCGGTGAAGCCCTCGTCGCTGAACGCGTCTGCGTCCTCGAGTTGGCAGAACAGCGGCACGTCCGCATCGAGTTTCTCTCTGGCTGCCTCGTCCCAGTGGTCGGGGTGGCGATGCGTGACGACCACGGCGTCGTAGTCGAGTTCGACGTCCGGGAGCGGCACCAACGGATTTCGCTTCTGGTTCGCCGTCGTGAGGAACTCGGGCACCGCCGGATTGTCCGTCACCGTCGGCATCTCGCCCTGCGGCGTGAACATGGGGTCAACGAGGAACGTGGTGTCATCGACCGTCGCAATCACCGTCGCGTTTCGCACGAGTCGTACGCGAATCTCGGAGTCGTTTGTCATACGTACCTCGCTTGGGGAGTTGACCGGTTACGATTTGTTCTGAAATATTCCAACTCCCTCGACTCGGGCGTGGTGGCAACTACTCGATGAACTCAACGTCCCCGAGGTCGAGGGACGTGTCGATATCGACGGTCATCGAGTCGGCGGCGAACTGTTCGGCAAGCCACGCCTCGGCTCGGTTGAGTCGGTACTGGAGCGTGGAGCTCGGCACGTCGATCTCCTCGGCGATCTCGCTAACCGAGGCCTTCCGAGGTTCTTCGTAGTAGCCGCGAGTGAGCGCGGCTTCCAGTGCTGTCTTTTGCGCTGTCGTAAGGTCGTGCTGTGTCCGTCCATCTTCGAGCAGACAGGGGGGTTCGCCGAGTCGTTCGACCGTCAGCGAAAGTCCGTCGCGGAGATTCGCTCGAACGTCGTCGTGTAAGGTTCCGAGCGAGCCGTCGACGAGGAGGTGCCAGCGGAACTGGTCGCCGTGGCGTTCCGACCGCATTATCACTCCCTCACCGAGGTGGTTCGCGGCGGCGATCGGCAGTGACCGCGGGCCGTCACCTTCCCGCTGGAGCGAGTAGATTTTCCGCGATTCCGGGTTCGACGAGAGCATCTCGCACCTGTACTCGGTGACCGGTGCGCCGCACATCCCGACCAAACTCGACTCTTGGGCGACCCGTTCGAGGCGCTCGTCGTACTCGTCGAGGACGGACGGTGTGCCGATGAGCTTCTCGATGCCCCATACCGCCTCGCTGGTCGCTTGCACCTGCATCGACCGCGCGTACAAATCGGGAGACTCGATGAAGACGTCCATCAGTGGGTCGACCCCTCGCTCGTACTCGATGGTAAACACGACCTCGCGCATTATTGGATAATTCCGCTCGGTGGGTATAACCGCTCGGCTCCTATCCCAGAAACGCGCTCCTGATTGGGTGTCCGTCTCCGAGCGCCCGGTTCAATCGGCGAAACCGCGCGAAAATCACTATCTCCCCGCCTCTGAGGCTGTGGACTCAGGCCGCGTCGAGGTGGAACTCGACGACCGCACCCTCGCCCTCTTCGGTCGGCGGGAGTCGGAGTTCGCCGCCGTAGGCCTCCACGATCCACTTCGAGAGCCAGAGGCCCAGCCCGTTGCCGTGGGCGAGGTCGCTCTCTTCGACGTTCTGCTCGATGAGTTCGCGCTGGTGGTCGGGGATGCCCGGTCCGTCGTCGGTCACGCGCACGACGACCTCGCTTCCGACGCGCTCGTACGCGAGTTCGACCGTCGGAGTCGGGCCGGCGTGTTCGAGCGCGTTCTCGACGACCTCGCGGAAGGCGATTTTCAGCTTCTTCCCGCCGACGACTGTCGCGGGGCCGTCGCCGCTGACGGTGATGGTCGCCTCCGGGGTGGCCGCCGAGCGGTCGTCGACGAGCGATTCGAGGAGCGCGCTGAGGTCGACCGTCTCGCCTTCGGGTTCGCTGTCGACGAGTTGGGTGACGGTCTTGACCTGGTCGCTCATCGTGCCGAGGTCGTCGCCGGTCGCTTTCAGGCGCTCGCCGATGCGGACGGTCTCGTCGTCGCCGCCGTCGGTGGCGAGTTGGTCGCCCCAGCCGAGGAGCAACTGCGCGGTGTGCCGGAGGTTGTGGCGGACGAGTCGGTTGATGACCGCCGACCGCCTGTACTGTTCGGACAGCTCGCGGGTTCGAATCCGGCGCACGTCGTTGAGGCCGATGAGGACGTGCGCGACGGCGCTCACGCCGACGACCACGGCGGCGCTGAAAAGCGGTTCGCTGACCGTCCCGCCCGCGGCCCGCTGGTAGCTCCCGATGAGCGCGAGGACGAACACGGTGACGACGACGCCGAGGAGATTCCAGCCGGCGACGCGGGCGACATGGACGGTTTTGAGGTCGCTTCGGTAGACGACGGGGCCGACGGCGACGAAGAGCACCGCGATGAGGAGGCCGAAGCCCGCGGCGACGAGCCCCGCGAGGTCGGATGCGACCGAGGCGACGCTGTTCGAGACGATGGCGAACAGGGCCAGCCCGGTGAGGCTGAGCGACCCCGCGCCGACGAGACGAGAGACGTTCACGGTTCGTTGACTCTCGTGAGTGTAATAACGCTTCTCTGAAACGAGTTGTCACTCGACGTTGACGCGGTACGGAAGTCCCTCGGGGTCGAAGACGCCGTCGGCGTCGCACTGCGCAGAGACCGGGCCAACCGTCGCCTCGCTGTCGGTCGGGTACCACGCGCGGCCGACCGGCGAGACGACGAAGCGGGCGTCTCGGTCGCCGACGAACACGAGGTCGCCGCCCTCGAACGACTCCAGCGGCTCGATGCCGAGGGCCTCGGTCATCGACGCCACGAACTCCTCGACGTTCGGGACCGCCATCCCGACCTCGGTCGCGCCGCGGAGGTCGGTCGCCGGGTCGAACTCGCCCGTGGCGTCGCCGTCGTAGCAGACGTACTCGATGACGTTGCCCTCGGGGTCCTCGAAGTAGACGGAGTCGCAGCCGAGGAAGTCGAACCGGACGCTCGGCCCCCCGTCGGTGTCGAGCACGTCAACGCCCGCGCGCTCGTCTAACCACGCGACAACGGAGTCGACCGCGGCCGAGACGGTGAAGGCGAGGTGGCCGGGGTCGGCGTCGCCGAGTTCGAACCACAGGGTCGTCTCTCCGGCGGTCGCAGAGCGTTGTGACCCGGTGACCGGCGCGAACCCGAGCGTCTCGACGTAGAACTCACACAGCGAGATGGGGTCGGTCGCGGCGAGGGCGACGCGGTTGAACTTCATGGTTCCACGTCACCGCGGTGCGGTTTAATCGAATCGCTCGCGTCGGCCGCGCCGGCCGCGTCGACTGCGCCGCCGGTCGGCCGCCCGACCGGTGACCGTCGCGACGAGGCCGGACGGCTCGCGGCCGAGCGTCGAAATCGCTTTCTCCTGGATGGACGAAGCCGACGTATGAACGACTCGCAGGGGTCGATTGCCGACCGCGAGTGGCGCGTGATTCGCGAGGAGGTCCGACCGGGGCCGATGCAGATGGCGCTCGACGAGGTCGCGGGCGAGACGGCCGCCGCGGGCGGCCCCCGGACCGTCCGCGTCTACTCGTGGGAGCCGAGTTGCCTCTCGCTCGGCTACGGACAGGACCCCGAGACCGTCGATTGGGACTACTGCGAACGCGAGGGAATCGACGTGACCCGCCGACAGACGGGAGGCGGCGGCATCTACCACGACCGCCACGGCGACGTGGCCTACTCCATCGCCGCGCCGAAATCGGAGCTGCCGGGCGACCTCATGGACTGCTATCACCTCCTGTGCGAGCCGATTCTCGACGCGATTCGCGCGGTCGGCGTGGACGTGGACTTCGTCGACGACGACGTGCCCGTCATCTGGCATCCCGCCTGCTACCTGCGGGCGCTCCACCCCGCCCACGACATGGTCGCCGCGGGCCGGAAGGTCGCGGGCAACGCCCAGTACCGCCGCCGCGACGCCGTCGTCCAGCACGGCTCGCTCACCTACTCGGTGGACGCCGAGACCCACCTCGACGTGTTCGACGGCCACGACGTGACGCCCGAGGCGTTCCGCGAGCGCGTCGTCGGCATCGACGAACTCGTCGACGCCTCCCGCGAGGAGTTCGTCGCGGCGCTCACCGAGTCGCTCTCGGGGTTCGTCGACGCCGACGAGGGGTCGTGGACCGACGACGAACTCGACCGGGCGCGCGCGAAGGTCGACGAGAAGTACCGCGCTGACGACTGGGTACGCCGGCGTCCGGGGTCGCGGTCCGACTGACCGGCCGCCACCGCTCCCGTCGCCGTCGCCGCCGACTCCGAAGTCCCTTTGTTCGGGTACGCCGTCGGACTCTGCATGCACGTCGGCGCACACGTCTCGATGTCCAGTTCGAAGGTCTCCTCCGACGACGAGACCCCACCGCACGGTAACGTCGCCAACGCCGTCTTCCGGCAGGTCGCCTTCGGCGGCAACTGCGGGCAGATTTTCACCACCTCGCCGCAGGTGTGGCGCGACCCCGACATCTCCGACGAGGAGGCCGAACTGTTCCGCGAGGAGACCGCCGACGAACTGTCGGGGCCGTGGGTCATCCACTCGTCGTACCTCGTCAATCTCTGTACGCCCAAAGACGGCCTCCGACAGAAGTCGCTGGACTCGATGCAGACGGAGGTCGATATGGCCGACAAACTCGGCATCGAGTACGTGAACGTCCACCTCGGTGCCCACACCGGCGCGGGCGAACAGCAGGGCCTCGACAACGCCGTCTCCGTCCTCGACGACCTCGACATCCCCGACGGCGTCACCGTTCTCATCGAGTCCGACGCGGGGTCGGGGACGAAGATGGGCGACGACTTCGCCCACCTCGGCTACGTCCTCGAGGAGTCCGAACAGGACCTCGACGTCTGTCTCGACACGGCCCACGCGTTCGCCGCGGGCTACGACCTCTCGACGGCGGCGGGCGTCGACGAGACGTTCGAGGAACTCGACGCCGAGGTCGGTCTGGAGCACCTCAAGTGCGTCCACCTCAACGACTCGAAACACGAGTGCGGGACGAACAAGGACGAACACGCCCTCATCGGCGAGGGGCTCATCGGCGAGGCGGGCATGCGCGCGTTCATCAACCACGACGCCATCGTCGACAACGACGTGCCGCTCGTCCTGGAGACGCCCACCGAGGACGGCAAGGGCTTCGCGTGGAACATCGAGCGCGTCCGCGAACTCCGCGCCGACGCGGAGTAAGACACCGGACGGGGAGTCACTGACCCGTCGCATCGACTGTTTTTTGGGTCGCCGCGCCCGACACCGCGTGTGCGACGTTTCTCGGAATCGTACCTCCGGCGGACGCGAGCGGGCATGTGGGACGACTCCCGCGCGGCCCTCGCCGACCTCGACCTCGACGGCCGGGCTCGCATCCTCGACGTGGGCTGCGGGACCGGCGAGTTCACGCGCGTCCTCGCGGAGGCCTCGGACGCCCGCGTCGTCGGCGTCGACGCCGACACCGACCTGCTTTCTGTCGCCAGCGACCGCGCCGGAATCGAGGCGGTCGCCGGCGACGCGACCCGACTTCCCTTCGCCGCCGACAGCTTCGATTTGGTCGTCTGTCAGGCGCTCCTCGTGAACCTCCCCGACCCGACCGCCGCGCTCTCCGAGTTCGCCCGCGTCTCGTCGGACCTCGTGGCGACG
The DNA here is from genome assembly GCF_001190965.1 of Haloferax gibbonsii. Classification (NCBI taxonomy): domain Archaea; kingdom Methanobacteriati; phylum Methanobacteriota; class Halobacteria; order Halobacteriales; family Haloferacaceae; genus Haloferax; species Haloferax gibbonsii. The sequence goes on from NZ_CP011947.1 coordinate 491,799, forward strand.
GTCGAACCCGACAACGCCGCCGTCGGCGTCGACTCGACCGTCGAGGCCGAGGCCGCGCTCGACCGCCGCGTCAGAGACGCGTTCCGCGACGGCGTGGCGACCGACGTGGCGCTCGGCGACCGCGTCCGCGGGCTGTTCGCCGACGCCGGCCTCTCGGTCGTCGGAACCCGCCGGTACCACCACCGGAAGCTGACCGAGCCGCCGTACGACGACCACGACGTGCGGAGCGCGGCCAAGAAGGCGACCGGCGAGGGGCTCGACCGCCACGAGGCCGACCTCCGCCGCGGCCTCGACGACGACTCCTACGAGTCCGTCCGCCGCGAGTGGCGGGAGATGGGGCGCGAAGTCGTCCAGCAGATTCGTGACGGGGAGTACCGCCGGGCCGAGGTCGTCCCGTTCGACGTGACGACGGGGCGAGTGTAGTCGGGTCACCGCCGGACCGATTCAACGCGACCCGACTCGACGGCCGAAAAAAGCTATCTGTTCAGTAGCCGACCGCGAGCTGTTCGTGGACTGCGTCGCCGCTCTCCAGTTCGTCCGCGAACGCGATTGCGAAGTCCTCCATGGAGATGCGGCTCTCGCCGTCCTCGTCGGCGACGAGTTCGCCGAGCGCGGTCCGGAACTCGCCGGTCCGCTCGCCGGGTTCGATGAACGCCGCGGGCGCGACGTAGGTCCACCGCAGGTCGTCGGCGTCTTCGAGCAGGCCGTACGCCTCGATGGCGGCGCTGGCGACCGGCTTCCACTCGTCGGGGAACTCCGGCGAGTCGATGAGCCGCGTGTCGGGGGCGACGTTCAGGATGCCCGCGCCGCCGGTCCAGACGAGGCGGTCGACCGAGGCGCGGCGCATCCCGTCGACGACGGCGTCGAGCATCTCGACGAGGACCTCCGGCGACTCGTCGTCGCCCGGGCCGAGCGCGGAGGCGACCGCGTCGTGCCCCGCGGCGAGTCGCGCGATTTGGTCGGCGTCGGTCGCGTCGCCGGCGACCGCCGAGAAGTCGGGGTCGTCGACGCCGTCGACGTCGCCGCTTCGGGAGACGCCGGTCACCGCGTGGCCGCGGTTCAGGAGTTCGTTCGCGATTCGCGTGCCGATTCGGCCGCTCGCACCGAGGAGGAGTACGTTCATGGTGGGTGTGTTGTGTGTCGTGAGTGTGTTCGCCGCTCGGTTCGCCGCGACGATGCGGTCACATCGTCATACTTGGTCAACGAGGGTGAGTTTATTATATCTAAGCGAACCTCGGTATGAGTAGGTCACGCCGATGTCACCGCACCAGAACCTCGAAACGAAGTACGAACAGTGTCCGGTCATCAAGACGCTCGAAGAAATCGGCTCGCGGTGGCGGATGACGGTCATCCACGTGCTGCGTGAGGGCGACCTCCGGTTCAACGAACTCAAGCGCGCGAGCGGCGCGAACTCCCAGACGCTCTCGCGCGTGCTGGACGACCTCCAAGAACTGGGGTACGTCGAGCGGGAGGTCGAAGACGGCAGTCCAATCGCGGTGTACTACTCGCTCACGCAGAAGGGCGAAGAGCTGCTACCGGCGTTCGACGACATCTCGGAGTGGGGCGAAAAATGGATGTCCGAGGACGGCGGCGCGGAATCGTAACCGGCGCAGCGTGGTCGCTCAGCCGAGGAACAGGTCGACGAAGTTCCCGCTCGACTGCCCGCGGTAGAGTTCCGAGTAGCCGCAGTTCGCACACGAGACGACGGTGAACTGGCGGTTCTGAATGTCGAACATCTTGGAGAGACCGGTCCCCGAGGTCGCGATGGAGTCGATTTCGGTCTCGGAGTGGCCGCACTTCGGACAGCCGTCGCGGTCGGCACTTGGTGGAGGGCTCATGTTGGGTAGTTGAACTACTCCAGTGAAAAAACCACCTCCAAAACGATTTCTTGCCTCCCGCCCGCGAGTACGCACATGCCCGCCGGTGGTCTCGTGTTCTTCCTCTTCGTCCTCCTCAGCATCGGTGCCGCAATCGCCCTTTACGCCGCGATTCAAGCCGAGACGAGCGACTTACCGACGATGAGTCGCGAGGAGGCGGAACGCCGCGCCCGAGACGAGGGGATGCGGTACAACGAAAAACACGGTCGCGGAACCGACCGCCGCCCGGACGAGAACGACCGAGGTGACGGCTCTGGCTGGGGCTCCGAGCGCATCGACGACCGCGACCGCGGCCGCGACGACGCCCGCGACTGGTAGCCGGTCGGCCCGGCTCGGTTCCGCCCTCAGACCACGTCGCCGCGGACCGACGTGCCGGTCTGCTCGGCCCGGTAGGCTCGCATCGCCTCGACGGCCGTCTCGGCCTCGTCGCCTTCCAGCCCGAGCATCTCCAGCGCGCCCGAGAGCGTCGGGAAGGCGAACTCGCTGTTCCGGAGTTTCGACATCGCGTCGGGCGAGCGCTGGCCGTCGGCGTAGAGGCAGACGCCGCGGGGGTCGAGAATCTGTTCGTAGGCCTCGCGGGCGACCGCGCCCTTCAGCCGCTGGGTGACGTTGTCCTCGAACGAGGCGTTGCACACTTCGAGGTGGACCGGTTCGTCGTCGTCGGGGAGCAGGTGAGCGGCGAGGCATTTCTCGGGGGCCGCGTAGCCGTTCGCGTTGGCTCGCAGCAGGTCGGGATGCTCGCGCGCCCACTCGGCGCGGACGCTCTTGCCGACGCCCTTCACGCCGTGGGACCGCTCGAACGCCTCGGCCGCGTCGGGGTCGCCGCGGAGGAGGATGTCTTTCGTCACGTACACGTCGAGTCGGTCGAGGGGGTCGAGGCCGAGCGCCACGTCGCCGTAGACCCACACCTCGCGGACCGGAACGGGGAGCGTCTCGGACTCGACGGCGTCGACGACGGCGTCGACTCGGTCGAGGGCGGCGTCTCTGTCCATCGACTGTCCGTGGGGTTCGGAGGGTCAAACCGGTTGCGACCGAGCGTGATGGGTGTGACCGAGCGCGGTGGGTTCGTCGGTCGAGCGAGCGACGCCCGCCCCGAGGCGAAACCCGTATCCCTCCCGCCGGGCAAGCGACCGGCAATGGAGTGCGACAAGTGCGGCCGCGACGCGGTGATGCACGCGGCCTACTCCGGGGCCCACCTCTGCGAAGACCACTTTTGCGCCTCGGTCGAGAAACGCGTGCGCCGCCGCATCCGCGAGGACAACATGCTGCCCCGCGACGCCAGCCCGGAGAACCCTCAGACGTGGGTTATCGGACTCTCCGGCGGCAAGGACAGCGTCGTCCTCACACACATCCTCGACGACACGTTCGGTCGAGACCCCCGAATCGAACTCGTCGCCCTCACCATCCACGAGGGCATCGAGGGCTACCGCGACAAGTCCGTCGACGCCTGCGTCGAACTCGCGGAAGACCTCGACATCCACCACGAACTGGTCACCTACGAAGACGAGTTCGGCGTCCAGATGGACGACGTGGTCGAAAAGGACCCCGAGGACATGGCCGCCTGCGCCTACTGCGGCGTGTTCCGCCGCGACCTGCTCGAACGCTTCGCCGACGAGCTCGGGGCGGACAAACTGCTCACGGGCCACAACCTCGACGACGAGGCGCAGACGGCGCTCATGAACTTCTTCGAGGGCGACCTCAAGCAGGTCGCAAAGCACTTCGACGCCAGCATCGGCGACTTCGAAAAGCGCCGCGACGCCGGGGAGTTCATCCCGCGGGCCAAGCCGCTGCGCGACGTGCCCGAAAAGGAAGTCGCGCTCTACGCCCACCTGAAGGACCTCCCGGCGCACATCACCGAGTGCCCCCACTCCTCGGAGGCCTACCGCGGCGAGATTCAGCAGTTGCTGTTGAAACTCGAAGAGAACCACCCCGGCACCCGCCACTCCATCATGGCCGGCTACGAGGAGTTAGCCGAACTGACCGCCCGCGAGTACCGCGGCGAGGGCCGCGTCGACCTCAACGACTGCGAGCGCTGCGGGTCGAAGACCGCCGGCGACGTCTGTCGGAAGTGCCGGCTCATCGAGTCGATAGAAGCGGTCTGAGCGGTACGGAACGCCGATTTCTCGCCGTGTCTTACGAGTCGGACAGTCAGACAGCGACGGGTGAGGTCACACCGACCGAGCTGTCGTCGACGCTCACGGTCGGAGAACCGCGTCAGCGAAAAAGAACCCACGAGTGTACCCGACGGGCTCGGCGGCGTCCGCGCGGGTCAGACAGGGCGTTACCGGATGACGTCGAGACCGTTGTTCTTCTCGACCTCGTCGCGGCCGCCGTCGGACCACGTGCCGCTCTGCGCCGTCTGGGCTCGTTCCGAGCTATCGAACTCCGAGCTTGAACCCGAGTGCTGTTGTTGCTGCGACTCGCGCGACTGGATGCTCTGACGCGACTTGTCGGCCTGCTTCTGCGTCGTCGGGCCGAGGACCTGCGCGGACTGGACGCCCGTCATGATGGCCATGACGCGGACTTTCCCCTTGTACTCGTCCTGAATGCGAGCGCCCCAGATGACGTTCGCGGCGGCTTCCAGCCGTTCGGTGATGTTGCTCGCGATTCCCTCGGCCTCCTTCAGCGTGAGGTCGGGGCCGCCCGTGATGTGGACGAGACCGCCGGACGCACCGCGGTAGTCCACGTCCAAAAGCGGGTGGTTCATCGCGTCGTTGACCACCTCTTGGGTCTTGTTCTTGTCTTGCGTCTCGCCAACGAGCATCACCGCGACGCCGCCCTGATTCATGATTGTCGACATGTCGGCGTAGTCGAGGTTGATGAGCGACGGTTGGGTAATCGTCTCCGAGATGCCCTTGACGGTCTCGGCGATAATCTGGTCCATGACCGAGAACGCCTTGCCGATGGGCAGGTTCGGGACGTAATCGAGGAGGCGGTTGTTGTCCAGCACGATGATGGAGTCGGCCTCGTTGCGGAGGTTTTCGAGTCCCTCCTCGGCCTTGACCGTGCGGGCGCGCTCGACGTTGAACGGGGTCGAGACCATGCCCACGACGATTGCGCCCTGCTCCTTTGCGATCTTCGCGACGACGGGGGCCGCACCGGTACCGGTGCCACCACCCATCCCCGCGGTGACGAACACGAGGTCGGCGTCGCCGAGCACGTCTTTGATCGTGCCCTGTGCCATCTCGGTCGCACGCTCACCCATCGACGGGTCACCACCGGCGCCGAGACCCTGCGTCAGGGACTTCCCGACGAGGATTTTCGTGTCCGCTTCGATCATCTTCAGGTGCTGCTTGTCGGTGTTGATGGCGACCGTGTCGGCCCCCTCGACACCGATGTTGTACAGGCGGTTGATGGTGTTGTTGCCAGCACCACCGGCGCCGACGATGACGATTCGCGGGTCACCGAACTGGTCGTCGCTGTCGTCGAGCGACGACTGCGTCTTGCGCTCGGCCTCGTCCCGTTCCATCGCCTCGCGAACGATATCCTGCATAGTTACACCTTTGCCCAGCCGCGCTTGCTGGTAGATTCGCGCTGTCGCTTGTCAGTAGTCTGTTCGTTGAGCATATCGCGAACGGCTGAACGGATGGCTTCGGATCGGTTCGGGAACTCTCCCGTCTCGACCATCCGCTCGACCTCCTCGATTTGCTGCTTCGGAATTCGTAGTGTCACACGCTCCATGTTTACATTCCCCCGGTAAGACGGCGCGCCGCACTCGTGTGCGAGTGTCTTACACCCGAAAACCGACGGACGACGCCGGGATGCGGGCCGCCGTCGGGTGGCTGTAAGACAACCGTCTTACGCGATAATCACCACAGAGGGATAGAATATAAATGTAACGGCGATTGTAAGACGGGGCTGAATATCCCGTATAGGACGCTTTAATCGCCGGTTATGCTCATTCCAGAACGTCGGCTGCGGGCGTCCGGCGACCGCAGTCGGGGCAGAACGCCCAGTCGGAGCGGAGTTCGTCGCCGCACTCGCAGAACACGCGATGGGAGGTTTTCTCGCCGCAGTTCGGGCAGTACACGTGGTCCTTCCCCACGGATTCGCCACATTGGCCACAGCTCATCTCGCGGTCGTCAGCCTTTGACGACTGCAGTTCGTCCCGTGTCTTACGAACCGTATTCGGGTTTTCTTCCCGGGCTACACCCGCGTTTACGCGTGATTCGCCGTTCGAACCATCGACGTTGATGTTGACGTTCAGGTCCGAGGGCGTCGGACGCTCGGACTCGCGGGCCGCCGCCGCTTCCTCGACGAGCGTCGGGAGTCGTTCGTCGAGTCGCTCGTCGACGAGTTCCTCGACCCGCGCCGAGAGCGCGCCGTCGAGGCCGTCGGTGTCGGACGCGTCGTCGTCCGCGGCGTCGTCACGTTCCAGGTCGTCGAGGTACCGGCGGAGCGCCTCGCGCATCACCTCGCTTTTCGAGGTGTCGAGGCGGTCCAAGCGCTCGACGAGGGCGTCGTCGGCGCGGAACGTGATTTTACTCATTACTCCGGGATTATCTCGGCGGCATATCAATGTTCGCACCTGTCTGACACACGGCACACATGCACGGTGCACGCGGCGGCGAGAATGATAATGGTTAAACGCATCGACCGGATAGCAATCGGTGACCGCTCTTAGCTCAGCCTGGCAGAGCAGCCGACTGTAGATCGGCTTGTCCCCCGTTCAAATCGGGGAGAGCGGATTTTGCTTGCAAAACCCGGTCGAGCCGGTTTGAGCAGGTCAGTCGCAGCGCGTGAACGAAGTGAACGCGTCGTCTGACTGGGTTCAAATCGGGGAGAGCGGACTGAACTTCAACACCCGCGAGCGCAGCGAGCGATGTTGCATGTGACGGACTTCTCGACCCGATTTGAGCAGCGAGCGACGCGAAGCGTTGCGAGTGAGTTCAAATCGGGGAGAGCGGTCAGATTCTACCCCGCTAGAATCCTCACGAACAATCGGCGTATATCTCGCCGCGACCCCGTCATTTACCCCCGTCTGTTCGAAATCGGACGCCATGGATTCTCGACCGCTCGGTACGACTGGATTCGACGTCTCTGAGGTCGCGCTGGGAACGTGGCAACTCGGCGGTAGCTGGGGCCCGGTGACCGACGAGGAAGCGTACGACGCCATCGAAGCCGCACTCGACGCGGGCATCAACTTCCTCGACACCGCGGACGTGTACGGCGACGGCGACAGCGAACGCCGAATCGGCGACGTGCTCGACGACCGCGACGACGACGTCACCGTCGCCACCAAGGCGGGGCGACGACTCGACCCGCACGAGGCGGACGGCTACAACCGCGAGAACCTCGAACGGTTCGTGGACCGAAGCCGGGACAACCTCGGTGTCGACTCGCTCGACCTCGTCCAACTCCACTGCCCGCCGCGGGACGTGTACTACCAGCCGGAGGTGTTCGACGCGCTCTCTGACCTCCGCGACGGCGGGAAGATAGACCACTACGGCGTGAGCGTCGAGAAGGCCGAAGACGGCCTCAAAGCCATCGAGTACGACGGTGTCGAGACGGTGCAGATAATCTTCAACCCGCTCCGACAGCGGCCGGCCGAACTGTTCTTCCGGGAGGCACAGCGCCGGAACGTCGGCGTCATCGTCCGCGTCCCGCTGGCGTCGGGGCTGCTCACCGGTGCGCTCTCCGAAGACGCCGAGTTCGGCGAGGACGACCACCGGAACTACAACCGAAACGGCGAGGCGTTCGACGTGGGCGAGACGTTCGCCGGAATCCCGTTCGAAGACGGTCTCGCCGCCGCGGACTCGATAGCAGAGGTCGTCCCCGAGGGAGTGTCGCTCGCGCAGTTCACGCTCCGCTGGATTCTCTCGTTCGACGCCGTGAGCACCATCATCCCCGGGTCGACGTCGCCGGAACACATCCGCGACAACGTCGCCGCGGCGTCGCTCCCGCCGCTGTCGGCGGAGCAGTTCCAGCACGTCGAAGAAGCGTATGACGCGTACGCGCGCGAGCACGTTCACCATCGCTGGTGAGGTGTCCCAGTAGCGGCTACCGAGGTGCGACAGCCGGTTAGCTCTCGAAGACGTCCTCGTATTCGTTGCGGATGAAGTACCGGACCCAATTTCCGTAGGTCCGGTCGGCCGGGTGGTCGGCGACCTGTTCGTACTGGACGACACCGCCCTCGTCGACGACGTAGGTGCCGGCGATGCCGGTCACGCCGTGGCTGGTCTCTTCAGTCCCGCTGTACCGCGCAGCGACCTCGCCTTCCGGGTCGGCGGCCAGTTGGAAGTCGAAGTCGAACCGGTCGCGCATCTCGACCGCGTCGCCGAGGTCGCTCGTGACAACCGGGACCACGTCGACGCCGTCGTTGAACCAGAGGTCGTAGGCGACCTGGTCGAACGTCTGCAGTTGTTCGGCGCAGAACGAACACCACGTCCCGCGGTTGATGAGGACGACGGTCGGCCCGGTCTCCAGCGTCTCCGAGAGGGTGACGTCGTCGCCGGCGGTGCGTTCGAGCGTGAAGTCGGGTGCTTCGGTTCCCTGTAGACTCACGGCTCGAAGCGACGAACTGGTCGTAGCTATATGTGCGGTGGTTGGACGACTAGGGCACACCACCACCCGGAAGTGAAACCGGGGGTCTTGTCGGACTCCGCAAGCGGTGATAGCCCGGCTGAATCTGCAGCTCGGTAATGCCCGAGTCTCTGCCACCCATCCACAGAAGATACTTATCCGCCAACACGTTCGAACCCAGTAGTGCCCTCCCGCAAGACGCTCCTCCTCGCAGTCGCTGTTGGGGTCGCGCTCATCGGCGGGTCCGTTGCGCTCGACGCGACGACCCCCGACAGGACGTACACCTACGAGGTGAGAGAGCTGTCTGCCTCCTCCGAGGGCGCCGCAGCGGTGGTCGTAGACGACACCACGGTCGACCTGGCGGGGCCGTCGGCGGCGTTCATCGCCAGCGACGGTCCCGGTGACCGACCGGAACGGACGGCGCTCCGCGAGGCGGCAAACGGGTCTCGGACGAAAGCGGCGCTCCCCGGGTCGCTCGTCGACCACCGGTATGCCGTCGTCGGGACTAGCGGCACCACCTCAGACGTGAGTGAGGTCTACCGCCTCCACGAATACGAGGAAGACGGGACGGTACGAGTCACCACCGAGCGAGTCACACTCCGCGCGTTCTACGACGACCTCGCGGTTTCCGCCGCCACCCCTCGACTACGCGAACTCGTTCGAACGGGGGAACTCACCACACACGAACGCCTGACCGCCGTTCTCGTCGCACACGACGGGCGGTACTACCACGTGACTCAACCACCGCTGTCAACCCGATACGCGGGGGTGAGCACTGACCTCCACGACGTGGGGTACCTGCTCGGGAGTGGGATCGCGCTCCTCGCGGGGGGATGGTACGTCCTCGAACGGTGGGGGCGACGCGCTCGAGGGGACGGTCCCGAGGTTCGTCGCTGACGACCAGCGAGACACTCGATGGGGCCGCCACAGCCGAACCCCCCGCTTCGCTATATTCAAGTACAGTTTCGCCAATGAAATTCTAGTGGCAGTCACGTTCGACCTCTTCGGTACGCTCGTCGACGCCGAGTACCCCTCAGACCCCGGCGCGGCGGTCGCAGACGCGCTCCGCGAGTACGGCGTCGCCGTCCCCGACGACTGGGACGACGCCTACCGCGAGGTCCACATCGACGCGCCCGAGGGCGCGGAAGTCCCGCTTCCGGCCCACGTCGCCGCGGCGCTCCGCTCTCGGGGCGTCGCCTCGCCGGACAACGCCGCTCGGCGGGCGGTCATCACGGCGTTCGACCCCGAGGTGACCACCCGTCCCGGCGCGGTCGAAGCGGTCGCGGCTGCCCGCGAGGCCGGCCCGGTCGGCCTCCTCTCGAACTGCTCGGTCCCCGAACTCGTCGCGCGGACGCTCATCCGGTCGGACCTCGACAGACGCGGTTTCGACGCCATCACGACGAGCGTCGCCTGCGGCTGGCGGAAACCCCACCCGCAAGCGTTCGAGGCGGCCGCTCGCGGCCTCGGCGTCGAGGCGACCGAGTTAGTCCACGTCGGCGACGACCCGGACTCCGACGGCGGCGTCGAGGGCGTCGGCGGCCGGTTCGTGAACCTCCGGGAGACGACGCTCGAATCGGTCGCGGCGAGGCTACGCGCCGGGGAGGACCCGTGCCCGTGACCGCCGCGGCCGCCGTCGTCGCCGCCGCGGCGCTGGACCGAGGGTTCGCCGAACCGCCGGCGCGAATCCACCCGGTCGCGCTGTTCGGACGACTCGTCTCCCCCGTCGACCGCGAGTGGGCCCGTCCGACGCTCGTCGGCGGGGTCGCGGCCGTCGCGCTCCCGGCGCTCGCCGCGGGCGTCGCCGCGGGCGCGACGTGGGGTGCGACGCTCGTCTCGCCGTGGCTCGGCGCGGCCGTCGCCGCGCTCGCGCTGTTTTCGACCACGAGCCTTCGCATGTTGCTCGACGCGGCGGAGACGGTCGTCTCGGCCACGGCGGACGAGTCCGACCTCGACGCCGCCCGGGACGAACTCCGGGCGCTGGCCGGGCGCGACCCGTCGTCGCTCTCGGCGGCCGACATCCGGAGCGCCGCCGTCGAGAGCGCCGCGGAGAACCTCGCCGACGGCCTCGTCGCCCCGCTGCTCGCGTTTACGCTCCTCGCGCCCGTTTCGCTCCCGCTCGCGGTCGGCGCGGCCGCGTGGGTGAAAGGCGTCAACACGCTCGATTCGATGCTCGGCTACCGACACAAGCCGGTCGGTCGCGTTCCGGCCCGCCTCGACGACGCGGTGATGTGGCTCCCGGCGCGCGTCTCGGCCGTCTTGTTGGCCGTCGTCGCCGGCGCGCCGGCCACGGTGACGCGGGTCGGCGAGCTGGCGCGTCGCCCGTCGTCGCCCAACTCGGGGTGGCCGATGGCGACCCTCGCGGTCCTGCTGGAAACGCGACTCGAAAAGCCCGGTCACTACCTGCTCGACGGGGGACCCGAGGCCCCCGACGCGGCGACCGCCGCGCGGGGCGTCCGACTCGTCTCGCGGGCGGGGCTCGCCGCGTTCGCCGTCGCGGGGGTGGTCGCGTGGTTCTGACCGCGCTCCGCGGCGCGCTCGGCTTCCTCACCCGTCTCCCCGTCGGCGGCGACGAGTCGAACTGGGACGCCTTCAGACGCACGCCCGTGGCGTTTCCGCTCGTCGGCTACGTCGTCGGCGCGCTCGCCGCGCTCCCGCTGGTGCTCCCGCTCCCGATTCCGACCGCGGCCGCGCTGTACCTCGTGACGCTGTACCTCGTGACCGGCGTCACCCACGCCGACGGCCTCGCAGACCTCGGCGACGCCGCGGTCGTCCACGGCGACGCCGACCGGCGGCTGTCGGTCCTGAAGGACTCCCAGACGGGGGTCGGCGGCCTGCTCGCGTTCGGCCTGACGCTCGTCGTCCTCGCGCTCGGCGCGTTCGGCCTCGCGGGCGCGGGTGGCCGTATCGGCCTCACGGCCGCCGTCGCAATCGCGCTCGCCGCCGAGGTCGGCGCGAAAGCCGGCATGGCGACGCTGGTCTGTCTCGGCGCGCCCGCCCACGAAGGGCTCGGCTCGGCGCTCGTCGGCGAGAACAGCCCCTCGGGGCTGCTCGCTGTCGCCGTGGCCTGTCTCCCGGTCGTCGCGCTCGCGCCGGTCACGGGCGGTCCCGCCGTCGTCGCGGCGCTCTGCTGCGGGCCGGTCGTCGCGCTCCTCGTCCGCTCGTGGGGTCGCGCCCGGCTCGGCGGCGTCTCGGGCGACCTGCTCGGCGCGACGAACGAGCTAGCCCGCGCCGCGGCCGTCCACGTGGGGGTGGTGGTATGGACGCTCTCGTGATGTGCGGCGGCCGCGGCACCCGCCTCGACGCGCCGGTCGAAAAGCCGCTCGTGGACATCTGCGGGCGACCCATGCTCGACCGAGTCGCCGCGGCGCTCCGCGATTCGAGCGTCGAGAGCGTCCGCGCGGTCACCTCGCCGCACACGCCGAACACCCGCGACCGCGCCGCCGACCTCGGCCTCGACCCCATCGAGGCCCCCGGCGACGGCTACGTCTCCGACCTCGGATTCGCGCTGGCCCGCGTCTCCCGACCGGCCGTCACCGTCGTCTCCGACCTGCCGCTCGTGGCACCCGAACACGTCGACGCCGTCGTCGCGGCCGCCGATGGCGGGGCCGCCACCGCGTGCGTCCCCGTCGAACTGAAGCGAGAACTCGGCGCCAGCGTCGACGACGCGCTCGTCTTCGACCACGAGAGGACCGCCGTCTGCCCGACCGGACTGGGCGTCGTCGGTCCCGCGGACGCAGATGGCGAGACCGACGCCGAGACGAACACGGACACCAACACTGACGCCGACACCAACACCGATTCGACCATGTACCTCTCCACAGACACCAGACTCGCACTCAACGTGAACCGCCCGACAGACATCGCGCTCGCGGAGGACCGATGCGAGTAGTCCTCGTCGCCGGCACGACCGAGACGGCGAAGATTCCCGGTATCAGCGCCGCCGGCGCGGACCCCTCGCTCGTCGGCCACACGCCGAGCGCCGACGCCGAAATCATCGAGTACGGCGAGCCCGTCCGCTCGCCGGTGACGCCGGTCAGCCCGACGGGCTGTCCGACGCCCGCGGCCGTCACCCGCGCCGTCAAGCAACTCACCGGATTCGACGTGCTCACCGTCGACGCCGGCCTCGCCAAGCCGAGCGCCGCGCCGACCATCGACGTGGGCGCGCGACCCGGCCGCGACATCCGCGAGAGCGAACCGGTCCCGACCGCGCCCGGCGCGTTCGAGGCGGCCCGGCGGATGGGCCTCGCGCTCCCCGAAGACGAACTCGTCATCGGCGAGACCGTCCCCGGCGGGACGACCACCGCGCTCGCGGTGTTCCGCGCGCTCGGCGAGGAGTTCCCCGTCTCGTCGTCGCTCCCGGACAACCCGACGAGCCTGAAAGAGGAGGTCGTCGCCGAGGCGTTCGAAGCCAGCGACGTCGAACCCGGCTTCGCGGCCCACAAGCCCCGGCGCGCCGCCCGCTACCTCGGCGACCCGGTGCTTCCGGTCGTGGCCGGACTCACCGTCGGCGCGCTCGAAAACGGTATCGACGTGACGCTCGGCGGCGGGACGCAACTGCTCGCGGCCGCCGCGCTCGCCCGCCACGCCGGCGCGAACGGCGACCTGACCCTCGCCACCACTTCGTACCTCGCCGACGACGTGCCCGAGTTGGCCGACGCCGCCGAGGCGCTCGACCTCGAGTTGACCGTCACCGACCCCGGCTTCGAGACGCACCCGCTGGACCGCTACGCCGCGGGCGAGGCCAAGGAGGGCGCGGGCATGGGCGGCGCGCTCATGCTCGCCGACCGGATGGGCGTCCTTGACGACGTGGAGGCGGCCACGCTCGACGTGCTCTCGACGCTGGACCCCGAGGCCGTCGAGACCGCGGCGGTCGACACCGACGGGGCCGACGCCGACATCGACGATGGACCCTGAATCCGTCCGGGCGGGGAGCCGCGTCCCCCACGGCGGGACCACCGACCCGACCGTCGTCGACTTCAGCGCGAACACCAATCCCGAGCGGCCCGCGGGCGTCGAGGCGGTGTACCGCGAGGCGTTCGACGCCTCGACCCGCTACCCCGACGACGACTACGCCGACTTCCGGGCGGCCGCCGGGGACTACGTCGGCTGTGTACCCGAAGCGGTCGTGCCGACCGCCGGCGGCCTCGAAGCCCTGCGGCTCGCGTTCGAGGTGACGCTGTCGCCCGGCGACACCGCGCTCGTCCCCGAGCCGAGCTTCGGGGAGTACGACCGCGAGATTCGCCTGCAGGGCGCGGAGCCGGTTCCCGTCGCCCACGACGAACTCCTCGACGCCGACCCCGTGGGCCACGCGGTCGCGGTCGTCTGCACGCCGAACAACCCGACGGGCGAACTCGCGCCCGCCGGCGACCTCCGGGCGTTCGCGGCGCGCTGCCGCGAGGCCGACACGGTCCTCGTCGTCGACGAGGCGTTCCTCGATTTCACCGACGAGCCGAGCCTCGCGGGCGAACCCGGCGTCGTCGTCGCCCGGTCGCTGACGAAGATGTTCGGCCTGCCGGGCGTCCGCGCCGGGTTCGCCGTCGCCACCGACGACCTCGGCGACCGACTCGCCGTGGCCCGACGAGCGTGGTCGCTCTCGACGCCCGCGGCCGCCGTCGGCACGTACTGCATGGACGACGCCGAGTTCGTCTCGCGCACGCGAGAGCGCGTCGCGGACGAGCGCGAACGGCTCCGCGAGACGCTCTCCGAGGCCTTCGACGTGTACCCGTCGGACGCGCCGTTTCTCCTCCTCGACGTCGGCGACCGCGACGTCGACACGGTGGTCGAGACCGCCCGCGACCGCGGCGTCGCCGTCCGGGACGCGACGACGTTTCCGACGCTCGACTCGCACGTCCGCGTCGCGGTGAAACGCCCCGACGAGAACGACGAACTGCTCCGGGCGCTCGCTGCCGTCGCCGACGATGTTTGAGGCGACGCGCCGCGCCGGCGTCTGTCGGCTGAGCCGTCCGGACACGCGCTGGCTCTCGACGGGCTACGCCGGCGGCGAGTCGCGAGCCGACGCCGCGTTCAACGTCACCGTCCCAGAGGGCTGGCCCGAGACGGACCTCGACGCGTACGTCGAACGTCGGCTCTCGTCGGCCGGCTTCGACGAGCGCGGGCCGACGCTCCTGACGGGCGTGGGGCAGGAACACGCCCGGCGCGCCCGGTTCGGCCCGGTCGAGGTCGTCGCCACCGCGGGCGTGTCGAACCCGGCGGAACTCCCGATAGACGGCGACCCGAGCGAGCGGGCCGACGAGTCGGGCGAATGGGACGACGAGTCCGACACCGCTGACCCGACAGGCACGGTCAACGTCTTCGTCGGGACGACGCGGTCGCTGGAGCCGGGTGCGCTCGCGAACCTCGTCGCCGTGGCCGCCGAGGCGAAGGCGGCGACGCTCCTCGCTCGCTGCGGCGCGCCGGGGACGACGACCGACGCCGTGGTCGCCGCGTGCGACCCCGCGGGCGACCCGGTGACGTTCTCGGGAAGCGCGACCGAGGTCGGCAACGCCGCGCGGGTCTGCGTCCGCGACGTGGTGCTCGCGAGCCTCGATTCGCGGTACGCCGACGACCCGATTCCGCGGGGCGTCGACGAGGCGAGTTACGGCGTCGTCGCCGACGACCGCGCGACCGTCTCTTCGATTTGAGAACTACCGAGAAAACGGCCCGTAGGGTGTGGAATCAACGGTGGTACCTAAATGGTTCCCGTAGAAGCCTTGATTATAGTCGGTGGCTAGCACGTTGGTATGGATCCCGGTTCCGTTCCCGATGTCGACCACGTTACCCACGGCGGGACCGCCGACCACTCCCTCGTCGATTTCAGCACCGGGTCGAACCCGGAGCGGCCGGCGGGCATCGCCGGCGTCTACGAGTCGGCGCTCTCCACCTCGCGGCGATACTCGCTGGACGACTACTCTCGGTTTCGCGTCGCGGCCGCGGAGTTCGTGGGCTGTCACCCCGAGGAGGTCGTCCCCGCGGCGGGCGTCATCGAGGCGATGCGGCTCGCCGTCGGCGTGACCGTCTCGCCGGGCGACAGCGTGGCGCTCCCGGCACCCTGTTGCGGCGAGTACGCCCGCGAAATCCGGCTCCAGGGCGGCGAGCCGGTCCACGTTCCCCACGACCGACTGCTCGAAACCGTCGACCCCGGCGAGCACGCGGCGGTGATTCTCAGCTACCCCGCGAACCCCGTCGGGACGGCGTACCCGAGAGACGAGCTTCGGGCGTTCATCGACGCCTGCCGCCGGGTCGGCACGCCCGTCATCGTCGACGAGTCGTACCTCGGCTTCACCCGCCTCCCGAGCACGGCCGGCCTCGACGGCGTCATCGCGCTCCACTCGGTGACGAATATCTTCGGCGTCCCCTCGCTTCGAGCGGGGTTCGCGGCCGCGACGGGCGACCTCGGCGACCGGCTCTCGCGGGCGCGGTGTACGTGGGTGTTGTCGGCCCCCGCGGTCGAGGTCGCGACGTTCTGTCTCAAACAGGACGCCTTCCTCGAAGCCACGCGGGACCGGGTCGAACGGGAGCGCCCGCGGGTGGTCGCGGGCTTGGACCGACTCGGCTACGAACCGCACCCGGCCGACAGCACGCTCGTCTTGTTCCGCGCCGACGACGTCGACCGCGTCCTTCACGAGACCCGGCGTCGCGGCTTCGCCGTCCGCGACGCCCGCGACTACCAGCGGCTCGACTCGCACGTCAGAATCAACGTCCGCCGCCCGGACGAGAACGACCGCCTGCTCGACGCGCTCGCCGAGGCGGCCTGAGTCGCCGCGGTCGCGTCTCGCTGACGCCGAGTCACCGATTCAGATAGACGATGAACGCGATGGTGAGGAGGGTCGCGTACACCGCGAACGTCGAGTCGTCGACGACGAAAGCGAACGATTGGATTACAATTCGGAACATCAGTGGCCGTTTCGCACCATGATGTGCTCAATATTAATGGTTGTTACCGTTTGACACAGTATTCGTCGGCGCGCGTCCACAGCCGTTCCGAACACTTATGCGAAATCACCGGGCACGTGGGGGCATGGTCGAGGCGTTCGCCGTCGCCAGCGGGAAGGGCGGCACGGGGAAGACGACGAGTACGCTCGCGCTGGGGATGGCGCTCGCCGAGGACTACGACGTGACCGTCATCGACGCGGACACGGGCATGGCGAACCTGCTGTTCCACGCCGGGTTGGACGACGCCGACGTGACGCTCCACGACTTACTCGTCGACGAGCGCGACGCCGCGGTGTCCGACGCGGTCTACGAGCGGTTCGGCATGTCGGTCGTCCCCTGCGGGACGAGTCTCGCGGCGTTCGAGGCCGCGGACCCCGGTCGCCTCCGGGACGTGGTCGCCGAGCTCGCCGCCGACACGGACGTGCTGCTTCTCGATTCGCCCGCCGCGCTCGGTTCGAAGAGTGCGGTGCTTCCGGTCGTCCTCGCGGACCGCATCGTCGTCGTCCTCCAGCCCACCGTGCCGTCGTTGTCCGACGGGCTGAAAGTCCAGGAGTACGCTCACTCCTACGGCACCGACACGGCGGGCGTGGTGTTCAACCGCGTGCGACCCGACGAGAACGTCGACAAAATCGCCGAGCAGGCCGGCCGCTACTTCGGAGGGCAGACGCTCGCCTCGGTTCCCGAGAGCGACGCGGTCCGGGCGGCCCGCCGCGAGGGGAAACCCCTCCTCGCGCACGCCCCCGAGGACCCGGCCGCGGACGCCTTCCGCGAGGCGGCCGCCCGACTCGACGTGCGCGACGGCGACGGCCGCGACGTGGCAGAGCGGTTCAAGAGCGCCGTCGTCCCCGAGCGGATATGAGAATCCCGCGGGGCGAACTCCGCCGGTCGCGCGTCGTCGACGACGCCGCGGCGGTCCTGCGGGCGGTGCTCGACGAGGAACTGACCGGCTACGTCGTCTTCGAGCCGCAGGACGCGCTCCTCCTCGGCGAGACCACCAGCGGCGTCGTCACGTTCGAAGACGGGATTCCCGTCCTCGCCTACGACACGGAGCGCGAGGTCGGCGGCCGCGACGGCCTGGAGGGGTTCGCCGTCACCGGCCCGACCCGCGCCGCGGTCCACGCCGTCGACGCCGCGGCCCTCGCGGACGCCCACGAGGTCGAGGCGTTCCGCATCCCGCCGGGCGAGCCGGCCCGCGTCCTCGCCGGCGACGAGCGGTTGGCCGAACGGACCGTCGACGCCGCCCCCGCCGCCCGCCGCGAAGAGGGCCGCGACCAGAGCGCGGTCGAGGCGTTCCTCGCCGACGCCGACGCGATCGAGGAGATCCGGTCCGAGGCCCGCGAGGAGGCTCGCGCGAGGGCGTCGGAGTGGGGACTGGACGACGTGCTGGCGGACGACGCGCGCGACTCGGCCGCGATAGAACCCGGGACAGACAGCCGCTAACACGCTTCCCGAGGGCTGAGAACCGCCGACTGGTGTTATCGGCCGCGTGCGCGTCTGTACGGCTATGTCCGCAGAGAAACCCCAACAACTCACCTTCGACGTCAGCGCCCGCGCGGAATCCCCGACCGAGACCCGCGTCTCCACCCGCGGCTTCGAGTTCGTCGTCGACGAGCCCGAATCGCTCGGTGGAGCGAACGCCGGGCCGAACCCCGTCGAGTACGTCCTCGGGGCGCTCGCCGGCTGTCTGAACGTCACGGGGCACGTGGTCGCCCGCGAGATGGACCTCGACGTACGAGACCTCGAAATCTCCATCGAGGGCGACCTGAACCCCGCGAAGTTCATGGGCAAGCGCGACGACGGCCGCGCCGGCTACGAGGAGATTCGCGTCGCGGTCACCGCCGACGTGGACGCCGACGAGGCGACCATCGACGCGTGGCTCGCCGCCGTGGAATCGCGCTGCCCGGTCAGCGACAACCTGACCAACGCGACGCCGCTCGCGCTCTCGTTCGACCGACGGTAGGTGTCGTCCTCGCCTCGCCCACGCGGGGATAGAGCCAAACCGCCGTCGTCCGTAGTTCTCCTGTGACCGTTCTGCGCCTCCTTCGACTCCGCCGGCCCGCCGACTTCGCGGACTGGTACCGAATCGGTGCCGAGTACGTCCACGACGTGGCCGCGGGCATGGGACTCCGCGTCGGCGATTTCGAGTCGCGGGTGGTCCGCGCGACGGACGCCATGCGGGCGGGGCGGACCGACCTCCCACCGGACCTCGCCCGCTCCGTCGCCGCCGACCTGCTGGCCGACGCGGTGTTCTGCGACCCGTTCTGTCAGTGGATGCCGCTGTGGTACGAACTCGGCCTCGCGGCCCCCTGTGCCTACGCCGACTTCCGGCTTCGGCGGGTCGCCGAGCGCTACGCCGACGACCTCCCGCACCTGTCGGTGCCGCGGTTTTCCCGCCCGGACGACGTGTACGTCGACGGTCGCCCCGCGACGGCGTACGTCGACGGCTTCGCCGAGCGGTTCGTCCTCGCCGACGCGGTTCTCCATCTGGAGTGGTTCACCTACGTCGCCCGCGAGTCGGGCATCTTCGTCCCGCCGCTGTTGGTCGAGCGGACCCGCGAGCAGACCGTCGCCTACTACGCCGGCCGCCGGACCGAACTCGACCCCGACGTGCGGACCTTCCAACGACTACTGTTTTCGGACGACGAGTGGGTCCGTCGCATCGCCGACGTGTACGACCTCGACAGCGTCCTGTTCGACTACTGGGAGCGAATCCTCGCACAGGAACGCCGCCGGCTCTCGACGTTCGGTGACTGACTCGCCGCCCGCCGACATATGGTGGCTGTCCACACATCGCATATGACACTTGAAAAATGTTTTAACCCAGGACGTGTAAGCGTCTACTGCAGGTAGATACCTGCACTTGGGTTGCGTATACAGGGGAGGTTTTCCCCAGTGTCCGTGGAGCGCGGGCGGGTGCCCGGTCGCCCGTGCTTCCTTCTCAGTTGCCGAGCGGCGCGTCCGTCGCACAAAAAGTATCGGTCTCTGTTCAGGTCACGCCTCAGGTAGTTCGACAGCGCCGAGTTGCGTGAGCATGCCGAGCATGTCCGGTTGGACCCACCGCTCGACTATCATGTCGTCTTCGATACGGCTGAACACCATGTTGCCGACCTCGACCGTCTTCCCGGTGGGTTCGATGCCCATGAACGCGCCGTCGTGCGTCCCGCGGAGCGTGACGCGCATGGCGACCATGTCGCCCTCCGTAATCGCGTCTTCGACCGTGGCCGAGAAATCCGAAAAGGACTCTCGGAGTCCCGAAATCTGCGCTTTGAGTTCGTCGCGCCCGTGAACCTCCCCGAGCGGGCTGTGGTCGAGGATGTCCTCGGCGCAAATCTCGTCGATGAGGCCGATGTTCCCCTCGCTCGCGACTTCCTCCGGGAAGCGTCGGGCGATTCGCTCGTTCCCCGTCGGCGTCGGTGTCGGTGTGCTTGCTGATGCCATTCTGAGTTTCCCCTCTCTCGTACCCGTCCGCGAGCGGCCGCGTTCTCGCTCGCCGCCGCGGTGGATACAGTTGTCTCTACGCTGTGTGGGATGTTAACAATTGTTTGTTTAGAATCGTGTAGTTCGGGTGGATAGTTATGTGGAGTTAATGCACGAAAGATGACGTGGCGAATCTGAGAACTAATCCAGACGAATATACTCAGAAACTATATTCTGAAATTTTCCGGAAGATATTGGCAATTCAATAAATGTATGCTACTATGTGTTGTTTAACAAATATCGATTCAGAAGTCGCTCGTAGCCAGTGATCTCTCGTCAAAGAGTATTGTGTAAAATTAGTTTTTCTTCTCGCTCCAAATCGCCGCCTCGGCGCGGTAATCTTTGTAGCGAACCTGAGTACATTTCGGGCCGACGCGCGTACGGCGAACCCTCAGTGATGACTCTCTCACAGCAGGCGGGACGACGGCCGCGTCCGCGGTCGGCGTCCGAGCCGTTCGAACGCAATACGTATATGGGTGTGCTCGCTCGACTCCCGACAATGAACGACACGTTGGTACGGTGTTGTATGGATGAGTGAGGTGCACAACGACGTCCAAGCGTACACGCTCCGGCTCGAACTCGTCGACGAACCCGGTGAACTCCTGCGCTCGCTGCAGCCCATCGCCGAGCACGGGGGGAACCTCCTCTCGATTTTCCACGAGCGCGGCAACGTCACCCCGCGCGGCTACATCCCGGTGGAAGTCGATATTGAGGCGACTCCCGACCGCTTCGACAACATCGTCGAGGGCCTGAGCGACGCCGGCATCAACGTCATTCAGGCCGGAACCGAGCGCTACAGCGAGCGCCTGACCATCATCCTCTCGGGACACCTCATCGAGACGGACCTCTCCGACACGCTGACGCAGATCGAGGCGACGCGGAACGCGACGGTCACCGACATCTCGCTGTCCGCGCCCGCCGGCTCCATCGACGTCTCCAGCGCCCGCTTCCAGTTGGCCGCCGCGTCGGGGGCGACTGAAGAAGTCCTCGCCGCGATGCGAGAAATCGCCGACGAGAAGGACCTGCAACTCGTCGAGCCGCTGACCGTGGGAGGTCGCGCGTGAGGCTCTGTGTCCTCGGCGCCGGTGCGGTCGGGAGTGCCGTCGTCGAACTGGCCGCGGAGCACGGCCACGCCGTGACCGCGTTCGCGGACTCCGAGAGCGCCGCCGTCGACGCCGACGGCCTCGACGCCGACGCGGTGCTCTCGAAGAAACGAGACGACGGCGTGGTCGGCGAGGCGGCCCCCGAGGCGGTGTTCGACGCCGACTACGACGTGTTGGTGGAGGCGACGCCGACGACGCTCGGCGACGCCGAACCCGGCTTTTCGCACGTCGAGCGCGCGCTGGCGGACGACCGCCACGTCGTGCTCGCGAACAAGGGTCCGGTCGCGGAACGCTACGCCGACCTGCGCGCGCTCGAAGCCGAAAGCGAGGGGACCGTCCGATTCGGCGCGACCGTCGGCGGCGCGCTTCCCATCCTCTCGACTATCGAGGACGTGGGTCCGTCGCGGGTGTCGGCGGTTTACGGCGTCCTGAACGGGACGGCGAACTTCGTCCTCTCGCGGATGGCCGCCGAGGGCCTCGACTACGAGCACGTGCTCGCGGAGGCCCAGGACCTCGGCGTCGCCGAGGCGGACCCGACGTTCGACGTCGACGGCACGGACACGGCCCTCAAGGGTGTCATCGTCGCCAACGTCCTCTCCGACGGCGAGACGGAGTTCACGCTCGACGACGCCGACGTCGAGGGGATTCAGGAGCTCTCGGGGAGCATGCTCGACCTGGCACAGGAAGACGGCCAGACGATTCGTCTCATCGTCGAGGTCGCGGACGGCGGGGTCCGCGTCGGCCCGCGACTGGTACCTGAAAACGGGGCTGTCGCCCCGTCAGGGACGGAAAACGCCGTTCAAATCGAAGCCGACTACTGCGGTCGACTGGGTATCACCGGCCGAGGGGCCGGCGGTCCCGAGACGGCGAGCGCGGTGCTGACGGACGTCGAGCGACTCGCCGACTGACGTCGAGCGACGAGTTCGCGGCGAAAAGAGATGAAACGAGTCTGTTGACGGCGGACGGCCGTCGGGTTTTCCGGCGTCAGTCCGAGAGCGTCAGTTCCTTCGGCACCGACACTTCGCTCCGGAGCGTGTCGATGACCTGTCCGTCGACGCGCTCGTTTTTCGTGAGTTCGATGAGCGAAGCGAGCTTTTCGAGCGGAATCTGCCCCGGCGCGTAGTCGTTGTCGTCCGCGAGCAGGGGCGCGTATCCGAGCTTCGACCCGTAGAGGTGGCCGATGACCCGCGTGTGGCTCCCGATTTCGCCCATGGAGATGCCGGCCACGTCGATGCCGCGGTTGGTCGCGTCGTTGACGGCCTCGAGGAGGGTGAGCGTGTCACCTTGGTTCCGCGGGAAGACCGCCACCTTCGCGATGTCGCCGAACTCCGCGCACTGTTCGATGATGGCGTCGAGGACCTCGCGGTCGGGCGTCTCGTCGAAGTCGTGGTGCGAGATGATGAGCTGGACGTCGTTCTCGCGGAACTCGTGGGCCAACCACTCCTTGGCGCGAACGGTCTCGAGTTCGATGTCGACGAACTCCACGGCGTCGAATCGAGATGCGGAAAAGAGGTCGTCCAGCCGCCCGGCGTCGCTGGCCTTTCCTCCGAACCAGCGAGCGCGGTTGGTCGCGATTATCGGGAGTTCGCCGTCGTACGCGGCGAGTTGTTCGAGCGGGTCGTCCGCCTTGTCCATTCGGAATTCGATGAGGTCTGCCACCCCTCGTGCGTCGACCTCTCGTGTGAGGTCGTTTGTTGTTGCCGCCAGCGCAGACTCGTCGAGTTTCATGTGAACGCCTATCACTCCGCTGCGTATAAATGTTAGCTGTCGGTGCAAGAGTTCTCACCTCCTCGTAGGCGGTGAGAGACGCCGTCTTCGGCGGATTCTCCGGAATGTTCATCTAGAATAATCGGCGTGAGCCGACGCTCTGTCGGCGCGGTTTTGAATGCTTCCGAGACATCGTCGGTGTACGTCGCTCATCGTCGGCCATTCGCTGTTAACCCGAGTTGGGACCGGCGGAGGTGGTCGTCGGTGCTGGGTACATCGAGAGCGTGCGTGCGCTCGGGACTGCCCGCTCAGTTGCGCGGAGCCAGACGATAGCTGGACGACGCGCGGTCGAGAGAGCGAGTTATTCCAAACCTATCGGAAAATATTGAATACTGTAATTATGATACAAATCTCTCTTCTTCCGGCCCGTCGTCTTCGAAGCGCTCGTCCTGCGGTCCCGGATGTCGCGGACTGTCTCCCGGGCAGGCCGGTCGCTTCGGTGGGTACCCGTGTCCACGTGTTCGACACCGGCAGTACGGCCTCAGCGCGCGGAAGCGACCCAATCGAGCAGGTTCGACAGTTTTCTGAGGTCGATGTCGTTCGGGCCGCGCTCGTCGCTGACGACGGGCGCGTAGGCGATGGACGCACCGTAAAAGACGCCGATAACGCGAGTGTGCCGGCCGATATCCCCCAACGCGTATCCGGTGACTCGCACTCCCCTCTCGGAGGCGGCGTTGAACGACTGCAACAGCGAGAGCGAGTCCGTCTTCTCCTCGGCGAACACGACGAGCTTCGCCACGTCCCCGTACGTATTACACTCTGATATGATTCTATTTAGCTCTGATTTCTGAGGTGTCTCGCGGCGGTCGTAGTGAGAGACGATCAGTTCGACGTCGTGTCCGCGCAGTTCGTCCCGAAGCCACTCGCACTCGCGAATCGTCCGCAGTTCCACGTCGACCATCTCGACGGCGTCGAACGCGGCGGCGGCCGCGAGCGTCTCCAGTCGCTCGGACTCACCGGCGGTGCCGCCGGCCCACTCCGGCCGGTTGGAGACGACGAGCGGGAGCGCTCCCTCGTACTCGCCGAGCGCGTCGAGCGGGCGGTCCGCCCCGTCCATCCGGAACTCGACGAAGTCCGCGATGCCCTCCGCGGCCGTCGCTTCGGTCAGCGTGTCGGTCACTCCGGCTAACGCGTATGCGTCCGCACCCATGAGATTTGATACCAAGCACTCGTATAAAAGTAGTTCCCTCGAGAGCGCTCCGCGGCGATTCCTGTCGTCCCCGTGAAACTCCAGTCGCAGTCGCTGACACCGTCGTTTCTACAATGTTGTAACGACGCGAGAGCCGCGAAATCTCGGGAGACGACGCCGTTTCCCCGCGATGGATTACAATCCTAAATCTGTAATTATCATGGTCTTACAGACCGAATTTGTTTCAACGATGTCGAAATCCGGACGGTCAGCGCGTCGCTCGTTCGACCGGGCTGAACTTACCGACGCCACCAAGATTTAAATCGGGGAGTTCCGTATCCCTCAGTAACGATGGTTACGCAGCAAGTCCTAGTCACGGGTCCGTTCGGTGAGGCGGGCGAAGCGATTCTCAACCACCTCGCGGAACGAGACGAGTACGAGTTCACGTATCTCGACCGGACCGAACATCCGGAGTACGAGACGTTCGTCGCCGACATCGCGGACTACGAGGCGATTCGCCCGGCGTTCGACGGGCAGGACGCCGTCATCCACCTCGCCGCGCAGTCCGACGCGGGCGCGTCCTTCGAGGACATCATCGAGCCGAACATCACGGGCACGTACAACGTCCTCAAGGCGATGGAGGACGCCGGCGTCGAGAAGCTCATCTACGCCTCCTCCCAGCGCGTGATGGGCCTGTACGAAGAGGACCTCGCGCCCGACCTCTACGAGGAAGACTACCCCAGCAGGTACGACCCCTTCCGGCTCACCCACGAGACGCTCCCGAAGCCGGACGGCTACTACGGGGCCTCGAAGGTGTTCGGCGAGCACATCTGCCGGACGCACGCCCGCCGCGACGGCGCGCCGAGCCAGGTCTACTCGATTCGCATCTCGAGCGTCCGGACCGAGCGGTACGACCATCCCTACGGCGACGCGGAGCGCGGCGTCGACCGCGGCGACGAGCACAAAGTCGAGGAGGGCGAGGTGTGGGACCAGTCCCAGACCGGTTCGTGGGAGCGCGGCAGCCCCGAGTACGAGGAGATGGTCAAGCGGCTCAAAGCGACGTGGACCTCCCAGCGGGACTTCGCGCACCTGCTCGAATGCTGTCTCGAAGACGAGTCGGTCACCTACGACACGTTCTACGCGGTGAGCGGCAACAAGGCCCGCTGGTTCGATATCGACCACGCGAAGGCGGTCCTCGACTACGAACCGGCCGACGACGGCTCCGAGTGGGACAGCCCGCCCGAGTGAGCCGACGAGAGACCGACGCCGAGAGCGACGGCCACGACCGACGGCGGTGAGGCCGCCGGCTCAGTACTGCTTTATTTTCAGCTCGATGATGTTCTTCTTGTTCAGAAGCGACGGGGCGAGTTCCTCCTCGATGCGCTCGGGCTCCATGCGGCTCATCGGACCGCTGATGCTTATCGCGCCGACGGCGTCGTCCGGCTCGGAGACGATGGCGGTCCCGACGGCGCAGACCCCGGGGTAGTGCTCGCCGCGGTTGATGGAGTACCCCCGGTCGCGAATCGCCGCGAGTTCCTCGTGGAGCGCCCCGCGGTCGGTGATGGTGTCGTCGGTCAAGGCGGGGAGACCGCGGCGGTCGACGATTCGGTCGACCTCGTCCCGCGAGCGCTCCGCGAGCATCGCCTTCCCCGTCGCCGTCGAGTGGAGGTAGAGGTGGTCGCCGAGCGGCGCGTCGTCGTCGATGGACTCCGGGCTCTGAGCCTTGTAGAGCTGAACGGCGAACCCGTTTTGCTCGACCGTCACGTTGGTGTGCTCGCCGGTCTGTTCTTTCAGTTCGTCGAGTTCCGGCTTGGCGACCCGGTACAGCGCCATCCCGTCGCGCATCGCCCCGCCCATCTCGAGAAAGCGGAGGCTACAGCGGTACTCGCTTCCGACCTTGACGACGTAGTCGGTGTCCACGAGTGTCGCCAGGTGGATGTGCGCCGTGCTGACCGGCATCTCCATGTCCTCGGCGGTCTCCGACAGCGTCGCGCCGTCGACCTCGCGGAGGTACCGGATGATGTCGAACGCCTGTTCGACGCTCTGTATCCGCCGCGAGCCCGACCCGGTGGAGTTCGTCATGATTCGACAATTGACCACCGCGTCCCTAATAGCACCGATTCGTTTCAACGATGTTGGATTTCGAGGGGCGAACGCTTCGGCCACCGGCGTCACGGGTCGAGGCGTCGCTCGCTACGGGTCGGGTGCTCGCAAAAAAACGCGGGTCGCCGGGTGGCATGCCAGTCGAGATGCGGACTTCGCGGGTCAGTCGCGGTCGCTGTCCGCCGCGGCTTCGGTGACGTTACTGAATCGAGTCTTCGGGACCGACGATGGTCAGGTTCTCGAACAGTTCGTCGTAGCCGTTGAGTTCGTAGAGGTACTCGCCGTCCAGTACTTCCTCGCGGACGGAGTCCTCGGCGCTGAGCTTCTCGTGGGCGCGTTCGAGGACTTCTTCGGCCCCCTCGCGGGGGATGACCGCCAGTCCGTCGTCGTCGCCGATGACGATGTCGCCGGGGTCGACGCTCACGCCGCCGACGGAGACGGTGACGTTGATGGACCCGGGGTCCTGCTTGAGCGGTCCCTGCGGGTTGACGCCGCGGCCGTACACCGGGAACTCCATCTCGGCGATTTCCCGGCTGTCGCGGTACGCGCCGTCGATGACCAGCCCGGCGAGGCCGTTCGCCTGACAGGAGGTGCACATCAGTTCGCCGACGTGGCCGGTGTCGGTGTAGCCGTCGCAGTCGATGATGAGCACGTCGCCGGGCTCGGTCAGCGTGATTGCCTTGTGGATGATGAGGTTGTCGCCCGGGGCGGCCTTCACCGTGACCGCGGTGCCCGCCATCTCGACGCCCTCGTAGGCGGGCCGGAGGCCGGCGTCCATGGTCAGTCCGATGTTACCGGTCACGTCGGAGACGATGGTGCTCGGAATCTCTTCGAACGCCTCGACGAGTTCGCGGTCCGGTCGCTCTACGTCGGGCTCTATCGTGTGCATACCCGACCTGATGCGGACGATTCACGTTAAACTATCGGTCGGTCGAACGCGTGCGGTTCGCGGCGCGCGTCGCGGGTCCGGTCCGGTCGGTACGGCCGTCGCTCGCGGTGACGCGGGTCCGAAAGGGAGAAGGGCGCAGGTACGTGTCGCGTGGGGAGTCAGTCGGTCGCGGGGCTCGGAATTCGACTGCGGCGTTACTGCTTTTCGATGCCGAGTTCGTCGACGAGGTTGCCGTAGAACTCGTACTGCTGGTCGAGGAAGTCAGCGAGCTCGTCGGGGCCGCGTTCGACGCGAATGAAGTCGTTGTTCTCCATGAACTCCACGAACGAGTCGTCCTCGTAGACGGCGCTGTACACGTCGGCGAGCTCCTGCTTCAGCTCGTCGTCGATGCCGGCGGGCGCGAAGTGCGCGAGCCACGAGCCGATGGAGATGTCGAGGCCCTGGTTGGCGAGCGTCGGCGTGTTCGGGAGCGCGTCGACCTGCTGGTCGAACGCCACGCCGAGGGCGGTCAGTCCGCCGTCTTGGACCTGCGGGGCGACTTCCGCCGCGCCGACCGCGGTACAGTCCACCTCGCCGTTCACGACGGCCGTCATGGCCGGCGCGGCACCCTCGTAGGAGATGTGTTCGACGTTGACGCCGGCCTCGCTGGCGATACCCGCCGCGGCCATGTGCCACGACGAGCCGAAGCCGGAGTTCGCCATCTGCAGGGTGTTGTCCTTCCCGTAGTTGATCCACTCGTCGAGCGTGGAGAACTCGGCGTCCTCGCTGACGACGAGCGCCGCGGGGAACTCGGTGTACTGCATGATGGGCGTGATGTCGTCGGGGCTGAGGTCGGCGATACCGAGGTGCTCGAACAGCGCGATTTCGGGGGCCGTACAGCCGATGGTGTGCCCGTCGGGCTCGGCGTTGGCCGCCGCGTTCATCCCGACCGAGCCGGAGCCGCCGGTCTGGTTGCTGACGTTCCACGAGACCTCGGTGTGGTTCTCGGCCGCGTCGGCGACCGCGCGGCTGGTCCGGTCGGCCCCGCCTCCGGCCGACCAGGGGGAGATGACTTCGACCGGCCGAGAGGGCCACTCCTGCTGTCCGGAGAGACTGCCGAGACAACCGGCAGACAGCGCCACGCCGCCGACGCCGGCTGCCTTGATGAAGTTCCGTCTGTTCAGCGTGCTGCGTCCACTCCGATTGCTAATGGTATCGTCTCCCATTGTACCCGAATGTTTGAACAATCCATACAATAAGCATTGCGGTCCCTCTGAATATGACGCGAGGCCAGCGGAGTCGGCGCAGTGCTTCGCTTCTGTGCGCCCGCGAGGTCCGCGAGCGCCGAGGCGAGCGGGCGCGTGGCGGGACGCTCGCGCACGTCTGGCCGGCTTCCGCCCGCAAGCTTCTCCCCCAAGAGCGTAGATTTATACCCCGGCGGTATTCAAGGAGATGTATGCGCGGGTTAGCCAAAACGAGCCGAGAGCCCGGAGCTATGGAACTCGTCGACGTCGAGACACCCGAGCCGGCGTCGGACGAGGTCCTCATCGAAATCGACTACGCCGGGCTCTGCGGGAGCGACGCGGGAATCTACAAGTTCAAGTCCGCCTTCGAGCGGATGACCATGCCGACCATCATCGGTCACGAGTACACCGGTCGCGTGGTCGAGCGCGGCGACGACGCAACCCGGTTTTCCGTCGGTGAGCGCGTGGTCGAGCGACCGATTCGCGGCTGCGGCGAGTGTTTCCAGTGCCAAATCGGTGAGGAGAGCATCTGTCAGGACGCGGAACTGACCGGTATCGACCACGACGGCGCGTACGCCGAGTACATCGCCGTTCCCGAGTCGGCGCTCCAGTCCGTACCCTCGAACGTCGACCCGAAGCACGCGGCGCTCGTCGAGCCGACGGCGATTTGCACGCGCGCGGTCCTCCGGAACTCCCGCGTCGAGGCGGGCGACCGAGTGCTCGTCGCCGGCCCCGGCCCCATCGGGTTGCTCTGCGCGCAGGTGGCCGCCTCGCAGGGCGCGGAGGTCGTCGTCGCGGGCGTCGGTCGAGACACGAACTACCGACTGCCGCTCGCGGAGGAACTCGGCTACCCCGCGGTCAACATCGAGGAAGACGACCTGACCGCCACCCAGCGCGACCTGACCGGCGGCGTCGGCTTCGACGTGGTGTTCGACACGACGGGCCACCCGTCGGGACTGCCGATGGCCGTCGAGCAGGTCCGCAAGGGCGGCCAAATCGTCCTCGTCGGCCAGACCGGCGAGACCACGATGGAGTTCACGCCGCTCGTCCGCGCCGAGGTCGACCTCCAGTGTACCTACGGTGCGACCTTCGAGGACTTCGAGCGGGCGTTCCGACTCATCGGCTCGGGCGACGTTGACCACGCCACGTTCCTCGACGACCGCTTCCGGCTCACCGAGTCCGAAGACGCCTTCGAGGCGTTCCTCGCCGGCGAGACCTGCAAGCCGGTGTTCGACGTTTCGGTCCTTCGAGACTGACGCGACCAGTTCCGTCTCGTTCGCAGCCGACTCTCCTCAGCGATTCATCTCTCGACCGCGGTTTTTCTCAGACGCAGGTCACTCACCACCTCGCTCGTCTGTCACGTCACTCGTTCGTGTCTCGGTCGGACGCCGTTTACGGCGCGGCCGCTCGGGGTCGACGGTCGGAAAAGCATGCCGCGGAGTCGGCTATCGAGGATGTGACGCCGTCAACGCCGCTCGGTTCGGCGGGTCGGGGTCACTCCGGACGGGGGTCCCACTCGCGCTCGACGAGGAAGTCGTCGAGTTTGCCCTTCGGGTCCTCGAAGACGTGCGACCCGTGGAAGACGAGCAGCGTCTCGAAGTCGTACTGGAGCAGGTCGTAGAGGTTGATTTCGGCGGCCTCGTGGTCGTCGTTGAACAGCGCCGGCGGCGGGAGGAGGTAGCCCGCCGGGAGGCCCGCGCGGTCGGCCCCGTCGAGGGCGTCCCCGGAGATGAGGATGCCGCGGTCTTCGAGCAGGAGCGCCGAGGTCGCCTTCGTGTGCCCCGGCACCTCGATGACGCGGATGTTTCCGTCGAGCACGTCGCCGTCGGTGAACGTCACGTCCGGCTCGTAGTCGATGGCCTCGTGGAGCTTCGACTCGTTGGCCGACGCGAGGAGTTCGGGGTCGAACGCCTCCATCACCGACGGGAGGCCGCCGTGGTGGCCGTGGTCGCCGTGGGTGATGATGACGCGGTCGACGCCGCCGTACTCCCGTTCCAGAAGCTCGACGAGTTCGTCGCCGTCCTCGTCGAAGCCGGTGTCCACGAGCGTCGTCTTCCCCGTCGGCGTGTCCTTCAACACGAGCACCCGGACGTGTTCGAACTGAATCTGGTCGATACCCTCGGTGACGTTGCTAACACTCATTCCGGTGGAACGGTAGTTCGCAGCGCTGGTTAATTCTATCGATGGCCGCGAAACGCGGCGTTGTCGCCCGTAGACATGTCGAACGCGTGAATGTACCGGCCGGCCGTTGCAACCGCTCTCGTTGTGCAGTCGTCCACTCTCGACGGCCAACCCGAGGCGCGACTGGACAATCGACTCGGCCGCCTGCGGCTTTCGTGTCGAAATCGTGACTTTCAGCCCCGAACGGGCTCGTAAAGACCAATATGTTTATTACGAACGATTGCTTGGTATCATACCACGAGGCAGAAAAAATAATGGTGATTCAGAAAGTCGGGGCCGTCCTTGATAGAATCGGCTTGGAGAGTGTTCGTTCAAGTCCGCTGTCAGTCCTCTTTATCCTGTTTTCGGTCGTCGTCATCTTCTTTGCGAGCCAGTTCCCGTCGGGTGACGGCGTCGGGCCGTCGTTCTTCCCGATTGCGGTGTCGGTCGGCATCATCTTCTTCGCCGCTATCGACGTGCTGACGGGCTCCGACACGGAACTCGAAATGTCGGAGTTCGACTTCGGACCCGCCGCCGTCGTCGCGGCCTTCCTCGTCGGGTACGTCCTGTTGATGCCGCTTTTAGGGTTCCTCGTGTCGACCATGCTGTTCATGCCGGTCGTCCTCTACTACTCGGACATCCGCTCGAAGCTCCTCGTCGTGGCGCTGTCGATCGGGTTCCCGGTCGCGCTATTCTACATCTTCGGCCGGATTTTCCTCGTGCGCCTGCCTGAGGGCGTCATCCCGGTGTCGCGGCTGCTGCCGCAGCTCCCGCTGGTGGTGACCTTCTGATGGTGGTTGAGTACATCTCGCAGGCGCTCGTCAACCTCGCCGACCCGTTCGTCCTCCTGCTGATGATCGGGGGTATCTTCCTCGGCATCCTCATGGGGTCGATTCCGGGGATGACCGCGACGATGACCATCGCGGTCCTGCTGTCGTTCACCTTCACGATGGAGCCGAGTCAGGGGATGATTCTCCTGTTGGGCATCTACGGCGGCGCGGTCTACGCGGGGTCGATTCCGGCGATTCTCATCCGCACGCCGGGCACCCCGTCGGCGGCGGCGACCATCTTCGACGGTTATCCGCTCTCCCAGAAGGGCGAGGCGGGCCGCGCGATTCGCGTGAGCACCATCGCGTCGTTCGTCGGCGGCGTCATCAGCGTCTTCGCGCTGATGTTCTTCTCGCCGGTCATCGCCGACGCCGCCCTCCGGTTCCGGTCGCCGGAGTTCTTCGCGCTCGCCTTCTTCGGGTTGACAATCATCGCCAGCGTGAGCGGCGACTCGCTCACGAAGGGGATGGTCTCGGGCCTGCTCGGGATGCTCGTCGCGACGGTCGGTATCGACCCCGTGACCGGCTTCCACCGCTTCACGTTCGACATCCCCGAACTGCTCACGGGCGTCGAGTTCATCGCCGTCATGATTGGCCTCTTCGGCATCGCCGAGGGACTCCGCAAGTACTCGCAGGGCATCAACAGCGGGAACGACCGCGTCGACCAGGAGATATCCGGCGTGTTCCCCTCGCTTTCTGACCTGCGGTCCATCGCACCGGTCAGCGTCGGTTCGGGCGTTCTCGGGTCGTTCATCGGCGCGATTCCCGGCGCTGGCGGCGACATCGCCGCGTTCATCACGTACAACGAGGCCACCCGCTGGCTCAAAGACAGCATCCCGTCGTTCGGCGAGGGGAACGTCCGCGGCGTCGCGGCCGCCGAGTCCGGGAACAACGCGAGCACCGGCGGCGCGCTGATTCCGACGCTGACGCTCGGGATTCCGGGCGACTCCGTCTCCGCCATCCTCATCGGCGCGCTGTTGGTCCACGACGTGAACCCCGGGCCGGGCCTGTACCAAGAAGAGCCGGTGTTGCTGTACACCATCTTCGTCGGGTTCCTCCTCATCTACGTGTTCATCCTCATCTTCGGCCTGCTCGGCGCGAACTACTGGGCGCGCCTCATCAACATCCCGAAGTCCCACATCTGGCCCGTCATCCTCGTGCTGTGTGTCATCGGAGCCATCGCCCTCCGTGGCAACGTCTTCGACGCGTGGATTATGCTCGGCGCGGGCGTGTTGGGGTACGCGATGCGGCTCCGGGGGTACCCGTTGGCACCCATGGTGCTCGGGCTCATCCTCGCCCCCATCGCGGAGGAGAACCTCCGCCGGTCGCTCGTCCTCTCGGGCGGCTCGCCGAGCATCTTCCTCACGAGCCCCATCGCCCTCGTCATCATCCTGCTCGGCCTGGGCGCGATTGCGCTGCCCGCCGTCCGCTCGATTCGCGCGTAGCACCGCGTTCAGACCTCGTCCGATTTTCTTTTCTCGCGGCACGCGCGTTCCGTCGAGCGCCGTCTCGCGTCGCCGACTGTCCACGAACCGCGCTGCGCTCCCGTCGCCTCGCTGAGCCCCTGCCGCGGCTGGCAGGGTTTCGGCCCGCTCGCTTCCGCATCTCTCTGTCGTACCTTCGTCGAGAGCGGAGCGTACCGCTCGACTCGCCCTCAGTTTTGAGGATGTTGAAATACAGGGGTATTTTTCTCCCGTCTGGCATCGGAATTACAACAGTACAACTGTAACGAAACTCGCCGATTCCGACCCGTATTACGACATCGTTGAACTCAGATACTGCTCGCCGGGCGAACCCGTGGGCGGAGGACGACCGTCGGGACCGCGAGCCGCGTCGACGCGGTTGCTCCGAACGAGATTCGGCGAAACGATATTATATCTCTCCGTGGTACACGCTGGTATGGTCGTTGTTGCAGCAGTCGACCGGTCAGGTCGCTCATCACACGTTGTCGCGGAAGCCGCATCGCTAGCGGCGGCGTTCGACGAACCGGTCCACGTCGTCCACGCGTTGACTCGCTCGGAGTTCGTCGACCTCGGGCTGACGAGCGCGCAGGCCGAGAAGCCGAAGGACATGGCGGAGATTCGGTCCGCCGCCGCCGAGATGGCCGAAGACGCCGTGTCGGGACTGTCCGTCCCGTACGAGACGGTGGGACTCGTCGGCGACCCGGCCGACGAGGTCACCGAGTACGCCGACGAACAGGACGCGAGCTACATCGTGGTGAGCCCGCGACGCCGCTCGCGCACGGGGAAGATGCTGTTCGGAAGCGTCGCTCAGTCGATTCTCCTGAACGCGTCGTGTCCGGTCGTCTCGACGCTCGTCGCGCAGGAATAGCCGTTTTCCGGGACGTTCGCTCCGCGGGCCGTCGACGCTCGGGGCCGTTTCCCGTCCACCCGTTACACGCCCCTGAGAACGCGCGTCCCCCTTTTTACCGCAACTCCCCGTAGCCTCGACCGTACATGACGGTAACAGCAGTCGCAGATGGAGTGTACACGGTACAGTTCGACCACGTCCGCGTGTTCGTCCTCGAAGACCGACCGTCCGGAACGACCACGCTGGTCGACGCGGCGTTTCCGGACGACGGCGACGAGTTGGTGTCCGTGCTGGACTCGGCGTTCGGCGGCGTCGACCGGCTCGTCATCACCCACGGCGACGAGGGACACTTCGGCGGGACGCCCGCCGTGGTAGACGCGTTCGACCCCGAACTCCTCGTCCCCGGCGGCGCGAAGGGCTTTTACGACGCGCTCGACGTCGAGGCCGACCGGCACTTCCGCCACGACGACGTGCTCGACGGCGGGATTCGAATCGTACAGGTCCCGGGGCACACGGTCGCGAACAGCGGGCTGCTCTTGGAAGACGAGGGCGTCTTCATCGCCGGTGACGTCTTGGAGGGGTCGGACCGTCGCGGGCTCCCGCCGGGGTTCCTCGTCCCGCCCGCGGCGCAGTTCAACGACCTGAGCCACGAGGAAGCCGAGCGAAACCTCGTCAAACTGTTCGACTACGACATCGAACGGGTCCTCGTGAGTCACGGCACGCACGTCGACGAGGACCCGCTCGGAAAGCTCGACGCCTGGCTCATCGACCGCGAGTGGACGCTGTCGTACTGAGTCGGTTGAATCGACCAGTGGCGTCGTTCGGCGCACGTTCGAACACACAGTGCCACATGCGTTCGCACCCATTCTAACAGAATACTTTTATGTACTGAAAATAGATAGATCTGAGTCACCAAGACAGCGTTTTCTGAATTTTCACCTGATAGGTGCACGCCTCCTATTGGGGTCAGGATGTTCAATACCGCGCTCTACGCCAATTTTCTCTTTCTCTGACATTGGATTCGAATACATCGACCACTATAGATAGTATCTAGTCGTATTCTCCAGCTATGGGCGTTCTTGCCGTGTTTTCTCGTGGCCGCGCCGATATTCGACTTCAGTGCTGAGAAATACTCAAAATAATATATTTAACTAAAAGTATCAAAATGTATATTATTCGGCGCCTACTGCGCGACTACTGACCCATGTTCTGATGGAGCCGAATCCGCTTCGGCTCGTTTCGCCCCGAGAAGGCGCGGATTCGCACGAGGTGGTCGTTGGACTGGCGGCGGACCTCGCGGCCGTCGTCCGTGATGGTCCACTCGTCCGGCCCCTCGCCTTCGGTCACGCCGACGATGAACGAGGTGTTTCGGGTGTTCCGCCAGACCTTCCGGACGAACCGCTTGTCCGCGCCGCTCTGGAGCGGTCGCCCGCTCACCGGGTGGGAGTGCGCGCCGCCGGCCAGGCGGTGGTCGATGTCCCTGTGGAGGCTGGCCAGTCGCCGGAGGTGCGAGAAGAACTCCGAGGTGAACGAGATGGAGTCCGTGCGACTCCGGAGGAAGTCCGGGTGGTCGATGGCGTGGTGGTGGCGAATCAGACCGTGCTCGTCGGCGTACACCGTCGAGTAGACTTCACGGCCCGGCGTCGCGGTGGCCTGAAACGTCAGTTCGTTCAGCACGTGCTCCGTCACGTCGACGACCGAGGGGTCGCTCGACGCGGGCGCGTCGCCGAACGGAACGATTCCCGCGCCGGCGTCGATATCGTCCGCGGGCGTCTCCGGCGTCGACGACGGCGACGCTGACGACCCCTCGGGCCGGGTCGGCGTCGCTTCCGACGACGGCGACTCCGAGCCGTCACCGCTCGGCGGACTGCCCGCGCCGTCGTCCGGGGTCGTCCCCGCCGGGACCGGAAACTCTGCCGGGAGCGTCGTCTCGGGCTCCGGTGTCGTCTGCGACTCCCCGCCACCGGACGGCCCCCGACCGCTCGGCGCTCCGTCCGACGAGGAGCGATTCGGTCCGCTCTCAGGGGCGGCCGGCCGGCTCTCGGGCGTCGCTTCCGCGGAGCCCGACGCAGGGGGCGATTCGTCCGACGCCGCGCTTTCGCTCGATGACGCGTCGTCTCCCGCGTCGGGAGCGCCGCCAGCGCCGCCAGCACCGTCGCCGCCGCCGGCTTCGCCTCCACGAGTGTCTCCCTCGCCCTCCGCGTCGGACTGGTCGTCGTCGGAATCAGTCCCCGAACTCCCAGCGCCCGGACTCGAATCGTCTTTTGCCGGGGTCGAATCGGACCCGCGATTCGTCCGGTTCGATCCGTCTTGGTCGGGCTCCGGCCCGGTCGTCGAGTCATCTGGTTCCGAACCAGTCTCCGGTGCCTCCTCCTCGGGCGCATCCCCTCCAGTTTGCGGCGGCGACTGCGACGAACGGGGCAGGGTGGACCCGCCCGACGCGCGGCCGCCGTCCGGTGTGGTCTGCGGGGTCGTCCCGTCGCGGGGCACCGCCTTCTCGTCCGTCTCGGGCGACTGCGGAGGGCCCTCACCCGACGACTCGGGCGAAGCGTCGGTACTCGGCGGCCCGTCGGAATCGGGCGGCGAGGTGGGCGTCGACTCGCCAGCGGGGACCGAACGTCTCGTCGGTGTCGACCCGCCGCTCCCGGTCGGCGGCCCGTCGGCGTCGGACGACGACGAGTCACCGGACGGCGCGTGCCCCGGAGAGTCGTCGCCCGACGCGGTCACGTGGTCGGGGAGGTCGACCGCCGACGCGAACACGAACCCCGCGACGTGAATCGCGGGGCGGTCCCACTCGACGACCTCGATGACCGGCGCGTAGTCGGACAGCACCGACCGGACGGGGCCGGTCCACTCGGACGGTGCCGACGCGGTGATGAAGTCCGGTTCGGTCCGGGCCATCGGGTGCCGAGGCTCCCCTTTGTGTCCGCGGAGTGCCTTCAGCGTCCCCTGACTCTCGCGTTCGGTTCCGGGTCGCTCCGCCGCCGGGAGCGTCACGGTGCGGACGGAACCGACGCCGGAAATCCCGTCAGTCCGAATCAGCGCCGGGAGGTACCGGAGCACGTCCGAGAGGACGGCCTCGTGGTCCGGGGTGACCACGAGCAGTAGCTCGTACGTCCGGCCGAGTCGCTCGACGGTCGTCTCGTTGTTCGCGGTCCCGACGAGAACGGGACTCACGTCCCGACAGTGAACGCCGAGTTCGCGGGGGATGCCTTCGAGCGTCGACGCCAGCGGGCGCTTGATGGGCGAGACGACGCCGAACGCGTCCGGGAGCGGCCGCGAGTCCGACGCGCGCATGAGGTGGTCGACGATGACGGACACGTCCCGCTCGTCGGAGAGGCGGCTCACCGAAATCGACGGCGGGTCGCTCGCGCCACGAGCGTCGTCCGCGTCCGAGAGGTCCGAGCCGTCCGGGCTCGTCTCGCCGTCTGGGTCGTTCGCATCGTCCGCGTCGTCCGCGTCGTCCACCCCACCGAGCGAAGGCGCACCCTCGGGCTGGCGGTCCGGTGGTTCGCCTCGGGTCGTCCTGAACGGGACCACCCTCAGAACGGTCCGTCGGAGCGCCCACAAGCGCGGGCGGAGTGCGGGCATCAGCCCCAAGAGACCGAGGTTCGTCGTGATGACCGCCTCGACCGATTCCGGAGCGACGACCGCGACCACGCCCAGTCCGAGGAGCACGGCGGCCGTCACGCCGAGCGCGACCCAAAGGAGGCGGCGGCGTCGGCTGGAGCTGGAGTCGTTGTCGCTCGGTTCGTCGGCTCGCTCGTGGTCGTCGTCGGTCGGCTCGATGACTGCGCTCAGTTCTACGAGTTGGATATCGTCTGTCATGGTCGGTGAAAACGCGCGTTCGTGGGTCGTCTGCGGGCGGTGCGGCTTACTGCTCCGGGAGCGCCGGCTCGATGTGGTCGGCGAAGAAGCGCTCCCACCGGTCGACGGGGTCGCTCACGCCGAACTTCGCCGTGTGCGCCTCCCACACCTGCCGGAGCGGCGACGACTCGTCGTGGACCTCCGCGTCGACGTACGCCGCGCCGGCCCGGCGGACGTGAGTGTGTATCCACGCCGCGTCGAGCGGCCAGAAGCCGACGACGTGGGCGTTGGCCACGTCCGCGTGAATCGTCCGGAGGTTGTGGTGCTGGCCGAGGGTGACGCCGTGGGGGAGGACGACCATCAGGTCCGGTTCGGCCAGCGTCGGGACCGTCGCGTCGGGTTCGATGTCTCCGTTTTCGATGGCCCACGGGGCCCACTGCTCGGCCGACAGCCACGGCGTGAGGCTGTTTGCCGCCCGCTGAACCGCGGGGTTGAGGTCCATCTCGGCGCGGCCGCCGATGGGGACCGTCGTCATCGCGGCGCTCCAGTAGCCGTACGACCGGTTCGCCACGTCGGTGTGGGTCGTCGCCGCGAGGAACTTCGCCAGTTCCGGTGGCACGTCGTCCATCCCGACCGCCTGCGCCCGGTGGTCGATGAGTATCGCCGGCGCGTCCATGACCGCGACGCCGAGGCCGGCCAACAGCGCGTTCTGCGGGTTCTTGTACAGCCCGTCAGCGGTCTTGTGGGAGGGAACGACCACGTCGACCGTCTCCTCGAAGACGAGGCCGACGTCGACGAACTTGTAGGCCGGAAAGCCGGTTCCGAGCGACGACGGGACCAGCGCGTGATCGGCGTCGTACGACAGCCTGAGCAGTTCGCGCTCGACTTCCGGGGCGAGCATCGGCGTGACGTCCTCGATGCGAAGCGGGTTGCGACCGAGCTGCACGTCCTGGACGAACCGCGTCGGAATCGACGTTCCGAGCATCTCCTCGGCCCGGGAAATCCACTCGCGCCGCACCACGTCCGCGAGCGTGTTCGGCGGGAAGAACACGCCCACGCTGTTCTCGTCGTGGTCGTCACCGTCGGCGCTCGGTCGGTCCGCCGCCGCGTTCGCCTCGACCGCCCCGCCGCCCGCACCGTCGGTGATGACCGCGTCGTCGTTCGACTCGTCGGTGCCGCTCCACGGAACCGCGTTGCGTACGTATTTGGATATGTTCATGGATGTCTCCGTGAGTGGTTATCTGAGGCCGGACCCCTCGACCTCGGGTTCGGTACCGGTGTCTTCGGTCTCCGGTTCGGACTGTCCGCGACGGCCAAGGGCGAATCCGACGACGCTCGTCACCGCACCGAGGGCGACGACAACCCCGCCAGCGACCCACATCGGCGACAGCCAGTTCGCCAGTCGGACCGCGTTCATCGAGGGAAGCGACGACTCGACGTCGCTGTTCAGCTGCCGCGCCGCTCGGTAGCGCTTCCGGTGGTCCGAGAGCGTCTCCGGGGTCTGGGCGCGCAGCCCGGCGGCGCGCTCCGTGAACTCGGCGGTGTCAGCCGTCGCGTAGCCCTTCTCTTCGCGCTTTTCGATGAAGCCGACCGTCGCGTTGAGGTTCCGCGCGGTCCCCTCGGCGTAGGCGCGGGCGAGGGCCGCGGTCGCCTGCTTCTCCGCGACCGACCAGTGTTCGGCCGCGGTGTCGTAGTTCGCCCGCGTGTAGCTCAGGTTCCCCGTCTCGATGCGGTTCTGGACCGTCTGGAGCGTGCTCGCCTCGACCGAGACCATCGGTCGGTCGTCGAGGCGGCGGAGTTCCGCGAGTCTGTCTTTCGCCGCCTCGCGGGCGTCGAGCGCCTCGTCCGCGCTCACCGAAGCGGTCGGGGGTCCGGACAGCGCCGCCGACCCCGCGTCGGCCGTGACGACCGGAACGGCGACCGCGAACAGCGAAAGCACGACGAGCGCCGCGAGGGTGGCGCGGACGACCACCGTCGTCACGGACGGCCGCCGCTCCGTCTCTTCGGACGCCGGGCGGGTACACCCGTGTCCGAACCGCGAGTTCATGTCTATATTCGGAGTGTTCGAATCCGATTCCGTCGATTTGCTGGGATGGGTTGAATCGTTGGTCATCGTAATCTGTTGTGTATCGGGTTTGTGGGGGTTCTCGTGACGTTCTCGTTTTCGTCTTCGCGTCACACAAACAGATTGTATGACTGTAAACAAATATCTTGCGTGTGACATAATCGGCTGTATTTTGTACCCTCGTATACAGTTTATATGCGTATACAGTAGTGCAGAATCGTATGACATACGCGATGACAAGAACTATCTCACCGTTTGACATACCGGCGGTCATGACGAAAGACGAGATACTCCAGGCCCGCGTCTCGAAGCGGGTCAAGAGACAGGTGGACGAGATCGCCCAGCAGAAGAACAAGAAAACGTCCGAATACGTCCGGTCGGTCATCAAGGCGAATCTCACGGACGACAGCGCGTCGGTCAACATCCCGAAGCTGTTCGAAGACGACCTCCGTTCGATTGCGCGCGACACGGGCGAGCGGACGGGCGTGTACGAGGCCATCGAAGCGCAGGTCTGGGAGACGATTGCCGACGACGCCTTCCGACAGGAGGTTCGGCGGCCGGTGTTCGACGCCGACGGCACCGTCACAATCGCCGGGCAGGGGTCCTCAACGTCGGTCGGCTACTGGCTCGCCGACCGCCTCCGCGACCGCGGCATCCGGTCGCAGGTCCGCAGCGGCGTCGAAGCCACCGGGATGCACTCGTCGGCCGACGACACGATTCTCGCCATCTCGCGGAGCGGGAAGACTGATTCTATACTCGACCTCTGTTCGAATCAACAGGCGACCGTCGTCGCCGTAACGGACCCGGACAGCCCGCTCGCGGAGCGCGCCGACCACGTCGTCCCGCTTCCGGGCGTCGAAGAGCGAATCGAAATCTACGCGACGAAAAGTGTCGTCGCCCAACTCGCCGTCCTGCAGGTCGTCTTCCTCGACGACTACGTCGACCTCCAGCGGTTTCAGGCGCGGTTCAGGGCCCTCGACGAGTTCGTCGAAGGCCAGTTCAAACAGGGCGACGACGCCGCCGGCCTCTCCGGCCAAAGCGATATTCTCGCGGCCATCGAAGAGCTCCAGCGACACAACGACCTCCAGAGCGACCCCATCTTCGGGGCCCTCGCGTCGCAGCGCGGGCTCGGAAACGAGGCGCAACTCAAGCTCACGGAGTTCCTCCACGTCCACGGCGAGGCGACGAACCTCCAGAACATCGTCCACCGCCTAGTCAACGTCCTCCACGGCGGTTCGAGCTACCTCGTGACGGCGATTCCGCAACAGGGCTCCGCGACGTACCGCGAGTGGAACGACGTGCTGTTCGGCGACGAAACCTCCGTCTGGAACGTCCTCCAGTCCGCGGACTTCGACCAGAAGGTCCCGCTCATCGCGTTCACGCTGAACGGTGGACCCGCAGAGCAGGCCGTCCGCGAGCGCTCGCTGTACGGTCGGGACGGGCTCGTCCGACTCGACGCCTACGCCGTCGAACCCGAGGCCCGAGACCTCATCCTCTTCGTGGCGATTCAACTGTTCGCCTACGGGGCTCTCTGCAAGCTCTGGCTCCAAGACCCGGCGCTCCAATCTCGGGTCATCCAGAGCATTTACAATCCGGCCGAGACCAGCGACACGGAGGTGAACTAACGTGCCGAACGACGGCTGGAACGCCGACTACTTCGACGACGAGTTCGACGAACCGGACCCGTGGGACTTCGATTCTTCGACCTACGAGCAGCGCAAGTACCGCCGCCAGAACCGCGTCGTCGAGAGCCACGTCGGCTCGCCGGAGTCGATTCTGGAGATCGGCTGCGCCGAGGGCGTCCACTCGGAACTCCTCTTAGAACGCTTCCCCGACGCGGAACTCCACGGCATCGACATCTCCGAGGCTGCCGTCGAGCGCGCTCGCGAGCGGACCGATAGCGACCGGGCGACGTTCTCCGCCGGCGAGGCGAGCGCGTATCTCGACTCCCTCGACGAGCAGTTCGACGTCATCGTCTGGAGCGAGACCATCTACTATCTCGGGGACACGATGAGCGTCCCGGAGTTCCACCGGTTTCTCGACGTGGTGGC
The DNA here is from genome assembly GCF_001190965.1 of Haloferax gibbonsii. Taxonomy (NCBI): domain Archaea; kingdom Methanobacteriati; phylum Methanobacteriota; class Halobacteria; order Halobacteriales; family Haloferacaceae; genus Haloferax; species Haloferax gibbonsii. The sequence goes on from NZ_CP011947.1 coordinate 533,041, forward strand.
GGGCCTGCTTTCCCCCGACGGCGTGCTCTGTATGGCGAACATCGTCGGCCAAGACGAGGGGCCGGAAGCGCCGCTCACCGAAGCGCCGATTCTGGACGCCTACAAGACGCTCCTCGCCGCCCGACTGGACCGAGTCCACGAGGCGCGCTACACCGAGCCCAAATCCGAAGACGACGCCGAACACACCTACGAAGTCCTCGGCTACGTGCCGAGCGCCTAACCGCTTTTTCGACCGCTTTCAGTTCGGGCGCACGGCGACCGTCAGGGCCGTCCGCGAGCGCGGCGTCGCGATTCGAACGTCGACGAGAACGGCGACGACGGCCGTCTCTCCCGCGCGCTCTTGGACGACGACGCCGTCGTCGACGACGCAGGGACCGAACTCCCGGTACGGACCGTCGGGACAGTTCCTGAGCGCCCAGCCGGCGGCCGCGGAGTCGTTCGTCCTCAGCGCGACGCCGCCCTCGCCGGCGTGCGCGCGCTCGACGTTCGCCAGCGCGGGGTCGAGCCGCGAGCGAAAATCCTCGACTGCGGCGTCTCTCGCCGCCCAGTCGTACCGACCCGCGACGCCGGCGGCCGCCATTTCGACCCCGCCGTCGGTCGTCTCAACGACGTCGTCCAGCGGCGGTGGCTCGGTGGTTTCGACCACGCCGGCGAAGCCGAGTTGCGCGTGAACGACGAGGAGCGCGAGCAGGGCCACGGCGACGACCGCACCGGAGACGAGCACCAACTGCCCGCGGTCGTCGTTCGATGAGGCGACCCAGCCGTCCGGGTCGGCGGCGGACCGGCTCACGGATACCACACCTCTACCGTCGCGGTACAGCGCGGGACCGTGGCAGTCGCACTCCCGACTCGTGCGGTCTCCGGCGGGGGCCTACCGACTGACCCGACGTCGGTTCGGAGCGAGACGAACGCCCCGCTCGGGAGCCCCGCCGAAGCGACCTCGTGAATCCGCGCTGCCCGGGCGTCGAAGTCGCCCGACGAAGCGCAGGCCGAGCCGAGGAGCGTTCCCGTCGCGCCCGCCGGCACGGTCGCCACCAGCGACGCGGCATCCGTCGCCTGTCGCTCCAGCGAGTCCGCCTCGGAAGCCGGCGCGGGCGGCGCGAGTGCGAACCCCGCCGCGACGGCGAGGACGAGCAGGGTCGCGACGGCCGCCTCGACGACCGTCAGCGAGAGTTGTCCTCGGTCTCCCGTCCGGTCGGAGGCGTCGTCCGTACGGCGACGGCTCAACCGCCGCGGACGCTCGCCGTGACGCTCACGCATCGACGGTCACCTCGATTCGCACGACCGTCGAATCGAACGCGGTCGCCGACGCGTCGACGCTCCCGGACGGGTCGGACTCGGCGGTTTCGACTCGAATCACCGGGTTCGAGCGCGACGACACCTCGACGACGCGTTCTCCCTCGATTCCGGTCGGTCGGTGGAGGACGACCCTGTCGTCGACTCGAATCGTTCGAATCGTCGTGTTTGCCCCCGGGTTCACGTCCAGTCGAACGCTGTTCGTCCGTCCGTCGAGCGTCGTCGTGGTCTCCTCCGAGAGGTCGACGGTCCCGCCGACGCTCCGTCGACTGACGGCGAGCGCACCGCGGCTGACCGTGTGCCCGCCCGACGGGTCGCCCCGCTCGGCTATCGTCCGGTCATCGACCCGGACGCGGAACGCGACGCCGCGGAGAGACGGAACGGCGGCGGCGAGTTCGGCGGCGTTCGTGTCGTTCGCGAGCGCCAGGTCGATCGCCTCGGCCGCGGTCCCATTGTCGGACGAGACCAGCGGGGATTCCGTGACCAGCGCGTCGGCGGCGCGCTCGGCGCGGTGTTGTTCGAGCGACTCGCCGGCCGCGTCCGCGAGGGCCCGGTCGGCGGCGACGACGCCCCCGACCGTGACCGCGGTCACGAGCACGAGCGCCACCGCGAGTCCGGCGAGCGTCGTCTGTGCGCGCGCCGCGGGCCGGTTACGGTCACTCATCGGTCCCTCCCGACACAGGTTCGTTCGCGAGCTCCAGCGTCGTCCCGTCGTCGCCGACGACGACGCGAACGGCGCAGTCGTTTCCGCTGTCCCACGCGCCCGAGACGGTCACCGATTCGGGGAGCGTGACCGGAACCTGCCGGTCGAACGCGTCGTTCGGATGGTCGAGGACCAGCGCCGGGGCGGTCGCGTTCGAGTCGCCCCCGAACGTGGCGTTCGGGACGTACGCGACGCGATAGGAGCTCCCGCGAATCGTTCGCGGGAGGTCGACGTCGGCTCGCCTGGACCCGATGACCGCCGATTCGGGAACGACGGCGGTGGTTTCGACCCGGTCGGTGGCCGTTGCGAGCGTCCGGTCGGCGAGCTCGTGACCGACCGCGGCGCGGTGGTCGGGGACGACGCCGCCGAAGAGGACGGTGGTCAAGAGTCCGATAAACAGCACGGCGATGGCGGCTTCGAGCGCTTTCCCGACGACGGGGACCACGGCACGGTCGGCGGTACGGCGGGCGGGGCCGGTCGGTGACGGGGTCGACCGGCGAGGGGCGTCAGCCACGGTCGACCACCACGGCGAGGTCGTATCGAGCGACGGTGAGCGTCCGGTCGCCGGAGACGACGGCGACGACGCTCTCGGTGCCGTCGCCGTCGAAGTCGGCTCGGCTCGTCTCGAACCCGCGGTCCTCGAACGCGCGTTCCCACGCGTCCGGGGTCGCCGTCTCGACGGCGACGGCGTACCCGTCGGTCGGCAGGTCGGTCACGGTTCGCGTCGTTCGCGTTCGAAGCGCCGCACCGCCGCCGAGGCCGCCGCCGTCGGTGGCGTCGGCGGTCAGGACGGGTACCGTGAGAAACGCCGCGTCGCCGGCGAACGACAGCGGGACGGGCGTGACGAGCACGGCGCGGTCGCCGGTTCCGCGAACGACCGCGCCGCCGACGAACGCCACGCGCTGACCGCCGAGGTCGGCGACGTAGCCGTCGGCGTCGTAGGTCCTGTTAGCTCCCGCCTCCGGGATGATTCGGACCGACCTGTTCACTCGCGAGAGGTCGCCGTCGGTGACGCGAATCGGGTAGCTGTCGTTCGCGCCGGCGGCGACGCCGTCCCGGAGCGACGAGAAGCCGTCCGCGGCGGCGTCGGCGTCCGCGGTCGCGATTTGGGCGTCCACGAGGCCGCCGACGCTGGCGGTCAAGAGGCCGATGGCGACCACGCCGATGCCGAGCAGGAGCGCGACGCCGACCACGTTCGCCTGCCCGCGGGTCGCGGTCATATCAGTCCCACCCCGGCGTAGACGAGATAGCACGCGACGACGAGGGCGGCGGAGTGTAACAGCGCCTCGTAGCGACCGCGGCTGGCCGTCCCGGAGAACCACCCCGACGCGAGCATCGTCGCCTGCGTGACGACGTACATCCGGTAGCGGTCGCGTTCGAGGTCCACCGCGCCGGCGTTGATGGCGAACGACCCGCCGGTCGAGAGCGTCGAGAGCTGGGCGAAGCCGTCGAAGACGTGGACGTTGACGGCGACGGTGATGCCGACGACGAGGAGCGCGGTCGTCCAGCCGACCGCGACGTAGACGAGCAGTCCCGACCGGAGCGCGCGCTTTTCGTGGTAGAGGCGGCCGATTTCGGTCTGGAGCGTGTCGAAGACGGTTCCCGTGTCGCTGCCGCCGTCGAGCGCGCCGACGACGAGGCCGATGGTCTGTTCGGCCATGGGCGTCCCGACGCGGTCGACGAACCGAGCCAACGCGGCCGTTCGGAGGTTCACGTCGGTCCCGGAACTCGGCGCGGTGAACCGGAGGTTGAGCGCCAGGTCGGCCACGTCCGAATCGAGCGGGCCGAGGTCCACGTCGCGGCCGACGCGCTCGACCGCGTCACCGAAGGGGCGCCCGAGACTGACGTGGCCCGAGACGGCGTGGACGAAGTCCTTCAACTCGCGGTCCTTCGCGTCGTCGAGGCGGGCGCGGCGGACGCCGACGAGTCCGACCGGGGCCGCGTAGGCGACGTAGCCGACGAGCGCGACGCCGACGGCGTCAGCGCCGGCGAGAGCCGCGACGCCGGCCACGACGAGCCCCGGAAAGACGAAGACGACGGCCGCGCTGGCTGGGTTCCAAAGCGCCGAGTCGAGGACGCGGAACGCGTTGGCTGGCCGGTCGTACTCGACCGATTGGTCCGGGGGTCGGAGCCCGGCGACGAGCACGCTCGCGCCGAGACCGACGCCGAGGATGAACGCGGCGCTCGCGTAGACGACGATGCCGCGGGTGGTCGTCTGGCCGAGCGGCGTGACCACCGGCGCGGAGAGGCCGGGCGCGATGACGCTCATCACCGTGAGGACGATGACGAGCAGCGACGGGAGCACGAGGAGGACGATGAACAGTTCGGCGAGCAGTTCGAGGAAGCCCTCGGCGCGCTCGCGGGCGCGGTCCTGCCGGTGGCCGAGCATCCGGCTCTCCATCCGCAGGTAGTTCCGGAGCGCGTCGTCGCCCTGTCCGGCGTGCTCGCGGAACTTCAGGAGGAAGGGCGCGAGCATCCCCTCGGAGGGCGTGTCGCGGGCGACGCGGCGCAGGCCCTCGTTCACGTTGCCGGTCAGCGAGGCGGTGTTGAGGACGCCCCGGAAGGCGACGGCCGTCTCGCCGTAGGCGTCGGTCTCGGCGACGCGCCGGAGCATCTCGCGGGGGCCGTCGCTCCCCGACGAGAGGACGTGCAGGTAGCGGACCGCGCCGGGCAGGGTCCGTTCGATGTTCTCCCGCCGGGCGGTCGCTCGCCAGCCGAGGTACCGCCCGGCGACGGCGAGAACGACGCGTCGCGTCGCTACTGCCGCCCCGAGGGCGAACAGCCCGGCCACGGGGAGCCGGGGAACGACGGGTATCGGGACGTATTCGAGGGGCGGCAGCGCCGCGCGGAGGACGGAGAGTGCGGCATCTATCGCCGAGTCGGGAACCGCGAGGAAGACGAGCACCGTCGGGAACGCGACGAACAGTCCGACCGCCCACGCGAGGCCGTAGGCGCGAGCGAGGTAGAGGTCGAAGCTCATCCGCATGTCGGTACCGCGGTAGCGGCGGCGGTCCCGGTCGTGCCGGGCGGCGTCGACGTGACGGGCGAACAGCGCGTACAGCGCCCTGTCGAGGACCGAAAGCGAGCGGACGCGGCCGACCCGGCGCTCTTCGAGTCCGGCGTCGAATCCGGTCACGGGTCGGCCTCGCCGTCAGCGTCGGAGTCGACGCCCCGCGTGTCGTCGGCGCTGTCTCCGCCGTCGGCGGTCCGCTCGGCCATCCGCCGGCGGACGCGCTCGACCGTCGCGGCTTCGTCGGTTCGGAGGTCCGAGAGGAAGCCGAACAACCGGTCCACGTCGGTCACCTGCTCGCGGACGAGGTACTCGACGTAGCGGTGCTTCCGGTGGAACTCGCGCTCGACGGCCTCCACGTCGCGGTCTGTGGCCTCGGCGATGCGGTGGAACAATCGGATGCCGGCGCGTCGGCGGTCGTCGCCCAACTGCGGGTGCTCGTACGAGAGGTCGAACGAACCGTCCGGCGTTCGCCGACCGACCGTGTTCCAGTGGAGCGTCCGCCCGTCTTTCTCGACGACGCCGCGGCGACCCCACGTCTCGTCGTACTCCGACTCGGGGACGAGTTCGACCACCTCGGAGACGTACCGCTCGCCGTCGACCTTGTGCGGGAAGACGACGAGGTCGAGCTCGCGGAGGAGGTACGGCGGGAGGCCCTGTTCGATGACGCGATTGACGAGCGTCTCGACGTCGGCGGCGTGAGTCGTGCCGATGACGCCGTGGCCGGTGTTGAGCGTCTCGGCGAACGTGGCGAACGACTCGGGCGTGTTGATTTCGGCGATGACCTCCACGTCGGGGTTGAGGTAGTTCGCCTCGGTCATCAGGTCGGCCATCGAGACGCGCTTGAACTCGGACTCGTGGTCGCGGGTCGTCAGGGAGACGCCCGTCTCGTGGGGGAGATGCACCTCGCGAGAGCCCTCGTCGATGCTGATAGGCCGGTGGTCGTAGGGCACGAACGGCATGCACGCGTTCATCAACGTAGTTTTTCCAACCCCCGTCGAGCCAGAAAAAAGAACGACGCGATGGTGCTCGTAACAGAGCCACAGCAGGGTGACGAGTTCGGTCGAGACCGAGCCGCTTTCGACGAGGTCGACCGGCGTGAGCACGTCGCCGGTCTGTTTCCGAATCGAGACGTGCGGGCCGCCCTCGGAGATGACGGGGAGGGCGACGGCGCAGCGAATCGTCTCGTCGGTGTCGGCCGACGCGGGGTCGCCGCCGACCGCGCCGGGTCGGAGGTTCACCTTCGCGCTCGGGTTCGAGGCGTTCAACTCAACGCCGTCGGCGGCGGCGAGTTGGGTGACGACGTTCGTGAACTCGGTCTCGTCTTCGAAGACGAGGTTCGTCGGCACCCGCAGGCCGCCGCGGCCGGTCACGTCCGCCCGCGGAATGACTTTGACCCGTTCGCCGACGCGGTTGGCCTCCACGTCTTCGAGGTGCGGGTCGCGGATGGGAACGGTGAGGACGCCCTCGCCGACGTAGTCGCGGAGGACGTAGTAGACGAGGTCGTCGAGGCGGTCCTCGGCGAACCGGCGGTCGACCGGCGGGAGCGCGAGACCGTACTCCGAGAGCGCCGCACGGACGCGGAATCGCGTCGCGTCGACCCACGCGCGGGTGTTGCGGGCGGTGAGTCGCCGCGAGAGGAACTCGCGGGCGCGGTCCCGAACGAAGTCGATGCGGTCGGCGACCACGTCGTCGACGTTCGCCTCCCAGATTCGCTCCTTGCACTCCTCGATGAGTTCGGCGTCGCCGGGGACGAGGTCCGGTTCGAGGACGGCGTACTTCGTGGCGAAGTGGTCGTCGCCGAGGAGCCGGTCCCGGTAGACGACCACGTCCACGTCGTAGCCTGCGAAGGGGACGGTGTAGTGAGCGACCCGCTCGGCGGCGATGCGGTCCGCGAACCTCACGTCGGAGTCGAAGTCGGTCGCCGCCGGCGCGAAGGCCTCGGTGTGGACGACCAGCCGCTCGGAGCCGTCGCCGCGGCCGGCGTCGACGACCTCGATTCGCTCGTCGAGCGCCAGCGGCGTGACTTCGCCGAGGAGCCGAAGCTCGGACAGCGCGTGGTGTTCGACGCGTCTGCGGGCGCTCGGCGTCAGGTCGAGCAGGCGGTCGAAGATGCGGCGGTACTTCGGCGAGAGGCCGGTCTCCGCGCGAGCGGCCGCGCCCTCGCGGGTGAGCGGCCGCCGGCGGACGACGGTCGAGAAGTGGTCGCGGACGGTCGCCAACGCATCGGCTTCACGCGCGCCGAGCGTCGGCTCTCGGACCGCGTAGTCGAAGCCGTGGTCCGCGTCGCTGATGGTGACGACGGTGTCCGGGGCCACTTCGTACTGCGACCGGACGGTCGGCGCGTACCACGCGTTCGGGTCGTCCGGGGGGACGGGCGCTGGGACCGCGCCCGCCGCCGCGGGAGCCGAGGCGGCACCGAATTCGAGGGTCGGAGTGGGCCGCTCCGACCCGTTGTTATCGCCTTGGGTAGGCATACACCGTGGCTTGCCGAGTATTCATATTTAAGAATTTACTGCGTCGGGCAACCAATATTTGATGCGCAGAGATCACCGAATTCGAGCCTCTGAGGACTTGTCTGCCGGTTTGAGTATCTCGGGCCTTCCATCAATAATTGAAAATTTGACTAATAATTGCCTCGGAAATTATCAAACTTGGAATCGAGCGCGGCCGGGTCACGGTTTGTCCGGACGCACACTACTCACCCCGCAACGCGGGAATCCGAAGCACCACTTCGGTCCCGCCCTCCTCGCGGGGGTGGAACGCGACGGTGCCGCCGAGTTGGTCGACGCCCCACTTCACCAGCCAGAGCCCGAGGCCGCTGGCGTGTCTGAGTTGCGTCTCGCCGTGGGCGTCGATGGCGGCGAGTTCGCTCGCGTTGATGCCGGGTCCGTCGTCTTCGACGCGAATCACGAGTTCGCGTTCGTCCGCGGTCGCCGTCACGGAGACGACCGGCGTCGACGACGGGTTGTGCTGGACGCCGTTCTCGACGAGTTCGCGAACGATGGGTTCGAGCGTGGGCGCGCAGACGATTTCGGGGTCGGGAAGCGACGAGAGCCGGATGTTCGCACCGGGGGAGTCGGCTCGGACGGCGTCGGCGGCGGCCCGTATCTGGACGGCCGCGGGGAGCAGGCGGATGTCGCCGCTCCCGTCGTTATCGCGGGCCACGCCGAGTTTCCGCGCTTTCTGGCTGATGTTGACGAGCGTCGACGCGTGGTCGTGGAGGGTTTGGGCGTGGTCCCGCGCGTCGTCGAGTTCCCCGCCGTCGATGTCGTCCAAGACGAGGTTCGCGTAGCCTTCGAGGAGGTTCGCCTCGGTCCGGAGGTTGTGTCGGAGGACGCGGTTCATCACCTCGAGTTGCTGGAGGTTCAGCCGGCGGTCGGTCACGTCGCGGAAGACGAGCGCGTGGCCGATGTCGCGGCCGTGGTGGTCGGTGAAGGCACTCGTCCGGAGTTCGAAGTACCGCTGGCCCGACCCGAGTCTGACGGTGACTTGGTCTGTGTCCCGCTGGTCGGGCGAGAACTCCTCGATAACGTCGCCGATGGGTCGCCCCTTGAGTTCGGCGTCGTCGTCGCCGAGAATCCGCGCGGCCGACTGGTTCACGTCGGTGACGCGCCACTTCGTGTCGGTGATGAGCACCGCGTCGGCCATCGTCTCGACCACGCGTTCGCGGGCGACCCACCGCGGGACCGGTCGGGCTTCGAGGAGTTCGTAGCGGCTGATGGCGACGGTACAGGCGAGTCCCGCGAACGCGAAGGCCGCGGGAGTCATGTCGATGGCCGGGCCGTAGAGTTCGAGGAGCGTCGTGGCGGCGTTGCCGAGGACGGGCATCAGCGCCCCGACGATGAGGGTGGCGGCCTGCAGTCGGTAGATCGTCGGCATGTCGAGCGCCGTCCGCAAGATGACGGCCGAGCCGGCGACCCACAGCAGGTAGCTGTATCCCAACACGACCCAGTACAGCGGCCCCCAGTCGGTCTGGAGGACGGTAATCGTCCGCCCGACGGCGGGGACGACCGTCACGGAGCCCCACATCAGGTGATGCAGGGGATTGGTCCACACGGCGACGAGGCTGGCGAGCGGGAGCGCAGAGAGCGCGAGGAGCGACGCCGGTGCGGTGTAGCGGTCTCGCCCGGCGTAGGAAAACGAAAACAGAAACCACGCGAGCGGGGCCGCGAGGACGCCGACCCACTGGAGGTTCGCGAGCGCGAGTTTGAGCGCCATGTCGTCGACGATGAGTTCGAAGAGGTAGCCCGCCGACCACCACCCGCTGGCGAGGCCGAACGCGACCAGCCCGGTCGAACCGGGCGTCGGCCGTCGCCGCCACGCGAACAGGACGACGTAGCCACTTATCACTGCGGTGAGTATCATCAGCCCCACGATGACGACGACGAGCGGCACCGGTTGCGTGAGGAAATGCGCACCGGCGGTTCCCCCGAACACCACCTGTTCGAAAGTAGGCCACCCGATGTTCGGAATCACTATCCAGATAGTTATTCATCGAGTGACAAAAGGGTATTCGAGAATTCGGGGTGGCCGCCTCGGGTCGACAGCTACGTCGGCGTCACTCCGAACGGGCTCTCGGCTCGGTGTGTATCACACGAACGCACCGGCGGGACCGGCAACCGAAGCGACGACCGCGACGCCGACGGCCATCAGTACGCCCTCGCCGTCGCGGAGCGTACAGAGCCGCTCGACCGACCGGGACGACCCGGTGAGTGCGTGGGTGATCCACGTCGAATAGGCGACCGACGGAAGGAGCGCGACCGGAGCCCACGCGGGGACGACGCCGACCCACGACGCCGCCCAGACGAGTCCGAGCGAGACGAGTTCCAGTCCGTAGAGGCCCAGTTGCGTGCGGCGGACGCCGACGACCGTCGGCAGGGTCTCGACGCCGTTCCGGGCGTCGCCCGTCACGTCACGGACGTTGTGGACTTCGACCGAGATGGCCGAGCGGAAGAAGAACCACAGCGCCGCGACGGCCGCGCCGGCCGCGCCGGCGGCGTACTCGGGTGCCGTCGCGGCGACCGCGAGCGGGATGAACGCGACGGGGACCGCCCACGCGAGCGACACCGTCGCGGTGTTGACGAGAAAGACGTCCTTGAGTCGGTCGACAGACGACAGCGGGACGAGCGGGACGCTGTAGAACGCCGCGACGACGCCCGGAAACAGCGTCAGCCCGAGGGCGTAGACGCCGCCGTGCCGGACGGCGAGCCAGATCGCGACGGCGACGGCGACCACCGAGCACGCGGCGTACACCCGCGGGTGGGACGCCACGAAGGCGGTCCGCTCCGCGTAGTTCTCGGCGTCGGCGTCGAGGTCGGCGAGTTTGTCGAAGTTGTACACGCCGACGGTGATGAGAAAGCCGACGACGAGGGCGGCGTTCGGCGCGATTCCGGCGAGCGCGGACGCGACGAACACCTCGGCGATGGTCGACGCGCCGAGGAATACTGAGCTATGGACGACTGCACCGTACAGGTGGGGTGGGACGATTCGCATTGCGCCTTCGTGTCGTGGCGCGAGCGGATTAGTTGTGAGCCAGACAACAGTTCGGCGCAGTAGTCTAGTCTGGTCTGATCTGGTCTGGTCTGCGGCGCGTCCGAACGTGTTCGGGGCCTCGCTCATCCGGATTCGGTGCGTATCGGAGCGCATGGAGACACGGACTGCCGAGCGGGCGGAACGGAGAGAGATGGGAGCGACAGATGCGGCGTCGGAGACGGCCGAGACGGTGACGACGACGGTCGAGGTCAACCTGACCGGACACGTCAGGTCGGCCGCGGGCACGCATCAGATCGAGTTCACCTTCGCGGGCGAGACGCTCCGGGCGTTCCTCGACGCGTTCTTCGCGGCGTACGACGTGCGTGACCTCGTCATCGCGGAGCGCGAGGCGGACGCGACGACGCGGGGGTGGGCGCGGGTGGAGCGACCCCCGGGCACGTGGCGAAAGAATCCCGAAGGGGAGCAGACGCGCCCCTACGCTCGCGTCCTCGTCAACGGCGTGTTCAACGAGAACCTCGACGGCTTCGACACGCTGCTCGAAGACGGCGACCGCGTCGCGCTCATGAAGCCGTTTCTGTACTGTGTGTGAGGGTGGCGTCTGCGTCGGTGAGTCCCTCGGAGATGGCGGTGGGTCGCTCCCACGCCCGACCGCCACAGGACTAACGTCCCCCGCCGACAGATGGCAGGTATGTCATCGACCTCCGCGGACGACTCGACTCGCGACCGCGGCCCCGACGAGGCGTTCTGCCGCGACTGCGGCGCGGTCATCGACGCGCGCGCCGAAATCTGCCCCGAATGCGGGGTTCGCCAGCGCGACCCGCCGAAGTCGTCGGTCGACTCGGCGCTCGACGACCTCCTCGAAGGCGGGAACCCCTTCGTCGCGGCGGTGCTGTCGGCGATTTTCCCCGGCCTCGGACAGCTGTACAACCGCGAGCTCGAACGCGGCCTCGTCTTCGCGGTGGGCTTCATCGTCGCCTCCGTTTCGGTGATGGTCTTCATCGGCTTCCTCCTCGCGCCCGCCGTGTGGCTCTACGCGGTGTACGACGCCTACACCCGTGCCGAACTGCGGGCCGAGGAGTTACAGCGGGAGGCGGACCGGGAACACGAGACGGAGATTTCGGTTAGTGAGGCGGATGGCGAGGAGTACGAGGAATAGACGCGGAGCTTGGGGATAGGTTCGGTTTTCAGGCGTTTTTCATCCCAGAGTGTTGCGTGCACGCTCTCCCACACCAACTGCGAAGTTCCTGAAATAATTCTGTTCGCAGTAGATATATCACCGCGAAGGGCGTTACTACGTGTATGGACACGACTGATACGCCCGATGAGATGTCGGACACGGGCGAAGAACCGCCTGCGTTCGATTCGTGGGAATCCCCAGGGGAACTGCTGAAGGGTGGGCCGACGAGAGAGCGTCTGCTGGATGTCGTCCTGCAGGTGCGCGAACCGACGAAGGTGTCGGTGATCGCTGAGCGTGCAGACTGTGATACGGAGACCGCACGGGACTACTTAGCGTGGTTTACCGAGATGGGAATCGTTCGTGAACTGTCTGGGCGACCGGTTCGGTACGAGCGGAACGATTCGTATCTGCGGTGGCGCAGAGTCGAGCGAATCCGCCAGCAGTACTCGGAGATCGAGATTGTCGAGCGGCTCAAAGAGACGGTCGATGCGGCCGAGGCGTACCGGGAACGGTTTGGCGTCGCATCGCCTGATGAGGTCTCCTTGGCAGACGAGCGCCACGAGGAGTCTGTCGAAGAGCGTTGGGAGGCCGTGTCTACGTGGAAGACGCTGGAGGAGCGTGCAGCCTTGTTAGATGCGGCGCGGCGCGATGAGTTGTCGGGCGGGCGTGCTGGGAGCATCAATGCGTGAGGACGAGCCGAACGGTACCGGCGGTATCGACAGCGATGTGTTGGAGCGGATTGGTCGGCGGTTGCGTGGAAGCGCTCGATTCTCAACCGTCGAATATCGACCATCATACGCACCGAACGCCCTCGTGGCTGATTTTGACACCAGATATTTTCCGGCGGCCGTCGCGCGTGCATCTCTTCGTGTTCGGTGGTTTGTGACGGACGATTTTAGTGCACACTATCTCGAGCAGTATCGTGACGGAGGGTCGTGGGAATGTCGGTGGGACAGACACCCGAACAGCCACAACGACCGCGAGCATTTCCACCCGCCGCCGGACGCGGCGACGCCTGGTGAGGACACGGCGTTTGCGAGAGACTGGCGCGATGTCATTTCACGTGTGCTGTCGGAGCTGAGCGAGCGGATTCAGTCCTTCTGGGAGTAGCGTGTACGGCCTATACGACCTGTGTTGCGCAGCGCTGGGTGGTTGCTCACGCGGTTTCTGGCAGCCCTTCGGTCTCGCGGAGTGGGAACAACAGGTGGGCGTTCGTGACCGCTGGCTCGCCCTTCACGGCGTACGCCGCTCCGACGCCGGCGCTGAGGTCCGACGCGAAGTACGCGTCGCGGGACTCCTCCGAATCGAAGATGAAACACGCGCCGTACCGGTCGCGCTCTCGGTCGTGAACGAAGTACTTCTGTACGAGTCCGTCCACCGCTCGGAACTGCTTCGCCCGCTGGCGCATGGTCTCTTCGATGGCATCGTGCTCTAGCTCGGATTCGAACGTGGCGAAGACGATTTCCATAGTTCTTCATCCGAACGTTCGGTGCGAAGTGTTGTCATGATTCTTGCTGCGTAGTGCTCACTAGGTGAAATCCTCGCTGAGGCTCGCGTTTCTCCGCAGGACAGTCGAGACTGCTGTTCGAAGCGTTCGTTCGCGTCTCTCAGCCACAGACCTCGGCGAGCACGTCTTCGAGCGGTGCCGCGAGGTCTTCAGCGGTCAACAGGGTCGCATCGGCCCGATAGGTCTCGAACACGTCCGTCACCCACTCGAGGAATACGTCGTCGTCCGTCTCGATCATGCCGATCGAGACGTCTACGTCGTTCCGCACGACGAGACAGCCGACCCCGTCGTGGACCATCACGGGGTGCGAAATCTCGCCATCGTACACGTAAATGTCAGTACGGTCCGAGGCGACGATGGCTTCGAACTCGTCGAGAAACGCCGAGTCCATGGCGGACTCGAAGACGACCGGGGCGAACACCGCTTCGAACGTCTGTGTGCCGTGGACGATCGACCTGTATCGACCCTCGATGCACGGGTCGGGGAAGAAGTCGGTGAGGCTACGCGCAGTCTCGGAGATTCGTTCGAGCTCCCGCACGCGAGAGACCACGGCGAACGGATTGTACTGCGTTGCGTGCGTGACGGTCGCGTCGGTCAGCTGCTCGACGCTGACGCCAATCTCCTCGAGCGGTACGTACGGGAGGAGTTCGTTCAACTCGCGTGCGACCGCCATGTCACCGTGAAATCGCGCGAACGACGCTGCGACGAACCTGCCGAGCGGCGTCAACGAGTAGTGAGAGCCGTCGCGGACGAGCCAGCCACGCTCTTCGAACGCCTGTACGATGCGGCCGATGGTGGCCGACGAGGCACCGGTCGCCTCCCGAAGCGCCGCCCTGGAGCACCGGCCCTCGGCGAGCATCCGAATCACCACCGGACGGTGCTGCGAGTCCGCGAGGTACCTGATATCGTCGAGCGCCTCGTCCATGGTATAGTATAGCACGCCGTGCGCATAGCTGTTCGCGTCACTCGTGAGACACGGCGCGCATCGCCGGATTTCGTGACGTTTGGCTCGACCGGCGTTGCAGATATGACGTGCTCACCTGGTGAAACTCTCACACCCCCTGTGGTTTCGGCAGGAAGCATCATGACATGGTCCGAGCGCCTCTGTGAGGGTGCATATGGGAGACAGAAACCACCTGCACGTGTGCCAGCACTGCGGCGTCGTCCACGCGACCGCGTCGCCGACGGCCCCCGAGGCGTGTGTCGTCTGCGAGGCGCTCACGTTCAGCCCGTCCGAACTGAACGCACTCCTCCGGACGAGAGGACGCATCGACCCCGAATCGACCGAGACTGACGGCGAGCGGGCGAGGTGGACCTCGCCACTCGTCAGTACGTCTTGAACTACTTCCTGTTTCGCTGAGGAATGCCTATTCCGACGGACAACGTCTGAAGATACGTTATGGACCGGTCTTACCCAGCGGTGGACGACGCCACTATCCGCGACCTCGACGCTCGTCTCCGCGGCGATGCACTCGGTCCGGAAGCGGACGGCTACGAGGAGGCCCGCACGGTATGGAACGCGATGATCGACCGGTATCCCGCCGTCGTCGTCCGGCCAGCGGACACGAACGACGTCGTCGCTGCCGTCACATTCGCTCGCCAGTACGGGCTGGCAGTCGCGGTCCAAGGCGGGGGCCACAACATCGCCGGACACGGCGTCTGTGACGGTGGGCTGCTGATCGACTGCTCGTCGATGACGGAGATTCAGGTCGATGTCGAGACCAACACCGCCCGCGTCGAACCGGGTGTCACCGTCGGGGAGTTCGACCGGGCGACGCAGGTCCACGGCCTCGCCGCGCCGGCCGGAATTATCTCGGAGACGGGCCTCGCCGGGTTGACTCTCGGCGGCGGGTGGGGATGGCTCAGTCGTTCCTATGGGCTCACTATCGACTCCCTCCGGTCGGTCGAGGTCGTTACGGCCGATGGCGAGGTACGCCACGCGAGCGAAGACGAACACGAGGACCTCTTTTGGGGAATCCGCGGCGGCGGCGGCAACTTCGGCGTCGTGACCGACTTCGAGTTTCGCCTTCACGAGGTCGGGCCGATGGTCCTCGCGGGGGTGCTCGTCTACCCGTTCGAGGTCGCCGGCGACCTCCTGCGGTTCCACCGGGAGTTCACGGCATCGGCCCCCGACGAACTCTGCTGTTACGCCTCGGTTAGGACCGCGCCGTCCGCGTCGTTCGTCCCGGCGGACGTCCGTGGGGAACGAGTCGTCACCGCCTACCTGTGCTACGCAGGCGCTCTCGAAGACGGGGAGCGTGCGATTCGGCCACTACGAGAGTTCCAAGAGCCGACGGTCGACCTCGTTCGACCGCGCCAGTACACGGAGTTCCAGGGACTCTTTGACGACGTGTACCCGCCGGGGTACCGGAACTACTGGAAATCACAGTTCGTTAGCGAGGCCGGGCTGTCCGACGGGGCCATCGAGACGCTCGTCGACTACGCGAACTCGGTGACGTCGCCGTACACGTCGATCGTCATCGAGCATCTGGGTGGCGCGATTTCGCGTCTCGATTCGGACGCGTCCGCGTATGCCCACCGCGACGCTGGCTACTCGTTCAACATCTTCACCCGATGGACCGACGCCTCCGAGGACGACGAACACGTCGCGTGGACGCGGGAGTTCTTCGCGGCGATGGCTCCGCACCTCTCCGACGGCGTCTCCGTGAACTTCCTCAGCCGCGAGGGGAACGAACGAGTTCGAGCCGCCTTCGGGGACAACTACGACCGGTTGGTCGAACTGAAACGCCAGTACGACCCGGAGAACCTGTTCCGGGTGAATCAGAATATCGCGCCGCGGGCCTGACGGAGAACAAGTTCCACAGCGGAAAAAAAGCGTCTTCGACGGTCGGCGACGCGACGACTAGGCGAACTCGTCCGACAAATCGGCGTCCCAGTCCGGCGGGAGGAGCGGGTCGGGGTCCTCGTGGACGAACTCGACGCCCTTGTCGGGGTCCAGCGGGTGGACCTTCGTCCGCATCGTCTCGCCGGCGTCGAGGAGCGAGAACATGCGTTCGGACTCCGCGAGGCGGTAGTACAAGGGGAGGCAGACGGCGACTTCGTCGTCGGTGGCGCGGACGACGAGCGCGAGGTAGACGAGGCCGCCGGTGACCGCGCGGAACGCCTCGTACTCGTCGAACGTCGCGCCCGTGACGGCGGCTTCGAGGTCGGGATAGACGTCGTCGCCGACGACCACGTCGAGGCCGACGTGGTCGACGACTTCGTCGCCCGCTCCGGGGACCGGGACCACGTCCCCCGGCAGGGCGACGACGACCGTCCAGTCTCGCTCCCGATAGTCGTCGGCGAGCGCCTCGCACTCTTCGACCACCGTCTCCCACGTGCCCGACTCGTCCGAGAGCGGATGTTCTTCCATGCGGCATGGTGTCGGAGTCCGCTACCTAAACTTTGGCTTCTCCCGCCGCCGTCGCGCGCTTTCGCGCGTCACGCGGGCGACCGCAGGCGATTCAGCATTATGTTTCCCACGTATCAATTGGCAAAAATTGAAAAGGTATTTCACGCCATGCAGGTCATTCCCAGTCAATGAGGAATCTACTCTCTCTTTCGGACCTTCGAACCCAGTTCTCGACCGGCCGGGGTCGGGTCAAGGCCGTCGACGGCCTCGACCTCACGGTCGGCGAGGGCGAGACGGTCGGACTGGTCGGCGAATCCGGGTCCGGAAAGAGTGTGACGGCGTTGTCGGCGATGGGACTCGTCGACGACCCCGGCGAAATCGTCTCCGGGTCGGTCGAACTCGAGAGCGCCCGACTCGCCGAGGAGTTCCGCGAGGAGTACACCAACCCCGCCTTCGTCGACGGCGACGTCGTCAACCTCGTCGACGCCCCCGAGGAGGCGCTGCGGGCCGTCCGCGGGCGCGAACTCGGGATGATCTTCCAGGACCCGATGACCTCGCTGAACCCCTCGCTGACGGTCGGCGAGCAGGTCGCAGAGAGCCTCCGACTCCACCAGTACGGCGGTCGCCGCAAGGACTCGTGGTTCAACGCGGTCCGCGAACTGCTCCCCCGCATCAGCCGCGACATCGACGACGAAGTCGTCGAGCGGACTATCGACGTGCTCGAATCGGTCGGCATCCCCGAACCCGGCGCGCGGGTCGACGAGTACCCCCACGAGTTCTCCGGCGGGATGCGCCAGCGCGTTCTCATCGCCATCGCGCTCGCCTGTCAGCCGCGCGTGCTCGTCGCCGACGAGCCGACGACCGCGCTCGACGTGACCATTCAAGCGCAGATTCTCGACCTCATCGACGACCTGCAGGAGGACCTCGGCATGTCGGTGCTCATGATCACCCACGACCTCGGCGTCGTCGCCGAGACGTGCGACCGGGTCGCGGTCATGTACGCCGGTGAAATCGTCGAGGAGGGGCCGGTCGAGGAAATCTTCCACAACCCCTCGCACCCCTACACGTACACGCTCCTCGAATCGCTCCCGAGCGAGGAAAAAGAGCGCCTGACGCCCATCGAGGGCAACGTGCCGGACCTCATCGACATGCCCGAAGGGTGCCACTTCGCGCCCCGGTGTCCGTGGGCCCAGCCGGAGTGTACCTCGGGCGAGATTCCGTACAAGCAACACGGCGACGACGCCGTGGACCACCGCTCGAAGTGCATCCTCGACGACTTCGACACCGACGAGTACGGCGGGGACGCCATCGAATCGTCGACGGGCACCGAGCCCTCCGACACGCCGCTGCTCGAAGTCGACGGCATGCAGAAGTACTACGAGCAGGCCGACGGCATCCTCGACCGCTTCCTCGGGGCCGACGACCGGAGCGTGAAGGCGGTCGACGGCATCGACTTCACGGTCTACGAGGGCGAGACGCTCGGCTTGGTCGGCGAGTCCGGCTGCGGGAAGTCCACCGCCGGGCGGAGCCTCCTGCACCTGACGCCGCCGACCGGCGGGCGCGTCGTCTTCTCGGGGACGGACCTCTCCGGGCTCGACAGCGACGAACTCCGCGCGATGCGCCGCGACATGCAGATGATCTTCCAGGACCCGCTGTCGTCGCTGGACCCGCGGATGACCGTCGGCCAGACCATCCGCGAGCCGCTCGACGTCCACGACCTCCCCGTGTCCGACCCGGACGTGCGCGGCGAGGCCGACGTCACCGTGACCGGCATCGACGCCGAGCGCGTCTCGGTCACCGCGAGCGACGAGATCGACGCCATCGTCGGCTCCTCGAACGGCGTCGCAACGGCCACCGTGACCGTCACGGTCGCCGACGGCGAGGTCGACGTGGCCGTCGAAGAGCGGCTCCGCGCCGAGGTCGAAGTCGAGCGCGAGGGTGACGTCGTCTCGGGCGTCACCGTCCGCGTCACGCCGGGCGACTCGACCAGCGAGCGCCGCCGTCGCCGGGTCCACCAACTGCTCGACGCGGTCGGCCTCGAAGTCGGCCAGTACGACCGCTACCCGCACGAACTCTCGGGCGGCCAGCGCCAGCGCGTCGGCATCGCCCGCGCGCTCGCGGTCGACCCCGACTTCATCGTCGCCGACGAGCCGGTGTCGGCGCTCGACGTGTCCGTGCAGGCGCAGATTCTCAACCTGCTCGAAGACCTCCAGGAGCGCTTCGGGCTGACGTACCTCTTTATCGCCCACGACCTCTCTGTGGTTCGCCACATCTCCGACCGCGTCGCCGTGATGTACCTCGGCGAAATCGTGGAGGTCGCGGCGACCGACGAGCTGTTCGACGACCCGCGACACCCCTACACGCAGGCGTTGCTGTCGGCGATTCCGGAGCCCGACCCGGCCGCCGAGACCGACGACCGCATCATCCTCGAAGGCGACGTGCCGAGCCCCATCAACCCGCCGTCGGGCTGCCACTTCCGGACGCGGTGTCCGCAGGTCATCCCGCCGGCGGACCTCGACATCGAGCAGGCGGCCTACCGCGAGGTGATGGACCTCCGCCAGCGCGTCGAGCGCGAGTCGCTGGACGTCGAGACCGCCCGCGACGCGGCGCTGGACGCGGGCGACCCGAGCGCCGAAGCGACGGTGAGCGCCGACGGCGGCACCGCCGACGCGGACGCCGTCGTGGACGAACTCCGCGAGTCGCATCTGTCGCACACGCTGTCGCCCGAACTCCGGGGCGTCGTCGACCGCGCGCTCGAACGCGTCGTCGCCGACGACTGGGACGAGGCGAGCGAGATTCTCCGCGAGCGATTCGAGAGCGTCTGCGAGCGCGACGCGCCCGAACTGGGCGAGCAAGCGCACCCCGCGGCGTGTCACCTCGTAGACGAATAGGCGGCGCGTCGGGGCCTATACGGCCTCTCGTCACCTATTCGACGTTTTTTGATTGTCTCGTATTTTTACCGGAACAGGTCGACGGTGTCTCTCGTTCCTCGCTTCAGCGCTTCGTTATTTTTATAGGTAGCCATTGATAGATACACGTATGTCACAAGATGGCAATGATGTTTCGCGGCGTCGGTTCCTGACGGCCGCAGGAGCTGCTGCAGCGACGGCCGGACTCGCGGGCTGTTCCGGCGGCGGCGGTGAGGACACCACCACCGAATCCGGTGAGACGACCGGTGAGGGCGAGACGGACCAGACCGAGACGGAGACCGAAGACGGCGGGTCGACGTCGGTCCTCCGCTACGGTCGCGGCAGCCACTCGCCGACGCTCGACTTCCAGAACAGCACGAGCGGCGAGGTCGCGAAGGTGACCGAACAGCTCTACGACACGCTCATCAACTTCGAGCCGGGCCAGTCCACGCTGACGCAGGGACTCGCCACCGAGTACTCCCTTGAGGGCCAGTCGGCCTCCATCACGCTCCGCGAGGGCGTGATGTTCCACAACGGCGAGGAGTTCACGGCGGAGGACTTCGTGGCGACGTATCGCCGCTTCGTCGACAGCGACTACGAGTACTACGCCGGCGACGACTACGTCTCGGCGTACGGGCCGTTCACCCTCGGCTCGTGGATCGACGAGATTCAGGTCGACGGCGACTACTCGATGACGATTCAGCTGACCCAGTCGTACGCGCCGTTCCTGCGTAACCTGGCGATGTTCGCGGCGGCGGTGCACTCCCTCGCCGCGATCGAGGAGTACGGCACGGACCTCAGTTCGAACCCCGTCGGCACGGGCCCGTTCCAGCTGAGCAACCTCGACGACGCGAACGAGCGCATCCGCCTCGAAGCCAACGCCGAGTACTGGGGCGAGGGGCCGAACGTGGACGAGGTCGTCTTCGTCACCATCGGACAGAACTCGACGCGCGCTCAGTCGCTCGCGTCGGGCGAACTCGACATCATCGACGGACTCGGCGCGCAGTCGTCCGTCCAGGTCGAAAACGCCAGCAACGCGAACCTCGTCCGCACCGAGGGTATCAACATCGGCTACATGGCGTTCAACATGGCGAGCCGCGAGGAGTTCCGCGACCGCCGTGTCCGGCAGGCCGTCAGCCACGCCATCAACACCGAAGCCATCGTCAACGAGATTTACTCGGGCTTCGCGACGCAGGCGAGCCAGCCGCTCCCGCCGAACGTCCTCGGTCACAACGACGACATCGACCCGTACCCGTACGACCCCGAGGAGGCCCAGCGCCTCCTCGAAGAGGCCGGCTACGGTGACGGCTTCTCGTTCGAACTGGCGACGTTCCAGAACCCCCGCGGCTACAACCCGTCGCCGATTCAGACCGCAGAGACCGTCGCGTCCAACCTCGGCGAAATCGGCATCGAGGTCGATATCAACCAGCAGTCGTTCGGGCCGTTCCTCGAATACACCGCCCAGGGCCGCCACGACGCGTGTTTCCTCGGCTGGTACACCGACAACGCCGACCCGGACAACTTCATGTACGTCCTCCTGCACCCGCAGGTAGAGGAAGGCGAACTCACGGAGGGACAGGACTGGGTCAGCTTCGACGCCGAAGGCTACAACACCAGTAACCGCTCGGCGTGGGCGAACCGCGACTACATGGACCTCGTCGAACAGGGCCAGAGCACCTACGACGAGGCCGAGCGCGAGTCGCTGTACAACGAGGCGAACCAGATCGCACACGACGAAGCCCCGTGGGTCTACCTCGACTACGCGGACGAGCTTCGCGGCGTCTCCAACCGCGTCAGCGGGTTCCAGATCGCCGCCATCAGCGGTCCGTACCTCAACCTGGTCAGCCTGAACTGAGGCACTGACCGCGCCCTCGACTTTCATGATTTCCACACGATTCGTACTCAAGCGGCTGCTGTTGCTCGTCCCCGTGCTGGTGGGAGTGGCGTCGCTCGTCTTTTCCATCCTGCATCTCTCGCCGGGTGACCCGGCGCTCACCATCGCGGGCGAGCGCGCCAGCGAGGAGTTCGTCCGGCAGATCGAAGAGAGCCTCGGCCTGAACGACCCCATCTGGGTGCAGTACGGGCGGTTCCTCGTCGATGCCGCGCAGTTCCAGTTCGGCGAGTCGTTCATCATCCAGCGGAACACCGCGGTCCGCGAGGTGCTCGCCAACAAGCTGCCGGTCACGCTCGAACTCGCCATCTACGGCCAGCTCATCGGTATCTCGCTGGGCATCCCGCTGGGCATCCTGAGCGCCGTCAAGCAGGACAGCATCACGGACCACCTGACCCGTATCGGCGCGCTCGCCGGCATCAGCGTGCCCATCTTCTGGAGCGGCCCGCTTCTCATCTTGCTGTTCGCGCAGGTGCTCGGGTGGCTCCCGACGAGCGGCCGCATCTCGGTCCTCTACAACGTCGAGGCCATCCGGGTGACGGGGCTCGTCACGGTCGACACGCTCCTCGCGGGCAACTGGGAGATGTTCGTCTCCGCGGTCCGCCACATGATTCTCCCGGCGTCGGTCATCGGCGTCTACTCGATGGCGCTCATCTCCCGGATGATGCGCTCGTCGATGCTGGAGGTCATCCGGCAGGACTACATGCGGACCGCCCGCGCGAAGGGCCAAGGCGCGAAGATAACGGTCCTGAAACACGGCTTCCGCAACGCGATGATTCCCGTCATCACGGTCATCGGTATCCAGTTCGGTGGCCTGCTCGGCGGCGCAGTACTCACGGAGACGGTGTTCGCCATCGGCGGCATCGGGACGCTCCTGGTCGAGGCCATCAAGGTCGGCGACTACCCCATCGTCCAGGGGACGGTCCTGACCTTCGCGTTCCTGTTCACGCTGGTCAACCTCGGCGTCGACATCACCTACTCCATCCTTGACCCGAGGATCGAACAATGAGCACGGAAACCACGACCACGACCACGAACGAGACGGCGGCGGACGTCGACCAGCGCGGGCTCATCGACCGCCTGACCGCGTCGCCGTTCGTCTCCCGACTGCTGTCGAACCGCCTCGCGCTCGCCGGCATCGCCATCATCGTCGCGATGGTGGTCATCGCGCTGTACGCGCGGCTGTTCTTGGACCTCGAGGTCATCACGCAGTCGCAACTCGGGACGAACCCGAACCGCGCCCCGCCGAGCCTCGACTACCCCTTCGGAACTGACGGGCAGGCCCGCAGCCTCCTGCCGCGGGTGGCCTACGGCGCGTGGTACGCGATGCTGTTCGGCACCGTCACGGTCGCCGCCTCGACCGTCCTCGGCGTCGGTCTCGGCATCGTCGCGGCCTACTACAGCGACGTGACCGACAACGTCATCATGCGGACGATGGACGTGCTGCTCGCGTTCCCGTCGCTCCTCTTGGCGCTGGCGCTCGTCGCCATCTTCCCCGACGAACTCGGGCTGTGGCGGGCGGTCGCCGCCCTGACGCTCGTCTACACGCCGCGGTTCGCCCGCGTCGTCCGCGGGGCCGCGCTGACCGTGCTCGAAAACGAGTACATCGACGCGACGGTCGCGCTCGGCGCGGCCGACCCGCGGGTGCTGATTCGGCACGTCCTGCCGAACTGTCTCGCGCCCATCACGGTCCAGAGCACGCTCAACTTCGGGCTGGCAATCATCGACCTCGCGGCGCTGTCGTTCCTCGGCTTCGGTGCCGAGGCCGGGACGCCCTCGTGGGGGCTCATGCTCTCGAACGGCGTGAGTCAGGGCCTCCTCACGGGCGTCTGGTGGTGGTCGTTCTTCCCCGGGTTCTTCCTCGCGCTCACCGTGCTGGGGTTCAACCTCCTCGGCGACGGCATGCGCGACGCGCTCGACCCGCGGATGCGCGAAGCGGTCGACTGACCGACCGTGTCAGCGCCACCGGAGCCGGCGGACGCGGACGCGCCCCCCGCGCTTGAACGGGCGGCCGTTCGCCTTCGCCTCGTCGGCACCGCGGCCCTCGCGGGCGCGCTCGTCGCCGCCGTCTGGCTGGTCGCCACGCTGGTCGTCGGTGATTTCGCGGGGAGCGTCGAGACGACGTTCGCGCTCGGCTCGCTCGCGTTCGGATTCGGCCTCCTCGGCTGGTCCGGGGCGGTCGCGCTCGGCCGCGGTATCGAGTCGATGCAGACGCACCTCGACACCGGAACGGGGTGGACGGAAGCGGACGCTCGGCGGGCGATGGCCCGGATTCTCGGGTTCGGACTCGGCGTGATGCTCGGGGCGACGACGGTCGGTACGGCCGTCTCCGCCGTCGCCTGAGTCCGCCGAGCGAAGCCTCGGCGTTAGGCTCTCGGCAGTCGAAGCTCGATGACCGTCCCGTTCGGTTGGTTGTCCATGATTTCCATCGAGCCGTTGCTGTTCGTCACCGCCCAGCGGACGAACCAGAGACCGAGCCCGTTCGTGTGCTGGAGCGGTGATTCCCGTCCGGAGTTGAGCGATTCGCGTTCGAGTGGTGGGATTCCCGGTCCGTTGTCGGCGACGCGGATGACCACCTGCTCCGGGCCGTCGTCGTCGGTGACCGAGAGATGGATTTCGACCTCGTCACCGCCGTAAACGACGGCGTTATCGACGAGTTCGTTCACCGCGAGTTCGAACGTCGTGTGGGCTCGCGCGTTCGCGACGTCCGGCGCGTCGACGGTGATGGTCGCTGCGGGGTAGCTGAGCCGCGCGCCCTCGACCACGTTGCGAACGCAGTCGGCGACGTTCTGGGATTGCACTCGTTCGGCCACGCCGGGGTCGAGTGCGGAGCTGAACTTCCGCGCTGTCTCGGCGAGCGAGAGGAGTTCGCTCGTCGCCCGCTCGATGGCCGCCGCCGACTCCCGAACGCGGTCGTCATCGGTGCCTTCGAGTAGCATCGTCGCATGCGCCTGCGCGATGTTCATCTTGTTTCGGAGGTTGTGTCTGATGACGCGGTCGAGGACGGACAGTCGGCGTTCGTGCTCATGGAGGTCGGTCACGTCGCGACCGACACAGACGATACCATCGAATCCGTCTTCGGAGGACTTCGCCGTGATAGTCGTCTGGAACTGTCGCTCGGAACCGTCTCGGTCGACGACGACTGTCTCCATGGTCTCTTTGTCGCTGTCGCCCGCAAGAAGCGACGCGATGGATTCTAACAGCGCTTGCGAGTGCCGCTCGCCGAACACCGTCGAGACGTGTTCGCCGACGAGGTCGACAGGGTCGCGGCCCAGCAGATCAGCGGTCGCACTGTTCGCGAGGACGAACCGGAGGTTGTCGTCCAGCGTGTAAATCGGGTCCGTGGCCGTCTCGACGATGCGCTCGTAGCGTTCGAGCTCTCTCGACCGGGCCTTTCGCTCGGTGATGTCTTGGACGGTTCCCCGGAAGACGGTCGCGTCGGTCTCCTGCGTCGCGACGCCGCGGACGTTCACCCAGCGCATCTCGCCGCTCGCCGTTTCGAGGCGACATTCGAGTGACTGTTCTTCGCCGGTTTCGACGAGCCGTTCGAACCCCGCTCGGACCTTGGGTTCGTCTTCTGGGTGGTAGAACGAAAACGCCTCCGAGAGGTCGAACACCGTCCCCGGCTCGACGCCGAGGAGCTCCGCGAGCCCGTTCGTGAACAGCACCGCTCCGCTCTCCACGTCGACCTCCCACGCGCCGACCGAGGCGATCTTCTGGCTCTGGTCGAACAGGTCGAGCAATCGCTCGCGTTCGCGCTCCTGTCGCTTCTGTGCTGTCACGTCCTCGATGACGGTGATCGCACCGATACGTTCCCCGTCGTTCCCAGTCAAGGGGGCGGCGTTGACGACGACCCACCGCCGCTCGTCGCCGAGTTCGATACCGTGTTCGAAGTTCGTGACCGTCTCGCCGGTCTCTCTCACCCGGTCAAAGGGGAGTTCCTCGTCGTCGAGCGGCTCTCCGCGTGTGTCGATGAGGTGCCACTCAGGCGCATCGTAGGGCTGTCCGAGTACGACCGACCGCCGCATGCCGAGAATCTTCTGGGCCGCCTCGTTGGCGCGCACGATAATCCCGTCGTCGTTGAGGACCGCGATGCCGACCGGACTCGTCTCGAAGAGCTGTTTGAGCGTCTGGGTCTCGTGGATGAGCTGGTTCTTGAGCGCGTGGCGGACGGTCGCGTCGGTCTGGAACCCGACGAAGTGGGTGAGCTCGCCGTCCTCGTACACCGGCGATATCTTCAGTTCGTTCCAGAAGGGCGTCCCGTCCTTTCGGTAGTTCGTGAGACTGACGGCGACGCTCTCGCCGGCTTCGATCGCCTCGTGGAGTAGCTCGACCGGCTCGGTGTCGGTCTCTTCGCCCTGTAGAAACCGACAGTTCCGACCGAGCACCTCCGAGCGGTCGTAGCCGGTCATCTCCTCGAAGGCGTCGTTGATGTACGTGAGCGGCTGGTCGTCGTCGGCCTCGGTGATGGTGATGCCGACGGTCGCGCTGTCCATCGCGCGGCGGTACAACGCGAGTTGGAGCGACTGCCGCCGGGTCTGGAGGAGCGATTCGACCCGCGACCGGATGACCGCCTTCGGCGCGGGCACCGCGAGCACGTCGTCCGGAACGTCGTCGAGCCGTCGCGCGGCGACGGCCTGTTCGTCTTGGGCGACCGTCAACAACACCGGTACGAACCGGTCGTCGGCGTCGGCTTTGCGCTCGGCGAGCGCGTCGGCGACGGCCGAGTACGTCGCCATGTCGACGATACAGAGGTCGAACTCCGGGAGCGGGTCTTCGCCTGCACCTTCGTCTCCGTCTTCGCCTTCGCCTCCGCCTCCGCTTTCGCGGCCGCGTTCCCAGACGATGACCTCGTACGCGTCGAGGAGTTCAGCCAGTAGCTCGCGGTCGCGAGCGCCGCGGACCGCGAGGAGTATCCGTTCGTCCCCGGACGCGTCTCCGGCGGAACGTGTGTCGTTCCGCGACGCGTCTTCGCTCACGGTCACTCATCCTCGTTCCACGTCGGCGTCCCCGTGAGGATGCCTCGGAGTTCGTCCAGCGGTTCGCCGACGACGATGCCGTCGCTCCCGATTTTGAACGACCGGAGCGTCGGCTCGAAGGAGCCGAACCGCTTTTTCAGGACGCCGATGGCCTTGCGAATCTCGCCGCGCACCTCGATGTACCGGATGAACAGGATGTTGTCCGCGAGGTAGCTCACGTGGTTGTCGGAGGCGTGGAACGCGCCGGTGACCTGCTGTACCTCCTCGGTCAGCACGACGGTGACGCCCATGTTCTTGAGGTACCGCGCCAGCGCGTGGAGTTCGCGGCGGATGTCGCTTCGCTCGTCGGTGAGGCTGAGTTGGTAGCCGGCCGTGCCGTCTATCATCACGAACTCCGTGCCGTTCGCCTCGACCTCGGCGCGGACTCGGTGGGCGAACTCGTCGGTCGAAATCGAGAGCGGTTCGACGGCGTCGACCCGGAGGTTCCCCGACTCGACGAGGTCGTCTATCGGGATGCCGATGGACTTGGAGCGGTGCCGGAAGCTCGATTTGCTCTCTTCGAAGAGGTAGACCGCGGCGCGCTCGCCGCGGTCGGCGGTCGCCCGCGCGAACGCGGCTCCGGTGGTCGATTTCCCGACGCCGCTCGGGCCGCTGATGAGCGTGATGCTCCCGCGCTCGATGCCGCCGCCGAGCAGAGTGTCGAGGTCGTCGATGCCGGACGAGAGCGGTTCGATGGCGAACTCGCGGTGGTGCGACCCGGGAACGAGGCGCGGGAAGACGCGTATGCCGTGGTCGCCGTCGATTCGCATGGCGTGCGGCCCCGTCTGGGAGTCCGACCCGCGGAACTTCTCGACGCGAACCGACCGTCCCTCCTCGGACCGCAGGAGCGACAGCGACCCGTCACAGAGGTACGCGAGCGTCTCGTCGGTGTCGTCGCTCGACGGCTGGCTCGTGAACATCGTCGTCGTCCCCGACTGCTTGAGGTAGCTCAGGAGCGACGAGACGAGTCGACGGAACTGGTGCTTGTCCGACGAGAGCCGGCCGAGTTGGCTCAGCGGGTCGATGACCACCCTGTCGGGTTCGCGTTCCTCGATTGCCGCTTTCAGTTCGGCCGTCGTCGATTTCCCTTCGACCTCGCTCGGCGACAGCATCGTGTACGCCTCGTCGTCGAGGAACGCCTCGGGCGACGGACTCAGGTCGAGAATCGGCACCGCGGCGAGGTCGAACCCGAGCGTCTCGGCGTTCGCTCGGAGGTCGGCCGCGGACTCCTCGAAGGAGATGAAAAGCACGTCTTCGCCGCGTTCGACCCCGGCGGACAGGAAGTGGTAGCCGACGATGGTCTTTCCCGCCCCGGACGCTCCACGGACCATGTACGTCCGGTTCGGCAGTAGCCCACCGTCCAGCACTGTATCGAGTCCGGAGATACCCGTAGAGAGTCGTGGCGAGAGATTCGTCATGCTACTCACGTCTCACTGGCACACTAAGAAACTACCACCGTCTGAGAATGGCGTGTCGCGTCTCAGAACAGCACGCCTCAGAAAAAGGTCTCGGGAGGCCGCGGCGTCCGGTGGGGTTCAGACTGCCTCGGCCTGTTTCGCAGTCTTCCGAATCTCGTCGAGGACGGAGTCGAGAGCGAGCACGTCCGAGAGCGCTTCCATCGCGCTGGCGAAGGGGACGTCGAGCGCGTAGCTGTAGTAGTTCCCGCGCGAGCCGGTGCGGTTCTCCTCGGCCGAGAGGATGCCGAGCATCCGGAGGTCAGAGAGGTGGTTGTGGACCGACCGCTGGGCGAGCGGGTCGATGCCGGCGGAGTTGCACAGCCGGAGGTACTCCTGATAGAGGTCGCGCATCCGACACGGCGTCTCGTCGTGGGCGGCCTTCGAGACGACCGCGAGGAGCGCGAAGTGACCGTTTTCGGTGAGTTCGCGCATCCCCTCGACGACGCGTTCCTGTTCGAGTTTCTGCCGGGCGATGTCGACGTGGTCGAGCGTGATTCGCTCGTCGTCTTTGTTCTCGGCGTGTTCGCCGGCCAGTCGGAGGAGGTCGAGCGCCTGTCTCGCGCTCCCGCTGTCGCGGGCGGCGAGCGCCGCACAGAGGTTGAGCACGCCCTCCTCGCAGGCGTCCTCGGCGATGGCGACCTCAGCCCGCGATTCGAGGATGTTCTGGAGTTCGGGCGCTTGGTACGGCGGGAAGTGCAGTTCGCGCTCGCAGAGGGTGTCCTGCACGCGCGGGTCGAGCTGGTCGTGGAACTTGAAGTCGTTCGAGATGCCGATGAGGCCGACCTTGGCGTCTTCGAGCTTGCCGTTCGAGCGCGCCCGCGGGAGTTCGTAGAGGAGTTCGTCGCGGTCGCCGATGGAGTCCACCTCGTCGAGGACGATGAGAACCGTTCCGCCCACGTCGTCCAACTCCTGAAACAGCTTCTTGAAGACGGTCTGTTGGGGGTAGCCGGTCGAGCTAATCTCCGCGCCCGGTGGCCGAAGCTCGTTGACGAGTTCGACCGCCACCTGGTACGAGGAGTTGAGCGTCTTGCAGTTGATGGAGATGACGCTGAGGTCCACGTCGTCGTACTGCGAGACGTCTTCGAGGAGCATCTCGAGGAGGAACTCGGTGACCGCGGTCTTCCCCACGCCGGTGTTTCCGTACAGGAAGACGTTGTTCGGCTCCCAGCCGTCGACGACCGGTTGGAGCGCGTCCATGTACTCCGAAATCTCGTCGTCGCGCTCCTCGATGCGCTCGGGCTTGTAGGACTCCCCGAGGGCGTCCTTGTTGGTGAAGACGTTTTGTTTTCGCTCGAACCGGCGCATTAGCGTCGGTCCGTTGTGGCGTCCCCTTATTTAAAACCCCGATTTCATCTGATTCATGTGAATTGCGGCGCCGGGTGTCGTCGGGTGATGGGCGGCGTGTTCGGGTCGGAATCGTCGCCTTCTAACTGACCCTCGGTACCGCATACCGTGGTTCGTGTGAACTCGTTTGAACAGACACACACCACTTTTGCAAGTGAATAGGAGGATACGAGAGTAGCTAGTAGAACAACAGAGCGCGAGTTCAACTAAAGCGTTGACATGTTTCGGTGCTCACGGGGCAGTTTGCAGTCAAACGTTTCTGTCGTGAACGGCCCGTAAACGGTCCAGTTCGGGAGAAATCACCTGCAACGGTGGTGGGTGACGACGTTCGAGTCGCGACTGAGGTTCACTTGCACCCGTGCTCTCTCCGAGTGCCCGCCGATGGCACCCCCTCTCGGCGTTACCACGCTTCACGTGCAACGGTGGTGTCTGTGTGTCTCCCCAGCCCCTCCTTCCCACCGCCAATTCACTTGCAAACGTGGTGTGTGGGTGTCGAGCCGCGACTCTCGTCCGCCGTACCCGCGGCTGGTTCACTTGCACGGGTGGTCTGTCTCGTCTCTTTCGAATGGTTACTATCCCACAATCTGAGTAATCTCAAGAACCTGAAGTGAGAGAAGTGCCACAACACCCAAAACGACAGCCCAGAACCCTATGTCGCCAATCTCGAAGTCGGATGGAGAGCCAGTAGTCATCTCGTATACGGATGCACTCGCCAGTCCTATTCCAGCGATGCTACCCAAAATGATTGGTAGGCTTGTGCTCCCGTCGGCGAGAGCGGAGATTGATTCGATTGCGAAGGCTGCACCATATATCGCCAGGAGTGCGTTAAATACGTAAAATCGTTCCATGCCGTAGTAGTGCTAAAGTATTAACATAAATCACGAGGCCGAGTGTGTGACCGACTCGCGCGATGTATTCAGCACGGCCTCGACAAGCTAGCAGCGGTTGAGGAGTTTAGCAGCAACATCCGGTCCGGTCGGGTACCGAGGTGACGTCGCTCACGTCCCGACGACCGCTTCGTCCCTCGAAATGTCTTTACCCCGCATACTGTTACCTACCATCGTGGACCGTTCCGCCCTCCGCGCACTCGCGCTCGCCCTCCTCGCGGTCGTCGCCCTCTCGGTCGTCGCCGCCACCATCGATTCGACCGTCGTCAGCGACGGCGGTCCAGTCGGCTTCGGTGGCGGTGAGACCGGGGGCGCAGTCGCTGGTGACACGAACGGAACCGGCGTGCAACCCTCGGGGTCGTTCGACGGCCTCAGCATTCCGACGCCGTGTCTCCCGTGGCTGCTCTCGCCCGGAATCCTCGCCGGGGTCGCCCTCGTCTTCGTCCTCCTCGGCGCGTACGCCTACCGAGAGACCGGCTCGTTGCTCCCGCCGCTCGCCATCTTCGTGGCGCTCGGCCCGCCGGTCGTTCTCCTGTTCGCCCTCCTCACGGCGTGTCGCCGCGAGTTCTCGTTTTCGTCTCGCGCCGCGGCCGCCGCGCGCAACGTGTCGTTTCTCCCCGCCGGCGGCGGTGGCAGTCTCGGCGACGGCGGCGCGGCACAGGCCGTCTCGCCGCCGACACTCCTGTTCGGCCTCCTGTTGGGGGTCGCGCTCGTCGTCGCGGTCTTCCTGCTCGTCACCGGGACCGGCGACTCGCCCGCGGCCGACGACGAAATCGACCCGGCTGCCGAGGAGGAGGGACCGAACGTCGCCGCCGTCGGGCGGGCCGCCGGGGCCGCGGCCCAGCGCATCGAAGACGGTGACGCCGACGTGGAAAACGAAGTGTTCCGCGCGTGGGGAGAGATGACGGCGCTCCTCGACGTACCGAACCGCCGCGCCGCGACGCCGGCCGAGTTCGCGGATTCCGCCGTCGACGCGGGCATGGACCGCGACGACGTGGGCGACCTGACGACGCTGTTCGAGGAAGTCCGCTACGGCGGCTTCGAGGCGACGCCGGAGCGCGAGCGCCGCGCGGTCGACGCGCTCAGGAACATCGAAGACACCTACGCCGACGCGACGGGGGACGACCGATGACGCTCGCGCGTCGGCTGTTCTTGCTCGTCGGCGTCGTCGCCACGGCCGCGGGCTTCGCGGTCGTCGCCGGCGTCTCGCTCGGCCTCGAACTGACGGACATCTTCCTCGGTCTCGTCGCGGCGCTCGCGGCGCTCCAGGGGCTTCGGTACGTCCAGCGCCGCCGCGAAACCCCGATGAACACCACGGTCACCGGCGACCCGGAGGCGAGAGTCGCGGTCCCGATACCCGGCTCCGACTTCGACGACGACCTCGTGTCGGCGATGGGTCGACACACCCACTGGGCCGCCCGCAAGCGAGTCGTCGACCGACTCGAAGCGCGGGCGAAACAGGCGCTCGTCGCCCGCGACGGCCGCGCCCCCGAGGAAGCGGCCGCGCTCCTCGACACCGGCGGCTGGACCGACGACCCGGTCGCCGCGCGCTTTCTCGGCGCGTCCGTCTCGATTCCGCTCCGACAGCGCGTCCGGCTCTTCCTGTCTGGACAGTCGTCGCTCACCGACCGCGCCGAGCGAACCGTCGCCGCGATAGAGCGAATCGGCACTGACGACGGTCCCGCGGGTGAGCGCCGATGAGCCGCGGGTTCGACACCGAACGCTGGACCGGTCTCGACGGCCTCGTTCTCGTCGCGGCCGGCGCGGGCGTGTTCACCCGCGAGGCGTCGCTGCTCCTCGCGGCCGGCCTCGGCGTCGTCGTGCTCGGCTACGTCCGGGTCGCGGCGATTCCCGAGGTGTCGCTTCGCGTCGAGCGCGACCTCTCGGACGCGACGCCCGACCCCGACGACGAGGTCGAGGTCACGCTCCGGGTCACCAACGAGGGGTCGCGGACGCTGTTCGACCTCCGGGTCGTCGACGGCGTCCCGCCGGCGCTCGGCGTCGCCGACGGCCCCGCCCGACTGGGGACGGCGCTCAGGCCGGGGGCGACCGCGACGGCGACCTATACGGTCACGGCCGTCCGCGGCGAGCACGCGTGGGAGGAGACGGTCGTCGTCGTCCGCGACCCGAGCGGGGCCGTCGAGTCCCGCGAGACGGTCAGCGCCGAGACGACGCTCCGGTGTGAACCCGAACTCGCCGCGACCGCCGACCTGCCGCTTCGCGGCCTCACCTCGAAGTACGCCGGCCGCGTCGAGACCGACGTGCCGGGGTCGGGACTGGAGTTCGCCTCCATCCGCGAGTACCGCCACGGCGACCCGATTCGGCGCATCGACTGGAACCGCCGCGCCCGCACGGGCGAACTCGCCACGGTGGAGTTCAGAGAAGAGCGCGCCGCGGCCGTCGTCCTCGTCGTCGACACCCGCCCGGAGGCGCACGTCGCCCCCGACGACGAGGCGGAGACCGCGGTCGAGCGCTCCGTCGACGCCGCGAGCGTCGCCTTCTCGGCGCTCCTCGACAGCGGCGACAGCGTCGGCGTCGCGGCGTTCGGGCCCGACGAGTGCTGGCTCGCCCCCTCGTCGGGCGCCGACCACCGCGCCCGCGCCCGTCGGCTGTTCGCGACCCACCCGGCGTTCGCGCCGACGCCACCGGACGGGGCCTTTTTCCCCTCCGTCGCCGTCCGCCGGCTCCGGCGTCGGCTCGCCAGCGACGCGCAGGTCATCTTCTGCTCGCCGCTCGTAGACGACTACGGCGTGTCGGTCGCCCGCCGCTTGGAGGCCTACGGCCACGCCGTGACGGTCGTCTCGCCCGACCCGACGACGACCGCGACCATCGGCGCGCGACTCGCGCGCATCGAGCGCGACCTGCGGCTCCGCGAACTCCGGCGGAGCGGCGTCCGCGTCCTCGACTGGGGTGACGAACCGCTCGGCGTCGCGCTCGCGCGGGCCGAAGCGGGGTGGTCGCGGTGAGCGAAATCACCCGCAAGCCGACCCGGACGGGGACCGCGATGGCGCTGTCAGTCGCCGGGCTCACGACGTTCACGCTCGGCTTCACCACGTCGACCGCGGCGGTCGGCGGCCTCGTCGCGACGGTCGCGCTCGCCGCCGGGCTGTTCCGGGGCTCGCGGCGCATCGTCGACGCCGCGGGCGGGCTGTTCTTCCTCTCGCTTCTCTTCGCGGGCGCGAGCGGGGCCGGAACGGAGGCGCTCCTCCTCGCCGCGCTCGGCTCGATACTCGCCTGGGACATCGCGGAGAACGCGCGGTCCGTCGGCGAACACCTCGGCCGCGAGACCGACACGCTCCGGCTCGAACTCGTCCACGCGGCGGCGACGCTCGTCGTGCTCGCGGTCGGGGCAGCGGTCGTCTACGGCGCGGACCGGGCGGCCGCCGGGGGCCAGCCCATCACGGCCGTCGTCTTACTGCTGGTCGGGGTGGTCGCGCTCGTGACGGTCGTCACGCGCTGAGCGGCGTGTCCGCCGCACGGCTCCCACTCACTCCAGCGTCGGCACGGTCACCCGGCCGAGCACGTCGTCGACGACGTCCGATTTCCGCACGTCTTCGACCCGCGCGTCCGGGGTCAAAACGAGCCGGTGGGCGAGCACGGACTGCGAGACGCGTTTCACGTCGTCGGGCGTGACGAACTCGCGGCCCTCGATGACGGCGCGGGCGCGGGTCGCCTCGAACAGCCGTTGGGTCCCGCGGGGCGAGACGCCGATGCGGACTCGGCGGTCGGTGCGCGTCTCCCGCGCGAGTCTCGCCATGTATTCGAGCAGGTCGTCCTCGACGCGGACCGACTCGGGCGCGCGGCGGATGGCGGCGACGGTGTCGCGGTCGAGGACGCGTTCGACGCTCGGGCTCTGTTCGCTCCGGCCGGCGCGCCGATGGAGGAGTTCGACCTCGCCGTCGAGGTCGGGGTAGCCGATGGCCGACTTCACGACGAACCGGTCGACCTGCGCTTCGGGGAGAGTGAACGTCCCCTCCTGTTCGACGGGGTTCTGCGTGGCGATGACGAAGAAGGGCCTCGGGAGCTGGTGGGTCTCGCCGTCGACGGTCACCTGTCCCTCTTCCATCGCTTCGAGGAGCGCGGCCTGCGTCTTCGGCGGCGCGCGGTTTATCTCGTCGGCGAGGACGACGTTCGCGAAGATGGGACCCGGCGAGAACTCGAAGGTCCGCTCGCGTTCGTCGTAGATGTTCGTCCCGGTCACGTCGGCGGGAAGCAGGTCCGGGGTGAACTGCACGCGGGAAAACGACAGTCCGAGCGCGGTGGCGACGCTCCGCGCGGTGAGTGTCTTTCCGGTTCCCGGGACGTCTTCGAGGAGGACGTGGCCGCGGGCGAGGACGCCCGTCAGGACGGTTTCGAGGAAGGCTCGGTCGGCGATGACGGCCTCCGAGATGGCGTCGAGCACCTCGGTGCACGTCTCGCTGGCCGTGTCGATGTCCATACACCTCCCGGGTCTGCGTGCGACTTATTCCCATTGGTCGGCGGCGCTCTGGTCGGTCGCTCGCCGGTCGTCGGTCCTGCCCGCCCCGCCCCGCCCGGACGCAGTTGGGCCACAGACTCGCCGACTGCGTCCGTGTGAGTCCTCGCCGCGGCCCTCGGAAATCGAAACGGATTAAACTATCCGCGAGAGAGACAACGATGGAAGCCGAGGTAGCCTAGCCCGGCCAAGGCGGTAGATTCGAAATCTACTGTCCATTCGGACACGTGAGTTCAAATCTCACCCTCGGCGCTTCTTCCGAACGTCACCTCGCGAGAGACGTTCGTGTCTCTCGCCCCGCGTGACGAGGATGTGCGACGGCCCGAGATTTGAACCAGCGAGCGAACGTAGTGAGCGACTGCGGTTCAAATCTCACCCTCGGCGCTTCTCCGCGGTCACAACACTCTGAGCGGTGCTTCTGGTCGCGCCGCCGTCTCACTCGTCGATGTCCTCCGCCGACCCGGACTCCCACCGTTCTCGATGGACGAGTTCGCTCGTGTCGAGACGCTCGCGCCACCCCTCTCGCTGAAGCACCGGCTCCTCCGGGAAGCCGTCTTCGGGATAGCCGACGCAGAGATACGCAATCGGCTCGACGTGGTGCGGAATCCCGAGCACTTCACGGACCTCGTGCGGGTAGAGAAACGACACCCAGCCGACGCCGACGCCTTCGGCCCGCGCGGCCAGCCAGAGGTTCTGCACCGCGAGACACGTCGAGTAGGCGTCCATCGCCTGCATCGTGTTGCGCCCGAGGACGTGCGGCGCGTCCCGCGTCGGGTCGCAGGTGACGCAGATGTTCACCGGGGCGTCGGTGATGCCCTCCAACTTCAGCCGGCCAAACTCCGATTTCCGGGGCTCTCGATAGCCCTCGCGGGCCGCCGCAATCGCCCGCTCCGCGATGGACGCGACGGCCGCCTTCGTCTCGGCGTCCTCGACGACGATGAAGTCCCACGGTTGCGAGAAGCCGACGCTCGGGGCGTGATGCGCGGCGTCGAGCAGTCGCGCCAGCGTCTCCTCCGGAACCGGATCGTCGCCGAACCGCCGGATGTCCCGCCGCGCGTATATCGACTTGTACACTCCCGACCGCTCGCGCTCCGTGAACCCAACCATCGTTTCGGTAGTCCAGACTGGATTGCAAATCGGTTCTGATACGCCAGACGGCTCACGCTTCGCCTGCCGAAATAGTTACTAATCAGACACGAATGGTGGGCCGTATGGACGCCACACTCGAACACAGACTCGAAGTCATCATCGCCCTCCTGTTCCTGTTGCTCACCATCGAGGTCTACCGACTTGCCGGCTACTTCGGCGTCGCGTTCGTCATCGTGGCCACTCTCATCACCTTCGGACTGGGCTCGAAGCCGAGTTCGACCTGAGTCACGCTCTCCCCCGCGTGAGCGCCTCCCCCGCGCAGTCCTTCGATTTCACTTTCACTCTACTAGGATGCGATACATATCCCCTGCCCGCGTCGGCCAACGTATGAGTGCGAACGTAGCAAGCGCGGACACGAGCGAACGGGACGGGACGCGACGCATCGACGTGACGACGGTCCGGACCGGCCGCGTCGCCGACTTCGCGGAGACGGAACTCGGCGACGCCGCTATCGGGTTCGAGCGCCGGGGCGGCTGGACCTACCTCGTCGCCAAAGACACGCAGTAAGTCGGTGTAGACTGCGGTCTCAGAGCGAACTCGGTCACCCGCGAGCAGGGCCCGGAGAGCGGGAGCGGGCGCGAAGAAGCGGGGTCGTTTTCTCAGTCGTCGGCCGACGCGGGCGTCGGCGACGTGTGATTCGGCGCGAGCAGTCGGTCCAGCGCGTTCACCATCGCCTGGACGCTCGCCCGCGTGATGTCGGCGTGCGACGCCGCGACGGTGACGCTTCGGTCGCCGAGCGACATCGTCACCTCGACGGTCACGACGGCGTCGGTGCCGCCGGTGATGGCGTCGACGTGGTACTCGTCGAGTTGGGCGTCGGCGTTGGGGCCGAGCGCCTCGCGGACCGCCTTCACCGCGGCGTCGACCGGGCCGGACCCGGTGCCGGAGGCGACGCGTTCTTCGCCCTCGACGCGGAGGCGGACGCTCGCGGTCGGCGTGCCGCCGCCGGAGGCGGCCGTGAGGTCGAGCAGTTCGACCTGTCGGGCGCGCTCGCGGCCCTGGACGTCTTCTGCGAACGCGAGGAGGTCGGCGTCGGTGACGCGCTTGCCGCGGTCGCCGAGTTCCTTCACGCGCTCGACGACGGCCGCGACTTCCTCGTCGGTGGCGTCGACGCCGTGTTCGTCGAGGGCGGCCTTGACGCCGGCGCGGCCGGCGTGCTTCCCGAGGACGAGGCGGCGCTCGCGGCCGACCGTCTCCGGCGGGTACGGCTCGTACATCGCGTCGTCCTTGAGCGTCCCGTCGGTGTGGATGCCGCTCTCGTGGGTGAAGGCGTTCTGGCCGACGACCGCCTTGTTCGGCGGGAGCGCGACGCCCGTGGCCTGTGCGACCTTCTGGGCGAGAGCGTAGAGTTCGTCGAGCTTCACCGACTCCACGTCGTAGCAGTGGTCGAGCGCGATGGCGACCTCTTCGAGCGCCACGTTGCCGGCGCGCTCGCCGATGCCGTTGACCGTGGTGTGGACGAGGTCGGCCCCCGCGGCGAGGCTGGCGTGGACGTTCGCCATCGCGAGGCCGAGGTCGTCGTGGGTGTGCGTCGAGGTCGGCCCCAGTTCGGCGAGCCGGGAGACGACCTCGTAGGTGTGTTCGGGGCTCGTGTGGCCGACCGTGTCGGCGAAACAGAAGCGGTCGGCACCGGCGTCGTGGCTGGCGCGCGCGAGCGATTCGAGGAACTCCGGGGCGGCCCGCGAGCCGTCTTCACCGATGACCTCGACCCAGAGGCCGTGGTCCTTGGCGTAGGCGACGAGCTCGTCGGTCGTCTCGACGACGTCCTCGCGGGTCGTCCCGACTTTCGACTCGACGTGTCGGTCGCTCGCCGGCACGACGAGCGTGACGCCGTCCACGTCGCAGTCGAGCGCGAGGTCCACGTCGTTCTGGACGCCGCGGGCGAAACTCGTCACGGTCGCGTCGAGGCCGAGCGACGTGACGCGCTTTATCGTCTCGCGCTCGCCGGGGCCGGTGCAGGCGCTGCCGGCCTCGATGTAATCGACCTCCGCACGGTCGAGCGCGCGGGCGATATCGGCCTTCTCGGCCGGCGTCAGTGAGACGCCGGGGGCCTGCTCGCCGTCGCGGAGCGTGGTGTCTAGAAGCTGTACTGAATCAGAAGTGCGTAGCTCGGGGGTCTTCCCGAATCGTTCGTTCACGGTAGAATCGTGTCCTTGTAGGTTAGAACCGTCGAATTTCACAGCCAGCCGTCTCGCGACGACTTACTCTATCCTCCGTCGGTGTGGTAGGTCCCGACATAGTAGTTGAACACATATGTCGTCGAGTGTATAAAAGAGATGGTTCCGACAGAAATTGGTGTCTCGACGGGGGCGTCGTTGGAAGCGCGTTCAGTCGGTGGCTCCCGCGGCTGTCGGTTCGAACGCCTACTCGGAGAGTTCGACCAAATCGCCGGGTTCCACGCCGTCGGCCGCGCCCGCGGGGAGTTCGATGATGGTGTCGGCCATGCCGAAGCCGATACCCGTCCACGCCGACAGTCGTTTTTTCTTCGTCACCTCGTCGCCGACGAGCCAGAGCGCGTCGATGTCGAACGGGACGAACACCATGTGGAGGCTGTGGCGGTCGGCGTCGTCGAACCGGAACACGAGGGCGTAGTCGTCCGGCACGGAGCCGCGGAACATCAGCCCGCGCGCCTGCGAGAGAAACGAGTCGGCCGTCTCGACGTCCGACGCGAGTGTCGATTGTGTTCCGTTCTGTCGGTGGACGAGTCTCACGACGCCGGCTTCGACGGCGCGCGTGATGAATCCACCGCCGAGACGGCGGGTCGTCCGCCGTCGAGAGCAACGTTTAGGCCCGCCCCGCCCCGAACGCGCCCCATGGAGCGGACGCCGACAGGGACGCCCGTGGGAGTCGACGACCCCTACGACCACGCCGGTCGCTGCGACCACCTCACGAGCGACGGCGCGTGTCGCCTCGCCCGCGAGTACGCCGACCGCGACCCGGCGTTCGCCCGCGAGCGCGCCCGAGCGGACTACGAGTGCGTCGCGGCCGCGGAGGGCTGTGACTTCCGCGACTGCCCGCACTACGCGTCGACGACGAACGGCCGCGAGTGCGTCCGCTGCGGCCTCGAAGAGGTTCGCATGGCCCACGACTCGGCCGCCCGCCCGTTACTCGAAGAACACCACCTGTCGTACGGCGGCCGCGACGGCGACGAACCCTCCCACGAGATTACGGTCGCGCTGTGTCGGTGGTGCCACACGAAGGTCCACAAGTCGTTCGCCCGCATCGACGACGACGCCTCGCCCGACGTCGAGGCACTCGCCGAGCGGGAGGGCCGCCGGACGAAGGAACTCGACGAACTCGGATTTCAGACGGCCCGGGACCGCGCCGGCGACGAGTGAGTCGCCGTGGCGGCTCTCGTCCCCCAACCACCCCCGACGTGCCAATCTGATGCACGGATACGCGTATCTCGACCACTCTTCGATTGACTTTTAGGCACGGTGGTCCAATCCGGGACATGACCCGCATCGTCGTCATCGACAACCACGGGCAGTTCACCCACCTCGAACGGCGCGCGCTCCGCGACCTCGGCGTCGACACCGAACTCGTCGACAACGACACCGACCCCGCGGACATCGACGCGGACGGCATCGTCCTCTCCGGCGGCCCCGACATGGACCGCATCGGCCGCAGTCCCGACTACCTCGACCTCGACGTGCCCGTCCTCGGTATCTGTCTCGGCATGCAGATTCTCGCCGAAGAACTCGACGGCCGCGTCGGCTCCGGCGACTACGGCGGCTACGCCGACGTGGACGTGGAAATCCTCGACGAGGACGACCCGCTCATCGGCTCGCTCGCCCCCGAGACCCGCGTCTGGGCCAGCCACGCCGACGAGGTCAAGGAGGTCCCCGAGGGCTTCACCCACACCGCCACGAGCGACGTGTGTACCATCGAGGCCATGAGCGACGCCGACCGCGACCTCTACGGCGTCCAGTGGCACCCCGAGGTCGCCCACACCGACGAGGGCGAGGAAGTCTTCGAGAACTTCATCGACATCTGCGAGCAGTAGGCCGTCTCGCGGTCCGCGGCGACTCGCGTTGGTCTGTCGCCGCGACCAGACTCTCCCCGCCGCCGCGGGAGAAAATCGCATCCCGGCGACACGACGCGGTCTCCCACGGTCGTTCCTCGGAAGCAAGCCGAGACATTTACCGGCCTCCGTTCTGTCTGTTCGGGAAATGACCTCCACCCAGAGCGACCTCGCTGGGCTCTCGCGGTTCATCTTCCGCGCGCCCAGCTGGTACACGAGTCTCGGGTTCGCCCTGCTCGTCGCCGCGATGGCGGGCATCGGGGCGTTCGACTCCGGGGACCTCGCCAGCTCGTGGCGGGGTATCTTCTTCCTCGGCAGAGACGCTTGGGAAGGCATCTTCTTCATCGGGATTCCGACCGTCGTCGCGGCGTTCGGGACCACCGGCGTCGACCGGTTCGTCGGCGGGAAACTGACACACAACCGCTCGTCGCTCCTCGCGCTCGCCGGCGAGGTAATCATCGTCACGTTCCTCACCGGGGCCGCCATCGTCTCCGTCTTCACGGGCCTCGGCCAGACGTTCATCTTCGACGCGCTCGTGGTCGCCCTCGCGTCGGTGTTCGCCTTCCGCCTGCTCATCGTGATGGCCGTCTCGCGGTCGTCGCTGCTCATCGCGGCGGTCCCGGCGAGCATCCAGACCCTCACGTCCGCCGCGCTCCTGTTCGTCTACAGCGGGACGCTCCGCTTCTTCGAGGTCGGCGGTCCCATCCTCGACGCCTATCTGATGCCGTATCTCGCCCGTCCCGACCGGGCACCGCCGGAGCTGTCGGCTATCGCACTGAGCCACTTCCAACTCCTCGCTATCACCTGCGTGGTGTACGCTCTCGGCGTCTACGTCTTCCTCCGCATCGTCGACCGCCCGTGGCGTCGGAGCCTCGGGGTGTCCGTCCTCGACTTCATCCGCGGCTTCATCGGCCACATCGCCGAGGGCACCCGCGAGCTTGAGGACTTCTTCGAACAGCTCGGCCAGGAGGCAATCGTCCCCGTCACCGTGCTCTCGTTCGAGCGCGA
The DNA here is from genome assembly GCF_001190965.1 of Haloferax gibbonsii. Taxonomy (NCBI): domain Archaea; kingdom Methanobacteriati; phylum Methanobacteriota; class Halobacteria; order Halobacteriales; family Haloferacaceae; genus Haloferax; species Haloferax gibbonsii. The sequence continues at coordinate 573,743 of NZ_CP011947.1, forward strand.
GGACGGCACCGAGAAGGCCCGCTTCGTCCTGCCGATGATTCACCCCGGGCCGATGGGCGAAATCGGCGGCGGCAACTTCCCCGAACGCGTCGCCCGACGCGCCGAGGGCCTCGCGTTCCCGCCGCACGCGACCGCCGGCCACGACTTCAACCTCGTGACCGAGCGCGAGGTCGACGTGGTCCTCGACGCGGCCGACGACGCCTACGAGAACATCGAGTACAGCTCCGACGTGACAGAAAGCGTCCGCGTGCAGTCCGGCGACGCGAAGATGCTCGGCCAGCGCTTCGGCGACGACGCGCTCCTCGTGTCGACGTACGCCCCGCAGTTCGCCGACGACGTCGAGTACGCGGTCGGCCTCTCGGCGTCCGCCGAGGCCCGCACGAGCGGCCTCCGGGACGTGCTCCTCGTCGACGCCCACAACTGCAACAACGGGCTCCAAGGGGCCGACCTCGGCCACGTCACCCCGGGGAGCAAGCGGTCGTTCGACATGATTACCGCCGCCGGACTCGCGGGCGAGGAACTCTCGGCGTCGTCGCACGACTCGCTCTCGCTGGGGACGGCGTTCGACCCGACCGACTGGACGCCCCGGGAGGGCATCGGGCCGCTGGGCATCCGCGTGGCCGCGACGAGCGTCGGCGACCAGACGACCGCGTACGTCCTCATCGACGGGAACAACATGGAACCGGGGCTGCGCGACCGCATCGTCGAGGGACTCACGACCGGGCCGAACGCGAAAGCCGACATCGCCGAGGTGATGACGACCGACACGCACATCGTCAACACCGTCGAGGCGGAAAATCAGGTCGGCGCGGCCATCGACCCCGACGAACTCCGCGAGACCATCGAGCGCCTCGTCGACGAGGCGCTCGCGGACGCCGAACCCGTCGTCGCCGGCATGGCGACCGAGCGCGTCGAGGTGACGATCTTCGGCAACGACCGCACCGAGACGCTCGCCAGCCACGCCAACGTCGTCGTCTCGATGGGCGGGGCGCTCGCGCTCGCGCTCATCCTCGCGGCGATGGCCGTCAGCCTGCTCGTGTTCTTCCTCGCGTAGGCGACTCGCCGCCGCTCGTCGCCCTCGCCTTCGCTCTCAGTTCCGCTCTCGCCGCCGGCCGCGTCGCCACTCGCGGTTCGATTCCAGCGACGAGCGAACCCCCCGTCGCACTACTTCAGCGAGAGCGTCCGCGTCTCGATAGCGCCGCAACTCGGACAGACCCGCCGGTAGAACACGCTCGACCCGGTCGTCTTGGCGGACCACTCACCGTCGCTGTCGGTGAAGCCACACTTCGAACAGGTGAGGTCGTCCTCGCTGTATCGCTCTCGCAACCGGTCCAGTGCGGTCGTCCCTCTCGGCGTCCTTCTGATTGACATGAGGTAACATACACCACTATTATGTATAACTGTGTCGCGTGGTACCACACCTGAATGGTGTAATACTTGCGGAATCCAAAACCAACCCTGCAAATCGACGACGCTCGCTCCGCGTGAGGGTCGAGTCGGCGGCGCCGCTCACCGGGAGAAACCGAGTGCGGGGGGTGCCCGCGAGAACGTCCCTTACTCTTCGTCGGCGGCCGCGAACAGTTCGTCCACGGCCTCCTGCGCCGTCAGCGCCGCCTCCTCGGCGACGGCTTCCGCGTCGTCGGCGTCGTCGGGCGCGTTGACGTACACGTCCACGTCGAGGACGCCGTCTTCGAACGTCACGGTGACGTCGAAGTCCTTGACGCGAGACTGCTTGAAGCGGGCGAAGATGAGGCCCTCAGCCGCCTCCGCGGCGGTCTGGACCACTTCTTCGTCCGTCGGCTGTGGCATTTACGCGCCGCCGGGGCCCATCGGACCCGCGCCGCCCGCGCCGCCCTGGAGCATCTGCTGGAGCTCTTCCTGCAGGCTCTCGAACTTCTCCTGCACGCGCGTCTCCTGCTTCGTGAGCTGTTCGACGCGCACTTCGAGGCTCTCGACCTTCTCTTCGAGGTCGTCCTTGGCCGCTTCGTAGTCGGTCTCGATGAGGAGTTCGCCGACCTCGCGGTACATCTTGGAGTCAGCGTCGATTTCCTCGAGCGTGGTGAGCGCCGTCTGTGCTTCGTTGAGCGCGGTCTCGGAGGACTGCTTCTGCTCGGAGACGTTCTGGGCGGTCTCCTGAAGGTTCTGCAGTTCTTCGAGCTTCTCTTGGGCTTCCGGCGGCAGACTTCCCTGCATACCCGAACCGACGGGACGCCGGCCCTAAAACACCCGCGGTCTCCTACGCGGACCCGGACAGTGGCTCGCCGACGTCCGCGACGCGCTCTGCGGTCTCGACGAGGCGTATCCACGAGTTCACGCCCGCGCGGAGCGCGACGAGGTCGTCGGCCTCGACGGTGACGACGACGGTCCGTCCCTCGCGGTCGACGCGGGCACCCGACCGGGCGTCGTCTATCTCGCCTTCCTCGACGGCGACGCTCCGCTCGACGACGCGTGCGCGCCGCTCCTCAGAATAGTCGAATTCGAGCGAAGCGCTGTGCGCTGGACGCACGCTACTCGACGGCGACTTCTTTGACGTTGGGGGACCGCTCCTTCAGGAGGACGCGGTGCCCGCAGTACGGACAGCGGACGCCACCGAACTCGTCCAGTTCGACATCGCGCTTGCACCGGGAACACTTGTAGCTCATTGTGAGATGTGAAGAGTCGAGGCTACTTGGGAGTTATTCGTCCTCGCCGGTGAGCGCGGCGCGGATGGAACGGCGGACCTGCTTGCCTGCGGGGGTCTGCGGGCGGTAGGTACCGCCGGTGAAGACCTCGCCGGTCTCTTCGTTCTTCCAGATGCCGGTTCCGACGCGGGTGACGTCGTCGCCGTCGACTTTGGAGTTGCGCATCTCTGCTTCGATTTCCTTGACGCGGCGTCGAGCGACGCGGCCGTACCGCGCGCCGAAGCGCCCGGAACTACCGACGGATCGAGCCTTCTTGTCGGCCATAGTACCGCGAACTACCTCGCCGGTATGGATAAACCCTACGAGTCGTCTCGGCATGTGACGGGCCTAGACACCGCTTTGTCGCCGGCGCGCGTACGGGAGACCATGACACAACACGTGGTGGTCGGTGCCGGCCCGGTCGGACTCGCGGTGATGGAACAGCTCAGGGAGCGCGGGGCGGACGTGGCCGCGGTGACGCGTCACGAACCCGACTACCTCCCCGAGGGCGTCGAGAGCCGCCTCGCGGACGTGCTCTACCCCGACCGCGCCGTCGCCGCGTTCGCGGACGCGGCTGTCGTCTACCACTGCGCCCAACCGCCGTACGACGAGTGGCCCGAACTGTTCCCCGACCTCACCCGCGGCATCGTCGCGGGAGCCGAAGCCGCCGGCGCGCGCCTCGTCGTCGCCGAGAACCTCTACATGTACGGCCCGGTGCAGGTCCGTCTCACCGAGGACCTCCCGTACGCCGCCACCGGCCCGAAGGGACAGGCCAGAGCCGAGTGCGCCGACATCGTCCTCGACGCCCACGAGGCGGGCCGCATCGAGGCCACCATCGGCCGCGCCAGCGACTTCTTCGGCCCGCGCGTCCGCGAGTCGGCCGTCGGCGAGCAGGTGTTCGGCGCGGCCGTCGCGGGCAAGCGCGCGAAGGTGTTCGGCGACCCGCGACTCGCCCACACCTACACCTACGTCCCCGACTTCGCGCGGGCGCTCGTCCTCCTCGGCGAGCGCGACGAGGCCCTCGGCGAGGTCTGGCACGTCCCGAACCCCGAGACGGTCTCGACGCGCCGCTTCGTCGACCTCGTCTACGAGGCCGCCGACGTCGACCCCGGCTTCCCGCGCATCATCGCCGCTCCGGGGCTCGCGCTGACCCTCGGCGGCTACCTGAGCGCGCCGTTGAAGGAACTCTCCGAGATGCGCTACGCCTTCGAGGAGCCGTACGTCGTCCGCGACGCGAAGTTCCGCGAGACGTTCGGCGACGCCGTCGAACCGACGCCGCTGCGAGACGCCATCGCCGAGACGGTCGCGTGGTACGAAACGCAGCGCGACGAAGCCGAGACGGAGCCGATTCACATCGAGACGGTCGCCGAGGGGGCCGCCGAGTCGGCCTGAGTCGGCCACTCGATTCCGGCCCGGCGTGTTTTCCTCCGCTACGTGTCTTGTAACTCGTCTTCTCGCAGCGCCTCGTTCAGGTCGTCGCGGACGCGCTCGCCCGTCTCGCGGTTCATCGCCGTCGTGACGATGCGGTTCTCCTGGACGCTCGACCCGTCTCGCAGGAGGAGTCTGACGTTGCCGTTGTCGTCGGCGCGGGTGACCTTCGCCCGGAGCCCCGTCCGCGACCCGGTGCCCCCGGCGTCGATGGGACCGGGAATGACCTTCTTGACGTGCGGGTGGCCGGCGACGACGCCGATCGCCCGGCGGCCCCGTCGCCCGCCGATGAGCGTGCTGTGGCTTCCGCCCAACTTCTCTGCGGGCGGGATATCGACGACCTCCAGCGTCCGCTCGCCGCGGGTGTCGAGGACGCGCTGGACCGGGTTGTCGTCGGAGACGCGGTAGAACTCGTGGTGGAGTTGGGCGCGCGTCTCTCGGAGCGGGTCGCGCTCGCCCGCGGCGTACACGGTCTCGGGGCGCTTGCGCCGAATCTCGTCGGCGACGAGACCGGCGAAGTTGCGGAGCTGGACGACCTTCGTCTCGTCGTCCGACTCGGGAATCGTCGTGACGGTCGTCTCGCCGAGCACGTCCTCCTCGTCGAGAAACGTCAGCGTCGCGCGGTCGGCCTCGAAGACGGCCACGACGGCGTCGCAGTTGGCGGTGTTGCAGGTGAGACAGTAGTCTCCCGGCTTCTCTAACGGGTTTCCACACCGCCGACAGTGCATATCGACGTGTCGGGCGTGCGCGTACAAAAGGCCGTTTATGCGGGTCGGTCCGGACGCGACGCGGTCCCCGACGCGCGGTTCGCCCGGCGAAACATATTCGTCCCCGTGTCCGAGAGTCCACTTCGTATGCGCCGCCGCGCCCTTCTCGCATCGCTGTCGCCGCTCGCGCTCGCCGGTTTCGTCGGACTGGTCGCGCTCGCACTCGACCCCGAGACGACCGTCCGCCTCGCCACGCAACTGGGCCAGTCGGCGCTCGATACGGGGCTCGCTGTCGCCTCGTACCTCCGCCGGGCCGCGCCCCTCTCGACGGCGCTCTTCGCCGTTCTCGCGTGGGTCGCCGCCGGGAGCTTCCGCGCGTTCGTCGCCCACCGCGACCCCTCGGACACGCGGACGACCGCCGAACTCGCGTTCGCGCTCGTCGCCTCCGCGGCCGTCCCGCTCGTCGTCGTCTTCGCCCGCGACAGACCCGTCGTCGTCGCCGGCGCGGGCGTCGCGCTCCTCGCCGCCGGCGGTGCCGTCTTCGCCGGCCGCTCGAACGCCGAGGGCGTCGTCACCGGGTCGCTGTACGCGATGGCCCCCGTCGCGCTCGGCGGTGTCGCCGCGTCGCTCGTCGCCGGTCCCTCGGTCGCCCGAACCGCGACGCTGGCGCTCCCGCTGGCGGTCGGCTACGCGCTCGGCGTCGCCAGCGCCCGCGGCCGGTTCCGCCTCGGCGCGACGGTCTCGGCGCTCGCGTTCGCAATCCCCGCGTGGTCGTACTTCCCGCCGGCCGCGGAGGCCGCCGGCTTCCGGTTGGAGACCGTCGGTCTCGCGGTCGGGTTCGCGGTCGCCGCGGCGCTGTTTTCGCTTCCCTTCGCGGCCATCGGCTACGCGACCACGCGCACCGCGGACGCCGAGCGACGGGCGGGAGCCAGCCCCGCGGCAAGCGCCGCAAAACAGTAAGTTCGCGTCTCGATTCCCGTTTCAGAGGTCGAGCGGGCCGGCCTTCAGGTACTCGCGCATCACGGCCGTCGCGTACGAGCCGTGGGGGAGCGCGAAGTCGAAGACGAGGTCGTCGCCAGCGTCGTCAGCGTCGCCATCGCCGTCGGTGCCGCCCTCGCGGTCAACGTCGAGGTCGGTGCGGACGAGAATCGCCCGGCGCGTCCCGGTCGACCGGAAGTTGCCGGGGAGGTCGAAGTCGCCCGGTTCGAGGTCGAGGTCGTCGAGGACGGCCCGCTCGATGTCGCCCTGCTCGCCCTCGGCGAGTTCGGTGTCGGTGCCGACGAGCGGGGCCGTGACGAACGCGCGACCGCGTTCGATGTGTCGGCCCATGACCTCGACGCGGCGGCCCGTCGCGGTCTGGAGTCGGCTCACGTCGGGGAGCTCCAGTCCCTCGGGCGCGTCGCGGTCGGCGAAGCAAACCACGTCGCCCTCGATGGGTTCGTCGAACGGGAGGCCGCGGTCGAGGCGCTCCGAGAGCATCCGGTTGAACGCGTAGGACTGCGCGGCGTTGACGAACAGTCGCTGGAGGTTCGACGGGACCGATTCGAGCGCGTTGCGCCAGTCCTCGTCGGTCTCCGCGCCGTCCTCGGCGAGTCGGTGGAGCATGCCGCGCTCGTAGCCGAGGTAGCCCGGAATCCGGTCGAGCGCGCGGTGCCAGTCGGGGTCGGCCGACGCGGCTTCCTCGTCGACGACGGCGCGGCCTTCCTGCGTCTCCTCGGGTTCGTCCTCGGTCGGTCCGCCGCAGTACGCCAACACGGCCTCGCGCCACTCGCCGCGGACGACGTGCAGGCCGACTGTGTGGGTGATGGGGCGGATGCTGCCGAACCGCTGGTGGCCGAAGAAGTTCGGGACGCCGACGCGCTCGTCGCGGCCGCCGAACTCGGCGAGGGCGTCGGTGACGGCCGCGGCGTTTTCGGGGTTCTCGGGGTCGCGGACGCGGATGCGGAACCCGTTGCCCGCGAGGTCGCCGAAGTTCAGCGTGCGGCCGAGGCGGCCGACGACCTCGATGTCGGCGTTCGGAATCTCGGGCACGTCGTCGGCGTCGCCGCCGTTGACCGTGAACAGCTGGGTCGTCACGGCGTGTTTGTCCTTCGTGCCGGCCCACGAGACGCGCTCTCTGCTCGCGTCGAGTTCGTCCGAGAGCCGCCCCGCGAAGTCGTTGGTGTCCCAGCCGCGGAGGGTGACGCGGAGCACGAGGTTCGGGAAGTCGCCGGTCGGCGCGTCCGGCGGGCGGACGTTCAGCGAGTCGAGTTCGAGTTCGCGCACGCGGAAGTCCTCGGGGGCGACGCGAAGGCGGCCGCCGACGCCGTCGGCGTCGCTCACGTAGCTGTCGATGCCGACCGCGCGCTCCAGGGGGTGTGCCTCGCGCATCAGTACAGCGAGAGGTCGCCGGTCACGCGGTCGACCGATTCGTCGTCGGCGGGGCCGACCGCCAGCGCCGTCACCGTGCCGGGGTCGAGTTGCGTGTGCCCCGCGTCGCGGATGATGGCGTGGGGGATGCCCGCCCGCTCGGCCTTGTCGGCGAGTTTGAACAGTTCGGACTCGCCGTTGGCCTTGAGGACGACTTTCTTCTGTCCCTCGCCCTTCCAGCGCTTCCGGGTCTGCGAGTCGGTGTCCTCGTAGGCGGACAGCGAGGCGTGGGCGACCTGCGCGGCGAGCTTCCCCCGGCCCATGCCGAGGTCGGCGCGTGCGACGATAGCCTGTTTCATGCCCGCTACTCCCCGCCGACGCGGTAAATGTCCTCCCATCGCGGGCGTCGCGTGCGGGGCAGAAGACATTTCACCGACATCTCCGTGATTCGACTGATGGCAGGTCCCCGAACGCCCCTCCTCAAGCCGCGCGAGTACTTCGCGTCGCGGCCGCGACCGCTCGACGCCGGGCGGGCGCTCGCCGTCGTCGCGCTCGTGACGCTCGTCGTCGCGGCCGCCACCGGCGGCATCCTCGTCACGTTCACCCAACAGCTCGACCAGCAGGTCAGCGTCGACAACCCCGCGCACGCGCCGGAATGGATGTGCGAAAACTACGAAGAGGGCGGCCCGTTCGCCGACATGGACGCGCCGGCGGGCTGCGACCCCTCGGTCCCCGAACAGCTCGACGAGCGCCTCGGCGACCTCGTCTGGGACGAAATCTCGTGGGTCCCGTGGGCGATGCTCGTCGGCGTGCCGCTGTTCTGGCTCTTCGAGGGGGCGATGCTCCACCTCGGCACCTCGCTCGTCGGCGGCGAGGGCGGCTTCGCCGAGTCCCTGACGGTCGCCGCGTGGGGGATGGTCCCGAGCGCGGCCCGCGCCCTCGCGCTCGCCGGCTACCTCGCCTACGTCCTCCCGCGAATCGACCTCCCGTCGACCCCCGAGGCCGCGGTCACCGCGATGCAGTCCGCGCTGTCCGGGTTCGGCCTCGTCAGCGGGGTCGTCGTGGTCGTCACGGTCGCGTGGGCGACGTACGTCCGAACGTACGGGATGGCCCGCGCCCGCGACCTCGACGTCGAGTCGGCCGCGGTCGTCACCGTCGGCCTGAGTCTCGTCGGCCTCCTGTTCGAACTCATCTGAGCCGCGCCGAACGGGGTGTCGTCTCCGAACCGAGACGGGGCGGTGTCGCCCCGCCGAGACTAGGTGGCACCTCCCGCCGAGAAGGTGGATTTACTTGTCCGCGTCGCGCTCCCTTCGAGTATGATACTCTCCGACTCGGACATCCTCGCACGCCTCGCCGAGGGTGACCTCGTGGTCGACCCGATAGACGACGTGGACATGCAGGTCCAGCCAGCGAGCGTCGACCTCCGCCTCGGCACCGAATTCCTGGAGTTCCAGCGCACGAACATCTCCTGTATCCACCCGAACCGAGAGCACGAAGTCTCCGAGTACGTCCGCGAGACGCACGTCCCGGAGGGCGACGACTTCATCCTCCACCCCGGCGACTTCGTCCTCGGCACGACCAAAGAGCGCGTGGCGATTCCGGACGACCTGCTGGCGACCGTCGAGGGGCGCTCTTCCCTCGGTCGCCTCGCGGTCGTCATCCACGCGACCGCCGGCATCGTCGACCCCGGCTACGAGGGCCAAATCACGCTCGAACTGTCGAACCTCGGCACCGCGCCGGTCGCGCTCACCCCCGGCATGCGCATCTCTCAGCTCGTGTTCACGGAGATGAAGTCGCCCGCCGACCGCCCCTACGGGGTCGAACGCGGCTCGAAGTATCAGGGCCAGCGCGGGCCGCAGGCGTCGCGGCTCAGCTCGGACCCCGAGTTCGGTGGCGACGAATGAAGTTCATCGAAGAAATCGTCGTGGACGCGTTCCTCCCGACGTTCCGCGCGCTCCTCGCGGAGGACCTCCGCGACCGCGGGTTCACCCAGTCGGAGGTCGCCGAGGCGCTCGGCATCAGCCAGAGCGCCGTCTCGAAGTACGCTCACGGCGAGGTCGCCACGAACGAGCGGGTCGCCACCGACCCCCGCGTCGTCGACCTCGTCTCCCGCGTCGGCGACGGCCTCGCCACCGGCGACATGACGCCCGTGCAGGCGCTCGTCGAGGCCGAGGTCCTCATCCGCCAACTCGAAGAGGGTGACCTGCTGTCGGACCTCCACGAAGAGGAGATGCCCGAACTCGCCTCCCACGACGGCTTCCGGAGCATCCACGACCCCGAGGGTCGCCTCCGAACCGTCGAGCAGGTCCGCTCGTCGGTCCGCCGCGGCCTCCGCATGCTCACGAACACCTCCGGCTTCGCGGGGCTCATCCCGAACGTCGGCTCTAACCTCGTGGAGTCGCTCCCGGACGCCGACAGCGTCGACGACGTGGCCGCCATCCCCGGCCGCATCTTCGACGTGAAGGGGCAGGCGACCGTCCCCGGCGAACCCGAGTTCGGCGTCAGCGGCCACGTCGCGGGCGTCCTGCTTTCGGCCCGCGCCGCCGGTGCCGACGTGAACGCCGCGCTCAACATCGTCTACGACGCGGGCGTCATCGAGGACCTCGAAGCCGCGGGCTACGAGTGCATCGAGTTCGACCCGGACGCGCCGACCGACCCGGTCCGCGAACTCCTCACCGCCCGCGACCTGCCGGAGACGTTCGTCGTCTACCAGAGCGGCGGCTACGGCATCGAGCCCATCACGTACATCCTCGGTCCCGACGCGCCCGCCGTCGCCGACGTGGTCCGCGTCCTGCTCTGAGGCCCGTCCCATGACAGCCGAACAGCCCAACTCCCGTTCCCGTTCTCGCTCCCCGTCGTCGGTCGCCCAGTCGTTCTACACCCGCTGGGCGACGCTGTACGACGCGCTCGCCCGCCGCGCGCCCGGCGTCGGGAGCGTCAGAACCGAAGCCGCCGACGCGCTCGCGCTCGCCCCGGGCGAGACGGTCGTCGAGATGGGCTGCGGGACGGGCGCGAACCTCCCGTACCTCGCCGAGCGCGTCGGTCCCGAGGGGACCGTCGTCGGCGTCGATTTCTCCCCCGGCGTCCTCGACGTGGCCCGCGAGCGGACCCGCGACTCCCCGAACGTCCACCTCGTCCGCGCCGACGCGACTCGGCCGCCGGTCGCACGCGGACTCGCCGAGTCCCCGGACGCCGTCCTCGCCACCTTCGTCTCGGGGATGTTCGACGACCCCGCGGCCGTGGTCTCGTCGTGGGCGGACCTCGTCGGCTCCGGCGGGCGACTCTGTCTCGTCGACCTCGCGGAGACGACCGACCCGCGCTGGCGGCCGCTCAATCCGGCGTTTCGGGCGCTCGTCCGCGTTACCGCGCCGCCGGGGTCGCGCACGATGCGCGCGTCGCCGACGAAGATGCTGAACCGGCGGCTCGTCGCGGCCCACCGGGCGCTCGAATCGCGGTGTCGGGTGGCCCACGAGACGACCCACGCGCTCGGCTTCGCGCGGGTCCGGGCGGGCGTCGTGAAGTAGCAATCGCCGGCGTGTGGTCCGACCGGCCGACAGAAGCGATATGTCGCCCCGGTGTCAACCGGTGGCATGGCCTCGTTCCTCGCGGAACTTCTCGGCGCGCCCTTCAACGCGTTTCACCTCTTGTTCTTGGGGCTCGTCGGCTACTGGGTGTCTCTCGACGCCGCCGAGCGGGGGAGTAACGCGAGTCTCCCGTGGGCGCTCGGCTGTGTCGTCTTCCAACCGCTCGTCGTCGGGTATCTGCTCTACCGGAGTCGAATCGGCGGGCGGCCCGAACCGGCGGGCGTTCAGGAGCGACTGGTCGGAACCTTCGTCATCAGTCACTTCGTCGCGGCACAGCTCTGGTTCGCGCTGCGACTCGTTGACGTAGTCGCGTCGGTGGCGTACCCGCCGGTCGTCGAGTTACAGTACTATCTCGCGTTGTTCGCTGTCGGTGCCGTCCCCGGCTTCCTGCTCGTGTGGAACCGTGGGTGGGCGCGAATCCGGCGAACGCTCGGCTGGGTTCACGAACAGGAACGCGAGGGAGTCCAGCAGTAACGGAAAACGGGTCGGGAGCGACCCGAAACAAGTGTCAGAGGCGTCGGGGGAACCGACAATCGGACCGTCGGGAGACGGTCAGTCGTCGGCCGGAGCGGGCCCGGAGATGCTCACTTCGGGCGCGTCGCGGCCGAGTTCGTCGAGACAGGACTGCGCCGCCTGTCGGCCGGACAGCAGCATGGCACCGAACGTCGGGCCCATGCGCGGCAGGTGGTGGGCGGTGGCGACGGCCATGCCGGAGGCGACGACGCCGGGGTGGACGACGCCCGTCGCGTCGACGATGCTGTCTTCGCTCTCGGAGACCCACATCGAGTCGTGGCCGGGCGAGTCGTGGCCGGGCGCGCCGTACTCGCCGTCGGCGGTCTTGTCCATGCCCGTGTTGTGTTCCTTGGCGTGTTCGATGCCGTTCACGTCGAGGACGCCGCGCTCGGAGAGCTTCGAGAGGACGACCGCGTCGTGGCCCGTCGCGTCGAGGACGAGGTCGGACTCGACCGCGATGGGGTCGACGCAAGTGAGTTCGCGCGGGAGCGCGTGGACCGGCGTCCAGTTCATGACGATGCCGCCGACGCGGTCGTCCTCGCGGAGGACGACGTCGGTGAACTCGGTCATGTTCTGGATTTTCGCGCCGGCGTCGCAGGCGGCCTTGATGAGCGCGGAACAGGCGTGCGGGCCGTCGGCGACGTACAGCCCCTCGGCCTCGTCGCTCTCCTCGTAGGGGACGCCGAGCTCGTCGAGGACGCGCTGGGCCGGGTCGCGGACGGTCACCTTGTTCATGAGGAAGCCGCCCAGCCAGAAGCCGCCGCCGAGGTAGTTGTTCTTCTCCACGATGGTCACGTCGACGCCGCGCTCGGCGAGTTCCTTGGCCGCGACGAGGCCGGAGGGACCGCCGCCGACGACGATGACTTCGGTGTCGGTGCGCTCGCGGAACTCCTCCATCCACGAGTCCGAAATCGCGCGTGTGACCTGTGCTTCTGTCGCGTCGGTGAATCCGTCGAACGACATATCACTTAGTGATATCACCTAGTAGTAAAACCTGTTGGTCGGCGGACTCGCCGACCTAGGTATATCACGTTCTATTGTGTATGTTACTGCCATGGCGTACGTAGTCAAGATGCCCAAACTGGGACTGGAGATGAAGTCGGGCGAGCTCTCGGCGTGGCTCGTCTCGGAGGGCGACGAGGTCACCGAGGGCGAGCCAATCGCCGAAATCGAGTCGGAGAAGACGACGGCGGAAATCGACGCCAAGGAAGACGGCGTCCTGCGGCGCGTCGTCCTCGCCGAGGGCGAGTCGACAGCGCCCGGCGGCGCGCTGGCAATCGTCGCCGGTGCGGACGAGGACATCACCCAGTTGGAGGCGGACGCGGGCGTCGGCGAGGGTGGCGAGGAATCCGCCGCGACTGACGACGCGGCGGCGGACGCTGGCACGGCCGAGACGACCGAGACGGCGGCGACTGGCGACGCCTCGTCGGTGGCGAAACGACGGTCGAGCGGGTCGAGCGGGGCGTCAGGGAACGGCGAGGTCCGCGCGTCGCCGCGCGCGAAGCGACTCGCGGACGACCTCGGGCTCGACCTCACGGCCGTCGAGGGAACCGGGCCGCAGGGGGCAATCACCGAGAGCGACGTGGAAGCCGCGGCGGAGTCCGCGACGCCCGCCGAGACCGACGACTCCGGAGCGACCGCCGACACGGCGGACAAGCGCGTGTTTGCCCCGCCGAGCGCCCGCCGCCTCGCCCGCGAACTCGGCGTCGACATCGCGGCGGTCGAGGGCACGGGACAGAACGGCCGCATCACCGAGTCCGACGTGCGGGCGGCGGGCGGCGCGAGCGCGGCGGCAACCGACTCGCCGGCGACCGCCGGGGCCGATGCGACCGCCGCGAGCGAACCGGTCGAGACGGAGCGGCCGCTGTCGGGGATGCGCCGCACCATCGCCGACCGCCTCGGCGAGAGCTACCGTGAGGCGGTCCACGTCACAATCGACCGCCGCGCCGACGCGGAGGAACTGCTCGCCGCGGCGAACGCCGCCGACGACGCCCTCGGCGTGGACGTGTCGATAACGGACGTACTGCTCCTCGCGCTCTCGGCGTCCCTCGACGAACACCCCGAGTTCAACGCGACCTTCGAGGACGGCGTCCACAGGCTCCACGGGGAGCACAACGTCTGCATCGCGGTCGATATCGACGAGGGACTCATCGCGCCGGTCGTCCGCGACGTGGCCTCGCTGTCGCTCGCCGAACTCGCCGAGACCCGCGCCGAGGTCACCCAGCGGGCGCTGTCGGGTGACTTCACGATGGACGACCTCTCGGGGGGCACGTTCACCGTCTCGAACCTCGGCGTCCTCGGCGTCGAGTCGTTCGACCCGGTCATCAACCCGCCGCAGGTCGCCATCCTCGGCGTCAACACGATTCGCCGGGAGGCCGTGCCGACCGACGACGGCGACGTGGCCGTCCGGCGAGTTATCTCCTTTTCGCTGTCGTTCGACCACCGCATCGTCGACGGGGCGGACGCGGCCCGCATGCTCGGCACGCTCGTCGAACACGTCGAGAACCCGTGGTCGCTCGTCATCGCCGCCGGCGGGCGGTGAAAAAATCGGCGGCCGAACTGGTCGGTCAGGCCGGGCCGGGTCGGGGCCGCCGGCTCACCCGAGCCTGAAGCGCCCGTCGCTGGCCGCTCGTTCGAGGACCGACTCGACGTCGACCAGTCGCGGGCCGTCGCTCACCGGGCGGAGGCGGACGGTCCCGTTTCGCACCTCGTGTTCCCGCTCGCCGTCGACGCTGACGACCCCGCGGTCGACCTCGAACGCGTAGTCCTCGCCGTCGTCGAGGACGCGGTGTTCAGCCACGTCGACCGTCGAGAGTCGTCCGGGGACGGTAATCGCCCTGACCGTCGTTGGGGCGGTCGCTCCGCTCTCGCCGTCGAGAGCCAGTCGGAAGCCGACGCCGCCGGGGTCGTCCGGCCGGTGCGTGACGAGACCGCCGGCGATTCCCGAGAGCCCGATTTCGGCGGGCGACGACCGCGAGACGACGCCGCCGACGATGTCGCTCGGGTCGAGAATCGCCCGCGTGCCGACGAAGGGGCGGTCGAGAACGCCGACGGTTGCGAGCCCGCGGATGACCGTCGTCTGTTCGGCCCGGGCGACGTTGACCTCGATGGTCCCGTGGCGCGTCGTCGCCTCCGCGGCGGGGACGGCTCCGCTTCCGACGAGCGCGGCGGCCGCGCCCGCGACGGTGCCGTCGACGGGCGTCGGGACGACGTTGTTCGTCCCCGTCGAGATGCTCACGACCGGCACGTCGCCGATGGTCTGGGCCACGTCCCGCGTCGTGCCGTCGCCGCCGAGGACGACGACGGCGTCGGCGTGGTCCGCGAAGTGGGCCGCGGCCGTTCTGCTGTCCCGTCCCGACGCCGTGACCGTCATGTCCACGAACTCGACGCCGAGTTCATCGGGCGCGTCGTCGACGATGCGGTCGGCGAGCCCCGTGCTGTCGGGCATGACGAGCACGTCCACGTCGTCGGCGAGCGTCAGCCCCGCGAGGACACAGCCCGCGGTGCGGCGTTTCGCGTAGTTGTTACTGACGCTCGCGCCGCCGGTGAGCCGACGGATGTCGCGGCCGGCGGCGGGGTTGACGACGAGACCGATAGTGGTCGTCACTTACACGATGCGGTTGATTGCGGCTTCCACGTCGGAGCCGTGGGGAAGCACCTCCTCTTCGAGCGCGGGGCTGAAGGGGATGTGAACGTCGGCGACGCCGACCCGCTGGATGGGCGCGTCGAGGCTGTAGAACGCGTTCTCCATGACGCGCGTCGCCACCTCGGCGTGGGTCCCGTACGACAGCGGGCTTTCGTCGGCGATGACGAGGCGACCGGTCTTTTTGACGCTCTCGACCAGCGTCTCGGTGTCCATCGGGTAGAGCGACCGGAGGTCGATGACCTCGACGCTCGTCTGTCCCGCGAGTTCCTCGGCGAGTTCGAGCGACTCGCCGACCATGCGCTGGGTGGCGACGACGGTCACGTCCTCGCCCTCGCGCTCGACGCTCGCGGTGCCGATTGGGATGGTGAAGTCGTCGTCGAGCGGCACCTCGCCCTTCTGTTCGTATATCTGCTTGTTCTCGAAGACGATGACCGGGTCGTCGGACCGGATGGCCGACTTCAACAGCCCCTTGGCGGACGCCGGCGTCGCGGGCGCGACGGCCATCACGCCGGGGAAGTGGGCAAACCACGTGTGAATCGTCCCGGAGTGCTGGCTGGCCGCGCCGCTCCCGCCGCCCTCGGTCGTTCTGACGGTGACGGGCATCTCCGTCTTACCGCCGAACATGTAGCGGTTCTTCGCCATCTGGTTGATTATCTGCTCGGAGCAGACGCCGATGAAGTCCGAGAACATGATTTCGACGACCGGCCGCGTTCCGGTCGCCGCAGCGCCGACCGCCGCGCCCATGAAGCCGGCTTCGCTGATGGGCGTGTCGCGGACGCGCTCCTCGCCGAACTGCTCGACGAGGTCGCCTGTGACCTCGTAGACGCCGCCGAACTTCCCGACGTCCTCGCCCATGACGAACACGTCGTCGTCGCGTTCGAGTTCCTCGCGGAGGGCGAGTCGAATCGCCTCCCGGATGGTCATCTCCTTCGTCTGGTCCGGGCCGGTCCCGCTGCTGGTCTCGGTGCTCATCGGTCCTCACCTCCGTCGGCCCGCATCCCGCTGGAGAAGTCGCTAATCTCCGGAACGGCCGCGTTGAACATGTCTTCGTACGCCTCGCTCGGGTCCGGGTACGCCGCGTCTCTCGCCTTCCCGACGGCGTCTTCGATCTGCTGGTCGATTTCGGCTTTCATCTCGTCGAACTCGTCTTCGGTTATCGTCCCCGCGTCAACGAGTCGTCGCTTGAACGACTCGATGGCGTCGCGGTCCTTCCAAATCGCGACGTCCTCCTCGGTCCGGTACGGCTGTTGGTCGCCCTCGAAGTGGCCGTGGTACCGATACGTCTCGGCCTCGATGAACGTCGGTCCCTCGCCGTCGGCGGCCCGCTTGCGCGCCTCCTTGACGGCCTCGTAGACCGCGGTGATGTCCATCCCGTCGACGGTGAAACCGGGGATGTTGTACGCCTCCGCGGTCTCGCTGAGGTTCTGGACGTTGTGCTGTTTCTCGACGGGTGTCGCCTCGCCGTACTGGTTGTTTTCGACGAGGAACACCGCCGGGAGGTTCCACGTCGCCGCGAGGTTGATGGCCTCGTGGACCTGTCCCTGTGCGACCGCGCCGTCGCCGAAGAACGCCAGCGCGACGGTGTCTTCGCCCTTCAGATGCGAGGTGAGCGCGGCACCCGTCGCCAGCGGCGGCCCCGCGCCGACGATGCCGTTCGCCCCGAGCATCCCCGCGTCGACGTCCGCGATGTGCATCGACCCGCCTTTGCCGTTACAGTAGCCGTTGGCCTTGCCGAACAGTTCGGCCATCATCAGGTCCGGGTCGAGCCCCTTCGCGATACAGTGGCCGTGTCCCCTGTGGGTGCTCGTGATGTAGTCGTCCGATTCGAGGGCCGAACACGCGCCGACCCCGACCGCTTCCTCACCGACGTAGAGGTGGACGAACCCGGGGAGTTCGCCGTCGCTGAATAGGTCGGCCGCTTTCGTGTCGAACGCTCGAATCGTGAGCATCCGGCGAAGTGCCTCGCGCTGTCCATCCTCCGTCTCGATGTCTAGTACCACCATGCGACATCCCCACAATTGTCATAATCTATGATGGCTTTTTCTCAAACTGACAGTCTCCGAGTTAGTCGCGCGGGTGTGACTGTGTAATCGAATCACACGGGGCTGTGCCGATTCTGACGACTCTCTTACACGAGGTGACGACATGCGTCGCCGCCCCGGATAGCCGGCCGGTTACACCGATGTCGCCTCCCAACTTTTGGTGTTCAGGTCCCAACGGACGGACATGCGAGCACTCCAGGTCGTGGTAGCATGAACATGCTCTACGAAGGCGAGTGGCGAACCGACAAGTTCGTCGCCAACAACGAAGACGGCGAGTTCGAGCGCCAGACGACCGACTTCCGCAACTGGGTCGGCGAGGACGAGCGGTTCCCGGTCGAGGCCGGGCGATACCACCTCTACATCTGTCGGGCGTGCCCGTGGGCCCACCGCACCGCGATGACGCGCGCGCTGAAGGGCCTCGAAGACGCGATTTCGCTGTCGCTCGTCGAACCCGTCCGCATCGACGACGGCTGGGAGTTCTCCGAGGACCTCCCGGACCCGCTGTACGGCGAGGAGTTCCTCCGCGACATCTACCTCCGCGCAGACGACGAGTTCACCGGGCGCGTCACCGTGCCCGTGCTGTGGGACAAAGAGCGCGAGACCATCGTCAACAACGAGTCACGCGAGATAATGCGGATGCTCGACGAGGCGTTCGACCCCATCGCCGACAACGACGTGGACCTCAACCCCGACGGTTACGAGGAGGAGGTCGACCGCCTCATCGACGAGATTTACGAGCCGGTCAACAACGGCGTCTACCGCGCCGGGTTCGCGACGACCCAAGAAGCCTACGAGGAGGCCGTCGAGGAACTGTTCGACGCGCTGGACCACTGGGACGAGGTCCTCGACGACCAGCGGTTCCTCGCCGGCGACGTGCTCACCGAGGCGGACATCGCGATGTTCGCGACGCTGATTCGCTTCGACCACGTCTACCACACGCACTTCAAGTGTAACAAGAAGGCCATCCACGAGTACGACAACCTCTGGAACTACACGAAGGAACTCTACCAGCTTCCGGGGGTCGCAAAGACGGTCAACATGGACCACATCGTCCGGCACTACTTCGTCAGCCACGGCGACATCAACCCCAAGCGCATCTACGGCGTCGGCCCCGACCTCGACTTCGAGGCGGAACACGACCGCGACCGCCTTCCGGCGGACCTCCCCGCGGCGCTGACGGCCGACGACTGAACCGCCGCTCGGTTTTCGCGCTCGTCTCCGTCCCCGTCCCCGTCTCCGTCTCCGTCCCCATCTTCGTTTCGCGCCCGGCTCCGTTCTCGCCGTCTCTCTCGACACCCTATTCCCGTTCGAAACGCTATCACTTCTCATGGCAAGCCGCGCGACCCGCGCGCTCCGGCGGTTCGAACCACCGCCGCGGGCGGTCGACTGGTCCATCTTCGCGCTCGTCGTCTTCGAGACGCTCTCGGGCGTGCTGAGCCTCGGGGCCGGCCATCCGGCCAACGGCCTCCTGTTCGTCGTCCACGGCGTCGCCGGCCTCTCGCTGGTCGCGCTCGTCGGCTTCAAACTCTATCGGGTCCGCCACCGCGTGGTCGACTCGCGGCTCCGGGACCGCCACACAGCCGTCTCGATTCTCCTCGCGGTCGTCGCGCTCGCGGCACTCGGCACCGGCATCGCGTGGGTGCTCGGCGTCGAGGTCCGAATCGCCTTCTGGACGCTTCTCAACGTCCACATCGGCTTCGGCCTGCTCGTCATTCCAGTCCTTCTCGTCCACCTCCGGGCGCGCTTCCGCGCACCCCGCGCGGTCGACTTCGCGGAGCGACGCCGGGCGCTCCAGTACGGCGCGATACTCGTCTTCGGCGCGGCGAGCTACCGCGCGACCGAGACGGTGGGGTCGCTCCGCGGCGTCGGTCGACGATTCACCGGGTCGCGGCCGCTCCCGCCCGGCGAGGGCAACGACGCCTTTCCGGTGACGAGTTGGGTCGCCGACGACCCCGACCCCGTCGACCACGACTCGTGGTCCCTTTCGGTCGCGGGACTGGTCGACCGTCCGCTCGAACTCGACCGGGCGGACCTCGCGCCCGACGAGACGCGGTCGGTCCTCTTGGACTGCACGAGCGGGTGGTACACCGAGCAGAACTGGACCGGCGTGAGACTCGGTGACGCGCTCGATAGCGCCGGTGTTCACTCGTCAGCGCGGTGGGTGACGGTCCGGTCGGTGACGGGCTTCCGGTGGTCCTTCCCAATCGCGGAGGCCCGGGAGATGTTGCTTGCGACCCGCGTCGGCGGCGAACCGCTCTCGCACGGCCACGGCGCGCCGCTCCGACTGGTCGCGCCGAACCGACGCGGCTTCCAGTGGGTCAAGTGGGTCGATGCGGTCGAGGTGCGCCGGCGACGCGACCCGGCGCAGTGGCTGGCGGTGCTGGTCAGCGGGTTCGGATAGCGTCGCTCACCACGGGAGAATCCACAGCACGTCGACGAAGCGGTCCAGAAGCGACGTGTCGCTCTCGCCGTCTTCGTCGGCCGTGTCGTCGGTCGAAGCGTCCGTCGCCCCGCCTTCGTCGGGCGCGCTCGTATCGGTGGAGGGCATACCCGTGCTATACTCGTCAGCACAAGAGTACTTTCTGTGGACGTCGAGAGACGGCGACGAGCGGTATCGGTCGCTTACTCGTCGTCTGCGCCCGCACGAATCGCCCGTTCAGCGGCCTCGAGGGCGGCGTCGGCGTCGAACTCGACGACGATGGTCTCCAGTTCCTCGCGCGTCGCGCCCGCGTCTCGCAGGTCGCGGGCGTGAGCGGTGATGTTCGGCACGGCGCGCACGATGTTGTCCACGATGGGGACCGTGGCGACCTGCGCCGACCGCGACATCGGGTTGAGGTCGACGACGATTTCGACTTTGTCCATCGCGCCGAGCGCCTCGGCCCGGTCGCCGTCCTCCAGCGGGACGACGACCACGTCGGCGCTCCCGATGCCGTCGGCGTCGACCTTCGCGCGCTCGTGGTCGATGCCCGGAATCCGCCCGTCGGCGGTGAGTCCCTTCACCTCGTCCGCGCCGTGGTCGCGCAGGTGGTCGACGATGGCCCGCATGCGCTCGTCGGTGCGGTTGAACAGATTGACTTCGATGTCGGCGTCGACGGCCGCCGCGAGTTCGACGATTTCGCCGGGGCAGAGCGCCGCGACGTTCCCGTTGACCGAGATGACCGGGTGGTCGGCGAGCAGGAGGTGCGCCGCGGCCGCCCGCGTGGCCTCGTCCGCGCTCGGAATCGTCCGCTCGCCGAGGAGGTAATCGAACGCCTCGCCGCGCCCCTGCGCGATGAGTCCCTGTCGGCTCGTGATACCCTTCTCGACGCCTTCCTCGATGCGGTGGCGGGTGAGAAGCGACTGGTATCTCGGGTGGCTCTCGGGAATCTCGATGTCGCTCATTGGTGGTGGGTCGTCGCCGCGACAGTAACACGTTTTCTCATCGGCGCGGGCGGGATTCCGCACCGCCCCCGACCGCTCGGCGAGGCCTCGCGGCCGCCTACTCGCTCCGCAGCGTCGCGCCGGCGGGGTGGACGCGACAGCGCTCTGGGTCGTAGCCGGCGTCCGACAGCCCCGTCCCGACCGCGAACACCGTCTCGCCGAGCATCGCCATCGCCCCGTCGCCGCCGGCCGCGCGCACGTCGTCGATTGCGGCTTCGACCCGGTCGGTCAACAGGCTGGCGTCGCGGGCGAACCGTCGCGACTCGGCGACGAAGCGGTCGAGCGTCGGCTCGGCGCGGAGCTCTTCGAGGGCCGCCTCGCCGGCGGCGGTGAGTGCTGTCGTGTCTCCCGACAGCACGTCGGCCGTCGAGAGCCCGCCGAACGCGACGTACTCGATTTCGGGGCGCGCGGGGACGCCGTCCATCCGGCCGTGGGCCGGCGCGCCGGGTTCGACCCGAATCGGCATCCCGCCGCGGGCCTGCGCGACCACGTCTCCGAGGCCGGTCCCCGCGCGGACCTCGGCCACGTGGGCGAGGGTGACGAGTTCGTTTTCCGAGCGTCCGCGGGAGAAGACGGCGTTCGCCGCCAGCGCGGTCCCGAGCGCCATCGCGCCCGAGACGCCGAAGCCCGCGCCGAGGGGCAGGTCGCTTTCGGCGTCGACCGCGGCCGTCGCGCCGAGCGCCGCAAGTACGTCCGCCACGGGCGGCATCTCGACCGCCTCGCCGTCGAGGGTGACGGTCGTCTCCTGCGCCGGTTCGACCGTCACGGTGACGCCGTGGGAGAGTGTCAGCCCCGCGCCGCGGGAACCGGCGACCGCCGGGTCGGCGGCGGGGTGGGCGCTGAAAAAGCCCGTGACGTGGCCGGGCACGAACGCCGTCGCGTCGTCGCTCATCGGTCGTTCTACGACGGGGGTCGGTTAACGGTGTTGCGTTTCGTCGCGTCCGCGTTCGTGTCGCGTTCGTGTTCGTGTCGAGTCTGACTCAGGAACGCTCGTATTCGGTCGCTTCGTCCTCGCGGGTCGTTCGTCGCGATTCCGCCGTTTTGCGAGCGTCCGCGACCGTCTCCGTCTCCAACAGCCGCTCGACTTTCGCCTCGAACTCCTCCTCGGAGAGCTCGCCGGTCGCGTAGCGCCGGCGGAGCGTTTCGAGCGCGTCTTCGGTCTCGGTCGTCAACGACTCGCCCGCGTCGCCGCCGCGGCGGGACTCGTAGATGCGGACGAGAGCTATCGCGGCGGGGAGCACGCCCGCGAAACCGACCGGGAAGACGATCCAGAACCACGACACTCCGAGCGCGAGCAGGCCGAATCCGACCAGAAAGATGAGCCCCATGACGACGCCGGCGACCAGCTCTTCGAGCGCCGAGTCCTCGTCGTCGCCCGCGCCGTCGATGGCGTCGTCGACGATTCGCTTCGGGTCGGTCATCGGTATCCCTCGCGACGACGACGTTCGTGCATGGTGTTCTAACGTGTCCGGGAGGTAACGACTGTTTCGCAAAAAATGGGGCGCGTCGGTGGGTGCGTCTTCGCCCGTACGGGCTCAGATGGTGGCAGTCGCGCGGGAGCTCACTCGCAACGCGTGGCGTTCTCCGGCGCTCGTGTTGCGCCGTCGCCTAGGGCGACAGGCGCTGCCGGTCGCGCGGGAACAGAACCGCTTCCCGGATGTTCTCCAGTCCGAGCATCGTCATGATGAGTCGCTCGCCGCCGAGTCCGAAGCCGGCGTGCGGGGGCATGCCGTACTTGAACATCTTCGTGTAGTACTCGAACGCGTCGGGGTCGAGGCCCTGCTGCTCGAAGCCGGCGACGAGGTGGTCGAAGCGGTGTTCACGCTGGCCGCCCGAGACGAGCTCCATGTTCGGGTGCATCATGTCGAAGCCCGTCGAGAGCGTCTCGTCGTCGTCGTGGTCCTTGATGTAGAACGGCTTGATCTCGCTGGGCCAGTCGGTGATGAAGTAGTGCTCGCCGACGTCCTCGCCGAGCGCCTTCTCGCCTTCGGTGGGGAGGTCGTCGCCCCAGACGAGCTGCTCGTCGAGCTTGCCCGTGGCGTTGATGCGCTGGATGGCCTCCTCGTAGCTGAGCCGCGGGAACTCGCCGGACGGCGCTTCGAACTCGTCTTCGAGACCGAGCGCTTCGAGTTCGTCCTGGCAGTGCTCCTCGACGGCCTCGTAGGCGGCCTTGACGACGGCCTCGCACACGTCCATCGCCTCGGTGTGGTCGATGAACGCCGACTCGAAGTCGATGGAGGTCGCCTCGTTGAGGTGGCGGGGCGTGTTGTGCTCTTCGGCGCGGAAGATGGGGCCGACCTCGAAGACGCGTTCGAGTCCGGAACCGACCATCAGCTGCTTGAACAGCTGCGGCGACTGGTTCATGAACGCTTCCTTGCCGAAGTACGTGATGGGGAAGAGCTCGGTGCCGCCCTCGGTCCCCGTGGCGACGATTTTCGGCGTGTTGATCTCGGTGGCGCGGAGGTCGCGGAACTGCTCGCGGACGGCGCGCTGGACCTCGGCGCGAATCTCGAAGATGGCCTTGACCTCGTCCTTGCGGAGGTCGAGCGTGCGGTTGTCGAGGCGCGTCGAGAGCTCGGCGTCGACCTTGCCGGAGGGGTCGAGCGGGAGCTGCGCTTCGGCCTCGGCGATGACGTCGAGGCTCTCGGGCGTGACTTCGACGCCCGTCGGCGCGCGGGGCTCTTCCGCGACCTCGCCGGTCACGGAGATGACGCTCTCGCGGTGGACGCCGAGACCCGTCTCGACGAGGTCGTCGTCCATCTCGTCTTTCTCGAACTTGACCTGAATCTTGCCGGAGGTGTCCCGGAGAATCAGAAACGCGATGCCGCCGAGGTCACGAACTTCGTGGACCCAGCCGGCGACGGTGACCGTGTCACCGGGTTCGGCGTCGGCCGTGTACGTTCGGTTTCGCATACGACGTGGTTCCCGACCGTTCGTCTTAAACATCGTGTCTTCGCCTCGCTCGGACGCGTTCGAGTGTCGAATCCACCGAGAAGCGGGACGATGCGGGGTACTCGTTGACGGGGTCTGTGGTACCGTGGTACTTAGTTCGCTGCGCGTGTCCTCCCGGTATGGCTCCCGACTCACCGGACGCGCCGGCGGACGAACCACGAACCGACGCGGACGCTTCCTCGGAGTCCGGCCCGGCACCCAACGCCGCCCGCGTCGCCGACCTCGACTGGTCCGAAAGCGAGCGAGGCGACCGCTTCGCGTTCCGCCGGAAGCGACTCGCCGAACGCGCCGGCGGCCGCGACCTCGGCTGCTCGCTCTACGAGGTCCCGCCGGGGAAGCGCCCGTGGCCGACACACTACCACGAAGGTAACGAAGAGGCGCTGTACGTGCTCTCCGGAACGGGCACGCTCCGGACACGAGAGGGCGCGGCCGACCTCGACCTCGAACCGGATACCTACGTCGCGCTCCCCGCCGGTGCCGACTACGCGAGACAAATCGAGAACGACGGCGACGAACCGCTCCGGTACCTCGCGCTCTCGACCATGAACCACCCCGACGTGACGGGCTACCCGGACTCCGACAAAGTCGGGGTGTTCTGCGGCGCCCCGCCGGGCGGCGACAAGAACGCCCGGACGCTCCACGGCTACTACCCGCGAGACGCCGAAGTCGGCTACTGGGACGGTGAGCCGACCGACGAGGAGTGAATCGGAATCGCTTCTCCCTTCCACCGCGGCGGCTCCGATACTGAGGTTTATATCCGAACCCGCGGCCACCTCGCCTCGGACATGGACGTTTCAGACCTCGAAGCCGCGTTCGCCCTCCCGCTCGCCGAAGACACCTCGTTCGATACGACGCTCGTCGGCGTCCTCGCGACGCTCGCGTCGTTCGCCACGCCGCTCGCGGGCGTTCTCCTTGCGGGCTACGTGGTCCGCCTCGTTCGCGCCGGCGACCGCGACGCGACCGCGCTCCCGTCGTTCGACGACTACACCGACATGGTCGCCGACGGCGCTCGTCTCTCGGCCGCGCTCGTCGCGCTCCAACTCCCCGCAGTCGGCCTCGCGACCGCCGCGCTTCCGGGTTCCGGACTCTCGCTTGCGACGCTCACGTATGCGACCAATCCGGCGATGCTCGGGCTCCTCGGCCTCTCCGCGCTCGAAACCGTCGGTCTCGTCGCGGCCGGCCTCGCGGCACTGATGGGCTCGTATCTCTCGGTGGCCGCCACGGTCGCCCTCGCCCGCGAGGGGTCGCTCGCCGCGGCGATTCCGGTCGCGCGCGACATCGCGTTCGACCGCTCGTTTATCGGCGTCGCCTCTGGGGTCGCGCTCGTCGGCTTCGTGGCCGGCCTGCTCGTCTCCCTCTGCGCCGCGGTGCCGGCCGTCGGCACCGCGCTCGCCGCGACCGCGTCGTTCTGCTTTCTCGTCGCGTCGGCGACGCTCCTCGGTCGCGGCGCGCCGAACGCGTCGGCGCTCGGCGTCGATGCGTCTCGGCAGTCACACGCTGGCGGCGTGAACTCGGGGTCGGCCGAGTCGATGGAGTCGGCGTAGAAGACGAAACCGCGCCCGTGGGGATTACTCCGCGACGAGTTCGGCCGTCGCGTCCTTCGCGCCCTCGACCGTCTCGCGGACCGCGTCGACGCCCTCGTCGTGCAGGAGGTTGCCGACGACGACCGCGTCCGCGTGCTGACCCATCTCGTAGGCGGTGTCGTAGTCGTGGATGCCGCCGCCGTAGAACAGCGTCGCGTCGTCGAGCGCGTCGTGCGCCGCGCCGACCTTCTCGGGGTCGCCGTAGGTGCCGGAGTACTCGACGTAGATGATTTTCTGGCCGAACATCTTCTCGGCGACGCGGGCGAAGGAGGCCACGTCCTCGGCGGACTGGTCGGTGTCGGCGTCGGTGTACTCGGCGACCGACGACTCGGGGTTCAACACGATGTATGCCTCGGTGTGGGTCCGGTCCCAGTCGAGGCCGTCTTCGATGCGGACCCACTCCTTGTGCGCGCCGGTGATCCAAAACGAGTCGCTCGCGTTGAACACCGTCGGGATGAGGTAGCCGTCAAGCGCGTCGTCGTCGATGACGACGCCGGGGTTCGACGGCTCCTGGTAGATTGGCACGTCGTACTTCGAGGTCGCCTCGATGACGCGCTCCATCTTCTCCTCTGTGATGTCGAGCGTGCCGCCGATTTCGAGGGCGTCGGTGCCCGTCTCACACACGTCTTCGAACGTCTCGCCGTCGACGAGGTCCTTGTCAGGGTCGATTTTGGTGATATGATCCCAGTCTTCCCACGGATAGCTCATTGGTCGCTCTTTGCTTGAGGGGGCGTAAAAAGCGTGCGGATGAAATGAGGGTTCGGGTGGTATCGGCCGGTTCGTGTCTGTGACGTTACGGTTTGTCGTTCAGTCCGCCGCGGTCTGCCACTTCCGAACCGTATCCGCGCCCACGCCCTCGACTTTTGCCGCGATGTCGTCGGGTTCGGACGCCTTCAGCGTCTTCACGTCCTCGATGCCGGCGTCTTTCAGTTTCTCGGCGGTCTTCGCGCCGATACCGCTGATGCTCTCTAGGTCGGAGCCGCCCTCGCCGTTCTGCTGGGCCTGATACTCTCGGTAGTTGCAGATGGGACAGCCGAGTTCCCACGGTTCGCGGTCGCCTTCGTACGTAATCCGGAGTTCTGGCAGGTCGTGTTCCTCGCAGGACTCGTCCGTCACCTCGATGTCGCCGCGCCGGGGCAGCGGCAGCGAGTAGTCGCAGTCGGGATAGCGGGTACAGCCGACGAGCCGGGAGCCAGACCGGAGGCGCTTGATGGCGAGGTCGCCGTCGTGTTCGTCTCCACATTCGGGACACGTTCCGATGACGAGGTCGTCTTCCTCGTCGGCCTCCTCGGCCTTACAGAGCGGGCAGCCGTGGACGAACGTCTTGCGCCCGGCGAGCATCTTGATGTGGTGGAGGTCGTGTTCCTCGCAGGACTCCTCCATGATGAGCGGCTTGCCCGTGGAGGGAAGCGGGAGCGTGTAGGTGCAGTCGGGATAGGAGTCACAGCCGATGAAGTACGAGCCGCGGCGGCTCTTTCTGACGACGAGGTCGCCGCCGCACTCGGGACAGGTTCCGACCGTCTTGTCGGCTTTCAGCGAGTCTTGGAGCTGTTTACCGAGCTCCTCGCGGGACTCCATCAGCCCCTCGAACACGTCCTGGAGCATCTCTTTGGACTCTTCGGTCACGTCTTCGAGGGTGGCCTCGCCGCGGGCGATGGCCAGCATGTCGGATTCGAGCTGCGAGGTCATCTCCTCGCTGACGATGAGTTTCGCGAAGTCCTCGGAGGCCTCCACGACCGCCCGCGCGAGCCGGGTCGGTCGCGGCGGGTCGCTCTCGATGTAGCCGCGGTCGTAGAGCTTCTGAATCACGTCGTGGCGGGTCGCCTTCGTCCCGATGCCCATCTGTTCCATCGTCTCGATGAGCCGCGACTGGCCGTAGCGCCGCGGGGGCTGGGTCTGCTTGGCGTCGAGGTGCGTGTCGGACAGCACGAGCGACTCGCCTTCCTCGACGTCCGGCACGAACGACTCGGTGGAGTTGAAGTACGGGTAGACGTCGTGGTAGCCCGCTTCGAGCAGGCGCTTGCCGTTGGCCTTCAGCGAGAGCCCCTCGACCTCGGCGACGACGCGGAGGTGCTCCCAGACGGCGTCCTCGGCGACGGTGGCGAAGAAGCGTCGGACGACGAGTTCGTAGACGTCCCACTCGTCTTCGGTGAGGTCGGACGCCGAGGGGAGTTCGCCGGTCGGGTGAATCGGCGGGTGGTCTGTCGTCTCGTTGTCGCCCTCGGTGGGCTCGATTTCCTCCTGTTCGAGGAGGGATTCGGCGTCCTCCTTGAACCGGCGGTCGCCCTCGAACGCGCCGAGCAGTTCGCGCGGGTCGAGGTCGTCGGGGTACACCGTGTTGTCGGTCCGCGGGTAGGTGATGTAACCGGCCGTGTAGAGGTCCTCGGCGATGCTCATCGCCCGCTGGGCGGAGTAGCCGATGGAGCCGGCGGCGCGGATGAATTGCGTGGTGTTGAACGGCGCGGGCGGCGTGTCGGTCCGCGTGCGGCGGTTGACCGACGCGACTTCCGCGGACTCGACGCCGAGAAGCGTCTGGTAGGCCGACTCCGCGGACTCCTCGTCCCAGATGCGCTCGGCTTCGGTGCCGTCGTCGTCGAGGTAGAAGTACTGCGCTTCGAAGGACTCGGCGTCGCCGTCGGCGTCCTTCGTCAGCTTGGAGAACAGCTCCCAGTAGTCCTCGGGGTCGAACGCCTCGATTTCGCGCTCGCGGTCGACGATGAGCTTCAGCGTCGGTCCCTGCACGCGACCGACCGAGATGAAGTCGTTGCCGAGCTGGCGGGCCGAAAGCGAGAGGAAGCGCGTGAGCGCGGCCCCCCAGACGAGGTCGATAATCTGTCGGGCCTCGCCCGCCGCGGCGAGGTTGAAGTCGAGGTCGTCGGGGTTCTCGAACGCCTCCGTCACCTCGCGCTTCGTGATGGAGGAAAACCGCACGCGGTCGACGGGCACGTCCTCGTTCACGTCGCGGACGAGCTCGTACGCCTCTTTCCCGATGAGTTCACCCTCGCGGTCGTAGTCGGTCGCGATGGTGACCGTCCCCGCGCGGCGGGCGAGCCGGCGGAGCGCGGCGACGATGTTCTCCTGCGTGGGGTGTTTCTCGACGGGCGCGCCGATGAGTTCGACCGGCTCCACGTCGCGCCAGTCGTTGTACTCCGGCGGGAAGTCCACGCCGACGACGTGGCCCGACAGCCCGATGCAGCGCTTGCCGCCCCACTTGTAGACGTTCACGCCGTTCATTCGCTCCGCGGAGGCGGTCTCGCCGCTCAGGATGTCGGCGATGCGCCTCGCGGCGTTGTCCTTCTCGGTGATGATGAGTTCCGGACCCCTACTCATTGAGCGGCGATATGTCGGGGGTTGTCCTAAACCTTTCGTGCCGAATTCGGGGTGTAGACGCCTCAACGCGCGCGGATACGGGCGTGCGGGTGAGCGCGCTTCGCGCGCGAAGGTGTGTGTTCGCCGATGCGGCCGCGACGCCGCGTGACACCAGAAGCGATAACCTCCGCCCGCCGAACCTGAGACCGTGTCGGGTGACTCGCGAGTCGACATGACCGAGGGGGCGATAGCGCCCAAACTGCTCTCGCTCTCGTGGCCGCTCGTCGCGGGAAACCTCCTCCAGACGCTGTACAACCTCGCGGACGTGTTCTGGGTCGGCCGCGTCGGTGCGGACGCCGTCGCCGCCGTCTCGCTCATGTTCCCGACGAGTTGGATGTTCGTCTCGACCGCGATGGGAATCACCGCGGCGACCATCGCCCTCGTCTCGCAGCACGTCGGCGCGGGCGAGGACCGCGAGGCCGACCGCGTCGTCGGCCAGACGGTGCTTCTCACCCTCGCCGTGTCGGTCGTCCTCGCCGTCGCCGGCTTCGCGTTCAGACATCCGCTTTTGGAACTCATCGGCGCGGAGGGAGCCGTCTTCACCGAGGCGCTCGCCTACATCGAGGTCATCTTCCTCTCGCTCCCGCTCACGTTCCTGTTTTTCGCGTTCCGGGCGGCGCTACAGGGCGCGGGCGACACGAAGACCGCGATGTGGCTCATGGTCGCCTCCGCCGGCCTCAACGTCGTCCTCGACCCGATTCTCATCATCGGCTGGGGCCCAATCGCGGGGATGGGGACCCGCGGCGCGGCGATTGCGACGCTCGTCGCCCGACTGTTCGCGACGGCCGCCGGCGTCTACATCCTCCTGCGCGGCGACTGGGGAGTCAGACTCCGCCCCACCGACCTCCGACCCGACCCCGAGCGCCTCAGAAAGCTGGTCGATATCGGCTATCCCGCGACGCTCGACGGCTGGGCGCGGAGCTTCTCCGCGGTCGTGATGGCGGCGTTCGTCGCTCGGTTCGGACCGACGCCGACCGCGGCCTACGGCATCGGCGTCCGCCTCATGTCCGTCTCGTGGACCGTCTCCGGCGCGGTCGGACAGGCGACGGCGACCGGCGTCGGCCAGAACCTCGGCGCGCGAACGCCCGACCGGGCCGCCTCGGTCGCGTGGACCGCGATGGCGGGGACGATGGGGCTGCTCTTCGCCGCCGCGGGTCTCGTCATGGCCTTCCCGGCCGAGGCGATGCGTCTCTTTATCGACGAACAGCCGGTCATCGACGCGGGCGTGACGTTCCTCCGCATCGTCGCCCCGTCGTGGGCGTTCTTCGGCGGCGTGATGGTGATTCAGGGAGCGTTCCGCGGCGCGGGCGTCACGAAGGCCGCGATGGCGCTGTCGTTCCTCTCGCGGTGGATTTTCCGCGTCCCGGTCGCCCTCGCGGTCGCGTTCACGTGGACCGTCTCCCTCCCGGTCGTCGGCACCGTCTCGGGTCTCGCGTGGGGCGTCGAAGGCCTCTGGTGGGCGTACGTCGTCGGTGCCGTCACCTCCTTCGCCGTCGCCGTCGCGTGGTTCCGGCTCGGCACGTGGCGCGAGGGCGTCCTCGACCGCGGGGCGACGCCGGCGCCGGGTGACGACTAGTCTCGGCCACCATCGCCCTCCACCGGCTGACCTGACAGCAGAACGACTTTCCTCGACGGGTCGGAAGGGAGCGCCATGCGACAGCCCTCCACCGAACACCTCCGTCTCGGCCTCGCGGTCCTCCTGATTCTCACGCCGCTTTGGGGCCCGACGCTCGGGCTCACCGGACCGACGTACACCTACGAGTCAGCCGAAATCGGGGTCGAGGACGACCGACTCGTCGTGCCCGACCGTGATGCGCGCTCCGACCTGTGGCACGGCATCGACGGCTTCGCCTGCTCGGTCGGGTCGTCGGTGACGCGCTACTGCGCGCTGGAGGCCGCGACCCTGAACGGGTCGCTCGCGGTGGACCACCCCGACGTGAAATCCGGCTCCGGGCACCTCGACGCCGACGAACTGTATCTCGTCTACTACGACGGCCGGGTCTTCGAGCGCGAAGCGACGTGGGAGGACGGCCGGTACGTCCTCTCGACGGCGCGCGTCTCGGCCGCGGCGGCGCTGGACGACGTGGCCCGCCCCCCGGACCGATACCCGACCGCGTGGGCGGCTATCGAAGACGGGTCGGCGACGGCGGACCACGAACTCTGGTCGGCGAGCGCGGGCGCACGAGTGTTCGAACTCGACGGCGACTACTTCCTCGTCTACCGGACCGGCGTGGACCGCCCGCTTCCGGCGTCGCCGGCGGCCGAGGAGGCCCTGACGTGGTTCGCGGTCGTCCTCGGGTCGGCGATGCTGTTCGGGCGCGACGATGACGACGACTGGTCGTAGTCACGCTCGCCGGGCCTGACAGGAAACGGCCGCTCGTCGCGGAGAAGAGAAACCGAAGACGGTCGGTTATTCGTCCAGTCGCTCGCGGAGCAACTGGTTCACCGTGCCGGGGTCGGCGCTCCCCTTGGACTTCTGCATGACCTGCCCGACGAGGAAGTTCAGCGCGCCGCCCTCGCCGTCGTGGTAGTCCTCGACGGCGTCGGGGTTCTCGTCGATGGCTTCCTGCACGAAGCCGCCGATTTCGTCGTCGTCGGCCTTGCCGAGCCCTTCTTCGTCGACGATGGTGTCGGGGTCCTTGCCCTCGTCGAGCATCTCGCGGAGGACGATTTCCTCGGCGTTCTTCGTCGTCACCTCGTCGGCGTCGACGAGTTCGACCAGCCGCGTGAACTCGTCGAGGCGGTCCGACACGTCCGTGATGTGCATGTCGCGGTAGTTGAGTTCGCCGAGCAGGTTGTCGGCGACCCACGTCGCGGCGAGGTCGGCGTCGAACTCGGCGGCCACGTCCTCGAAGAAGTCGGCGACCTCCTTGGTCGAGGTGAGCTTCGAGGCGGACTCCTCGTCGATGCCGTACTCGGTGTGGAAGCGCTCGCGGCGGGCGTCGGGGAGTTCCGGAATCGGAATCTCCTCCTTCCAGTGGGCGACCTGCAGCGGCGGGAGGTCGGCCTCGCGGAAGTAGCGGTAGTCCTTTTCTTCTTCCTTCGAGCGCATCGAGACGGTGATGCCGCGGGACTCGTCCCAGTGGCGCGTCTCCTGTTCGACGGCGCGGCCGCGCTTGATGGCGTTCTTCTGGCGGGTGACCTCGTAGGCCAGCGCCTTCTCTGCGCCCTTGTGGCTGGAGATGTTCTTGACCTCGGTTCGGTTGGCCGCTTCGAGCGCCTCGTCGGAAATCGAGCCGTCGTCGTCGACCTCGTCGGCGGGGACGAGCGAGATGTTGGCGTCGATGCGGAGCGAGCCGTCGCGGGTGGCGTCGAACACGCCGAGGTATTCGAGCACCTCTTCGAGCTTCGCGAGGAACGCGCGGGTCTCCTGGGGGCTCCGGAAGTCGGGCTCGGTGACGATTTCGACCAGCGGCGTGCCGGCGCGGTTGTAGTTGACGAGCGTGTAGTCCGCCGTGTCGATGCTGCCGCCTTTGTGCTGGAGGCTGCCGGGGTCCTCTTCGAGGTGGGCGCGCGTGATGCCGATGTCCCGGCGGGTGCCCTCGACGGACACCTCCAGCGTCCCGTCGGCGCAGATGGGCGCGTCGTACTGGGTGATTTGGAAGTTCTTGGGCAGGTCGGGGTAGTAGTAGTTCTTCCGGTGGAAGCGGGTGTCCTCGGCGATATCGGCGTTCAGCGCCTTGCCGATTTTGACCGCCGACTCCACCGCCGCCTCGTTGAGCACCGGGAGCGCGCCCGGCAGCCCGAGACAGACGGGGCACACGCGGGTGTTCGGCTCCTCGTCCTCGGCAGGCTCGGTCGAACAGCTACAGAAAATCTTCGTGGCCGTCTCGAGTTGAACGTGGACCTCCAACCCGATGACGACCGCGAGTTCGCGCTGTTCGAGCGCTTGCGCAGTCATTGGGCGCGCTTCGACGGCGGTGGGCTAAAGACTAACGGGACCGGCCGCAGCTTCGCCCCTTGGCGGCGTCACTTATCACCTCCCGCCCCGTCTCGACACGCGACTCAGATGACTGCAGACCTCAAAACCCGCGTCTGCGACGCTATCGACGACCGCGCCGACGAAATCATCGCCTTCGCGAAGGACGTGCAAGCCGAACCGGAACTCGGCTACAAGGAGGTCAAGACGACCGAGAAGGTCGTCTCTCTCTTCGAGGACCTCGACCTCGACGTGGAGACGGAACTGGCGATTACCGGCGCGCGCGCCAGAGCCGGCGAGGGAGACTTCGTCGCGGCCGTCCTCGGTGAACTCGACGCGCTCGTCAACCCGGACCACCCGATGGCGGACCCCGAGACCGGCGCGGTCCACGCCTGCGGCCACAACGCCCAGCTCGCGCACCTCGTCGGGACCGCCTTCGGCCTCGTCGAAAGCGGCGTCGTCGACGACCTCGACGGTGCGGTCGAGTTCGTCGCCGTCCCGGCCGAGGAGTATCTCGACCTCGACTACCGCCGCGACCTGCTCGAAGCGGGCGACATCGAGTTCTTCGGCGGCAAACAGGAGCTCATCCGCCGCGGCTACGTCGACGACTGGGACGCCGCCGCGATGATGCACGCCGGCAGCGACACGCCCGAGCGGACGATTACGAGCGACTTCTCGACGAACGGGTTCGTCGGCAAGTTCGTCACCTACCGCGGGGCCGAGGCGCACGCCGGCGCGGCCCCCGAAGAGGGCGTCAACGCGCTCAACGCCGCGATGCTCGGGATGAACGCGGTCCACGCCCAGCGCGAGCGCTTCCGCGACGAGGACCACGTCCGCGTCCACCCCATCATCACCCGCGGCGGCGACGGCGTCAACGTCGTCCCCGCAGAGGTGACGATGGAGTCGTACGTCCGCGCGGCCTCCGTCGAGGCCGTCTCCGAGGCGAACGAGTCGGTCAACCGGGCGCTCGCCTCCGGCGCGATGGGCGTCGGCGGCGACGTGGAAATCGAGGACTACCCCGGTTACATGCCGCTTCGGACCGACGAGACGATGGTCGCGTTCTACGACGAGAACGCCCGCGACGTCGTCGGCCCCGACGCCGTCGACGAGGGCCACGCCCACCTCTCGGGCTCGACGGACATGGGCGACATCACGCAGCTCGTCCCCGGAATCCACCCGTGGACCGGCGGCTTCGAGGGCGCGATTCACGCCCGGGACTTCCGGGTCGTCGACGAGGAGATGGCGTACGTCATCCCGGCGAAACTCACCGCCTGCACGCTGGTCGACCTGCTCACGAGCCCCGAGGCGATGGCTGAGGTCCGCGCGGCGAAAGCAGAAAAGCGCAGTCGGGAAGCGTACCTCGAGGCGGTCCGCTCGCTCCGGCAGACGACGACCGAGTCGTACCGGGACTGAGGCGGCGGCGGCGAGCGTTCGAAGGCGGGGTCGCCCGCACACGTATCACATTTTCGGTGATTGTCTGACGCACATTTATGTCTCACGCGAGGGGCTATGTTACCCATGAGTAACCGGGTGGAGGAACTCGAATCCAAAGTCGCAGAACTGCAGGCCGCCGTGAACGGGCTCACCGAGGAACTCGTCGAGACCAAAGAACGGCTTCGCCAGCTCGAAGACGCCAACGACGTGGACGTCCCCTCGCGGGCCGCGACCCGCCGCGGCGACTGGGAGACCGAAGCCGAGTCCGCCGCGGAGCCCGCCGAGGCCGACGAGGCGGCGCCGGCCGACGGCGATGAGACTAAACCGGACGAGACCGACGAGACTGACGAAGGCGACGGCGAGACCCCCGACGACGACATCATCGTCGCGTAATCGGGCGCGCCGTCCGACGCGAGCGCGCCCCGTGTTCATGCGGCGCGCTCCACCTGCGGGCGTCGCCCGCGTGAACACCAACCCATGCACATCAAAGAGCTCGTCCTTGACGGTTTCAAGAGCTTCGGGCGGCCGACTCGCATCCCGTTCTACGAGGATTTCACGGTCGTTACGGGCCCGAACGGTTCCGGCAAATCGAACATCATCGACGGCGTCCTCTTCGCGCTCGGTCTCGCCCGCACCCGCGGGATTCGCGCCGAGAAGCTGACGGACCTCATCTACAATCCCGGCCACGCCGACGGGAGCGACGAGGCCGCGAAACAGCCCAAGGAGGCCAGCGTCACGGTCGTCCTCGACAACTCCGAGGGGACGCTCGACCGGTCGCAGGTCGTCAACGCCGCCGGCACCGACAAGGTCGGCGACGTCGAGGAGATAACCATCAAGCGCCGCGTCAAGGAGACGCCGGACAACTACTACTCGTACTACTACCTCAACGAGCGCTCCGTCAACCTCTCGGACATCAAGGACCTGCTCGCCCAGGCGGGCATCACCCCCGAGGGCTACAACGTCGTCATGCAGGGCGACGTGACCGAGATAATCAACATGACGCCCTACCAGCGGCGGGGCATCATCGACGAAATCGCGGGCGTCGCCGAGTTCGACGAGAAGAAAGACGCCGCCTTCGAGGAGTTGGAGGCGGTCGAAGAGCGCGTCGACGAGGCGGACCTCCGCATCGAGGAAAAGGAGACGCGCCTCGACCAACTCGCCGACGAGCGCGAGACCGCGCTCACCTACAAGGGACTCCGCGAGGAGAAAGAAGAGTACGAGGGCTACCTGAAGGCCGCGGAGCTCGAAGACAAGCGCGACGACCTCTCGCGGACCGAATCGCGCATCGAGTCCACGGAGGCCGACCTCGAAGACCTACAGGCCGAACTCGACGAGCGACAGGGCAAGGTCACCCGTCTCGAAGAGGACCTCGAAGACCTCACCCGCGAAATCGAGCGCAAGGGCGAGGACGAACAGCTCCGCATCAAGTCGGAGATGGAGGAGATAAAAGGCGACATCTCCCGGCTCGAAAACGCCATCGAGGCCGCCGAGGAAAAGCGCGACGACGCCGAGGCCGAGCGCCGGAAGGCGTTCGTCGACATCGACCGCAAGCAAGAACAGATCGACGACCTCGAAGACGACATCCGCGAGGTCAAAGTCGAGAAGGCGTCGGTCAAAAGCGACATCCAGTCCAAGCGGGTCGAACTCTCCGAGGTGCAGGCCGAAATCGACTCGGTCGACACCGAGTTCGACGAACTGAAGTCCGAACTCGCGGCGAGAAAGGAGACGCTCGACGAGCTCAAAGACGAGAAGAACGACCGCCAGCGCGCCAAGGACCGCCTGCTCGACGACGCGCGCCGCCGCTCGAACCAGATCTCGGAGACGCGGGACGAACTCGAACGCGCCCGCGAGCGCATCCCCGAACTGAAGGCGACGGTCTCCGACCTGCACAGCGAACTCGACACCGCCGAGAAGAACAAGGCGAAGATAGACGGCGTCATCGAGGACCTGCAGGCCGAGAAGGCCGAACTGAACGACGAACTCTCGGAGGTCACGGACGAACTCCAGACCAAGCAGTCCGAGTACGCCCGCCTCGAAGCCCGCGCCGGGAAGGACGGCGACAACTCCTGGCCCCGAGCCGTCACGACCATCCTCAACGCCGGCATCTCCGGCGTTCACGGCGCGGTCGGCCAACTCGGCTCCGTCGACGGCGAGTACGCCAAGGCGTGTGAGACGGCCGCCGGCGGCCGCCTCGCCAACGTCGTCGTCGACGACGACGGCGTGGGGTCGTCCTGTATCGACCACCTGAAGTCCCGCAACGCGGGCCGCGCGACGTTCCTGCCCATCACGAAGATGGACAACCGGAGCCTGCCGCGCAAGCCCAACAACCCCGGCGTCGTCGACTTCGCGCGCAACCTCGTCGACTACGACAGCCAGTACGAGTCCGTCTTCTCGTACGTCCTCGGCTCGACGCTCGTCGTCGAGGACATGGAGACCGCCCGCGACCTGATGGGCGACTACCGCATGGTCACCCTCGACGGCGACCTCGTCGAGCGCTCCGGCGCGATGACCGGCGGCTCCGGCGGCGGCTCTCGCTACTCCTTTTCGAAGTCCGGCGAGGGCAAACTCGAACGCCTCGCGAAGGAAATCACGAAGCTCGAAGACCGCCGTCGCTCGCTCAACGACGAGATTCGGGACATCGACGACGACCTCGACGACGCCCGCGGCCGGGCCTCCGACGCCGCCGACCGCGTCCGGACCATCGAGCGCGAAATCGAGGACGCCGAGGAGGACATCGAGGACGCCGAAGCCGAAATCGACCGCCTCGACGACCGCCTCGACGAACTCCAGTCCGAACGCGAGTCGGTGGACGAACAGATGTCCGACCTCGACGACGAAATCGCCGACCTCGACGACGAAATCGAGACGGTCGAGGCCGCAATCGAGGACATCGAGACCGAACTCGCGGACTCCGAGATTCCGGAACTCACCGCCCGCGCCGACGACATTCGCGCGGACATCGACGACCTCGAAGACCGGATGTCCACGCTCGACGGCCGGCTCAACGAGATTCAACTCGAAAAGCAGTACGCGGAAGACGCGGTCGACGACCTCCACGACACGGTCGAGGCCGCCCAGAACCGCAAAGCTGAGGCCCGGAAGTCCATCTCCGAGGCGGAGTCGAAAATCGAGGAGCGCGAGGGCGACCTCGAAGCAAAGCGCGAGGCGGTCGCCGAACTCGAGGAGGAACTGGTCGACCTCAAGGAGGACCGCACGGAGCTCCAGGGCGACCTCCGGGAGGCTCGGAGCGCCCGCGACGAGAAGAAAGACCGGGTGAACGCGGTCGAATCGAAGCTCGAAAGCATGCGCTCGGCCGCGGAGCGCCTCGAGTGGGAAATCGACGAACTCGAGTCGCAGGTCGGCGACTACGACCCCGACGAGATTCCCGACCACGACACCGTCGAGTCCGAAATCGAGCGGCTCACGGAGGAGATGGAGGAACTCGAACCGGTCAACATGCTCGCCATCGACGAGTACGACGACGTGAAGGCCGACCTCGAATCCCTCCAGGAGCGCCGCGACGTGCTGGTCGAAGAGCGCGACGCCATCGCCGACCGCATCGACCAGTACGAGTCCCAGAAGAAGGCGACGTTCATGGAGTCGTTCGACGCCATCGCCGAGAACTTCACCGACATCTTCGAGCGCCTGTCGAACGGGACGGGCCACCTCCAGTTGGAGAACCCGGAAGACCCATTCGAGGAGGGCCTGACGATGAAGGCCCAGCCGGGCGACAAGCCCATCCAGCGCCTCGACGCCATGTCCGGCGGCGAGAAGTCGCTGACGGCGCTCGCGTTCATCTTCGCAATCCAGCGGCACAACCCCGCGCCGTTCTACGCGCTCGACGAGGTGGACGCCTTCCTCGACGCCGCGAACGCCGAGCGCGTCGGCCAGATGGTCGACGACCTCGCGGGCGACGCCCAGTTCGTCGTCGTCTCGCACCGCTCCGCGCTGCTCGAACGCGCCGAGCGCGCCATCGGCGTGACGATGCAGGGCGACAACGTCAGCGCCGTCACGGGTATCCAGTTCGGCGGCGACGACGGCCCCGGAAGCGATGGAGGCGATGCGGACGGATTCGACGGCGACGACAGCGGAAGCGACGACGACGGCGACGATGCCGACGGTGGTGACGGCGGCGGAGCCGACGCGGACGTGGAAGCGGAGGTTCCGGCGGATGACTGACGACATCCCCGAACTGAACCTCTCTCGCGGGCGTGGCGAGCGCGATGCGAGCGACGAGGATGACGATGACGACGCGGTCTTCTCGTTCGGCGGCGACGACGCCGAGTCGGGTTCCGCGGCCGACACCACTCCGGACGCCGCCGACTCCGCCGGCCCCACCGAACCCGACGCGATGGACGAAGTCCTCCCGGAGGACGTCTCGGAGACCGACGACGACGAGGTCGAACCGGTCGAACTCCTCGTCCAACTCGCAAAAGAGGGCACCATCGACCCGTGGGACATCGACATCGTGGAGGTCACAGACGCCTTCCTGAACCGCCTCGACGCGATGGACCTCCGGACGACCGGGCGGGCGCTGTTCTACGCGAGCGTCCTCCTGCGCATGAAGTCCGACGAACTCCTCGCGCCGGACGAACCCGACGAGGAGGAACTCGAACCGTGGGAACTCGCCTTACAGGGCGGCGGCGACGAAGGTCACCCCGGCGACGACGACGGCGGGCCGCCCGGTTTCGACCCCATCGACGCGCTGGAAGACGAGATGGACCGCCGACTCGAACGCAAGCAGGCCCGCGGGTCGCCCGAAACGCTGGACGAACTCGTCCGCGAACTCCGGGAGGTCGAACGCGGGTCGTGGTGGAAGCGCCGCCGCGAGTACGACACCTCGGAATCGCCGCGCGGCTTCTCCCGCGGGACGCAGACGCTCGACTACCACACGCCCGGCGAGATGCGCGGCGCGGGCGAACCCACGGAGGACGACGTGACCGGGACCGCCCACAACGAGGACATCGAGGCGGTCGTCGAAGCCGTCGGCGACGTGCTCGCGACGCACTACCAGAAGGGCCGTGACGAGGTGCTGTTCGCCGAGGTCCGCGACGTGGCCGACACGGTGATGACGACCTATCTCGCGCTCCTGTTTCTGTCCCACCGGAGCACGGTCTACCTCAAGCAGGACGACCTGTTCGGCGACCTCTGGATTCGGAACCCCGAGGTGTTCGACGCCGACCCCGGCGCGGGGTCGGAGGTCGACCCGGACGCCGACGGAACTGACGCGTCGGAAGCCGAGACGGCCGTCGACGGCTCCGACGATACCGATGACGACGCCGACGACCCCGAACTCGAAGCCGAGGCCATCGCGGACGACTAGCTATTTTATCGGACCCGCCGTCACTCTCGGACGTGTCCCATCCGACCCTGCTCTCCAGCACGCTCCGGCGGTTGACGGTCGCGGTTTCGCTCGTCACGTCGACGTTGTTCGCGGCGCTCGCGGCGGCGATTCTGTTTCCCCAGTCTGCCATCTGGACGTGGGCGCTCCTGTTTTTCTTGCCCATCTTCTGGTTGCACTGCTACTTCCCCGGCTACGTCTCGTACAGTCCGACCTCGTTCGGCCGCGTCCGCGAGGTGGTCACGTCGCCGCGGGCGGTCCGCGAGTGCGTCGTCTGCGGCGAGTCGGACGACAGCGGCGTCGCTCGGGAGTTCAGCACACAACTCGTCGTCGCGGGCATCCCGCTCGCGACGACTGACCGCGGGGAAAACGAGTACTGCGAACGCTGTCACGCGGTCGAGTTCTCGCCGGACGACGAGGCGGCGCGCGGTGAACGCGAGGTCCCGGTGCCGGAGGACGGTTCGGAAGAATCCGCAGAACTGAACGACTGAAGCGCCGGCTCAGTCGACGTACTTGTCGATGAGCGGCGCGAGCTTTTCTTTCGTCTCGGCGGGGATGGCCTCGTCGGGCGTGTTGATGGTCCCTTCGAGCGCGGCGTGGCTGTCGGTCTCGTGGCCGTCGGGTATCTTGCGGATGGCGGCCTCGACGGTCTCCTTGATTGCCTCCTCGTTGGCGGCGGCGTTCTTCAGCACCTCGTCGAGGGTGACTTCGCTGTCTTCCTTCCAGACGTCGTAGTCGGTGACGCCGGTGATGGTCGCGTAGGCCATCTCGGCCTCCCGGGCGAGTTTGGCCTCGGGGATGGTCGTCATGCCGATGACGTCCCAGCCCTGCGCGCGGTAGTGCTCGCTTTCGGCCTTCGTGGAGTACGAGGGACCCTCGATGCAGACGTAGGTGCCGCCCGCTTGGACCCGCGCGTCGGTCGCCTCCTCGGCGGCCTCGGCGAGGATGGAGACGAGTTCCTCGTCGTACGGCATCGCGAAGGGCTGGTGGACGACGATGCCCTCGTCGAAGAACGTAAGCGGGCGGTGTTTCGTGCGGTCGTAAATCTGGTCGGGGACGACGAGCGTCTGCGGCGGCAGGTCCTCTTTGAGACTGCCGACGGCGTTGCTGGCGAGGACGTGGGTGACGCCCAGTTTCTTGAGCGCGAAGATGTTCGCGCGGTAGGGGAGCGTCGTCGGCGAGTGCTGGTGGTCGGGGCCGTGTCGCGGGAGGAAGACGACCTCGCGGCCGGTGTCGCCGAACTCGCCGACGACGGGCGTCGTCGAGGGCTCGCCGAAGGGCGTCTCGACGGGTTCCTCGCGGGTGTTCTCCAGCGGGAGCGCCTCGTAGATACCGCTGCCACCGATGAATCCGATCTTCATACTCGGAGGTGGGAGAGAGCGCACAAAATCGTGGCGAAACGGGGCCTACACCACGAAGCCGTGGTTCAAGAGGTAGATAAGCACCGAGAGCGCGGGCACGCTGAGGAGGGTCGTCGCGAAGACGGCCGCGGAGACGAACTCGGCGAGCGAGGTGGCCGAGCCGGTTCCGGTGGCGTCGCCGAACTCCGCGACGAGGATGAGCGGCGTGACCGCGGCGGGCATCGCGGATTCGAGGACGAACGTCCGCGCGACCGTCGGGTCGCCGAAACCGGCGACGAGCGCGACGCTGACGGCGACCGCGGGCGCGACGACTATCTTGAGCGCGGCGACGACGCCGACCTCCGAGAGCGTCGAGCCGAGGTCGGCCCCCGCGAGTTGGATGCCGAGGATGAGGAGCATCATCGGAATCGACGAGTCGCCGACGAGCCTGAGCGTCTCCATCGCGGGGACGCCCGTCGGCGGGACGACACCGAGCCAGCGAGCCGCGAGCGCGGCGACGACGGCGTAGACGAGCGGGATGCGGACGATGCGTTCGAGGCCGACGCGCCATCCCGGCGCGCCGTCGTCGCGGTCGGTCCCTCGTCCGGCGATGTACACGCCCAGCGTGTAGATGAGGACGCTCTGGACGGCGAGGTAGACGACGGCCGTCGAGCGGCCGGTGTCGCCGAAGGCGAACGAACTGACGGGGATGCCGTAGTTCCCTGAGTTCGGAAAGGCGGCGACGAGGACGAGCGCGCCGAGAAGCGGTTCGGAGACGCCCGCGAGTCGGGCGATGCCGCCCGCGACGAGGAGCATGGCGACGTGGTAGACGACGACGCCGGCGGTGATGGTCGCCAGCGTCTCGCCGGCGAGTTCGGTCGTCGCGAGGCTGTAGAACACGAGGACCGGCGCGAGGACGTACACCGTGACCGTGTTGAGCGGCTCGGGGTCCACGTCGCGGGCGCGGCCGAGGGCGAACCCCACCGCGCCGATGGCGAGAATCGGCAGGAGCGCGGTGACGAAGATAGAAAACAGCGACATGCGCGTGCCGAGGTCCGTCACGCAAACGAACGTTTCGCTTCGGACGAGTCCGGGCGGCGGTCGAGTGTGAGCGGTCGGAGGGGCGTTGAAGCCGACGGTCGAAGCAGTCGGACACGCGGCTCTGTTGAAATTCAAGGCTGGTGACAGTTTGTCGAGACCGTGCTGAATACGGGGTGCGAGTCTCGCATCCAGCGTCGGTTCGAGCAGTCCGCTACCGACGTGTACAGCCACTCTCTCACTCCGGTCGAAACGAGGAGTCGGGCTCCTCCCGGCGAAACGTCCGAAATAGATGACCGTACGAAATATCATAGATTTAGTATATATCCTCTGGAGCCGTCGTTACCTTGAGGTTTGTAATGTCTACAAAACGCGTAGCAGCCGAAGCCGGCGTCCGAGCCGCATCCGACCAGTTCTACGGGGCGCTGGAAGCGATGGCGAACGGGAATGCCGACTCCATGGCGGACATCTGGTCACACGAGGACGACGTGACGACCATGCACCCAATCGGTGGACGGGAAGAGGGTTGGGAGGCCGTCTCTGGGTCCTTCGCCGGAGTCGCATCGGCGAGTGCGGATGGCACGGTCATCCGAGCGGACCAGGTCATCCGCGTCATCGGCGACGCTGCGTACGAACTCTGCACCGAGTCGGTGTCGTGGACTTTTGCGGGTGAACCCATGTCCCTGGAGGGCCGGACGACCAACGTCTACCGGCAGGAGAAGGGCGAGTGGAAAATCGTCCATCACCACGCCGACCTCCACGCCGAGTTCGCCGAGAAAGTGGCGAACATGGGTGCCTGAGCGACCGACCGCCGGACGCCCGTCCGATTCGATGGTCGTTCACCCGACTAATCGGTTCTATCAAACTCAGGTGGATTCAACAGCGTCGAAGCAGTCGAACGAAAACGGGCCGAACCGAACGCGTCCGCGTTCAGGCCCCGACGCCGTCGTTTTCGAGGAGTCGCCACGCGCCGTCACCGGTGGACTCGACGTAGCCGCGGCGCTCCATCTCGGACATGACTTCCGGCATCCGGTCGGGTTGGGCGATTTCCATCTCGATGCGGTCCACGTCGTGGAACTCCGCGAGGTAGTGGCGGACGTCTTCGAGTTCGAAGGTGTCGTCGTCGGCCTTCGCCATGACGCCCGAGGTGAGGTCTATCATGTCCTCGATGAAGTTCCACGGGTAGACGACCCACGCCCACTCTTCGAGGCGCTCGCCGACGTAGTCGGGTTCGAACTCGCTGGTCTGGAGGAGTTGGAGCGTCGCGGTCCGGACCTCGCCCGCGTTGCGCTCGTTGACGTACTCGTGTGCGCGCTTGATGGAGCCGCCGGTGTCGGCGATGTCGTCGATGATGAGCACGTCCTTGCCCTCGACGCTGCCTTCCGGCATCGGGTAGCGCACCTCCGGCTCGTTCGATTTCTGGGCCGTCCCGACGTAGTGTTCCATCTTCAGGCTCGTCAGGTCGTCCAACCCGAGGAAGTCACAGATGCAGCGGCCGGCGAACCAGCCGCCGCGGGCCAACGCGACGATGACGTCGGGTTCGAACTCGGATGTCTTGACCTCGTCCGAAACGTCGCGGCAGAGGCCGTAGATGTACTCCCAGTTCGTGATAGTACAGTTAAACTCGTCGGGGAGGTCGCCCATATCTTCCGTTCACCGTGCGTACTGCCGCGCCTGACGCCCTTTAATCTGTACGACTCGCTCCGCCCGTGTGTCGCCGTATCAAAACCGCTCGAACCGACGTTATTCGGTGACTAACCGGGGAACCCGTCGTTCAGGCGGACACTAACGTATGTTAACAAGGGGCATAGTTATGTCGAGTGCCGGAGTATGCGGATTTGTAGGTGAAACAGAATGCACACGTGTGGTAACTGTGGTGAGTTCGTCTCCCGCGACTTCGTCCGCGTCTTCGGCAACGACATGGACGAGGTCGTCGGGTGCCCAGCCTGTATGAACATGCGCGAAGTGATGCAGGGCGACGGCGCAGCTCAAACGAGCGGCCGCGTCCGGTGGACCCGCGCGTGAATCGGCCGACACCGACCGACCCGCGCTCGTATCGCGCTCTTCCCTTCTCTCTCGTGACGTGACCGCCGACCCGCTGGTTTGATACATCGCCGTGTAGTGCGCCTTTCCATGGATAGCCGACGCGCCCTCCTCGTCGACGCCTTCACGACCGAACCGCTGTCCGGTAACGCGGCCGGAGTCGTCCCCGACGCCGACGGACTCGACGCGGAACAGATGCGCGCCGTCGCCGCCGAACTCGGCGCGAGCGAGACGGCGTTCGTCTGCTCGTCGGCCGCCGCGGACCGCCGCATCCGCTATTTCACGCCGAAGCAGGAAGTCGACCTCTGCGGACACGCGACTATCGCGGCCCACGCTCACCTCGCGGCCGAGCGCGAACTCGAACCGGGTACCCACACGCTGGAGACGAACGTCGGCACCCTCGACATCGAACTCGGCGACCTCGGGGAGGTGTGGATGACGCAGAACGCGCCGACGGTGCGTCCCCTGGAAGTCGACTACGACCGCCTCGCGGCGGCGCTCGGCGTCGACGACGCCGCCCTCCGCGACGTGGGTGCGGACCTCCCCGTCGCGGTCGCCTCCACGGGGCTTCCCTTCCTCGTCGTCCCGGTCAACTTCCTCGAGCACCTCTCGGGTGCGGACCCCGACGACGCCGCCATCGCCGACCTCGCCGCCGAACACGACGCGGCGGGCGTCTACGCCTTCACCTTCGACGCCATCGACGGCGACTCCACGCTCCACGCGCGGTGTTTCGCGCCCGGCATCGGCATCTCCGAGGACCCCGCGACCGGCACCGCCGCGGGTGCGTGCGGCGCGTACCTCCGGCAAGTGGGCGCGTTCGACTCCATGCCGGACGAACTCCGCTTCGAACAGGGCCACTTCGTGGACCGGCCGGGCACCGTCCGCG
The DNA here is from genome assembly GCF_001190965.1 of Haloferax gibbonsii. Classification (NCBI taxonomy): domain Archaea; kingdom Methanobacteriati; phylum Methanobacteriota; class Halobacteria; order Halobacteriales; family Haloferacaceae; genus Haloferax; species Haloferax gibbonsii. The sequence goes on from NZ_CP011947.1 coordinate 617,997, forward strand.
TGCGGGTCGGCGCGGAGATACGCGTCGGCGGTCGCGCGGTGCAGTCGCTCGACGGCGAGGTCGTCGTCCCGGAGTTCGCAGACGACGACATCATCGAAGCCTAAACTCCGTTCGAAAACGAGTCGGGCCGCGCCGGTCGACGCGACCTCAGCCGATGTACCGGAGGTCGTCGTCGCTGGCGATGCCGCCCTGCTGCTGCTGTTGCATCTCCTGAATCTTCGCGGCGACCTCCTTCATCTCCTCGGCGCGCTCTTCGAGCGATTCGAAGTCGACGCTGAACTCGAGGAGGTCCTGCAGGACCTCGATGACGACCTGCGCGCTCTGGGGGTCGACGAGGTAGCCGCTCGTCTCGCCCATCAGGCACGTCGCGTCGAGGCCGCGGCGACTCCCGAGGCCGAGAAGCAGTCCCGAGACGCCGACGACGCCGCCGGCGGGTTCGTCCTCTCGGAACTCGATGCCCGCCGCTTCGAGTTCGTCGAGACGGGACTCGTCGGCGACGGCGCCGAGGACCGACGGCTCGTCGACGAGCTCGCCGGTCGGGACGCCGCCCAGCGCGAACAGTCGCTCGACGCCGAACTCCTCGGCCACGTCGAGGAAGGCGTCGGTGAGGTGGTAGTGACCCTCGTTGGACTGCGCCTGGTGGTCGCCCGTCAGGAGGAGCAGGTCCGGCCCCTCGCCGGGCGTCTCGACGGCGTGAATCGCGGCGTGGGTCAGCTCGGCGACGCCCTCGTCGATGCTCACCTGCGGCGGGAACACGTCGGCGTAGACGCGGCGGACCAGCGTGGCCTCCTCGAACTCCTCCAGCAGGTGCTCGACGGCGAGTTTGCCGACGTTCCCGACGCCCGGCAGTCCCTCGATGAGGACCGGGTCGGTGAGGTCGACCTCCTCGACAGCCTCGATTTCGATGTCGTCCATGCACGTAGTGGCGGACGCGCCGGTTAAGAGAGCGTCGGTAGCCGAAGACGGCTATTCCTCGGCGAGCCGGCGCTTCCGAGCGCGGCGGTACTCGCCGTAGGGGTCTTCTGGGTTGTACGGTGCGGGCGCGCTGTTCTCTGTGGTTGCGCCACACTCCGGACAGGTCTCAGAAAGTGAGTACACCGGGCGGTCGTGGCGGTCGCGCCACGCGCTGCACACCCGGATGTCAGACTTCATGCGATTACTCTTCGTCGCCGCTGCGTTCGCGGTGGTACTCCGCGGTTCCGCCCGCGGCCTCGATGACCTCGCGGGCCCGAGCGACGCTCGATTCGAGCTCCGTCTCGGCGGTCTTGTAGTCGGGCGCTTTGACCTTCACGCGGTACTCGGGCGCGCCGACGTACGTGACCGACAGTTCGATTTCGTCGCCGATTTCGTCGTCGCCCTCGGCGGCTTTGAGGGCCTCCTTCACGTCGTCGACGCCGTCGCCCGCGGGCGAGCGCAGATCGACGTAGCCGGTGACGTTGACGAAGGGGACCGACACGTTCTGGCGCGCGGTCTCGACGATGGCTTCGAGCTCGTCGTCGTCGAGTTCGACGTCTTCGAGCGCCTCGAGACCGTGAATCGCGGCCTGCTCGAAGCCGTCGTAGAGCGATTCGAACTCGGCGAGCAGGGCGTTGGCGATGGACTGGTAGCGGTCGTCGGCGATGTCCTCGCCGAACGCCAGCGCCATCCACTTGTCGGCCTTCTGCTCGTTTTTCCACTCCTGAATCTTCTCTTTGCGCTGGTGCTCGTTGACGTCCTTTATCGAGAGGTCGATCTGCTGGGAACTCTCGTTGACTTCGAGCACTTTAGCGACGACTGTCTGTCCCTCGCGGACGTGGTCGCGAACGTTCTTAATCCATCCGCTGGCGACCTCGCTGATGTGGCAGAGGCCGCGTTTGTCTTCGTACTCTTCGAGGTCGACGAAGACGCCGAAGTCCGCGATGTCGTCTACCTTTCCGACGACGAGTTCGCCGGGGTCAGGCCATCCGCTGTACTTCATACGAGGTCCTCCAGGGAGTTACGCCTCAAGTTCGTCGCTGTCGCGACGCTCGACCGTCTCGACGACCTCGCCGTGGAATTCGGCGTTGCCGCCGGTCGGCGTGGCGAGGGTCGTCCCGCAGACGGCGCAGTTGACGACCGAGGAGGCTTTTCCGAAGACGACCTGTTCGTTCTCGCAGTCGCTGCACGCGACCTTGTAGAAGTTTCCTGCCATGATTTACTCCTGGAACTCCAGGCGACCGGCGCGCCAGCCCTCGCGCATGTGGGCCTTGCCACAGTCGGAGCAGATGTACTTCAGGTGGGTCTTCTTCGTCGGCTTGTCGCCACCGGGAACCTTGGAGAACTTACCGGCGTTACCGATCGTGGCCTTGCCGCGTCGCGTCTGACGGGCGTTCCACTTCATGCCGGTCGGGCGTCCCTTCCGGACCTTCTCCACTTCGTGTTCGTGGTGACCCTTGCAGTTCGGGCAGTACGTGTTGAAACGGCGTGGCATCTGCATAGATATCGACCTTGTGCTGGGTTTTGGTGTGGCCCGTTAAAACCCGTTTGGTTCGACGCGGCCCCTGAACTCGCCGCGACCGGGCGTTCGCCGTGTCACGTGTGGGCAGCCCACGGTGACTGCACCGTCCGCGATTCCCCCGCCGCGCGCCGCACGCCCGAAGCCGAAGCGATTAAGCGGTGACTGTGCCAATCCCGGCACATGAAGAAGCTCATCATCCACGGCGACCCCGGCGTCCGCCGCGACGGCGTCATCGAGTACGACGGCGAGGAGTACGTCCTCTTTTCGGTCGACCGACAGGGCGACTGGCACGGTCCCGACCGCGTCCAGCTGTGGTGCACCGTCGGCACCGAAGACGAGCGCGAGGCGTTCGAAAAGCGCGAGTTCGTCCCGCACTGGCTCGAAACCGAGGGCGTCGACGCCGAGGCCGTCGAAGTCGTCCGCGAGCGCGGCGCGGCCTAAGGTAGTCTCGCTTCTTCTACCTCGTAGACCGTGACCGACCCCGACCGGTGGACCGGCGTCAGCCACGCCACGTCCGTCTCTATCTCCCCGTAGCGGGCGCGCTCGCCCGGTCCGACCCACACGTACCGCACCTCGTACTGCTCGACGAGCCGCGCCCGCGTCGACTCGTTGCCGACGTACATCGCGTCCACGTCGCGCACGCGGTCGTAGTAGGCGTCGGGCCCGCGGTAGCCGACCTCGTGCGCCCAGCCGGCGACCGTCGGCACGCCGGTCAGGCTCGATTCGGGATTCCCGCGCCAGCCGTACATGACGGTCTCGCGCTCGTCGCTCACGGTCGCCGACCACGTCGTCCCCGGCGCGGTGAGCATCGTCGGGTTGCCCTCGACGTTCTCGTCGAGCCACGTGATTGCGGTCGATTCGTTTTCGTGCCACCACTCCGCGAAGGCCGTCGCGTCCAGCGTCTCCTCCTGCCGGGGGGTGTCCGCGTGGGCGGCGACGGCCAGTCCGCCGTACACCGACGTGGACGCGACGAGGAGGACGACGAACGCGACCCCGACGGCGCTGACCGCCCCCCCGCGGACGCTGAGGTCGACCCTCGGAAGCGACACGTCGCTCGCGGCGACCGCGTCGCCGACGAAGCCGGCCAGCACGGCACCCATCGCACTCCCCCAGAGCACCCAGACCTGCATGTACGTCTTGAACACCGTGTTCATCCGACCGGGGCCGGCCTGCTCGTTCACGTAGATGAGCTCGACGAGCGTCACGAGGCCCGCGCCGGCGACGACGAGCACCGTCTCGAACCGCGGGTCGTCGGCGAACCGGAGGAGCACCCAGCCGACGGCGACGAGGGGTGCGACGAGCGCGAGCGCGGCGAACGAGTGGACGGCGGCGACGACGGTCAACACCGCGAAGCTCCCGAGGAGCGCGGCCCACTCGCGGCCGCCGAGGCCGTCCTGCGCCCCGAGGCGACGGACGTAGTAGCCCGCGAACGCCGCGAGGAACGCCCCGTGGACGAGCGCCAGCGCGCCGAACCCGCTCCGCTGGTCGGGCGCGAGAATCTCGACCGTCCGGGCGCTTCCACCGCCCGCGACCGCGCCGAGGAGGAACGGACTCGCGAGCACGGCGGCGACGACGCCGGCGAGTCCGACCGCCGCGACCGTCCCAACGAGTCGCGCTACTTCACCGGCAACTGGGTCGTCGTCGACGGCCGAGCGAACGCGCTCCCGACCGGGAAACAGCGTCCACGGCCGTGCGGGCGCGAAGACCATCCCGAGGAACAGCACGCCGAACACCGACGGGAAACTCCACGTGTCGACGACGACCTGGAGCGCGCCGACGAGCGTCGTCGCGGCGACGAGGAGTCGGCGCTCGCCGACCGCCTCCTCCGGCGTCCGGAAGTACGCGAAGGCGAGGCCGGCCGCGAGGAGCAGAAACGGCGTGCCCATCATGTGGGCGTGGAGGTCGCCGTTGAGCCACGCGAAAAGCGGGAACTCGTTGATGGTACCCGGAATCACGCGGCTCGCGCTCCAGTACGAGAAGTTCGAGGTTCCGGCGAGCACCTGCTCGACGGTGTACTGCGAGCGCTCGGCGACGGCTCGCGCGAGGGGTCGCCGGAGCCCCTCGGGGAGCGCGGCGAGGGCGAACCGCCCCGCGGTGACGAGGTTGCTGGCGAAGCCGACGAAGAACGCCGAGAGCAGGCCGCCGATTCGACCGTTCGCCCCCGAGGCGGCGGCGACCCCGCGCCCGAGTTCGAACGCCGCGGTGACGAGGAAGCCGAAGAAGCCGGCGAGCGCGAGGTTGTAGGCGAACGACGGGTCGGTGGCGGTGAGTCGCGCGAGGAGAATCGAGACGAGGTGACCGCCGTAGTAGTAGCGGACCGGCTCGCCGGCGAACCACATGTCCTCCGGCGGGAGGACCGACGCGCGGGCGAGCGACTGGAGGAGGCCGAAGTCGAGGAACTTCTCGCCGCCGCCGGCGTGGACCGACGGGTCGAGCGCCCGGAGCGAGACCGCGAACAGGAAGGCGACGAGAAACACCGCGGCCGCGTCGGCGACGGCGCGCCGGTCGATGTCGAGGTCGGACGCGAGTCGGAGGTCGCCGCGGCGGAGCGCGCCGAGGTCGAGGCCCGCGACCGCGGACGCGACGAGGAGCGTCCCGACGCCGGCGACGAGGGCCACGGGGCCGAACGAGAGGTGGCCGACGTAGTAGGCGGGAAGGGTCAAGACGACGAGCGAGACGGGGAGGGCGAGTCCGGCACCGCGACCGGGAAGGCGTCGGAACAGGCGGGTCGCGAGGGGAAGGCCGACCGCCCAGAGGGCCGCGAACAGCAGCAACCACCGGACAACGAGGGCGTACTCCATCTGTCCGATGACTGCGCCGCGGATGCAATACGTTTTGTGATGGCCGGTGCGAAACAGAGCGGTTCGCTTTTTACCCCGTTGAGTGAATGGTCGTGCATGTCGCAGTCTGTCGGGGTGGTGGTCCCCGCCTATCGACCCGACCCAGAGCGTCTGGTCCCCTACGTCCACGCTCTCGTCGAGGAACTGGACCCCGAGGTGGTCCGGGTCGAACTCGACGCGCCGCGGCCCGAGACGCTCGACGCCCTCGACGCCCTCCCCGCCGTCGCTCACGTGAACCCGGTCGACGCCCGTCGCGGCAAGGGCGCGGCGATCACCGCCGGGTTCGAGTCGCTCCGCACGGACATCCTCTCGTTCGCCGACGCCGACGGGAGCACCCCGGCTGCGTCGATGGCGAACGTCGTCGCCGCCGTCCGCGAGGGGTCCGACCTCGCCGTGGGGTCGCGCCGTCACCCGAATGCGACCGTCGCCTCCCACCAGACGGTCGCTCGGCGCTACCTCGGCGACGGCTTCGCGTGGCTGGCCCGCCACCTGACCGAAGTCCCGCTGTACGACTACCAGTGCGGCGCGAAGGCCATCACCGCCGCGGCGTGGGCCGACGTTCGGACCCACCTGTACGAACCCGGATTCGCGTGGGATATCGAACTCATCGCCGTCTCGGGCGCGTTCGGCCACCGCGTGGCCGAGGTGCCGGTCGTCTGGGAGGACCAGCCGAACTCGACGGTCTCGCCGGTCGACACGACGCTCAAGATGGCCCGCGGGCTCCTTCGGTCGCGCCACCGCGCCCGGACGATTCGCGAGGACCGCCTCCACGAACTCATCGACGCTCGGAACGACGAGCGGACCCTCGTCGAGCAGTTCTCGGCGGAGGTCACGGATGACTGACCGGCTCTCGGCGCTCGTCTCCGGCACCCGATTCGGCAAGTTCGCCTCCGTCGGCGCGGTCGGCGCGGTGTTCGACCTCTCGTTGAGCAGTCTCCTCATCGTCTTTTTCGGCGTCGCCAACGAACTCGCGAAGCTCGCCGGCGCGGAGCTCGCAATCATCATCATGTTCGTCATCAACGACCGCTGGACGTTCGCGGGGGCCGGATCGGACCTGCTCACCGCGAAGGTCCGGCGCTTCGTGAAGTCGAACCTCGTGAGGAGCGGCGGCCTCCTCGTGCAGGTGCTCGTCGTTCGGGCGCTCGGCGAGGTTCCGCTGTCGATTCCGGTCGCCGGCATCGACCTCTGGGAACTCATCCCGCTACCCCTCGCTATCGGCGCGTCGATGCTCCTGAACTACGTCGCAGAAAGCCTGTTCACGTGGCGCATCGCGACCCGTTCGAGTCAGCGCGACTCACGGTGAAAATTGACACACAGCGGCCGAAACAGAAGTCTTAACAATAGCAGACTCGTTTGTTGATTCAGCGGGATGGGATAGCCAGGAGATTCCGCCGGGCTCATAACCCGGAGATCGGTAGTTCAAATCTACCTCCCGCTATTCTCCTGAAAACTACACCCCAAGCAGCGCGTTTTATCGCGCTGCGGCGGCCCGTCTTCTGTGGTAATCGCAACAGGTAGTTTGAACCAGAGAATCGAGCGAAGCGAGATTCGCGTCGTTCAAATCTACCTCCCGCTATGGTTTTGCCGACCGCAACTCCTAAGCGCCGAGTCTCAGCTCGGCGCGGCCCACGAGGTCGGCCACATAGCTCAGTAGATTTGAACCGGGGAGCGCCGCGAACCGGTGCGAATGAGGTCTACGTCTACGTTCTCGAACTCGCGACAGCGTGAGACCCGAACCCTCAGTCATTTCAAATCTGTAACACATATTGATAATCACTCCGCGAGTAGGGACCGAGTATGCCCTCTACAGATTCGGGAACAGAGTTTTGGTCTGCGATTCAGCGAACGATACTCGGCGGACTCCTCGCCATCGTCGCGATACTCGGGTTCGGCTGGACACGCCAACTGGGAACCGGAAATCTCCTCGTGGGTAGCTTCGGACTCCTCCTGTTCGTGGGTGCTGGCTACTGGATACTCTCCCTCTTTCGGATGGCCCTCGACGAGTGAGCGCGAGGCGAGGCTTCGCGCCGTCGCCCCAATCGACCGCTTCCGAAGGAGATTTTCGACCCCGACCCAACGAGAGCACAATGAGCGACCTCGAACGAATCTGCGCGGTCGGCGACGTGCCCGACGACACGACCTTTCTCTTTCGCGTCCGCGCGGCCGACGAAGACGACGCCGAGGAGCGCGAGGCCATCCTCGTGCGCACCGACGACGGCATCCAAGGGTGGCTGAACTACTGCATGCACCTGACGCACATCAAACTCGACAAGGGCTCCGGCGCGCCGATGCGCAACGGCGAGGTCATCTGCCAGAACCACGGCGCGTACTTCGAGGCCGACACGGGCTACTGCAACTACGGGCCCTGCGAGGGCGCGGTGCTCGACGACCTCGAAATCACGGTCGACGGCGACCACGTCTTCCTCTCGGACGAGGCGTTCGACTACGTCGGAGCGGGCGAAATCGAGACCGACCCCGCCGACCGGAGTTCGAGTTCAAACGTCGAGTTCTGAGGGTGAGCGCGGCGGGGTGACTCAGTTCTCGTCGTCGCCATCGTTGTCGCCGTCGCCGCCGTAGTGGCGTCGCTCCACGTAGTCGTCGTAGAGCCGCGAGATGAGTTTCGTCACTGGTCCGTCGCCCACTCGGATACCGTCGACCGTCTCCACGGGTCGGAGTTCCCACGTCGAGTTCGTGAGGAACGCCTCGTTCGCGCCGCGCACGTCGTCCGGCGTGAAGCGCCGCTCCCGAATCGGGATGCCCTCCTGTCGGGCGAGGTCGAGGACGACGCGGCGGGTGATGCCCGGGAGGACCGGGCCGTCGAGACTCGGCGTGCAGAGCGCGTCGTCGTCGACCAAAAAGAGGTTGCTCGTCGCGCCCTCGGTGACGTAGCCGTCGGCGTCGAGCATGAGCGCCTCGTCAGCGCCGGTGACGCGGAGTTCGACGCGGGCGAGGATGCCGTTGAGGTAGTTGTGGGTCTTCGCCCGCGAGGGGAGCGACCGGTCGGGGATGCGCCGGGTCTTGACGGTCTGGACCGACGCCGGGCCGTCCCACACGGGGTCGGAGCCGCGGCCGCCGCGGGAGAGCGGTTCCACGATGACGACGACGCGGGGGTCGACCTCCTCGGCCGGCGTGAGGCGGCCGCCCTGACTGCCGCGAGTGACGGAGAGCCTGACGTACGCCTCGTCGAGGTCGTTCGCCGCGAGCGTCTCGTCGATTCGCGCGCGCAGGTCGTCGTCGGACAGGCCGTGGCCCATCCCGAGCGCGTCGCACGTCTCGGCCAGTCGGTCGGCGTGGGCCTCCCAGTGGAACACCTCGCCGCCGTAGGCGCGGAGGGTTTCGAAGGCGGCGTCGCCGTAGAGGAAGCCGCGGTCCGTGACCGGAATCGACGCCGACTCGGCGGGGACGAGGTCGCCGTCGACGTGGTAGCGAAGCGAACGCCCATCGGCGTCGTCGTCGCCGCTCATCGCTCCGCCTCCCACTCGTCGGCCGCCGGGCCGTCGCCGGCCGCGAGCGCGACGAAGTTGCGGACGATGTCCTTCCCCGAGTCGGTGAGGATGCTCTCGGGGTGGAACTGCACGCCGACGTGTGGCTTCTCGCGGTGGCGAACGCCCATCACGACCGACGGTTCGTCGGCCTCTTCAGCGTCTGGGCCGCCGGTTTCTGACTCCGCTGCGACGGTGTGGGCGGTCACCGCTAACTCGGGGGGCACGTCGTCGTGTTCGACCGCGAGCGAGTGGTAGCGGCCGACTTCGATTCGCTCGGGCAGCCCCGAGAAGACGCCCGCGCCGTCGTGCTCGACGAGCGACGGCTTCCCGTGGACGACGTGGGGCGCGTGGCCGACGCGGCTCCCGAGGGCGGCACAGAGCGACTGGTGGCCGAGACAGACGCCGAGCGTCGGATAGTCGAGGTCGCGGAAGACCGAGATCGAGACGCCGGCGTCCGCGGGGGTGCCGGGGCCGGGCGAGACGACGATGCCGTCCGGGTCGATGTCGCGGATGTCGTCGGCCGAGAGCGCGTCGTTGCGGTAGACGAGCACGTCGTCCGAAGCGTCTCCGCGTTCACCCCCGCTTTCGCCCTGCGCCTCCGCGACCGCCTCGCCGACGTACTGCACGAGGTTGTAGGCGAACGAGTCGTAGTTGTCGACGACGAGGATACGCGTCATCGTTCGGCCCCCACGGTCATGTCCGCGCGCTCGCCGAGCGCCTCGTCGATGGCGGTGATGAGCGCCCGCGCCTTCGCCAGCGTCTCGTCGTACTCGCTGTCGGGGTCGGAGTCGTGGACGATGCCCGCACCCACGCGGAGGTGGTACTCGTCTCCGAAGCGGACGAGCGTCCGGATGACGATGTTCAGCACCGCGCGGTCGTCGAAGCCGACGGCGAACATGCTCCCGGTGTAGGGGCCGCGCCGGGTGGCTTCGAGTTCGTCGATAATCTCCATCGTCCGGGGCTTCGGCGCGCCCGTGATGGTCCCGCCGGGGAACACCGCGGCGACGGCGTCGGCGAGGCTGGTCCCCTCGCGTCGGGTCCCCTCGACCAGCGAGACGAGGTGCATCACCTCCGAGTAGCGGTCCACCCGGCGGTACTCCGTCACCTCGACCGACCCGTACTCCGAGACCTTCCCGAGGTCGTTGCGTTCGAGGTCGACGAGCATCGCGTGTTCGGCGCGCTCCTTCTCGTCGGTCGTCAGGTCGGCCTCCAGCGCGTCGTCCTCCTCGGGCGTCGCCCCCCGCGGGCGGGTGCCGGCGATGGGTTCGGTGACGAGGCGGTCGCCCTCGACGCGCAAGAGGAGTTCCGGGCTGGCGCTCACGAGGTCGACGCCGGGGAGTTCGAGCAGCCCCGAGTACGGCGCGGGGTTGACCTGTCGGAGCGCCGCGTAGGCGTCCACCGGGTGGACCGCCGCGGGCGCGACGAGCCGCTGCGAGAGGTTCGCCTGAAACGTGTCGCCGTCGCGGATGTACCGCTTCGCGGCGCGGACGCGGTCGGCGAACGCCTCGCGGCCGCAGGCGCTCTCGAACGTCGCCTCGTCGGATTCGACGGGCGCGGAGACGGGCTCTGGTTCGCCCTCGACCGCCTCGACGGCGAGGTCGGTCGCCCGCGTTCGCGCCTCGTCGTAGACGGCGTCGAGGTCGGCGTCGTCGTCGACGACGGGACAGCAGGTGACCCGGAGCGTCGTCTCGCCGTCGTCAGGACGGGGTTCCTCCCACGACGCTACGAGGTCGTAGAGGCCGAGTTGGAGGTGGGGGAGCCCCCGGTCGTCGGTCGTGTGCTCGGGGAGCGATTCGAGTTCGCGGGCCGCGTCGTACGAGAGCCACCCGAACAGGCCGCAGGGGTACGGCACGTCGCAGTCGCCGCGGACGAGCGTCTCCGAGTCGGCGAGCGATTCGAGCGCGGCGAGGCTCGGCGCGGTGTCGACGCCGGGGTCGCCCCAGTCGTCGTCGGTCGGGTCGTCGACGGTCAGGCGCTCCGCGGGGGAGACGCCGAAGGCACCCCAGCCGGGTTGCCCGCCGGTCGTCTCGTAGAAGAAGCCGCCGGCGTTCCGGCGGGCGCGTCGATAGGCGTCGAAGGGGTCCGAGACGGCGATGCGGGCCTCGACGGGGACGCGCGCGCCGGCGGGTGCGACCTCGGCGGTCGCGCGAAAGTCGTCGCGGTCGGTGACGACGGTCAATGCGGTCATTACTCACACCAGTCTGTCCGCCGGGTAAACGGTTTCGCGACGTGTCTGCGAGGTAGCGAGAGCGGCCGTCGGTCGGGAGAACAGTCGTCTCGGCCGCTCCCACGCGAGTCGGTTACGCCTCGCCGGCGCGGTCTATCCAGCGCTGGACCCGCTTCGGCGACACGTCGATTGCGTCGCCGACCTCGTCGGCGTCGGCCGCGGCGAGGTCCGCGACGGTATCGATGCCGATCTCGGAGAGTCGCTCGGCGTACGCCGGGCCGATGCCGCGAATCGTGTCCACGGTCGGCGCGTCGGGGTCGACGGCCGGCTCGTCGGGTTCCGCGACCGCTTCGTCGGCCTCGTCGGAACCGTCGTCGGATTCCTCGGATTCGCTCTCGTCGGACTCCTCGGATTCGCTCTCGTCGGACTCCTCGGATTCTGGTTCGGCTTCGTCCTCGGGTTCCACTTCTTCTTCGTCGCCGGCTTCGTCCTCGGATTCTAGCTCCGGCTCCGGTTCGGCCTCCACTTCGTCGTCCGGTTCGGCCTCCTCGATGGCGTCGGCCGCGACCTCCGCGTCGTCGCGGGCGTCTTCGGCGGCTTCGTCGTCGGCCTCAGACGCCGCGTCGGCCTCGTCTTCGACCGCTGATTCGACCGCGTCGTCGGTCTCTTCGTCCGCCGATTCCGTCTCTTCGACCGGTTCCTTCACCGCGGCCTCGGTCTCGACGTTCGCTTCCTCGCGTTCGGTTCTGGTGTCGCGTTCGACCGTAACGGTCGCCGTGTCGTCACGTCCCTCCTTCGAGGAAGACGACGAGTCGCCACCAACGAGGGATTTCCAGAGCGACGAAATAGTGTCAAGCAAGCCCATGTTACCTTCTCCTATGCAATCCCGTTATTTAAAAACCAGCGGCCTCAGTCGCTCTCGAGGTGGCTCCGGAGCGCGGCGTTCATCGCGTCGACCGGCGCGTCGCGGCCGGTCCACCGCTCGAAGGCCTCGACGCCCTGCAGGAGGAGCATCCACGCGCCGTCGATAGTGACCGCGCCCGCCGCGGCCGCCTCGCGGAGGAGTCGGGTCTCGAGCGGCGTGTAGACTGCGTCGAGCACCGCGAGGTCCCCGTGGAGGTACTCCGCGGGGACGGGCGTCTCGTCGGGCGACTCCATCCCGACGCTCGTCGCGTTGACGAGGACGTCCGCCTCCCGAATCCGGTCGAGCGTGTCCAGTCCGCCGCCGGTCGCGCCGGGGACGCCCCCGGCCAGTTCGACCGCGGTCTCGGCGGTTCGGTTGGCGACGTGGACCGACGCGCCCGCGTCGGCGAGGGCGAACGCGGCGGCCCGCCCCGCGCCGCCGGCACCGACGACCACGGCCGCGTTCCCGTCGAGGCCGACGCCGTGGCGCTCGAACGACCGGGTGACGCCCGCCGCGTCGGTGTTGTACCCCTGCGGCGTCTCCCCGCCGAAATCGACCGTGTTGACCGCGCCGATTCGCTCGGCGAGCGGGTCGGGGTCGACCAGTTCGAGCACGTCCTGTTTGAACGGGATGGTGACGTTCAGCCCCGAGACGCCGAGGGCGTCCGCGCCCTCGACGGCCGCCGCGATGTCGTCGCGGTCGGGTTCGAACGTGACGTACCGGGCGTCGAGGCCGGTTTCCTCGTAGGCCGCCTCGTGCATCGGCGGCGACAGCGAGTGGCCGACCGGGTTGCCGACGAGACCGTAGACTTGCATGGGCGGGTGGTGTCCTGCCGACGATATAACTCGCCCGCCCGCGTCGGATTCCGCCGGGACCCGACGGCCCCCACAGGGCGGATGTCCACCCGTTCGCTCTCCCGTGATAGCTTGTCGCGGATCCGCGGTGTACCGGCGCGCTTTTAGTCCCCCGTTGGTCTACTCCCGCGTATGTCGGCACTCGCAACCCTGCTTTCCTTCGATACCGCGCTCCTCGTGGCGGGTATCGTCGCGCTCTATCTCGGGGCCGAGGCGCTCGTCGAGGGCGCATCTCGACTCGCCATCGGCCTCGGTCTCCGGGCGGCCATCGTCGGTGTGACCATCGTCGCGTTCGCGACGACCACCCCCGAACTCTTCGTCGCGGTCCTGAGCGGCCTGGGCTACAGCTCCGACCTCGGACTCGGTGCTATCGTCGGCTCGAACATCGCCAACATCGGTCTCGTCCTCGGAATCTCGGCGCTCATCCAGCCGATGGGCGTCTCGACCGCGACGCTCCGCCGGCACGTCCCGTTCATGATTGCCGCGGCGGTCGCGCTCGTCGCCCTCGGGATGGACGGGAACCTCAGCGCCGTCGACGGCGGCGTCCTCCTGCTCATCCTCGTCGCGTTCACGGGCTACCTGCTCTACCGCGCCCGGTCGGCGACGGCGGACGCCATCGGCGCGGACGAAATCGACATCGAGGACGAAGACGAGGTCTCCGCGCAGTTCAAGGACGTGGTCTATCTCGGGCTCGGCCTGCTCCTCCTGTTCGTCGGCTCGAACTGGCTCATTCAGGGCGGACAGGGACTGCTCGAATCCTTCGGGTTCGGTCCGCGGTTCATCGGGCTGACCGTCCTCGCGTTCGGCACGTCGCTGCCGGAACTCGCGGCCTCCGTAATCAGCGCGGTCCGCGGCGAATCGGAGTTCAGCATCGGCAACGTCGTCGGTTCCAACATCTACAACGTCGTCGCCGTCCTCGGCATCCTCGCCATCATGGTTCCCGTGAACGTCCCCCCGAGCACCATCTCGCTGGACTTCCCGGCGCTCCTCGTGTTCACCTTCGGAGTCATCGCGCTGATGCTCCGCAACCGCGACGTGTCCCGCCTCGACGGCGGCATCCTCGTCGTCGGCTACCTCGTGTTCTTCTGGCTCATCCTTCCCTGACATCCCTGCCGGACGACTTCGGCCGTCCGTCACACCCGTTTCGGGCCGATTTTGAAACACAAAAGCTACCGGCTTCGGCTTCGCTCTTGTAGCCACGATGGTACGGCAACTCAGCCATCCGCTGACCGCGGTGTTCGGAGCCGCACTCCTGACGGTCCCGTGGCTGGGCCTCCACACGGTGTTCGGCGTTGACCTCGCGACCGGCGTCACCGTCGCCCTCAGCGGTATCGCCGTCCTCGGGGCCTCGTTCCTCCTCGCGTGGGGCGCGGAGACCGCCGAGGCCGACGTGCCGCGGGCGTTCGCCCTCGCCATCCTCGCGGTGCTCGCGGTCGCCCCCGAATACGCCGTCGACGCCCTCTACGCGTGGGAAGCCGGCATCAATCCCGGCTCCCCCGAATCGGCCGAGGCCGCGAGCCTCGCCGTCGCCAACATGACCGGCGCGAACCGCATCCTCATCGGCATCGGCTGGTCCGCAATCGCCCTCTTCACCGTCTACCGCGCCCGCGACACCGGCGACGAGGCGGTCGAGTCTCGTCCCGGCTTCCTCGCGGACGTGGTCCGACTCGACCACGGCATCGCGACGGAGATTCTGTTCCTCTTCGCCGCGACCGTGTTCGCCTTCTTCGTCCCGCTCGGGGCGGGAATCGGCGCGGTCGATATGTTCGTCCTCGTCGGCCTCTACGTCGCGTACATCTTCGTGGCGATGAACTCGCCGCACGAGGACGAAGCGCAGATCGGCGTGCCCGCGTACCTCCAGTCGTACCGGAAACCCAAGCGCATCGCCACGACCCTCGCGCTGTTCGTCTTTTCCGGTATCGTCATCCTCGTCGCCGTCGAGCCGTTCGCTCACGGCCTCGAAGCCCTCGGGAAGTCGGTCGGCATCCCGTCGTTCCTGATGATTCAGTGGGTCGCGCCGCTGGCGAGCGAGAGCCCCGAACTCATCGTCGTGGCCTACCTCGTCAACAAGGCGCGGTCGACCGCCGGCTTCAACGCGCTCATCTCCTCGAAGCTCAACCAGTGGACGCTCCTCATCGGGACGCTCGTGCTCGTCTACAGCCTCTCGCTCGGCTACTACGGTCCGCTCCCGCTCGACACCCACCAGATGGGCGAACTCTGGCTGACGGCCGCCCAGAGCTACTTCGCCATCGCCATCCTCATCACGTTCTCCATCAGCCTCCGCGAGGCGGTCGCCCTGCTCGGGCTCTTCTTGACACAGTTCGTCTACTCCGTCACCGGACTGGCGCTCACGCTCCCGATTCCGGGACTCGGCGCGGTCACCTTCGACGGCGCAACCTCGCTCATCGGCTTCTCCGTCGTCTATCTGGTCGTCGGAACGGCGCTTTTCGTCCGGCGACGCAAGCAACTTGCGGCGGTCGCCAAGCTCTCGGTCCGACGCGTTCGCGGCGACTACGGCGCGAACGAGGTTCCGGCCGCGGTCGAAGACTGACCCGCTCCCCTCGCCGCTTCCGACGCCCTTTTCGCCGGCCTCGGCGACCCTCGTATCGTGATTGGAATCGTCGTCAGCCGCGCCGACAGCGCATCGGTTCACATCGGCGAGCACCTGCTCGAACTCGCCGACTGGGACGAACGGACCGACGGGGACCGACCCGACGCCGACGGCGGCGGCACCGTCTTCTCCCGCGACGGCTTCGAACTCCGCGAGTTCGACGACCTACACATCGACCTCGACGACCCCGCCGAGGCGTTCGACGTCGACGTCGACCTCCTCGTCGTCGTCTCGCGGCACGCCGGCGAGACCGGCGCGCTCCTGACCGCGCACTTCACCGGGAACTTCGGCCCCGCCGACTACGGCGGCGAGCCGGGTCGATTCGCCCGCGCGTGCCCCAACGCCCAGCGCGCCGTCGTCGAGGCGCTCCGCGAGCGCGCGCCGGACGACTACGAAGTCGGCATCGAGGCGACCCACCACGGCCCGACCGAGCCGACGGTCCCCTCGATGTTCGTCGAACTCGGGAGCGACGAAGCGCAGTGGGGAGACCCCGAGGGGGCCCGCGCGGTCGCGGCGGCCGTCCTCGACATCGAGGGCGTCGCGCCCGACGCGGACCGCCAACTCGTCGGCTTCGGCGGCGGCCACTACGCCCCGCGGTTCGAGCGCGTCCTCCGCGAGACCGACTGGCGCGTCGGCCACATCGCCGCCGACTGGCAGCTCAAGGCGATGGGCGCGCCCGAGAACAACCGCGACGTGCTCCGCCGGGCGTTCGAGGCCTCCGCGGCCGACCTCGCGCTCGTCGACGGCGACCGCGACGACCTCGCGGCCGCCCTCGAAGCCGAGGGGTTCCGAGTCGTCTCCGAGACGTGGGTCCGCGAGACCGCGGGCGTCGCCCTCGACCGCGTCTCGGCCCTCGAAGCCGACGTCACGACCGTCGAGGAGGGCCTCCGGTTCGGCGCGCGAATCGACGCCGACGACTACGAGGTCGTCTCGCTCCCCGACGGCCTGCTCGGCGAGGCGCAGGGCATCGACCTCGACGCCGCGCTCGACGCCGTCCGCGAGACCACCGTCGCCTTCCACACGACCGAGGGCGGCGCGCGCGCGGTTGGTCGCGCCGCCGTCGCGGGCGACGGCTACGACGAACTCGTGTCGCGGCTCTGCGACGTGCTGCGCGAGAAATACGACAGCGTCGTCCGCGACGACGGGGCGGTCACGGCGACGGTTCGGGCGTTCGACCCCGCCGCGGCACGCGAGTTCGGCGTCCCCGAGGGACCGGCGTTCGGCAAACTCTCGGCCGGCCAGCCGGTCGAGGTCGACGGCGAGACCGTCGCGCCCGAAGACGTATCGAAAGAACGACTCATCGAGTTCGTCGTGTGACCCCCGGCGGAGCGCGGCCGGCCGATTCGCCCCGTGAGCCGACCTGTGCCGCGGGCTCTCATGTCACGTTTCGGCACGAATCGGCGGCTCGTCGGACAGATGTCTGACGGAAGGGGGAAAGATAATTAGTCGTCCTCCGTAAACCGTCTCCATAAATATGGACTCTATCGTCGGCGACGCAATTGACGAGGCCGAGGCCGAGGACATGGGGGATGAGTCGGTTCAGGTCGACGACTCGACCAACATCAACCGGTCCGGGACGATGACTGACGACGAACTGAAAGCGGTTCTCAAAGACCTCCAGACCAACATCACGGTGGTCGGGTGCGGCGGTGCCGGCGGGAACACCGTCAACCGGATGCACGAGGAGGGAATCAAGGGGGCGAAGCTCGTCGCCGCCAACACCGACGTGCAGCACCTCGTGGAAATCGGGGCCGACACGAAGATTCTCATGGGCGAACAGAAGACCCAGGGTCGCGGCGCGGGCTCGCTCCCGCAGGTCGGCGAGGAGGCCGCCCTCGAATCCCAAGAGGAGATTTACGACGCCATCGAGGGCTCCGACATGGTGTTCGTCACCGCCGGCCTCGGCGGCGGCACCGGCACCGGCTCGGCCCCCGTGGTCGCCAAGGCGGCCCGCGAGTCGGGCGCGCTCACCATCGCCATCGTCACGACGCCGTTCACGGCCGAAGGCGAGGTGCGACGAACGAACGCCGAAGCCGGTCTCGAACGACTCCGCGACGTTTCGGACACGGTCATCGTCGTCCCGAACGACCGCCTGCTCGACGCCGTGGGGAAGCTCCCGGTCCGCCAGGCGTTCAAGGTATCCGACGAGGTGCTGATGCGCTCGGTCAAGGGCATCACCGAACTCATCACCAAGCCCGGTCTCGTCAACCTCGACTTCGCCGACGTGAAGACGGTCATGGAGCGCGGCGGCGTCGCCATGATCGGTCTCGGCGAGTCCGACTCCGAGTCCAAGGCCCAAGAGTCCGTCAAGTCCGCCCTCCGCTCGCCGCTTCTCGACGTGGACATCTCCGGCGCGAACTCCGCGCTCGTCAACGTCACCGGCGGCTCCGACATGAGCATCGAGGAGGCCGAGGGCGTCGTCGAGGAGATTTACGACCGCATCGACCCCGACGCACGCATCATCTGGGGGACCTCGGTCGACGACGAACTCGAAGGCATGATGCGGACGATGATCGTCGTCACCGGCGTCGAGTCGCCCCAAATCTACGGCCGCAACGGCGAGGTGCAGGCGCAGGCCGAAGGCCGTCTCGAGGACATCGACTACGTCGAGTAGTCGCCGTCGTCGGCGACGCGGCCGGGAACGCGTCCACCGCGCTCGCGGTCCGGATGCCCTCCGTTCTCCTCCCCTCGCGTTCCGCGTAGCGGCGTCACTCCGCCGGATTCGACGTTCTCGCTCGCCTTCGAGACCGAATTCGGCTCGACGGTGCATCAATAGATAGAAAAAGCCCGACGCCTTAGGCCCCAGCAACATGGACGTTAAGTACGACCTGAACAGCTACGTTCGCGTGTTGAAACTCGCGAGCACCCCGTCCTGGCAGGAGTTCTCCCAGATCTCCAAAATCGCCGGCGCGGGTATCTTCCTCGTCGGACTGCTCGGTTTCATCATCTTCGCGGTCATGAGCTTCCTCCCCGGAGGGGTCTGAGATGCCCATCTTCGCCGTAAAGACCACCGCTCGCCAGGAGCGAACGGTTGCAGACATGATCGCGACGAAGGACTTCGCCGAGATTCACGCCGTCCTCGCGCCCGACTCGCTCACGAGTTACGTGATGGTCGAGGCCGACGACGACGGTATCGTCACGCGCGTCCTCGAGGAGATTCCGCACGCCCGCGGCCTCGTCGAGAGCGGCGGCGCGGTCGGCACCTCCAGCATGGCCGAAGTCGAACACTTCCTCTCGCCGACGCCGGACGTGGAGGGTATCGCGGAGGGCGACATCGTCGAACTCATCGCCGGCCCGTTCAAAGGCGAGAAGGCGCGCGTCCAGCGCATCGACGAGACGAAAGACCAGGTCACCGTCGAACTGTACGAGGCGACGGTCCCGATTCCGGTCACCGTCCGCGGGGACCAGATTCGCGTCCTCGACTCCGAAGAGCGGTAAGCGTCCGCCCCGACGAGGGCTCTCTTCTCTCTCAGTTTCGGCTCGACTCACCGCGCGCGACGAGCGCCGCGTCCCCCGGCGACCCACCCTCCCGGCGACTCCCATGTCCCCCGACAGTCCCCGGCGAGGCCGTCTCGCGCGACCGTGTCGCGTCCCACCGCGACTTCCGGCTGTTCCGTCTACAGCGCGCCCTGCTCGCGGAGCGTCTCGACGACGCTGTTGAGGTCCGCGTCCGCCTCGACGGCGTCTTTCACGTCCTCGCGGATGCGGACCGCGGAGGAGTCGGCGTCGTACGCGCGGACGAACTCGGCGCGGGTGTGCTCGTCGAAGGCGTGTCGAATCGCGAAGTAGCCCTCGGGGACGATGGTCCCGCACACTTTGCACTCGTGGCGCTCGTGTTCCACCGTCTGGTGGATGACCGCGCTTTCCGCGTCTTCGAACCGACCGTCACACCCTTCGATTCCGCACTTCCACCGGGACATGTTCCCACCGACGGACGTGAGCGACAAAACCGTTTCTTCGACCGCCCGGCGTTCGACAAATAGCAACCACTAACTGGTGGCTGACCCGACCGTATCGTGTGAGCGCGACCACGACGACGCGGGTCGATATGCACGTGAAGATTCTCGACGAGCGGGTCGTCTCGCGCGCGAAAGCCCGCGGTATCGACGTGCTCGTCTACGCGCCGCACTTCGTTCGCCTGCCAGACATCCGCGCCCGTGCGGCGCGCTTTTCGGACGACGACCTGCTCGTCGTCCCTGCCCGCGAGGTGTTCACGGGGTCGTGGCGCGACCGGAAACACGTCCTCGCGGTCGGCCTCTCGGACCCCGTGCCCGACTTCATCACCCTCGACGGGGCCTTCGCGGAGTTCGACCGGCAGGACGCGGCGACGCTCGTCCCGCACCCCGAGTTCCTGACGGTGAGCCTCACCGCCGAGGACGTGGCCGCCCGCCGCGACGACATCGACGCCGTCGAGACGTACAACACGAAGACCCTGCCGCGGGACAACCGCCGCGGGCGCGACATCGCCCGCGAGACGGGGCTGCCGGGGTTCGCGTCGTCCTACGCGCACCTCCACGGCACCGTCGGCGAGGCGTGGACCGAGTTCGACCGCGACATCGGCTCCGAGGCCGACCTCGTCGCCGCGCTCCGCGAGGGGGCGGAACGCCGGGTCGTCCGCCGCACAGGAGTCTCCCACGCGCTCCGCGGCGTGGCCGAGTTCGCCCACCTCGGCTACGAGAACTCGTGGGGGAAAGTCGACCGACTCCTGCTTTCGGGGATGGAGCCGACGCATCCGAGCCACATCGCCTACGACGGTCGGTTCGACGACGTGAGCGTCTACTGAGTGTTACCGAACAGCCGTTCGTTCGACCGCGCCCGCGCCCGAACGCGCCAGCACCCAGCACCGCGGCCGCCAACCGCTCAGAGCACCGCGGTGAACGACGCCGCGGCGTCCGCGAGGGACACGTCGAGCGAAAAGAGGTAGTAGTGGACGCCGGCGAGGACGCCGAGTTCGGCGACCGTGACGACGACGGTCACCGCGTCGGCGTGTTTCGAACTCGTCGCCACGCCGGTCGGCAGGTCGTACTCCTGCGGCGAAAGCGGGTAGAACAGCGCGATGCCGCGCTTCGAGCCGACCATGTCGAGGACGTAGTGGGTGGCGACGCCGATCCAGACGAAGTGGAGGTTGCCGAAGACGAGCGGGAACGCGAGGAATATCGCCAGCACCGGGAGGTTGTGGAGCGTCTTGCGGTGCTTGCCGAAGGCGGTGTCCACGTCGGGGAACAGCGCCCCGAGGACGACGGGCAGCGACAACTGGCCGATTTTCTGGGCGAGGAGGAACGCCGAGTCGACCGTCGGTTCGAACGACCGCGGGTCCACGGTGAGGATGACGCCGAGCCCGAGCGCCAACAGGATGGCGTTGAGCACGTGTCCCTTCTTGTTCATGGATGCAGACTGGTCCGGCGGGATACAAAGCTTTCCCACGGAACCGACCGACGGCGGCCGTGCGACCGGCTCAGCCGGTCGTGGCGGACTCGATTTCTTCGCGGAGGAGCGCCAGCGCCCCGCGCGCAATCTGTTCTTTCACCTGCGTCCGCGACCCGTCGTACTCGAAGCGCTCGACGCGGGCGTACGAGTCGCCGGAGCCCCACGGCGCGGCGAAGGCGACGCCGACGAAGACGGTCCCGACCGGCTTGCCGGGGAGTCCGCCCTCCGGCCCGGCGATACCCGTCGTGGCGAGCCCCCACGTCGCGTCGGCCACGTCGCGGACGCCGGCGGCCATCTCGCGGGCGACGGGCTCGGAGACGGCGCCGTGTTCGTCGAGCGACTCCCGCGAGACCGCCAGTTCGTGGCGCTTGGCGTCGTAGGAGTAGGTGACGAGCGAGCGGTCGAAGTAGTCGCTGGAGCCGGGCACGTCGGTCAGGAGCGACCCGACGAGGCCGCCCGTACAGGACTCCGCGACCGCGACGGTGTGGTCCGCCTCGCGGAGGGCGTCGCCGACGCGGACCTCCTCGGGCGGGTCGGATGCGAACTCGCGCATACGACCGACGACGGGCGGTCGGGACAAAAAGCGGTCGGGGAGGCCACCGGCGGCGTTGGCGTCGCGGTCGGCACCGATGCGGCGGGACAAAAGTCCACCGGCGGTTCCGAGACCGAGAAGTACACAAAGCCCCGCGGTGTCGGGTCCGACATGGACATCGACGTTGAGCCGACGGAGCGACCCGACGCCGACGAAGACGACGACGCCGGCGACGACGGGCCGGCCGAAATCGAGGTGGAAGTCACCGAGCCCGACGAGGTCACGTCGACCGACACCGAGGACCTCCCCGAGGGAATCGACGCCCCGGATTACGTCCTCTACGGCGGCAAGGGCGGCGTCGGGAAGACCACGATGGCCGCGGCGACGGCGCTCGCCAGCGCGGCCGACGGCACCGCGACGCTCGTCGTCTCCACGGACCCCGCGCACTCTCTTTCCGACACGCTCGGCGTGCCGGTCCCCGACAAGCCGACTCGGATTCGCGAGGAGATTCCCCTCTACGCGGCCGAAATCGACCCCGACGCGGTCATGGACGGGCCGTTCGCCGGCGGCGACGGCTCGGGCGAGGACTTCGACGACGAGACCGACTTCGAGACCGGAGACTACGACGACGACAACCCCTTCGCCGGCGGCGACTCGGACTCCCCGTTCGGTGGGATGGGCGGCGGAATGGGCGGCTTCGAGGACCTCCTCGGCGGCGACGGGCCGATGGGGATGGGCGGGCCGATGCCCGGCGCGGACGAGGCTGCGGCGATGCAGCAGCTCCTCGAATACATGGACGACCCGCGGTTCGACCGCGTCGTCGTCGACACCGCGCCCACGGGCCACACGCTCCGCCTGCTCGAACTCCCCGAACTGATGGACTCCATGCTCGGCCGCATCGCCCGCATGCGCCAGCGCTTCTCCGGCATGATGGACAACCTCAAAGGGATGTTCGGCGGCGGCCCCGACGACCCGCAGGCCGGGATGGCGGACCTCGACGACCTCCGCGAGCGCATCGAGCGCCTGCGCGCGGTCCTCCGCGACCCGACGCGGACCGACTTCCGGGTCGTCATGATTCCCGAGGAGATGAGCGTCGTGGAGTCCAAGCGCCTCGTCTCGCGGCTCGACGAGTTCGGCATCCCCGTCCAGACGCTCGTCGTCAACCGCGTGATGGAGTCCGTCGAGGACGTGGCCGACGTCGACCCCAAGTGGATAGAGTCGCCCGACCTGGAGAACTGCGGCTTCTGTCAGCGCCGCTGGCAGGTCCAACAGGACGCGCTCCGCTCGGCGACGAACCTCTTCCGCGGCCGCGACGTGAAGCGGGTGCCGCTGCTCGCAGAACAAGTACAGGGCGAAGACGCCCTCCGGGTCGTCGCGACCTGTCTGAAGTAACGCCGAGACGGCGGTTCGCGGGCCGACCGCGACGAATTCAGGGAAGCTTGCGAGCGAAGCCGTAGAGCGCGTCGCGCCACGCGTCGGGCAGGAAGCGCGCGAGGACGCCGACGCGGGCGACGGTTCCGGGCTGGTAGCGCGCCCGCGGCTTGGTCGAACTCGCGGCGTTGACGATGTCTTCTGCGACGCGCTCGGGCGGAATCGCGCCGGGACCGCCGCCGCCGAGCGCCTGCGAGTCGTCGAACAGTTTGTAGAGCTTCTCGTACGCGCCGGAGCGGTCGAGGCCGTCGGCGTCCTCGCCGTTGCCGTTGACCTCGTCGTCCACGCGGTTCGAAAACTGCGTCTCGACCGGACCGGGTTCGATGAGGACGGCGTCGATACCGTACTCCTCGACCTCGGTGCGGAGCGCGTCGGTCATCGCCTCGATGGCGAACTTCGAGCCGGCGTAGACGCCGGTGCCGGGGAAGGCGACGCGGCCGACGACGCTGGAGACGTTGACGATGGTGCCGTCGCCCTGCGAGCGCATGTGGGGCAACACGGCGCGCATGAGTCGGTGGGGGCCGTAGACGTTCACGTCGAACTGGTCGTGGACCTTCTCGGTCGGCACGTCCTCGACGGGGCCCATCTGACCGTAGCCGGCGTTGTTGACGAGGCAGTCGATTCGGCCCTGCTCGTCGGCGATGCGGTCGACCACGCGGTCGACGTCCCCCTGGTCGGTCACGTCGAGCGTCGCGATGTTCGCGCCGCGTTCCCCCAGCGTCTCGATGTCGGCCGGGTTCCGGGCGGTGGCGTAAACCTCCCACTCCTCGTCGAGGAAGTCGAGCGCCGTCGCGCGCCCGATTCCCGAGGAGCAACCGGTGATGAGGACCGTCTTTTGATGCACGTCGGTAGGTCGAACCGCGCGCTGTTAAGTGTACGCGGTTCGCCACGATTGGGCCGCGGTCGCGTCTCAGTCTTCGTACTGCGCCTTCGCCTCGTCGGCGTACGCGTCGGCCAACCGGGTCGGTTCGGGGAGCTTGTACTGCCCCGAGAGCCGGGAGACGAGGTCGACGGTCGTGGCCGCAGAGAGGCGGTGGCCGGGGCTGACGTACAGCGGGTTCACGATGGGCCGCGAGTCGTACTGCCGCGACTGGAAGGCGTAGCCGATGGTCGTCTCGGGGCTGGCGGGGTGGCCGCCGACCGGGTCGACCGAGTCGTCGGCGCGAATCGGCGTTCGCCAGCCCTCCGGCCGGCCGTCCACGTCCTCGTCCGGCGTCCCGCAGAGGAGGGACTTGGCGACGCCGATGCTCGGTACGTCGCAGACGACGCCGAGGTGGGTGGCGAGGCCGGCCTGTCGGAAGTGGATGCGGCCGGAGCCGTCGAAGACGAGCAGGTCGGGGTCGCGGTCGAGTTCGGCGAGTGCGTCGAGGATGGGACCGCCCTCGCGGAACGAGAGCAGACCGGGGATGTAGGGTAAATCGAGGTCGGAGACGGCGTGGACGCGCTCGACGACCTCGCCGCCGCGGAGGACGACGACGGCGCTCAGCGCGCGGTCGTCCAGAAACGACTGGTCGATGCCGGCGACGAGCGGTGGTTCCGAGTCGGTGTCGTCGTCACCGCCGGGCGCTGTCGCGTCCGTGAGTGTCTCGTTTTCCGTCTCCCGGGAGTCGAGCGAGACGCGCGTCGGGTCGAACGGGAGGTCGTCCTCGAAGACGGCGGCCTCGGCGACGCGGCGCTGGAGCGACTCCATCTCGTCGCGCGAGAGGCCGGGGCGCGGCGCGAGTTCGGGGCGGGCCGGACGCATCTCAGAACCGGCCGCGACCGGGGCCGCCGGGACCGCCGGGACCGCGCCCGCCGAGCGAGAGCTGCGAGGGGACCTTCCGCTGGCCCTTCACCCGCTGGCCGTAGGCGAGGCCGATGACGAGGCCGATGAGGTGCGCGAAGTGGGCGATGCCGTCGGCGCTCTGGCTGACGAAGAAGAACACCGAGATGCCGGCGAACCCGAGCGTGAACAGCCACAGTGGCACGGGGATGATGAAGTACAGATAGATTCGAAGCCCCGGATTCAGCACCGTCAGAACGCCGAGGACGGCCATGATGGCGCCGCTCGCGCCGACGACGGCGCTCACACTTCCCGGCGACAGGAGCATCGACGAGCCGACCTGCGCCAGTCCGGCGAGCATCCCGCTGACGAGGAACAGCGCCGCGAACTTCCGCGAGCCGACGTAGCGCTCCACCAGCGGGCCGAAGAAGAACAGCACGATGGAGTTGCCGACGATGTGGTAGAAGCCGCCGTGGGCGAATATCGAGGTGACCCACGTCCAGACGTACTCGGGGTGAATGCTCGTGAGGTAGAAGGCGCTAATCGAGAGGGAGGGGAGGCCGAGGAACTGCTCCAAGACGAGTTGGGCGAAGAACGTGAGCCACATCAGCGCGAGAAACAGGTACGTGACGTTCCCGCGGAAGTAGCCGAGCACGCCGCCTGCGCCCGTGAGCGAACTGAGCAGTCCGCCGCCGCGGCCGCCCTGATTGTTCACCGAATCGTCGAAGGAACTGTCGAAGACGCCGGCGGGGTCGTCCCAGTCGGAGAGCCCCGCGCAGTCGTGGTTCTCGGGGAGGCGGTGTTCGGAACAGAACGTCCCGCCACACCGTGAACAGCGGTACGGCAGACTCTCGTCCTTGCCGCACACGTCGCAGATAGGCATTACCAACGCCTTACAGCGGCGAGATAAAAAGGGGTTCCCTCATGGATGTGGAGTGTGAACATACAGCGAACGAGCGGTAGATTCAGGTGTTTCGTCGCTTCGGTCGATGGGGCGCCCCATCTGTCAGAGGCGGCCGCGTGGCTGTCGGCGGCGTAGACATCGTGTCGCGCTCGGCGGTCGTCGCGCGAGAAATTCGGGGTTACGCGTCTTCGGAGGACGCTTCCTCGGCGTCTTCGTCCGCCTCGTCGGCGGGCGTGAAGTTCGTGGGGACGACGGTCGGGTGCTGAAGCCCGAGACGGGGTTGCTTGGCTGCCATGCTCGTCTCGACGTACCCGACACAGGGACTAAAGATTACCCATGCGCATAATTTATCGGTCGATGCGGCGGCGATAACTGTCGGGTATCCGCGTCGCCGACGCTGGTCGGTTTCCGTCGGACGCGTCTCGGGAGTCGACGCCGAGGTCGGCGGCGACGCTCCGACTCGAAGTCGACGTCGAAAAAGCGCGCGGCGGAGTCGCTTACGCGAAGTTCTCTTCGTAGAGGTCCATCGCGTGTTCGATGGCGTCCTTGGCGGCCTGCTTGTCCTCCCAGCCCAGCGTCTCGACTTCCTTGCCGGCCTCGAGGTTCTTGTAGGTCGCGAAGAACTCGTCAATCTCGTCGAGCGTCTGCTGCGGGATGTCTTCGAGGTCCTCGATGTGGTCGTAGCGGGGGTCCTCGATGGGGACGGCGATGACCTTGTCGTCCTGCTCGCCGTCGTCGTCCATCTTCATGAGCGCGACCGGGCGGGCCTCGATGACGCAGCCGGGGAACGTCTGGTCCTCGACGAGGACGAGCACGTCGAAGGGGTCTTCGTCGTCGTAGTACGTCTGCGGGATGAAGCCGTAGTCCGACGGGTAGTGGACGTTGGAGTGGAGCACGCGGTCGAGGACGACGCCGGGGATGTCCTTGTCGTACTCGTACTTGTTGCGCTCGCCTTTGAGACACTCGACAACTGCGTAGATTTCGTCCGGCGCGTCGGGGCCGGTCTCCATGTCTTCCCAGAGGTTCACCATACCGAACCCATCCTCGATGCGGGCAAAAGTCCTTTCGGGATTGGTCTCGTACCGCTGTCATCCGGGTCCCGTCGGCCGCTTCGAACCCCTCTATATCTGGAGGTATTCCCCACAGAATCCCACGACGCTACTCCTATGCGTCTGAGATATTCCCCGGGTATGCCCGCTCGGCGACGCTGCGTCGTCTTCCCTTTGTCGCCGTGACTCGACTCTGTGCAATACCCGGCACTCGTGTGCGCTCTGCCCCAATTTCTTTGAATAATGGGCCTCCGTACGACGGCGAAACAGACTGCTCGTTGACAAAGTTTAAATAGGAAGGTGACATTTCCATATGCATGTCAGAGGCACAAACAATTGGCAACAAATCCGGTGCGGCTCGGGACCTCACCGCGTTCCAACAGAACATCCTCGTCATTCTCGCCGAGGAACCGATGTACGGCCTGGCTATCAAGCGTCACCTCGAATCGTACTACGACACCGAGGTCAACCACGGGCGTCTGTACCCCAACCTCGACGACCTCGTCGAGATGGGGCTGGTCGAAAAGAGCGAACTCGACAAGCGGACGAACCAGTACGAACTGACCGACGACGGCCTCCAGGCGGTCCTCGACCGCTTCGACTGGATGCTCTCGAAGTTCGTCACCGACGACGAGCGCGCCGAGATGGTCTCGGAGCTCGTCGAAGCCAAGCTGTAATCGGCTGCACACACCGCACGAACCGCGGGGTTCGCTCAGTTGTATTCGGGCACTTCGGCGTCTGCGGCGTCGAAGAGCAACTCGAGCGACTCCGGCAACAACGACCGCTGTTCCGCGGTCGGCCACGCGTTGCGTGGATAATATTCTTCGACGAACTCGCGCACTTCGGGAGCGCCAGCCATCTCGACTCGCCGGACGTAGTGGTTCCCGAGGAAGTCCGCGAACGCCCGCGCGTTCGCCGCGTGGTCCGCGCCGTGTTCCTCGGCGACGGTCTCGACGTACGCCGCGTTGTGCTCTTCGACCGCGCCCCACTCGTGGTCCTCTCCGGCCCCAGACAGGGGGCGTTCGATTCCGCGGTCGACATCGTCGATTTCCGTGGGGTCGACGACCCCGTCGTCGTCGACCCACTCGTCGGGGTGGAGCACCAACACGTCGTCCTCTTCGCGGTGTCGCGCGCGGAACTCGTACTCGCTCACGAGGTCGTCGCGGACGGACCGATACGTCGCCGCCTCGTCGGGGTCCACGGCGTCGCGGGCCAGCCGCGTCAGCCGTTCGGCCTCGGAGAGCACGTCTTCGGGAAGTTCTGGCTCAGGCATGGTCGAGGGCCTCGTTGGCTAAGGAGTCGGCGCGGTCGTTTATCTCTCGCGGTACGTGCTCCAGCGACCAGCGGTCGAACGCCGACAGCAGCTCTCGGGCCTTCACGCGGCGCTCTTTGAGACCGGGGTCGTTCGTGTTCCACTCGCCGCGGACCTGCTTGACGACCAGTTGGGAGTCGCCGCGCACGTCGATCTCGTCGTACCCGTACTCCTCGGCGACCGACAGCGCCTCCACGAGCGCCTCGTACTCCGCGCGGTTGTTGGTCGTCTCGCCGATTCGCTTCGAGCCCTCGGCGACGATACCGTTGCTGGTCACGATAGCCCACCCGATGGCCGCGGGGCCGGGGTTCCCGCGGCTCGCGCCGTCGAAGTAGACGTGCGCGCGGCCGCCTTTCGGCTGGATGAGCGCGAGCAGGTCGGTCGGCCGCGACCCCTGTACGACGACTTTCCCGTCGTAGGCGACCGCGCTGGCGTCGCCGCGTTCGGCGCGCCACCGCTCGTGGTCGGTGTTTCCGGGCGAGACGGACACGCCCGCGGCTTCGAGTCGTCCTCGGGCTTCGTCGGGGTCGCACTCGACGGTCGGCATACCGTCACCTCACCGGTGATCCGGTAAAGGCGCTCCGTTCGTCGCTGCGGGCACGACGACACGCCGACGAACCCCGCCAAAGGTTGAAGTGCAAGGAAATAGACAATATATAAATGCGATGAAACGGCCTACCCGCCAGCGGGAGCGTGAGCACGACCGGACTCGATGGGGAGACGAGTCACAGGACGACGAGACATCAGAAGAGGAGTTGGACCTCGACGACCTCGACCCCGAGGAGGTCGTTCGGACCGGCGACGGCGAGTTGATTCACGAAGAGACCGGCATCATCATCGAAGAAGAGCGCATCGACCCCGGCCCGGAGTGGCGGGCGTTCAACCACTCCGAGCGGCAGTCGAAGTCTCGCGTGGGCGCGCCGACCACGCAGACGATGCACGACAAGGGGCTGACGACGACCATCGACTGGAAGGACAAAGACGCCTACGGCCGCTCTATCTCCTCGAAGAAGCGGTCGCAGATGCACCGCCTGCGCAAGTGGCAAGAGCGCATCCGCACGAAGGACGCCGGCGAGCGTAACCTCCAGTTCGCGCTCAGCGAAATCGACCGCATGGCCTCGGCGCTCGGCGTCCCGCGGTCGGTCCGCGAGGTCGCCTCGGTCATCTACCGCCGCGCGCTCAGCGAGGATCTGATTCGGGGGCGCTCCATCGAGGGCGTCGCCACCTCGGCGCTCTACGCCGCCTGTCGCAAGGAGGGCATTCCTCGTTCCCTCGAAGAGATTTCCGAGGTGTCTCGCGTCGAGCGCAAGGAAATCGGTCGCACGTACCGCTACATCTCCCAGGAGCTCGGCTTGGAGATGCGGCCGGTGGACCCGAAGAAGTACGTCCCGCGGTTTTCGTCCGAACTCGACCTCTCGAAGGAGGTCCAGTCGAAGGCGAACGAGATTATCGAGACGACCGCGGAACAGGGGCTTCTCTCCGGGAAGTCGCCGACCGGCTTCGCGGCCGCCGCAATCTACGCCGCGTCGCTTCTCTGCAACGAGAAGAAGACCCAGCGCGAGGTCGCCGAGGTCGCGCAGGTGACGGAAGTCACCATCCGGAACCGCTACCAAGAGCAGATCGAAGCGATGGGCATCCACACCTGAGCCCCACCCGCGCGAGTCGCATCCCCTTCTGACCCCGGACGCGTCGCCGAAGGTTCATACCCGCGGGCGACCCACGTCCGGTGAATGCGGCTCGACGAGTACATGGACATCGAGCGGGACGAGCGCGCCGAGCGGCGGCGACTCGCCGAGGAGAAGTCCTACGGCATCCTCGACCACCTCGAGACGTTCCAAGACCGGTTCGAGGAGACGGTGCAGGGAGACTCGCTGTACGGCGGCGTCTCCCCGTCTATCTTCGTCGGGCGGTCGAACTATCCGAACGTCTCGACGGGCATCCTCTCGCCGGTCGGCCACGACGAGGACGCGGCGTCGTTCGAGACGAGCGCCGCGTGGTACGACGAGGGCGTGAGCATCGACGACGTGTTCCAGCGGCGCACCTCGCTTCTGAACTCAAACCGCGGGACGAAGGTGACGAACGTCGCCGACTCGTGGGACGGCTTCCTCGGGACGCAACGCGAGGTCGCCATCGCCGACCGCCCCGTGACGGTCGAAATCGGTCTCGACGGGAAGCCGTCGCTCGACCTCGACGCCAGCGCCGACGACGTGGCGACCCCCGTCGGCCCGCGGGCCCGCGCCCGCTCCGCCGACCTCGCGGAGAACCCGCACGTCCCCAAACTGGTGAAAAAGACGCTCGAAGACGACGACTGGAACGCCGAGGGCGCGATGACGTACCTCTACCGCCGCGGCTTCGACGTGTACGACATCAACACCATCCTCTCTGCGGGCGCGCTCGGCCAGACCGAACAGCGCCGACTCGTCCCGACGCGGTGGTCCATCACCGCCGTCGACGACACGCTCGGCCAGTACCTCCGCGGACAGGTCAAACACGCTGACAGCGTCGACGGCGTCGAAATCTACCGCAACGAGTTCATCGGCAACGCCTTCTGGGTCATCCTCGCGCCGGGGCGCTGGGAGTTCGAACTGATAGAGCTGAAAGCGCCGGGGAGCGTCTGGAACCCCGACCCCGAGGCGGGGATGTACCTCGCGGCCGACCGCGAGGGCTACGAGGGCCGGACCGGCTACGTGAACGAGACGGCCGGCGCGTACCACGCCTCCCGACTCGGCGTCCTCGAACACCTCCAGGAGCGCGGCCGACAGGCGAAGGCGCTCGTCATCAGACACGTCTCCGACGACTACTGGGGGCCGGTCGGCGTCTGGCAGATACGCGAGTCCATCCGCCACGCCTTCGAAGGCGAGACGGCCGACGCCGAGACGTTCGGCGACGCCGTCCGCGACGTGACGGAGTACCTCCCCGTCTCGCTCGCGGACCTCCGGCGGAAGTCCACGATGGCCGCCGGCCTCCAGACCGACATCTTCGACTTCACGTGAGCAACGTATTTTGACAGTCGGATAATACGTTCCCGCATGGTCCCGTTACAGGTACCCGGCGGTCCCGAACTGCTCATCATCATCCTCATCTACGGCATCTTCGCGCTCCTCCCCGTGGTCGCGGCGCTCGTCGCGCTCTACCTGCTGTACAAGATTCGCGGCGACGTCAAGCGCATCGCGGACGCGGTGGACGCGCGAGACGGGTTGTAAGTCGAGACGGCTGGATACGCTCGGTGACCTCGATTATGCCTCGGCCGCGTCGAGGTTGGCGAGCGCCTGTTCGACGAGTTCGCCCGTGTCGGCGATGATGTCGGCCATCTCGTCGTTGTCGGGCGCGATACCGATGAGCCGGGCGACGCGCATGATGCTCAGGTGGTAGACGACCTGCTTGCCCGGTTCCTCCTCCCAGATGACCACGTTGCACGGGAAGAGCCCGCCCATCTTCTTGTCGGTGGCGTCGAGCGCGCGGTCCGCCATGTTCGGGTTACACGCGCCGAGGACGTAGTAGGGGCTGCGGCCGGCGTCGACCTTCTCGTTGAGCATCTCGGAGGGCGAAAATTCGGTGGCGACACCGAACCCGGCGTCGGTGAACGCCTCGCGGACGCGCTCGATTGCCGCCTCGTGTTCCATCTCGAGGACGACGCGTTCCTCGCCGATGTCTTCCGGTTTGATGGCGCTGGGGTCGATTGGGAGTGCCATGACCCACCCTTGACTCCCCGGCGGGGAAAAGCTATGGTAGTGTGCTCGACCTACACGAGCGAGTCGTCGCCTTCCCACGACGCGGCGTCGTCGAGCACGGATTCGACGAACGACGCCTTCGCGTTCGTGTACCGACTCCGGTCGTCGGGGTGCGCCTCGGCAAGTTTGCGCTTGTGTCGCTCGTACTCGGCCGCGAGGTCGTCGTCTGCGTGGAGCGCGTCGCGGAAGGTGACCTGCTCGCGGTGGCAGTCGCTCCCGACTTCGGTCACGGAGAGATAGTGCGTCCGCTGCTCGGGCGGGCCGCGGACGAAAAATCGGCGGTCGGGAACGTCGTCGTCGGGGCGCTCCTCGTAGCCCGCGGCTTCGAGCGCCCGCGCGACGCCCTCGGCATCGTCGAGGTCGGAGACGAGGACGAGCAGGTCGACGATGGGTTTCGCGGCCAGCCCCGGAACCGCGGTGCTCCCGACGTGTTCGAATCGGACGCTGTCGCCGCCTCCTGCGCCACCGAGTCGCGGTCGCAGGCGCTCGACCTCGCGCTCGTACGCCTCGCGCCAGCGCGGGTCGTGCGCGGCGAGTTCGACGGTGCCGCGGGCGAGGCCGAGCGACGGATATGGGTCGTCGGCCGCAGACCGGTCCTTGCGGTCTCCGCCACCGTCGCTCATAGCGGAATCGGGAGCCACTGGAGCGCCGCGGCGACCCGCTCGGGGGGGAACAGCGGCGGGTGGAGCACGAGCCAGTCCAAGAGGATGAGCCCCCCGCCGTGGGCGACGATGGAGGGCAGAATCGAGTCGCTCTCGTAGTCGACGAGGCCGAAGAGCACGTCCGTCGGTGCCGACAGGAGAATCTCTATCGGGGGCTTGCCGACGTGGTGAAACGCGTAGAGCACCGGGCTGATGAGCGCGCTCTTCCGGCCGATTTCGCGGACGCCGACGCAGAGCAGGCCGCGGTAGTACGTCTCGGCCGCGACGACGACGAGCAACTGCTGGGCCGCGTGCGGGAGGAAGTCGGCGAGGGCGGTCGAGGTGTGCCACATCGGGTAGTACGCCCGAATCGACGGCAGGCTCGACCCGACGAGGTAAAACGGGAGAACGAACAGCGCGAGGAGAACCGTGTTGCGGAGCGCCGCCCGGTCGACGTTCCAGCCGAGGTTGCGACCGTGGGCGAGCGCGAGCGCTCCGGGTACGAGGATGAACAGGAGGGCGTCGTGGACCGCGCGGTAGGTGAGGTCGCCGGCGGGAAGCGGCCAGAGACTCCACGCGGCCCCGACGACGCCCCCGACGATGAGGGCGCGGTAGAGCCACGGGAGGCGGGCGAGCCGGCGGCGCAACACCGTTATTCCGTCTGGACGGGGTCGCGGCCGACGATGTCGAGCACGTCGTCGACGAAGGTCTGTCGCGTCTCGAAGTAGGTCTCGTCGGCCTCGGCGAGCACGTCTTCGAGGCTCTGGGGACCGTCGGGCGTGCGGATGACCGCGTCGCCTTCTTTGTTCAGGATGCTGCTCTTTTCTTGCGGCCACGTCAGTCGGGAGGCGACGCGCGCGAGGGGCGCACCTTCGACGGACGCGCCCGTACCGAGTTCGACGGCGGGTGCCTCGTCTGCTTCCTCGTCAGCCATGCGCGAGGGTTAGCCACCGCGCATGATAATCCCTTCGAGATTCGCATGCGACGATGACGGGCCGGCGACGCGTCCGGCGGGCCGACGCGCGGATATCGACAGCCCGCGACGTGTCGAGAAACAGATAATCGTCTGACGCATCGTTTTAGGGGCTGCTTTCGTAGTCGGGGCCATGACCAGTCTTTCGGAGGCGTACCACGGCGGCCGGGGCGGGCCGAGTCTCCGACGGCTGTCCCTGGGCTTCGGGGGGTTTCTCCTCGGCGTGTTGCTCGTCGTCGCGGGCATCGTCGTCGCGACGACCGACGTGTACACGTCCGGCGGGGCGACCCTCGGCGAAGCGCGCGAACTCGGGGGCATCCTCGGAGGCATCGGCGTCCCCGCCGTCTTCCTCGGCGTCCTCGCTGTCCTCCCCGCGAGCCGTCGAACCCGCGCCGCGTCGCTCATCGGAGCGAGCATCGCCGTTCTCGGCGTCGCGCTCTTCTCGCACGCCTACCCGTGTCAGTGGACCGGCGCGACCTGCGGGGCCGGCCTTCCCGACCTCACCCTCGAAACCGTCGCCGTCTACTTCTTCGGCACGCTCACGACGTTCTGGTGTCTGTTCGTCGGCGTCGCCAACTTCAAGACGCGGAACGACCCCGGCGGCACGGCCACGGTCCAAGTGACGAAGAAGGGCGAGACCCGCGTCGTCGAAGTCGAGAAGTCCGGCGGCGGCCTCGGCGGCATCGGTTTCCTCGGCGGCACGCCCGACGGCGACGTTCAGACGCAGACGAACCAGTCGACCGCCGGTGCCGACCCGACCGCCGGCGCGACCGACGGCGGCGCGTCGACGCAGGACATCACCCCGCTCGACGTCGAACCCTCGGCTTCGTCCTCAGCCTCGGCCTCGACGTCGTCGGACGGGTCGAACGCCCCCGACGCCTCGGCGACGGGGCAGTCCGGCGTCGATACCGTCCAGTCGGCGGAATCGGAGCGCTCGCCGGCCGGCGCGGCCGACCACCCCGCCGCGGACCGCCCGGCGAACGCCACGGTCGGCGACCGCTACTGCGGCAACTGCACGTACTTCGAGTACGTCCGCACCTCCGACGGGCTCAAGCCCTACTGCGCGGCCCACGACGAGATGATGCGGGACATGGAAGCCTGCGACGAGTGGTTCCCGCGCCGCCGCGAGTAGTCCCGCCGCCGACCCGAACGACCGACGACCGCGTTCCGCTTACTGTTCTCCGCCGTCCAATCTCGCTTCCACGTCGCGCCAGTGGCTCCCGCGCCAGAACACCTGCCCGCAGTCGCGACACCGCCACAGCGCCGTCTCCTTCGGGTCGGGCGCGTAGTCGGGGACCGGTTCGTCGCGGCCGACGGCCTCCACGCGGCCGTTACAGACGCCGCACCGCGACGGCTCCTCGTCCAGCGAGACCGCGAAGCCGACCGATTCGAGTTCGCGGAGTTGCGCGATTGGCTCCCGCTCGGCGAGGAGAACGCTCCGCGGGGCTCGCTCGGCCAGTCGCACGTCGCGGGTGAGGAGGACGCGGTCCTCGGCGTCCGCCCGCGCGAGCAGGCTGTCGTCGCCGGGGTCGGTTCGGTGCTCGGGGGTGTCTTCGGAATCCTCCGCCTCGCCGCCGCCGTCGAGGGTGTAGGCGGCGTCGTAGCCGCACATCCGAAGGTACGTGGCGAGCTTGCCGAGCATCACGTCCAAGAGGAGCGCGGTGTCGCCGGGTGCCGCCCTCTCGACCCCCGAGGCGACCGTACCGGGGTGGTCTGACCCGATGTCGTCGGTCACGCGAGGAAGTCGGACAGTCCCTCGACCGACCGCGCGTTCAACACGTCCGCGGTCTCGACCCAGCCGCGGCGGGCCGTGTGGACCCCGTAGCGGGCGTGGTCGAGTTCGCTCGGTCGGTGGGCGTCGGTGTCGATGACGACCGTTGCACCCGCCTCGACGGCGATTTTGAGCGCCTCGCCGTTCAGGTCGAGGCGGTACGGGCTGGCGTTGAGTTCGAGCGCGACCCCGTGTTCGACGGCGGCCTCGGCGAGTCGCTCGTAGTCGAGGGGCAGGCCGGGGCGCTGATTGATGAGCCGACCGGTCGGGTGGCCGAGGATGTCCACCGCGGGGTGTTCCATCGCGGTGACGAGTCGCTCGGTGGCCGTCTCGCGGTCCTGGTCGAGCGCGCTGTGTGGCGAGGCGACCACCACGTCGAGTCGGTCGAGCACGTCGTCGGCGACGGAGATGCCGCCCTCGGCGTCGATGTTGGCCTCGACGCCGGTGAACACCGCGATGTCGGCGTCGTCGGCGACGGCCCGAACCTCGTCGATCTGGTCGAGTAGGTCGTCGTCCTCGACGCCGACGCCGCCGACCATGCCGGGGCCGGTGGCGTGGTCGGTGACGGCGTGGTAGTCGTAGCCGCGTTCCTCGGCGGCCGCGACCATCTCGGCGACCGTGTTGTCGCCGTCGGACCAGTCGGTGTGGGTGTGGAGGTCGCCGCGGAGGTCGCCCTCCGCGACGAGGTCGGGCAGGTCGCCGTCGGCGGCGCGCTCGATTTCGCCGGTGTCCTCGCGCAGCTCCGGCGGGACGAGCGGGAGGTCGAGCGCGGCGTACATCGACTCCTCGGTGTCGCCGGCGACGCGGGTTCCGGCCCGCGGGCCGTCGTCGGGGGCGTCCACGTCGGAGACGTCGAACATCCCGTACTCGTTCATCTTGAGGCCGCGGTCGATGGCGATGTTGCGGAGGTGGACGTTGTGGTCCTTGCTCCCGGTGAAGTACTGGAGCGCCGCGCCGTACTCCGCGGGGGCGACGACCCGGAGGTCGACCCGCATCCCGTTCACCCGGACGCTCGCCTTCTGCTCGCCCGCCTCGATGGTGTCGCCGACGAGGTCCCACGCGAGGAAGCGGTCGATGACCGCCTCGGCGTCGGCGCTCTCGGCGAGCACGTCGATGTCGCCGACCGTCTCGCGCCACCGCCGCATCGACCCCGCGGGCTCGACCCTGCCGACGGCGTCGTGGTCGCCGAGGTACGAAAGCAGGTCGTCGGCGACGGGTCGCGCCTTCCCGAGCAGTTCGCGGCCGGTCGCCTCGCGGGCGAACTCGATGCCGTCGAGGATGTTCGCCTCCGTCTTCGCGCCGAACCCCTTGACCTCCTGTATCTCCCCGTCGCGGGCGGCCGCTTCGAGGTCGTCGAGGTCGGCGACGCCGAGCGCCTCGTACAGTTTGCCGACCGTCTTCGGGCCGACGCCCTCGACGCTCGTCAGCCCGGCCATGTCCACCGGGAGGTCCGCGCGGAGCTCCTCCAACTCCTCGATGCTGCCGGTCTCGACGTACTCGACGATTTTCGAGGCGATGGCGTCGCCGACGCGGTCTATCTCTTGGACCGCGTCTTCGCCCTCCGCGGCGAGTTCCTCGACGGGCTTCGGATGCTCGCGGACGTTCTCGGCGGCGCGGCGGTAGCTCGACGGCTTGTAGGCCACGTCCTTCGCCTCCAACAGGTCGGCGAACTCCTCCAGCAGGCTCGCTATCTCGTCGTTTCGGCTCATCGGCCGCCCCGTTTGCCCTTGCCGCCGTCGCGCCCCAGCGCCTTCTTCAGGAAGCTCATCCACCGCTTCTGGTCCGCGGCGTTCTGGCGGTTTTCCTCCTGTTCGAGGTCGACCGCCCGAAGCTGTTCGAGGGCGTTCAACGCCCGGTCGATGCCGACGATGTCCTCGGCCAGCCGCCGCCCCTCGTCGTAGCTCACCTCGTTGTCCTCGATTCGCTGGAGCCGTTCGAGGCGCTCGCGGCGGAGGTTCCGCTTCGCCTGGTCGACGCGCTCCCGCTCGCCCGAGGGGATGGTGTCGCGGCGCTTGATCTCGAAGACGAACTCCCTGAGGTCTATCTCCTCGCCTTGGACCTCGATGCGGTCGGGAATCTGCGTGCCGACGGTCGCACCTTCCCGATTGACGCGCTCCAAGAGCTGTTTACGCTCGAACTCCTTCACGTCCGGTCGTTGTCCCGCGCGGCACTTCGCTCCTTCGCCCGTTCCGACCCGACTCTCTCGACTCGCTGAGCGTCCGGCGGAGAAACAGGTCCGAAACCCCCGAATAACGGTTATTCTCTCGGCCGTCGTACTCTCTCCTGAACCATGTCTATTGGTACCAATCAACATAGTAGTACCGACGCTCCGGACGCCGGCGACTCGTCGACCGCGTTCGGTCGGGCCCGGCTGTACGCGTTCTACCTGCTCGCGGTCGTGACGCTCGGGATGGCGGCGGTCTTCGTCAGCGAACTGCTCTCGTTCGCCGTCGTCGGCTGGGGCGCGGGCGGCGACGTGCTCGCCGAACACCGCCTGCACGTGATGGTCATCGCGGCGAACGTCTGGATAATCATCCTCGGCGTCGCGAGCCAACTGTACCGTCCGCTGAAGCGGGTCGCACTCATGCAGGTGGCCTTCGCCGTGACGACGCTCGTCCTCGTCGGCACTATCGTCGGCGGCGGGCCGGTCGAGGAGGTCGTCCCCTTCTTCGTGCTCACCGGGCTGATGCTACTGTTCCATCCCGCGGGACGGGACGTCATCTCGGTCGGCGACGACTACAGCCCGGCGCTCCTCGGCCTCGTCGCGGTCGCGGCGCTCCCGGTGCTCGCGTTCGCGGTCAACCAGTTCGGTCTGCAGGCGACCGGCGACGTTCACGCCGTCGCCGGCCACTACATGGAGATGACGACGATGGCAATCGGACTGCTCTTGCTCGGTCTCGTCGCGGCCGCGGGCGCGCCCGGACACCGCTTCGTCGCGTGGCTGACCGGCGGCCTCGCCGTCTACTTCGGCGCGGTCTCGCTCGTCTTCCCGACCCAGGTGTCCAGCGTGGGGTCGATGTGGGCGGTCGCGCTCGTCGCGTGGGGGCTGGCGTTCGTCGTCGCGAGCGAACTTCGGGTCAGCGGTCGGACCGCCGTCGCTCAGGAGCGCCCGTTCTCGATGCCCGGGCAGCCGCGGGTCTAGGCTGCGCGGACGGTCCCGCACGCGGGCTGCCCGGCCGGTCGAGATAGCCTGATTCGCGTCTGACACGTCGTCGTCGGTGGTAGCGCCCCGCCCTCGTCCGGTGAGATTCGCCGCTTTCTCCGACAGCGGCCCCGTATCCGTCGTCTCTCGTCGCAAACTCCGGCGGAGAGACGAACCTTCTTATGGTTCTCTTGGATACCGTGAGGTATGGGTTTGTTCGACCGACTCCGCGGCAAAGACCACCCCCGCGTCGCCTTCATCGGCATCGACGGGGTTCCGTTCACTCTCCTCTCTGAGCATCCCGACGAGTTCCCCAACTTCGCGGCGCTGGCCGACGCGGGCTCGGCGGGCGACATCGACAGCATCGTCCCGCCCGAGTCCTCGGCGTGTTGGCCGGCGCTCACGACCGGCGTCAACCCCGGCGAGACCGGCGTCTACGGCTTCCAGGACCGTGAGGTCGGCTCCTACGACACCTACGTCCCGATGGGTCGGGACGTGCAGGCCACCCGCGTCTGGGACCGCGTCACCGACGCCGGCCGCAAGGCCACCGTGATGAACGTCCCCGTGACGTTCCCGCCCCAGCGCAACGTCCAGCGCATGGTCTCGGGCTTCCTCTCGCCCGGCGTCGACAAGGCCGCCTACCCCGACGACTTCCGCGACGCGCTCTCCGAGATGAACTACAAGATCGACGTGAACGCGAAGCTCGGTCACGACGAGGACAAGACCGCGTTCATGGAGGACGCCCGCAAGACGCTCGACCGGCGCTACGAGGCGTTCGAGCGCTACATCGACCAGGACGACTGGGACCTCTTTTTCGGCGTCTTCATGACGACCGACCGCGTCAACCACTTCCTGTTCAAGGACTACGAGCGCGACGGGAAGAACAAGGACGCCTTCATGGATTTCTACCGCACCGTCGACGACTACCTCGGCCGCATCCGCGACGCCCTCCCCGAGGACGTGACGCTCATCGTCGCGTCCGACCACGGCTTTACCTCCCTCGACTACGAGGTCCACTGCAACACGTGGCTCGAGGAGAACGGCTGGCTCTCCTACGAGGACGACGACCACGACTCGCTTTCGGACATCGACAAAGACTCGAAGGCGTACTCGCTCATCCCCGGCCGGTTCTTCATCAACCTCGAAGGGCGCGAGCCCCGCGGGTCGGTCCCGCAGTCGGAGTACGAGGACGTCCGCGACGAGCTCAAGGCCGAACTCGAAGCGCTCGAAGGCCCCGACGGCAACAAGGTCGCAGACCGCGTCGTCGTCAAGGAGGACGCCTTCCGCGGCGACCACGACGACATCGCCCCCGACCTCGTCGTCATCCCGAACCACGGCTTCGACCTGAAGTCCGGGTTCAAGGGCCACGACGACGTGTTCGGCGTCGGCCCCCGCAACGGCATGCACTCGTTCGACAACGCGACGCTCTACGTCGACGACCCCGGTGCGGTCATCGAGGACGCCGACCTCTACGACATCGCGCCGACCATCCTCGACCTCATGGACATCGAGTACAGCCGCACTGAACTCGACGGCGCGAGCCTCATCCAGCAGTAAGCGACCGCTTCGGCTTCCGGTTCCGTCTTTTCGCGGACGCTCGCGGCGGTTTATCGCTTACTGCCGGACCGCGCTCCGCACGTCTTGTTCGAGACGGTCGGCGTGAGCCAGTCGCGCCTCTCTCGCCTCGGCGGCCGTGACCGTCTCGCGGTCGGCTACCTCGTGCGACACAGGGCTGTACGCGTCCACGTCGAACCCCATCCGGTCGAGGTACGACCGCACCGCCTCGGAGTCGAGGCCGTCCTCGATGGCGGCGTCGACGTAGCCGAGAACCGCGTCGAACTCGGGGAGGACGACCCGGTCGTCCGTCACGCCGCCGGCCTCGCCCTCGATTGCGAGGGCCGCGTCGTCGAGGCGGTTCACCACGCCCGCGACGCTGTTCGCCAGCCTGAGCACGTCGCTCGGGAGCGCGCAGTCCGGCGAGCGCCACTCGACCGTGCCGAACTCGGCTCTGAGTTGCACCGGCGTCCAGACCGCGCTCTCGGGGTCGAAGTTCGCCTCGACGGTCGCCCGGTCGACGCCCGCCTCCTCGGCGCGCACGACGAACTCCTCGAACCGGCGTTCGAGGCGGCGCGACCACTCCCGCGTGTCGTCGGCGTAGCGCCACAGCCGGCCCTGGTGGGGCACGTCGTCGTAGGCCATCCGGCGGTACAGCTTCGACCGCGCGCCCGCCGCCAACCGCGTCCCGTCGTAGTACGGCGAGGAGTTCACCAGCGCCAGCGCGGGGTCCAGCGCCACGAGCGCGTTGTACTGGTCGATCTCGCGGCCGGGGCGCTGTTCGACGTGGACGTGCGTCCCCACGCAGTGCCGCGCGTACCGGAAGTCCGACCCGATGACGCGGTTCTGGATGCGGGTTCGGTCGCTCTGACGCTCCGTCACCGTCTCGGTGCTAATCGGCGTGGCGAGCGGGACGAGCCGCTTTCCGACGTCCTCGGCCCGCGAGAGGACGTCGCCGAGCCGCTCGTACAGCTCCTCGCGCAACTCGGCCGCCGAGTCGCACGGCGTCGTCTTCACCTCCAACACCGGCTCGACGAACTCCCGCTCGGCCCCCGGCGAGGCGTCGACGAGCTCGCCCGGGTCGGTGAGCGACCCGTCGCCGTCGGTGACCCAGTACTCGACTTCGACGCTTCGCCGGAGCGGGTCGACCGTCGACTCAGACATGGTGACCCCGGCGTCGCGCCGAGACGGCTCCTACGCTCATCGTTTCGTTCCACCCACATCCAATCATTGGTAACACATAGCACGGATTGGGGGCATGACGGAAAAGTCATTCGCAGATTGGGGAGAAGTCCGTCATTCGGTGGACGAACGTCTTGAAAAAGTGGAATTATGTGGTCGTTAGTCGCGCCAGTGTTGGCCGGTCGCCATCACAGCAGGTCGTCGAGGTCGTCGTTGTGCCACATCTCTTTGGGGTCCTCTCGCGTTTCGGTCTTCGCCTGGTCGATGGCCTCGCGGGCGCGTTCCATGAACGACTCGACCCGCTCGGAGCGCTCGACGCCGCCGAGGAGGACGAGCGACGCGAGACGGCCGCTCTCCAGCGGGAAGTCGCCGCCGCGGACCTGCAGGCTGCCGGTCTCCTCTTCGACCCAGCGGCGCGCTCGCTCGACGCCCTTCCGCGGGATGGTGTCGGGTTCGCCGGCGATGATGACGAGCGCAGAGTCCGCGTCGCTGGCGTCCGGCAGGCTCGTGCCCGTCAGCACGGCGCGACGGGTCGTGCTCATGACCGCGTTGATGTTGTCCTCGGCGTCGGGAGAGGCCTCGGCGCTCGCGTAACCGAGCGCGGCGATGCCCCCGGAACGGAGGGTGTTGATGACCTCAGAGGTGTCGACGACGCTCTCACCGACGCCCTCGGTCGCCTCGCCGGCCGCCAAGAGCAGACCGACCCGCCGGGCGATGGCGTCGTTGATGGCGTCGTAGCCCTCGCTCATCGACTCGCCGGACGAGCGGAAGGCGTCGTTGTCGACGAGGAGGACGGCGTCGGACTCGCGGGCGATGGTCTTGAGCGAGCGGCCGGCGTTCACCTGATACATCGCTCCTTCGTCTTGTCCGGGCAGGATTCCGAGGACGTACACCGGCACGTCGTAGACGCGGCGGAGCGCCTTCGCGAGGACGGGCGCGCCGCCGGACCCGGAGCCGCCGCCGAGCCCGGCGACGACGAAAATCGACTCCGCTTCGGCCGTGACGCGGCCGTCGAGGGCGGACATGACCTCGGTCTGGTCCGCCTCCATGACCTCGGCTCCGAGCTCGTTGTCGCCGCCGACGCCGTGACCGTTGACGCGGTCTTGGCCGATGAGCACGGTCTCGACCGGAAGCGGCTGGAGGTCCGCTTTCGCGGTGTTCACCGCGACGGCGTCGAGCACCGCGCCGAACCCCATCTGTCGGTCGAACGACTGGAGGGCGGTGGTGAGCTTCCCACCCGCTTGGCCCACACCAATCAGGACGGTTTTCATACCACAGTCCACTCCGTCGCTCGTCTTGAACGTTCCCCACGGGAGAACTGCTCGGCCGCTCGAACCCCGTTCAACCCCGGAGCTTTATCAGGGATAACGGGACCAGGCCGCCCCATGACAGCCGACCCAGTCCACTTCGACGCTGACGGTGACGCAGACGCCGGCACGCCCGCTTCCCGCGGACCGGTCGCGGCGGACCACACCGCCGACCGCACTGCCGACCTCGCCGCGCGGCTCGACGCGGTCGAGCGAACCATCACCGACGGCGACGCCGACTTCTCGTCGCTGGAGGACCTCGCGTCCGTCGAGCGTCGGGTCTCCAAGCTCGAATCGGCGGTCGAGTCGCTCACCGAGCGCCTCGACGAGGTGGACGCCGCGACGCAGGCGGTGCGCGGCTACCTCGGCGGCGTCCGCGCGGTCAACGAGGACGTCGAGCGCCGGGCGAACGCCGCGCTCGCCAAGGCCGAATCGCTCGAAGCCGACCTCGTCGACGAGACCGCGTCTCCCGCGCCGTCGCAGTCGGCTGACACACTCGCTGCGGAGGCGGTGTCGCACGCCGAACGACCCGCCGACGGGCGCGGCGGTACTCCCAGGCGCGAACCTAGCAGCCGAGCCACCGACTCCCGGGCCGCCGACTCCGCCGACCGCGGACTGGCCGCCCGCCTCCGCGACGCGCTGTGATTCGCGTCGTCCTCGCGTGCCTCCTCGCGGTCGCCATCGCCGGCGTCGTCTTCCCGGCGGCCGACGCGGCGAGAGCGGACGCGACGACCGTGAAAATCGGCTCGATGGCCGACGACGTCGCGCACGCCGCGACGGCGCTCGCGGCCGCGGAAGACCCGACACCCGCCGGTGTGGCGGGTGCGCGGCGTCACGTCGTCCTCGACGTTCCCGTCGGGTCGTGGCGGGCCGCCGGCGTCTCCGAACTCGCGGTTCGCGGCGGCGACGGCGTCGAACTCTCGGCGAGCGTCGCCGGCGGCCCGACCGTCGTCCGTCGCGTCGGCGGTCCTCGGATTCGCGTCGTCGGCGACCGACTCGTCCTCGGGCCGGGCGAACACCGACTCAGGCTGACGCTCGAAGCCGACGCGGGCGGTTCGGTCGTCGTCCTCGCCCCCGCGACGGCCGACCCGCCGGCGGCGTAGGTTCAAATACCCGGACGGGACCACGCCCCCGTATGCCCCTCGACTCCTCTTCCATCGGACCCCTCTCCGAAACCGTCGCCGCGGCGCTCCCGGACGCGCTCGGCGACCGCCTCGCCGACGCGACCGGCGTTCGGGTCGCACCCCGCGATTCTCCCGACGAGTGTGGCTGTGTGACCGCGTTCTCGACGCCCGCCGACCGCCCCGACGACGACACCGTGACGCTCGCGGTCGACGCCGGGGACTGCCCGCACCGCGGGTCGCTCTCGACCGCGCCCGCCTGTCGAGCGACGGTCGTGGGCGCGCTCGAAACCCGCGACGCCGACCGGCTCGTCGTCCGCGCCGACGGACTGGAGCGCCGGTACGACGACGCCGCGACCGGCCTGCTCGTCGCCGCCGGCCGGTTCGCGGAGCGCGTCCGCTTCCGCGACGACCGCCTCGCCGACCGCGCCCGCGAAGACCCGCTCGGGGCCGCCCACGAGGCGACGGGTCGCGCGGGGCCGGTCCGCCGCGCGGCCATCGAGACCGGACTCGCAGCGGGTGCGTCTCGAAGCGCCGACTACGGCGACGCGCTCCGGGCGGTCGT
Source organism: Haloferax gibbonsii (assembly GCF_001190965.1). Lineage (NCBI taxonomy): Archaea > Methanobacteriati > Methanobacteriota > Halobacteria > Halobacteriales > Haloferacaceae > Haloferax > Haloferax gibbonsii. Next base: position 661,738 of record NZ_CP011947.1, read on the forward strand.
CGGCCCGACGCTCGCGCGCTCCCGAGTCGACCCCCGTCCCCCGGCCGACGGGCGACTCGTCGGAGCGACCGACCTCGACACCGGCGCGGTCGCCCGCCGGTACGAGAGCGCTCGCGGCCCCGTTTACCACCTCACGCCGCCCGAATCGGCGCTCGACCAGCGCGCGGCGCGGACTCTCGAAGCCGCCCACGACAGACTCGCCAGCGGTGCCGTCGACGCCGGCCCGCGCGCACCGGGCCGCGCCGTCAGACTCGTCGCCGACCCGGACGACCCGGTCGAGACGCTCGCGGCGATACTGGCGAAGCACACCGCGGGCCACGGCGTCCTCGACGACCTGTTTTCCGACCCCGCGGTCTCGGACGTGTACGTCTCGACGCCCGCCGACGAGAACCCGATTCGCGTCGTCGCCGACGGCGTCTCGATGCCGACGAACGTCCGCCTCGCCCCCGGCGGGGCGGAGTCGCTCGCCTCCCGCCTGCGTCGCGTGAGCGGCGCGTCGTTCTCCCGCGCCGACCCGACGCTCGACACCGTGGTCGAGGCCGGCGGCGCGACCGTTCGGGTCGCGGGCGTGACCGCGCCCGCCAGCGACGGCCTCGGCTTCGCGTTCCGCCGCCACGACGAGACGCCGCTGACGCTCCCCGCGCTCGTCGCCAACGGGACGCTCTCGGCCGAGGCCGCGGCGCTCTGCTCGCTCGCGGTCGAACGCGGTGCCTCGGTCCTCGTCGCCGGGTCGCGCGGGGCCGGCAAGACGACGTTCCTCGGCTCGCTCCTGTGGGAACTCCCGCGCGACGTTCGCACGGTGCTCATCGAGGACACGCCGGAACTCCCGGCGTCGAGTCTGCTGGACGCCGACCGCGACGTGCAGACGCTCCGAACCGACACGACCGGCGGCCCCGAACCGACGCCGCAGGAGGCGCTTCACGCGGCGCTCCGGCTGGGTGACGGCGCGCTCGCCCTCGGCGAAGTCCGGGGGGAGGAGGCCGCCGTGCTCTACGAGGCGATGCGCGTCGGGGCGAACGCCAACGCGGTCCTCGGAACGATTCACGGCGACGGGGCCGCCGACGTGCGCGAGCGCGTCGTCTCCGACCTCGGCGTCCCGGCGTCGTCGTTCGCCGCGACCGACCTCGTCGTCACCTGCGAGCGCGCGAACGCTCACCGGGTCGCACGCGTCGAGGAGGTCCGGCCCGTCGGCGACGACGCGACGTTCGAGACGCTGTTCGAACACGACGGACGCACCCTCGAACCGACGGGGTCGGTCGCGCGCGGCGACAGCCTCGCGGTCGAGTCCGTGGCCCGTCCCGACGAGTCGTACGCGGACGTACTCGACGCGCTCGACGCTCGCGCTGCGCGTCTCGAATCGCTGGCTGACACGGGACGAACGACGCCGGACGACATCGCCGCGGCCCGTGCGGAGCGTGGTTCGGGATGCTGAGTCCGGACACGGCCACGAGCACGGGAGCGGGAGCGGACTCCGCTTCGACTCGGATACTTCACTCGGCCGCGACGACGCTCGCGCGGCTCTCGCCCGACTCAATCGACGCCGAGCCGAGCGACGACCTTCGTCGGTCGCTCGCGTTTCTCGGCTCGAATCTCGCCCCCGAGACGGTCGTCGCCGCGGGCTACGGCTCGTCGCTTCCCGCCGGGCTACTCGGCGGACTGGTCGCCCATCTCGCTCGACTCCCGACCGTCACGGTCGTCTTCGTCGCGCTCGCGGCCGCGCTCGGTGCGGCCCACGCGATTCACACGCTCCCGGTCTGGCTGGCGACGCTCCGCCGGACGCGGGCGCTCGGGAACGCGCCGGAACTCGTCGGCCGTATCGCGCTCCGGATGCGCATCGAGCCCTCGGTCGAGCGGGCCAGCGCGTTCGCCGCGCACGGCGGCGACGACCCGCTTTCGGCCTCGCTCGCCGCACACGTCGACCGCGCCCGCGGGACGCCGACGGCGGGGCTCTCCGAGTTCGCCGACGCCTGGCGCACGTGGTTCCCGGCGCTCGACCGCTCGACCGCGCTCCTGCAGACCGCCGCCGACGTTCCCGCCGGCGAGCGCGACCGGGCGCTCGACCGGGCCCACGAGGTCGTCCGCGAGGGCACCCGCGACCGCCTCGCCGACTTCGTCGGCTCCGTCCGCGGGCCGGTGACGGCGGTCTACGCCTTCGGCGTCCTGCTCCCGCTCGCGCTGGTCGGCGCGCTCCCGGCCGCCCGCGTCGCCGGCGTCGGCGTCACCGCCGGGCACGTCGCCTTCGTCTACGACGTGGCGCTTCCCGCCTGTCTCCTCGCCGCGGTCGGATGGGTGCTCGTTCGGCGGCCGGTCGCGTTCGCGCCGCTCTCGGTCGACGCGTCTCACCCCGCGGTCGACGACCACCGCGCTCTCGGCGTCGCCGGTGGCGCAGTCGCCGGAATCACCGGCTTCGTCGCCGCCGACGCGCTCGTCGCGCCGTGGCTCGCGCCGCTCGCCGTCGTCGGCATCGGAACCGGAACCGCGCTGTTCGTCGCGGCCCGCCCGGTCGTGGCGCTCAGAGCCCGCGTCCGCGCGGTCGAAGACGGCCTCTCCGACGCGCTCTACCTCGTCGGTCGCGCCGTCGGCGAGGGCGAGGCCGTCGAATCCGCGCTCGCCCGCGCGGCCACCTCGGTCCCGGGCGAAACCGGCGACCTGCTCGAAGAGGCCGTCGGCGTCCAGCGTCGCCTCCGCGTGGGCGTCGTCGAGTCGTTCCGCGGCGAGTACGGCGTCCTCGAATCGACGCCGAGCCCCCGCGTCGCGGGCGTGGCGACGCTCCTCGGCCTCGCCGCCAGCGAGGGTCGACCCGCCGGTCGCGCAATCGTCTCGATGGCCGACCAGCTCTCGGCGCTCTCCCGACTCGACGCCGAGGCCCGCCGCGAACTCGCCTCGGTCACGGAGACGCTGTCGAACACGGCCGCCGTCTTCGGGCCGCTCGTCGCCGGTGCGACCGTCGCGCTCGCCGACGGGATGGCCCCCGCGAAGACGCTCGACCAGACGGCCGTCGCGACGCCGCTTTCGACCGCCGACCTCGGGCTGGCCGTCGGCGCGTACGTCCTCCTCTCGGCGGTCATCCTGACGACGCTCTCGGTCGGCGTCGAACACGGTCTCGACCGTCACCTCGTGGCCTCCCGCGTCGGCCGCGCGCTCGTCTCGGCGACGACGACGTTCGCAGTCGCGTTCGCCGCCGCGGGGACGCTCGTCTGAGTCGCGGTCCTCGGGACGCTCGTCACCGGTTCCGTTTCCGTCGCCGTCCCGTGCTGAGGTTTATATACCCGGACGGGACCACCCCGGTCTATGCTCGACGCACCGCTCGATACGCTCTACACGTGGGCCGCACTCTCGGTGGCCGCGACCGTCCTCGTCGGGACGGTCGCCGGCCTCCCGACGGCGCCCGCGCCCGACGCCTCGGGAGTCGCCGACGCCGTCGACGCCGTGGCCGTCGCCGAGTACGACGCGACCGCCGAACACGAACTCGACGCCGACGCCGTCCGCATCGGCTCGCACCGAATCGGCCTCCGCAACGACGGCGGCGCGGCGCACGCCGCGTTCGCCTTCGGCCCGGTGACGCCGGCGACCCCCGACTCCCGGCTCGGGTCGGTCGCCGCCGGCGCGTCCCCGAGCGCCGTCTTCGACTCGCCCGCCGCGTTCGCCGCCGCGGCCGAGACCGCACGCGACCGGAACGTCTCGTGGCGGCCCGCCAGCGAACCGCTCGTCGTCCGCCACGTCACCTGGGAGGGAACCGATGTCACCGTCGTCTCGGCGTAGGGCGCAGACCTCGCCGGTCGCCGCGCTGACCGCGCTGTTCGTCGTCTGCGCGGCCATCTCGGGCTACGCGACGGTCCTCGACGACTCGCTACCGACGACCGACCGCGACCTCGCGCCGGCGACGCTGTCGAACGTCGAGTCCGCCCTCGCCGACGACTCCGGCGTGGTCGTCAGCTCCCGGCTCTCGGACGCGCTCGACGCCTGTCCGGACGGGTTTTCCTGCCGCGTCGTCGTCGCGGTCGACGGCGACCGCCGCGCCGTCGGCCCCGCCGCGCCTACCGACGCCGACGCCGATTCGACTCGGGTCAGCGTTCGCGTCGAACCCGGTCGCGTCGGCTTCGGGACGCTCCGCGTCGAGGTGTGGCGATGACCGACCTCGTCTTCGACGTGACCGTCTGCTTGCTGCTCGTGACCGCGAGTATCGGTCTCGTCGTCACCGCTGACGCCGGCGCAGACACCGGAATCGACCGTGACACCGCCGCTATCGACGCCGACGGGGTCGCCTCGTCGCTGGCGACGAGCACCGCGACGGTCACCTACTCGCTCGCCCCCGGCGTCGAGGCCGCGGACCCGTCGCTCCTCGATGCCGGCGGCGTCGACGCCCGCGAACTCGACCGAACCGCGCACAGCAGCCTCGCCGGCCTCCTCGCCCGCGCGACACTCGGGGCGGTGACCGTCGACGGCGTTCGGCTGACCAGCGCCCGCGACGACTTCCGGGCCCGGGCCGCCGCCCGCGTCGCGTCCGAACTCCCGACTCGCGGCGTCTCCGTCGCCGTCGCGTGGACGCCGTTCCCCGGTGCGCCGGTCCGCGCGACCGACGCCCTCGGACCCGAACCGCCGTCCTCGGAAACGGTTCACTCCGCGACGCTCGACGTGCCGAGCGGGTTCCCCGCGGCGCGCGAAGACGCTGTCGCCGCCAGCGACGACGGCTTCGACGCCGTCGCTCGCGTCGCTGCGAACCGGACCGTCGCCGGGCTGTTCCCGCCCGCGCTCGCCCGCCTCGCGCTCCGCGGCGACGAGCCGGTTTCGACGCTGATGACCCACCGGTACGAACGAGCCGGCGCGCTGGTGAACGCCTCCGTCGCGCCCGAAGTCGCCCGCGAGGAGACCCGCGCCGCCAACGCCGACCTCGCGGCCGCGCTGGCGCCGCGCTTCGCCGACGCGATGCGCGCCCGGTACGACACCCCGCGCGCCGCCGCCGAAGCGGTCTCCGTCGGACGCGTCACTGTCGTCGTCAGGACGTGGTCGGCGTGAGGCTCGCCGACGACGACCGCGGTCGGGTGCCCTTCGCCCTGCTCGGCGTGTTGCTCCTCGTCGGGAGCGCGACGTTCTCCGGCGCGCTCTCGGCTCACGACCCCGTTGCCGACCGCCGCGTCGACGACGCGATGGACCGCGCGACCGCACAGGCCGACGCCGCCGTCCGCGCGGCGGTCGGAGACGCGGCGCGCGAGGCCGCGGCGAACCCCGTCACCTCGCCCGCGAACACGACCGTCGGGCGACTGCTCTCCGAGGAGCGAACCTTCCGCGACTACCTCAGGCTCCGAATCGCCCTCGCCGCGACAGAGCGGCTTCGGGCCGTCTCCGTCGCCCGCGGCGACGTGAACGCGACCGCGACCCTGCCGCGACCGACGAACGAGTCGGCCCTCCGCGACGCGATGGACCGCGTCTCGATTTCGGGCCGCGAGAACGGGACCGTCCTCGTCGCGACCGTCGAGAACGTCTCGGTCGAGGTCGCTCGCGGCGGTCGCACGGTCGCCGCCGAGTCCGTCACCGCGACGGTCGGCGTCCGGACGCCCATCCTCGCGCTCCACGACCGAACCGAGACCTTCGAGCGCCGCCTCGACGCGAACGCGCTGGACGGCGGCACGCTCGACGCGACGGTGACGACCGCGCTGTGGGTCTCGGCGTGGTCCCGCGGCTGGAGCCAGTACGCCGGCGCGCCCGTGGACAACGTCGTCTCGAACGACCACGCGGCGCTGGCGACGAACGCCGGCGTCCTGCTCGCCGAACAGCAGGCGTTCGGAACCACCGACGCCGATGCTCGCGGGGCGACCGGGCGTGCCGCCGTCCACGCGGGTGCCCGGAGCCTGCTCTCGCAGACCGGCGTTCCGGCCGCGCCCGAACTGGCGAACGCGCTTCCCGCACCGAACCCGTCCGCCGAGTCGGCCGCGAACGAGATTCCGACGAACCGGACCATCGACGCCTCCGTCGGCTCTGCGGCCGACCACGCGCTGGTCGGTCTCGTCGACGGCCACGGCGACGCGCCCACCTCCGACGACGTGGTCGCGGACGCCCATCGCGCCACCGTCGCAATCGAATCCGACGCGACCGTCATCTCCCGGAGCGACGACCCGCCGGTCGACCTCGGAACCGAGTGGGAACTCGTCGACACCGCGACCGAGACGGCTTCGTCGGTCGAGACGGTGGCGACGCGAACGCCGGCGCTCGAAGCCGATACCGTCGTCGTCGACGCGGGCTCCCGCATCGTGACGACGAGCGAGACGACCACTCGGACGTGGCGTCGGGGCAACGAGACGTTCCACACCGAAGAAACGACGGAGACGAGGACGCGCGTCGACCTCGCGGCCGTCGTGGACCCGGCCGCCGTGTCCGCCCCGGAACGACCTCTCGACCCGGCGGTCGAACCCGGCGGCGCGCTCGACGGCGAGAACTTCGCCGCGGCCGCGGACGCGGCCGAAGACGCGGTTGCGACCCGCGGCGGCTTCGATGACCTCGCCCGCGACGTCGCCGACGGCGACGCGCCCGCCCGACAGCAGACGACCGCACCGATGGCTCCCGGCCTCGACCGCTGGATTCGCTCCGACCTCGTCGCGCTCGCCGACCGCGTCAAAAACCGCAGTGTGACGGTGTCGGCTCGGCGGGTCGCCGCGGGCGAGGTGAACCCCGCCGCGGAACTCGCCGCCGGACTCCGCGCCGACCGTCCCGAACTCGTCGGCGCGCCGGCCGCCTACGACGGCGTCTCCGACCGGGCGCGCGTCGCGGTTCGCGCCGCGTACCTCGACCGCGTGCTGGCGGCGCTCGACCGCCGGGCGAACCGGACCGCGGCGGCGACCGGCGCGGCCGACGACGCGAGTACGGACGCGAACCTCGGGTCGCTCTCGGAGGCGGTCCGAGCCGAGGAGGTCGCTCGCGCGACGCTCGGCGAGACCCGAGCGGACGGCGCGAACGGAACCGGCAACGAAAACGGCGTCCGCTTCGTCCCCGACGCGGACCCGATGTACCTCTCGCTCGGCGGCCTCTCGGGGTCCGCGATGCCGACCGTCTCCCGCGGCGGCACCTACCACCCGCTCGTCGCCCGCAACACCAACCTGTTCACGCTCCCCTACGGCGACGCCGCCGACACCGTCCTCGAACCGGTGTTCGGCGCGAACCGCCGCGTCCCGCTCCGCGTCGCGGCCCGCGCTCTCCTCGCCGCCGACTCGACGCTCGCGGCGACGAACGGCACGAACGAGACGCTCGCCGACCGGCGCGACAGGCTCGAAATCGCGGTCGACCGGTCGACGGTTCCCGCCGAAGAGGCCGCCAGAGACACGCTCCGCGCGCACACCGACCGCTCGATGACGGAGCGTCAGCGGATTCTGGAGCGCGCGCTCGGCGAGTGGGACGACCCGGCCCACCGGGCGCTGGCGGTGACGAACGGCTCCGCGGCCCGCACAATCGCCGTCGAGGCCGCCGGCGCGGGAACCGTCGAGGCCGACCTTCTCGAACGCCGCCTCGACGAGGCGTTCCGAACTGTCCGCCGGGACCGCTCGACGACGGTCCCACAGCGGCTCACGAACCGGACCGTCGAGACGACGCGGACCGCCCGTCAGCAGGCCGTCGCCGACACGGCGACCGACGCGGCGATGAGCGCCACCGAGAAGGCGGTCACCGACCGCGTGAACGACACGCTCGATTCCCGCTTCGACACGTCGTTCAAGCGCGTCCCCGCCGGGATGCCCGTCGCGCCCGTCCCGGGGTACTGGTACGCGACGGTCAACGTCTGGGACGTGGAAGTGGCCGGCGAGTTCGCGCAGTTCCGCGTCCACGCCCGCGGCGACGCCGAATCCCTCACGTACGCCCGCGACGGCTCGACCGTCGCTCTCGACTGGGACGGCGACGGCGTCGCGGAGACGGTCGGCCACGGCGACCGCGTCACGTTCGACGTTGAGACGACAATCGTCGTCGCGGTGCCCCCGTCGGGCGTCGGCGTCGGCGACATCGACGGCGACGCGGACGAGCGCTCCGAGGGCTGGGCTGGCGGACCGGGATGCACCGTCGCGGGCGACTGCCATGCGGACGGGTAGCCGCCAATACGACCCGAGTGGCAACCGTTTTGCCGCCGGAACGCCGAATCGCGGTGTATGTTGCACGACGCCGCCGCGGAGCCCGGAACCCTCTCGGCAGACGAGTTGCGAGCCGCCTACGAGGACGAGATTCGCCGCGCAGTCGACGCCGCCGGGTCGGAGACGGCCGCCGAGGCCGCCGGCGTCTCGGAAGCCGCGCTCTCGAACGGCGTGTTGGACCTCACGCTCGAACAGGCCGCCGCGGTCCTCGAACTCGCCGACGGCAACCCCGACGCCGACGCCATCGTCTGGGAGTTCCGCGACCACCTCCTCATGGGTATGACGAGCGGCATCCTCGACGTCGACACGCTCGCGGCCGAGGTCGACCTCGACCTCTCCGGACAGGAGATTCAACAGGCAATCGAGGGGCGCACGGCCGCCACGCTGAACGAACTGGCCGCCATCCACCACGTCATCGCCGTCCGAAACGAACGATGAGAGTCGCCATCCTCGGCTGCGGCTACGTCGGCCTCGAACTCGCACGCACGCTCGTCGCCGACGACCACGACGTATGGGGCGTCCGCCGCTCCGACGACGGCCTCGCCGCCGTCGAAGCGACCGGCGCGGAAGCGGTCCGCGCCGACGTGACTGACGCCGACTCGCTGGCGTCGGTCCCCGACGTGGACCACGTCGTCTTCGCCGCGAGTTCCGGCGGCCGCGGGGCCGACGCCGCCCGGACCGTCTTCGTCGAGGGTCTCCGAACGGCAATCGACCAGTTCGCCGCCCGCGACTCGCCGCCAGAACGCCTCGTCTACACGTCGAGCACGGGGGTCTACGGCGACCACGGCGGCGACTTCGTCGACGAGTCGACGCCGCTCGACCCGACGACCGACAAGACGCGCGTCCTCGCGGAGGCCGAGCGCGTCGCCCGCGAGCACGCCGCCGAGCGTGGAATCGAGGGAACGGTCACCCGGTTCGCCGGGCTCTACGGCCCCGACCGCTACCGGCTCGAACGCTACCTGAACGGCCCGGTCACCGCGGGCTACCTCAACATGGTCCACCGGGACGACGCCGCGGGCGTCGTCGCGTACCTCCTCGAAACCGACCGCGCCCGCGACGACACGGTCCTCGTCGTCGACGACGAACCCGTCTCGAAACACGAGTTCGCCGACTGGCTGGCCGACGAGTGCGGCGTGCCGCGTCCGGAGAAGCGTACGAAGGAAGAACGCCTCGACGTCGGCGACCTCTCGGAGGCCGCCCGTCGCCGCATCCTGACGAGCAAGCGCTGTTCGAACGACCGCCTCCGCGACCTCGGCTATTCGTTCACGTATCCGACGTATCGCGAGGGTTACCGGGCGGCAATCGACGCCTACCGGGCCGGCGACGACTGAGCGTATTCGGGGGGCGACAGGTTCGAATCCCCGAAATTCTGTCACTCAGGACAACTCGATTAGGGGGAATATTCATACGGTAGGCCCCGGTCGTGTTGTGTATGTTCGGTCCGGTGGGGCAGTTCGACACGGGTGCTATCTTCGAGTCTATCGACTCGTTCGTGCGCGCGCACCCCGAAATCGCGGCGGCGCTCGTCGTCGCGCTCGGTGCCCTCTCGCTCGTCGTCTACGCCGCGATTCGCTTCAAGCGGCCGATGGGCACGCGCTTCGCCGAGGCGCTGGAGGACGTCGACGAGGTCGCCGTCCTCATGCACCCGAACCCGGACCCCGACGCCATGGCCGCGGCGATCGGCGTGGCCTGTCTCGCAGAACAGGTCGGTACCACACCGACCATCCAGTTCGCCGGCCAGATTCGACATCAGGAAAATCGCGCGTTTCGCACCGTTCTCGACCTCGACTTAGACCCTATCGACCACGTGAGCGACCTCGCCGCCGAGGCGGTCGTCCTCGTCGACCACAACGCGCCTCGCGGCTTCGCGGGGGCAGAGGGCGTTCTCCCCTACGCCGTCGTCGACCACCACCCCGGCGACGGGACCGGCGAGGTGTTCACCGACGTGCGCACCGACTACGGCGCGTGTTCGAGCATCATCGCCGAGTACTTCCGCGACGTGGGCGCGAAGCCCGTCCCGCCGGACATGCACGCCAGCGAGGTGAACGCCTCGTACACCGTCCCCTCGCAGGTCGCGACGGGCCTCGTCTACGGGATTCTCACGGACACCAAACACCTCACGGCGGGCTGTTCGGCGGCCGACTTCGACGCCGCCGGCTTCCTCTTTCCCGGCGTCAACGAGGACCACCTCGACCGCATCGCCAATCCCGAGGTCTCCCGCGAGGTGCTGGAGGCGAAGGCCCGAGCCATCGCCGGCCGCGACGTGCGCGGTCCCTTCGCGGTCGCCGACATCGGCACCATCTCGAACGTCGACGCCATCCCGCAGGCGGCCGACGAACTCATCCAACTCGAGGGCGTCACCGCGGCGGTCGTCTGCGGCGAGCGCGAGAGCAACGTCTACCTCTCGGGTCGCTCCCGCGACGACCGGGTTCACATGGGTCGGACGCTGGAGGCCGCCCTCGACCACTACCGCGGGGCGAGCGCCGGCGGCCACGCCCGGATGGGCGGCGGCCAGATAATCCGCCCCGACGCCGTCACCGACGGCGGCAACGGCGAGTCCATCGCCCGCGACGAACTCATCGAACACGTGTTCGAGGCGCTGTCGGGCGATATCTGACTCGCAGGCGGCCGCCTCCGAACCCGGACCGGTGGCCCTTAACCGTCGGCAGCCGTAGCCCCGCCCATGGCTACAGGACGGGCGACGTGGGCCTACCGCGACCGGTTCGGTGACAGTTTCGGCCGCACCTTCTACCGCCGGTTCGGCCCCGGCGTCGTCTCCAGTATCGGCATCGGGACCTACCTCGGCGAGCCGACCGACGCGGTCGACGACCGCTACCGCGAGTCGCTCGTCTCCGCGCTCGAACACGGCGTCAACCTCGTCGACACGGCGTCAAACTACCGTCACGGCCGCGCCGAGCGGGTCGTCGGCGACGCGGTCCGCGGGGCCGACGTCGACCGCGACGCCGTCGTCGTCGCCTCGAAGGCCGGGTTCGTCCCCTTCGACCGCGAGCGCCCCGACGACCCCGGCGCGTACGTCCGCGAGACGGTCCTCGACGCGGGCCTCGCCGACCCGCACGAACTCGCCCACGGCAGCCACACCATCGCACCCGCCTTCGTCGACGAGATGGTCGACCGGTCGCTCGACCTGACCGGACTGGACCACGTCGACTGCTACTACCTGCACAACCCCGAGACGCAACTGGCCGTCGCCGACCGCGAGACGGTGTACGACCGAATCGAAGCCGCCTTCGAGGTCCTCGAACGCCGGGCCGCCGCCGACGACATCGGTCGCTACGGCGTCGCCACGTGGGAGGCGCTCCGGGTCGCGCCCGACCACGACGCGTACCTGTCGCTCCCCGAACTCGTCCGCCGGGCCGAGCGCGCGGCCGACACCGTCGGCAACGACGAGCACTCGCTCGAAGCGATTCAGCTCCCGTTCAACGTCGTGATGGCCGACGCGTTCACCGTCGAGGCCCACGACACCGACGCGGGCGAGGCGATGAGCGCGCTCTGGTACGCCCACGAGCACGGCCTGCACGCCTTCACGAGCGCCAGCCTCGCGCAGGGCGACCTCGCGACGGAGATTCCGGCGTCGGTGAACTCGGTGCTCGCCGGTGACACGGCGGCACAGCGGGCGCTCAACTTCTCGCGGAGCGCGCCCGGCGTGACCGCGGCGCTCGTCGGCGCGTCGTCGGTAGCACACGTCGCGGAGAACATCGCGGCCGGCACGTTCGACCCCCTCGGGGCGCGGACGTTCGATTCGGTGTTCGAGTGAGCGGCCGCCGGTTCCCGTCGGGCGTCCGCTGTCAGTCGGTTCGTCTTATCTGAGTTCTTTCCACTCCCGCCCGCAGTCGGCGCAGATGCGGAGGGAAAACACCTCGTCCGGGTCGTTTTTCTTCTTCAGCGACTCGCCGCACTCGGAACAGGTCAGTCGTCCGTAGGTATCCTTCTCCAACTCCCCGTCTCGAAGCCCCTTCCGCGTTGTCTTCATAGGTGTCCGTTTGTGCAACGAACATAAAAACCCGACGACGAACCCCCGTTTTCGCCCGCACGACGCGCCGACGACCCCGCTCAGTCGAAAGTGTTGTGACCCCGCGGCGCGCGGTTCCGTCCGTGTCACGTGGCCGCCTCTTCGGAACGCTCTGCGGGATGGTGCTGCTCGTCAACCTCGCGCGGGTCGTCTTCGCACCCCTTCTCGGGGAGTTCATCACGTTCTTCGCGGTCGACCGGGCCACCGTCGGCATCGTCGCCACCCTCGTCTGGCTCGGGAGCGCCGTCCTCCGCGTGCCCACCGGCTGGCTGCTCACCCGCGTTCCGAGACACCGCGTGGTGCTCGGGACCGGCGTCGTCCTCGTCGTCGCCTCGGGCGTGACCGCCAGCGCGACCACCGTCGAGACGCTGATGGTCGGCGCGGTCTCGATGGGGCTCGCCTCGGGGGCGTACTTCGTCGCCGCCAACCCGCTCGTGAGCGAGCTGTTCCCCGACCGCGTCGGCCGCGCGATGGGCATCCACGGCACCGCCAGCCAGCTCGCGGCCGTCGGCGTCGCCCCCTTCGTCACGCTCGTCCTCGCGGTCGGTCCCGACCTCGTCCCCCGGCTCCCGTTCGTCTCCGCGGCGTGGCAACTCGTCTTCGTCTGCGTCGGCCTCGCGGCCGCCGTCGTGACCCTCGCGCTCTTTTTCACGGCCCGCTCGACCGACCTCCCCGACGCGGGCGCGGCCGACCGCGACCTCCTCGGCGCGGCCCGGAGCGAGTGGCGCGTCATCCTCACCGGCATCGTCATCCTCGGCTTCACCGGCTTCGTCTGGCAGGGCCTGTTCAACTTCTACGAGCTGTACATGGTGTCGAAGGGACTGCCGGCGACGACGGCGCGCAACATGCTGACGGTCATCTTCGGCGCGGGCGTGCCGGCGTTCTTCCTCTCGGGGCGGCTCGCCGACAAGCTGCCGCGCATCCCGTACATCCTCGGCGTGCTCGTCTCCTTCGTCGTCTCGGTGTTCGTCCTGACCGTGACGACGAGCCTCGTCGGCCTCCTCGTCGTCACCGCGGTCGTCGGCTACGTCATCCACAGCCTCTTTCCGGCGCTCGACGCCTACCTGCTCGACACGCTGCCCGACGAGAGCCGCGGGAGCGCCTACTCGGTGTACTCGTTCGGCATGATGATATTCCAGGCCAGCGGGTCGGGCGTGGTCGGCACCCTGACCGACTTCGGCTACGCGTTCGACGAGGTGTTCTTCTGGTTCTCGGTCGGGCTGGCGGTCGTCGTCACGGGTCTCATCGCCTTCCAGCGCGCCGGGCGCATCCCGAACTGACCCCCCGGACCGCCCGGCCGCTCCCGGAGCGAAGCCGGCAGCCGGCTCGGCTCTCGCCGCACTTTTGCTCGCCCGGTCCCTCGACCGACACGATGGAGTACGTACAAGAGCGGGTCACGACGCTCCACGACCTCTCCGGTTCGGTCCCCGACGCCCCGACCGACCGCGCCGCCGTGGTCGTGCCGATGACGGAGCGCGAGTACGCCGGCCTCGCCGCCGAGCGGGTGCTCTCGACGCTGGAGTCGCTCTCGCCGGCGCGGGTCGTCGTCCCCCTCCGCGCGCCCGCCGACCGGGTGGCCCCGTTCGCCGACTGGCTCGACGAGTACGACCTGCCGCTCGACGTGCTGTGGTGCGACGGCCCCCGGGTCGCCGACCTCCTCGACTCCCACGGCCTCGACGGCGAGCGGGGCAAGGGCCGCGACGTGTGGCTCGCGCTCGGCTGCGCCGCCCGCGAGGAGTACGTCGTCGTCCACGACGCGGACACGAAGACCTACGACGAGCGCTACGTCCCGCGGCTCCTGTTTCCGCTCGCGCACGGCCACGACTTCTCGAAGGGCTACTACGCCCGCGTCGAGGAGGGGCGGCTCTACGGCCGGCTGTTCAGGCTGTTTTACGCCCCGCTCGTCCGGGCGCTCGAGGACGAGACTGACGCGCCCATCGTCCGGTATCTCGACTCGTTCCGGTACGCCCTCGCGGGGGAGTTCGCTGCTACCTCGGACCTCGCGTTGCGGATGCGGTCGCCGCGGAAGTGGGGCCTCGAAGTCGGCACCCTCGGCGACGCCTTCGCCCGCGCCGGCTTCGACCGGAGCGCGCAAGTCGACCTCGGCGAGTACGAACACGACCACCGCTCCGTGAGCGGGCCGACCGGCCTCTCGGACATGAGCGAGTCGGTCGGGCGGACGCTCCTCCGGGCCGTCGTGGAACACGGCGGGAGCGTCGAGTTCGACACGCTCGCGGAGCGCTACCGCGAGGCCGGGAACAGACTGGTCGAGCAGTACGCGGCCGACGCCGCGTTCAACGGGTTCGACTACGACCGGGCGGACGAGCGCGAGCAGGTCGCCACCTACGCCGAGGCCATCTCGAAGCCCGGCGAGGACACGCGGCTCCCGGCGTGGCGGGACACGTCGCTGTCGCCCGACGCGGTGCTCGCGGCCGCGAGCGACGACCTCGCCGACGTGCGGGAGGCTGCGGGCCGATGAGCGAGGCGACCTACGACGACCTCGCGGGCGTCGTCGACCTCTTCGGGGCGCTCACCCGCGAGGAACTGGAGACCGCGCTGGACGAACTCGCGTTCAAACAGGGCCGCGAGACCGACGGCGACGCCCTCTCGGACGCGATTTCCGACGCGGTCGACGCCTACTACCTCGTCCCCTACGAGGACGACGAGACGGACGCGGAACTCCTGACGGTCGGGCCGATGGCGTTTCCGACGCTCCCCGACCGGGCGGAGGACCTGCCGCACATCCTCGATTACCCCACTCGCGAGGTGCCGCGGGACGAACTGGCGACGCAGGTCGAAAGCCGTCTCCGGGCGGCGGCCGCGAGCGCGGTGCAGACGGGAGACGACGACGAAATCGATCGCCTGCTGGACGTGACGTACGACCTCGAAGCGTGGGCCGACACCGACGTCGGGTCGATTCGCGAGCGCCTCGACGCCGCGCTGGACGCGGAGGGGCAGGCCTAAGTCTCGGCATCTCTTTACGAATCGTGACGATGGACCTCGCGGGCGTCACCCGACACGAACCGGTGACCGTCGACGCGGGCCGGCGGGCGGCCGTCATCGCTCCCGTCGTGTTCCGCGACGAGCGGCCGCACATCCTGTTTACCAAGCGCGCCGACCACCTCGGCGAGCATCCGGGCCAGATGAGTTTCCCCGGCGGCGGGCGCGAGCCGAGCGACGCCGACCTGCGGGCGACCGCGCTCCGCGAGTCCAACGAGGAAATCGGGCTCCGGCCCGAGGAGGCGGCCTTTCACGGCCGACTCGACGACATCCTCACCGTGACCGACTACGCCGTCTCCCCGTTCGTCGCCACGGTACCCGACCGCGAGTACGAACCCGACCAGCGCGAGGTGGCCGAAATCGCGGTGCTCGCGGTCGACGACCTGACCGACCGCACGAACTACGAGTCGGAGCGCCGCGACCACCCGCAGTACGGCGAGATTCGACTCCACTTCTTCCACGTCGACGGCTACACCGTCTGGGGCGCGACCGGGCGGATGCTCGTGCAACTGCTCGAACTCACGACCGACTGGCGCGCCCCCGAGGAGGTCGACCGCGTGGTCGACCCCGACGCCGACTACCCGGTGTAGCGTCCCCGCTCGGCGTCTCGTTCTCCTCGGCGTACTGCCCCCGGTGCGCCCGCTCGCGGTGCCTGAGTCAGTTCCGAAAAACAGCGTCAGCGTGTCGTCGCCCCCGCGACAACTCCCTTTCCGCCCCCCGTGCCCCCCGAGTACCTCCTCAGCCGAGGAGGTACTTGAGCGCGGGGCGCTGGCGGACGAACTCCATCTTCTCGATGATGGCGTCGAGGCCGAGGATACGGCCCGCCGCGAGGGTGCCGACGATGGCGAACATCATCAGCCCGAACAGGTCGCTGTTGACGAGACCGTGGCCCCAGTCGGCGTTCCCGAGGTAGAAGAACACCATCAGGACGCCGCCGAAGAAGGCGGCGAGCCGGACGAGTGCCCCCACGATGAGCCCGAGACCGATGAGGAACTCGCCCCACGGAACCATGATGTTCGTGAGGTCGAGGAGCCACGGAGTCGCGGCGGCCCACGCGAAGAAGCCCTGCAGCGGCGAGGCGGCGGGGGCGTTCGCGAGGTAGCCGCCGGCGTTGAACGCTTCACCGGTTATCTTCCCCCAGCCCGCGTGGAGGAACCAGTAACCGGTGATGAGGCGGGTCAACACGAGCACGTAGCCCGTGACGCCCCGCGAGTAGTCGAAGTCCATCCTGTTCCCCAGCATCTCGATTTGTGCGTTAGCGGCCATCTCGGTTCACCTTACATCTGAATCGTCGGCCGCGAACCCCATATAACGGCGACGCGATTTCCGAATCTATAGAACTGGGAATCACCGAAAACGGGCGTCTGAGACTGTCACGATTCATTTTCGACTACTACTTCGAGTTTAGAATTGCGTCCTGAATACAATCGTGGCAGTACGACGGACGAATCATCGGTATTCCGCCGTGAGACGAGTCGTCACGCGATTCGCCGCCGCTCGCCGCCGCTTCGAAACGGGGTATATAAACGTCGTCGGGAGAGCTATCATCGCCGTCACCGACAGGGTTTTGGCCTCCTCCGCGCTATCCGTTCTCACATGGTCGCACAGACGATGGATCGCGTTCCGCGACGGTACTGAAAGTTCTGTGGTGATAGTATGTTGACCGCCGAGCGTGCGGTCTCGAAAGCCGGTCTGGACGCTGTCGCACTCAAGCCCGCCGAGTGCGACGTGCGCGAGGCGCTGTCGGTCCCGCTCGACATCGTGGCTATCGACTACGAGGGCCGCGAGCGACTCCCCGACGAGGACGTGCTTCGCGAACTCGCGGCCGAAAAAGAGATTCGACTGACCACGCCGGTCCGCGCCGACGGCTTCGACCCGCTCGGCGACGACTCGCTGTACGAGTGGCTCCCCGACGGGATTCGGCAGGTGCTCGTGGCCGGCCACGGCGCGTATCTGACCGACGACGAGGCGCGCCGCGCGGTCGCGCCCCGTCTCCGCGCCGCGAGAGAGCGCGCGCCCGACGCGTGGGTCGGCACCGAGGGCATCGAACGAATCGCCCTCGCCGCCGGCGGCACCCAGTACGAACTCCTCTCGCGGTCGACCCGTAGGGACGTTCGGGCGCTCCGGGCCGCCGGCTTCGACGGCGAAATCGCGGTCTACGCCCCGACCGCCCTCACCGACGACGACGACGAGATTCTCGACGCCGTCGGCGCGTACGTCTCTCGCCGCCGTCCCGTCGCTCGCGCGCTCCCCGACGACGCCGCGACCGACGCCTCGGCCGAGGGCCGCGCCCGCGAGGTGCTCCTGAAGGCCTCGCGCGACTACGCGCTCATCGGCTCCGTGACCGACGTGCGCCGGCGAATCGACGACCTCCGCGACGCCGGCATCGACCTCGTGGTCGGCTACCCGGCCCGCGGCGTCGACGAGTTCGCCGAGTAGTCCGGCGCGCCGCCAGCCGGTCACCCGCGCTCGTCCCGTCCCTGCACCGAGCACCGGAGGCCTTTTACGCGGCCGCCGGAGAGGACAGGTGACGGCACGGTCGGGTGGCTCCTTTCGGACCCACGTGGTTTCCACGCGGGCCACGGCCGGCCGACCTACCCCGTCTCTCTACACATCCTGAGCGACCGCGCCGCGCGGGTCTCGACCGACGTTACGACCGCGAGCGGCGGCCATTCAAGTCGCTCGCCGACGCAGACGGGGTATGAACGAATCGGCGCGCGTCGCCGTCGTCGGCGCGGGCGCGGTCGGCCTGACGACCGCCTTCGACCTCGCCGAGCGCGGCGCGCGAGTCACGCTGTTCGAACGCGACGCGCCCGGCGGCGGGTCGACGGGCCGCGCCGCCGGCATCTGCTACGACGCCTACGCGGAGGACATCGACGTGGCCGTCGCCGACCGCGCGATGGCCCGGTTTCGGAGCCTCTCGGGCGAGGGCGGGTTCACCTTCCACGAGACGCCCTACGTCTTTCTCGCGCGCGAGGGCGACGACGCGGCGGCCGCGGCCCTCGAAGAGTCGGTCGAGCGAATGCGGGTCCACGACCGCGCGGTGTCGCTCGTCGGAGCCGACGAACTGGCCGACCGGTTCCCGATTCGGACCGACGACGTGCTCCTCGCGGGCGTCGCCGAGAACGCCGGCTGGGCCGACCCGGCGGCCTACGCGGACCTGTTCGTCGAGAAGTGCGAGTCCGCGGGCGTCGAGTTCCGCGTCGGCGACGCGGTGTCGCTCCGAACCGACCCGCCGGGCGTCGCCGTCGACGACGTGGTGACCGCCCGCTTCGACGCCGTCGTCGTCGCGGCCGGCGTCCACTCGCGCCGCCTGCTGGCCGACGCCGGCCACCCCATCGCGCTCAAGCCGTACCGGGCGCAGGCGCTCGTCGCCGACTGCGACTACCGCGGACCGACCGTCTACGACGCGACCGACGAGTCGTACCTTCGGCCGCACCCCGGCGGCGTCCTCGCCGGCGACGGCGTCGAACCGGTCGAGCCCGACCCCGACGACTGGGACCCGACCGCGGACGACTGGTTCGTCGCCGACGCGCTCGACGCGGTTCGGCACCGGGCGACGGTCGGCGACGCGGGCGGGTCAGAGCTCGAACTCGACCGCGCGTGGGCCGGCCTCTGCGGGGCGACCCCCGACCGGAACCCGCTCGTCGGCGCGGTCGCCGACGGCGTCTACGTCGCCGCCGGCTGGCACGGCCACGGCTTCATGTGGTCGCCGGCAATCGGTGAGCGACTCGCCGAGGCGGTGCTCGGCGACGGTCGGGCGTCGATACCGGACGCGTTCGACCCTCGGCGCTTCGACGGCGACGAGGAGTTCGCGGTGGTCGAGGGGATGACGCTCGACGGGGAATGAACGAACGGGAAAAGAGGGCGGTCGCCGCGTCGCGCCCGAAACGACACTTCAGGCGTCTTGGTCGTCCACGTCGCCGAAGTCGACTTCGTCGTCGGCCTCGGACTCGGTGTCGGTGTCGGCCTCGCCTTCGTCTTCCTCCTCGGTCACGGCGATGTCGCTCGCGCGCTCGTCCTTGGGAATCCGAATCTGGAGCGTGCCGTTCTTGCCGACCGTGGCGGTCCCCTCGGCGGCTTCGACCGACGCGTCGGAGGGGATGGTCGCCTTCCCCGAGAGCGTGAGGCCGCGGCCGGGGAAGCGCATCTCGTAGCCCTCGTGGAAGTCGCGGAAGCGGTCGATGCGAATCTCGACCTCGCCGTCGAGGAAGCGGACCTGCACGTCCTCGGCGCGGGCACCGGGCGCGTCGAAGACGACGAGGTAGGCGTCCTCGGATTCGAGCAGGTCGTGGGCGAGGGGCTTGCGCTCTTGCATCTGGCTGACGCCGCGGCCGACCCGTTCGAGGACGGCGTTCGCCGCCGACTCGCCGAACTTCCGCAGGTCGCTCATAGCTGAATCTCCTCCAGGAAGCGGGACTCGCCGCAGTACGGACAGGAGAAGTCCGCCACCGTCACGTCGTCGGGCATGTCGTAGGTGTAGTGCAGCTCGAACATGTCGAGTTCGCAGTCCTCGTTGGCGCACTTGACTTCGAGGGTCGCGGGCATGGCCGTCAGTTACGCTCCCACGCTCATAAACGCGCGGGAGGCGGAAGCGACTCACGGACCGCGCCATCGTCGACGCCTGCGGTCGCCCTCCCACGACTACCCCCGTCTGCGACCGCCGACCGGTTGCGTTTTCCGCGTCGAACCCGAACCGCGACCGATGACCGACCCCGCCGACCTCACCGTGACTATCGTCGACGGATACGTCGACGAGCCGGCGCACTTCGGCGTGCCGCCGTACATCTCGACGTATCCCAGGTTCACCGCGGGTGCGGTGGTCGACGCGGGCGTCCCCGAGTCCAACGTCGTCTACCACACCATCGACGAACTCCGCGAGGACAGACAGAAGTGGCGCGACGTGGCCGACGCCGACCTCATGATTTACATCGGTGGCATGACCGTCCCCGGCAAGTACGTCGGCGGGACGCCCGCCGAACCCGACGAGGTCCGCGAACTCGCGTGGGTCGCCGAGGGCACCGCGCTCATGGGCGGGCCGATTCGATTCGGCGTCGGCGACGAGAACGCCGGCGGCCAGGACATGGAGCGCAAGAACCTCGACTACGACTTCGTCGCCAAGGGCGACATCGAGGCGGCCGCGTACGACCTCGTCGACACCGGCCTCGAAGGCTTCGGTAACCGCATGCGCGACAACGAGGAACTCGACCGCTGGGCCGCCACGGGCGCGTTCGTCGTCGAACAGCACCCCAACCACCCCGACCACCTCATCTGCGAGATGGAGACCTCGCGTGGCTGCGCCTACCGCTGTTCGTTCTGCACCGAACCGCTGTACGGCAACCCCGCGTTCCGAACCGCCGATTCCGTCGTCAAGGAGGTCGGGAACCTCTACAACCGCGGCGCGCGGCACTTCCGGCTCGGCCGACAGGCCGACATCCTCGCGTTCGGCGGCGACGGCGAGGCCCCGAACCCCGACGCGCTCCGCCGGCTCTACGGCGGCATCCGTGAGGTCGCCCCCGACCTCGGCACGCTCCACCTCGACAACGTCAACCCCATCACCATCGTCGGCTGGCCCGAGAAGTCCCGCGAGGCGCTCCGCATCATCGCCGAGCACAACACGGCCGGCGACACCGCGGCGTTCGGCCTCGAATCCGCCGACCCCGTGGTCCAAGAGGAGAACAACCTCAACGTCTCCGCCGACGAGTGCTTCGAGGCGGTCAAAATCGTCAACGAGGTCGCCGGCTGGCGGCCCGGCGACGACCCGGCGGACGCGCCGACCCACGGCCCGGACGCCGCGAACCGACTGCCGAAGCTCCTCCCCGGAATCAACCTCCTCCACGGGCTGAAAGGCGAGCGCGAGGAGACGTTCGAGCACAACAAGCGGTTCCTCCAGCGCGTCTACGACGAGGGGCTGATGGTCCGCCGCATCAACATCCGGCAGGTGATGGCGTTCGACGGCACCGACATGTCCGACACGGGTGCCGACATCGCCCGCGACCACAAACAGCTGTTCAAGACGTACAAAAAGGAGGTCCGCGAGGAAATCGACCGCCCGATGCTCCGCCGGGTCGCCCCCGCGGGCACGGTCCTCCCGAACGTCCACCTCGAATACCACCAGGACGGCCGGACGTTCGGCCGCCAGCTCGGGACCTACCCGCTTTTGGTCGGGATTCCGGGCGAGCGCGAACTCGGGAAGACCATCGACGTGGCCGTCGTCGACCACGGCTACCGCTCCGTCACCGGCGTTCCCTACCCGCTTGACTTCAACGAGGCGTCGATGGACGAACTCACCGCCATCCCCGGCATCGGTCGCTCGACCGCCGGCGACATCGTGGTGAACCGACCCTACGCCGACGCGGCCGACGTGGGCGTCGACGCCGACGTGACGAAGTACGTTCAGTAGCCGACTCAGTTCCCAGAACCTGATTCTTCACGTGCAACCGCGCTCTCTCTGCGCGCCGACAACGGCCGTGCGTTCACTCGCAAGCGTGGTGCGTCGTTCACTTGCAGCCGTGGTCTGTCGGTCGCGGGAGAGCGTCCCGTCGAGACGAACGGCGTCGAACCGCGAAAAGAGCGCCGTCAGAAGTCGTCTTCGACGACTTCGCCGACGGCGAAGTTAGACTTGACCTCGGTGATTTCGACCTTCACGCGCTCGCCGACTTCGGTGCCGGGGACGATGATGACGTAGCCGCGTTCGACGCGGGCGATGCCGTCGCCCTGCTTGCCGATGTCCTCGATTTCGACGTAGCGGAGTTCACCGGCTTCGACGGGCGGTTGCGGTTCGGCCGAGGGCGTCGGTCCGGCGTTCGATTCGGACTCGGCGGGCTCGTTCGACTCGCGGGAGATGAGCGCGACGCGGTAGGTCTCGCCGGGTTCGACGGTTCCGGTCTCGACTTCGCGGCGCGGGATTTCGACGACGTATCGGTCGTCCTCGGTGCGAACGTCAGCATTGAACAGACACAGGAGTTTATCTGAGATTTCCACCGTAAGACCTCCAATATGTGGTCAGGCCGGAGTGTTAAAGATGTACCGCAGTCATCGGGATTCGACTACTGAACCCGCGTCCCGTCGAGCCGTTTCGCGCCCTCCGAGTCGTGGACGACCACCTCGCCCGGCCCGGTCTCGACCGGCTCGTAGGCCTCGGTGACACCCCGCGCCTCGCGTAGCTCTCGGACCGCCCGCTCTTTCAGCGCCCGCGCCAGCTCCTCTGCGTCCTCCCGAGAGATGTCTCGTCCGAGCCCCTCGCACTCGTGGGCGCGGACGACGCCCTCCTCGTCGACGGCCTCGCCCATCGGCTGGCTCGTCCCGCCGAGGGCGACGCTGAACGGGTAGGTCTCGCAGATGAGGGGGCGGTCCTCGTGGACCTGACAGGCCCCCTGCCCCTCGTCGTCTTCCTCGTAGAACCGGCAGTCGCCGCAGGCGCTCGTCTGGAGCGCCCACTCGAACGTCTCGCCCTCGGGGCCGTCGTCGCCCTCGACGAGGCCGTAGGGCATCGGGCGAGCAACGTCCCGCCACTCCATCGGGGTTCCCGACTCGTCGTTCGAGTCGTCTCCGCCGGTCCCATCGCCGTCGGGGTCGGTGGCTCCGCCGGCCTCCTGCAGGGCGCGCACCTCGTCGGGAAAGACGGTCGCGGTGTGCGGTTCGGGGCCGTCGTCGCCCTCGTAGCCCTTGCAGCAGGCCCCGCAGCGCGTGCACTCGAAGCCGATGGACTCGATGGCGTCGGCGAGTTCCGACACGTCGAGGTCGCGGGCGCGGTCCAGTTCGGCGTCGAGGTCCATACCCGCGATGCGGGCGCGAGCCCAAAGAGGGGCGCGGTTTTTCGCGGGAGCGCGAGCCTCGGCCACCCGCGGACCCGGACGCCGACGACGCGCGACCTACCGCGGTTCGACTCGCTTCGCCTCCGGGTCCCACCGGACCCGACGCTCGGCGGCGAGTTTCTCGATGTGCGCGACGACCGTCGCGCGGGCGAGGTCGCGCACGGCGGACACGTCCTTCTCGTAGGCGGCGTCGGTCACGGCGTCCGGCGTCGCGTTCCCGGCCAGCACCGCGTCGAGGACGGCCCGTTCGCGGTCGTTTCGGTGCGCGACGAGCCGTGCCAGCGTCGCCCGCGGGTCCGTGATTTCGGGGCCGTGACCCGGAAGCAGCCGCTCGGGACCGCGCGCGTGGAGTCGCCTGAGCGCGACGAGGTAGGCGCGCACGTCTCCCTCGGGCGCGCCCACGACGACGCTCCCCTCGGCCACCGCGAGGTCGCCGCAGAGCACGCCGTCGCCGGCGACGAAGCTCACGTGGTCGCGGGCGTGCCCCGGCGTGTCGAGCACTTCGACGCCCGCGCCGACGGGGAGAACCGACCCCTCTGAGAACGTTCGGTCCGGTTCGACGCCGGTCGCGTCCGAGAAGGCGCGCTCGCGGCCGCGACGACACCAGACCGTCGCGCCCGTCTCGCGGGCGTAGGCGGCGACCGCGCCGACGTGGTCCGCGTGGGTGTGGGTAACCGCGATGTGGTCGACGCCCTCGCGCGCGACGAGGGAGTCCAGTTCGTCGGTGCGGGCCGCGGGGTCCACGAGCAGCGTGTCGCCGCCGTCGGCGACGAGGTAGGCGTTCGTCGCGCCGGTCGGCGCGCGGGTGGCGACGGGGACGGAGACGCGCGTGACGTGCATACCGGCGGCTACGCTCGCCGACGGGTTATAGTAGCGTTTGCAAGTCAATGTACACTCAATCGTACGCTGTCGTGCGATTGGATGTGTAACCAGTGCAAACGCTACTATAGATGGTTCGAGAGAAGTGGTGGCTTGGTCTGCGGGAGTGCGCCCCCGCGGGCGTGTTCTGTCGCGCTATCGGTGGACCGCGTGCTTACGTGTTGAGGAAGTAGACCTGCTTTCGCGCGTCCTTGAAGGAGTAACGCGAGCCGACGAGGTCAGACTCTTCGAGACGGTTGAGCGCGTAGCGGACGGTGCGGTCCGGCAGCAGCGACTCCTCCGCGAGCTGGCCCTGCGAGAGGGGCGCGTCGCTTTCGAGGACTTTTGCGACGAGCTTCGCGCTCGGGGGAAGCTCGCGGAGGCGCTCTCGGAACTCGGATTCCGAGAGCAGGTCTTCAGTATCTGGCTCTGCAGTGGTGGTGCTCATACCCGACACAGTCGGTTGCTCCGTGTTAAGGGTTAGCTACAAGTGTGTGAAAAGAATCCAGACACATAATACACATATTAATATCGTGCGTTTGTTGGAAAATCGCCCGCGAGTAGGCGTCTCACTCCGCGTTTCGCATTCTATCGACCGAAGGAGTGCCGAGTCGATAGCTCCCGAGCGGCGCGTGACACGCCGGGCAGTGGACGACGAGCCACCCCTCGCTGACGTGGCGCGTCAGTTCAGCCGCATCACAGGTCTCACCGCAGTTTCTGCATGTTGGCATATGGCACGATACGCGCTCAGCGGGGGAAAACCTCTCTGTCGTCGCTCGCCGAACCCCGCTTCCGCACCGCGTATCCAGTACCGTTTTAGGCTCCCCCCCGCGAGTATGCGTAGCGTGAAAGGAAAGGAGTGGTACCAGGCCGACGAGGTCGCCCAGGAGTACGACTCGAAGCGGTTCTCCAAGGGCGGTCGCCTCATCGACCGGCGAGAGAAGGAGGCGGTCCTCGCGGCGCTCGGCCCCGTCGAGGACAAGAACGTCCTCGAAATCGCCTGCGGGACCGGCCGGTTCACCGTGATGCTCGCCCAGGAGGGGGCGAACGTCGTCGGACTGGACATCTCGCGGGCGATGATGGTACAGGGGCGGGAGAAGGCCCGCAGAGCGGGCGTCGCCGACCGCATCGAGTTCCTCCGCGGCGACGCCGCGCGGCTGCCCTTCCCGGACGACCACTTCGACGCGGTGTTCGCGATGCGGTTTTTCCACCTCGCGGACACCCCGGCGAAGTTCTTAGCCGAAATGGCTCGCGTCTCGAAACAGCAGGTGTTCTTCGACACGTTCAACGACGGGAGCCTCCGGGTGGCCTACAACTGGCTGCTCCCGATGGGGTCGCGGCTCTACTCGGAAGGCGACGTGCGGCGGCTGCTCGGCGACGCCGGGCTCGACCTCGCCGACGCGAAACACGACTTCGTCATCCCGTTCGGCTTCTACCGGAAGGTCCCCAACGGCATCGCACAGCCGTTCCGTTCGCTGGACCTCGCCGTCGGCGACTCGCCGGTCGGCGACGACCTCGCGTCCGTGTCGTACTGGAACGCGCGGGTCGAGTCGGCCGACGAGCAGTCCCGCGCGGCGACCCGGGCGAGCGACGCCGAGTGAGGCGTTCTCACGGCAGAATTTAACACGATTCTCGATTCACATTTAAGTACGTCCACCGCAACTGTCGGGTATGGATCTCTCGGTTGTGCTCCCGACGCTCAACGGTCGGGACCGGCTCGCCACCAGCCTCGACGCGCTGGCCGAGCACGCCCCCGACGCGGAAGTCGTCGTCGTCAACGGCCCCTCCGCCGACGGCACGACCGGGATGGTGAGAGAGCGCGACGACGTGGACGTGCTGGTCGAAATCTCCGACCGCAACCTCAACGTCGCCCGCAACGCCGGCCTCGAAGTCGCCGGCGGCGACGTGGTCGCGCTCCTCCGATACGACCTCTCCGTGGAGTCGTCGTGGCTGTCGGCGCTCGAAGACGGCATCGCCGACGCCGACGTGGTCACCGGGCCGATGCACCAGACGCTCCGCAACGGCATGACGACGGAATCCCTCGAACGGAACGCCATCGGCGGCCGCACGGTGACGTACTTCAACGGCGGCAACGTCGCGTTCCGCCGCGAGATCATCGACGCCCTCGACGGCTTCGACGAGTACCTCCAGACGGGCGGCGCGCGCGACGCGGCGCACCGACTCGCCGGCTTCGACCGCTCGGTCGCGTGGGCGCCCGAGATGTGCGTCCGCCGCGAGTTCGAGGCCGACGGCGGCATCTCCGAACGCGACTGGGGCTGGAAGTACCGCTCTCTGACCTATCGGCTCGTGAAGAACTACGGCGTCAGGCCGGGGACGGTCAAGCGGACGACGAAACACGCGATTTCGGACGGCGTCGACGCCGCGCTCGGCGTCGTGAAAGGCGACGTGACTCCCTCCGGGTGGGTCGGGACCGGCCGCGACGTGGTCGGCGGCATCGCCACGGGCGTCTCGGACGGGTTGGTCGCCCGCGCCCGCGACCGAACCCGCGCCCGAAACCCCCACGGCCGGTCGAAGCGCGCCGACCGCGCCGTCGCCCGGTACGACTGGCGCTGACTCGTTTTACCGCTCTCCGGGGCCGAGCGCCTCGATGACCCGCGCCGCGTTCTTCGAGAACGCCTTCGCCAGCGCGTCCTCCGACACGTCGAGCGTCAGAATCTCCATGACGCCCACGTTCGGGTGGGTCTCGGGCGCGCCGCTGCCGAACAGCACGCGGTCCGGGTGTTCGAGGAGCGCGCGTTCGAGGACGCTCCGGTAGCGGACGAAACTCGTGTCGAGGTAGAGGTCGTCGTGGTCGTCGAGGAGGTCGATGGCCTCGTCCATCAGTCCGCGGTCGAGCGGGAAGCCGCCGAAACTCGACAGGATGACGGGGAACCGACCGAGCAGCGACTCGGCGACGGCGCTCGGCTCGAACGCCTGTCCGCCCTCGACGAAGACGGGAAGCCCGACGTCCTCTAGCATCGCGAGCGTCTCGTCGTCGGGGAGCCCGTCGACAGCCGGCGCGAGCGAGAACCCGTGGAAGCGGTCGTCGTAGGCGTACTGCTCGATGTCGCCGGGGTCGGCGTGGTGGTCCGCCCGCGACGACGTGAGGTTTCGGAGCCGCGCCGAGGCACGACCGCTCGGGTCGCGCGGCCCGTTGATGCGGGCGAACGCCAGAAACGGCCGGTCGACGCTCATCCGCGCGACCGCGTTGTTCGGACGGAGGTAGCTCTCCTCGACCCGCTGTGCGCCCGGCGAGACGACGGCGCGGACGACGCCCGCCTGATGCAGTTCGCGCTCCAGCCGCTCGGGGCTTATCTCCCGCCCGCGCGCCGCAATCGACTGCTCGTCGGGGTCGAGGCGGGCGTTCACGTCCACGACCCTGAACCCGTGTTCCAACTCCAGCATTGTCGAGTCACTCATCGGTGTCCGCCAAATAGGTTGCAGAATCCGCCGTAGTCGTTTCATCGAGTACACAGTACCGACGCGTTCGTTCAGCGTCGCGTGACGTTCATTCCTTCACGACGGTAGGGAGAGACGCTGAAACGCAGTTTTTTGGCCTACTCCACCTATCGTCCACGCGTGTGCCTCATCGTCGAGGTCGTCGCCCCGCTGTCCGCGCTCCCGTTCGGTCCCGCGGCCGAGGAACACGACGTCGAACTGGAGCTGGAACGGTCCGTCCCGACCGCCTCGCAGGCGGCGTCGTTCGTCTGGGTCCGCGGTCCCGACGCGGGGGCGTTCGGAGAGTCGGCGCGGTCGCTTCCGAGCGTCGACGACCTCACGCTCGTCGAATCCGTCTCGGACCGGGCGCTCTACGGCGTCTCGTGGGACGTCTCTCAGGCTCCGATTTTCGACGCGTTAGTGTCCAGAGACGCGGTTCTCTTAGAATGTCTCTCGACCGATGACTCGTGGTGGCTCAAGCTCCGCGTCTCCTCGCACCGCGTGCTGACCGACCTCAGACGCGAGTGGGCGGCCCACGGCATCGACGCCGAGTTCGACCGCATCACGTCCGTCGCGGCCGAGGAAGCGCCGGCGAGCGAGGGACTGACCGACACGCAAGTCGAAGCCCTGATCCTCGCGCTCGACCGCGGCTACTTCGACGAGCGACGGGACACGTCGCTCGACAAGCTCGGTACGGAGCTCGGAATCTCGCGGCAGGCGGTCGCGGCCCGCCTCAAACGCGCCTATCGAACGCTCGCAGAGCGAATTCGCGACGAGCGACCCCCACAATAACGGGTTACATAATCAACGCACACCAATAGGTACCCGACTACCCATTCGGACTATATGGACGACCCGCTCGAAGATGGAGCCGGGTCCGTGGTAACCACCTCCGTCGACCGCTACGACGAGGTGGCGGTCGCCATCGCTTCGGCGGTCGCGACTGCCACGGAACTCAGCCCACTCGAACTCCCGCCGCTCTCGGACATCGGTGTCGACCCCGAAGCGCTCGACGTTCTCTTTCGCCTCTCTCACGACCCGTCTCGAAGGTTCTCGTTTCAGTACGCGGGCTATCTCGTCTCGCTGTTCGGCGACGGAACGCTCACCGTCGACACGCTCGACGAGTAGCGAGGCGCGACCGGCCGCCGACCGCGACACGAACCCCATGGCGGCTCCCCGAACCCTGCGACGCCCGCCCCGCGCTCGAATTCGAAAACCGTCGCCCTGTCGTGCGATTTCGTAGCTCGGCCTCGCCGAAACGTATTTATAGAACTGCAATCGTTGATAGCGGTTGAGGTTTCAACATGGCTTCACGAATGCAGCAACCGTTATACATTCTCGCAGAGGGGACGAACCGAACGCACGGCCGCTCCGCGCAGGACTCCAACATCCGCGCCGGAAAGGCGGTCGCCGAAGCCGTACGGACCACACTCGGCCCGCGCGGCATGGACAAGATGCTCGTCGACTCCTCGGGCGAGGTCGTCATCACGAACGACGGCGCGACCATCCTCGAGAAGATGGACATCGAGCACCCCGCCGCGCAGATGATCGTCGAAGTCTCCCAGACCCAAGAGGAGGAAGTCGGCGACGGCACGACCACCGCGGCCGTCCTCACCGGCGAACTCCTCGCGCACGCCGAGGACCTCCTCGACGACGACCTCCACCCGACGGTCATCGTCGAGGGCTACACCGAGGCCGCCCGCATCGCCCAAGAGGCCATCGACGACATGGTCCTCGACGTGACGCTCGACGACGACCTGCTCCGCAAGGTCGCCGAGTCCTCCATGACCGGCAAGGGCACCGGCGACGTGACCGCCGACGTGCTCGCCAAACACGTCGTCAAGGCGGTCCAGATGGTCCACGGCGACGCCGACGGGGCCTTCCACCGCGACGACGTTCGCGTGCTCACCCGCACGGGCGCGTCCTCCTCGGCGACCGAACTCGTCGAGGGCGTCGTCCTCGACAAGGAACCCGTCAACGAGAACATGCCCCGCGCCGTCTCCGACGCGACCGTCGCGGTCCTCGACATGAAACTCGACGTGCGCAAGGGCGAGGTCGACACCGAGTACAACATCACCTCCGTCGAACAACTCACCGCCGCCATCGACGCCGAGGACAGCGAACTCCGCGGCTACGCGAAGGCCCTCAAGGACGCCGGCGTCGACGTGGTGTTCTGCACCAAGTCCATCGACGACCGCGTCGCGGGCTACCTCGCCGACGCGGGCATCCTCGCGTTCAAGAGCGTGAAGAAGTCCGACGCTCGCGCCCTCGCCCGCGCGACCGGCGCGAAGCGCCTCGGCTCGCTGTCCGACCTCGACGAGTCCGACCTCGGTCACGTCGACTCCGTGAGCATCCGCACCTTCGGCGACGACGACCTCGCGTTCGTCGAGGGCGGTTCGGCGGCGAAGGCCGTCACGCTGTTCCTCCGCGGCGGCACCGAACACGTCGTCGACGAACTCGAACGCGCCATTCAAGACGCGGTCGACGTGGTCGTCGCCGCCATCGACAAGGGCGGCGTCGTCCCCGGCGCGGGCGCGACCGAAATCGCCATCGCCGACCGCATCCGCTCGGAGGCCGCCGGCATCGAGGGTCGCAAGCAACTGGCCGTCGAGGCCTACGCCGACGCCATCGAGGCGCTCCCGCGCACCCTCGCCGAGAACACCGGCATGGACCCCATCGACGCGCTCGTCGACCTCCGCTCCCGATACGAAAACGAGGGTATCGCCGGCATCATCTCCACCGGTCGCTCCGGCGAAATCGGTGACCCCGTCGAACAGGGCGTCATCGACCCCGCCGCGGTCAAGCGCGAAGCCATCGAGTCCGCGACCGAGGCCGCGACGATGATCGTCCGCATCGACGACGTCATCGCGGCCAAGTAACCGAACCGTCCGCAGAACACACTCCCCCATCCAACCCATCCTCCGGCGGCGCGCTCCGCCGCCGGGCCACTTCGTGTCGCTTTTTCCGTCTGTCCGCTCTCACACGGCCGCTCCAGAGCCGTGCCGCGGCGCGAGCACATATCAACTGGCCGCTACGTTCTTCAGTCGCGAGCGTCGAACTGCACTCCATGTCCGACGAAGTCGGGCTTCCGGAAGCCGTGTCGATGGCGATCGGTGGAATGGTCGGCGGGGGTATCTTCGCCGTGCTCGGCGTCGTCGCCGGCGCGGCCGGGACCCTCGCGTGGGCGGCGTTCGTCGTCGCCGGCGTGCTCGCGGTCTGTGCCGGTTACTCGCTCCTCCGGCTGAACGGTCTGTGCGAGTCGCCGCGGTCGCCCGTCGGCTACGTCGAGCGGTTCACCGACAGCACCACGCTCTCGGGCGTCGTGGGTTGGACCTTCGTCTTCGGCTACGTCGGGACGATGGCGATGTACGCCTACGCCTTCGGCGGCTATTTCGTCGAACTCACCGGCGTCTCGTCGGTCGCGTCGGTCTCGATACAGCCGTTCGTCTCCGCGCTCACCGTCGCCGCGTTCGTGGGCCTCAACGTCTTCGGCGCGCACGCCTCCGGGCGGGCCGAAGACCTCCTCGTCGGACTCAAGGTCGCCATCCTGCTCCTGTTCGGTCTCGGCGGCGTCGCCTACGGCGCGACCCACGGCGGCCTCGGGTTCGGCCTGTCGAACGTCGGTATCGGCCCGCTCGTCGCGGCCGCCGTCTCCTTCGTCGCCTTCGAGGGGTGGGAGCTCCTGCTGTTCGACCAGGAGAACATCGCCGACCCCCGGGAGACGGTCAGAAAGGCGGTTTACATCTCCATCGCGGGCGCGACCGCTCTGTACGTCCTCGTCGCGCTCGTCACGACCAATCTCGCCGGAATCGACGCCATCCAGCGGCACGCCGAGACCGCGCTCGCGGTCGCGGCCCAGCCGTTCCTCGGACAGGCCGGGTTCGTCCTCATCTCGGTCGCGGCGCTGTTCTCCACGGGCAGCGCCATCAACGCCACGCTGTTCAGCTCCGCGCGGCTCTCGAAGCGCCTCGTCGCCGACGACCTGCTCCCGAGTCGGCTCCGCGACGACTCCGCCGACGAGCCGATTCGCCCGCTCGTGACGCTCGGGGTGCTCGCCGCCGGGTTCGCCTTCCTCGGAAGTCTGGACGCCATCAGTTCGTTCGCGTCGCTCGCGTTCATCAGCATCTTCGGCGGCCTCTCGCTTCTCGCGTTCCGGGAGCGCGAGAACCTCCGGACGACCGTGATTCCCGCCGTCGGAACCGTCGGCGCGCTCGGCTCCGCGGTCGCGCTCCTGTGGCACCTGTTCGACGCCGAGCGCGGGACGTTCTGGACCGTCCTCGCGCTCGCGGTGGTCGTCGTCGGCGTCGAGGTGCTCTACTTCGAGCGCGAGGCCATCGCGGACGAGGTCCAGTCCGCGGAGCGGCGCGTGGAAAACGAACTGTAACGTCCGGCGCGCGGCCTCGGATTCGCCACTCAGACCCGCGGTAACCGCCAGTCGTAGCGGAGCGCGAGCAGCCGAACCGAGAAGACGAGCGCGGCGCACAGCCCCGAGGGGACGCCGGTCGGCGCGCCGGCCGCGCGGGCGGCGAGGAACCCGATGCCCCCGACGACCGCGGGCGTCGCGTAGAAGTCGTCGCGGAGGACGACCGGCACGCGCCCGATGAGAATATCGGCGATGGAGCCGCCGCCGACGGCCGTGATGGTCGCGAGGATGACGACGCCGAACGACGTGACGCCGGCGTCGACGCCGACGAGCGCGCCGGTCGCCGCGAACGCCGACAGCCCGACCGCGTCGGTGGTCAGGAACGCCGGGTGGTCGCGCACGCGGCCCTCTATCGAGTGGATGAGGACGATTGCGAGGCCGACGCCGACGAGCGCGACGCTCATGTCCCACGTCGCCGCGAGCGAGGCCGGCAGCCGGTCGACCAGCACGTCGCGGGTCGTCCCGCCGCCGAGGGCGGTCACGATGCCGAGCACGGAGACGCCGAACACGTCGAGACCGGCCTCGGCGGCCTTGAGCGCGCCGGCGACCGCGAACGCGAGGAGGCCGACGACGTTCATCACCGCGAAGGGGTCGACCTCGGGGACGACGACGGTGACGGGGACGGCGGCGGAACTGAGGGCGAGGGCGGAGACGAGAACGCCCATCAGTCGACCCGGA
Source organism: Haloferax gibbonsii (assembly GCF_001190965.1). Classification (NCBI taxonomy): domain Archaea; kingdom Methanobacteriati; phylum Methanobacteriota; class Halobacteria; order Halobacteriales; family Haloferacaceae; genus Haloferax; species Haloferax gibbonsii. The sequence continues at coordinate 694,090 of NZ_CP011947.1, forward strand.
GTTCCACGCGGTCGCCGGGCGCGAGGCCGAACGCCTCGTCGCCGCGGCCGTGGTTCACGTCGCACTCGACGTTGCCGTGACTGCCGACGGTGACCAGTTTCTCGCCGCGCGGGACGGCCTCGAAGGTGCGACCGACCGGGACCGACTCGCCGTTTACCGTCGCGCGGTCGCCCGCCGCGTCGCGGACGAACTCGCCCGGGACGTTGGTGATGCAGTTGCCGAAGTCGTCGACGACGAGCACCTCGCCCGTCGCCTCGCGGCCGTCGGCCGAGACGGTCGCCTCGGGGAGGCGGCACTCGGCGAGCGAGTCGACGGGAATCGGTTCGAAGCGGTCGACCGACCCGAGCGCCGACGCGCCCGCGACGTGGGCGTCGGCGGCCGCGGGCGCGAACACGTCCCGCCCGTGGAAGGTCGTCGAGTCGGGGTTCGGAACGTCGATTTCGTAGGCTTCGACCGGTGCGTCGGCGTCGCCGAGGGCGTCGACCACGCGTCTCGCTGGCGGGCGGAGAACGCCGTTGTCGGGGCCGACGAGAACGTGGTCGCCGACGCGGAGGACGACCGCGCGCCGGTCGGTCCCGACGCCGGGGTCGACCACGACGAGGTGGACCGCGGGCGGGAAGTACGGAAGCGTCTCGCGGAGCCAGAAGGCGGCCGCGCGAACGTCCTGCCGCGGGAGGTCGTGGGCCACGTCCACGAGTCGCGCGTCGGTCCGCGAGAGGACGACGCCCTTCATCGCGGCCGGGTACGCCAGCCCGAAGTCGGACGCGAGCGTAATCATCTCAACAGGGGTTCGAGTCGCGGCTCCCGTCGTCGCCGACGCGCTCCGACCCGTCGGTGGCCGTGACGCGCTGGAGGCGCTCGATACCGTCGATTTCGCGGACCACGTCGGCCACCTCGTCGGGGACGAGCGACTCCCAGTCGCGGTCTTCGATCATGCGCTGGCGAACCTCCGTGCCCTCCAGCACCTCGCGGTTGAACATGGGCGACTGGTGGACCTCGACGCCCGCCTCTTTGAACAGTTGGATGACGAGCGGGTTGTTGGAGTACGCCACCTCGAAGGCGGGGGACATCGACTGGACGTGGCTGACCCACACCGAGTTGCGGTCGAGGTCCTCGATGGGGACCGCGTAGGTCGCGATGTCGAAATCCGAGACGGCCTTGTTGACCATCATGATTCGTTCGCCCGCGGTGAACGGGTTCCGCGGCGAGTGCGAGTCGCCCGCGGACCCGATGCCGAGGACGAGCTCGTCGACCTCGGTGGCAATCTCTTCGACCATTCGGTGGTGGCCGTTGTGGTACGGCTGGAACCGGCCGATGTAGAACCCCCGCATGCATCGGGCGTTAGTCCGGATTACTTATAAATACGCCGAGTCACGAGAATTCCGGTATTCTGGTGGTAGGGCCGTCGAAACGCGAGGTTACGGCAAGGTACGCCGGATGCACCCGGGGAGAAAGTATATCAGTCGCAGGGCCTACGTTAGAAGTAGCGACGACAGTTCTATGAGTAACGATACGAACACCGACGACAGCCTCCACGAGCGGGAGGATTCACCCGACGACGCGCCCTCCGAAGAGGGCATCGACGACGGGGGGACGCTCCAGCACGACGAGGCCGAAGAGGTCGACAAGAAGACAATCGACGACCTCGGGAGCGATGTCGAAATCGACGCCGACGTGGCCGAGAACGTGGACGAAGACGACCTCCTCGGTGGTCTCCGGATAGAGACGACCGACGAGATTCCCGTTCCGGACCGCCTCGTCGACCAAGTCATCGGGCAGGAGCACGCCCGCGACGTCATCATGAAGGCGGCCAAGCAGCGCCGCCACGTCATGATGATCGGCTCCCCGGGGACGGGGAAGTCGATGCTCGCCAAGGCGATGTCCGAGCTTCTCCCCCGCGAGGAGCTTCAGGACGTGCTCGTCTACCACAACCCCGACGACGGCAATCGCCCCAAGGTCCGCACGGTCCCCGCGGGCAAGGGTGACCAAATCGTCGAGGCGCACAAAGAGGAAGCACGCAAGCGCAACCAGATGCGCTCGTTCCTCATGTGGATCATCATTGCGGTCGTGCTGGGCTACTCGCTCATCATCGCCCAGCAGGTCCTGCTCGGCATCCTCGCCGCGGGTATCATTTACCTCGCGTTCCGCTACGGCTCGCGCGGTAGCGACGCGATGATTCCGAACCTCATCGTGAACAACGCGGACCAGAAGTCCGCGCCCTTCCAGGACGCGACGGGTGCCCACGCGGGTGCCCTCCTCGGCGACGTCCGCCACGACCCGTTCCAGTCCGGCGGCATGGAGACGCCCAGCCACGACCGCGTCGAACCCGGCGCGATTCACAAGTCGAACAAGGGCGTCCTGTTCATCGACGAGATAAACACCCTCGACGTGCGCAGCCAGCAGCACCTGATGACGGCCATCCAGGAGGGCGAGTTCTCCATCACGGGCCAGTCCGAGCGCTCCTCGGGCGCGATGGTCCAGACCGAACCCGTCCCGACGGACTTCATCATGATCGCCGCGGGTAACCTCGACGCGATGGAGAACATGCACCCCGCGCTCCGCTCCCGTATCAAGGGGTACGGGTACGAGGTGTACATGGACGACACCATCGAGGACACCCCCGAGATGCGCCGCAAGTACGCGCGCTTCGTGGCCCAGGAGGTCACCAACGACGGCCGGCTCCCGCACTTCACCGAGGAGGCGGTCGAGGAGCTCATCCTCGAAGCCCGCCGCCGCGCCGGCCGCAAGGGCCACCTCACCCTCGAATTCCGTAACCTCGGCGGCCTCGTCCGCGTCGCTGGCGACATCGCCCGCGGCGAGAACGCCGAGCTGACCACCCGCGACCACGTGCTGCAGGCCAAGCGCCGCGCGCGCTCCATCGAGCAGCAGATCGCGGACCAGTACATCGAGCGCCGCAAGGACTACGAGCTCTCGGTCAACGACGGCTTTGTCACCGGCCGCGTCAACGGCCTCGCCGTCATGGGCGAAGACTCCGGCATCATGCTCCCCGTGATGGCCGAAGTCACGCCCTCGCAGGGCCCCGGTCAGGTCATCGCGACCGGCCAGCTCAAGGAGATGGCCGAAGAGTCCGTCCAGAACGTCTCGGCCATCATCAAGAAGTTCTCCAACCAGGACCTCTCGGAGATGGACGTGCACGTGCAGTTCGTCCAGACCGGCCAGCAGGGCGTCGACGGCGACTCCGCGTCCATCACGGTCGCGACCGCCGTCATCTCCGCGCTGGAGGACATCCCCATCGACCAGTCTGTCGCCATGACCGGCTCGCTGTCGGTGCGCGGCGACGTCCTCCCGGTCGGCGGCGTCACCCACAAGATCGAAGCCGCCGCGAAGGCCGGCTGTTCGACGGTCATCATCCCCGCCGCCAACGAGCAGGACGTGATGATCGAAGACGAGTACAAGGAGATGGTCGACATCATCCCCGTCTCGCACATCAGCGAGGTCCTCGACGTCGCCCTCGAAGGCGAACCCGAGAAGGACTCGCTCGTGGACCGCCTCAAGAGCATCACCGGCTCCGCCCTCAACAAGGGCAAGGGCGTCAAGGGGCCGTCCAGCCCCAGCCCGCAGTAACGCCGGATGACCGACTGGGCGGCGTTCGCAGGCTTCACCGGCCTCGTCCTCGCCGTCTTACTCTCTCTCGCGCACCTTTCTCGCGGCGTCCCGCACGCGGAGGGGACCGGCTCCGACGCACTCGACGCGCCCGCCGCTCCGGGCGACGGCGCTTCCGATTCCGACTCCCGAGCGACTGCCGCGGGCGACTCCGTTTCGACCGCTGCCGAGTCGGACGAGACCGACCACTCGGCCGAACTCGACACCGTCTCTCTGGCTTCCTTTTCGGTCGATTCGGCCGACGCGTCACCGCGTCCCGAGTCGTCGACGCCCGCGGAGGGCGACGTTGCGGACGACGACCACGCTGACGTTGACACCGCCCCTGAGTCCGAATCCGAACCTGAGTCCGACACCGACTCCGACCGGGCGACACCCCCCGGCGTCACCGCGGCCCCCGTTTCGGCCGTCTCGGAACGCTCCGGCTCCGCCGAGGACCTCCCGCCGCACCTCCTGCTGGCTAACGTCGCGCTCTCGCAGGCCTTTCTCGGCGGCTTTCTCGGCCTCGGCGCGTGGTACGCGGGCGTGCCGGCCGCGGCGCTCGGCCTCTCCGCCGCCGACCTCCCGACGCAACTCGCCGTCGGCGCCGGACTCGGACTCGCGCTCTACGGGGCCAACCGGGTCGGTTCGACGGTCAGCGAGCGGTTCGGCGTCGCGCCCGACGAGGCGGTCCGCGAGTCGCTGACGCCGCGGACGACCGCGGGCTGGGTGTTCCTGTTCGCGGTCGCGCTTCCGCTCATCGCCGGTTTCGAGGAGTTGCTGTTTCGGGGGGCGCTCGTGGGGGCGGTCGCCGCCGGCTTCGACGTGTCGCCGTGGCTCATGGCGGCGGTGTCGTCGGCCGCCTTCGGCGCGGGTCACGGTGCGCAGGGCCGACTCGGCATCATCGTCACCGGCCTCCTCGGGTTCGTCCTCGCGGCGGCGTTCGTCCTCACCGAGAGCCTGCTGGTCGTGGTCGTCGCCCACTACCTCGTGAACGCGTTGGAGTTCGCCGGCCACGAACTGTTCGGCTGGTAGCGGGCGTCGGACGCGCCGCCGAGTCCCGCCGAACCGCTCGCCGTCGCGGCGGCGGCGCGGGGATGCGTTCAAGTGCCCGCATCACGCGTAGCCAGTATGGATATCGATACGCGGCAGTTGACGCAGGCGGGGCTCATCGGCTATCTGGCGCTCGTCGTCGCGGCGTTCGCCACGGGGAACCCGACGCTCCGACTCGCGGCCGACGCCGCCTTCGGACTGACGGCGATTCTCCTCGGCGTCGTCACGCTCAGGATTCCGGTCGACAGCCGACTCAAGTACGTCGCCGGCGGCGGCTTCGTCCTCGCGGGCATCTCACAGTTCGCCGAACTCGCGACCGGCGTCGGCTCCGTCGGCCTCGCGAGCACGCTGTTCCTCCTCGGCGGCCTGCTCGGCTACCTCGCGCTCCGCCGGGAGACCGACGCGATGCCCTTCTGAATTCCGGCGACTGCGACGGTGACCGCGACGATGACGGCGGTGACCGCGGTTGCGACAACGACCGAAAACTAGATTCCTTCCGACTTCCGGAGCGCCTCGACCACGTCGTCGGGGGCGGCGCTCGGGCCGTCTTTCACGCGGTGGTCGGGGACGACGACCGGAACGGGATTGGCCGCGAGCGCCTCGCGGACGACGCGCTCGGAGTCGTCGTCCTCCGGGTCGAGGCCGGACATGCGGACGAGCAGGGCCACGTCGACGGTGTCTCCTCGCGGGACGTTGCGAAGCGACTCCAGCACGCTCCGCTGGTCGGTCGGGACGGTCAGACCGATGGGGACCGACGAGAGGTCCGTCTCGCCCCGGTCGATGGCGGCCAACACGGCGTCGAGGTGGTCGTGGTCCGACTCGGCGTCTGCCGGCAGCGAGTCCGGAAACGAGACGTTGATGACCTTTCCGCTGACCACGCCGACCTGCACGGGGCGACCGAGCGTGGACGATTCGCGCGCGTAGATTCCCGAGACGGGCATACGTTCGGCTCCCGTCGCCGGACGCTTGACCCTTCCGGCGACGGCGCGCGGTTTCGGGTCCGTCTCCGCGCGCCGCTCGCCCGCGTGCACGCGAGAGACGGTGAGTGTCCCCGACGACGCAAGCCTTATGTACAAATACGTGCGTTAGTGTACATCAATGAACGCTAGTGGAGACGAATTAGCTCCCGACGTGCGCGCCATCTTGGAGGCCGCGCGGGAGCGACCCGGCGGGGAGACGCGCGTGTCGGTCGACGCGCGGTCGTTCCCCGAGGCCGTGGCCGCGACGGAGGCCGCGGGCCGGGTCCCGGTCATCGCCGAGGTGAAGCCCACGAGTCCGACGACCGAGGGCGTCCGCGAGGACGACCCGGTCGAACTGGCCCGCGAGATGGTCGCCGGCGGCGCGACGGCGCTGTCGGTCCTCACAGAGCCCGAGCACTTCGGCGGCTCGGCCGAGTCGCTGCGGCAAATCCGGGAGGCCGTCGACGTGCCCGTCCTCCGCAAGGACTTCATCATGAACGAGGACCAACTGGACGTCGTGGAATCCGACCTCGTGCTCCTCATCGCGCGGTTCGTTGGCAGCGCGGAACAGAGTTCCGCGGGCGATTCGAGCGGGCGAGGCCCGCGAGAACACGATGACCTCCCGGACCTCGTCGAGGCGGCTCGCGACCGCGGCTTCCAGCCGCTCGTGGAGGTCCACACGCGCGAGGAACTCACCGCGGCGCTCGCGGCCGGAGCCGACATCGTCGGCATCAACAACCGCGACCTCGGGAAACTCGAAGTCGACCTCGGCACGTTCGAGGAACTCGCGCCGGAAGCGCCCGACGACGTGCTTCTCGTGGCCGAAAGCGGCGTGAAGACGGTCGAAGACGCGCAGCGGATGCGCGAGGCCGGTGCCGACGCCCTCCTCGTCGGGACCGCCATCATGGACGGCGACGTACGACGGAACACGGAGACACTCACACAATGAGCGCAGACGGCAAATTCGGCGACTACGGCGGACAGTACGTTCCCGAGGCCCTCATGCCGGCCATCGAGGAACTGACCGACGCGTACGAGCGATACGTCCTCGACAACGAGGACGGCTTCATGGACGACTTCCGCGCGCGACTGCGGGACTTCGGCGGGCGGCCGACGCCGCTTCAGCGCGCGGACCGGCTCTCCGAGCGCTACGACCGCGAGGTCTACCTCAAGCGCGAGGACCTGCTTCACGGCGGCGCGCACAAGCTCAACAACGCGCTCGGGCAGGTCCTACTGGCGAAGTACATGGGCAAAGAGCGCATCATCGCCGAGACCGGCGCGGGCCAGCACGGCACCGCCACGGCGATGGCCTGCGCCCACCTCGATATGCCCTGCGAGATTTACATGGGCGAACGCGACATCAACCGCCAGCGCCCCAACGTCTTCCGGATGAAGCTCAACGGCTCCGAGGTGAACCCCGTCACGGTCGGCCGCGGCACGCTCAAGGAGGCCATCTCCGAGACGATGCGCGACTGGGCGACCAACGTCGAAGACACGCACTACGTCATCGGCTCCGTCGTCGGCCCGCACCCGTTCCCGAGCATGGTCCGCGACTTCCAGTCGGTCATCTCCGAGGAGGCCCGCACGCAGGCCAGAGAGAAACTGGGTCGGCTCCCCGACGCCGTCGTCGCCTGCGCGGGCGGCGGCTCGAACACGATGGGCGCGTTCGCCGAGTTCGTCGACGACGAGGAGACCGCGCTCTACGCCGTCGAGGCCGGCGGCTCGACGCTCGAAGTCGACGAGGAAGCCGGCGTCGCGCCCAACTCGGCGTCGCTCACGACCGGCACGGAGGGCATCCTCCACGGCGCTCGCACCCGGCTCCTACAGGACCGCGACGGACAGATTATGGAGTCGCACTCGGTGTCGTCCGGGCTCGACTACGCCGGCGTCGGTCCCGAACTCGCGTACCTCGTGGACACCGGTCGCGTCACCGCCGTCAACGTCGACGACGACGAGGCGCTGACCGCGTTCCACCGGCTCTCGCAGATGGAGGGTATCATCCCCGCGCTGGAGTCGGCCCACGCGTTCGGCTACCTCGAATCGGTCGCCGGCCCCGACGCGCCCGACTCGGCGGAGGCGGACGCCCTCGGCGAGTACGTCGTCGTCAACGTCTCCGGCCGCGGCGACAAGGACCTCGAATCGGCCATCGAGGAGACCTACGAGCGCGACATCGACATCGCGCCGAACATGGACGAGTTCACGGGGGGCCTGTGATGTCGCTCGAAGACGCCTTCGCCGACGGCCCGGCGTTCATCCCGTACCTCGCCGCCGGCGACCCCGACTACGAGTCCTCGCTGAAATACGTCGAGGCGCTCGAACGCGGCGGCGCGGATATCATCGAACTCGGGCTTCCGTTCTCGGAGCCCATCGCCGAGGGGCCGACCATCCAGAACGCGGTGGTTCGGTCGCTCGAAGGTGGCATGACGCCGACGCGCTTCTTCGAGTTCGTCGAGGACCTCGACGTGTCGGTGCCGCTGGTCTGTATGACCTACTACAACCTCATCTACCGCTACGGAGACGACCCCGGCCCGCGGCCGTTCGTCGAGAAGGCGGCCGAAGTCGGCATCGAGGGCTTCGTCGTTCCCGACCTGCCGGCCGAGGAGGCCGGCCCGCTCCGCGAGGCCTGCGACGAGTTCGGCCTCGACCTCGTCTTCATCGTCGCGCCGACGACCCGCGGCGAGCGCCTCGACCGCATGATGGAACAGGTCTCGGGCTACGTCTACGTGCAGGCGCGTCTCGGCACGACGGGCGCGCAGTCGAGCGTCTCCGACCAGACCGGCTCGTCGCTCGAACGACTCGCCGACTACGACGTGCCCAAGGCGGTCGGCTTCGGTATCAGCAGCGGCGACCACGCGGAGCGCATCGTCGCGAGCGGCGCCGACGGCATCATCGTCGGCAGCGCGCTCGTGGACATAGTCGCCGACGGCCACGAGAACGGCGACGACGCCGAGACGGTCGCCGACCGCCTCGAAACGCTCGCCCGCGAACTGAAAGAAGGTGCAGTGGCCGGCGCCTCGCAACGCCCACCGCATCCGGAACGCACATAACCGCTCTGCCACCCTTTCTCATACATGAACACAGACATCGGACTCTCCGCACGACTCGAACGCATCTCCACAGACGGGCGATACCTCATCGTCCCGATGGACCACGGCATCACCCTCGGCCCGGTCACGGGCCTCGTCGACATCGAATCCACCATCGACGGCATCACCCGCGGCGGCGCGGACGCCGTCCTCACGCACAAGGGCACCGCCCCGCGCGTCCACCCGAACAAGAACGGTAAAGGCTACATCGTCCACGTAAACGGCTCGACCGTCATCGGCCCGGACGAAAACGACAAGCGACTCACCGGCACCGTCGAAGACGCCCTCCGCGTCGGTGCCGACGCCGTCTCCTTCCACATCAACGTCGGCTCGAACTACGAGCCCGACCAGATGACCCAGCTCGCCGACCTCTGTTCCCGCGCCGCCGACTTCGGCGTGCCCGTGCTCGCGATGTCCTACGCCCGCGGCCCCGGCATCGACGAACAGGACCCCGAGGCGCTCGCCCACGCCGTCCGCCTCGCCGAGGAAGTCGGTGCCGACGTGGTGAAGACGGCCTACAGCGGTGACGCCGACTCCTTCGGCCGCGTCGTCGAGGCCACGCGCCTGCCGGTCGTCATCGCCGGCGGGAGCCGCGGCACCGACCGCGAGACGGTCGAGATGGTCCGCGGCACGATGGACGCCGGCGCGGCCGGCGTCTCGATGGGCCGTTCCATCTTCCAACACGAGAACCCCGAAGCCATCACCCGCGCCGTGAGCGCCGTCATCCACGACGACGCCGACGCCGATACGGCTCTCGAACGCGCCGGCCTCGGAATCGAAGCGTAACGCGGCCCTCTTCGGACGACGGTTCTGTTTTCGGCTCCCTTCGGTAGCCAGCCTACAGATAGATACCCGCCGAGCGCGAACCCCGAGTATGCGCGTCACGATGTGGGAGTTCGCGGTCGACGTGGACGAACGACTCCTCGAATGTCCGACCGACTCGCTCCGAACACAGCTCGCCGAGTACGAACGCGGGGAGCGACGCGAGTTCGACGTGGACGTGCGATTTCCCGACTCCTTTACCGGCGACGTGATGCGCGTGATGGCGTCGATTCCGTACGGCGAGACGCGAACCTACGGCGAGGTCGCGGCCGAACTCGACAGCCACGCGGTCGCCGTCGGCCAGGCCTGCGGGCGGAACCCGGTCCCGCTCGTCGTCCCGTGTCACCGCGTCGTCGGCACGGACTCCCTCGGCGGCTTCTCCGCCGCCGCCGGCGTCGAACTGAAGCGCGCGCTCCTCGACCACGAGCGCGGCGCGGTCCAGACGGGGCTGGACGCGTTCTAACCGATTTCATATCGCCGTAACTGGTTTATCGAGCTTCGATTTGGTCGGGAAACGCCGCGCGGGCTAGTATTTCTCGACGACCCTCGGTCGAACCCAACACAGTTCGACTTCCCGTCCGGCGCTCGCCGAACGGTCCAGCTCGGCCCGCATTCGATTGCTCCGTCTTTCTGTGTCGGCGACGGCGTACCGTTCCCGGAACGCGACCCGAGTCACCGGCCCGCTGTCGATGACGGTGACGGACATGCGTCTTTCCCACCGCAACCCCCGGAGTTTCGTGCGGAATGTCGGGTGGTGCGTGTACGGTTCCGACCGATTCTGTGCCTGGAGTCAGTACCGCGATAGCCCGGTCGAACTCGCCTCCCAACCCGTCGGAGGTTCGGGCATCACAATCGATTCCGGGCCGTGCAGTCGATTCGTCTCTCGACTGACCGCCGCGGTCAACCTGTCTGACCGCGAAATTTCGTTCCGAACCGCGTCTCAGTCATCGTCCTATCTGAACGACGTTTTGGACTCGACAGCCCCGGTCGAAGTCTTCGATTCGACCGCGAGTACCCTCCGAACTCGGCCGTAACCACCGTGTGCTCTACGAACCCGTTTTCCGGACCCAACAGCCGGAGTCTCGGACTCGCGTCAGCGCGTTCGAATCGGTCGTTCGACTCCGAATTTCGACCCGGGTCCCCCAAAATAAATCGTATAGCGCGATATAGAATTGCGGGGGCGCGGCCACACCGACCCCGAGGGACCCGTTCGCCGTCCGTTGATTCATTCGCCACGTTCAAGCCCACCCACCGAGTGAAGTCGATAATGACACGAAGCGTCTGGCTCAAAGCCGACGACGCGGTCGGCGACTGGGAGACGCGGAAGCGACGCATCACGGCCGGACTGGAAGCCGGCGTCGACTGGGTTCTCGTCGACGAGGCCGACGTCGAGAAGGTGCGCGAACTCGGTGACGTCAACATCGCCGCGTTCCGGACCGACGCCGACGTTCACGTGATGGAAGCGGAAGAAGACGACGCGGACCCCGAGGCGCTCGCCGACGCCTATATCGTCGGCAAGGACGGCGAGGGCGACGCGACCGTCGAACTCCCCTCCGATTTCTCCGGTTCTGCCGACCTGACGACGCTCCGCCGCGGCGACGACCTCGCAAACGGGTCGTACGTCCGCATTCTGAGCAAGGACTACGAGGCGTTCGCCGAGGAGGCCGCCCGCGACGGCGACTACACCATCGTCATCGGCGAGGACTGGACCATCATCCCGCTGGAGAACCTCATCGCCCGCATCGGCGACGAGACCGACCTCATCGCTGGCGTCACGACCGCCGAGGAGGCCAAGACCGCCTTCGAGACGCTCGAACTCGGCTCCGACGGCGTCCTCCTCGACAGCGACGACCCAGACGAGATTCGAAAGACCGTCGAGGTCCGCGACGAGGCCGAACGCGAGTCGCTCGACCTCGTCTGGGCCGAGGTCACGGAGGTCGAACGCACGGGCATGGCCGACCGCGTCTGCGTCGACACGGGCACCATCATGGACCACGACGAGGGGATGCTCGTCGGCTCGATGGCTCGCGGCCTTTTCTTTGTCCACGCCGAGACGGCGAAATCCCCGTACGTCGCGTCTCGGCCGTTCAGGGTCAACGCCGGCGCGGTCCACGCCTACGCGCGGACCCCCGACGGCGGCACCGTCTACCTCTCCGAACTCGAAAGCGGCGACGAGGTGCAGCTCATCGACACGAACGGGAACACCCGCGAGGCCATCGTCGGGCGCGTGAAGATAGAAAAGCGACCGATGTTCCGAATCTCCGCCGACTACGAGGGCGACCGCGTCACCACGCTCCTGCAGAACGCCGAGACCATCAAGGTCCACACCCGCGAGGGACGGACCGCGGTCACGGACCTCGAACCCGGCGACGAGATGCTCATCTACTACGAGGACACGGCTCGCCACTTCGGCGAGGCCGTCGAAGAGAGCATCATCGAGAAGTAATTCCGGAGAACCGTTTTTTCGGGGCGGACCACCGACGCGAGCGCCTTATCCTTCGACCGTGTACCACTCGAGTTCCGTCGCACACCACGGACAGAAGTCGAGGTTTCGGTCGAGTTCGCCGCCGCAGACCGGACAGGTCGGCTCGCCGTTCGCGTTGCGGCCGCGGGGGCGAATCCCGACGCGGTAGGCGTCGAACGCGCTCAGGAACAGCAGTCCGAGGACGGGAATCAGCACCTCTCTCGGAACCGAGTCCACGGTCACGGTCGCCGGGTCGGCGAACGTCGAGAGCAACACCAGCCCCGCGCCGACGACGAAGGTGAACCACGCAATCGCGCGTCGCCACTCGCGGAGGTAGACGTGGCCCGCCCCGGCGATTCCGAGCGAGGCACCAACCACGCCGACGAGGGCTGCGACGAACGCGCGACGACGAGCATCGGGCATTGTTCGTTGGCGTCGTCGTCCGCACTCTTAAACGTCTGGATTATCCGATAGTCAGTCAACCGGAACCGAAGCCCGACGGGACGCGTTCGAACGCCCCGGATTCGAGCGTTTCGAGGTTAGTCGGTCGTCTGCGCGTCTTCCGGAGTCGGCGTCGTCCCCGCGGCGCTGGCGGCCCCGGCCCCGTCGTGCGGTTCGTGTTCGACGACGAACTCGCGGTCCGACCCGTCGGCCGACGCCTCGACCGACGTCACGCGGTACAGACGGATGCGACGCTCCTGTTTCGTCACGACCGGGAAGTCGTAGTGCTCGGCGTCGTGGCCGGGGCGCTCGTCGCGGTCGGCGACGAACTCCCGGTGGTCGTCGAGCCGGCGTTCGACCTCCGCGCGCGAGCGTTCCGGGAGGTCGTCGAGCCGCGTTTCGAACCCGGAGACGAGGTCGGCGTCGAGGTCGTAGCCGACCGAGTTCCGGCCCGCGAGCATGGCCGCGAGCGTCGTCGTCCCGGTCCCGGCGAAGGGGTCGAAGACGGTGTCGCCGTAGACGGAGTACATCCGAATCAGCCGGAGCGGAAGCTCGACGGGGAACGCCGCCGAGCGCTCTCTAGTGCCCGAATCGAGGCGCTGGTCGGTCCCGCCGAACTCCCAGAGGTCGGAGAACCAGCGGTTTCGCTCCTCCCAGAAGAAGGCGCTCTCGTAGCGCCGGTCGTCGCCCGGCGGGAACGACCGCGCTTCGCCCTTGCGGACCACGAGCACGTACTCGTGTTCGAGCGTAACGTAGGCGTTCGTCGGGAGCGTTCCCGACCCCATGAACTTCGTCAGGCTGTTGGTCGGCTTGCGCCAGACGGCGTCCGGAAGCGGCGTCAGCCCGCGCTCGCCGAGCGCGGTGAGCACGCGGGCGTGGTTGGGGTACTGGCGAAACGACCCGTCGAGGCTCCGGGTCGCGTCGCCGACGTTCACGCAAGCCAGCCCGCCGGGGGCGAGCACGCGGGCCACCTCGTCCCAGACGGCGTCGAGCTGCTCGTGCATCGCCTCGAACGCGGCGTCGCCGTCGCCCTCGTCGAGCGCCGCCGCGACGGCGTCGTCGCGCGCCGAAAAGAGGTCGTCCCACATCTCTATCATGGGGTACGGCGGCGACGTGACGACGAGGTTCACGCTCTCGTCGGCGAGTCCGGTGTCGGCGGCGTCGCCCACCGTGAGGGCGTGAGTCGTGCGCATCGTACGGACGTGTTCGCCCCGAAACAAAACCCTTCGCCTCGGTGCGGAGCCGGTCGCCCCCGCGCCGCCGGTCCCCGCGGTTCGAAGCCCCGGCCGGCCGCTCGCCGCGTCGAGCGCCGCCGCTGGCGAGCGAATAACCGAAAATCGAGTCGTCTCGTCCGATTCGAACCGCCGTCCGGCGCGGTCGTCCGGCGCGCGTGCTCAGACGAGGCCGAGGTTCTCCTCGGCTTCGAGGAGTTCGTGGTAGCGGTTGCGGATGGTGACCTCGGAGATGTCGGCCACGTCGCTGACGGCGGCCTGCGTGGTCTTCTCGTTGGTGAGGAGGGCGGCGGCGTAGACGGCGGCGGCGGCGAGGCCGACCGGCGACTTACCCGAGTGGACGCCCTTCTCCTTGGCGTTCTTCAGGAGTTGGCGCGCGCGCATCTTCGACTCGTCGGAGAGGCCGAGTTCGCTGGCGAACCGCGGGACGTACTGTTCGGGGTCGGCGGGCTTGACCTCCAGCGAGAGTTCGCGGGCGATGTAGCGGTAGGTGCGGGCGACCTCGCTCTTCTCGACGCGCGAGACCTCCGCGATTTCGTCGAGCGAGCGCGGGACGCCGGCCATGCGGGCGGCGGCGTAGGTACACGACGTGGCGACGCCCTCGATGGAGCGGCCGGGCAGCAGGTCGTCGTCGAGCGCGCGGCGGTAGATGACCGACGCCGTCTCGCGGACGTTCTCGGGCAGGCCGAGCGCGGAGGCCATGCGGTCGATTTCGCCGAGCGCCTGCTTCAGGTTGCGCTCTTTGGAGTCGCGGGTGCGGAACCGCTCGTTCCACTTGCGGAGCCGCTGCATCTTCTGGCGCTGGCGCGCGCCGAGGGAGTTTCCGTACGCGTCGCGGTCGCGCCAGTCGATGTTCGTCGACAGGCCCTTGTCGTGCATCGTGTTGGTCGTCGGCGCGCCGACGCGGGACTTCTCGTCTTTCTCGCGGGCGTCGAACGCGCGCCACTCGGGGCCGCGGTCGACGGAGTCCGCGGTCACGACGAGTCCGCAGTCGTTACAGACGGTCTCGCCGTGTTCGTCGTCGGTGACGACGTGACCGCCGCACTCGGGACACTGCAGCGTGTCGCCCTTCGTGTCTTCCTGTTCGGTTTCGGCCTCCTGTCGGCCGTTCTGCGTGTTTCGTTCCTGCTCCTGTGCGCCGGGGTTTCGGGTCCAGATTCGTTCACTCATGGATACGACGGCGGGTGCTCCGGGATGGGGTGGTTAGAGGCGGCTAGAACCCGGATGCTGTCCGTAACACCAGCAACCGCAGACGACCGCATAAATGGTTTGGTATCGCTTTCGGCGAGCGGCCTCGTTTGGCTGTGTGAGGCCGTCGCACGGGTGATTGAGGTTCATGAGGGATTCGGCGATTCACCGGTCACTCAGCGGCGGCTTCCCACCGACCGTAACGCGATACATACTTTTCTCGAAGGGGCGTTGCCACGACTACGCATGGCCGCCCACCCCCGCGTCGTCTCGCTCGCGCCGAGCGCGACGGCCATCCTCGATGCCGCCGGTCTCGACGCTCACGTCGTCGGGGCGACCGCTCACTCGCCGACCGACAAGCCGGTCGTCGGCGGCTGGCTGAACCCCGATTTCGACCGGGTCGACGAACTCGACGCCGACGCCGTCTGCACCTGCGACGACCTCCAGTCGGACGTCGCGGCGGCGGCCCGCGACCGCGGCTACGACGTGTTTCACGTCGCGCCCGCGACGCTCGCCGAGGTGTTCGACTCGTTTCCCGTCGTCTGCGACGCCGCGGGCGACGCCAGCGCCGGCGCGACGCTCGCCGAGGACTGCCGCGACCACCTCGCCCGCGTCGCCGACGCGGTCGACGACCGCGACCGCCCGACCGTCTACTGCGAGGAGTGGGCCGACCCGCCGATGGCCGCCGGCAACTGGGTCCCCGACCTCGTCCGCGCCGCCGGCGGGTCCGCCCCGCTCGTCGCGCCCGGCGAGCGGTCCGCCGAAGTCGACCCCGAGACCGTCGCGGCCGCCGACCCCGACCACGTTGTTCTCCACCCCTGCGGGAAGGGCGAACGCGGCGACCCCGAGGCGTTCGAGGCCCGCGGGTGGAATCTCGACGCCGCGGTCCACGCCGTCGACGACTCGCTTCTCAACCAGCCGAGCCCGACGGTCGTCTCCGGCGTCGACCGCCTCGCGCGACTGCTACACCCCGACGCCGACTTCCCCGAGCCGTGGGAGCCCGCGACCGCGACCGAATCCGACGAAGGGAAATAACCGGGCGACGCGCTACCGACATGGACATCGCGGTCGGAAGCGGTAACCCGGTGAAGCGGCGCGCGGTCGAACGAACCTGCCCCGACGCCTCCGTGGCGGCGGTCGCCGTCGACTCCGGCGTCTCCGAACAGCCGACGGGGAACGACGAGACCATCGCGGGCGCGGTCACCCGCGCGGAACGAGCCCTCGACGCGGGCGACTACGACTTCGGCGTCGGCATCGAGGGCGGCGTCGCGACCTTCCCGGCCGGCGACGGCACCGACGGGCGGGACACGTATCTCGTGATGTGGGCGGCCGTGACCGACGGCGAGCGCGTCGGTCGCGCCGCGGGGCCGAGCCTCCCGCTCCCCGCCCGCATCGTGGACCGCATCGACGCGGGCGAGGAACTCGGGCCGGTGATGGACGACGTGCTCGGCACCGACGACATCGCGAAAAACGAGGGCGCGGCGGGCGTGTTCACCGGCGGTCGGCTCACCCGAACCGACGCGCTCGAATCGGCCGTGACGGGCGCGTTCGCGCCCTTCCGGTGTGAACTGTACTGAGTCGCTCCGTTACTCCGACTCGGCGAGTTCGTGGTCGCGGTCGCGCACGTCGGCGCTCTCTTCGACCGCGGTCGTCAGCGAGACGTTGAGCGACAGCATCGACGCGACGCCGCCGACGATGGTGACGGCGTTTTTCACCGCGTGGTCGAGGACCGCCGCGGCGAGCGCGGCCGCGGGCGTAATCGGCGCGAGGGCGGCCATGAACACCGTGAAGGCGATTTCGTAGAGGCCGACGCCGCCGGGCGAGAGCGGGAGCACCTTCGCGAGGTTGCCGACGCTCACGGCGAAAAACGAGACGCCGACGAGGACGACGGGGTCGATGTCGACGCCGAGCGCGAGCAGGACGACGACGGCCGTCACCACGTCGACGGTCCAGATGGCGAGGCTCGTCAGGCCGACGCGGCCGAAGGCGGCGCGGTTGCCGGCGACCGCCTGCAGGTCGGAGACGAACTGCTCGATGACGCCCGCGACGAGTTCGACGTAGGAGTCCGACGAGAACCGGCCGACGAACGCCCGGACGACGTTCCGGTCCGCGCGGGCCGACAGCGCGATGCCGATGACGCCGAGGATGGCGACGACGCCGACGCCGGTGGCGACGTAGGCGACGGTGCGCACGTCGTCGGCGGACACGTCGACCGTGCCGCCGCTCACGCCGGTCGCGAGCACCGTGGCGATGTCGTCGAGGCCGCCGGTCGCCGCGAGGCCGACGAGGACGACGCCCGCGAGCCCCGCGATGGTGAGCAGGTCGAAGACGCGCTCGACCGCGAGCGACGCGAAGCCCGAGGGGTACGGGATGTTCCGGCGTGCCTTCACGACGTAGGCGCGCACGGCGTCGCCCGCGCGGGCGGGGAACACGAGGTTCCCGGTCTGACTGATGAATATCGCCCCCGTGAGGAAGCCCGCCTTCTCGCGGTAGCCGAGCTCGGCGAGGATGTCGCGGTAGCGAATCCCCCGGAGCGGCCACGAGACGACGTAGATTATCGCGGCGGCCGCGACGAGCGCGGGGTCGGCCTCGCCGAGGACCGCGATGACCTCCGAGGGGTCGATGTAGAGCGTCATCAGCGCGAGCGCGAGGACGGTCAAAAGCAGGCCGGCGACGATGGTCACCCGGCGGGTGATGCGCGGCCGGACCGTGAGCTGCCACCACGTCCGGAGAATCTGGCTCCCCATCCCGAGGATGTCGCGGACGAGGTCGACTTTCGTGTCGCCTTTCGGCTCCCAGTCCACGGGGAACTCGGCGACCCGAAAGCCCGCGCGCTGGGCGCGGACGAGCATCTCCGTGTCCCAAAACCAGTGGTTGTCTTCCACGTCGTCGCGGAGCGCCTCGAACGCCTCGCGGCTGAACGCCTTGAAGCCGCACTGGTGGTCGCGGAGGTCCGAGCGGAGGAACAGGCGGACGAGCCCGTTGTAGGCCCGGCTCGGCACGCCGCGTTTCCGCGGGCGGTCGGCGACGCGGTCGGGCATCCAGCGCGACCCGGTCGCGGCGTCGTACTCGCCGGAGCGGACGCGCTCGACCAGCTCTTCGAGGTGGCGCATGTCCGTCGCGAGGTCCGTGTCGAAGTAGACGAGCGTGTCGCCACGGGCGGCCTCGAAGGCGCGTTCGAGCGCGCCGCCGCGACCGAGGCGGGCGTCGCTGTGGTAGTGGCGAATCCGGTCGTCCTCGGCGGCCAACCGGTCGGCTATCTCCGGCGTCTCGTCGTCGCAGCCGTCTTCGGCCACGATGACTTCGAAGGCGTCGGCGGGGAGGAACGATTCGAGCGTCTCGACGGTGACGCGGACCGTGTTTTCGATGGTCCGCGCCTCGTTGTAGGCGGGGAGGACGACGCTCACTTCGACGCCGGCCGCGGTCGCGGCGGCCGGGCGTCGTTCTGTCGGGCGACCCATTGTCGTCGTATGGTCGCTATCCGCGTATGAATTTTCTGTCTTGGAACAGGTACGGTCCGTGAGACGGACAGTTCGGAACGTTCGGGTGTTCGGCGGCCGCTTCGATGCGCCCCGGCGCGGCCCGACGCGCTCCGATGCGTCCGGCCTGTTCCCTCGTTGGTGTGTCCGCGTCGCGTGGGTGTTAGGCGACTGTACCTGCGACGGCTCGGTGGAGCCCTCCCGGCGGCTCGTTTTCGGTGAAAATCGCAAGACAGCGCCGTGTTAAGTTCCCGTACCAAACCCCTGATAGGCGTCTCGTCTCTCTGTGTAGGTATGAGCACGACCGCCTCCGCGACCGCAGTCGAGGGCGAGGTCCTCGACGCCAACCGCAGTCTCTCGGAGAAACAGCTCCGCATCCTCGACTACCTCCGCTCCAACGCCGGGGCGAAGACGTACTTCAAGTCCCGCCTCATCGCCGACGACCTCGACCTCTCGGCGAAGGAGGTCGGCGCGAACATGCGCCCCATCCTCGACGGCGACTTCGACGTGAGCGTCGAGAAGTGGGGCTACTCCTCGGGCACCACGTGGAAGGTGACCGTCTGAGCCCCCGCTGACGTTTCACTCAGGCCCCGCCGCACGCCGTCCTCGGCGTGCACCCCGGCGCGTCCTCCCTCGCGCCGCTCCCACCCGGAACGCCGTCGTCTCCCACCCACGCGTCGTTCCATCCCCGTTTTTCGGGTTTTCTCGCGTCCCAGCCCCGCCGCTGGGAGTCGGTATGGACACGGAACCGTCACACGGTACAGCGTCAGTCGCCCGTCTCGACCGCCGGCCTCGACTCGTCCGACCTCGTCAGGGGTCGAACCGGATGAGTTCGGCCGCGTCGTCGGCGAACGCCGCGGCGTCGGAGCCGAAGGAGTCGGCGTAGCGAATCAGGAGCGTGATGACCGTCTCGGGGTTGCGGACCGCGTAGCCGTCCTCGCGCGAGAGGAGGCCCACGGCGTCGAGTTTCTTCGCGTACGTGCTCACCGTCGCCCGCGAGACGCCGAGGCGGTCGGCGAGTTCGCTTCCCGTCGCGTCGGGGTCGCGAAGCAGGTGGACGAGCATCCCGCGCGGCGTGTCGCGGCGGAGATAGCCGAGCGCGACCTGCTCGAACTCGGAGAACCGACTCGCGGGGAAAAACCGCTTGTAGTCGCCGTCGCGGCGCACTTCGAGCGTGTCGTCGTCGACGAGGTTCCGGAGGTGGTACTGCGTCTCGCCGGTCCCTAACTTGAGGTCGTCGCGGACCTTCGAGAAGTGCGCGCCGGGCGTGGACGCGACGTAGCCGACGATGGCGTCCCGCGCGTCGCTCGACCCGGACGAGTCGTCCTCGCTGTCGTCGCCACCCCCGAGGCCCACGAGCGGCGTGGCGGCCCCGAGCGCGGCGAACCGACGGAGGGTCGCGCGCTTGTCTTCGTCTACCCGGCGGTTCGACATCTACTCCCACATACGAGACGGCGCGAAGAAAAGGGCTTCGGCATTTACAACCGTCCGAGTCCGGGACCGTCCGCCGATGCGACTATTCGAGGTCCTTCTCGAAGGACATCTCGCTTTCGTCGTCGCCGTCACCGTCGGCGTCGGGTTGCCCGTTGCTCGCGGTCTCCGTGTCCGCCGACCCGCCGGTCGCGGCCGCGTCGTCGGCGCCCTCGCTTTCGGCGACGACCTCGTCGGACGACTTGATGGGTTCTTCTTCCTCGTCGGCCTCGGCGATGACCTCGTCGGGCGACTTGATGTCGTTGACCTCGGCGCCGGCCTTGATGGCTTCGGCCTCCTGTTCGAGCTGTTCGACGTCCATCTCGGCGGCCTGGTCTATCTGGCCGAGAATCTCCTCGATGTCGTCGAGCCCGATGAGTTCGCGGGTCTCCTCGTCGAACTGCTTGCTGGAGAGGCCTTCCATGTCCTGCACGTCGGAGCCGGTGAGCTGTTTGCCGTAGCGGCCGACGAGCGACGTGAGCTCCTGCGGGAGGACGAACGTCGTGGACTCGCCCTGTCCGATGCGTTCGAGCGTCTCCATGCCCTTGTCGATGATGGCGCGCTCGCCCATCGACTCGGCGGATTTCGCGCGAAGGACCGTCGAGATTGCGTCACCCTGCGCTTCGAGAATCTGCGACTGCTTTTCACCCTGCGCGCGGATGATGTTCGACTGCTTTTCACCCTCCGCGGTCTCGACGGCGGAGCGGCGTTCACCCTGCGCTTCGAGAATCATGGCGCGGCGGCGGCGCTCGGCGGAGGTCTGCTGTTCCATCGCCTGCTGCACGTCGGCGCTGGGGTTGACCTCGCGGACCTCGACGGACTCGACGCGGACGCCCCACTCGTCGGTCGGCTCGTCGAGTTCCTTGCGGATGCGCGCGTTGATTTCCTGACGCTTGTTGAGCGTGTCGTCGAGCTCCATGTCGCCGAGGACGGCCCGGAGGGTCGTCTGGGCGAGGTTGGAGACAGCGCGCTTGTAGTTGTCGACCTCGAGGAACGCCTTCTTCGCGTCCATCACCTTGATGTAGACGACGGCGTCGGCGGTCACCGGCGAGTTGTCGCGCGTGATGGCTTCCTGTCGGGGCACGTCGAGCGTCTGGGTCCGCATGTCGAACGCGTAGGTCCGAGAGACGAACGGCGGGATGAAGTTGATACCCGGTTCGAGGAGGCGTCGGTACTCCCCGAACACCGTGAGCGCCTTCTTCTCGTAGGCGTCCACGATTTCGACCATCTGATACACCGTCACGATGGCGAGGACGAGCACGAGGAGGCCGACGACGACGCCTCCGATGCCCAGTCCCGCCTGGAGGGCAAGTAAGTCCATACGCCCGTGTTGGGTTGGACGAATGATAAGTATTCGTGTGGTGCGGCCGTCACGTCGGACGATTTCGGCGGCGACGAGGGCGCAGTCGGCCCGAACCGCGCCGGTCGGCGCGCGGCGGCCGCCGGTCAGACGCCTTCGGTACCCTCTCGTTCGAGTTCTTCTTCGCGCTCCGCGGACTCCTCGCGTCGCTGCCGCGCCCGCTCGCGGGCGAGTTCGCGGTCGATTTCGTCTTCGCCGGGGCCGACTCCCTCGACGGTCACGACGTTGCCGCCGCCGGGGTCGACGACGATGACTTCGGTTCCTTCCTCCAGTTCGCCGTGGACGGAGCGGGCGGCGTAGTAGGGGTTAAAGCCGCCCTCGTCGAGTTTGACCTCGCCGCTGGTCGGCGTGACGCGCTCGGTGACGCGCCCCATCTTCCCCGTCAACGCGTCCGAGTCGCTCGTCTTTCCCTCTCCTTTCCCGCCGTAGAGGTCGAGCTCTCGGTAGCCGTAGAGCGCGAGCGCGCCGAAGACGAAGACGAGCAGACCCAGGATAAGCGGGGTCGCGAGCGGCGCGATGAGGAGGCCGGCCAGTCCCGCCGCGAGGAGGGCGACGCCGAGGACGACGAAATGTGCGCCGGGGGCGATGGCCTCCGCGAGCGACAGGCCGAGCCCCGCGAGCACGAGCAACAGCGGAAGCGTCTCGGGGGTGATGAGACCGGTCTGTAACGGGAACGGCAGGTATGCCATACCGGCTCTAGGGCCGTCGCCCGATTAAGGATTGAGGGTCGAATTCGTCGCGGGGGGCGCGGTCGGTGCGCGATTCCCGTGGCGGGGCGGACTCGCCCGCGCTCAGTCGTCGCCGTTCGGGTCGGTCGAGACGGTGTCGTCGTGGACGAACGCCACGGTGTCCTCGTTCGTCGGCTGGACGAGGACGGTCCCGGTGGTCGCGTTCGTCGGCACGGCGAAGACGGTCCAGACGTGCGTGCTCTCGCCGGGAGCGAACAGCGCGCCGTTGTCGAAGCCGGTCGCGTTCGACAGCGGCTGGTGACCGTAGCTGACGCCGTCAGACTCGAACACGAGCGCCGACTGCGGTAGGTTCCCGGGTGAGCCGCTCGCGGCCGTCGCATTGAGTCCGACGACGACGAACCGCTCTCCCTCCGGCGCGGCGTACGTTTGGTTACCCACCTGAAGCGAGTCTGCCGTCCGCGCGTTCCACCGAGCGACCAGGTCGGCCGAGTCGGTGCTCGCGCCCGAGAGCGCGGAGATGGCGACGCCGTTTCCGCCGGCGCTCGACCCGCCGAGCCCGTCCACCATCGGCCCGAGCACGGCCACGGAACCGAGCGCGAGGACGAGCAACAGGACGGCGACGACGACCACGCGGACGCTCGGCGGCGACCCCGATTTCAGGTCGTCGACCGACGACGGCAGTCTGTCGCGGAGCGAGCCTCCAGAGGAGTCACCACCGCCGCCGCCGTCGCCGCCATCGCCGCCGGTGAGCCCGGCGAGCCGTTCGCGTACGGCGGCTATCGGGAGCGACGCCAACGCCTCTTCGACCGGCTCGGGCAGGTCGAACGGCAGGCCGAACTCGACCTCCGCCGTCTCGAACACCTCGCCGTCCGTGTACTGTTTGACGGTCTGTTCGAGTCCCTCGTCGGCGACGGTCTCGCCGAGTTCGTCGCGGTCGAGCAGCGTCACGTCGTGGTTCGTGGCGAACCCGCGGACCGAGTCGTCGAACTCGCCCTGCGTGGCGACGACGACGGTGTCGATGCCGCGTTTTTTCGCGTGCGCGACGAACCCCTTGACGTGCCCCGTTCCCACCGTCGTCTCGACGGACGGGAGCACGAGCATGAGCCCTTTCGTGCCGTCGCCGCGCTGCCCCTGTACGAGGTATCGACCTTCGCCTCGGGGCTGGGCGTTCGTCTGCCAGTTCCGTTGGGTCCAGAGGTCCGAGAGGAAGTGGACGAACTTCGTCGGTTCGAGTTCGACGAGTCTCGTCACTGTTCGCGTCCCTCCGGTCCGTCGGGGGCGGGTCGTCGGTCGTGTCCGCGTCGGTCGTGTGTCATCTTGTCGCCTCGGTGTTCGTCAGCGTCGCAGTCGCCGCGCGGCCAGTCCGGTGAGGACGAGCGCGACGACCGTCAGCCCCGGCGAGAACGGGATTCCGGTGTTCGTTCCGGCGGCGGCCGGTTCCAGCGGCGTCCGTTCGACGACCGGGAACGGCGTCTCGGTTGTCGTTTCCGCGGTCGGTTCTGTTGGCGTCGCGGTCGGCGTGGCCGTCGGCGTCGGCGTCTTCGCGCCGGGTTCGAGTCGGACCATCGCGTCGTCGGCGACGATGGTGCCGACCGTCTCGTTGTCGTCCGCGGTCGCGTTGCCGTCGGTACCATTACCGTCGCCGCCGGTCCGGTACGGCGCGTCGACCGCGACCGAGAAGTTCCCGTCGCGGTCGCGGTCCGCGTAGGCGATGGCGAGCAACTCCGCGTCGGCCAACTGTCGGCGGTCGAAGTCTACGACGACGTTTCGATGCGTCCCCGGCGGGAGGTACGCGCTCGTCCCCAGCGGCTCCTCGTCGGCGGTCTCGACGGCGACGAAGCCGCCGACCGAGAGGTTCACGCGGCTGATGGTGACGAACGTCCCGTCGGTCTCCTGGTCGACGAACCGGAGGTTCGCCTCGGAGTCGAGGATGCGCATCGTGTGTTCGGTCTCGTCGCGGTAGTCGCGCACCCAAAGCGGGAACGTGAGCCCGCGGTCCTCGGGCGCGAACGTGAGGTTCTGCGAGACGGTCCGGTTCGCCGTGACCGTCATCGGCACGAGCCTCAAGAACGGCTGGCCGGGGGCGCGCGCCCGGAGTTCGACGACGCTGTTCGGCGCGAGGGTGGTCTCACCGGTGACGTTCACCCGCAGTGACTCCCACGGGTACACCGTCTCGTTTCGCACCTCGATGGAGACGGTCGGTTCGACGAGCCGCACCCGCGAGCGCGCCGTGATGGTGTCCTCGTCGACGAAGTCGCTGTGGTCGCCGCGGAGCGTCACCTGCAGTTCGTACTCCTCGGTGTCACCTTCCAGCGGGAGCTCCGAGGTGTCCCAGACGACCAACACCTCGTCGTTCTCGAAGTCGGTGACGACGGTCGTCCCGTTTTCCGGCGTCGCGAGGAACGTCTGTTGTTCTCGGTTCGGCCGGACTTCGAGCTGATTCAGCGTGATTTCGATGCCGCGCGCGTTCGCGCCGCCGGTCACGTCGTCCGGGTTCAGCGCCGATTCGAGCCCGCTCTCGTCGAGGCGGACGACCGCGAGGTCGCCCTTGGCGACGGTCGTCCGCTCGGTCATCACGCCCCGAACGTCCCCGGGCGACACCGACGCGTCGGAGTCGTTCAGGCTCGCGGGCGCGACGTTGGTCGTCGCCGACGTGTTCCCGCGCTCCGCGACGTCGAGTTGGCCGATGGCGCGTTCGACGCCGTCGATGGTGACGTTCATCATGTACGTCGCCGGCTCGATGGGCTCGCCGAGGTGGCCGGTGTGGAGCGTCTTGTTGCCGCCGCCGGAGACGTACGTCTCGGGCGCGCCGGTCGAGTTGTAGGTGTCGACGGTCAGGGTGGTCGTCCCCGACCCGACGAGGGCGACGGTCAGGTGGTAGCCGTAACCGTCGCCGCCGATGTGGAGCGTGCCCGGCTGGGAGTGCTGGACACGTATCTCGACGACGTCACCGCGGGTGACGGTGGTGACGTCCTCGCCGAACGACGCGGTCGGCTCGTCGGCGGCGACTGCGGGCGTCGGAACCCAGAGCGCCGCGAGGAGAATCAACGCGGCGACCAACACGGAGGGTGCGCGGACTGCGTAACTCATTTGGTGTGTCCCGGTCGGGGGGTTGACGGTGGTTCCCCTCGGGGTCACATAAATCAACAGTCCCGATTATCAAAACGGAAAGTCGGATGGTCGAGGTTCGGACCTCGCGGCGGCTCGCGACCGGCGCGCCGTTGGGCGGTCAGACCGCGCCCGGGAACACGGTGATGACGATGAGCCCGACCGCGAGGAGGACGCCGAGGAACACGAACGCGACGTTTTCGGCCCGCGGTGACCCGGGCTCGATGGGGAGCTGTTCGATCTCGGGTTCGTCGTCGACGATGCCGTCGGGGCCGACGTCGTCGACGCCGAAGCGCCACTCGCCGTCGCCGTCGCGGTCGTCTTCGGCCTCGGGAGAGGGTGCGCGGGACATCGAATCGTGGGTAGGCGTCGCGGCGGGAAAGGGCTACCGCACTACTGCCGGTTGCCGCGGTCGTGGCTGATGACGTCGCCCTCGTAGACGATACCGCGCTCGGCGTGGAGCGTGACGGTCGCGCCCTGCTTGATGGTCTTCGGGAGCGGCGCGCCCGACACCATCGGGATGTCGAGTTCGCGCGCGACGAGCGCCGGGTAGCCGGTCATGCCCGCGCGGGCGTCGACGATTCCGGCGAGCTTGTCGGCGTCGCCGTCGAACTCGCCGTCGAACTCGGCCGACAGCGCGAGAATCGCGCCCTCGGGCACGTCCGTGAGGTCGCCGTCCTCGGTGCGGTAGAGGGGGCCGGCGACCCGGCCGCTGACGATTTTCCGGCCCGTGGCGACGGGCTCGGCGGCGACGTGAACCTTGAGCATGTTCGTCGTGTTCGTCCCTTCGAGCTCCGTCATCATGCCGGAGAGGACGACGATGGTGTCGCCGGACTCCGCGACGCCGGCGTCGAGCGCGGCGGTGACGGCGTCGTCCATGACGCCCTCCACGCTCGGGCTGTAGTCGGCGTACTGCGCCGAGACGCCCCACGAGACGGCGAGCTGACGGCGCGTCCGGTCGTTCGGCGTGACGGCGACGACGGGGACGCCGGGGCGGAACTTCGCGGTCTTCCGGGCGGTGTAACCGGACTCGGAGACGGCGACGACGGCCGCGGCGTTCACGTCGCGGGCGAGGTAGCGCGCCGAGCGGGCCAGCGCCTCGGTGCGGGAGCCCTCGTCGGCGGTCGGGACGCGCTGTTCTTGGCTCTCGTCGTACTCGGGGCTCTCTTCGACTTCCTCGACGATGCGGGACATCGTCTCGACGACGCGGACGGGGTGGTCGCCGACGGCGGTCTCGCCGGAGAGCATCACGGCGTCGGTGCCGTCGAGGACGGCGTTGGCCACGTCGGACGCCTCCGCGCGGGTCGGGCGGCGCGAGCGGACCATCGAGTCGAGCATCTCGGTCGCGGTGATGACCGGCGCGCCCGCGGCCTGCGCTTTGCGGATGGTGCGCTTCTGGATGATGGGAACCTCTTCGAGGGGGCACTCGACGCCGAGGTCGCCGCGGGCGACCATCACGCCGTGGGCCGCCTGGATGATTTCGTCGAGGTTCTCGACCGCGCCGGCGCGCTCGATTTTGGCGATGATGGGAATCTCCGCGCCGAGGTTCTCGAGGGTGTCGCTGATGGTGTAGACGTCCTCCGCGTCGCGGATGAACGAGGCGGCGACGTAGTCGACTTCCTTCTTCGCGGCGAGCTTCAGGTTCTCGTAGTCGGAGTCGGTGATGAGGTCGATGTCGAGGTCGACGCCGGGGACGTTCACGCCCTTGCGCGAACTGAGTTTCCCGTCGGAGACGATGGTCGCGTGGACCGAGTCGTCCTCGACGCGCTCGACGGTGGCCTCGATGCGGCCGTCGTCGAGGAGGATGGTGTCGCCGGACTCCGCGGCGGTGATGGAGTACGACAGCCCGACCGCCTCGGGCGTGGCGTCGTCGCCCTCGTAGAAGCGGACCTCGCTTCCGGTTTCGAGGTAGATGTCCTCGTCGATGTCGGCGGTTCGGACCTCGGGGCCCTGCAGGTCGAGCATGGCCGCGAGCGGTTCGTCGGTCGCGTCGTCGACGGCGCGGATGCTGTCGATGACGTCGGACCGGTGTTCGACGTTGCCGTGGCTCGCGTTCATCCGGGCGACGCTCATGCCGGCGTCGGCGAGCCCGCGAATCGTCTCCCGGTCGAAGGACGCGGGACCGAGGGTGCAGACGATTTTTGCGTTTCTCATGGCGTCGCCTACGAGTGACTGATAAAAAAGCCCGATGATGAACTCGGTGTCGAGTAACGGGTTCGCATACGTACTCTCTATAGTTCGCCCGTCGAACTGACCGCTCGGTCGCCGTCACGAAACTATAATGGTCGTTCGGTAAATTCCTCCGTCGTATCTGACGTAGCCGGGGTCGCGGAACTCGTTTCTGTCCGTTCCCTCCCGGAGGGTCACGGTCTCGCCTCCGAGCGCCTCCCGAAACGCCGACTGCTGGGCCGGCGCGAGGTTCTGGTACGAGACGGCCCCCTCGCCCTGCGGGAGGTCGTCGACCCGGGCGACGCTCAGTCTCGCGGTCCCGCTCGCGCCGCCGAGACAGCCCGTCGAGACGACGAGCGCCGCGGCGAGTAACACGCTGAGTCGCATGGCGGCGCTCCAGCGTCGCCGCTCAAATCGGCTCCGGTTGCGACGCGGGATTCGAGCGTCGAACGCCGACTCAGCCGGAGACGGTCGTCCGGTAGATGTCGCCGTCGTACCGGACGTAGCCGGGGTCGGCGAACTCGTTTCTCGCGGCCTCGTTCGGTATCGCCGCCGGTTCGCCGGTCGAGACTGCCTCCTCGAACGTCTCGCGTTGGTCGGGGTCGAGGTTGCCGAAGGCCACCGCGCCCTGTCCCTGCGGGAGTTCGTCCACGCGCTCGACGGTCAGGGTGCCCGCGCCGCCGCCCGTGACCGCGGCGACGACGCCCGCGAACACCGCGAGCGCGACGACGATTCCGACCGCTTCCCGTCTTCCGATTCGCATGGGCGACGCTCGGGAGTCGGCGCAGTTAGGCGCTGTGGTCCACGCCTGATACGAGGGCGGTGGGGCGGTCGAGACGGCGAGTCGGAAAAACCGGGTCGCGAGCGGTCGCGTATCGGGTCGCAGACGGTCGCTTACTGGACTTTCGTGCCGGGGACGGCGTCGCCGTGGGTCGTCAGGATGTCGGCCTCGTCGCCCGCGGCCAACAGCATCCCGTTGGACTCGACGCCGAACAGCTCGGCCTTCTCGAGGTTGGCGACGATGATGACCTTCGACCCGGCGAGCGAGTCGAGGTCGTGAAGCTGTTTGATGCCGGCGACGATTTGGCGCTCTTCGACGCCGATGTCGACGGTGAGCTTGGCGAGTTTGTCCGCGCCGTCGATGCCCTCGGCGGCGACGATTTCGCCCACGCGGATGTCGAGCTCCTGGAAGTCCTCGAAGGAGATGCGGTCGTCGGCGAGGGGTTCGAAGTCGATGTCGGCGTCAGAGTCGGAGTCTGCGTCCATATCCTCCTCGGCGTCCTCGTCGGACTCGTCGCTTTCGGATTCCGTCTCGGCCACGCGCGCTTCGAGCTTCTCGTTGAGTTCCTCGACGCGCTCGTCTTCGATTTTCTCGAACAGCGCCGCGGGCTCGCCGAAGGACGCCGGTGGAGCTTCGAAGGCGTCGTCGACGCCGGTGTCGGTCACCGAGCCGTCCTCGCCGAGTTGCTCCCAGAGCGCCTGCATCTTGCCCGGCGCGACGGGGAAGAACAGCACGGCGATGGCCTTCGCGATTTGGACGCAGTCGCGGATGACCTGCGCCGCGGCCTCGGGGTCCTCGTCGGTGAGCTTCCACGGCTCGTTGTGCTGGATGTACTCGTTGCCGAACTGCGCGAGGCGGACGGCGGCGTTGCCGGACTTCCGGACCGAGTAGTCGTTGATGCCGGCTTCGAACTCGTCGATGGCCTCCTGAATGCGGGCTTCGACTTCCTCGGACACCTCAGCCTCGGGCGTCCCCTCGAAGTTGCGGTACGCGAAGAGCATCGACCGGTAGAGGAAGTTGCCGACCGTACCGACGAGTTCGCTGTTCACGCGGTCTTTGAACTTCGACCACGAGAAGTCCACGTCCTGCTGGAATCCGCCGTTGGTGGCGAGGTAGTACCGCAGCAGGTCGGGGTGGAAGCCCTCGTCGAGGTACTCGTCGGCCCAGACGGCGCGATTGCGCGAGGTGGAAAAGCCCTTGCCGTTGAGCGTGATGAAGCCGGAGGCCATGACCGCGCGCGGCTCGACGTAGCCCGCGCCGCGGAGCATCGCCGGCCAGAAAACGGTGTGGTGCTGGATGATGTCGCGGCCGATGATGTGGACGATGTCACCGCCGGACTCCGTCCGGCGAGCCTCCGAACCCGCGTCGGATTCAGAGACACCGGCGTCCTTCCACGCGGCCTCCCAGTCGAAGGTGTCGGCGCCGACGCGCTCCGTGTACTGCTTGGTCGAGGAGATGTATTCGATTGGCGCGTCGACCCAGACGTACAGCACGAGGTCGTCGCTATCGTCACGCCCAGACTCCGTCTGGTCTGCCTCCGAATCCTCGGCGGATTCGGAGACGCCGGGGTAGTCGATGCCCCAGTCCATGTCGCGGGTGATACACCAGTCCTGCAGTTCGCCCTCTATCCACTCGCGGGGCTGGTTCTGGGCGTTCGAGGTGCCTTCGAGGCGGTCGATGAACTCCTGGAGGTAGTCTTGGAGGTCGGAGACCGCGAAGAACTTGTGCTCGCGCTCGCGGTACTCCGCGGCGTTGCCGGTGAGCGTCGAGGTCGGGTCTTCGATTTCGCCGGGTTCGAGGTGGCGGCCGCAGCCCTCGTCGCACTCGTCGCCGCGGGCGTGCGCGCCGCAGTACGGACAGGTGCCCTCGACGAAGCGGTCGGGGAGCCACTGGTCCGCCTCGGGGTCGTAGGCGACCGGAATCTCTTTCTCGTAGACGTAGCCCTCGGCTTCGAGCGTGCGGACGATTTCCTGGGTCAGTTCGGTGTTCGTCTCGTCGTGGGTGTGGCCGTAGTTGTCGAACTCGATGTTGAAGCGGGGGAACGTCGCCTCGTACTTCTCGTGGTGGCGGAGCGCGAACTCCTCGGGCGTGACGCCCTCCTTCTCGGCGTTGACGGCGACGGGCGTGCCGTGCATGTCCGACCCGCTGACGAAGGCCGTCTTTTGGCCGAGTGTTCGCAGCGAGCGACTGTAGATGTCGCCGCCGACGTACGTTCTGAGGTGGCCGATGTGGAGGTCGCCGTTGGCGTACGGCAGTCCACACGTCACCACCGCTGGCTTCTCCGTGGGGAAGTCCTCGTGACTCATATGTGTCGTGTATCTCGGAAGCGGGCCTAAAGCCCGCCGCTTCGGATGCGTCTGTCTGGCGGTGCGATATCGCCCCGAGGTTCGCCGGACCCGACCGTCGTCTCACGTTACCGAGGCGACGGCCGGAGGCGGGTCCACCCGCGGCTAAAAGGGAGCGCGCATACGCATGTTGTCGGGGAGACCCGTCGCGGTCACACCGGTACTGAAGCCGAGCGCGCGTATAAATTATCGGGACCGCTCGGGACCGCCGCACTCGACTGGCTGCGGACGACCGGGCTGCGGACGACCGCGACGGCGACGCGCCAGCACGAGTCACGCAACCGCTATCTCGTCGGCCGACGCCCTGTTCGGCGTGACTACGACTACCGCCTCCCAACCCGCCCGGAGCGTCGGCTTCGCCGCCGTGTTCGCCATCCTCCTCGGGCTGTTCGTCTCCGGCTACGGTCTCCTTCTCGTCCCGCAGTCGCCGCTCGGCGGCGGCTGGATTCTCGCCATCGGCGTCTCGCTCGCGCTCGCCGGTGTCTTCGCAATCGAGTCGGTCGGCCGACGCCTCGGCCTGTCCGCGGCCACGTGCCGGACGCTGTCGCTGTCGTTCGCGGCGCTCGCGGCCGTCCTCTTCGTCGCGTTCGTCGTCGTCAACTACGCGTCCGTCGAGTCGTTCGAGGCGACGTCCGAGACGGCGACGGGTTCCGAAGCGAGTGGCTGACAGCGGTACTGACGGCGGCGCGACGACGACAGCGAGGTGAGCCGACCCGCGCGCGCCCCGCTCAGAGGAACGCCAGCGCGGCCTCGATACCGATGACCGTCACGATGAGTCGGCCGCAGGAGCCGACGAACGTCGCGGCCGCGAACTTGAGGTAGTCGTCTTCGAGGACCGAAAACGCGTAAATCGAGAGCGTGTCGGGAAAGCCCGGCACGCAGAGCGCGGCCGCGAGTCCGGCGAAGCCCCAGTTCTGTGCGATTTGGACGGCCTTGCGCTCGGTCCACCCCATCACGTCGACCGGGAGCCGTTCGAGCGCCCGTTCGACGTAGCCCGACTCCGTCGTCTGACGGCCGATGTAGAAGGCGAAGACGCTGCCTGCGGCCTTGCCCGCGCCGCTGACGAGGATGATGACCGCCAGCTTCGCGCCGTAGGGGAGCCCGAGGTCGAGCGGGGCGGCGAGGACGATTTCGCTCACGCCCGGGAGGGCGAAGGCGATGAGAAACGAGTACGCGAAGATGATGACCAGCCCGACCCAGCCGGTGGCCGTCTCGACGAGCGACGAGAGCCACGAGAAGTCGGGGTACAGACTGAGCGTCAGGTCTGCGAGCGATGCGAACGCGGTGAGAGACACACGAGAGGGTCGAAGCCAGTCGGTTGTAAGTTTTCAGGTTCGGACCGGCTCAGTTGCGCGTCGGCCCCGACCGGAGGTCGTCGAGGTCCGAGAGGAACGCCCGGAGCGACTCGCGGGAGACGTGCGGCATGCAGACGATGCGGAGTTCGCCGCTCGCGGTCCGCGAGATACGCCAGCCGAGGTCCCGAAGCGACTCGAACTGCCCGTCGGGGACGCTCGCGGCGACCAGCGGGAGGTCCGGTTCGACCGCGTCGTAGCCCCGAGAGCGGAGTTCGTCGTAGAACCACTCGGCGTTCGTCTGCTGGCGCTCGTAGGCGTCGCGGTAGCCGTCGGGCCAGAGTTCGCGCATCGCGGCGGCCGCGGAGGCGACGCCCGCGCCGCTTCGGGTGCCGGTGAGGCTCGCCTGCGACGCGGATTCGAGGTACGGCGTGTCGACCGCCAGCGAGTCGACGACCGACTTGTCGCGGAACAACAGGCCGCCGGCGGGGACGACCGCCTGCCCGTACTTGTGGGGGTCGATGGTCATCGAGTCGATTGGCGCGTGAGCGAACGACCACTCGTGGTCGGTGAAGGGGAGGATGAACCCGCCCCACGCGGCGTCGACGTGCATCAGCGCGCCGGCGTCGTGGGCGACCGCGGTCAGCTCGGGTATCGGGTCGACGCGGCCGAACTCGGTCGTGCCGGCGACGCCGGCGACGAGGACGGTGTGGTCGTCGACGGCCTCGCGGACGGCCGCGACGTTCGCGCGGTAGTCGTCGTCGACGGGGACGATTCGGAGTTCCACGTCGAGCACGTCGGCGGCCTTCTGGAAACTGAAGTGGATGCTCTCGGGGGCGACGACGTTCGGGTCGTCGTCGCGGGCGTGGTTGCGCGCGGCTCGGATGGCCTGGATGTTGGCCTCGGTCCCGCCGCTCGTCACGTAGCCGTGGGGGGTCGAGAGGCCGGTGATGTCGCCGAGGTACGAGAGTGCGTCTTCTTCGAGGGCGGCGACGGCCTGATAGGTCGCCGGGTCGCCGGGGTTGGTGGCAAAGAACCGCTCTGCGGCCTTCCGGGCGGCCGGGTGCGGTCGGGTGCACATCGAAGAGAGGACGCGGTCGAACTCCTGCGGTGCCGCGCGCTGCATGCATCCCACTATAACCACACCCAGTATATCGGTTCCGCTCCATTGCGCCGCGTCGCCCAGCCGATGGCGTCGCTACCCGGACGAGAAAAGACGGGAGAGGGTGGTTCGACCTCGACGTTCGCCGGAGTCAGCGAACCGAGTCGAGGAGGAGTCGCTGTTCGACGCGCTTGACCTCGTGTTGCACGTCGCGGACGGCGTCGATGTTGGCCGAGATGGAGCTGACGCCCTTGTCGACGAGGAACTGAACCATCTTGGGCTTCGAGCCGGCCTGCCCGCAGATGCTCGTCTTCACGCCGACCTCGCGGCACGTCTCGATGGTGTCGCCGATGAGTTTGAGCACCGCCGGGTGCAGTTCGTCGTAGATGTCGGCGACGTGCTCGTTGTTGCGGTCCACCGCGAGGGTGTACTGCGTCAGGTCGTTCGTGCCGAACGAGGCGAAGTCGATGCCGGCGTCGGCGAGCTCTTCGATGCAGAGCGCCGCGGCCGGCGTCTCTATCATGACGCCCCACTCGCGCTTTTCGGGGTCGATGCCGGCCTCGCGCATGTGCTCTTTCGCCCGCAGCACGTCCTCGGCGTCGTTGACGAGCGGGAACATGACTTCGAGGTTGTCGTAGCCCATGTCGAACAGGCGGCGGAACGCCTGCAGTTCGAGACGGAAGACGCTCGGGTTGTCGAGGCCGCGGCGGATGCCGCGGTAGCCGAGCATCGGGTTGTGCTCGCGCGGCTCGTTCTCGCCGCCTTCGAGCTGTCGGAACTCGTCTGTCGGCGCGTCGAGGGTGCGGACGCGGACCGGCCGCGGGTAGAACTCCTCTGCGGCCTCGCGGACGCCAGAGACGATTTCGTCCACGTAGGCGCGCTCGCCGTTCTGCTCGATGAACCGCTCGGGGGTCTTGCCGAGCGTCAGGACCATGTGCTCGATGCGGAGCAGGCCGACGCCGTCAGCGCCCGTCGCGGCGGCGCGCTCGGCCGCCTCGGGGATGGAGACGTTGACCTTGACCTCGGTCGCGGTCATCGGCTTGACGGGCGTCTTGGGGCGGGCCTCCTCGACGGGCTGGCGCTGTTTCTCCTCGGGCTCTTCGCCCTCGCGGACGGTTCCCTTGTCGCCGTCGATGGTGACGACCTCGCCGTCTTCGAGGGTCTTCGTCCCGTCGCCGGTGCCGACGACCGCGGGCACGCCGAGTTCGCGGGAGACGATGGCCGCGTGGGAGGTCATGCCGCCCTCGTCGGTGACGATGCCGGCGGCGCGCTTCATCGCGGGCACCATGTCGGGCATGGTCATCTCGGTGACGATGATGTCGCCCTCGGCGACCTGGTCGAGGTGGTCGAGCTTGGTGACGATGCGGGCGCGGCCGGAGGCGATGCCGGGGCTCGCGCCGAGGCCGCGGATGAGCACGTCGTCGCCGGTCGCGGCCGCCCGCGAACGTCCGCTGTCGCCCTCGTCTTCCTCGCCGTCGTCAGCCTCGGCGATAGTCGTAATCGGGCGCGACTGGAGCATGTAGACCTCGCCCTCGTAGACGGCCCACTCCACGTCCTGCGGCGTCTCGTAGTGGTCTTCGACCAGTTCGCCGAGTTCGAGCAGGCGGGAGACCTCGTCGTCGGTGAGGACGCGCTCGTGGCGGCGGTCGCTCGGCACGTCGCGCATGACGGTCTCGCCGCTCTCCTCGTCGCGGACGCACATCGTCTTCTTGTCCGCGATGGTCGCCGTCTCGACCTCGCCGGTCTCGCGGCTGATGACGTAGTTGTCGGGCGAGACGGTGCCGGAGACGACGGCTTCGCCGAGACCCCACGCGGCCTCGATGATAATCTCCTTCTTGCCGGTCGAGGGGTGTCGGGTGAACATCACGCCGGACTTCTCGGCGTCGACCATCTGCTGGACGACCACCGCGATGTCGACCTTGTCGTGGGGGAAGCCCTTGCGGTTGCGGTAGTAGATGGCGCGCTCGGAGAACAGCGAGGCCCAACACTCCTTGACGCGGTCGAGGAGGTCCTCCTCGGTGATGTTCAGGAACGTCTCCTGTTGGCCCGCGAAGGAGGCGTCCGGCAGGTCCTCGGCCGTCGCGGACGACCGGACGGCGACGAAGGCGTCGCCCTCGCCGACGCTCCGGTAGGCGTCGAGGATTTCCTCCCGCACGTCGTCCGGCATCGGCGTCTCCATGATGAGGTCGTGCGCCGTCTCGTGGGCCGCCTGCAGCGCCTCGGAGTCCTCGTGGTCGACCTCGACCGCGGCGAACAGCTCGTCGTCGATGCCCGCGTCCTCGATGAACGCGCGGTACGTGCTCGCCGTCACGACGAATCCCGGCGGGACGGGAAGCCCCGCACCGGTTAGTTCGCCCAGCGACGCGCCTTTCCCGCCGACCAGGTCGAGGTCGTCAGCCCGTACGTCGTCCAGCCAGACTACAGCCATGTGATGTTCGTATGGTCCCGCACCCCGATAAAGAAGTTTGCGAACGAAACAAGTATGAATGAAAACTCACTCGAAGGCGAGTATGAAATTGCGGCGTCGACCCGGAGACGGACGTTCTCAGGACTCTCGGCGCGCCCGTCCGTGTTCTTCGCAGAGGATTTCGCCGGTGTCCGGGTCGAGGTAGAACGTCGACCCGGCTTCGACCGGCTTCCCGCAGACCCCACAGCCGTCGTCGTGTCGGAGGAAGTACTTCCCCTCGGCGTGGCCCGTCTCCAGTCGTCCGGCGGCGACGGCCGGTCGCGTCAGTCCCTCGCCGATTTGGGTTCGCTCAGCGCTGTCGGCCTCCTCGAAGCGAATCGGTCGCATGCCGGCTCTTCGTTCTCCCGCGGCAAATCGGTACGGGCAGCGAGGGGTTCATAATCGCTCGCCACGTGACTTCTAGCGTGCTTCCGGAGTGGGTCTTTCTGCTCCCGCCGTGGCTCCTCGTCGGCCTCGCCGCGGGCGCGGTCGCCTCCGTCGTCGTCGCCGGCGTCTTCGTCGTCGGCGGTCGTGTCTTCCCGGAGCGGCGGGTCTCCCGCGGCCCCCGCGTCGACGGGACGGGCCGCCGCCGCCACGAAATCCGCGACTACCTCACCGCCATCGACGAGCGGTTCGTCGAGGACCGCCTGATCCGCGGCGAGACGGTGGCGTTCTTCCTCCCCGACCGCGGCGTCGCCATCACCTTCGACGCGCAGGCGTTCTTCCGCCTCGAACGCGCCGGCGTCTACGCCGTCCTCTGCGAACACGAGATGCCCGGCGGCCAACTCGGCCGGCGGCTCCCCTTCGACGTGCCGGACATCGAGCCCGAACTGGCCGACCTCGACGACCCCGTGTCGGCCGCGTTCGACCGGCTCGACCTCCCCGCGAACGCCTCTTCGGACGCCGTCAGAGACGCCTATCGCGCGCGGGTGAAGGACGTACACCCCGACCACGGCGGCGACCGCGAGCGGTTCCGCGAGCTACGGGAGGCGTACACGATGGCCCGAGAACACGCGGAGAGTTAAGCGGCGAATTCGACGTCGAGAAACCCCGAAACCGGCGCGGAGCTACGGCTCCGTCACTTCGAACAGCACGCCCGCGTCGCGGAGCGCGTCGGTCACGCGCCCGGCGGTGTCCGTGCTGGCGACGACCGCGGCGTCGAGTCCGCGGGCCGCGGCGTCGGCGGCGACCTCGCCCGGCGCGAACCACGTCTTGACCTCGACCGACGCGTGTCGGCAGGCGACGACGGCCTCGACGCCCGCGGCGACGACGATGTCGGCCTCGTCGCACGCCGCCGCGAGCGCGTCCGCGTCGACCGCGTCGGACTCGGCGAGCCGCGCGGGCGGCACCTGCAGCACGCGGACCGAACCGGGTTCCATCTCGATGACGCCCTCGAAGCCGGTGACGCTGGCCGCGTCGCCCGCCTCGGCGTCGGTGGTGGCGACGCCGATGGCCGGCCCGTCGTCGCCGGGCGTGGCGTGTAGCAGGCCGTCGCGGAGCGACAGGGTCACCGTGTCGCCGGCCGCCACGTCGTCGGTGACGATTGCGGCGTCCTCGTTGACGCTCTCCAGCACGTCGTCGGTGACGTGTTCGGCGAACCGCTGGAGGGCGCGCGCCTCCTGAAACAGCCAGTCGACGCCCTCTTTCGTCACGCGGTAGCGCGACCGGCCCTGCTTTTCGACGAGCCCGTCTTCGACGAGGTCGCGGATGTACTCGGAGACCGCCTGACTCGTCACCCCGACCGCCTCGGCGATTTCGCCCTGACTCACCGCCGGCTGCCGGTCGGCTATCTCGGCGAGGATGCGAAAGCGGGTCGCGGTGCGCTTGTCCTCCAGTGCGCCGCTCATGTGCCGAACGTGGGACGCACCGACTAAAAAGGCCCCTGCTCCGACGCCGGCTCCACCTCCAATTCCGCCGGCCTCTCGCGGGCGTTCGCCCCGGCGCACGCCGCCGATGGTGATTTGTCTCCGACGCCCCTCGATTCGGTCGTGACCCGCGTCTCCGTCCGCGAGCGCGCCGTCTTCTTCCCCGACGCCGACGCGCTCGTCCTCTCGGACCTCCACGTCGGCCGAGCGGACGCCTCGGCGGTCGATTTTCCGCTCGGCGAGGGGACCGACCTCGCGGAGCGCCTGCGAGCCTACTGCGCCGAGTTCGCCCCCGGCGAGGTCGTCTTCGCCGGTGACGTGCTCCACCGGTTCGACCGCGTCACGGAGCGCCACGTCGCGGCCCTCGAAGCCCTCGCGGAGACGTGCGGCGACGCCGGTGCCGACCCGGTGTTCGTCGCCGGCAACCACGACACGATGCTCGCAGAGGGCTGGTCGGGAGACGTACACGACGAGTACCGCCTCGCGGACGGGACGCTCGTCTGCCACGGCCACCGCGAGCCCGACGGCGACGCCGACCGGTACGTCGTCGGCCACGACCACCCGACGCTCGCCGTCGAGGGTCGGCGGCGACCCTGCGTCCTCTACGGCCCCGACGCCTACCGCGGCGGCGACGTGCTGATGCTCCCGGCGTTCACCCGCCTCGCCGCGGGCGTCGAAGTAAACGGGATGCGCGGGGCCGACTTCGACTCGCCGCTGGTGCGCGACGCGGACGATTTCAGGCCGCTCGTCCGCGACGCGGAGGCGGGCGAGACGCTCACGTTCCCGCCGCTGGGGAAGCTCCGTCGGTTGCTCTGAGCCGTCGGTTCCGGGCGTTTTAGCCCGCAGAGACCGACTTCTGCTTCTCGCCCGACGAGAACCGAGATTGGTGGCTTTGGCTCGCGGCGACGTACTGCTAGTCGTCATGCCCGCCATCGCCACCGCCGTTCGAACGCACCGATTCGTCAGTTTCGTCGCGCTGACGTTCCTCTTCACGTGGCTCGCGTGGGTCCCGGCGGCGCTCCTCGTCAGCGCCGAGCGCATCGTTCCCGTGTCGTTGCTCGTCCTCGCGGGCGGATTCGGGCCGTTCCTCGCCGCCATCGTCGTCGCCGCGGCCACCGGCGACCTTCGCCCGTGGCTTCGTCGCGTCGTGAGTCCCCGCGCGCCGCCGTTCGTCTGGGTCGCCGCCGCGGTCCTCCCCCCGGTCCTGTTCGGCGCGACCCTCGTGTTCACCGTCGCGCTCGGGTGGACGTTCGAGTCCGCGGCGCTCGGTCCGGCGACCCTGTTCGCGGCGCTCCTCGTCTCGTCGTTCATCAGGGGCGGACTCGAAGAACCGGGCTGGCGTGGATTCGGACTGCCGGTCCTCCAGCGGCGACTCGGCGCGTTCCGCGCGTCCCTCGTCATCGGCGTCGTCTGGGCCGCGTGGCACGCGCCGCTTTTCGCCATGCCCGGGAGTTCGCAGGCGGGCACGTCGTTCGCCTTCTATCTCGTGTCGGTCGTCGGAATCAGCGTCGTCACGACCTGGCTCTACAACGAGTCCGGCGGGCGCGTCCTCGTCCCCGTCGCGTTCCACTCGGTCTGGAACGCGACCTCGGTCTTCCTCTCGACGGGAATTAGTGGTGACGGCCTGCTCCCCGCCGAGGCCGCTCTGGCCGCGGCCGCGTGGCTGTTCGTCGGCGTGCTCGTCTACCGATACGGCGCGGCGCGCCTGTCTTCGAAGCCGCTCCCGACGAACGGGCTCTCGTTCGCGGGCGAGCGCACTCGCAAGGCCGAACTGCCGCGCGAAGACGGTCCCGCGCGGTCACTCGACTGACCGCCACAGAAGGTAGGCAGACCGCTCCGCAAGGCGCGCACCGGCTCAGGAGAGGTCGTCGCGGACGGCGTCGGCCGCCTCTTTCCCGCTCCGCATCGCGCCCTGAATCGACGACCACGCGGTGTAGTCGCCGGCGAGGTACGCCCGGCCGGGGGCGTCGCGGGTGTTCGGAAGCGACTCGTGGACGCCGGGCGGTTGGGCGAACTGCGCGAAGGAGATGTAGTCGGTGTGGAGCAGTTCGAGGTCGTCGAAGTAGCGGTCGGGGTACCACGCTTCGAGCGTCCGCCGAGTCTTCTCGAACAGTTCCTCCTCGGAGTTGTCCTGTGCGGCCGCGCCGAGGAACGTCGCGTTCAGGAGTTCAGCGCCCGGCGGGGCGTACTCCGGTGCGACGGTCGACAGCGGGACGACCGTGTTGGGGTCGGGGCTCGGCGCGTTGAGCATGATTCGCTTGCCCGCGTCGAGGCCGCTCCCGCTCGGGAGCGTGTAGTACTGGGTGACGCAGCCGTGTGCCTCGGTCGGAATCGACCCGACGCCGGTCAGTCGCCGCGCCTCCTTGGGGTCGGTGGCGACGACGACCGCGTCGGCTTCGAGCGACTCGCGGCCCGTGGTGACGACCGCGCCGTCGCCGTCGGACTCGACCGACTCGACGCGCTCGCCGAGGCGGACGGTCGCGCCCTCGTCGCGGGCGGCGTCGGCGAGTTGCTCGGGAACCGCCTGCATCCCCGCCGCGGGGACCGCGGTGCTCCCCGTCGAGAGCATCTTGAAGGTGTACTCGAACACCCGCTTCGACGAGGAGAGCGAGCGATCGAGCGTGATGCCGCCGTAGAAGGGCGCGACGAAGTGCTCGATGTAGTCCTCGGAGAAGCCCCAGTCGCGGAGGTACGACCGGATGCTCCGGTCCGCCGAGGCGAAGATTCCCTCTTCGTCGCGGGTGCTCACGTCCTGTCTGAGCGCCAGCGTCCGGAGCTTGTCGCTCGTCGTCACCTCGGGGTTGCGGACGGACTCGAACAGGCTCCCGATGTCGCGGAAGGGGTCCGAGAGGACCGCGCGCCTGCTCGGTCGGCAGATGGTCGCGCCGGGCGTGAACCGCCGGAGGTCGAGCGCGTCGAGGTCGAGTTCCCGCCGGACCGCGGGGTAGTCGGTGAAGAGGACCTGAAACCCGCGGTCGAGCGTGAAGCCGTCTTTCGTCCGGGTGCGGACCCGTCCGCCGACGTCGTCGCGCCGCTCCACGACGGTCACGTCGGCCCCGTCGGCGGCGAGGTGTCGCGCGGCGACGAGGCCCGCGAGGCCCGCACCGACGACCGCGATGTGGCTATCGTCCATATCTCGTCTCTCGGACGGGCGACACAAAGCCGCTACGGGTGGCGGCCATCGGCCGACGGGAAGGGCTTAGTCCCTCCCCCCGTAAGCCCCGCCCATGCAGACGTCCGACACCTTCTCCGGGCTGGTGTGCACGGAGACCGGCGACGAGTACGACGCGGACGCGACCGGCGCGAGCGACGCCGACGCGCCGCTTGACCCCACCTACGACCTCGACGCGGTCGAGTGGGACGCCGAGACGCTCGCCGAG
Source organism: Haloferax gibbonsii (assembly GCF_001190965.1). Taxonomy (NCBI): domain Archaea; kingdom Methanobacteriati; phylum Methanobacteriota; class Halobacteria; order Halobacteriales; family Haloferacaceae; genus Haloferax; species Haloferax gibbonsii. The sequence goes on from NZ_CP011947.1 coordinate 734,421, forward strand.
CGCCCCTTCGACACGATGTGGCGCTACCGCGAACTGCTCCCCTTCGCGGAGCCGGTGACCGCCAACGAGGGCGCGACGCCGCTCGTCGCGGCCGACGCGCTCGGCGAGGAGGCCGGCGTCGGCTCCTTCCTCATCAAGGACGAGGGTCGCAACCCGACCGGGACGTTCCTCGACCGCGGCTTCTCGCTCGCCGTCACCGCCGCGCGCGAGGCCGACGCCGAGGTCGTCGCGCACGCCTCGCCCGGCAACGGCGCGCAGTCGGCGGCCTCCTACGCGGGCCTCGTGGACGCTCGCTCCTACGGCTTCGTCCCCTCGCGGACGCCGTTCCCGAACAAGGCCATGGTGAACGTCCACGGCGGCCAGATGAAGGTCGTCGGCGGGCGCTACCCCGACGCCCTCTCGGCGCTCCACGAACAGCTCAAGAGCGACTGGCACACGCTCCAGGAGTTCGACAACCCCTACCGCCACGACGGCGCGAAGACCATCGCCTACGAGGTCGCAGAGCGCCTCGACTGGTCGGTGCCCGACTGGGTCGTCGTCCCCGTCTCGACCGGCGAACTCGCCTACGGCGTCCACAAGGGCTTTTCCGACCTCGTCGAACTCGGACTGGTCGAGTCGGTCCCCAAACTCGTCGCCGCGCAGTCCGTCGGGTGCTCGCCGGTCACCACCGCGTGGGAGGCCGAAAGCGACGCCCACGAGGCGTGGAACCACCCGGACACCATCGTCGGCGAACTGGAGATTCCGGACCCCGCGGGCGGGTCGCTCGCGCTCCGCGCCGTCCGCGAGTCCGGCGGCGCGGCCGTCGCCGTCAGCGACGACGACGCGCTCGAATCCGCCGTCACCGCCGCCCAGACCGCCGGCGTCGAGGTCGGTCCCGCGGGCGGCGTCGCGCTCGCCGGCGCGTGGGAACTCGCGGACGAGTTCGACGAGGACGACACGGTCGTCGTCGTCAACACCGAGTCCGGGACGAAGAACGCCGACATCCTCCGCAGTCACCTGATGGGACAGGGCGTCTGAGGACCGCTTCGGCCGGCTGGTTCCCCGTTCGAACGTCCACGTTACCTCCATCAGACTTTTACTTTAGACGCATCTAATCCGTGGTATGTTGAGCGACGTGATGGAGGACTACCTGAAGGCAATCTACACGCTCCAGATGGAGCAGGGACCGCCGGTTTCGACCTCCGACATCGCGGAGTACCTCGGGAAGACGCCGCCGACCGTGACGAGCATGGTCGGCAAGCTCGAAGAGCGCGGGCTGGTCGACCGCGAGAAGTACAAGGGCGTCGAGCTGACCACGGAAGGCGAGACCGTCGCGCTGGAAGTCCTCCGGCACCACCGCCTCTTGGAGGCGTACCTCACGGAGCACCTCGACTACTCGTGGAGCGAGGTCCACGACGAGGCGGACGCGCTCGAACACCACATCAGCGAGGAGTTCGAAAAGCGGGTCGCGGCCGCCCTCGGCGAACCCGAGGTCGACCCCCACGGCGACCCCATCCCGAGCGCCGACCTCACGCCGCCGGACTCCTCGGGCCTGTCGGCGCTCTCCGAGTGCGAGGTCGGTGACCACCTCGTCGTCGCCCGCGTCAGCGACCGGGACCCCGCGGAGTTGGAGTACCTCTCCGAGGCCGGCGTCACGCCCGGCACGACCATCGAAGTGACCGACATCGCCCCCTTCGGAATGGTGACGGTGCGCGTCGGCGACGACGGGCGCGAGCAGAGCCTCCCGGAGTCGGTGGCCCGAACGATTCGCGTCCGACCGCCCGACGAGCCGAGTAGCGAGGAGGTGTCGCCGGCGTGACCGGCTGGTGGGAGATTCTCGTCATCGCCCTCGTCTCCCAACTTGCGGTCCTGCCGGGCGAGAAGGTCCAGTTCATCATCGCGGGCCTCTCGACCCGCTTCGACCCGAAGGTCGTCGTCGCGGCCGCGGGGTCGGCGTTCGCACTCTGGACGGCCCTCGAAATCATGCTCGGGCAGGCGCTCAAGAGCGCGCTCCCGCCGGCCGCGCTCGACGCCATCACCGCCGTCCTGTTCGCCACGTTCGCGGTGTTGCTCTATCGCGCTGCACCCGACGCGTCCGCGGGGAGCGAGGTCGCGACCACCGACGGCGGCGTCTCCGGGTTCGACGACGCGCCGACGGTGTTCGGTCGCGAACTGTCGACGCAGGGCTTCGGCGGCTTTCTGCCCATCTTCGCCATGATGGCCGCTGGCGAGTTCGGCGACAAGACCCAACTCGTCACCATCGGTCTGGCCGTGCAGTACGGCGCGACCTCGGCCATCTGGGTGGGTGAGATGCTCGCCATCATCCCCGTGAGCATCGCCAACGCGTACTTCTTCCACCGCTTCTCGGGCCGGGTCGACACGCGCAAGGCGTACCTCGGCGCGGCCGCCCTGTTCGGCTTCTTCGCCGTCGATACCCTGCTCGCCATGGCCACCGACTTCTCCGTCTGGGAGACGCTCGTCGGCACCGTCAGCGACGCCGTCCTCGCGCTGGTCTGACCGGCGGCCGACTATCTGTTCGGGGGGCTGAACCCCTGCGCCGTCGCTTCCGCGCCATTTTTCACGGCATCGCGCCCAAGAGAGAGCCATGTCTACCCTCCTCCCGTCCTTGGGTGCCGGCTTGGTGTTCGGGCTGGCCCTCGCCGCGCCGCCCGGCCCGATGAACGCCGTCATCGCCGAGGAGAGCGTCGTCCGCGGGTGGACCGCGGGCGCTCGCGCCGGACTCGGCGCGATGAGCGCCGACGCGCTGTTTTTCGTCCTCGCGGCGCTCGGCCTCGTCGCGTTCGTCGAGCAGTTCCCGACGGTGCAGGCCGTCATGGTCGGTGCCGGGGGCGTCCTCATGCTCTACTTCGCCTACGGCGCGGCACAGGAGACGGACACCACGTTCCGCGAGGCCGCCGACCCCGACGAGGACAGCGCCGGCTTCACGAAGGCGTTCGTGCTCGCGCTGACGAACCCCTATCAGATTCTGTTCTGGCTCACCATCGGCGTCGGCCTGCTCGAAACCGGGACCGTCGACGTGCTCGCCCACACGCCCTATCTCGGCGCGTCGCTGTCGAATCTGCTCATCGTCGAGACGGGCAGCCCGGCGCTCATCCTCGGCTTCTTCGGCGGTATCGCGCTCTGGGTGACCGGGTTCCCCGCGGCGCTCGTCGCGGCCGAACAGCGCGTCGACTCCTTCGCGCCCGCCGTCGCCGCCGTCAGCGCCGTCGTTCTCGGCGGGTTCGGCGTCGTCTTCATCTGGGACGCGGTGCGGTCGCTCGTGCTCTGACGCGCGGAAAAATGAGTTTCTGAGCCGCTACATGTCGCCGACGATGTCGTCGGCAATCGTGTTCAGGTAGTTGCTGTGGTCGTCGCCGACCTGCCCCTCCACGTCGTGGTCGGTGTAGTTCCCGGGCGGCGTGTCGCCGTCTTCGAGACCGGTCTCGCCGAGTGCCTGGTCGAACTCGATGGTGTTGTACACCCACTGGAGCACGTCGTCGGCCTCGTTGTAGTAGTTGTGAACGTGGCCGGTCCGGTCGCGGATGGCCTCGTAGGTGGCTCGCCCTTCTTCCTCCCCGGGGACCTCGTTGTCGGTCGCGGCCCCGAACGGGTGGACGGTCGCCACCTCGTGGCCCGGGTCGGTCCAATCGCTTCGGCCGTCGAGGGTTCGGAGCGCGCTGAAGACGACCTGCGCGCCGAGCGAGTGGCTGGCGAACCGGAGGGTCGCGCCCGGACAGGCCGCCTTGAGGTCGACGGCGAACTGCGCGAGTTTGCGGCCGTTCGCCCGGGCGATGTCCTGCGACTCGGACCAGCCGTAGTCCCAGCCGCCGCCCTTGTCGTTGTCCCACGTGTAGCCGACGACCGCCCCGCTGTAGCCGGCGGCGGAGAGTTCGGCGTCGGCCGTCGCTATCTTGTCGAGGGCGGCCGCCTCGGGGTCGTCGCCGTCCTTGTCCCAGCCGTGGACGAACACGGTCAGGTCGGAGGCGCACCCGGCGTCGACGCCGGGCACGTCGCCGGAGGTGTCGTAGCCGCGGGTGGTGTGACCGGACGCGAGCGAGCCGTCGTCGTCGAAGTGGTCGCGCGTCGAGACGTGCGGAACCGACGCAGCGGCCGCGGAACCGCTTCCGAGGGCCGCGAGTCCGGAGAGCGCTGCTGCTGTCGTCGCGAGGAACTGCCGTCTGTGTGCCATGGGTTGTCTACCCGCGCGTCTGCGGGTGTCTTTCGTGCGAAGCGAAACGTGATAAATCAAACTACGGTTCGGTACGTTGAGATACTGTCCCACGAGGCGGCCCAAACCGGGTTACCGTGTCGCGCTCGGGGTGACAGACGGGGGGCCGTCCGGCCGCCGAGACGAGAAACACTATGAACCGCCGTGGCCGATTTCCGCGTATGTTCGACAAATCGACGTGGATAAAGCTGCCCCGGAGCGTCCTTCAGGGCCACGGCGTGCTCGACGACCTCTCGGCCGCGGTCGACGAGTTGTACCTCTCGGGCGAGCCGTTTCTCGTCACGAGTCCGTCGCCGAACCGCATCGCCGGCGACCGGGTCCGCGAGCAGTTCGACGGTATCTCCTCGGTCTCCTTGGACCGCGCGAGCTTCGAGTCGGTCGAGCGCGTCGTCGACGCGGCGCGCGAGGCCGACGCGGGCTACCTCATCGCCCTCGGCGGCGGCAAGCCCATCGACGTGGCGAAGATGGCCTCCGACCGCCTCGACTGCGGGTTCATCTCGGTCCCGACGGCGGCGAGCCACGACGGCATCGTCTCGGGTCGGTCCTCGATTCCCGAGGGCGACACCCGCCACTCGGTCGCCGCCGACCCGCCGCTCGCGGTCGTCGCCGACACGGAACTGCTCGCGGAGGCTCCGTGGGAGCTCACGACCGCCGGCTGCGCCGACATCATCTCGAACTACACCGCGGTCAAAGACTGGGAGCTGGCCCACCGCCTGAAGAACGTCGAGTACTCCGAGTACGCGGGCGCGCTCTCGCAGATGACCGCCGAGATGCTCGTCGGCAGCGCCGACTCCATCAAACCGGGGCTCGAAGAGTCCGCGTGGATCGTGACGAAGGCGCTCGTCTCCTCGGGCGTCGCCATGTCCATCGCCGGCTCCTCGCGGCCCGCGTCGGGCGCGGAGCACCTCTTTTCGCACCAGCTCGACCGCATCGCCCCCGGAAGCGCCCTCCACGGGCATCAGGTCGGCGTCGGCTCCATCATGACCGAGTACTTCCACAGCGGCGCGCGCGGCGAGTGGACCGACATCCGCGACGCCCTGTCGACGATGGGCGCGCCGACGACCGCGGACGAACTCGGCATCGACGACGAGACGATTATCGAGGCGCTCACGACCGCGCACGAGATTCGCGACCGCTACACGATTCTCGGCAACGGCGTGAGCGAGGAGGCGGCCATCGAGGCCGCGACCATCACCGGCGTCATCTAAGCCCACCTTTTTACGCCTCGGGTCGCGGGACGACCACTCGGCGCAAAAACCTGGAGGGTAAAAGCCACGAGACTCGGCCTCCGGCCTCGCTCGTGGTACAGCACTTTCGTGTCACACGACGTGGTGCTCTCGGGACTCCGTAACACGGGGTTCCGACCGAAGCAAGTCGACTTCGCACAGTCGCTGGATTGAGTCGAGTCTTGGTGGTACCACTCTCAAACGCCGTCCGGAACCCGAAGACGGAATACGCCGTCTTCCCAAGCCCCGCCCATGGCAACTGCGAGCGCAGACAACCCCCTGAAGGAACACCCCGCGGCCGCGACCGCCGTCCTCTCGGTCGTCGGGTACGCCCTCGTCATCGGGACGTTCCTCGGCGTCGTCCCCGGCAGGGTCTTCCCCGACCTGTCGCTCCCACAGGTGAACCTCCTCTCCGACGCCATCGCCGTCGTGAACACGGTGAACGTCCTCGTCATCGCGGCGGGCTGGCGCTGGATTCGCCGCGACGAGGTCAAGAAGCACGCGGCTGCGATGGTCACGTCGTTCGGCCTCATCCTCGTCTTCCTGGTGATGTACCTCGCCAAAATCGGCGGCGGCGGCACCAAGGAGTTCGTCGGCCCCGCGTTCGCGTACTACCCGTATCTGGCGATGCTGGCGATTCACATCATCCTCTCTATCGTCTCGGTGCCGGTCGTCCTCTACGCGCTCATCCTCGGGATAACCCACTCCGAGCGCGAACTCCGGACCGAGACGCCCCACCGGAAGGTCGGCCGCATCGCGGCCGGCGCGTGGCTCGTCTCGCTCGCCCTCGGCGTCGTGACGTACCTGCTTCTCAACCACATCTACAGCTGGGAGTACACGGTCACCGCCGTCGAGTCCGCGGGCGCGCTCGTCGCACCCGCCGTCGGGCTCTGAGGCGCGTCGCCGGACCGCGCTCCGTTCTGTCGGCGCTCCGGCGGCCGCTCGTGTCGCGCCCTCGAAAACTGTGGATTTTTATTGCGCGGCGTAGTGGCGGCGAATATGCGAGTCGCGCTCGTCTCGATGTACACGACGCACCACGAGGAGACGGGAGCGACCAGACGGCTCCGACGGACGGCCGAACTCCTCGCCGAGCGCGACCACGAGGTGACGGTGCTCTGTGCGAAGTGGTGGGACGGCGAGGTCGTCGAGTTCAAACAGGACGGGGTGACCTATCACCGCGTGACCGACGCGCCCTCCGTCGGCGGCTTCGCCTCCCGCGTTCCCTTCGCCCTCCGCGAGGTTTCCCCCGACGTGATTCAGGTCGCGAGCTACCCGCCGTCGCACGTCGCGGCGGTCAAGACCGCGGCGCGGTTCCTCCGGACGCCGGTCGTCGCCGACTGGTGGACCCGCGACGACCGCGGCGGCTCGCGGGCCTACCGGCGGGCGGCGAAGGCCCCGAACGCCGTCTTGGTCCCCTCCGAGATGGTCCGTACGCAGGTCCGCGAACTCGGCGCGCCGGTCGACGCGACCCGTCTCGTCCCCGAGCCCATCAGCATGGACCTCGTCCGGAGCGCCGACGCCGAGGAGCGCGCGGACGTGGTGTACGCCCGCGACCTCGACGAGCACGCGAACGTCGAGAGCTTCCTCCTCGCGCTCGCGGAACTCCGCGACAAGGAGTGGTCCGCCGCCGTCATCGGCGACGGCCCGGAGCGCTCGACGGCCGAACAGACCGCCCGCGACCTCCGCATCGACGACCGCGTGGAGTTCCTCGGCGAACTCCCGGCTGACGAGGCGGTGCCCATCATGAAGGGCGCGCACGTCTTCGCGCAGACGGCGACGGTCGAGCCTTTCGCGACGAACCTGCTGTGGGCGCTCGCCTGCGGCTGTGTGTCCATCGTCGAGTATCAGGCCCGCTCGTCGGCCCACGAACTCGTCGAGGGCCGCGAGCGCGGGTCGCTCGTCACGAGTCCGCAGGAACTCGCGGACGAAATCGTCGCCGCCCGCAGGTACGACCACGAGACGGTCGACGACGACTTCGCGAGCTACGACTACCGTCGGGTCATCGAACAGTACGAGTCGGTGTACGAGACCGAGCGCGACGACTACGGCTTCTTCTGACTCGGCCACCGTGCCGGCGGCTGTCGCGGCGGCGACCGAACCCGAGCGAGTGCGGCCGCTCGTGACTGGTAAAAATCGAGAGGAGTGACGACCGCGTCAGTCCTGGACGTCGTAGTCGCCACCGTACTTCATGAAGAAGTACGCGAGGCCGAGCGTCGCGACCATCGCGAACGTCGTGGCCACGCCGAGGGACTTCGCGCTGTCGGGGACCTGCGGGAGGTTCGAACCGCCGCCACCGCCGGTGCTGACGGTCGGCACGTCGCTGCCGACGGCGACCGCGCCGAGCATGCCGAGCGCCTCGTGGGGCACGCAGTGGTACTTCGTGATGCCCGCGTCGCCCTCTTCGAAGGTGTATTCGTAGGTGCTTCCGGCCTCGGAGACGGCCGAGCCGGAGTCGAGCGACGCGCCCTCGCTCGCGACGACGTTGTGGCCGCCGCCCTCGCCGGTCCACTCCCACGTCACGGTCGTTCCGGTGTCTATCCAGACGCCGGCGGGCGCGAACGCGAGTGCGCCGCCGTTACCTTCCGCGCCCACTTCGATGGTGACCTCGCTCTGGCCGCGGAGGTCTTCGTAACCCCCGTCGATGCCGTCGAGGTGGCCACCGAAGTCTGGTTCTTCCGTCTGCGCCGCGGCCGTGCCGGAAGTGGCGGCGACCGCCGCGCCGCCAGCGGCCGCCCCGAGGAACGCCCGCCGAGACATATCCACGTTGCCGTCGGTCATGTCCGCCGCTTGGTGTGGGCCTGTAGTGAATACTTTGGTTCTCGTCCGCCGGTCGGGGGTGCCGCGCCTCGATATAGGGGGGCGCCCCGCGGTATCGGCCGCGCCGCCGGGGGGTCGCCTACAGCGTGTAGTCGAACTCGCCCGTCTCGCTCTCTAGGAAGGCCGTCAGGAGGTCGATGTAAGCGACCACGTCGTCCTCGTGGACGCTCTCGGTGACGGTGTGGAGGTAGCGCGTCGGCATCGAAATCGCGCCGACGGGCTTCGCGCCGTAGCTGTTCTGGAAGCCCCCGGTGTCGGTGCCGCCCGCGGGGAGCAGTTCCAGCTGGTAGGCGATGTCGTTGTCCTCGGCCACGCTGCGGAGGCGACGGTGGACCTTCGGGTTGGCGATGGCGCTGGAGTCCTTGAGCTTGATGCCCGCGCCCTCGCCGAGTTTCGTGACGTGGTCTGCGGGGTCGAATCCGGGCACGTCGTTGGCGACGGTGGTGTCGAGGCCGAGCGCGAGGTCGGGGTCGAGGTCGACGCCGAGCGCCTGCGCGCCGCGGAGGCCGACTTCCTCCTGGACCGTCGCGGCGAAGTGGACCGTCACCTCGGGGTTCTCGATGCGCCGGGCGGCCTCCAGCATGGCGAACAGGCAGACGCGGTCGTCGATGGCCTTGCCCGTCACGTGGTTCCCCATGCGGACGGTCGTCTGCTCCATCGTCACGAGGTCGCCGACGGAGACGGTCTCCTCGACGGTCTCTGCGGGGAGGCCGAGGTCGACGTACACGTCCTCGACTTTCGGCTCTTTCTGCTTCTGTTCTTCAGTCAGCGTGTGCGGGGGGACCGAACCGATGACGCCGGTGCGGTCCTCGTCTTCGGTGTGAACCGTCACGCGCTGGGCTTTCAGGACGCGGGGGTCCCAGCCGCCGAGGGCGTCGAGTTGCAGGAAACCCTCGTCGTTGACGTGGCGGACCATGAAGCCGATTTCGTCCATGTGGGCGGCGACGGCGACCTCGTAGTCGCCTTCGCCCTCGATGGTGCCGACGACGTTGCCCATCGCGTCGACCCGGACGGAGTCGGTCGTCGCTTCGAGGTCCTCGCGGACGAGCGCGCGGATTCGGTCCTCGTAGCCGGGGACACCGCTGGTCTCGGTGAGTTGCTTCAGGCGGTCGAAGTCGAAGTCCATGCGAGTGCATGAATTGCCGTTGTAGATAAGTCCATCAGTCCCGGGCGAGCGTGCCGACACTCGGCGGGCCGCCGCGCCGTCTCGCAAAGAACTCTAAATATATTCATTATTGTTCCGGAACCCTTTTCCACCTCTCTACGTAGGTACACGGTATGTCCGACACCGAAGCTCAGCTCCGCGAGCAGTTCATGGACGCCTTCGCGAACGCCGATTTCCCCGTGAAGAACCAGATGTCTCTCGTCCCCGCGCTCCCGAACGGTCCGGGCACGAAGTTCAAGGCCGACGACGTGACCATCACGGCGATGGAGCTGGCCGCGAAGCTCGGCAAGCACCAGGACTTCCCGTACGAGGACGCCGAGAGCCTCGTCGACGACATCATCGCCGGCCTCAAGGCCGAAGACATGATCTGAGTTCGGTCGTCGCGTGACCGAGACGAAACGCGCGCTCTGGGACCGCTTCGTCGACCGCTTCGTCGACGCCGCGGACCCGATTTCACTTTTCGAGACCGCCGCCGACGGGACCGTCGAGACCATCGCGTACGGCCGTTCCGGCCGGCGGACGCTCCGCCGCGGCGAGCGCATGGAGCGCCGACTCCGCGAGGCCGGCGGTCGCGTCGTCGCCGACTACGACCGACGCGAGGGCCGCTACGAGGGGCTCGTTTACATGATGTACACCCTCGACGGCGACGAGGTGGTCCCCCGGTACCTCGGCAAGTGCGGGAAGTTCGGCGCGTCCGGCACCGACCTCAACAGCAACCTCAAGAACGTCGACACGAACGACGGAAAGCTCGCGCGCTGGGGCTACGGGAACTACTACCACGTCGGCGACCTCTCGTCGGCGGTCTTCCGCGGCGACGGGCCGGGGAAGTACGACCGCTGGGTGGACGCGCTGTTCGCCTCGATAGACCCGCCGCGGCTCCGCGAACCGGTGTACTTCTGGGTCGAACCGTGGGCGGTCGGCACCGAGGGGCCGTACCCCGACACGCGGCCGTACCTCGAAGAACTGGAGTACCAACTCATCGGCATCGCCTTCGAACTGTACCCGGAGCGCCTGCTCAACACCGAGGGCGTGCCGACGAACCCCGAGGCCTACGCGAAGATGCGCGGGTGGACCGACCGCGAGGACGCGCGGCTTTCGGACTTCTGACACCCAAACCGATTTCTCGTCGCCGGGGCAATTCGAGGTATGCGAACGTACGACATCGAGCGCTACCTGAACATCAGGAGCGCCTACGGCGCCTCGTTCTCGGCCGACGGCGAGCGCCTGTCGTTCCTCATGGACACGACGGGCGTCCCGCAGGTCTGGACGGTCGATTCGCCCGGCGCGTGGCCCGAACAGCGGACGTTCTACGAGGAACGCGTCACCTTCGCCTCGTGGTCGCCCGAGCGCCCCGAACTCGCCTTCGGCATGGACAAAGGCGGCAACGAGCGCGCGCAGTTGTTCCGACTCGAACCCGACACCGGCGTCATCGAGAACCTGACCGAACACCCGGACGCCAAGCACCGCTGGGGCGGCTGGAGCCACGACGGCGAGCGGTTCGCGTTCACCTCGAACCGCCGCGACAACGCCGTCTTCGACGTGTACGTGCAGGCCCGCGACGCGAGCGGCACCGACGCCGAACTCGTCCACGAGGGCGACGGCTGGCTCACCGTCGGCGGCTTCTCGCCCGACGACTCGAAGCTCATCGTCCAAGAGGCGTACTCGAACTTCGACCAGGACGTGTCGGTCCTCGACCTCGCCACGGGCGAGCTGACCCACCTCACGCCGCATCAGGGGACGGTCCGCTTCCAGAGCCCCGAGTGGGGGCCCGACGGAGAGAACGTCTACATGGTGACCGACCGCGGGAGCGACACGCTGGAACTCGTCCGCTACGAGCTCGCCTCCGGGGAGTTCACGACCGTCGACACCGGCGGCGACCACGAACTGGACGGCATCAGCATCGACCGCGAGTCGCGTCGGCTCGTCTACTCCCGGAACGTCGAGGGGTACACGGAACTCACCTTCGGCGAACTCACCGCGCCCGACCGCATCGACGTGCTCCCCCAACCCGACCTGCCGAACGGTGTCGCCGGCGGCGTCTCGTTCTCCCCGGACGGCGAGCGCGCCGCGGTCACCGTCACCGCCAGCGCCGACACCGCGAACGTCTACGTGGTCGAGTTGGCCACGGGCGACGCCGAGCGATGGACGCTCGCGGCGACGGCGGGCATCCCGCGGGACACGTTCGTGCCGCCCGAGCTCGTCCGGTATCCGACGTTCGACGGCCGCGACATCCCGGCGTTCTTCACGCTCCCCGAGGAGTCGCCGGAGGGCGAGACGCCCGTCATCGTGGACATCCACGGCGGGCCGGAGTCCCAGCGCCGGCCGTCGTTCTCGTCGGTCAAACAGTACTTCCTCTCGCGGGGCTACGCCTACTTCGAGCCGAACGTCCGCGGCTCCGCGGGCTACGGGAAGGCGTACGGCCACCTCGACGACGTCGAAAAGCGGATGGACTCCGTCGCGGACATCGAAGCCGCCGTCGAGTGGCTCCACGACCACCCGGCTGTCGACCCCGACAAAATCGTCGCCATGGGCGGCTCGTACGGCGGGTTCATGGTGCTCGCGGCGATGACCGAGTACCCGGACCTGTGGGCCGCCGGCGTCGACATCGTCGGCATCGCCAACTTCGTGACGTTCCTCGAAAACACGGGCGACTGGCGGCGCGAACTCCGCGAGGCCGAGTACGGGTCGCTCGAAGACGACCGCGAGTTCCTCGAATCCATCTCGCCCATCAACAACGTCGAGAAGATTCGCGCGCCGCTTTTCGTCCTCCACGGCGAGAACGACCCGCGGGTGCCGGTCAGCGAGGCCCACCAGCTCGTCGAGGAGGCGAGGGAACACGCCCACGTCCGCGAACTCATCTTCGACGACGAGGGCCACGGCTTTTCCAAACTGGAGAACCGCATCGAGGCGTACTCCCAGATAGCCGACTTCCTCGACGAGTACGTCCGGAGCGCGCCCGCCGCGGACGACTGAATCGGACCTGCCTTATTTTCCGTTAGAGTCAAAGCGCGGGACATCGAATCCCCGTCTATGAGCGCGGACTCCGAACAGCGAACGATCCGGTGTCTCATCGCGAAGGTGGGACTGGACGGCCACGACCGCGGTGCACACGTCATCTCTCGCGCCTTCCGCGACGCGGGCTTCGAAGTCATCTACTCCGGACTGCATCGCGCTCCGGACGAGATTATTCAGGCGACGGTCCAAGAGGACGTGGACGTACTGGGCATCTCTATCCTCTCCGGCGCGCACAACACGCTCGTCCCGAAGGTGATGGCCGGCCTCGAAGAGTACGGCGCGCTCGACGACACGCTCGTCATCGTCGGCGGCATCATCCCCGAAGAAGACCGGCCGAGACTCCTCGAACAGGGCGTCGACGCCATCTTCGGTCCCGGCACGCCGATGCAGGAGACCATCGACTTCGTGAAGGAAAACGCGCCCGAGCGAGCGTGACGATGAGCCGGGCGGTCGAACCCGACCTCGTCGAGCGACTCCTCGACGGCGAGCACCGAGCGCTCGCGCGGGCCATCACGAAAATCGAGTCGCAGTCGCCGGGCTACCGGGACATCGTCTCGGAACTCCACGCCCACACGGGCAACGCCTCCGTCGTCGGCATCACGGGCAGTCCCGGTGCCGGCAAGTCGACGCTCGTCGACAAGCTTGCGAAGCACTACCGCGACCAGGGAGAAACGGTCGGCGTCATCGCCGTGGACCCCTCCTCGCCGTACACCGGCGGGGCCGTCCTCGGCGACCGCATCCGCATGGCCTCGAACGTCGGCGACATGGACGTGTTCTTCCGGTCGATGAGCGCCCGCGGCCAGCTCGGCGGCCTCTCGACCGCCACCGCGGACGCCGTGAAGGCGCTCGACGCCTTCGGGAAAGACCGCATCATCATCGAGACGGTCGGCGCGGGGCAAAACGAGGTGGACGTGGTGAAGACCGCGGACACGGTCGTCGTCCTCGTCCAACCCGGCAGCGGCGACGACGTGCAGATGCTCAAGGCGGGCATCCTCGAAATCGGCGACCTGTTCGTCGTCAACAAGGCCGACATGGAGGGCGCGTCGCGCACCGTCGCCGAGCTACAGGAGATGATTCACCTCCGCGACGACCCGCGGGCGAACCTCGACACCGGCCACCACGGGGCCGAGGCGTTCGACGACGCCGGTCACGGACACGGCGGGCACGGCGACCACGCGGACACGGGCGAGACCGAGACCGACGCCGACGCCGAGGGCGACCCCTCCGACGCCGACGAACCGCCCGTCTGGACGCCGCAGGTTCTCGAAACCGTCGCCACGACCGGTGAGGGAATCGACGAGTTGGTCGAGACGCTGGACGACCACCGCGACTACCTCGACGCCTCCGGCGAGTTGGCGGAGAAGGCCCGCAAGCGCGCGGGAGAAGAGATTCGCCAGCTCCTCCGAAGCGACGTGAACCGGCTCCTCGAAGCCGAGCTCGACCGCCGCGGCGGAGTCGACGCGTTCGCCGAGGCGGTCGTCGAAAAGGAGACGGACCCCTACGCGGTCGCAGAAGACGTGCTCGAACCGCTTCGGGAGTGTCTGGACGACCGAGACGACTGACGCCGAGCGCCGGGCCGACGTTTTTCCTGCCCACCACCCCGCCACGGGCGGGCGAATTAAGGCCACCGCGCACCATCTACGTGACATGAAACTCCGACGAGCCATCGGACTGGCCGCAGCGGGCGTCGGTCTCGCCGCCGCGACCAACGCCGCCCTCTCGAAACGCGTGGGTCCCCTCGAACCGCCGCTCTCCGGAAACCACGGGACGTACCGCTGGCGCGGCATGGACGTCTCGTACGTCGAAGCCGGCGACGAGGACGACCCGACGCTCGTCTTCCTCCACGGCATCAACGCCGCGGGGTCGTCCGGCGAGTTCCGCGAGGTGTTTTCGACCCTCGCCGAGGACTACCACGTCGTCGCGCCCGACCTCCCCGGATTCGGGCTTTCGGACCGGCCGGCGCTGTACTACTCGCCCGCGCTCTACGAGGACTTCGTCGGCGATTTCCTCGCCGAGTACGACGACCCCGCAGTCGTCGCCTCGTCGCTCACCGCGGCCTACGCCGTCGCCGCCGCGGAGCGAGACGACGTGTCGGTCTCGCGGTTCGTCCTCGTCTGTCCCACGTCGCGCGGCGGCCCGGACCCCAAGGAGTGGCTCCGCGAACTCGTCCGCGCGCCGGTCGTCGGCGAGGCGCTGTTCAACGTCGTCGCCTCCCGGCCGTCGATTCGCTACTTCAACGCCGACCACGGCTACTACGACCCCGAGAAGGCGGGCGAGGAGTGGCAGGAGTACGAGTGGCGCACCGCCCATCAGGAGGGCGCGCGCTTCGCGCCGGCGTCGTTCATCTCCGGCTACCTCAACACCGACGTCGACCTCGGCGAGGCGCTGTCGGCTCTCGACGTCCCGACGACGCTCGTCTGGGGCCGCGAGAGCGACATCACGCCGCTGAAGCGGGGCCGCGACCTCGCGGACGCCGCGGACTGCACGCTCGTCGTCTTCGACGACGCGATGTTGCTCCCGCACGTCGAGTTCCCGAACGCCTTCGTCGACACCGTCCGCGACGCCCTCGACTGAACGGGGCCGAAGCCGCGGCCGCGGCCGCGACCACGAGCCGAACCGACCCAACCCCCTGAACTGAACCGATGTTCGACTCCCTGTCGCTGTTCTCGCTGTTCCTGTACGGAGCTATCGCGCTCCTCGCGGCCGGCTTCTGGGCGTGGCTCCTCGGTTCGTACGTCTTCGGCTGGCGCTCGCCGCTGGAGGCCGTCGAGGCGCGCGAGAGATAACGTGCGACGAGTGTGGCGCTACTCGCTCGCGGGCCGGAACACGAGCAACCGCTCGTCAGTCGTCGCGTTCGTGCCCACGTCTACCGAGACGGTCGTTCCGAGGTCGACCTCGTCGGCGGGGAGGTCGCGGACGACGCCCGTGAGTTTGACGGGGCCGAACGACGCGATGGCCGTCACGTAGGGCGCTTCGTCTGCGAAGTTCGGCGCGGGGACGTGCACCTCGGTGAAGGTGAGTACCTCGCCCGTCTCCGGGAGCGGTTCCGCCGTCAACTCGGCCGCGCCGCAGTGCGGACAGGAGCGCCGCGGCGGGAGCGAGCCGTGACCGTCCGGACACGCGAGGTAGTAGCCCTCGCCGTCGGCGATTGCGGCCAGCCACTCGTCGTAGCCGGTGTCGCTCATCGGTCCACCTCCAAGACGTGGACGACCGCGCTGGCGACGGTTCCGCCCGCGTTGTGGGTGACGCCGACCCGAGCGTCCGGGACGGCGTCGCTGTTGCCGTGGTCGCCGCGCAGGAGCTTCGTCATCTCGACGATTTGGGCGGTCCCCGTCGCGCCGACGGGGTGGCCCTTCGCCTTGAGGCCGCCCGAGAGGTTCACCGGGAGGTCGCCGTCGCGGGTCGTCTCGCCGCGGGCGGCCGCGCCGACTCCCTCGCCGTGGTCGTAGAGGCCGAGCGATTCGAGCGCGAGCACCTCGGCGATGGTAAAGCAGTCGTGGACCTCGGCCACGTCCACGTCGTCGGGGCCGATGCCGGCGTCCGCGTAGGCCGCGTCGGCGGCTTTCGTCGCTGCGGGCGTCCGCGCGAGGTGGGGTCTGTCTTGGAGCGCGGCCTTGTCGCCGCCCTGCCCCGACCCGGTGACGGAGACGGGCGCGTCGAGGCCGCGTCGCTCGGCGTAGTCGTCGCTGACGAGGACGACCGCGCTCGCGCCGTCGGTGATGGGGCAGGCGTCGTAGAGGGTGAGCGGGTCGGCGACGACGGGGCTTTCGAGCGCGTCGTCGACGGTGATTTCGCGGTGGAACTGCGCGTAGTCGTTGTGCATCGCGTTGGCGTGGTTCTTCACCGCGATGTGCGCGAGGTCCTCGCTGTCGCCGCCGAAGGCGTCGAAGTACGCGCGAGCCATGAGCGCGTACGCGCCCGGGAACGTGACGCCCGCGCGGACCTCGAACAGTTCGTCCGCGGCGATGGCGAGCGACTGGGTCACCTCGGCGGTCCCGAGGTTGTTCATGCGCTCCATGCCGCCGGCGAGGACCACGTCGGCCGCGCCGCTCCGAATCGTGGCGACGGCCTGTCGGAAGGCGACGCCCGCGGAGGCGCAGGCCTGCTCGTAGCGGGTCGCGGGGCAGTCGAGGCCGGCGGCCTCGGCCATGACCGGCCCCTGATGGCCCTGCTTCTCGGCGAGTTCGCCCATGAAGTTGCCGTAGAAGATTTCCTCGTAGTCGTCGCGGGAGACGCCGGCGTCCTCGCGGGCGGCGAGGGCGGCCTCCGCGAACAGGTCGCGGCCGGTTCGCTCGGGGTGACTGCCGAACTTCGTCAGTCCGACCCCGGCGATTCGCACGTCAGTCATGAATGAACGTACGTGATAGATGGTCCTTGAACCTGCCGTTCGCCCGTGGGTCGAGTCGCGGTTCGCTCCCGTTTGCCCGCCGTCGCGGGCGCGGCGACTCGAACTGAGTACCTTGTCGGAGTCGGTCGGTTTCGCGCCGAGTCTGACGCCCGTTTTCGACCCATCGCAACGGTTACCACGGCCCCGCGAGACGGTCCACTATGAGTGACTGGATAGGCGACACGTTCACCAGCGAGGTCGGCTGGAACCACCTGGAGACGCTCGTCGACATCGGCAACCGGATGACTGGCTCGCCCGGCGAGCGCGAGGCGATGGAGGCGACCCGAGACGCCCTCGAACGCGTCGGCGCGCGCAACGCCCGCATCGACCCGTTCGAGATTCAAGGCTGGGAGCGCGGCGACAGCGCCCTCTACGCCGCAGACACCACGCAGGACTGCATCGCGCTCCCGCGCAGCCCCGCCGGAACAGCGAGCGGCGAGCTGGTCGACCTCGGCTACGGGCTGCCCGAGGACTTCGACCGCGACCTCTCGGGGAAGGTCGTCGTCGTCTCCACGACGGTCCCCGACCACTACGACCGCTTCATCCACCGCCGCGAGAAGTACTACTACGCCGTCGAGGCCGGCGCGGCCGCGTTCGTCTTCGCCAACCACGTCCCCGGCCAACTCCCGCCCACGGGGAGCGTCGGCACCGCCGAAGCGCCCATCGGCGACATCCCCGCCGTCGGCGTGAGCAAGGAGGTCGGCGCGCGCCTCCGCCGCCGGTTCGACGGCGACGAGGTGACCGTCGACGTGACCTGCGAGACGCCCGCGGCCGAAAGCGGGAACGTCCACGCCGAACTCGGCCCCGACACCGACGAGGAGGTGCTCGTCACGAGCCACCTCGACGCCCACGATATCGCCGAGGGCGCGATGGACAACGGCGCGGGCACCGCGATGGTGGTCGAGGTCGCCCGCGCGCTCGCCGCCCGCGAGGACGAACTCGACACGCGCGTCCGCTTCGTCTGCTTCGGCGCGGAGGAAGTCGGGCTCGTCGGCTCCGACTACGAGGCCGACCGCCTCGGCGACGACCGGGCGAACGTGAAGGCCATCGTCAACAACGACGGCGTCGTCGCCGGGCGGACGCTCAAGCTCACGACCCACGGCTTCGACGAGCTCGAAGCCGCCGCCGACGCCGTCGCAGAGCGGTTCGACCACGATATTTCGACGCTTCCCGAACAGCTCCCCCACAGCGACCACTGGCCGTTCGTCGCCCGCGGCGTCCCGGCGTACATGGTCGGCAGCGAAAAGGAGGGCCGCGGCCGCGGGTGGGGCCACACCCACGCCGACACCATCGAGAAACTGGAATCGCGGACGCTCCGCGAGCAGGCGATTCTCCTGACGGAACTGACAGTCGAACTCGCCGACGCCGACCGCGAGATTCCCCACGCCGACCCGGCGGACATCGCGGCGGCGCTGGAAGCCGAAGACCAGGCCGAGGGGATGAAAGTCACCGGCGACTGGCCGTTCTGAGGCGGTCGGCGACGCGCCCGTCCCGCTCGGGTCGCGCCGGACCTCGCGCAACCGAACCACGAGGGCTTTTATTCGCGGCGGCGTAGCACGGGACGATGCTACGGGGGCTCGCCGCGGGTGGACGACGATGAGATTCGGTATCGTCGGTGACGACTCGGTCGCCACCGCCGTCAGAGCGGCCGGTGCGTCGGTCGAACCGACGTCGGCCGAGGCGGACGCCGTCGTCGCGGTCGGCGAGTCGGCGCTCTCGACGGTCGCGCTCGGCTCCGAGTGGTCGTGTCCGGTCGTCCCCGTCGACTGCGGCGCGCCGTGGTCGACCCCGCGGCGCGGACTCGAATCGCGGCTGTCCTCGGTCGCGGCGGGTGACGGTCGAGTCGTCGACCACCCGACGCTCTCGCTCCGCGTCGGCGGGGACCCCGCGACCCGCGCGCTCTTCGACGCGATGCTCGTCACGAGCGAGCCGGCGCACATCTCGGAGTACGGCGTCACCCACGCGGAGGCGGCGGTCCCCTTCTCGTCGGACCCGACCGACGAGTCGCGCGCGGCGGCGCGCTGGACGCCGGTCGACGAGTTCCGCGCCGACGGCGTCGTCGTCGCCACGCCGCTCGGGAGTTCCGGCTACGCGCGCGCCGCGGGCGGCGCGGTCGTCGGTCCGGCCGCCGGGCTCGCCGTCGTCCCCGTCTCACCGTACGCGACGCAGACGGACTCGTGGGTCCTCCAACCGCCCGTCCGGCTGTCGGTCGAACGCGACGACGCGCCCGTGTCCCTCGTCGCCGACGACGAGGTCGTCCGGGAAGTTCTCCCGTCCGAGTCGGTGGTCATCGACCGCGACGGGAGCGTTCCGCTTCTCGTCGAGTGAGCGCCTCGCTCGGCCGTGATTCAGACACCGAGCGGCGGCGCTCGGCGCGGCGAAAATACGTGTTCCTCGTGAGCGGTGCGAGCGTGACGACGCGGAGAAGAGTGCGTCGCGGAGTTAGACGATGAGGTTCCAGTAGTCCGCGACGAGGAAGAAGAGGCTCTGGAACGCCGCGTACAGGAGCACGAGCGTCGCGGCGACGAGCGAGCCGTTCGGGCGTTCGAGCGGCTTGTCGGTGCGGGCTTCGACCTTACGCGCTTCGAACTCGAAGAAGTCGGTGACGAACATCCCGACGACCAGCACGGTCAGCACCATGCCGCCGTGCGGCTCGACGAGCAGGTAGAGGAACGAGGTCAGGACGAGCGCACCCGAACTAATCGAGTGCGGGAGGTACCGGGAGACTGCCTCCTCTCCACCCTCCTTGGCCTGTCGGACGTGCGACCGGTGACCGAGGAAGCGCGTCGCGAAGTTCGCAAGCACGAGCACGAGCGCCACGTGCGGGACGACCGGTTCGACCGCCGCCAACTGGTCGAGCGGGACGAGGAACTGTAGTGGGTGCATACAGGACCGTCGGAGCGAGACTCATTAGAGTTTTTCCAATCCGACGCGGGAGCGGCGGGGAGGGCGACCGCTATTGTGGGGGGTCTTCGTCGACTCGAAGCGAGATGAGAGGAGAACGGAGCGCGGTGTCGGCTTACTGCGCGTTGCGGCGCTCTTCGAGCGCGGACATAATCTGGTGACCCGCCGGGATGAGCACCCAGAAGGTGAGCGCGCCGAGAAGCGCGAACCAGAGGAACACGTCCATCAGGGTGACGGCGATGATGTTGAACAGTCCCTCGGTCGCGCCGGACGACAGCGGCTCGATGAGCTGTTGTGTGCTCTCGAAACTGCTCGTCCGGTACCACGACGCGAGCACCAGCCACGCGAGTCCGGACCCGGTCAGGATACCCAGACCCTTGATGAATTCGTCAGCCATTGTTCGAGTCTTCGCCGGAGTCCTCTTGAGACTTTCCCATTCCTTGGGCGCGAAATCGGGTGCCGAGCGTGTAGACGACCGCGCCGAACGCGATGATGCCGAGTCCGAAGACCGCGAGGGCCGTGCTCAGTAGGCCGTCCGCGACGCCGATTCCGAGCGCGCCGAGCGCGCCCGCGATGACCGCGCGGAGCGCGCTCACCTGCAGCGTCGCGGCGTCGAGGAAGACGAAGCCGAGGACCACGCTGACGACGGCGATGAGCGTCGAGAAGACGGTGATAGTCTTGTAGAGCCGCATGGGAACGACGATGTCGCGCCGGCCGCGGCGTCCCCGCCGCGTCTCGTCGGCGTCGCCGGTTCGACCGGTTGCGTCGCTGTCTGTCATCAGTGACGCTAAGAAGGGACGGTTGGTAGTGGTTCCGCTCTATTTCGGCGGGCGAAGCCGGTAGTAGCGGCGGTTGAGGTTGTACATGTACCCCTCGCGCATCGTCTTCAGCACCGCGTAGGTGATGGTCCCGAAGACGAACGGGAGCAGGAACGTCAGGTCGAACAGCAGGTCGACGTTCATCGGCATGAGGTTCTTGATGGCCAGAAGCGAGATGGTCATCGCGAACACCACGCCGAAGACGCCGACAGCGGACCAGAACGGCTGCTCGACGGGTCGCCGGGCCGAGCCCTTGTTGAGGAAGGGCACGATGGCGATGAAGCCGACGACGACGCCGTTCGCCAGCACGCCGTAGGTACGGTCGGCCATCAGCTTCTGTCCGCCGAGGATGGCCAGCTCGGGGTTCAGCGGGTTGAGCTTGAGCAGGCCGAACGACCAGTAGAGGTACCAGTCGGGCAGGATAATCGCCGGGGTGCTCGACGGATTCGCGGGGTTGCCGATGTGCGGCGGCATGGTCGCCGAGAGGAACAGAATCATCCCGACGAAGAACGACGCAATCGAGAGGTTACGGACGGTCTCGTGGGGCCACGTGGGGAACGCCAAGACGTCGCGTTCGACGTAGTCGGACTCCGTGCGAAGGTCCTGGTCTTCACGACGTGCGCGCTCGAAGTACTCGTAGGTGAGCCGGGAGAGCCCCGTCTTGCGAGCCTTGCGCTCGCTCCACGTGGGCGTCTCGTCGTCCGGGGCCACGATGCCCGCGCCGTCGGATCGAATCTCCTCGTTTTCGGGTTCGTTGTCGCTCATGATTGTCACCTCAGTGCGGCTCCGCGATGCCCTGCACCCACACGATGCCGATGTGGATCGCGATGAGCGTCGTCACGACGAACGGGAGCAGGAACACGTGGATGATGTACATGCGCTGTAGCGTCGACTGGCTCAGCGAGAAGCCGCCGAACAAGAGCTGTGCGACCCACTCACCGGCGAGCGGGACCGACAGCGACATCTCGACGCCGATCTGCCCCGCCCAGTAGGCTAGCTGGTCCCACGGGAGGAGGTATCCGGTGTACCCGAACACCATCGTCAGGCTGATCAGGACGATGCCGAGAAGCCAGTTCAGCTCGCGGGGTTCCTTGTACGACCCCGTGAAGTAGACACGGAGCATGTGCAGGAACACGGCCGCGACCATGACCTGCGCCGCCCAGCGGTGGACGGAGCGGAGCATGAAGCCGAACTGCAGGTCGCGCATGATGAATTCGATACTGCTGTAGGCCGTCGTGGGGTCACCGGTCGTCGCCGGGGAGTAGTAGAACCCGAGAAGGGCACCACTTATCGCCGCGACGACGTACGCGAGCGTCGAGAACAAGCCGAGCGTGTACAGGGGGTACCAGTACCAGAACTTGTTGTCGAGGTTGTACTGCTCGGTGTGGCTCTTCGGCATCTGGAGGTTGACTCGGTAGTAGAGCGTCTCCAGAAGTTCCAGATAATCGACGATGCGGAGTCGCTTATCCAGCCAGATGAGCGTGGTGAGGAAGGTGGCCTCGACCGGGGTGAGGTCCTTCTTTTTCATCCAGGCCTTGTGGTCGTAGTCGTCTTTGCGTTCGAGACTCATGGTTTATCGCTTGTAGTAGGGGTACACCGCGCGTTTGACCTGTTCCCACGCGTCGTCGCTGCTGAAGGTGACACCGTCGACGTCCTCCTCGCGGACGTAGAGGTCTTCCCACTTGCGACGCCGCTTTTTCACGATCATCACGTCGGGGAGGAACTCCTTGCGGTACAGCGCGAGGATGAACGCGAGGTCCACGAAGATGACGGCGAGGACGCCGCCGAGGAACATGTTCCCCGTGTCCGTCAGGCCCCACCCGGAGACGAAGCCGTAGGTGAAGAGGAACACGAACACGACCTCGATAATCGTCAGGAGGACGATTGCGATGGCCGCTGCGGTGCTCTCGCGCGCCGGTTCGTATCGGTGAATATCGCCGTATGTGCTGCCGGTCGAAGACATTATTCGCCACCTCCGGTGTTACCCGTATTTGGGGACTCGCCGTACTTCAAGATGAAGAACGTGTAGATGATGGTGACGAGGATGCCCAGAATCGTCGCCGAGCCGACCCAGTGGGCCTGAATCGGGACGCCGAGTTCGTGCAGTTCCTTCTCGCCGCCACCGCCGGTGCTGATAGTCGCCACGTCGTCGCCGACGGCGACCGCGCCGAGCATGCCGAGCGCCTCGTGGGGCACGCAGTGGTACTTCGTGATGCCACCGTTCTCGAACGTGAACTCGTAGGTCGTTCCGGCCTCGGAGACGGACGCGCCGGAGTCGAGCGACGCGCCCTCGCTCGCGACGACGTTGTGGCCGCCGCCTTCGCCGGTCCACTCCCACGTCACGGTCGTGCCGGGGTCGATCCAGATGCCAGCCGGTCCGAACGCAAGGTTACCTCCGTTGCCGGACGCGCCGACCTCGATGGTGACTTCGCTCTGACCGCGGAGGTCTTCGTAGCCTCCGTCGATGCCGTCGAGGTAGCCACCGAAGTCGGGTTGAACCTGCGCTCCACCGCCGCCTTCCTGCGCAGCAGCGGTCCCGGCGGCAGCGGTCGCGGCGGCTGTCGCACCGCCAGCCGTTCGGAGAAACTCCCGCCTTTTCATACGGTCGTTCGTCAGGATGGGACGCGCTTAAACCCACCGACTATGCCGTCACGGAGGGTGTTTGCGAGGTGAGCGCGCGCCGGTCTCAGCCCTCAGAACTGAGGGCGTCTCCCTCGGGGGCCTCGACCAAGGACGCGACGTTCTCGTCCCCGTCGAACGTCGGGACGAACTCGGGGCGCGACCCGCCTTCGAGACCCATGACGCGGAGCCTGTCTCGGTACTCCTCGGCGCGGAAGCGGTCCGAGAGTCGGGCGTTCGCCACGACGACGAAGAGGAAAAAGCCGATGACGAGAAAGCCCAGGCCGGCCAGCGGCGCGATAATCGAATCGAGGTCGGGGAGGACGAGCCACGCGCCGATGAGCGCGAACCCGCCGAGTAGCTGCCCGAACGCGACGATTTGGAGCATTCGGTTGCCGAAGTCGCCGGTCCCCTGTGCGACCTCTTCGGGTTCGGGGAGCCTGACGGTCTCGGGCGCGTCGTTCACCTCGAAGTCCTCCATCGAACAGAGCGCGACGGTCGGTTTCACGTCGCGGAGGACGGTCCCCTCGCCCTCGACGCTCCCGTCCGGGTAGACGACGGCGTAGCCCTCGTCGGAGTACGCGAGAATCCGTGGCTCGCCGTTTTCCGTCACGCGTTCGAGGACGGCGAACACTTCGCGAATCGCGACGCGGTAGCGGAGTTCCTGTTCGACGCGGTCGAGCAACTCCTCGCCGACGACCCACGAGTCGGGGTCGAACGCGGCGTCCCACTCTTCGGGGGTCATCTTCGCCATGTCGGCCGGGCCGAAGTTCTCGAAGTCGTACTTGGCTTCGACCTCCTCGCGGAGGGCCGCGAGCTCCGCGTCGGACATCGCGGCGTCGGCGTCCGCGTCCGGTGACGAGCCGTCGTCGGCCGGGGCGGAAGACGAGTCTGACATCGCCACGGAGTAGGGTCCACGCCGGTAAACGTGTTCCGACCCCGAACCGTGTTCGTCGCGTGCGGTCGGCCACGAGCCGCCCATCGGACGCGACCGCTCGCTGGTCCAGCGCTCGAACGGCGGTGGTCCGGTGCTCGAATCCCGGCGGTCGCGGCCGACGTTTAGCTCCTGTCGCGTGGTCTAGCGCTCGAACGGGACGCGGCGCATCGGTCCCTTTAGGCCGACCGGGTGCTAACGCCGTGCGATGGCAGACGAGACGACGCTCGCCACGCTCGCCGCGATTACCGTCACGGCCAGCTTCCCGTTCTACATCTACGGCGCGTGGATAATGATCGACGCCGAGACGGTGTCGTGGGACGTGCTCGTCTACCACCTCAAAATCATCTTCCCCGGGCTCGTGTTGAACACGGTCCCGGTCGTCACGTGGATGCTCCCCCGGCTCTTTCAGCAGCTCAACGGGCTCAGCGCCCTCCACGCGATTCTCGGCCTGCAGGCGTACGCGATGCTCATCTTCGCGCTCACGGGAATCGTCCGCATCTTCCAGGCCAAGTGGGAGGCCGACCTCTACCGCGACCCGGACCAGGACGTGTCGCTCGACGACCTCCACGAGAACATGGGCGCGTGGCGCGGCCGCCTCCGCGTCGGCGTCTTCGGCTACGTCATCTTCTGGGTGTTCGCGTGGCTGCTCGGTATCTACCGCTACCTGAGCGGTTACGTGTTCGTCTGAGCGCTCACCACGCCTCGCCGCTGGCGAGGTCGACCTCGTGGTCGAGCTTCGACGAGGGGCAGACGTCTTCGAGCACGCAGGCGTCGCAGTCAGGGTTGCGCGCGTCGCAGACGGCTCGGCCGTGGCTGATGAACAGGTGGGTGAACTGCTGCCAGTCGCGCTCGGGGACGACCGGCATCAGGTCCTCCTCGATTCGCTCGGGGTACTCCTCTTCTGTCAGCCCGAGGCGGCGCGAGAGCCGCTGGACGTGGGTGTCGACGACGATTCCCTCCACGATGTCGTGGCCGTGCTGGAGGACGACGTTCGCGGTCTTCCGGCCGACGCCGGCGAGGTCGGTCAGCGCCGACATGGTGTCCGGAACCTCGCCGTCGTGCTTCTCGATGATGTCCGCGCACGCGGAGCGGATGTACTTCGCCTTGTTGTTGTAGTAGGTGATGGAGCTGATGTCGTCGGCTAACTCCTCTTGGTCGGCGGCGGCGTAGTCCGCGGCGCCGTCGTACTTCTCGAACAGCTCCGCGGTGACCTTGTTGACGCGCTCGTCGGTACACTGCGCCGAGAGCATGACGGCGATGAGCAGTTCGAGGCGGTTCGAGTAGGAAAGCGAGATAGTGGTGTCGGGGTACTCCTCGTACAGTCGGTCGAGGACCTCCTCGGCTTGCGCCTCGCGGCTTTCGAGTGGCGTGCCCATACCTGTGGGTGCGACCCGGTCGGTTTCAGTCGTTCGGGTTGGGGCGAGGGGTGCGGATTCCTGACCGTCCGGATTCTCGCGGTTTAAGAGCCAGCGTTCGGTGTTATCGACGCGTCAGTCGTCTAGACGGACGGAGTGAGCACGATGACACCAACCACCGACTCCCGACGGGACGGCAGTCCGCCGACCGAGACGCGACCCGAACGAATCGCCGAGACGCCGGGCGCACACGACCGCCGGCGCGACCGGTTCGTCGCCGGCGCGATGCTGTTCGCGTTCGGCCTGCTCGCGTTCATGGGAATCATCACCGCCGAGGCGTTCTACCCCGGCTACAACGCGGGCGTACAGGAGATAAGCGACCTCGGCGCGACCAGGCCGCCAAACAGCATCATCCTTCAGCCGTCGGCGACGATTTTCAACGCGACGATGGTGCTTTCGGGGCTGTTGGTCCTCGGCGCGAGCTACTTCGCGCACCGGGGGCTCCGCGACCGCGTCGTCACCGCCGCCGTCGCGATGCTCGGCGTGGGCATCCTCGGCGTGGGCGTCTTCGACGGGAGCGAAGCCCCGATGCACGGGCTGTTCGCCCTCCTGACGTTCTTCGCCGGCGGCCTCTCCGCGGTCGTCGCCGCGCGGGTCATCGAGACCCCGTTCCGGTATCTCTCGGTCGCGGTGGGCGGGTTCGTCCTCGCCCTCCTGGCGAGCATCTTCGCGTTCGGCCTCCTCGGCCTCCCGCACCCGCTTTCGTTCCTCGGCGCGGGTGGTATCGAGCGCTACGTCGCCTACCCGGTGCTCCTGTGGTTCATCGGGTTCGGCGGCTACCTGATGGGGTCCGCGTCGGAGACGGCCCTCCCCGACCCGACCGATTCGGCCGCGTGAATACCGACGATTTATCATTCACGACCGCGACCGACCGAGTATGTCCGCGCTCGAACTTCCCGGCCGGCGCGAATCGTGGTTGACCGCGGCCGCGACGCTCGGCGGGTACGGTCTCATCCTCGCCGCGATGTTCCTCGCGCTGTTCGTCCTGCCGTACTTCGCGTTCGCCGCGTAGCCACTCGGCGGTCGGCGTCGCGCGAAAAGCGAAGTAGAATCGAAACCGAAACGAAACGCGACTCGCGTCGGTTACGCGAACGCGCGGGAGACTTCCGTCTCGTCCGAGGCTTCCTGCTGAATCTTCTCCCAGGCGTCGAGGAAGTCCTGCATGTATATCTCCGTGCGGTCGTCGCGGATGGCGAACATCCCCGCTTCCGTACAGACTGCCTTGATGTCGGCACCCGAGGCGTTGTCGGCCATCTCAGCGAGCTCGACGAAGTCCACGTCGTCGGAGACGTTCATCTTCCGGGTGTGAATCTGGAAGATTATCTCGCGGCCGTCCTCGTTCGGCTTGGGCACCTCGATGAGGCGGTCGAACCGCCCCGGCCGGAGAATCGCGGGGTCGAGCATGTCGAAGCGGTTGGTCGCCGCGATGATGCGGATGTTACCGCGCTCGTCGAAGCCGTCCATCTCGGCGAGCAGCTGCATCATCGTGCGCTGGACCTCGGCGTCGCCGGAGGTCTTCGAGTCCGTGCGCTTCGAGGCGATGGCGTCTATCTCGTCGATGAAGATGACGGCGGGCTCGTTCTCGCGGGCGACCTCGAACAGGTCGCGGACGAGCTTCGCGCCCTCGCCGATGAACTTGTGCACCAGCTCGGAGCCGGCCATCTTGATGAACGAGGCGTTCGTCTGGTTGGCGACGGCCTTCGCGAGCATCGTCTTGCCGGTCCCCGGCGGGCCGTACAGGAGCACGCCGGACGGCGGGTCGATGCCGACCTTCTCGAACATCTCGGGGCGGTCGAGCGGCATCTCGACCGTCTCGCGGACCTCCTGCATCTGCTCTTCGAGTCCGCCGATGTCCTCGTAGGTCACGTCGGGGCTGTGTTCGACCTGCATCACGCGAGCCCGGACGTCCGTCTCCTTGTCGAGTCGCTTGACGATAGAGAGGGAGTTGTTCACGGCGACGCGCGCGTCGGGTTCGAGCTCCTCGCGCATCTCGTCTGTCACTTCGGTGAGGGCCTCTTGGTTGTTACCGTGCTGCTTGATGATGACCCCCTCGTCGGTGATTTCCTGAACCGTCGCAACGAAGAGCGGCGACTGCTTGAGCTTCTTGTTCTCGTGGGTAAGCCGCTCGAGCTTCTGTTGATACTTGTTGTTCTCGGCGTTCGTGTCGAGGAGCTTGTCGCGCATCTCCTCGTTCTGCGTTTCGAGAACTTCGAGCCGCTCTTGAAGGGCGGTGATCTTCTCCTGCTGCGACGCCGAGTCCTTATCGTAGGGGAGGTCGACGTCGTCCACAGTATCGGTCATCATCCGGCATAGGGTGCAGGTTCATAAGAGGCTTCGGGTGTGTGAGGGATTCGCCGCCTAGGGCCCGTCTGCCGCCCGGATGACGAGTCTGACGCGCGTCACATAAATTCCCCATAGTAATAAATCTGGATAGCAAATATTATCTAATAGCATTGCATGGTACCTCGTACGATGAGCACCACGGAAGCAGTCGAACGCGAGTCCGAGCCCCAGTCAGACGACCGGTGGGAATCGGTTCGGGACATGCCCCCGAGCGCGAAGTTGGTCGCGAAGATTCTCGATTACGAGGACACGCTCACCCAGAGCCAAATCGCCGAAGAATCGCTTCTCCCCCCGCGTACCGTCCGCTATGCGCTCTCCCGGCTGGAAGACGAGGGCGCGGTCGACTCCCGATTTTCGTTCTCCGACGCGCGCAAGCGCCTCTACACGCTCAACATTTAAATCCGAACGCGCGGCCACGTCGCCGCATGTCTTCGCCCGCTCCCGACGACGTCGGCCGCGCGCTCGCCGCGCTCGCCGACGCCGACGCTGACGCCGGTATCCCCGACTACGAGTCGCGCCCGCCCGCCGAAGTCGTCGCCGAGGCGCGAAACGCCTTCGAGTCGCTCCGTTCTGCCGCCCAGTTTCTCTCCGACGGAGGCGAACTAACGCTCCGCCGAGCGGTCGGCGAGGCCGCCCGGCGCGGACACCACGAGTGCGCGCGCACCGGTCGGGCGCTCCTCGCGGACCTCGACCGCCTGCGCGGCGCGCTCGTCGACGTGGGCGCGACCGAGGTGTCGAATCGGCGCTCCCGAACCGCACAGCGGCGACCGCGGGATGCCGACCACTTCCGCTCCGGTCGCACAACCGTTTTCAGCGGCGGTGGCGAACCGGTTGATAGATGACACGGGTGATACACACCGGCGACACCCACATCGGGTATCAGCAGTACCACTCGCCGGAGCGCCGACAGGACTTCCTCGACGCCTTCGAGCGGGTCGTCGCGGACGCGCTCGACGGAGACGTGGACGCCGTCGTCCACGCCGGCGACCTCTACCACGACCGCCGTCCCGAACTCCCCGACCTCCTCGGGACGCTCGCCGCGCTCCGCCGCCTCGACGACGCCGGGATTCCCTTCCTCGCCATCGTCGGCAACCACGAGTCGACCCGCGGGGGCCAGTGGCTCGACCTCTTCGAGCGCCTCGGACTGGCGACGAGACTCGGACGCGACCCCCACGTCGTCGGCGACGTGGCGTTCTACGGGCTCGACCACGTCCCGCGCTCGCGCCGAGACGAACTCGACTACCAGTTCGAACCGCACGACGCCGAGCGCGCGGTGCTCGTCGCTCACGGTCTGTTCACGCCCTTCGCGCACGCCGACTGGGAGACCGAAACCGTCCTCGCCGAGTCGAACGTCGACTTCGACGCGGTCCTCCTCGGCGACAACCACGTCCCCGACACCGCCGAACTCGACGGGACGTGGGTGACCTACTGCGGGTCGACCGAGCGCGCGAGCGCGAGCGAGCGCGACCCGCGCGGGTACAACCTCGTTCAGTTCGGGCCCGACGAGGTCGACATCCGTCGGCGCACCCTCGAAACGCGCCCGTTCGCCTTCGTCGAGGTCGACCTCGCCGGCGACGAGGGCATCGAGCGCGTCCGCCAGCGGGTCCGCGAGTTCGACCTCGAAGACGCGGTCGTCATCGTCGAACTGCGAGGCGAGGGCGACGCCGTCACGCCCGCGGCGGTCGAGTCGTTCGCCGTCGAGGAGGGCGCGCTCGTCGCCCGCGTCAACGACAAGCGCGATATCGACGACGGCGCGGAACTGGCGACCGACGTGAGCTTCGCCGACCCCGACGACGCGGTGCGCGAGCGGGTCCGCGAGATGGGCCTGTCGAGCGCCGCCCTCGACGTGGACGAGACGGTCCGGGCGAGCAAGGTCGCCGACTCGAACGTCCGCGACGAGGTCCGCGAGCGCGTCGAATCGCTGCTCTCCGACGACCCGGGAGCCTTCGTCGCCGCCGAGAGCGGGGATGACCTCGAGAGCGACGACGGCGTCGGGGCCGGGGATTCGGAGGCCATCGAGGGCACGGCGGACGCTGAGAACGCGGAAGCCGCCGAAGACGCGGCCGAGTCCGACACAGGGACGACGACCGAGACCACCGCTGAAACGACGACCGAATCCGACTCTGAGGCCGCCGCGGAACCGGCGGCGAGCCAAGACAGCTCGCTGGGTGATTTCGCGTGAGGTTCACCCGAATCGCCATTCGGAACTTCAAACCCTACGAGGACGCCGAACTCGACCTCAGAGACGGCGTTACGGTCATCCACGGCGTCAACGGCAGCGGCAAGTCGTCGCTCCTCGAAGCGTGTTTCTTCGCGCTCTACGGCTCGAAGGCGCTCGCGGGGACGCTCGAAGACGTGGTGACGACGGGCGCCGACGACGCCGAAATCGCGCTCGAATTCGTCCACGACGGCGGCGAGTACCGCATCGAGCGTCGGATTCGCGTCTCCGGCGACCGCGCGACCACCGCCAAATGCGTCCTCGAAGGCCCCGAGGGAACCGTCGAGGGCGCGCGAGACGTTCGCCGGCACGTCGCGTCGCTCCTGCGCATGGACGCCGAGGCGTTCGTGAACTGCGCGTACGTCCAGCAGGGCGAGGTCAACAAGCTCATCAACGCGACGCCGAGCCAGCGCCAGGACATGATAGACGACCTCCTGCAGCTCGGAAAGCTCGAAACGTACCGCGAGCGCGCCGGCAACGCCCGGCTCGGGGTCGAAGACGTGCTGACGAGAAAGCGGAGCGTCCTCGAAGACGTCGAGTCGCAAATCGAGACGAAAGAGGAGGCGGACCTCCACGCGACGCTCAACGCGCTCGAATCCGAACTCGACTCCCTCGACGAGGAGATTTCGAACTACGAGGGCCAGCGCGACAAGGCGAAGGCGGCGCTCGACGCCGCCGAGGCGACGCTCGACGAGCACGCCGAAAAGCGGGAGCGACTCGACGAGGTCGAGGCGGCAATCGAGGACCTGACCGCGAAAATCTCCACGGACGAGACGAAGCGCGACGACCTCTCGGAGCGCGTCCGCGAACTCGACGCCGCCGCCGACGACCTCGAATCCGACATCGACGACGCCCTCGACCGGGCCGACCTCGACGACGCGAGCGACGAGGCGATTGCCGGCGCGCGGGAGGCGCTTTCGGAGCGCGAATCCGGGCTGCGCGACGACCTCTCCGAGGCGCGGACGCGGGCGCAGGCGTTCGAGACGCAGGCCGAGCGGCTCGCCGAGCGCGCTGCCGACCTCGAATCACGCGCCGAGGAGAAACGCGAGGCCGCCGAGGCCGACGCGGAGACCGCCGCCGAGGCCGAGCGGGAGCTCGAAGCGTTCCGCGAGACGCGCGCGGAGCTTCGGTCGTCGCTCGACGACGCCGAAGCGCGGTTCGAGGACGCCCCCGTCGAACTCGGCGAGGCCGCCGACCTCCTCGAAAAACGTCGTGAGGCGCGGTCCGACGCCCGCGAGTCGCTCGCGGAGACGGAGACCGAACTGAAGAACGCGCGCGAGCGCCTCGCCGAGGCCGAGCGCCTCCGCGACGCGGGCAAGTGCCCCGAGTGCGGGCAGCCGGTCGAGGGCTCGCCCCACGTCGACGCCATCAGCGAGCGCGAGGCCGCCGTCGAATCGCTGGAAGCCGACCTCGACTCGCTCGAATCGGACGTCGAGTCGCGCTCGGCGGCCGTCGAGGCGGCCGAGGCACTGGTCGAAATCGAGAACCGCGCGGGCTCTCAGCGCGACAAACTCGACCTCGCCGAAGAACGCATCGCCGACCGCGAGGAGACCGTCGAGAGCCGCCGGGAGGCCGCCGCGGAGAAGCGCGAGGCCGCCGTAGAACTCGAAGCCGAGGCCGAGGAGAAACGCGAGGCCGCGACGACGCAGGCCGAGCGGGCCGAGGAGGTCGCGGAGACGGTCGAGTCGCTCGAAGCGGACCTCGAAGCACTCGACGAGCGGCGCGACCGACTCGACCGCGTCGAGTCGCTGGTCGACGCGCGGGCCGAGAAAATCGACGCGCGGGACCGGCTCCGCGAGAAGCGCGAGACGCTCGCAGACGTGAACCGCGAGCGCCGCGAACACCTCCGAGAGCGTCGCGAGCGCCGCGACGAACTCCGCGAGACGGTCGACGAGGAGGCGGTCGAGGGGGCGAGACAGCGCAAGCAGAAGGCCGCGGCGTACCTCGAACGGGTCGAAGACGAGGTGCTTCCCGAACTACGAGACAAGCGCGACGAACTCCAGAGCCGCGTCGGCGGCGTCGAGGCCGAACTCGAACAGTTGGACGGCCTCCGGGAGCGCCGCGAACACCTCGCCGAGCGCGTCGACGCCCTCGAATCGGTCCACGAGGAGGTGTCGACGCTCGAATCGACCTACGGCGACCTCCGGGCGGAGCTTCGCCAGCGCAACGTCGAGGTCCTCGAACGGATGCTCAACGAGACGTTCGACCTCGTCTACGCCAACGACGCCTACTCGCGAATCCGGCTCGACGGCGAGTACGGGCTGACGGTGTTCCAGAAGGACGGCACCGCGCTCGAACCCGAACAGCTCTCTGGCGGCGAGCGCGCCCTGTTCAACCTCAGCCTCCGGTGTGCCATCTACCGGCTCCTCGCTGAGGGTATCGACGGCGCGGCCCCGCTCCCGCCGCTCATCCTCGACGAGCCGACGGTCTTCCTCGACGACGGCCACGTCTCGCGGCTGGTCGACCTCGTCGAGGACATGCAGAACCGCGGCGTCAAGCAGATTCTCATCGTCAGCCACGACGACGAGCTGGTCGGTGCGGCCGACGACCTCGTCCGCGTGGAGAAGAACCCGACGACGAACCGCTCGACGGTCGAGCGAACCGACGCGCCGACCGTCGAGAGCGCGCTCGCGGACGACTGAGAGCGGGTCGGTTCCGCCGCGGACGACTGAGAGCGGGTCGGTTCCGCCGCGGACGACCCGAGAGCGACCCTATTCGCTCGCCCGCAGCAGTTCGACCCCTTCTTTCGCGGTCTCAGTCGCCTCGTAGCCGCGCTCCCCGTAGACCGTGGTCTCGGCGACGAGGCCGGCGACCCGGAACTCGGTCAGGAGGCCGTGGAGGTCGCTCTCGCAGAGGTCGTAGGCCCCGAGGAGGTCGACCGCGGGGAGCGGCCCGCGGTCGACGAGGTCGACGAGCAAGCCCAGTCCGCGCTCGGTCGGGACCGCGACGAGTATCTCCCGGACCGGCCCGGGAACGGCTCGTGCGGCGGTTTCGAGCGGAGACTCGCCGCTCACGGCTTCGAGTTCGTCGTTCGGCAGGTGTCGCTCCTCGCCGGTCTCCGGGTCGCGGACGCGGCTGGCGTCGCTCGACTGCTTGACGAGGAGGTACGTCCGGCCGTCTGGCCCGCGAACGGTTCGCATATGTCTCGGCGAAGGGCGCGACGACTGTTAGCGGTTGCGCTCGGGAGCGTCTTCGTCGGTGTCGCTTACATCACCGTCGTCCGCATCGTTCGCATCGTCCTCGTCGTCCCGCCACTCCCCTCGCTTGAACTCTCGGTAGACGGAGTAGACGCGGGCGAGCACGACCACACCGAACAGAAACAGGCCTGCGCCGAGGAGCGTGTCGCCGCGGAAGTAGGCGAGCATCGGGCCGACCGTGACTCCCGCGAGGCCGACGTTCGCGAGGACGACGCTCGCCCAGAACAGGCGGGCTACCTCGGGGTTCACGTCGGGGGAGAACTCCGGCGCGTCGTCGCCGTCGCTCTCGCCGTCCGAATCCTCGTCGGCGTCCTCGCCGGGGATGCGAACGCGGGGAATCGTCGGGAGCTCCTTTTCGGGGTTCCCCCAGCGGGCTTCCGGGTCTCCCCAGCGGGCCTCGGGGTCGCCCCATCGCGTTTCGGGGTCGATTTTCGAGGCCATGTCCGCCGACGGACGCTCCGCGTCGTCGCCTTCGTCTTCCGCGTCAGCGGCGGGCGTTCCCTCGCGTCGCTCGTCGTCCGTCACGCTCGCGTCGAGACGCCGTGCCGAGAAAAAGTGTCCGTTTCGGCCGAGTCAGGCGCAGTCGTCGAGGCGCATCGACCGCGATGCCTCGACCCACGCGAGTGGGTTCTCCGCGTCGTAGAACACCACGCCACCGTCGATATCGTAGGATTCGACCGTCTCGGCTCCCGTCGGACCAGCCGGTCCGTCGCCGTCGATCGTGCCATCCCACCGCTCCGGAGTTGCGTGGTCGGTCATATCGTGTGACAAGGAATGTCACACATGGATATATGTCTTTCCGTGGTTCGGGGTGCAGTTCGCGGAAACGCCGGGGTTTTTAGCCGCGCCATCGAAGCGACTGGCATGACGCAGACGGGTCTGACCGACTTCGGGGGGAACGACGCCGACGGCGCGGGCGACGCGCGGCCTGACGAGGAGGCCGCCATCGTCGCCGGCGACGCCGGCCAGCACGTCTCCGACGTCATCGACACGGACGAGGTGCGGTTTCCCGACCCGGACGGGACGGTCGAACTGGCCGTCACGCAGGTCGACTACACCATCGAGGGCGCGGGCCGCGAAGAGTACCCGGTGATTCACATCTTCGGTCGGACGGCGGACGACGAGACCGAACACGTCCGCGTGCTCGGGTTCCGGCCGTACTTCTACGCGCCCACGGACAGCCTCGACGACGACGCGCTCGACAAGGACGTCATCACCGGCACCGAGGACGGCTACGAGAGCATCCGTGGCGAGGAGCTAACGAAGATTTACGGCCGCACCCCCCGCGACGTCGGCCAGATTCGCGACGAGTTCGACCACTACGAGGCGGACATCCTCTTTCCGAACCGCCTGCTCATCGACAAGGACATCAAAAGCGGCGTCCGCGTCCCCGAGCGCCGCCTCGACGACGGGTCGATTCAGGTTCCCCACCAGGAGGTCGCGCCCGCGGCGGTCGACGCGAGCCTTCGGGTGAACACCTTCGACATCGAGGTCAACGACCGGAACGGCTTCCCCGAGGAGGGCGAAGAGCCGATTATCTGTCTCACCAGCCACGACTCCTACCGCGACGAGTACGTCGTCTGGCACGCCGTCGCCGACGAGGGCCTCGGCAAGCGCCCCGAGTCGTTGCCGAACTACGAGTTCCTCGGGGAGGACGCGGACGTGGAGGTCAGGACGTTCGACGAGGAGGCGGCGATGCTCGACGCCTTCCTCTCGTACATCGAGGAGACCGACCCCGACATCCTCACCGGGTGGAACTTCGAGGACTTCGACGCGCCGTACTTCCTCGACCGGTTGGAGGAGGTCGACAGGACGACCGACCTGAACCTCGACTACAACCGCATGTCGCGGCTCGGCGAGGTCTGGCGCGGCGGCTGGGGCGGCCCGGACATCAAAGGGCGCGTCGTCTTCGACCTGCTGTACGCCTACAAGCGCACCCAGTTCACCGAACTCGAATCCTACCGCCTCGACGCGGTGGGCGAACTCGAACTCGACGCGGGCAAGGAGCGCTACTCGGGCGACATCGGCGACCTCTGGGAGGAAGACCCCGAGCGCCTGCTCGAATACAACCTCCGCGACGTGGAGCTGTGCGTCGAAATCGACCGGAAACAGGACATCATCGCCTTCTGGGACGAGGTGCGGACGTTCGTCGGCTGTAAGCTCGAAGACGCGCCGACGCCGGGCGACACCGTCGACATCTACGTGCTCCACAAGGTCCACGGCGAGTTCGCGCTCCCCTCGAAGGGCAAACAGGAGTCGGAGGACTACGAGGGCGGTGCTGTCTTCGACCCCATCACCGGCGTCAAGGAGAACGTCACGGTGCTCGACCTGAAATCGCTGTACCCGATGTGCATGGTGACCATCAACGCGTCGCCGGAGACGAAAGTCGACCCCGAGCGCTACGACGGGGAGATGTTCCGCGCGCCCAACGGGACGCACTTCCAGCAGGAACCCGACGGCATGATTCGGGAGATGGTCGACGAACTCCTCACCGAGCGCGAGGAAAAGAAGTCGCTTCGGAACTCCCACGACCCCGGCTCGTCGGAGTACGAGCAGTTCGACCGCCAGCAGGCCGCGGTGAAGGTCATCATGAACTCCCTGTACGGCGTGCTGGGCTGGGACCGCTTCCGACTCTACGACAAGGAGATGGGCGCGGCGGTGACGGCGACCGGGCGGAAGGTCATCGAGTTCACGGAACAGGCCGCGAACCAAATCGGCTACGACGTGGCCTACGGCGACAGCGTGACGGGAGATCGCCCGGTCGTCGTCAGAGACCCCGGTGGGACTGTTCGAATCCTTCCTATCGAGGACTTGTTTGCCCGCGGAACGACTGAGTCTGAGGTACTCATCGCTGCCGACGGGGACGTCGTCGCAAGTGCCACTCCCGGGAAGACTCGCCGAGCGCTCGACGGGTGGGAGGCCCTCTCTGTGAACGAAGATGGAGAGGCGGAGTGGCAGCCGATTGCGCAGGCGATTCGCCATAAAACGGACAAACCGGTGGTGAACCTCCAACACAAGTTCGGTGAGTCGACGACGACGAGAGACCACTCGTACGTCGTCCCCGGTGAAGGCGGCCTCACAACTGTCTCTCCGGACGACGTGGCGGAGCCGTATCGCGTCTCCGGGGTGCCCGACGTCGAGCCTGTCGAGCAGGTCGACGTCTACGAGGTCCTTCGTGGGTACGAACGCGAGTACGAGGACGGACGGAGCGTCGGGAGCGATAATTCGATAACGAAGCGGAAACAAATCCACGCGGACGACGAGTATGTCTGGTTCGGCCACGAGCACCACCGAGACGTCGACTCGACCGTCAAAGTCAAACGATTCGTCGATATCGACAGCGAAGACGGTGCAGCACTCATTCGGCTCCTCGGTGCGTACGTCCCTGAAGGAAGCGCATCCACTGGCGAGACGGCGGCGTCGAAATTCGGGGCAAGTATCGCTGAATCCGACCGTGAGTGGCTAGCCCAACTCCAGCGAGATTACTCTCGACTGTTCGAGAACACGACCGCCGGTATCATTACGAGCGACCGACGAGCGGAGCGAACCGTCGAGTATCAAACGGACACAGGCGGTGCGTCGGTCACGTACAACGACGAGACGCTGAAACTGCAGATGATGAACGAACTCGCTGCTGTGTTCTTCCGCGAGTTCGCAGGGCAGACGTCGCGTGGTAAACGGATCCCCTCATTCGTCTTCCACCTTCCTGAGGAGAAGCAAGACTTGTTCCTGACGTTGCTCGTCGAAGGCGATGGATCTCGCGAATTCCCACGATACACCGAAGCGTACGCACAGCGAAACTTCGACTTCGAGACGACGAGCCGAGAACTTGCTGCCGGTCTCTCGATGTTGCTCACGCAACGGGGACAAAAACACTCGCTCAAGTATCGGGACAGCAAAGGCTCGTACACTATTCGGACGTGTAGCTCCTACCGGGAAGGCCGAGACCCCGTGCTGACCGAAGTCGACCACGACGGCTACGTGTACGACCTGAGCGTCGAAGAAAACGAAAACTTCGTCGACGGTGTTGGAGGTATTGTCCTTCACAACACCGACAGCGTCATGCTCGAACTCGGCCCCGACGTGTCGAAACAAGAAGCCATCGAGCAGTCGTTCGACATCGAGGAGCACATCAACGCCGCCTACGACGACTTCGCGCGCGACGAGTTGGGCGCGGACGAACACCGCTTCCAAATCGAGTTCGAGAAGCTCTACCGGCGGTTCTTCCAGGCGGGGAAGAAAAAGCGCTACGCGGGTCACATCGTCTGGAAGGAGGGCAAGGACGTCGACGACATCGACATCACGGGCTTCGAGTACAAGCGCTCGGACATCGCGCAGATAACGAAGGAAGTCCAGAAGAACGTCATCGACATGATCGTCCACGGCGAGGAGACGGAAGTCATCAAAGACTACCTCCACGACATCATCACCGACTTCGAGTCGGGGAACCTGCCGCTCGAACAGGCCGGCATCCCCGGCGGAATCGGCAAGCGCCTCTCGGCGTACGAGACGCCGACCGCGCACGTCCGCGGGGCGCAGTACGCCAACGCCTTCCTCGGGACGAACTTCGGGCGGGGCTCGAAGCCGAAGCGGGTCTACCTCAGGAAGGTCCACCCGTCGTGGTTCCGCGAGATGGAGACCGGCGAGTTCGACCCGCAGGTCGACGACCTCTACCGCGAGTTCAAGCGCGACCCCGACGTCATCTGCTTCGAGTACGCCGACCAGATTCCAGAGGCGTTCGAGGTCGACTGGGACACGATGCTCACCAAGACGCTCGAAGGGCCCATCTCCCGCGTCATCGAGGCGCTCGGGATGTCGTGGGACGAGGTGAAAAGCGGTCAGGAACAGACCGGCCTCGGGAGCTTCATGTGACCGGTCGTATCACCAGGTGATGAAACCGAATTCAGTTACGTAGATGGCGATACCGTAACGTCGTTCGGCTGTCCGAAACCCGGACGAGTGTTCCGAACTGCCGTGATTCTTTGCGGTTTTGAAAACAAATTTTCTTTCTACAAAAGGTGGCGGGGGTGAATGCGCAAGCATTATGGGCGATACTCCCCACCCTTCGAGTACGAGGCAACGAACCAACGATGGCAACTCTCGAGATCAAGAACCTCCACGCACGTGTCGCGGAGGAAGACGGTGAGCAGATTCTGCGAGGTGTCGACCTGGAAGTCAAATCCGGCGAGATCCACGCACTGATGGGTCCCAACGGGTCCGGCAAGTCTACGACTTCTAAAATCATCGCCGGGCACCCCGCCTACGAGGTAACCGACGGCGAAATCCTCCTCCACCTGGAGGACGACGACTTCGGCGACCTCGAAATTCCGGACGACGCCCGCACGTGGAACCTTCTGGAACTGGAGCCGAACGAGCGCGCCGCGCTCGGCATCTTCCTCGGCTTCCAGTACCCCGCGGAAATCGAGGGCGTCACCATGACGAACTTCCTCCGCACCGCGCTCAACGCGAAGATCGACGAGCGCGAGGAGCTCCTCTTCGGCGAGGACGACGAGGAAGAAGAAGAGGAAGCCGGCTACGACACCTCCCCGATGGAGGGTAACGTCGACGACGGCGAAGTCGGCGTCGCCGAGTTCCAGAAGCTCCTCAAAGAGAAGATGGAGCTTCTCGACATGGACGAGAAGTTCATGCAGCGCTACCTCAACGCCGGGTTCTCCGGCGGCGAGAAGAAACAAAACGAGGTCCTTCAGGCCGCGATTCTCGAACCGTCGATTGCGGTTCTCGACGAGATCGACTCCGGTCTCGACATCGACCGCCTGCAGGACGTCTCGAAGGGTATCAACGCGCTGCGCGACGAGCAGGGCACCGGTATCCTCCAGATCACTCACTACCAGCGTATCCTCGAATACGTCGAGCCGGACCACGTCCACATCATGCTGGACGGCAAGGTCGTCAAGAGCGGCGACGCCTCGCTCGCGTCCGAACTCGAAGACAAGGGCTACGACTGGGTCCGTGAGGAAGTGTACGAAGCCGCGTAATCCCCCAACATCATGAGTTCCGACCAAGACCACCTCAAAGAGACAGACACGGAAGCTCGCTTCGAGTTCAAGAAGGAGCAGAAGGCCGCGTTCGTGGCCGAGAAGGGTCTCACCGAAGAGACCATCCGCGTCATCTCGGAGGACAAAGACGAGCCCGAATGGATGCTCGAGCGCCGCCTTCGCGCGCTCAAGCAGTACCAGAAGATGCCGATGCCGACCGACTGGCCCGGCCAGCCTGACCTCTCCGAGGTCAACGTGGACGAAATCGTCCCGTACATCCGACCCGACGTGGAAGTCCGCGGCGGCGTCGACGACTGGCGC
The DNA here is from genome assembly GCF_001190965.1 of Haloferax gibbonsii. Classification (NCBI taxonomy): domain Archaea; kingdom Methanobacteriati; phylum Methanobacteriota; class Halobacteria; order Halobacteriales; family Haloferacaceae; genus Haloferax; species Haloferax gibbonsii. The sequence goes on from NZ_CP011947.1 coordinate 774,006, forward strand.
GACCTGCCGGACGACATCAAGGACACCTTCGACAAACTGGGTATCCCGGAAGCCGAGAAGAACGCCCTCTCGGGCGTCGGCGCCCAGTACGAGTCCGAAGTCGTCTACCAGAACATGCAGGAGCGCTGGGAGGAGAAAGGCGTCGTCTTCATGAACATGGACCAGGCGGTCCAGGAGCACGAAGACATCGTCAAGGAGTACTTCATGACGAAGTGCGTCCCCCCGAGCGACAACAAGTTCGCGGCGCTTCACGGCGCTATCTGGTCCGGCGGCTCGTTCGTCTACGTCCCCGAGGACGTGACGGTCGAGATGCCGGTCCAGGCGTACTTCCGCATGAACTCCGAGGGCATGGGCCAGTTCGAGCACACGCTCATCGTCGCGGAGAAGGGCTCCGAAGTCCACTACATCGAGGGCTGTTCGGCTCCCAAGTACTCCGCGTTCAACCTCCACTCCGGCGGCGTCGAAGTGTTCGTCGGCGAGGACGCCCACGTCCAGTACTCGACCGTCCAGAACTGGTCGAAGAACACCTACAACCTCAACACCAAGCGCGCCATCGTCGAGAAGGGCGGCCGCATGGAGTGGATTTCGGGCTCGATGGGCTCGAAGGCCACCATGCTGTACCCGGCCTCGATTCTGAAGGGCCGCGGCGCCTCCGACAACCACATCACCATCGCCTTCGCGGGCGAGGGCCAGAACATCGACACCGGCGCGAAGGTGTACCACAACGCCCCCGAGACGAAGTCGACCATCGAGTCGAAGTCCATCTCGAAGGACGGCGGCCGCACGAACTACCGCGGTCTCGTCCACATCGCCAACGGCGCGAAGAACTCCTCGACCGCGGTCGAGTGTGACGCGCTCATGTTCGACAACGAGTCCACCTCGGACACGATGCCGTACATGGAGATCAACGAGTCCACGGTGGACGTCGCCCACGAGGCGACCGTCGGCAAGATCGGCGACGAGGACATCTTCTACCTCCAGTCGCGCGGTCTCGACGACGACGACGCGAAGCAGATGATCGTCTCCGGGTTCATCGAACCCATCACGGAGGAACTGCCCATCGAGTACGCGGTCGAACTCAACCGACTCGTCGAACTCGAGATGGAGGGTAGCCTCGGATAACCAATGAGTGCGCAACTTCCCGCAAACCTGTCCGCAGAGACGGTACGAGAGATTTCGGACGCACGGGACGAGCCGGAGTGGCTCCTCGAGACCCGACTCGAGGCCCTCGAAGCACTCGACGAGCTCGAACTGCCGGACGTCATCCAGACGCCCGGTCGCCGCTGGACGAACCTCGAAGCGCTCGACTTCGAGTCGCTCGTCGACCCGCTGAACCAGGCCGACGAGACGACCCGCGAGTCGCCCGAGGGCGTCGTCGTCCTCCCCTTCACGGAGGCGCTCTCCGAGTACGGCGACCTCATCGAGGAGCGCTTCGGCTCCGTCGTCGACCCCCAGTCGAACTACCTCACCGCCCTCTCGGCGGCGCTGTTCACCACGGGCACGTTCATCTACGTCCCCGAGGGCGTCGACGCCGAGGACGTGAAGATTCGCGCCGAGATGAACTCTCGGTCGCTGTTCAGCCACACGCTCGTCGTCACCGAGAAGTCCTCGTCGGTCACCATCCTCGAAGCCGTCGAGTCCGGCGACAGCGTCGACGACGCGCGGTACTTCTCGAACCTCGTCGAAATCGACGCGGGCGAGAACTCGTACGTCCAGTACGGCTCCCTGCAGAACCTCGACGAGGAGACGTACACGTACTCGCTCAAGCGCGCCGACGCCGACACCTACTCGACCGTCAACTGGATCGAGGGTAACCTCGGCTCGCGGCTCACCCGCAGCGACGTCGAGACCGAACTCAACGGCGAAGCGTCGGAGACGAAAATCGTCGGCGCGTTCTTCGGTCACGACGACCAGCACCTCGACGTCAACGCCCGCGTCTGGCACAAGGCCGAGAACACGACGGCCGACCTCGTGACCCGCGGCGTCCTCGACGACGAGGCGCGCTCGGTGTACGAGGGCGTCCAGGACGTCGGCCGCGACGCGTGGAGTACGAACTCCTACCAGCGCGAGAACACGCTGATGCTCTCGGACCAGTCCGAGGCCGACGCGTCGCCGAAGCTCATCATCAACAACCACGACACCGAGGCGTCTCACGCCGCCTCCGTCGGGCAGGTCGACGCCGAGGACCTCTTCTACATGGTCTCTCGGTCCATCCCCGAAGAACAGGCCCGTAACATGCTCGTGGAGGGCTTCTTCGTCCCCGTCCTCGAAGAGATCGAAGTCGACGAGTTCCGCGACGACCTCGAGGAACTCATCGCGGCCCGCCTGCGGTAGGCAGACCGCTCCGCGGCGCGGCTTCGACGACCGTTTTTCTCGTCCCGCCGACCCGCGAGGGAACCGCTTAAGTCGGTTACTCCCGGAGAGGTGTGTATGTACGTCGTGGGACCGTGTCTTCGAACGTCGAGGGGGACGAGTCCGTGAGCGTCGGGTATCAGGTCACCTCGGACCACCAGCTCGCCCGACTCCTCCAGATCGGTATCGTCCTCGAAGAGGTCGTGGAGGCACGCGCCTACCACCACCACGAGGAACTCGGCGAAGACGCGCTCGACGAGGAGGTTCGAGCCCTTCTTTCGCACGCCGCCGAGGAGTCTGCCGACCACCGCGAACGCCTCGAAGCCGTCATCGACCGGCTGGAGGTCGACAGCGTCCCCTTCGAGGAGATAGAGGCGCTGGTCGAAGCCCAGTACGGCCAGACGAAACCCGAGGACTTCGACGGCGTTCTCTACGACCAACTCTGTAACGAGGAGACCGCCTACAAGTTCTACGACGACGTCATCGAGGCCATCGAGGCGAGCGACGCACAGTTCTCTATCGACCGCGAGGAACTCGTCGCGACGCTGTCGGCGATTCGCGAGGAGGAAGCCGAGGGCGTAGAAGAAGTAACGCGAATCATGGAAGACCGCGAGTGAAACGATGAACACGGCAGACCAATACGTCAAGGCGATTTACCTGCTGCAGGAGATGGAGAACGGCCCGGCAGCCACCGGCGCGCTCGCGGACATGATGGAGGTGAGCCCGGCGAGCGCGAACGAGATGATCGGCAAACTCGAATCCCGCGGCCTCGCCGAACACGAGAAGTACAAGGGCGTCACCCTCACCGACGAGGGAATCGTCCGCGCTCGCGACGCGCTCCAGACCTACTGCATCATCGAGCGCTTTCTCTCGAACGTCCTCGACGTCGAGGAGTTCCGCGCGGAGGCCCGCGAACTCGAACCCGTCATCGACGGGATGATCGCGGAGCGACTCGACACCATCATCGACCGCAACTCCGAGTGCCCCGACTGTTTCGACCCTGAGACGGACGCCTGCGAGTATCTCGAGGTGTGCGGCGCGGAACCCGAGACGGAGACGGAAGTCGCCGATTAATCGCCGCCGGCGACCGGCCGGAACCGAAGCGTTTTCATTTACCAGCGGATAACCGACGAGTGCGCAGTCCCGTGGTGGTGAGCAATCTCGAAGAGATTGCGAGGCACAGGGGACGAGTGAACGACGTGACCGAAGTCCCGTGGTGTAGTGGCCAATCATAGCGGCCTTTGGATTGGTACGGTTCAATGCGTGCCGAGAAGACAGCCGCTGACGGCGGTTCGAATCCGCCCGGGACTACTCAAACTTCTCCGACGAACTAACGCGAAGAGCACGTCGCTTGGCCACGATTCGACGCACGAAGCGTCGGTCAGACGAAAACGCCGCCGACAATACGCCGCCGAGCGATTTTTAATACCGGACAATGACAGTATACTAACATGTCTCTGCTGCACCCGGTGTCGACCGCTCGCCACCTCGCGTACTCCCTCCACTACGCGCTCGTTCGGGCGAACTACGAACGACGGTTCGTCGCCACGAAGAAGCACGTCGGGCGCACGAGTTTCAGGAGCTACGAACTGTACAACCGCCACGGCAACGACGTGCTCCTGCAGGCGCTGTTGCTCGGTCTCGACGACGATGACGTCGTGGTCGACGTGGGCGCGAACACGGGAACCTACACGCTCGCAACCGCGGCCAGCGAGTCCTCCGCGCGGGTGGTCGCCGTCGAACCGCATCCCGAAGTCGTCGGCCAGTTGCGGGCGAACGTCGAGGTCAATGACTTCGACGACCGGGTGGACCTTCTCGAGTGCGGCCTCGGCGAGGCCGACGAGTCGCGGGAGTTCCACCTGTCGAGTTACGACGAGTTGGGTTCGTTCTCGCGGGACCACGCGAGCGCGTGGGAAGCGCAGGTCGTCGACACGGCGTCGGTGTCGATGCGGCGGCTCGACTCGCTCGTCGATTCCGGGACGGTTCCGCCGCCGGACCACCTGAAGGTAGACGTAGAAGGGTTCGGCCTGAACGTGCTCCGGGGGGCGGAAACGGTCCTCCGCGAGTACCGGCCGACGGTGTATTTCGAACTGCACGACGCCCGCGGGAGCCACGACGAGGCGGCGGCGAAGGCCCTGCTCCGGGAGGCGGGCTACGAACTGGTCCCGGTCAAGGAAGGTTGGGTGTGCGAGCCGCGGGCGCGGACCGAGGCGGCCCAGTCGGCGTAGTCGCGGGCGGTCAGTCGGGTTCGGTCGGGGTCGAATCGGCTATTCGAGGACGAAGTTCACGCGCTCGTGAGCCGAGCCCTGGGTGGTCCGGCCGGTGACGGAGACCGTGCCGATGTCGCCCGTCGCCGAGACGTGCGTCCCCGCGCAGGCGGTCCGGTCGAAGGGGCCGTCCGGGTCGCCGATTTCGACGATTCGGACCTCTCGAATCGAGTCCGGAAGCAGGTGCAGTCGGGTGCGCTCGGGGTCGAGCGTCGCCTCGGCCTCGTCGCGGTCGAGGCCGTACCACCGAACGGGGAGGTCGGACGCGACGAGGTCGTTCAGGCGCGTCTCGATGGTCCGGAGGTCGTCGCCGTCGAAGCGGTCGTAGGCGCAGTCGAGATGCGCGTGGTCGGCGTACAGCTGGTTACCGGTCGTCTCGGCGTCGAACTCGTCGAGGAGGACCGCAGAGAGGAGATGCTGGGCCGTGTGGTAGCGGCTGTGTGCCCGCCGCCGCGCCGCGTCGACGCGTCCGAAGACGGCCGTTCCCGGCTCGGGGGCGTCGCCCGCGACGACGTGTTCGATTCGGTCGCGTTTCCGTACGTCCGTCACGTCCCACGTCTCGCCGTCGCCGCTCTCGCCGTCTCTCGATAGGGTGCCCGTGTCGTTCGGTTGGCCGCCGCCGGTCGGGTAGAAATAGGTCCGGTCGAGGACGACGCGGTCGCTTCCGCGGACCGTCTCGACGGTCGCCTCGAACTCGTGTGTCGTCGCGTCGTCGAGGTATCGTGCTTCGGTCACGGCGGGGACGACGCGGTCGTTCGAGTTAACTCCCGCCGATGTGGCACCGAGTCACACCGCCGGCCACGAGACCCGGTCTGGTCGCCCGAGAGCCCGGTTCGCGCGACTCAGGGTGGTCGTAACGCCTAAGAGTGGAACGACCCTCATTCCGTGTAATGAGAATACGCACGTGCCAACACCTACGGAGGTTCTGCCGTGGGCGTTGAAATCAAAGAGTCGGCCGTCTCCGACGCGGAGTTCGAGGATATGAAGCGCTTCGTCTCGGACTATCTCTCTGCGAGCGTCGAAAACGAAGACGACGGCGGGCGGATGCGCTGGTACCCGTGGCACTCCGCGGAGTACCGGTTCAACCACATCCTCAACGTCGTCGACCTCGCGACGCGCATCGCCGACCGCGAGGGCGCTGACGTCGACGTCGTCCGCGTCGCCGCGCTCTTTCACGACATCTCGAAGCTCGAAGCCGACCAGGAGGTCCACGCCGAGGAGGGCGCTCGCGTCGCCCGCGAGTTCCTCAGCACCCACGGCGACTACCCCGAGTCCTTCGTCGACCAGGTGTGTCAGGTCGTCTCCGACCACTCGTATCAGGGCCCGCTGACGGACGTGTCGCTGGAGACCCGCTGTCTCATCGAGGCCGACATCCTCGACAAGATCGGCGCGAACGGCACCGCGCTGATGCTCCTGCGGATGGGCTACGAGGCGCGGACGCACATGGACGCCGCCGAGATGGTCGAGCGCGTCTTCGAGCGCGGCCGCGACGCGTCCGCGCGTCTCGAGACCGACACGGCCCAGAGCTTCGCTCACCAGCGGCTCAAGCGCGTTAAATGGTTCCGCGAGTGGCTCGAAGACGAGGTCCCCGAGATGGACCACGACGGCCAGTTCAGCGGCTGAACGCCGGCGCTCTCAGAGCGTATCGAGAATCGACAGCACGCGTTCTTCGGCGTCGCGGCCGGGGTCGTGTTCGGAGCCGTCGCGGTCGCTGTCGCGGTGGTCCGCGACCGACCGGCGCATCGCCTCCTCGACGGGGGTGGACTCCCACCCGAGACGGGCGAGTTTGTCCGTCGCGAGGACGTGCGGGTAGTCGCGGTAGAGGATGAAATCGTCCATCGAGAGGTCCGTGGCGGCGAGTTCGCGCTCGCCCGCGTGGACCACCTCGACGTCGGTGCCCGCGGCGTCGGCGATGACCTGAACCATCTCTTCGAGCGTGACGAGCCGCCTGTCGCCGACGTTGTAGGCCTCGCCGGCCTCGCCCTCCTCGGCGACGACGCGCATCGCGCTCGCCACGTCCTCGACGTAGGCGCGGTGCCAGACGTTCGTTCCGTCGCCGGGGACGACGACGCGGTCGTAGTTCAGCACGCGGTCGATCCAGTAGTCGAGGCGCTCGGTGTAGTCCTCGGGACCGTAGACGATACACGGGCGGACGGACATCGCGTTGATGCCCCGCGAGGCCGCCTCGAAGACGACGCGGTCGCCCTCGGCCTTCCGCGGGCCGTAGCTCGCGCCCGAGTCGTCTGCCGCCTGCTCGTCGGTGCAGTCGCACAGCGGCGTCTCGTTTTCGCGCTTCGGGATGACCTCGCTTCCGTAGGCCGCGCCGCTGGAGATGTAGACGTAGGCGTCCACGTCGGCGAAGATGTCGACCGCGGAGGCGACCTCGGCGGGCTTGTACGCCACGCAGTCGAAGACGGCGTCGGGGTCGACGGTCAGCTTCGCGGTCCGAAGCGCCTCGTCGTCCGTTCGGTCGCCCTGGACGTGCTGGACGCGCGGGTCGTCCTCGAAGGGGTTGTCGTGGTTCCCGCGGTTGAAGATGGTCACGGCGTAGCCGCTGTCGAGGAGTTCCGAGACGAGGTGGCGGCCGATGAATCGCGTGCCGCCGATGACGAGTGCGTTGTCCATGTCTCGGTCGAAGGCGCGCGCGGTGAAAAACGTGGGAGAATCGGCGGTGGGTTCCGGGGACCCGCGCTATTCGTGGGTGTCTCACTCCACCCGTTCGAGTACCACGCCGTCCTCGAATCCACCGCGCTCGGCCGCCTTCTCTCTCGCCACCGCCTCGACCCACTCCCAGTCCTCGTCGCACCGGTCGAGAACCGCGTCCACGACGGCGAACACGTCTGCGAGTTCTTCGAGGCGTCCCGATTCGGCGAACTCCTCGGCCTCTTCGACCAGTTTCTCGCGCAGCCGCTGGTCGAACTCTTCGTCGTCTGCAATGTGGACGACCGGCGTCTCGCCCGACTCGCGGATGATTCGTGGAATGTCGTCGCGGACGAGTTTGTCGTACTCGCGGGGCATATCGTCGAGTTCGGACGGTCGGTGAAAAAATGGGACGGCAGAGGGGTGACGGAGGGTCTTTCCCCCGAAATCAGTCGGTCGAGAGGCTGACGGTGTCGGTGCTCCGGTTCCCATCCGGCCCGGTGACGCGGAGCGTCACGTCGAGTGTGCCACAGAAGTCTAGCGTGATCTCTGTCGTCGAACCGCGTTCTCCGAACGATGCGCCCTCGCCGAACTGCCACTCGTAGGTCGCCACCTCACCCGTCGACGCGGTTCCGTCGAGGCCGACGGTGGTCCCGGAATCGAGGTCCGTCGAGTCGGCGTCTTCGGGGTCGGTGACGATGCGGGCGACCGGGGCATCCGAGGAGCGCGGGAGATTCCTCGAATCGGGGGCGGTGGGACTCCCTTCGAGGGCGAACACCCCGGCTTGCTCGGTGGACTCTTCTTCCAGATAGCCGGCGAAGATTCGTCCGCCCGCGAGTGCCGGCGTCGATGCTTTTCGGGACGGTGCGCCCTGCTCGTGTCGAACCAGATAGGACCACTGCTGGGACCCGTCTTCGGTCGAGAGCGCGTGTATCGTGGGGTGTCGGCGTTCGCGTTCGAACTCGCCGACGGACTTGGGGATGGCGCTCCCGCCGAGGTAGACGGTGTCGCCGGCGACGCTCGGGTCGCCGTGGAGTTCGGTCGAGGTGTCGTGCGTCCACAGCACGTCTCCGGTGTCGGCGTCGAGCGCGTAGACCGTCGAGAGGACGCCCTCCTCGGCCACCGAGTCCACGTCGAGCGCGGTGGTGACGTAGACGGTGCCGTCGGCGACGGCCGGTGCGCTGATGAACCGCGCCGACTCCTCGCCGTCGGGTGTGAGTCTCGTCTCCCACTCGATGCTCCCGTCCTCGTCGCTGTGTGCGACGACTCGGTTTATCTCGTCCGTGCGGAACCGATTCCCGGAGGAACGGTAGATGCGACCGTTTTTGTGGGCCGAGTCGACGAAGTTCACACCGTCTTCCAGCACCGCCGTCCACCGCCTGCTCCCGTCGTTGGAGTTCCACGCGACGAGTTCGTTCGCCGCGTCGGTGTACGTCGCCATCCCGTAGAGCGTCTCGTCGTCGCCAATGTAGGGATAGGACCGGTACGACGCGTCGGAGCGCCACACGACTTCGCCGCTCTCGGGGTCGAGTTCCGCGACGACCGACTCCTGTTGGTCCGGGTCTGCGCTGGCGTTTGTCAGGTGCTGGACGTAGAGGGAGCCGTCGGCGATGAGCGGCGTCCCGAGCCACTCCTCGTCCGGACTTGCGTAGTCCGCTGGTGTCTTCTGCCAATTAATTTCGCCGGTATCCAAGTCGAGCGCGTGGAGGCCACCGTATTTGACGTCCGAATCGGTGTATCCTGCCTCGCTCGTCACGAAGAGCGTCCCTTCTGCCACGGCTGGTGTGTCGGTCACCCGGCCGATTCCGGGCTCTGACGCCCCGTACTCCGGTGCGATGTATTTCCAACGTTCTTCGCCCGTGTCGACCTCGTAGGCGACGACGCCCCCGCGGAACGTGCTGTCGTTGGTGTAGAACGTCTGGAAGACGGCCCCGTCGTCGACGAGTACCTCGTTCGCGCTGGTCTTATGCCACGTTCCGTCCAGCCACGACAGGGCGGCGTACTCGTCGTCGGGCGCCGATTCGGGAGCGACTGCGCCGGTGCGTCCCGGTTCGGCACGAGACTGCGACCAATCCTCGGTCGTGACCGTGTCCGATTCTGCCGTCGAGTGACTGTCCGCGAGCGAGGTGCCGGCCACGCCGGATGCCGTGAGGGCACCGAGCGTGGCGAGGACTGTCCGCCGCGAGTAATCTCGGGTCATGTCCACGCCGACATGGCCCCGGACGGCTCATCATTATCTGTTCGGTAAGTGATACGAAACAGTCCGAAAAAACACACCGAACAGCAAGAAAACGCGGGATGGCGACCGGACCGTCAGTCGCTGACGGTCGAGTCGGTCCTCAGTCGTCGCTCGTCGTCGCTGCGCCGACTCTGTCGGTACCGGCGTCGACGATTGCGCCCGCCTTCGCCGGAAGTTCGTTACGCACGTCCTCGCGGCCGTCCTCGGCGATGACCTCGGCGTACGCGTCGGGCATCACCTTCACGAAGTCGCCGAGCACCGACTGCCAGTCGTCGAGCAGTTCGGCTGCGCGGTCGGACTCGGTGTACGCGAGGTGGTTCTCGACGAGTCGGGTGAGCATCGCCTCGTCCTTGTCGTCGAGGTGGGTTTCGAGCGTCACCATCTCGGTGTTCGCCTTCGCGGCGAACTCGTCGTCGGGGTCGTAGACGTAGGCCACGCCGCCGGACATGCCCGCGGCGAAGTTGCGCCCCGTCTCGCCGAGTACGGCGACGACGCCGCCGGTCATGTACTCGCAGCCGTGGTCGCCGACGCCTTCGACGACCGCCTTCACGCCGGAGTTGCGGACGCCGAAGCGCTCGCCGGCGAGGCCGTTGACGTAACATTCGCCCTGCGTCGCGCCGTAGAGGGCGACGTTGCCGATGAGGATGTTCTCTGCGGCCTCGTAGTTGGCCTCGGCGGGCGTGTTGACGATGACGCGGCCGCCGGAGAGGCCCTTGCCGACGTAGTCGTTCGCGGCCCCGGTGAGCCGCATCGTGACGCCGCGGGCGAGGAAGCCGCCGAACGTCTGGCCGGCGATGCCGTCGAACTCGCAGCGGATGGTGTCGTCCGGCAGGCCCTCGCCGCCGTGGGCGTTGGAGATGCGGTTCGAGAGCATCGCGCCGACCGCGCGGTCGACGTTCGAGAGGTCGCGGCGGATGACGACCGGCTCGCGGTCCTCGATTGCCTCCGCGGCCTCGTCGATGAGCTTGTGGTCGACGTGCGTCCCGATGTCCGCGTGGACCTGCTCTTCGGTCTTGCGGCGCGCGCCCGTCTTGGGCTCGGCCAGCACCGACGAGAGGTCGAGGTGCTTGGCCTTCTCGTGGTCCGTCTCTATCTGCCGGAGCAGGGACGGACGACCGATCATCTCGTCGAGCGAGGTGAAGCCGAGGTCGGCCATGATCTCGCGGAGCTCCTCCGCGATGAACGTCATGTAGTTGATGACGTGGTCGGGCTCGCCGGGGAAGCGGCGGCGCAGGTTCTCGTCCTGCGTGGCGACGCCGACCGGACAGGTGTTCTCGTGGCACTGGCGGGCCATCACGCAGCCCGAGGTGACGAGCGACGCGGTCCCGAAGATGTACTCCTCGCCGCCGAGGAGGGCGGCGATTGCCACGTCGCGACCGGTCTTCATGCCGCCGTCGACGGAGACGCGGATGCGGGAGCGAAGCCCCGTCGCGCGGAGCATCTGGTTGGCCTCGGCGAGGCCGAGTTCCCACGGGAGGCCCGCGTTCTTGATGGAGGTCTTCGGCGACGCGCCGGTGCCGCCGTCGTGGCCGGAGATGTGGACCACGTCGGCTTTCGCCTTCGAGACGCCGGCGGCGATGGTGCCGATGCCGGCCTCGGAGACGAGCTTGACGTTGATGTCGGCGTCGGGGTTGGCCGACTTCAGGTCGAAGATGAGCTGTTTGAGGTCCTCGATGGAGTAGATGTCGTGCAGCGGCGGCGGCGAGATGAGGCCGACGCCCGGCGTCGCGTAGCGGACGTGGGCGATCATCTCGTTGACCTTCTTGCCGGGAAGGTGGCCGCCCTCGCCGGGCTTCGAGCCCTGCGCCATCTTGATCTGAATCTCGTCGGCCGACGAGAGGTAATGCGAGGTGACGCCGAAGCGGCCGGAGGCGACCTGCTTGACGTTACACTCTTTTTCGGTGCCGAAGCGCTCCGGCGGTTCGCCGCCCTCGCCGGAGTTGGACTTGCCGCCGATACGGTTCATCGCGATGGAGTTGTTCTCGTGGGCCTCCGGCGAGAGGCTGCCGAGCGACATCGCGGCCGTCGAGAAGCGCTTGACGATGTTTTCGACGGGTTCGACCTCGTCGATGTCCACGGGCTCGCGGTCGGAGTCGAACTCGAGCAGGCCGCGGAGCGCCTTCAGCTGCTCCGACTGGTCGTTGACCAGCTCGGCGAACTCCTTGTACTTCTCGTAGTCGCCGGCGCGGACCGACTGCTGGAGCGTGCCGACGGTCTGGGGGTTCCAGCCGTGGTGGATGCCGGCCGAGCGGTTCTCGTACTCGCCCTGCCGTTCGAGCTTCGGGTCCGCGCCGAAGGCGGCGGCGTGGCGGGTCAGCAGGTCCTCTTCGATGACGTCGAGTCCGATACCCTCGGTGCGGATTTCGGTGCCCTCGAAGTACTCGGCGACGAAGTCGGAGGCGAGGCCGACGGCTTCGAAGATCTGCGCGCCGCGGTAGCTCTCGACCGTCGAGATGCCCATCTTGGCCATCGTCTTGAGCAGGCCGTCTTCGAGCGCGTGAACGTACGCGTCGATGGCCTCGCCCTCGTCGGCCCCGTCGGGGCCGGCGACGATGTCCTCGATAGTCTGGTAGGCGAGGTAGGGGTTCACCGCGCCCGCGCCGTAGCCGACGAGCGTGGCGAGGTGGTGGACCTCACGGGGGTCGCCGGATTCGACGACGAGCCCGGCGTGGTTCCGCAGGCCGTTGCGGACGAGGCTGTGGTGGACCGCGCCCGTCGCGAGCAGGCTCGGGATGGCGACCCGGTCGGAGCCGACGTTGCGGTCGGAGAGGACGACGATATCCGCGCCGTCTTCGATGACCGCCTTGGCCTCGTCGCGGACGGCCTCGATGGCCTCGCGGAGGTCGCCGCCCTGCTCGTAGGTGATGTCGACGACGGCGCTGCGCATGTCGTCGTCGAGGTCCTTGATGGCGGCCGTCTCGGCGTCCGTGAGGACGGGCGAGTCGAGGACGAGCTGGCGCGCGTGGTCGGCCGACTCGTCGAGCAGGTTACGCTGGAAGCCGAGCCGCGACTCCAGGCTCGTCACGAGCTTCTCGCGGATGTAGTCGATAGGCGGGTTCGACACCTGCGCGAACAGCTGTTTGAAGTAGGTAAACAGCGGGCGGTTGAGGTCCGACAGCACCGAAAGCGGCGTGTCGTCGCCCATCGAGCCGACGGGGTCCTTGCCGTCGCGGGCCATCGGCTCTATCATGTGGTTGAGCTGGTCGTGCGTGTAGCCGAACGCCGCCTGCGTCGCCCGGAGCGACTCGACCTGTCCGCGCGAGGTGGAGTCCGCGTCGCCGGCGAGCTCGTCGAGGTGGCGCTGCTGTTCGTCGAGCCACTCGCCGTACTTCTCGTCGGTGAGGGAGTCGAACACCTCGGCGTCGGGGATGACGCGGCCCTCGTCGGGGTCGGCCATGAAAATCTCGCCGGGTTGGAGGCGGCCGCGGGACTCGATTTCCGCGGGGTCGGTGTCGAGCGCGCCGACCTCGCTGGCGACGATGAGGCGACCGTCGGTCGTCACCTCGTAGCGGCACGGCCGGAGGCCGTTGCGGTCGAGGACGGCGGCGATGCGGTCGCCGTCGGTCGCCGCGACGAGCGCGGGGCCGTCCCACGGCTCGACCAGCGAGGCGTGGAAGTCGTACCAGTCGCGGCGCGCCTGGTCCATCGCGTCGTCGTTGCGGTACGCCTCGGGGATGAGCATCCGCAGGACGTGCGGGAGTTCGCGGCCGCCCTTGAGGAGCAGTTCGACCGCGTTGTCGACGCTCGCGGTGTCGGACTGGTCGGCCTTCGTGATGGGCCTGAGCGTCTCGATGTCGTCGCCGAAGGCCTCGTGCTGGAGGTCCGTCTCGCGGGCGCGCATCCAGTTGACGTTACCGCGGATGGTGTTTATCTCGCCGTTGTGGATGACCTGGCGGTACGGGTGGGCGAGGTGCCACGCGCCCAGCGTGTTGGTTGAGAAGCGCGCGTGAACGAGCGCGAGTTCGGTCACCATCCGCTCGTCGCCGAGGTCGGGGTAGTAGTTCGGGAGCTGTTCGGCCGTGAGCAGCCCCTTGTAGACGATGGTCTTGCGGTCGAGCGAGCAGACGTAGAACCGGCCTGCGCCCTCGATGGCGAGGGTATCGACCGCCTTCTCGGCGGCTCGACGGGCGAGGTAGAGCGCCCGGTCGAACTCGTCTGCGGTCATCTCGTCGGCCGGCTCGACGAACAGTTGCCAGACGTCGGGTTCCGATTCGAGCGCGGTCGCGCCGAGTTCGGAGTTGTCGGTCGGCACGTCGCGCCAGTCGAACACGGACAGCCCGTGGTCGGCCAGCGAATCCTCGACAACCGCCGAAACGCGCTCGCGGACCTCGTCGTCGGTCGGCATGAACACCGAACCGGCCGCGTAACGGTCCGGAAGCTCGGTTTCGAGGACTGCTTCGAAGAATTCGTCCGGTCGCTGGAACAGGATACCCGCCCCGTCTCCGGTGTTCTCCTCGGCGCCCGTGGTGCCGCGGTGCTCGAGGTTCTCCAGGAGTTCGAGGCTGTCTGCGACGACTCGGTGCGAGGCGCCGTTTTCAAGGTCTACGACGGCCCCAACGCCGCAGTTCGACCGCTCGTCGGTCGGGTCGGCTAACCCGCCCTGAGCGAAGGGTGCGTCTATGTGTGGCTTGGTCATACGCCAATGGTACAGCTACCACCATAAGCAACTTTTCCTGAAACCATAAGGGTGTTACAATGTCATATAAGGATGTATCCATACATAGTATGTCGACTAATGATGATTCGACGCACGACGAAAAATATGAATAATCGTGTGGAACTGTGGGGCGGGCGGCTCAGTAGGACTTCGCGAAGTACGCGGTCTCCTCGGCGTCGTCGCCGCAGACCGCGCAGTCCTCGCCGTCGTGAATCTCCGCGTCCTCGTCGTTCAGGGGAACCATGACGATTTCGGCGGCGATCTGGTCTTTAATCTCGTCCTCGCAGGCCTCGTCACCGCACCACGGCGCTTTCACGTAGCCGCCGTGCTGGCCGATGGTGCCGAGAATCTCGTTGCGGGCGGACGCCTCGCGGACGTTCTCTTCGAGGTTCTCCTCGGCGGCGGCGTAGAGCTTCGCGTACACCTCGTCGAACTGCTCTTGGACGGCCTCGGCGATGTTCTCGCGGTCGAGTTCGACCGACTCGCCGTCGGGGCGGTGGACGGCGGTGACGACGTCGTCGTCGACCTCGTTCGGGCCGATTTCGAAGCGCACGGGGACGCCCTTGAGCTCCCACTCGTTGAACTTGAACCCGGGGTTGCGCTCGTCGCGGGCGTCGAGTTCGACGCGGACGCCGGCGTCTTCGAGCTCGTCGGCGATGTCCTCGGCGTACTCGAGGACCTTCTCCTGCGTGTCGGCCTGCCAGATGGGGACGATGACGACCTGCTCGGGCGCGATGGTCGGCGGCAGGACGAGGCCCTGGTCGTCGGAGTGCGTCATGATGAGCGCGCCGAGCGAGCGCCACGACAGGCCCCACGAGGTCGTGTGGGCGGGCTCTTCGTCCTCGTCTTCGGTCGTGTAGGTGAGGTCGAACGCCTCGGCGAAGGAGGTGCCGAGGTAGTGGGAGGTGCCGGCCTGCACGGACTTGCCGTCGGGCATGAGCGCCTCGACGGTCGTCGTCGTGTCCGCGCCGGGGAACTTGTCGTGTTCCGGCTTCGCGCCGCGGAGCACGGGGATGGCGAGCACGTCCTCGTAGAGCGACCGGTACTGCGAGAGGCGAGTCATCGTCTCGTCCCACGCGCCGTCGCGGGTCTCGTGGGCCGTGTGGCCCTCCTGCCAGAGGAACTCCTTGGTGCGGAAGAACGGCTTCGTCTCCGTGGCCTCCCAGCGCACGACGGAGGCCCACTGGTTCACGCGGAGCGGGAGGTCGCGGTGGCTACGGACCCACCGGGCCATGTAGGGCGCGATGATGGACTCGGAGGTCGGGCGGACGGCGAGGCGCTCTTCGAGTTCCTCGTGGCCGCCGTGGGTGACCCACGCGACCTCGGGGTCGAAGCCCTCGACGATGTCCTTCTCGCGTTCGAGATAGCTCTCGGGGATAAACAGCGGGAAGTACGCGTTCTGGACGCCCGTCTTCTTGAACTCGCCGTCGAGGTAGTTCTGGATGGACTCCCACAGCGCGTAGCCGCGCGGGCGGGTCACGATGAAGCCGCTCATCCCCTCCGGACCGTAGTTCGCGAGGCCCGCCTTCTGGACGACCTCGGCGTACCACTCGCCGGTGTTGTACTGCTTCGACTCGGTGATACCGAGTTCCTGCTCGTCGCTCATTGCCCATCGGTAGCCGCAGCGAACCCTTAAACGCCCCGAAGGTGCCGGCGGGCCGCCCCGCCGCACGGACCGTCTTTCGCCGACGACGTTCGGCGACTCCGGCGGACGCATAGATACATATCGTCGGGTGTCCTACCAGAATGTGGTGGTTGGCGTGCTAACAATGGACACAATTGTGAGCGACGAGCGGCCGACTCCTCGGGAGGAGGCGGTCCGAATCGAACTGTGGGTTCCGAGCGGCCGGCGTGCGGAGTTCACACCGGTTATCGAGCGACTGGACGATATCGTCGAACGCGGCCTCGTCTCGGAGTACACGGTCGAGACGTGGGACCGATTCGTGGACCTTTCCGGCAAGTTGAGCCCGCGCGAGCGCCGCGCCCGCGACCGACTCGCGTCGTACGCGCGGTGGGCGGCGACGCGCGGCGAGCGCTTGGCGGGGTTAGGCGACCCCGAGGTGCGCGGCATCGGCCGGATGGGACCGGAACGACCGACGCGGCGGACCCCGCGGGCGGTCATGGCGGAGTACGAGGACGGCGTTCTCGCGCACGTGACCGCGTGCGAGGAGTGTATCGGTGCGTTCCGCGGACGTCTCAGCGACCTCGATTCGCAGGCCGAACGCGAGTCCGAGCAGTCGTCGGAGCGCGTCCGAATCGAGTGGTAAGCGGTCCGAACACAGTTTTTCCGGCGACACCGCCCCGTCGTCAGCGCCGGCTGTCGAACGGTGAGTCGCCCTCGCGCCACGACCACCCCGGTAGGCGGGTCTGAAACCCCGCGGCGAGCGCGGCGTCGAGGTCGTCGCGTCCGGCGGGACCGTCGGTGTGGACGGCCACGTCCGCGAAGTGGAACGTCGCCTGCGCGAGCAGTCGAAGCGGTTCGCCGCCGGCGATGGTCGCCGCGAGTTCGCGGCCGAGCACCTCGTCCACGACGAACCCCGGATAGTCGTCCTGCACGTCCAACTGTTTGAGGATGCGCACGTAGGCCGCGACGTTGACGCCGACCTCGCCGTCGGCGAACACCGCGTCGACCGCGTCGAGGTAGGCCGCGTCGTCGACCTCGCCGACGCGCGTGTCGAACTGCTCGCCGAGTCGGGTCCGCGTCTCGTTGATGAGCGGGACGACCACGTCCGCGCGCTCTCGAACCCAATCGTGTTCCGCCGAGACGGCCGCCGGTGTGAGTTCCATGGTCGTCGGTCGCCCCCGAGACGCTTCGACTTTGCGAAGGGTTTTATACTGGCGACATGGTACTGTCGGGTAAGCGGGTTTTCCCTGCCTCTTCCCGCAGTCGAGATACCACCGTATTCAGTTCACTATGCTCTCTCCGCAGTTGGCCGAGACTGGCACTCGTACACGTGGACCGTCTCGTGTCGACGCTCCTGAGGTAGGGGTTCCCGAGACCTGCCGGCGCAGGACCGGACGGGTCGCTCGTAACTATGAGCTCCGTAGATAAACAACTCGAGAATTTGAAGGCAGAGATTACGAACGAACTCCCCCGCGACATCTCGGTTTCCGACGTCAAGTACGAGGGTCCCGAACTCGTCGTCTACACGCGCGACCCGAAGAAGTTCGCTCAGAACGGCGACCTCATCCGGAAACTCGCGAGTAAGCTCCGAAAGCGAATCACGGTTCGCCCGGACCCGGACGTGCTGTCCGACCCCCGAGAGGCCGAACCCAAGATTCTGAGCGTCATCCCCGAGGAGGCCGGCGTCACCGACCTCGACTTCCACATCGACACCGGCGAAGTCGTCATCGAGGCCGAGAAACCGGGCATGGTCATCGGTCGCCACGGCTCGACGCTCCGCGAGATTACGCAGAAAGTCGGTTGGACGCCCGAAGTCGTCCGCACCCCGCCCATCGAGTCCTCGACGGTCTCGAACGTCCGCAACTTCCTGAAGCAGGAACGCGAGGACCGCCGCCGCATCCTCGAACGGACCGGTCGGCAGATTCACCGCGAACAGCTCTCGGACGACGAGTGGGTCCGCATCACGACTCTCGGCTGCTGCCGCGAGGTCGGCCGCGCGTCCTTCATCGTCTCGACGCCCGAGACCCGCATCCTCGTCGACTGCGGCGACAAGCCCGGCTCCGACGACGTTCCGTATCTGCAGGTCCCCGAGGCGCTCGGGTCGGGCGCGAACTCGCTCGACGCGGTCGTTCTCACCCACGCCCACCTCGACCACTCGGCGCTCATCCCGCTTCTGTTCAAGTACGGCTACGACGGTCCCATCTACACCACCGAGCCGACCCGCGACCTCATGGGCCTGCTCACGCTCGACTACCTCGACGTCGCCTCGAAGGAAGGTCGAACCCCGCCGTACGAGTCCGAGATGGTCCGCGAGGCCATCAAGCACACCATCCCGCTGGAGTACGGCGACGTGACCGACATCGCGCCCGACGTGAAGCTCACCTTCCACAACGCGGGCCACATCCTCGGCTCCGCCGTCTCGCACTTCCACATCGGCGACGGCCTCTACAACGTCGCGTTCTCCGGCGACATCCACTACGAGGACACCCGCCTGTTCAACGGCGCGGTCAACGACTTCCCGCGCGTGGAGACGCTCGTCCTCGAATCGACCTACGGCGGCCGCAACGACTACCAGACCGACCAGCAAGACTCCGAAAAGCGCCTCATCGAGGTCATAAACGAGACGTACGACCGCGGCGGGAAGGTCGTCATCCCGGCGTTCGCCGTCGGTCGCTCCCAAGAGATCATGCTGGTCCTCGAAGAGGCGATGCGCTCCGGTAAGATTCCGGAGATGCCCGTCCACCTCGACGGGATGATCTGGGAGGCGACGGCCATCCACACGACCTACCCCGAGTACCTCCGCGACGACCTCCGCGACCGCATCTTCCACGAGGACGAAAACCCGTTCCTCGCCGAGGAGTTCAACCACATCGACGGCGGCGAAGAGGAGCGACAGGACGTCGCCGACGGCGACCAGGCCATCATCCTCTCGACCTCCGGGATGGTCACCGGCGGCCCCATCATGTCGTGGCTCCGCCACGTCGGCCCCGACCCGAAGTCCCGGCTGGTCTTCGTCGGCTACCAGGCCCAGGGGACGCTCGGCCGCCGCATCCAGAACGGCTGGGACGAGATTCCGGTCAACGGCCGCGACGGCATGGGCCGGTCTGACACGCTGAAACTCGAGATGGACGTCGAGACCGTCGACGGCTTCTCCGGTCACGCCGACCGGCAGGGCCTCGAGAACTTCGTCAAGACGATGAACCCGCGCCCGGAGAAGGTGCTGTGCGTCCACGGCGACGAGCGCTCCGTGCAGGACCTCTCGTCGGCGCTCTACCACGACTACAACATGCGGACGTTCGCGCCGAAGAACCTCGAGACGTTCCGCTTCAAGTAACGACTCTCGTCCACGGCGACCACACCAGCGCGTCAATCCCCCGCCGCGCGACGATTTCTCACGGACGGCTTCCGGGCGAAGATTAATCACGACGCTCGAACGAGTGTTTGCCATGCGTCTCGCACTTATTGCTCACGACGAGAAGAAGCCGGACCTCATCTCGTTCGCCGAGGAGCGACAGGCCGACCTCGAACGCTTCGAGCTCATGGCGACGGGGACGACCGGTCAGCGACTCATCGACGCCACGGGCCTCGACATCGAGCGCAAGCAGTCCGGGCCGCTCGGCGGCGACATGCAGATCGGCGCGGAGATAGCCAGCGAGACCTGCGACGGCGTCATCTTCCTCCGCGACCCGCTGACCGCCCAGCCCCACGAGCCGGACATCACCGCGCTGCTCCGCATCTGTGACGTGCACCAGACGCCGCTGGCGACCAACCTCGCCAGCGCGGACGCCGTCCTCGACGAACTCATCAGACAGCTCGACGGCGAGGAGTAACCGCCGGGTCCGAGTTGCGTCCGCGGTTTCGTTTGCTTCGACACACGGTATCATCCCTGAGAACCGCGGCGTATCCTTAATTACCAGCGCGCCGGAGGCGACGGTATGAACGCCGCGACCCGCGCGTCCCTGACGCTCGCCGTGATTCTCGCCGTCGCGACCGCCCCGGTCGCCGCCGCGACCGGCCCGACCTCGCCGTGTTTCCCCGGCGAGGGCCACCAGTTCGACATCGGCGGCGAGGGCGCAGGCATCGACCTCGTGGTCTTCCTCTCGGTCTTCGAGAACCTCGGCGGCGAGGGCGGCTTCGGGATGGAAGCCAGCGGCTCCGTCGGCAACGACTCCGTCGTCCAGCTCCGGGCGGGCGTCGCGTTCGATGGCGTCGGCCCCGCGTCGGCGTTCCTCTCGAACCCCTTCTCGCGGTTCAGCGTCGTCTACGACTACTCGATGAACCTCCCGATGTTCGCCGACTCGGGTATCGAATCGAGCTACGAGGACGACGGCTCGCCGGTCAGCGGGCTCAAAACGAAGTCCTGTTAATCAGTCGTCCGCGGCCGCGGGGTCGGTGACGGACTGCGCCGCCGCGTCGACGCCGACCATGTCGCACACGTCGGCCATCGGGCACGCCTCGGGGCCGTCGAGACACGCGGGTTTGCGGGCCGTGCAGAACTCGCGACCGAACTGAATCATCGCGGTGTGGCCGAAGCCGCATTTTTCGTCGGGAATGTCGCGTTCGAGCGCCGCGCGAACGCCCTCGTGGTCGGCGTCGGCCGGCGCGAGCCCGATTCGCCGAGCGATGCGGTGGACGTGCGTATCGACGGGGAAGACGCCGCCGCGGCCGCCCGCAAAGAGGAGGACGCAGTCGGCGGTCTTCGGGCCGACGCCTTTCATCTCTAGGAGCCGGTCGCGGACCGTCGAGGGGTCTTCCTCGCGGACGTAGCGGTCGAAACCGGCCTCGCTCCCGAAGTCGGCCAGCACGTCCTCGGCGACGCCTTGGATGAGCTTCGACTTCTGGTTGTAGAGCCCGCCGGAGCGGATGGCCTCGACGATGCCCTCGCGGTCGGCCGCCGCCAGCGACTCGGCGAGGTCGCCGCCGCCGTACTGCGCCATGAGTTGGTCGTGGGCGGGCTGGCTCGCCTTGTCGCTCGTGTTCTGACTCAGAATCGTCCGGACGAGGCACTCGAAGCCGCCCTGTCCGCCGTAGGCCTTCCGCCAGTAGCGTTCGCCGAGTCGGTCGACGACGACCTCGGCGCGCGTCGCGGTCTCGGGGTCAGCGGGGTCGAACGCCGTCTCTCGACCGCCGCCGCTCGCGCCGCCGCTGATGTTCTCGGAGGGTTCTTCGGGCATGCCCGAAGGTTACGACCGCGCGGTGAAAAGCGCATTCCGTCGGTCGGCTCGCGTCGGTCCGCCGTCCGCGCGGGACTATTCGACTTCGATGGTGACCGTCAGTTCCGCGCCGTCGGCGAGCGCCGAGACGAGGTCGCGGTCGAAGCCCGCGGCGGCGTGGGCCGCGCCGACCGCACCCGTCCGGTCGTCCACGTAGTCGCTCGTGCGGAAGACGACGCTGCGGTCGCCCTCGAAGGAGAGGTCCGGGTGTCCCCGGGCGCGGACCGTCTGTTCGTAGGTGTCGCCGTCCGCGTCCACGCGGACGCGCACGTCGATAGTGGCGTCGTGGGACTGACAGGCCTCGACGAACGCCGGGTCGAAGTCGGCGGGGGTACGGTCGGCCTCGACGCCGATGATGCAGTCGCCCGCGGGGGTGAGCCAGTCGTCGCTCGTCACCTCGAACGTGCTCGCGTGCTCGGCGCGCACGTGCTCGTGGCCGCGTGCGCGGATGACTTCTCTCATGGCGTGGCATCCGACCCGACTCGGTTTAGCCCCCACGGTTCGCATCCCATTTATATACGACCATGGCAAACACTGACATGGTGAATACGGTCGATACGAGCGGTGTGGTAACTGTTTTCACCCGAATTTCCACCGAAGTATTTATTAACTGGTCGCCTGTATGTGTATGTACCTGAGCGCCTCCGGCGTTCCGGCGGCATCGCACGCAGAATGATCGGGAATTCTTATCCACGGTCGGTCGCACTCCCACGAGCAGCCGCCACGCACGGAGTGGTGATGGTATCGAGGATTGATTACGCATGGTAACGAAGCAGGAAGTACTTAGCGAGTTCGACGTGCAGGAACTCGACGAGGCACGAAACATCGATCTCCCAGACGAAAAGCTCGAGAGCGGCTCGAAAGGCGAACTCATCAAACTCGCCGGTCAACTCCGTGACCGCCGCAATGAACTAAACCAGATGGCTTCTGAGCGCGCATCCAAGCGCGACGACCTCAACGCGATGACTCGCGAGAAGGTCGACGAAGCCCAGAAGCACCGCGAGAAGCGCGACGAAATGAACTCGCAGGTGCAGGAACACAAGCAGAGCCGCAACGAGCTCAACGCGAAGGCCAACGAGCTCTTCGACGAGGTCGACGAGATGAAAAGCGACCTCGAGCTCGATGACGGCAAGGACATCGACGAGCTCAAAGAGGAGATCGAGCAACTCGAGTTCCGCCAGCAGACCGAAGTCCTCTCGACAGAAGACGAGCGCGAGCTCATCGAGAAGATCGAGAACAAGCGCGAAGAACTTCGCCAAAAAAAGGACAAGGTCGAAGAGAGCGGTGACCTCGAAGAACTCATCGAAGAGGCAGAAGAGGTCCGCTCCGAGGCGTCCCAGCACCACCAGAAGGTGACCGAGCTGGCCGACGACGCCCAGGAACACCACAACCAGATGATCGAGGCCTACCGCGAGGCCGACGACATCCGCGACAAGGCCGACGAGATGCACGAGCTCTTCGTCGAAGCCCAGGAAGCGGCCGACCGTCACCACGAGGACTTCGTCCGCGTCCAGAAGCGCCTCCGCGAGCTGGACAAGAAGGAAGAGCGCCAGCGCAAGGACTCCCGCGCCGAGGAGCGCGAAGCCGCCAAGGCCGAGGCCGAGGAGATCTACCAGAAGTTCAAGGAAGGCGAGACCCTCGAGACCGAGGACCTGATGAAGCTTCAGAAGTCCGGTCTGCTCTAAACCCCGGTCACTTTCTCTCTCTTCGTCGCGCTTGCGACGTATCATTTTTATCCCGTTCGAAGCCCCAGCGACAGCCATGAGTGATTCACCGTGACCGACAGCTTCACGCGCATCTACCGGTTGGCTATCGTGGTCGTCCTCGCCGTCGTCGCGGCGGCGGTCGGCTGGGTCCTGTTCTACCGCGTCCCCGACACGCTCGCGGACCTCGCGGGGCTCCTCTTGGTCATCGGAACCGTCGTCGCCGCGCTCCGCGTCGGCGGTAGGCTCGCCGCCGCGGCCTTCCCCGACTACGACGTGGCCGAGGTCGCCGTCGAAGGGCCAATTTCCCGCGACGGCGGCGGTGGTCCCGTTCCGGGTCGCGGCGGCGGGACGCCCGCCGACGACATCGTCGAACAGATCGACGCCGCGGCCGACGACGAGAACGTCGACGCGCTCCTCGTCAAACTGAACACGCCCGGCGGCGAGGTGCTGCCGAGCGACGACATCCGCCGAGCGGCCGCCGACTTCGATGGGCCGACGGTCGCGTACGCCACGGACACCTGCGCCTCGGGCGGCTACTGGATCGCCAGCGGCTGCGACGAGCTGTGGTCCCACGACGTGAGCGTCGTCGGCTCCATCGGCGTCATCGGCTCGTCGGTCAACGCCTCGGAACTGGCCGACAAGGTCGGCCTCTCCTACGAGCGGTTCGCCGCGGGGAAGTACAAGGACGCGGGGATGGCCCTCAAAGAGCCGACCGAGGACGAACGCGAGTACCTCCAGGGGCTCATCGACGACTACTACGACGACTTCGTCGAACGGGTGGCCGAGGGCCGGGACATGGACCCGCAGGTCGTCCGCGACACGGAGGCCCGCGTCTACCTCGGCGAGGAGGCGCACGAACTCGGACTGGTCGACTCGCTGGGCACCCGCGACGACGTCGAAGCGCGCCTCGCCGAACTCCTCGGCCGCGACGAGGTCTCGGTCAGGGAGTTCACCCCCGAGGTCGGCCTCACCGACCGGCTCCGCGGCGGCGTCGAGGGCGCGGCGTACGCCTTCGGCGCGGGGGTCGCCTCGTCGGTCGAACCGGACGACGGCTTTTCGTTTCGGTTCTGACGACTGGGAGGCTTTTTAGCCCGCGCCCGCGTTCGTCTTCGACGTGACAACGCTCGTCCTCTGTGTCGACCGGGCGAACGACATCGGCCGCAAGACCGGGCTCTCGACGCCCGTCGTCGGCTGGGAAGCGGTTCGGTCGCTCGTCACCGACGTGGGCCTCGCGGACCCCGAGGATTCGAGCGTCAACTGCCTTCTCGCGGCGCTTCGGACGACGCGCGAACTCAGGGACGAGCGCGAGGACGCCGAAATCGCGGTCATCTCGGGAACGAGCGACAGCCCCGTCGGAGCCGACCGCGCCGTCGCGCGACAGCTCGACGACCTCGCCGAGCGGTACGACGTCGAGTCCGCGGTCGTCGTCATCGACAGCGCGGAGGACGAGCGGCTCGTCCCCGTCGTCGAGAGCCGGTTCCGGGTCGACGCGGTCGACCGCGTGGTGGTCCGACAGGCCCACGACATCGAGTCGACGTACTACCTGCTCAAGCAGTTCCTCGGCGACGAGGAGCTTCGCTCGACGATACTCGTCCCGCTCGGGGTCGGGCTGCTCCTCGTCCCGCTGCTTCTCGTCCAGTTCACGCCCGCCGTCGCGATGGCCGGGCTCGCCGCCCTGATGGGCGCGGTGCTCCTCTACAAGGGGCTCGCTATCGACGAGTTCCTCTCGGACGCGCCCGACCAGATTCGCGACGCCCTCTACTCCGGACAGGTGTCGGTCGTCACCTACGCGGTCGCCGCGGGGCTGGCCATCGTCGGGCTGTTCCTCGGCGCGCTCGCCATCCGGACGCCGGGCGTCGGCGGGAGCGAGGAGGTGCTCGTCCCGTCGCTCCTGTTCGTCTACCACAGCGTCCCGTGGCTGGCGCTCGCCGCGCTGACCGCGAGCGCGGGCCGTCTCTTGGACGAGCTCATCGGGAGCGAGCGCGTCTCCACATCGTATATGAACCTCCCGTTCGGCGTCGTCGCCATCGGGCTGGTCGTCCGCGGGTTCGCCGGTTTCCTCCTCGAACGACAGGGGGAGTTGCCGAACCTCGAACTGCTCGGGCGGCTCGCGCTCACGCCGGTCCAGCGGCTGGCGATGTTCATCGTCGCCGGCATCGTCGTGAGCGTCGTGGGCGTCCGCATCTCGGCGAGCGTCTCGGACGAGACGCTCGAAGACGTGGTCGACACGCCGCGAGAAAACGAGAGCTGAGGTCTTCCGCGCCGCTTTGTCGCTTCGCTCCGCGCCGTTAGTTCGCCGCTCGGTACTCGCCGTGCTTGACGCCGATGGCGAGACAGACAGCCCCGAAGACGAGCATCGCGGGCGTCACCATCATCAGTACGGTACTCGTGGCCATGACGCCCATCCCGACGAGGGCCGCGGTTCCGACGACGACGAGCGCGACGAGCAACGCGACTGTCTTGGGGAGGTCGAATTCCATGCGATTCTGTCGGGACTCGTTCGACAAATCCGTTGCGGCTTCCGACGGCGAATCGAGAGGCGAACCGGAAAAACGCGGGTTCAGTCGCTTACCAGGGCGCGAAGTCGGGGTCGATGCAGCGCTCTTCGGTCTCGATGGCGTCGATGGCGGCCACGTCTTCGTCGTCGAGGTCGAGCGCGAGCGACTCCCAGTTGTCGCGGATGTGGCCCTCGCTCGTCGCCTTCGGAATCGCGGTGACCCCCTTCTCGCGGAGCCACGCCAAGGACACCTGCGCCTCGCTCGCGTCGTGCTTCTCGGCGATGTCGGACAGCACGTCGACGTCGAAGACGTTCCCGCGGGCGAGCGGCGAGTACGCGACGATTTCGATGTCCTCCTCGGCGCAGACCTCGCGGAGCTCTTCCTGCTGGAGGAGCGGGTGCATCTCGATCTGGTTGGCGAAGGCGCCCGACTCGGACAGTTCGACGGCCTCGCGGACCTGCTCGGGCTCGAAGTTGGAGATGCCGACGCGCTTTGTCAGCCCGCGTTCGACGAGTTCGTCGAACGCCGCGAGGGTCTCTTCGGCGTCGTACTCGCGGGACGGCCAGTGGACGTACAGGAGGTCGACGTAGTCCACGCCGAGCTTTTCGAGGCTCTCTTCGGTGCTCTCGATGACGTCGTCGTGGGACAGCTTGTCGGCCCACACCTTCGTCGCGAGGAACACCTCGTCGCGGTCGACGTCGGCGGCGGCGATGCCCTCGCCGACCTCCGCTTCGTTCTCGTACGCTTGGGCGGTGTCGATGTGGCGGTAGCCCATCTCCAGCGCCGTCTGCACCGCGTTGCGACACTCGTCGGCGTTCGTGTTCTGCCACGTCCCGAGCCCGAGCATCGGCATCCCGTTCGCCCGCGGTGCGTCGTCCGCTGAAGCGGCGTTCTCCGTCATGGGCGAACCGTGGGCCGCGAGTTGAAAAGACGTTCCGAAAGGGCGGGCGAATTTCCGGCTTTCACGGCCCGAGAGTGTGTCACACGGCGTCTCACACCCTTCGACGTCCCGCGGCGGATAGTTTATGTGACATGTGGTAGCATATCTGAACGGTGGTCAGGAATGTCGTCCGCATCAGAACCCTTGACAGAAGAGAACACGAACGCGTTCGCACACCGCATCGCGGGTGACTCGCTCGTCTACGAGTGTCCGAACTGCGAGTTCGGCGAGGTGTTGGTGACGGAACTCATCGAATCCGACGACGCCCGGTGTCTCGATTGCGGGACGCGCTACCGACTCCACGTCGAGTCGGTAGAGTAACGAGCGGGTTGGCGGGCGTCCCGGCGACGGTCCCAGTTCGACCCGTTCGCCTCGATTCGCCCGGCCGGTTTTCTCCGCGGCGGCGAGACTGTCATACTCTCAGAGCGCCTCTAGGTGGCATGCCTCAACTACGCACAGCCCTCGCGCTCGCGCTCGTCGTCGCGCTCGCGGGATGCCTCGGTGGACTCGGCGGCTCGACCACGTTCGCGGCCCAGCCCGCGACGATTCCCGCGTCGACCTACGAGGCACACGGTTACGTCCACGGCAACAGCACCGTCGTCCCGCTTTCGTACGACGTCGGCGTCGGTCCCGCCTCCCGCTCCGTCGGCGCGGACGTCTGGGTGTCCGGATACTCGAAGACGACCGACGACGACGATATCACGGCGCTCGTGGTCGTCTCGTCGCCGAACGCCGAGGTCGCCGGCCAGTCGGTCAACCCGCTTTCGAACCTCGGCAACCGCGAGCTCGTCGCGGCCGGTCTCGACTTGCTGGCCGACGCGCAGGCGCTCGGAAACGTCCCCGAGGTCAACGGCGTCCGCGAGGTCGGTGCGCGAAACGTCACGATGCTCGGGTCGGAGACGGAACTCGTCACCTACGCTGGCACGGTCGAAGTTGAAGCCGGCGAGACCGCAGTCGACGGCGAGACGGTCGCCTACGAGGGCGGGACGGCCGAAGTGAGACTCCACCTCGCGACGGTCGAACACGACGGCGACGTGGTGGTCGTCCTCGCGGTCCACGGGGCGGACGTGGACGAGACCGAGGCGGTCGCGGCGCTCGCGGGCGCTGTCGAGCATCCGGGGACGGTCGAAAGAACGGTCGAAGTTCGATGAGCGGGCGGCGCGGCGTCGGCCGCGAGTTCGGCGTTAGTAGAACTCGCGGACGAGGTCCATCGCGTCGTCGGGCGCGCCCGACGGGATGTCCGACATGTTCTGGTCGACGCCGAACTTCTCCTCGTAGGAGACGGAGCTTTCGTCCTTGTAGATGACGCCCTCGTACTCCTTCGACGAGTCGAGAATCTTCTCTTTGGCCGCGTCGTAGTCGGTCGGGTCGTGGTCGGTGTCCGCGAGGTCCACGAGGTTGTCGCGGAAGTAGTCGTAGGTGTCCACGTCGTTGAACGTGACACAGGGACTGAACACGTTCACGAAGCCGAAGCCGTCGTGCTCGATGGCCTCCTGGACGATTTCCGCGTGGCGCTTGTGGTCCGTCGCGAACGACTGCGCGATGAACGTGCCGCCGGCCGCGAGCGACAGCGCGAGCGGGTTGACCGGGGGCTGCTTCGGTCCCTCGGGGGTCGTCGAGGTCTCGAAGTCCTCGCGCGAGGTCGGCGAGGCCTGCCCCTTCGTGAGGCCGTAGATGCGGTTGTCCATGACGGTGTAGGCCATGTCCACGTTGCGGCGGACGGCGTGGATGAAGTGACCCGCACCGATGGAGTAGCCGTCACCGTCGCCGCCGGCGGCGACGACGGTCAGGTCGGGGTTCGCCAGCTTGACGCCGGCGGCGACCGGGAGCGAGCGCCCGTGGACGCCGTGGATGGCGTACGAGTGCATGTACGTCCCGATTTTCCCGGAACAGCCGATACCGGCGACCATGAACGTGTTGTCGGGGTCGGTGCCGGAGTTGGCGAGGGCTTTCATGATGCCGTTCATCGTCCCGAAGTCCCCACAGCCGGGACACCAGGTCGGTTGTTTGTCTGACTTGAAGTCGGTGAAGCGGACGTTTGAGCTCATGCTGAGACCTCCTCTGCGTCGAGGGTGGCTTTGATTTCGTCTGCGAGTTCGTCCGCCTTGAAGCGGACGCCGTCGTATTTGTTAATGCGCTTGACACGGGTCAATGTGTCGTGCTCGACGACGTTGGCGAACTGCCCCGTCGCGTTACACTCGACGACGATGACCTCGTCTGCCGCCTCGATTTCCTCGGTGAGGTCCGGCCGCGGGAACATGTACGGGACCGACAGGAAGCGAACGTCGATGCCGTCCTCTTCGAGGAAGTCGAGCGCCTCGACGAGCGCGCCCTCGTTGGAGCCCCACGAGAGGATGAGCGTGTCCGAATCGGCGTCACCGAACTCGCGCGGCGAGAAGTCCTCGGTCTCCTTTGCGGTCTCGACCTTCCGGTCGCGCTTGTCGACCTGCTCGACGCGCATCGACCGGTCTTCGGTCCGCCGACCGAGTTCATCGTGTTCGAGACCGGTCGACATGTGTGCGCCCTGTTCCGTGCCGGGGAACGCGCGCGGGCTGACGCCGTCGTCAGTGAGCGCGTGCGGCTGGAAGCGACCTTCCTCGTCGAGCCACTCGTCGATGGAGTCGTCGTCGACGACCTTGCCGCGGTCGATTTCGACTTCGTCCATGTCGAACGCCTCGGGGGAGAACGTCTGTTCCGTGACCGCCATCGCGAGGTCGGCCGCGACGTAGACCGGAACCTGGTACTTCTCGGCGAAGTTGAACGCTTCGACGGTCTTCCAGAAGCACTCGTCGATGCTCGTCGGCGCGACGACGAAGCGCGGAATCTCGCCGTGGCCGCCGTAGAGCATCATGTTGAGGTCGCCCTGTTCCTGCTTGGTCGGCATCCCCGTCGAGGGACCGGAGCGCATCACGTCGACGATGACGAGCGGCGTCTCCGAGGTGGCGACGAGACCGAACGTCTCGGTCATCAGGTCGATACCCGGACCGGACGTCGCGGTCATCGACCGCGCGCCGGCGCGTGC
Source organism: Haloferax gibbonsii (assembly GCF_001190965.1). Lineage (NCBI taxonomy): Archaea > Methanobacteriati > Methanobacteriota > Halobacteria > Halobacteriales > Haloferacaceae > Haloferax > Haloferax gibbonsii. Next base: position 803,164 of record NZ_CP011947.1, read on the forward strand.
CGCACCGAGCGCGAGGTTGATGGCCGCGAGTTCGTCTTCCGCCTGTACGACGTGACCGCCGTAGCGTTCGATGCGGCCGGTGAGATACTCCATCACGTCCGTCGCGGGCGTGATGGGGTAGCCGGCGTAGAAGCGGCAACCGGCGGCGATGGCGCCCATGCCGATGGCCTGGTCGCCGTTGATGAGCACGTAGTCCTCGTCGGTCGTCTCGAGGTCGTAGTCGAACTCGTGGTCGTACTCGTCGTGGACGTATTCGAGGCCCGCGCGAGCCGCCTTCTTGTTGTTCTCGACGATGGCCTCGCCCTTCCCGCCGAAGCGCTTCTGCAGCGCGCTGTCGAGGTTCTCGATGGGGAAGTCTGCGACGGCGCACGCCGCGCCGAGCGCGACGACGTTGCGCATGATAGCGCCGCCCGCCTCCTCGGCGAGCGCCTTGAGGGGGATGTCCAGCCCGACCATTCCCTCGGGGATTTCGACGTCCGCCATCGTCGAGCGGTCGCCGTCGTAGATGATGACGGAGCCCTCGTGCAGTTCGTCGAGGTTCTCGTCGATTGTTCGTTGTGTGAGTGCGATGAGCACGTCGAGTCGGTCGACGACGCTCTGTACGGGGTCGATGGCAGTCCGAACCTTGTACGCGGTGTATCCGCCCCGGATTCGCGAAGCGAAGTCCTTAGAGGTGAACACGTGGCGTCCAGCCCGGGATAGCGCCTGAGCGAAAATCTTCCCCGTGGAGTCGATGCCATCGCCAGCCTCGCCGCCGATGGCCCAGTTGAAGTCCGCAGGCATGCTGAGTGAAATCTACCCATAGCCGGGTCAAAAGCCTTCTGAAAATTGGTGTTAAACGACGGTACCGGCAACATATAGAAATTTAACGAACAAGTTTTAGAGGCGCTAATTGAGATGGTTATGTGAAATAAGGACCCGCCTATGTGGGAAATAACTGGACGAACATCCAATCAAGGTGTGTTTTGCCCTCTCGTGGCAATTCTTTCCGGTTCACACTATGTGCACGGCCGGGACGGTTTGTCCTGCTCTCCGGCGCACGCGTCCGGGAAGGCAAGGCCCTTGTGAGCCTGCGACCAAGCCGCTCGCATGGACGCAATCGTCACCGTCGCCGCGGTCCGCGACGTCGGCCCCGGAACGGTCGCCATCGAGTTCGAGACGCCCGACGGCTTCGAGGCCGAACCGGGCCAGTTCGTCAAGCTCTCCGCCGAGGTCGACGGCGAGTCGTACGCGCGGTTCTACACGCTCTCGTCGCCCGGCGTCGGCGACACGTTCGAGGTGACCGTCGGCATCGACCCCGAGGAGGCCGGGCCGTTCAGCCAGCACCTCGACTCGCTCGCCGCCGGCGACGACATCGAGATTTCCGGGCCGTTCGGTCAGAGCTACTACGACGGCGAGTCGCGCGTGGTCGTCCTCGCGGGCGGCCCCGGCGTCGGCCCCGCGGTCGGCATCGCCGAGGCCGCGGTCGCCGACGGCAACGAGGCCGCCGTGGTCTATCTCGACGACGCGCCCGCGCACGAAGACCGGCTCTCCGCGCTCCGGGACGACGGCGCGAGCGTCGTCGTCACCGGCGACGAGTCCGCCCTCGCCGACGCCGTCTCCGACGCGCTCACCGGCGACGAGGGCGAGCAGGTGTTCGTCTACGGCTTCGCCGACTTCGTCGAGCGCGCGACCGACGCGGTCGAAGCGGCCGGCGGCGACGCCGACGCGGCGAAAGTCGAGAACTTCGGGTAGGCGCTTCGACCGCCTGCCCGCACGCCCAGCGCTGTCCAGCACTGCCCAGCACTATTCTACCGGTCGCCACGCCGTCAGCACCGCGACCGCGAGCGCGACGGCGACCCACCCGACGAGCCCCGCGAGCGCCGCGCCCGGCGAGGTCGAACCGCCGGTCTCGACGGCGACGCCGAGGACGAGCGACCGAAACGCGCCGTTCGGGCTCGCCGCGAGTGCGAGCGGGACCGCGTCGACGCCGAGGTGCCCCGAGGCCAGTCCGGCGACAGCGGCGGCGTCGACGCCGACGACGAAGGCGACGAGCAGGCCGACGGCGAGCGCGATTGCCTGCCGGGCGGTCCGCGCGGCGGCCGAGACGGCGAGCGCGACGGCCGCGACCGCGAGGGCGAACAGGACGGCGAGGACCGAAAACCGGAGGAACGCGACCGGCGAGTCGGCGGCCTCGTTCAGCGCGAGGAACGTCGGGTCCGGCGGCGAGAGGACGGGGACGGTCGCGCCCGCGGCGAGCAGCGACCCGAAGACGACGAACACGAGCGCGAGCCCGCGGCCGAGGTAGACGCCGCCGACGTAGGCCGGACGAGACACGTCGAACGTCCTGAGCACGTCGAGTTCGCCCGACTCGCGGTCCGAGAGCACCGCCCGGTAGCAGAGCGCGACGGCGAGAAGCGGGACGAGCGCCTCCACGAACGGGACCAAATCCAGCACCAGCGGGACGTACCCGCCGCGCGCGCCGGAGCCCGCGGCCGCGACCGCGACGACGGTCAGCGCGAAGACGGCCGAGAGCGCGACGACCGCGGGGGTCCTGACGACCGTCCGAAGCTCGCGCGCCGCGATGGCGAACAGGTCGCCGAGGCCGTCGCGGCCGCCGGCGCTCATCTCCCCGTCACCTCCTCGGTCGCCACGAGGTCGCCGAAGGCGGTCTGGAGGTCGGCCGCGCCGACCGATTCGACCACTGCTCGCGGGTCGCCGTCGGCGACGAATCGCCCGCCGTCGAGGACGACCACGCGGTCGGCGGTCCGCTCGACGGGGCCGAGGTTGTGCGACGAGAGGACGACCGCGACGCCCGCGTCGGCGAGGTCGGAGACGATGTCGAACAGCCGTTCGACCATGCCGGGGTCGAGGCCGCTGGCCGGTTCGTCGAGGACGACCACGGCCGGGTCGCCGACGAGCGCCCGCCCGAGGCCGAGCAGGCGCGTCATCCCGCCGGAGAGCGCGTCGACCCGGCGGTCGGCGGCGTCCGCGAGGCCGACTCGCTCCAACACGTCGGCCACGTCCACGTGGTCGTCCACGAACTGCGCGTAGAATTCGAGCGTGTCGGTCGCGGAGAAGCCGGCGCGGAAGCCGGGCTGTTGCGGGAGGTAGCCCACGCGGGCGCGCCCGTCACTGGCTCCGATGGTGACCGTTCCCTCGTCGGGCGCGCGGACCCGCGCGAGAAACCGCAGGAGCGTGGACTTCCCCGAGCCGTTGGGGCCGACGAGCGCGACGATTTCGCCGGGGGCGACCGACAGCGAGACGCCGTCGAGGACGCGCACGTCGCCGAAGGCGTGGCTGAGGTCGGTCGCGGCGATAGCCGGTCGGTCGGCGGCCGCGGCGGCGGCGCTCTCGCCCGTCGATTCGTCGGAATCCGTCTCGGCCGTCGTCGTGGATTCGGGGTTCGACATCGTGGTGGGTTCGTCAGTCGCTGGCTCCGCCGATTCGCGGTCAGCCATCGGTCTCCTCCGTCGCGTTCAGGGCGGCGAGCGTCTCGGGGCGGACCGGTTCGGCCCGCGGCGCGGCGTCGACGACGCCGGACCCGCGGAGGCCGGACACCGCGTCGCGGGCGCGGCGGAGCGCGCGCACCGCGGGCGACTCCGAGAGCGCGAGCGCGCCGGGTTCCCGGCCGAGTTCGGCGTCGACCGCCCCGGAGGGTTGGTACGCTCGGTCGTAGACCCCGTCGCCGTCGGCGTCTTCGAGCGGGAGGTCGCCCCAGTAGTTGCCCTCGCCGCCGGCGGTCCACGTCCGCATCGGGCCGAGCGACGACTCGACGCGCACGTCGTTGTCCACGATGTCGTTTCGAACGACGACGTTCGTCGGGAACGTCGAACTCCCGCGGATACCGACCCCGTTTCCGGCGACGACGTTTCCGACGTACACCTGCCGGTCGCCGCTCACGTCCATGCCGTAGTCGTTGTCAGCGAAGACGTTGTCCGCGACGTAGGTGTCGCTCCCGGCGGGCATGAACCCGAAGTCCGACTCGCGCACGTCGTTTCCGACCACGAGGTTGCCGACGGGCCGGGTCATGAGGACGACGCCGATGCGGTCCCCGCGGACGACGTTGTCGGCGACGAGCGCGTCCGAGGTGTACATCTGGTGGACGCCGTAGCGGCCGTCTTCCATGCGGTTGTCGCGGACGACGCTCCCGTCGGCGCGGTGGGTGTAGACGCCGTCGCGGCCGTCGAGGAACGTCGAGTCCTGTACGATCGACCGCTCGCCGATGAGGACGACGCCCATGAAGCCCTCGGAGGGCTCGTCGGCCCCGCGGACGGTCACATCGTCGACGACGCTGTCGGCGCTCTCGCGGGCGATGATACCGCTCGCGGGCGTGTCGATTTCGAGCCCGCGGACGGCCGACTGGTTCGCGCCGTCGAGGACGACCCCGGCGTCGCCACGGCCGTAGGCGAGTTCGACGCGGGTGTCCCAGTCGACGGACTCGTTGCTGGCGCGGACCCGGCGGGTCCCGGTCTCGCCGACCCCGGCGATAGAGAGGTTCCCGACCGCGCTCCTGTCGGCGCGGAGGTGGACGACGCTGCCGTTTCCGTCGCCGACGAGTCGCGTTTCGGGTCCGGCCCCGAGGAGCGTCACCGAGCGGTTCAGTTCGACCGCGTCGACCGAGTAGGTGCCCGCGGGGACGTAGACGGTCGTGTTCGCGGGGGCCGACGCGACGGCGGCTTCGACGGTCGGCGCGTCCTCGCCGACGACGGTCGAGACGGGCCTGTCGAACAGCGAATCACTCGCAACGGTGGTCTGGTTCGCCCACTCGTGGTGGGCGGCGACCGACGACTCGAAGGCGTCGAGCCGTGACGAAAGCGGGTCGCCGGCGCGGTCGCGGAGCGTCGCCCAATCGACGATTGTGCCGCCATGGGCGTCCGCGAACGAGCGGGCCGCGTCGGCGTCGGAAAACGGGACGGCAATCGGCCCGGAGGGGACTCGCGCGCCGGAGTCCACGACGAACGACGCCTCGGACGCCTTCGTCCAGCCGGGGGCGCGGCCGTGTTCGGTTCGGAGGTAGCCGTCGTCGTCGAGGTCGGGCGAGACCGTCGCGTAGTCGGTGACGAACACCGCGAGCGGGTCGCCGAACTGGCGGGCGCTCTCGGTCGTGGACACGTCCGCGGCGGCCGTGGTCACGTCGTAGTAGCCGATGATGAAGCGGTACCGCGAGAAGTGGACCTGCGCGAGCGGGACTTCGAAGCCCTCGACTTCGGCCGTGCGAACGTCGACCGACGTGCCGCCGGTCTTGACGGTGTCGTCGAAAGGGACCGGCGCGACCGACCCGGAAGCGGGGACGACGAAGGAGACGCTCGCGAGGACGAAGACGAGCGCCGTCGCGGCGGCGACCCAGCGGGTCGTCTCGGGCGTGACGAGCGCCATCGGTCAGCGCCCGACCCCGTCGAATGCGGGGACCCCGGCGGGGTGAGCCGCCGCGTCGAGGTGCCCCCTGCCTGTCGCGCGGTCGTACATGCCGGTGGCTAGGTCTTCGGGGGGTGATATGCGCGATGGTCTGTCCGTCGAAGCTCGCGGTCGGGGAGCGAACCGACCGAGGGGTCGACTTCGACCCGAATCCTTAATCATCGTCCATACGGATTCACGAGCATGTACGACGAGGAAGATTTGGCGTCCATCCGCGAGGCGCGCGACGAGTGGGAATCGGAGACCCGCGACCCCTTCGTGGAGAAGGGCGGCGAGCGCAAAGACCGGTTCGCCACCGTCTCGAACCACGAGGTAGACGACCTCTACACGCCCGACGACGTGGCCGACCTCGACTACGAATCGGACCTCGGCTTCCCCGGCGAGTCCCCGTACACGCGCGGGGTGTACCCGACGATGTTCCGCGGGCGGACGTGGACCATGCGGCAGTTCGCCGGCTTCGGCACGGCGAAAGAGACCAACGAGCGCTTCCACTACCTCATCGAGAACGGTCAGACCGGGCTCTCGACGGCGTTCGACATGCCCTCGCTCATGGGCAAGGACTCCGACGACCCGCTTTCCGACGGCGAGGTCGGAAAGGAGGGCGTCGCCGTCGACACCCTCCGCGACATGGAGGTGCTGTTCGACGGCATCGACATCGGCGAGGTGACGACCTCCTTTACCATCAACCCCTCCGCGCCGGTCGTCTTCGCCATGTACGTCGCGCTCGCGGACAACCGCGGCGTCCCCCGCGAGCAGATAGGCGGCACCTTCCAGAACGACATGCTCAAGGAGTTCATCGCGCAGAAGGAGTGGGTCATCCCACCGGAACCGTCGCTCAAACTCGTCACCGACACCGTCGAGTTCGCCGCTGAGGAGACCCCGCGCATCCGACCCATCTCGGTGTCGGGCTACCACATCCGCGAGGCCGGGTCGACGGCGATTCAGGAACTCGCGTTCACGCTCGCCGACGGCTTCGCCTACGTCGAAGACGCGGTGGACCGCGGCCTCGACGTGGACGAGTTCGCCCCCCAGCTGTCGTTTTTCTTCAACTCCCACAACTCCATCTTCGAGGAGGTGGCGAAGTTCCGCGCCGCCCGCCGCATCTACCACGACGTGATGTCGGAGTGGTACGACGCCGAAGACGAGCGCTCGAAGCAGTTGAAGTTCCACACCCAGACGGCGGGGCAGTCGCTGACGGCCCAACAGCCGCTCAACAACATCGTCCGCGTCACGATTCAGGCGCTCGCGGGCGTCCTCGGCGGCACGCAGTCGCTCCACACGAACAGCTTCGACGAGGCGTTGGCGCTCCCCTCGGAGGAGGCCGTCACCGTCGCCCTGCGGACCCAGCAGATAATCGCCGAGGAGTCGGGCGCGGCCGACGTCATCGACCCCCTCGGCGGGAGCTTCTTCGTGGAGACGCTGACCGACGAGATCGAGGCCGAGGCGATGGCCTACATCGAGGAGATTCGGGAGATGGGCGACGGCTCGGTCCGCGACGGCGTCCTCGCCGGTATCGACGAGGGCTACTACCACCGCGAGATAAGCGAGGCGTCCTACGAGTACCAGTCGCGGGTCGAAGACGGCGAGGAGGTCGTCGTCGGCGTCAACAAGTACGCCAGCGACGACGACAGCCGTCCCGACCTGCTGCACGTCGAAGACGAGGTGCAGGACCGACAGCTCTCGCGCCTCGAATCCGTCAAGGAAGACCGCGACGACGAGGCGGTCGAAGCCGCCCTCGACGAACTCCGCGAGACGGTCCGAAACGGCGGGAACGTCATGCCGGTGCTCGTCGACGCCGCCAAGGAGTACGTCACGATGGGCGAAATCATGGACGTGTTCGCCGAGGAGTACGGCACCTACCGCGAGACCATCGGCGTGATGTGAGAGTCGCCGGCGCGGCGAACCCGCCCGAAACGTTGGGGATGACATGAACGTTCGCTGACTGGAACGCGCGCCGCCGGCTCGCGTAACCGACCGACGGACCGGTGACTGCCCGCGACGAGAGTCCCCGCTCGGACTGCTGGACTACATAGATTTATCATGGAGGATTGGTGTAGTTAGCACGTACTATGGCAGACGGTGACACCGAACTGGAGGCACGGCTGGTCGAGCAAGAGGAGTTCGAACCCTCCGAGGAGTTCGTCGCGCAAGCGAACGTCTCCGACCCGGCCGTCTACGACGAGTTCGAGGAGAACTGGCCCGAGTGTTGGGAGGGGGCCGCCGAGATGCTCGACTGGGACGAAGAGTACGACGAGGTGCTGGACGACTCGAACCCGCCGTTCTACAAGTGGTTCACGGGCGGCAAGCTCAACGTCTCGTACAACTGCGTCGACCGGCACGTCGAGAACGGGGACAAGAACCGCGTCGCCATCAAGTGGGAGGGTGAACACGGCGAGACGCGGACGTACACCTATCAGGACCTCTATCGCGAGGTGAACGAGTTCGCGGCGGCGCTGCGCGACCTCGGCGTCGAGGAGGACGACGTGGTCACGCTCTACATGCCGATGATTCCCGAACTGCCCATCGCCATGCTCGCGTGCGCCCGCATCGGCGCGCCGCACTCGGTCGTCTTCGGCGGCTTCTCCGCCGACGCGCTGGCGACGCGGATGAACTCCGCGGACTCCCGGTTCCTCGTCACCTGCGACGGCTACTACCGCCGCGGCGACCCGCTCGACCACCTCGACAAGGCCAACGAGGGCCTCGACGGCGTCGACCACGGCGTCGACGCGACGGTCGTCGTCGACCGCCTCGGCGACGACGGCTTCGGCCACGACCTGAAGGGCAATCAGCACGACTGGGACGACCTCCTCGACGAGCACGCCGGCGAGCGAATCGACCCCGTCGAGCGCGACGCCGAAGACATGCTGTTCCTGATGTACACCTCGGGCACGACGGGACAGCCGAAGGGCGTCAAGCACACCACCGGCGGCTACCTCGCGTACGCCGCGTGGACCTCTCACGCGGTGCTCGACATCGAGAAGGAAGACACGTACTGGTGTTCGGCCGACATCGGCTGGATTACGGGCCACTCCTACATCGTCTACGGGCCGCTGGCGCTCGGGACGACGACGGTCATGTACGAGGGGACGCCCGACTTCCCCGACCGCGACCGCCTGTGGGACATCATCGAGAAGTACGCCGTCGACATCTTCTACACGGCCCCGACGGCGATTCGCGCGTTCATGAAGTGGGGCAGCAGGTTCCCCGAACAGCACGACCTGTCGAGTCTGCGCCTGCTCGGCACCGTGGGTGAGCCCATCAATCCGCGGGCGTGGAAGTGGTACTACAAGCACATCGGCAACGAGGACTGCCCGGTGGTAGACACGTGGTGGCAGACCGAGACCGGCGGCATGATGATAACGACCCTCCCGGGTATCAAGAACATGAAACCCGGGTCGGCCGGCCCGCCGCTGCCGGGCATCGACGCCCAAATCGTCGACACGAAAGGAAAGCGGGTCGACGCCGGTCGGGCGGGCTATCTCACGGTGAACAAGCCGTGGCCGGGGATGCTCCGGACGCTCTACAAGAACGACGAGCGCTTCATCCAGGAGTACTGGCAGGAGTACTCCGACACCGACAGCGACGACCCCGACGACTGGGTCTACTTCCCCGAGGACGGCGCGAAAATCGACGGCGACGACTACATCACCATCCTCGGGCGCGTGGACGACGTCATCAACGTCTCGGGCCACCGCCTCGGGACGATGGAAATCGAGTCGGCTATCGTCGGCGTCGAGGGCGTCGCCGAGGCCGCCGTCGTCGGCGGCAATCACGAGGTGAAAGGCGAGGCGGTCTACGCCTACGTCATCACCGAGGAGGGACAGGACGAAGACGACGAGATGCGAAAGCGCATCATCGAGGGCGTCGAGGACGCCATCGGTCCCATCGCCCGCCCCGAGATGGTCGTGTTCACGCCGGAACTGCCGAAGACGCGGTCCGGGAAGATTATGCGCCGTCTCCTCGAGGAAATCGCGAACGGCGAGGAACTCGGCGACACGACGACGCTCCGGAACCCCGAAATCGTCGAGTCGATTCAGCGGCAGGTCGAAAGCGAGTAACCACCGGCTTCACCACCGTCGGCCCCGTCCTATCGCGGCTTTTCTTCGACCCACGCCGACAGCGACGGCTCGTCGCGGAAGTACAGTCGTTCCCGGACGCCGTCTCGTTCGACCACGGCGAGGAGGTGTTTCTCGGAGAGCCGAATCTCCTCGCCGCTGTAGGTGCAGGGTTCGATTCGCTCGTCGCCCGGCCGCCACAGCCGATGGGGGACGACGCGAACGATGGTCTCGTCCCGGCCCGTCGGCGAGCGCCCGGTGTAGTCTGAAAGCGCCATACGCGCGCTACGGACTCCTCGAATAAGGTATTTTCCTGCATAGTTTGTGTAGTAATATAGTCTCTCGCGGCGCGAGTCGTGGGATATTGTGGCTCGGTGTGAGAATAGTTCTCAATTATCCGCGCCGCGGTACCAGCCCGCACATTTATTTTGAACGTTAGTGAAGGATAGCGCGTATGAAGAAACCACTCCTGGTGACGGAGTTCCTCGACCGCGCGCGGCGGTACTACGGGGACGAGGAGGCGGTCGTGGCGACGACCGGCGAGCGCTTTACCTACGACGAACTCGGCGAGCGCGCCGACGGCTTCTCGGCGGCGCTCCAGTCCCGCGGCGTCGAGAAGGGAGACCGGGTCGCGGTGCTCGACCCGAACACCCACTACCACCTCGAAGCCGCCTACGGGTCGATGCAGCTCGGAGCCGTCCACATGCCGCTGAACTACCGGCTCGTCCCGGCCGACTTCGAGTACATGCTGAACGACGCGGACGTGACGGCCGTCTACGCCGACTACGCCTTCGCCGAGAAGATAGACGAGGTCCGCGACGAGATTCCGACGGAGATCTTCGTCACGAACGACCCCGAGAAGGCCGCCGAGTCGACCGACGGCGAGTGGCTCGACTTCGACGAGTTGGTCGCGGAGTCGACCGACTACGAGCGCCCGGAGATGGACGAAGACGACATCGTCACCATCAACTACACCTCGGGGACGACCGGCGACCCGAAGGGCGTCTGTCGGACCCACCGCGCGGAGACGATTCACGCCTACCTCGTCTCGATGCACCAGGACATCGCCGACGACGACGTCTACCTCTGGACGCTCCCGATGTTCCACGTCAACGGCTGGGGGCACATCTACGCGATTACCGGACACGGCGCGAAGCACGTCTGCACCCGCGGGGTCGACGCCGAGACCGTGTTGGACGCCATCCGCGACGAGGACGTGTCGTATCTCTGCGCCGCGCCGACGGTGCTGAACATCCTGATGAAACACTACCGCGAGGAAGGCGGTGTCGAGACGACCGGCGCGAGCCCCGTCCGGGCGGCGACCGCGGGCGCGGCCCCGCCGGAGGCGACGATTCGGACCGTCGAAGACGAGTTCGGCTGGCGGCTCATGCACGTCTACGGGGCCACCGAGACCGGCCCGCTCATCACGACCTCGGAGGCCGGACGCTACCTGGGGGACGGCGACGACCGCTTCGGCGTGAAGAAGAAACAGGGCATCGGCTACCTCGGCACCGACGTTCGCGTCGTCGACGAGGACGGAAACGACGTGCCGAGAGACGACCAGTCCATCGGCGAAATCGTCGTCGCGGGCAACCAGGTGATGGAGAAGTACTGGAACAAACCCGAGGAGACGGAGGAGGCCTTCTCGGCGCGGCTGGAGGGCTACTACCACATGGGCGACCTCGCGGTCGTCGACGAGAACGGCTTCATCAGCATCCAGGACCGCAAGAAGGACATCATCATCTCCGGCGGCGAGAACATCTCCAGCATCGAACTGGAGGACACGCTGTTCGACCACGACGAGGTCGCCGACGTGGCGGTCATCCCCGTCCCGTCCGACGAGTGGGGCGAGTCGCCGAAGGCGTTCGTCGTGCCGACGAGCGGCGACCCCGACGCGCCGGGCGTCACCGCCGAGGCGCTCATCGAGTTCTGTCGGGAGCGCATCGCGACGTACAAGGTGCCGAAGGAAATCGAGTTCGTCGCCGAACTCCCGAAGACCGCGACCGGGAAGATTCAGAAGTACGAACTGCGCGAGCGGGAGTGGGAAGACGAGGGGCGGATGGTCGGGGAAGGATAGGAACGACCGCGTTAAGCCCGCGTTTCTGCGGGTAGCAGGGTCTTAACCGCGGCCGAGGGGTCTCGTTTGGAGGGCGTGCGCGGTTCAGCGGTCGTTGCAGGGGCAGTCGAGGCCGAGGGAACCCGGGTTGTTGTTGAACGCGTCGAGGGTGTCTTTGAGCTTCTCGCCGTCGACGCCGCCGGCGTACCAGCTCGTCTGTTTTCCGTTGCCGTTGCTTCCCCAGCTAGAGTTGCTGAGCCACGTGCCGGCCATGTTCTTGACTTCCTCGATGGTGTAGCCCGCGTAGTAGCCGTACTGGATAGTCGCGCCGCCACTCGTGCATCCCGGGTCGTTACCCGGTCTGTTCCGGAGGTTGAGGATGATGGCGAGGTAGTGTTTCGCCATGATATTCGCCTTATCGCCCTTCGTGGGCGCGACGAGGAACTCGCGCCACTCGTCGTGGGTCTTGGTGACGCCGCGGAGGGTGTATTCCGAGTTGGGTCCCTCGCCGAGAACCGCCCAGTTGTCTTCGGGGTCGCTGTACTCCGCGTGGTTCGCCCAGTAGCCGGGCGTCTTGGGACACATGGTCGCTGCCACGGAGCCGGAAACCGCGGGGATGCCGATACCGATGCCGAGCGCCGACATCGCGCCGAGTCGGAGCACGGAGCGTCTTGTCGGTTTGAATCCGTCGTTCGTGTCGTCTGTCATAGTAGTGCCACGGAGGGTGGCTGATGCATTATTTGCGCTTTGCCGGGTTAGTTATAAATCGGACATTCACGAAGGGCGGGAGCTTAACGGTCGCTGTCGAACCGGGAGAATCACGTTGAAACGGTGGAATCCGCGTATATATATCTAGTATTCTGATAGTTGTGAACCGATAGTCGACCCGCCCACGCGGTCGGCGACGCTGCGGACTCGCGGGCGCAGTGCCCTCACTGAAGCGAGTTCGTCGGCTCTGTTCGCCGCCCTCGACGACCGGCCTAAGGGGGAGGAACGTGGCGAGCAAGTCCACCACCGGCGCGTATTTTACGTCTGCAACGCGTGGGACGTAACGAAGCGCCCGCTCCCCCGGTGCCTCCGGCCGGTGGCTCCCTTATACTATCCCGTAGACGACCCGATACTATCATTATTGTTAATACAAGTAATAGGGAATCCATACATAACTATTATTAACGATGTATCCGCCGATGTGTCTATGGCACGGGATAACAAGTCTCTAAATCGACGAGACGTGCTGAAGGCGACTGGTGCTGTTGGGACCGCTGGCTTGGCAGGGCTGGCGGGGTGCACCGGCGGCGGTGACGGAAGCGATGGAAGCGGCGGTGGAGGGGGTGGCGGCGGAGACGACGAGTATCCGGCGCTGGGCAACTTCCCCATCGAGGGCGACACGGCCACGTTCGGCTTCAACGTCCCGCAGTCGGGACCGTACGCCTCGGAGGGTGAAGACGAGCTTCGGGCCTATCAGCTCGCGGTGAAGCACCTCAACGAGGGCGGCGGCTGGGTCGACTCGCAGTTCGACGACCTCTCCGGCGACGGCGTCCTCGGCTACACCATCGACCACGTGGACGGGGACACGGCCACGGACGCGGACCAGGCGCGGCAGTCCGCCTCGGGGATGATTCAGCGCGACGACGCCATCATGATTTCGGGCGGGTCGTCCTCGGCGGTCGCCATCGCGGTGCAGGGGCTGTGTCAAAACGAGAAAGTCATGTTCATGTGCTGTCTGACGCACTCGAACGACACCACCGGAAAAGACTGCGTCCGCTACTCCTTCCGCGAGATGTTCAACGCCTACATGACGGGGCAGGCGCTCGCCCCGGTCGTCCGCGACGCCTACGGCGAGGACCTGCAGTTCTACCAGCTCTACGCCGACTACAGTTGGGGGCAGACCCAGCAGGCGTCGATGGAGCAGTTCATGACGGACGTCGCCGGGTGGGAGCAGATCGAGTCGGTCGCGACCCCGCTCGGGACGTCCGACTACTCGACGTACCTCTCGGAGGCACAGAGCTCCGGTGCGGACGTGCTCATCTTGAACCACTACGGCCTCGACGGCGCGAACTCCATGCAGCAGGCCATCGACGCCGGCATCGACGAGGACATGGAGATCATCGTTCCGCTGTACAACCGCCCGATGGCGGAGGCGGCGGGCGGTGCGATAGAGGGCATCTACGGCACCGTCGCGTGGGACTCGCAGATAGACAACACGCCGTCGCAGGAGTTCACGCAGGCGTTCCGAGACGAGTACGACCGGACGCCGTCGGGCCCCGCTCAACTGGCGTACGCACAGACGCTCCAGTACGCGGCCGCCGTCGAGCGCGCGGGCACGTTCTACCCGCCGGAGGTCATCAAGCAACTCGAAGACTACGAGTACGACAACATCGGGATGGGCTCGGAGACGATGCGCGGCTGCGACCACCAGGCGCAGCGAGACGTGCCGGTCGTCCAGGGGCTTCCCGCCTCCGAGCAGAGCGAGGGGACGTACTTCAACATCGTCAACATCACCAGCCGCGACGACCTCGGCTACGCGTGCGACGCCGGGCCGGCGGCCGAGTGTGAACTCGGGTCCTACGAGTAGACACTCACCTCCACCGTTATCTTAATGAAAGTTAATCGCAGACAACCACGCACACGTAAATGAGTAAGTTTAGCATACCCATGGTAGTTCGCGCTTCGAACATCCGAGGCGGAGGTGGGGGGCGATGAGCCTTCTGTCGGACGTACTCGTCATCCTGCTCAACGGGCTGCAGCAGGGGGCTATCTACGTCCTCTTAGCGGTCGGTCTCTCCATCATCCTCGGCACGCTCAAGTTCGTCAACTTCGCGCACGGCGCGCTGTATCTCGTCGGCACGTACGCGGGGCTGTTCGTCGCGCTGAACGTCCCGCTTTCGAACGGGAAACTGGCCGAGTGGGGCTTTTCGAGCTTCGGGCTCGACATCGGCTTCTTCGCCGCCCTGCTTTTCGTCCCGCTTTTCGTCTTCGGCGTCGGCCTGCTGATGGAGCGGTACCTCGCGCGGGCGTTCTACGACCGGCCCGACACCGACCAGATTCTCGTCACGTTCGGGCTCGCAATCGTCGTTCAGGAGCTGTTCCGCGTCCTGTTCGGCAGCAACAGCCTGCCGTTCGAACAGCCCGAGCGAATCCTCTCGTTCGGCTCGTTCGCCGGTCTTCCCGTCTCCGGCCCGATAGCGCTGCCCATCGTGGGTAACTTCCCGCAGTGGCGGCTCTGGGTCATCGGCATCACGGCCGTCCTCGTGGCGCTCGTGTACCTGCTCGTCGAGTACACCGACTTCGGTCTCGTCGTTCGCGCCGGGACCCGCGACGCCGAGATGGTCCGACTCCTCGGCATCAAAATCACCCGTCCGTACATCGTGGTCTTCGGCATCGGCGCGGCGCTCGCCGGGGTTGCGGGCGTCGTCGGCGGCCCGCTGAACGTCGTCAACCCGACCATCGGGACGAACATCCTCGTTCCGGCGTTCCTGACGGTCGTCATCGGCGGGGTCGGAAGCATCGCCGGCGCGGTCCTCGGCGGTATCGTCTTCGGCCTCACGACCGCCGCCCTCGTCTCCTTCGCGCCCGCGTGGTCGCAGGTCGGCCTGTACGCCATCGCGGCCATCGTCCTCCTGACGCGGCCGCAGGGCCTCCTCGGCGACGAAGAGGTGACGCCATGAGCGAGAAGGACGCCAACCCGAGCGCGAAGGACGCGCTCGTCGGCGGCACCCTCTTCGGTCGCTGGGAGAAACTCCGCGGCCGCGAGGGGACGGTCGTCGGTATCACGGCCATTCTCGTCGCGGTGTTCCCGTACCTCTTCGCCCGCGCACCCGTCGTCTCGGGGTTCCTGCAGGGCTACCAGAGCCTCGCGACGCTCATCCTCATCTGGGGCATCTTCGCCATCGGCTTCGACCTGCTGCTCGGCTACACCGGACTGCTCTCGTTCGGCCACGCGGCCTTCTGGGGCGGCGCGGCGTACGCCGCGGGCATCGTCGCCAAGAACGTCAGCGGCGACCCCATCGTGATGGTCGTCTCGGGGACGCTTTTCGCCGTGCTCCTCGCGTGGGTGCTCGGCTTCCTGTCGCTCCGCCGCGGCGGCATCTACTTCTCCATCCTCACGCTGGCGTTCGCCCAGATGTTCTACTACATGGCCGCGTCGCCGCTGGCGTTCCTGACCAACGGCGAAAACGGCCTGACCGGCGTCGAGGTCGGCAGTTTCCTCGGCGTCATCCACCTCGAAGCGGACGTGCCGTCCATCGGCGGGATGCTCCTCGGAACGTGGCTCTACGCCTTCGTCGGCGTCTTCTTCGTCGGCGCGGTCGCGGTCGCCTACCGCATCCTCAACTCCCCCTACGGGATGGTGTTCCGCGCCATCCGCGAGAACGAACAGCGCGCGGAGTTCGTCGGACTCAACGTCTGGCGGTACAAGCTCATGGCGTTCATCATCTCGGGCGGGTTCGCGGGCGTCGCCGGGAGCCTCTTTACCATCCACGGTGCGTACGTTCCGCTCCAGTCGCTGTTCTGGACGGAGTCCGGCGACATCGTCGTCATGACCGTCCTCGGCGGCGCGGGCTCGATGTTCGGACCGGTCCTCGGTGTCGGACTGTACCTCTACATCGAGAACATCGTCAGCACCATCCAGGCGCTGACGATTCCCTTCACGGGCATCGTGCTCGTCCGGGACTTCGGGTTCTACTGGCACCTGCTCTTGGGCGTCGTCTTCGTCGCGGTCGTCTGGGTCGTTCCGGACGGCCTGTGGGGCATCCTGAACCGGCTCCGCGAACTCGCGGTCGACCTCGGTTCGAAGGCGGCGAAGCGACTTCGCGCGCGCTCCGAGAACGGAGGTGGCGGCCAATGACGCTCCTCGAAACGGAGAACCTCGTCAAGGAGTTCGGCGGCCTCGTCGCGACCGACGACGTGAACCTCACCGTCGAGGAGGACGAGCGCGTCTCTATCATCGGCCCGAACGGCGCGGGGAAGTCGACGCTCATCAACCTCATCACGCGACGGCTCGACCCGACGAGCGGCGATATCCGGTTCAAAGGCGAGTCAATCGTCGGCCTCGAACCGCATCAGGTGGTCCAACGCGGCGTCTCGAAGTCGTTCCAGACCGCCTCTATCTTCCCCGACCTCACCGTCAGGGAGAACGCCGAAATCGCGGCGCTGGCGGCCGAGCGCGGTGCGTTCGGCTTCGAGTTCCTGAGACACCGCGACAGCCTCACGGACGTACACGGCGTCGCCCGCGACACGCTCGACTCGGTCGGGCTGTTGGACCGCGCGGACACTATCGCGACCGACCTTCCCTACGGCGACAAGCGTCGCCTCGAAATCGGTATCGCACTCGCGAGCGAGCCCGACCTGCTCCTCATGGACGAACCGACCGCCGGCATGTCTCCCGAGGAGACGAAGTCGACGGTCGACCTCATCGAGCGGGTCAAACGCGACCACGGGCTCACGTTCGTCCTCGTCGAACACGACATGGAAATCGTCTTCAGCATCTCAGATCGCATCGTCGTCCTCAGCCGCGGCGGCATCATCGCCGAGGGGACCCCCGACGAGATTCGGGGCAACGAAGCCGTCCAAGAGGCGTACCTCGGAGGTGTCGAGCTATGAGCCTCCTCGAAATCGACGGTATCGACGCCTACTACGGCGAGAGCCACATCATCCGCGACCTCTCGATGAGCGTCGAGGAGGGGGAGATCTGCGCGCTCCTCGGCCGCAACGGCGCGGGCAAGACCACCACGCTCCGGTGTATCGCCGGCGCGACGCCGCCCGACGTTCGGAAGGGGCAGATTCGGTTCAAGGACGGCGACATCACGGGCGTCGCCGCGGAAGACGTGTCGGTGCAGGGAATCTCTCTCGTGCCCGAAGAGCGGCGCATCTTCCCGAACCTCTCGGTCGCCGAGAACCTCCACCTCGCGGAGGTCGTCAACAACAAATCGAACACCTGGGGTCGGTCGCTGTCGTTCGGTCACAAGGGGATGTCGACCGAGGAGGTCTACGACCAGTTCCCTCGGCTGGACGAGCGGAAAGACCAGCGCGCGGGGACGCTCTCGGGCGGCGAACAGCAGATGCTCGCCATCGCGCGCGCTCTGAAGCAGAACACGGACCTGCTTCTCCTCGACGAGCCGTACGAGGGGCTCGCGCCCAAGATTATCGAGGACGTGGAGGACGCGGTCGAGCGCATCAGCGACGCGGGGACGACCATCCTCCTCGTCGAACAGAACGCCGCGGCGGCCATCAAACTCGCCGACCGCGCGTACGTCATCGACCAGGGGAGCATCGTCTTCGACGGGAGCGCCGACGAACTCCGCGAGGACGACGAGACCCGCGAGCGGTACCTGGGGGTCTGACCGTGGCCGCGACCCACGCCGACCCCGAGACGGCGCTCGAAACGCTCATCGCCGCCGGCGCGGTCGACGAAGCGCCCGACGGGACGCTCTCGACGACGGCGGAGTTCGAGAAGACGCTCGCCGTCTACCACGACATCTACGGCGCGGTTTCGACCGAGGAGTTCCACCAGACGGTCTCGGACCTCTTCGGCGTCGCGCCCGAGAACGTCGAGGAGCGACTCGACGAGTTCGGCGTCACCAGAGCCGACGTGGTCGCCTACCTCGCGGCGAAGTCGTTCCTCGACGCGCCGGTCGAACAGGACTCGCTGTTGGTCATGGCGGGCCTGCTCGTCGAGATGACCTCGTCGTCGCCGGTGCCGGCCGCGCTCGACGAACTCGACGACGACACCTTCGAATCCTACCTCGCAGACCACTCGGACGCCGTCGTTTTCGTCTGGCGACGCTTCTGCGAGCCCTGTGACGCGATGAAGGAGGACCTCGGCGCTGTCCTCGACCGAGTCCCGGACGGCGTCGCGGCCGCGGGCGTCGACGGCGAGACGGCCGACGAGTTCTGTCGGTCTTTCGAGGTCGACGCGGCGCCGACGGTGCTGTGCGTTCGCGACGGCGACCTGCGAGAACGAGCGTCCGGCCGTCAGACCCCCGACGAAGTCGCGGGACTCTTCGACCGGGTCTACTAGTCTTTTCGCTTCGTCGTGCCCGTCACCATGACGGGCCGCTCGGAGTTCAGAATCACCGTCTGCGTGACGCTCCCGAACAGCGCCTTCCCCGCCGGCGAGCGCTTCCGCCCGGCGGTGACGATGAGATCCGCGTCCTCCTCGTCGGCGAACTCGATGATGACCTCCGCGGGGTCGCCCGACGACTCGTTGACGTCGTACTCGATACCGCGGTCTTCGAGGAACTCGCCGGCCTCCCGGACCGAGTGAATCTGCGTCGCCGACGCCCCGCTCGGGTTGTCGGTGAAACTGTGGACGAGCGTCACCTCCTTCTCGTCGGGTTCGCCGGGGAGATTCGCGACCTCTTCGACGCACGCGAGCGCGTGCTCCGCGTCGTCATCGACACCGATTACCACGTGATACATACTACCACGTCCCGGTCGCCGGTCTTAGTATTTGTGCTGAACGTTCGTGCGAATTAGGCCGCGTCGTCGAGTCCCGCCGAGACGTAGACCACGAGCGCGAGCGGGGCGCCGAGGACGAGCGCGATGGTCAGCGCGCCGTAGGCCGCAAAGCCGAGGGGCGTCGGCGGGAACGGCACCAGAAAGAGGAACCGGGGGGCGCTGAGCCCCGAGACGAACGTGCCCGTGAGGTAGCCCGCGGCCCCGGCGACGGCGACGAGGGCGGCGTACAGTCCGAGGACGAAGCGGTGACCGCCGACGTTCGAACTCACGGTCCACGCTCGGGGGCGGACGCTGTTAGGGGTTTCCGTTCGCCTCGGGAGGAGGCGGTTCCCGTCCGCGTACCGATGCACCTTTTGCCGCACGCCCTAAGGGTGAGCTATGTCGGATACCGATATCCTCGGACTCGTGCTCGGGGCCATCGCGATACTGATGTTCGCGACGGGCGTCCTCCTCGTCGTCTGAGCACCGCCCGGTTTTCCGCGCCGCCGCATCGAGAGCAGTCGCTTTTCTCCACCGTGACCGTCGTCGCTCGCGAGCGGCGGCGCTGGCGATGTCGTGCTGGCGATGTCGTGATGTTTCAGCGCACGCGAGCGACCGACAGCTACGATAACACAAGTGCGGGCGCGTGGACGCACGGACAGTCAGCGCCGTCGGGCGCGTTCGCTCTCGAAAGACAGCGTCCGAAAAATGAAACCGAAACGCCGGCGAGCGGCGTCGACTACGCGTCGTCCGCGGATTCCGCGTCCGCGTCGTCGACCGTCTGTCCGCCGTCGGTGGCGAGTTCGGTCTCTTCTTCGCCGCCGTCGGTGACGGCCGTCTCCAGTTTGCGCTCGAACCAGGTCCACTCGGCCGTGACGAGGTCGTCGTCGGCGAGGTCCCACGGGTCGCCGTCTTGGACTTCGCGGCCTTCGAGCCACGACTGGACGAAGTTCCAGACGAAGATTATCTGGCCGACGAGCAGGATGAGCGCGCCGACCGTGGCGACCTGATGGAGCGTCGCGAACTGCGGCAGGTAGGTCGCGTAGCGACGCGGCATCCCGCCGTAGCCGAGCAGAATCATCGCGAAGAACGTCAGGTTCGTCCCGACCATCGAGAGCCAGAAGTGCCACTTACCGAGCGTGACCTGGTACATCCGGCCGGTGTAGATGGGGAACCAGTAGTAGAGCCCGGCGAAGCCGGCGAAGGCGATGGCACCCATGACGATGTAGTGGAAGTGTCCGACGACGTAGTAGGTGTCGTGGAGCACGAGGTCCACCGGAATCGACGCGAGGAAGACGCCCGTCACGCCGCCGATGATGAAGTTCGAGACGAAGCCGATACAGAACAGCATCGGCGTCGTGAGGCGAATCTTCCCGTTCCACATCGTCGTAATCCAGTTGAACGTCTTGACCGCGCTCGGTATCGCGATGGCCAGCGAGACGGCCATGAACGAGGCGCGGAGACGGGGGTCGATACCCGTCGCGAACATGTGGTGCGCCCAGACGCCGAACGAGAGGACGCCGATGGCGAGCGTGGAGTAGACGACGAACTTGAACCCGAAGAGCCGACGGCCCGCAAAGCGCGGGAGCACGAGGCTCACGATGCCCATCGGGGGCAACACGAGAATGTACACTTCGGGGTGGCCGAAGAACCAAAACAGGTGTTGCCAGAGAATCGCGCCGCCGTCGACCGAGAAGAACATCGTACCGAAGTTCCGGTCGAGAAGCAGCATCACGATGGCGCTGCCGAGAAGCGGGAACGCGAAGAGGATGAGCCCCGACTGGGTCAGAATCGTCCACGAGAAGATGTCGAGATTCGCCCACGAGACCTTCTCGTTGCGCTCCGTGAAGATGGTCGCGATGAAGTTGATCGCACCCATCGTGGCCGAGACACCGGAGAGGTGCAGGCCGAGGAGCATCAGGTCGACGCCGGCGTTCATCTGGTTGCCGGAGCCGACACCGGCGGAGAGCGGCGTGTACATCGTCCAGGCCGTCTGCGCCGGGATGACGTCCGGGATGGGGAAGAACCCGGCCCAGATGAGAAGCGCCGCCGGCGGCAGGAGCCAAAAGGCGATGGCGTTGATACGCGGGAACGCCATGTCGTCCGCGCCGATGAGAAGCGGGATAAAGTAGTTCGAGAACGCGGCGATGATGGGCGTCCCGAACAGGAACAGCATCGTAATCCCGTGGCTTGTGAGCAACGAGTTGTAGAACGTGTTCGAGATAAGCGTCATCGACGGGTCCGCCAGTTCAATCCGCATCAGGACGACCATGAGTCCGCCCACGGCGAACGCGACGAGCGCGTACGCGCCGTAGAGCATCCCGATGTCCTTGTGGTCGACCGTCGTCAACCAACGGATGACCCCGGATGGTTTCTCCTCCGAGACGTACTGCTCTGCGGTACCACCGACCGTGCCTCCGCCCGCGAGCGGGGTGTACGACCGCCAGTCTTCGACCCGCGCGAGCCACGCGGCGACGGCGATGAGGAAGACCCCCATGAGCACCGTCAGTGCTAACTGTCCGTTAACCTCCATGGAAGTGCCTGAGTAGTGCAGGGTAATGAAAGATTCGGGACCGCCCTGCGATTCGAGGTGCTTTAAGCCGTCTCGTCCGCGGCTTCGACGGCGTCGTCATCCGTCGATTCTTCGAGTTCGGCCGTCTCTTCGCCCTCCGCTTCGTGAAGCGGCTTCGCGCCGGGAACGGTCGCCTGTCCGGGCGCGTAAACGGTGCCTTCCTTCTCGGAGCCCGCGATGGCCTTCCCCGAGAGGTAGGTGAGCGCGGCGAGGAGCACGAACGGCGCGATGAGAAGCGTGTACTGGAGCCCCGAAGTGAGCGATTCGAACCCAAACGGATTGACGAAGGTGAAAGCCACCACGAAAAACAGGATGATGGCCAGCGGAACCATGTTGACCGTGAGGTCGAGGATGGTCTCCTTGTCGAACGTCTTGGTTGCCATATCGAGACAGTCGGGGACGCCGTTCAAATAGATTGTTGGTTTCTCGTCCGGTCGGGGCGGGGTGGGACGGTCGCGTGGGCGTCCGCGGCGGTCAGAAGGTCTGTCGCTGCTCGCGGACGAACAGTTCGAAGACGACGCCGCCGACCACCAGCAGAATCGCGGCCGCGATGACCGCGTAGCCGCGGGTGACGAGGGCGATGTCGGTGAACGCGAGTCCCGCGCCGAACGCGAGGAAGATGGCCGCAAGCGCGGTGACTGCGCGAATCGTCGAGGTGACGTAGCCGGACTCCTTGAGGATGCCGACGACGCTCCCGCCGAACAGGAGCAGGCCGCCGACGGCGAGTGGAAACAGGCCAAACAACAGACCCAACTCGGAGATGGGTATCCCGAGCGCGATGAACACGGGCCACGGACTGGCCGTGCGGTACTGGTCGGAAAGTCCCGGCGCTTCGTCCATACCCGTCCGTTGGACTGTGTGGTAACAAGCCCTTCGGAACCGAGACTAGCGGAGGGAGATGCCCTGTCGCGCGAGAAAGTCGCTGACCGCACGAATCTCGACCGGGCTCCCGATGATTCGGCACGTGCCGCCGTCCTTTCGGTGGACGGAGACGATGAACTCCGTTTCGAGGTCGTCGCGCACGCTCTCCAAGAGGTCGCACGGGAGCACGATTTGCGTGCTATCGCGGAGCGTCCGAGGGTCGGGCATCGGTGTTCATCGGGCGGTCGAAGGGGTCGTGTATAACCGTGCCGATACTTGTCTGTTCGCGCACGCGCGACTACCACGATACCCGACGCGTCGGCGCGTCGAAATCCGCCGCGCGGAAGGAAAGGGTTTTTCGACGGACGCGGCGGAACTGTTGACGATGGGACTGGAGGAGGAGATCGAAGATATCCGCGAGGAGATATCTAACACGCCGTACAACAAGTCGACCGAGGCGCACATCGGTCGGCTGAAGGCGAAACTCGCGGAACTGAAAGAGAAACTCGAAAACCAGAGTTCGGCCGGCGGCGGCCAAGGGTACGCCGTCGAGAAGACCGGCGACGCGACGGTCGCGCTCGTCGGCTTCCCCAGCGTCGGCAAATCGACGCTCATCAACGCCCTCACCAACGCCGACAGCGAGACGGGCGAGTACGAGTTCACGACGCTCAACGTGAATCCGGGGATGCTGAAGTACAAGGGCGCGAACATCCAGATACTCGACGTGCCGGGCCTCATCGAGGGGGCCGCTGGCGGTCGCGGCGGCGGCAAGGAGGTCCTTTCGGTCGTCCGCACCGCCGACCTCGTCGTGTTCATGCTCTCGGTGTTCGAGATAGAGCGCTACGAGCGGCTGAAACACGAACTCTACAACAACAAGATTCGGCTCGACACGTCCCCGCCGAACCTCTCTATCAACAAGAAGGGCAAAGGCGGCATCAACGTGACAAAAAGCGACAGCGTCGACCTCGAAGAGGAGACCATCAAGGGCATCCTCCGCGAGCACGGCTTCGTCAACGCCGAGGTGACCCTCCGCGGCGAGACGACCATCGACGAACTCGTCGACGGCATCATGAAAAACCGGGTCTACCTGCCGTCTATCGTCGCCGTCAACAAGGCCGACCTCATCGACAAAGACTACCTCCCGACCGTCGAGGAGAACCTCCGCGAGATCGGTCTCGACCCCGACGAGGTCACGTTCATCAGCGCCGAGGCCGAGAAGGGTCTCGACGCGCTGAAAGAGGAGATCTGGGACGCCCTCGGGCTCATCCGCATCTACATGGACAAGCCCGGCCGCGGCGTCGACTACGACGAACCGCTCGTCCTCCGCGAGGGCGACACCATCGACGACGCCATCCACGAACTCGGGGCCAAACTCGACGAGCGGTTCCGGTTCGCACGCGTCTCCGGGCCGAGCGCGAAACACGACGACCAGCAGGTCGGCCGCGACCACGTCCTCGCCGACGAGGACGTGCTCCGCATCATCGCCCAGCGGTGACGACCGACCCGGCGACCCGGTCGGCTTCGCGGTCGTCCGCGCGCCGCCGACTCCAGCTACTCCTCGTCTTCGTCCTCGGTCTCGTTCCGTGGTCCGTCCAGACGTTCACGACCGGGGCTCTCACGCTCCTGTTCCCGTGGGGGCTCGTCGGCCCCTCGACCGGGAGCGTGACGACCATAACCGACTTCTTCCTGCGTTTTACGATGGGGCTTCCGGACTACATCCTCGTGTGGCCGGTCGGCGTCGCCTGCTACGCCGTCGCGCTCGGAAGCGCGCTCTCGGGCGTCCTGTTCGGCCGCGAGGACGTTCGACTCACCGCGGCCGGGCTCGCGCTCGCCGGCGTGACTCAGTTAGAGGTCGCCCGCGGGTTTTCGGTCCAACCGGGACGGACCGCGTGGCCGGTCGGTACCGTCCTCCTGTGGGCCGTGGCGGGGTTCGTATATTGGTCGCGCGCGAGCGAGCGCGACCCGCGGTGACGCCGCTTCAGTCGTCCGCGGCCGTCTTGGGCCGGTAGTTTCGACTGACGGCCTTCCACGTCCCCGTTTTGAAGCGGTAGTAGTTCAGCGCCGCCGGAATCGTCGTCTCGGCGAGGAACGCCAGATAGAGTCCGACGAGCCCAAGCGAAGTGACGGAGCCGATGTAGGTGAGCGGAATCGACCCGAGGAACATCCCGACGAACTGGCTGCCGAACGTCCAGCGGGTGTCGCCGCTGGCGTCGAGCGGACCCGCGGACCCGCCGGAGACGCCCTGTAAGATGACTGCGATGCAGGCGACGTAGACGAGGTCGATGGCGATGGGGACCGCCGGATCAGCCGGGTTGTCCACGAATCCGAGGACGATGGGGCGAGCGAATATCGCCACGAGGGCCGCCGAGACGATGTACGTGGCGACGGCGAACCGAATGACTTCGTTGCCGTAGGCCTCGGCGGTCTGCTCGTCGTCCTTGCCGAGCGCCTGCCCGACGAGGCTCGACGACGCCAGTCCGAATCCCCAGCCGGGGGTGTTCATCAGTCCCCAGATACGGCGGGCGATGACGAACGCCGCCACCACGTCCGGCCCGAAGCTGTCGAGGATGGCGAGCATCGGGAACTCGGCGACCGTCCAGACGAGCCCGCGACCCATCACGGGGAGGCCGATTTTGACGAGGTCGACGAGCGTCCGGGGGTCGACGAACGACCCGAAGGGGTCGATGGTGACGGGGAACGCGCCGACCCCGGGAAGCGACCCGCGAGACAGGCCGACTGCGAACGCGCCGGCGACGACGACGTTCGAGAGGACGGTCCCGAGGGCCGCGCCCTCGACGCCCATGTCGAGGCCGAAGATGAGCACCGCGTTGAGGACGATGTTGATGACCGCGCCGCTCGCGCGGAGCGTCATCGCGGTGTAGGCGTCGTCGCTGCCGACGAGGACGCGGCTCCCGATGAGGTTCAGGCCGGCGAAGGGGACGCCGAGGCCGACGATTCGGAGGTACGCCGCCCCGAGTTCGATGGCTCCTTGGTTGCTGCTCAGCACGGAGATGAGTTCGGTGGGAAACAGCCAGAAGACGGCCGTGACGGGGAGCGTGGCGACGACGGTCAAGAGCGCGCTCGACCGTACCGCGAGTCCTAACTCGTCTATCGCGTCCGCGCCGAAGCGCTGGGAGACGAGTGCGATGGTCCCCCCGGCGATACCGCCGCCGAGTGCGAAGGCGAGCCCCCAGTACGGCCCGGCGAACCCGACGCCGGTGATGGCGACGGTCCCGGAGGCGATACCCACCATCGCCACGTCGACGGCGTTCTTCGACATCCGGGCGATGCCGGTGACGACGCGGGGCCACGAGAGGTCGGCGATGCGGACCGCGCGCTCGCGGTCGAGGAGACCGAGTCGGGCGAGCGCCAGCCCGATGCCGAGGATGAGGAGGCGAACGGGATTGGGGACCGGGAACACTGCCGAATCGTAACTTCGGGGAGTACTTATGCACCACGTAACGGACCGAAAGTTCCGGTAGACGGCGTGTGGCAACCATCGACGGTGGGTTCCGCGTTCGGTACGTTTTTCGCCGGCGCGACACATCACTCGGGTATGTCCGGAACCCTCGACCACGTGATGATTCGCGTCGAAGACCTCGAGGAGTCGCTCGACTGGTACACGACCCACCTCGGCTACGAGGAGAAGGGTCGCTGGGAGGCCGACACGTTCACTAACGTCTACCTCGGTCCCGAGGACCTCCACGAGGAGGGCGCGGTCCTCGAACTCACCTACAACCACGGCGACCACACCTACGAGATGGGCGACGCGTGGGGCCACATCGCGGTCCGCGTCCCCGAGGACGAACTCGAATCCTCCTACCAGCAGCTCATGGACGAGGGCGTCGAGGACTACCGCGACCCCGAGTCCTGCGGCGGTCGCTACGCGTTCGTCAAGGACCCCGACGGCCACGAGGTCGAAATCGTCAAGCGGGATCACGGCGCGAAGTGGAGCCTCGACCACACGATGATTCGCGTCGAGGACGCCGACGAGGCGCTCGGCTTCTGGACCCGCAAGTTCGGCTACGAGCACACCGGCCGCTGGGAGTCCGACACCTTCGCGAACTACTTCATGAAGCCCGAGGGCGCGGCCGAAGAGGCGATGGCCGTCGAACTCACCTACAACTACGACGGCCGGAGCTACGAGATGGGCGACGCGTGGGGCCACCTCGCCGTCAGCGCCGACGACCTCCACGACTACTGGGAGACGCTCATGGAGCGCGAGGCCGAGGACTACCGCGACCCCGAGTCCTGCGACGACATGTTCGCGTTCACCAAGGACCCCGACGGCCACGAAATCGAAGTCATCCCCGCCGACTTCGAGTCACCGGAATAACAGGTAGATTTTCTAACACACCGCCGGTTCTGTTTATTCGCTGAACAGTACTCGTTTCTCGACGCTCTCCACGGAGAGACATTCCACAAAGTATTTATCCAATCTCCGGAGAGTCGCTTTCGTACCCCTACCCAAGGTGAAAATCAGCGAGTAATCCCCCCGCCCGACTACCCACGGGCGTACGGGAAAAAGCTGCTTCGCCGCTTATAGACTCATCTATAACAATGACAGCAAACAAACAAGTTCGCGCGGTTCTGCTCGCTGCGCTGATGGTTTTCTCGGTCTTTGCCGGGTCCATCGCGTTCACGGGCACTGCCGCTGCGGCGGCTACGTCGGCTACGGTATCTCCTGATACCGTCGACAAAGGCCCGTCTGCATCCGTCGATGTTACCGTTAACTCTGGCGGAGCGAACGATGTTCACGTATGGCTCGACCTGAACGACGACGGCTACTATAACGCCTCGGAGCCGAACAGCACGGATACCGCGGCCGCTACGGCAACCCTCTCGCTCTCGATTCCGGAGAGCGTCTCCGCCGGTGAGTACAACGTCTCCGCCGCAGAGAGCGCTAGCCTGACCGCCGGTACCACCCAGCAAGAGGCTTACGACACGCTTGATGTCGTTGCCGCCAACCCTGCTGACTTCAACTCCGCCACCCACTTCGACGATGGCACGCCGAAGGTCGAAGTCGCCTTCGACGAGGCCGTCACGGTCAACGAGATGAACGTCACGGACGGCGAGACCAACCTCTCGCAGTCCGTCTCCGTCTCCAGCGGCCAAGTCAACGTCACCCTCAGCCAGGTTTACACCGACGACCTCGAAGTCACGTACAACGTGACGGACACGTCCGGTAACACGGCCACCGCGACTGAGGACGTCACCTTCGCTCCGATCTACGTCGCAAACGAGTCCAACAACACGGCCTACCAGGGCTCCAACGTCGCGGTCGTCGCGAGCGCGGTGGACACCGACGTCGAAGTCGAAGGCGCTGACGACGACAACAACTACCAGTTCTCCGGTTCCACTGGCCCCAACAGTCAGGTCTTCGTCTTCGACACGGACGGCAAGACCCTCGACACGTACCAGTTCACGGTCGGCGGCGCCCAGAAGGCGCAGGTTGACGTTCGCGACCTCGGTCTCGAACTCACCGTCGACGACCTCAACATCACGACCAAGGACGGTATCGAAGGCTCCGTCTCGGCTAACGCGGGCGACCGCACCGTCGACATCGTCGCACTTGACGACGACGGCGACGAGGTCGAGGACACCGAGACGACCGTTACGCTCAACGGCCAGGGTGAAGCCGACTTCAACCTGAGCTCGGTCGACGCTGGCGAGTACACGATTGAGGCGACTGACGCCTTCACGGGCGTCACGCTCGAGTCCGACACGGTCACCGTCTCGAAGGCCAAGGACTCCACGGGTGACTTCGCGTCGTCCGTCATCAACGAACAGGTCGGCGACGTTGCCGAAATCACCGTCACGCTCGACGGCACGGACACCGGGACGGTCACCATCGGTGACTACAGCCTCGGTTACAGCGCGAACGTCACCGTCGAAGACGACAACGACGACGGTGAAGTCGTCCTTCTGTTCAACAGCTACGCACCGAAGAAGACCTCCTCGTTCGACGTTGACGACAGCGACGACGAGTACACGGTCGAGGACATCACCACGGATATCCCGAGCGGTGAGACCCTCGACGCCGGCGATTACGACCTCGAGGTCGCCACCGGCGGCGAGGCCGACAACGTCGCGACGCTCGTCCTCGAAGACCGCAGCACCGACAGTGTCGCCACCTGGACGGCACCCACGGGCGCTGACCTCACCGAGACCGAAGACGTCTACGACGCCATCGAGAACGAGAACCTGACGCAGACGGACTCGCTTGCTAACGGCGACGTCGTCGTCACGCAGGTCTCCGCGACGGGCCTCGAAGGCGCGTTCGACGCGTCGAACTTCGACGCCCTCTCGGGCACGCAGTTCAACCTCACGGTCGAGCAGACGAACCCCGGACCGAACCGCGACGCGAAGGTTCTGGGTATCAACAGCTCGAGCGCCACGATCATCGCTGACGGTGACAACGACACGTACTTCATCGTCTACGACCTCGACGACGTCTCTGCCTCGCGCACGGACTACTACGACAACACCTCGACGCTCTACGAAGTCGAGGACGACGACGCGTTCAACGCGACGTTCACCGTCCTCGAAGACGGTGACCTCGCCGAAGACGACGAGTCGGCCTCCGACGAGTTCGAAGTCGTCACCCCCGAACTCGAACTGGACCAGGACGAGTTCGCGGTCGGTAACGCCGCCGAGCAGTCCATCTCGGGCACGGCCACCGTCGCCCCCGGTACGGAACTCACCATCCGCGTGACCTCCGACGGCGACACCCAGCCGCGCTTCCTGAAGACCGCTTCGGTGTACGTGCAGGCCGACGGCACGTTCTCCTCCGCGTTCGACTTCTCGGAGCAGAACCTCAACGACACGTTCGAAGTGACGGCTTCCGTCGACTCCGGCACGGCTGACGATGCGACCGCTGACGGCATCGTCGGCGAAGCCATGGAGACGACGACGGCCGCGGAAACGACCACCA
This sequence comes from Haloferax gibbonsii, assembly GCF_001190965.1. Classification (NCBI taxonomy): domain Archaea; kingdom Methanobacteriati; phylum Methanobacteriota; class Halobacteria; order Halobacteriales; family Haloferacaceae; genus Haloferax; species Haloferax gibbonsii. Next base: position 832,476 of record NZ_CP011947.1, read on the forward strand.
CCGAGGAATCCACGGAAACGACCACCACCGAAGAGTCGACCGAGGAGCCCACGGAAACGGCAACCGCGACCGAAGAGCCGACTGAGGAAGCGACCGAGGAGACCACCGAGTCCAGCACGCCTGGCTTCGGTGTCGTTGTCGCCCTCGTCGCCCTCGTCGCCGCGGCACTCCTCGCAGTCCGCCGCGACAACTAACGACCGCTAATCCACCACCGGGGTTCTCCCGGTCCCCTCAACACTTCTTTATCGACCGCCCACACAGCGGCGGCGCTGCGCGTTCGGGTCGACCCAACGGTCGCGTGGATTCGACGCCCGGAACGACAAGGGATTTATTCGCTCCACCGCATCGAACACGTATGCCCGGTCTCCTCTCCGACGTCCTCGCGTGGCTGGTCATCGGTACCTTCGTCGCCGGCGCGGTCGCCAACGGGCGGGACCGCGAGCTCGGACGGCGGGTGATGACCGCAGCGTGGGTGTTGTTTGCGGTCTTCTGGCTCCAACTCATCCCGCATTTCACGCTCGTTCACAAGAGCTACATCGAGGGGCTGTTGACCATCGCGGCCGTCCCGGCGTCGCTCTACGCCGGCTGGCTCCTCTACAACGGCCGCGACACGCTGTTCGTTCTCTCGCGGGCCGTCGCCGCCATGGGCGTGGTCTACCTTCCCTTCGAGACGATTCCCGCGCTGACGCTGTTCGGGACGACCATCCCGGCCCCGCGGGGCGTCCTCATGGAGTCCGTCGCGGCGCAGACGCGCTTCCTCATCGAGTCGCTGGGCTACACCCCCCAGATGATTCCCGGCGACGAGGGCTATCTGAACACGTTCCTGTGGATGCAGGGCTCTCACCGAATCGAAATCTCGGTCGTCCTCGCCTGTACCGGTCTCGGTAGCATCGCCATCTTCGCCGGGCTCATCGCCGCCGTCGACGCCCCGATGCGACGGAAGCTCCGCGGACTCGCTATCGCCGTTCCCATCATCTACGCGCTGAACCTACTGCGGACGACGTTCATCACCATCTCAGTCGGCAAACAGTACTTCCAGTGGTTCGTCGACGAGGTTCTGTTCCTCTTCGGCTCGTCGGACCCCTACATGGTGTCGTTTTTCATCTCCGACCGCATCATCAGCCAGGCGCTCGCGGTCGTCGCGCTCGTCGGCATCACGTACCTCGTCGTCCAAGAGGTGCCGGAACTCCTCACCGTCATCGAAGACGTGCTCTACATGGTGACCGGCGAGGAGTACGACCTCAGAAGTGAGTTGGGCCTCGACGGCCGGGCGTAGTCGGCTCCGTGCGGACGTAGTCCCGGTTTCGTTCTCGTTCGGTTCGATTCTCGTCTCGCCTCAGTTTTCGTCGTCGAACAGTTCTTCGGGCGCGCCGCCGAGCGCCGAGAGCGCGTCGGCTTCGACGTGGTGGACCTCGCCGGGGATGACGAGCATGTGCAGCGGTTCGCCGAAGTCGCGCTCGGCGAGCGCCGACAGCCGGTCCGCCGCGACGACGGGGTCCGGACTCCCAGCCCGGCAGACGGCCACGCCCAGGGCGTCGCCGTCCCAGTGTTCGGCGAAGAGTTCGGCGGCGTAGTCGGCGGTCATGTACTGGTCGCCGTCGACCTCGACGCCGCGACGACCCTCCCAGTCGACCTTGATGTCGAGGTAGACCAGCGTGTGCAAGCCGAGTTCGCGGTTCGCTTCGAGCGAGTCGACGACGCTCTTCGGCACCGGGTCGCCGCCGTGAACGTACGGGAACGGGAGCGTCACGGCCTTCCCGAAGCGGTAGTTCTGGAGTCCAGTCAGGCCGCTGGCGGCGGACTGGGCGGTCACGCCGTGGACGAGTCGCGTCTCGATACCGCGTTCTTCGGCCCGGAGGCGCAGGTCGACGTGCGTGGTCGAAATCATCGTGTCGCCGGCGGTGAGGAACGCGATGTGATCGTCCTCCGCGGCGTCGAGTATCGGCTCGGGGTCCTGTTCGACGCCGGCGCGGTCGCGGACCTCGATGTCGATGTCGTGGTAGGCTTCGAGTTCCTCGACGGTCGCGCCGACGAGGTGGCTCGTGTAGAACTCCGCGAAGGCGCGGTCGGCGTCCGCGAGCGCCTCCCGCCCTTCGACGGTAATGGAGCGCTCGTCGTACAGCCCGAGGCCGATGAAAGTGAGCATGTCCGTCCTCTGTCGCGGGCGATGATAAGCGGCGTGACCTCCGACGAGACGACGATGCCCATTGTTTGAGATTGTCCAACACACTATTGTAGTTTGGCGGAAAATATCACCTCTGCATGGCAACCGACAGCCGCACACTAGAGACGGAGATGTTCGGACGACCGGTACGGTTCGACTACTCGGAGCGGTGGGTGGGCTACTCGCTTTTCCTCCTCAGAGTGGTGATGGGGTGGACGCTGTTCCAAGGCGGCATCACGAAGCTCGTGACGTACCTCGATGCGGACCCCTCGAACAACTGGACCGCGGCGGGCTACCTCGCCAACGCGATTCCCGCGGGGAACCCCCTGATGGGGCTGTGGAGTTCGATGGCGGGGAGCCCGCTCATCGACATGCTGAACATGTGGGGCTTGACGCTCGCGGGATTGGCGCTCATCCTCGGCGCGTTCGTCAGATTTAGCGCCTTCTGGGGCGCAGTTATGATGCTGTTCTACTGGGCGGCGGCGCTCGAAGGCGGCATCCTCGCCGGACTACCGCTGGCTCACGGCTGGGTCGTCGACGACCACATCGTCTACGCGGTGTTGCTGTTCGGTCTCGGTGCGTTCGGTGCGGGTCGTATCCTCGGCGTCGACGCCTACCTCGAAAACATGGAGTTCGTGCGGCGTAACCGGTGGATGAGTCTCGTCATGGGCTGACGACCGCGCACCAGCGACCGTTCTTTGGCCCCCGGCGCCGAACCCGACGGAACTTTCTCGACTGCCGCGTTTCGTTCGACTGATGTCGACACCTCGTGCGACGGTCTCCTGTCCGACGTGCGGCCTCGAAGAACACTTCTCTAAGCTCGCCGACGCGCGTCTCCGAATCGAAGAACACCGCGCGGAGACCGGACACGACCCCACGTGGGAGTTGGGACGGTTCGCACCCGGCGTGGAGAAGATGGGCGACGAAGCGGGCGTCTGCGGTGTGAACCTCGACGGGGACCGCTGACCGACATTCCGCACCCCAGCCCCGCCGAGCGTCGAGTCAGTGGATATGAGATTCATAACAATACGATATTCCGCCGAACGAGTGGGTATGTGGTGTGAACGGTGCGGACGGGATACGACGGTTCGGAGACACGCGGTAGACGAGTTCACCGGATTCCTCTGTAGCGACTGTCGGGTCGTTTGGGACCGGTTTACCTCGGCGTAGCCGACGGAGGCGGTTCGGGAATCCGTTTCGCCGGCGCCGATAGCTACTTTTCGACCCGGTCGATAGCTGTGTCCGATGGTCGATGGAACCCGAGTCGCGGCCGTAGACGACGTCCCCGAAAACGGGTCGTACCTGTTCACCGCGGAGGACGCGTATTCGCGGACGAAAGAGCTCATCCTCGTCCGATGCGACGACGAGTCGGGCATCGAAGCGTGGCCGAACACGTGCACCCACGAGAACCAGCGGTTCGACCGCGGGACCGGTGCGGCGATGCGCGACGGCGAGATCATCTGCCCGAAACACGGGTCGATGTTCGACGCCTGTTCCGGCGCGTGCGAAAACGGCGAGGCGGCCGGTACCAGTCTCCCCGAGGTGGATGTCACGGTCGCCGACGGCGGCGTCTTCCTGATTGACGACGAGTACACCTATCTCTACGAGGGCGCGGCCCGAGATGACGAGGACGACGAGGATGACGACGATATTCCGAGTTCGACGTCACACATCGGATTTTAGGCCGCCCCTGCGACGCCCCGCCGCCGCGACCGTCGGTGCAGTGGTTGCCTACTGGTCGGAACCGGGCGAGAAGACGCGCTCGGGTCTCGACGCGCTTAGGTCCGGCTCGGGTTCGAGTTCGACGACGTTTCGACGCGGGCTGACCGCCGTTCGCACGGCGACTACTCGAACGGGTTAGTCGACGCTCGCCTTTTCGGAGCGTCCACAACTACTCAGAGATGGGCGCGTGGTTCTGACGCGGCTGCTGCGGGATGGACCATCATCTCTGGGTTTTGAGTTCGGCAGAAAGAGCCGGTGGAGGGATTTGAACCCTCGGCCTATTCCTTACGAAGGAATCGCTCTGCCAGCTGAGCTACACCGGCGCGGTGGGCTTTCGAACGCATTCTTCCGTACCCCGGTTACGTAATTAAGACTTGCGAATCAACCCGGTGTCTGCCGTTCGGCACCAGCTCGCTCACGTCCGCTTCGTCAGGCGAACGTCGAGACAGACGTTGTACTCGTGGGGGGCGTACGACCGGACGACGTGCTCGGTTACGACTTCGACCTCGTACGCCGGCTCGGCGGCGGCGCGGACGGCGGCCAGTCCCGGTCCGAACGGGTCGTCCTCGTGTTGGATGTCGTAGAGGTGAATCACGCACTCGTCGCTCGCGAGGCGGACCGCCGTGTCGAGGAAATCGCTGGCGCTGTGCGGGAGATTCATGATGAGTCGGTCGGCCCAGCCCTCGTAGTCGGCGGCGACCTTGCGCACGTCGCCGTGAATCGCGGTGAGTCGGTCGGCCACGTCGTTCCGCTCGGCGTTCTCGCGGAGGTACTCGACTGCCGCCTCGTTGAGGTCGCAGGCGACGACTTCCGCGCCCGCGGCGGCGGCGGGGACCGCGAAGGGGCCGACGCCGGCGAACATGTCGAACACGCGCTCGCCCTCGCGAATCGCCTCGACGACGCGGTGGCGCTCGGTCGCCAGCCGCGGCGAGAAGTAGACGGTGTCGATGTCGAGCCGGAACTCGTGGCCGTACTCGCGGTGGACCGTCTCGGTCGAGTCGCCGACGAGCACGTCCCAGTCGCGGACGCGGAGCTCGCCTTTGACCTTCGAGGCGCGGTTGACGACGGTCTCGGCCTTGAGGTCTGAGGCGACGATGGCGTCGGCGATGTCGCGGGCGCGGTCGGGGTCGTCCTCGTCAAGGATGACGATGTCGCCGAGTCGCTCGTACGAGGGTTCGAAGCCGAGCAGGTCGGCGGGCGTGGTCTGCGTCTCGCGGGTGGGTGGCTCGTAGTCGACGACCGTCAGGTCGTCGGGGACGGCGTCGGCGTCGACGACGGGAATGTAGAGGGTCCCCTCGGCGACGGTAATCTCGTGGTCGTGGTCGAGCAGGCCGGCGTCGGCGAGGCGCCGGCGCGCCGCCTCGCCGGACTCGCGGGGCACGCGGACGCAGGGGACGTTCATACCCCCACCACTACACGGCTCCGAGTAAGGGTGACGCTTCGCCCCGGACGTATATACGACCCTGATGTATCAGGGACCAAGTATAGATGACTGGCGAGGAAACGATGATTCGCCCACACTCTCGACGACAGTCGTCGTTCGAGTGGGGTGCCTCTGACACGGTCGGGCCTTGCCCGGGCCCACTTCCGGTACCGAGTCTGGGGCGAGTGATTCGGGCGTACGCCGCCGGAATCGCGTCCGTCGATGGCGACGTTTCTCGCGGAACACATCGTTCGAAAATCGACCGTCTCGACCGGGTGGCGTTGTTTTCGTAGCCACGAGTCGGAGACTCGTCCCCGCTTACACCTCGACGTGCTCGCGGTCGATACCGAGGAACGACTCGGCGGTCTCGACCCAGTCGGCGAGCGTTCGAGTCCCATCGTCTCGCTCGTGCGGATAGACGGCCTCGATTTCGTCGTCGCGGAAGACGACGCCCAGCGTCGGCGGAAGGACGACCGCGTCGTGTTCGGGGCCCATCCGGCCCGACCCGACCGTCGCCCGCTCGTCGAGCGTCGGGAGCGCGACCCCTTCCGTTCGCGCCCACAGCCGACACTCGGCGAGTCGCTCGCGGACGACCGCGTCTCGTTTCGTCGGCGCGGTGTCGGACTCGACATCCACCTCGCGCCCCCACGTCCGGACGCACACGTCGTCGACGAGCCCTTCGTCCGCGAGCCGTTCGAGTCGGACCACCAGCGTCTGGTGTTCCTCGCCGAGGCCGTCCCGAATCGGACGAATCCACAGTTCTACCCTCCGTTGTTGGTCGGTCTGCATGCTCCTCACCACCCGGATTACGATACGCTCGCTCCGGACATAAGGCGGACTCTTCCTTCCCGGTGGCCGGGAATCGAGACGGTGGTGGCGGGGCTTCGGTCGGCCGTGAGGTGACCGGAGGCCGAAGCCCGGGCGACCGGGTTCGGTTTTATTCGCTCGGCGCGCGTCTGTGACGGCATGTTCGACCACATCCTCGTCCCGACCGACGGCAGCGACCACGCGGTCCGCGCCGCCGAGTACGCGGTCGACCTCGCGGCGACCTACGGGGCCGCGCTCCACGTCCTCTACGTCGTCGACGTTCGGACCGGACACGCGGACGCGCCCGTCGACGACGGCGATTCCCGGACGCGCGGGGAGGCGGCTGTCGGCGTCGTCGCCGACTTGGCGGCCGACCGCGACGTGCCCGTCGAGACGGAGATTCGGGTCGGCCTGCCGCACGAGACAATCGTCGACTACAGCGAGGAACGCGGCATCGACCTCGTGGTGATGGGCACCCACGGGACGAGCGGGCTGGAGCGATACCTGCTCGGAAGCGTCGCGGAGCGGGTCGTCAGGCTCTCGGACGTCCCGGTGCTGTGCGTACCGCCCGCGGGCGACGGCGAGTGAGGTGCGTCGCTCGGGACTGGCAGACGAGCCGTGAGGCGTGAGTGGCGACCCTCAGCGGACGACCATCACGCTCATCGGCGCACGGCCGGAGACCAACTCGGCGACGCTGCCGAACAGCAGGTCCGTCTCGCCGGCGCGGCCGTGGCCGCCGAGGTAGACGGCGTCGACGCCCTCCCGTCGCGCGAAGTCGACGATAGTCCGCGCGGGGTCGCCGCGGAGGGTCTCGGTCCGGAGTTCCACGCCGCTCCCGTCGGCCAGCGCCGCGAGTTCGTCGAAGATGTCGGCCGCGAGTTCGTCGGCGCGTTCGTACCACTCCTCGGAGCCGTGGAGCGGTTCCGTGCTGATATCCACGTCGAGCGGCGCGCTGTAGCCGGGGTCCGTCGGGTCGATGACGTGCAGGGCGACGACCGTCGAATCGGCGTGCGCGAGGGCCTGTTCGAACGCTCGCTTCGACAGCGGCGAGCCGTCGACGGCGACGAGAATCGTATCCATCACGATTATTCCTACGTCATCTCGACACAAAAACGCTCCCGCGCCGGGTTTTTCTCCGCGGCGTGCGAGGGGCCATCCGTGCTATCCGTCCCCGAACTGTTCGAGTCGCCGCGCGACCGGTGGCGGACGCTCGCGCTCGCCGCCGTCGTCGTCGCCGTCGTCGCGCTCGCCGGCACGACGCTGGTCGACCGCTTCCCGTTTCTCGCCAACCCGACCGCGCTGCGGGCGTGGCTCCTCGGGTTCGGCGCGCTCGCCCCCCTCGCGTTCGTCGGCGTGCAGATCGCGCAGGTCCTCGTCGCGCCCATCCCCGGACAGGCGCTCGGGTTCGCCAGCGGCTACCTGTTCGGCGCGCTCTGGGGGACGGTCTACAGCATGGTCGGCATCGTCCTCGGCACGGCGCTCGCCGTCGGAATCGCGCGGTCTCTCGGTCGCCCGTACGTCGAACGCGTCGTCACCGCCGACGCGCTCTCGGTGTTCGACGACGCGATGGAGACCCACGGGCTGGCCGTCCTCTTTCTCGTGTTTCTGGTTCCCGGCCTCCCCGACGACGCCATCTGCTTCGCCGCCGGCCTCACCGACATCCCGGTCCGCAGGGTCGTCCTCGTCGCGGCGGTGGGTCGGCTCCCCGGCTTCCTGCTCGTGAACCTCGCTGGCGCGGCCGCCGCCGACGGCAACGCCGAACTCACCGCGGTCTTCGTCGGCGCGCTGCTCGGTGCGTCGGTCCTCGGCTACCTCTACCGCGACCGGCTCATGGGCGCGCTCGGGTCGCTCACTGGGCAAACAGCCGGTCGTTGAGCCACACCAGACACAGGTTCGCGGCGAGGAACGGGACGAACGCGCCCGCGACCCAGCCCCACTCGGTGAGCCCGAGCGGGACGACGCCGAAGAGGTCCGCGACCGGCGTGTAGAGGAGTACGAGGTGGAGCGCGAGCGACAGCCCGACCGCGCCGAGGAGCCACGGGTTCGAAAGCGGCGACAGCCGGTAGCGGAGCCGCACCGACTGCGTGCGGACCAACTCGGCGGTGACGAGGAAGGTGAAAAGCACCGTCTGGGCGACGACGAGGTCGCCGGACCGAGAGAGCGCGTAGAAGAACACGCCCAGTCCGGTCGCGGTGAGCGCGACGCCGATGCCGAGAATCGAAGCGACGGTCCGGCGGTCGAGGACGCCCTCGTCGCGCGGGCGCGGCGGCCTGCGCATCACGTCGTCCGACTTGGGGTCCGCGCCGAGCGCGAGCGCGGGGAAGCCGTCGGTGACGAGGTTGAGCCACAGGAGCGCGACGGGCGTGATGACGAGCGCCGACTCGGCCGCGAACACCGCGGGGAACAGCGCCGCGCCGAGGAGCGTCCCGAGGAAGACGACGAACACCTCGCCGGCGTTCGCCGACAGCAGGTAGTTGACGAACTTGCGGATGTTGTCGAAGATGCCGCGGCCCTCCGCGATGGCGTCCCGGATGGTGACGAAGTTGTCGTCGCGGAGTACCACGTCCGACGCGCCCTGTGCGACCTGCGTCCCGCGGTCGCCCATGGCGATGCCCACGTCGGCGTTGCCGAGCGCCGGCGCGTCGTTGACGCCGTCGCCGGTCATCGCGACCGTGTAGCCCGCGTCCTGGAGCGCCCGGAGGATGCGGACCTTGTGCTCGGGCGCGACGCGGGCGAACACGTTCGTCTCCTCGACGACCCGGCCGAGTTCCTCGTCGTCCATGGCGGCCACCTCGGTGCCAGTGACGACCGAGTCGGCATCGATGCCGACCTCGCGGGCGATGGCGCGGGCCGTCCGCGGGGTGTCACCGGTCGCCATCGTCACCCGAACCCCGGCGTCGAGGCAGTCGGCGACCGCCTCGGCGACGCCCTCGCGCGCCGGGTCGGTCATGCCCTGTAACCCGAGGAAGACGAGTCCCGATTCGAGCGTCTCGTCGTCGTCGTCGGGGTCCGCACCGGGCGCGTAGGCGAACCCGAGCACGCGGAGGGCGTCGTCTGCGAAGGCGGCCACGGTCGCTTCGACGCGCTCGCGGCGCTCGTCGGTGAGTGATTCGATTTCGCCGTCCACGAGGACGCGGTCGCACCGCGCGACGATTTCCTCGGGCGCGCCCTTCACGAGCGCGACGGGGCCGTCGCCGGGCGCGTCGAACGCGTCGACGACGACCGACATGCGCTTTCGCTCGGAGGTGAAGGGGACTTCGCGGAGCCTCTCGTCGGGGTCGCGCGAGCCGTCGAGGCCCGCGTCGGCGGCGGCGTTCACGAGCGCGACCTCGGTGGGGTCGCCCCGGTGGGCTCCGTCGTCGAGTTCCTTGGTGTCGTTACAGCGAGCCCCGCAGGACAGGAGCGCCGCGAGCGCCGGGTCCGAGTTGGGTTCCGGGTCCGCGGTGGTCGCCGATGCCGAGTCGGCCGTGGATACTGAGTCGGCCGCGGTCGACGCGCCGCCGTCTCCGGAGGCCGTCCCGGCCGACGCCGAACCGCCGTCCAGTTCGACCGTCCGGTCGTCGGGAAGCCACGCGCGGGTGACGGTCATGCGGTTTTCGGTCAGCGTGCCGGTCTTGTCGGTGACGATGTAGTCGACCGCGCCGAGGCTCTCGACGACCGCGAGGTTGCGGACGAGCGCGTTGCGCTCCATGAGCGTCCGCGACCCCAGCGCGAGGGTGAGCGTGACGACCGCCGGAAGTCCCTCGGGGACGGCCGCGACGGCGAGCGTGACGGCGACGAGGAGCACGACCACCGGGTCGGTCGCGGTGAGGAACAGCTGGACCGCCGCGATGAGCAGGATGAGCGCGACGATGCCGACGCCGATGCGGCGGCCGAGGCGGTCCACCTCGATTTCGAACGGCGTCTCGCGCTGGCGGGCCTGCCCGAGTTGGTCGGCAATAGCCCCGAGTTCGGTGTCCATCGCGGTGGCGACGACGACGGCCTCGGCGCGGCCCCTGACCACGGTGGTCCCGGCGTGGAGGACGCTCCCCCGGTCGGCAAGCGCCGCGTCGGCCTCGACGGGGTCGGCCGCCTTGTCCACCGGGACGCTCTCGCCGGTCAGCGTCGATTCGTCGGCCCGGCAGTCGGCCGCGGTGATGATGCGGGCGTCGGCGGGGACGGCGTCGCCCGCTTCGAGGACGACCACGTCGCCCGGGACGACCTCGGTCGCGGGGACCGCCCGAATCGAGCCGCCGCGTCGAACCGTCGCGTCCGGCGTCGCCATCTCCCGGAGCGCCGCGAGCGCCTGTTCGGCGCGGTAGTCCTGCACGAAGCCGAACAGGCCGTTTCCGAGCAGGATGAGTAGGATGAGCGCCGCGTCGGTGTAGCCCGGGTCGCGGCCGGGTAGGAGGCCGACGGCGAGCGAGAGCCCGGCGGCAAAGAAAAGCAGGAGGATGAGCGGCCCGGTGAACTGCGAGGCGAGGAGCGAAAGCGGCGAGACGCCCTCCTCGTCGGCGAGTTCGTTCGGACCGTGTTCGTCGAGTCGGCGGGCGGATTCGTCGGTGTCGAGGCCCTCGCGGCTCGATTCGAGTCGCTCCAGCGCCGCCTCGCGTTCGAGCGCGTGCCACGGGACGTCCTCGCGTCCGCTCGCGTCCTCCGACTCCCGATGCGCGGTTGCCTGCTCGTGCACGGTTCGACCGAACGACACGAGCGGACGTATGTCCACCGGCGATTTTCACGCCGTCGAAGCCGGCGGTACGATGAATATCGTTCGGGCCACACGTTCGACCATGTGTGTGGTGTGTCAGCGTGTCTAATCGGGTGGCGGAACCGAACGAGAGCGTCTGTCCGTACTGCGGCGTCGGCTGCGGCATCCGCTACGACGCCGACCGGGGGAGCGCCGTCGGGTGGAACGGCCCGGTCAACACGCGGGGCGAACTCTGTCCGAAGGGAGCCGCGGCGTGGGACGTGGTCGAACACGACGAGCGCCTGACCACCCCGCTGGTGCGAGTGAACGGCCGGCTCGTCGAGGCGACGTGGGACGAGGCGTTCGACCGCATCGAACGCGAGTTCTCGCGCGCCGTCGCCGACCACGGCCCCGACTCGGTGTTCTTCTTCTCGTCGTCGAACTGCACGAACGAGGAGAACTACCTGCTCCAGAAGGCGGCGCGGGCGCTCGGGACGAACAACATCGACAACTGCGCGCGGCTCTGTCACGCCTCGACGGTGGCGGCGATGGGCGACCGATTCGGCGCGGGGGCGATGACCAACTCGCTTTCGGACCTCGGGGAGGCCGACGTGTTCCTCGTGACCGGCGCGAACCCCGCCGAACAGCATCCGGTCATCTTCCGGTCGTACCTGCTCCCGGCGCTCAAGTCGGGGACGACGATGATTCACGTCGACCCCCGCGAGAACCAGACGACGAAGGCGGCGGACATCCACCTCCCGGTCAGGCCGGGATTCGATATCCCGCTTCTCAACGCGATGGCCGCCGTCGTCGTCGAGGAGGGACTGGTCGACGAGGCGTTCGTCGCCGAGCGGACCACGGGGTTCGAGGCGCTCCGCGAGCACCTCTCGGGACTCGATATCGACGCGGAAGCCGAGCGCGCCGGCGTCGACCCCGCCGACCTCCGCGCCGCCGCGAGAGCCTACGGCGAGGCGGGCCGCGCGGCCATCTTCACCGGGATGGGAATGAGCCAACACCACTACGGCACCGACAACGTGCAGGCGCTCATCAACCTCCCGCTCCTGACCGGCAACGTCGGGAAGGCGGGCACCGGCGTCAACCCGCTCCGCGGGCAGAACAACGTGCAGGGCGCGGGCGACGTGGGCGCGCTTCCGAACGTCCTGCCGGGGTATCGACCCGTCACCGACGACGACGCCCGCGCCGCCGTCGCCGACGTGTGGGGGTTCGAACCGCCCGCCCTGCCGGGACTCACGGAGGTCGAAGCGACCCACCGCTTCGGCGACGAGGTGCGAGCGACCTACGTCTTCGGCGAGAACCCCGCCGTGACCGAGCCGAACGCGAACCGCGTCCGCGAGGCGTTCGAGGCGCTCGACTTCTGCGTCGTCCACGACGTGTTCCCGACCGAGACGACCGAGTTCGCCGACGTGGTGCTCCCCGGGAGCGTCTGGGCCGAGAAGTCGGGGACGGTGACGAACACCGACCGGCAGGTCATCCGGATGAACCGAAACGTCGAGCCCCCGGGGGACGCCCGCGCCGACCTCGATATCCTCCGGGAGTTCGCCGCCCGCGTGGCCGGCCTCGACGCGCCCGCGACCCCCGAGGGCGTCTTCGACGAACTCCGGCGGGTGACGCCCATCTACGCCGGCATGTCCTACGAGGGAATCGGCACGGGAAGCCAGCGCTGGCCGTTCCCGGTTGGCGCGACCGAGGGGACGGCGATTCTCCACGCCGACGCGTTCGAATCCGGGTCGAAGACCGCCCCGTTCCGGGTGGTCGAACACGTCGACCCGGCGGACCCCGCCGCCGACGGCGAACTCGTACTCATCACGGGGCGGGTCCTCCAACACTTCAACAGCGGCGCGCTCACCCGGCGGTCGGGCGTGCTGATGCGGATGCGCGGCGAGGACTCCCTACAGATTCACCCCGACGACGCCGCCGCTCGCGGCATCGAAGACGGCGCGACCGTGCGCGTGGAAAACGACCGCGGCGGTGTCACGGTCGCGGCCGAGGTGACGCCCGCGGTCCGCCGCGGGACCGTCTTCGCCACGTTCCACTACGCGGAGCCGCTCGTGAACCGGCTGACGGGCGACGCGCTCGACCCGGTGGCGAAGATTCCCGAGTACAAACACAGCGCCGTCCGCGTGGCGGTCGAGCCGGAGGTGGCCGCCGATGACTGACGAACCGTTCGCGTCGTCTACATCGCCCCCGACGCTCGCCGACGCGCTCGGCATCGGCCCCGACGACCTCGTCTGCGCCGTCGGCGCGGGTGGCAAGAAGTCGCTTCTCTACCGGCTCGCCCGCGACCTCGACGGCGTGGTCACGAGCACCGTCCGCATCCCCATCTTCGACGACGAGGTCGCCGAAGTCATCGTCACGGACGACCCCGAGACTGCGGTCGCGGAGACGCCGACCCGCCCGCTCGGCGTCGTTCCGGAGCGCGAGCGCTCCGACCGCTACCGCGGCTACGACCCGGCGACGGTCGACCGAGTCGCGCGCGCCACCGACGACGTGGTGCTCGTCAAGGCCGACGGGGCGCGGTCGCGCTGGCTGAAAGCCCCCGGCGAGGACGAACCGCAACTCCCCGACACGGCGGACCTCGTCTGCCCGGTCGCCAGCGTCCGGGTCGTCGGCGAGCCGCTTTCCGACGAGCGCGTCCACCGACCGGAACTCGTCTCCGACGTGTCGGGCACGGCCGTCGGCGACCCGATATCCGAGTGGGACGTGGCCGCCGTGCTGTCGAACGACTGCGGCGGGATGAAAGACGTGCCCGAGACGGCGCGGGTCGTCCCGGTGCTCAACATGGTCGACGACGAGCGACTGGCCGAGACGGCCGAGGAAATCGCCAGGTGGCTCTGTGAACACCCGCGCGTCGACCGAGTGGTGGCGACGTCGCTCGCCGCCGACGAGCCGGTCGTCGGGTTCTACTGACCCGGCTCCCGGTCCCGGAGGGCTCTTTCTACCGCACCGCGATGGCTCCTGCCAGCGGGGAGCGGGGCTCGGCCGCGAGGCGGCTTATCTGGCGGTTTCGCGGCCCGTCAGCTCGTCGAGTTCGAGTTCGACGAGGTGGAACTCGAGGTCGTCGACCTCCTCGTCGAACACCCGGACGCCGCCGAACAGTTCGTTGATAGTCGTCGCGTCGGGGCGCTCGTCGTCCGGGAGGACGCGAATCGGCCCGCGGGCCATGATACTCCACGAGTCTTTGCCCGCGTCCTCGTAGCAGACGAACGTCGCCTCCTCGGTCTCCTCGATGAACGCGAACTTCTCGCTTCGCCCGTCGTCGGTCAGGCGGAACAGGAGTCGACCGCCGTCGGCGTCGTAGGAGACGTGCGCGGGAATCGCGTAGGAGCGCCCGCCGTCGGCCAGCGACAGCACGCCCGACGAGGCGTTCGAAAGCCGTTCGGTGACGGTCTCGGGGTCGGTCCCGACGGTGTAGACGTACCTGATATCTCGCATACGTGACGTTCGCGGCCGCGACACATGAAACGGTGGTGCGCGAGGCGAGTTCGCTGGACGACGGGTCGGGGATTCAGGGGAGATAGAAGTGCGACTTCGGGAACCGTCTGTGGATTTCCGGGGACGCGTGGCGGACGATGTGCACGTCGTGGGAGTCGTCGCTCGCGACGTTCCCGCCGACGCTGACGAGCGGGACGATGACGCGGCCAGCGTTCTCGCTGCCGACGAAGATGACGCTCGCGTCAGTCTCGGACGCGACCGCTTTGAGTTCCGCGACGATGTTCCCCGGGGCTGGGTTTCGACCGACCGACACGGCCCGAAACGACGCCGACGGTGCGATGTCGACCGCGGTTTTGTGGAGTTCCCCGACGACCGTCTGGCGGTCGAAGACCTCCCGCGACGGGACCCATCCCGCCTCGACGGCGTACTTCGAATCGTCCGGGACGACGGCGACGGCGAGCACGTCGTGGCCGGTTGCCGGTGCGAACCGCGCGGCCCTGTCGAGCGCCGCGTTCGCCAGCGCGGAGCCGTCGTAGGCAACGAGATACATGTCTGCCGGTCGTGCGGCGGCCGTGATAAATCAGTCGTCGGCTATCGATTCGACCCGCTCGCCGGACACCGAGAGTCGGTCGAGCGCGTCCTGTGCGGCGTCGCTCACGGCGTCCGCGTCTCGGTAGGAGTCGCCGAGGCCGACCTCCCGGCGGTGCCACTCCCCGTCGGCGAACGCGAAGATGTCGACCCACCAGTAGAGCGTCAGCCCGCGCGCGAACTCGGTGATGGTGACGCGTCGGTCCGAGTCGGGCGACTCGTAGACGGTCTTAGCGCTCGCCTCGTCGGTGTCCACGTCGGTCTCGACGGTCCACCCCTCCGGAACGGCGAGCGAGAAGGGGTCGTCTGTCATTATCGTTCCCGACGAGGCGGAGCGACTTGATTGGTCCGCTTTCGGCGACCGTCTCGAGAAGGTGTCTCAGTCGAGCGACCGCGCCGAGTTGGCGACGACGAGCAGGCTCGACGTGCCCATGGCGACGGCGGCGAAAAGCGGGTTGAGCACGCCGAGGGCGGCCAGCGGGATGGCGACCGCGTTGTAGCCGAACGCCCACGCGAGGTTGCCGCGGATGCGGCGGTTCACCCCGGCCGAAAGCGAGAACACCTCGGGTATCGCGTCGATGGCGCGGCCGACGAGCACCGCGTCGGCGGCGTCGCCCGCGATGTCCGTCCCCGTGCCGAGCGCGATGCCGATGTCGGCGGCGGCGAGCGCGGGCGCGTCGTTGCTCCCGTCGCCGACCATCGCCACGGTCCCCCGGGTTCGGAGGCGCTCGACCGTCTCGGCTTTCGCCTCCGGCGGGACGCCCGCGAACACGTCTGTCACGTCCGGGTGGTCGCGGAAGCGTCGCGCGGCGCGCTCGGAGTCGCCCGTGAGCACCACGACCTCGCGGCGGCCACCCTCGGCGACGGCGGCGACCACGTCGTCCCACGCCGCCCGCGGTTCGTCGCCGACGACGAGCACCGCCCGAGAGCGTCCGGCCCATCCGACGACGACCGGGACCGCGCCCTCGTCGCGAGCGGCCTCGACGGCGGTCTCGTGAACCGGCGCGAGCGTCACGCCCTCGTCGCGGAGGAGGTCGGGGTGGCCGACGACGACGCGCTCGCCGTCGACTTCGCCCGAGACGCCGCGGTCGTGGACGGTCACGTCATCGGCCGAGACCTCGGGAACCGACGCGCCGGCGTCCTCGGCCGCCTCCACGACGGCGGTCGCGAGCGGGTGGGCGGAGAAGCGTTCCAGCGCGGCGGCCGCGGCGACTGCGGCGGTCTCGTCGCCGACGACCCGAAGGACCGCCATGTCGCCGTCGGTGAGCGTCCCGGTCTTGTCGAAGACGACCACGTCCACGTCGGGGACGGCCTCGAAGACGGCCTCGGAGGCGACGACGATGCCCCGACTCGCGGCCTCCTTGATTCCCGAGGCGACCGCCAGCGGCGTGGCGAGGCCGAGCGCGCAGGGACACGAGACGATGAGGACCGTGAGGCCGACGAGGAGCGCGTCCGTCGGCGTGCCGCCGCTGAACAGCGTCCAGCCGAAGGCGACGGCGGCGAGGACGAGCACCGTCGGGACGAAGATGGTCGCCAGTTTGTCGGCGAGGCGCTGGACGCCCGAGCGGGCGCTCTGGATGTCCCAGAGCAGTTCGACCAGCCGGTCGAGCGTGCTCGTCGCGTCCTCGCCGACCGCGACGACGAGCGGGCGGTCGGTGACGACGGTCCCGCCGAGCACGTCGTCGCCGGGGCGTTTCGTCCGCGGCATCGACTCGCCGGTGACGAGCGCCTCGTCGACCGCGGCGGTCCCCTCGCGGACGGTGCCGTCGACCGGGACGCGCTCGCCCGGCCGGACTTCCACGAGGTCGCCCGGTTCGAGCGCGTCGAGCGCGACCATCTCGACGGCGTCGCCGGCACCGTCAACGCCGCCTTCGACCCTGCGGCGGGCCTCCGAGACGCGGGAGGCCGCGAGGTCCGAGAGCATCCCGGCGGCCTTCCGCTTGATGCGGTCCTCGTAGTAGTTGCCGAGCGTGACGACGAGGATGATTGCGACGGTCACGTCGAAGTAGACGTGGGTCTCGCCGACGAGGACGGCGGCCGTCGAGTAGACGTAGGCGCTCGTCGCCGCCAGCGAGACGAGCAGGTCCATGTTCGGCTGGCCGGCGCGGAGGCTGACGAGCGCCCCGCGGAGGATGGGAAAGCCGGTGTAGAACAGGACGATGGAGGTCATCACCCAGATGTTGCCGAGGATGTAGATGCCGTCGAACACGCCGAGTTCGACGACCGGTTGGACGCCGACGTAGGTCGGGTACAGAAACAGGACGTACCACAGCATCACCATCATGCCGAAGACGCCGCCGCCGATGACGAACCGGGCGACCTGATTGTCGGACCGCTCGGCGGCCTCGCGCTCCTCGGGGTCGCGCGTGCCGTAGCCGTAGCGCGCGAGCGTCCCCGACAGGCCGTCCAAGTCGGCGGTCTCCGGGTCGTAGGTGACCCGGACCATGTCGTTGGCGTAGCTGGCCTCCGCGGCGTAGACGCCCTCGCAGGTCCGCGCGGTCCCGGAGACGAACGCCTCGCAGGTGGCGCAGTGCATCCCGTCGACGGCCATGTACGTTCGCTCGGCGTCGTCGGGCACCTCGTCGGCCCCGCCCGCGAGTTCGCGCTCGACCGTCTCCGGGTCGGCGCTCGCGGCGTCGCCGAGCGCGCGGGTGATTTCGAGACAGCCGCGACAGCAGAACTCGCCGGACACGTCGTCGCCGGTGACGGGCGGCGTCGGCGTCGGCAGTCCGCAGAGGTCACAGCCCTCGGCGTCGGCGTCGCTCCCGGCGCCGGCCGACCCGCGGGACCGCGTCGTGGTCGACATCGTCACAACGGTTGGTAGAAGGGCACGTGAAGGTGCGGGACCGACACGCCCAGAAGCATCAGCCCGTGGGACAGCGGGATGTAGCCGAGGACGAGGAACGCCGCCCCGAGCGCCCGGTGGAGCGTCGCCCGCCGCCGCGCCGAGACGCGCCCGAGGAGCGTCCCGTAGAGGAACAGCGTCGGAATCGTCCCGAGGCCGAGCAGACCGAGCAGGGCGGCGGCCCGGAGCGGTTCGCCCGTCGAGAAGGCGTAGAGGTACGCCGGATAGATGATGGGACACGGGAGCAGGCCGTGAATCGCCCCGAGGCCGAGGATTCGCGGGCCGCCGACGAGCCTATCGACCCGGGCGGTCGCCCACCCGCTGACGCGGCCGAACAGGCGCGTCACCGCGGTCGGGGTGAACCGGTCGATGGCGGCCGACTGCCCGACGAGGTAGCCGACGCCGGTGAGGATGATCGCGCCCCCGACGAGCAGGCCGGTCGTCGCGCGGACGCCGCTCCCGACGGCGGCGACCGAGTCGAACGCGTCGAAAAACAGGCCGCCGACGAGGGCGAAGACGGCCCCGATGGCCGCGTAACTCAGCGCCCGGCCGACGTTGAACAGGGCGTGTTGCCGGACCTGTCGGACGGTGAGCGACCGGCGGTCGACGCCCTCGCGGTCGGCGAGGCGGTCGGCGTAGACGCTGACGAGCGGGCCGCACATCCCGAGGCAGTGCGCCCCGCCGAAGAGGCCCACGAGGAGGAACGCGACGGCCTCGGGCGTCGCGGCCGGCAGTCCGAGCGAGATGCCGCCGTCCATCTCAGGCGGCGTGTTCGCCGTCGGTCTCGGCGTCGCCGTCGCCGTCGTGACCGTGGCCGCCCTCGGTCGGACTCATCAGGAAGTAGATGACCGCGGAGATGAGGAGCACGTTGACGGCCGTGACGACGCCCGCGAGGGGGTTTTTCGTCACGCCGAAGATGACCGCTGGCAGGAGCGCGAGCAGTGCGACGGTTCCGGCGCGTCGTGGCGTGAGTTCCATACCGGTCCATTCGCGACCACGGTGTTTCTGATTTCGCCCATTCCCACCGCGTTGGAATGGGGTGTTGCGTTAAAGTCCCGTTCTTCCTCATGACCGGGTATGGCCGTTGATTCGACAGCAGAGGGAGCCGCGTCCTCTGCCGCGCGCACTTCCACCGACGGAGGCGTGCCAGCAAACGCGGATTCCCAAGGTGATTCCGGGCAGGCAGACCCCCCGGTCGACTCCATCGTCGGGACGGCCGACGACGGCATCGTTCGCGAACTCGGGCACGACGATTTCGACCCGGTCGGGACGCTCGTGATCGTCCTCATCTACATGGCGATTCTCATCGGCATGTGGGTGTTCATGTACTTCGTCGAGTTCCTCGGACGGGGTCTCACGGTGGTGGGATAGATGGAGATTCACGCCTACGAGAAACTCTGGTTGGCGCTGGCGCTCGTCCTCATCGTCGGGTTCATCGGGACGATTACCTACGGGGCCGCCGGCGCGGGAATCGACATGATAGACGACAAGGGCGGAACGGTCGACCCGGCGACGCTCGACCAGCATCCGAAGTTCGGCGACCCCGGCATCGAACGCAACGGCGAGAACAGCTACGACGTGTACGTCGTCGCTCGCCAGTTCGTCTTCGAACCCGGCACGACCGAACCGCTCCGCGTTCCCGCCGGCAGCACGGTCACGTTTCACGTGACCGCCGCCGACGTTATCCACGGCTTCGAGGTCGTCGGCACGAACGCGAACACGATGGCCATCCCCGGGCAGGTCGCGGAGTTCACCGTCGAGTTCGGCGAGCCGGGCGAGTACGGGATGCTGTGCAACGAGTACTGTGGCTCCGGCCACCACGTGATGGAAGGGAAGATTGTGGTTATGGAACAGGAAGAATTCGACAGTTGGTACGACCAGCAACAGGCACAAGGGGAGGCTGAGAACTGATGGCGACCGCATCCGGCGGCGGCGGCGAGTTCGTCGATAAGTTCCCCGACGAGGCGGCGATCATCAAGGCGAGTTTCCTCATCGCGTTCGTCTCGCTCGGCATCGGTGCCTTCTTCGGCCTCGTCCAGGCGCTCCACCGCACGAACGTCCTCCGCGTCATCGACTCGGCGGACTACTACACCATGCTGACGGGCCACGGCGTGCTGCTCGCCATCGTCTTCACCATCTTCTTCCTCTGTGGGGTGTTCCACTGGGCGGTCGCCAGAAGCCTCGACCGACCCGCCGAAAGCGCGCTGTTTTCGTGGGCGTGGGTCGGCCTGATGACGACGGGCGCGGTTCTGGCCACCATCGCCATCCTCGGCGGCTTCGTCCCGAACCTCGGCATGAGCGCGGACGTGCTGTTCACGTTCTACGCGCCGCTCCAAGCCCACCCGATATTCTACATCGGGCTCGCGATGTTCATCGTCGGGACGTGGCTCTCCGGCGCGGACTGGTTCCTCTCCTACCGCGCGTGGCGAAAGGACCACCCGGACGAGCGCATCCCGCTGCAGACGTTCATGGTCCTCACGACCATGATTATGTGGTACATCTCCACCCTCGGCGTCGCCGTCTCGGTGGTGTTCTTCCTCATCCCGTGGTCGCTCGGCCTCATCGAGAGCGTCAACCCGCTTCTGACGCGGACGCTCTTTTGGTACTTCGGCCACCCCATCGTCTACTTCTGGCTGATGCCGGCGTACCTGCTTTGGTACACCGTGCTCCCCAAACTCGCGGGCGGTCGCCTGTTCAGCGACCCGCTCGCACGCGTGGTGTTCCTCCTGTTCCTCCTGCTTTCGACCCCGGTCGGGATTCACCACCAGTACCTCGACCCGGGCATCGCGGAGGGCTTCAAGTTCATCGCCATGACGAACACGATGTTCCTACTCCTCCCGTCGCTGCTCACGGCCTTTACGGTCGTCGCCAGCGTCGAACACGGCGCGCGCCAGCGCGGCGGTGAGGGCTACCTCCGCTGGCTCGGCGCGCTCCCGTGGCGCGACCCCGCCTTCACCGGGATGGCCCTCGCGGGTGCGATGTTCGCCGCCGGCGGCTTCTCGGGCATGATAAACGCCGGGATGAACATCAACTACCTCATCCACAACACGCTGTGGGTGCCGGGGCACTTCCACCTCACCGTCGGCACGGCCGTCGCGCTGACGATGATGGCCGGCTCGTACTGGCTCGTCCCGCAGGTCACGGGCACGAAGCTCTACAGCCGTCCCATCGGCCTCCTGCAGGTCATCATGTGGTTCGTCGGCATGGTGTTCATGTCGAACGCGATGCATCGCGCCGGCCTCGCCGGCATCCCGCGGCGCACCGCCGAACCGCAGTACCAGAACTTCGAGTTCCTGACGCCCATCGGGAGCATCTTCGAGCTTCGGGTGCAGATCGCCCTCGGCGGGACCCTCCTGTTCCTGTCGGTGGTGCTGTTCCTGTTCAACATCCTCCTGACCTCGCTCGGCGAGGAGTCCGACCGGCCGGTCGATTCGTACCTCCCCGAGCCGCTTTCGGGGCCCGAGGGGAGCCCGCGTATCCTCGACAACCTCGCGATGTGGACCGGTATCGCGGCGGTGCTCGTCGTGCTCGCGTACACGCTCCCGCTGGCCGGCATCATCCAGAACGGCGGCGGACTGTTCGGCGGCGGCCTGCCCGTTCCGGCGACCGTCTCGGCCGGCTTCGACCTCGTGATGACGACGGTCACGAGCGCGTTCAACACCCTCTGGGGGGTCGTCGCGTGAAGCTCACGAAGGCGCGGGCGCTCATCCTCATCGCGTTCAGCGTCCCCGTCGCCATCGAACTGCGCACGGTGGCGGGCTTCTTCAACGTCGAGCTCCCGCTCATCGCCGTGGCGGTCATCGAGTTCCTCTTTCTCGCCCTGCTGTTCGTGCTGTACGGGCTCTACGGCGAGGGGTCGGAGTCGGCGGCGTAGCCGACGACTCGAACAACGCTTCGACAGACCGAGCGCTCGTTTCGACGCCTGATTTTCCGATTCGTTGCCGCGAACTCCTCCACGCGACGGCCGCCGTATCGACATAAAACCCCCGCGATAGCGTGGGAGACGACCGCTTCGTTTCCCGGTCGCTGGGAAGCAGTCTCCGTTTATATTCGGTCGTTTCGCGTAGGTACAAGCGATCATGAGCAACCTCGACTTGATGAAGGCCGGAATCGGCCTCGCGGTCGTCATCGGCATCGTCCTCACGGCGGTCGCCGGCTACGCGCTGTTCGCAACGTTCGGCGGTATCGAAGGCCTGACCGTCGCGCCGGAACTCCTCGTCTCCGTCCTCTTCGGCGGCCTGCTCGTCGCGGCCGCCGCGGGCGTCCGGCAGGTCGCTCCCCGGCCCCGAACCCGTATCTGAGCGTTCGAACCGGCCGCACGACCGACTCCGCTGGCCTCCGTTCTCCGTCACCCGACCCGCCGAGCGACCGCGCCGACCCGACGGCCGCGTCGTCGAGGCGAAAAGCGATACCGCTCGAACACCAATAGAATGACATGTACCACACCGTCCTCGTCCCCACCGACGGCAGCGCCCGCTCCCGCGCGGCGGCCCGTCGCGCTATCGACCTCGCGGGCGTCTACGGTGCGTCGATTCACGCCCTCGCGGTCATCGACACCGCCGACCTCGGACTGTGGACCGCTTCCGACGTGCCGGTCGAGCGAGTGCAGGCGAGCCTCCGCGACGACGCCGAGATGGCCGTCGAAGAGGTCGCGTCGCTCGCCGCGGACGCGGGCGTCCCCTGCGAGACGGCGGTCAGAATCGGCGTGCCGTACCGGGAGATACTCGACGCGACGGCCGAGGCCGACGCGGACCTCGTGGTGATGGCGACGCACGGACGGACCGGTCTCGAACACGCGGTTCTCGGGAGTACGACGGAGCGGGTCGTCAGGCTCTCCGACGTGGCGGTATTGACGGTCAGGGAGTGAGTCGACCTCGGCTCAGACCAACGCTCTGAACCCGTCGCGGAGCGCCCGCCGGCCGTAGACCGCGAGGCCGACGGCCCCGGCCGCGCCCAAGAGGAGCGGAATCACGTCGAAGCCGTCGACCGCAAGCCGGAGCGCGCCCCAGACGAGGAACGCGGCGGCCTGCGCGACGTAGAACGCGAGCGTCTCGTTGAACGGGACGAACCCCCCGGCGAGGAAGACGACACAGAGGAGCGCGATGCCGATAACGTCGACGCTCGTCGGCGGGAGCCAGCCGAGCGCGACCGCGCCGACTGCGAACGCGCAGAAAACGACGCCGACGGCGAGCCGTAGCGGCGCGATTTCGGCGAACAGCGATTTGTCCGGCGGGACGACGTTCGAACCGCCGTCGGTCAGGGTCGTCGATGTCGGAGGCACAGTCGCACGTTCGTCCGGAACTGTCAAAATTCTATTCTCTGGTCCGGCCGCGGTCCGCTTACTCCACGGGGATGCGACTGCCGCCGTCCCTGTCGGTCCGGTCGTCGCGGTCGACGGCGGGGCGCTCGTCGAGTTCGACGACGAGCGTCAGCGGGTCGCCCCCGCGGACGATGCCGACGGCGACCGGTTCGCCGGGTCGCGTCTCGGTGATGAGGTAGCGCATCAGTTCCTCGTGGGTGCGGACCGGGTTGCCCTCGATGGCGACGAGCACGTCGCCGCCGACGGGAATCGAAGCGCCGCGGTAGTCGGCCGATTCGTGACAGCCGCGGAGGAACCCCTCGTCACTGTCGGCACCGGCGGCGTCGACGACGAGGACGCCGTGAGGCGCGTCGAGGCCGTTCGCCTCGGCGACGGTCGGCGTCACGTCGAGGGTGCGCGCCCTGAGGTACGAGTGGCGGTAGCGGCCGTCGGCGACGAGGGCCGGAAGGATGCGGTTGGCGATGACGGGCGAGACGGCGAAGCCGATGTTGTCGCCCTGTTTAGCGCGGTTGACGCCGACGACCTCGTAGCCGGGGTCGGCGGTGTCGCCGCCGTCGGCGGGCGAGTCGCCCTCGGGGGCGGCGAATCCGACGAGCGGCCCGCCCGAGTTCCCGGGGTTGATGGGTGCGTCCGTCTGGACCACGTCCGGGATGGCGAACCCGTTCGAGGTGGGAAGCGACCGGTTCGCCCCGGAGACGATACCCGCGGAGATGGAGCCGTCGAGCCCCAGCGGGTTGCCGAGCGCGGCCACCGACCGTCCCGGCGCGGGGTTCTCGGTCGCCAGCGGGAGCGCCGCGGCGTCTTCGGGCAGGTCGTCGACGGCGACGACGGCGAGGTCGGTGTAGGCGTCCGCGCCCACGACCTCGCCGACGCGCCACGACCCGTCGGCAAAGCGGAGTTCGACCCGGCCGGCGTCTGCGGCGTCGGCGAGCCGAGAGACGTGCTCGTTGGTGACGAGATGCCGGTCGTCGTAGACAAAGGCGCTCCCCGCCCCGCCGGGCCGACGGCGGCCGCCGACGTAGACGGAGACGACCGAGGGGATGACGTCGCGGTACAGCGCTTCGAAATCGGGATACGTTGGCATGGTGGTGCGACGGGGCGGCACATACCGCCGGGGCGTCGCTTACCTCGGGTTAGCGCCCAGCGGATTTGAGCGTGTCGTGTGGTGACAGCCGACACGACTGTCACGGGCGTCGACGCGGTCGGTGGCGGCGGCCGCGGGTCGCGAGCGAAACGATGCCGCGAGGCCCCCAATTTAATACTATCTGTAGTAAACGTCGAGACAGCAATGGTCGCACTCGACGTACACGAGGACATGCAACGACTCGCCGACAGCGGCGTCGTCGCGGTGATGCGCGGCGCGGACGCGGACACCATCATCGACGTGGCCGACGCGCTCCACGAGGGCGGCGTCACCGCCTACGAAATCACGGCCGACAACCCCGACGCGATGGACCTCATCCGCGAGGTGTCGGCGTCCTTCTCGGACCGTGAGGCCATCGTCGGAGCCGGGACCGTCCTCGACGCGCCGACCGCCAACGCGGCCATCCAGGCCGGCGCGGAGTTCGTCGTCGGGCCGAACTTCGACGAGGGCGTCGTCGAGACCTGCAACCGCTACGGGACGCTCGTCGCGCCGGGCATCATGACGCCGACCGAAGCGGTCGACGCGTACTCCGCGGGCGCGGACCTCGTGAAGGTCTTCCCCGCCTCCTCGCTCGGCCCCGGCCACCTCAAGAGCATGAAGGGGCCGCTCCCCCAGATTCCGATGATGCCGACCGGCGGCGTCGGCCTCGACAACGCCGCGGACTACATCGACGCCGGCGCGGTCGTCGTCGGCGCGGGCGGCGCGCTCATGGACGGCGAAGCAATCGAAAACGGCGACTTCGAGGTCATCACCGAGACGGCCCGCGAGTTCTCGAACGTCATCGACGACGCTCGGGACGACTGAGATAGGCGGGGCTGGGTCGCCCGAATCGAGAGGCAGGCTGAACTGGCCGGCTTTTTGACGTTCTCAGTTGGTGCTGAGGTTTGGAGTCGTACTGAACAGCGGCCGCTGATGTATTCTCCGACTGGTTTTCGTCCCCAGTTTCTGTCACAAGTGAGGTGCAAGACTATAGTAGCGTTTGCAACTGGTTACACATCCAATCGCACGACAGCGTGCGATTGAGTGTGCATTGACTTGCAAACGCTACTATAGCGGGAGAGTTCAGCAAGACTTCGATGTTCGTTTAACGCGACCAGAAACAGCCGTTAGGTCGGTGTGCATAGTAATCCTCGTGGTTTTCTAGCGTTCACCCGCTTCATCGAGACGGCGAGAGTGGTACTTTTGAAAGAAATGCAATGACAATCCGACAATAATTAGCATGAGACCGAGTGGGAGCGATATTAGTGCAAGAATCGCTCCGGCGATAGCGATGTAAATGAACTTCATGTGTTAGTGATATGCCATTTATAACGTGATAGACCTTGTGGGATTTATAATAATCCCCATATCTCTCACTCTCGGTCCCCGTCCAGATGACGACTGGCCAATGACCGACCCGCGCCCGCGATTCAGCACATCTCGTCGCTGTTATCAGACGAGTGGCTATTC
The DNA here is from genome assembly GCF_001190965.1 of Haloferax gibbonsii. Taxonomy (NCBI): domain Archaea; kingdom Methanobacteriati; phylum Methanobacteriota; class Halobacteria; order Halobacteriales; family Haloferacaceae; genus Haloferax; species Haloferax gibbonsii. The sequence continues at coordinate 858,057 of NZ_CP011947.1, forward strand.
GAGGTAGCCGATCAACGACTGAACTGCGTCCTCGACGACTGCATCCCGTAGCGTTCCTTGCCAGTAGTCGATATCCCCGCTTCCGAGTGACTGGACGCCCCAAGGGACGATGCGACTATCGTCAGGGGTTCCTCCACGTGACCAACTCGCCTCGGGTATTTCGAGGAAATCCTCGTGCCACGTCTTTGTCGTTAACGTCAACGCGATGTACTGGTCGCCGTGAAACGGTTGTCCCTCGTGATTCGAGATGATGAGTCACGGCCGCGCGTCTTCGTTACCCTTGAACGGGTCGTCACCGAAGACGACATCCCCGGGTTCGTACGTCGGGGTGTTCTCTTCGTCCGTCACACCTCGTCCCTCTGACTCGGATGGGCTTCTTCGGGTGCGTGTTCCTGCCACTCGTCTTTGTTCTCGGTCCCCAACTGTTCGTTGAACAGCGCCGTCGCTCGTTCGTATCCACTGTACGAGTGCAGCCGGTCCTCGTCAGTCGTGACTGCCCAGTAGGTCGCCTTGTGCTCGACGAGTCCACGTTGTTTCAACCGGGTCAGCGCGGTGCTTACCGCCCCCTCGTCGAGGTCTGTCTGTGTCGCAATTTCGCGGGCCTGGAACGCCCGGTCGTCGTGGGCGACGAGGAATCCGAGGACTTGGTCCGGGACAGACAGGTCCGTGAGTTCCTCTTCGCTCGTGTTCTCGAAGGTCTCCCTGTCTATCGACATCGTCGAGTGAACGTACTGTTCCCAGCGATAAGAGTGTAGCTAGTGAAATCTGTGAAAATACACTCGGTATGAGCCTTCCCCCTACCCATCCCGGAACTCACGGTTGTTAACAGAGTCAGTCTCTCCGACTCGAACCACCCGCCAATCGCTGTTACCGAATCGACCGCACGCGTTCTTCGAACCCATCGGGAACCACGTCGGCGAGCGCGTCGGGGTCCGACTCGCCGTTGGCCGCGACGAGGTAGGCCGCGCCGTCGGCGTCGCCGTAGACGCGCTGGAAGTCGTAGACGAAGCCCCAGCAGTCGGTCGATTCGGGCACCTCGTCGCTCTCGGTGAGGTACTCCACCTGCCGGACGACCGCGTACTCGACGAGTCGGTTGACCGCCTCGCCGCCCGGCGTGTCCGCGTCGAACACGCCGAGTTCGCGGGCTTCCTCGGCGAGCGGGACGAGCCGCGAGACGGCGGCTTCGACCCCCGGGGGCAGGTCCCCGACGCTCCCGCCGGCGACGGTCTCGTAGGCGGCCGTCACCGCGCCGCAGCCCGTGTGGCCGAGGACGACCACGTCGGTCGTCCTGAGCGCCGAGACCGCGTAGCCGACGGCGTCGTTGACGACGAGTCTCCCGTCGACCTCGGTCCACACTTGGTTGCCGACGTTGACCGACGTGAACAGCTCGCCGGCCCTGTCGGCGCTCCAGGCCGCGTCGGCGGGGACGCGAGAGTCCGAACAGCTCACCGAGACGACCGCCGGCGACTGCGCCTCGCGCACGCCGTCGAAGTGGTCGGCGGCGAGGCTCTCGACGTGCCGTGCGTTCCCGGCCAAGAGTGACTCCAGCACCGTTCGCGTCATTGGTGTAGGTTGCGTCCGCGCGTCTATATAGCTCCCCGCTCGTCGCTCGATTCCTCGGGTTCGTCGGTGTCGCCGGTCTCGTCGGCGTCGTCGCCTTCGTCACCGTCGTCCGAGTCGGAGTCGGTGTCGTCGTCGTTCTCTGCTCCGTCGTCCCTCTCGCTTTCGGACTCGGGTTCGGGTCCGGGCCCGGGTTCGGGTTCGGACTCGACCGACTCGCCCCAGATGAAGGGGTCGTCCGCCTCGGCTTCGTCGCCCTCACCGACCTCCTCAGCGTCTTCGTCGTCCCCGCCGACCGCGGGTTCGGCCTCCTCGACGAACTCGGGCGTCTCGCTCACGTCGGCCTCGGCGTCAGGGGTCGAGCCCGAGTCCGATTCGTCGGGGTCGCGGCCCGGCTCCGCGGCGCGGATGCCGAGCGCGGCCTGTCGGGACTGTTGTCGCGCCTCCCGGCGCGCCGCCAGCGCTTCGCGGAGGCGGTCGTTCAGCGTCTCCCGGAGCTCCGCCGCGTCGTCGACTTCGATGTCCACGGCCGTCGCGTCGCCGCCGACGAGGGAGATGCTCCCGGCCGTGTCCGCCGTGACCGTCGAGACGCGCCAGCGGCGCTGGAAAACCGTCCGCCGCTCGATGACCGTCTGGACCCGGTAGTAGGGGACGAAGCGCATCTCGCGCTTCCAGAAGCCGTTTCGGGTGACGAAGTGGTTCTCGGCGAGCGCGTAGCCGCGGTGCCGCCACTGCAGCGCGCCGGCGACGACCGCAACCGGGACGAGCGCCAGCGGCACGAACCACGGAATCTCCTGCGGGAGGAACCGGTTCGCCCCGTAGAGCGCGAGGGTCGCCGCGCCGAGGACGAGCGAGTACCGGACGGCGTAACGCCGGCGGATGCGCGTCGGCGGTCCTTCGAACGTCGGCTCCTCGACGCCTTCGAGGTCGGCGACGAGGCCGAGCACGCGGTCGCGGGTCGCAAGCGGGATGGCCGCCTCGGAGCCGCGACCGCCGCCGCCCGACCCGTTCGACCCGTCGGAGCTTGGGGCGTAGCCCGCCGTCTCCACGAGGAGCGTCGCGTAGCCGAACCGGCGCTTCAGGGGGTTGTCCTCGACGGTGAGCGTCTGGAGCTTGTCGAGCGGAATCGACCCGTTGTAGCGCTGGAGGAGGCCGCGCTCGTACTGGAGTTCGTCGCCGACGCGGGTCAGCCGGAAGCCGTAGTAGTTCACTACCGCGGAGGCGAAGCCGGCGGCCCACGAGACGAGCGCGACGAGGAGCCCCAGCGCGACGACGCCGACGCCCGCGGCCGCGACGCTCCCGGCGGGGACCGGCACGTCCACGTACGAGGCGACGATGGGGAAGGCGGTCGACCCGAACACGAAGACGAGGCCGGGCAGTCGGAGGTCGAACGACAGCGCGCCGACGATGGCCAGCTCTCGGGGCGTCAGTTCGAACAGCAGTTCCTGTTCGGGTTCGGCCGCGTCGCCCTCGGTACCGCCGCGCTTCAGGCGGGCGACCTCCGACTGGATGCGGCGGGCCTCCTCGTAGCTGACGAAGCGGAGACTTCCCTCGGTCTCGCCGCCGCCGGCGGTTTCGAGGTTCACGGCGGCGATGCCGACCAGCCGCTGGGCGACGTTGCGGGAGATGTCGACGTTCTGGATGCGACGGTAGGGTATCTCGCGGTTGCGCCGGGAGAACACGCCCGAGCGGATGTCCAGCGTGTCCGGTGTGAGTTCGTATTCGAACCGCCGGAAGTAGGCGAGTTCGTAGCCCGCGATGGCGACCACGACGACGCCGACGAGCGCGACGGAGCCGAGGCCGCCGAGGAACCCGCCGAAGGCGGTTCCGCCGGTGAAGGCGAAGAAGGCGAGCGCGAAGACGATGCTGGCGCTGCGCTGGACCGCCCGGTAGGGGACCGAGAGCGGCGACAGCCGGGTCATACCGCGTCGTCGCCCTCAGACGCGATTGCGAGGCGCTTCAGCCGGTCTTGGAGGTCCTCCGCGCCCTCCGGCGTCAGCCCGGGAATCGACACGTCAGCGCCGCGGGAGCCGGCGGTGTAGACGACGGTCGACGCGAGGCCGACGAGTCGTTCGAGCGGGCCGCGGGTCGAGTCGACGTGCTGGACCCGGACGAACGGGACGACGGTGTTGACCTTGGTGAGGACGCCCCGCTGGAGGTACAGCGAGTCGTCGCGGACCTCGTAGCCCCACGCCCGGTACCGGAGCAGGGCGACGGCGACGCCGACGACGAGGAAGACGCCGCCGACCGCGACGGGGACGTACGAGGGTATCGAGACGGGCGCGAACAGCGTCGCCGCGGTCGCCACGCCGCCGACGACGAGCGCGAACACGACCGCTCGGGCGACCCAGAGAAGACGGATACGGGGGTGGAGGCGATTCACGGGAATCCCTCCGAGCGCGTGAACATCGTATACTCCGGCGTCTCTTCGAACGGGTAAATAACTGTGGCCGCGGGAATCGGCCTACGGTGTGGCGGCGAGGCGACGCTCGACCCGGCGGGTCGCGGTGTCGAGCGTCGCGCCGACCTCCGCGAGCGTCGCGAGCACCGGGTACCGGACCGGCAGGTCGGCGTAGAGGAACTCCGTCACGTCCGGCACCAGCCCGGAGAGCGCCCGCCGGTGGTGGGAAATCGTCTCCTGTCGCGCCGCGACGAGCTCCGAGAGCCGCTCGCGGAGCGCGGAAAGGTCGCCGTAGAGCGTCAGCAGCGCGTCGAAGCCGCGTTCGGACAGCGGCGTCCGGTCGAGGTCGTCGAGCCGTTCGAGGAGGGCTTCGATATCGCCGCGCATCGACGCCACCGACTCGGTCTCCTCGTCGACGACTTCGATGAACTTCTCGCGCTCGTCTCGCGACGACGTGGCCGCCGCGGCGACGGTCCGCCGGAGCGGCGGCGAGAGGACGCTCGCCGACCGGAACGCGGTCGCCACGTCCGGGCCGAACTCGGCGGCGAGGCTCTCTTCGAAGGAGTCGCCGTACTCCTCGTCGTAGTGCGGGACGGACATCACGGTCCGCTCGTAGCTCCGGCGCAGGCCGGAGAGCGCCGCGTCGGTCCTTCCTCGCCCGCCCCGCTGGCCCACGAGCGTCGCGGCCGCGGGGGCCTGATTCGGAGTCGACGCCGTCGCCCGCGACGCGGCGACCTCCCGGCGGAACGCCCGGAACGCCTCGCGTTCGTCCACGCAGCGGCGGCGCTCGGCGCGGAGGGCGCTGCGGGCGTCGTCGAGGCGGTCGAGGCTCACCGCCATCGGACCGCCCCCGGAACGTCCGAGCCGACGGCCCTCCCGGGCGGCGCTCGCTCGTCGACGAGGGGGAGCGCCGACAGGTGGCCGCGGTCGGCGTGCGCGGCGATACCCTGTCCGTGGGCGGCCCCGCTGGCGGCGAGGGTGTACGCCTCGGCCATGCCCTTCGGTCCCGCGAGCGGGACGAGTCGGACGGTCGTCCCGCGGCGGTCGATGTCGACCACGACGAACGACTGCGGGAACGAGCAGGTCGCCGGGGCGATGAGTTCGCGGACGCCGCCTCGCACCGCCGTCGCGGGCCAGTGGATGTGCCCGGAGAGCACCAGCGGCACGTCGTGGCGCGCGAGCACCGCGGCGAGGTCGTCGGCGTTGCGGAGCTGGTAGAAGTCGGCGTCGGGGAACTGGCCGGTGTGGCGGCGGGGGTGGAAGACGTTGTGGTGGAGGACGACGACCGGAGTCGCCGCGTCAGCGAGGACGGTGTCGAGCCAGCGGAGTTGAGAGTCGGGTACGGCCCCCTCGTGGGTGTCGGTGAGGGCGAGACCCGGACCGCCGCTGGCGGAGTCGAGGCCGACGATGTCGACGCCGCCGACCCGGCGGACGAACGGGAGAGAGCCGTCGGCGTAGCGAGACGCGAACTCGGCCGGCGTCGGGGCGTCGTAGTCGTCCCAGCGCTTCGGCACGTCGTGGTTGCCGGGGACCGCGACCCGCGGCCCCGGGAGGTCGCGGAGGATTTCGTCGACGACCTCGTACTCCTCGGGGCGGCCGTCGCGGGTCAGGTCGCCGAGGAGGACCGTCGCGTCGACGTCGAGGTCGGCGATGGTCGAGACGGCGGTCCGAAGCCGCGTCTCGCTCCGGTGGTAGACTTTCCACGTGCCGGACCCCGTCGGCGTGACGTGCGGGTCGGCGACGACCGCGAGCCGGGTCGGCGTCTCAGAGACCGGTCGTGCGAGGCGCGCGAGCACCGGGCCGGGACCTCGCTCGGCCGACTTCCCGACCGGCGTCTCCCCGATGGTCGGCGGGGCGTCCGGACTCATCGGTCGATGGTCCGCGTGAACGTCCCCAGCGCGGTCTCCCGGTGGACGCGTATCCGCCCGGTGTCGGGACACAACTCGATTCGAAGCGGCGACTCGGTGGCGCGCGTCTCGTCCCCGTGCATACACGTGGACTCACCCGGACCGAGATGATAAACATGTCGTACAGAATATATATTTTAGAACGTAGATATAGATACTCTCCGGAGCCCTCCGGAGTCGGCTCCGGCGTCAGTTGAGGAGCAGGCCGGCGTCGACGAGGAGGAGAACGGCGACGAGCGCGGCACCGAGGTAGAACGGTGCGGCCTTCTCGGCGGGCGTTCGGACCTTCTTCTCCGCGAGGCCGTCTTTCGCGCGGGCCCGGCCGACTTCGACGAGGCCGGTCAGGACGAACCAGAGCGCGAGCATCCCGAGGACGAGGTGGCCGCGGCCGGAGCCGAACAGGCTGTCGACCGTGTAGCGCGTGCCGGCGAGGTGGCCGCCGGTCGCGAACATCACGAGCGAGGCCCCGCGAGACCACATCGTCAGGCGCGAGACCACCGATTCGAACGCGGCGGCGCGGATGTTCCCGGCGCGGGCGGTCGGCAACACGGCGAGCGCGAAAAAGAGGACGCTCCCCGTCCAGAGACCGCCCACGACGAGGTGGAGCGTTGCCATCACGGTGTCGATGAGTGCCATGTCCGTCGGGTTAGTTCAGCGATGCTTGAAGGTTTCACCTTCGCTCGGGCGGGACCGGCGGGGAGCTGGATGCGGACGACGGCGCGTGAGCGAGTCAGCGAGTCACCGCCGGGGCACCGACCTCAGCGAAGCACGGCGGGCGGCTTCGCCGTCACGTCGAGGTCGGCCGCGTAGTGGAGTATCGGGTCGCCGCCGGGGTGGTCGAAGCCGCAGGCCTCGAACATCGTGTTCGCGCGAATCTCCGCTTCCACGTCCTGTATCGGCCACGGGTCGTGGTCGATGTCGCCGATGACGACGGGCCAGTCGTCCGTGTAGAACCGGTAGTTCTCGACGAGGAACACGTCGAGCGAGCTGGGTTCGAGGGTTCGAACCTCGCCGGTCGGTCGGTAGGTCGCCTCGAACCGCGCTTCCGGCGTCTCGGCCGTCGCGGGCCGGTAGCTCTCGTAGTCGACCGTGCCGTCTCGCTCCTCGACCGAGATGTTCGCGTAGTGGTACGGGAGCCGGTAGCCCAGCCGAGCCATCGTCACGCCGAGGCGGTCCGCGGCGTCGAGGGTGAAGAAGTAGACGCCGCGGGGGCCGCCGTCGGCGGGTTCGACGTAGGTCCGGAGGTTCACCTCGGGGAACCCGAGCCCCACGGGCGACCCGCGCGGGCGGATGTCCGTCATGTCGAACGAGACGACGCCGAGCCACGCCCGCCCGTCGTGGGTGGCCACCGAGAGCCGGTCGGGGAGTCGCGGCTCCACGAGGTCGGGGTCGACCGGCCAGTGGGCGAACAGCGTGTGCCGCCAGCGCATCGACAGGAGGTCCATGACGGCCGTTAGGACCGACGACGGGTGTGGGTTTCGGCGGCCGTGCGGTTGGGCACCCGCGTCGCCGGCCGTCGCCCGCCCACCCCGCCGAAACGAACACCTGTCTGGCGACCAATCTCCGCCCATGGGACTCGAAAACGAAAGCGGCACGTTCGACATCGGCGGCGACCTCACGGTACACCGACTCGGCTTCGGCGCGATGCGCATCACCGGCGACGACATCATCGGCGAGCCCGCCGACGTGGAGAACGCGCGAAAGGTCCTCCACGAGACGCTCGTCCACGGCATCGACCTCATCGACACGGCCGACTCCTACGGCCCCGCCGTCTCCGAGCGCCTCATCGGCGAGGCGCTCGCGCCCTATCCGGACGACCTCGTGGTCGCCACCAAGGGCGGCCTGCTTCGCAACACCGACGGCGACTGGAAGCCAAACGGCGACCCCGACTACCTCCGGAACGCCGTCCTCGGGAGCCTCGACCGCCTCCGAACCGACACCATCGACCTCTATCAGCTCCACCGACCCGACCCGCACGTCGCCTTCGAGGACTCGGTCCACGCGCTCGCCGAGATGAAAGACGAGGGACTGATTCGGCACGTCGGCCTCTCGAACGTCTCGGTCGAACAGCTCGACGAGGCGCGCGACATCGTCGACATCGCCACGGTCCAGAACCGCTTCAACGTCGGCGACCGCGAGTTCGAGGCGAGCCTCGACGCCTGCGAGGAGTACGGTATCGGCTTCATCCCGTGGTACCCGCTCGGCGCGGGCGACCTCGGCGACCGGGCCGACGCCGTCTCCGCGGTCGCGACGAAACACGATGCAACGACCCAGCAAATCGCTCTCGCGTGGCTCCTGCACCGCGCCGACGTGATGCTCCCCATCCCCGGCACGTCCAGCGTTTCGCACCTCCGAGACAACGTGGCGGCCTCGCACATCGACCTCGACGACGAGGACATGGACCGGCTCGCCTGACATGGAGTTCACCGTCGTGCAGGGCGACATCGCCGCTCAGTCGGCCGACGCGCTGGTGAACGCCGCGGGAACGAGTCTCCGCATGGGGTCGGGCGTCGCGGGCGCGCTCCGTCGCGGCGGCGGTCCCGAACTGAACGAGGCCGCGATGGCGAAGGGGCCGATAGACCTCGGCGCGGTCGCCGTCACCGACGCTTTCGACCTCGACGCCGAGGTCGTGATTCACGCCGCGGCGATGCCACACTACGGCGACGGGCGGGCGACCGCCGAGAGCATCCGTGACGCCACGCGAAACGCCCTGCGAGCCGCGGACGACCGGGGTTGCGAGTCGCTCGTGATTCCGGCGCTCGGCTGCGGCGTCGCCGGGTTCGACCTCGCCGACGGCGCGCGACTCATCTGCGAGGAACTCCGGGCGTTCGAGCCGAGTTCGCTCCGCGACGTTCGGTTCATCGCCTACGCGGACGACGGGTTCGAGACGGTCTCGCGGGTCGCCGACGCGGTCGGGGCGGAGACGGAGGAATAATAGTGGGCGACGCGGGCGACCCGGGACTGTCGGCGGGCGGGATTGACGCCGCCGGAGTCGCCGACGAAGACGCCGCCCCGGAGCTGTGCCCCGTCTGCTCGACGCCCTATGACTCCGTCTCGCTCCACGACCGCGGCCTGCTCGTCAATCTCCTCGACAACGAGCGGTACCGTCGCGTCTGCTTCGAGCCGGTCGAACGCGACGGGCGGCCGCACGTCCGGTTTTTCCACCACACCCACGAGCAGGTCGGCGGGGACGACTGACCGAGTGAGAGCGGGGTGGCGAGCGGGTGCGGAGGCGCAAGCGACGCGACCGCACCTGATTCACCTCGACTCGCCTAACTCCACGGGCGTTCCGTGAACTCGCCGGCCTCGATTTCGCGCTCTATCTCGCGGAGCGTCGCGTCGTCGACGCTGACGAGGTGGCAAAGCGGGTGACCGGGCGCGGCGACCGGGTTCTGGAGGACGCCGGCGACGAGGCCGGTGAAGGGGGCCGAGACGCGCTTTTCTCTCGTCTTGAAGTGGTCCGAGATGGTGCAGATGGTGTCGCCCTCGTGGACCAGCGGCACGTCGCCGTACTGCATCTCGACGAGGCCGCCCACGTCGGCGCGGAGCCACGTCTTGTCCGTCGCGGAGTCGATGACGCGCGTCCAGCCCGGCCAGCTGACCGGCTTCTTCGGGAGGACGCCGTACTCGGCGAGGACGCTCTCGACGCCTTCGAGCGCGCGGTCGACCATCGCGGGCTGGAAGCGGTGGGCGCGGCCCATCTCGACGGTGATGGTCGGAATCCCGTCGTTCGTGGCGACGGTGCGGAGCGAACTCGCCTCGGCCTCGCCCGAGAGGATGAGGTTCGCGCCGAACGACCGCGCGAGGCGGGCGACCTCGGGGCGGTTCATGTCGGCGCGGACGTGGTACATCGTCGTCCGGTTGCGCGTCGAGGTGTGGAAGTCGATGCCGAGGTCGCAGGGCTCGACGAACCGACGGTAGATTTGGTTCGCCATGCGCTCGGCCGTGTTCGCGCCGTCGCGGCCGGGGAACGACCGGTTCAGGTCGAGGTCGTAGATGGGGATGTAGCGCTGTTGGGCGAGGTACCCCGGAACGTTCGCCACGTGGATGCAGACGATGGTACCGTGGATGTCGGCGGGGTTGTACCGGCTCGCGACCTCCTGCATCACCTTCACGCCGTTGAGTTCGTCGCCGTGGAGCGCCGCGGTCATGAAGACCGACGGCCCGCCCTGCTCGCCGTTGATGACAGTGACGGGTATCTCGACGGGGTCGCCGAGGTACGTTTCGCTGATTTCGTACCTGAGATGTCGCACCTCGCCCGGCGGCACCTCCGAGTCGTACCTGAACGGTTCGGGGTCCATGGGACGTTCATCGGAGCCGACGGGTAAGAAGGTTGACCGGCTTCCGGCCTCGTCCGGACAGACGCGGGACAATACGGCTATCTCCGCCGCAGTCGTCTGTCTCTCCGAGAGATGTGTATCCACAGATGACGGCGAAACGTCCGGTCTGCAAGCGGTGCGGTTCCCCCGTGGGCCCCGGTGGCGTGGTCGTCCGACACGCCGGCTCGGACCCCTTGCAGGTGTCGGAGTGCGGGCGCTGCGGCGCGATTATCGATATCGGCGGCGGGACCCGTTGGTGAACTGACGCGGCGACGACCGTCGCGTCGATTTACGTCGCTCGCGCGCCATGTCGTCCTCATGGCGACTCCTCGGCTCGACGACCCGCTCGACATCGGCGGGCTCACGCTGCGAAACAGGCTCTATCGCGCGCCGGTGCTCGAATGCGCGGGGACCGGTCCCGAGACCCCCGAGCGCCTCGCGGCCGAACTCGAACCCGCGGCGCGGGCCGGTGCGGGACTCATCTGTCAGGGAGCGACTATCGTCCGCGAGGCGGGCGGCTGCGCCGCGCCGGGGATGACGCGAATCGCGGACCCGGAGTTCGCGGCGTCGCTGTCGGCGGTGACCGAGCGAATTCACGACCACGGCTCGGCCGTCGCGGTCCAGTTGGAGTACGGCGGCCTGCGGAGCATGGAGACGTGGCACGCCGAGTACCGACGCGACCACCCGGATTTGCGACAGCTCGCCGTCTCCCGGCCGCCGCGACTCCTCAGACTCCTCGACGCCCTCGGCTTTCTCGACTACGACGCGCGCGTCATGACGACCGACGAGGTGTACGACCTCGCGGCCGACTTCGGTCGCTCCGCGGCGATGGCCGTCGACGCCGGCTACGACGTGGTCCACGTCGCCGGCGCGAACATGGGTATCGTCCACCAGTTCCTCTCGCCGTTCTACAACCGCCGGGACGACGAGTTCGGCGACGGCGTCCGGTTTCTGGAGGTCGTCGCCGACGAGGTTCGCTCGCGGGCGGGCGACGTGCCGCTCATGACGAAAGTGCCGGCGGAGACGGCCGCGCCGCCCGGCGTCCGCCGACGGCTGACCGAGGACGACGCGGTCGAACTCTGTCGTCGACTCGACGGGGCGGGCTACGACGCGCTCGTCCCCGTCTCGGGGTCGGTGTTCTGGGACGCGAGCATCGTCCGCGGGTCGTTCCCGGCCCGCGCGTGGCGCGACGACCGCTACCGCGACGGCTACGCCGCGGCCTTCGGCGGCCCGCTTCGCGCGCGACTCGTCGAACTCGGCAACCGAATCGAGGCGGCGTGGTACGACTTCGACCCGGCGTGGAACGCCGACCTGTGCCGTCGGGTCCGCGACGCCGTCTCGGTGCCCGTGCTCTGCGAGGGCGGCATCCGAGAGCGCGGCGAAATCGACCGACTGCTCGGTGACGCCTGCGACGCCGTCGGGATGGCGCGGCCGTTTTACGCCGAGCCGGAGCTCCCCGCGCGACTGCTCGGCCGCGACGTCTCGGCCGACACGCGGGTCGTCTGCGAGAACTGCAACAACTGCGCGGTGCCGCAGGCGACGGGCGCGCCGGGCGTCTGTCGAACGCCCGACGTGTTGGCCCGCGCGGGAACCCTCAGAATGGAGGGAGCATACGACACAGACTCCGAGACGGCGGACGACGACGAGCCCGACCCGGTGGGTTAATAAGGCTCTCGTCGGTCAATCTGGGTAATGGCGCGCGACCGGTCCGCGATGGAGTCGGCCGAACTGACGGCGGTGCTCGACGCGCTCGACGACGCGGACGCACGAGCCATCATCAGAGGACTCGAAGAACCCATGACGGCAAGTGAAATTTCAGACACGTGTGACATCCCGCTTTCGACGACGTACAGGAAGTTGGACCTGCTCACCGAGGCGGCGCTCCTCGCCGAGGGGACCCAGATTCGCGCGGACGGTCACCACGCGACGACCTACGAGGTCGCCTTCGACGAGGTTCGAATCGCTCTCAACGAGGACCGCGACTTCGACGTCGCGGTCGGCCGCCCGGAGCAGACGCCCGACGAACGCCTCGCGGACATCTGGTCGCGGGTCCGGAGGGAGACCTGATGGGGCACCTCAGCGCCTCGCCGACGATTACGACGATGATTATCGTCGTCAAGACGGGCATCCTCGTCCTCGGCGGGCTCATCACCTACTTCAGCTACAAGGCGTACCGGAACACCGGGGCGGCGTCGCTCCGCGCGCTCGCGCTCGGCTTCGGTATCGTCACGCTCGGCGCGATGCTCGGCGGCGCGCTCGACGTGATTCTCAACGTCGACCTCGCCACCGGACTGCTCTTCGACTCGGTGCTGACGCTCGTCGGCTTCGCGGTCATCACCTACTCGCTGTACGTCGACTGAGCTGGTTCGGGAGGCCGACCCCGGCCGACTCAGCTCGAACCGTCTCCGGACCAGCCCGTAACTCGCGGTCGCGCCCCCGCCGTTTCTGTCACGTCTCTCGGTCGTGAACCGCAGCGATATCCCGGGGCGTGTCGCTCGTCACCACGAACCAATGGCTGCAGGTATTATTGCTTGAATTGTGCAAAACCGTTATTAGGGAGCGGCCGGTACCAGTAGGTATGTCCGACGACGAACTGAACGATATCCGGCAGCAGAAACGCGAACAGCTCGAATCTCAGCTCCGCGGCGACGGCGGAAGCACGGCGAAAGAAGCCGCAGCTTCCCCCTCGGAGCCCGTCCACGTCGACGGCGCTGAGGACCTGGAAGACGTCGTCTCCACGAACGACGTGGTGCTCGTCGATTTCTACGCGGACTGGTGCGGTCCGTGCAAGATGCTCGAACCCACGGTGAAGAAGCTCGCGCAGAACACCGACGCCGCGGTCGCCAAGGTCGACGTGGACGCGAACCAGGAACTCGCCGCCCAGTACCAGGTCCGGGGCGTCCCGACGATGGTGCTTTTCGCCGACGGCGAGGCGGTCGAACAGCTCGTGGGCGTCCGCGGCTACGACGACCTGAAGAACCTCGTCGAATCCCACCTCGGGTAAGCGTTCTCTCCCCCCGAGACTCGGGGTCGATTTATTGGCGCTCTCGTCCGACCTTCGGGTATGCAACTCCTCGCCGAGCCCATCGACATCGGAACCCGGTCGCCGACGGTCCTTCTGAACGAGAGCGACGCGGCCGAGCTCGGGGTCCACGCGCTCGAACGCGTCCAACTGCGGCGAGACGGGCGGACGACCATCGCCATCGTGGAGCTGACCGACGAACTCGTTTCCGAGGGGACCCTCGGCGTGACGCGCCGGCTCGGTCACATCGAGGGCGAGGTCGAGGTGTCGGTCGCGCCGCAACCCGACTCGGTGTACTACATCCGCAAGAAGCTCGACGACATCGAACTCGAAGCCGACGAACTGTCCCAACTCGTCCGCGACATCTACGAGGAGCGCCTCGCCGACGTGGAACTCGGGGCGTACGTCTCCGCGACCTACACGAACGGGCTGTCGATGGAGGAGACGATGCACCTCACGGAGTCGATGGCGGACGTGGGCGAGACCATCGCGTGGGAAGAGCCGGTCATCGCCGACAAGCACTCCATCGGGGGCGTCGCGGGCAACCGCGTCACGCCGATTCTCGTCCCCATCGTCGCCGCGGCGGGGCTGAAGATTCCGAAGACCTCCTCGCGGGCCGTCACCTCCGCGGCGGGCACCGCCGACACGATGGAGGTCCTCTGCGACGTGGAGTTCTCCGTCGCGGAGATACGCGACATCGTCGGGAAGACCGGCGGCTGTCTCGTCTGGGGCGGCGCGGTGAACCTCTCGCCGGTCGACGACCGCATCATCCGCGCCGAGACGCCGCTCTCCATCGACCCGAAGGGGCAGCTCATCGCCTCCGTCCTCTCGAAGAAACAGAGCGCCGGCTCGACCAACGTCGTCGTCGACATCCCCTACGGCGAGGGCGCGAAAGTCGAGAGCCTCGCCGAGGCGCGCGAACTCGCGAAGGACTTCAACCGCGTCGGCGACCACCTCGGGATGGCGGTCGAGTGCGCCATCACGAACGGGGCCGCGCCGGTCGGCCGCGGGGTCGGTCCCGTGCTCGAAGCCCGCGAGGTCCTCGCCACCCTCGCCGGCGGCGGCCCGAACGACCTGCGGATGAAGGCGGTTCGCCTCGCCGACCTGCTGTTCGAGTCCGTCGGCGTCGACGCCGACGCCGCCGAGATTCTCGACTCCGGGCGGGCCGAAGAGACCTTCCGCGAGATACTCGCCGCGCAGAACGGCGACCCCGACGTGGAGGCCGCCGACCTCTCGCCGGGGCGGCACACCGTCGCGGTCCGCGCCGAACGCGACGGCGTGGTCACGCACGTCAACAACCGCCTCGTCAACGAGGTCGCCCGCCGGGCCGGCGCGCCGAGAGACCCCGGCGCGGGCCTCGAACTCCACCGCCGCCTCGGCGAGATGGCCGCCAGCGGCGAGACGCTGTTCACGGTCCACGCCGAGTCCGAAGACAAGCTCGCCGACGCGAAGGCGCTCACCGAGCGCGTCGAGACCGTCCGGGTTCGACACCCCGACGAGGCGCTCGTCGACCGGGTCTGAGAGCCGTCTCCGCGGCGACCTTTTTGCGTCCGACGCCCGTAGTTCCCGCATGGACGACCGCGTACATCCCGAGGTCCGACGCACCGCGACGGAAATCGACACGATGGAGATTCGCGGCGCGGCGACCATCGCCGACGCGGCCGCTCGGGCGCTCCGGATGCAGGCCACGGAGAGCGACGCCGCCGACGCCGAGGCGTTCCGGGCCGAGCTCCGCGCGGCCGCCCGGACGCTCCACGAGACGCGGCCGACGGCCGTGAGCCTCCCAAACGCCCTCCGGTACGTCCTCCGCGGCATGTCGAGTACGACCGTCGAGGGGCTCCGACAGAACGTCGTCGACTCGGCCGACGAGTTCTGCGCCCGGCTCGAACGGGCGCAGGCCGACCTCGGACAGGTCGGCGCGAACCGCCTCCGCGACGGCGACACCATCATGACCCACTGCCACTCGACGGACGCGCTGGCGTGCGTCGAGGCCGCCGTCGAGCAGGGAATGCACATCGAGGCGGTCGTCAAGGAGACGCGGCCGCGAAATCAGGGACACATCACCGCGAAGCGACTCCACGAACTGGGCGTGCCCGTCACGCTCATCGTCGACTCGGCGGCCCGCCGCTACCTCAACGACGTGAACCACGTGCTCGTCGGCGCGGACGCCGTCGCGGCCGACGGGAGCGTCATCAACAAAATCGGGACGAGCGGCCTCGCGGTCAACGCACGCGACCGGGGGACGCCCATCACGGTCGCCGCCCAGACGCTCAAGCTCCACCCGGGGACGATGACCGGTCACACCGTCGATATCGAGATGCGCGACACCGCCGAGGTCGTCGACGACGAGACGCTCGCGGAACTCGGCAACCCGACCGTCAAGAACCCCGCGTTCGACGTGACGCCGCCACGCTACGTGGATGCCATCGTCACCGAGCGCGGGCAGTTCCCGCCGGAGAGCATCGTCATCCTGATGCGGGAACTGTTCGGCGAGGGGACCAGCGAACCGTGGGCGGAGCCCTAGTCACGACCGGCCGACGAGGTCGGCCATGACTTTCATCTCCGCTTTTCGCAGGTGCTCCGCCGCGGTGCTCGTCGAGCAGTCGAGCCGCGCGGCCACGTCGGCGACCGACCCGGTCCGCGGCTCGCGGTAGTAGCCGCAGTCGACGGCCGCCTCGACGGCCTCGCGCTGGCGGGGCGACAGCGACCCGGCCGAAACGCTCCCCGGCCCCGTGTACTCCCGCACCCGCACGACTTCGAGGCCGCGGCCCTCGGGGAGCTGTTCGACCGCCGACTGGAGCGCCCCGTCGGTCCCGACGAGCGTCATCGAGACCGTCCCGTCGCCGTCGAAGACGACCGGCGGGACGACGATGAGCCCGCCCCGCGTGACGGCGGCCGTCTGCCTCGTTCCCGCCGCGTCGAGCCGCTCGTCGACCACGATGAAAAAGGAGTCGCCTGGGAGCTGGGAGAGCTCGTACGACAGGATGCGCTCCGTCTCCGCGAGCGCCGCCTCGTAGGCCTCGACGTCGGTCCCGAAGACCTCGAAGACGATGGTGTTCCTGTCGGTCACCGCCGGGTTCCAGTGGTGGAGTTCGGTCCGCTCGAACGCCTCGTGTTCGACGACGAACTCGTGCATCGGATGCAGCTGTTCGTCGTCGGGCGTGAAGCGAAGCCTGACCGATTTCATGCCGGCGAATTGATTCGACTGCGACATAAAAACCGGCCGCACTCGTGAGGCAGAACGAGGAACCGACGACCGGACGAACGGGCGGATGTCAACCGTCATGTCACTCGAACGCCCGCAGCAGTCCCCCGAGTCCGACGCCGACCCCGCCGCGCTCGCCGACGACACTTCCGGTCCCCTCGACGCCGACGCGCTCCGGCGGGCGTTGAGCGACGCCGTCCTCGCCACCGAAGCGCACGTCCACGCGCCCGCGGTGCAGGTTCGCCCCGACGCGGTGCAGTCGTCGCTCTCGACGCTCCGCGACGACCTCGGCCTCGACCACCTCTCGTGTGTGACCGCCCAAGAGTACGAGGACCGCTACGAGTCCGTCTACCACCTGAAGTCGTACGACGACCCGACCCGAGAGGCGAGCGTCGTCGTCCCGACGCCCCGCTCCGACCCCGTCAGCCAGTCGGCCGCGCCGGTGTTCCGGACGGCCGAGTGGCACGAGCGAGAGGCGTACGACCTCGTCGGCATCGAGTACGAGGGACACCCGGACTTACGTCGTATCCTCCTGCCGGAGACGTGGCAGGGTCACCCGCTCGGGCTGGACTACGACCAGACGCGCCCGCAGGTGGTCCGGTACGACGAGAACGCGAACCCGCTGGCCGAGGACGGCCGCGCCGGCTCGAACACGATGCTTCTCAACATCGGGCCGCACCACCCGGCGACCCACGGCGTGATGCACCTGCAGGTCACGCTGGACGGCGAGCAGGTCGCCGACGTGGAGCCGGACATCGGCTACATCCACCGCTGCGAGGAGCAGATGTGCCAGCGGGGCACCTACCGGCACCAGATTATGCCGTACCCCGACCGCTGGGACTGGGGCGGCGGCGGCCTCCTGAACGAGTGGGCCTACGCCCGCACCGCCGAGGCGCTGGCGGACATCGACGTGCCCGAGTACGCGCAGGTGCTCCGGACGCTGGCGGCCGAACTGAGCCGCATCCTCTCGCACATGCTCGCGGTCGGCGCGTACGCGCTCGACGTCGTCGGCGACTTCACCGCGACGTTCATGTACGCCATGCGGGACCGCGAACTCGTCCAGAACGTCCTCGAAGACCTCACGGGCCAGCGGCTGATGTTCAACTACTTCCGGCTCGGCGGGGTCGTCTGGGACCTCCCCGAACCCCGCGAGGAGTTCTTCGAGAAGATTCGGACGTTCGTCGACGGCCTCCCCGAGAAACTGCGGGAGTACCACGACCTCCTGACGGCGAACGAGATTCTGCAGGCCCGCACGCTCGAAACCGGTATCCTCCCGCCCGAGGTGGCGAAGGACTACGGCGTGACGGGACCGGTCGCCCGCGGCTCCGGCATCGACTACGACCTCCGCCGCGACGACCCCTACGGCTACTACGACGAACTCGACTGGCAGGTCGCCGTCGAGGACGACTGCGACAACTTCGCGCGCCTGCTCGTCCGCCTCCGAGAGGTCGAGGAGTCGGCCAAAATCGTCGCGCAGTGCGTCGACCTGCTCGAAGAGTGGCCCGACGACGAGCGGACCATCCAGTCGAACGTCCCGCGCACCATCAAGCCGGACGACGACACCGAGGTCTACCGCGCGGTCGAAGCCGCGAAGGGCGAACTCGGCATCTACATCCGCGCCGACGGCACCGACACCCCGGCGCGGTTCAAGATTCGCGGCCCTTCGTTTTCGAACCTCCAGTCACTCCCCGAGATGGCCGAAGGCGAGTACATCCCGGACCTCATCGCTGCGCTCGGGAGTCTCGACACGATAATGGGAGAAGTAGACCGGTAGCCGGGGTGGGACGGCGGGTGTCGCGCGCCGGCGACGGTTCAGTCGTCCGACGGCGGGGCGGGGCCCGTCGCGTTACCCGACCCGTCGGCGACGGCCTGCGGTCCCGACGGCGGCGACCCGTCGGGGGACGTCCCGGCCGACGCGGGAGCGTCGCCGCCGCGCCCGTTTCCGCCGGTGTCGCCGACGTCGAACCGTCCGACGAGGTCTTTGAGCGACTCCGCGGACTTCGACACCTGCCGGATGTTCCGCGTGACTTCGTTTATCGCGGCGGTCTGTTCTTCGGTCGCCGCGGAGACCGTCGCCGTCTCCGAGGTCGTCTCCTCGCTCACGCTCGACACGTCGTCGACCATCGAGACGACCTCCTCGGTCGAGACGGCCTGGTTCTCGGTCGCCTGCGAAATCTCCTCGACGCCGTGTTCGGCCTCGCGAATCGCCCCGGAGATGTGGTCGAACATCTCGATGGCGTCGCCGATGGTCTCGGACCCGCTCTCGACGCTCTCCTGCATGGACTGCATGTCGTCGACCGTGTCGTCGGCGCGGTCGCGCACCTCGTCGATTTGCGCTTCCACCTCGTCGGTGGCCTGACTGGCCTCCTTGGCGAGCGCCTTGATCTCGTTGGCGACGACGGCGAAGCCCTCGCCGGCCTCGCCCGCGCGGGCCGCTTCGATGGATGCGTTGAGCGCGAGCAGGTCCGTCTGCTCCGCGATGTCGTTGATGAGTTGGACGATTTCGTTGATTTCGCCCACCTGCTCGCCGAGGGCTTCGACCCGCTCGACCGCCTCGTCGGCCTCGGTCTCGATGGTCGATATCTCCTCGGTCGCCTCCGCGGCGTGGTCGCGCCCCTCGTCGGCGAGCGACACGGCCTGGTTCGCCGACTGGACGACGCCGTCGGCGGAGGCGGCGACCTCCTCGATGGTCGCCGAGAGGTCGTTCATCTCGTTTGCGACCGTCTGGAGCCGTTCGGTCTGCTGTTCCGCGCCGTGGGCGATTTCCTCGACCGACCGCGCGGTCTCCTGGCTCGCGGACTCGATTTCCTTCGCGCTCGACACCGTCTCGTTGCTCACCGCCGCGAACTCGTCGGCGACGGACTGCACCTCGACGAAGCCGTCTTGGAGCTTCTGAATCCCGGCGTCGAGGTCGGTCATGATGGCGCCGAACTCGCCGGGCAGGTCGGTCCGGAGGTTCTGGTCGAGGTTGCCGTCGCCGAGTTCCTTCCCGGCGGTTCGAAGCGCCGAGACCTGCCGTTGGAGGTTCGACTGCATGTCGTCGAACGCCTCGACGAGCTCCCCGAGTTCGTCGTCGTTGGCGTCGATGTCTTCGTCGTCGTCGAACCGGCCGCGGGCGAGCGACTGCGCGCGGTCCCGAAGCGCCTCTATCGGCTCCGAGAAGTACCGCGCGGCGACGTAGCCGACGCCGACGACGACCACGATGATACCGACGATTAACAGGAGCATGACGTTCCGTGAGGTGTCTGCCCGACTGTTCATCGCCTGTCCGAGCTGTTTGACCGGCCCCGTCACGTCCGACTCGGGGACGGTCGCGACGAGTTTGTACTGCCCGTTGCCGAAGTGGAGCGGCGCGTACCCGACGAAGTACCGGTCCGAGTCGCCGCCTTCGCCGGCCGTCTCGTAGGTGGTGAGGCCGCGCTGGACGAGGCCGGCCGAGAGGTTCTCGGCGACTTCGCCCTCGACGGTTCCGAGCGATTCCTTCGAATCGGTCAGGAGCCTGCCCCCTTCGCCCACGATGGTCATGTGACCGCTCTCGCCGACCTGGATGTCGTCGATGAGCACGTCGAGGAGGTCGAAGTTGAACTGGAGCGTGATGGTCCCCGTAAGTTCGCCCCCGTGGTAGACCGGCGCAGTGACGTAGACCGTGGTCCCGTCGTCGGTCGGTACCACCTCACTGACCTGGATTTCACCCTCCTGAAGTCCGGTCGCGCTCTCGAACCACTCCTCTTCCGCGTAGGAGACGTCGGAGACCGACCGGGTGGTGATGCCGTCTTCCGTGCGAACCGTTTGGACGATCCCCTGTCCGTTTTCGTCGGTGAACAGAACCTCGTCGTAGGCGGGGCGTTCCTCGCCGTCGATAGTCACGGAGCGCGTTCTGAGGTAGCTCTCGAACGAGTCGTTAATCTGGCCGCGGGCGTCGGCGACGGCGGCCGTCTGAAGCTCGTAGTAGTAGACGCTCGGCGCGAGCACCCAGTCGAAGTCCTCGTGGTAGGCGTACGCGACGAACTTCTCCTCGACGGGGTTGCCCTCCTGCGTGGTGTCTTCCCACTCGTACTCGACGATGCCCCAGTCCTCGCCGTTGCGAACGGCGGCGTTAGACTCGATTTCGGCCGGCACCTGGTTGAACGCCGATATCTCGGTGTCGTCGACGGCGTTGACCCCGTCTTCGAGGCCGTGGTGGACGACGAAGTCGAGGTCGCCGTTCAGGACGAACGCGTAGCCGGTCGACCCGACGTAGCCCGGGCGGAACGCGTCGGAGAGCGTCCCACTCTGTTGAACGCCGTTTCCGGCCGTCCCGGCGATTCGCGCCTCGACTTGGTCTTTCACCTGTTGCTGCTCTGCCGAGGTGAGTTCCTCCCAGTCCCGGCCGCCGTACTGGTTCGCGAGCACCGTCTCTTTCGTCGTCTCGACGGTCGCACGCATCTGGAGCGCCATGTACCCTAACTGCGCCTGGCTCTGTTCCTGGACGAGTTCCATCTGGCCCGCCCGGGCGGCCTCGTAGTTCTGTACCGGTGCCGAGTCCGCCAGCGCGAGCGCGTCGATTCGGCGGACGTCGAGCAGGTTCTGTATCTCCTCTTGCCGGGCGGCGACGGTTTGGTTCAGCTCGCCGGTAATCTGCGCTTCGAGCGTCGCCTCGCTCTGTTCTTGTGCGTAATCGCCAATACTTGACATCCCTTGGACGCCTGCGACGCCCACGACTGCCACGGGTAGCAGCGAGATGGCGAGACACAGCGCGATAAGTTTCGTTCGTATCTTCATGATTTAGTTGATATCGGCGGACCCCGGCACCCCCCAATACACGCCGAGCAGCCGGGTGTGTGACCGAATAGCTCTGAGTTTAGCTCTGCAAAAACAACCGTATAAAACTCACCCGCTAATTATTATCGTCGATATTCGACCCCCGAACCACTTCGGGGAACCGTGGAATGACGGGGAATATCCTCTTCGATATTGTAGTAATAACTCAACACATCTCTGGAGATTGTCACGAACTAGCAACACTTGCGGCCGCGGCGGCGGTCGCGCCGCCTCGTCAGCCCCTACCGCGGCGTCTCCGTCCCCCACTTATCGAGGGCGACGGCGAGTTCGGGCGTCTCCTCGGCGGCCTCCGAGATGGACCGCCCCTCGACGTAGGCGTCGATGGCCGACCGGAGCGCGACCGCGCCCGCGCGGGTGCCGTCGGGGTGGCCGTGGATGCCGCCGCCGAGTTGGACGCAGACGTTCGTTCCCGTGGCGTCGAGTAGGTCGGGGAGCAGGCCGGGGTGGAGCCCGCCGGAGGCGACCGGCAGCACGTCGTTCATGCCGTAGAGGTCGCCCGCGAGCCACTCGTTGATGCCGACGGTGTCCTCGTTGGCGAGCTTGCCGAGGCCGGCGGTGCCGGTGTGGAGCTGGTCGACGCCGCAGAGGCGGCTCACCTGCGCGAGCACCCGCATCGAGACGCCGTGGGCCGGGAGCCGGTCGAAGGCGGCGTGCATGGCGCGGTGGGCGTGGATTGCGATGCCGTGTTTCTCGGTGCGCTCGCGGACGGTCTGGAGGCCCGCCCAGCCCGCGGTGATGATGTCCACCATGACGTACTCGCCGCCCTGCGCGGCCACCTCGTCGACCCGGTCGAGCATCGTCTGGGTGTCGGCGGTGACGTTGATGAGGTAGGACTTCTTCTCGCCCGTCTCGTCCTCGGCGTCGTCGCGGAGCGACAGCGACTCCGTGAGGCGGTCGGAGAAGGGGTTGAACGCCTGGTCGGTCAGGTTCTCGTCGTCCTTCAGGAGGTCGACGCCGCCGACCCACGCGTCGTAGCCGACCTGCGCGTGCGCCGCCGTCGAGAGGCCGACTTTCGGCTTGGGGACCGTCGCCGTGATGGGGCGGTCGGTGACGCCGAATACCTCCTCGCGGACCGACGACCCGTACAGCGGACCGGGGTACGACGAGACGACCGACTCGGGCCACTCGCAGTCGAGGAGCCGAATCGTATCGACCGCCTTCATACCCATGATGTTGCCGGCGATGCACGACAGCACCTGCGGCATGTTTCCGGGTTCGAACAGTCCGGCGGGGTAGGCGACCCGAATCAGGTCGCCGTCGATGTCGAACGTCGTCGCGCCCATGTCGGTGAAGTCCGCGCCGGTCTGGAGGGCCGCCCACGTGCCGTTGGAGGACTCCGAGGCCACGCGACTCGCCGCCGCCTCCGTCGACATCCCCGTCGCGGGGTCGATGCGGAAGGTGCAGACGAGGTCCTCGTCGGTCGGTTCGTACTCGAGGTCGAGGAAGTCTTCGTACGTGATACCCATAGCTTCGCCTACGCTCCCGCGGAGCTTAAAACGGCATCCCGAAGCGACTTTGCCCCCTCGACGCGAAGGAGAACGGTTCGGCGCGCAGCGGCGTCATTACGGGGACGTCACGGGGTCACCATGGGTGCGCCACGCGGGCGGCCCTCCGCGTCAGGGCGACAGCAGCGCCCGGACCTCGCGGAACTCCGGCACGTCGGCGTTGAGGGCGGCACAGAGCGCGTCGGCCGCGCCCAGCAACCACTCGGCGCGCTCCACGCGGGACTCCACGTCGCCCGGCCCGATTCGGTAGCGCTCGACGAGTTCCTCGATGTCCGAGCCCTCGGTCCACTCGTGGAGGATGCGGGCGGTCTTGACCGCCGTCAGCCACTCCTCGAAGGGGTCGGCGTCGTGCATCGCGGTGGTGAACTCCGCGGCGTGGCTCCGGGCGTACTGGTACATCAGCGCCCGCTCGCGGTTGCCGAGGTAGGTGTCGTGCATGTCCGGCGTGTCGCAGACGACTTCGAGGGCGGTCCGGGCGGTGACGTGCTCGTCGGCCATCGTCTCGATGGTGCGGATGCCCGAGACGATGCGGGCCCCGGTCGTCGGCGAGACGTACTGTCTGGAGGTCTGTGCGCCCAGCGTCGTCGCCGACAGCGTCCCCTCGGTCGCGTCGAGGAGCTCCATCGCTTCGAGCTCCGAGACCACGTCGGCGACGAGCCCCGCGAGGTCCACGCTCGGGTTCTGGTGGGCGTAGTAGGTCGCCGAGAACACGTCGGCGACGCCGTCGAGGCTGTCGGCGAACCCGGAGGCGACGACCGAGAGGACGTGCGTCCGGAGCGCCTCGGGGTCGTCGAACTGCGAGTCCACGGCCTCCGCGTCGGCCGTCACGTAGCGGTCGAACAGCTCGGCTTTCGTGTCCGCGTCGCCGACGAGGACCGCCTCCCCGAACGGGTCGAGGTGCGGGCGGCCGGCGCGGCCGCACATCTGGTGGACGTCGAGGACGGGAATCCACGCCATCGAGTCGCCGGTGTAGCGCTTCTGGTCGCGGATGACGACCCGGCGGGCGGGGACGTTCACCCCGGCGGCGAGCGTCGGCGTCGCGCAGATGACCGCGAGCCGGCGGTCTCGAAAGGCGTTCTCGACGGCGACCCGGTGGGCGCTCCGCAGGCCGGCGTGGTGGAAGCCGACGCCGGTCCGGGCGCACTCCGAGAGCTGGCGGCCGGTCGCGGTGCCGCCGAGTTCGTCGAGTTCGTCGCCGAGGGCGGGCGCGGGCGAGAGGTCCTCGTCGGCGAGGCGGTCGGCGAGCGCCTCGGCCTCGCGGCGCGACCGGACGAACGCGAGACACTGCCCGCCGGTCTCGACCGCGTCTTCGACGAGCGCGACGGTCGCCTCCGTGGCCTCGTCGTCGTTCGGGCCGGTCGGGGGGACGACCACGTCGAGGTCGGTGCCGTCGTCGAACTCGACGGTCTCGTCGGCGTAGACGCCGGTCCGGAGCGAGACGGGTCGCCACGTGCTCTCGACCAACGCCGCGTCGAGCCAGTCGGCGATGACCTCGGGGTTGTCGACGGTCGCCGAGAGGGCGACGAGTTGGAGGTCCGGAACGCGGCGCTGGAGCGTGGCCAGCGTGACTTCGAGCGTCGGTCCGCGCCCCGGCGCGCCGAGGAGGTGGACCTCGTCGACGACGACGCAGGCGAGGCGCTCGACCCACGGCGCGCCGTTTCGAATCGCCGAGTCGACCTTCTCGCTCGTGGCGACGACGATGTCGTGGTCGCCGAGCGCCGCCTCGTCCGCGTCGAAGTCGCCCGTGGAGATGCCGACGCTCACGCCGGGAAGTCGGTCGAACGTCTCGTACTTCTCGCGGGCGAGCGCGCGAAGCGGAACGATGTAGAGCGCCGGCCCGTCGGCGGTGAGCATGGCGAGTTCCGCGATGAAGGTCTTGCCGCTGGCGGTCGGAATGGCGGCGACGACGCGGCCGCCCTCCGCGACGCCCGCCTCGACCGCGGCGGCCTGCGGCGGGTAGAGTTCCTCGATACCGTCCGACTCGTAGTGGGAGACGAGGGCCGCCGACAGCGGGAGGTCACGCACGCGCATCTGTCACAGTTCTGGTGGCGGACTCACATAAGTATCTTCGCCGAGCGGGGGTTCGCCGACCGACGGCCCCCGAACCGGGCCGAGACGTTCGGCCTCGTGCGACCGTCAGCCACGGCAGGTATTTCCGTCGGCTTCTCGATATATGGATTGATAAACATGAGCAGGCGCGCCCTCTCGGTCGCCCTTCTCGTCGTCGTCGTGTTCGCCGGACTCCCGGCACCGACGCTCGGCGCGGAGGCGACCGCTTACATCGACGACGTCTCCGTCTCGCCCGCACAGCCGACGCCGGGCGAGCGGTTCATCCTCTCGACTACCGTACAGAACGCGCAGAACAGCCCGTCGAACCTCCAAGTGACGGACGTGTACGTCCGCACCGCGAGCGGCTCGAACGACCTCGCGCGGGCCGAAGACCTCGGGACGATTCCGCCCGGGAGCGACCTGCAAATCCCGCTTTCAGTCCGGCTCGCCGACGCGGGGACCTACGACCTCCGCGTGACCGTCGTCGGCCGGAGCGACGGCCAAGTCCAGCGACTCCAGTACCCCGTCGTCGTCCGCGTCCGCGAGGGCGGCCCGCAGGTGACCGTCGAGGTCGGCGACGCGGTCATCGGCACGGAGACGCCCGTCCAGGTCACCGTCTCGAACGGCGAGGAGGAGGTGGCGCGCAACCTTCGACTGTCGGTAGCGGCCGAGGACGCGACCGTGCGGAACGACACCCGCGTCGTCCCGCGCCTCGACTCCGGACAGGCCCAGACGTTCCAGTTCGACGTGACGCCCGGCGCGACCGACTCCGAGGTGACGGCGACGCTGCGCTACACCACCGCCGACGGCAACGCCCGGACGACGACGACCACCGCGCCGCTCGCCGCCGACGAACTCCGAGAGAACGTCCGCCTCGACGCGACCCTCGGCGACGGCGCTCGACCCGCGGTCGTCGTCGACGTGACGAACCTCGGCAACGCGCCCCTCGAAGACCTCGTCCTCTCGCTTCGCGATGGCGACGCGACCGTCGTCGGGAACCCCGTCGGAACCGTCGCGGCCGAGTCCACCCGGACCGTCCGGCTGAACGTCTCGTCGGTCGACCGCGCGACGCTCGACGTGGTCGCCGACTACGAGACCGGCGGGCGCGACGGCTCCGCGGCGACGACCATCGACTACGTCGCCGCCCCCGGTCGGATTTCGCTCACCGGCGTCGACGTGGAGCGCGAAGACGGGAAGATACACATCTCGGGCAGCGCGAGCAACGTCGGCCTCAGCGACGCCCAGAGCGTCGTCGTCCGGGTCGTCCCGACCGACAGCGTCACTCCCGAGCGCCCCTACAAGGAGTACTTCGTCGGCTCGGTGCCCGCGAGCGACTTCGCCTCGTTCGACCTCTACGCCACCGTCGACGACGGCGTGACCTCCGTCCCGGTCGAGGTGACCTACCTCGCCGACGGCCGCGAGCGGACCGTCGAAACGACGGTGGACGTGAGCGACCTCTCGCAACCCGTCGACTCGAACGACGGCGGCGGCGGTCTCGGCACCACGCTCCTCCTCGTCGGCGGCCTCGTCGCCCTCCTCATCGTGGTCGGCGTCGGAATCTACGCCTACAGACGACGCTGATTCGAGATGAACCACATCATCGAACTCCAACGCGTCTGGAAGCGCTACGACACCGGCGGCGAGGTCGTCGAGGCGCTCAGGGACGTGGACTTCCACGCCGACCCCGGCGAGTTCGTCGCCGTCATGGGGCCCTCGGGTAGCGGGAAGTCCACGATGCTGAACGTCCTCGGCCTCCTCGACACGCCGACTGAAGGGACCGTCTACCTCGACGGACAGGACGTGACCGACCTCTCCGACCGGGAGATGACGGTCCACAGAAAGCGCTTTATCGGCTTCATCTTCCAGAGCTTCCACCTGATTCCGACGCTGTCGGCGCTGGAAAACGTGGAGATGCCGACGCTGTTCGGCGACGACCCGACCGCCCGCGACCGGGCGACGCGCCTGCTCGAACGCGTCGGCCTCGGCGAGCGCCTCGACCACCGACCCGACCAGCTCTCGGGCGGGCAGAAACAGCGCGTCGCCATCGCGCGGGCGCTCATCAACGAGCCGCGCATCCTGCTCGCCGACGAGCCGACGGGGAACCTCGACCGGAAGACCGGCCGGAGCGTCCTCGACCTGTTCGACGAGATTCGCCGCGAGGACGACGTGGCGGTCATCGCCGTCACCCACGACCCCCAACTCGGCGACTACGCGGACCGAACGGTCGAACTCATCGACGGGAGGATACAGTGAGCGTCCTCGACGACCTCTTCCGGCGCGTTCCCGCGCTGTTGATGGCGCGTCGGAACCTCTCGCGCAACCGCATCCGCTCGGGGCTCGCCGTCCTCGGCATCATCATCGGCGTCCTCGCCATCGCGTCGCTCGGCATGTTCGGCACGACGCTCCGCACCGGCGCGAGCCAGCAACTCGGCGACATCGGCAACGAGATCAGCGTCTCGCCCAACTTCCAGGAGGGAATCGAGGAACTCACCGAACGCGACGTCGACGAGATTCGTCGCGCGGTCACCGACGGCGCGGTCGTCCCCGTCCGCTCCGAGTCGAAACTCGTCTCGCGAGGTGATCGACAGACCGTCACAACGGTCTACGGGATGGAAGACCCCGGCGCGCTCTACGAGGCCGAGGAGGGGCGTATCCCCGACCGGCTCAGACAGGGCGCGCTCGTCGGCTCCGGCACCGCCGGCCTGCTCGACATCGAGCCCGGAAACACCATCTCCGTCGACGGTCGAACCTACCGCGTCTCGGCCGTGTTGGCCGAACAGGGCGGCATCTCGCTCGTCAGCCCGAACAACGCCGTCATCGTCCCCGTCGAGGACGTCAACGGCACGGGCTACTCGCAGGTCGTCGTCAGCGCCGACTCCGGACAGGCCGCGAACGAGTCGGCGGTCGCCATCCGCGAGGCCCTCAACGAGCGCGAAGAGCGCGTCTCGGTGTTCGAACTCCAGTCCATCACGGCGGGCATCAACGAGTTCTTCGGCATCCTCAACGCCTTCCTCATCGGCATCGGCTCCATCTCGCTGGTCGTCGCCGGCGTGAGCATCCTGAACGTCATGCTCATGAGCACCATCGAGCGCCGCCAGGAAATCGGCGTCCTCCGCGCCGTCGGCGTCCAGCGCGGCGACGTGATTCGCATGATTCTCGCCGAGGCCGGCCTGCTCGGCGTCGCCGGGGGCGTCATCGGCGCGATACTCGCGGTCGGCGCGGGCGTCGCGCTCAACGCGTTCGTCCTGAACGACCCGCTCGCGACCTTCCAGGTGGCGAACCTCCTCTACATCGTCCTCGCGGTCGGCTTCGGCGTCGGCACCAGCGTCCTCTCGGGGCTGTACCCGGCGTGGAAGGCGGCCAACGAGCGGCCGGTGGAGGCGCTCAGGAAGTAGTTGGGACTCCGGGAGCGGAGTTTTGATGAAAAATGGGGCGTCGTCGGCCGCGCGTTGACCGATTACTGCAAAATTTTTTGAGGTTGATTAGGCGTTGGGTCCAGACCATCTCTGGAGAGTCGCGGAACTCGAACCAGACTCGTCGGTCCAGACGACGCGGACGGTCGCACCTGCGAGGTTAATGTCATCTCCTGGCGCGTCTGTCGCGGCTAGACCAAACGATGTGTCATTGACCTCAATTGTTTTGCCGGCATTCATCGGGTCTGGTATGTCCGGTCCGGCAGCCGTGAGCGACTCACTATTTCCTGCACCGTCTACTGCGCCGCTAATCGCTACTGAGAGCCGAGCGGCCGCAATTTGTGACCCACTCTCGTGCGTTATTTTGAGTACGTCTCCCTGCACACCGTCACCGCCGGCTGCATCTGCAGAGTTGTTGTTGTAATCGAAACTGAAACTCGCCTGCGGAGCGGTCGCCGTCTGCTCACCCAGCCCGAGGACGAACGTCCCGATAACGGCCGCGAGAATCACCGTAATCGCGACCATGAGGATAACCCCGATGACCGGCGATACCGCGTCCTCGTCCGTGATGAATTGTGTTAATTTCATGATTGTTTACTGTCGATCATACGCGGCCCACCCACGGTTTCCCTCGTGCACCGGTATGTCCAAGTAGGTACTTTGTAGCCGATTAGCATAAATCTAATCTGCTATAGTATAGCAATAATTAAAATCTGCGAGAGAATAATTTCCACTCAGATGTCATTCTATACAGCCGGACCGCTGGTGGCTGCTACGTCCCTCGAAAAATAGAGTCGAAAACTGCCTAGATGTAGTCGTGCTCGGCGAGGCGCTCGACGGCCTCGCGGAGTCGCTCTTCGCTCGCGGCGTAGGAGATGCGGGCGTAGCCCGGGGCGTTGAAGGCGCTACCGGGGACAGTCGCGACCTTCGCGTCCTGAATCGCGCCCTCGCACCACGCCTGGTCGTCGTCGTCGACGGGGAGCATCATGTAGAACGCGCCCTTCGGGACGGCGACATCAACGTCGTGTTCGGCGAGGAGGTCCACGAGCATGTCGCGGCGGGCCTCGAACGCCTGTCGCATCTCCTCGACGTCGTCGTCGGTGCGCTCCGAGAGCGCCTCGACGCCGGCGTGCTGGACGAAGTTCACGGCGCAGGAGACCGAGTGCGAGTGGAGCTTACCGGCCTGCGAGATGAGGTCCGACGGGGCGTGGAGGTAGCCGAGCCGCCAGCCGGTCATCGAGAACGCCTTCGAGAAGCCGTTGATGGTGATGGTGCGGTCTTCCATCCCGTCGAGGGAACCCAGCGAGGTGTGCTCGAAGCCGTCGTAGACGATGCGCTCGTAAATCTCGTCGGAGATGACGGCGAAGTCGTGTTCGACCGCGAGGTCGCGGACGCCTTCGAGCGCCGCGTCGGAGAAAACGCCGCCCGTCGGGTTCGACGGTGAGTTGACGACGAGGAGCTTCGTCTCGTCGGAGACCGTCTCGGCGAGTTCGTCCAGTGCGGGTTCGAGCCTGAAGTCGTGCTGTGCGAGGTCGACGCGGCTGAGCGTGCCGCCGGCGAGTTTGACCATCGCCTCGTAGGAGACCCACGCGGGGTCGAGGAGAACGACCTCGTCACCGTCGTCGACGAGCGTCTGGAACGTCTCGAAGAGCGCCTGCTTGCCGCCGGGCGTGACGATGACCTCGTCGGCCTCGGCGTCGACGCCGTTGCCGCGGAGCTTCGCCGCGATTGCGTCCTTGAGTTCCGGGATTCCGTTCGACGAGGTGTAGCTCGTGTGTCCCGCGTCGAGCGCGTCCTTCGCCGCCTGCGTGATGTTGTCCGGAGTCGGGAAGTCCGGCGCGCCGACCGAGAGGTCGACCACGTCTTCGCCCTGCGCTTCCAGTTCGCTCGCGAGGTTCGAGATGGCGAGCGTCGCGCTCGGTTCGACGCGGCCGACTCGGTCGCTGAAATCGAAGTTCATGCCAACGCCTCCACCATATCAGTCGCAGCGTAAACCGCTTCCGCACCTTTGCTGACGCGCTCGCGCGCCTCCGCGCCGCTCATGCCGGGGCCGGAGACGCCGAACGAGACCGGCGTGTCGCGGTCCAACGAGACCTCCGTCAGCGACTTCGCGGTCGCGTCGGCGATGACGCGGTCGTGGTCGGTGTCGCCGGTGACGATTGCGCCGACGACGGCGACGGCGTCGATATCGTCGCGGCGGGCGAGTCGGTCGGCCGCGAGGGGCGAGTCGTACGCGCCGGGGACCTGAATCGTCTCGACCACCTCCGCGTCGCGCTCGGCGGCCGCGTCGCGGGCCGCCGCTTCCATCTGCTCCGTGACCGACGAGTTGAATCGGGCCACGACGAGTCCGAGTGAGACCATGGCCGACCCTTCCCGCCTCGGATAAAAGAACTACCGACACCGACCGAATTTGGTCTCCGGCGACGGGCAAGCACAAAAGTTGTATTGTCGGCGTTGCGATGGGTGGGCATGAGTACTGACAGTGGGACCGAGACGGTCACTCGGTCCCGTGCCCTCCTGGCGCTTTCGGGCGCGGTGGTCGTCGCCCTCCTCGTCCGCCTCGTCGACCTCGGCGGCCGAATCTTCCACTGGGACGAAGGCCGCGTCGGCTACTGGATTCTGCGCTATCACGAGACCGGCGAGTTCTCCTACCGGCCCATCATCCACGGCCCGTTTCTCCCCGTCGTCAACGACTATCTCTTCGCCGTCCTTCCGGCGACCGACTTCACGGCTCGACTCCCCGTGGCGCTCGTCGGCGGCCTGCTTCCGCTTTCGGTCTGGCTGTTCCGAGAGCATCTCCGCCGCGACGAGATGGTCGCGCTCGCGCTCTTCTTCGCGGCGAACCCCATCTTGGTCTACTACTCGCGGTTCATGCGCAACGACGTGCTGGTGGCCGCCTTCTCGTTCGTCGCGCTCGGCTTCGTCGTCCGCGCGTACGACACCGGCCGCCTCGCCTACCTCATCCCCGCGGGC
Organism: Haloferax gibbonsii; assembly: GCF_001190965.1. Lineage (NCBI taxonomy): Archaea > Methanobacteriati > Methanobacteriota > Halobacteria > Halobacteriales > Haloferacaceae > Haloferax > Haloferax gibbonsii. Next base: position 889,232 of record NZ_CP011947.1, read on the forward strand.
GTCTCCTTCGCGACCGGGTCGGCGGCGAAGGAGAACTACGTCGTCTACCTCGCGTGTTTCCTCGGGGCGGCGTTCCTCGTCTTCGACCACCGACTGCTCGCCCGGACCTCGGCCGGCGAGTCCGCCCGCGACATCCTCTTTTCGGAACTGCCCGCGAGCATCCGCGACCGACTTCGCGCACGCGGGGCGGGAAGTCTCGGTTACGGCGCGATTCGGTACGCCGCGGGCGTCCTCGGGGGTCTGCTCGCCTTCCTCGCCGTCTTCGTCTTCTTCTACGCGCCGCGGCCCGACCTCTGGAACGCGCTCGGCGGTTCAACTGCGGTTCTGCCCGTCCTCGAAGCCGGGACCGTCGGCGCGGTTTCGGAGATGTTCGGCAGTTGGCTCGGCGGCGGACACCAGTCCCACGAGTACCTCCCGTATCTGAAGGACTTCCTCGAAACGTTCGTCTACGGCGCGCCGGTGCTCATCGTCTTCGCGCTCGTCGGCATCGTCGTGGACCGCTACGGCGTCGTCGCGGGGCGGGTCCGGTGGCTCGTCGCCTTCGCGACCTACTGGGGCGTCGTGAGCATCTTCGGTTACCCGCTGGCGACCGACATCCAAGCGCCGTGGGTCGTCGTCCACGCGATCGTCCCGCTCGCGGTCCCGGCGGCGGTCGGCGCGGCGTTCGTCTTCCGCTCCGGCGTGCAGGCGCTCGACGCCAAGGACACGGTCGGCGTCGGCCTCGCGGCGCTCGTGCTCGTCGCCTCGGTCGGCGGCGTCGCGGCCGCCAACGTCGACTACTGGAACGCCTCGACCGACGAGGACAAGGAGGTGCTCCAGTGGGCCCAACCCGAAAACGACCTCAAGGCCACGCTCGACGACGTGGAGCGCGTCTCGGCCGCCAACCCCGGAACCGACGTGCTCCTGTACGGGACCCACCCGCCGGACAGCGACGAGACGCACTTCTACGTCTCCAACGAGTCGAACCCGCTCGGCGGGCCGTCGTGGCACAGTCGACTCCCGCTCCCGTGGTACTTCGAGGGCTCGGGCGTCGAGCGCACCAGTAGCGCACCGGACGCGAACGTCTCGGAGGTGACCGCCGACGCGCCGCCGGTCGTCATCGCCTACGAGTGGGACCGAACCGAACTCGAATCCGAACTCGACGGCTACGTCGCGCGCCAGCACGCCTTCAAACTCTGGAGCGAGGACGTGGTCGTCTTCATCGACGAGGACGCCCTCGCCGCCGCGAACGAGACGCGGGGCTGACGCCGGTCGGCGGCGTCCGACGAACCGATTTTCCCCGCGTTCGACGCGTTCCAGCGCCCGTCCCGCCCTGCGTCTTCTGCACCGTTTATATCCACGAATGTGCTCATTTGAACGCATAATGTGGCAACGTTTATGCACCGACGTACTGAACCCGCGACTGTGACCGTCACCGTACCCGGACCCACGCTCGGCGTCGTCGGTGGGGGCCAGCTCGGGCGTATGCTCGGCGAGGCCGCCGCACCGCTCGGCGTCGACATCGTCGTGCTCGACCCGACACCCGACTGCCCGGCATCGGCCGTCGCCGACCAAATCGTCGGCGACTTCGACGACCCCGAGGCGATGGCGGAACTCGCCGCGCGGGCCGACGCGCTGACGTTCGAAATCGAACTCGCCGACCCGGACCTGCTCGACGAACTGGCCGCCGAGGAGGGAATCGAGGTCCACCCCTCGCCCGACGCGCTCCGGACCATCGAGGACAAACTGGTCCAGAAAGACACCTTCGGCGAGGCGGACATTCCGATTCCGCCGTTCCACCGCGTCGACGACGCGGCCGACCTCCGCGACGCGCTCGACGAGTTCGGCTCGGTCATGCTGAAAGCCCGGACCGGCGGCTACGACGGCCGCGGAAACGTCCCCGTCACCGACCCCGAGGACGCCGAGTCCGCCATCGAGGCGGTCGGCGGCCCGGCGATGGCCGAGGCGTTCGTCGACTTCGAGCGCGAACTGTCGGTCATCGGCGTCCGCGGCGAAGACGAGATTCGGACCTTCCCCGTGGGCGAGAACGTCCACGAGGAGGAGATTCTCCGCGAGACCGTCGTCCCGGCGCGGACGACAGACGAAGTTCGCGAGGAGGCCGACCGCGTCGCCCGCGAGGTGCTTTCGCACCTGCCCGGCCGCGGCGTCTTCGGCATCGAACTGTTCGAGACGGCGGCTGGCGACGTGCTCGTCAACGAGGTCGCCCCGCGCCCGCACAACTCCGGCCACTGGACCATCGAGGGCGCGCTCACCTCGCAGTTCGAACAGCACGTCCGCGCCGTGCTCGGGTGGCCGCTCGGCGCGACGACTCGCCGGTCGCCCACCGTGATGGCGAACGTCCTCGGCACCGTCGACGAGAGCCGACCCGCGCGGCTCGGCGGCCTCGACGACGCCCTCGGTGAATCGGGCGTTTCGCTGCACTGGTACGGCAAAGACGAGGTGCGCCCGCTCCGCAAGATGGGCCATCTCACCGCCGTCGGCGACGACGACGTCGACCTCGAAGCGCTTCTCGCACGCACGCGAGACCTCCGGGACGGACTCCACTTCGACTGATACACAATGACGACAGAACGGGACCTCATCGACAAACTGCACGCACAGGCCGACGCCGACCGCGACCCCGAGACGACGCCCGACGTGGGCATCATCATGGGGTCTGACTCCGACCTCGACGTGATGTCCGGCGCGCACGAGGCGCTGGACACGCTCGGGTTCGGCGAGCAGACCGACTTCGACGCGCCGCCCGAAGAGCGGTTCACCTACGAGACGTACGTCGTCTCCGCGCACCGGACGCCCGACCTGATGTACGCCTACGGCGACACCGCGCGCGACCGCGGCGTCGAGGTCATCATCGCCGGCGCGGGCGGCAAGTCCGCGGACCTACCGAACATGACCGCCTCCATCGCGTACCCGATTCCGGTCGTCGGCGTCCCCGTCCAGGAGAAGTCGGTCGACTCGGTCATCGGGATGCCGACGGGCGCACCCATCGTCGCGGTCGACGCCGGCAAGTCGTTCAACGCCGCGCTGTCAGCCGTACAGGCGCTCTCCCGCGGCTACCCCGAGCTCGAAGACCGACTCGTCGAGTACCACGAAGACCTCGTTTCCGACGTGGCCGAGACCTCGGCCGCGCTCCACGACCTCGGCGTCGCGGGCTTCCGCGAATCGCGGTAGCGAAGCGTCCGTCGTCGCCGGTCAGTGTTCCGCAATCGGGGGTCGCTCCGGGCGTCGAAACCCTGCCCGTGCGGGGTTCCGGGCGTCTCTCGCGTATTTTCCAAATAGAAGCTCTCTCGCGCCCGAAACACACAAATCAATGTTTATAGGGGAGCGCTTCTAACCGCCGCACGTCAGGGAGACACGGCATGAGTGATTGGATTGCAATCGGTGCGATGGGGCTGGTTGGTGTCGGCATACCGCTCGCGATGATGGCGGTGTCGGCGCTGCTGCGCCCAAGCGTACCGGAACAAGGAAAGAGTGCCACGTACGAGAGTGGTGAGGTGCCGACAGGCACGGCGCGCGTCCAGTTTAACATTCAGTACTACATGGTCGCGCTGCTGTTCCTCGTGTTCGACATCGAGACCGTCCTGATTTTCCCGTGGACGGTCATTTACCGCTCGGCCCTCGAACAGGGCGCGTCGCTGGCGACGATTCTGACGCCGATGCTCGTTTTCATCGGTATCCTCGTCGTCGGCCTCGTCTGGGCGTGGCGCAACGGCGCAGTCAAGTGGGTCAAAAGCCCGCAGGCAAACCGTCGTAAGACAGAGAGGCAAGATGCATGAGTAGCGAACAGAAGCCATTCGTCACGGACGACACACAGGTACAGACCGAGACTCGCGACGCCCGGATGGCGGGGGCGGACGACCGGTTCAACTCGAAGCTTCGGGAGGCGTTCGGCTCGTCACCGTTCATCCTCACGAAGTTCGACAAGTTCATGAACTGGGTCCGCGGGTCCTCGATGTTCATGCTGCAGTTCGGTATCGCGTGCTGCAGCATCGAGATGATGCACACCTACGGAATCAAGCACGACCTCGACCGGTTCGCGGCGGGTGTGCCGCGCGCGTCGCCGCGACAGGCCGACGTGATTATCGTGCCGGGGACCATCGTCTCGAAGTTCGCCCCGCGCATGAAGCGCGTCTACGACCAGATGCCCGAACCGAAGTTCGTCGTCGGCATGGGGTCGTGTACGATTTCCGGCGGCCCGTTCCAGGAGGGCTACAACGTCATCAAGGGCGCAGAAGAGGTCATCCCGGTTGACATCCACATCCCCGGCTGCCCGCCGCGCCCGGAGGCGCTCATCTACGGTATCGCGAAGCTCCAAGAGCGCATCGCGAACGGCGAGTCCAGCCCGGTGACGGTCAAGCCGTACGAACTGGAGCAGTTCGGCGACCTCGAACGCGACGAAATCGTCGACAAGCTCGCGGCGGAAATCGACGAGGAAGACCTCGTCATGCGGTACAACTGGGCTGATTCGCCATGAGCCTCGAAGAACAACAGTCCGACGACCCCGCGGAACTCGAATCGGGCGTCAGCCGCGGCGACGAACTCGCCGACCTGCTCGGCGACCTCGTCGTCGGCCGCGAAGAACACCTGAACGCGCCAGGGCTCGTCATCCGTCCCGACGAGGTCCAAGACGCGCTGTTCAAGCTCCGCGACGAGGCCGGGTTCGACCACCTCTCGTGTGTGACCGCACAGGAGTACGAGGACCGCTACGAGTCCATCTACCATCTGACGAAGTTCGACGACCGGACCGACGAGGTCTCGGTCGTCGTGCCCACCTCGAAGGACAACCCGGTCAGTCAGTCCGCCGAGCCGGTGTTCCGGACGGCCGACTGGCACGAGCGCGAGGCGTACGACCTCGTCGGCATCCAGTACGAGGACCACCCGGACCTGCGTCGCATCCTGCTTCCGGACACGTGGCAGGGTCACCCGCTCGGACTGGACTACGACCAGGACCGCCCGCAGATAGCGACGCTCCGCGAGCACGCTAACCCGCTCGAGGAGGACCACCGCGCCGGGGACAGCAACACGATGTACATCAACATCGGGCCGCACCACCCGGCGACCCACGGCGTGCTGCACGTCGAGACGGTCGTCGACGGCGAGCAGGTGGTCGACCTCGATTCCGACATCGGCTACCTCCACCGCTGCGAGGAGCAGATGTGTCAGCAGGGGACCTACCGGCACCAGATTATGCCGTACCCCGACCGCTGGGACTACATCTCGGCGGGACTGCTGAACGAGTGGGCCTACGCCCGCACCGCGGAGGACCTCGCGGACATCGAGGTCCCCGAGTACGCCCAGATCATCCGCACGATGGGCGCGGAACTGTGCCGCATCGCGTCGCACATGATCGCGCTCGGCACGTTCGCGCTGGACGTGTACGGCGACTTCACGGCCATCTTCATGTACGCCATGCGGGACCGCGAAATCGTCCAGAACATTCTGGAGGACCTCACCGGTCAGCGCATGATGTTCAACTACTTCCGGCTCGGCGGGGTCGTCTGGGACCTCCCCGAACCCCGCGAGGAGTTCTTCGAGAAGATTCGCGACTTCATCGACGAGCTCCCGCAGGCGCTCGAGGAGTACCACGACATGATCACCTCGAACGAGATTCTCCAGGCGCGGACGGTCGGCACGGGCGTCCTGCCGCCTGAGGTCGCCAAGAGCTACGGTGCGACCGGCCCGGTCGCCCGCGGCTCGGGCATCGACTACGACCTCCGCCGCGACGACTCCTACGGCTACTACGACGAACTCGACTGGGACGTCGTCGTCGAGGACGGCTGCGACAACTTCTCGCGCCTGCTCGTGCGCATGCGCGAGGTCGAGGAGTCGGCCAAGATCATCCAGCAGTGCGTTGACCTGCTCGAAGACTGGCCCGAAGACGAGCGGAACATCCAGGCGAACGTTCCGCGCACCCTGAAGCCCGAAGAGGACACGGAGATCTACCGCGCCGTCGAAGGCGCGAAGGGCGAACTCGGCATCTACATCCGCGCCGACGGCACCGACAAGCCGGCCCGATTCAAGATTCGCAGTCCGTGCTTCTCGAACCTCCAGACGCTCCCCGAGATGTCCGAGGGTGAGTACATCCCGGACATGATTGCCTCGCTCGGCAGTCTCGACATCGTTCTCGGAGAGGTGGACCGGTAATGAGTCTGCAAGCGGTCCTTCCGGACACGATCAGCGGCCTCCTCGGTCTCGAAGGCATCCTCGGCGACGTCGTCGGGGGTCTCGTTGGCGCGTTCCTCATCGCCAACATCATGCTCATCATGACGGCGTTCGCCGGACCGTGGGCGAAGCGGAAGATCACGGCCGCCTTCGGTGACCGCATCGCAGTCAACCGAATCGGTCCGTTCGGTCTCCTGACCATCGTCACGGACGCGGTCCGACTGCTGTCGAAGGAACTCATCGTTCCCGAGGGCGTCGACCGTCCCGCGTGGGACCTCGCGCCGATGGTCATTCCCTTCTCCGCGCTGCTCGGATTCGCCGTCATCCCGATGGGTAACGGTATCCAGCTCGCGGACCCCGAGACCGGTCTCGCGTTCGCCTTCGCCGCGGCGTCTATCGCCTCGCTGGGCATCGTCATGACCGGCTACGCATCGAACAACAAGTTCTCGCTCATCGGCGCGCTCCGCGCGGTCGCGTCGAACATCGCCTACGAGATCCCGCTCGTCGTCACGGCGGCCTCCGTCGTCATCTTCGCGGGGTCGCTCCGCATGAGCGAAATCGTCGCCGTGCAGGCCGAGCCGCTGCTTTCGGTCGCGGGCGTGACGATTCCGACGTGGTTCGCGTTCGTGAACCCCTTCGCGTTCGCGCTGTTCATCATCGCGAACCTCGCGGAGGTCGGTCGTAACCCGTTCGACATCCCCGAAGCGCCGACCGAGATTGTCGCCGGGTTCCAGACCGAGTACTCCTCGGTCTACTTCGTGCTCATCTACCTCGGTGAGTTCATCCACATCTTCCTCGGCGGCGCTATCGCGGCGACGCTGTTCCTCGGCGGTCCGGCGGGCCCGGTCCTGCCCGGATTCGTCTGGTTCACCATCAAAATCTGGGCGTTCTTCCTGTTCACCCAGTGGGCGCGCTCCGCGATTCCGCGCCTTCGCGTCGACCAGTTCCTCGAAATCGGTTGGAAGGGGATGCTCGTGCTCTCCTTCGCCAACCTGGTTCTCACGGCCATCATCGTGGGGGTGATTGTATGATCGGAATCCTGAAAGGCATGGCAGTGACGCTGAGGCACGCGCTCGACGGCGAGACGTTCACGGTCGAGTACCCCGAGACCGCGCCAGAAGTGAGCCCGCGTTTCCGCGGCGTCCACAAGTTCAGCCAAGAGCGGTGTATCTGGTGCCGTCAGTGTGAGAACGTCTGTCCGAACGACACGATTCAGATCGTTCAGGACGACAAGCGCAACGGCGAGCAGTACAACCTCCACATCGGCCAGTGTATCTACTGCCGGCTGTGCGAGGAGGTCTGTCCCGTCGACGCCATCCTACTCACGCAGAACTTCGAGTTCACGGCGGACACGAAAAACGACTTCGTCTACAACAAAGAACAGCTCAAGAACGTCCCGTGGTACAAGGATATCGACCCGCTCAACTCTCGCAACCCCGACCGCAACGCGTGGATCGGCGAGGGCGAAGGAGAGGTCGACTACCAGTAACATGACCGCGAGTGAATCGTTCGAGTCCCGTCAGCCCGCGTCCGCTACCGGACGCTGAGGACGTTCTCGAAATGTTCAAAGGGATATCTCAAGGAGACATACACAATGGTTTATGAAACCATCGCGTTCGCGCTGTTCGCCCTCGTCACCGTGGGCTGCAGCCTGGGCGTCGTCCTCGTGCGGGACATCTGGCATTCCGCACTCCTGCTCGGGGGCGCGCTCTTGAGCGTCGCGGTGCATTACGTGATGTTGCAGGCGGAGTTCCTCGCCGCCATGCAAGTCCTCGTCTACGTCGGCGGGGTACTGATTCTCATCACGTTCGCCGTGATGCTGACGCGTATCGATCCGGAGGTGAGTAGTACATGACCACGAAACCGCAGCTGAAACTCGGTTCGCACCTCGTGCCCGGACTGGCTGCCGTCGCGCTGTTCGTCGTGATGGCGGTCGTGTTCCTCGGCGCGTCGTTCCCGAACCCACAGGGGTTCGCAGAGGGAGCAAACATAACCGCGAGCATCGGCTATTCGATGTTCAACCTCGACTTCGGGGACGTCGCCGGGGAAGGGTTCCTCGCCGCGTTCATCGTCATCGCGGTAACGCTCGACGTCGCTCTTGACGGTGCCATCCACCTCGCACGGCGCGAGGAGGGTGGTCAGATGCGGACTATTCTGACCGACGGCGGCCGTGAACTCAAGCGAACGTTGTTCGACGACGAGGAGGATGACCGCTGATGGTGCCCCCGCAATACTATCTGCTCTTGTCGGCGGCCGTGTTCTGCATCGGCGTTTTCGGCCTCTTGACTCGACGGAACGCGCTGTTGTTCCTGATGTCGGTCGAACTGATGCTGAACGCCGCGAACATCAATCTCGTCGCGTTCTCGCTCTACTGGGGGAACGTCACGGGGCAAACGTTCACCCTGTTCACGCTGGCGCTCGCGGCCGCGGAGGTCGCAGTCGGTATCGGTATCATCCTCGTACTGTACCGTAACTTCGACGACGTGGACGTGACCAACGCGACCACGATGAGGTGGTAATATATGGCAGGTATCTTAGACTTCGCTCCGGCCATCGTCCTCCTCCCGTTCCTCTCGTTCCTGATCGCACTCGGGGCGGGACGGTACATGCCGAAGGGAGGCGCGCTGGCGGGTATCGGCGCGACGGCAGGCTCGTTCGTCCTGTCCATCGCGACGTTCTTCGCCGTCAGCGGCGGACAGACCTACAACCAAACGATTTACACGTGGGCGGAGGGCCTCGACGCCATCAACCTGACGTTCGGTCTGCTCATCGACCCGCTTTCGTCGATGATGCTCGTCATCGTGACGCTCGTCGCGCTCCTCGTCCACATCTTCAGCCTCGGATACATGAACGACGAGGGCGAGACGGGCCTCCCGCGTTACTACGCCGGACTCGGCCTGTTCACGGCCTCCATGCTCGGGTTCGTCGTCGCCGACAACCTGCTCATGGCGTTCATGTTCTTCGAACTGGTGGGCCTGTGTTCCTACCTGCTCATCGGCTTCCACTTCCGGCAGGACGGCCCGCCGAGCGCCGCGAAGAAGGCGTTCCTCGTCACCCGCTTCGGTGACTACTTCTTCCTCATCGGCGTCGTCGCCGTCTTCGCGACGTTCGGCTCCGCCGCCTTCGCGGGCCCCGATGCCTTCCCGGTCCTCGCCGAGGAGGCGCTCGCTGGCGAACACTCGGTCAACACGTTCCTCGGCATGGGCGAACAGGCGTGGTTCACCGTCGTCGGCCTCCTCGTTCTCGGAGGCGTCGTCGGTAAGTCCGCGCAGTTCCCCCTGCACACGTGGCTTCCGGACGCGATGGAAGGTCCGACGCCCGTCTCCGCGCTCATCCACGCAGCGACGATGGTCGCGGCCGGCGTCTACCTCGTCGCCCGGATGTACGGGTTCTACGTGCTGACGCCGACGACGCTCGCCATCATCGCCCTCATCGGCGGATTCACCGCCCTCTTCGCGGCGACCATGGGCGTCGTCAAGAAAGAGATCAAGCAGGTGCTCGCGTACTCGACTATCAGCCAGTACGGCTACATGATGCTCGGCCTCGGTGCCGGTGGCTACGTCGCGGCGACGTTCCACCTCATGACGCACGCCTTCTTCAAGGCGCTGCTCTTCCTCGGTGCCGGTTCGGTCATCATCGCGATGCACCACAACGAGAACATGTGGGACATGGGCGGTCTGAAAGACAAGATGCCCGTGACCTACTACGCGTTCCTCTCCGGGTCGCTCGCCCTCGCGGGCATCGTCCCGTTCGCGGGGTTCTGGTCGAAAGACGAGGTCCTCTACGAGACGCTCATTCACGGCCTCGGCGGCAGTCCGATTCTGCTCGCCGCGTACGCGATGGGTCTGCTCGCCGTGTTCTTCACGGGGTTCTACACCTTCCGGATGGTGTTCCTCACCTTCCACGGCGAGCCACGGTCGGGAACGGCGCGTGACCCCCACGGCGTTCGCTGGAACGTCAAGGGTCCGCTCGCCGTCCTCGGCGTGCTCGCCGCGACGACCGGGCTCGTCAACATGGTCCCGGTCGAGAAGCTCTTCGGCATCGAGGGAATCGACTTCCTACACCAGTTCCTCGACGGGAGCTTCAGTTCGCTGAACGCGCACCACTACGCCGAACTCATCCCGTACAGTTCGGGCTACATCGGCGGCGAGGCCGGAACGGTTGCCATCGGCGCGGCCGTCTCGCTCGGCTTCGCGCTCGGCGGTGCCGCGCTCGCGCACGTGCTGTACAACGTCCCCGAACCCGTCGAACACACGGACAAGCTCGGGAGCATCAAGACCGTACTGTACAACAACTACTACCAAGACGAGTACCAGGTCTGGATCGCGACCGGCGTCGTCCAACCCATCTCGCGCGTCCTCGATAAGTTCGACCAGGGTATCGTCGACGGCGTCGTCAACGGTATCTCCAGCGTGAGTCTGTTCGCTGGCGGTCGCGTCAAGCGCGTTCAGACCGGTGTGGTGAGCAACTACGCCGCGCTCCTCACGCTCGGTCTGACCGCGCTGCTTCTCGGTCTCGGTCTGCTCGGAGGTTGGTTCGCATGATAATCGAAGCGCTCATCGCAGTCACGTTCCTCGCCGCGCTGGTCACCTTCGTCGTGCCGAACCGGTACGCCGGCAAGGCGGCCTTCGCGCTGAGTCTGGCTCCCGTCGTCGGGAGCCTCTACATGTGGCAACAGTACGACGCGAGCGGGAACGCCTTACTCGGCGGGAACATCGCGTTCGAGACAGACGTCGCCTGGCTGCAACTCGGCCAGTACGACATCCACTGGATGGTCGGCGTCGACGGCATCAGCATGCCGCTTGTCGTCCTTACGACCATCCTCACCACGCTCGCTATCGTCAGCGCGTGGACGCCCATCTCGGAGCGTCAGTCCCAGTTCTTCGGTCTGATGCTTCTCATGGAGGCGAACCTGCTCGGCGTCTTCACGGCGCTCGACTTCTTCGTCTGGTTCATCTTCTGGGAGGCTGTGCTCCTGCCGATGTACTTCCTCATCGGCGTCTGGGGCGGCCCGCGCCGCAAGTACGCGGCTATCAAGTTCTTCGTCTACACGAACATCGCGTCGCTCGTGATGTTCATCGGGTTCATCTCGCTCGTGTTCGGTCTCGGCGACTCGATCTCGTCGTTCCGCCTGCCCGAAATCGCGCAGGCGTTGCAGGCCGGACAGCTCGGAAGCTTCGCGGGCCTGTCGGCCGGCGCACTCGCGTCGGTCGCGTTCATCGCGATGTTCTTCGGGTTCGCGGTGAAGGTCCCGGTCGCCCCGCTCCACACGTGGCTGCCGGACGCACACGTTGAGGCCCCCACGCCGGTGTCGGTCATGCTGGCGGGGGTCCTCCTGAAGATGGGTACGTACGCCCTGCTCCGGTTCAACTTCACGATGCTGCCGGAGACGGCGCGCGCCTTCGCGCTGCCCATCGCCCTGCTCGCCGTCGCGAGCGTCATCTACGGCGCACTGCTCGCGCTGGCCCAGCAGGACCTCAAGCGCATCGTCGCGTACTCCTCCGTCTCGTCGATGGGGTACGTCATCCTCGGTCTCATCGCCTACACCACCTACGGCGTCGGCGGTGCGACCTTCCAGATGGTCGCCCACGGCCTCATCTCCGGACTGATGTTCATGGCCGTCGGCGTCATCTACAACACGACCCACACGCGCATGGTGTCGGACATGTCCGGCATCGCCGACCGGATGCCCGTCACGGCGGGCATCTTCGTCGCCGGCGCGTTCGGGTACATGGGTCTGCCGCTCATGGCCGGCTTCGCGGCCGAGTTCTTCATCTTCAAGGGCGCGTTCGAGTCCACGGTGATGGAGGCCATGCCGCTGTTTACCGGCGCCGCGATGTTCGGTATCGTCATCGTCGCCGGTTACCTGCTGTTCGCGATGCAGCGGACGCTGTTCGGACCCTTCCGGTTCGACGGCGACTACGACATCACGGAAGCGCCGTTCCACGACGTCGCACCCCTCGCGGTGCTGCTCCTGCTCACCATCGTGCTCGGTGTCTCTCCGGACATCTTCTTCACGATGATTCAGGACGCGGTTAACCCGATTCTCGAACTGGGAGGTGCGTTCTAGATGACGCCCCTCCAGACGCTCCCGGAGTGGGCGGCGACGGCTCCCGCCATCGTGCTCGCGCTGACGGGGCTCGCGCTGCTGCTCATCGACACTATCGACCCGGACTCCACGAACAACGGCCTTCTGGCCGGCACGGCGACGCTCGGCGCGCTCGCCGCCGGCGGCATCGCCGGCTGGTTCCTCATCGGCGGAACCGGTATGGAGTCCACGGGCGGCGCTATCTCGCTGTACGGCGACGCGCTCGTCGTCGACGGGATGAGCCTGTTCTTCACGCTCATCTTCACCAGCGTCGCTGCGATGGTGACCGTCGCCTCCTACGACTACCTCGCGGACGAGCCCCATCAGGGTGAGTTCTACTCGCTCGTGATATTCGCCACGACCGGCATGACGCTCATGGGGATGTCGAACTCGCTGGCGACCGTCTTCATCAGCCTCGAACTGGCGTCCCTGCCCTCGTACGCGCTCGTCGCGTTCCTCAAGAAGGACCGCGGCAGCATCGAGGCCGGTCTGAAGTACTTCCTCATCGGCGCGCTGTCGTCGGCGGTGTTCGCGTTCGGTATCAGCCTCGTGTTCGCCGTCACCGGCTCGCTGGTGCTCCCGGAAGTCGCCGCGTCGCTCGCCGAAGGCACCGAACTCGTCGGCGTCCTCGGTCTCGGCGTGCTGATGATCGCCGGGGGCTTCGCGTTCAAGACCGCCTCCGTCCCGTTCCACTTCTGGGCCCCGGAGGCCTACGAGGGCGCGCCCGCTCCCGTGAGCGCGTTCCTCTCGTCGGCGTCGAAGGCGGCCGGCTTCGCCGTCGCCTTCCGCGTGTTCACCGTCGCGTTCCCCCTCGAAACCGTCACCGCGGTCGGCGGCGGGAGCGTCGACTGGTCGCTGCTGTTCGCGGTGCTCGCCGTCGTCACCATGACGCTCGGTAACTTCGCGGCGGCGACCCAGAACAACGTCAAGCGGATGCTCGCGTACTCCTCTATCGGTCACGCGGGGTACGCACTCATCGGCCTCGCGGCGATCACCACCGACGGCGGTGCCGCGAACGGTGACGTGCTCGGCGCGAGCATGGCCCACCTGTTCGTCTACGGCTTCATGAACACGGGCGCGTTCCTGTTCATCGCCATGGTCGAAAAGTGGGGCCTCGGCCGCACCTTCGAGGACTACAACGGTATCGCGTCGAAGGCGCCCATCGCCGCCTCGGCGATGACCGTCTTCATGTTCTCGCTCGCGGGGCTTCCGCCGTTCGGCGGCTTCTTCTCGAAGTACGCCCTGTTCGAGTCGGCTATCGGGTCGGGCTTCTGGTGGCTCGCCGCGGTCGGCGCGGTCAACAGCGCGCTGTCGCTGTTCTACTACAGCCGCGTCGTGAAGGCGATGTGGATCGAGGAGCCGTCGAAGCCCCTCGAAATCGGCAGCCAGCCGGTCGGTCTCTACGTGGCGATTATCTTCGCCGCGGTCGGGACGGTCCTGCTCCTGCCCGGCTTCCAACCCGTCATCGAGACGGCGCAGACCGTCGCCGCGGCGCTCTTCTGAGCGTTTCGGCGATTCGGTTCGATTCGGTTTCTTTTATTCTCGCAGTAACTCGCCGAGCGCCGACGCCAGCTCCTCGGAGCGCCTGAGCGTCAGGCCGTCGGTGGTGACGAACACGCCCTTGTCGTCGGCCGTCACCCGGGTGAGGTACCCGTGGTCGAACGCACGGACGGTGTATCGGTAGTTCCCGAGTTCGGAGCCGCGGTAGGCGGTCCGCGCCTGAAATCCGTCGGTCTCGTGTTCGACGAACCCGGTGAGGTCGGCGTCGGCTTCGAGGTCGCTTCGGAGGTATATCTGGTCGCAGCGGTCGTGCGTGAAGTACGTCACGCTCCTGAGGTCGTCGCCGACGACGGTTCGACAGGTTCGGACGAACGACTCGGCTCGCGACTCGGGGAGCAGTTGCGTCTCGAGTTCCATCGTATATGTGTCATGCGTTGGCATGACATAATATCATCGCCGGATGGGAGGACGGTAGGGTTTTGCGGCCGGAGTCCGACCCTCCGTGTATGGTACGTCGCCTGGTTCTCGGCTGCGGGTCGCTCGGCGGGAACCTCGTCGGGCTACTCGCCGACCGCGGGGGGACGGTAACGGTCGTCACGGACCGGAAGGGCCGCGCCGACGACCTCCGCTCGGACGGCATCGCCGCGAGGGAGGGTGACCCCGCAGACCCGTCGAACTACCCCGACGCGGTCGACCTCGTCATCGTCGGCGGGCAGTCCTCGGCGCCGAACCTCGACGCGGCGCGCGCGGCCCGCGACCGATTCCCCGACGCGCCGCTCGTCGTCTACCTCGGCGACGACGCGGACCCGTCGGTCCGCGCCGACATCGACGCGATCGCCGACGAGGTCATCGACCCGCGTCGAATCGTCTCCGGGCGAATCCTCGACGCCGTCGGCACGTCGCACACGGAGCGGTTGAACCGCCTGATGCGGGTCCTCCGCAACCTCGACGGCAGGCTCGCGGTCGTGATGCACGACAACCCTGACCCCGACGCCATCGCCGCGGCGCTGGCGTTGCAGGCCATCGCCCGGCGGGCGAGCGTCGACGCAGACGTGTGTTACTTCGGCGACATCTCTCATCAGGAGAACCGCGCGCTCGTGAACCTCCTCGATTTGGACCTTCGGGTTCTCGACGAGGTTCCGGCGGACGACGAGTACGCCGGCTTCGCGCTCGTCGACCACTCCCGACCGGGCGTCAACGACCGCCTGCCGCCGGAGACGACCATCGACATCGTCATCGACCACCACCCGCCGCGCGCGCCGGTCGAAGCGGCGTACGTGGACCTCAGACGCGGCGTCGGCGCGACGAGCACGCTGCTCGCGGAGTATCTCGAACGGCTCGGAATCGTCCCCGACACGACGGTGGCGACGGCCCTCCTGTTCGGGATTCAGGTCGACACCAACGACTTCACGCGGGAGGTCTCGACCGCCGACTTCGAGGCCGCCGCCTTCCTCATCCCCCACGTCGACGTGGACCTGCTCGAACGGGTCGAGACGCCGAGTCTGACCTCCGAGACGATGGAGACGCTCGCCCGTGCCATCTCGAACCGCGACGTTCGGGGGAACGTCCTCACGACGAACGTCGGCGACATCCGCGAGCGGGACGCGCTCGCGCAGGCCGCCGACCACCTCCTCGGGATGGAGGGCGTCGAGGTGACGGTCGTCTACGGCCTGATGGACGGCACCGTCTACGTCTCCGGTCGCGCCCGCGGGGCGAAAGTCGACCTCGGCGAGACGTTCCGCGACGCCCTCGGCTCTATCGGGAGCGCCGGCGGCCACGCGGACATGGCGGGCGCACAGATTCCACTGGGCATCCTCGACGACGTGGGCGACGACTCGCGGGAGTCGCTCGCCACCATCGTCACGGACATCGTCGCCGGGCGGATGTTCGAGACGCTGGAGCACGCGACGCCGACGCCGAGTCTGGATACCGACGTGGCCTTCGAGTACCCGCTCGATGAGTGAACGCCCACACGTTTTTGCCGACGGTGGCCCTATGGGGTGGGAGATGAGTACCAAAGCGACCGTCAAGGAGTACATGACGCGCGAGGTCCAGACCGTCTCTCCGACCGACACGGTCGCGGACGTCGCCCAACGCATCGCAGAGAGCGACGGGCACAACGGCTTTCCCGTCTGCGACGGACGCAAGGCCGAGGGATTCGTCACGGCGCGCGATATCCTCCTCGCCGACGACGCCGCCCCCATCGAGACGGTGATGGCGACGGACCTCGTCGTCGCTCACCCCGAGATGGACGTGAACGACGCCGCCCGCGTCATCCTCCGGTCGGGAATCCAGAAGCTCCCGGTCGTCGACGACGCGGGCAACCTCGTCGGCATCATCTCGAACACCGACGTCATCCGGAGCCAAATCGAGCGCGCGACGCCGGAGAAAGTGGGCAAACTCATGCGGACGCTCGAACAGATTCACGGCATCACGGTCCACCAAGAGCGCCGCACGGTCTCGCTTTCGAACCTCATTCCCACGCAGGCCCGCGTCTACGCCGACGAACTCGACGGTCGACGGTACGAACTCGAACGCGGCCTCGCGGAGCCGCTCGTCGTCATCGACAACAACGGGACGCTACTCCTCGCCGACGGCCACCACCGCGTCCTCGCGGCCGACCGAATCGGCATCGAGGAGATGGACGCCTACGTCATCGTCGTCGACGACCCCGTCGAACTCGGAATGCAGCGGACCGCCGAAAAGGAGGGCCTCAAATCTATCTCGGACATCGACATCGTCGACTACGCGCGACACCCGCTGGTCGAGACGACGCGCCGGCTCCAGTAGCCCAGTTCAGTTCTCCACGTCGTACTCGTCCTTCCACGCCTCGATGGTCTCGCGGGCCTCGGATTCCGACTCGAACCGCTCGCCCTCGTAGCCGCGGCCCTCGGTGGACTGATAGAGTCGGTCGACCCTGACGTGCCACGCGTTCGGCCCGCGACGGAGCCGAATAGTCGCGTGGCCGTCACTCCGCTCCCACTCCACGATGCGGTCGTCTCGGCGGACCTCCGTCCAACTCATACCGGTGGATGTCGTCCGAGCCCGAAGTGCTTACCCATCCACCAGCGTCGAGGCGTCGACCGTCGCCGAGGCGGCCGGGCGCGTCTCCGCGCCGCAACTCGGGCAGACGGCGTATCCGAGGCGGTCGTAGGGGACCTCCGGAGACGGGCGTTCCAACCCACACTCCTCGCACGTGAAGTACGAGACCCATTCGAAGGACATACTGACACTCAGGATTGTCAACGTATTAATTAATCACCGCTTACCCTCCGAGACGGAGGGTATCGGTGCGGTTATTCGACTCCCCGCCAACGGAGAGACGATGACAGTCGAGAACCCGCGTCGGGCGCTCGGGGTGGTCTTTTTCATCGTCTTCGTCGACCTCCTCGGCTTCGGTATCCTCATCCCGGTGATTCCCCTGTACGCGCTCTCGTTCGGGGCGACGGAGTTCGTCGGGAGCCTGCTCATCGCCTCCTACTCGGCGATGCAGTTCCTCGCCGCGCCCTTCCTCGGTCGCCTCTCGGACTCCCGCGGTCGGCGACCCGTGCTCCTCCTGTCGCTCACGGGAAGCGTGCTCGCGTGGCTCCTGTTCGGCGTCGCCGGGTCGCTCGCGGTGCTGTTCGCCGCCCGGATGCTCGCGGGCGCGATGGGCGGTAATATCGCCACCGCGCAGGCGTACATCGCCGACATCACCGCGGCGGACGAGCGTGCAAAGGGGCTCGGTCTCCTCGGGGCCGCGTTCGGCCTCGGCTTCGTGTTCGGCCCCGCGCTCGGCGGCTTCTTCGCCAGCGAGCCGGTCGTCGCGGCCGCCCGGGGCCTCCTGCCCGCGTTCGTCCCCGTCTCCGAGTTCTCGCTGCCGAGCTTCGCCGCCGCGGCCATCACCGGAACGAACCTCGTCGTCGCGTTCTTCGTCCTGCCCGAGTCGCGGCCGCCCGAAGCGCGCGGGACACCGGCCGGGGACCGCGAGTCCCGCGTCCAACAGCTCCTTTCTGCGCTCCGGTCGCCCGGGCTGGGCACGCTCGTCGCCTCCTTCTTCCTCGTCTCTTTCGCCTTCTCGGCGCTCGAAAGCCAGTTCATCTTCCTCACCAACGACCAGTACGGCTACGGCGCGACCGAGAACGCGATTATCCTCACCTACGTCGGCGTCGTCCTCGCGGTCGTTCAGGGCGGCCTCGTCGGCCCGCTCACCGACCGCTTCGGCGAGTACCGGCTCGCGGTCGCCGGCGCGGGGATTCAGGTGCTCACGCTCGCGGCCGTCCCCTTTTCACCCCAACTGGGCGCGTTCGTCCCCGACCTCGGAAGGATACTTCCAGTCGGTCCCGTCCTCCCGGCGGGCGTGCTCGCGCTCCTCGTCGTGATGACGCCGCTGTCGTTCGGCAACGCCCTCACGAACGTCTCCTTGAACACGCTCGTCTCTCGTTCGGCGACGGACGACGAGCAGGGCGGCGCGTTCGGCCTCACCCAGAGCGCGGGGAGCCTCGCCCGGACGTTCGGGCCGGCGCTGGCCGGCGGGCTCTACACGGCCGTCGCGTTCTGGGCACCGTTCGTCGTCGGCGGCGCGCTGATGATTCCGATTCTCGTGCTCCTCGGACGGCTGGACCGCGAGGCGGTCACGTCGGCGACGGCGTGAAAAAAGGACGCGGAACGGCGAAGCGAGTCGCCGGTCCTTACGCGGGGGTCGGGCCTTCCGGGGCCGACGAGTCGTCGTCGGACCGGAACTGCGAGACGAGGTCGAGCGAGTCGTCGGCGCTGCCCAGCAGGAACAGCGAGTAGTACCGGAAGTAGGTCACGACGGGCATCTGGACGACCGCGCCGACCGCGATGGCCGCGAGGACGAACAGGAGCCCGAGCGCGCCGAAGACGACCAGTCCGACCGTCGAGGTCAACGCGACGTTCGCGGCGTTGAGCGCGAGGAACGCCCCGCCGCCGACGATGGCGAAGGGGATGGCGACGACGAGCAGGGCGAGGAGGGCCGCGATGCCGATACCGATGCTCGCGAGGATGCCGAGGATGAACCGGACGATGACGTACAGCCCGAACTCGGAGAACTCGGCGCGGAACACCGGGACGACCCGCCCCCACGACGAGAGGAGGGTGCGGTCTTCGGCCATCATCGTCGGGACGACGAAGTCGGTCGTCAACTGCATGACGATGGCGACCACGAACACCAACAGGAGCCCGAGCAGTACGAGCGGGATGGCGAAGAGGGCCACCGCGGGCGTGAACGCGACGGAGCCGAGGAACACCGCCGCGACCGGGATTCCGATGACCGCGAGCACGGCGACGAGCAGGCCGACTTGGAACCCGAACAGCCTGACGCCGAGCCAGAAGCGCTCGCGGAACGGTTCGCGGATGCGCACGTCCTTGGAGACGACGGCGTCCACGAGGACGAACTGCATCACGGAGCCGACGAACGACCAGACGATGCTGAGGGCGATAGCGACCGCCGCGAGCGCGATAACCGCGGCGACGACGTTTTCGGGCGTCACGAAGCCGGGCAGCGAGTCGACCGGGATGTCGGTCGACCCGCCCCCGGTCGGGGTGGTCGTTCCGGTGTTGCTTCCGGCACCGCCGCTCCCGCCGAGGCCGCCGACGAAGAGGGCGATGAGTGCGAGGCGCGCCCATCGACCCGCGTCGAACGGGAGGAGGAGCGACGCCGTGGCGTCACGGGCGTCGTCGAGGGCGTCGATTGCTTTCCAACTCATAGCTGACAATGCGACGCCTCGCGAGATAAAGGTGTTCGAGAGCTAAGGTATCAGTTCGCTCGGTGGACTTTCTCGGGGGTGCGGAGGCAGTTACTCGGTGACGGCGGCCAGCGGGTCGAGGTAGCCGGCCCCGTAGTACGCCTTGTCGGAACCCTCGGGTACGGTCGCGGTGCGGCCGAGTTTCGACGCGACCTGATTCGCGTTCAGACCCGGTTCGACCGACCGCACGAGCGCGACGGCGGCGGCGACCTGCGGCGCGGCCATCGAGGTGCCGGCCTTCCAGCCGTAGCCGTTCGCCGAGCCGACGTAGTTCCCGTCGTCGTCGTAGGCGGGCGTCGAGACGGTGTTGTAGACGAGGTCGTAGAACCACGTCTCGGGGTGGGTCTCCTGCGCGGAGAGGAGGGCGTCGCCGCCCGGGGCGGCCACGCCGACGGCGTTGGTTCCGTAGTTCGTGTAGAACGCCGGCGTCTTCGGTCCCTCCTCGGCGTCGCCCGCGTCGAAAGCGGTCCCTTTGGGTCCGGTCGCGCTGACGCTGAGCGCCTGCGCCCCCTCGTTGGGGAGGCTGATGATGCCGCCGTCGTGCTGGAGGTCGGCGCTGTCGTTGCCGGCGGCGACGACGACGACGGTCCCCGAGCGGTTGGCGTGGGTCAGCGTCTTGTTCAGCACGTTCCCGTAGAACTGCCCTTCGCCCTGTCGCGGGACCGGGTAGGAACCGAGGCTGAGGTTCGCGGCGTCGCAGCCGATTTCGGCGCTGTAGACGAGGGCCGCGAGGATGTCGGCGAACGAGGCCAGCGTGTTCGGCGAGAACACGCGGCAGTCGACGACTTCGGCCCCCGGCGCGGAGCCGACGACGCCCGTCTCGTTTCGGTCGTTCGCGGCGACGATGCCCGCGACGTGGGTGCCGTGGCCGCCGCCCGCGGGGACGCCCGCGCCGAAGCCGTCGCCGGTGAAGTTCCGCGAGAGCGACGCGTTGACCGCGTGTTCGAGGTCCGGGTGGTCGGCGGCGACGCCGGTGTCGATGACGGCGACGCGCGCGCCCTCCCCGCGGGTCACGTCGTGGACCGCGGGAATCCGCTGGCTCTGTTTGTCCCACTGCGCGGCGTAGCCGGGTTCGTCGACCGCATCGGCCGGACCCGCGTCCTCGACCGCCGGCCCGTCGAGCGTTATCTCCACGTCGGGCGCGTAGGCCGCGTTCAGGGCGGAGACGGCCGACTCGCTCCCCTCGACGACCACCACGCCGGCCGGCGAGAGGTCGTAGACGACCTCCAGGTCGGCGCTCGTCGCCGCCGACGCGTCGCCGCCCCCGAGGTCGACGATGAACCGGTCGGTCCGCTCGGCCGCGACGACGGTCGACCCGGCGGCGACCCCACCGAGGAGGGAACCACTCAGTTTCAGGAACGTCCGCCTGTGTTGCTGACGCATACCAGACACCGCGGCCGTGAAAAACATAGTTGTTACGGCACATTTTTGAGTTTAAAATAATTCCCCGAAAAACCACAACGTCGTACCGGAGCCGACACGCTCAGGGGAGTCCGGGTCGAACGCTCGGCCCACATGGTAGGTGTCGAAACCGCGCTCCGGCTCGGCGGCGGCCTCGTGTTGTTGCTCGCGAACGCCTTCTTCGTCGTCTCGGAGTTCGCGATGACGCGCGTGCCGCAGTTCGACGAGTCCGCCTTCGAGGGGTCTCGCGGCCTCGAACTCGCGTGGGAGATGACCGAGCGACTGGAGGTGTACCTCTCGGGCTGTCAGGTCGGGATTACTATCGCCAGCGTCGGCCTCGGCGTCGTCGCCGAACCGGCCGTCGCGGCCACCTTCGACGCGGTCCTCGGCGGCGGCGGGTCGGCGGGTTCCCACACGTCGCTGTCGGTCGGACTGGCGCTCGTCGTCATCAACCTCTCGCACGTCGTCCTCGGCGAGCAGGTGCCGACGTACCTCGGCGTCGAGCGCTCTCGCACGGTGGCGAAGTACACCGCGCCCGTCCTCTACGGCTGGACGAAGCTCATGTACCCAGTCATCGTCGTCGCCGACTGGCTGGCAAAGCGCCTGCTGTCGCTCGTCGGCGTCGAGATAACCCGGTCGTGGCAGGAAGCCGAAATCGACGAGGAGGAAGACGGCGACGGCTCCGCCGGCGAGGGACCCCGCCTCAGCCGCGGCGAGGTCCGAAGCCAGATGGGCGACATCCTCGCGCAGGGCTCGCTCCCCGAGGACCGCCGCGAGGAGGTCCTGAACGCGCTTCGCATCGGCGAGTTACCCGTCCGCGACGTGATGGTCCCCGCGGACCGCGTCGTCGCGCTCTCGGTCGACGCGAGCACCGACGAGAGCCTCGAACGAATCCGGGCGAACCCCCAGCACTCGCGGTTCCCGCTCGTCGGCGACTCGCTCGACGACGTTCGAGGCGTCGTCTACGCGCCGACGGTCCTCTCGAACATCGACCGCCTCCAGTCGGGCGACCGCCGCCTCGAAGACATCGCCGCGCCCCCGCTTTCGGTTCTCTCGGACCTCTCGGTCAGCGACCTCATCGACCGCTTCCAGGCGGAGAATCAGGAACTCGCCATGGTCCGCGACCCCGAAGGCGGCTCCGTGGTCGGCCTCGTGACCGCCTCCGACGCCTTCGAGTCCATCACCGGCCAGCTCTACGACCCGCTCGACCTCGGGGCGTAGGCCGCCCGCGGGACGCCCTCGTACCGGCTCCACCCGATGGTTCGCGCCTCGACGCGCTCTCGCGGACCGCCCACGCTTTTCATCCGCCGCCCGTATCCACTCGCATGACGCCCTTCGAACGACGGACCCGCGCGTGTCAGGAACGATTGGCCGACGCGGACGCCGACGCCGCCGTACTGTTCCCCAGTCGAAACCTGCTGTACCTCTCGGGCTTCGACGAGGAACCCGCGGAGCGCCACCTACTGCTTTTCGTCCCCCGCGAGGGCGACCCGGTGTTTCTCGTCCCCGACCTCTACGAGACGCAGGTCCGAACCGAGTCGTGGGTCGGAGACGTGCGCACGTGGAGCGACGACGACGACCCGCGTGACGCCCTCGCCGACGTGGTCTCGAATCTCGACCTCGCCGGCGGGCGCGTCCTCCTCGACGACACGATGTGGGCGCGCTTCTCGCAGGACCTCCGGACGGCGCTCCCCGACGCCGACTTCGGGCTCGCGAGCGAGGTCGTCGCCCCGCTCCGCGCGCGGAAGGACGACGCCGAACTCGACGCGCTCCACCGCGCCGGCGCGGCCGTCGACCGCGCGGTCGAGCGCGTCCGCGACATGGGTGCGGACGCCGTCGGTATGACCGAAAACGAACTCGCGGCGGAAATCGAGCGCCTCCTCGCCGACGAGGGCGGCGAGGGGATTCCCTTCGGCCCGCTCGTCGGCTCCGGCCCCAACGGCGCGATGCCCCACCACAGCCACGGCGACCGCGTCATCGAGTCGGGCGACCCGGTCGTCCTCGACTTCGGCACCGTCGTCGACCACTACCCGAGCGACCAGACGCGGACCGTCGTCTTCGCCGGCGAGCCGCCCGCGGAGTTCGCTGAGGTCCACGGCGTCGTGCAGGCCGCACGGACCGCGGCCGTCGAGACCGTCGAACCGGGCGTCGCCGCCGGCGACGTCGACCGCGCGGCCCGCGAGGTCATCGAGGAGGCGGGCTACGGCGACCGATTCATCCACCGGACCGGCCACGGCGTCGGCCTCGACGTGCACGAAGCGCCCTACATCGTCGCCGGGAGCGACCGCGAACTCGAGGTCGGGAACGTCTTCAGCGTCGAGCCGGGAATCTACCTCCCCGACGAGTTCGGCGTCCGAATCGAGGACCTCGTCGTCGTCACCGACGACGGCGCGGAACTCCTGAACGACACCGACCGCGGCTGGCGCTGTTAGGCGCAAAGCTGTTAACTTCCTGACTGACGTGGCGGGCGTATGGTCTCCCGACAGACGCTCGTCGTCACCGCCTTCGTCCTCGCCGCCCTCCCCGTCGCGTATCTCGTGGAGGCGGCCACCGGGCAGTTCACGGTCTCGTTTCTCGCACTCCTCGCCGTCGGCGTCGTTGCGCCGTCGCTCGTCAACGACTACCTCGACGGGCGCGAGCGCGACGGAAACGGAGTCTGAATCCGGATTCCGAAAAAGCAGTAACGCAGTCGACGCTATCGGCGCGTCGGTCGTTACTCGTCGTCGCCGTCGGCCGCGCCGTCACCGGAGGGTTCGATGTTCCCGATGATGGCGTCGATGTCGGCGTGTTCGTACAGCAGGTCGCGCATGCGCCGGACGGTGCGCTCGTCGCGGGTGCGCCCCGTGCTGACGATGTCCTCGGCGCGGTCGGTCACCGAGAGCGTGTCGCCGTTGACGAGAAGCACCGGAACGCCCTTCTCTTCGGCCTTGCCGATGACGGCCCCGACGGGTCGGTGGCCGCCGGTGAGGATGATGCACTTGACGCCGGGGGCTTCGAGCGCGGCGCGCTGGATGTTCGCGCGGTCGCCGCCGGTGATGACCGCGGCGTTCTTCGTGCGGCGGAAGTAGCGGAGCGCCGCGTCGCCGCCCATCGCGCCGACGAGGAAGCGCTCGACGAAGGCGTCCGTCGGCGCGTCGGTCGCGAAGTCCGCGCCGAGTTCGTTCGCGAGTTCCTCGACGGTGACGCCCGCGAGGTCCTTTTCGGTCGGGACGACGCCGAGGACGGGGACGCCGCGGGCTTCGAGGAACGGCGCGACCTCCGTTTCGAGCTCGTCGTAGGAGGCGTCGCTCACGCGGTTGAAGACGACGCCCGCGAGGCGGTCGGGGCCGATGTCTTCGACCGCCGCGACCACGTCGTCGAGGTCGCTCGGGTGCTGGTAGTCGGCGACGAGGATGACCTCGGCGTCGAGGAGGTTCGCCACGTCGCCGTCGGTGAGGTCCACGATGCCGCCGGTGCGGTAGGAGCCGCCGCCCTCGACGAGCATCAGGTCCTTGCCGGCCGAGATGTCCTCGAAGTGGTGGGAGATGACCTCCGAAAGCTCCTCGGCGTTCTCCTTGCCGCGGACGGCACCCTGGATGAACGTCGGGGAGTAGACGACGGGTTCGAGCTGGTGCATCTCCGCGTCGATGTCGAGCAGTTCGCGGGCGAGCATCGGGTCCTCGTCGAGGGTCTTGCCGGTGCTGGACTGCAGGCGGGTGCCCTTGGGCTTCATGTAGCCCACGTCCAGTCCGCGCTCCTTGGCGAGGACGCCGAGTGCGAGCGTGATTGCGGTCTTCCCGGTGCTTTCTCCGGTCGAGGTGACGAGTACCGTGTTCATTGTTGAATGGTAGGGTAGTGAAGTGTTTAAAGTTCGTCCGGGTCGACGGTGAGTCGAACGTCGACGGCCTTCACGCCGTCCGGCAGCGCGACGAGCGGGTTGATGTCGAGTTCGAGGATGGCCGGGAAGTCGGTGACCAGTTGGGAGAGCCGCTGGATGGTCTCCGTGATGCCGCCGATGTCGACCGGGTCGTTCCCGCGGGCACCGCGGAGCATCGGCGCGGCGTCGATCTCCTTCGTCATGTCCTCGGCTTCCGCCTCGGAGACGGGCGCGACGCGGAACGTCGTGTCCTCGAGGATTTCCACGAAGATGCCGCCGAGGCCGAACATCATGAGCGGGCCGAACTGCGGGTCGCGGTTCATGCCGACGATGGTCTCGACGCCGTCGTCGAGGTTCACCATCTCCTGGACCTGCACGCCGAGGATGTTGGCGTCGGGCTGGTAGTTCTTCGCGCGGGTGATGAGGTCCTCGTAGGCGTCGTAGACCTCCTCGTTTTCGACGCCGACCTTGACGCCGCCGATGTCGGACTTGTGGAGGATGTCCGGGCTGACGATTTTCATCACGACGTCGCCGTCGATGCGCTCCGCGACGTCGAGCGCGTCGGCGGGGTCGTCGACGATGTCGCCCGTCGGCGTCTCGATGCCGTAGGCGTCGAGCAGTTCCATCGCCTCGACGCCGAGGCGGGTCTCGTCGCGCTCCTTGACGGTTTCGAGGATGTCGCGGGCGCGCTCGCGGTCCACGTCGAACTCGGTGGGCGCGTCGTACTCGCGCTGGCGGATGTCGGCGTACTCCGAGAGGGCTTCGAGGCCGTCGACGGCGCGCGAGGGGTCGAAGTAGTTCGGGATGCCGGCGTCTTTCATCACGTCGGAGGCGGCGTCGACGCGCTCGCCGCCCATGAAGCAGGCGGCGATGGGCTTGTCGTACTCCTGTTGGAGTTCGACGGTGTCGGCGGCGAGCTGGTTGTAGTCGAGGACGGCCGTCGGACAGGTCAAGACGAGCGCCATGCCGACGTTGTCGTCGGCGAGCGCCACGTCGAGGGCCTCCTTGAACCGGGCGTTGTCGGCGTCGCCGACGATGTCGACCGGGTTGTAGATGTTCCCCTCGGCGGGCAGCGACTCGGAGAAGGCTTCGAGCGTCTCGTCGGTGAAGTCGGCCATCTTCAGCTCCGACTCGCCGATGGCGTCGGTCGTCATGACGCCGGGGCCGCCGGCGTTCGTGATGACGGCGACGTCCTTGTTCTCGGGGAGCGGCTGGTCGCCCAGCACGCGGGCGGTGTCGAACAGGTGCTGGACGGAGTCCGCGCGGATGACGCCAGCCTGTTCGAGGCCGGCCTCGTAGGCCGCGTCGGAGCCGGCGATGGTGCCGGTGTGCGAGGAGGCGGCCTGCGCGCCGGCGTCGGTCTTGCCGGACTTGACGAGGACGATGGGCGTGTCCTTCGTCACGTCGCGGGCGGAGTCGATGAACTCGCGGCCCGCCGAGATGCCTTCGAGGTAGCCGATGATGACCTCGGTGTCGGGGTCGTCGTTCCACGCCTCGATGAAGTCGGCCTCGTCGAGGACGGCCTTGTTACCCAGCGAAACGATGTCCTTGAAGCCGATGTCCTCGTCGTTGGCCCAGTCGATGACGGCCGTGATGAACGCGCCCGACTGGCTCATGAACGACATGTTGCCGTCGAGGGCCATGTCGGGGCCGAACGTCGCGTTCATGCCGACGTCCGTGTTCATGATGCCCAGACTGTTCGGGCCGACGACGTTGAGGTCGTACTCCTCGGCGATGTCGCGGAGTTCCTGCTCGCGGGCGGCGCCCTCGCTGCCCGTCTCGCCGAAGCCGGCGGTGATGACCACCACGTTCTCGATGCCCGCTTCCCCGGCGGACTTCATCGCGGGGAGGACGACCTTCGGGGGAACGACGATGACCGCGAGGTCGGCGTTCGTCTCGCCGACGTCGCCGTAGCACTGCAGGCCGAACAGTTCGTCGTACTTGGGGTTGACCGGAACGACCTCACCGTCGAACTCGTCGATGAGGTTGTCCATGATTGCCCGCCCGATTGCTCCTTCGCGCTCGGTCGCACCGACCACCGCGATTCGGTTCGGCGCGAACAATTCGGATAGCTCTCCCATTGGTTGTTGATTCCCGTCATTGACTGATAAACTCGGTGGTGTGGGGCGTCTCACGGCCTTTGGTGGCACGATACAGTGGCGCAATTAATCGGTATGGTTCGTGATTTATACCACAGAATTGGGCCGGTTACGCTCGTCAGTAGGGGGTCGACACCGCCGGCCCGCGGCGGCCAAACACATAATGTCATCCCCTGAAAACGATGGGTTGTGTCGAACCCCTCCCCCGACGCGCCGCTTCATCGGTCCACCGGCGCGAAAGTCGCCGTCGTCGTCTTCCTCGTGTTGACGCTCGCCTACGCGCTCCTCATCGCCCAGCAGATTCTCGCGTGGGTGTTCCTCGTCGTCGCCGTCGTCGTCCTCTGGTACGCCGCTCGGCTCGTCGTCGCCATGGAAGAAATCGCGACACAGCTCGGCCGCCTCGCCGACGAGCGCACCGAGTCCCGCGACCGCGGCGACGAATCAAGCTGAGATTAAATCACGGCGGACCCACCCGCACCCGAGACTGTCTCGCCGGTGAGCGAGTCGAACGAGGAACGGACGTTTCGACCCGCAGCCCGCCGCTCCGTCCGGTTTCTCCGAGTATCGGCGAAATCGGAGGGTTCCGATTACGAGATAATTTTATTCATGGTTCTTCTATTCTTAACTAACTATCGGGCGCGCGATGTTCCACCCGGAACAATGTACCCGTTACAAGTCACGTTGACAGAGTCCATCGCAGAGTTGACTAACGCCGTGCTCGCGTTCGTCCCGCGGCTCGTGGGCGCGCTCTTAATACTCATCGTCGGCTGGTTCATCGGCAGCATCGCCGCCCGACTCATCACGCGGGTCGCCGACCGCGTCGAGGTCGACAAGGCGGTGTTGGCGACGCCCGTCGGGAAGATTCTCGGCGGGACCGAAAAGGCCGTCTCGGGCGCGTTCGGGACGCTCGGTAAGTGGTTCGTCTACGCCATCGCCGTCCTCGCGGCCGCCGACGTGCTCGCGGTCGACCTGTTCTCCGAATGGGTCTCGACCGCGGCGTCGTACGCGCCGTCGTTCGTGGCCGGCCTGCTCGTCATCGTCCTCGGGTTCGTCGTCGCCGACTTCATCGGTGACGCCATCACGCGGACCCGCGCCGCGACCGAGACGCCGTACACGAGCGTCTTCGCGGTCGGAACCCGGATGTTCCTCTACTTCACCGCCGTCGTCATCGGTCTGAGCACGATGGGCATCGACGTGGCCATCCTGTTCACCATCGCGCAGGCGTTCGCGTGGGGCATCGCCGCGGCCCTCGCCATCGGCGTCGGCGGCGCGGTCGCCTTCGGCGCGCGCGACTACGTCTCGGCCAACGTCGAGCGCTGGATGGGTTCGGCCCGCTCCGTCGCGGCCACCCCCGTCTCGCCCATGGGCGGCGACAGCGACTCGCCGGAGGGCGCGTCGCCGGCCGACGACTGAACACGCTCCGCCCGGTGCGCTCGGTACGAGTGTACCGCGGAACCGACGTCTTTTCTTCACCGTCTATCGCCGGCGAGCAATCGCTCTCGACGACGAATATATCAGAATACAGATTATAAATACGACGGGAATTTTTGGCCCGTCTAAATCAGTAGAGCGCAGCTATCCGCAATTCAGAGTTTAGGCTAACCAAAAGTATATGGGATATGATAATACTTATCGGCACCGAATGATTACGTTCGGTATGGACCAGTTTTCTGCGCTCGCGTTCGTCTTTCTCGCCGGGCTCGTCACGGCCATCGCGACCGGACTCGGCGCGATTCCGTTCTTCTTCGTCTCCGACGTGAGCGACCGCTGGAACGTGGCGCTGTGGGGCATCGCCTCGGGCATCATGGTGTCGGCGTCGCTGTTCGGACTCGTCTTCGAGGGCCTCGCCAACGGGACGCCGCTGCAACTCGGTATCGGGATGCTCGCGGGCGTCGCGCTCGTCCTCGTCGCCCACCACGTCATCGAGGGCGCGGAGGTCAACCCCAAGCAGTACGAGGAGGCCGACTTCCGCAAACTGCTGTTGATTCTCGGCATCCTCACCGTCCACAGCTTCCCCGAGGGCGTCGCCGTCGGCGTCTCCTTCGCCGACCTCGGCCTCGACGGCGGCTTCCAGCTGTTCGGCTTCGTCGTCCCGCTGCTCGCGGTGTTCATGACTATCGCCATCTCGATTCACAACGTCCCCGAGGGGCTGGCTATCTCCATCCCGCTCCGGTCGATGAACGTCTCGAACTGGAAGCTCGTCTGGTGGGCCATCTTCTCCAGTCTGCCCCAGCCCATCGGCGCGGTCATCGCCTTCTACTTCGTCCGCATCGCGCGGGAGTTCCTCCCGTTCGGCTTCGGCTTCGCCGCGGGCGCGATGGTCTTTCTCGTCCTCACGGAGTTCATCCCCGAGGCGCTCGAACTCGGCGAGCGCCTCCCGCGCGGCGGTCGGGTCGAACTGCTCGCCGGACTCGCCGCCGGCTTCGCTATCATGGTCCCGCTGGCGTTCATCTGAGCGCCGCGGACCCGCCACGACGGCTCAGACGCGCGGCTCTCGCCTTCGACTCGGAACGGCAGAGAAAACAGCGACCGCGAACTCGACTTAGTGCGAGTGGCCGAGCGCGTCCGAGAGCGGGACGCCGAAGCGCTCTTCGAACAGCTCTTCCATCTTCTCGTTGATTTCGGCGATGTCGGCCGGCGCGCCGCCCTCGCTGTGGTGAGCGACGACGTGGGCCTGCTGTGCGAACGCCTGCACGACGACGTCGGCGACGACGTCGGTCGGGTCTTCGCCCTGCTCCGAGAAGATGTCGACGAGGCCCGCGGGGAGTTCGAGCGCTTCGGTGTCTCCGTCCGGTCCTTCGATGGTGTACGTCTCAGTTTCGACCATGCCCCCACGTGGGGTCGGCCGCGGGTTAAGGCTTGAGTTTGCGGGCGCGTCGAACGCCCTCGCGAGCGCCCCGGGCGCCGCGGGCGGGCGGTACGCCTCCTCAGTCGGTCCGCGGAATCGCCGCCGTGCCCGCCGCGAAGAACGCGACCGCGAGCACCGCGAGCACCGCGAGGTTGGTGACCCAGTCGCCGCCGCCGTAGGTGAGCGCCCGGACGCCGCGGGCGAAGTACGTGAGCGGCGAGAGGTTCAGCGCCGGGACGAACCACGGCGGGAGCAGGTCGGGCGTCACGAACGTCTCCGAGAGGAAGAGCAGGGGAAGCGCGATGGCGTTGCTCGCGGCGATGACGCCGTCCTGCGAGTCGGCGACGCTCCCGATGACGGCCCCGAGGCCGCAAAACAGCGTCACGCCGAGCGCGACGAAGGGGACGATGGCGAGCGTCGCGGGCGTCAGCGGAATCGACGCGCCGGTCACGAGCGCCGACAGCGCGAGGAGCAACAGCGCCGCGAGGCCGATGACGACGACGTTGACGAGCGAGTGCGCGAGGAGCCACTCGGCCCGAGACAGCGGCGTCGTCGCCAGCTTCTCGAAGCGGCTTCCCTCGCGGTGGCGCGCGATGGTGCTACCCACGCGCGACAGCGGGGTGAACAGCACGACGACCGCGAGGTAGCCGGCGATATAGTACTCCTTCGGCTCGGCGAACAGGCCGCCGCCGGTCGGCTGGGTCTGCACGAGCGCCCCGAAGATGACGACGATGATGGCGGGGAAGAAGAACGTGAAGAACACCGCCGTCCGCCGCCGGAGGAACGCGTGCCACGAGGCGACGAACTCAGCGCGGACGCGGGCGGCGAGGCTCATCTGTCACCTCCGACCGCGGCGGCCGCGGCGGGCCGGGCCGCCTCGAACTGCTCGCCGGTCAGAGAGAGGTAGACCTCTTCGAGGCCGGGCTGTTTCCAGACGAGCGACTCGTAGACGACGCCCGCGTCGTCGAAGGCGGCGACCACGTCGCCGATGTCGCGCGGGCCGACGCCGTGGACGGTGATGCCGTCTCCCGACACCGTCGCGTCGAGCGCGGCCGGCAGCGACACCGAACCGAGGTCCGCGCCGGCGTCGCCGTCGGTCCGGACCACGAGGCGGCTCTCGCCGCCGTACTCGGCGACGAGGTCGTCCGGCTCGCCGACCGTGACGAGTTCGCCCGCGTTGAGCAGGCCCACGCGGTCGGCGAGGCGCTCTATCTCTTCCATCGAGTGGCTGGTGAGAAACACCGTCGTCCCGCCGGCGGCGAGGTCCTCGACGAGCCCCCACAGCGACCGGCGGCCCGCGGGGTCGATGCCGGTCGTCGGCTCGTCCAAGAACAGCACGTCGGGGTCGTTGACGAGCGTCAGGGCGATGCAGGCGCGGCGCTGTTGGCCGCCCGAGAGGTTCTCGTACCACGTGTCGGCGGCGTCGGCGAGGCCGACCTCGTCGAGTACCGCGTCGGGGTCGCGGGCGTCGTCGTAGAGCCCAGCGTAGTAGGCCACGAGTTCGCGGGCGGAGAGCCGACCCGCGGGTCGGAACTCCTGCGGGAGGACGCCGAGGCGCTGGCGGTCGACCTCGGTCGGGTCGCGCCCGAGGATGGCCGCCGACCCCGAGTCTACCGCGGTCGTGCCCGTGAGGGCGCGAACCAGCGTCGTCTTCCCCGCGCCGTTCGGACCGATGAGGCCGAAGACCTCTCCCTCGGCGACCGACAGGGAGACGCCCGAGAGCGCCTCCACGTCGCCGTAGGACTTCCTGAGGTCGTCGGCGGCGAGTACCGCGTCCATGTCGTACCCGTCGTCACTATCGGGTGGTAAGGGATTCGGAATCGCCGCTCGATTCGAGTCGCGGGGCCGTGGGCGAACGGGAGAGGGCTCGCCAGCCCGGTCGTAGCAAGCCTTACTCCGGTCGCGCCGCTCTACGTCGACATGAACGGTTCCCGACGCGATTTCCTCGCCGCGACCGGCGCGACCCTCCTCGGCGGCCTCGCGGGCTGTGCGAGCGCCCCGACCGACGACGGAGCCGGGGGAACGACCGACAGCGACGCGACGCCAGACGAGACTGACGGGGCGACCGCGACCGCGAACGGCGGGTCCGACGGCTCACTCGCGGGCCTCGAAGTCGCCTACGAGACGCTGGCGACCGGGTTCGCCTCGCCGGTCGACGTTGCCGTCCCCGAGGCGTTCGGCGGGTCGCGGCGGTTCGTCGTCGACCAGCCCGGTCGAATCTGGCTGCACGACGACTCGGGACTACAGAGCGAACCGTACCTCGACATCACCGACCGCGTCGTCGACCTCAACGGCTACGACGAGCGCGGCTTCCTCGGCGTCGCCTTCCACCCCGAGTTCGCCGACAACGGGCGGCTCTACCTGCGGTACAGCGCCCCGCGACGCTCGGGGACGCCCTCGAACTACAGCCACACGTTCGTCCTGAGCGAGCTGACGGTCGACCCCGAGGCGACGACGGTCTCGGCCGACACCGAGCGGGCGCTGCTCGAACTCCCCGAACCCCAGTCGAACCACAACGCCGGAGCCGTCGCGTTCGGCCCGGACGGCTACCTCTACGTCGCCACGGGCGACGGCGGCGGCGCGAACGACGAGGGGCGCGGCCACGTCGACGACTGGTACGACGCCGTCGCGGGCGGCAACGGACAGGACGTGACCGAGAACCTCCTCGGGAGCGTCCTCCGCATCGACGTCGACTCGACCGGCGGCGTCTCCGGCGACGACGACCGCCCGTACGGAATCCCCGAGGACAACCCGCTCGTCGGCTCCGACGGCCTCGACGAGCAGTACGCGTGGGG
Source organism: Haloferax gibbonsii (assembly GCF_001190965.1). Lineage (NCBI taxonomy): Archaea > Methanobacteriati > Methanobacteriota > Halobacteria > Halobacteriales > Haloferacaceae > Haloferax > Haloferax gibbonsii. The sequence goes on from NZ_CP011947.1 coordinate 921,728, forward strand.
GCTCAGAAACCCGTGGCGGCTCTCGTTCGACGGCGAGGACTGTTACGTCGCCGACGTGGGACAGGGCGCGTGGGAGGAGGTGAACCTCCTGGAGCGCGGCGGCAACTACGGCTGGAACGTCCGCGAGGGCGCACACTGCTTCCGCGCCGACGACTGCCCGACCGAGACGCCCGACGGCGCGCCGCTTCTCGACCCGGTGTTGGAGTACCCCCACAGCGGGGACGGGCCGTCCGGCGTGGCCGTCATCGGCGGCCACGTCTACCGCGGGGAGTCGATTCCGGCGCTCTCGGGCGCGTACGTCTTCGCCGACTGGCAGTCCGAGGGGAGACTGTTCGCCGCCCGCCCGAGCGAGTCGCGGCCGTGGGACATCGCGGAGATTCCCGTGACGGACCGCGACGACGGCGGGACGAACGTCCTCGCGTTCGGCCGCGCCCCCGACGGCGAACTGTACGTCTGCACCAGCGGGCGGCCGATTGTCACCGGGTCGTCGGGCGCGCTGAACCGGTTGACCGGCGTCTGAGGTCGGGGGCAGGTCGTTCCAGCGCCCGCGAATCAGGCGTCGCCGTCGACGTTGACTCGCCTGCCCGTCGTCGCCGACTCGTAGGCCGCCTCGGTCAGCGCGGTCACTCGGAGAGCGTCCTCGGCCGGGATGGCGAGGTCGGCCTCGTCGCGCGCGGCGTCCACGAAGTTCCGGAGCTTCTTCCGGGTCAACTCCTCGAAGTCGGGCGTCGGCGGCGTGGCGGTGTAGGTCATCCCCCCCTCGGCCACCTCGATGGTCTCGCCGTCGAAGGCGACCATCCCCTCGGTGCCGATGACGCGGAGCGACTCGCCGGGGTCGGGGACGCTCTGTCCGTCGCCGGAGACGCCCACGCTCGCGGTGAGGCGGTCGCCGTCGCGGTCGAGGACGACCGCGAGCGCCGAGTTCACGTCCACGTCGTGGCCGCGGTGGTCGACCGCCGCGGCGACCGTCACCGGTTTCGAGCGCGTCACCCAGAGCATCGCGTCGAGGAGGTGCGACCCCGAGTCGTACAGTTGGCCGCCGCCCGACAGCGACGGGTCGCCGCGCCACTCGTCTTTCGTCCAGCGAATCCACTCCTGTTCGAGGTGGCAGACCACCATGTGCGGGTCGCCGATGCGACCGCTGTCGACGACGCGCCGCAGTTCGTGGAACCGCGGGTCGAAGTGCCGCTGATAGCCGACCGCGAGCGTGAGGCCGCGTTCCTCGGCGCGGTCGACGAGCGCCCGCGCGCCGCCGAGGTCGGTCACCATCGGCTTTTCGAGGTGGACGTGGAGGTCGGCGTCGAGCGCCGCGAGCGCCTGGTCGAAGTGCTTGGTGTGCGGCGAGGCGATGGTCACCGCGTCGAGGAACTCGGCGTCCAGCAGTTCCTCGGTCGTCTCGTAGGTCGGCACGTCGAACTTGTCTCCGAACTTCTCGCGAACCTCGTCTACGGGGTCGACGCCGGCGACCACGCGCACGCCGTCGAGTTCGTTGAGGAGACGGCACTCCAGCACGCCGAGGCTTCCGAGGCCGATACCTGCGACTCTGAACATGCCGTACCAGTCGCGGGGAAGCCGCAAAAGCGTGCGGGCGAGTCGCAAGGAATTACCGGGGGACCGGCGTGGGTCGGCTATGGACGACGCAGTCCTCCAGCGGTTCGCCGTCGTACTCGCGTTGGTCGGGGTGGCTCTCCACGTCACGTCGCTCGCCGAGAACCCGTCGCAGGGGTTCGTCACCGTGGGGTTCGCGGTGCTCCTCCTCGCGCTCGCGCTCGGCGGCGCGCCGGTCGCGCGCGAACTGTTCGAGACGGACGCGACCCGCGCCGAATCGCCCGACGCCGACGAACAAGGCTGAACGTCTCGCCGCTACTCGCACGCTTTAGTCGCCCGCCGTCGTGGCATCGACCATGAGCCTCGACTATCGACGACTCGGGTCGACCGGCACCCGCGTCTCTGAGTTGTGCTTCGGCACGTGGCGGTTCGGACGGAAGAGCAGCGGCGTCCTGGAGACCGACGAGGAGGAGGCCCACGAACTCCTCGACGCGTTCGAGGAGCGCGGCGGGAACTTCATCGACACCGCCAACGTCTACGGCAACCCGAACGGTACGTCCGAGGAGTACATCGGCAACTGGCTGGCCGAGCGCGACCGCGAGGACTACGTCCTCGCCTCGAAGGTGTACTTCCCGTTCGACGAGGACAACCCCAACGGTCGCGGCCTCTCGCGGACCCACATCCGAAACCAGATCGAGGGCACGCTCGACCGACTCGACACGGACTACCTCGACCTCTACTACATCCACCGCTGGGACGAGGAGACGCCCATCGAGGAGACGCTCCGGGCGCTCAACGGCCTCGTCGAGGAGGGGAAGGTCAACTACCTCGGCGCGTCCACGATGGCCTCGTGGCAGCTCACGAAGGCGCTGTGGAAGTCCGACGTGCACGACTACGCCCGCTTCGACGTGACCCAGCCGCTGTTCCACGCCGGCTACTACGAGGACGTGAAAGACTACCTCGACGTCTGCGGCGACCAAGACATCGCGGTTTGTCCGTACTCGCCGCTCGCTGGCGGTTTCCTCACGGGGAAGTACGAGCGCGCCGACCCCGACGACCCCACCGAGTACGTCGCGCCCGACGGCGCGCGCGGGTCGTTCGACGAGCGGTTCGACCGGTTCTACGTCTCCGAGCGCGGCTGGAAAGTGCTCGACGAGATTCGCGCGGTCGCCGACGAGGTCGACGCCAGCCCCGCGCAGGTCGCGCTCCGCTGGCTGATGGACTACCCCGAGGCGACCGTCGTCCCCATCGTCGGCGCGCGGACGACCGAGCAACTCGACGAGAACGTCGGCGCGGCCGACGTGGACATCTCGACCGACCAGTGGGAGCGCATCATGAACGCCCGATACGACGAAGACGGTCGGCGCTGGGGCCACTAAGCGACCGCGGGCGGCGCGGGCGACCGGACCGGCGTTCGACTCTTTTCACGCGATGCCCAGGTCTCGCAGGAAATCGCAGACGACGTGGACGTAGAGCACGACCGCGAGGAACGCCGCGAGCGACCCGAGTCCCGAGAGCGCGAGCGCGCCGACCGCGACGCCGCCGACGAGGTGGTGGCTCAGGAGTCGCTTGCGGTTGAAGTCGGTGCCGAACTCCTCGAACACCCGCTCTTGGTCGAGGAGGCCGACCCGCGGGTTCGTCACCGCGAGCCGCAGGTTCGCCCAGTCGCCGCGCTGGACGCGGGCGATGACGAAGTGGTCGAGGTCGATGAAGACGCTCACGAAGACCGCGCCGGCGACGAGAAGCGGCAGGCTCCCCGGCGGGTCCAACGCGACCGCGGCGACCGCCCCGGCGACTGTCCCGACGACGGCGTGTTCGAGTGACTTCACGTCCCGCCCCGCTCAGTCGACGTGCGGACGGACCCGCCGGAGCACGAGGTCCGGGTCGAACTCGTCTTCCGACTTGTCCCAGACGCGCTCGTCGTCGACGGTGACGGTGAGAACGCCGTGGTCGCCCGTCACGAGCGCTACGCGGTCGAGCCGGTCGCCGAACTGTTCGAGCAGCGCGTGCTGTAGTTGCTCGGCGCGGTCGAGGAAGCCGCAGGGAACGCAGTATTCGATTTCGACGCTTGTCATGGTCGGACGTTCACGGCGAGCGCGTAAAAGCGAGGGGGCGAGTGACCGCTGCCGCGACCGCGACTGTCACTTCCCGAAGCCGGGCCGCCACCGGAGCAAGACGACGGTGACGAGAAAGACCAGCGTCGAGAGGTCGTACGAGAGCGTCGTCACGGTCGCCGCGATGGCCGTCCCGCCGCCGAAGACGCTCGTGGCGACCGAGGCGAGAATGGGCCACGAACACGAGACGCAGGAGAACAGGCCGACGACCCCGGAGACGGCCGCGCCCGCCGCCTCGACGACCGTGTCGTAGACGAGGAACGCGAGCGCCGCGTAGCCGACCACGCGCGCCGGCATGAGGACGAGGTTGAACAGGTCGCCGCCGTAGACGAGCGCCGGACCCCACCCCGGCGGGAGGAAGGCGACCCGAAGGCCGTCGGTCCCGCCCGGCACGGGCGAGGTGACGAGGCCGCCGGCGACCGCCAACAGCGCGAAGTAACCGACCGCGACGGCGGCCGCCTTGCGCTTCGTCGCGGCCGAGGCCGGTGTCACGTCGGTGTCGAACATGACCCAGAGGCCGACGATGACCCACGCGACGCCGTAGAGCGCGTACCGCGGCGCGCCGACGCTCGCCTCGGTGAAAAGCAGGTAGACGAACGCCAGAATCAGCGTCGTGTTCACGGCGAAGGCGGCGCGGAGCAGACTGGCCCGCGAGGGGCGGGGAAGTGCGGATGCGGTTGCCATGTGTGGGGGAGTAGCGGTCGGGGCTCAGAGCGCGAGCGTGTCGACGACGATGGCGAGGAGCAGCATGCCGAGGTAGGCGTTCGAGGCGTGGAACGCCCGGAACGCGGCGGTGTCGTCGCGCTCGTAGTGCAGGCGCACGACGAAGTAGAGGAACGTGCCGCCGAAGAGGATGCTCGTCACGAGGTAGACGACCCCGAGGGCGTCCATGACCGCGAGGCCGGCCGCGGCGACGAGCGTCGCGCCGAGCCACCAGAGGATGTGCTTTCGCGTCTCGGTCTCCCCGCGGACGACGGGCATCATCGGGAAGCCGCCGCGGGCGTAGTCGTCCTTGTAGGCCAGCGCGAGGTTGTAGAAGTGCGCGGGCGTCCACAGGAAGATGACCACGGCGAGGACGACGCCCCCGAGGCCGATGTCGCCGGTGACGGCGACCCAGCCGATGAGCGCCGGAAGCGCGCCGGCCGCGCCGCCGATGACGGTGTTCTGGACCGTGTTTGGCTTCAGGATGAGCGTGTAGACGACGCTGTAGAAGGCGATGGCGACGACGCCGAGGACGGCCGCGAGCCAGTTGACAGACGCGAACAGCGCAACCGACGCGACCGTCAGGAGCAGGCCGAACGCGACGGCGTTGCGGACGGGGACGAGGTCGACCGCGAGCGGCCGGTCGCTGGTCCGCTGCATCCGGCGGTCCACGTCGCGTTCGAGGACGTGGTTGAACGTGCCGGATGCGCCGATAGAGAGGACGCCGCCGCCGAGCGTCGCCGCGATGACCTCGGGCGTGAGGCCGGGCGAGACGGTGCCGGCGAGCGCCATCGCCGCCGACGCGACGAGACAGAGGAGCCACATCAGCCGCGGCTTCATGAGCCGGAAGTACGCGTTGACCGTCGCCTTCGCGCGGGCGATGGGCTCGGTCGGGACGGGCGGTCGCTCGCCGTCGTCGGTCGGGGGACTCATCGAGGGGGTGCCGACCGGCGCGTCGTCGGGGTCGCCGGTGGCCGCTTCGAGCGTCCACGCGAGCGCGGCGACGAGGCCGCCGAAGATGACCATCCCGAGAACCAAGTGGAGCGTCGAGAGCGCGGGGCCGACGCCGACGGTGGCGACGACCGCGCCGAGACCGGCCTGCGCCGGGTAGAGCACCGCCGACGCGGTGACGGTCGCTCTCACGCGGCGGGACGTGTCGGTCCGCCACGCCGAGACGAGCGTGGCGAGCGTGAGGAGACCGACGAGGACGGCCGCGACGCGGTGGCCGAGGGCGACCCAGCCGTCGAGCGTCGCGGGGAGCGAAAAGCCGTCTCCGCACGCGGGCCAGGCGCTACACGCGGCGGTCGCGTCCGTGAGCGCGGTCGTCGCGCCGACGATGAGCAGCAGATAGACGCCCATCGCGGTCGCGGCGAGCAGGCCGTGGAACGTGTTCGAATCGCGATTCGTGGCCACGAAATTCACCTACGGGCCTGTTGGGCCGTCCCGTATTTAGGACCCGCGCTTTTCCGCCTCGCGTTCGGGTGCCGCTCCCCCCGATATGGCGGGGGCGGGTTGATAAACGGCGGGCCGAGAGTCGGTATGCATTTATGCGGTTGTTCCTAAGTCTCGCTCAGCATGAGAAAGACGCGTTTCGCGCTCGCGTCCCTGCTCGCGACGGTCGTGATGGCGCTCGTTGCCACCCCCGCCGCCGCGCAGGCGTCCGCCACGTCGGAACTTATCAATCAGCTCAACGGGAAGCTGCTGTACGTCGCTATCCCGATTACCGTGCTGGTGGAGGTCATCCTCCTCTACACGGTCATCAAGTTCCGCAACAGCGAGCGCGCACTGCCGACCAAGGAGAACCGCCGGCTCGAAATCACGTGGACCATCGCGACAGCGATTATCCTGCTTTTCGTCGGCGTCGCCTCCTACGGCGTGCTGGCCAACGAAAACGTCACGCACCAGGGCAACGACATCGCCATGGACGACGACCCGGTCGTCGTCACGGCCGAGGCCTACCAGTGGGGCTGGAACATGTACTACCCCGAGGAGGGCAACTTCACGTCCGGCAACGAGATTGTCATCCCCAAGGACCGCCCGGTCTACTTCCAGGTGACCGCAACGGACGTGATACATGGATTCCACGTCCCTAAACTCGGCCTCAAGCAGGACGCGATGCCGGGTTCGACGAACACCATCAAGACCGTCGCCTACGAGGAAGGCACCTACCAGGGCTACTGTACTGAGTACTGCGGCGTCGCGCACTCTCAGATGTACTTCACCGTCGAAGTCGTCTCGCAGGAAGAGTACCAGAACTGGCTCGACGAGCAGCAGTCGGCCAACAGCGAGTCGTCGTCCGGCGGCTCGAACTCGACCGCGACGAACTCCACGCAGTAACGGACCTCCCTTCTCTTTCGACGCACCACGCCGAGTGACGACGCTCGCGCTCGTCGCGTTCGGCCGTCGGAGAATGCTTCGAAACGTCGGAATCGAATCGGGTCGTGCCTCGAAGGCGGGCGAGGTCTCAGCAGCGCCGCTCGACGATGCGGTCGATGATGCGGCCCGTCGAGAGGAGTTCGTCGTCGTGGCGCTGCTCGCGCGGCGTCGCGCGCGTGACCTCGCAGTCGATACCGCGGGCGTCGAGGGCGGCTTTGATGCCCGCCTCGTCGTGGTGTTGGTCGTAGCCGAGGACGATGACGTCGGGGTCGATTTTCTCGATAGGGACGAAGATGTCCTCGGCGTGGCCGAGGTGGGCCTCGTCGACCACGTCGAGCGCGGCGACCATGTCGCGGCGCTGGCGGTCGTCGAGTATCGGCTTCGGCTTGTGCGTCACGTTCTCGCCGCGGGCGATGATGACGTGGAGTTCGTCGCCGAGCGACGCGGCGTCAGACAGGTAGTGGACGTGGCCGGGGTGGAGGATGTCGAAGGTCCCCTGGGCGATGACCCGTCTCATCGGTCCAACTCCGCGTCGATGTCGTCCTGCGTGAAGTCGAAGAACGATTCGGGGTCGGGGAGGTCGACGTCGAGCACGTCGAGGTCGCGAACCTCGCCCGACTGGTCGAACGCCTCCCAGTCATCGAGGCCGTAGGGCGCGCCGATGATGATGTGGACCCGGCCGCTCCCGAAGGTGTCGAGGTCGGCGTCGCTCGGTCGGAGGACGCCGTTCGGGTGCGAGTGAATCGACCCGACGGCGCGGAAGTCGTTCGGCACGAGGTCGTTCCTGACGGTCGCGCTGTAGGGGTCCGAGACGGTCCCCGGGATGATGAGCACGTCCGTCACGACGTAGCCGTCGCGGTCGACGCCGAGTCGGCGGGCGTCCTCGCCGCGGAGGAGTCCCATGTACTCGTTCGGATGCGTCTCCGCAGAGGCTTCGAGCGCGAAGTCGAGGGCGTCGGCGGCGATGCCGACGACCTCCCGCGACCGGAAGAGTCGCATACCGAACCGTCCGCGGGCGCTCCATCTAAGGGTTCCGGAACGCCGAGTCGGTCGCCGGAACGGAACCGCCATACTGAGGTCGGCGCTCGCCCAAACTCGGGTGTGACGCTCGATTCCGACCTCGTCGCCCGAGCGACGAACGCGCTCTCCGCGGACGCGCCGCCGACCGCGACGACCGAGCTCGACGGCGGGCACGTCGGGCGCGTCTACCGTCTCGACTTCGACGGGCGCGACCCCGTCGTCGCCAAGGTCGGCGACACGCCGCTCGACGTGGAGGCCGCGATGCTCGACTCGCTCGGTTCCGCCGGGCTCCCGGTCCCCGCGGTCCACCACGCCGACCCCGACCTGCTCGTCCTCGACTACGTCGAGGGTTCGTCCGAGTTGACCCCCGCCGCCGAGCGCGACCTCGCGGCCCACCTCGCCGCGCTCCACGAGACGACCGCGCCGGCGTTCGGCTTCCCCTACGACACGCTCTCCGGCCCGTACCGCCAGCCGAACCCGTGGACCGACTCGTGGGTCGAGTTCTTCCGCGACCAGCGCCTCCTCCCGTGGACCGATGCGGCGCTCGATTCGGGACTCCCGGACGCGACCGCCGAGCGAATCGAGTCGGTCGCGGGCGACCTCGACGCGCTCCTCGTCGAGCCGGCGGCACCCCGACTCGTCCACGGCGACGTCTGGGGCGCGAACCTCCGCGTCCGCGACGACCGCGTCGTCGCCTTCCTCGACCCGGCGTGTTACTACGGCCACCCCGAGGTCGAACTCGCCTACATCGACTGGTTCGACGCCGCCGGCGACGATTTCTTCGACGCCTACGACGAGTCCCGACCCATCGCCGACGGCTTCTTCGAGGAGCGCTCGCCCGTCTACGCGCTGTTTCCCCTCCTCGAACACGTCCGCGTCTTCGGACGAGACTACGTCCCGTCGGTCGAAGACGCGCTTGACGAACTCGGGTACTGACGCCCGGGTCCCCGCAGTTTTCGGGGCGAATCGAGTCGTGGGAACCGGTCGCGCACGTGAGATGCTTTTGTAAAGCTTAACACTACCCCCTGACCTAGCGGGACCATGAGCGACGAGCACGCCGGGGATTCCGGCGACGACTCGGGTCCGAATTCGGACGCACGACCTATCGTCTACGATCTCGCACCGAACTGTACCGCCGACGACGTCGAGACCGACGCCTACTACCACGCCGTCGTCAACGGCGTCGTGGAGTACGGCATCTTCGTCGACATCTCCGACTCCGTCTCCGGTCTCATCCACGAGTCCAACCTCTCGACCGACTACGAGGTCGGCGACCGATTGGTCGTCCGCCTCGAATCCGTCCGAGAGAACGGCGACATCGCGTTCGCCGAGGAAACGCCCGACGACTACCGCACCCTGACCATCGACCACGAGCCGACCATCACGCCTATCTCCGACCTTACAGTCGGCGATTCGGTCACCGTCGAGGGCGTCGTCACGCAGATTAAACAGACCGGTGGCCCGACGGTCTTCCGCATCGCCGACGACTCCGGCATCGTCGCGGCCGCCGCCTTCGAGGAGGCCGGCGTCCGCGCGTTCCCCGAAGTCGACCTCGACGACGTGGTCCGCATGGCCGGCACCGTCGAAGACCACGAGGGAACCCGCCAGCTCGAAGTCGACGGGCTGACCGTTCTCGACGACGAGACCGCGGCCGACGCCCGCCAGCGCATCGACGCCGCGCTCGACGAGCGCGCCGAGCCCGAGCCGGTCGAACCGCTCGTGGAGTGGCCGGCGTTCGAGAAGCTCCGCGGCGACCTCGAAGACGTGGCGCGCCTGCTCCGCCGGACGGTCCTCGAAGGCCGCCCGATTCGCGTCCGCCACCACGCCGACGGCGACGGCATGTGCGCGTCCGTTCCGGTCCAGCTGGCCCTCGAACGCCTCATCACCGAGGTCCACGACGACCCCGACGCGCCGCGTCACCTGTTCAAGCGCCTGCCGAGCAAGGCCCCGTTCTACGAGATGGAGGACGTGACCCGCGACCTGAACTTCGCGCTCGAAGGCCGCGCCCGCCACGGTCAGCGGCTCCCCTTCCTGCTCATGCTCGACAACGGGTCGACCGAGGAGGACGTGCCCGCCTACGAGAACCTCGCGCACTACGACGTGCCCATCGCCGTCGTCGACCACCACCACCCCGACCCCGAGGCGGTCAACCCCCTCCTCGACGCGCACGTCAACCCGTACCTCCACGACGAGGACTACCGCATCACGACCGGCATGATGTGCGTCGAACTCGCGCGGATGATTCACCCCGACGTGACCGACGAACTGCGTCACGTCCCCGCAGTCGCCGGGCTGTCGGACCGCTCGAAGGCGGAGGTCATGGACAACTACATCGCGCTCGCCGAGGACGAGGGCTACGATCGCGAACAGCTCCTCGACGTGGGCGAGGCGCTCGACTACGCCGCCCACTGGCTGCGCTACAACGACGGCGCGTCCATCGTCAACGACGTGCTCAACGTCGGCTGCGACGACGAGGAGCGACACCGCGAGCTCGTCGAGTTCCTCTCGACGCGCGCCGAGCGCGACGTGGACCGTCAGCTCGAAGCGGCCGAACCGCACCTCGAACACGAGCGCCTCGACAGCGGGGCCAACCTCTACCGCATCGACCTCGACAAGTGGGCCCACCGCTTTACCTACCCCGCGCCGGGCAAAACCACGGGCAAGCTCCACGACCGCAAGGTCCAGGAGACGGGCGAGCCGGTCATCACCATCGGCTACGGTCCCGACTTCGCCGTCCTCCGCTCCGACGGCGTCCGCCTCGACATCCCGCGGATGGTCGCCGAACTGAACGAGGAGGTCGTCGGGGGCGGCGTCTCCGGCGGCGGCCACCTCGTCGTCGGCTCCATCAAGTTCGTCAGCGGCATGCGCGAGGAGGTCATCGACAGCCTCGTCGAGAAGATGGCCGAAGCCGACATCGACGAAGAGCTGTCGACGACGGCGTAAGGTCGCAGTCGCGGCTCACGCGGACACTTATTTTATTCTTCGAACTCCAGTCGCCTGAGCGCCGCGACTCCGACGACGACCGCGAGGGCGGCCGCGGCGACGAGCCCCGGCTTCGACTCCGCCCCGCGCCCGCTCGCCCGCCAGTCCGCCGCGAACGCCCCGCGGAAGTACGCCGCCGCGGCCGGGTCCGACAGCGCGAGGACGACTTCGCGGTTCTCGCGGGCCGAGTGGCGGTTCCAGTTGAGACTGCCGACGAGCGCGGTGTCGTCGGCGACGACGCCCTTCGCGTGAATCGCGCCGTACCGGCCGCCGGGTCGCGCGAGGCGGACCGAAAGCGGCGTTCCGGTCCTGTCGGCCCACTCGTTCAACCGCTCCGCGAGCGCGCGGTTTTCCTCCTCCACGTACCACGCGCTTCCGAGGAGGAGCCGAACGCGGACGCCGCGGTCGGCGGCGCGCTTGAGCGCGCGGACGAACGGCCCGTCCGCTTCGACGGTCGGCTGTAACACGTCGATTCGGGCGTCGGCGGCGTCGAGTCGAGAGACGACCGCGGACTCGGCGTTGTCGGGCGCGCGGAGGACGGCGATGCGGTCGACTCGAACGGACTCGGGGGCGATGCGCGAGGGGTACGAGCTGTTCGCCGACTCGGTGCGGACGAACGACCGGCCGACCCGGTACGTCTCCCACGGGGCCGTCCCCGGGAGCGACGCGTCGTCAGCGAAGGTGGCCGCGAGGTCGGCCGCGACGCTCGGCGAGCGCGCGACGACGCCCCAGCCGCGGCTCTTTCGCCCGCCGGTCCCGGCCGGTTTCCAGTTCTCGGTCATCACGAGCGCCGCGTCGTCGACGACGGCGTACTTCGGGTGGTGAAACGAGTGCGGGTCGCCGACGACGCGGACCGAGACGCCGGCGTCGACGAGGCGGTCGAGGACCCGCGCCGACCGCCGCGGAAAGCCGCCGACCGGGCTGTCTTCGACCAGCACCGACACGGCGACGCCGCGCTCGCGGGCGGCGACGAGTTCGTCGGCGACGCGCGCGGAGGAGACGACGTAGCCGGCGAGCAGAATCCGCTCGTCGGCGGACCGGAGCGTCGAGACCGGGCGCTCGGGCGAGTCGGGAAGGACGAACAGCGTCGCGTTCGCGGGGCCGTGGGTCGCGACGCCCCGTCGGGGGAGGGACCGTGGCCACCACGACCACGCGCCGTCCCGGCGTTCGAGGAGCGCGCCCTCGCGGCTCCGGTCGTAGGTAAGGCGGTCGGCGACGACGCCGTTTCCGCCTTCGATGGCGGCGCTGGCGCTCCCCTCGTAGCCGCCGTCACCGACGACGCGGAGCGTGACCGTCTCGCCACCGTTGGCGAGGCCGAGGCCGGGCGCGACGACGGGGAAGTCGGTCAGGTTCGCCGCCGCGTTCGGGTCGGCGGCGACGGCGACCGTCCCGCCGGGTGCGGCGAACGAGACGGTGTCTTCGCCGTCGGACAGCGAGAGTTCGGTTCCCGCGGGCGCGGCGACGGCGACGAACTCCCCGCGGTCGCCGGGCGTCGCCGGGTCGGGCAGCGCGGAGACGATTCGAGGGCCGCCGGACGCCGACGAGTCGGCGGGCGTGGGCGAGTCGGTCGCGTTCGTCGCGCCCGGCGCGGCCGCTATCGGCGCGGGAACGACGGCCGCGAGCAGGACCACGAGCGAGGCGGCGAGCGCGGCGACGAGAGCGCGACGGGACACACCCCGCGGTGGTCGCGTCACCCTACAAAAACGTTCGCGACCGGTGGCTCAGCGCGAGCGGTTTCGAGAGAAAGAACACGAGAGGAGAACCACAGAACCGCGAGGGTGTCGCGTCGTCGTGCGGCCTCAGACGGTCGCTTCGGCTTCGACGTCGTCGCCGAGGAACTCGGCGGCGAGTTCGGCCTCGCGCTGGACGAGGAACGAGCGGTCGTCGACGTAGCCGGCGGCCGCTTCGAGCGCGTCTTCCGTGCCGATCTGTCGGAGCGCCCACGCGGCGCTGGCGCGGACGGAGTCCACGTCGTCGTCGGCGGCGACGTCCGAGAGCGGTTCGACGGCGCGGGTGTCGCCGATGAGACCGAGCGCGCGCGCGGCGGCCGAGCGGACGTTGTCGTTCTCGGTGACGAGTTTGTTCGCGATGGGCTGGGTCGCCTCCTCGGAGCCGATTTCGCCGAGCGCCTTGAACACGACCTTCTGGAGCGCGGGGTCGCTGTCGGTGTCGACGTAGTCGACGAGCATCTCGACGCCCTCCTCGGCCGCCATCTTGCCGATGGCCTTGATGACGCCCTTGTCGCGGCGCTTGGCCTGCCCCTCGATGGTCTCGTAGGCGCTGTCGTCGTTCATCCGCGTGAACGCCTCGATGCAGTACTCCTGCATGAAGTCGGACTGGAAGCTCTCGAAGGCGAGCGCGATCATCTCGACGTTGCCGCGCTTTTCGTGTTCCTTCAGCGCCGACAGCTCCGGCGGGTAGTCCTTGTAGTGGCCGAGCACGTCGTAGAAGCCCTGCACTTGGAGCTTCTCTCGCGTTTCGAGGTCGTCCCACTCCTGGGCGTCGTCGAGGCCGTCCGCGAGGCCGTCGGCGACCTCGATGAGGTCCGCGATGGTCTCCGCGTCCTCGTCGGCGTCGAGGTCGGCGGCTTCGACGGCCGCGATGGCGTCGTCGACGGCGGCGGTCAGCGCGTCCTCGTCGTCGCCGTCGACCGAGACGCCCGCGTCGAGCACGCCGTTGAACTCGTCGGCGAACGTCTCGACCGCGGCGACGATTTCGCCTTCGCCCTGCTCGGTCCACCGGGTGTCCGCGATGGTGGACTTGGCCTCTTCGAGCGTCTCGACGGCGTCTTCGGCGTAGGGACCGCGCTGGGATTCGAGTTCGTCGCGCAGGTCGGACAGGCGCGATTCGAGTTCCTCGGCGGGGTCGTCCTCGTCTTCGTCGTCCGGTTCGGGCAGGTCCGCGGCCTCCACGTCGGCCTCGATGTCGTCGAGCGTGGCCTCGACCTCGTCGAGGTCGGCTTCGGTCTCGGCCGCCTCGAGAGCCTCCTCGGCCTCGGTCAGGCGCTCGTCGAAGCTCTCGGGCGAGAGTTCTGTCGTATCGTCGTCCCCGTCACTCATATGCCGGAAGTCCGTTCGACTGTAAAAAGAGCGTTTCCCTTCGCTTCGCGTCTCCGGGTGGCACCGACCGCCGATTCCATCCGGGCCACTTTTTCGCGGCCCGTCCGTTCCTCCGAGCGTGACCGGTCCAACCATCGCCGTGCCACAGCGCGCGGCGTTCGACCTCGACCCGGCGCGAAACGAGGCTGACGTGCGCGCCCGCGTCGCCGACCTCCCCGAGTCGGTCGACATCGCGCTGTTCTCCGAGTACGCGCTCACGGGCTTCGTCGCGGACAACCGCGCCTTCAGCGGTGCAATCTCGCGGGAGCGCGCGACCGACTTCCTCGCGTCCGTCGCCGCCGACAACGAACTCGACGTGCTCGCGGGCTACCTCGAACGCGACGGCGAGACGCTCTACAACGCGGCCGCATACGTCCGTCCCGACGGCTCCGCCGCGGTCTACCGAAAGCGACACCTCTGGGGCGGCGAATCCGAGGTCGTCACGCCGGGCGACGAACTCGTCGTCACGGACACGCCCGCCGGACGGACGGGACTGCTCACCTGCTACGACCTGAACTTCGTCGGCGACAGCGCCGCGCTGACCGACGAGCGAATCGACGCCCTGTTCGTCGTCGGCGCGTGGCCCGCCGCCCACTCGACGAACTGGCGACTGCTCTGTCGCGCCCGCGCCCTCGACGGGGTGCGGTGGCTCGTCGGCGCGAACCGGACGGGGAGCGGAACGGTCTCCGGCTCCGCGGGCTCGGAGTACGCGGGACGCTCGCTCGTCGTCAGACCCGACGGCGTCGTCGCGGCGGCGCTGAACCGCGGCGAGCGCGACCTCGTCTGGACGCTCGACCGCGACCTGCTCGCCGAACAGCGCGCGTTCGTCGGGTCGGTGGAGTAGCCGAAACCGGACTGCATCACCGGAACCGAGGGGGGTTTTTCCGACCCCGCCCAATCGGGGTCGATGACGGACACGCTCTTTACGCCGCTTTCGCTCCGCGACACCGAGGTTCGGAACCGAATCATGGTCTCGCCGATGTGCCAGTACTCCTCGACTGACGGGTTCGCCGAGGACTGGCATCTCGTCCACCTCGGGAGCCGCGCCGTCGGCGGCGCGGGCATCGTCATGTCCGAGGCGACGGCCGTCTCCCCGGAGGGTCGCATCTCGCCGAACGACCTCGGCATCTGGTCGGACGACCACGTCGAGAAGCTCCGGCAGATAACCTCGTTCGTCTCGTCGATGGGGAGCGTACCGGCAATCCAACTCGCCCACGCGGGCCGGAAGGCGAGCAAGTCCCGGCCGTGGGAGGGGAGCGAGCCGGTCGCGCCCGAAGACGGCGGGTGGACCACCGTCGCCCCCAGCGACGTGCCGTGGCCCTACGAGGGCGAGGCCCCGCCGCTCCGGAAGCTCTCGACCGACGGAATCGACGGCGTCGTCGACGACTTCCGCGCCGCGGCCGAGCGCGCCCTCGACGCCGGCTTCGAAATCGCCGAGGTCCACGCGGCCCACGGCTACCTCCTCCACGAGTTCCTCTCGCCGGTCACGAACCGCCGCGACGACGAGTACGGCGGCTCCTTCGAGAACCGGACGCGGCTCCTCCGCGAGGTCACGGAAGCGGTCCGCGAGGTCTGGCCCGACGACAAGCCCGTCTTCGTCCGCATCTCCGCGACCGACTGGCTGAACGACCGCGAGTCGTGGGACATCGAGCAGTCGGTCCGCCTCGCGGCCGACCTCGACGACCTCGGCGTCGACCTCGTCGACGTGAGCGCCGGCGGCATCCACCCCGACCAGCGGATTCCGAACACCGGCCCCGGCTATCAGGTCCCCTTCGCCGAGGTCATCCGCGAGGAGACCGACGTGATGGTCGGCGCGGTCGGCGGTATCCGAACCGCGCGCCACGCCGACGAGGTCGTCAGCAACGGCCGGGCCGACCTCGCCATCGTCGGGCGCGAGTACCTCCGCGACCCGTACTTCGCGCTCCACGCCGCCGAGGAACTCGACGCCGACGCGGCGTGGCCGCCGCAGTACCAGCGCGCCGTCCCGCGCCGGTAGGGTACCGACCCCGACCCGCGCGGGTCCGCCACCCCTCGAATCCCTCGAACGCTTATCCCCGCGGCGGTCCAACCGTGGGCCATGAGCGACCGACGACGCGACGACGACATCCTCGACTTACTCGACGAACTCGGGGACACGCTCGACGAACTCGGCGCGGAACTCCGCGAGGAGCGCGACCGCGGTCGCGGCCGCGACCGACGCGGCTACGGCGACGACCGCTTTCGGCCCCCGCGTCCGCCGACGTTCGGCGAGGTACTGCGATTCACCGAGTCGTACACCATCCCGACGGTCATCGCCGTCCTCGAAGCGACCATCGCCTCCCTCGAACTCCTCCGCCGTCTCATGCGGCTGTCCGACCCCGGCCGCGCGATGGAAGACGCCAGAAGCGAGACGGAGTCCCGGATGCGGAACGTCCCGAAGAGCGCCGTCTCCGGCGTCGACCGCGCCCTCGACGAACTCAGAAACGCGCTGTCGGAGGCCGACCTGCCGACGAACCCCGAGGCGCGCGACGTGATGGACCGCGCCCGCTCGCTCGCCGACGAACTCGACGAGCGAATCACCGAGGCCGAGCGCGAGCGAACGACCCGAGAGCGTCGCTGGCGCGAGGACGAACGCACGTTCGAATCGGAGTGGCAACGGCGCGACGACGCCCGGCGTTCCCGCGACGAGGGCCGCGCCTCCAGCGACGCCGAGCCGATCGGCACGGGGCCGGTCCGAATCGACGTGACAGAGGAGGCCGACCCGGACGGCGGGGACGACGAGAGCGACGGGCCGAAGGTCGACGTCGACGCCGAACTGGAGTCGATTAAGCGCGAGGTGAAGGGCGGTGAGGCGGGCGACGACGACGGAGACGGGTCCGACGCCGATGCGGGCGACGAGCCGAGCGACCGCTGAGCGGCGGCACGCGCGCCCTCCGTGCGGAGCGATTCCCGGTTACCGCGCCGGTCGAACGTCCACGCGAACCACGTCGCCGACCCACGCCGCAAGCGCGAGGAGCGCGATACCCGCGCCGCCGGTCACGAGGACGGGCGTGAACTGCACGCCGTTGACGAGGACCAACAGCGCGAACAGCAGCGAGATGACGCCCACGAGCGCCAGCGCCGACGCCGCGCCGACGCGCCACCACGCGAGGCCGGTCGTCTTCGACTTCCCGCGGACGACACGGGAGACGCCCGCGGCGACGACGCCGAGGCCGACGAGATAGGCGGCGAAAAACAGGTCGTAGCCCGCGCCCGCGGAGCCGAACGCGACTTCGAGGGCGTCGAAGCCGACGATGAGCAGGTACGTCGGCAGTTGGAACGGTTGGAACTGGACGCCGTAGCCGAGGCCGTACAGCCCGGCCAACACCGCCGTGGCGACCGCCGCGTCGCGCGCGAAGGTGACGCCGCTGGTGCGGTTCATAGGCGAGATAGAAGGTGTAGTTATATCAACACTCGCCCGCTCAGAGCGGTTCGAAGCGGTAGCCGTCCCACTCCTGACTCGCGGGCTCGCGGATTCCCGCGCCGGGTTCGCGGAGTTCCTCGCAGTAGACCGGGCGGACCTCGTCGCCGATGTCGACGTCGTCCTCGCCGGTGACCTGCCCGATGGCGCGGACGGGTTCGCCGTCCACGTCGAACTCGACGATTGCGAGCGTGTTTGGCTGTCGGACGCCCGGCGGCGTCGCCGTGGAGGTGGTCCACGTCAGCACCGTCGCCGTGTAGTCGCTGAGGTCCACCGTGCCGACCGGTTCCTCGCCGCCGGGACCGACCGGGTGGCCGGGGTAGGTGATGCTCCCGTCGGGGTAGCGGTACGCCTCCATCGCGGGTTCGTCGTCGGACATTATCGGGACTCCATGATGGTCGTGGTCACGCAGTTGCCGAAGCCGCCGACGTTGCACGCGAGGCCCACGTCGGCGTCGACCTGCCGCTCGCCTGCGTCACCGATGAGCTGTTTGTAAATCTCGTACACCTGCGCGACGCCCGAGGCCCCGAGGGGGTGGCCCTTCGACTTCAGGCCGCCGGACGTGTTGATGGGAAGGTCGCCGTCGCGGTCGGTGACGCCCTCCTCGACCGCCTTCCAACCCTCGCCCTTCTCGAAGAAGCCGAGGTCCTCCGACTGGAGGAACTCGAGGATGGTGAACATGTCGTGGAGTTCGGCCACCTCGATGTCGTCGGGTTCGAGGTCGGCCATCTCGTAGGCGATTTCCGAGGAGTTGACGACGCCGCCCATCGTGGTCGGGTCGGCGCGCTCGTGGACGACGTGGGTATCGGTCGCGCCGCCGATGCCGGAGATGACGGCGTAGTCGTCGGTGTACTCGCGGGCGACCGACTCGGGGCAGAAGACGAGCGCCGCCGAGCCGTCGGTGATGGGACAGAAGTCGTAGAGGCGAAGCGGGTCGGCGACGACCGGCGAGTCCATGACGGTGTCGAGGTCGACCTCCTTGCGGAACTGGGCGTGGGGGTTGTCGACGCCGTTTTTGTGGTTCTTGACGGCGACCTTCCCGAGCGACTCCCGCGGGGCGTCGTAGGTGTCGAGGTAGAGCCGTGCGGTCAGCCCCGCGAAGGAGGGGAGCGTCACGCCGTGTTTGTACTCCACCGGGTGCGTCAGCGAGGCGATAACGTCGGTCGCCTCGGCGGTCGAGCGGTGGGTCATCTTCTCGCCGCCGACGAGCATCGTCATGTCGGACGCGCCGGAGGCGACCGACTGCCACGCGGCGTAGACGCCCGCGCCGCCGGACGAGGAGGTCTGGTCGATTCGGGCGGTGTAGGCGGGCATCGCCGCGAGGTCGTGGGCGAGGGCGTTCGGGACGCCCGTCTGGCCCTCGAACTCGCCGCTCGCCATGTTCGAGACGTAGAGGTGCTCGATTTCGTCGGGTGAGACGTCGGCGTCCGCGAGCGCGGCCTGTCCCGCTTCCGCGAGCAGTTCGCGAATCCACGCGTCTCGCTGCCCGAACTGGGTCATCGATGCACCGATAATCGCTACGCGGTCCATACGCGCACGTCGTCGCAGCGCGATTTAAAACCGGGCAATCCCTCGCCGGCACGTCTCAAACCGTTTATCAGTCGGTCGCCCGAACGACCGGCCATGGACGCCGAACGCCTCGCGCCGACCGTCGGAATCGTCGGCGCGCTGCTCCTCGCAATCGCCGTCGCGATTCCCGCCGTCGCCATCGAGGGTGGGGACGGACAGGTGGCCGCCTACTACGCCGCCGGTCCGGTCGGCATCTCCTTCGTCGGGATGCTCGCGCTCCTCGAAATCATCGTCTTCCTCTCCGGCGGACAGGAGCGGACCGACCCGGCGACGGCCGCCGGACTCGCCTTCGTCCTCTCGCTTTCGATGCTCGGCATCGCCGCGCTGTGGTCGTTCTCCATCGACCCGACGCTCCTGTTCAGCTTCGACCAGCAGTACTCGTGGCTCACCTACCACCGCTGGTCGGTCGTGGCCGCCGCGTTCGTCACCTTCGTCGGCGGCGCGTGGTACGCCCGCGGCGTGTTGTAAGCCGGCGTCGGCGGTGCCGGTGTCGACGCCGGTATTGACTCGTTTTCTCGCGCTCCGCTCTCGGAGCGCCGCGTCGAATCACCCCGACGGTGTCCCTCGATTTCACCGCACCCGAGTCGAAAGGCCCTTAACAGTCGATGGATAATGAGGGAGTGGACTAGGTCGGGCAGTTAGGCCCTGCTCTCTACCCGCGAAATAGGTCTTCAGCGGGGACCGAACACGGGCGCGTCCGGTCAGACCGGCGCGGGCCCCGGAAGCCAACGTAGAAACCTCGTCCTTCGGGGACAGCGGCTCCGCGTACCCCTTCCGCAGGGAAGGGTTCGCGCGGTTCATCGGTGGTACCCCGCCAGGCGCGGAAGCGAGCAGCGGACCATCGGACGTGCGTCGCTCGAGGGATCGCGGGGTGGAGGAGGCAACCGGGATTCCCCACGTCGGAACGCCGGGCAACCTCGCTGTCCACCCATTCATACCTCATCGCAGTTACCCGCCGACCGGCCGGTCTCTCGGTCGCGGATTCGACGTACAGCGTCCGAGAGCCCTTGCTCCGGCGGTGCGTACCGCACGCGCGACTGTCGGCACTCGGCGAACTGAAATACCGCACAAGGGGTCTGTTTCCCCGGGGGAGACGCTTACTGTTTGTTCTCGGCTTCCGTCTCGGTCGCTTCGGCCGCGGCCTCGGTCTCGTCTTCTTCTTCGTCGTCGTCGCTCTCGCCTTCCTCTGCGCCCTTCTTCAGTTCGTCTTCGATCTCCTCGCGGCCGCGGCGGAACTCGCCCATCGCCTGGCCCGACGACCGGGCCAGTTGGGGGAGTTTGTTCGCGCCGAACAGGAGGACGATGATGAGCAGGACGATGAGCAGTTCTGGGCCGCCCGGGAGTCCGGGGAACAGCGGAATGGAATCCAGCATTACGTTCGGTTACGTTCGGGGGGAAGATAAGAGAGACGGTCCGGGATTGAGACCCGAAGTCGCCGTAGTCCGCGTATCTCGGGGGCTCATGGACGTTCGAGCGGTACGACGGACCGAGCGTCGGACCGACCGCGTCAACCGCGTATCGGTCCCGCCTCAACCTCGGAACTGACCGCGTCAGCCGCGGGCCAGCCCCGCGTCACCGCCAACTGGTCCAGCCGCCGTCGACGACGATGGATTCGCCGGTGACGTACTTCGAGAGGTCGCTGGCGAGGAAGACCGCCACGCCGGCCACGTCGTCCGGTTCGCCCTGCCGACCGAGCGGAATCATCGCGTTCAGCTGCGCCATCTGTTCCTCGCTCGTCTCCTCGGCCCCTTCCGGGCCGATTTTGGTCTTGATAGCGCCGGGGTGAATCGCGTTCACCCGGACGTTGTCCCCGCCGAGCCCGTGGGCGAGCGAGTACGAGAGCGTCCGGACGGCCCCCTTCGACGCGCTGTACGTCGGGTAGTTACCGTTGCCGAAGATGCCGTTGACGCTGGAGACGTTGATGATGCTTCCGCCGCCGGACTCGACCATCCGCGTTGCGGCCGCCTGCGCCCCGAAGTAGACGCCCTTCAGGTTGATGTCCATCATCTCTTGGAACTCCGCTTCGGTGACTTCGAGGAACTCCTCGGGCCGCCAGATGCCGGCGTTGTTCACCATCACGTCCACGCCCCCGAACGCCTCGGCGGCGTCCATCGCCTCCTCGAACGCGGCCGGGTCGGTCACGTCGAGTTCGACGTACGTCGCCGACGAGTCGGTGTCCGATTCGATTTTCTCGTGGGTCGGCGCGCCGCCTTCCTTCGGCTCTTCGCGGATGTCGCAGACAACCACGTCCGCGCCCGCCTCGGCGTAGGCCAGCGCGATTCCCCGTCCGATACCCGAGCTACCGCCGGTGACGACCGCGACGCGGCCGTCGAGCAGACTCATCTGTAATACACCTCACACGAATATGGTGGGAACGATAGTTAAGGATGACCGCCAGTTCCGACGACGTGAGAGTCGCTGAACGCTCTCCGTGGCGAACAGCGGTCCGGAGAAGATGCACCGGCTGGGAATCGAACCCAGATAATTGGCTTGGAAGGCCAATGTCTTACCATTAGACCACCGGTGCTCATTTCATTCGCACCGTGCATCGACGGACTCCGTCCGTCTCAACACCGGTGCTCGCTCGCTTCACTCGCTCGCACCGAGCCTCGGCCTCGCTTCGCTCGGCCGAGACACCGGTGCGCGCGAACGTCGCGTCTATCCCTTCATTCTCGACGCCCCAATAAGGATGTTACCTTTTCGGTCAGGCGACGAGGGAGGTCGATTCGCCGCCCTCAGCGGGGTTGTCGGGGGCGCTCCCGAGGAACTCGAACTCGAACTCCGACTCGGCCTCGGTCTCACCGTCGACGACGACGACCGTCACGTCCCGCTCGTCGGGGATGGCGACGCCTAACTCGCCGTCGGCGTCGGTCGTGCCGGCGGTCTCGCCGTTTATCGTCACCGTCGCGTTCTCCACGGGCGTCCCGTTCCGCGTGACGACCACCGTCACGTTCTCGCCGGCGGAGACGTTCCCGTCGAAGCTCACGGTGAGGTCGCTCTCGGCGTTGACTTCGGCGCGCTCGCCGTCGTCGGTCCCGTTTTCGCCCGCTTCGACCTCGGCGTTCGCCTCAGCCTCGGCCTCGGCTTCCGCGTCTGCCTTCTTTTCCGCGCCGACCTTCGTAATCGGCACGTCCGTCCCGGACTCGCTCACGACGGGCTTGAGGATGTACTTCCCGCTGCCGCCCGCCTCGAACGCCGTGATGTCGAAGACGAAGTCGACGGATTCGCCGTTGCCGACTTCGAAGTCCGTGTTGAGCTGAAGCTTGTTACTCGGGAGCTTCACGTTGACCCGTTCGCCGGTCTTCAGCGTCCCATTCACGTCGCTCACGTGCACGAAGACCTTCGTGTAGTTGCCCTCCGGCACGTCGTACTCGCCGACGAGACTCGCGTTTTCGCCCTGCAGTTCGGTCAGGTCGACGGTCACGTTGTCGACTTCGTAGGTGACGCTCGACTCGCCTTCGGCCGCGTCGGTGTCGTTCGTGTCGGCCGATTCTTCGACCTCGGCGTCAACGTCGGCGTCAGCGTCGACCGACCCGTTGGTCGAGGCGGACGCGTTCGTCGCGTTCGCCGTCGCGTTGGCTTCGAGTTCGACCTCGACGCTCGCGTTCGCCTCCGCGTCGGCGTTCGTGTCGTTCTCGGCGGACTCGGAGTCCGCGTCCTCGGTTTCGACCTCGCTCTCCGACTCGGCGTCGCCGTCCGCGCGGACGAGCGTCACGCGTTCGATGGTGACGTTGAGGTGTTCGAAGTCGGCGATGGCGTTCTGCTCGTCGCTCACGTAGAAGTTCACGGTCCCCGTCCGGGCGGCGTCGCCGTCGGACGACGCGGTCGTCGTCGCGTCGGCGGCCCCGTCGGTCTGCGTCTCGGTCAGCGTGCCGGTCCCGCCCGCGCAGCCGGCCAGTACGACCATGAGCGCGAGCAAGACAGTCGCAAGTCCAGTACGTTTCATCGTGGGAGACCGTACTGGCCGAGAGAACTTTAGAAGGGTGTTCGTACGCCTCGGTTTTCACCGAATTTCGCCGAATTACGGCCTCAGTCGTCCGCGTGTGACTCGTTAAACTGTTTCGCCTTGTCGAGCAGTCCGGGAGAGATACCGGGCACGTCGTCGACGCTCACCGCGCCCTCAGCGCGAATCTCGTCGAGGCTCTTGGGGAACTCGCGGAGCTCCATGTGGATGGCGATGCCGGCTTTCGCGCCCTTGCCCATCGCCACCGGAATCTGGTTGTGACCGGGGGTGATGTCGCCGACCGCGAACACGCCGTCGACGTTGGTCCGGCCGTGGTCGTCCACCGGGACCGTCTCGTCGTCGTTGAGCTCCACGTCGAGCGCCTCGAACAGCGTCGTGTTGTAGTTCGAGCCGTACATGGCGAAGCCGCCTTTGTACTCGCGGACGGTGCCGTCTTCGAACTCGAAGCTCTCCAGCCAGCCGTCGTCGCGCTTCGTCATGCCCGAAATCTCCGATTCGACGATGTCGACGGGGTGCGCGCGGACGAGTTCGTCCGTCTCGTCGGACCATGTCGGCTCGTCGCCGCGGAGCAGCAGGTCCACCTCGTCGGTGAAGTTGAGCATTATCATGGCGACGTAGGCCGCGGAGTCCGAGTGGCCCATCACGTACACCGACTCGTCGACGAACATGTAGGCGTCGCAGTGCAGGCAGTAGTGCAGGCCCTTCCCGGTGCGGGGAAGTGGCGGGTCGGGTCGCTCGTCGTTGAAGCCGACGCCGAGGACGACGCGGTCGGCGACGAACTCGCCCTCGTTGCCGACGAGGCGGAACCGGCCGTCGTCCAACCGCTCCGCGTCGGTCACGAAGTCGCGGTGGATGTCGGTCCCGTAGTCTTCGAGTTGCCCGCGCGCCGTTTCGAGGAACTCGTTGCCGGAGACGTCCTCGGTGACGCCGATGACGTTGTGCGTGTCGAGCATCATGGCCGCGCGGCCGCCGCCGCGGTCCACGAGCGCGGTGTCGTGGCCCAGCCGCGTCGTGTAGAGCGCGGTCTGGAGCCCCGCGGGGCCGCCGCCAACGACGACAACCTCGTACTCCCGTGGTTCGTCGGTCTCGGTCATACACGGAGATTCGTCCCGGCGCTCTTAAGCCCACATCACCTGTGCGCGGCCGGCATCCACCCGGAACGTGTTAGCAATTAACACTGAGAGCCGCGCCCGCGACGCCCGCAGTCCCCAACCGACGTTCAGCGGCCGGCGACGACGGCGTAGCAGTTCCCGCTGGACACCGTCGATTCGACGACCGCGAGGTCGCTCGCGTCGAGGTCGGCGTCGAACTCGTCGGGCGCGTAGATGTGGTAAAATCGGGGCACCGTCTCGCCGCCGGGGAGCGTCCAGTCGACCGTCGTGTCGAAGCCGTCCTCGCGGTCGAACGTGTCGTGGGCGGTGCTCCACGCGCTGACGACCGCGCGGCCGTCGGCGTCGAGCACGCGCGCGAGTTCGT
Organism: Haloferax gibbonsii; assembly: GCF_001190965.1. Classification (NCBI taxonomy): domain Archaea; kingdom Methanobacteriati; phylum Methanobacteriota; class Halobacteria; order Halobacteriales; family Haloferacaceae; genus Haloferax; species Haloferax gibbonsii. The sequence continues at coordinate 946,016 of NZ_CP011947.1, forward strand.
TCAGGCTCGCCACGCGCGCCGCCCGCGGCGCGAGGTGGTGAATCGTCGCCACGTACACCGCGAGGTCGAAGGCGTCGTCGGCGAAGGGGAGCCGCGAGGCGTCGCCCTGCACGAGCCCGGCGTCGAAGCCGCGCTCGGCCGCTCTCGCGACCGCCTCGTCGAGCAGGCCGCGGCTCACGTCGAGGCCGACGACTTCCTCGGCGTGCGCGGCGAGGAGTTCCACGTGCCGGCCGTTGCCGCAGCCGAGGTCGAGCGCGCGGGCCGCCGCCCCCGACTCGGTCGCGTCGGCGACGAACGACTCGACTTCGGGCCACGGGTACTCGCGGGTCGACGCGAAGTGCGACGCGATGCGGTCGTACGTCTCGCGGACCCCGTCTCGGGGTTCGTCTCCGTCCATGCCGGTCGGTCGAGGCGGCGAGACAAAGACCGCACGGGTCGCGGGCGCGGCCGGCGGCTCCGGTCGTCGGCCGAGCCGCGCCGGTTCAGATGAACATGAACGTCACGTAGGTGATGACGAGCAGGACGGCGGCGTGTTTGACCCCGTCGGCGACCTGTCCCTCGCCGAGCTGTCCGGCGATGAGTCCCGAGCAGAGCCCCTGAATCGCCGTGACGTGGAAGAACAACAGCGTGTAGGAGGCGGTGTTCACGTCGCGGAGGCCGGAGAACGCGCCGGAGGTGACGCCCGCGACCTCGCCGGAGCCGATGGCCCCGGCGCTGGCCTGCTCGACCGCCGGGATGAACGACACCGTCAACGCGGCGACGATGCCGAGGAAGACGAGAAACGAGATGTAGATGACGAGCAGGTAGGTGACCATCTCCTGGTTCCGCTCGCGGGCGAGTCGGCGGCTGTCTTGGGCCTCGTTGGCCGCGATGCGGAGCACGGGCGCGAGGTCGCCGCTCGCGCTCATCGCGTTGGTGATGAGCGTCACCGACCGCGACACCATCGGACTCGTCGTCCGGCGGTCCATCCGCCGGAGCGCGGTCTGGGCGTCGGCCCCCCAGTCGATGTCGCGGACGGCGCGGTCGACCTCGTCGCCGAGGGGGCCGAGGTCCGACGCGGACACCCGGCGGAGGCTCTGGACGACCGTCAGCCCGGCCTCGTTGACGCTCGCGAGGCGGTCGAGGAAGTCGGGCATGCTCCGCTCGATGGCACGAATCCGCCGCTTCCGAAGCTCGTGAAACGCCGAGACGACGACGAGCGCGCCGATTGCGGCCTCCACGACGTGTTGGTCCACCGCGTCGGCGACGCCGAGGAGCGTCGGGTCCGCGGGGAACGTGGTCCGCAGGGCGACCCAGACGAGCCCCAGCGGGACGGTGAGCGCGAGCGTGGCGAGCGGATGGCGGCCGAGGGTGTCGAGCGGGCGGTCGAACCAGTCGCGAACCGCGCGGAACCGGTCGTAGGCGGCGAGTCGCTCGCGGTTCGCGCGCCACGGGTCGCCTCCGGCGTCGGTCTCGCCGCCGTCGGTCGCCGGGGCCGAACCGACGCCGCCAGTCGCGTCGATGCGCCGGAGCGACGCGCCCGCGGTCTCCGCGTCGTCGTCGGCGACCGCCGCGCCCCGGAGCGACTCGGTGATGCTGTCGATGTAGACGACGAAGCCGAAACTCGCCAGCGGGATGCCGAGGTAGCCGACGATTCGGATGAGCGTCAGCGTGTCCGCGAGGACGAGACCGATGACGACGAGGACGGTGATGAAAAACAGCGGCCCGGCCACGAGGACGGTGACGTACACCTCGGCGAACGTCGACAGGAGGTCGAGGTACTGCTGTTGTTGGGCCTCCGCCTCCGCCTGAAACCGCTCGTACTGCTCTTGGAGGAACGACGAGAGGTTGCGACCGCTCCCCAGCACGCTGGCGAGGTTCTCGGCGAACTCTTCGAGGCTCGGACTCGGCGTCCGCGTGGCCATCGTCTGGAGGGCGGAGAGCACGTCGGTGCCGAAGGCGTCCATGTCGCGGACGACGATGCTGACCTCCCGCGCCGCCTCGCCGTAGATTGCCTCGTTTCGGGCCAGCGTCTCCAGCACCTGCGGGAACGGCATCCCCGACCGCGACAGCGCGAAGACGAACGCGACCGTCCGCGGGAGCGTCGCCTCGATTTCCGACGAGCGGGTGCGGGCGCGCTCGGTGAGGACGTACCACCGACCCCAGTAGACGCCGAGCGCGAGGAGCGCCCCGAGCGTCGCGCTCGAAAGCAAGAGCGCGAGAAACAGGTCGCGGAGCGGGAGCGCCTGGATGCTCGTGAGCCCGCCGAGGAAGCCGAGGGCGGCCGGAAGAACTTCGCGGATCGCCTCGGACTGAACGGCGAGCGTTTCGAGGGTCACCGCGGCGAGATAGACGCCGAAGACGCTCCCGGCGACGCCGAAGACGGCCGCCATGAGGAGCGTCCGCGAGGCGTACACGCGGTGGGTGACGCTCACGTGGGCCGCTCGCAGTTGGTTTCGCTGCTCCCTGCGCCGGGGGTTCTCGTTGGCGACGTAGAAGCCGAAGACGGAGAGGGCGACCCGCGAGACGAGGAGGTCGGCCGAACGGCTCACCGGCGACAGGACGACGGGGAGAACGAGGAGGACGGCGAGAACGAGGGGGAGCAGGTACAGGTACTGCGCGGCGGCCATCTCAGGCCTCCGTGCCGGCGTCGACGATGTCCTCGTCGGCCTCGACGCGCCGCATCACGTCCTCGGAGTCCGCGTAGTACTCGTTGATGAGCGCGGTAAAGCGCCGGTAGTCCGAGACGTCCTTGTCGAGGAGGTACTTGAGGAACACCTCGCGGCGACGGAGTTCCCGACGGAGCTCCGTCCGCGACCAGCCGTTTTCGCGCTGGATTTCGGTGAGCAGCGAGCTGTCGTTCTGACTGAACGTGTCGGTCTCTGGCTCCCACGCGAACGCCGACGAGTAGTCGAGTTCCCCGGTCCGCTGGTCGATGTCGCCGATTTCGCCGATGGTCTGCGAGCGGCGGACGCGCTCGCCGTCGTGGCGGGTGAGCGTCTGGACGCACAGCAGGTCGAGCGACTGCACCATCGCGCGCGGGACGTTGATGGGCTCGTTTTCGAGGCGGTTGATGACCGTCTCGATGCTGTCGGCGTGCATCGTCGAGAACGTTGTGTGCCCCGTGTTCATCGCCTGGAACAGCGTCACGGCCTCGTCGCCGCGGACCTCGCCGACGATGATGTACTCGGGGCGGTGCCGGAGCGCCGAGCGAAGCAGGTCGTACATCGAGATGTCGGTCCCCTCGTGGAGGCGCTCGCGGGTGACAGACGACAGCCAGTTATCGTGGTAGAGCGCGAGTTCGCGGGTGTCCTCGATGGACAGCACCTTCGACCGCGGGGGGACGAACATCGACACCGCGTTCATCGAGGTGGTCTTCCCCGAGGCGGTGCCGCCCGCGAAGATGAGGCTCTTGTTGTGTTCGATACAGAGCCACAGGTAGGCCATCTGCTCGATGGAGAACGTGCCGTAGCGAACGAGGTCGATGGGCGTGAACGGCTCTTCGGCGTAGAGGCGGATGGTGAAAGCCGACCCGCGCGGGGTGACCTCCTCGCCGAGGGCCAACTCGGCGCGCGCGCCGTTCGGGAGCGTCGTCCCGAGCACGGGGTCGCCGACGCTGATGTGCTGGCCGGAGCGCTGGGCGAGGCGGATGACGAAGTTGTCGAGTTCCTCGGCCTCGAACGAGACGTTGGTGGCGATGTCCGTGTACTCGTCGTGGTAGACGAAAAGCGGCAGGTCGTAGCCGTCACACGAGATGTCCTCGATGTGCGGGTCCTTCATCAGCGGGTCCAGGCGACCGTAGCCGTGGAAGTCCCGCCGGAGGTAGTACAACAGCGTGTAGAAGGTGTTCATGTCGAGCTCCAGCCCGTACTGTTCGAGAAGCGACTGGAGCTCTTCGACGAGCGCCGACTCGGTTCGCGGGTCCGCCTCGCGGCGGTACAAAAGCGGGTCGCGCACGTCGGTTCGAACGCGTTCGAGCAGCGACGCCTCGAACTCGTCGAGGTCGGGTTCGACGGTGTGGTACTGGTGGGCGGTCGCGTCCGTGTCGTAGGTGACGACGACGTAGGCGAAGGGGGCGTTCACCCAGTAACGCTCGACCTCCTCGTGGCCCTCGGGAATCTCGTAGGTCCCGAGCGGCGTGTCGTCCGGCGTCAGCGGGAGCACGTCGAGCTTCGACCCCCGGAGCATCTCCGCGGTCCGGCGCAGGAGCCGCTGGGTCTCGGCGGTCGCGGCGTCGAACTCCCCGTCGGCGAGGAGTCTCAACACCCCTCGGTCGCCCCGCGGGTCGCGCGTCGCCTTCGTCTCGCTCGTGATATCTCGTGCCATCGTCACCCGGTTGGTTGGTCGGGAGGTATGGGGGGTTGGAACTTAAAAGGTCCGCGCGGGAGACTGTCACTCGGCGAGAACGACCCGGCCCGCGGCTCGCGTTCAGGTCCGGTCGACCGTCAGGAGCACGCCGGCGAGAACGAGCGAGATGACGACGCCGAGCGGGAGCGGGATGCCCGGAAGCCCGCGCGTCGCGAGCAGATACGTCGACGCGGCGAGGACGACGCCGACGACGCCGAGGAGGCCGCCGAGGACCCGAACGGGGTCGACCGGCCCGGCTTCGACCCGCTCGTCGCGCAGGTAGTAGACCAGCGAGAACAGGACCGCGAGCGCCAGGACGGCCGCGCCGACGACCCACGCCTGGTAGGCGACCGCGACGGTCTGTCCCGACTGGAGCGACAGCGCGGACAGCGGGCTCCTGACCGCGACGCGGCTGGAGAGGCCCCACGCGAACTGAATCTCGGCGAAGGGGAACCGGACGAAAAGCAGGCTCACGCCCGAGAGGTTCGGCGTGTACGTGACGTTCCACGGGAGGAGCGCACAGAGCCACGTCGAGACGACGGCCAGCGCACCCGCGTGTTCGGAGCGGACCCAGACCATAGGACAATCGCACGGGCTGACAGGTAAAAACTACCGACAGTAGGGGCGGGCCGACGAGACGACGGGCCGCGGGCGGGAACGAACACGCCCGGCCACCCCTCAGGAGAGCCGTTCGGGGTCGCCGTGAGTCAGGTCGCTCGCCTCGACGTCGCCGGTGTTGAGCGTCTCGGTCGGCTCGACGAGGAGGACCTCGGTCGGTTCGAGCGCCACGGGCCGGTGTTCGACGCCGCGGGGGACCACGAGGAGGTCGCCCGACCCGAGTACCGCGTCGTCGCGGTCGCGGAACTCGATTCGAAGCCGCCCGTCGCGGACGAGAAACAGCTCGTCGGTCTCGTCGTGGGCGTGCCAGACGAACTCGCCGTCGAGTTTCGCGACCTTCACCGCGTAGTCGTTCAGCTCCGCGGCGATTCTCGGGGCCCACGTCTCGTCGAACGACGCGAAGCTCTCGTCGAGGTTGACGGGTTCCATATACGGTCCGCTCGCGGCGGCGGCCGATAACCGTTGCGTCGAGAGCGCGTCGAACCGGCGTAATCGGCCGGTTTCGGCGTCGGAACGAGGGTCCGGCGGCGTCACGTTAATAGGCCGCGCAGTACAATCGACAGTACGGAATGCGGCGTGACTACTTCGAACTCGATGTCCGCGATGTCGATTGGTACGAGGACGACGGCGACCCTCGCCAACCGACGGTATCTATCGACTTCTACGGCCCGGCCGAGGAGCTCCGGTCGCGGTTCCTCTCGACCAGCGGCGACGTGCTCGCCGCGGAGGAACTGGACGTCTCCTTTCGGCTGCAAGACTCCGTCGACGACTCCGACGCCCGAGGCGTCGTGAGCGTGACGGACCGACTCACCGGCGACTACGTCCTCGAACTCAACGCTCGCGCCGACGACGTGTTGGACTTCATCCGCGCGGCCCGCGAGTACGGGCGCGCCGCGGGCGACGACGAGGGCCGCTACCGCGTCGACGTGGCCATCGAGGGCGACCACTTCGAGACCTTCGAGAAATCGACGTTCCTCGTCTACGACGGCGACGGGACGCTCCTGCGGAGCCAGAGCCTCATCCCCTCGGGCGTCGAACTCTGACCGAGGCCCTCGGCGGGGCGACCGCGCGGACGACGTTCTCTCTCGACGCGTCCCTCACGCTCGTTCGTGTACGATATCGGGGCGAACCACGTCTTCTTTACCGACCGCTCCCACAGAGAGTACCGTGAGAAACGTAACCGACCGCACGAGAAACCCGTTCGACATGCGACCGTCGTGTGACCGGTACGTCCCCGGCTACGGCGACGCCAACGCCGACTTCCACGTCATCGGCGACCACCCCGGCGTCCACGGGGGCATCGAGACCGGTATCCCCTTTTCGGGGGATGCGGGCGACAGACTGTTCCCGGCGCTCGAAGACGGCGAGTTGCTGGCCGAGGCGGGCGACGAACCGACGGTGAACCGCACGTTCTTCTCGTATCTGCATATGTGCGTGCCGGACGGGACGCCGTCGGCGGCCGACTACACCGACATGGAGCGCTTTTTCGACGCGGAACTCCGCGCCATCGCCGCCCACGTCCTCCTGCCGGTCGGCGCGGTGGCGACGAAGCACGTCCTGAACAACTACACGTCCGTCGGCTGGAAGACCGACGTCGACATGGAGACGCTCCACGGGAAAGAACTCCGCGGGAGCGGCTTTCTCGTGTTGCCCATCAAGGACCCCGACGAGTGGGACGACGGCGACCACGACGAACTCGTCGCCGGCCTGCTGGAGCTCCAGTCGACCGACTTCCGCCGCGAGTCAGACCTCGGTCGCTTCATGCCCGGAGCGGACCCGTACCTGGTCAGATAGCGTATTTTCCGCCGTATTCGACCGTCGTCCGCGGATTCGATAGATTCTTCACGATTCTGCCGTTCGTTCGTCCAGTAACAACCATGAAGGTTACGATATGTTCAGTTGATGCGGCTATATGACTCACATAAGAGCATATTTATCCAGTCGTTCTGGAGGGCGTGGTTCTAATTGGCGATAACAAAGGACTTTTTACAACTAGTGTCCAACGTGGTGTTGACGCGCGTGGTTCGATTCACTTCCGCCGGGCGCGTCAGGCAGCTGTGAGACTGGTGCTCCTCACAGTGGCTTGGTCAGTCCGGGGACCTGCGCTCGGCCGCGGTCCCCGCTCTTAACTCAGACGCGAGCGACAGCTCGGTTTCTCGCCGTCACGCGACCGCGTAATACCTCCCGAGAGCGGTCGCTGTCGGATTAGAGCCTGTCCGCGAGTCGCTTCAGCGCGCCGTATCCGTACGCCGTGACCGGTTCGCCGTGTCCCATGGCGACCACGTCGACCGGCGGACAGCGCGCCGCGAACTCGCGGACGCTCCGCCTGTTCTCCGCGGCGTCGGTCGCGAGTACCCCCGGCAACAGCCCGAGGCTCCCGTTCGACTCGCGGACCATGTCGCCGACGAACGCGACGCCGTGGTCCTCGTGGACGAACGCGGTGTGGCCGGGGGTGTGTCCCGGCGTCCGATACGCGACGAAGCCGCCGAGCTCGTCGCCGTCGCGGACGACCTCCACGGGGTTCGTCGGTCGGTCGAGAAACGACGTGAGCACGCGCTGCGCCGCGCCCTTCGCCGACTGGAGCGACGGCTTCGACGCGCCGGCCAGGTGCGAGGCGTCCGGCTCGGCGAGGTGAATCGGCACGTCGTCGCGGAGGCTGAGCGAGGCGAGCGTCCCGACGTGGTCGAGGTCGAAGTGGGTCACGAGCACCCGGTCGATAGCGCCGGGGTCGAGGTCCACGCGGGCGAGACCGCGGAGGAGTCGGTCGCGGTCCCGCGGCGTCCCGGCGTCGACGAGCACCGTCTCCGAGCCGTCGGAGACGAGGTACGCGTTCACGCCGCGGAGTCGGAACCGCCGGACCGAGTCGGTCGGGATGGCCATACCGAACCGTCGGACGCGAACGACAAAAATCGTGGGCGACGGCGACGCCGCGGTTCGAGACGTTACCGCGAGGCGAAGAGATACCGACCCGCGTCGACGACGAATCCGCCGGCTCCGAGGAGCGGACAGACGACGAACCCGAGGAGGTCGACCGCGACGGGTCGCCCGACGCCGACCGCGCCGGCCGCCACGAGCGCCAGCGGCACGGTCGCCGCGAGCGCGTAGAACCACGTGGTCCACGCGTGGCCGAACCGAGCGATGACAGCGGCGAGCGAGACGGCGAGCAGCGCCGCCGCGACCGGGAAGACGAGCACCGTCGGCGTCGACGTCGAGGCCGCGGCTTGCAGGGCCGCGAGGCTCGGCAGCGACAGCGGCGACGACGCGAGGAGTCCAGCGGCGGGCGCGGCGGTGTCGAGCGACGCGAGCGCGGTCACGAATCCCGCGCCGTCGCCCGCGAGGTGCCACGCGAAGCCGCCGAGGTACGCGAGGAGCGCGAGGAGCGAGACGCCCCACCCGTACCAAAGCGGGTTCGTCGACCCGGATGCGGTCGCGGCCGCCGACTCGGACCCGCCGCGCTCGCGTTCGAACCGGCCGGTCGTCCCCGTCCGACCGGACTGCGAGTTTTGGGCGCGGGTGCGCGACGACCCGCCCGCGGTGGTCGACTGTGTGGAGCCCGTGGACCGCGACGAGGACGACGAGGAAGCCGACCCCGAGGTGCGCGAGCGACTCGTCCGATTCGACCGCGACGAACTCGCGGTCGAGGACGAAGACGACGCGCGTCCGGAACTCGACCGTCGGGAGGACGACGACCGGGACGACGAAGAAGTGGACCGCGACGAGGACGACGAGGACGAAGACGATGTTGTGGACGAAGACGACCGCCCCGACGACCGACTCGAAGTCGACCGGTCGCCGGCGTTCGACCCGCCGGAACCGCCGTCCTCTCCGGCTTTCCCGGGGTATTTGAACTTCGTCAGACCGTCGAGGCGCTTCTCGACGTACGTCCCGTGACCCATCCGGTCGTAGTCGGCGCGCTCGGCGTCGTCGGTGAGGACTTCGTAGGCCTTCCGGACGACGGTGAACTGCGCGGTCGCTCGCTCGTCGTCGTTGACGTCGGGGTGGTACTCCCGAGCGCGCTGACGAAAGGCCTGCTTTATCTCCGCCGTCTCGGCGTCGCGTTCGACCCCGAGGAGTTCGTAGAAGTCCACCGGCATTCGACGTGCGATTCGATGCAACGCCGGCTTTTGAATGTACCGGGCGTTCGGTCGGCGAGCCGGGCCGTCAACGGACCGGCCGACGGCGACCGCCCGACAAACCGCGGGACGCTGGGGTCGCCAAGACCATTCGGAATAATCATGAAGCTCGACGGCCAGGTGGCCGCATGGAACGGATACGGCTGGGTAACACCGTCTTCGAGGGCTTGAACAACGCCTACCTCCTCCCCGGCGACCGGCCGACGCTGGTCGACGCCGGCGTCGCGACCGACTCGGTTCGCCGAGACCTCCGCGAGGGACTCGACGCGGCCGGCTACGGGGTCGCCGACCTCGAAGCAATCGTCCTCACCCACTGGCACGCCGACCACGCCGGTCTCGCGGGCGAACTGCAGGCCGAAAGCGGCGCGCCGGTGTACGTCCACGCCGACGACGCGGGCATCGTCGCGGGCGACCCAGACGCCATCGCGGCCGAGCGCGAGATTCGCGAGCGCCGCTTCGGGGAGTGGCGTATTCCCGAGGAACCGCTCGCCGAAGTGACCGCGTTCCTCGACGGCCACGACGACCTCCGAGGCGACCGGGTCGACGTGACGCCCGTCGAGGACGGCGACCGCATCGCCGCCGGCGACGGCGACCTCGAAGTCGTCCACCTCCCCGGCCACGCCGCGGGGCTGAGCGCCTTCGCCTTCGACGGCGAGCGCGGCCGCGAGGCGTTCGTCGGCGACGCGATTCTCCCGAAGTACACCCCGAACGTCGGCGGCGCGGACCTCCGGGTCGACCGCCCGCTCGAAACCTACCTCGACAGCCTCGCGCGCCTCGTCGACCTCGACTTCGCGCGGGCGTGGCCCGGCCACCGCGACCCCATCGACGACCCCGCCGGCCGGGCGCGCGTCATCGCCGAGCACCACCGCGAACGCACCGAGCGCGTCGTCTCGGTCCTCGACGAACACGGCCCGGCCGACGCGTGGACCGTGAGTGCGCGCCTGTTCGGCGACCTCTCGGCCATCCACATCCTCCACGGCCCCGGCGAGGCGTTCGCCCACTTGGACCACCTCGTCGCCGAGGGCGTCGTCGCGGCCCCGGACGGCGACGGGCGGTACGAACTCCTCGACGCGGACCCGGACTTCGACGAACTGGTCGCGGTCCCCGAGACGAAACGTTAAAACGCCGCTGGAGGGAACGGAGAGCCATGGAACTGCGGGTCATCGACAAGACCGACGAGGAACTCCGCATCGAAATCGGCGGCGAGGACCACACCTTCATGAACGTCCTGAAGGGCGAACTCCTCCAGACCGACACCGTCACGGCCGCGACCTACGACGTGAACCCCGAGCAGTCCGGCGGACAGACGGACCCTGTCCTCTCTATCAAGACGGAGTCCGGCGTCGACCCCCTCGACGCGCTCGCGGAGGCCGCCCGCGGCGTCCAGCGCACCGCCGACGACTTCACCGACGCCTACCGCGCCGGTATCGACGCGTAATCTGCGGGTTCTCTCTCGTTTCGCTCCGACCGTGAGCGGCGCGTTTCTCGGTTACTCGTCTCCGCCGCCCGGTCCCTCGTAGTCCTTCTCGCCGGCTTCGATACGGACTTCGAGCCAGTTCTCCATCGGGACGAGCGGACACTCGTAGCGCGGCGAGTAGGCGCAAAACGGGTTGTACGCGTCGTTGAAGTCGACGACCCACCGACCGTCGTCGGTCCGGTCCGCGGCTTCGAGGTCGAGGTAGCGGCCGGCCCCGTAGGTCTCCTCGGTGTTCGTCTCGTCGCGGAAGGGAACCCACAGGCGGTCCTCGTCGGCGTCGGCGCGATAGGCGTCGAGGGAGTATGCCTCTCCGTCGACCTCGAACTCGAAGCGCCCCCACGCGAGGTACTCGCGCTCGCCGTCGGTCGAGGTGCCGATAGTGATGCGCTCGGGGTCGTCGTACGCCCGGAGTTCGAGTTCGAACCGGAGGTCGGGGTCGGGGTCGAAGTAGTCGAGGCCGTCGAAAAACTCCCGCTGGTCCGGCGGAATCGGCGAGTTTCGGTCCGCGGCGAGATAGCGGTCCTTCTCTTCGCGGTGCGTTCGGAGGGCGTCGAGCCACGCGTCGTCGGTCATCTCGGGTCGAGATACGGCGCGCGAGCGGGTTAAGATTAGTTCCGACTGTGCGGGGGGCGCACGACCGGCGGGCAGGGTCGGTGGCGGGCAGGGCCAGTGGCGGGCGCGGAAAGAGGGACGAAGAAGGACGAAGAGGAGCGAAGAGAGACGAAGAGTGTCGGAGAAGGGACGCGGACGCTTACAGTCGCACCGGCACGTCGCGCTCGTCGAGGTACTCCTTGACGTCCCGAATGGTGTACTCGTCGAAGTGGAAGATGGAGGCGGCGAGACCGGCGTCCGCGCCGGCCTCGGTGAACACCTCGTACATGTCTTCGGGGCCGCCACAGCCGGAGGAGGCGATGACGGGCGTCGAGACGCTGTCGCAGACGGCCTTCGTCAGCGGGATGTCGTAGCCGTCTTTCGTCCCATCGGCGTCGATGGAGTTGATGAACAGCTCGCCCGCGCCGCGCGATTCGGCCTCGCGGGCCCACTCGACCACGTCGACGCCGGTTCCCTCGCGGCCGCCTTTGACCGTACACTCGAACCAGCAGGACTCGCCGTCGACCTCGACGTAGTGCTCGCCGTCCTCGTCGTAGCGTCGCCGGGCGTCCACCGAGATGACGATGCACTGGCTGCCGAAGGAGCGCGCGCCCTCCTCGATGAGGTCGGGGTTCTGGAGCGCCGCGGTGTTGATAGAGACCTTGTCCGCGCCGGCGCGGAGCGTCTCTTTGATGTCGTCGCGGGTGCGGATACCGCCGCCGACGGTCAGCGGGATGAACACCTCGTCTGCGACCTTCGAGACGGTGTCGAGCATCGTCTCGCGCCCCTCTGCGGAGGCGGTGATGTCGAGGAAGACGAACTCGTCCGCGCCCGCCTCGTTGTACAGTTTGGCCATCTCGACCGGGTCGCCCGTGTACTTCAGGTCCTCGAAGTTGACGCCGGTGTAGACGGCCGGGTTCCCGTCCTCGTCGAGGTCGACGTCGATACAGGGGATGATGCGCTTCGTGAGCATTCGCTACCGAATCGTTGGCGAAAGAGCCGTTTCACCGTTTCGACTACGGCAGGTGGTGGGCGGAATTCCGACCACCTCGCCGAGTCGCTCGGTGTCCGCGAGACTGAGCCGGTTCCCTCGCCGTTCCCCGCGGTAGAGCCACCTTGATGACCCGTCCGTGAGAACCACGACGCGATTCCAGTCCGAACGATGGTGGATTCAGCCGAGCTACTCAGCCTGCTGGTGGTCGTCGAGTTCGTGGTGATGGCCGCGATAGTGGCGCTTCTGGTCCCGCTCGACGCCGCGACTCCGTTCCTCCCGCTCGCGCTCGCGTTTGTGGTCGTGCTGTATCTGTCCCGGACCTGACCGTGCTGTTCCGGTCCTGCCCCGTCCGGCGAGGCGTTCTCCCGCGACTGGCTGCCGACTCGTCGGCCGCGCCGGTCGCGCCGTCCGCGGACGACGGTTAGGTGCGTTTTTGTACCGCGAACCCGTCGCCCCGCGTATGAGCGACGACCACGACCACGGCGACCACGGACACGACGACCACCACGCGGACGAGGACGCCCGCGTCACCTCCCCGATGCAGGACTTCTCGATGAGTCAGGTCACGACCGGTATCCTCGTTCTCGTCGTCGGCCTCGTCGTCGTGTTCGGCCTCCCGCTGGCGCTGGCGTAAGCGCGCTCGGGACCCCCGGAACCGGCAATTTGTACGAACTTCCGCGTTCTCTCCGCTTTTACGACCCCCGGCGCTACGACCCGGCGTGAAATCTATCGTCGTCACCGAGTACGGAAGCTCCGACAGCCTCGAACTGCGCGAGACCGAGACGCCCGAGCCGGGGCCGGGCGAGGTCCGCATCGCCGTCGAGGCCGCCGGCATCAACTTCGCCGACATCATGCAGCGGCGCGGGACCTACCGAGACGCCCCGGAGCCGCCGTACACGCCGGGGATGGAGGCCGCGGGGACCATCGACGCGGTCGGCGACGGCGTCGACCGCGAGGTCGGCGAGCGCGTCGTCGCCATGACCGGCGGCGGGGCGTACGCCGAGTACGTCACCACGCCGGCCCCGACGCTGTTCGACGTGCCCGAGTCGATGTCGTTCGCCGAGGCCGCCGGCTTCCCGGTCCAGTTCCTCACCGCGTACAACTGCCTCCACGAGTGGGGCGACCTCGACGACGACGAGCGCGTGCTGATTCAGGCGGCCGCCGGCGGCGTCGGCACCGCGGCGGTCCAACTCGCCGCCCACGCCGGCGTCGAGACGTTCGGCACGGCCAGCACCGAGGAGAAACTCGACCTCGCGGCCGACCTCGGACTCGACCACGGCATCCAGTACACCGAGGAGGACTTCCGCGAGGTCGTCGCCGACGAGACCGACGGCGCGGGCGTCGACCTCGTCCTCGACGGCGTCGGCGGCGAGACGTTCCGGCGCAGTCTGGACGCCCTCGCCGACTTCGGCCGACTCGTCACCTACGGCGCGGCGTCCGGCGACGCGGCCGAGGCGGACCCGACGCGCCTGCTGTTCGAGAACAAGTCGGTCATCGGCTTCCACCTCGGAAGCGCCATGCAGCAGCGTCCCGAATCCATCCTCGGCGCGGTGCCGGAACTGTCCGAACTGCTCGCCGCGGGCGAACTCGACGTGGTCGTCGGCGAGACGTTCGCCCTCGAGGACGCCGCGGCGGCCCACGAGTACATCGAAGCCAGAAAGAGCAGCGGAAAAGTCGTCCTCGAACCGTAGCGAAAGCGGCGTGACGCGGCACCGCGTTTTTTCAGTTTAGTTTCGGTTCAGTCGAGTTCGCGAGCCAGCACGTCGCGCAGATCGGCGATATCGGCCGCGTCGTAGGCGGCCTCGTCGCCGTCGACCGCGACCGAGAGCGTCGCGTCGTCGGTCGTCGTCCCGAGGTCGACGACGGGCACGTCGCCCGCGAGGTCGCGGAGCGCGGCCTCGTCGGTCGTCTCGACGACGACGCGACCGGGCGTCTCCTCGAACAGCGAGACGTAGTCGGCGACGGACACGTCCGCGCCGACCTCCTCGGTGACCATCTCGGCCAGCGCGACCGCGAGGCCGCCGTGGCTCACGTCGTGGACCGCGACGGTCGCCTCGTCCGCGGCGACGGCCTGAATCGTCTCGACCGCCGTCGCGGCGTCGGCGTCCTCGGGGAGCGCCGGGAAGGCGTCGGAGCCGCCGGCGTGTTCGAGGACCGCCGAGCCGCCGAGCGCCCCGCCGGAGTGGCCGACGAGGAACAGGTCGCCCTCGCCCGAAAGCGAGAGGCCGGGCGAGGAGCCGTCCGCCTTGCCGACCATCGCCAGCGTCGGCGTCGGCGGAATCGGGCCGGAGACGGAGTCGTTGTACAGCGAGACGTTGCCGCCGACGACCGGGACCGAAAGCGCCCGGCACATGTCGGCGAGGCCGTCGACGATGCCCTTGAAGCCGCCGTACACGTCGGGCTTCTCGGGGTTGCCGCCGTTGAGGCAGTCGACCGTCGCGAGGGGCGACGCGCCCTTCGCGGCGAGGTTGGTCGCGTTCTCGAAGGCGACGGCGCGCGCGCCGTCGTAGGGCGCGGCGGTCGTCCAGTTGGGGTCCGCGCCGCCGGTGAACGCGAGTTTCGTGTCGGCCTCGGGCACGTCGAGGAGCGCCGCGTCGTCGCCGGGGCGGCGGGCCGTCCGCAGGCCGACCTCGTGGTCGTACTGGCGGTAGACCCAGCGCTTCGACGCCGTGTTGGGGTCGGCGACGACCGCCTCGAACGCCGCTTCGAGGTCGAACACGGGCAGGTCGCGCGTCGCCGACTCGGGTTCGACCGAGTCGAGGTCGTTCATCGGCGCGCCCTCCGCGAGGAACTCCGGCGGCACGTCGACGACGGGTTCGCCGTCGAAGGTACAGACGTAGTTGCCCTCGGCGACCTCGCCGATGACGGCGCTCCCGAGGTCGAAGCGGGCGGCGAGTTCCTGCACGCGCTCGACGTTCTCGGGGGTCACCTCGTAGCACATGCGCTCTTGGGACTCCGAGAGGAGAATCTCGAAGGCGTTCATGTTCGGCTCGCGCTGGTGGACCTTCTCGAGGTCGATTTCCGCGCCGAAACCGCCCTTGGCGACGAGTTCGGAGGACGCGCCGCCGAGACCGGCGGCCCCGAGGTCGCGGGCGGACTCGACGAGGTCCTCGTCGATGAGCGCCTCGTTGCACTCGATGAGCAGTTTCTCCGTGTAGGGGTCGCCGACCTGCACCGCGGGCCGGTCTTCGGTCTCGGCGTCCTCCGCGAGGTCCTCGCTGGCGAAGGACGCGCCGCCGAGGCCGTCGCGGCCGGTCGAACTGCCGACGAGAACGAGTTTGTTACCCGCCTTCTGCGCTTCGGCCGTGACGAGGCGGTCGGCCGAGAGGAGGCCGACGCAGGCGACGTTGACGAGCGGGTTGCCCTCGTAGTTCTCGTGGAACGAGGTCGAACCGGTCACCGTCGGGACGCCGATGGCGTTGCCGTAGTCGGCGATGCCCTCGACGACGCCGTCGAGGAGGTACCGCGAGTGCTCGCGGTCGAAGTCGCCGAAGTAGAGGCAGTCGGCGAGCGCGATGGGGTACGCGCCCATCGAGAGGGTGTCGCGGACGATGCCGCCGACGCCCGTGGCCGCGCCGTCGTAGGGGTCGACGTAGGAGGGGTGGTTGTGGCTCTCGATACCGAGCGTGATGTAGGTGTCGTCGTCCAGAGCGACGACCGCGGCGTCGTCACCGGGACCGATGACGACCTGGTCGCCCTCCGAGTCGAACGCCGACAGAAGCGGGCGAGACGACCGGTAGGCGCAGTGTTCGCTCCAGAGGTTTTCGAAGAGTATCTCCTCGGCCGGCGTCGGGTCTCGACCGAGTTCGGCGACGACGAGGTCGCGGTCCGCGTCGGAAAGCGTCATTCACTGGTATGGTCAGAACGCACATTGTAAACCCTTTCTATGTGCACGAACGTGCGTAAAATGTGGTCGGAGTCGCCGTCGTCGCCCGCATCCGACTCACGCGGGCGTGTACGGCGGCGACTCGGCGCGGATTATCTCCGTCAGCTCGTGCATCTCGTCTTGGAGCAACACGAGCAGGTCGTCCATCGTGACGATACCCGTCAGCCTGCCGCCGTCGGTTATCGGCGCGCGCCGGACGCCGTGTTCCCGCATCTGCCGGAACAGGTCGAAGACGCCCACGTCGGCGTCGACGGTGAACGGTCGCTCGGTCATCGCGTCTTTCGCCGTCATCCCGCTCGCGTCGCCGCCGGCGGCGACGCACTTGAGCGCGATGTCGCGGTCCGTCACGATACCCCGGATGTCGTCGCCGTCCGCGACGACGACCGAACCGACCTTTCGGTCCTCCATCAGCTTCGCCAGCTCTCGAATCGGCGTGTCTTCCCTCGCTGTCACCAGTTCGTCTCTCGGTCGTGCGATGTCTCGTACGGTCATCTCTCTCACTCCGGTGGAACCACGCGGTGTGGGTACGCCACCGTTCGACACGTTCGTCGCCCGCGATATTATTTCTGTATTCTTACATCTCGACCAGTTTCGGCGGTATGTCGGCGCGCGCGGAGTGTCCGCGGACGCGGACGGTCTCTCGCATCGTCGTCATCAACGGCGGCGTGCTCCGATACCCCACCGGAAGCCGTGCGTGAGGTCGACACGCCAATCACACCGGGACCGGGGCGCTTTTTTAGCCTCCATCGTTAGGAGACGGTGTGTTATCGGTCGAGTTGCACTCGCATTCGTCTCTGTCCTACGACGGCCGGGACCCAATCGAGTACCTCCTCGAACAGGCGGTCGCGGTCGGCTTGGACGCCCTCGCCGTGACCGACCACGACGAGATAGATGCCAGCCTCGAAGCCGCGGAACTCGCGGCCGACTACGGACTGGTCGGCATCCCCGGGATGGAAGTCACCTGCGCCGCGGGCCACGTCCTCGCGCTCGGCGTCGAGGAACTGATTCCAGCGGGGCTGTCGTACGACGAGACGCTCGACCGCATCCACGACGCCGGCGGCATCGCCGTCGTCCCGCACCCCTTCCAGAAGTCGCGTCACGGCGTCGCCCCGCACATCTCCAGCGCGCAACTGGCCAGCGCCGACGCCATCGAGATCTACAACTCGCGGCTCCTCACCGGCATCGCCAACCAGCGCGCCGAGCGGTTCGCCAAGCGGCGGAACCTCCCGATGACGGCCGGGAGCGACGCTCACATCGCGGAGATGGTCGGACAGGCCGTCACCGAGGTCGGCACCGACATCCGAAGCGCGGACGCCATCCTCTCGGCCGTCGCCGAGGGGCGAACCAGCGTCGTCGGCAACAAGACCCCGTGGCGTATCTCGTTCCGGCAGGCCGCGGGCGGCGCGACCCGGCGCCTGAAACACGCCCTGACGGACCTCTTTTGATGCGCGGCGCGTCCCCCGACCTCGTCCGGCGCGCCCTCGGCGAGCGCGACCCGCTCCCCGGAACCGCGGGCTTCGCGGGCGAACTCGACGGCCGACTCGTCCGCGACGTGCTCGGTCGCCAGCCCCTCTTCTCCGAGCGCGACGACCCAGAGCGGTGGTCGTTCGACCACCGCGACCTCGACGACCCGGTCGCCGTCCCCGCCGGTCACGCCCGCGAGACGACCGGCGAGGCCGCCGGCGACGACGAACGCGTCTGGTCGCTCCCCGACCCGCCGGCAGCCACCGACCGCGACGCCGCGCTCGAACGCGTCCGCGAGGCCGTCTTCGACTCGGTTCAGTCGGTCGATGACGACGGCCTCGCCGTGGCCTTCTCCGGCGGCGTCGACTCCGCGGTCGTCGCGGCCGGCGTCCCCGACGCCCCCTGTTACGTCGCCGGCTTCGAGGGCTCCCACGACGTCGCCGCCGCCCGCGAGGCCGCCGCCGCGATGGACCGCGACCTCGCCGTGGTCGAACTCACCCACGAGGCGCTCGAACGCGCCGTCCCGGAAATCGTCGCCGCGCTCGGCCGGACGAACCCGATGGACGTGCAAATCGTCCTTCCCCTGTACCTGCTCGCCGAGCGGGTCGCCGAAGACGGCTACGACCGCCTCGCGGTCGGACAGGGCGCGGACGAACTGTTCGGCGGCTATGCGAAGGTCCAGAAGGCCCCCGACGACCCGCGCGTCGAGGCCGAAACCGTCCGCGGGGCGGCCCGCGAGCTGATTCTCACGCTCCCCGACCAGCTCGAACGCGACCTGCTCGTCCTCCGCGCCGCCGGGGTCGAACCCGTCGCGCCGCTGCTCCACGACCGCGTGGTCTCGGCGGCGCTCCCGCTTCCCGGCCAGTTGCTCGTCGACGGCGACCGGCGGAAGGTCGCGCTCAGGGAGGCCGCGAGCGGCGTGCTCCCCGAGTCGGTCGCGGAAGCGGACAAGAAGGCGGTCCAGTACGGGACCTACGCCTCGCGCGAACTCGACCGGCTCGCGCGGCAGGCGGGGTTCAAGCGGCGGATGGAGAACCACGTCCAGCGGTACGTCGAATCGTTGGTGGAGTAGGTCGGTCCCGGTCGGTCTCGTCGCTCCGTTCGACTCAGTTCTCCGTCTCGTCGCCGACGACCTCGATGGCCTCCAGCGCGAACTGCACCGTGTCGGGGTCGAGGTCGCTCTCGCGGAGGGCCGACTCGTCGTACCACGACCAGACCTCGGGGTCGGCCTCGCCCGCCGCGGGGTCGATGTCGCGGGAGTCCACGCGGGCGTAGAAGATGTGGTCGATGTGCTGGTGACCGACCGAGCCGTCGCCGTGGACGTTGATGTCGTAGAGCATCTGCTGGCGGGGCTGGGGGAGCGCCCGGCCGTCGGGCGCGGGGACGGACGGCGTGTCGTCGACGAGTTCGGGGTCGAGACCCGTCTCCTCACGGACCTCGCGGAGGCCGGCCTCGTGGGGGAGTTCGTCGCGGTCGACGTGGCCGCCCGGCGGGATGCGGATGCCGAGGCGCTCGTGTCGGTGAAGCGCCACCGCGCCGTCGTTGACGATGTACACGGTCGAGGTGAAATGTCGGGTCGTCTCCATGGCTGTGGCTCCGGAGCGAGCGGCATGGCTGTTGCGGAACGAGACGAAACGGAGCGGGACGAGACGAAACGGAGCGAGACGCGGCGGGGCGAACCGAACGAACCGGCCGGGTTAGGGCAGTTGGACCTGCTCTTCGGCTTCGAGGAGTTCGTGGTAGCGGTTGCGGATGGTGACCTCGGAGATGTTGGCGACCTCGGAGACCTCGTTCTGCGTCACCTTCTCGTTGGTGAGAAGCGAGGCCGCGTAGACGGCGGCGGCGGCGAGGCCGACGGGGGACTTGCCCGAGTGGACACCCTGTTCTTTGGCGTTCTTCAAGAGCTGTCGGGCGCGCCGCTCGGACTCGTCGGAGAGGCCGAGTTCGCTGGCGAACCGCGGGACGTACTGCTCGGGGTCGGCGGGCTTGATTTCGAGTTTTAGCTCGCGGACGACGTAGCGGTAGGTGCGGGCGATTTCGTCCTTCTCGACGCGCGAGACGCTCGTAATCTCGTCGAGCGACCGCGGGGTGTCGGCCATGCGGGCGGCGGCGTACAGCGCCGACGTGGCGACGCCCTCGATGGAGCGGCCGGGGAGCAGGTCGTCGTCGAGCGCGCGGCGATAGATGACCGAGGCGGTCTCGCGGACGTTATCCGGGAGGCCGAGCGCGGAGGCCATGCGGTCGATTTCGCCGAGCGCCTGCTTCAGGTTGCGCTCCTTGGAGTCGCGGGTGCGGAACCGCTCGTTCCACGTGCGAAGCCGCTGCATCTTCTCGCGCTGGCGGGACGACAGCGAGCGCCCGTAGGCGTCTTTGTTCTGCCAACCGATGTTGGTCGACAGCCCCTTGTCGTGCATCATGTTCGTCGTGGGCGCGCCGACGCGGGACTTCTGGTCTTTCTCCGAGGAGTTGAACGCGCGCCACTCGGGGCCGTGGTCTATCTCGTTTTCCTCCACGACGAGGCCGCAGTCCTCACAGACCGTCTCGCCGTGTTCGGAGTCGGCGACGAGACTCTCCGAGTCACACTCGGGACACGAGAGCGTCTGCTCCCGCTCGGCGTCGGTCTGCTCGGTATCTTTCGTATTCTCATTGCGCACGCGCGCGTTGCCGGTCGTGAAACGTCGGACACTTTCTGTCATTTGTGTGCGAGAGAAGCAACTGGGAACGGTCGTTCTCCGTCTATTCGTATTGACCCTCGTTACTTATATCTGACGGCGGCAGAAGGACGGAATGGGCCGTGTTCGCAGGGTCGGTTCCAGTCGTCTCGTCGGCGAGCTCGCCCGGGCGGTCCCACCCCGCGGACCGGAGGAAACGACCCACACCGAAACTCTTACTCCCGGTCTCCGTCACCTCCGATACATGAGCGATACGCCCGTCGACGCCGACGAGGTTCGACACGTCGCCGAGTTGGCGCGGGTCGACCTCGACGAGGACGAGGTCGAGGAGTTCGCGGCGCAGTTCGCGGACATCCTCGGCTACTTCGACGCCCTCGACGAGGTCCCCGAAGTCGACCGCGAGGACGAACTGGTGAACGTGATGCGCCCCGACGAGGTCCACGACGGCCTCACCCAAGAGGAGGCGCTCTCGAACGCCGCTGAGACCGAAGACGGCTTCTTCAAGGGCCCGCGGGTGTCGTAGATGTCGCTGAACGCCTTCATCACGAAAGAGACGCTCGACGGCTCCGACGACGGCCCGCTGGCCGGCAAGACGGTCGCCGTCAAGGACAACATCTCCACGGAGGGGCTGCGGACGACCTGCGGCTCCGCGATGCTCGAAGACTACGTCCCGCCGTACGACGCGACCGTCGTCGAACTCCTGAAGGACGCCGGCGCGACCATCGTCGGCAAGGCCAACATGGACGAGTTCGGCATGGGGACGACGACCGAGACCTCGGCGTTCGGCCCGACGAAGAACCCCGTCGACGAGTCCCGCGTCCCCGGCGGCTCCTCCGGCGGCTCCGCGGCCGCCGTCGCCGCCGGCGAGGCCGACCTCGCGCTCGGCACCGACACCGGCGGCTCTATCCGCTGTCCCGCGGCGTTCTGCGGCGTCGTCGGCATCAAGCCGACCTACGGCCTCGTCTCGCGGTACGGCCTCGTCGCCTACGCGAACTCCCTCGAACAGATCGGCCCCATCGCGCCGACCGTCGAGGACGCCGCCGCGCTCCTCGACGTCATCGCCGGCCCTGACGACCGAGACGGCACGACCCGCGACGCCGGTGCCGACTCGAACTACGCCGCGGCCGCCGACGGCGACGTCGAGGGGCTCACCATCGGCGTCCCGACCGAGTTCGTCGAGGGCGCGGACGAGGGCGTCGAAGCGGCGTTCTGGGCCGCGCTCGACGAACTCGAAGCGCAGGGCGCGGAGTACCGCGAGGTCAGCATGCCCTCCGTCGAGAAGGCCGTCGCCGCCTACTACGTCATCGCCATGTCCGAGGCGTCGTCGAACCTCGCCCGCTTCGACGGGGTCCGCTACGGCAAGTCCGGCGGTTACGACGGTAACTGGAACGAGGCGTTCGCCCGCGCCCGCGAGGACGGCTTCGGCTCCGAGGTCAAGCGCCGCATCCTCCTCGGCACGTACGCCCTCTCTGCCGGTTACCACGACAAGTACTACGCGAAGGCGCAGGACGCCCGCGCGTGGGTCAAACAGGACTTCGACGAGGCGTTCGAGGACGTGGACGTGGTCGCGTCGCCGACGATGCCGGTCCCGCCGTTCGAACTCGGCGAGAGCCTCGATGACCCGCTGCAGATGTACCTCGCCGACGCGAACACCGTGCCGGTGAACCTCGCGAACCTCCCCGCCATCTCGGTGCCGGCGGGCGAGACCGACGGCCTCCCGGTCGGTCTCCAACTCATCGGGCCGAAGTTCGGCGAGGAGACCATCGTCCGCGCCGCGTCCGCGGTCGAGAACTAACACGAGAACGGCTTTTCACGGCACCGAGCGCCGACCGAGTCGCTCGGTTCCGCGTCGTCGGTCGTCGTCGCGGGTGGACTATCCCCGAAACAGATTCATCACTTCGTCGGCCACGTCCGACTCGACGCCGAGCACGTAGCGGTGACCGGCTTCGAGGACGGTGTCGGGGCCGCCGATTCGGTTCCCCTGATAGTCGACGATGATGAGACTCCCCTGTGGGAGCCGAACCTCGTCGAGTCGCTTGCCGGCGACGGGCGCGTCTTCGGCGACTTCGACCTCCACGATTTCGACGTTGCCACCGATGTCTTCGATAGTTCGAACGCCGCCGTTCGCGATTTCGTTGGTCGCCGCCCGCGCACCGAGTCGCTCTGGGAAGACGAGTCCGTCCACGAACTCCCCGTAGAGTTCGTCCGGCGTCCCGGTGATTCGCATGACGGTCCGAACGTCCGACATCCGCTGCGCGGCCAGGCAGACGGCGAAGTTGGTCGACTCGTCGTCGGTGAGTGCGGCCACCACGTCGCTCCGCTCGGGTTGGGCCTGTCTGAGTATCTCCGGGCGGGAGGCGTCCCCCTCGATGACGGTGGCGATGTACTTGTCGGCGACGTCCGGGATTCGGTCCGGGTCCGCCTCGACGATGACCACGTCGTGGCCCCGGTCGGAGAGGAGTTCGGCCGTCCGCAGGCCCAACTCTCCACCGCCGGCGACGACGACGCGTAAATCGTGTGTTACTGGGTCGGGCATGTGTGTGAATTGGTGTCGGCGTGTAGTAGTCGTCTCGGTGCGGTGTTTCGTCGGCGGGTAGTCTTCGGACGCTCGGGTCGATTCGTCGGTCAGTCGTCGGCTCCCTCCGCCGGTTCAATCGGCTCCGGGTCCTGAATCTCGGGCGGTCCCGCCGGGCCGACGTCGTCGCGCCTCGACAAGAGGAGGTAGACGCCGCCGCCGACGACGAGCCAACCGATGGCCAGCACCCAGGTGAACCAGTCGATAAAGAGGCCCAAAAGCACGTTACAGACGATGCCGAGGACCGGAGTGACGGGGTACAGCGGCACTTCGAAAGGTCGCTGTAGGTTCGGCTGTCGCCGCCGAAGCCGAATCAACGCGTAGTTGACGATGATGAACCCCAGAAGCGAGAACAGGCTCGCAAGGTTCCCGACGATGCGGATGGGAACGACGAGGACGGCGACGAGCATCACCACGGCCGACGCGAGAATGGCGACGAGCGGCGTCCCGTACCGGTGGTGGAACCGGCCGAGGCGGGCGGGTAACTGTCGCTCGCGGCCCATGGCGAACGCCACTCGGGACGACCCGATGACGACCGCGTTGAGCGCCGAGATGGTCGAAAAGACCGCCCCGAAGGCGATGAGCGCCGCGCCCGTTCCGACTATCGGGAACGTCGGCATGAAGCCCTCCGCCGCCTGCGCGATTGCCGTCTCGCCCGCGCCAGCGAGCCCGTCCGCGCCGAGCGTCCCGATGGCGACGAAGACGACGAACAGGTAGACGACCACGGTGACGGCGACCGAGAGGAGGATGGCCCGCGGGATGTTCACCTGCGGGTTCTCGACTTCCTCGGTGACGGTGGCGATGAGGTCGTACCCCTGAAACGCGATGAACGTCAGCCCCATCGCGGGGAGGACCGACAGCGCTCCCTCGGTGAAAAGCGGGTCGAACTCCCCCGCGTCCGCGGCCGTGAGACCGAACGCGACGAACACGCCGAGGATAGCGATTTTGAGTAGCGTGATGGCTGTCTCGCCCCGTCCCGAGGCTTCCGTCGAGAGGGCGTTGAGCGCCACGAGCGTCACGACGGCCCCGAGCGCGTACAGGACCGGCGGCCCCGGGAGGGCGTAGCCGTAGATGTGCCCGAACTCGACGAAGTTCGAGGCGAACCCGAGCGCGTACAGCGACCCCGCGATCATGTACGTGAACCACCGCGTCCACCCCATGACGAAGGCGACGGGTGCGGAAAACACCTCGCGGACGTACGCGTACCCGCCGCCGTTTCGCGGAATCGCGGCCGCGAGTTCGGCGTACGAAAGCGCCGTGAACGTCGTCACGCCACCGTTGAGAGCGAACGCGACGATGGCCGCCGGGCCGGAGATGTCGACTGCGAGCCCCGTCAACACGAAGATTCCCGCGCCGATCATCGCGCCGATTCCGACCATCGTCGCGTCGAGCAGACTGAGACTCACCGTCGGTTCGCGCCCGCCCGAGTGACTCACGGGCGGACCCTCGCTTGGTCGCGGGACCGACTGGCCGGGACCGTCATGTGTCCACATATACCACATCTGTTGATAAATATCCGGTCCACCACCCCGACCGAGACGCCGTAGACGCGCGGGCGGGCTGGACGAACACTCGGTTTACTCTCCAGTAGGGTGACCGAACACGCGGCGACGCCTCATTCGGTAGCTGTTTGCGCGGAAAGTCCCCGTTTGACCAACGAAACGACATGCCGACAGTTTTTCCACCACCCGATGCGCACGCCGGAACGTCATGTACATCATCGTCGTCGGTGCGGGCAACATCGGCACGCCGCTCATCGAAATCGCCACCGAGGGCGGCAACGAGGTCGTCGTCGTCGAGCGCGACGAGGCGAAGGCCGAGGCGGCCGCCGCGACGTTCGACTGCCTCGTCCTCAACGACGACGCGACGGTCAAACAGACGCTCGACGAGGCCGGCGCGGACCGCGCCGACGCCATCATCACGACGACGGACAAGGACGCGACCAACATCATGGTCTGCCTCCTGGCGAAGGAGCTCGACATCCCCGACATCGTCTCCGTCGTCCACAACCCCGAGCACATGAGCCTCTACCGCCAAATCGGCGTCAACACGATGGAGAACCCCCAGCGACTCATCGCGGAGTACCTCTATCGGGCGGTCAAGCGCCCGTCCATCGTCGACTACATGCGCATCGGCGAGCACGCCGAGGTGTTCGAAATCCGCGTCGACGAGGACGCGCCGATTGCGGGGATGACGATTCAGGAGGCTGCCCAGGAGAACCTCCTCGACGGCGACACTCTCATCGTCGCTATCGAGCGCGAGGGCGACGACGACCCCGTGACGCCCCGCGGGAACACGACCATCGGTTCGGGCGACCTCCTGACGGTCTACTCCGCGAAGGGCGCGACGCCCGACGTGACCGACGTGTTCGGCCACTACGAGGACCACTGATGCCCCGCCGCGGACGAACCGTCTCGGGATGGCCCGCCGACCTCGCGGTCATCGGCCGCGACGTGGGCTCGCTCCTCGCCATGGAGTCGGCGATGATGACCGCGTCGGTCCTCGTCGCGGTCGGCTTCGGCGAGTGGTACGCCGCCCTCGCGTTCCTCGTCGCCGGGGGCGCGACCGCGTTCGTCGGGCTGGGCGCGCGGAAGGCGTTCGAAGACGCCCCCGCGCCCCGCATGAAACACGGGATGATAATCGCCGCCGCGGGCTGGTTCGCCACCGCCGCCTTCGGGTCGCTTCCCTTCTTCCTCACGGCGCAGTTCGCCCCGCAGAGCGTGTTCACGGCGCTCGTTCCCGCCGGGGTCGACTACGCCCAGTCGAGCCTCGTCTACTTCCGCGACCCCTTACACGCCCTGTTCGAGAGCATGAGCGGGTGGACCGGCAGCGGACTCACGATGGGCATCCACGAACCGTCGCTCCCGCGGACGATTCAGTGGTGGCGCTCGCTCATCCAGTGGGTCGGCGGCGTGGGCGTCATCGTCCTCACCGTCTCCATCCTCTCGCGGCCCGGCAGCGGGAGCTACGCGCTCTACCGCGGCGAGGCCAGAGAGGAGAAGATTCACCCGAGCGTCGTCTCGACGGTCCGGACGGTGTGGAAGATTTTCGTCGGCTACACGCTCCTGTCGGTGGTCGTCCTCTTTTTCGCCATCCGCGCCAGCGACTACGGGGCCGCGCTCCCGCTGTGGGAGGCGGCGTGGCAGGCGCTCAACCACGCGATGACCGGCCTGTCGACCGGCGGGTTCGCCGTCACCGACGGCTCCATTGGGACGTACGACTCGCCGCTCATCGAGACGGTGTTGCTCCCCATCATGGCGCTGGGTGCAATCGCCTTCCCCGTCCACTACGCCGTCCTGAAGAACCGCGACGTCGACCGCCTCTGGGGCGACCTCCAGACGCGTTGGCTCCTCGTCCTCTTCGCCGTCGGCGCGGTCGCGCTGGCCGTCCAG
This sequence comes from Haloferax gibbonsii, assembly GCF_001190965.1. Classification (NCBI taxonomy): domain Archaea; kingdom Methanobacteriati; phylum Methanobacteriota; class Halobacteria; order Halobacteriales; family Haloferacaceae; genus Haloferax; species Haloferax gibbonsii. The sequence goes on from NZ_CP011947.1 coordinate 972,144, forward strand.
AACCTCGTCAGTCTCCCCGCGACCGCGGGGTCGGCGTTCGTCGAGACCGCCGACTACTTCGGGCTCTCGGGCGTCGTCGGCGGGCCGGAGTCGGACGCCGTCCGCGACGCCGCGTTCCACTGGGTGAGCGCGCTCACCTGCACCGGCTTTCAGGCCGCGCCGCTCGGCGAGTGGTCAGACGGCGGGAAGATTCTGCTGTCGGGGGCGATGACCCTCGGCGGGGCCGCCGGGTCGACCGTCGGCGGCATCAAAATCATCCGCGGCTACACCATCGCCCGCGGCATCCGCTGGCAGTTCTCCCGCGTCTTCCTCCCCGAGAGCGCAATCGTCAACATCGAGATGAACGGCCGCCGGCTCTCGCGGACCGAGATGGACCGCGAGTTCTCCGAGGCGGCCATCGTCTCGATGCTCTGGCTGCTGTTGCTCGTCGGGTCGAGCGTCCTCCTCGTGAACCTCGCCGGGCCGGAGTTCACCTACGCCGACGCGCTGTTCGAAGTCGCGTCCGCGCAGGGGAACGTCGGCATCTCGACGGGCATCACCGGCCCGTGGATGAACCCGTGGGTCGAGACGATGTTCCTCTTCAACATGTGGGTCGGCCGCCTCGAAATCATCCCGGTGTTGGTGTTCGCCCGGTCGGTCATCTACGGGCTGAATCCCTGACGAAAAGCGGCACTGACTCCCGTTTTTCCGGCGCTATCGCCGCCAGTACTCCGGCGTAAAGATGACCAGCACGGGCAGAATCTCCAGTCGGCCCACCCACATGAGAAGCACCATGTACAGCTTCGAGCCGTTGGAGAAGTCGAGATAGCTCCCCATCGGGCCGACGATGCCGAAGCCCGGCCCGACGTTCCCGAGGGTCGCGGCGACGGCGCTCATCGTTTCGAGGATGCTCACGTCGAAGCCGGTTCGCGCGGCGTCGAGGTGGAGCAGACCGGTCGAGACGAAAAAGAGCACGAGGTACAGGAGCGTGAAGGCGTAGATGCCGCGGATGGCCCGCTCGTCGACCGCGCGGCCCGCGAGCCTGACCGGGCGGACCGCCTCGGGGTGGGCCGTCGTGAACAGCTCTCGGCGGAGCGATTTCACGATGACGTACCAGCGGACGATTTTGACCGCGCCGCCGGTCGACCCGCCGGAGCCGCCGATGAACATCGCGAAGAGGAGGCCGTACTGCGTCGGCGCGCTCCACGCGTTGAAGTCGATGCTGGCGTAGCCGGTCGTCGTGACGATGGAGACGACCTGAAACACCGACTGGCGGACCGCGGGTTCGACGTTGCCGATGATGGCCGTGCGGATACCTTCGAGGTAGAGTTGGTCGTAGGTCTCGCCCGCCGGCGCGACGGACATGAGGCCGTCGCCGAGGAAGAGAATTCCGGCGAGAATGGCCGAGATGACCCCGATGACGCCGAGGTAGGACTTGAACTCGGTGTCCCGGAACAGCCGCTTCGGCTCGCCCGTGAGGACGTGCCAGAAGAGCGCGAAGTTGGTCCCGGCGGCGACCATGAAGGGAACGATGACCCACTGCGCGGCCGCCGAAAACGCCTCGATGCTGCGGGCCTCCGGGGAGAACCCGCCGGTCGGCATCGTCGTCAGCCCGTGGGCGATGGCGTTGTACACGTCCATGTTCGGGGCGTTGCCGGTGACGTGCAGGCCGTAGAGGAGGACGATTTCGAGCACCGTGAGGCCGAGGTACGCGCCCCAGAGCGCGCGGGCCGTCTCGGCGATGCGCGGGGTGAGTTTCTCGATGCCGGGGCCGGGCGCTTCCGCGTCCATCAGCTGTGCGCCACCCACGGAGAGTTCGGGGAGGATGGCGACCGCGAGGACGACGATACCCATCCCGCCGAGCCACTGGGTGAGCTGTCGCCACATCATGATGCCGCGGGTGTGGGAGTTAAACGAGATGTCGCCGAGCACCGTCGCCCCGGTCGTGGTGAAGCCGCTCATCGTCTCGAACAGCGCGTTCACCGGGCTCCCGAGGGTCGACTCGGGGTGGATGGGCGACGCGAGGAAGGGGATGCCGTGGGCCTCGATGAGAAACGGTATCGCGCCGACAATCGTGACGGCCAGCCACGTCACCGCGACCATCAGGAAGCCCTCGCGGGCTCCGATGTCGGGCTCGTCGGCGAGCCGTTCGAGCCCCGCGCCGACGAGGACCGTGACGGCCATCGTGACGACGAACGGGAGCACCGACTCGCCGTAGTACAGCGCGACCACGAGCGGGAAACAAAGAGGCACCGCGAGATACTTCAGGACGGTCCCCACGAGACGCAGGCTGGCTCTGTAATCGACCCGCAATTTCATCCGTGGACTAACGTACCGGGCGCCGGGTTCTTCCCTGTTCGGGTTCGCGGTCGCCCGCGCGACGACGTGACGGGGTCGAGTGTTCGGCGCAGAACGAGGACCGTGCGGCGACGGACCGACTTACAGGTTTGGTCCCACGTCGTCGATGACGCAGCTATCGACGAAGACGACGACGTGGTCGCCGGGTTCGATGACGGTGTCGCCGCGGGGGGTGATGAACTCGCGGCGGCGGGTTATCGCGCCGATGACGACGCCCTCGGGGAGCGTCGCGACCGACTCCCGAATCGGCTTGCCCGCGAGGACGCTCTCGGCGTCCACCTCGATTTCGAGCACCTCGGCCTTGTCCGATTCGATGAGTGCGACGTTCTCCGCGCCGCCCTCGCGGGTGAACCGCGTTATCTCTTCGGCGACGACCTCGCGGGGGCTGACGCCCACGTCGACGCCGACGGCCTCGAACAGGTCCACGTACGGCGTCGTGTCGATGACGGCGACGGTGCGTTCGACGCCGAGGCGGGCGGCGAGCAGCGACACGAGCAGGTTCTTCTCGTCGGAGTCGAGCGCCGAGACGAGCAGGTCGGCGTCGCCGATGTACTCGCGTTCGAGGAAGTCCACGTCGGTCGCGTCACTCTCCATGACGATGGTCCCCGGGAGCAGCTCCGCGAGTTCGCGGGCGCGCTCCGCGTCGTGCTCGATGAGTCTGGGCTTGAAGCCGCGCTCTTCGAGCAGGCGGGCGACGTGGTAGCCGATTTCGCTCCCGCCGACGATGACGACCTCCTCGGCGGTTCCCGGCGGTTCGTCCGGCGAGACGGAACTGGCGAACCCTTGGACGCTCTTGGGGCTGCCGATGACGACGACGCGGTCGCCGGGGCCGATGACGGAGTCGCCGCGGGGGATGGTGACCTCGCCGTCGCGGAGGATGGCCGCGAAGGTCAGCGAGTCGAACCGGTCGGCCTCGCTCACGGTCTGGTTGGCGACGGGGCTCTCCTCGTCGACTTCGAACTCGGCCATCTGGACCTGCCCGCCCGCGAAGGGGTCCACGTCGCGGGCGGCGGGGAGGCCGACGACGCGGACGATGGACTCCGCGGCGAGCAGGTTCGTACAGACCATGAAGTCGATGCCGAACGCCTTCTCGGAGCGCTGCCACGTCCGGAGGTACTCCGTGTTCTTGACGCGGGCGATGGTGAAGGCGTTCGAGATGGCCTTGGCGGTCGCGCAGGCGACGATGTTCGTCTCGTCGTCGTCGGTCGAGGCGATGACCATGTCGGCGCGCTCGACGTCGGCCTCTTCGAGCGTGTCCACGGAGGTTCCGTCGCCGTGGAGCGCCAGCACGTCGAGCGAGTAGTTCAGTTCGTCGACGCGCTCCGGGTCGCAGTCGATGACGACGACCTCGTGGGTCTCGTCGAGGTCGGCCGCGATGGACGACCCGACCTGCCCGGCACCGATGATTATCACGCGCACCAGAGACCAGCCCCTGTCATACCCCTGTGTTGGACAGCGGGCGCGTATGTGCATTTCCCTTCGCGAATACCCCGGCCACCGTCGCTCACGACCCCGGTTTCGCGTGTATCGTGAGTTCAACGCGCCGCGGCCGCCCCTCGATGTCGGCGACGATGCGCTCGACGATGCGCTCGGCCTCCTTTTGGAGCACCGGTCGGAGTTTGTCGATGACCCAGCCCAGCGAGACGAACCGCGGGAGGTCGATGTCGCCCGCGGAGACGCTGTCGGGGTCGTACTCGACCTCGAAGAAGACGCGGCAGGCGGTGTCGGCGTCCGACGGGGCCTCGTCGGGCAGGTCGTCGAGTTCCGCCACCCGCCAGCGGCCGACGGCGTGGACGTCCTTGGTGATGGTCCAGTCGATTCGCGTCGGCGGGGTGACGTCCGTCACCTTCGACTCGGCGGTGTAGGTGAGCTTCCACCACGAAAAGTACAGGGCGTACCGCGTGCCCGGCGACCCGTCGCCCGACTGTCGAACGTCCCGCAGGTGCTTCGAGTAGTCGGCGTACCGCGGGAAGTCCACGAGGAACTCGTATATCTCCTCGGGAGGCAGGTAGACGACGGTGCTGACGGCTATCTCGTCCACGAGCGTCGAATGGGGTCGGCGGAACCAAAGCCTTGTGGGCCGGAGCGCGTCGCTTCGACTGTCAGCCACAGATACAATCGCAACCTATAATCGGCCGGTCTCACCACCTAGAACCGAGATGGTGGGGGGGGACGCTTCGGGACATCAGAGCCGAGATTCGGTCTCTGGCGCGTTCCGACGGCGACTACGCGATAGTGTGCGGTCGAACGGGTTCGGAGCCCGGTGCCGCGACGGGCCGGCGGTTTCCGGACCGTCGCACCGCCGGGGCGGCCGCGGAACTGACGAGAGACTACCGGGCGGCGCTTCGGCGATACGACCCGAACATCCCGTACGACGACCCGCAGGTGTACGAGGTGTCGAAGGGGCCGCCTCGATCGGCCGCAGCGGGGTCGGAAGACGACTACACCCGCTACAGTGCCTTCTGTCACGACACCGCGGGTGCGCTGTTCGAGGCGCTGTCGGAACTCGGCCACCGGGAAGCCGAGACCGCCGCGATGGAGACGTACCTCACGCTGGCCGAGGTCGTCGACGACCACGACGACTTCTGTCTCACCTTGGTGTGGAGCCTGATGAGCGAACTGGACGTCCGCCTCTCGCCCGCCGAGCAGCGGGCGGTCGTCGAGGCGGCCGCGGACCTGTTTTGTCCGACTGCGACGCCGAACCCGGTTGACGCGACGCTCGGGCACCTCGAAACGGCCGGCTTCGTCGAGGGCTACTCGGTGCGGCCGATTCCCGACGCCGAGGCCGATGTCGGGACCGACCGGGCGTCCGAAACTGGCGTCTCCGCGAACGCCCGTACCGACGCTCGGACCGACGGCGACGACAGCTCTCGGACGTGGGAACTCACTTTCGGCGACTACGCGCTCGCGGAGCGGACCGGCCGGATTCCGACGCTCCCCATCGCCGTGTCGCTCCTCCGCCGGACGCCCGGGCGGGCGGTGCGCTTCATCGACGGCGAGGCGCTCTCGGACGGGCGCTGGCGGCTTCGCGTCCGGATGACCCCGGAAGGCGACTCCGCGGGGCTCGTCAGCGTCGAGGCGGCCGAGAACCGCTGGCTCAACGACCCGAGCGCGTCGCTGGGGCGGTAGCGCGCGTCTCGCGCGGCACGGGATTCGGCAGACTTCGGCGACATCCGCACGGTTTTACTCGCCGCTGAGCTATCGCACGGCATGAGCGAGACGAATCCACGAGACGCGCTCGTCGTCGGCGGCGGCGTCGCCGGCCTCACCGCCGCGACGTTCCTCGCGCGCGCCGACCTCGACACCCTCGTCGTCAACGACGGCGAGCCGATCGTTCGCCGAAACGCCCACCTCGAAAACGTCCCCGGCTTCCCGGCGGGCGTCAACAGCCGACTGTTCACCGACCTGCTCTCCGAACAGGCCGACCGAAACGGCGCGGACCGACTGACGGGTCGCGTGACCGACCTCGACGTGCTCGGCGACGACGAGGACCCGCTGTTCCGCGCGACCGTCGAGACCGACGACGGTGAAGAACGCGTCGAGGCGTCGCGGGTCGTCGCGGCCTCGTGGTCCGACGCGTCGTACCTCGAAGACACGGGCGTTGACCTCCGCGCCGCCGGGTCGAAGACCTACGTCGGCGTGGACGACCTCGGCCGGACCGCCGTTTCCGGCATCTACGCCGCGGGCCGACTGACCGAGATTTACCACCAGGCGGTCGTCGCCGCCGGCGACGCCGCGGAGACGGCCATCACGCTGGTCCACGACTCGGGGACGGCGTTCTACAACGACTGGGTCGCGCCGACCGGCTACTTCACCGACCGCGGCCGCGAGGTGCCACCGGCCTGCGAGGAGATAGACGCCGACGAGCGCGCCCGCCGCGAGCGCGAGTCCCGCGAGGTCATGCGCGAGTTCTTCGCCGAGCCCCACGACGAACCCCAGCGCACGCACCCGAGCCTCGTCGACGACGAACTCGGGCGACTCGACGAATAACCGACTCCGATTCGCGCGGGTGCGGTCCGAGACCACCCCGCGCGGACGCGAATCCTTTTAACCGATAGCGGGCGCAGAGACGAGTGAATGCTCGAAGGTGTGAACGTCGCGCTCGGGGTGACGGGGAGTATCGCGGCCGTGAAAGTCGTCGAGTTGGCGCACGAACTCCGACGGCGGGGCGCGTCGGTCCGCGCGGTGATGACCGACGCCGCGACGGGAATCATCCACCCGTGGGCGGTCGAGTTCGCCACCGACAACGACGTCGTGACCGAGATTACCGGCCGCGTCGAACACGTCGAACTCTGCGGCCGCGAGGGCTGGGCCGACGTGTTCCTCGTCGCGCCCGCGACCGCCAACACGGTCGGCAAGATAGCCGCCGCCGTCGACGACTCCCCCGTGACGACCACCGCGACCACCGCCATCGGCGCGGGCGTCCCGGTCGTCGTCGCGCCCGCGATGCACGAGCCCATGTACGACCACCCCGGCGTCCTCGACGCCATCGAGCGGGTGCAGTCGTGGGGCGTGGAGTTCGTCGACCCGCGCATCGAGGAAGGGAAGGCGAAAATCGCCACCGAGGAGGCCATCGTCACCGGCGTGGCGAAAGCGACGACCGAACAGACGCTCGCCGGGAAGTCGGTCGTCGTCACCGCCGGCGCGACGACCGAATCCATCGACCCAATCCGAACCCTCTCGAACCGCGCCTCCGGTCGCACGGGGCGCGCCGTCGCCCGCGCGCTCGCGATTCGCGGCGCGGACGTGACGCTCGTCCACGACGGCGACGACGTACACTACGCCGACGTGCTCGCCGTCGAGTCTGCGGCCGAGATGCTGGAGGCCGTCGAGGCCGCGGTCGAGGCCGACGCCGACGCGCTCGTCTCCGCGGCCGCCATCTCCGATTTCACCGTCGAGGCGGCCGACCAGAAGATTCGCTCCGGCGAGGCGCGCACGCTCGACCTCGAACCCGCGCCGAAGCTCATCGACGCGGTTCGCGAGTCGAAACCCGACCTCACCATCGTCGGCTTCAAAGCCGAGACGACCGGCGACGACGAGGCGATGGTCGGCGAGGCCCGCCGCATCATGGACCGTGTCGGCCTCGCGTTCGTCGTCGCCAACGACGCCTCCGTCATGGGCGCGGACGAGACCCGCGCGCTCGTCGTCCGCGCCGACGAGACGAGCGAGTACGTCGGGTCGAAAGACGGGCTCGGCGCGCGCGTCGCTGACGAACTGAAAACGGAACTCTCGTAAAAAACGACCCGGGCCGGCTCGGGACTACGCGAGTAGTCCGACGAGCACGCCGCCGAGTATCAACACGACGAGTGCGATACTCGTCGCAATCGTCGCCCGAAGGCTCCCGACGGTAATCGAGTCCGCATCGGATCGACCGAGACCGCCGGCGACCCGACGCAACGCGGGGTACGGGTTCGCAATCGCGCCCGCGACGTCGTAGGACGCGGTCGAGACGGCGCGGTCGACGGCGGCGAAGAGACCGGTCGAGCCGCGAACCAGCGCGCGGGTGCCGTAGAAGACAGCGGGATTCAACACGGCGTCGACGTCCGGCACGTTTCCGACCTTCGAGAGCGGTTTCTTCACGACGACGAAGCCGACGACCCCGAGCACGGCGAGCGCGAAGCCTTCGCCGAGGTGGCTGAGCGTGAAGGGGTGCGCGTCGGCGGTGCTTCCGGGCAGTATCGCGAACAGCGCGTCTGGGTACAGCCCGAAGGCGACACAGAGCCCCGCGACGCTGAGCATCGCGACCGACTGGCCCGTCCCGGCGCGGTCGAGCGACCAGTCGCGGTCCGCATCGCGGAAGAACGCGTAGTAGCCGAACTTGATGAACGACATGAACGTTCCGACGCCCCCGGCGAGGAGGAGATAGAAGATGCCGTCCAGATGTTCCTTGTGGGCGGCGGCGGTGATCATGCCCTTGCTGACGAACCCGTTGAAGCCGGGGAAGCCGCTAATCGAGAGGGCGGCGACGGTGAACGCGAGCGCGGTCGCCGGCAACGCCCCGCGGAGGTTCCCCAGGTACTTGAGGTTCTCTTCGCCGGTCCGCGAGAGGACGACGCCGGCGGTCATGAACAACAGCGCCTTGTAGAGGATGTGGTTGTAGACGTGCGCGAACGCGCCGGCGGTCGCGAGCGCCGTGCCGATGCCGACGCCGGCGACCATGTACCCGACCTGTGACTGGATGTGGTACGCCAGGAGCCGTCGCATGTCGTTTTGCATGAGCGCGTAGCCGACGCCGACCACGGCCATCGCGGTCCCCATGTACGCGATTGCGAGGTTCCCGTCGGGGAACGCGCGAGCGAGGCCGTAGACCCCGGTCTTCGTCGTGTACACTGACAGGAAGACGCTCGCGGCGAAGTGGGGACGCGGATACGTGTCGGGAAGCCAGGTGTGCAACCCGACGTATCCGACGTTGACGCCGATACCGAGCGCCGCGAGCGCAGCCGGAACGCCGGCCGCGATACCGCCGGTCGCCGAGAAGAGGAACGACCCCACCTCGACGTAGTGCCAGACGATAGCGCCCATGAGCAGGCTGCCGCCGAGCCCGTGGGCAATCGCGTAGCGGTAGCCCGCGCGCACCGCTTCGCCGCCGTAGTCCCAGACGAGAAGCGTGCTCGTGACCGCCATGAGCTCCCAGAAGAACACCATGGTGAGCCAGTCGCCGGCGAAGACAGCGCCGAGGCTCGTCCCCACGTAGCCGAGGGCGTAGGCCGTCTGGATGTTCCGCGCGTCCGACGAGTACGAGTAGAGGACGGCGGCAGCGCCGATGAGGCCGAAGATAATCCCCATCAACCGAGAGAACTCGTCGACGTTGAACAACACGGCGTCGAAGCCGAGGAACGTCACCGGCAGGTGTGCGCCGGCCGGGGCGAGAAGCGACCAGACGGCCACCCCGCCGGTCGAGAGCACGCCCAGGGCGTGCCCGACCCGACGCGAGACGAACGGCATGACGAGCGCGACCGCGAGCACGACGAACGCCGGCGGCAGGAGTGTGGCTGTCGACATCAGAACACCACCCCCGTCACGTCGGCGACGACGCGCTGGACGAGCGCGAGGAACACCGCCGTCTGGGGAACGACTCCGAGGACGATAGCCCCGGCCGCGGCAATCGTAATCGGGGCCATCATGAACCACGTGCTCTCGGTGCCGAGTCGACGACGTTCCCACCCGCCAGCCGGTGCGCCGCCGTGGTGGTGGTCGTGGTCGGATTCGCCGTCGGTCGCGGCGTCGTGGTCGGACTCGCCGTCAGCCACGGCGACGTGGTCGCTCGGATTCCGGTCGACGGCGTACTGCTCACCCTCGGCGACCGAGTCTTTCGACCCGCCGTCGGCGACTGCCCGCACGCCGCCGATGGGGAACTCGATGAGCGGTTTCGCGTCCGAGTCCTCCGGCGTCTGGAAGAACGCCTGGTAGATGACCGGCCAGAAGTAGCCGATGTTCAACAGGCCGGACGCCAAGAGCACGAACACGAAGACCGTCTGTCCCGCTTCGATGCTCCCGATGAGGAGGTACCACTTACTCACGAACCCGGCGACCAGCGGTAGACCGGCCATCCCGAGGCTCGCGACGGTGAACGCAATCATCGTCAGCGGCATCCGCCGGCCGATTCCCGCCATGTCACTGATATCGTCGGTGTGCGTCTCGACGTGAATCACGCCCGCACAGAAGAACAGAGTGAGCTTCATGAACGCGTGGGCGGGGATGTGGAGCAGCCCGCCGACGAGCGCCGCGGGGGAGAGTAGGGCCAACCCGAGGACGATGTACGAGAGCTGGCTGACCGTCGAGTACGCCAACCGCCGTTTGAGGTTGTCCTGTCGGAGAGCGATGATACTCGCGACGACGATGGTGAACGCGGCGACCGCGGCGAGCGGAAGGCCGACTCCGAGCGAGCCGACTGCGTCGGGACCGTACACGTCGAGGATGACGCGGGCGATACCGAACACGCCGCTTTTGACGACCGCGACGGCGTGGAGCAACCCGGAGACCGGGGTCGGGGCGACCATCGCGTCGGGGAGCCACGAGTGGACCGGCATGAGCGCGGCCTTCACGCCGAAGCCGGCGACGAGCAGCGCGAACGCGGCCCGCGCGACGACCGGGTCGGCGTTCGCGAGCGCGGCGATGCCGCCAGCGGAGAACTCGACGGTTCCGGTCGTCAAGAACACGAGCGCCGTCCCGGCCAGGGCGGCGACCCCGCCACCGAAGGTGTACGCGAGGTACTTCCGACCGGCCTTTCGGGCCTCCTCGGTCTCGTCGTGCGTGACGAGCGGATACGTCGCCACCGTCAACAGCTCGTAGAAGACGTACAGGACGATGAGGTTCGAGGCGAACGCGACGCCGAGGGCGGCGCTGACGCTCCCCGCGAAGGCCGCGAAGTACCGCGTCTGGGCGTGTTCGTCCAGCCCGCGCATGTAGCCGATGCTGTAGAAGCTCGTGATGAGCCACAGGAGGCTCGCGAGCAGGGCGAATATCATCCCGAGCGGGTCGGCCCGGAGGACGAACCGAACTCCGGGGACGAACGTCCCGAGGTCGGTGACGTACGTCGTCCCGTTGAGAACCCCCGGAACCATGCTTGCGACGATACCCAGTGCGGAGACCGCAGAGAGGACGGTGAAGCCCTCCCTGACGTTGGGACTGCGTTTCGATGCGACGATAGTGACGATACCGACCGCCGCGGCTAGCACCGCCGCGAGCGGTCTCAGTGAGAAAACGTCTGTCATTTAGAAGTACACCTCCAGTGCCGGTTGGATGACGGTGATGAGGTCGGAGCCGAGAACGCCGAGCACCACCGCGGCGACCGCCGAGACGACGACGACCGCGCGCATGCCGAACGACACCTCGACGGTTTCGTTTCCGCCGTCGGTCGAGACGGCGTCAGCCTCGGGTTCGGGCGCGGTGAAGTACATTCGCTCGATGACCCGGCCGAAGTACGCGAGGGTGAGAAGCGTGCTCACCACGACGACGGCCGCGACGGACCACGCGCCGGCTTCGACCGCACCGACGACGATGTTCCACTTCCCGACGAACCCGACGGCCGGCGGGATGCCGACCATCGAGAAGGCGAGCACGGCGAACGCCGCGCTCGACACCGGTGCCTTCGCGGCGAGTCCCGCGAAGTCCTCGACCGTCCGCACGCCGAGACCGGTGGCGAATACGCCGACGGTGAGGAACAGCCCGCCTTTCATCACCGCGTGGCCCACGAGGTGGACGACCGCTCCGACGAGCGCCGTCTCGTTCGCGAGGCCGATTGCGGCGACGACCAGACCGAACTGCGAGACCGAGGAGTACGCGAGCATGCGTTTGAGGTCGGACTGCATGACCGCGAGGACCGCCCCGACGACGATACTCACCGACGCGAGCACCACGAGGGCGTCGCCGGCGAGCGAGACCTCGTCGAGGAACTCAGTCGTGTACACCGCGTAGATGATTCGGACGAGCGCGTAGCCGGCCGCCGTCGAGACGAGCGCGGAGATGTACGCGCTGACGGTGTCGGGCGACTCGGCGTAGGCGCCGGGCTGCCACGTGTGCAGCGGGAAGACGGCGACCTTGACCAGGAGGCCCGTCACGATGAGCCCGAAGCTCGCCAGTATCGCCGGCGAGGAGTAGCCGACAGACGCGACCGCCTCGGTGAGGTCCGCCATGTTGAGCGTCCCCGTCATGATGTAGAGGTACCCGACGCCGAGCAGGTAGAGGGACGCGCCGATGGTCCCGACGAACAGGTACTTGAGGCTCGCTAACGCCGCGCTCGGCGACCGACCGCTGGCGACGAGGGCGTAGGTCGCGAGTCCCGTAATCTCCAGGAAGACGTACAGGTTGAACACGTCAGCGGTCGCGAAGACGCCGGAGATGCCGGCCGTGAGCAGTGCGAGTTCGCTGTAGAACGCGTTCGAGTGCGGCCCCGCGCGGCGGGCGTAAGCGAGCACGCCGAGCGTCGAAAGCGACACGAGCACGAGCAGCGGCGCGGAGATGCCGTCGGCGACGAGTTCGATGCCGAACGGCGGTTCGAACCCGCCGACGGCGTACGAGATCCGGCCGACGTCGAGAACCCGCGCCGCGACGGTCGCGGAGAGTCCGAGGTGGACGAGGCCCATCGCGGCCGCGACGAACCAACCGATTCGCTCGAACCGCCCCCCGAGAGCGACGGGGAACAGCGACGCGGCGATGGGAACGACCACGAGGAGGACGAGCGCGTCAGTCATCGACCTGCACCTCCTTGATGACGTCTTCGTCCAGCGAACCGTAGCCGTCGTAGATGCGGATGACGAGCGCGAGCGCGACCGCCGTCAGGCTCACCCCGACGACGATAGCCGTCAGGATGAGCACGTGCGGAAGCGGGCTCACGAACGTCTCTTCGCCGTGGCCGACCACGGGCGGAGCCCCGCCGTCGACGTACCCGGTCGTCACGAAAAACAGGAAGATGCCGACCTGGAAGATGTTCATACCGATGATCTTCTTGACGAGGTTCGGACTGCCCATGACGACGTAGAGTCCGATACCGAACAGCAGGATGCTCGCGACGTAGTTGTAGTGCGTCGTGAGGAGGTCGATCACGCGTCGTCACCTCCGGAGTCGTGGTTGAATCCACCCGCGAGGTTCATGAACAGCGAGACGATGACGCCCGCGACGATTGCGCCGATGCCGAGTTCGACGAGTTCGATACCGTACTTCACGCCGTGGCTGATACCGTAGGCGGCGTACTCCAGGAACGCCCCGTCGAACGCGAGCGCACCGATTCCGATACCGACGAACGTCGTCGCGCCGACGCCGACGAGGAGTCGGATGACGCTGTCGTCGAGCCACTCGCGCGTCGGCTCGATACCGAACGCGAACGCGAGCATGATGATGCTCGACGCGACGATCGCGCCGCCCTGGAACCCGCCGCCGGCGGACTCCGCGCCGTGGAACATGACGAACAGCCCGAACGTGAACACGAACGGGCTGACGACGCGAACCGTCGTCATGATAATCGTACTCTCGACGTACGCGCTGAGAGAGCCGTCGGTGGCGCTCATACGTACACCTCCTTGCGGAGGACGACGAGGACCGCGAGCCCCGCCGCGAGAACGACCGCGGCCTCACCGAGCGTGTCGAACCCGCGGTAGGCGGCCAAAATCGCCGTGACGACGTTTTCGACTTCGGTCTGCGGATAGGCGTTTTCGAGATAATACCGGGTGATCTCCGAGGTCGCGACCGGCGAGGTCGGGTCGCCGATAGTGGGGAGCGACCGAACCGTCGTGAGCAACACGCCCACGAGACCGGTCGCGATTATCGCGGGCCCCCACGCGACGCGCTCGAAGAGTCGGTCCCCGCCCGGCCGGACCGTTCGGACGATTGCCAGGAGGAACAACACCGTCGTGACACCCGCCCCGACGGCCGCTTCCGTCAGCGCGACGTCGGGCGCTCTGAGGAGGATGTAGACGATTGCGACGCCGAAACTGAACCCGGCGAACGCGATAATCGCGCTGAGGATGTCTCGGAGGAAGGCCACGGCGAGCGCGGCGAAGACGACGAACGTCAGCAACACGCCGTAGAGGAGTAACTGCACGTTCAGTCGCCCTCCTCATCGCTCGCGGTCCACGGTTCGATACCTTGGTCGTGGGCCGCCCGTGCGATGGCGTGAGCGGCCGTCGGGTTAGTGATGAGCATGAACAACAGAAGCAAGACCGTCTTGACGGCGGAGACCTCCGCGCCGAACAGGAGCGCGATGCCGCCGAGGGAGAGCACCGTTCCGAGCGTATCGCTCTTCGAAGTCGCGTGGGCGCGGGTGTAGAGGTCGGGCAGTCGGATGATTCCGACGACCGCGACGAAACTGAAGAAGACGCCCGCGAGGACGAGTCCCACGACGAGGTATTCGAGGGGCGTCATCTCAGAGGACACCCCCGCGCTCGACGATGAACTTGGAGATGGCGATGCTGGCGAGGAAGTTCAAGAGCGCGTACACGAGCGCGACGTCCAGGAATCCGGAGAGACCGAACGCGGCGGCGACGAGCGCCAACACGACGACCGTGTTCGTCCCGATGGCGTTGATCGCGATGACGCGGTCTTCCATCGTCGGTCCGCGGACGACGCGGTACAGGAGGACGACCGCGAACGTGATGAACGCGCCCGCGGCACCGAGTAACACCGTCTCGAACGTCGAGAGCTGTCCGAGCATCGTCACTCGTCACCGTCCGTTTGGTCGTCGTCGGTCCACGAGGCTATCGTCCCGCGCTCGGCGGGCGTCGGGATACGCGCCGCCGAGCGTCCGTAGAAGACGAACCGAACGGCGCGTTCGAGCGCGCCGCCCGCGAGCCCGTCTCGGGCGGAGCCGGTGAGCGAGTGGATGATGAGACTGTCGCGGTCCATATCGACGGTCAGGGTCCCCGGCGTGAGCGTGATGCTGTTCGCGAGGGTCGTCACCGAGAGGTCGCCCCAAATCGCCGCGCGGTACCGCTGCATCTCCGGGTCGATGGGGAGGTCCGGGTGGAGGATGATGTAGGCCACAGAGAAGTTGGCCTTCACGATCTCCCACAACAGGTAGGGAACGTAGAGGAGAAAGCGGGCGATTCGGGCGACGCTTCCGGTCGCGGACGGCGTGTTCACGAACGAGATGCGCGCGAAGACCGCCGTCACGACGCCGGCGGAGACCGCGCCGGTGACGAGGTTGAACGTGTCGAAGACGCCCGCGAGGAGGAGGTAGAACCCGAACGAGACGCCGAACATGGCGAGGGCCTTCGAGACGTTCGCTCGGCTGGGAAGTCGGCTGCGCTCGACGACGCGGTCGACCGGCGCTTCCTCGACCAGTAGCCCCGACCGCGCGAGTTCGAACTCGAGGGGCTGGAGCATCGGCGCGCTCCCGCCGGGTTGGTACTCCGGGTCGAGAACGATGCGGTCGAGGCCGCGGTCACGAGCGTACTCGAGGAGTACCTCGGCGAAATCGTTCGGTGAGAAGAGGTATCGGTCCTCGCCGACGACGGCGGTTTCGATAGAGACCGAGACGTCCTCGGCGTCGAGGTCGCCGTCGTCGTCGTAGTCGAGGTCGTCGTTCGCCCAGACGCGCGCCCGTTCGAGGGTTTCGGCGACGGCGTCGGCCGCCGAACGCTCGCTCTCGTCGACCAGTTGCCATCGGACGGGGTACACGAAGTGAACGGTCGATTCTTCGCCGGTCTCCGAGGCGATGCGCCGCGCCTCGCGGACCGCGTATGCGACGGTGTTCCGGAACGTGGACGACTCTCCGACCGGAACGAGAATACGGGAACTCGTATCGGGCATCAGCCACCTCCGAAGTCGGACCGGACGATTCGTCGGGACGTTCGATACTGGCTCATTGGTACTACGTGTCTGTAGCGAAAGCCAAGCAAAACCCTTTCCGCTATCCGACGGTCAGACGCGGGTCGCAGTGTCCAATCGAGACCGCTGAAACGGCGTCGACATCCGAGGTTACGGCTCGTTCGTCGAGTCTCCGGCGAACGGGCTGTAGGGACAAGTGTACTCGTTGCGGATTATCTCTTCTTCCGCAATCTCGAACCCCATATCGCTGAGTTCGCGCCCGATGCGACTCAGGTCGTCGCTGTTTCGACCGAGCGCGACGATGTGGACGTTCTTCTCGCCGGACATGATCTCCCGAACCGAGATGACTCCCTCGACCGAGAGGGCGTTCTTCGCGAGTTCTTCTCGCTTCGAAATCGGCGCCGTACAGAAGATGATCGTGTGGAGCTGGTAGCCGAGCGCCTCGTAGTCGATGTCGAGGTGGCTCCCCCGGATAATCCCGCTCGATTCGAGCTTCGAAATCCGGTTTCGAACCGTGCTCGAAGAGACGTTACGTGCGGACGCGATATCGTTTCCCGACGTGTGTCGCGCGTCTTTCTGCAGCGCATAAAGGATGTATCTATCGAGCTCGTCGATGGATGTCGACGCCATGAGCCGACCAATGGGGCTCCTGAAAATATGTGTTTTGGTCGCGTAAACCACCGACGAACGCGCGGAACGCGGTGAACTGTCCGCCGGGGTCAGAACAACCGACGGTCGAGCGCGCGCATGAGTCGCCCGCGCCGAGCCGCGTCCTGACCGTGAACCGCGAGTACCGAACCGCTCCACTCGTCGATGACCGCCTTCGCGTCCGACGCCCCGTTCCACTCGTCGGCGGCCACAACGAGGAGGTCGCTCTCGGTCGACGGGGCGTGGCGGCCACCGTCCGTGGAGAGCGTCCCCATCTCGACGGGCGCGCTACACAGCTCCGCGATGTCGGCTTTGTACTGTTCGAGGGACTGTCGCCGGGCCGCCGAGTCGGTGGTGTCCCCGCAGTGGCTCAGGTGGATTCGACCCTCGGACTCGCTCGCCAGCGCGTCCGCGACAGCGACTTTCGTCGGGTCGTACGGCCCCTGGCTCGCGAGCAGTTCGACGGTGTGAATCCCGTCGAGTTCGGGTCCCTTGAGTAGACCGGCTTCGCAGGGTGCGTGGCGGAGAATCCACGACGTGTCGGTTCCGAAGAGCCGCTCGCTCACGCGCTTTGTCCCCGTCGGGTGCTCTACGAGGAGGAAGTCGACGTCCTGGTTGTCGGCGTAGTTGACGACCGCGTGTCGCGTGTCGTGGGTGACGATGGTGCCGCACCGTATCGGCACGCCGAACTCGTCGTCGAGCTCGTCGGTCTGTCGTTCGAACTCGACGTCTGCGGGCGATTCGACCGCTGACGCGTAGGCCAAGGACGTCTGGTCCGGCACCGTCTCGAACCGCGCGACCGTGACCCGCCCGTCGTTGGCGCGAGCGAGCCTCGAAGCCACCTGAATCAGCGCCCGCTCTCTGGCTTTCGAGATGTCGTGCGAAATCGCCACGAGGGCGTGGTACTCGTCGCGGTGCGCTTGGATGGCCGCTTCGGCTCGTTCGACCGCGTTGCGGCTGACCTCTTGGCGAACAGCGTCGGCGGCCGCGCCCTCGCGGTCGACGCGAGACCGGGCGTAGACGAAGAACCAGAGGGCGCCCGCGATTGTGAGAACGACCGCGCCGACGAGCGGGACGGTCCCCATCTGCGTGAGGAGGACGAGACCGCTGACCGCGCCGAACACCTGCATCCACGGGTACAGCGGCGAGGTGAACGACGGTTCGTACTCGACGTGTCCCTCTCGGAACGCGACGACGGCGAGGTTGATGAGGACGAACACGAGGAGCTGGAACGCGCTCGCGAGCTTCGCGATGTCGAGCAGCGGAACGAACGCGATGAGGAGCAACAGCACGACGCCCGTGAGGGTAATCGACGTGCTCGGGGTTCCGAACCGGTCGCTAATCGTCGACAGCGACGGCGGGGCGAGTTTGTCTCGGCTCATCGCGAACGGGTACCGCGACGAGGAGAGAACCCCGGCGTTCGCGGTACTGACCAGCGCGAGGACCGCAGCCACGACGACGGCGACGACGCCGGCGGTTCCGAGCGACGCCTCCGCGGCGAGCGCCATCGGCGTCGCGCTCTCGGCGAGGACGCCGCGGTCGGTGACTCCGACCATCACGGCGACGATGAGGACGTAGAGGACCGTCGTGAACCCGAGCGACCCGAGGATGCCGAGCGGGATGTTTCGGTCGGGGTCTTCGACCTCTTCGGCGACGCTCGCTACTTTCGTCACGCCCGCGTAGGAGACGAACACGAGACCGGTCGCGGTGAGCAAGCCGCCGACTCCGCCGTTGAAGAACGGACGGAAGTTCGTCGACTCGACGGTCGGCGTCCCGCCGAGGACGAACCAGACGAGCGCGACGAGCATGATGGCGACGATTCCGACCTGTAGCCTCCCGGTCTGTTTCGCCCCGACGAGGTTGACGACGACGAGGAGCGCCGCGAGCGCGAGCGCGACCGGCGTGACGACCGTGGAGGGGACGTCGAACAGCAACAGCAGGTACGGCACGCCGCCGACGAGTGCGAGCGCACCCTTGAACGAGAGCGAGAACCACGTGCCGATACCGGCGATGGTTCCCAACAGTGGGCCCATCCCTCGCTCGATGAACAGGTAGGTGCCGCCGGCTTCGGGCATCGCCGTCGCCATCTCGGATTTCGACAGCGCCGCGGGCAGCACGAGAATGCCGGCGATCAAGTACGCCAGGATAACCGCGGGACCCGCGATGTCGATCGCAAGCGCCGGTAAAATGAAGATTCCGCTGCCGACCATCGCCCCGATACTGATCGCGAGCACCGAGAAGAGACCGAGGTCTCGTTCGAGCGTTTTTTCCACGTTTATCCTCCCGCTCGGGCGTCCTCTGCCGGTTCGGCGCTCGACCCGACGACCATGTCAGTGACGAGCGACGTGACGCAGATGACTTCCACACCGAGGTCCTCGAACACGTCCGTGTTCTGCGGGTCGTTAACGAGTACGGTGATTCGGTCGACGTCGAACGTCGTCCGCGAGGCCTGCGTGAGAAGCAGGTTCGTCGGGTCGACCCGCCCCACGACGATGACCGCGTCCGCGTCTGCGTTCCACGCGGTTCGGAGGGACTGTGGCTCGTCGAACGCCGCGACTCGCGCGTCGATGCCGCGTTCGATCGCGTGGGCGACCACTGCCTCGTTCTCGTCGATGAACGTGACGGATTCGTACTCCTCCAGTAGTCGCTCGGCGAGCGCGCGACCCGCGTGCTCTCCACCGAGTACGAGTGGTTGGTGTATCATGGGTATGGTCGTGACTCAAACTGGGCGCAGCGTTCGGTCACTCACGCTATCTATGGGACGGAAGCTTATATTTCAATCGGGTTTTGTAGCCAATCGACAAAATGAAAGGATAATATTTGTCGAATCGTCCTAGGATGCTGGAGAAGGCGGAACCGACCCCGAACCACTACGCTGTCTGTTGGTTTTGAGATGAGATAACTGAAAATTCGGGTACTGTAGTTCATTAAAAATCAATGTGTTTGTGCGATATCGCGCTCGCGGACACGTTTCGTAACGGTTCCTACCAGCCACGAGGGGGTCGAAACGCCGCCCTCGAGACCGGGGTCAAATCAGGGAGTCAGCTCTCGTAGTAGACGGCGGTTTCAGGTGGTCTCCGGCCGGATTTGGCGGGGGCGAATTATTACCTCCAGTGTGACCCTCAAATTTATAATACTGACTCACAATCGGACATCTATGATACGTCCAGGCGCGCGCTCCGGGCAGGGAGACGCGCAGCGTCAGGGCAAGGGGGGAAACGAATGATAATCGACCCGTCACGGATGGCATCCGTCAACGGACCGGGGCCCGACAGCGAGGTCGCGATGGACGCGCTTCGGGGGACTGCGAAGGGGGCAGTCTCTCTGGTCGCCGTCTACGGTGCGACGGCCTTCGACCTGTTTCACGTCGGGGAGTCGGTCCGCGAGGACTTCGGGAGTCGCGACGAACTCGTGACGCACCTGAGTTCGCTCGCCGAGGAGACTCGGCGCGAGTTCATGGAGCGCGGGCTGTTTTCCGGGCTTAGTCCGGTACAGAACAGCGTCGAGTACCGGTTCGAGGAACGCGACGGCTACGGCGTGTTGCAGGTCTACTGCGGCGGCCGTGGCATGCTGCTTTTCGTCGAGCCCGACGAAACCGTCGAACCGCTGGTGAAGACCGCGTCACAACTTCTCGGCGGGATGTAACCGTCCACGGAGCGGCGCGCTCCGTGCGGAGACCGTTGTCGGAGAGCGGTCGCGCTCGGCGTCGGTCGGTCCACGGTAGTCGATACCGCGAGACGTGGGTCGGCGTGTCCGAGAGCCATCGAACCGCCACATTTTATGCCTAACCGGGGAAACGAGCGCCATGGACCAGTTGCGTCAGTCCCTTCTCGACGCGCCGATCATCGAAAAAGGAGATTACGAGTACTTCGTCCACCCCATCAGCGACGGCGTTCCGATGCTGAAACCGGGGCTCCTGCGCGAGATCGTCATCAAGATCATCCGCAAGGCGAACCTCGAAGACGTGGACAAAATCGTCACGCCCGCGGCGATGGGCATCCACATCTCGACGGCCGTCTCGCTCATGACGGACATCCCGCTCGTCGTCATCCGCAAGCGCGAGTACGGCCTCGACGGCGAGGTCTCGCTCCACCAGCAGACGGGCTACTCCGAGGGCGACATGTTCATCAACGACGTGAACGAGGGCGACCGCGTGCTCGTCCTCGACGACGTGCTCTCGACCGGCGGCACGATGAAGGCCGTCCTCGACGCGCTCGACCACATCGGCGCGGACGTCGTCGACACCGTCGCCATCATCAAGAAGGCCGGCCCGAACGAACTCGACGACTCGGACCACCACGTCAAGACGCTCATCAACGTCACCGTCGAAGACGGCGAAGTCGTCATCGTCGACGAACACGGCGACGACTGACCCGACACCGACGCGGCCGCGACGCCTCACCGTCGCGCCGCCCTCCCCCGCGGATTTCCGCCTCCGCGGGGCCTTTTTGTGGCCGGACCGTACCCGGGAGCGATGACATCGGCGCTTTTCATCGTCAGCGAAGACGGCTACTGGGGAGAGGAATGTATCGAGCCGCTCACTACCCTGACCGACGCCGGAGTGGACGTGACGGTCGCGACGCCGACGGGCGCGCCGCCGGTCGTCGACGAGCGCTCTATCGACCCCGAGGAGGTCGGCGAGGAACTCGCCGAACGCGTCGTCGAGGTCCACGAGAACGACGAGCGACTGCAGAATCCGGAGCCGATTGCGCAGGTCGACGCCCGCGAGTACGACGCCGTGGTGTTCCCCGGCGGCCACGGAACCGCGTGGGACATCAATCAGGACCGACACGCCCGACAGGCGCTCTTGCAGGCGGTCGCCGGCGACGACTCGAAGGCGCTCGTCGTCTGTCACGCGGTCGGCATCCTCGGGTTCACCCGCGAGGCCGACGGCTCGTTCCTCGTCGAGGGACGCGAGGTCACCGGCTTCCCCAACGAGTGGGAGGAAGGCATCGTCGACGAAAACGACCTGATGCCCGACGGCCGAAAGCTCCCGTACTGGGTCGAAGACGAGGTGAAGGCCGCCGGCGGCGTCTGGGACGCCGAACTCGACAGCGACACCAGCGTCACGGTCGACGGCGACCTCATCACCGCGCGCGGTCCCGGCTCCTCGTCGGCGGCGGCGCGGACGCTCTTGGACGAGTTAGACGCGGCATAAGCGGCACCGCCCGGTGGCAACGAACCATCGTGGGGAACCCTTTTTCGTGACTCGTCCGTCAGTTCCGTCGTGAAACTCGCAGGGCTCTCGCTCGAACCCGGAGAGCGGTTGAGCGGGTCGGAACTCCGGTCCCGATTCGACCGCGGAATGACGGGCCGCGGCATCGAAATCTGCTACGACGACGACGACCAGCGGTATCTCCGCCTCTTTTCGAGCGACACCGGACCGTACGGTGACGACGTGACCGGCGGCCAGTTCACGTACATCGGAGAGGGGCGGACCGGCGACCAGACGCTCACCGGTGGCAACAAGTTCCTCGCGCGGGCCAAACACCATCCGTTACCGATATTTTTCTTCCATCGAGGGTCGGCCGGGGCTGACTGGGAGTACCAGGGTCAGGTCGAAGTCGTCGACTACGCGCACGGCCCGTTCGAGGGAGACGACAGGGACGTCTACCGATTCGTGCTCCGCCGCCGTCACGAGAGGCGAGAGCGGATCGACGAGGAAGAAGCCGCGGCGGACCTCGCGCCCGCGGAACGCACCGAGACGACGCGAAGCCGAATCATTCGAAACACGGCGCTTGCGACCGAGTTGAAAGAGCGGTACTCTCACACGTGCCAGGTCTGTGGAGAGCGTCGCCGTCGAGGAGTCCACGACGGCTACGCGGAGGCGCACCATCTCAAACCGCTCGGGCGGCCCCACGACGGCCCGGACGTCGAGGCGAATCTCCTCGTTCTCTGTCCGGACCACCACGCTGACTTCGACTACGGAATGATAGCCGTCGACCCCGAGACGTACACTATCGCCCACGCCTACGAACGCGAGTTGGACGGCACCTCGCTTTCGGTCCGCGAGGACCACGACCTCGACGCCGACTCCCTCGACTACCACAATCGGACCGTGGCGTCGTTTTAGACCGACCGACTACTCGATTTTGAACACGGCCTCTTCGATGCCCTCGCTTCGACACTCCGGGCACCGCGAGGGGTAGTTCACGGGGTCGTCGAAGGCGCTGAAGCCGCAGTGTTTGCACTCCGGCGGCGCGACGAGGAACTGCTCGCCGTCCGCTCCGTGGACTGTTTGAGCGACGTGCTGGAGGTGGCCGTACACCGACGACACCGAGACGCCGACGCTCGCCGAAAGCTCGGAGGCCGTCGCGGGGTCGTCGCGGAGGGCGTCGGCGATGCGCTGGCGGGTCGTCGTGTCGGACTCCCGGGCTGTCATATCGCTCGATTGGGAGTCGAAGGGAAAATCCCTTGCGCCGCCTTCCGCCCGGAAGTGTCAGCAGAATAGAGAGGATGCAAAAAGGCCTTGTCCACGTGGCGGGATTTGGGGGATATGAAGGCAGTCGTCCTTGCCGGTGGGTACGCAACGCGTCTGTGGCCGATTACCAAACACCGACCCAAGATGTTCTTGCCCGTCGGCGACCAGACGGTCATCGACACCATCTTCGAAGACCTGGAAGCCGACGACCGGGTCTCTGAGGTGTTCGTGAGCACGAACGAGCGCTTCGCCGGCGCGTTCGAGGAGTACATCGACGAATCGCCGTTCGAAAAGCCGACGCTGTCGGTCGAAGACACCAGCGAGGAAGACGAGAAGTTCGGCGTCGTGGGCGCGCTCGCCCAGCTCATCGACCGCGAGGAGGTCGAAGAGGACCTCGTCGTCATCGCGGGCGACAACCTCATCAGCTTCGACGTGGGCGACTTCGTGGACTTCTTCTACGAGAAAAACGAGCCGTGTCTCGCCGCCTACGACGTGGGCGACAAGGAGCGCGCGAAGTCCTACGGCCTCGTCGAACTCGACGGCGACCGCGTCATCAACTTCCAGGAGAAGCCCGAAGACCCCAAGAGCACGCTCGTCTCCATCGCCTGCTACGCCTTCCCGGCGGACGACCTGCCCAAGTTCGACGAGTATCTCTCCGGCGACAACAACCCCGACGAGCCCGGCTGGTTCATGCAGTGGCTCCAGCAGAACGGCGACGTGTTCGCCTACACGTTCGACGGCGCGTGGTTCGACATCGGCACGCCCCAGAGCTACCTCGACGCCGTGGCGTGGTACCTCGGCGGCGAGAACTTCGTCCACGAGTCGGCGACGCTCACGAACACCGAGGTCGGCACCAACGTCCACGTGATGGCCAACGCGGTGGTCGAAGACTCCGTGCTCGAAGAGTCCGTGGTCTTCCCCGGCGCAGTCATCCGAAACGCGGAGCTGAAGAACTCCATCGTCGACGAGGAGACGCACATCGAGAGCCTCGACCTCTCGAACGCCCTCATCGGGGCGCACTCGCGGCTGACGAACGGCCAGTAACGCGAACGCGGTCCGAACTGTAACCGCGGTCCGAACTGTAACCGCGGACGCTCTTTCTTAGCCGAGGTACGCGTCGGTGATGCGGAGCCTGCCGTGAGTCCCCTCCCACTCCGTCTCGTACTCCAGTTCGATGGGGCGGTCCATGTGCGGGCCGTCGGTGACGAGCGTCTCGAACTCGCCGCCCTCGCCGAGGATGTGGACGCCGTACTGCTCGTTGAGCGCCTCCAGTTCGTCGAGCGCGTCGGCGTCGAGCGTCCGGCCGAGCCACGACTCGTCGAGGCCGTGGGCCGCGACCTGGATGATGGTGATTTCGAAGCCCGCCTCGAGCATGGCGTCGCCGAGTTCGCGGGGGTCTTCCTGCCACAGCGGGGCGAACAGGTCGATTCCGAGGCGGTCGCACATCGCCTGAATCCGGTTGGTCTGGAACTCGCTTTCGATGGCTCCGGCCGTGACGCCCGCGAGGTCGATTTCGGACTGGAGGTCCGACAGCGCCGCTTCGAGGGGTTCGAGTTCGGCGTCGCCCTGCGCGCCCGAGTCGTCGGCGTCGGTCGCTTCGAGGTCGCCGGGGTGGACCTCGACGAGTTCGATGCCGGTGCTTTCGGCGGCGAGCGCGGCGAGGTCGGTCGCCGGCACGTGGTACATGTACGAGTCGTCGCTGGGGTGGACGGTCAGAAGACGGGTGACGTTCAGACCCTCCTCGAGCGCGCGGTAGAGCGCCCACGAGGAGTCCTTCCCGCCCGAAAAGAGGCTGACCCACTCGGCTGTCATGGAGGCGATAGCGTGTTGGGGGAGATAGGCGCTACGGTGTGGACGCCGCGGACTCGTTTCGAGCAGCTCGCATTACATGTAACCCAAGTCGCGAAGCCGACCCATCAGGTCCTCTTTGTCCTGCGCGCGCCCCTCGCGTTCCGCGCTCGCGCCGAGGTCCTGCACCCACGCGGGTCGGTCGTCGGACTTCGCGGAGCCGGATTCGGTGCCGAGCGAGCGGTAGCCCTCGAAGTACTTCGGCGAGACGGGGAGGTCGGCGGGTTCGACGCCCTCGGGCAGGTCGTCGAGGGCGGCGGGGACGTGGCCCGCGGGGTAGCCTTCGACCGAGTCGGGGACGATGTAGTTCCAGAACGCCGCCCACACGTCGGCCTCCTCGAACTGGAGGATGGAGTGGACGCGGTCGTGCGGCGGATATCTCTCGGAGTCGTGGCGGGGGCTGAAGAACGTCTCGTCGGCGCGGGCTTCCTGTTCGTCCCAGCGGACGCCCGAGAAGACGCCGTCGAAGCCGCGGTCTTCGAGCGTGTCGTTGAGCGCGACGGTCTTCAGCAGGTGGTTGCCCTCGAAGGTGTCGGCGTCGAGGACGATGGTCTCGCCCTCGTAGCCGAGGCGGGCGAGTTCGCGGCGGGTGTCGTCGCCGAGCTCCGAGAGGGGAATCTCGTCGCCGGGCGACGCGCCGAGTCGCGCGAAGTCCTCGTTGCGGGCGACGACGAGGTCGAGGCTCCATCGGTCGGCCCACTCGCGGACGAACGCCTCGGTCTCGTCGAAGTGCTCGAAGTGGTCGATAAAGACGACGGGCGGGACGGGAACGCCCATGTCGGCGGCGACCTCGCGGACGACGTAGAGGACGAGCGTGGAGTCCTTGCCGCCGGTCCACATGACGGCCGGGCGCTCGTACTGTTCGAGGGCGGTCGCGGTCACCGCGGCCGCTTTCTGGAGTTTGTCTTCGAGCGTCGGGTAGTCGGCGGCGGTCTGGTCTCGGCCGTCGGCGTAGTCGAGGTCGAGATAGTCGGGGAACGCGAGGCTCATGCCACAGATGTCGCTCGCCGAGGATATCCCTGTTTCCGCTGCGAGACAGTCGCAGTCGCGGTCACTCTCTGCAGTCGGCGTCGGGGAGCCAGCGTCGAAAAAGAACGTCTCGTCGGGTTAGCCGTCGACCGACTTCACATGTAGCCGAGGTCGCGCAGGCGCTCCATCAGGTCCTCTTTGTCCTGGGCGCGGCCCGCGCGCTCGGTCGTGTTTTCCATGTCCTGCAGCCACGCCGGTTCCTCGGCGGACTTGTCGGTCGAGACCTCGCTGCCGAGACTCCGGAAGCCGGCGAAGTACTTCGGCGAGACGGGAACGTCCTCCTGCGTGACGCCCTCGGGGAGGTCGGTGTCACTCGTGGGGACGTAGCCGTCCTCGGGGTAGTTCTCGACGGTGTCCGGGACCGCGAAGTACCAGAAGGCGTCCCAGACGGCGCTCTCTTCGAACTGGAGGATGGGTTGAATGCGGTCGTGCGGGGGGTAGATGTCGGGGTTGTGACGGGGGCTGAAGAACGTCTCGTCGGCGCGGGCTTCCTGTTCGTCCCAGCGGACGCCGGAGATGACGCCGTCGATGTCGTACTCCTCGAGCGTGTCGTTGAGCGCGACGGTCTTCAGCAGGTGGTTGCCGACGTAGGTGTCGAGCAGGAAGGGGAAGGTGTCCTCTTCGTACTCGAGGATGTTGCGGATGTGGTGCTGGTTGTGCTCGGAGAGTTCCGAGACGGGGATGTCGTCGCCGGGTTCGAGGCCGTTCTCGTCGACGTACGCGCCGACGTCCTCGTTGCGGGCCCAGATGACGTCGAGGTCCCACTCGTCGGCCCAGTGCTTGACGAAGTCCATGATCTCGTCGAAGTGCTGGTAGTGGTCGATGAAGACCGCCGGCGGGACTTCGAGGTCGTAGCGCTCTGCGACCTCCTTGATGAAGTAGAGCGTGAGCGTGGAGTCCTTGCCACCGGTCCACATCACGGCGGGGTTCTCGTACTGCTCGAGTCCCTGCTTCGTGACCTCGATGGCCTTCTCGATCTTGTCCTCGATACTCGGGTAGTCCTCCGGCGTCTCGCCCTCGCCGTCGGTGTAGTCGACGTCGAGGTAGTCCGGGAAGGCTTCGGCTTCCGACATGATGTGTAATTACATCTAATTAGGCGGTGTAAATGCTTTTTGCCCGAGGATTAGTGTGATGCGTGATACCGCCGAACACGATTTGGGCCGCTGACTCACGTGGCTCGGCGGTGACGGGGTGGGAAGATACGACGCGGTTAGGAGATGAACTTGTTGTCGCGCCAGTTGATTCCGCTGTCCGAGGACCCGTTCTGCTGGGGGTTCTCGACGACTTCGACGGAGGCGGCGCGGACTTCGCCCTCGACGATGCGCGTCGCCTGGAGTTCGTCGCTTTCCTCGGTGATGGCGGTCAGCGTCCCCTTCTCCGAGAGCATCGCGATCTCGCGGAGGACGAGGAACATCGGGTACTGGAGCGCCGTGTTCTGGAGCACGGTTTCGAGGTCGCCTTTGAAGCAGGCGAACTCGACGAGTTCGGAGGGTATCTCCTCTTCTTCGTCGTCTCCCCAGTTGGGCGCGCCCGCTCGGGGCGGCTCTTCCTCGTAGACGCGATTTTCCGTCACGCTCGCTTTCAACTGGGCCGTCGGCGTGTACTTGCTGAGGTTGTCGTCGGCGGAGACGGCTTTGATGATGAGGGTGTTGTTTCGGCGGGTGATGTCTACGTTCTCGACCTCAGGCGGCAGTTCTGGGTCGTTTTCGAAGTAGTCCATCACGTCTTCGAGTGGCAGTTCCAACGTCGAATGGAGTCGATATACGCGGCCTGACATTGTTGGCTTCGGTATCGACGAGAGCCACGGTGCGGGCGCACCCGGATGGCGATACCTGTGTGCATGTACGAGTTCGAGGCTTATATGGCCTCCCCTTCTCGTTAGGCGACAGATAAGAAGTCGGCGTCGGGCCGCGGTCCGGCGGTCTGCCGGGGTCGCTTCCGGCGGTCAGTTCGCGCCGGTCAGCGTCGCTTCGAGTTCGCCGCGTTCGTCGAGTTCTTCGAGGATGTCGCTGCCGCCGACGAACTCGCCGTCGACGAACGTCTGGGGGATGGTCTCCCAGTCGCTTTTCTCCTTGAGCGCCTCGCGGTAGTGCGGGAGCGCGGGCAGCACGTCGACGGTCTCGAACTCGTCGACGTACTGGGAGATGAGGTCGACCGCCTTCGCGGAGTAGCCGCACTGCGGCATCAGGCGGTTACCCTTCATGAACAGGACGACGCGGTTGTCCGCGACGGCTTCGTCGACGCGGGACTGTACTTCCTCTGGGTCCAAGCTCTCCGGTTGGAACGTCATGCGCCCAGATAACCGCCGGGCGGACAAAGGAGTTGCGTCGCCGGTGGGTTCGGTCCGCAGGGCCGACTCCGACTGCGCGGCGGCCCGTGCTGGGCGTTACTGCTCGCCGACGCGGACGACGTTGATGAGCGAGTGAACCGGGACGCCGTCTATCTCTTCGACGCCCTGCTTGTCGACGATGACCACGCACGCGAGGGGTTCGCCGCCCTCGGAGCGGATGGCGTCGATAGTCTCGCGGAGGGTCGTACCGCTCGTCACCGTGTCGTCGACGATGAAGCAGTTCCGTCCCTCGACGGGGGCGAAGTTCCGGGAGAAGCCGCCGCCGAGGTCCTCGATGTCGCCTTCGTCCCACTGGTGTTTCGCGGGCGAGTAGGCCGCGAGGGTCGTTTCGAGTTCGCGCGAGACGGAGGTCGCGAGGGGGACGCCCGCCTTCTCGATACCGACGGTCACGTCGGCCTCGCCGTTCGTCTCCATGAGCAGGTCGGCGAGTGCGCGCCCGACGTAGGTGAGGCGCTTGCCGCCGCTGCCGATGGCGTTCCAATCGACGTGGATGTCGTCGGGGCCGTCGGGCTCTACCTGGGGTTCGGGTTCGGTCGCCGCGCCGCTCCGTTCGACCAGCCAGCTTGCGGTCTCGCGGGAGACGTTCAACTCGTCGGCAATCTCGCCCTTCGAGAGGCCACGGTCCGCGAGCTCCGCCGCGCTGGCGATGAGGTCGTCGACGTTCTTCATACAGTATCGAATTCGATGGCCGTTTTTATAGTGGTGTCGTCGTCTTCGAATGCTGCTTCGAACTCCGAAAGCGGGTGGACGCCGGTGACGAGGTCGCGGAGGAACCACCGCGGGAGCTTGGTGAACGTCACGGTCGCGGCCTCGAAGTGCTTGACGTGGGAGTTGACGCTGCCGACGAGCGCCTTGTTGTGGAGAACCATCTCGCGGTGGAACGCGCCGGCGTCGACCTCGAACTCCCAGTCGCTCGGGACGCCGAGGAGCGCCGCGACGCCGTTCGGCGCGAGCGCCTGCACCGACTGGATGGCGTGTTTGGGGAACCCGGTCGCCTCGTAGATGAAGTCCATGTGCTCGTGTGCGTCCGGAATCTCCTCGACCGAGGTCTCGCGGGAGTCGACGTAGGTCGCGCCGAGCTTCTCCATGATGTCGATGGTCGGGTCGGGGCGGTCGCGCCGACCGAGGCAGTAGAGGTCCTCGTAGCCCTTATCGTCGGCTTTCAGCATGGCGAGCGTCAGGAGTCCGAGGCTCCCGTTGCCGAGGACGAGCGCCGACGAGGGGGTCCAGTCGAACGCGGAGCGGCTCGCGTAGGCGTGCTCGCGGGCCTTCTCGGTGATGGAGATGGGCTCGATGAGGAAGCCGAGTTCGGCCTGCGAGCGCGGGATGCGGACGAGGTAGTCCGACGGGCTGGTGAAGTACTCGGACATGAACCCGTGCGCGCCGACGATACCGCGCTCGGCGTACATCCCGTCGGGAGCCATGTCGGGTTGGTCCTTCTCGAAGTACTCGTTCGTCCCGGACGCCGGGGGGCGGCGGACCGTCGGCACGACGATGTCGCCTTCCTCCAGTTCGGTGTCGTTCGGGTCGACGACGATACCGACCGCCTCGTGGCCGAGCACGAGGTGGTCTTCGCCCTCGGGGAACCCCCCGTGGCCGCCGGCGATGACCTCGTGGTCCGTCCCGTCCACGCCGACCCGAAGCGTTCGGACGAGCGCCTCCCCGACGTCGGGTTCCGGTCGCGGCTTCTCGATGACGACCGGTTTGTCTTCCCCGCGCTTGACGGCGATTGCTTTCATACCCCCACCAATGCACCACCCCACCAAAAGACTTATTCTATGATGAGTAAATAATTCAGCCACGGTGAGCGCCCTGCGTCGTCGCACCAGCCCATGACGAACCGCCTCGCGCGGACCAGCCTGTCCAGCCCAACCGTGCCGGCGCTCGCCGAACCCGTGCCCGAACCGCACCGAAGCCGATACCCCGTGCCCGTCGGCTTCTGAGGCGGTCTCGGTTTTCTCCTGACGGTCGCTCGGCTCAGCGACGCGTTCGACCGACCGCAGAAAGTAGCGTACCGCTTCGCCGGGCCGACGTTCCAACGACCCGGTCGACGGTTCAGTTCTCGATGTCGTCGACGAGTTCGTCCGCGAGACCGACGTACGTCGCGGGCGTGAGCGCGAGCAGTTCCTCGCGAGTTTCCTCGTCAACGTCGAGGTCCGCGAAGAGGTCGTGGAAGTCGTCGAGGGTCACCTCGCGGCCGCGGGTGAGCTCCTTCACTCGCTCGTAGGCCTGCGTGTCGCCCTCGCGGCGGAGAATCGTCTGGACGGCCTCGCCGATGATGGCCGGCGTGTCGTCGAGTTCGTCGCGCATGACCTGCTCGTTCGGGACGACCTTGCCGAGGCCGGTCTGGGTCTTCTTGTAGCCGATGAGGCAGTGGGCGAACGCCGCGCCGATGTTCCGCTTGACCGTGGAGTCCGAGAGGTCGCGCTGGAGGCGCGAGGTCGTCACGTAGTCGGCGAGGAACGTCAGGTCCGCGTTGGCCTTCGAGAGGTTGCCCTCGGAGTTCTCGAAGTCGATGGGGTTGACCTTGTGCGGCATCGTCGACGAGCCGGTCTCGCCCTCGACGGCCTCCTGTCCCAGATAGCGGTCGGAGACGTAGAGCCACGCGTCGCGGTCGAGGTCGACGAGGACGTTGTTGACGCCGCGGACGGCGTCGAACAGCGCCGCGAGGTCGTCGCAGGGGTTGACCTGCGTGGCGAGCGCGGTGTGTTCGAGGCCGAGCGACCCGACGAACTCGCGGGAGAACGCCCGCCAGTCCACGTCGGGGTAGGCGGCGACGTGGGCGGCGTAGACGCCCGACGCGCCCGCGAGCTTGCCGGCGAGTTCGTCGGTCGCGGCCTCGACGCGGGCGAGCGTCCGACCGAGACGGGCGGCGTAGACGGCCATCTCCTTGCCGAACGTCGTCGGGGTCGCGGGCTGCCCGTGAGTGCGCGCGAGCATGGGCACGTCGCGGAACTCCCGCGCGAGCGAGACGAGTTCGTCGCGGGTGTCGCGGAGTTCGGGCACGAGGACTTCCTCGACCGCGCCCTTCACCATGAGACGCTGGGCGAGGTTGTTCACGTCCTCGGAGGTGAGCCCGAAGTGAATCCACGGGTGGACCGACTCGTCGGTCTCGGTGCGGATGAAGTACTCGACGGCCTTCACGTCGTGATTCGTCGCCGAGAACCCTTCTGCGCCCTCGACTTCGAGCCGTTTCACGAGGTCGGCGTCGTCGGCGTCGAACGCCTCGTAGAGTGCTCGGAGGTCGGCGCGCTCGCTCTCGGAGAACGAAAGGGGCGTCGCGTCGAGGTCGGCGAGCGCGAGGAGGTACTCCACTTCGACTTCAACGCGGGCGCGCATGAGGGCGGCCTCGCTGACGTGCGGCGCGAGGGGTGCGGTTCGGGAGGCGTATCGCCCGTCGAGCGGGGACACCGCGTACAGCGGGTCGTGCCGGTCGGCGTCGGTCATGTCTGAGTCGTCACGATGGGGGAGGTTAAACGCCGGGGGTTCGTCGCCGCCGCGGAGGCGATACTTGCGCACAAGTATGCCCACTCAGACGCGCTCTGCGGCTGCGTGTCGTCACACATATACACAATCGAGTATATATTGCCGTCGAGGACCGCAACCACTTTGAGGGCCGCGAGTCCCCTTTCTCACATGGTCACCATCGCCGGTCTCGCGAGCAACCGCGGACGAAACCTTCGCAACGTCGCCGACCGCGCCCCCGGCGGGGCGGAACTCGGCGTCGTCGTCTCGAACAGCGCCGACGCGCCCGTCCTCGACTGGGCGGACGAACACGGCATCCCCAGCGAAGTCGTCGAGCGCGGCGACGACGAGGCCCGCGAGTCCCACGAGGAGCGCATCCTCGACGCCCTCGCGGACTACGACTTCGACCTCGTCTGCCTCGACGGCTACATGCGCGTGCTCACTTCGACGTTCCTCGACGCCGCGCCGACGACGCTCAACGTCCACCCGTCGCTGCTCCCCGCGTTCCCCGGCATGGACGCCCACGAACAGGTGCTCGACGCCGGCGTCAAGACGACCGGCTGTACGGTCCACGTCGTCAACGAGGAGGTCGACGCCGGCCCCATCGTCACGCAGGAGGCCGTTCCGGTCTACACCGACGACGACGCCGACGACCTCAAATCGCGCGTCCTCTACGACGCCGAGTTCAAGGCCTACCCGCGCGCAGTCCGCTGGTTCGCCGAGGGCCGCGTGACGGTCGAAGACGATTCCGTCACCGTCGAGGGCGACGTTGACGCCGGGCTCCCCGAGCGCCGCGTCACCTCCGAGGACCGCTACGACGAACTCCGCTACGGCGAGAACCCGCACCAGGACGCCGCGGTCTACGTGGACGAGACGTGCGACGAGGCGTCGGTCGTCGGCGCGCCCCAGCTCAACGAGGGCGCGAAGGGGCTTTCGTACAACAACTACAACGACGCCGACGGCGCGCTGAACATCATCAAGGAGTTCGACGAGCCTGCCGCGGCGGTCATCAAGCACACGAACCCCGCCGGCTGCGCCACCGCCGACACGCTCGCGGAGGCCTACGCCGACGCCCTCGCCACCGACCCGATGAGCGCCTTCGGCGGCATCGTCGCGCTCAACCGCGAGTGCGACGCCGAGACGGCCGAGCTCATCATCGACTCGTTCAAGGAAGTCGTCGTCGCGCCCGGCTACACCGACGACGCGCTCGACGTGCTGACCGAGAAGAAGAACCTCCGCGTCCTCGATGTGGGCGAACTCGGCGACCGGACCGAGACGTACACCGAAAAGGCGCTCGTCGGCGGGCGACTCGTTCAGGAGCGCGACCTCTGGACGCCGACGCTGGACGACCTCGAAGTCGTCACCGAGACCGAACCCACGGACGAGCAGTTGGAGACGATGCTGTTCGCGTGGAAGGTCCTGAAGCACGTGAAGTCCAACGGGATTCTCTTCGCCAAGGGCACCGAGACGGTCGGCGTCGGCATGGGGCAGGTCTCCCGGGTCGACGCGGTCGAACTCGCCGCGATGAAGGCTGAGGAACACGCCGAGGGCAAAGACGCGCAGGGAGCCGTCATGGCCTCCGACGCGTTCTTCCCGTTCCCGGACGGCGTGGAGAAGGCGGCCGACGCGGGCATCGAGGCGGTCATCCAGCCCGGCGGCTCGGTGAACGACGAGGACGTCATCGAGGCGTGCGACGAGCGCGGAATTGCGATGGTCTTCACCGGCCAGCGGTGCTTTAGACACGACTGAGCGGAGCGAAGGAGCGTCTAAAGCTCGAAGCACGACCGGAGGGAGTGCTTCGGTGTTTCCGCCACGATTAGTGGTGGAAACTCGTGGCCGCGCGTAGCGCGGACGCGATGCTTCCGTCACGACTGAACAGCGTGAAGGAGTGACGGAAGTCAGTGAGACGAACGAATGTGAGTCTCGCGCGATTTTGGGCACGACTGGACATCTCCTCTCTCACTTCCAGACGCCCCGAGACCGTTCCCACGTCCTAACACCGACGGTGTCCCTTCAAGTGTCGGCGAGGCGAACACAGAGGTATGTACGAACACATCCTGGTGCCGACCGACGGGAGCGAGGGGACGATGCAGGCGGTCGAACACGCGCTCGAACTCGCCGACGCGGAGTCGAAGATTCACGTGCTGTCGGTCGTCGACCAGCGGGTGTACCTCGCCGCCGGCGGCGACCAACAGGACGCGGTCATCCAGTCGCTCCGCGACGACGCGGTACAGGCGGTCGAGCGGTGCGCCGAGAAGTGCGAGGGGAAGGCCTCGACGGCGACCGCAATCCGCGACGGCGTGCCGCACCGGGTCATCCTCGACTACGCCGACGAACACGACGTCGACGTGGTCGTGATGGGGACCCACGGGCGGACCGGTCGCGACAAACTCACCTCGCTCGGGAGCGTCACCGAGCGCGTCATCGAGAACGCCAAGCGCCCGGTGCTCGTCGTCCACATCGACTGAAGCCGGCGCGTTAAGCGCACTCCGGTGACGTTCCGGGTCGCCCGCGGAGCGTCGCCGATGACGGCGGTGGCGGTCGGGGCTGTCGGGCGACCGGCGTCGTGTCGCAGGAGTGACGTGGAGCGTTAGGCCTAAGCCCACCGTCCGGTTTCTCACGCGTATGGAGTACCACGAGGCGGTGAACTTCCTTTTCGACCTCCGGCGGTTTCAGGTCAAGCCGGGGACCGAGTCGATTCAGCGGTTGCTCTCTCACCTCGGCGACCCCCACGAAGGCGTGTCGTTCGTGCAGGTCGCGGGGTCGAACGGCAAAGGAAGCACCGCCCGGATGGTCGACGCGATACTGCGCGAGTCGGGCGCGCACGTCGGCCTCTACACCTCGCCGCACTTCGACGACGTGCGGGAGCGAATCCGCGTCGACGGCCGGAAGATTCCGAAGGCCGCGCTGTCGACGTTCGTGGCCGAAGCCAAGCCGTACCTCGTCGAGCGGGCCGCCGACGGCGAGCCGCTGACCTTTTTCGAGACCGTGACCGCGCTCGCGCTGTGGTACTTCGACCGCGCGGACGTGGACGTGGCGGTCCTCGAAGTCGGGATGGGCGGCGAACTCGACGCGACGAGCGCCGTCGACCCGGTCGCCAGCGCCGTCACCAACGTCTCGCTCGAACACACCGCCGTCCTCGGCGATACCGTCGCGGAAATCGCGAAGACGAAAGCGGCCGTCGCGCCCGCCGACGCGCCGCTCGTAACCGGGGCGACCGGCGAGGCGCTGTCGGTCATCCGCGAGGAGGTCGGCGACGTGCTGACCGTCGGCGACGCCGGCTCCGACGCCGACGTTCGCGCCTCCTACGGCGGCCGCGTCAACCACCAGGAGGCCGCCGTCACCGTCGAGACCGACGACGAGACGCTCGACGTTCGAATCCCGCTTTTGGGCGCGTATCAGGCGCAAAACGCCGGTATCGCCGTTTCGCTCGCCCGGCAGGTCCGCCCCGACATCGACGAGGAGGCGATTCACCGCGGCCTCCGAAACGCCCACTGGCCGGGTCGGTTCGAGGTCATGGGCACGGAGCCGACGGTCGTCCTCGACGGCGCGCACAACCCCGACGCCTGCGCGCAGGTCGCCACCGTCCTCGACGAGTTCGACTACGACGACCTCCACCTCGTCTACGGGGCGATGCACGACAAGGACCACAGCGAGATGGTCGGAGCGCTCCCGGAGGTCGCGTCGGTCGTCACCTGCAAGGCGGACATCTCGCGGGGCGAAGACCCCGAGATTCTGTCGTCCGTCTTCGAGCGCCTCGACGGCCCCGAAGTGGAGACCGGCGGCGCGGTCGCCTCGGCGCTCGACCTGGCGCGCGCCCGCGCCGCCCCGGACGACTGCGTGCTCGTCGTCGGCTCGCTGTACGTCGTCGCCGAGGCGCGCACGACGTGGACGCGGGCGGTCGTCCCGAAATCCCACCGCACCCTCGACGACGCTCGCCGGACGCTCGAACGCGCGAACGTGTCGGACGCCGCCGACCGGGGGGCGCGCGCGAAGCGGGCGGTCAATCGAACTGTCCACACCCGCGTCCAGCGCCGACAGGCCCGAGTGCTCCGCGAGGAACTGCTGTCCGTCGGCGGCGACTGCGCCGTCTCGGGCCACGAGTTCGGCGGCGAACTCGTCGACGTGGTCCTGACCGGGACGCTCGACCAGTTCGAGCGACTGACGGCGGCCCTCGAAGCCCGGCCGTACGCGCTCGCGGGGGTCGCAGCGGAGATTCGGGAGGCGTTCGGCGCGAGCGGCACCGACCGCGACGACGCCGGCGAGTACCCGTGGGACGACGGCACGGCCGTCATGGGTATCCTGAACGTGACGCCGAACAGCTTCCACGACGGCGGGGAGTTCTACGACATCGACGACGCCGTCGAACAGGCGCGGGCGATGGTCGACGCCGGGGTAGACATCATCGACGTGGGCGGCGAGAGCACCCGTCCCGGCGCGGACGAGGTCCCGGTCGACGAGGAGATTCGCCGCGTCGCGCCCGTCATCGAGGCCATCGCCGACCTCGACGTGCTCGTCTCGGTCGACACCCGGAAGGCGGCCGTCGGCGAGGCCGCCCTCGACGCCGGCGCGGACATCCTCAACGACGTGACCGGCCTCGAAGACCCCGAGATGCGCTTTCTCGCGGCCGAGCGCGACACGCCCGTCATCGTGATGCACAGCATCGACGCGCCGGTCGACCCGTCCCGCGAGGTCGACTACGACGACGTGGTCGAGGACGTCATCGACGAACTGACCGAACTGGTGTTACTCGCCGAGAAGGCGGGCATCCCCCGGCGGAACCTCATCGTCGACCCCGGCCTCGGATTCGGGAAGTCGAAGGCCGAGAACTTCGAACTCCTCGGGCGCGCCGACGAGTTCGCCGCGCTCGGCTGTCCGATTCTCGTCGGCCACTCCCACAAGTCGATGTTCTCGCTCGTCGGCGAGGAGCCGGGCGACAACCTCGCGGCGACCGTCGCGGGCACGGCCATCGCCGCCGACCGCGGGGCCGACATCGTCCGCGTCCACGACGTGCCGGAGAACGTCGCGGCCGTGAACGTCGCGCTCGCCTCGCGGGACCCGAGCCGGTTCGAAGGCGACTCGGAGAGCGAAGACTGAGACACGGCTGCCGGCTCAGGTCCCGCGCTTCGACAAACTCTTGTCACACACTTGATTCGATTCGCGTATGTCCCTCCTCCCGTACTGGCTCTCGACGGAGTTCCCACACGTGCTGGTCGTCGCCGTTCCCCTCCTGTTGATACTTCTCCTCGCCGGCGGCCTCGCCGCGAAGGCGGTCGCCTCGCGGGTGCTCGAACCGCGGCAGGACCTCGAACGCCGAGTGGCGGAACTGGAAACGAAACTCGACGAGCGGTCCGACGAGTGAGTGGCGTTTCCCGGTCGTTCGGGAGCCGAATCAGGTACTGGACCGGGAGCCGAAGGCCGGGTCAGCAGTCGGAGCCGGTGTTTTTCTGCGCCGGGTGCCTACTCTCTCTTCGTGTGCACACTCATCCTCGCGTGGCAGGTGTTCGAAGACGCGCCGGTCGTCGTCGCCGCCAACCGCGACGAGCAACTCGGCAGGCCCGCCGAACCGCCACGGCGGTGGGACGACGGCGACGGCCCCGCAATCGTCGCCCCGCGGGACGCCGAGGCGGGCGGGACGTGGGTCGGCTACAACGACGCCGGCGTCTTCGTCGGCATCACCAACCGCTGGGTCGAGGTCGCGGGGGGCGGCGAGCGTTCCCGGGGCCGCCTCGTCCGCGACGCGCTCCGCCGTGAGACCGCCGAGGACGCCGCCCGGTTCGTCGAACACGCGGTCGACGACCACACCTACGACGGCTTCAACCTCGTCGTCGCCGACGAGAACGCCGCGCTGTTCTTCGAGTGGGACGGGAGCGTCTCGGTTCGGAACTTCGACCCCGGCGTCCGCGTGGTCGTCAACGTCGGCACGCCCGACTCGTGGTTCGTCCCCGAGCGACGGCCCGAAGTTGGGGAGCGGCAGGCCGACAACGCCCGGCGATTGGAGGAGGCGCTCCAGCCCGAGCCCGACGAGTCGGTGACTGCGTGGCGCGAGCGGGCGAAGGCGGCGCTGGGCGACCACGATTTCGGCGTCTGCGTCCACGACCCGGAGGGTCGGTTCGGCACGCGCTCGTCGTCGGTCATCACGCTCGGCGAGGCGGAATTCGCCTACGAATTCGCCGACGGCCCGCCGTGTCAGACCGCCTTCGAACCGGTCGAACGTCAGGATTAAACCGCTCGCACGACGTGTAGGTGGTATGAGCGCGAGCGAAGCCGAGCAAGACCTTTCTTCCGACGAGCACGCGGGACTGGAACTCATCCGCGAGTCGGGCGGCATCCACCAGAGCGACTTCTGGAAAGAACTCGACATCTCCTCCCGGAAGGGGAGCCGCATCGCCGAGGTGCTGGAGTCGCTCGGTCTCATCAAGCGAACCGAGACCGTCTACAACGGCCACACCACCTACTACCTCGAACCCGCCGCGCGCGACCTCAGCTTCTCGATGCTGATGGCGGGCGACATGCTCTCGCCGCTCATCGGTGAAGAAGAGATAAACGCCAACAGCAACGCCTTCTCGCAGTGGCTCATGAACCTCGCCTACGAGGAGTACTGAGACGACTGCGGTCTCGTTCGAGAACCCGATAGACGACCGCTTTCCCGATTCTGTTTCCCGTCCGTTTTCCTTCCGTCCGGGTCTGTTTTCATCCCGTTCAGCGTCTCGCTTGCACCCGTCACCGACCGTGAGCGACGCGACGCTCCGCCCGCCGCGTCCGAGCCGACGGTGCGGTCGCTCGGGGGAGATGGGAGTCGAAGAAGAACGCGCGAGAACGGGAACCGCGGGACGCGGTTTACTCTTCGGTCTGTTCGTCGTCCTCGGTCGCCAACAGGTCGTTGGCTTCGAGGTAGCTCTCGATTTCGTCGTTAGACAGCTCGACGAAGCGCTCGGTCTCCGCGGAGACCGTCGCCACGTCGACGCCGTCGGGCGAAGTGCCCTCCTCGCTGGTCGAGCCGATGGCTTCGAGCGCGAGTTCGATACCCTCGTCGAGGGTCAGGTCGTCGCGGAAGTTCTCTTCGAGGTGCTCTTGGTGGTCGCCGCGGTCGGCCCCGATGGAGACGGCCTTCCACTCGTAGGGGGTCCCCGAGGGGTCCGTCTCGTAGAGACGGGGGGTGCCGTTTTCGACGCCGCCGATGAGGAGCGCGACGCCGAACGGGCGCGCGCCGCCGACCTGCGTGTACTGCTGGATGTGGTCGGTGACTTCCTTGGTCAGCGTCTCGATGCCGATGGGTTCGCCGTAGCGGAGGCGGTTGACCTGCGACTGGCGGCGGGCGAAGTCGATGAGCTGGCGGGCGTCGGCGACGTGGCCGGCGCTCGCGATGCCGATGTGGTCGTCCGCCTTGTGAATCTTCTCGACGCTCGTCGGCTCCATCAGCGGCGAGCGAGAGCGCTTGTCCGCCGCGAGGACGACGCCCTCGGGCGTTCGCACGCCGATGCTCGCGGTGCCGCGCTTGACGGCCTCACGAGCGTATTCGACCTGATAGAGTCGACCATCCGGCGAGAAGATCGTAATCCCGCGGTCGTACGCCTGTTGTTGCGCTTGTCCCTGCATGGAATATCACTCGAAATCGAGTTGCGTCGCGCCCGTGAACCCGTCCGGACCGCCGACGTCCAAGAGTGAGTCGCGGACGACGGCGGTTCGGGATTCGTTCTCGAACACGACGGTTCTCTCCTCGGAAATTCCGGCCCGGCCGTGTAAATACCTTTCCGAACAGGCACGCACTGTCCCCGAGACGCCTCGCACTCTCACCCCGACGGGGTCGCCGCCGACGGCGTCGATGCAGGCGAGCGCGGCCCGGGCGTCTTCGACGTGACCGCGACGGGCGCGGACGATAGTCTCGGCGATACCGTCGGCGTAGTCGAATCCGAGGACGGTGAGGTCGGCGTCGGCGCTCCCGGCGTCGCCGTAGAGGTTCTGGGCGGCGTACCAGAGTTCGCGCTGGAACGGCCCGCGGCCGAGGTCGGCGTCGGGCCACGTCTCGACTTCG
Organism: Haloferax gibbonsii; assembly: GCF_001190965.1. Classification (NCBI taxonomy): domain Archaea; kingdom Methanobacteriati; phylum Methanobacteriota; class Halobacteria; order Halobacteriales; family Haloferacaceae; genus Haloferax; species Haloferax gibbonsii. Next base: position 1,011,540 of record NZ_CP011947.1, read on the forward strand.
ACGGCGAGGTACCGCCGCCGCGGCCGGAGGTGTTTGGGCAGGTGTTTCATCGGTTCAGTTCACTCGTCGGCGGTCGGCGCTCGCTCGGCGACGAGGACGCCCACCTGCTCGTGGACGGACTCGACGGCCGTGAGGACGAACCCGGCGTCCGTGAGCGCGTCGGCGAGGAAGCCGACGGTCGCGGGGTCGTCCACCTCGGGCGAGTAAAACGGCTCGTCGGGGTCGGGCGTCCCGAAGAACATCACGTCGCCGAGGACGAACCGCCGGGGTTCGAGGTCGGCGATGACCCCGATTGCCTCGCGTTTCTCCTCGTCGGAGAGGTGGTGCATGGCGAAGTTCGTGACCACGATGTCGATTTGCTCGTCGTCGTCCACGTTCGGTTCGCGGAACCGGCCCTCGCCGAACTCGACGTTCTCGATGCCGACTTCGGCCGCCTTGGTTCGGGCCTGTTCGAGCATCCCCTCGCTGATGTCGCGGCCGACGACGCGCTTCGCGTCGGGGGCGAGCGCGAGGGCGATAGCGCCCGTTCCGGTGCCGAGGTCGAGGACCACGTCCTCGGGGGAGGGGTCGGCGTAGTGGACGACGAGCGAGACGCACGCGCGGTACTCATCGCTGTCTTGCGAATCGTCGTACTCCGCGGCGATGTGGGAAAAGCGGGCGGCGTGTTCCTCAATCGTCTTCTTCATACCGTCCCCGTTTGACGCCGGGGGCTATGAACGACTCGGACATGCGCTCGCGGTTGCGCGCCGCGAGGCGACCCCACTCGCGGAGGCCGTCGAGCACCTGCTCGGGGTCGAAGCCGATGACCTCGCCCAGCCCCGCCAGCTCGCGGGGGCTCCGCAGGTGGAGGTGCGACGACGGGGTCGCGGAGACGACGTAGGGCGCGTCGTAGTACTCGACGAGTTCGCGGAGTTTCCGGAGGGCCGAAATCGCCTGTACGCGAGTCCCCCCGTCGCTTCGAAGCACCGGACCGAAGTCGAACTCCACGCGGACGCCGTTGTCGCGGGCGGCCTTGGCGAGGACGTGATTGAAGTTGCCGTCGCCGTCCATCGGACGCGAGAGCACGTCCACTCGCGGCTGTTCGACGGCGAAGCGGTTGAGCGCGTTCGTGCCGCCGCGGAGGATGAGCAGTTCGCGCTGCGGGCGGTAGTTCCCGACCGCGCCGCTGGCGCGTTCCGGGTTCGACGCGTCGATTTCGACGGCGTCGACGAGGTCCACGTCGAGGTCGTCGCGCAGGCGGTCGTAGTCGGGGCTGGCGTCGAGCGCGCGGACGACGACGCCGTCGTAGTCGTACCGACCGGCGGCGACGGCGGCGCGGCTGGCCGTGCTCTCGCCGTCGGGGTGTGCGTAGACCGCCTCGTACATACGCCGACACAGGAACGGGTGGGAAAAGGGCGTTGCGTTCCGGAGCTCCGGCGCGAGGGCGGGCGACGGACCGTCAGAACCGGGCGTACGCAGCGAACGACGCGAGGCAGAGCGCGGCGACGCCCGCACCGACGCCGAAGCCGGGGACCTCGAACCCGGACCGCGAATCGGTCGTCGTCGCCGTCGACGGCGGGGCCGTTTCGGTCGTCGTCGCCGTGGTCTCGACGTCGGGCGTGAGCGTCGAGTCACCGGGCATGTTGTGCGTCACGAGCGTGGCGTTTTCTTGGTAGATAGACTGCTGGTTGTGGCGAATCGAGACTTGAACCGGACCGCCGCGGAGCTGGGACAGCTCCGAGAGGTCGAACGTGACGTCGAACGTGCCGTTTTCGCCGACGCGGACGGCCTTCGAGACGAGGAACGGGTGGGTGTCACCCACGGACTTCACGCGGACGCCGATGAGTGTCCCGGACGAGAACGAGGTCGTCCCGTGGATGTGCTCGTCATCGGCCGCGTCGAGCGTGAGTCCCTCGCCGGAGTGGTCGATAACGGTGCCGTCGGCGGCGACGGCTCCCGGAAGCGACAGCGCGACGACGACGAGGAGGGAGACGACGAGATGGGGAGGGCGCATCGTCCGAAACGTATCGTTCGGACAACAAGTACGTTTTGATTAATTAACAGTTAGGCGGTGAGCGCGGCGACGGCGGCGCGGAGCGCGGCGGCCGCGGTTCGCACGTCGTCGGTGCGCACGTACTCTCTGTCGGCGTGCGCGACCGCGCCCTCGTCGTCGGCGAGGTCGCCGGGACCGAAGACGACGACGGGCGCGGGCGAGAAGTAGGAGGCCTCGGTCGCGGCCGTGAAGGGCCGGACGTCCGCCCGCCCGCCGGCGTCTCGGGAGGCCGCGGCGAGCGCCGTCACGAGTTCGTGGTCGGGGTCGGTCGCGAACGCTTCGAGGAACGGCGTCGGGCGCTCCGTGAGCGCGAAGTCGACGCCAACGTCGTCGGGCGCGGCGGCCCGGAGCGTCGATTCGAGTTCCTCGCGGAAGCCCTCGGCCGTCTCCGGCGGGACGCTCCGGCGGTCGACCACGAGTCGGCAGTCGGCGGGCACCTGATTCGAGTTCGCGCCGCCGTCGACCATCGTCGGCGTCAGCGTCGCCGGGCCGAGTTCGGGGTGGGCCTCGCGGTCGTCGTCGAACGACCGGAGCGCGTCGAGGACCGGCGCGAGCGCGTCCACGGCGTTGACGCCCGACTGCGGCTCGGCCGCGTGCGCGGCGACGCCCGACAGCGACACCGTTCCCTCGAACCGACCCTTCGCGGCCGTACAGACGTCGAGGCCGGTCGGCTCGCCGACGATGTACATGTCGCCGCCGAGGTCGAGTTCGGCGGCGCCCGTCGAGAGGAGTTCCTCGTCGGGCGTGATGGCGAGCGTCACTCGGGCGTCGGGGCCGGGGTCGGCGGCGAAGAAGGCCGAAAGCAGGGCCGCGAGTGGGCCCTTGGCATCGCAGGAGCCGCGGCCGTGGATGACGCCATCGTCGCGGTCGTACGGGACGTGCGGCGAGACGGTGTCGATGTGCGTGTTGAGGACGAGGTGCGTCGCCGGCTCCGCCGCTCCCTTCGAGGCGACGGTGTTGCCGGCGTCGTCCACGGTCGGGGAGACGCCCTCGGCTTCGAGCGTCTCGACCAGCAGGTCGCGCATCTCGCCCACGTCGTCGTTCGACGCGACGGGGACGGCCCGTTCGAGGAACGCCACGGGGTCGAACCCGTCGGCGTCGCCGCTCATCGCTCGCGGAAGACGATGTCGGCTTCGCCGTCGCCCTCGTAGACGGCGGGTCCGCCGAGGAGCGCGGAGCCCTCGTCGGGGACGGTCACGGAGAGCGCGCCGCCCGGCGGGGTGACGGTTACGGGGTCGTCACCGGAGACGTGTCCGAGTCGCTTCGCGGCCGCGACGACGGCGACCGCGCCGGTGCCGCAGGACTGCGTCTCGCCTTCGACGCCGCGCTCGAAGGTGCGCTGGCGGAAGCCGCCCTCGCCGTCGGGGGAGGCGAGCGTGACGTTCGCGCCCTCGGTGAACACCGGTGCGTGACGGACCGCCGGCGCGACCGATTCGAGGTCCACGTCGTCCACGTCGTCGACGAAGGCGACGGCGTGGGGCACGCCCGTGTTGACGGCCGTGACGGTCAGGCCCTCGACCTCGGTGTCGACGAGTTCGTCGTCGGACGCGAGCGGTACGTCGCGGGGCGCAAACGAGGGCGCGCCCATCTCGACGGTCACGTCGGTGCCGTCGAGGCTCGCGCGACGGGTCCCGGCGGGCGTGTCTATCATGACTTCGTTCGTGCCGGTTCGCTCGGCGGCCCACGCGGCCGCGACGCGAGCGCCGTTGCCGCACATGGCGGCGACGGAGCCGTCGGGCTGGACGAGGGTCATGACGACCCGCGGCGGGTCGTAGCGCGATTCGAGCGCGAGGAACAGGACGCCGTCTGCGCCGCGGCGTTCGCTCTCGCTCAGGGTGATTCCGGCCTCGCGGTCGCAGTGGGTGCGGGCGAAGGCGGGTCGGTCCGGGACCGGGTCGTCTGCGTCGACGACGAAGAAGTCGTTTCCAGTGCCGTGGAACTTTTCGAAGGGAACGGTGTTGAGTACGCTCATGATTCTGTGTTGGTGCTTGGTCAGTTGGGGATGTGCTCGGATGCGGTTCGTTCGAGTGCGGTGACGTCGTCGAGGGTCTCGCGCCGGCGGGCCAGTCGGGGGCCGTCGGCGTCGAGGACGACTTCCGGGGGGCGCGGACGAGAGTTGTAGGTGCTCGCCATCTCGTAGCCGTACGCCCCCGCGTTGCCGAGCGCGAGACAGTCGCCGCGCTCGGGTTCGGGGAGTTCGCGGCCGTCGGCGAACACGTCGCTCGTCTCGCAGACGGGGCCCGCGACGATGGTCGAAACCGGGTCGGCGTCGGGCCGAGAGAGGTTTGAAATCGCGTGGTACGCGTCGTACATCGCCGGTCGGAGCAGGGTCGTCATACCAGCGTCGATGCCGACGACGGTCGTCTCGGGGGCCTCCTTCACGGTGTTGACCCGCGAGAGGAGGACGCCGGCGTCGGCGACGACGTAGCGGCCGGGTTCGATTGCGAGTCGCGCGTCCACCTCGCCGAGCGCCTCGCGGGTCGCGTCGGCGACGGCGTCGAGGTCGAGCGGCGGTTCGTCCTCGCGGTAGGGGACGCCGAAGCCGCCGCCCACGTCGACGAATTCGAGGTCGCCGACCTCTCGGGCGAGGTCGCCCATCCGGCGGACCAACTCGCGGTGCGCCGAGAGGTCGTCGCCGGAGATGCCGCTTCCCGCGTGGGCGTGGACGCCGACGAGGTCGAACTCGTCGCGCGCGTCGGCGGCGATGTCGGGGACGCGGTCGATGGGGATGCCGAACTTCGCGTGCCCGCCGGTCGTGACCTTCTCGTGGTGGCCCGCGCCGACGCCGGGGTTCGCCCGGAGGCAGAGCCGACCGTCGAAGCCGCGCTCGCGCAGGCGGTCGATAGTGTCCGCCGCGCCGACCGTGACGGTCATCTCGGGGTTCGACTCCCACCGCGAGACGACGTGGTCGAGGTCGGCGTCCGGCGGGTTGACCGCCGTGTAGCGGACGCGCTCGCCGGGGAAGCCGGCGTCGAGGGCGCGCTCGACTTCGCCCGCGGAGGCGCACTCGGCGTCGACGCCGGCCTCGCGGACGGTTTCGAGCACCGCGCGACCGGCGTGGGCCTTGACGGCGTAGCTGACGTGCGCCTCGGGGAACGCCTCGCGGAGTCGGTGACAGTTCTCGCGGACGCGACGGAGGTCGGTCACGTACAGCGGCGAGCCGAACTCGTCGGCGAGCGACAGCAGGTGCTCGCGGTCCCAGTCCGAGAGCCGCCGGACGGCCGGCCCGCCGCCGCTCATTCGCGCAGCGCCTCCTCCCGACGGGTGGCGTCGAGGGTGTCGTCCTCGATGTCGAGGGCGACGACCGCGGGCTTGTACGCGCCGCCGGCGAACAGGTCGTGGTCGCCGAGCGACGACTCCACGAAGCGCGTGAAGGCGCGGCGGTTCGCGGGCAGGTGGCCGTAGTAAATCTCCTCGTCCACGAGGTCGTAGACGGGGATTCGGGGCGTCAGAAGCGTGTTCTCGCCGACGATGGAGTTCTCGCCGACGACGAAGCCGGAGGTGACTCGACAGCCCGCGCCGAGCGCCGCGCCGTCTTCGACGACGACCGGGGCGTCCTCGACGGGTTCGAGCACGCCGCCGATGAGCGTGTTCGCGCCGAGCTTGACGTTCGCGCCGATCTGCGCGCAGGAGCCGACGGTGTCACAGGAGTCCACGAGCGTGCCGTCGCCGACGTGCGCGCCGACGTTCACGAACGAGGGGCTCATCATGATGCAGTCGGAGCCGAGGTACGCGCCGCGGCGGATGGCGGTGCCGTCCGGGGTGTTGCGCGTGCCGCGCTCGCCGAGGTCTTCGGTGTCGCGCAGGGGGAGCACGTCGTGGTAGCGGACGTCGCCGTACTCGCGGGCGAGCGTCTCGCGCAGGCCGAAGTTGAGCAGGATGCCCCGCTTGACCCACTCGTTGGCCTCCCACGAGGTCACGTCGGAGCCGGTCTTCTCGGCGGCGCGCACCTCGCCCGCTTCGAGGGCGTCGAGGAACGCGTCGAGCGTGTCGAGTTCGTCGACGGTCGCCGATTCGGCGTCCACGTCGCCGTCGTTGTATCGCTGCCACAGGTCTCGTACGTCGGATTCCAGGTTCATTCGAGTACCTCGGTGAAGTCGTACCACCCGGCGTCGCGGTCGGAGAGCCACGCCGCGGCGTCGAGCGCGCCAGCGGCGAAGACCCCCCGCGACCCCGCGCGGTGTGTGAGTGATAGTGACTCGTGATTTCCAGCCAGTAATACCTCGTGCTCACCGGCAATATCCCCCGCCCGGCGAGCGTGGACGCCGACTTCGCCCTCGGACCGGGGCGCTTCGCCCTCGCGGCCGTGGACGCGCGGGGACTCACCGCGTGCTTCGTCGATGTCGTCGAGGATGGTCAGCGCCGTTCCGCTCGGGGCGTCGCGCTTGGCGTTGTGGTGCGTCTCCGTGAGTTCGATGTCGTAGCCGTCGAGGGCGGGAACCGCCTCGCGGACGGCCCGGCGGAGCGCCGCGATGCCGCGCGAGAAGTTCGAGGCGTACAGCACCGGGACCTCCGATGCGGACTCGCGGAGCGCGTCGAAGCCGCCCTCGCTCAGCCCGGTCGTGCCGGTGACGAAGCCGACGCCCGCCTCCGCGCAGGCCGACGCGTACTCGATGCAGGAACCCGGGCCGGTGAAGTCGACCACGACGTCGGGGGCGCGCGAGGCGAGCAGGTCGGCGAAGTCGGCCGCGTCCTCGACGGCGACGCCCTCGACCTCGTCGCCGGGCGAGCGACTGACTGCGAAGGCGACCGAGAGGTCGTCGCGGTCGACGGCCGCGGCGAGGACTTCCCCGCCCATGCGGCCGGTCGCGCCGGTGACGCCGAGAGAGACCGTCACTCGGCAGCACCCCCGTCCGGAATCGCCTGTTCGGCTTCGAGGTCGGACAGCAGGCGGCGCAGTTCCTCGGTGTTCTCCTCGGTGAGGCGGGTGAGCGGCGGGCGCAGGCGCGCCGGGCCGTAGCCCCGAATCTCCATGGCCTCCTTGACCGGGATGGGGTTCGTCTCGGAGAACAGGTGGCGGTTCAGCGGGGCGAGGTCGTGGTGGATGTCCCGGGCGCGCTCGTAGTCGCCCTGCAGCGCCGAGTGGACCATCGCACCGACGCGCGCGGGTTCGACGTTCGCCGTGACCGAGATGGCTCCGACGCCGCCGACCGAGAGAATCGGGAGCGTGAGCGCGTCGTCGCCCGACAGCACCGCGAACTGCTCGTCTCGGGTCCGCTCGACGACCTCCGAAATCTGGCCGAGGTCGCCGCTGGCGGCCTTGTAGGCGGTGATGTTCGGGTGCTCGGCGAGCGTCGCGGCCGTCTCGGGCAGGATGTTGCTCCCGGTGCGCCCGGGGACGTTGTAGACGATCTGCGGCAGGTCGATTTCGTCGGCGATGGTCCGGTAGTGCTCGACGAGACCGCTCTGCTCGGGCTTGTTGTAGTACGGCGAGATGAGAAGCAGCGCGTCGGCCCCGGCGTCGGCGGAGCGCCGAGAGAGTTCGAGCGCCTCGCGGGTCGAGTTCGACCCGGAGCCGGCGACGACGGGCACGTCCTCGACGGCCTCGACGGCCGCCTCGACGACCTCGACGTGTTCGTCGTGGGTGAGCGTCGCCGACTCGCCGGTCGAACCGACGGGCACGATGCCGTCGACGCCGGCCTCTTCGAGGCGTCGCACGTCGGCCTGGAACTGTTCGAAGTCGATACTGCCGTCGTCGTGGAACGGCGTGGTCATCGCGGGATAGACGCCGCGGAAGTCGAATGATGTCATGTGTCGGTGATGGGTGTGGTGACGGTCGTGGGAAGGTCGGTATCGGTCGTGTGACCGGAACGTGCGTCAGCCGAAGGCCGCCCGAGACGGGATCGCTACTCCCGCAACGAGCGATTCAGTACGCACGTTTTTTCGAAAAGAAAGCGGCACGCGACGCTGTCGAGGGTGTGGTGACCTCCGAGGGCCGCGTCGCGTCGTTCACACCGGATGCAGGTGCTGGAAGCGTAATATAACTTGCGTCGTCTGCAGGACCTGCCGGACCTCGACGGCCCGCCTCCGGCGGCTTTGGGGCGCTCTCCGTCCGGTTTCCGGTCACCGAGGTGGACACTCGTCCGACGCGTGCCCGCCTCCCCGGACGGTTATTAGCCCGCGCCGCCCAAGCGTCGTACGAATGACCGAGATTCACCCCGACCAGCGCGTCGCCATCCTCGCCGACGCGCAGAACCTCTACCATACGGCACAGAGTCTGTACTCGCGGAACATCGACTACTCGTCGCTCCTCAAGAAGGGAACGGCGGGCCGCGCGCTCACCCGCGCTATCGCCTACGTCATCCGAGCGGACTCGCCCGACGAGGGGAGTTTTTTCGATGCACTCGTCGACATCGGTTTCGAGACGAAAATCAAGGACATCAAGACGTTCGGCGACGGCTCGAAGAAGGCCGACTGGGACCTCGGCATCGCGCTCGACGCGGTCAGCCTCGCCGACCACGTGGACACGGTCGTCCTCTGTTCGGGCGACGGCGACTTCGAGCGGCTCTGTACCCACCTCCGCCACGAGGGCGTCCGCGTCGAGGTGATGGCGTTCAAGGAGTCCACCGCGGACGAACTCGTCGAGGCGGCGGACGCGTTCATCGACCTCTCCGAACGAAAAGAGACGTTCCTGCTGTAGGTCGCAGGGCGATTATTCGAACTGCGGAATCACCGAGTCGCCGTCGATATCGGGGCCGGCCGCTCCGGCCGGTCCGTTCGAGCCCGAGTCGTGGGCCTCGAAGAAGGCGACCGCGTAGACGTACTGGAACGTCGCCAGAACCATCTGCGTCGCCAGCGAGATGGCGGCGATGGCGGCGATTTCGGTCGGCGAGAATCCGAGGCCCGCCTGCGCCGCCGCGGGGTTCGCCGCGTCCTGTACCTGCTGGACGTTCTGGAACGTCCGAAAGACGATGAATCCCGTGACGGGGATGCTGATGAGGAGGCCGACGACGAACCGGATGACCGAGTAGCCGAGCGAGGGGACGATGTTGTTCCGGACGAGTCGGTAGCTCTCGCCGAACGACTCGATTGCGCCCTTGTCGCCGACGACGACCGCGACGGGGTAGAACTGAACGAGGAAGATGACGACGAAGTACGCCAGCCCGATGAGGCCGAGCACGGCGAGGCCGACGAGGAAGCCGCCGCCGAGAGCGAAGTTGGAGACGTCGCCACCGCCGGCGGCGAGGCCGCCGAGGCCGAGCGAGATGGCCATGACGACCGCGGCGATGAGGAACACGATACCGAAGGCGATGACGATGCCGAGTTGGACGATGTTCGCGAGGAGCATCGGGACGTACTTCTCGCGGCCGACGTCGGTCAGGGTCGAAAGCGAGGTCGACCCCCCGCTGTCGACCGCCTCGTCGGCCATCCCGTAGAGGCCGGCGGCGACGAACGGCGTGACGAAGAACGTCACCGCCATCAGGGCGGTCGGGACGATGGGTATCTGCGCCAACTGCGTGGCGAGTTGCGGGAGCGTGACGAGACCTAAGGCGAGCCCGGCGAGGAACAACACCGGGTTCGAACGGATGCCTCGGAGGGCGGTCTGGAGGGAGCTAATCGCAGCCATACCTCGACGTGTCGATGCGATAATACGTAAAACGGGTGGGTCGAGACGGCGGCGTACTGGGGTCGCGGCCGAGTCCGCGAGCGGCGTGTCAGGCCGTTGGCGTCGCCAGTCGGGCGACGGTGGCGACCGCGCCGAACGCCGCGATGGCGGCGAGCACCGTCGGGAGCCGCCAGTCGAGCGCCGTCTGGGTGAGGAGCGCGCTGCTCGCGAGCAGCAGCACAGTCCCCACGGCGGCGAGTCGAACGTCCACAGACATACTCCGACGGGGGTCTGTCCCGTACTTAGGGCTTTCCGTCTCGAACGTGCGTGCTAACCCGGTACACGCGGCCGGGCGGGACCGCGACCCACTTTAGCCGGCGGGGCGAACGACTGGGTATGACCGAAGGTCACGCGACCGATTTGGACGACCTCCGGGTCGTCGCCGACTACCAGTTCGGGGCCGGCGCGGGCGACGCGCTGTTCCCGACCGACGCGGACATCGAACTCTCGCGCTCGCGCAGCGGCCGCCCGCGGCAGGTGTACGTCGAGGGCGACCGCGTCACCTCCTACGGAACCGACGGCCGGTTCACGCTCGGCGTCGCCGGCGGCCGCCGCCTCTACGACAGTCTCGACGGCGACGCCTACGTCGTCCGCGTCGGCGACGAGTCGGTTCCGTTCGTCAGCGACGGCAAGAACGCCTTCGCCAAGTTCGTCACCGACGCCGACCCGGCGGTTCGCTCGGGCGACGAGGTGTGCGTCGTCGGCCCGGACGGCGACCTGCTGGGCGTCGGTCGCGCGGAGCTCTCCGCGGACGCGATGCTCGACTTCCAGGCGGGGATGGCGGTTCGCGTCCGCGAGGGCGCGGACGAAGAATAGGGAAAACAGACGCGGCCCGCGGACCTCGATTCTACAGGTACGGTGCGAGTCCGAGCGCGGAGACGAGCGGGACGCCGGCGACGACCGAGCCGACGAGGTAGCCGCCTATCGCGCCGCCGTTGAGAAGCGGCAGGCCGGCGTGCGCCCGCCCCTTCATCACGGCCCACATCAGCCCGCTGAACCCGGCGAACGTCCCGACCATGGCGAGGAGCGCCGGGAGGTTCAGCGCCGGGAGCGCGCCGAGGCCGAGCGACGGCGCTTCGGAGAAGAACGCGCCCGAAGCGACCATCACGGTCGGCATGACCGCGTCGCCGAGGCCGATGAAGAAGGCGTCGCGGTCGCCGGGGTCTGACTCGTCGGCGTCGGCATCGGCATCGGTATCTGCGTCAGCCGCTTCTGCGTCAGCCGTCTCCGCGTCGACCGCACCCGCGGGTTCGCCCCCGTCAGTCGCGTTCTCGCCGTCGCCGACCTCGTTGGCGTCGCGGGCGAAGTCGTCGTCGAGAAGCGAGTACGACAGCGTCGTCGGGATGACGAGCACGACCGGGATGCGGAGGTCCATCACGCCCTCCGCGAGGTCGAGCATGTGCTTCGTCTTGTAGACGCTGATGGCGTCGTAGATGGCGAGGACGGAAAGGAGCACGATGGCCGGGAGGAGGCCGAAGCTGATGCCGAACAGGGCGGCCGCGCCGGCACCCATGAGCGCCCCGGCGGCGTCGATGACGTACCACTCGGGGTAGACCAGCAGGGCGAGGGAGACGCCCGCCGAGAGGGCGATGGCGACCAACCCGTTGGGGACGAGCGCGGCGAAGACGTACCACGCGAGCAGGCCGCTCGTGAAGACGATGACGAGGCGGATGAGCTGGTCGAGGTCGTACTTGAACGCCGCGAGCATGAACGCGGTCATGACGATAATCGCGCCGATGTAGAGGAGGCTGTTCGTCGGGTCGGTGGGGTCTTCGACCGTCTGGTACCCCTGTTCGAAGAACGTCGGCACGAGGGCGAGCGCACCCACCTGCACGACGAGGAAGATGAGGGCGGCGAGGGCGACCCCCCGATAGGCGCGGCGTGACATGCAGGGGCGTTCCCACCCGAGGAGTATGGGGGTTGCGCTCTGGAGTCGTCAGCGAGCGTAGAGCTTGCTGCCGACGAGTCGGGCGGGAGAGCCGTCGTCCGCCGTGACGGCGACGTAGGGGCGGTCGACCGGGCCGAACACGTCCACGATGCGGCCGACCGTCGACAGCGACTCGTCGAGGACCATGGTTCCGATGTCCGGCGTGTCGTCGTCGTCGAGGCGGACGATAGCGAGGCCCTGCGCCGTTCGGGAGACCGTGCCGATTCGCCGCATCAGTCGCGGAGGATTCCGACGTAGGCGGCGACCGCCTGCACGATGTCGTTTTTCGTGGCGTCGTCGGCGTTGTTCACGAGGACGCGCCCGCGGGTTTCGAACTCCCGAGAGTACCGCTTGTCCCGTTCGATGACGGCGTCGTAGCCGACCTGCTGGACGGCCTTCGCAATCTCGTCGACGGTCGGCGCTTCGACCGCCGCGGACTGGGCGACCCGTCGGCCCTCGCTGCGCGAGAGCGCGGCGTCGAGGTAGGCGGGGTAGATGACGTTCTCGACCATACCCGTGTGTCCGCCATCCGCCGGTAATACGGTTGTGGTCTCACGGAGCCGGACGACGAGAAGTGGAAAACGACGCGCGGGTCGGTCCGGTTACCGGCGACGCGCGAGCAGGACGACCGCGCCGATGGCGGCGAGGCCGACGACGACGCCGAATCCGGGCGCGTCGCTCTCGGTGGTCGATTCCGACGACTCGGTCGTCGCGGGCGACTCGGTCGCGTCGGTTTCGGTCGCGTCCGCGTCCGCGGTCGTCTCAGTTGCGTTCTCGGTGGCGTCCGTCGCCGACTCGGTTTCGAGCTGCTGGTAGCGCTCGTAGGCGTCGGGGTGGACCGCTTCGAGAATCTCCTCGCTCGCCTCGATGGCGCGCGGGGCGGGCTGTTGGAGCTTGTGCGCCTCGATGACGATGACGTTGCCCTCCTGTATCGCCGTCGTGCTGTTGTACGCCGGACTGCTCGGCACCGGCGCGTGGTCGGGGACGACGATGTACTCGGGGTTCATGTCGACGACGAGTTCCTCGTTAATCTGGGCGAAGCCGGTGAGGTTCGCCTCCGCCGCGCCGTTGCGCAGGCCGGCGGTCGTCATGATGTCGGAGATGAACGTCTCGGAGCCGGAGGTGTAGCCGAAAAAGGAGTTGAGACCGACGGGACGCTCCGCGCCGTCGAGGGCCTGTCGCATGTGCTCCATCGACTCGCGCATCTCGCCCGCGCGCTCGACGCCGGCCTCGCAGTTGCCGGTCATGCGGCCGACGCGCTCGGTCTTGTTGGCGACGGCGTCGAGCGACTTCCCGGACTCGAAGACGACGACCGAGATGTCCGCCGAGCGAAGCTGTCCGACGCGGTCTGGCTCGGCGTTGTACGAGGAGTTCGGGACGAGCACGAGGTCGGGTTCGAGGCCGATGACGGCCTCGACGTTGAGGCCGCCGGAGCCGGAGACGTTCCCCTTCTCCGACGCGCCGTCGAGGTACATGGCGTACTGCGAGACGCCGACGACCTCGTCGCGCGCGCCGAGCTCCCACATGGTCTGGGCGGCGCTCGGGTTGGTCGTGACGACCCGCCCGGGGTCGTCGGTGATGGTGACTTCGGTTCCCGTGGCGTCGGTGACTGTCATCGGGAACGTACACTGCGCGGGCTGCTGCTGTGCGGTCTGGTCTACCGCGGCCGCGGCCGGTGCCGGAACCCCGGCGAACACGGTCGCGAGCGCCAGTAGGGCGACGACGAGTTGTCGGTTCACGGTAGTGGCCTCAGCGACTGTTCAATAAATATTTACCTACTGAAAGCGCGGTTGTGTTCAATGAGCGTTCGCACGCGGGCGACCACGTGGTCGCTCGGCCTCTCCGGGCTCTTGCTTCTCGTCGTCGTCGTGAGCGCCGGCATCGGGGCCGTGACCATCCCGCCCCGGACCGTCGCCGCCATCCTCGCCGACGCGGTTCCCGTCCCGGTCGGCGTCTCCCTCGGCGGCGCGACGGTCCTCCCCCTCGTCGGGCCGGTTCCGACGCCGACGCTGGAGTTCGTCTCGCCGTTCGCGTTCTCCGTACCGAGACCCGCCCGTATCATCGTGCTGTCGGTCCGCCTGCCGCGCATCCTCCTCGCGGCGCTCGTCGGCTTCGCGCTCGCCACCGCGGGAACCGTGATGCAGGGCTTCTTCCGCAACCCGATGGCCGACCCCTCCATCGTCGGCGTCTCCTCGGGGGCCGCCGTCGGCGCGGTCGCGACCATCGTGCTTTCGCTTTCGATTCCGTTCGGTCTCGAGGGCGCGGCCTTCGTCAGCGCCGTCGTCACCGCCTTCGTCGTCTACCTCCTCGCCAGCGAGAACGGTCGGACGCCCGTGGCGACCCTGCTTCTCGCGGGCGTCGCCATCCAGACGTTCCTCGGCGCGGTCATCTCGTTTCTCCTCCTCCAGAGCGGCGAGAGCCTCCGGCAGGTCGTCTTCTGGCTCATGGGCCACCTCGCGGGCGCGACGTGGAGCGAGGTCGGCATGCTCGCGCTCGTCCTGCCGCTTCCGTTCGTCGTCTTGTTGGTCCACGCCCGCGACCTGAACGTCCTGCTGCTCGGCGAGGAGGACGCCCACGCCCTCGGCATCGAGGTCGAGCGGACGAAACAACTGCTCCTCGCCACCGCGAGCGTCGTCACCGCCGCGGCCGTCTCGGTCTCCGGCGTCATCGGCTTCGTCGGCCTCGTCGTCCCCCACATGCTCCGACTGCTCGTCGGCCCCGACCACCGGGTGTTGCTTCCGGCGTCGGCGCTGGCGGGCGCGTCGTTCCTCGTCGCCACCGACACCGTCGCCCGCTCCGGCGGCGCGGAGATACCGGTCGGCGTCGTCACCGCCGCCGTGGGCGCGCCGTTCTTCCTCTACCTGCTCCGCACGCGGGAGGTGCGCTCGCCGTGAGCGACTTCGACCGCTCCGGCGACACCGACCTCGGTGCCGACGCGGACTCCGCCGACTCCGCCCCCTTCGGCGACGCCGACCCGGCGATTCGACTCGACGACGTGTCGCTCTCGCTCGGCGGACACTCGATTCTCGACTCCGTCTCCGTCGACGTGGGCGAGGGAACCTTCGTGGGCCTCATCGGTCCCAACGGCGCGGGGAAGACGACCCTGCTCCGGACGCTCAACGGCGCCCTCGCGCCCGACGAGGGGTCGGTCCGCGTCGTCGGCGAGGACGTGCACGCCCTGTCGTCGAAGGCGGCGAGCAGGCTCGTGGCGACGGTCCCCCAGACGACGAGCGTCACCTTCGACTTCCCAGTCCGCGACGTCGTCGAGATGGGGCGGACCCCGCACCGCGGGCGGTTCGACGGCTGGCGCGAGCGCGACACGGCCGCCGTCGACGACGCCATGCGCCGGACCGCCGTCGAGTCGCTTGCCGACCGTCCCGTCACGGAGGTCAGCGGCGGCGAGCGCCAGCGCGTCCTCATCGCCCGCGCGCTGGCACAGGAGACGCCCGTCTTGCTCCTCGACGAACCGACCGCCAGCCTCGACATCAACCACCAGGTCCGCACGCTCGAACTCGTCTCCGACCTCGTCGCGGACGGGACGACCGCGGTCGCGGCCATCCACGACCTCAACCTCGCGGCCCACTACTGCGACGCGCTCGTCCTCCTGTCGGGCGGGCGCATCCTCTCGGCGGGCGACCCCGCGGCGGTGCTCTCCGAGGAGCACTTACGCGAGGCCTTCGACGCCGAGGCGGTCGTCTCCCGCCACCCCGTCACCGGTTCGGTGTACGTGACCGCCCTCCCGCCGTCGTCGGACGACGCCAACGGTCGGGTTCACGTCGTCGGCGGGGGCGGCACCGGCGCGCGGGCGCTCCACCTGCTCTCGGCGGCCGGCTACGCCCTCTCAGCCGGCGCGCTCAACGAGGGCGACACGGACGCCGAGGCGGCCCGCCGGGTCGGCGCGGACCTCGTGACCGTGCCGCCGTACTCGCCCGTCGACGACGCCGCGCGGGCCGCGGTCGAGTCGCGGGTCGAAGCCGCCGACGTGACCGTCGTCGCCGACGTGGAGGTCGGAGACGGCAACCTCGCCAACCTCGACGCGGCCGCCGAGGCCGACCGCCTCGTCCTCGTCGAGGAACGCCCCTTCTCTGAGCGAAACTACGCGGGAGACGAGGGCTTCGCGGTCTACGAGCGCCTCCGGGAGCGCGGCACCATCGTCGAACCCGGTGACCTGCTCTCGGTCGTCGGCGAACTCGCCTGCGACTCGTTCCGCGAGCGCGGCGACGGCGCGGACGGCACCCGCGACGGCGAAACCGGTCCGGGCGACGCCGACGCCGGCGCGAACGACGCAGAACCGACCCACGACGACGCCGGTGGCGACGACACGGCGGCCGACCTGTTCTCCGATTAAGCTGTCGTTGCACAGCGCTACGCACAGCATATTCAAGGCCTGAGCGCGCGTCTAGTGGTTCGTTTTCTGAGAGGAACACGGACATGAAACTCGCACTCATCGGTATCGGACAGGCTGGCGGCAAGGTCGTCGACGCCCTCGTCGACTACGAGCGGCGGACGAAGACGGGGTTCGTCGTCGACGCCATCGCGGTCAACTCGGCTCGCGCGGACCTCCGGGGGCTCCGAAACGTCCCCGAATCGCGGCAGGTGCTCGTCGGTCTGACGCGCGTCAAGGGCCACGGCGTCGGCGCGGACAACGAACTCGGCGCGGAGGTGACCGCGGAGGACGTGGGCGACGTGCTCTCGATGGTCGACGAGCTCCCGGTCCACGAGATAGACGCGTTTCTCGTCGTCGCCGGGCTCGGCGGCGGCACCGGCTCGGGCGGCGCGCCCGTCATCGCGCGCGAACTGAAGCACATCTACACCGAGCCCGTCTACGGCCTCGGTATCCTCCCCGCGCGGGACGAAGGCGGCATCTACACGCTCAACGCCGCGCGGTCGCTCCAGACGTTCGTCCGCGAGGTGGACAACCTCATCGTGTTCGACAACGACGCCTGGCGGAAGACCGGCGAGTCGCTCGAATCCGGCTACGGCAGCCTCAACGCCGAACTCGCTCGCCGCCTCGGCGTGCTGTTCAGCGCCGGCGAGGGCGACGGCTCCGGCGCGGTTGCGGAGTCCGTCGTGGACGCCTCCGAGATAATCAACACGCTCGGGAGCGGCGGCGTCTCGACTATCGGCTACGCCGCCGTCGAACTCGACCGCCCCAAGCGCGGCCTGCTCTCCCGGCTCTCCGGCGGGAAGGCCGACGCCGAGGACGGCGGCGACTCGACGAACCGAATCACCAGTCTCGTGCGCCGCGCCGCCCTCGGCCGGCTCACGATGCCCTGCGAGATTGCCGGCGCGGAGCGCGGCCTCGTCGTCATCGCCGGCCCGTCGGACGTGCTCTCGCGCCGCGGCATCGAGCGCGCGCGGACGTGGCTCGAAGACGAGACCGGGACGATGGAGATTCGCGGCGGCGACTACCCCGTCGACTCGGACTTCGTCGCGGCGGTCGTGCTCCTGTCGGGCGTCTACGACGTGCCGCGGGTGAAAGAGTTGCAGGCGGTCGCCATCGAAACCCAACGCGACATGCTCGCCAAGCGCGAGTCCAGCGCGGCGTCGCTCGACGACCTCGTCTCGACCGGCGACGACCGCATCGAACCGCTGTTCTGACCGTCTCTCCGGCGGTTCCTCTCACGTTCATCACGGGGAAGGGTCATAGTGCCGCGGTACCAATTGACGACCGATGGCCGAGTACCCGCTGAAACAACGGTTCGTGCTCGACACCTCGCTGTTTCTCTCCGAGGAGATTCGAGACGACGACGAGACGTTCGAGGAGGGAATCGAACGGCTCCTCGACACCATCGCCGCCGCGCGGCTGGACCTGAACATCTCGTGTTACATGCCGCCGTCCATCGCCGCGGAGCTGGAACACATCCTGCGCGAGCGCGGCGTCTCGGAGGACGTACTCGGCAAACTCGACACGTGGGTCATCAAGAAACACCCCGACCGCTACGAGGTGTACATCCCCGCGGAGGTCGTCTACCGCTTCATCGACGAGATGTCCGACCGGGTCAACCGCGGGCTCCGCGTCTCCGAGAAGGCCGTCCGAAAGGCCGAGGAGTCGAAACAGCGGTCCAACGGCGGGTCGAAGCTCTCCGACGTGGACAAGGTCATCTCCGACCTCCGCGAGGACTACCGCGGCGCGCTCAGACAGGGCGTCCTCGACTCCCGCGAGGACTTCGACCTCCTCATCCTCGCCCGCGAACTGAACGCCGGCGTCGTCACGGAGGACACCGGCATCATCAGTTGGGCCGCCGACTTCGGCCTTCGAAACCTCCGCGGGCGGGCGTTTCCGACCCTCTTAGAAGAGTACCTCATGGCGCTCGACAGCCCGCGTCCGTGGAGCAAGGGCGACGACGGCGTCGACGCCGACCGACTGTAACGCCGCTCTCACTCCATCGCTTCGAGGTCGACGAAGCTTCCCTCGAACGCCGATAGCCACCGGGTTAGCTGCGCTTCGGGCGTCGCGTCGGCCGGGTAAACCGTGCACTCCTCGCGCCCGTCGGGATGCGTGGTCATCCGAGACGCGAGCCGCGGGCGGACGGGGTGTTCGCCCCCCGAGTCCGGCGGGTGCGCCGGCTCCGACCCCATCAGCGGTCTCCGCCGAGGGCGACTTCGAGCCCTCGGTCGTCGTTCAACGAGACGGTGACCGACTCGACGCTCGACCGGTACTGGTGGGTGTGGGTCCCGTTCGCCCGCAGTTGGAGCGTCTCTTCGAGCAGGGCCGCCTCCGAGAGCTGTTCGACCTTCCGGTAGGTCGTCGACAGCGGCACGTCGCACACCTCGGAGAGGTCCTGTGCGGTCATCGGCTCGGTCGCGCTCTGTAGCGTCGTGAGGATTCGCCGGCACGCGCGGTCCGAGAGCGCTTCCAGCACCTGTTCCGCCTCCAGTTCGGCGGGCTTCGGTCCGGTCGGCGTGCGTCTGAGGCCGGTCTGCATGCTCGCCCGTAGATTAGCCCGCGTCGCCCGTCGAAGGGCACCCAGAATATGCGGGGCGCTTTATACACCCCGCGACCCGCCGTGGTCCGCGCGACGGCAGTCGGCGGGGGAAACGAACCACGATATAAAGGCCCGGTGTATCGGGGGTGTTTATATCAGGGGGTGGAGCGACTGCATACTCTTATGACGAGCGCAGCGGGCATCAGAGCGGAGTTGAAAGTGACGGGGCCGGACGGCTGTCCGGTCGCGACCGTCTCCGAGGGCGACACCTCGGGCTACGCGCTCTCGCGGAGCATGGCTCCCAACGAGCGCGGGTCGGTCGTCGAGGAGTTCGTCTTCGACGACGACGCCGAGGTCCCAGAGGAGATGGAGGAGTTGTTCGAGTACGGCGACGGGAGCGTCTACCGGTTCGACCGCGAGGGCGGCATCGGCTGTCCCTGCGAGCGCGTCGAAGCGTTCGACTGCCCGGTCGTGGACGTCCAGACGCGCGACGGCGCGCTGTTTTTGACCTTCCACGCGCCCGACGTGGAGACGCTCCGCGACGTGGTCGCCTCCCTTCGGGAGTCGTCGGGCTCTGTGGACGTGCGCCGACTGCTCCAGTCGTCGTCCGACGAGTCGCGGGACCTCGTGTTGGTCGAGCGCGGCCAGCTCACCGACCGCCAGCGCGAGGTGCTGGAGACGGCCCACGAGATGGGCTACTTCGACCACCCGCGGCGCGCGAACAAGGGCGAGGTCGCAACCGAACTCGGCATCACGACCTCGACGTTCTCCGAGCACCTCGCCATGGCGCAAAAGAAGCTCATGGGTGCCATCCTTCAGGGGTGACGAGATGAGACGCGCCGACGGGGTATCAGCCCCCCGCGAATGCAGGGTGCGCCCCCTCGGGTCTCCGCGGCGTACCGCTACCCGGTGAGCAACGATGCGCGAGTTCGACGTGACCTGTCCCGAGTGCGGCGAGCGCTATCGGGTCAACGAGCCGATGATGCGGACGCTCCGGGAGACCGGCTGCGTCCTCTGTACCGCACCGCTGAACGACGCCCTGCGGTCCGCGTGACGCCGACGTCGGCCGGCCTGCCCGCGGACTGAGGGGCGAGGAGTTCACTCGCCCGCGACGACGCGCGGACGACGACGCACGCTTACTCGACGACGACGACGCCGACCATGCCGAGCGTCTCGTGCGGGACGCAGACGTACTTGTACTCGCCGGACTCCTCGAACGTGTACTCGAAGGTGTGGCCCTCCGAGACGGTGAGTTCCGACTCGAACAGCCCGTCTTCGCGGTTGACGACGTTGTGGGTGCCGCCGTTTCCGGTCCACTCCCAGACGACCGTCGTCCCCGGCGAGACCTCGGCTGCGGCGGGGGCGAACGCGTAGCCGCCGCCGTTGCCGTCCGCGCCGACCGCGACCGTGACGGTGTCCTGTCCCGTCAGGTCGTGGACGCCGTCGTAGTTCCCCGTCCGGTCGAACCAGCCGCCGAAGTCCCGCATCTCGCGGTCGGCGGTGTCCTCCCCGCCGGACGAGTCGCCGCCGTCGTCCGCGCCGCCGGAGCCGTCGCCGGACGAACTCGAACAGCCCGCCAACAGCGCGATACCTGTCGAAGCCGCCGTTGCGCGGAGAACCGACCGCCGGGTGAACCGTTGCGTCATTAGCTGGCCGTAGTGAGTGGCCGAACAAGTCTAAAGCTTCGATTCCCACGCGCTGAAAACGGGCGAAACGAGCGTGGCCACTCCACCCGAAGGCGACGACATGGACGACGACGACCCGAGGCGACGACCGCGAATCGACGGCAGCCGCCAGTGGGAAGTGTTCTACCGCGACGCGTCGGCCGAGCCGATGCGCCACGTCGGCAGCGTGAGCGCGCCCGCCGAGGACCTCGCGACCGAGCAGGCGCGGACGCTGTTCGGCGACGGCGACGCGGACCTCTGGCTCGCGCCGGCCGACGAGTTCCTCCGACTCGGCGGGAACGACCTCGCCGCGAAGGGCGACGCGGCGGACGGCGAGACGGCGGGGGCCGCCCGCGGTGCCGAAAACGGGGTGTCGGTCGAGTGATTTCCATCAGCAAGCTCCTGTGCGGGCAGGGCGCCGAGGGCGACGGCCTCCGCTACGACGACCCCGACGCCGACATCGACCAGATACGCGAGGAGAAACAGAAACGTCCGGTCGTGGTCTGGAACACGACGCGGCGCTGTAACCTCTACTGCGAACACTGCTACGCCGGGGCCGACCTCGACCCCGCACAGGGCGAGCTCTCGACCGCCGAGGCGCAGGGGCTCATCGACGACCTCGCGGCCTACGACGTGCCCGTCCTGCTGTTTTCGGGCGGCGAGCCGCTCGTCCGCGAGGACCTCGTCGAACTCGTCGACTACGCCACCGACGCCGGCATCCGGGCGGTGCTTTCGACCAACGGGACGCTCATCACCGAGGAGAAGGCCCGGGCGCTCCGCGACGCGGGGCTCTCCTACGCCGGCGTCTCAGTCGACGGGTTAGAGGAGCGCAACGACCGCTTCCGCGGGAAAGACGGGGCGTTCGACGCCGCCGTCCGCGGCATCGAAAACTGCCTGTCGGTGGGGCTCAAGACCGGCCTCCGGTACACCATCACCGAGCACAACGCCGCCGACATGGAGGACGTGGTCGACCTGCTGTACGACGTGGGCGTCGACCGCTTCTGCTTCTACCACCTCGACTACGGCGGCCGCGGCGGCGACATCGCCGACGCCGACCTCGACGACGAGGCCCAGCGCCGCGCCGTCCGCCGGCTGTTCGACATGACCCGCGAGTACCACGCCGAGGGCGAGGAGATAGAGACGCTTCTGGTCGGCAACTACGCCGACTCCGCCTACGTGGTCGAGTACGCCCGGGACGAACTCGACGCCGAGCACGCCGAGCGGATTCACCGGTACCTCCGCGTCAACGGCGGCGACCCGACCGGCGAGCGCGTCGCCGACGTGGACTACCGCGGCGACGTCCACCTCACGCAGTTCTGGCAGGGCTACAGCCTCGGCAACGTCCGCGACCGGCCGTTCGGCGACATCTGGGACGACGAGTCGAACCCGCTTCTCGCCAAGCTCCGCGAGCGGGAAGAGCATCTGACCGGCAAGTGTGCTTCGTGCCAGTATCAGGACGTCTGCCGCGGCTCCTCGCGGCTTCGGTCGCTCGCGGCGACGGGCGAACTGTTCGGTCCCGACCCGCAGTGCTACCTGACGCCAGAAGAGCGCGGCGCGGGTGCCGACGCGAGTCCGGGCGCGGCCGACTGAAGTTCCCTTTCACCCGCTGGGAACGCACCCTACGCGGCTCTGTTGAAACCCTCAGGTTCTGACAAGAGATACGTGACACAGACAGAGGATGGATGCAGCATAGCGGTACCGATAGGTGAAGTAGATCACGGATAGAATTATCAGACGAGATTGGTAGGGCGGCTGTAAGTGGCATCTCTACCGCCGGAACTCAAATCACGCCATCCGAATACTTCACTGGGGTGTGATTCGTCCCGGCTGTACGTTCGGATCGTGGTTCGGGAGTACCGCGACACAGTCCGAGCGGCCGGCCACGGAACGGACCCACTCCAGGGAGGTTCGTGCTGCTTCTCGGTCGGTTGTCAGACCCGGAATGGTCCCATCTTGGAGTGACTGCCTTCCGTAGATGACGTCACTTGTCAGGAGAACCCAGCCCTCGTCTGTCCGGGCCAGAATCGCAATCTGTCCCTCGTCGTGGCCCGGTGCCCAGACCAACTGTATTGCCCCGTCACCGAAAAGGTCGTATGAGCGTCCAAACGGACCGAGACCACTCTCCTCGAACCCAAATGGTGAGAACTCGATTCCGTCCCACATGTTGCCGGCGAGGAACCGATTCTGCGAAAACCGGCTCGTTGCATCAGCTAATGCTCGCTCGCTCACGAGAATTTCCGGCGCATCTCGAACCAGGTCAAGTCCGCTGACGTGGTCTGAGTGCATGTGTGTGATGACGACAGACGCGAGGTCTGCCGGTGTGAGTTCCCTGGCGGCCAACTGCTCGGTCACTGCTGCACCGTCGGGAAGTCGGGCGTCGAACATCGACGAGAGTACCCTGCCGAGATGACCGCGTTCGTCGGT
Source organism: Haloferax gibbonsii (assembly GCF_001190965.1). Classification (NCBI taxonomy): domain Archaea; kingdom Methanobacteriati; phylum Methanobacteriota; class Halobacteria; order Halobacteriales; family Haloferacaceae; genus Haloferax; species Haloferax gibbonsii. Next base: position 1,034,122 of record NZ_CP011947.1, read on the forward strand.
TCGAACGTCGGTATGCCATCCAGTGTCGACCAGTACTGGCCCTTCCGGGTGTGAGAGCAAGTACGCCGACACCGGCACCCTGATCCGATTCGAGTCCGACCGAAACCAGCCCGTTTCCGGGGCCGGGTGCCAGGTCTGTTCCTCGTATGCGAGTGCGCGGTCGATGGCTACTGATCCAGTGTGTAGGACGTCGACAGTCACGGTCGTCTGCTCGTGTTCAGTACTGGGAACTGCTGCCGCCTCTGGGATTGGTTCCATACGCTTTCCTACGAACCGACGTGTCATAAAATGGTCAGTACATCTACATGTAGCCACTACAGCTGCCAGTAGCGACAATATCATTATATTGGTTCGAGCAAGTAGAGAGGATATGGCCCACGAGCATCCGGAGTACGATCCGGCGGACCGTGTCGCCGAGGATGCCGAGTTGGCCGAGTTTTTCGACTTACTCGGTCGGCCACATACGACGGCGATCCTCCGTCGTTTCGCCTGTGATTCCGGCCCCTGGCGCTACTCGGAGCTACAGGAGACGCTCGATATCTCTCCGACGACGCTCTCGAACCGGCTGGCCGCACTAACTGAGGCTGGCATCATCGAACGTGAGTCGTACGACGAGATTCCACCGCGGGTCGAATACTCGACCACGGCAAAGGGCGAAGCGCTTCGCCCGCCGTTCGAGGAACTGTTGGTCTGGATCGACAGCTACGACTGATCTCACTGGCCAGCCGTAAACCCGTTGAGACGGTTTCAGATTCGTCGTTCGTGCACCTCTACTGGAGACGAGGTATTTCTGAACCAAGCTTCTGACCGACCCGCGCCCTGTATTCAGCACGGCTTCAGAAAACTATCAGCGACTGAGGGTTTCAACAGAGCCCCCTACGCTTATTTTTCGGCGAGTCCAACCGCGGCTATGGAAACCAAACGAGGGGTCCCGAACATCCTCGGGAACGGTCTCGTCGGCGTCGGACTCGTCCTCTTCGCCGTGGCGGTCGCGGGCGCGGTCGGCGTCGTGGACGTGCGCTTCTCGCCGGGGGTCTACCTCATCTTCGTGGCGATTAGCTTCATCCTCGCGTGGCTGTTGCGGTCGCTGACGTAGGGAGCCGAAGAGAAACCGAGTGAGATGAAACCCGAACGCCGAGCGCGGAGGTCGCTCGCTCGCCTTACTCGGCCGCGCCCGCGGCCGCTCGCTTTTCCTCGCGTTCGAGCTCTTCGAGGTAGTCGTCGGCGTCGAGGGCGGCCTTCACGCCCATGCCGCCGGCGGTCGCGGCCTGCTGGTAGTGGTAGTCGACCACGTCACCCGCGGCGAAGATGCCGGGCACGTCGGTCGCCGTCTGGCCGCCGCCGGAGCCGCCCTTGGCGACGATGTAGCCGTCGTCGTCGCGCTGGACGCCCGTCCCCTCGAGGTAGTCGGCGTTCGGCGTGTGGCCGATGGCGTAGAACACCGCGCCCACGTCGAAGTCGAACTCCTCGGTCTCGGGGTCGTCGAGCTTGTCGCTCGGGTGGCCCTCGGGGTTGCGGACGAGCGTCACGTGGTCGACGCCCTCCTTGGGCGAGCCGTGAAGCTCCGTCGCCTCGGTGTTGAGCATGAGTTCGATTTCGCCCTCGTCGACCTTCTCCATCAGGCGGTCGACCCAGTAGTCCTCGGCGCGGAACTCCTCGCGGCGGTGGACGAGGTAGACCGTCGAGGCGAACTTCGTGAGGAAGTTGGCCTCCTCGACGGCGGCGTCGCCTCCGCCGATGACCATGATTTTCTCGCCGCGGAAGAACGCGCCGTCGCAGGTCGCACACGTCGACAGGCCGTAGCCCATCAGGTTCTCCTCGCCGGGGATGCCGAGGGTGCGGGCCGACGCGCCCGACGCCGCGATGATGGCGTCCGCGGTGTACACGTCGCCGTTCTTGAGCGTGACCGTGAACGGGCGCTCGGAGGCGTCCACGTCCTCGATGATGCCGTGGCGAATCTCCGTGCCGAAGCGCTCGGCCTGCTCTTTCATGTTGTTGATGAGCTCCGGCCCGGAGATGCCCTTGGGGAAGCCGGGGTAGTTGTCGACCTCGGTCGTGAGCGTGAGCTGTCCGCCCGGCTCGTCGCCCTCCAGCACCAGCGGCTCGTTGTTGGAGCGGGCCGCGTAGATGGCCGACGAGAGCCCGGAGATGCCCGAGCCGGCGATGATGAGTTTCCTGTGTTCCACGAACGAATCGGCGTCCTCTGTCATAGCCGATAGTTCGCTACACCGGTGTCTTAAGGTTTCGCTGTATTGCGAGGAGCGCTACAACACCGGCACGATAACGCATGCCACAGCGCCGCCGGCGCACAGAGCGAAAGACCGGTATCCGTCGCCGACGCATCACTCCGCATGGCCGCCGACCTACAGGAGAAGACGAACCGCTACGAGGGGATGCTCGCCGACGCGCTTGACGAGGCGGTGCAGGCCGTCCCCGACGACACGCACCTCGGCGACGCAGCCGCCGACTGCCTGGAGATGGCCGAATCCTACCTCGACGACGGCCGGCACTTCAAGGCCGACGACGACTGGGTGAACGCGCTGGCGTCGTTCTCGTACGGCTACGGCTGGCTCGACGCGGGCGTCAGGATGGGGCTGTTCGACATCCCGGACGACTCGCACCTGTTCACGATGTGACCCGCTTCGCACCTGCCTCGCACCCGTTCGGCGTGTGACCGGTTTTTCTCCGGCGGGGTCGTACGAATACGCGAACAGATGTCCCCGACGACCGCCACTGCCCGCGTTTCGGACGCACAGCGAACCCTCGAACAGCGGTTCGCCAACCCGTTTCTGCGTCGCGTGCTCCGCTCACCGCTCCATCGACTCGCCAGTCACTGGTTCGTGCTCGTCTCTTACGTCGGCCCCAAGAGCGGCCGGCGGTACACGTTCCCCGTCGCCTACGCCGTCGCGGGCGGCGGTCTCGTCGCCGTCACGCCCGAAGCGGAGAGCAACTGGTGGAAGAACTTCCGCCGGCCGATGGCGTGCCGCCTGTGGTACCGCGGCCGGCGGCGGGACGCGACCGGCGAGGTCGTCACGGCGGAGTTCGCCGCGGACCTGCTCGACCGCTACGCCGCGGCGCACGGCCTGTTGGCTCGCGAACTCGGGCTCTCGGAGAACGGCGGCGGTCGCACCGCGGCCGACGAGGCGGCGCGAGACGACCTCGCGGTCGTGCTGTTTCGGTTCGACTGACTACTCGAAGCGGAACGTCGCGCCGTCGGGGCCGTCTTCGACCTCGACGCCGAGCGCCGTCAGGTCGTCGCGCAGGTCGTCGGCGCGCTCGTAGTTGCCGGCATCGCGCTCGGCCTCGCGCACGTCCAAGACGAGCTGCACGAGGTCTTCCGCGACCGACACGTCGCCGCCCTCGCCCGCGCCGCCGAACGAGAGCCCGAACACCTCGCCGCCGAGGTCCTCGAACGCCTCGATTGCCCGCCGGAGCGCGCGGTAGTCGTACTCGTCGGCGTCGGCGACGTGGCGGTTGACCGCGCCGGCGAGGCCGAGCAGTTCGGCCATCGCCTCGCGGACGTTGAAGTCGTCGTTCATCGCCTCGCGGAAGCGCTCGCGGGTCTCGGTCACGGTGTCGCGTAGTTCCGTCGCCTCGACTTTCGTCCGGGCGTCGGGGCTGTCGACCGCGTCGACGGCGGCCTCGTAGGCCCGTTCGAGGCGCTCCCAGCGCTCTTCGGCCTCGGCGATGGTCTCCTCGGAGTACGTCTGTTCGGAGCCGTAGGCCGTCGAGAGGTAGAACGTCCGAATCACGTCCGCGCCGAACTCGTCGAGGGCGTCGCCGACGGTGAAGAAGTTGCCGAGGCTCGAACTCATCTTGTCGCCCTCGGTCTGGAGCAGGCCGACGTGGAGCCAGTAGCGGGCGAACTGCTGGCCGGTCGCCGCCTCCGATTGGGCGATTTCGTTCTCGTGGTGCGGGAACACGAGGTCGCGGCCGCCGACGTGGATGTCGAGGGTGTCGCCGAGGTGCGTCATCGACATCGCCGAGCACTCGATGTGCCAGCCGGGTCGGCCCTCGCCCCACGGCGACTCCCACGTCTCGCCGCACGGCTCGTGGAGCGGTTCGAGGTCGGGGTTCCGGTGTTCGGCGGCCGTCTTGGGGTCGACCGCGCCGGCCTTCCAGAGCGCGAAGTCGGTCGGGTTGCGCTTCTCGGAGCGCTCGTCTTTCGTGGCCCGCGACTCCAGTTCCTCGAGTTTCTGGTTCGAGAGCTTCCCGTAGTCGTCGAACGTGGACACGTCGAAGTAGACGGAGCCGTTTGACTCGTAGGCGTGGCCGCGGTCGACGAGCGTCCGAATGAGGTCGATAATCTCGGGGATGTGCTCGGAGACGCGCGGGTAGACCTCGGCGCGCTTCAGGTTGAGCCCGCGCATGTCGCGAATCACGTCGCCGACGAAGTGCTCGGCGACGCTCGCCTCGTCGTCGCCGAGGTCGCCCTCGCCGATGCGGGCGGCTATCTTCTCGTTCACGTCGGTGAAGTTCTCGACGTGGCGCACGTCGTAGCCCTCGTAGGCCAGCCAGCGGTGCATCAGGTCGGCGTGCATCCACAGGCGGGCGTGGCCGAGGTGGGCGTCGTCCGAGACCGTCAGTCCGCAGACGTAGAGCAACACTTCGTCGCCGTGCGACTCGAACTCCTCGCGCTCTCCCGTCAGGGTGTTGGTCACGGACAGGGTCATCACACTCGGCTACTTCCGGGACCACTTTCAACCCGTCGGAAGCGCGGTCGGTCTCTCGGGGCCAAACGTCTCCCTCTCGCAGTCGTCACCCTCGTCGCCGCCGCTACTTCGTCCACTCCGGACGGTCGGCCTCGCCGCGACGAATCTTCGCCAGCGTCTCCTCCGAGAGCAGTCGCTTGACGAACGCCGGAATCCGGTCCGTCGGGTCGCCGTCGGTCGCATCGCCGTCGGTCGTGGCCGGCCCCGCTTTGCCGACTCGGTCGCCGGTCGCGTTCGTCGGTGTCGTGTCTCTGCTGACCGCGCGGTCGGCGTTCGTCGCCGACGCGAGCGCGTAGTGGCCGCCTCTGGTCGCGACGCCGCCGTCGGTCGTCGTCTCCGCGCGCCGGCGGAACGATTCGAGGTCGGCCTCGCGGTCCAGACTGTCGACGGCCGTGTCGAGGTCGGCGGCCTGTTCGGCCTGCTCGGAGACGCTCTCGGAGATGCGGTCTATCTCCGCGGTCACCTCGTCGACCTGCGTCGCCGCGTCGTCGACGAAGGTGGCGATGTCGGAGGTGAGCGTCGCCTGCTCGTCGGTCGCCCGCGCGACCTCGTCGATGCCGTCGGTCACGTCGGCGACCGAGTCGGTTATCTCGTCGAGGCTCTCGACGGTCGATTCGACCCGCTCGATGCCGTGGTCGATGTTCTCGTCGGCCGACGACAGCGCCTCGGCGGTGTCCTCGATGTGGTCGGTCACGTCCTCTATCATCTGGCCGATGCGCTCGGCCTGCGACTTCGACTCGTTGGCGAGCGACTTCACCTCGTCCGCGACGACGGCGAACCCGGAGCCGGCCTCGCCGGCGCGGGCGGCCTCGATGGAGGCGTTGAGCGCGAGCAGGTTCGTCCGGTCTGCCACCTCGTCGATGACCTCGACGATGTCCTGAATCTCGTCGATGGCGGCCACGAGCGCCTCGACGTTCACGGTGATCTCGTCGCGGTCGTCGCCGACCTGCCGCATCGCGTCGATGGCCTCGCCGGCCTCGGCGCGGCCCTCCTCGGCCCGCGTGGTTGCCTCGTCGCTCCGGGAGGACACGTCGTCGGCGGTGGCCGCGACCTCCTCGACGGTCGCGCTGAGGTTCGACAGCTCGGCGGCGATTTCCTCGGTCATGTCGGCCTGTCGGGCCGCCAGTCCCTCGATTTCCGCGATGCTCTGGCTCGTGCCGGCGGTCTCCTCGTGGAGCTGGGACGCGACCGACTCCAGATTCCCGCGGCTCTCCCTGGCTCGGCGGACCTCCTCGCGGACGTCCAGCGAGTACGAGTAGAGGTAGGTGGCGTTGACGACCTGTCGGTCGAGGTTGAGCCCGCGGACGACGGCCATCATATCGGCGAACGCCTCCTCGACGGCGCGTTCGACGCGGTCGGCGTCGTCGCCGGACAGCGACTCGGTGGCGTCGGCGACGGCGCGCCCGCGGAGTTCGTCCGCGAAGATGCCGGTGACGTTGGCGAACATCCCGCCGAAGTAGTGCAGCGGCATGTCGAGTTTGTCGTGGAGCAGGCCGATTCGCGTGCGCGCCGCGTAGTGGTTCCGGTCGTAGTTCCCGTCGGTGAACGAGCGGTAGTAGCCGGAGACGACCGCGCGGAGGCCGTCGACGTCTGTCTTCGAGCGGTCGATGACGTCCGTCGTCCGCTCGTTGGCGAGAATCGGCTCGACGAAGCCGTCGACGAGCGCCTCGTCGCGGGCCTCGACGACGCCCCGGAGGTCCGCGAGGCGCGCGGCGTCCTCGTCGTCGAAGCCGACGAACGACTGCCGCCAGCCCAACTCGTCGGCGTCGAGGTCGAGCTCGTCGAGGAGTTCCGTGGATGAAAGCGAGATGTTCCCGGCGTCGTCGCGGGGGCTGGGCGAAACCATTGACGTACTCACCGGCTCCGAGGTAATAAGCGCCGGCTGCCGGCTATCACGGTTGATAGCCGGAAATCAGACGTATAAATCGCTGACGGCCGCTTCGACCACGCGGAGGGCGGCGGCCCCCTGTCGGCGCGGAACGACCACGGCGAGCGCGTCGCCCGCGACGCCGGCGGCGTCGACGACGACGGACTCGGCGTCGAGTCGGGAGAGGACGGCGGCGAGGACTTTCGGGTCGACCTCGCCCTCAGCGATGATAGCCGTGAGCGGGCCGCCGCCCGCGAGGTCGACGCCGGCGACCGAGAGCACGGGGTCGCCGTCGGTCTCCTCGACGTCCTCGCCCACGAGGCCGACGCCGCTTCGCATCGTCACGGCGGCGTCTCGGGGGTCGGCTTCGAGCGGCGGGAGGTCGGCGGCGAACCGGCGGAGCGCGGCCGCGACCGCCTCGTCGTCGCCGAGGTCGAGTTCGGCCGCGGCGGCGGCGTAGTTGACGACGCCCGCGCGGAGCGCGGCGAGGAGGTACGGTCGTTCGCGGACTGCGTCGCGCGCGTCGGCGGCGAGGGACATGTCTGCCGGGTCGTCGGGCGCGCGCAAAAAAGCGCCGCTCGCCGGGCGCTGTCGCGGTCGTCCGCGGGTCGCGACTCCCCGCGCCCCGTCTCGCGTCTCCTGAACGAGTGGCGAACGCGAGTTGTCCGAATCCGAAGATTCCTTTCTTCGATGCGAAGTCCATAAGACAGTCGCCTCGTAACCCCCGGACATGCAAGCCCTGGTCATCGTGGCGCACGGGTCGCACCTGAACCCGGATTCGAGCGCCCCCACCTACGACCACGCGGACACGGTCCGCGAGGTGGGCGCGTTCGACGAGGTGCGGACCGGCTTCTGGAAGGAAGAGCCGTCGATTCGCGAGGTGCTCCGGACCGTCGAGGCCGACGAGGTGTACGTCGTCCCGCTTTTCATCAGCGAGGGCTACTTCACGGAGCAGGTCATCCCGCGCGAACTCCGCCTCGAGGGGTGGGACGTGGCCGACTGGGACTCCGACGGCCTGTCGGCGTCGCACGTCACCCTCTCCGCGACGGACGTGCCCGAGAAGACGATTCACTACTGCGGGCCGGTCGGAACCCACGCGGCGATGACCGACGTGTTGGTCCGCCGCGCCGAGACGGTCACCGGCGACCCGAACGTCGGCGAGGGCTTCGGCCTCGCCGTCGTCGGCCACGGCACCGAGCGCAACGAGAACTCCGCGAAAGCCATCGAGTACCACGCCGACCGCATCCGAGAGATGGACCGCTTCGACGAGGTGCAGGCGCTCTACATGGACGAGGAACCCGAGGTCGACGACGTGACCGACTACTTCGAGTCCGAGGACGTGGTCGTCGTCCCGCTGTTTATCGCCGACGGGTTCCACACCCAGGAGGACATCCCGGAGGACATGGGCCTGACCGACGACTACCGCACGGGCTACGACGTGCCCGCCGAGGTCGACGGCCACCGCATCTGGTACGCCGGCGCGGTCGGGACCGAGGGGCTCATGGCCGACGTGGTGCTCGAACGCGCCGCCGACGCGGGCGCCGACATCGGTAACAGCCTCGAAGTCGTGCGCGAACGCACTCGGAAGACGCCGCAGGAGGCGAACTGATGGGGCACCACCTCGACGCCCTCGTCGACGCCGCGGCGACCGGCGACGGCGTCTCCCTCGACGGGTTCACCGTCTCCCGTTCCGACGACGGATTCCGCCTCGAAACCGCCGATTCGACGCTGAACGGGCTCACGGAAGGAGGTCTCCGCGAGGCCCTCGCCGACTACGACGACTACGCGACGAACTGGTACTTCTGGTCCGAGGTCGTCGGCGAGTCCAGCCCCCAGCGGCGGGCGTTCCTCCGCTGGGTCGAGGGCGCGTCCGTCGATGCGGGAGGCGACGGCGGTGGAGACGGAGACGGAGACGACAGCGAGAACGACGGCGACGCCGCCTCAGTCCCCGAGCGCTACGACGCCCTCAGAGACGGGGTCAGCCGCGAGTGGGGCCAACTGCTCGTCACGGTCACCGTCGACGACCACGGCGAGCGGTCCTACGAACTCCGCCACGCCGACGAGGTCGACGCCGACCGCGACGACCTCGACCCCTACCGCGAACCGCTCGCGGCCCGCCAGTTGGCGACCTACGACGAGAAGGGGCGCTATCGCCCGCTGAAGACCGGAAACAACCTCGCCGGCGGCTGGGTGTTCCCCGACCTCGACGCTCGCGACCTCGTCGAGACCGTCGAGACGTTCTACCCCGCGTCGGTGCCGAACTGGTACCGCGAGCGCCGGGGCGAACTCGACGTGGCCCACTGGGAGGACGCCATCGGCCGCCAGACCGGGATGTACAGCGTCGTGAAGACGTGGAACCGCGGCGACGGCCACGAGCACGTCGACTGGGTCGCGGAGGCCTGCTGCGACGACAGCCAGTGCGTCAAGCGCCGCGAGTGGCAGTACGACGACGACACCGACCTCGACGTGGACGGCGGCGACGGCGCGTTCCCGTGCCGCGAGCCGTGTTCCGTCGTCATCGCGGCGTCCCGAAAGTGGACGCGGCTGGAGGGCGAGGGGACCCAAACGTACGAGTTCGAACTCACGCCCTCGGAGAAGGAACAGGTCGAAGATATCATCGAGGCCGTCGCGGACGACCGCACCGACGACATCCGCGAGGCCGACGTGTACGAGGGCGCGAACCGCTACCGGGCGCGGTTCCTGCGCGCGAAACTGTTCGACGACGAGGGCAACCTCGGCGGCGTCCCGACCGACGCGTCCGACGACGAGTAGGTCGCGCCGCGAGCGCTCCGCGTTTCGTTTTCCGATTTCGTCACCGCATCGTCAGCACCAGCGCCGCGAGGACGCCGCCGACGACGACGCCGGCACCGAGGGTGATGGCGAAGCTCTCGAACACCGACGCGAGCGCCACCGCGAGGACGAGCGCGACGAGCGCGAGGCCGAAAAGCGGGGCGGCCCGCGGGTCGACGCTCGGGAACACGTCCGCGATGCTCTCGGTCACGCTCGGCTCGGGGTCGGGTTGCTTGGGCTTCGAGAGCGTCTCGTCCACGTCGACCGGCGGTTTGCCGCCCTCGCCGGGTTCGACGGTCACGTCGACGTACCTCGTCTCCGAGCCGTGGCCGGAGACTATCTTCAGCTTCCCCGACACTGGCTCCGGCGGCGGGGTGACGAACACCTCGACGTGCTTCGTCTGGCCGCCGTCGACGAAGTGATTTCCTTCGGACAGGCTCGCCGCGCGCGAGAGTTCGTCGTCGATGTGGAGGTGGACGTGCACCGCCTGTCCCTTGTTCACGAGTTCGACCGAGAACGGGCCGTTCGTTGCGAACGACGGCGCTACCGAGAGGTCGTGGGGGCGCTCGTCGTTCAGCGTGACGGTGAGCGGCGCGTTCGACACGGCTTCACCGTCGATACGAGAATAGAAAAACGTTCAGGTCCGATGAGGTGCGCGCCTCAGTCGTCGCGCATGTCCGGCGGCAGGAGGTTCGGGATGCCGTCCTCGATGGGGTACACCTCGCCGGTGACCGTACCGATGAGCCGCCCCTCGAGGATTTCGTCGCCGTCGCGCTCGTCGACTTCCAGCTCGAGTTCGCTCTTGTCGAGGGGGTCACAGAGGATGTCCATCAGGGATTCTTTCATCGTCGTGACGGTGGATTGCGCGAAGTAAAAGCGTACGGGTTCGCCGCCGTCGCGGCGGGCTCGGCGGAGGGGACGGCCGCCGCAGTCGCGTCAGCCGCGAATCGGTGGCCGGTCGTCGAGGCTCAGTTGTCGAACGGGTTTTCGAGGTGGACCGTCTGCTCGCGGCCCGGGCCGACGCCGACGGCGTAAATCGGCACGTCGAGTTCGTCCGAGAGGTATTCGAGGTAGTCCTGTGCGGCGTCGGGGATGGCGTCGTAGCCCTCCTCGGCGACCGCCGCCCAGTCCACTTCCGGCCACGTGTCGAACTCCTTGAGGACGGGTTCGCACTCGCCCCAGCGCTCGGTCGTCGCGGGCATCGTCAGGCGTTCCTCGCCCTCCAGTTCGTAGGCGTGGCCGACCGTGACCTCGTCGAGGCCGGCGAGCACGTCGAGGTGGTTGACCGCGATGCCGGTGAACCCGCTGACGCGGGCGGCGTGGCGGAGCATCGGCATGTCGAGCCAGCCGATGCGGCGCGGACGGCCGGTGACGGTGCCGAACTCGCCGCCCTTCTCGCGGATGAAGTCGGCGAGTTCCTCCTCGCGGTCGTCGTCTTTCAGTTCGGTCGGCATCGGGCCCTCGCCGACGCGGGAGAGGTAGGCCTTGACGATGCCGACGACCTCGCCCTGTCCGACGACGGTCGGGCCGACGCCGGTGCCGGTGGCCGCGCCGCCCGCGGTCGGGTTCGAGGAGGTCACGTACGGGTAGCTCCCGTGGTCGATGTCGATGAGGGTGCCCTGTGCGCCCTCGAACATCACGTTGTCGCCGGCCTCGCGGCGCTCGGCGAGGAAGTCGCCGCAGTTGACGGCCATGTCGTCCTCGCGGAGGCGGCGGCCGATTTCGGTGTACTCCTCGACGAGCGCTTCGACGTCGCACTCCTCGCCGGCTTCGAGGCCGTACACGTCCTCGATGAGCGCCTTCTTCTTGGGAACCACGTACTCCAGTCGCTGGCGGAGCACGTCGGGGTCGAGCAGGTCGCCGACGCGGATGCCGCGGCGGCCCGCCTTGTCCTCGTAGGTGGGGCCGATGCCGCGACCGGTCGTGCCGACGGTGAGGTCCGAGTCGGCCTTCGCCTCCTCTTCGATGTTGTCGAGGCGGCGGTGGTACGGCATGATGACGTGCGCGCGCTTGGCGAGGCGCACGTCGGGGTCGAGGCCGCGCTCGCGGAGGTCGTCGATCTCGGAGAACAGCGTCCGGGGGTTGATGACACAGCCGTTTCCGAGGACGCCGACCTTGTCGCGGACGGCCCCGCTCGGGACGAGCGAAAGCTTGTACTCCTCGCCGTCTTCGACGACGGTGTGGCCGGCGTTGTCGCCGCCCTGATAGCGGACGACGATGTCAGCGTCGCCGCCCCACAGGTCGACGAGCGCGCCTTTGCCCTCGTCGCCGAGTTGCGAACCGACGATGGTAACAGTCATACGTCGGCCGTTCCCCGCGCCGCACTAAACAGATTACGGTCGCGGCCGACGAGCAATGCATATTCGTGCCTAATTGCCGAGTCGTCGCCGAAGAATACGCCATGAACACGCATTGGCGTGACGACGGATAACACAACGGTTAATTAGTGTCCTCGTTAAGGTCGCGTTATCTCATTATTCGCCGACCCGGAGGGCAAGGCTTAAAGCCTCCCAAGAAGAGTTAACAAATGGCATGATAGACCGACTTGAGAAGGAAGTCGATATGTTGGAGCGCCATCTCCAGGTCCTGAAGATGGTCATCGAAAGTGAGCCAATCGGCATCGTGAAGATGTCCAACGAGACAGGCTACCCGCACCACAAAGTCCGCTACTCCCTCCGCGTTCTCGAAGAAGAGAACCTCATCGAACCCTCCAGCCAGGGCGCAATCACCACCGAGCGCACCCAAGAGTTCGTCGACGAACTCGACGACAAGCTCGACGAAATCGTCGGCAAACTCGAATCGATGAAGATCGAGGAAGCGGCCGAAATCGAGAACTAACCACACTTCAGGCGCACGCGGTCGTTCTATCCTGTTTCGTCCGACGAGTCTTTCCGGGCACGACATCGGACCGACCGCGTTAGCTGCGCTTCGATTCAGTCGGTACCGAACGGTTCCGACACGACACCACGGACACTCGCCGCGGACGCGCTCCGAGCGCCGCGGTCGTTTCACTATCGTTCAGTAACGTCGACAGCCGCGGCGCTTCGCGCGCGACCGCCGAGCGGAACGCGAGAACGAAAAATAACACAGCGACGGCGCCGGTCGACGCGAGCCGTCGCCGACTCAGAGGTCGGGGACGTTCAGGTGGAACTCGCCGCCGCGGGCCTCCACCAGACAGAGGTGGTACCCCTGCTTCCGCGAGAGTTTCACGAAGCTCTTGCGCTTCGACCGACTCAGGAGGCCGCCGCCGGTCTCGGCCGTGGCGGCTTCGAGCGCCTCCGGCTCGAAGAAGCTCCTCGTGACGACGAACGCCGAGCCGAGGGTCTCTTTCGCGTCGGCGACGGCCTTCGAGTCCTTGATGAGTTGGGTGACCATCGGCTGGGTCGCCGGGTCCCGCGAGTCGTTCAGGTTCGCCACGAACAGCGGCTCGCCCATCTGGTCGCGGACGATGACGTCGAACTGCCGCGACTCGGTTTCGCCGTCGCCGATGGGCACCGAGACGCTCCCGTACAGCTCGATTCGGTCGGCCTTCGGAATCGAGTCGAAGACGCCGGCGAGGCTCGACCGGTTGCCCGTCTCGCCGATTTCGTAGAGCAGGTCGGTGACGACCCACTTGGCGAAGCCGTACTCGGGCGTCCCGCGGAGGAACTCCTCGTAGGGCTGGCCGTCGATGCCGAGCCCCTCCGTGTCGAACGTGGTGTGGTGTTCCAGCCGGAGGTTCTCGATGACCTCCTCACGGGAGGCCTGCCCGTCGTGGGCCTTCTCCAGCGTCGCCTGCCCTTTCTGGGCGTAGCGGACGAAGAGGTTCGTCCCGCGGAGCGCCTCGTCGGCCGACATAGACCGGTCGGTCGACCGGACACCCGCCTCGTCGAGCCGGTCGCGGAGGCGTTCGACCTCGGATTCGAGTTCGGCGACGCGGTCTTCGAGCTCCTCGGCGCGCGAGCGGTGTTCGTCCCGCTCCTCGCGGAGGGCGTTTCGCTCGGATTCGAGCCGGTCGCGCTCGGTCGCCAGCGCCTCGACTCGTTCTTTCAGCGACTCGGCTTCCGCCGGGTCGACGGCGGGCTCGTCCGGCGTCTGTTCGGTCGGCTGGGACTGCTGCTGGTTCGACTGGTCTTTCGGCGACGGTCGCGCCTCGCCGCCCGTCCCACTCCGGGACGGACGGTGATGCGTCGCCTGCGTCGTGTTCCCCCGACGGCTTCGGGGGGTTCCGGGGCGATCGTCCACGGCCTCGCCCTTTGCGTCGCGGGGGTCGAGCGAGGGTATCGACCGGGCGTTCCGCCACTGCGCCTCGGCGGAGAACACGTCGTCGTCGGTCGCGCCGTCCTCCGCGAGCGGGTCCGGAGACGACGCTTCCCCGTTCTTCTGCGGGGCGTCGGCGACGACGGGCCCCTCGGACATCGGCGAGGCCGGTTCGTCGGACGCCGGCCGGTCCGTCGCTGCCGCCTCTGTCTCGGCGGGCTCCGGGGACTGTGACTCGATGGGGCCCGCGGACGGGTTGTCGGTCGTCTCGGTGCCGTCGTCGTCGGGCGTCGATGGCTCCGGGTCGGCCGCGGTCTCGGCCGGGGGTTCCGCGCTCGCCGGGGTGTCGGCCGTCGCCGGCTCCGGCTCCCCGTCGGCGGGGTTGTCCTCGCCGTCGGCAGCGCGCTCCGACGCGACGTCGTCGGCTGCCGCGGTCGTACTCGGCTCGTCCGCGGTCGTGGTCGTCGGCACCTCCGGCTCTTCGGACGTGTCCGTCGCGTCGGCCTCGCCGCCCGCCGCGGCGACTCCCGCGGCGTCCTCGTCCTCGTCGGACTCGGGCTCCGGGATATCGACGAGGTCGAGGTCCACGTCGTAGACTTTGTAGATGCCGACCTCGTCGCTCGCGCGCTCGAACGCGTCGTCGCCGGTGACGAGTCGCTTGCTGTTGCCGACGAAGGCCGCGCTCATCGACTTCCCCCCGTGGTAGACGACGTAGTAGTCGCCCGAGAGCACGTTCTCGGACAGTTCGACGTAGCCGGTGAAGCCGCCCGCCGAGAGCGTTCCGTCGGCGTCCCCCAGCGGCGTCTCCTCGGTGTAGTACTGCGCGCGGATGTCGCCGCCGGTCTCCCGCATCGCGTACAGAAGCGGCAGCGCCGGGTCCGGTGCGCGGTGCGCCTCGAACGATTCACCCTCGAAATCCGCGACCGTCCCGTCGAAGACGCCGAGGAGACGGCCGTTGAGCATGAATCCCCACGTCATGCCAGCGACGACGGCTCCTGTGAAGCCGTCGTCCGCGAGCGACCGGAGGCCACCGTAGCCTCGTCCGGCGGGCGCGGAGTCCCACCCGGTCACCGCGTCGATAATCTCGCTATCCATTTGGGGTTACATCACCGGAACCGAATCAAATACTTTCCGGGCGAATCGAGCGAACGTTTCGCTCAGTTCACACTTCAGCGTGCCCACTGTAACCGATTCGCTCGTACCCGTCGGGCCGGCGTCGGGAGAACGGTTATACGAGTCCGCCGAGACGGGGCGGTCGTGACCAGCCACGACGACCGGTTCGTCCACTACCTCCACGCGAAGGAGTCGGTGGACGACCGCGCGCTCCACCGACCGACCCTCGCCAGTCTCATCGACCGGCTGGAAGCGCGCGCCGAGTCGCGGTCGGGACAGCCGCTTCGCGTCGTCTCCGTCGGCGCGGGGACGGGCGCGATGTGTCGGCGACTCCTCTCGTGGGGCGTCTTCGACGCGCACGACGAGATAAAGTACGTCATGGTCGACCGGAAGCGCGGGATGGCCGACCACGCGGCCGCGGCGTTCGCGAAGTGGGCGCGCGCCGCCGGCTGGACCGCCGAGCCGACGCCCGACGGCTTCCGCATCGAGCGCCACGGTCGCAGCGTCTCTCTCACCTACGTGACGAGCGACCTCTTCGAGGCGATGACGGTCCTCCCGAAGGCCATCGACCTCGTGGTCGCGCACGCGGTCCTCGACGTGCTCCCGCTCCGCCGCGCGGTCGACGCGCTCCTCTCGCGGCTGACGGACGAGGGGCTCTTCTACGCGCCTATCACGTTCGACGGCCGAACCGCGTTCCGCCCGAGTCACCCCGACGACGACGCGGTTCTCGGCGCGTATCACGAGACGATGCGCGGCGGCGAACGCGCGGGGCCGGACACCGGTTCCGACCTCCTTTCGGTCCTTCCCGACCTCGGCGCGCCGGTCGTCGCCGCCGGCGGCTCCGACTGGGTCGTCCACCCGCCGCACGACGACGAGGCGCGAATCTTCCTCGACCGCGTCCTCGGCTTCGTCGAGGAGTCAGTCGGCGAGTCGGCTGCGGTCGACCGCGAGAGCCTCGACCGGTGGCTCGAGGCCCGGCACGACGACCTCGCGGGCGACGAACTCGCGTACGTCGCCCACAACCTCGACGTGTTGGCCGAACTCGACTGATTACTCCGGAACTGACGCGTCTCCGTCGCCTTCTCTCCCGACCCGGCCCGAGACGTAGCCCCAGTCCCGAGCGAACCCGAGCAGGAGCGCCGCCGCCGCGACGCCGGTCACGAGGGGCATCCACGCGTCGAAGACGCCGGGAGCGAGCGCCAGCGGGACGACGGCCATCTGGACGCCGGCGAGGACGCGCCGCGAGGCGCGAGGCGGGAGGTCGAACGTCGGTCGGCCCGCTCGCTCGCGGAGCCGGAGGCCGAGGAGAAAGACGTACCGCGCCGCCCCGACCGAGAGGTACCACCACGCGAGTTCTCCGAGGAAGACGCCGGCCAGCGGGGCCACGAGGAGGCCGAAGGCGTCGACCGCGGTGTCGAGTCGCGCGCCGAGTCGGCTGACGCGGTCGAGTCGGCGGGCGAGCGCTCCGTCGAGGGCGTCGAGCGCGGCCGCAGCCCCGTAGCCGACGGCGGCGGCCCACGCCCACGACGGGCTCAGCGGCCCGTAGAGCGCCACGCCGGCGATGCCCGCGACGCCCGCGACGAGGAAGCCCCGAGCGAGCGTGACAGCGGTCGGGAGCCCGAGGCCGTCGTAGGGCCGCCCCGGCTCCGACTCGGTCGCTCCGCCGCCGGGCGCGACGTTCTCGTCCGCGTTCGCGTAGGCGTACGCGCAGAGGCCGACGACGACGAGCAGGGTTCCGGCGGCCCACGTCGCCGCGGCGGTCTCGGGCGAGGGCTCGGCGCGCGAGACGAGCCACACCCACTCGGTCGCGAGGAGCGCGCCGAACCCCAGCGTGGCCGCTGCCGCCGCGCCGCCGGTTTCGAGCACGCGGCGTCTCGTCCGGCGGGTCGTCCGAGCAGTCGCCCCGCTGCTCCCCGAGAGCGTCACGGTCGCGGACTGTCGCCTCGGCTGTCGGACGGTGTGCTGCACATACCCGTACTGGTGGACGGGCGCGGGTTAAGTATTCCTCGCGTAACAGGTCGGCGGGACCGACTCACGGGCGGCGCTCGGGACCGGAACCGCGGCTTCGGAGTTCCACGGCCGCGAGGAGGAGCAGATAGGTCGAGAGCCCGGCCGCGACGGCGAGTAGCGTCGCGCGTCCGAAGACGACAGCACCCAGGGTGGTTCCGACGACGGCGACCGCGACGGAGGCGGCCTGCACGGTTCGTCGCTCCCACAGCGCGCGGACGCTCGACGCCCGAAGCGACAGCGCCGCTTCCAGCGCGAGTGCCCCGACGACGCCGACGAGGACCGCCCCCGGTGTCACCGGCGTCCGTAGGAGGACCGCCGCGGCCGCGATGGGGACGAGCAGCGCCCCCGCGAGTGCGGCGTCCCGTCGGCGGGTCATGAGAGCACTACCGCGTCAGGACGCTTTTAGCCACCGGCGCTCATAGCCCGACTATGTCTATTTCGGGCGACGGCCCCGGGTTGTCGAAGGCGAAGCGGCGACTCGGTCGCTATCTCGCGGGAGCCGGGCTGTTGATGCTCGCGTTCTCCATCGCCTACCAGTGGGCGGCGGGCTTTTTCGCCGGGGAAGATATCACCTTCCTGCAGGCGGTCCACGTCGTCGTCGAGACGTTCACGACGACGGGCTACGGCGAACAGACCCGGTTTTGGGTCGACCACCCGCCGCTGCTCATGCTGTCGATTCTGATGCAGCTCACGGGCGTCACGACCGTCTTCCTCACGCTCCCGCTGTTTCTCGTCCCGCTCGTCGAAGACGCCCTGCGGACCGCGCCGCCGACGACCTCGACGCGCACGGACCACGTCGTCATCTGTACGTTCACCCCCCGCGGCGACGCCCTCGTGGACGAACTCGACTCGATGGACGTGCCCTACGTGATTCTCGAAGCCGACCGCGACCGCGCCGAGGAACTGTACGGCGAGGGCTACGAGGTCGTCCACGGCGACCCCGAGGCCATCGAGTCGCTCGAAGCCGCGAACGCGGCCGAGGCGCTCGCCATCGTCGCCGACGACGACGACGAGACGAACGCGAGCATCATCCTCGCCGCCAAGCAGGCCGCTCCCGACGCCCGCGTCGTCAGCCTCATCGAGGACCCCGAGGTCGCCGACTACCACCGCTACGCCGGAGCCGACCGGGTCGTCTCCCCGCGCCGACTGCTCGGCGAGAGCCTCGCCGGCAAGGCGACCACGTCCATCTCCTCGGAACTCGGCGACGCCATCGAAATCGGCGAGGACTTCGAGGTCGCGGAGCTGCTCGTCCAGCGCGGGAGCCCCGTCGAGGGGCGGACCATCGCCGAGAGCGGCATCGGCGGAGTCACCGGGGTCAACGTCATCGGCGCGTGGTTCACCGGCGAGTTCGTCTCCCCGCCCGCCCCGGACGCCGTCATCGACGAGCACACCATCCTGCTCGTCGTCGGCCGCGAGAAGCAACTCGAAGAGCTCCGCGCGCTGACGCTGTCGTCGGCGCGGCGGTTCCGCCGCGGGACCGTCATCGTCGCCGGGTACGGCGAGGTCGGCTCGACCGCGGCCGAGACGCTGGCGAGTGCCGGCGTCCCGCACCTCGTCGTCGACAAGCGGGACAAACCCGGCGTCGACCTCGTCGGCGACATCACCGACCCGCAGACGCTCTCGGAGGCGAACGTCACCGAGGCTCGCGGCGTCCTTCTCGCGCTCGACAACGACACGACGGCGGTGTTCGCCACGCTCGTCTCCGAGCGCGTCTCCGAGGAGACGGAGGTCATCGCCCGCGCCAACGAGACCGAGAGCATCGCCAAACTCTACCGCGCCGGCGCGGACTACGTCCTCGCGCTGTCGACGGTCGCCGGCCGGATGCTCGCCTCGACGGTCCTCGACGAGGAGGTCATCGCGCCCCAGTCGCAGATAGAAATCGTCCGGACCCACGCGCCCAGCCTCGTGGGACGGACGCTCGCCGGGGCCGACGTTCGCGCTCGGACGAACTGCACCGTCATCGCCGTCGAGCGAAACGGCGCGCTCGTCACCGAAATCGGCCCGGAGTTCCGAGTCGAGGCCGACGACGACCTCATCGTCGCCGGCGTGGACGAGGACATCTACCGGTTCAACGAACAGTTCGGGTGAGCGGTCGCGGGCGAGGGTTACGGTCGCGGACGTGGGCGTGGCTCTCGGTCGGTGTACCGGACCCGCCGCTCGGCGGTCGAGACGTCCGACACGTCCACGTCGCGTCCGAGGACGTGGTCCGAACAACCCATGGCAGTGGACGCCCGTTACCATCCCTCGACAGGACGTGCCGGCGTCCGTGGCTCTCGGAGGAGTAGATTAAAAAAGAATCGGTCGCCGTCGCGTCGCGGCGACGGGGGTTACGCGCCGACTTCCGCGCCGACGTAGAGGACGACGACGAGGAATATCCAGACGACGTCCACGAAGTGCCAGTACATCGAGGCCGTGCTGACGGAGACGTGACGCTCGGCGGAGTACTGTCCGCGGAGCGCGCGGACGAAGACGATACCGAGAAGCACCGCGCCGAGGCTGACGTGGAGGCCGTGCAGGCCGGTGAGGCCGTAGAACGCCGACCCGAAGATGCCGTCGGTGATGGAGAAGTTCGAGTGGACGATGAACTCGTAGTACTCGTAGACCTGCCCGCCGATGAATATCACGCCGAGCAGGAGCGTGACGGCGAGGCCGAGGATGAAGTTACGGTGGTTCTCCTCGCGGATGGCGACGTGCGCCCAGTGGAGCGTGAAACTGGACACGATGAGGATGGCGGTGTTAGCCAACACCAGTGACCCGGTGAGATGCGGTAGCTCTTGCGGTGGCCACGTTCCCGCGCGGATGAAGAAGTAGTACGCGAACAGCGCGCCGAACGTCCCGAGCTCGGAGCCGAGGAAGGCAATCATGCCCCAACGGAGCTTCGATGCGCTCTTCTGGCTCGCGTCGCGCGACCAGAAGTGGCTCACGAACGCGTGGTACAACCAGCCGTAGAGTCCGGCCAGGAAGAGGAAGATACTGCCGATGAACACGGCGGGGCCTGCCGTCTGGCCGACGATTCCGTCCTGTGCCATGACGTACAGCCCGGCACCGGCGTAGATGCCCGCGCCCCCGACGGCGGTGACGAACGGCCACCAGCTCGCCTCGCCGAAGCCGCGCGGCCAGTCCTGAACCGCCGGCAGGTGATGGCCGTGGTCGTCGTGTGCTTCTTCGGTACTCATAGACGCCCGTTATGCTTGGGTTACTAAAAATCCTCCCAAACTGCGTTCGTCACGGGACCGCATGGGTCTCGGACCGCGGTTCCGACGGCGACCGCCGCGGGTGCGAAACACGGCGCTCGCGAGACCCGAAGCTGCCGGCGCGTTCGGCGGCGCTCGGCGCGAAGCGACGCGAGAAGAGAAGCGAGACAGAACCGGGCCCGACCGACAGCGCCTCTGCGTCGTTCAGTCGGCGTTCGTCGTCGCTCGGTGGAACGGCTGGCGCGAGATGATTTCGCGCATCTCGGCGAGCGACTCGGCGCTCGCGCCGTTCATCTCGGAGACGACGGCGAACACCTCTTGGCGGGAGATTTTGACCCCCTCACCCGTCACCGCGTGTTCGGGGTTGGCGACGAGTTCGCGGAGCGTGCCGACCGCGAGCAGGAACGGAATCGCCCACGCGGCGAGCGTGTTACCCTCGCGGAGCGGCACCGTCTCCAGGTAGGTCTGGGCGTCGTCGAGGAACGACTTGGCGTGGTCGGCGGTCCGCTTGACCACCGAGGCCGCCCGGTCGTTGTGCTCGGGGGCGACGACCTCCTCTTGGGGGACGCCCGCGTCGTCGAGCCAGTCGGCGGGGAGGTAGACGTTGTTCTCCGCCGTGTAGTCGTCGTGAACGTCCTTCGCGATGTTCACGAGCTGGAGGAGCAGGCCGAACTCCTCGGCGGTGTCGTAGAGCCGCGAGCGGCGCTCGCTGTCGACGTTGCCGCGGGTCACGAGGTTCGTGATGAGGTTGCCGACGGTGCCGGCGGCGTAGTAGCAGTACTCCTCTAGCTCCTCGCGGGACTGGATGCGGAGCCCGCCGGTCTGGGAGTAGCGTTCGACGAACATCGCCATGCCCGAGACGAGTTCGCGGACCGGCGGCGTGACCGCCTCCCGCACGTCCTCCGGAAGCGCCTCGAACGTCCGGAAGACCCGAGCGGTGTTGGCGACGACCATCCAGTCGTCGGACTGTTCGCCCTCCGGGGGGAGGTGCGGCTGTACTGCGCTCACGAACTCGTCGACGGTGGTGTCGTCGTCGGGGTCGAGCGCGCGGTCGTAGAGTCGAAGGAGGTGTGCCTGCTCGTCGGGCGCGATTGAAGACGAATCCTCCACGGTGTCGGCGATTCGACAGAGGAGATATCCGATACAGATGTGCGACGCCATCGGTTCGTCGAGGACGTCGACCGTGAGGGCGAAGGTACGAGAGACCCCCTGAACTGCATCGTGACACCAATCGAGGTCGTCATCAGTTGCCGGTGGCCGGGCATCGGCGTGTCGAGACATTCGAAGCGTACCGGTATTACGGAAGGGGGGATAAAAAGTCTCGTGGGGGAGTCCACGCTCAAACGGCCGAGACGGCGCAGGAGAAAATCATAAGCATAGTCGATGACAGACTCACGTATGGACTTCGCGCTCACTGCGGAGCAGAAGCAAATCAAGGACATGGTCTCGGAGTTCGTCGACGAGGAGGTCAAACCTCGCGCGGCGGAGATAGACGAGACCGACGAGTTCCCTGCCGACCTCGTGCGCGAGATGGGCCAACTCGGCTTGATGGGCATGCCCTTCCCCGAGGAGTACGGCGGTGCCGGCCTCGACTATCACTCCTACGCCATCGGTCTCGAAGAGATTTCCCGCGGCTCCGGCGGCCTCGGCACCATCGTCGCCGCCCACACGAGCCTCGCCGGCAACATGCTCTACGAGTTCGGGAACGAGGACCAGAAGCAGACCTACCTGACGCCGGTCAACGAGGGCACCGACATCGGCGCGTTCGCGCTCTCCGAACCCGGCGCGGGCAGCGACGTGCCGGCCATGGAGACCACGGCGGTCAAGGACGGCGACGAGTACGTCGTCGACGGCGGCAAGCTCTGGATTTCGAACGGCTCGGTCGCGGACACCGTCGTCGTCTTCGCCAAGACCGACCCCGACGCGGGCAACAAGGGCATCTCGTCGTTCGTCGTCCGCCCCGAGGAGGACGACGGCTTCGTCGTCGAGGGCACGGAGCACAAACTCGGCGACAAGGGCTGTCCGACCGCCGAACTCCGCTTCGACGACATGCGCATCCCCGAGGACCGGCTCCTCGGCGACGAGGGCGACGGCTTCGTGCAGGCGCTGAAGACGCTCAACGGCGGCCGCATCACCATCGCGGCGCGCTCTATCGGTATCGCCCGCGCCGCCCTCGACGACGCCGTGAAGTACGCCGGCGAGCGCGAGCAGTTCGACCAGCCCATCGGCGACTTCCAGGCCATCAAGCACAAACTGGCCGACATGGACACGAAAGTCCAGGCCGCGAAGCTCCTCATGCACAAGGCCGCGGACCTGAAGATGCGCGACGAGACGTTCATCAAGGAGGCCGCGCAAGCGAAGCTCTACGCCAGCGAAATCAGCCGCGAGGTGGCGAACGAGGGCATCCAGATTCACGGCGGCTACGGCTACACCAAGGACTTCGCCGCCGAGCGCTACTACCGCGACGCGAAGCTCAACGAGATTTACGAGGGGACGAGCGAGATTCTCCGCAACACCATCGGCGACTGGCTCCAGAAGTAACCGTCAGTCGACGACCGATTCGTTCGCGTCGGCCGTGTCACCTGCCCGGCGCTCTCCGTTTTCGACCCGCTCCGCGAGCCACGCGTGGTACGATTCGACCCGGTCTGCGCCCGCGTCGGTGAGGCCGTACACGTCGTAGATTCCCTCGGTTCGCCGTTCGAGGTGGTCCCCCTCGACGAGCGCGTCGAGCGTCCCGTAGAACGCTTGGGGGTCGATTCGGAGGTCGTAGTAGCGTTCCAGTCGGGTCTTCAGCTTCTGTCCGCGGAGTTCGCCCGCGTCGTAGAGGATGGCACAAAGGTCGCGCCGGCGGCCGCTCTGAAACCACATAGCTCACCCCTCGGCGGAGACACACACGTCACTTTCGTTCCGCCGGCCCGCCGCGACGACTCGCCCGCCGGAACCGGTAGTTTAGACAGTCCCTACTCCCTAGCGCCTCGCATGACCGACGCAACCAAAGAAGCGAACGGCGTCACCGCGCGGTACTACGTCACCGACTCCGAGCGCGTCCTCGAATTCGACCGCGACGGTCGAACCGCCGCCGTGGCCCAGAACATCGACGGCTACGCCATGCTGAAAGTCCGCCCGACCGCCGACGGCGACGAACTCGAACGCTACTACGGCTTCGACATGGCCTTGGACCACGCCGCGGAGCTCCTCGGCGTCTCGCCGCACGACCTGCCGGTCCCGGACGACGCGGCCGACATGGGGATGTGACTCTGGCGCGCGGCTCTCGTCGCGCCGATTAGCCCCAGTAGAAGCGCGGCCCCAAAAACAGGTAGCCGAGCGCCAAGAACAGCAAGCCGAACGAAAAGCCCTGCCCGAGCGTCCCCGAGCAGACGATGGCGAGGCCCTGCACCACGCCCATGACGAGCGCGTCCTGCGCGTGGAGGTCCGGGTAGGTCACGTCCGAGAGCATGAGCGCGGCCATAACCGCCGAGAGGACGACGAGTAACATCGGCTCGACGAAGCCGACGAGGACGCCCGCCGACAGAATCGTCGCGGCGAGCGTCGTCGGCACGCCGACCGTCTCGTCGGAGCCGCTGTCGTAGGCGGTGTAGAGCGCCAGTCTGACGACCGCGGCCGCGACGAACAGCGCGGCGACGGCGACGCCGGCGACGACCCGAATCCGGTCGAAGCCCCACATCTCGCGGACGACGGTGACGACGAGCAGGGCGGGGGCGACGCCGAAGGAGGCCACGTCCGCGAGGGAATCGAGGTACGGCCCCGCGTCGGTTCCCCCGTAGCGCCGGGCGACCACGCCGTCGAGGCCGTCGGCCATCGCGGCGAGCAGGATGGCCTTGGCCGCGAGGCGCACGTCGACCGCGGTCAGCACCGCCGCGACGAATCCGAGCGCCGCGTTCCCGGCGGTGACCACGTCGGCGGGCCCCAACCGACCGACGAATCGGGGTCTCATACCGATGCGATTGCGTACCTTCCCTTTCCCTCTTACGTTCCGTCCGTCGGTGGGCGGCTCCGCGCACCGACCTCGAACCGGCGGCGTTCCGGCCGGTCCCGGTCGATTCGGCGGTTCGGCGAGCGAACCATGCGACATTTATCGGTCGCGTCCCGAGAGGCGACTATGCGAGACCACGGGTCCTCGGACGGCGGTCGGACGCGGCGTCAGTTCCTCGCGGCGGCCGGAGCGGCCGCGACGACCGGCCTCGCGGGCTGTGCGACCTTGATGGCTTCGGGCGACGACTTCGACATCGGAATGACCGCGGTCGCGTTCGACCCGCCGACGCTGACCGTCGAGGTCGGCGACGAGGTCGTCTGGCGGAACACGAGTTCGCGCGGCCACACCGTTACCGCCTACGAGGGCACGCTTCCCGAGGACGCCGCGTTCTTCGCCAGCGGGAACTACGAGACCGAGCAGGCCGCCCGCGACGCCTACTCTAACTCGCTCGGCGGGCTCATCGGGAGCGGCGAGACCTACACGTACACCTTCGACGTGCCCGGCGAGTACGAGTACCTCTGTATCCCCCACGAGCAGGCCGGCATGGTCGGCACCATCGTCGTCGAGGAGTAAACTCGGCGCGTACCGTCGCGCCCGGGATTCAACGGCCGAGAGCGGCGTGGCTCTCGCTCCGCGCGCTATCGCGAAAAAGTCGAAATTCGAAGTCGGGCCGTCGGCGAGACGGGCTTACGCTTCGGTCTCTTCGTCGACGTCGACTGCGACGTCGTCCTCGTCGACGCTGACGGCGGCTTCCTCTTCGGCCTCGACCTCTTCGGGGCGGGCTTCGAGGGAGAACTTCTTGACCTCGACGCGGCGCAGGGGGTAGATGACCTTCGCGTCGCCGTAGATGGCCGACGAGAGGCGACCTTCGACGACGCTCTCGGTGAGCGCGTCGTAGGTGTGGCCCGTGATGGCCTCGCGGGTGAGCTTCGTCATGATGCGACGAATCTCGTGTTCCTGGCTGCGGTCGGCCTTCTTCGTGGTGAAGGCGACGGGCTGGACCTGGACGCGGTAGTCGTCCTTGGTGATAGCCGTGACGTTGGCCTCGATTTTGGACGCGCCGCGGCGGACGAGGCTACGGAGGTAGTCTCGGGTGAGCTCCTGCTGGATGAACTCGGTGTAGGCGGCGTCGCTGCCCACGTCGGTAATCTTGAACGTGAGCTTGACGTTGTTCGCGCCCTGGTCGTCGTTGAGTTCGCCGAGGGTGGACTCGACGGTGCGACCGTTGATCTTCTCGGGTTCGTCCGCGAAGGTCGAACCGAGTTCCTTACGGTCGAAATTCTCGGGAGCGATGACGGTGTACCATCGCTTTCCGCGCTTCTGCTTGGAGACGGATCGTTCACTCATGGTTAGTGTCTGTGTGCGTTCGTGTGGCTTCGATGACGGTCTCGGCGACCGTCACGTTGACGACGTAGTCATCGACCGTGGCGTGCAGGCCACCGGTCGAATCGCGTTCGATTGTGGTGATGAGTTCGTCCCCCTCGACTCGGGTGCGCATCGACTCCGTGTTGTCCGGTTCGAGCGCGCCGGCGACGATGCCGGGGTCGTCGTGGGTCGTCCGCAGGGTCGAGCGCCGCGTCATCGGCGCACCTCCCTGACGGCCGCGACGACGTCGCTCGGCTCCGCCGCGGAGTCGAACGTCATCGTCGCCTCCGACGGCGACCCGGTCGCGGACGCGTCCGGCAGTTCGTCCGCGGCCGCGGCGAGGTCCTCGTCCAGTCCGGCGGGGCCGGTCGAGACGAGGGCCGCGGCACCGACGCCGACCGCGAGAACGGTCGGCTCGGGCGAGCGGAAGTCGCGGGCGAGCCTCGCCACCGTGGCGAGTCGCCCCGGCGACGACAGGTCACAGGAGAGCGCGTAGAGGCTCTCGTAGCGTCCCGTCGTCGCCTCGCGAAGCGCGCCGTGGGTCGCCTGCGCGTGGTCGCGCCACGCGTCGAGCGCCGCGTCTCGAACGCCGTGTCCGAGCGCCAGCGCGACGGCGGTTCCGGGCGACTCCCGGACGGTCGCGTCGAGCACGTCGGCGAAGCCGCCGACGGTTTCGAACGGCCCGTTCGGGGTCGCCTCCGAGCGCAAGACGCGCTCGACGGCGGTCGCCGCTCGGGCGGTCGCCTCGCCGGTCGTCGCGTCGATGGCGACGAGGGAGGCGACGCGTCTGCGGGCGTCCGCGTCGAGTTCGGCCGGGAGCGACAGTTCGGCGAGCGTCGCCTGCGCGCGCTCCCTGTCGGCCGAAAACGACGCGTGAACGAACGTCGAGTGCGCCAGCCCGTCTGCGAGGTCGCCCGTCGGGACGGCCACGCCGGGTCCGGCTTCGACGCCCGCGTCGGCCGCGGCGTCCGCGAGGTCGTCGTCCGGGGCTACGCCGGCGGCGTGGAAGCCGGCCAGCGCGACCGCCGGGTCGGGGTCGACCCCGAGTTCGCGGACGATAGAGACGGCGTCGGTCGGGTCGAGTTCGAGGTCCGCATCGGCGTTCGACAGGCCCACGACTGCCACAACGTCGTCGTTTGCGACAGTGTCCGGGGCGTCGGTCGCGCGGATGCGGAAGGGGACGTCGAGTGTCCTGAGCGCCCGGCCGATGACACCGGCGGCCGCGACGGCGGCACCGCTCGCGCTGACGCGGAGGCGAACGAACGTCGCCTCGCGGAGCGTCGCGGCGGCGTCGGCGGCGGGTGTCTGTTCGGCGGGGCTCACGGACATTCAGTTATTCTTCGAGGAGTTCGACAGCGACGTCGTAGCTGTAGGTGAAGTCGTCGTCGAGCTTGTCGCCGCGGTAGTACGAGACGAGGCGGCGAATCTTCGATTCCGTGTTCTGCAGGGCGCGACGGTTGGACTTGTCCTGCTGGTTCTCCTCCATGTGCTCGCGGAGGCGGACGGCGCGCTCCATGAGGTTACGGAGGTCCTCGGGGAGGTCGCCTGCGGCGTCGTTCTCCTCGAGGATGGTGGTGACCTTCTTGCCCGTGGCGAGCTTGACGTCCGGGACGGGAACGCCCTTGACGCCTTCGTCGCGCAGGGACAGGCCGATCTGGCTCGGGTCCTTGCCCTGTTCTGCAAGTTCGACGACGCGGGCTTCGATGTCAGCCGCGTCGACGTCGCTCCACTCCGGTGCTTCGTCTGCCACCGGCTTGTCCGAGCTGGACGAGCCACGGCGGCGGGTGTGCATTCGTGCCATTGTTGCGGGTTGGAACCGCACTGACCGCAGAAACGAGTACCCCGCAGTCGTCTCACCGACTGCTGGGGCACTACCGCAATCCCAAGCCCGAACCGGGCGAGTCAGATTTGCGGCCGTGCTGGATTCCCATCGGGTTGTCCACGCGCGCCGGGTTAAACCGTTTCGACTCGGATTCGACTCGGTCTCAACTCGCCTCGGTCGGAATCGAAGGGCTTCTAAACGGGCGACGGCTATCGGAGGATGCGGGCTCGTAGATCAGGGGTAGATCACTCCCTTGGCATGGGAGAGGCCCCGGGTTCAAATCCCGGCGAGTCCATCAACTTCTGTCGATACCACCGGCGAGCGCAGCGAGCCGCGTGTATCGACTGTATTGATGTCTGTTCGAGACGGGATTTGAGCAGCGAGCAACGCGGAGCGTTGCGAGTGAGTTCAAATCCCGGCGAGTCCACTCACTTCCTTTCGGTCACTTCGTTCCGTCAGTCGTTCGTGGACTCGCACTCGAACAACTGGTGGATTCCGGGTCAGCTGTTTGCCCCGCTACGGGTGTCCCACAAGTCCGGCAATCGGTATCCGAGCTACCGCGGCTGAAAAGAGCCGATGCGGCGCGCCAGCGCCTCCCGCGGCTCACGCCTCGTCTTCGAACACGCTCATGTCCTTCGCCGCGAGGTCGGTCACGTGCTTGACGATTTCGGGGTCGACCTGCGCGATGTCGTCCCCGTCGTGGACCTGTTCGTTGTGTCGCTCGATGGCGTCCGCGACCTCGGAGAGCGAAACGCGCGTGGTCGTGTCGCAGGCCTCGCACACGACCGGGACTTCGGGAGCGTCGTCGTCAGTCATACCGAATCGTTCCGTCAGCGACGGAAAAAACGAGTCGGTTCGTTGCCGGGAGCGGAGAAACGTTCGGAACGCGTCTCGGCCGTTCCAACAAGCCAATACGGGATAACGCCGACAGCGGTTACACGATGCAATACGGAGCCGGCGAGTATGAACTCGTTTTCAGGCGGTTGACGGGGACCAGCACAATCGAGGGGGAGGGGCGAACCTACCTAGAGAAGGATTGGGCGACGGACACGGCGTCGTACCCGGGGTCGTTCGAATCGCCGGAAACGTACGAGTATTGCTACGAGGGCGATGCGGTCAACGCCGAGGATTTGGTTTCGACCTACCTCACCGAGTGTCTCGGCGGCCTCGTCATCAATATCGACAGCACGCGGAATCGTCCCGTCCTCGACGGCGAACAGTTCGTAGAGTCGGCGTGGGAGACCGACAATCTGGACGAACACGGTCGATTTTCGCGTGTCAGATTCGCGGACGCGATTGAACGGGGCCTCCGCGAAATCGCCGGACCGATGCGGACCGACACGTCTGAAACGGTTCTCACCGAAATATTCGACCGAACCGAACCCCTCGAGCGCTTGCGTGAGGCACTCGGGTTCTCCGGCGCACCAGACCTCGTTGGTATCGACCAACAGCTGTTCGGCGGCCCGGTTCTCGTGGAAGTCAAAGCACACACAGACCAGTTTCAGGACACCCAAGAGCATTGGATGGGGACGTTCCGAAACCTGTTCACGGATGTGTACGTTTGTGAAGTTCGGCCCGCGTAGGCAAGGCCCCGACGGAATGCGATCTGTGTCCGCACCCCACAGCAGTCGAACGATTCGAAGCCCTTATTTATTCGACCGGGGAATGAATGATTGCGTTTGAGGGCTCGTAGATCAGGGGTAGATCACTCCCTTGGCATGGGAGAGGCCCCGGGTTCAAATCCCGGCGAGTCCATTTCTGAACGGAGTGAAGAAATGGCGAGCAGAGCGCTCGCTGCAGCGAGCGCGTGGATTTGAGCAGCGAGCAACGCGGAGCGTTGCGAGTGAGTTCAAATCCCGGCCAGTCCACTCACTTCCTTTCGGTCACTTCGTTCCCTTCAGTCGTTCGTGGACTCGCCGACGTCCCACTCGCTCCGTCTGCGGGCGACCCGCGAGTCGCCCGCATGGCATGCGAGACGGCAGTGCCGTCTCGCTCTGCTCGCGGGACTCCCGGCGAGTCCATCAACTTCTGTCGATACCGCCGGCGAGCGCAGCGAGCCGCGTGTATCGACTGTATTGATGTCTGTTCGAGACGGGATTTGAGCAGCGAGCAACGCGGAGCGTTGCGAGTGAGTTCAAATCCCGTGAACTTCGTTCACGACCTTCGCAAACCTCCGGTTTGCTCAGTCCTGCCCAGTCCGGCAATTGAACCGGGTGATGAACCAATCGGGACTCGCCTGTGAGCGCTCTATCGGTCAATACACGCTATCTACCCGACGAGCGCCGCGAGCCCACCATCACCCGTCGCCGCGAGGGCGATTCCCGCGATGAGCAGGAGGACGCAGCTGAGCGTCAGGCCGATTGCGATGCCGATTCGCCTGGCGTTTCGGTAGTATATCTTCGTCGTCTCCTCGGGGAGTTCGTCGTCGTCGCCGCCCTCAAGAACTTCCTCGATGGCGCTGGAACTCGCTCCCGAGGTGCGACACGAATGATACGCCAAGAGGGTGAACCCCGTGGATAGCACCCACGCGAGTCCGCCGGACCCGACGCCGAAGTTCACCAACGCGGAGACATCCGTCACGACGTCCGCTTGGAGGAGCACCGTGACGCCCGTCCCGAAGACGCTCGCGATGAGGACGTTCAGTTTCGTTATCTCGATGGCGTCGCCCGCGAACGCCTCGACCGTGCTCGCGTGGTTTCTCGCTTTCGCCCGCTCGCGGAAGTCGCGCTGGAGGCTCGACGCGATTCTGTCGCCGAGTTCGCCCATGTCGAACCGCCGGTGGCAGTTCGGACACAGCGTGACGAGGTTCTCGGGGGTGTCGGCATCGTTGGAGTTCTCGAAATCCCGCGTCGGGCGCTGATGGGCGACCTCCAAGATGTTCGAGCCCTCGTCGTACTCGCGCCCGCAGTTCTGACACGTGTAGTCGTCGCGGCGAAATATCCGCTCGCGGTCGATGGTTCTCCGCCTTCGCGTCGTCCGCCCGGTCGTCGTCTCGGCGTCCTCCGACATCGGTCACTCGTCTGTCTGTCTCGTATCCCGGTGAAATTCGTTTTCCTTGACACGGAACCGGTCGACGCGGCGCAGGTCAGCCCCAGCGAACGGTTCCACTTACCAGACTGTCAGGTACCCCGCGAGGTTTTCACCCCGCGTCGCCTTCAGTCAGGTAATGAGCGGTCGTCCCCGTGTTCCACTGGTCTATCGCGTCGTCAGAGACCGGACGGCGCAGACCTCGCCGATTGCGGTCGTTCTCCTGTTGGCGATTACGGTCGCCGGAACGACCGCCGTCGTCGCGCTCGGCGGGGTCGCCCTCGAGGAGACGAAACAGGAGTCCCAACTGACGCGCGCCGAGCACTCGATGACGCTGTTCGACTCGCGGGTCGCCATCTCCGCGCTCGGCGAGGGAGAGACGCAGTTCGTCGACCTCGGCGGGACCGGCGGCGGCACCTACGTCGTCGACGACGACACCGGCTGGATACGCGTCACGCACAAGAACTACACGGACGCCGGCGACGACCAAGAGCTCTACAACGAGTCGCTCGGGAGCGTCGAGTACCGCGACGGCGACGCCCGAATCGCCTACGAAGGAGGCGGCGTCTGGCGCACGCAGGACGGCGGGACGACGATGGTCTCGCCGCCGGAGTTCCACTACCGCGGCGCGACGCTGACGCTTCCGGTCGTTCGGGTCGCCGGCGACGGGTCCGCGTCGGGCGACGTGTCCGCGAGGGTCTCGGCGACCGAGCGCGCTCGGCGCGTCTACCCCAACGACACCGCGAGCTACGACACGATACCGGCCACCTTCGACAACCCCGTCAGCAACGGGACGGTCGTCGTGACGGTCCACAGCGACCACTACCGCGGTTGGGCCTCGTTCTTCGAGTCGCGGAGCGAGGGCACGGTGACGGTCGACGACGCCAACCAAACCGCGAGCGTGGAACTGGAGACGCTCGGGCTCGTCGGCGAGTTCCAGATGCCGAACGAGGGCACGTCGGTCGACGTGCGCGGGATGGCCGCGAACCACAACGTCTCGGCGTTCTCGCTCACGCTCTCGAACGACCAACACCTCCAGAACATGGAGTGGGGGATGTACTACGACGGCGACCAGAAGGACCTCGAACTCCACGTGCAGGCGGACGACAAGTGCAAGAGCGGGAGTTACGACGGCACGTTCGACCTGACGCTCTACTACGCCACCGAGGACGGCAGGTACCACGGTTGGCAGGCGACCGACCTCGACCCGGACACGAGCGACGCGGTGAGCATCGACTGCACGGCCAGCACCCCCGAACTCACCGTCGACTTCACGAGTTCGGAGACGATGACCTACGGCGACATCCAGTCGGATAAGGGCTTCGGCAACCAGAACAAGTGGCAGTTCGCCCCCGAAATCGTCGACGGCGAGGCCTACGACAGCGTCACCTTCGACGAACACGACGCCGACGGCGGCCAGACGTTCTCGAAGGCCGACGGCGACACCGCTCGGATGGACTTCGTCGTCAACCACTACTTCTCGCTGGCCGCGCCGCAGTTCGAACTGACCGTCACGGACGGTCCGGGCAACAGCCAGAGCGTCGACGAGGCAGGCTCGCGCGGCGAACTCGTCTACGACCAGGCCGAGGGCGGCCAGTTCATCACCTTCCTGCACGTCACCGAAAACGAGGTCGAAGTCGACGTCGAGTGAGCGACCGGAGCCGGCCCTGGCGGCGTCCTATCCTCAGTCGGCGAACGTCATATCGACCGACGTCGAGACGACGTAGACGCGGTCGGCCCCGTTCACGTAACACGAGACGCTCGGATAGCCGTCGGGCGTCGCGGCCGGGACGACCGGGTCGCAGGTCACGTCGGGACGGCTCGATAGCTCCGCGCGCCAGAGCGCCGCACGCGGGGAGCGAACGGTTAGATTCACGTCGTACTGCCCGTCGGTCCGCGCGGCCAACACGTCGCTCGCGGCCTTGTCGGCTCGGATGAGGAACGTCCCCGACCCGCCGACCGAGGTCGTCGCCTCCTCGTCGGGGCGCGTCACGAACGCCGGAATCAACACCCGCTCTTCGGTGAGCACGAACGACGGTCGCCGGACGAACGTCCCGCTGTCGCCGCGGGTCCTGAGGAGCGCGTCGAACGCGTAGACCACTCGTTCGTCGCTTGAATCGGCCGCGTAGACGACCGGCGAGACGTCGTAGGTGTTCGTGAAGTTGACCGACGGGTCCGACGTCAACTCCCCGGAGACGACGAACTCGACGGGGCGGTCGAGTGTCAGGCGGGCGTCCTGCAACTTCACCTCCGTGGCCCGACTCGGCGCGCCGCGGTCGGCGATATCCTCCATGTTGTCGCCGAGGATGTCGAGGGCGCGCTCGGCGTTGTTGACGCGCTCCACGTCGCGGGCGTCTTGGAGACCGGTCATCCCGACGGCGGACACGAGACCGACCATCGAGAGGACGATGGCGAAGACGAAGACGAACCCGAGGGTGTCGCTCACCGCGCGGTCGCTCACGAGCTCACCTCCAGCCCCGACGACGGGTCGTAGGTGATGGTCACGTCGCCGCCGTCGACCCGGCTCGCGGTCAGCGAGGTCTCGGTCGAGACGGGGACGCGAACCGTCACCTCGGGGTCGGTCGAAGTGAGCACGAGTTCGTTCGGCGACCCCGACACCACCTCGATAGAGTAGGTCGTGCCGGCGACCCTCGGGGGCAGTCGAACCGTCGCCTCGACCCGCGACTCGCCCGGCGCGGCCCCGATTCGGTCGACCGATTCGACGCCGGCCGCGAGCCGGTTTCCGACCACGTCGAGTTCCGTCTCGGTGACCCGCTCGCGCTCGTCGGAGACGAAGCCGCCGGCGGCGACCAACAGCCCCGAGATGAGAACGACCGTGATGGAGAGCGTGAGGACGTAGCCGAGCGCCGTCGAGACGCCGCGGTCGGTCGAACGGGAGCGGGAGCGGGCGCGGCTCCCGCGGCTCCCGCGCCGAACGCGGTCCCCGCGTCCGTCCGGAGCCGTCGGCGGCGTCACGCAATCTCACCCGGCGCGACCCGAAGCTCTCGGTAGACGTACGTCTCGCCGGTCTCGTAGACGTACGAGACGGTGACGGCGTACAGCGCCTGCTCTGCGACCGGCGACGACCCGCTCTCGGCGGACGCGTACTTCGCCGCGTCGAACACCGTCGCGTTCGTCTCGTTCACGTACAGTTCGTAGCTCCCCTCGGCCTGCACGGCGTTCCGGTACGAGACCGCGACCGTGCCGTCGAGGTCGGTGTGGACCGCGTCGAGCGGGTCGCAGGCGGTCCCGTTGAGTCGGCCGTCGGCAACGTCAATCGTGACGTAATCGCCCGCGTCGGCCGCCACGCTACAGGTCGCCCGCGTCCCGCCGGCGTCCTCGACGGTCACGAAGGCCCGCGTCGAATTCCGGTAGACCTCCGTCTCGACGACGTTCGTCCCGTCGTCGACGACGAGTTCGAACGCCGACCCGCTACTCGTCGCGAGCGAGTCGCGCGAGACGTTGAACCGAACGCCGCGGACGCCGACGTCGCTCGCGAGCGTCCAGTCGGTCGACTCGCTCCCGTCCGTGAAGTTCCGCGCCGCGTCGGTCTGCGAGATTCGGGTGCCCTCGACGTGGTCGACGCGCGAGGCGTTCGTCGCGGCTCCCCTGACCGCGGCGAGCGTCGCGGCCGCGTCGCTCCAGTTGCCGAACGTCTCGTCGAACGAGCCGGCGAGTTCGGCGTACGTTCCACCCTCGCGGTTGGTCTCGTCGAGGAGGACTCCCGCGCCGGCTTCGACCGTGCGGCCGTGGCTCACCGCCCCGTCGAGGCTCGTATCGGTCGTCCGCGTGGCGAGGTTCTCCGTGTAAATCGCGGTGTTGAGCGTCAGCGCGAGACCGACGAGGAGGACCGCGATTGCGAGCGCGGCGACGAGCATCAGTTGGCCGCGGTCGTCGCCGGTGAAGCGCGCGGCTCCCGTCGCCTCGTCGCTCGCGCGCTCGAAGGAGTCGGTCACATCCGCCATACGACCACCTCCACTTCGACGACGCCGTAGAGCGGCCCCGCGCTCCCGTCTTGGATGAAATACGTCTCGTCGCTCGCGGCGGCGACCGATTCGAGCGTCTTGGTCGTCTCGACCGCGCGCGGCTCGCCGCCCGGCGACGTTCCCGGCTCGGTCAGCGCGTCGTCGTCCGCGAGCGTCACGACCCGAGTCCGCGAGACGGCGTGGTCGCTCGGCTCGCCCATGAACACGAGGCGGGTCGTCCGGCGGACCTCCCGGTCGCGGAGGTAGTGCACGTAGACGTTGAACGCGATGCCGCGGTCCAAGAAGGACTCGTCGAGCATCGCCCCGAAGGCGGTCGGCGGGCCGCCGTCGACGTAGTAGCCGCGCGCGTCGATGCCGTAGAAGCTCCCGTTTTCGGGGTGCGTGAACAGCACCGTCCGCTTCAGCGCGCCGGTCTCGGCGGCCGCCGTCAGGACGCCGTCGGCGACGGCGGCCTGCTGGTTCTCGATGTGCTGGCTCGACGTACTCGCGGTCAGGGGCGTCACCGCGGTCACCTGCAGCGCGAACGTGACGCTGGCGAGGAGCACCATCGCGGCGACGATGGCTTCGAGCGCGTGGGCCTGTGCGCGAGACACGGTCACCACACCCTCACCGATAGCTCGTGGAGTTCGCCGTCGAGGAGGACGGCCCGCCGGGCGGCGACGACGCTCCGGGTTGTCGAGACCGGCTCGCCGGTCGTCTCGACGACGGTCCCACCCCGCGAGAGCGTGACGTTGAGGCCGTAGGACGCGTCGATTCCGGTCGCGGCGTTGGGGTCGGCGCTCCCGTAGTCGCAGTCGCCGGGCGGCGGGTCCCCGTCGAAGAACGCCTCGGTGCAGACCGCGTCGAGCACGTCCGGATTCTCGTCGTCGACGAGCAGGCGCTGGGTGAGCGAGTCGGCGGCGCGGTTCGCGACGAGCGGGCGGTCCTGTTCGGCCTCGAAGGGGTCGAGAATCTGCGGGATGGTGCCGACGACCCACGCGACCGCAAGGAGGAAGATGCCGACGCCGACGGCGAAGTCGATGGTCGTCTGGGCGCGGGCGCTCCGGCCGCTCGTCTCGCGTCGGTCGTCCGGCGGGCCGCGTCGCCGCATCAGCCGACCACCATCCACACCGCGAGCGAGAGCGTCTGGAGGATGACGACGAACTTGACCCCCGAGAGGAGGTCCGCGTTGCGGATGTAGCCGCTGATGAACCCCGAGAGCATCGCCTGGATGGTGACGCCGTGGAAGAACAGAAGCGACAGCAGGTCGGGGTCGATGCCGCCGCCGAAGCTCGGGCCGCCGGTCGTCGCGCCGCCGGAACTCGACGCCTGCGAGGAGAGGCCGGCCATCACGTCGAGGAACTGCGTCTTCAGGATGGCCATCACCGCCAGCAGCGTCACGTAGGTCATGAGGATGATTGCGACCTGCATCCGGGTCCGCGAGATGCGCTCGCGCTCGATGTCGTCTTGGTTCTCGGAGGCCTGCGCGGCCGTCGTCAGGACCTCGGTTATCTGGCTCGACGCCTCCTGGGCCTTCGTGATGAGCTTGACCGTCCGGGCGAGCCGCGGGATGTGGTACTTGTTGTTGAACTCGACGAGCGCCTCCTTGAGGCTCATCCCGTAGTGGACCTTCGCGTACATCACCTCGAACTCGTCGGCGAGCTTCCCCGAGGAGGTGTCCGAGACGGTCTTGATGGACTCGAGGAGCGTCTGGCCGGTGTCGTTCGCGCTCGACAGTTTTCGGAGGTTGTCGGAGAGCTTCCCGGTGATGGCCGCCCGCGAGTGGACGTTCCACTCGTGGAAGACGGCGAGCGGCACCGCGACGAGGTAGACCGGGACGTAGAACCAGATGAACGTCCCCCAGACGGGGTTGGAAACCATCCCGTCCCACGTCGTCGGGGCGGCACCTTCGACGACGGAGACGGCGAGGAGCGAGAGCGCCGCGGGCACCGTCAGCGCGAGGGTGAAAAGCGGATGCCGCTTGAAGAACAGATGCGGGCGACGCAGGAGTTCTTTCGTCTTGAACGTCCCCTCGCGGGATTTGATGCGCGAAAAGAGGCTGAACTCGCCGACGTAGCTCTCGACGAGCCCCATGTGGACGAGCCCCTCGCGCTGTTGGCCCTGCAGGCGGTCGCTCTCGTCTTCGGGGCTGAGGAAGCCGTCGCCGATTTCGTCCTGCTTGACCGTCGAGACGAGGACGAGGAAGCCGACGCCGGTCAGCGGGATGAGCCCGTAGACGGTCGCGTACAGCAGCCTCGACTGGGCCTCCCCGAGCATGCTCATGATGACGAGGATGATGATGAGAAGCAGCGGAAACAGCGAGAGCGTCATGTACATCTCGCCGAACAGTTCCATCGTCTCCAGCGTCTGTTCTTGCTGTTGTTTCGCGGTCCGGAGGTGTTTGTCCTTCTTGTCGTCGAGGAAGCCCTGCATGTTGCCGCCGGAGTTGACGATAGAGAGCATGTCCGTCAGGAACTGCGAGAGGTCGTCCGAGGGGGTCAAAATCGCCTGCTGGCGGATGGCGTTTCGGTAGTCGGTGCCGAAGTACTCCGTCTCCTGAACGATGCTCTGGAACTCCCGAGAGACCTCCCCGTAGGTGTCTTCGGCGCGCGCCATCGCCTCCAGAATCTCCAGTTGGTTCAGCCCGCCCACCGAAAGGGCGTACATGAACGAGATGGAGTCCGACAGGAGCATGTTTATCTCGCGCTTGCGGGCGGACGCGGTCGAGTACGGAATCGCGACGAGCGTCCCGAACCCGCCTGCGAAGCCGAGCGACCCGAAGAAGAGCCCCGAGAGGACGACGGCCGCGGGCATCGCGAGCGACCGGAGCGTGGCCGCCGTGGACTCGCTTCCGACCGGAATGCCGAGGCTCAGCGAGTCCGCCGAGACGAGGCCGAGCGCGAAGACGCCGTAGCCGACGACCATCCCGACGAGCCACAGCGCGAGGCCGACGAGCACGCCGACCGCGAGCGCCCGCGAGAGGTAGAGTTCGACGGTGTCGGGCATCCGCGCCTGCTGCAGTTTTTCTTCGATGTCGGCGACGAACTCGCCGTCCTCGTCGAAGATGAGCTGAAACAGCGGGTAGAAGGCGTCGCCGAGGGTGTCGGTGCTGCGGTCGAGACCGCCCGAGGTCTTCGAATCGAGGTTGCTCATCTACTCGCCCTCTCCGGAGTCGGCCCCGCGAGCGCCCGCGTCGTCGGCCTCGTCGCCCTCGTGTGGGTCGTCGGCCTCGGCGGCCTCGAACCCGCCCCACGTCTCGTCGGCCGCGTCTTGGTCGTCGGCCGCGTCGTCGGCGTCGGCCTCATCGTCGGGGGCGGCCCTGTCGGGTTCGCCTCGCCCCGCCGTGCCGTCCGAAGCCGCGGCCGAGTCCGACTCGTCGTCGATACCGAACGCGCCGAAGAAGTCGTCGAGGTCCGGGTCGTCGCCGTCGGAGTCGGGGAAGGAGGGCGCGTCGTCGAAGCCGAACGCCCCGCTGGTGTCGCCGAAGCCGGTCGGCTCGTCGCCCTCGCGGTCCGCGTCCGCCTCGTCGCGCCCCGCCTCCAGCGCCGGCGTCTCGTCCTCGCCGTCGAGCGAGGAAGGCCCGTCGTCGCCTTCGATTTCGGGGGTTTCGTCGCCGGCGTCCAGTTCGTCGCGGTCGTCTCCCTCGTCGAGTTCGGGGTCTCGGGTCGACGCGTCGAGCGAGTCGAGTTCGCCGCGCTCGCCGGGCGTCGCCTCCACGTCCGGCTCGTCGCGCATGTGGTTGAGCGCCTCCGCGACCTCGCCCACGTCGCGGTCGCGGTAGTCGGGGAACAGTTCGTCTTCGGCCCGGCGGAGGATTTCCTTCGCCAGCTTTCGGACGTGTTCCGGCGGGTCGGGTCGCGGGACCATCGCCTCGCTCTCGGGGTCGATGTTGATGTGGACCGACTCCATCTCCCGGAGGTCTTCGAGGCTCCGTTCGAGGTCGTCGGTCGCCATCAGCCCGAGGATGGTGTCCTGGTCGTTGATGAACGCCTGGAACGTCGCCGCGACCTGCGTGTAGGTGTTGAGCCCGCGGTCGATGAGGTACGCGAGGATGACCTGTCGCTTGAAAATCTCCAGTTCGAGCGTCTCCTGATTCCAGCCGCGGTCGAACTTGATCTCTTCGAGCGTGTTCGACGAACCCATCTGGAGGAACTCGTCGGTCTCGGCCTGCCACTGGTAGACGTCTTGGACGTTTATCTCGTCGTTCTCGGGGTCGTAGTGGTTGATTTCGGTGAGCGACTTGTTCCGGCGCACCTTGTTGCCGCCGACCCGCGTCGAGGTCTGGATGGACACGAGGTCGAGGGCGGTGAACATCGTCTTCGAGACGTTGATGGGCGCGGTCGTAAACCGCTTGAGCACCTCGCCGACCGAGTCGGCGTGGAACGTCGTGTAGGTGGTGTGACCCGTGGACATGACCTGAAACAGCGTCCGGCCCTCCTCGCCGCGAATCTCGCCCATGACGATGTAGTCCGGGCGCTGGCGGAGCGCGGCTTCGAGCAGGTCGAACTCGTCCACGTCGCCCTTGTCGTCGTCCGCGAACGACGGCCGGGTGACGGAGGCGATCCAATTGCGCTGGGGCAGTTCGACCTCGCGGGTGTCCTCGATGGAGACGATTTTCGTGTTCGACGGGATGAAAAGCGAGACGGCGTTGAGCGAGGTGGTCTTTCCCGACGCCGTGCCGCCCGCGAAGATGAGGCTCTTGTCGTTCTCGATGCAGAGCCAGAGGAACGCCATCTCCTCCAGCGAGAACGTCGACCAGTTGATGAGGTCGATGGGCGTGAAGGGGACGTCCTTGAACTGGCGGATGGTGTAGTTCGTCCCGTGGTCCGACACCTCGCGACCGAGGGTGAGTTGCGCGCGAGACCCGTCGGGGAGCGTCGCGTCCACCTGCGGGCGGCGCTTCGAGATGCCCTTCCCGGAGCGCTGGGCGAGTTTCACGACGAAGTCGTCGAGTTCGCCCTCGCCGTGGTAGACGTTCGAGATGATCTGCTCGTAGTCGGAGTGGTAGACGAACACCGGCGAGTTGTAGCCGTCGCAGGAGATGTCCTCGACGTTGATGTCGTGTTTGATGCCGTCGATGCGCTCGTAGCCGATGAAGTCGCGGCGGAGGTAGTACTGGAGTTTCCGGACCTGGTAGTCGTTCAGGTCGTCGGCGTCGTCGGCGAGCACCGCCGGTTCGGGTCGAGCAGCGATACCGTCGATGCCGCCGAGCGGGGCGTCGTCGTCGGCGTCGCGGGCGCGACCGCCAAAGACCGAGCCCAACCCGAGTCGGGACCCGATGCCGCCGAGTCCGCCGAATCGCCCGGCGGTCGCGGGAGTCGCCGAAGAGCCGTCCGGCGACCCACCTCCGCCACCGAGGAGGCCGCCCAGTCCGAGCCGAGACGCGAGGCCCGGAGAGGCAGCCGACGCCCCGTCAGCGTCTGAGCCGTCGTCGCTTTCGCCAGCCGCGGATGCCGTCGCCGGCGGGTCGTAGAGGTCGTACCGCGAGAGCAGTTCGTACGTCTCGGCCTCGATGACCCGCCCGCGGTTGTCGCGGCCGCCCTCGACGACGCTCTCGTCGCCGTACTTGATGGCGGTCCGAAGCTTGTTCGTGAGGAACTCCGTCAGGTCGTCTTCGATGCGGTT
Source organism: Haloferax gibbonsii (assembly GCF_001190965.1). Classification (NCBI taxonomy): domain Archaea; kingdom Methanobacteriati; phylum Methanobacteriota; class Halobacteria; order Halobacteriales; family Haloferacaceae; genus Haloferax; species Haloferax gibbonsii. The sequence continues at coordinate 1,073,845 of NZ_CP011947.1, forward strand.
CAGGTGCGGTTCGACCACGTAGTACTTCTTCTCGTTTTCCTTGACGGAGTGGAAGATGATGACGAACGCGTAGGGCTTGTTCACCCAGTACCGTTCGACCTCGCGGAAGTGCGTCTTCTTCTCCATCGGGACCGCCTTTTCGAGGTCGTAGCGGTTCGCCAGCGTGGTCGTGCCGTCGACGCTGGAGAAGAACGCGTCCTCGTCGAACTCGGGGTCCACGTCGACCGTGCGCTCCTCGACGACGGCGTCGAGTTCCTCGGCGCGCTGGCCGGCCCGCGCGAGCGCGTTCTCGATGTAGTCGGGGTCGAACCCGAGCGCCTCCTCGGCGTCGAAGCGGACGATTTCGCCCTCGGAATCCCGCGGGCGGGAACCGTCGTCCTCGTAGTAGTACTCCCGCTTGTAGTGTTCCCACAGCCAGACGTCCTTGACGACGGGGGTCGTCTCGGGGTCGCAAAACGCCTCGAACTGCTCGTTGATGTCCGTCGCGTGCGCGCCGCGATTGCCGATGAACTCCGCCGCGTCGACCGGGTGACAGTCGAGGTACTCTTCGGGGTCGAGGTCGACGCGGTCCCAGTCGGTCCGGGTCGGCGTCGAGGCCGCCCGCTCGTCGTCTTCCTCCCACCGGGACGTGCCGGGCGCGTCGCGTCGCGTCCGCGGGTCGGTCCCGTAGAGGGCTTCCACGTCGCCGTCGCTTCCGTACTCCTCGAGAAAGTCTGCCCACGTGTACGACCCGACGCGCGCGTTCGACGCCTGCTCCGGAGCGGTGTCGCTCTCCACGGGCGGCGTTACATCACCCGTTAACGCCTTTCGCTCCCCTCCGTCGGCGTCGTCGGTTGCCATTGTCACCGGGTATCCGGGCCGATGGAAAAGTCTTTTTCTCAGCTAATTCACAGTTTAAGTCCTGTTTAAGTTGTCTTTTTATACTATTTTATCAGGGAAGGTCGTGGCGACGCATCCAGACGGCCGGCTAAATCGGGGCTTTATCGCGGCGTGAACCGGGGCGAATCGAGGGACGCCCGCGGGATAGTTGTTTTCTGATATGTCGTGCAACACGGGAGACGGACCGTCGCCGTTGCGGGCTGGGATTCCGCCGTGGAGACGAAAGAGCGGTGAGTCAGAGGCGTTTGCGACGGGATTGGAACCGAGGGTTTGCGATTCTACCGCGGCCGTGCAGCGAGAAGCGTCGCGACGAGCGAAGCGGGCGTGACGGGAGTCCCGCGAGCAGAGCGAGTGGGACTCAGGAACGGCCGCTGAGCGAACGAAGTGGCGAACGGGAGTTGTTTTCTGATATGTCGTGCAACACGGGAGACGGACCGTCGCCGTTGCGGGCTGGGATTCCGCCGTGGAGACGAAAGAGCGGTGAGTCAGAGGCGTTTGCGACGGGATTGGAACCGAGGGTTTGCGATTCTACCGCGGCCGTGCAGCGAGAAGCGTCGCGACGAGCGAAGCGGGCGTGACGGGAGTCCCGCGAGCAGAGCGAGTGGGACTCAGGAACGGCCGCTGAGCGAACGAAGTGGCGAACGGGTGTGACGGGATTGAGCGAATCCAGCGGATTCGCGATGTCCGTCGCGGCCGCTGAGCGAACGAAGTGAGCGAAGCGGGCGTGACGGGATTCGAACCCCGGTCGCTCACTGACGTTCGCTCCCCGATTCGAATCCCGCACGTTGCGTTATCGGATTCGCTCCGCTCGTCACGATAACGGGCGTGACGGGATTCGAACCCGCGATCGAGAGGTTAGGAACCTCTCGCCCTGTCCACTAGGCCACACGCCCTACGGCGCAATCTCTCAGGACTGGTCAAAAATCGCGTGGTTCGCCCTGCGCGGGCAGAAGAGAGAGAGTGAGCTGGCGGGCGTGACGGGATTCGAACCCCGGTCGCTCACTGACGTTCGCTCCCCGATTCGAATCCCGCACGTTGCGTTATCGGATTCGCTCCGCTCGTCACGATAACGGGCGTGACGGGATTCGAACCCGCGATCGAGAGGTTAGGAACCTCTCGCCCTGTCCACTAGGCCACACGCCCTACGGCGCAATCTCTCAGGACTGGTCAAAAATCGCGTGGTTCGCCCTGCGCGGGCAGAAGAGAGAGAGTGAGCTGCGGTTAGTTCGACGATTTGGTCGAAGCGGATTCGGTTTCGACCGAGTCGGCCGAACTCTCGGTGGCGTCGTCTTCGTCTTCGTCGTCGCCTTTCATATCCTGCAGTTCGTCCTCGATTTCCTCGCGGCCGCGCTGGAATTCGCCGATGGCCTGCCCGGAGGACCGAGCGAGCTTCGGAATCTTGTTCGCGCCGAACAGCAGGACGACGATGAGCAGAACGACGAGCAGCTCGGGCCCGCCCGGGAGTCCCGGGAACAGTGGGGTGATGGTCTCGAACATCGCTATTTCTGCGTTACCTAGTGGCAATTATAGGCTTTTTGCCTTCTGCGGGTTCTGGAAAGACGGAATATCGGCGTACCGGAACTCCCGCATCGCCCGAATCGACGCGTTTCGGCGCGTAACTCCTACGAAAAGCTTGTGGCCGGGGTGCCGGACGCGCTCGGGCGTTCCGCTGCGCCGACTGGGTCGGTCCGTCACCACCGGTCCCCTGAATTTCCGACGACGGTGAAATAATGTGTGCGGAGTCGAATGCCACCCGTATGGTATCAGTCGGCGACGCAGCCCCGGACTTCACCGCACCGCTTACCGACATCGACGGCGACATCGAGTCGTTCACGCTCTCCGAGAACCTCGACGACGCGCCCATCGTCCTCGCGTTCTTCCCCGCGGCCTTCACCGGCACGTGCACCACCGAGATGTGCACCTTCCGCGACCAGATGGCCAACTTCGAGGACGTCGGCGCGACGGTGTACGGCATCAGCATCGACACGCCGTTCACGCTGACGGAGTTCGCCGAGCAGAACGGCCTCAACTTCGGACTCATCAGCGACACGAACCGCGAACTCGTCGACGCCTACGACGTGGCGATGGACTTCGCGAGCCTCGGCGTCAACCGCGTGGCGAAGCGCGCGGTGTTCGTCGTCGACGGAGACGGCGAGGTCACCTATGCGTGGGTCAGCGACGACCCCGGCGTCGAACCCGACTACGACGCGGTCGAGGCCGCCGCCGCGAAGCTCGAAGAACCGACCGAGGCCGCGTAGGCGCACCCCGCCACGCGACGCGTTAGCGCACCTGATTCGGAGCCCAAGTTCTTTTCTCTCCGTGCGACCACCTGCGGTTCATGAGCGATACCGAAGACACCCTGAACGGCGGCCGCGTCTACGACCCCGAGGCGGACCACGCCTTCCCCGACGAGAAGCTCAACGAGGTGCTCCCCGCGCTCCTCGACGACGAGGAAGTGACGACGCTCCTCGAAGCGCAGAACGTGAACGCGGTGACGCGCAAGGGCTACAACGACCACGGCCCGAAGCACATCGAAATCGTTCTGAACCGCGCGCTTCGGCTGTACGACCTGCTCAAGGCCGGCGGCTGCGAGTTCAACGGCGCGGCCGAGCAGGGACTCGACGAGGCCGACGAAGCGGTCATCATCGCCCTCGCGGCGCAACTGCACGACATCGGTCACATCGTCCACCGCGACAACCACGCGTACTACTCCATTCCGCTCGCGTCGGACGTGCTCGACCGCTTCCTCCCCGAGTTCTACGGCCTCGCCGACGCGGTCCGAATCAAGGCGGAAGTCCTCCACGCCATCCTCTGTCACCACCGCGAGGAGGACCCGCTCACGCTCGAAGCCGGCGTCATCCGCGTCGCCGACGCGCTCGACATGGAGCGCGGCCGGTCGCGCATCCCCTACGAGAAGGGCGGCCGCGGCATCAACACGCTCTCCAGCCGCGCCATCAACAACGTCGTCCTGAAGCCCGGCGAGGACTCCCCCGTCCTCGTCGAAATCGAGATGGTGAACGCCGCGGGCGTCTATCAGGTCGACAACCTCCTGAAGGCGAAACTCGACGGCTCCGGTCTCGAAGAACACGTCCGCATCGTCGCGGTCAACACGAAGTCCGACGACAGGCTCGTCGAGCGCATCGAACTCTAGGCGGCGCGTCGGGAGTCGGAAAAATCGGGTCGCGGTCGACCGCCGCGGGTCGGTCCCGCGGTCGGCGTTGTTTTTCCTCAGTCGTTCGACTGCGCGAGGCGCTCCGCGCCGCCGACCGAGAGTTCGCCGCTGAGGGTGCGGTTCGGGTAGGGGATGTCGATTCCCTCCTCGTCGAACCGCTCTTTGACGGCGGTAACGTACTCACCGCGGGTCTTCACGAAGTCGGCGCGGCTGGGCTGGGAAATCCAGATGCGCGACTTGAGCGTGACCGACGAGTCGCCGAGTTCGGTCAGTCTGACCGACGGCTCGGGCGTCGTCATGATTCCCTCGTGGTTTTCGGCCTCGTCGAGGATGATGTCGGTCGCCTGCTGGATGTCGTCGTCGTAGCCGATGCCGAACGGCACCTGCAGGCGGAGTTTGTCCTTCGCGACGGGGTTCTTGATGACGCCGTCGGTGAGCTGCGAGTTCGGCACGGTGAGCAGTTCGTTGTCGAAGGTGCGAACGCGCGTCACGCGGAAGGAGATGTCTTCGACGACGCCGGAGTTGCCGTCCCATTCAATCCAGTCGTTGATGCGGAACGGCTTGTCGGTGAAGATGAAGATGCCGGCGACGAAGTTGGCGATGACGTCCTGCATCGCGAAGCCGATAGCGAGCGTCGCGGCCGCGCCGATGGTGGCGAGCGACTGCAGGATGTTGCCGAGGCCGGCGAACGCGAACCCCGCGCCGAGGGCGACGAACGCCACGACGAGGGTCGCGATTTTCATCAGGGGCTTTTTGGCGTGTTCCTCCGCGCCGCGCCGGTCGAGGACGCGGTTGAGCGCGGACGACACGACCGCCTTGCCGACGATGTAGACGACGACGAAGCCGAGAACGAGACCCAGGAGCGTCCCGAGCGTCTCGGCGTACGGGACGTTCTGCTGGGTGAGGAGTCGACCGATAGCGCCGCCGTCACCCTGCAGTTGGAGCGGGAGTGCGAGCGCGTTCATCGGTGGTAGACCGCGGTCTTCCCCCTCGTCTCTATCAGTTCGGCGTTCACCCGGTCTGCGAGGTCAGCCGCCGCCTCGTCGACCGTCGTGCCGCCGAGCGCCGCCCGGAGGAACTTCGCTTTCACGAGGTTCCGGTCGGCCAGCTGGTCGTTGAGTTCGCCGACCACCGCTTCGATTCCGCTCTTACCCACCCAGACGGTCACGTCGACGTCGTGGGCCTCCTTTCGCAGCTCCTGCGTGTTCATGTGTGGCCTCCACTATGTGCCAGAGGGCTTCAATAGTAAGGCTTTGGCGGCCGTTTGGTTGTCGTACACACGCGAGAACGGGTCGATACTGCCGGAATCGCCGGCAGGCGGTCAGTACGGATAGCGTTTCGTCGCCCCGCAGTCGCATCTGACGACGACGCGGCCGCCGGCGCGGGTCCGGACGCGGGCGTTGACGCCGGGACGGAGGTAGGCGTCGCAGCCGTCGCAGGTGAACCGGCGGAACGCCTTCGGGAGGCCGCAGCGGTTCCGCTCTGCGACCCGGCGGGCGAGGCGGACGTACTCGCGGGCGCGCTCGTGGTCGCGGTCGCTCGCCGCCTCGCGGGCGAGGTCGTGGAGTCGGTCGATGCGCTCCTCCGCGATGTTCATACACGTTCGGGCGAGCGGCCCGGACAAAGACGTTCCGAACCGCGACGCGGAGCCGAAGCCGGTAACGTGAAACCCCGGCCGGAAAAACGGCGACTGTGCGCGTCCTGAACTACCTCGAGTTCGCCTCGCAACTCGAACGCAGCGGCATCGGCACCGCCACCGACCAGCAGCGGGCGGCCCTCGCCACGACCGACGTGGAGGTCGTCACCTCCCCGTGGCCCGAGTCGGCCGCCGCGGGTGCCGCGGGCCTCCTGCGGGGCGACGGGGTCGTCCGCGACTACGACGTGGCCCACTGCAACCTCATCGGCCCCGGGTCGCTCGCCGTGGCCGGACACGCCAAACGGAACGACATCCCGCTCGTGCTCCACTCGCACGTCACCCGCGAGGACTTCGCCGAGAGCTTCCGCGGGTCGACCGCGGTCGCCCCCGCCCTCGGGAAGTACCTCAAGTGGTTCTACTCGCAGGCCGACGTGGTGCTCTGTCCCTCCGAGTACACGAAGCGAACGCTCGAATCCTACCCGGTCGACGCGCCGATTCGACCGGTTTCGAACGGCGTCGACACCGAGGCGCTCGACGGCTTCGAGGACCTCCGCGACGAGTACCGAGAGAGGTACGACCTCGACGGCATGACCGTCTTCACCGTCGGCAACGTCTTCGAGCGCAAGGGCCTCACGACGTTCTGCACGCTCGCCCAGGAGACCGACTACGACTTCGCGTGGTTCGGCCCCTACGACACCGGCCCGCACGCCTCGAAGAAAGTTCGATACTGGGTCGAAAACGCCCCGGAGAACGTCACGTTCACCGGGTGGATAGACGACATCCGCGGCGCGTTCGGCGCGGGCGACGTCTACCTCTTCGCGACGAAAAACGAGAATCAGGGCATCGCCGTCCTCGAAGCGATGGCCTGCGGGAAGGCGGTCGTCCTCCGCGACATCCCGGTGTTCGAGGAGTTCTACACTCACGGCCACGACTGCCTGAAGTGTTCGACCGACGCGGAGTTCCGCCGGGCGCTCGACCTGCTCGCCCGCGACCCCGACCTCCGGCGGCGACTCGGCGAGAACGCCCGCGAGACGGCCGCCGAACACAGCCTCGACCGCGTCGGCGACAGGCTCGTCGAGACGTACGAGGACGCGCTGTCCGGGCGACTCGAAGGCTGAGTGGCCGCCCCCCGACCGGCGAGTCTCGTTGGCCGACCCCCGGGAGGCGGCCGATTGATTCGGTAACACACGACAGTCCAGCGGGAAGTCACAACGGTTTATCCCGTCGGGGTCGCACGAACGGCCATGCAGTCGGTCGCCGCGTTCACCGACACGTACCTACCGACCGTCAACGGCGTCACCTACACGATTCAGACGTGGCGCGAGCGGTGGCACCGCCGCGGCGGTCGCATGGACGTGGTGTTCCCGGCGGACGAAGACTACGACCCCGAGCCCGGCGAGTACGGCGTCCGAAGCCTTCCCTTCCCGTTCTACGAGGGGATTCGAATCGGCGCGCCGCGGATTCCGGGGGCCGTCGACGACGTCGACGTGGTCCACGCCCACACCCCGTTCGGCCTCGGACTGGCCGGCCTCCGACTCGCCCGCCGGCGCGACCTCCCGCTCGTGGCGACCTACCACACCCCGACCGGCGAGTACGCCGAGTACCTCAGCTCCGTCGGCGCTATCGAGCGCGGCGTCGAGCGCACCGCCGAGCGGTACGAGCGATGGTTCTTCGACCGCGCCGACGCGGTCATCGTCCCGAGCGAGGACGCCGAGCGCCGCCTCGTCGACGAGGTCGGCGTCGAGGCCGAAATCGTCGTCCTCTCGAACGGCATCGACGTGGAGCGGTTCGAACCCGTCGAGGGCGACGACTTCCGCCGCCGCTACGACCTCGGCGACGGCCCCCTCATCGGTTACACGGGCCGCCACGGCTACGAGAAGCGTCTCGACGAACTCGTCCGGGCCGCGGCCGACCTCGACGCGACGCTCGTCTTCGGCGGCGACGGCCCCGCCCGCGACGAGCTGTCAGCCCTCGCCGACGACCTCGGCGTGGACGCGCACTTCCTCGGCTTCCTCGACCGCGAGGAGCTGCCGGCGTTCTACTCCGCGCTCGACGTGTTCTGTTTCCCGAGCCCCGTCGAGACGCAGGGGCTCGTCGCGCTGGAGGCCAACGCCTGCGGGACGCCCGTCGTCGGCGTCAACGAGGGCGCGCTCGAGGACACCGTCCTCGACGGCGTGACCGGCTACCACTACGAGTCAGGCGACTTAGACGGCTTCCGCCACGGGATTCGGCGGGCGCTGGCGGAGCGCGAGGCACTCAGCGCGCGGTGTCTCGACCGCCGTGACGAGGTGAGCGTCGACCGCTCTGTCGACCGACTCGCGGCGCTCTACGACCGGTTGGCGTCGGAATAAAAAACAGCGAGACCGACTGCGAAACCGCGTTAGTCGCGACCTTCGAGCGCGTCGGCGATGCGGCGCAGTTCGCGGTTCACGTCGCGGACCTCGTCGCGGAGCTGTCGGACCTCGCGGACGAGCTGTTCGTCGCTTCCGCTTCCCTGCTCGGGGTCGCGCGGGCCGCCGCCCATACTTCCGGGACCGCCGCCCATGCCGCCGGGGCCGCCGCCGCCGCCCATACCGCCGGGGCCGCCGCCACCCATCATGCCGCTCATCATCTGCGCGAACGGGTTGCCGCCGCCGCCCATGCCGCCGGGGCCGCCGCCGCCCATCATCTCTTCGGGGTCGGGGCGCTCGCCTTCCTCGCGCTCTTTCTCGCGGCGCTGTCGAATCTCTTCGACCCGCTCGCGGAACGACTTCTCTTCTTCGCCGTCGTCGCCCTCGTCGGGCGTCTGCGTCTCGTCTGCGGGTTCGTCGTCAGCCATGAGAGCGAGTTGGCCGTCCTCCCGGAAAGTGCTGACGGTCTCTGAGAATCGTGACGTCGCTCACCCGAACGCGCCGAGGCTCGACTGGAGGTCGCGGTCGGTCCCGCCGTCGCCGAGTTCGTGGCCGACGAGGTCGCGCATGTCGACCGCGTAGGTCGTCCCGCGGTGGTCGAGGACGAGCACGCGCCCCTTCACGCCGCGGACCGTTCCCGTGGCGACGGTTTCTGCGACCGGCGAGCCGTCGAGGTCGAGACCGTAGTCGAACGCGAACGTCTCGATGGGGTCGAACTCGGCGACGAGGGCGTCCCACGCCGCGGCGTCGACCGCCCGGCCGAACCCCTCGATTTTGGTCGGGACGCGGATGCGGTCCGGAATCTCGGTCGCCAGTTCGGCCTCGTACTCGCGGGCGACGCGACCGTCGGAGAACGTTCGGACGTGGGCCGCGCGGTCCGCGCCCTGCTCGCGCAGGCGGGTGTCGAGCCGCCACTCGCGGGTGACGCCGACTTTGAACGTGTCGGGGGCGAACGCCGCGAGGTAGACCGCGTGGTCCTCGTAGCAGTCCATCTCGTCTTTCAGACACGTCCCCGTGCACTTCGCGCAGACCCACGTGTGGCGGTGGTCCGAGCAGTAGGGTGCGCGGTCGTTGTCGCAGGAGACGTGTCGGTCGTCGTGGACGGTGCCCGCGCAGTGGCGCTCGCCGAGGCGGTAGTCGAGTTCGGTGCCGGGGTCGAGCGCGACCGAGTCGATGCCGCCGCTCGCGCTCACGAACAGCGCGGGGGTTCCGGTATCGTAGCCGACGACCTGCACGCTCCGGGGTAGGGAGTCGCGGTAGAAAGGTGGCTCGCTCCCGGGGCGAACTGCGGGGCCCGCCGGGCGTCGCCCCGCGGTGTCGGCCGCGGGTATCGGTCGGCGTTATTCGTACTCGGCGCGGAGCTCTTCGGCGAGTTCCTCGGCCGCGCGGCGGACGGCCTCGTCGCTCGACCCGTCGGGCTCCCAGCCGAGCGCGGAGAGCTTCTCGATGGAGAGGCGCATCTTCGGCACGTCGCCGGTCCAGCCGCGGTCGCCGCCGGTGTACTCGAACTCGGGGTCGAGGTCCAGCACGTCGGCGACGATGTTGGCGATGGTCGTCACGGAGGTGGTCGTCCGCGTGCCGAGGTTGTAGACGTTGTAGTCGCGCTCGGCGTGCTCGACGATGTGGCACATCGCGTCGATGCAGTCCTCGACGTGGAGGTAGGACTTCTCCTGTCGGCCGTCGCCGAGGATTTCGAGCGTCTCGGGGTCTTCGAGGAGCTTCTCGATGAAGTCGGGGATGACGTTGCCGCGCTGGTTCGGGCCGACGATGTTGGCGAAGCGGTACATGTAGACCGTGACGTCGTAGGAGTGGGCGAACGTCGACAAGAGGCCCTCGTCGGCGAGCTTGGAGGAGCCGTAGATGCTGATTGGTTCGAGCGGCGCGTAGTCCTCGGGCGTCGGCCGCGGGGCCTCGCCGTAAATCGTCGACGAGGAGGTAAAGGAGATGTTCGACACGCCGACTTCCTGCATCCGTTCGAGGATGTTGTAGGTCATCTCGGTGTTCTCCTCGAACAGCTGACGGGGGTTGCCGTAGTTCGTGTCCGTGTAGGCCGCGAAGTGGAAGACGATGTCGAGGTCCTCGGTGACGGCCTCGGCGACGTCGTCGGGGTCGGTCATGTCGGCCTGTACGAACTCGACGCCGTCGGGGACCTGCTCGCGGTCCCCCTTCGAGAGGTCGTCGGCGACGACCACGTGGTTGTCCTCGGAGAGGCGCGCGGCGAGGTGAGAGCCGACGAGTCCCGCGCCCCCGGTCACGAGGACGCGCTTGTCGGAGAGTTCCAGCGACATGGCTCAGATGATTCGACCGAGTGATAAGTCCGTTTCCCCTCCGGGCCGCGGCCGGGCGTCGGTGACGGCCCGCGCTACCGGGGCCACGAGATTCCGGTCAGGTCCTCGCTCAGCCGCCACAGCTCCCGGACGTGCTTGGGGTCGGTCGCCGCGGCCGACGGCTCGGCCGGCGCGCAGTCGGAGAAGTACGACCCGGTTACTCCCGCGACGGCCGGCGACGCGGCGAGGTAGACGGGCGTGTCGGCGGCCGTCGCCGGCGTATCCGCGAAGCCGCCGACGAGTCGGTGCGGGAGTCGGGAGAGCAGGCCGACCCCGGCGCGGACGGGGAGCGAGGCGTCGCGCCACAGGCCGCTCGACGGGACGAAGCCGGGGTGACAGCAGTTCGCGGTCGGGCCGTCGAGCCTGTCGGCGAGCCCGACGGTGAAGAGGACGTTCGCCAGTTTCGACCGGGTGTAGGCGTCGAGACCGTCGTAGTCGTCGAGGCTCGTCGCGTCGAGCGGGCCCTCGAACCGGCGGTGGACCTCCGAGGAGACGGTGACGACGCGGCCGTCGTCGGGAAGCAGGTCCCGGAGCCCGTGCGTGAGGACGAACGGCGCGAGGTGGTTGACGGCGAACGTCTTCTCCGCGCCGTCGGCGGTCAGTTCGCCCGTCGAGAAGTGCGCGCCGGCGTTGTTGACGAGCACGTCCACGCGGTCGGTCCGGTCGCGAACCGCCTCGGCGAGGCGGCGCACGGTGTCCCGTTCGGCGAGGTCGGCGCGAAAGAAGACCGCGTCGCCGCCGGCGTCCTCCACGGCCGCGGCGACGGTCCGGCCCGCGTCCCGGTCGCGGCCGTGGACGAAGACGGTCGCACCGAGACGACCGAGGGCGAGCGCGGTCTCGCGGCCGACGCCGGAGGTCGCGCCGGTCACGAGCACGGTTCGGTTCGACAGGTCGGCGCGCTCGACGCCCGCGCCGACTTCGGGGCGGTGGCTCATGGATACGTCTGCGGCGGGCGCGCAGATAAACCTCGACCGCTGGGACAGACAGGTGGACGAATAGACAGGCGGACGAACAGACGAACGAACGAGGGATCGCCGCGCCGCCGCCCGCGTTCCGAAAGCGCCACTTTCCCCCGCCGTCTTCGGAGAGACATGCACAACGAACCCGAGGTCGCCGTCCTCCGGTACGGACACCGACCGGGGCGCGACGACCGGATGACGACGCACGTCGGCCTGACGGCCCGCGCGCTCGGCGCTGACCGGGTCATCCTCCCGGACAACGCCGGCCACTCGATGGAGACCGTCGAGGACATCACGGGCCGGTTCGGCGGCCCCTTCGAGGTCGAACTCACCGAGGCGCTCAACGGCGTCATCCGCAACTGGGAGGGCAAGGTCGTCCACCTCACGATGTACGGCGAGCGCGTTCAGGACGTGGAGGCCGACATCCGCGAGGCGCACGCCGAAGAACCGCTTCTCGTCGTCGTCGGCGGGGAGAAGGTCCCCTTCGAGGTGTACGAGGGGGCGGACTGGAACGTCGGCGTCACGAACCAGCCGCACTCGGAGGTCGCCGGCCTCGCGGTGTTCCTCGACCGCCTGTTCGACGGGCGCGAGCTCGACCGCGAGTGGGAAGACGCCGAAAACCGGGTCGTCCCGATGGCGACGGGCAAGAAAGTCGTCCCGGCCGACGAGGAGTAATCGGACGCGTCGGCGCGCCCGCCGGCGGTTCTCCGCTGCCCGGGAGTAATAAGACTTAATGGCGTTCCTGACGCCATTTCGCACAATGGCTTTTGAGGAGTTACTGAACGACCCTGTTATCCAGAAGTACCTCCACGAGTTGGTTGGGCCCACTGGGATGCCGGTCGCGGCGGCACCCCCGGACGGCGAGGTCACCGACGAGGAACTCGCCGAGGAACTGCGGCTCGAGCTCAACGACGTGCGTCGTGCGCTCTTTATCCTCTACGAGAACGACCTCGCGTCGTATCGTCGCGTCCGCGACGAGGATTCCGGCTGGCTCACCTACCTCTGGACGTTCCACTACGAAAACATCCCCGAGAACCTCGAAGAGGAGATGTACCGCCTCCTCGAGGCGCTCGAGGAGCGACTCGACTACGAGCGGGACCACGAGTTCTACCTCTCGGAGCCCGCCGGCATCCGCTTCGAGTTCTCCGAGGCGATGGAGCTCGGCTTCCAGTGCCCCGAGACCGGCGCGCCCCTCGAACCGATGGACAACGACGACCTCGTCGACGCGATGGAACGACGCATCGAAGAGCTTCGAGACGAGCTCAACGTCGAAGTGACGGGGACGAACTGAATGGTCGTTCTCGCAACGAAGTGCTACATCGACGGCGACGCCCGCGACCGCGCGCTCGACAGCCTCACCTCGCTCGTCGCCAACGACATCGGCGACCTCGACGTGGAGTACGACATCGGCGTCCGCGACGACGATTTCATCTCCGTGACGGTCTCCGGCGACGACGAGACGGTCGCGCGCAACGTCCTCCGCGAGGAGTGGGGCGAAGTCACGCCGCACCTCTCGGCCGGTGAGACCTACGTCGGCACGCTCGAACACTGGGACGACGACGGCTTCGTCCTCGACGCCGGCATCGAGGTGCGCATCCCGACCGAGGAACTCGGCCTCGGCCGCGGCTCCGCGACCCAGATTCGCGACCGCTTCGGCCTCGTCCAGCACATGCCGCTGACGTTCGTCTACGGCGGCGACGACGAGCCCTCGCGGCTGGCCGACGAGCAGGTCGACCGACTCTACGACTGGACCCGCGGCAGCGGTCGCGTCAACGTCAACAGCGCGACCCGCGGCGAGGTCCGCGCGACGGTCAACCGCGCCGGTCACGCGAAGGACATCGTGACCGTCGAGCGCCTCGGCCTCCTCGAACAGAGCATCGTCTGCCGGGACGAGACCGACCCGCCGGGCCTCCTCGCCAGCATCGGCTCGTACCTGCCGGCCGAACTGAAGTGCGTCATCGGCCAGTAAGACGATGAACAGGCGACTCCTCGTCGGTATCGCCGCGCTCGCCCTCCTCCTCGTGACCGCCGGCTGTCTCGGCGGCACCTCCAGCGTCTCGAACGACCGACTCGACGCCGCGCCCGACGGCGAGTACGCGTGGACCGCCGAGACGGACGCGCACATCACCGTCCAGGACAACGGCCGATTCCGCGCGGTCTACGAGATGAACGACTCGTTCGTCGAGCTCTACCGGTTCGACGGCTTCGGCAGTCGGACGCCGCTTCCGGTCGAGGCGGTCCGCTACCGCTACGAGAACGGGACCGTCATCAACGGGACCGAACTGAAGGCCCGCGGCGGCGACGTGACCCAGAACGACCGCATCACGAACGTCACGCTCCCCGCGGACGCCGGGAGCGCCGGCAAAGTCGCGTTCAGTTCGTCGTCCTCGCCGAAGCGGTTCTCGCTTCCCGTCTTCGTCGAGGGGAGCTACGAGGTCGTCCTGCCCGCCGACCGCCGCGTCGACTTCCCGATATTCGGGTCGGTCCGGCCGTCGGGCTACGAGACTGAAGTCGTCGACGACCGGCTCCACATCCGGTGGCCTGAGGTGACCGACGGGAACGTCGTCGTGCAGTTCTACCTCCAGCGCGACCTCGGCATCTTCGCGGCGGTCGCCGCCGTCTCGGTGCTCGTCGGCGGCGCGGGGATACTCTACTACCGCCGGCAGATTCAGGCGCTCCGCGACCGCCGACAGGAACTCGGCTTGGACGTCGAAGACGACGACCGCTGACGGACGCCCGATAGACGCGGCGTCGGTCGGCCGACTCGGGTCGCCGGTGTGAACGCTTTTTTGCCTCGCAGCCCGCTACCTCGGGATATGCAAGTCGCCGTGGTCACCGTCGGGGACGAACTCCTCGCCGGCGACACCGTCAACACGAACGCCGCGTGGTTGTGCACGGAACTGACAGAGCGGGGCGTCTCCGTCGAGCGCGTGACGACGGTCCCCGACCGCGTCGCCGACATCGCCCGCGTGGTAAACGAATACCACGCCGAGTACGACGCCGTCGTCGTCACCGGCGGGCTCGGGCCGACCCACGACGACGTGACGATGGAGGCCGTCGCGGCCGCGTTCGGTCGCTCTCTGGAGCGGAACCCCGACGCCGAGGAGTGGCTGGAGACGAACGGCGGCTACTCCGCGGCGGACCTCGTGGAGGGGACGACCGACCTTCCCGCGGGGTCGCGGATGCTCCCGAACGACGAGGGCGTCGCGCCCGGCGCGGTCGTCGGCTCGGTGTACGTGCTCCCCGGCGTCCCCGGCGAGATGAAAGCCATGTTCGCCCGCGTCGCCGACGAGTTCGCGGGCGAGCGGACTCACGTCCGGTTCGTCCACACGTCGGAGCCCGAAAGCTCGCTCATCGAGCGGTTCGAGGCCGTCCAATCGGAGTTCGACGTGACCGTCGGGAGCTACCCCGGCGACCACGTCAGAATCAAACTCGCCGGGGCCGACGAGGGGACCGTCGAATCCGCGGCCGCGTGGCTCGAAGCGCGAGTCGAGTCGTACGAAGAATAGGGTCGGTCGGCCGACGGGTCAGCGCTGGAGGTACCAGAGCCACCCGGCGGTCATGAGGATACCCACGAGAAGCACGGTCGCGGCCGTCTCCGAGGTCGGCAGCACCTGTCCGGCGGATTCTAACGGAATCATGGATGACAATTGCTCGGTCCCCTTGTTAAACGGTGAGGTTCCGGCGACGGTCGGCCCGGGCTGAACGTCGCCGCCGTGGTCGACGCGCGCTGCCCGCGGCACCGCCGCTCGCGGCGGGCGGTTCGACCGCCGGCTACCGCGTCGCTTTTCCCCCGGGCGCGGGTTCGTTCAGTCATGCGAATCGGTGTCGTCGTCAACCCCGTCGCGGGGATGGGCGGCCGGGTCGGCCTGAAGGGAACCGACGGGAAAGTCGAGGAGGCAAGAGCGCGCGGCGCGGAGCCGCGGTCGCCGGAGCGGGCGCGACGGGCGCTCTCGCGGCTCTTCGAGGCCGACCCCGAGGCGGAACTGCTCGCGTGGGGCGGAGAGATGGGCGCGTCGGCCGCCCGAGACGCCGGGTTCGACCCCGACGTACTCGGCGGTCCGTCCGGCGACGAGACGAGCGCGGCCGACACCGTCGCCGCCGTCGAGGCGTTCGTCGACGCCGACGCGGACCTCGTGTTGTTCGTCGGCGGCGACGGCACCGCGGCGGACGTGGCCGAGGCGCTCGACGGGACCGACGTCCCGATGCTCGGCGTCCCCGCGGGCGTGAAGGTCTACTCCTCCGTTTTCGCCGTCTCGCCCGAAGACGCCGCCCACGTCGTCACCTCGTTCGAGCGGACCGAGGCCCGCGAGGTCATGGACATCGACGAGGACGACTACCGCGCCGGCGAGGTCAGGCCGGAGCTTCGGGCGGTCGCGCACGTCCCCGTCGCCGAGGACCTCCAGTCGTCGAAACAGACCGGCGGCGGGACCGTCGAGGCGCTCGCCGCGGGCGTCGCCGACGACATCCGTGCGACCGAGGGCGTCACCTACGTCCTCGGGCCCGGAAGCACCGTCGGCGCGGTGAAAGCCGAGTTGGGAATCGACGGGTCGCCGCTCGGCGTCGACGTCTACCGCGACGGCGAGGTGCTCGCCCGCGACGCGACCGAGGCCGAAATTCTGGCGAGTCTCGGCGAGGAGAACGTCATCGTCGTCACGCCCATCGGCGGACAGGGGTTCGTCTTCGGCCGCGGCAACCCCCAACTCTCCCCCGACGTGATTCGCCGCTGCGACGTGTCGGTCGTCGCCTCGCGGTCGAAACTCGACGCGATTCCGGTCCTCCGGGTCGACACCGACGACCCGGTCCTCGACGCCGACCTCCGCGGGTGGACGAAAGTCCGCGTGGGCCGGGTCGAGCGGCGGATGATGAAAATCGAGTGAGCGGCGCACCTCAGTCGCGGTCGACTCGTCGCGCCAACAGAAAAATCGAGCGAGAGGCCGCTCCCGTCGACCGTCTCGTCAGTCGTCAGCCGGTGCCTGTTGTTCCGTGATGTACTGGACGATTTCGTCCGTTTCGGTCTTGAAATCGTCGAGGTCGGTCTCGTTCCCGTGGAGAACCGTCGAGAAGTACTTCGTGTCGGCGGCGAGGTTGACGGCCTCCCGGAGTTCTTCGTCTGTGACGCCGTCCAACCGTGCCTCTTCTTTGTGGAAGTAGGTACAGTACGGACAGTTGGTCGCGGCCGCGACGCCGACCCCGATGAGTGCTTTCTCTCGCCCGGATAGTTCGGTGTCTTTCCCGAGGTTGAGGTCGCGGAAGAGCCCCCAACTGTGCTCACTCGCCGGTTCGGCCAAGCTCTCCATCCAACCCGGGACTTGACCGAGCATTCCCTCCATCTCTTGTCGTGTGGTTTTCGATACCATCTTGCTCCCCGTTACCTCCGCAGTCCTGTCGCTAGGGAGGCACTTATTACGAGGTGTCGGAGAAGTAAAGTTATGAACCGTCTGGACAGTCATAATCTGTCCGTATCGACGACGTTCCGGAGAAATGCGCCGTTAATACGCCGGTCTACGGGACGGTTCTCTCCCCCGTCCCGGACGCTCGACGTGAATGATTTAATATTTGGAACCATATCCAATGAGAACCACAAGGCATTATTCATGGAGGGTGTAATATAGTGAGATTTAAGGTCATTGGATGGGTTCTGACTGACATGGAAACCCGGAAAGTCCAGCGTCTCGGTCCCTCCACGCTGGCGATGACGCTTCCAGCGGAGTGGGCCAAGGAACACAACGTCGAGAAGGGCGACGAGGTGACGATTCGGACGAGCGGCAAGGGAACGCTGACCGTGCTTCCCGAGTCGGTCAACACGGAGGACTCGAAGGCGACGATTCGCGCTGACAGTCTGAACGCGGAGGCGCTCGAACGCGCCATCGTGGCGCAGTACGTCCTCGGACGGCGCGTCATCCACATCGAGAAAAGCGAGGGCGCGCTCGATTCGGACCACATCAACGCCGTCTACAAGGCCGAGACCCAGCTCATGGGCCTCGGCGTCATCGAGGAGACGCCCGAGCGAATCGCGATTCGCTGCTCGGTCGACGCGGAGGACTTCAGCCTCGACAATCTGCTCGAGCGCCTCGAAAACACGGGGAGCACGATGCGCGGCGAGGCCATCAAGGCGCTCGCCCACGGCAACCCCGACCTCGCCCAGCGGGCGCTCAACCGCGAGCGACAGGCGAACAAGATTTTCGTCCTCCTGCTCCGGCTCATCTTCACGTCCTACCAGAACCCCAACCTCGCGCGGGCGGTCGGCCTCGACTCCGGCTTCCCGCTCATCGGCTACCGCTCGGTGGCGAAGAACCTCGAACTGACCGCCGACAACGCCGAGGACATCGCCAACATCGTCATGGACGCCGAGGGGCACACCATCGACGTCGACCAGTCGACGATGCGGCGCATCCGCGAGTTCACCGACCACGTCGACGAGATTACGACGACCGCGGTTCGGGCCGTCGTCGAGCGCGACTACGACCTCACCATCGAGTGCCGAGAGCTGTTCCGCGAGATAAGCGACCGCGAGCGCGACATCCTCAACGACCTCCCGGAGATGGAAAACCAGAAGCTCCTCCAGATTCGCGAGGTGCTCGTGAGCCTCCAGCAGACCGCGCAGTACGCGATGCGGAACGCCGAAATCGCGTCGAACCTCGCGCTCAACGAGGAGTCGGACCACGTCACGATAGACTGAGGAACGAAAGACCGCGGGCGGCGCGCCGTCGCGCTCAGTCGGCGATGACTTCCATCGCCTCGTTGTTCTCGGTCTCGGACGACTCTTTTTCGCCCGTCAGCGGGTTGCGACTGGCGATGCGGCAGTCGAACGCCGGATGCTCGCCGAAGTGCCGGAGTATCATGTGACGCCGCGACCCCGTGATGCCGGTTCGGCCGATGTCCTCGGCGGTAAAGCGCTCGGGCAGGCGGTCGTACAGCCGACGCAGTTCGTCGAAGCTGGTGAACACCTTCGCGTTGCCGGTGGAGTCCGCGCCGCGGCGGGAGACGACGTAGCTGCCGTCCCGACGGTACTCGCCGGCCGTGCGGAAGAACTCTCGTTTCTCGGTCAGCGCCGAGCCGATAGCCTCCTGCAGGTCGGCGGCGGCGTCTCGGGACAGTTCACAGGACTGGTCGCCAAAGGAGACGACGATGGTTTCGTCGTCGCTCTCGACGGACACAGGGTTCTCATTACGGGAGAAGAACTCGATCAGGAGCGTGGGTACTCCGTGTCATATCATCGAATATCTCGTCCGACGGTAAAGGGTTGTCGGCTGAGTCAGGAATCACCGAAGATTTCTCGGCGAATCGGGACGGTCGAACGACGGTTCGACTCCCCGCCGCCGCGGGGCGGAACGCGGCCGCTACAGGAGGCCGTCGTCCGTCGTGGTGGTCCCGCCGTCCGACGTGGTGGTCCCGCCGTCCGACGTGGTGGTCTCGTCGTCCGACGTGGTCGTTGTCGTCTCGGTTGTCGTCGTTGTCGTTGTCGTCGCAGTCGCGGTGTCTGTCGAAGTCTCAGTTGTAGTCGCGGTCGAGGTGGTCGCGGTTTCCGTGGTCGTCTCGGTCGCCGTCGTCGTCTCAGTCGCCGTCTCGTTCCCCGCCGACGCCGCCTTGTTCCCGAAGATGTCCGTCTCGAACGTCTTCTCGTAGGTCAGCGGGTCGAGTGGGACGCGGAGGGTCGTGCCGCCGGCGTCGAGGTTCGCGTAGAAATCGATGCGCAGGTCGGTCGTCTGGTCGCGTTCGAGGTGCGAGACCCACCACTCGTCGAGTTTGTCGTTTTGGATGTAGGTCGTCGCCTCGATGGTCTCCGTCGACTTCGGGGAGATGACGTACTCGGAGTTCGTCGTCCCCTCGCCCACGTCCACGTCGTTCATGGAGATGTCGTAGCCGAGTTCGGAGACCGCAATCGGGTACGGCTTGGGGTTGTGGACGACGAACGTGAGTTCGAGCGCCGTGCGCTCGCCCGTGGACTCGCCCCACTCGGCGCTCGTCTCGTTGACGTACAACACGGGGTCCGAGACGACCGGCGAGTCCGCGTCTATCTCGCGGGTCTCCGTGGAGTTGAACGCCGACAGCAGGTCGGTGTCGATGCTCCGGGTTATCTCGGGCGCCTGGAAGGTCTGTCCCAGCGTCTCCGAGGAGACGTTGGCGTCCACGACGAGGTCCGTGTGCTCGCCGTTCTGGATGTGCGAGACCCACCACTCGGGGATGCGCTCGTTTTCGAGGGTCGTCCGGAGCGGGACCGCCGAGGTCCCCCGCCCGATAGCGACGCCTTCCTTCTCGCCCGTCGCCATCCGAATCCCGTTCATCTCGACGCCGTAGTCGACTTCGAGGCCCGAGAGGTTCGCGGACAGCGGGTTGGGGTTCGAGACGTACAGGTCGGTCTCGATGACCGTCGCCGTCTGGTTGACCCCGGCGAACCGGTTGTCGACCCGGTCGACGCTCGGCGCGCCGATGACGCCGGTCGCGTACGCCCCGCCGACGCCGGCCGCGACGAGCACCAGCGCGACGAGTGCGATACGGAGTTTTCCGCCGAACAGCGCGGATGTCAGTCCCATCGTTGTGGACACACGAGACTAGTGGTACATATGTCGAACGGCCGAGCGCGGGGTCGGTCCGTGGGACCGCACCGCACGCCTCGCGCCCCCGTCACGCCGCCCCACGACAGGCGGTGTCGAATGAACTAAGTGCGCACCCGCGAAGGTCGGAAACATGGAAACCAAGACGGTGCAATCCGACAAGTCCATCGGCTTTGCGGCGTTGTTCGGCGTGCTCACGCTCGTCGGCGCAGGGCTGATGGTCGCCGGACCGGACCAGTTGACGAAGGCGCTCGGATTCATGGTCGCGATTATCGCGGCCTCGCTGGCAGTCTGCGGTGCGCATCTGTTCCAGTAGCTATCAACGTTGAGGAACACGGGTAACCGTTAATAACGCCCATTCCCTAGACGGCCCGAGGATGACTGAGTACACCGACGAGGAACAACGCATTCTCGCCTACCTCCGCGACAGCGTCAGCCGTGGAGAGGGCTACTTCCGGGCGAAGAACATCGCCGAAGCCATCGGTCTCACCGCGAAGCAGGTCGGGTCCCGTCTGCCGCGGCTGGCCGAGAAGTCCGAGGACGTCGAAATCGAGAAGTGGGGACGCGCCCGCTCGACGACGTGGCGCGTCACCCGAAGCTGAGGCGATTCCACGGCTTTTTACTGTGGAGGTGTGATGGTATCCCATGACCGTCCGCGTGAAACGAACCTTCGAGTTCGACGCTCCCGGCGCGCGCGTCTGGGAGTTTATCGCCGACCCGGCCAAGCGAGCGGGGGCTATCAGCGTCGTCGACCGCTTCGACGTGGCCGACGACGGCCGCCACGCGACGTGGTACCTCGAACTGCCGATTCCGCTCATCCGCTCGACGGTGACCGTCGAGACCGAAGACATCGAAGTCGACGAGCCGACGCACGTCAAGTTCGTCGGCAAGTCGCGGGTGATGCGAGTGACGGGCGAACACACTATCGAAGAGCACGACGGCGGCAGCCGCCTCGTCAACGAGTTCATCGTCGACGGCCGGCTGCCGGGTGTCGAGGCGTTCTTCGAGCGCAACCTCGACCGCGAACTCGACAACCTCGAATCGGCGCTCCGGCGCGAGTTCGAAGCGACCGCCTGAGGCCGGAGACGACCGCTCATTCACGGTGAGTCCGGAGCGACGGACCGCGGGAACCGTGCGCTCACGGGGCGTGGGAACCCCTGTTGCGGTGGGTTTATACATCGCGGCTCCTAAGCGAAAGTCGCCGACGCAATAGGCGCTTTTCTCGCCAGTCGTCGGCGACTCCACATCCGCCGCACCCGCCGCAACGTTTCGGGGTCCGTTGCGGCATCCGAAACGACGTGGCCACGTCGTTTCACGCCCCCAAGCCCGGTGGGGGCACTCCCCTCGTCTCACTTCGCCAACTGGTGACACGAGATTCGGTGGGAGGCGAATTCGCCTCCGCCTTTTGACGACCGCTTCGCTCCGAGCCACGGCGCCGTCGGTCGCCGATACCGGCCGCGCCTCGGAGCGCACGCTTCTTTCCGCCGGGGGCCGTGGAGACACCATGACCGAGACGATTCGAGGCGACGTGCTGCACGCCATCCCGCCGGACGAACTCGACGAAGAGGACCTGTCGCCGGAGCTCCGGGCGCTGGCCGACTCGCGCCACGTGCTCGTCATCCGGAAGGGCGGTCACCCCTCGATACTCGACCTCGTCTGGGCGTTCGTCCGCCGCGACCCCATCGAAGCGGTGACCGTCGTGACCGACCGCCCGGCCGAGGAGGACGAGGAGGTGACGCTGACCGTCGAGGAGACGGAGATGCCCGGCGTCTACGTTACGGCGGCCGCTCGCGGAGAGGAGGAGTCTGCGGACGACGGGTGAAACGACGGAACGAAAACGTGGGACAGATGCGGGGCCGCGGCGGGTGACCGACCTTACTCGTCTTCTTTGGTCTTGATGTCCGCGGAGAGGCCCTGCGCCATGCGAATCTCCTTGGAGTTGTTGAGCGTCCACGCGGTGCGCTCGGTGACGGCCTCGATGATTTCGCGGGCCGAGGGGTAGCCGTTTCCGGACTTCTTCACGCCGCCGAACGGGAGGTGGACCTCCGCGCCGATACACGGGAGGTTCCCGTAGGCGAGGCCGACCTCGGCGTGGTCGCGGAAGTAGTTGATCTGGCGGTAGTCCTCGGAGATGACGGCACCGGCGAGACCGTAGTCGGTGTCGTTCTGAATCTCGACGGCGTCCTCGATGTCGCCGGAGTACTTGAGCAGGGCGACGTGGGGGCCGAAGACCTCCTCGTGGGTGCAACGGAGGTCGTCGTGGGGGTCCGCCTCGTAGACGAACGGTCCGACCCAGTGGCCGTCGTCGTGGCCCTCGGGAATCTCGTCGGCGTCGAGTTCGGTGCGGTCGACGAGGACGTTCACGCCCTCCTTCTCCGCGAGTTCGTTGTACTTCGTGACCTTCTCCTTGTGGCCCTCCTCGATGAGGGGGCCCATGAAGGTGTCCTCGCGGAGCGGGTCGCCGACGGAGACGCTCTTGGCGTTCTCGACGAAGCGCTCCTTGAACTCGTCGTACACGTCCTCGTGGACGACGATGCGCTCGGAGGAGACACAGCGCTGGCCGGTGGTCTTGAACGACGACATCGTCGCGGAGTGGACCGCGATGTCGAGGTCCGCCTTCTCCGTGATGACGATGTTGTTCTTGCCGCCCATCTCACACGCGGCGAGTTTGCCGGGCTGTTGGGCCACCTTGCTCGCGACCTCGTGGCCGACCTCGGCGGAGCCCGTGAACAGCACGGAGTCGACGCGCTCGTCGTCGACGATGGTCGCGCCGGCGTCGCCGAAGCCCTGCACCATGTTGAACACGCCGTCGGGGATGCCGGCGTCCTCGAACATCTCGGCGATAATCTGACCGCACCACGGCGTCTGCTCGGCGGGCTTCCAGACGACGGTGTTGCCCTCGACGAGCGCGACGGCCATGTGCCAGAAGGGGATGGCGACGGGGAAGTTCCACGGGGTGATACAGCCGACGACGCCGCGGGGCTTGCGGCGCATGTAGGCGTCCTTCGCGGGAATCTCGGAGGGAATCACGTCGCCCTTGGGGTGGCGGGCGTCGCCCGCGGCCCACTCGACCATGTGGTACGCCTCGATGACGTCGGCGCGGCCCTCGGAAATCTCCTTCCCGCACTCTTTGGTGACGACCTCCGCGAGTTCTTCGGTGCGGTCGCGCAGTTCGTGGTAGATGTCCCAGAGGTACTCCGCGCGGTCGATGTGCGAGAGTTCGCGCCACTCCTCGTACGCCTCGTCGGCCGCGGCCGCCGCGGCGTCGACGTCCTCGGGCGTCCCTCGTCGGAACGTCCCCAGCGACTCGCCCGTCGCGGGGTTCGTGCTTTCGAACGTCTCGTCGCCGGTTCCGTCCGTCCACTCGCCGTCGATATAGTGTCGATATTCGTCCTGCGGCATATGACTCTAGACTCACAACTAGGATTAATAACCCCGGACCCTCCCATGGAAGGGACGCGCCCGAGTCGACGCGTCGATCCGCCCCCGAGCGACCACAGACAACATCTTACGTAGCGGCGTATTACCCGGTGTATGAGCGAGCGCACGTCAGGTGAAGGCACGCGCCTCACGCTCGACCTGTGGCATCCGAACTGCTGGGCGATAGAATCGACGAGCGAGTACGACGGCGGCATCCTCGCACACGCCATCTACGACGCCCCAACCGCGGGCGTCGAGCGGTCGAACGGGCTGTTCACCGCCTACGGCGAGTCGCTCGACGAGGTCGAAACGCTCCTCGACGTCATCGCCGACTCGGACCTCACCGGCGAAGTGTTGGAACTGCAAGAGCGGTTCGACTCCCGCGGAAAGCACGTCGCGCCCGGCCCGGTCGCCCGCGAGTTCTTCTTGGAGTACGACCCGAGCGACATGATGTGTCCGCAGTTGCTCAAGCAGGGCTTCGTCCACAGCGCCCCCACGCAGATAGAAAACGGCCGAGAGCGGTGGGAAGTCTGGTTCGCGGGCGCGCGCGAGGAGATACAGCCGCGTATCGAGACCGTCATGGACGAGACCGGAGCCGAGATTCGCGTCGCCTCCATCTCCACGTCCGAGGGCGCGGAACCGGAGCGCAGTCGGCGGCTCGACACGCTCACCCGGAGTCAGCGGCAGGCGTTCGAACTCGCGCGCGAGGAAGGCTACTACCGCTGGCCCCGCGAGGTTTCCACCCGCGAACTCGCCGCCGAGATGGACATCTCGAAGACGACGCTGCTCGAACACCTCCGAAAGGCGGAATCGAAACTGCTCGACCCGCAGTAGCGCGAGGCGAGCCGAGGTCCCCGTTCCGACTCAGATGCCGGCGACGGCGCGGAGCGCGAACAGCGCGTTCGACTTCCGCTCGCGGACGCGCCGGTAGAAGTAAGAGAACCACTTGTCCCCGTAGGGGACGTACTGCCACATCTCGATGTCGGCGTCCGCGAGGTCGCGCTGGCCGTCCTCGCGCACGCCCATGAGCATCTGTACCTCGTAGGGCGTCCCGTACCGCTCGTGGAGGTGGCGGGCGTGCGCGATCATGTGCGGGTCGTGACTGCCGACCGCGACGCCGTCGTCGAACTCGGTGAACATGTACTCGAGGAGTTCTTCGTACACCTCGTCCACCTTCGACTTCTCCTTGTACGCGATGGACGCGGGCTCGTTGTACGCGCCTTTGACGAGACGGACCTTCCCGGGCACCTCCGCGAGGCGTTCGAGGTCGTCGCGCGTGCGCTTGAGGTTCGCCTGCACGCAGACGCCCACGTTCCCGCCCGTCCGGTGGCCAAGGTCGTCGACGGCGTCGAGGGTCACGTCGGTCGTCTCGTGGTCCTCCATGTCGACCCAGACGAACACGCCCTCGGCGTCCGCGGCGTCGACGATGCGGTCGAGGTTCTCCCGGAAGGCGCGGTCGCCGATGTCGAGGCCGATTTGCGAGGGCTTCACCGAGACACAGCCGTCGAGGCTCGTCGCGCCGAGTTGGCGGACGAGGTCGACGTACGCGTCGGCGTCGGCGTCGGCGTCGGCCCGGTCGGTGTAGTGCTCGCCGAGCAGGTTCAGTATCCCCGCGATGCCGTCGCGGTTCAGGGACTCGACGTGCGAGACCGCCCCGTCGGCCGTCTCACCCGCCACGAAGTTGTTCGCGATGGGGGGTATCATGGCCGGCTATTGTGAGACACGTACCCTAAAGAGAGACCCTACCAAATGATTCTGAAAAATATTGGTGAAATAAAACGCGGATGCTCGTTTCGTCCGGCGGGTTTCGCCGCACCGACCATGGACGGTTACAGGTATATTTACGATAATTGGGGAGCATAGCTTGTTATGTCACCACACGACATGGACCGCAGAACGCTGCTGAAGCTGTCGGGACTCTCACTTGTCGGGGCGACCGCCGGTTGTCTCGAAGGCGAAGACGAGGACACGACCACGGCCACGACGACTGAGGAGAGTGGCGGTGGCGGCGGCGAGGAGACCACGACGACCGAGGAAAGCGGTGGCAGCGGCGAGTCGTACACCATCGGCATGGTCGATTCGCTCACCGGGTCGCTCGCGCCCTACGGCGAGCGCAACACCCGCGGTCGCGAACTCGCGCTCGCCGCCATCAACGATGTCGGCATCGGCTCCGAGAGTGGGTCGCTGAGAATCTCCGTCGAGGACGACGAGAGTACGAACCAGGGCGGGGTCAACGGCGCACAGAAGCTCGTCAACCAAGACGGCGTGCCGCTCCTCATCGGCTCCGTCGGCTCGGGCGTCTCCATCGCCATCCACGACAGCGTCACCAACGACGCCGGCGTCGTCCAGATCAGCCAGAACAGCACGAGCCCCGAACTCACGTCGCGGCCGGAGCTGCTCCGCATGAGTCCCTCGGGGGCGGCGAAGGGGCAGGCGCTCGCCAGCCTCGTCAGCGACGACGGCCACGACACCGTCGCCGTCACGTGGATCAACAACGACTACGGGACGGGGCTGTCGGACGTGTTCGCCGAGACGTTCGAGTCCGAACTCGGCGGTACCGTCGCCTACAACGAGCCCCACGACCAGGGTCAGTCGTCGTACAGCGGCATCCTCACCGAGATGGCCTCGACGGACGCCTCGGCGTGGATTTTCATCACCTACGCGAACGAGTACACCGTCATGGTCAACGAGGGGTTCGACCAGGGCTACAACACGACCGTCGACTACTACGGCGCGGAGTCAACCGTCGCCGACTCCATCATCGAGAACACGGCCCCGGGCAGCATGGACGGGATGAAGGGTATCACCGAGAGCGCCCCGCAGGACCAGGAGAACTACCAGAACTTCGTCTCCGCGTTCGAAGAGAACTACGACGCGACGCCGACAGTCTGGTCGGCCTACGCCTACGACGCCGTCACGGTGGCGGCGCTCGCCATCGAGGCTGCCGACGAGTTCTCCGGCGAGGCGCTTTCGTCGGTCGTCCGCGACGTGACCCGCCCCGAGGGCGAGGAGGTCTTCAACTTCGAGGAGGCCGCGGCCGTCCTGCGCGACGGCGGCTCGCCGAGCGACATCAACTATCAGGGCGTCAGCGGTCCGGTCGACCTCGACGAGAACGGCGACCCGCCGGGCTACTACCAGATTTACAGCGTCCAGGACCACGAGTACGTCTTCGGCGACTACATCACGAGCTAACCATGCACGCACGGAACGGACGCCGAACGACCCTTCGGGGGGCCACCGAGCCGTGATACCGCTCCAAGTCAGCCCCTTCCAGTACGTCGCAAACGGCGTGGTGTTCTCGAGCATCATCGTCCTCGCGGCCATCGGGCTGTCGCTCGTCTACAGCATCGCGGACTTCGCGAACTTCGCCCACGGCGACCTCATGACCGTGGGGGCGTTCTCCGCGCTGTTCTCGGTCGGGTTCCTCCGACCGATGCTGGGCGACGCGGGCGTGTTCGGCCTGCCGCTTTGGTTCTTCCTCGCGCTCGCGTTCGGCATGGGCGCGGCGGCGGTCATCTCCGTCATCACCGACCGCGTCGTCTACCAACCGGTGAAGGGGTCCGACTCCATCGGCCTGCTCATCTCCAGTATCGGGGTCGCGCTCGTCTATCGCGCGCTCGTGTTCCTGTCGTTCGGAACCGAGCCGGAGCGCTACGGCGTGCCCAGACAGGGACCGATACCGTGGGTCCGCGAAACGCTCGGCATCGCGGTCACGCCGCGCAACCTCGTCGTCGTGATGCTCACTGTCGTCCTCGTGACGGCGTTGCACCTGACGCTGACGCGGACGACCCTCGGCCGGAAGATGCGCGCGACCGCCGACAACGCGGACCTCGCGCGCGTCAGCGGGATTCGGACGAGAGAGGTCATCTTCGCCATGTGGCTCATCGGCGGCGCGCTCGCCGCGGCCGGCGGCGTCTTCCTCGGGTTAGAGGAACTCGTCCGCCCGCGCATGGGCTTCGACATCCTGCTTATCATCTTCGCCGCCGTCATCCTCGGCGGCATCGGCTCCGTCTACGGCGCGATGCTCGGCGGCCTCGTCATCGGGATGGTCCACGAACTGGTTCCGCTTTTCAACCAGTGGGGGATCATCCCCGTCGGCTCGCGGTACGCCGCGGCCGTCGCGTTCGTCATCATGGTCGCCATCCTGCTCGTTCGCCCGAGCGGAATCGCGGGTGATAGCGGATGAGCGCCGTGTCCTCGTGGGTGAGCGAGACGCTCGTCCGCGACGCGACCGAGCGGCGCATCTTCGCGACGCTCGGACTCATCACGGTGCTGCTCGTCGTCGGCGTCCTCACCGGCGTCATCGGGCCGCGGTTCCTCCTGTTCCAAATCGCGCTCGTCGGGATGTACGCCCTGCTCTCGCTCGGACTCAACGTCCAGTGGGGCTACGCCGGGCTCATCAACTTCTCCGTCGCGGCGTTCTGGGGCATCGGTGCCTACTGCGCCGCGCTGTTGACCGCGCCGAACTCCCCGCTCGGACTCGGACTCCACCCGGTGTTCGGGTTCCTCGCGGCCATCGTCGTGAGCGCGTTCGTCGCGGTGCTCATCGGCATCCCGACGCTCCGCCTGCGCGAGGACTACCTCGCCATCGCCAGTCTCGGACTCGCCGAAGTCATCCGCGCCATCATCCTGAACGAGGACCAGTGGACCGCCGGGTCGAGCGGTATCAGCGGTATCCCGGAACTCCTGTCGTGGTTGCCGCTGACCGACGCCGCGACGACGGCCGCCGTCGTGGTCTTTCTCATCGCTGTCGTCTACCTGTTCCTCCGGCGCGTCCACCGGTCGCCGTGGGGCCGCGTCCTCCGGACCATCCGGTCCGACGAGGACCTCGCCAAGGCGCTCGGCAAAAACACCTACCAGTTCAAGATGCAGGCGTTCGTCATCGGCTCGGTCATCATGGCCATCGCCGGGGCGTTCTACGCCCACTTGAACCTCTACATCGACCCCTCCGACCTCGTTCCCCTGACGACGTTCTACATCTGGATCGCCGTCATCCTCGGCGGGACCGGGTCGAACCGGGGGGCGGTCGTCGGCGCGGCCGTCGTCATCGCCATCCGCGAGGGGACCCGCTTCCTCAACGACATCGGGTTCATCCAGACGCTCGGGGTCGACCTGGCCCCGCTTCGACTGCTGTTCGTCGGCGGGCTCATCATCCTCATCATGCGCTTCCGGCAGGACGGACTCCTTCCGCCGAAGGACGAACTCATCTGGCCGGCGGCGCGCGACGGGAGCGGTGCCGGCGGCGCGTCCGCGTCGGGTGCCGCCCCGGACGGCGGCACCTCCTCGAACGGGGGTGACGACCGATGAACGACGACGCGTACGAGGGTGCCCGCCTCGATAAGTCGGACGTCGTCCTGAAGACGACCGGCTTGGAGAAGACGTTCGGCGGCCTCGTCGCCACCGACAGCGTCTCCATCGAGGTCCAACGCGGGACTATCACCGGGATGATCGGTCCGAACGGCGCGGGCAAGTCCACGCTGTTCAACCTCATCTCCGGCTTCTACGAGAACGACGCCGGTCACGTCACCGTCAACGGCGAGGACGTGACCGACCTCGAACCGCACGAGCGCGCCCGAAAAGGGCTCGTTCGGACCTTCCAGACGCCCCGGCGGCTGGAGGGGATGTCCGTCCGCGAGGCGATGCTCGTCGGTCCCGGGCCGCAGAAAGGCGAGTCCATCTTCTCGCTTTTCTTCTCCGGCTCCGACGTCACCGAAGAGGAGCGGGCGAACATCGAACAGACGCGCGAGTTGCTCGAACGGTTCGAAATCGGGCACCTCATCGACCAGCCGTCGACCGACCTCTCCGGCGGGCAGATGAAGCTCGTCGAGCTGGCGCGGGCGTTCACGACGAACCCCGACATCCTGCTTTTGGACGAGCCGGTCGCCGGGGTCAACCCGACACTCGCGAACGACATCAAGCGGTTCATCCGCGAACTCAACGAGGAGGGTCAGACCTTCCTCATCATCGAACACGACATGCCGTTTATCATGGACCTCGCAGACCCCATCATCGTCCTCGACCAGGGGAAGGTGCTCATGGAGGGCTCGCCGGACGAAGTCCGCTCGGACGACCGCGTCATCGAGGCGTACCTCGGAGGGGCCGGCCCATGAAGCGCGCACTCGACGTCTCGGGCGTCGACAGCGGCTACGGCGAGGTGCAGGTCCTCCGGGACCTGACGCTCCACCTCGAATCCGACGAAATCGTCTGCATCATCGGGCCGAACGGCGCGGGGAAGTCGACCGTCCTCAAGACGGTGTTCGGCCTCCTCAAGCCGTGGACCGGGACGGTCGAACTGAGCGGGCGGGACATCACCGGCGAGGAGCCGGAGGACCTCGTCCGCGTCGGGATGGGCTACGTCCCGCAGGTGGACAACGTCTTTTCGTCTCTCACCATCGACGAGAACCTCAAGATGGGCGGGGTCGCCCGTGAGAGCGGCCTGCAAGCGCGAATCGACGAGCTGTACGACCAGTTCTCGATTCTCGACGAGAAGCGCTCGGCGAAGGCGCGGACGCTCTCGGGCGGCCAGCGGCAGGTGCTCGCGTTCGCCCGGGCGCTCGTGATGGAGCCCGAGGTGCTCCTCATCGACGAACCCTCGGCGGGCCTCGCGCCCAACATCGTCAAGTCGGTGTTCGAGGACGTGAAGAAGGTGAACGAACTCGGGACGGCGGTCCTGATGGTCGAGCAGAACGCCCGCGAGGGGCTCGGCATCTCGGACCGCGGCTACGTCCTCGACCAGGGGACCGTCGCCTACGAGGGCGACGCCGACGGCCTCCTCGACGACCCCGAAGTCTCGCGGCTCTACATGGGCGGCGCGGACTACGAGGGCGTCGAGGGCGAGTAGCCCGCGACTCGCGTCCGAACTCCCGCTGAACTGCGGTCCGCCCACGACCCCCGCCGTTCCCGGCGGGGTGGGGCGTCAGTCGGGCGGAATTTGGGACATCGCTTATTCTTCGGGTGGCCCGACCACCGGTATGCGACTCACGAGACGACGAGCCCTCGCCGCCGCGACCGCCGGACTCGGACTGCTCGCCGGCTGTACCGGCGACGACGCTGGAGAGACGGACGACGAGACGGAGCCGACTGGGCCCGCGACCACAACCGCGACGACGGCGTCTCCGGAGACGGCCACGTCGCCGGACACGACGGCGACGCCGACACCGACCGAGTCGCCAACGTCGGTGACCGAGTCGCCAACGCCGACGAGCGAACCGGCGTCGGACGACGGGTCCGACCCGCTCGTCACCATGGAGAGCGTCGCCTTCTCGCCGATGCGGCTGTCGGTCGAGTCGGGGACGACGGTCACGTGGGAGAACAGAGAGGCGCTTCGGCACAACGTCCGCGCCGCGAGCCTCGACGACGCGGCGGCCGACTGGTCGTTTCAGTCCGAGACGGTCGGCCGCGACGGGCGGGTCACCTACCGGTTCGACGACCCCGGCGTCTACCAGTACGACTGCGGCGTCCACGGCTCGAAGGCGATGTGCGGGGTCGTCGTGGTCGGCGACGCGAGCTACGACGACACGCTCCCCTGCGAGTGAGTCGGAGGACGTCGAGACACGGGGAACCGGAGACAGCTACGCCGCGTGCTTTTCTATCTCGCCTTTGAGCGACGCGGCGTCGAAGTCGTGGTCGGGCCGGATGTTGACGAAGTCGAGGAAATCGACGGCGTCCAAGAGCGCGTTCACCTCGTAGGAGTCGAGCGCCGCGGCGACGGCTTTCTTGGGACCGACGAGCGGTTCGAGCGCCGCCAGCCCGCAGGCGAGGTCGTACGCGCGGGCGTCGCGCATCCCCTCGTCGTTGACGTTCGTCGCGTCGATGAAGTAGATGCCGTCCTCGCGGACGAGGACGTTCTCCGCCCGGAGGTCGCCGTGGGCGAGGTGGTTGTCGTGCATCTCCGCGAGCGCCGCGAACAGCTCGGGCGCGAGCCGTTCGACCTCCTCCCGCGGGGCGGTGTCGAGGGTGTGGAAGTTCGGCAGGTATTCGAGGACGAGGACGCCGAGGCCGTCAACCTCGAACGCCTCGACCGGCGCGGGCGCTTGCAGGCCGATGTTTCGGAGTCGCTTCGTCGCTTCGAGTTCGTGTTCGGCCATCTCGAGCGGCGTCCCGAAGTGGCCGAAGAAACCCTCCGTCCCGCTGGAGAACGCGCCGAGGTTCCGCCCGGTCGTGAAGACGGCGTGGACGAGCGAGTTCTGTTTGGAGATGACCTTCACGAACCACTCATCGTCGACGACCATCGGGGTCGAAAGCCAGTTGTCCGCCTCGAGAAATCGGATGTGGAGGGTGTCGCGGTCGTATCGCCGGGCGAGTTCGCGGGCGACCGTCTCCAGACGCGGCCACCCGAGGCGGCCGCGGACGAGCCGACGGAGGTCCATGCACCCCCGTAAGACGAGGGGCGGCTTAACCTCGTGGGCCTACGCCGATTCCTGTCGGACAGTCAACACGGGTGCGTCGGAGCCGCGGACGACGCGCTCGGCGACGCTGCCGATGAGATAGCGGTCGATGCCGCTTCGGCCGTGGGTGCCCATCACGACGAGGTCGATGTCCCGCTCGTCGGCGTGGCGGATAATCTCGCTCGCGGGCGTGCCCTCGCTGACGACGGTCTCGACCTCGACGCCGGCCTCGCGGGCCCTCTCGGCGACGCGGTCTAACACCTGCTCGCCGCTTTCGAGGAGCGCCTCTCGGACCCGTTCGAGCGAGAGCGCGGGCGCGGCGTAGCCGACCTCGCGCACGTCGGCGACGTAGAGCGCCACGAGCGTCGCGTCGTAGGTGCGGGCGTGTTCGATGGCGTGGTCCAAGGCGGCGTCGGCGCAGTCGCTTCCGTCGGTCGGAAAGAGGATGTGGGAGTACATACGAGAGCCTCGGACCGCGGCGCAAAAAGACCCGGACGCCTATTCCCACGCGGTGAGAGCGGACCAGCCGGGAATGGTCGGTCCGAAAGAGGTCGACCGCCCCCGGTTCGCCGCCCGCGACGGCACAATCCTTCATGGTCGTTCGATTAGTTTATGTCCGACACGGCGATAGTTGGTCGCATGGACTTCGACATCCCGGCCGAACACCGGATGATTCGCGACACCGTCCGCGAGTTCTGCGAGGAAGAAATCGCCCCCATCGCGCAGGACATCGAGGACGAACACCGATTCCCCGCGGAGGTATTCGACCAGTTGGCCGAGTTGGACGTGATGGGCGTCCCCATCGACGAGGAGTACGGCGGCCTCGGCGGCGACCAGCTGATGTACGCCCTCGTCGTGGAGGAGCTCGGTCGCGTCTCGGGCGGTATCGGCCTGTCGTACGCCGCCCACGTCAGCCTCGCGTCGAAGCCCATCGAGCTGTTCGGCACCGACGAGCAGAAGGAGCGCTGGCTCACGCCGCTCGCGACCGGCGAGTACCTCGGCGGCTGGGCCCTGACCGAACCCGGTTCCGGGAGCGACGCCAGCGACATGGACACCGTCGCGGAGCGGGACGGCGACGGCTACGTCATCAACGGAACGAAGCAGTTCATCACGAACGCGAGCGTCGCCGGCTCCGTCCTCGTGAAGGCCGTCACGGACCCCGGCGCGGGCTACGACGGCATCTCGACGTTCATCGTCGACCCGGAGAACGACGACGGCTTCGAGGTGACGACCGAGTGGGACAAGATGGGCCTCAACTGCTCGCCGACCTGCGAGCTCTCCTTCGACGACTGCTGGGTTCCGGAAGACCGACTCCTCGGCGAGGAGGGCGAGGGCTGGAAGCAGACGATGAAGACGCTCGACGGCGGCCGCATCTCCATCGCGGCGCTCTCGGTGGGACTCGCCGAGGGCGCGTACGGCCACGCGAAATCGTACGCCCAAGAGCGCGAGCAGTTCGACCGGCCGATTGCGAAGTTCGACGCCATCCGCGACAAACTCGTCTCGATGCACCGCAAGACCGAGCGCGCGCGACTGCTCACCCACAAGGCGGCGACGCGGTACGACGCCGGCGAGCGGGTCAGTCGAGAGTCCGCACTGGCGAAACTCGACGCCTCGGAGGCCGCCCGCGAAGTCGCCGAAGACGCGGTGCAGGTGCTCGGCGGCTACGGGTACACGACCGACTTCGCCCCCCAGCGGTTCTACCGCGACGCGAAGCTCATGGAAATCGGCGAGGGGACGAGCGAGATTCAACACCTCATCATCGGTCGCGAACTCGGACTCTAGGGACTCGTCGAAGCCGTCCTCTTCTCACTCCGAGTCGGCCATCACCGACAGCCGGGCGACGTACGAGAAACTGCGGACGTGGTCCTCTTCGGTCGGCGCGTCCTCGAAGTCCGAGGGGACGGTAAAAGAGACGACGCGCTCGCGAATCGCGTCGTGGGGGCCGTCGCCGATCCAGCCGATATCGCGGTAGTACGACGCCATCTCCAGCGCGCCGCGGCCGCCCAATCGCTCGACGAGGTGCACGCACCACTCGAGGAGCACCCGCTCGGCCCGCGGCGTCCGCGGAATCTCGTCGAGAAACGGCTCGCCGTCCGACGTGACCGCCGCGGTCGTCGCGAGCAGGCGCTCGTGGGCCACGTCGCTCCACGTCCGATTCGTCGGCGCGTCGACCCAGTCGAACGACCGGTCGCTGGTGTCCCGACGGGGTCCGGGTCCGCTCGGGCCTTCGGCGACGTTGGGACGACGTGACTCGCGCGGCATCTATCCCTGCGTGTGCATCCATCCGAATTAAGCGTTCGGGCGAACGTCCGAATATCGACATTTCTGCGCCGCGCGAGAACCGTCGGTGTTCCCCGTGATGTTATCTCTGATAATGTAACCGACCATTCAGTGAATGAAGGCCTTATTAAGGCGTACGAGGCGCTCGAACCGGCCGCTCGTCTCTCAACCGAAACCAAGTATCAGCGTTGATAGAGAGGGCGAACCGCTTAAGTTCAGAAACGGATACACGTTTGATATCGCTCCGATGTGACACTCATCGGAAAGAATAGTTCCAGAGACTCACAGATGCGCACCACGACCAACCCATGACCAGCGTTGGGCAGTTCCCGTACGCGTACGCGCTGTTCGCCGCGGGCATCCTCGCGGGGGTCGTGACGCTCGTCGTCCTCGGTCGGTTCCGACTCTACTCTCGGCGGGTCCGCCTCCCGTTCGCGCTCCTGACGCTCTCCGGAAGTATCTGGGCCACCGCGTACGGCTTCGCCTTTCTCGCGACGACGCCGGGTGCCGAGTTGTTCTACGCGTATCTGGCGTGGGCCGGCGCGGCCGTCCTCCCCACGATATGGCTCGTCTTCGCCCTCGTCTACGCCGGCGAGGACCAACTGCTCACCACCCGGATGGTCGGCTTCCTCGCCGTCGAGCCCGCCGTCGCAATCGCCCTCGCGCTGACGAACCACTCCCACGGACTCCTCGGGTCCTCGCTCGACCTCTGGGCGGCCAGCGCACCGGACACCTCTGGAGGAGCCGGTCTGCACCTTCTCGTCCCGCCCGGTCCGGAACTCCTCTTCGTCGTACACGTGATTTACGGCTCCGGCGTCGCCCTCACCGGGCTGACCGTCATCGGAAAGACGTATCTCCGGAGTTCGAGCATCCATCGACGACAGGCCGGGTTCCTCGTCGTCGCCGGGCTCATACCTCTCGCCGCACTCGCCGGTGAGTTCTTTTTCCCGATTCGAATCAACCCGGTTCCCCTCTCTATCGGCGTCAGCTCGGTCGTCGTGCTCTGGGCGCTCTTCAGACACCAGCTGTTCGACATCACACCCATCGCCCGCGACGCGATTCTCTCGGAGATGCGGGACGCAGTCGTCGTCCTCGACGAACAGGACCGAATCGTCGAATCGAACGGTGCCGCCTCGGAGCTCCTAGAGCGGCCGGTCGACGAGTGCATCGGCGAGTCGGTCCTCGAAAGCGTTCGCGTTCCGGCCGAGGTCCGGACGGTTCTGGAGGGTCGAGACAGGGCTGAGGCGGTCGTCGAAGACGGAGGCACCTGTCGTTACTTCGAGATCCGTTCCGAGGCGGTCGGCGACCAGACGCACGACCGCGCACTCTTGCTCGTCTTCTACGACGTGACGGAGCGCCGGCACACCGAAGAGGAGTTCCGCGCGCTCATCGAGAACTCCCGGGACGTCATTACCGTCCTCAACGAGGACGGCGAACGGACCTACACGAGCCCCTCGATGACCGAGGTGCTCGGCTATCAGACCGACGCGCTCGTCGGCGAGTCGGTGCTCGACCTCGTCCACCCCGAAGACAGAGAGCGGGTCGCCGGCTGCCTCGACGAGGTGATAGCCGGCGACTCTCCCGTGCGCTCGGAGTTCAGAATCCGCCACAAGAACGGCGTGTGGCGGCGGTTCGAGACGGTCGGTGTGAACCTCCTCGACGACCCCGCCGTCGACGGCGTCGTGTTGAACTCGCGGGACGTGACCAGTCGCCATCGCTACGAACAGCGCCTCCGGGTGCTGAATCGCGTCCTTCGACACGACCTCAGAAACGACATGAACGTCATCCTCGGCCACGCGGACCTCCTCCTCGACGAGCGCATCCCCGCCGAGTCGAAAGACCACGCTCGAACGATAAAGCGGAAGGCGTCGTCGCTGGTCGAACTCGGCGAGCAGACTCGCCACATCGACACGACGCTGACCCGCGGGTCGTCCGGA
This sequence comes from Haloferax gibbonsii, assembly GCF_001190965.1. Classification (NCBI taxonomy): domain Archaea; kingdom Methanobacteriati; phylum Methanobacteriota; class Halobacteria; order Halobacteriales; family Haloferacaceae; genus Haloferax; species Haloferax gibbonsii. Next base: position 1,109,790 of record NZ_CP011947.1, read on the forward strand.
ATCGAACCCGTCGAGGTCGTCGAGCGCATCGAGGCGCAGTTGGACGACATCGAGTCCGATTACCCCGAGGCCATCGTCCACCGGAGCCTCCCCGACGAGATGTGGGTCTCGGCGGACGACCTCATCGAATCGGCCATCAAACACCTCATCGACAACGCGCTCGAACACAACGACCGCGTCATTCCGGAAGTCGGCGTCACGGTCGAGCGGAGGGCGACCTCGACCGACTACGTGGAGATTCGAATCGCCGACAACGGGCCGGGCGTCCCCGACGCCGAGCTCTCCGTCCTCGAATCGGGGACCGAGACGCCGCTCCAACACATCAGCGGGCTCGGGCTCTGGTTGGTCCAGTGGATAATCGACCGCTCGAACGGTCGGCTCCGGTTCGCGGAGAACGACCCCAGGGGAACCGTCGCAATCGTCGGCCTCCGGAGCGCCGACCGAGCGGTCTCCGTCGGCGACGGCGGAACGGTGGCGACCGAGTCGGAGACGGACTGAGTTACGCAGCGACTGGGTGAGTCGAACAGAAAACGAGACGACCCGAGAGCCGAGCGTTCAGGCCGCGTCGCGGAGCCGCACCGCGAGTCTGTGTGCGCCCTCGGCCGCGGCGGTCACCGGGTCGTCGGGGACGACCACGCTCACCGGGCGGTCGAGTTCCGCGGCGAGACGCGCTTCGAGTTCCTCCACCAGTCCGGGAATGCACGCCATCCCGCCGGAGACGACGAGCGGGCGTGCGCGAGCGAGCTGATAGGTTTTCATGTGCGAGCTCGCCAGTCGCGAGAAGAAATCGCAGAGCTCGGCGACCACGTCGTCGAGATACTCGTCCAACGGCTCCATCACGCCCCGTTCGACGGTGAACTCGTGCGCGCCCTCGCTCCCGCGTTCGACCGCGTCGGTGAAGGGGTCGACCCCGCCGAAGTCGGCGCGGGTCTCCTTGTACTCGCGGGCGGTGGCGGGGTCGATCGCCACTCGCCCGCCCGTCTCGGCTTCGACCGCCTCGGCGATGCGCCGGTCGACGCGGTCGCCGGACGCCTCCGCGGAGACGAACGGGAGTAACCGCTCTCCGCGTCGGTACGCGCACGCTTCGAGGTTCGTCGCGCCGAGGTTGAGAGCGACGAAGACCTCGTCGACCGCCTCGATTCCGTCGCCGAGCGCCGGAATCGACGCGCACAGCGATTCGGGGAAGCCTCGCGCGAGCGCCTCACCGATGCCGCACTCGCCGACCGCGGTGCCGAAGTTCGCGAGGCCGACATCGTCGTCGACGGTCGGCATCGCGTACACGACGGCGCTCTCGGCGGGGAGGTCGTGTCGCGCGCAGAGTTCGCGGACGAACCGCTCGAACGACTCGGCGTCGCGGGCGGTCGCCGGGACGCCCGAGCGGAGCATGAACTCGACTCGCTCGGGGGACTCCCGGACTGTCTCTCCGCCGTCGTGGACGCCCTCGTCGCCGGCGGGCGCGTCTTCGCCGTCGGTCAGGCGCGAGGGGAGGTGAACCGTCCTCGCCGCGTCGCCGTCGTCGAAGGCGAGCGCCGTCCGGGCGCTCCCGAACTTGACGCCGACGGCCGTCGGCACGTCGGTCTCGTCGGACTCGGAGGTCACACTAGCGTCGGTAGCGGCGGCTGCGTCGTTCGTCATGCGGTATCAACTCGGTTCGGACTCGGCGGGCGGGTGGTTCGCGCAGTCATGGTATACACTCGGTTGTCGGAAGGAGAGACCGTATTCGAGACCCGTCGGTCGGCGTCACACCATCGAGGAGAGACGTGCGACGTAGACCAGACTCAGCAGGTGGTCGTCGACGTCGAGGTCGGTCGGTTCGTCGACGTCAGCGGAGAACCCGAGGAGGTAGTCCCGGAGCGTCTCCTCGACGCCGGGCGTGACCCAGTCGACCGTCTGGTAGTACCGGAGGGCGTCCATCGCCCGCTTGAACCCGCCCTTGAGGACGAGGAACTCGAGCCAGTCGAAGACGACGCGTTCCGCGCCGTACTTGTCCGGCAGCGAGCGGAGGTACGGCTTTTCGACGCCGTCTTCCTCGTCGCGAGACTGGTGGACGAGCAGGTGTTCGAGCTGGCTCGACCGGAGGGCTTCGGACGCCTCCTGTCGGCTCCGGTCGAAAAGCGGGTTGTCGAACCGGAACGGACTCCGGTCGTCGAACCGGCCGTCATCGAATCTGCCGTCATCGAATCTGCCGTCGTCGAATCGGCTGTCGTCGAACCGGCCGTCACCGTTCCGTCTGGGCCGTGGGGCGTCACGCGCGATACGTCGAAGTTCGTCTGGGTCGTATTCGTCCGGGTCCAAGTACATAGGTCACCTCGTTGGGGACGGCACGACTCCCCCGAGTCCCCCGACTCAGGGCGGCGGAGAGCGCGGAGCGCTGTCCGCGGTGTCACACGCGATATCGTACCGTTTCGGTGAAAGCATTCGAAGGAGGCGACATAAATCTATTCGAGGCGCTATCAGAACTGATATCTCGGGTGGAGGGTCGAACCGGCTTCGGTCGGTTCTCACGCGTCGGCCGCTTTCGGTTCCCTGCTCGCGGGCGGCGCTCGACGCAGTTGAGACGGCCGAGAGACAGGAGAGACGGTCGTCGAGCCGAACTTCGGCCGGTGACGCCCTCAGAGAACGTGGTTGCCGCTCTTCGCGCTCCGAACGCGGAGGTCGCCGGTCTGGCTGTCGAGCTCCAACGAGCGGCCGTGGGAGCCACCGACGTCTTCGGCGACGACGTCGATGCCGAACCCGTCGAGCGTCGTTCGCGTCGCGGCGACGTTTCTATCGCCGATACTGCCGTCGCCGTCGGCCGAGGTGAAGTCGAACATGGTGCTTCCCCCGGCGATTTTCGCGACGACGCGGTCTATGTCCGCGCCGGCGGCTCGCATCTCCGAGAGCAGGAGTTCGATGCCGGTGTCGACGAACTTCGCCGGCTCGCTGCCGTCGTCCGCCTCCGGGAGCATCGCGTGTGCGAGACCGGAGACGCCGGTCTCGGGGTCGTACAACGCGACGCCGATACAGGAGCCGAGACCGCTCGTGGTCAGCGTGCTCTCGTCGCCGGAGACGGCGTAATCGGCGATTCCGACCTTGATTCGACCGGAGCGAGCCGCGGGCGTGTCCGTGGTGTATACTTGCATTACTGGGTGCCTCTACGGAGGGTTCACGCGGCGGGAGAGAGCTTCCTGAGCGCCTTGCGCAGCTCCGTCTCGTCGGGGAGCGCGTAGATGTCGCAGGTGAACTCGTCGTCGTCCGTCCGGATGGTCGAATCGATGAGGAACGCGTACTCCTGAGACTGCGCGAGGTCGGTCGCGAGCGGGTCGATGATGGCCGACCCGATGTCGTGGACGTGCTTCGGCGGCGAGATGTCGATGGTCGTCTCGAGCGCGTTGGCCCAGCCGTCGAGGAAGCCGGAGGTGGTGATGTTGCCAATCTCTTGAATCGCGCTCTGGCGCATCGCCTCGTCGCCTTCCATGCCCGGCAGGAGGCTGCTCGCGATGTTCTCTGCCGACGGCTCGTCGAAGAGGATGGCGATGTAACCGCTCGGCGTCCCGCTGAACTCCAACACGACGCCGCGGCGGACCGCGTCGGTCAACGACATGGGGACGCCCTCGATGGGGACGAAGCTCAGCCGGCTCACCTCGACGGTCGTGTCGATGCCCGTCATCGCCGTGATGTCTTCCGAGGCCTGGTTCGCGCCGTCGTTTATCATCTCGGAGAAGGCGGCGAACGACTCGACCGGGAGCGCGCCGTCCTCGCCGCTCGCCTCGACGATGGTCCCGATGGACGAGGCGGTCGGCACCATGTACAGGTCGAACTCGATGGCGTTGTCCGCGGCCTCCAACTGGTTACGGAAGACGAGGACGTGCTCGTCGTCGCCGCCGTTCTCGAACCCCTCGGCGTCGACGTGGTCGAGCGGGCCGTCGTTTTCGTCGTCGACGTAGGTCGGCGTCGTGATGTCGACGGTGGTGTCGAGGTAGTCGGCCCAGCCGTCGATGAAGCCGCCGAGCATGATGTTCGCAACCTCCTTCAGGCTACTCTCGGCGAGTTCACCCTCGGCGTCGGTGGCGTCGATACCCGGCATCAGCGCGTCGACCAGACGCTCTGCGGACTCCGGCGAGAACGCCAACACGGTGTGACCGTCCAACCCGCCCGAAAAGCCGATGTGGACGCTCACGAGGTCGCGCTCGGCGAACTCGTTTTCGACGTCCGCCTTCGTCCCGAGTTCCACCTTGGTGACGTTGACGTACGTGTCGATGCCGGCGAGCGTGGTCAGCGAACCCGCGGCTTTCTCCGCGCCCGAGTGGGCGAGCCGACTGAACGTGCGAAGCGACCGGACGTCGAGATTCATGCCTCTGCCTGAATCACGTCGGCGATAGCCTGGAGCACGTTCGGCTTCTGGAACGGTTTCGTGATGTAGCCGTCTGCCCCCGCTTCGACCGCTTCGCGCATCTTCTCTTCCTGTCCGACCGACGTGCACATGATGACCGATGCGCCGGCGTCGAGCGACTTGATTTCTGACGTCGCTTCGATGCCGTTTCGAATCGGCATCACGACGTCCATCGTGACGACATCGGGTTCGAGTTCGCGGTAGAGTTCCACCGCTTCGACCCCGTTTTCGGCCTCGCCGACGACTTCGTGTTCACCCTCGAGGAGCTGTTTGAGGAGGTTCCGCATGAACGCAGAATCGTCCACGACCAGTACCTTGCTTGCCATACCTCCAGATTTCCGAAAATCACACCATAAACCCTTCCTCCCCATTATCAAGGATGATACGGCATTGGACGGGCGGTTCGCCCGCGTCACATCGTGTCGCCCGGAGATTCGGGAGCTCCGATGCTCGAACCGGAACCTGTCACCGTCGCATCATCGTCGACGCGGCGGGAACGAAGCGCCGGTCTCTTCGACGGCGTCGAGGAGGTCACCGATACTGTCGTCGCGGTCGAGTCCGTTCGCGGTCGCGAGCGCCTCGACGGCCCGACCGGGATAGGTGACCTGTACCTCCGAGGCTAAAAGCAGGATGCCGAGCACCTCGTCGGGCGGCGTATCGGGGCTGCCGACAGCGTCGGCGTACCACGAGAGAAACGAGTTGACGACCTCGGTCACGTCGTCGGAGACGGTCTCGTGGCGGGTTACCTCGCCATCGACGAGGGCAGTGGTGACGAGCGCGTGGTCCGCGTTGACTGCCCCGACGCGCTCTGCGAGCAGTCGGCGGGCGAGCACGGCCCGTTTTTTCGGGTCTTTCGGGAGGACGAGTTCGGGAGCGCCGGTGTTCCGGTCGCTCTCTCCTCGCTCGCCGGTCGGCTCGGAGTCGGATTGGGTCGCTCCGTCCGGACCGGGCGGTCGGCGGTCGTCACCGTCACCGTCACTGCCCCCGTCGTCGACCGGCGCGGGCGGCCTGTTTTCTCCCGTCGAGATGACGTACCGGCCCGTGTCGAGCGCCGCGACGTGCTCGTCGCGGCTGATATCCAGTTCGTCCGCCCCGACGACACCCTGTTCCCGCGGGTGATTGGGAGGACGTTCGTCCTCGTCGTCCATCGGCGAATGCTCGGTGCCGTGGCATATAATCCCATCGTCACCGGGCGTGACAGACTCACTACTATGACTGAGAACGTGGCAGAGAGACAACCAACACATTGACAAGCGGTGCGTTCCGATAAATTTCCATCTATGGAGTCTGACAGGACCCTTTCCGCACTGGGGAACGAATACAACCCTGATATCCTCCGTGCCGCGGACGAACCGCACTCGGCACAGGAGTTCAGCGAGATGCTGGATATCCCCATCGCGACCTGTTATCGCCGAATCGAGGAACTGACGGCGGCGGGCCTCCTCGAACTTCACGACCGGGTTCTCTCCGACGAGCACCGCCGGACGAACGTTTACCGCCGCGAAGTCGACGAAATCGTCGTCCGCTTCGAAGGCGACGACTACACGGTCAGCGTCACCGAGCGCCCGGAGGTGAAGAACAAACTCGACGACGTGTGGCGGAAGATTACGCAGGACTGAACCGCTCCGGCTCCGGACTCTTTTCTTATATTTCCTGAGGTAAGTGTCGACTAGCGTCTCGCGTGAGCGTGCGAAGAAGTTTACTTATCGACGTACCGGCCGTGTGATATCATTCTTGATATTGGGGGCCGTAGCGTTATGTAGCACCTCTCCAAGTTGACGAGTGACGGTTCCCCGCTCCCCGCTGAGTGTGGGACCAAACCCACGAAACTCATGTTCGAAAACATCAAAGAAGACCGGGGTCAGGTCGGTATCGGGACCCTCATCGTCTTCATTGCGATGGTTCTGGTCGCCGCAATCGCGGCGGGCGTCCTCGTGAATACGGCTGGCTTCCTGCAAGCTACCGCCGAGGACGCTGGACAGCAATCTGTGAACAAGGTCACCAACCGCGTCGACGTCGTCAACGCGCACGGGCTGGTCAACCAGTCCGGTGAGGAACGCACGGTCGACCAAGTCTTCCTGACCGTCCGCCTCGCGGCCGGTTCCGGAAGTGTCTCTCTTGAAGACACGACGGTCAAGTACCTGAGTGAGACGACCGCGCGGACGCTCACCTACAACGACACCGTCAACAACGCTGACACCGCAGACCCCGCTAACCTGACGACGGGGAACAACTTCACCGCGGGCGTCCTCGAGGACAGCGACGGTTCGTTCGAGGTCCTCAACGAGCAGTCCGACCGCGCTGAGATCGTCATCAACACCTCGACGGTCGAAGGCTCCTCCGCCAACGGAACGGCGACGGGCCAGACGGTCAAGCTCGACATCACCAGCCGCAACGGTGGCACGACGCAGGTCATCCTGACGATGCCCCAGCAGCTCGCGGGTAAGGACGACAACGACCCGATCGCGCTCTAAGGAGATTCATATGTTTAACAAGATTACTGACGACGACCGCGGTCAGGTCGGTATCGGTACGCTCATCGTCTTCATCGCGATGGTTCTGGTCGCCGCAATCGCGGCGGGCGTCCTCGTGAACACGGCCGGCTTCCTGCAGGCGACTGCCGAAGACGCCGGTGAGCAGTCCGTGAACAAGGTCACCAACCGCGTCGAAGTCCTCAACACGCACGGAACGGTCGGCGGAGAGGCTGACATCGACAACATCACGCTCACCGTTCGTCTGGCGGCCGGCTCGGACGCGGTGGACATGAACGAGACCTCGATTAAGTACCTCAGCGGTGACAGCGTCGAGACTCTGACTAACCAGACGCAGTACGACGGCGACGGGACGGAGCCGAACCCCGACGCCGATGAGTTCGGTCTCACCGAGGTCACCGACGACGACAGTTCGTTCGGTGTCCTCAACAGCATGAACGACCGCTACGAGGTCAAGATCGACACCGCCGCCATCGAGGACAGCAACGGTGACGAGACCGACCTCGTCGGCGGCCTCTCGACGGGCGAGCAGGTCACCCTCGAAATCACTTCCCGCACGGGCGGTACGACGCAGGTCATCCTGACGATGCCCCAGCAGCTCGCGGGCAAGACGCAGGGCGAACCGGTCGAACTGTAACCCGACTTCACGCTTTCCGTTCATTTTATCGACCTCAGCCGCCGAGCGGCGGCGCTGCCGTGCGTCCGTAGACACCGCGCACACAGGAGCGATTGGACTGAGACGGCAACGCTCTCAGACGCCGGCATCGACCTCGCTCGGAGACAACTATCACAGTCGAGTCGAGACGGCCAGAGAGGCGAGGCGAGCCGATACGTCTACAGCGAATGACCCCGGGCGAAGTTGACGAGCGCGGCGCGCGCTCCGCGTCCGGGGACGTCAGAACAGTCGATTCGGCGAAGACAGAAAAGGAACCGTCGGGACCGGGGTCGCTCGCCGCCGAGTCCGCGGTTATTCGGTCTCTTCGCCGAACCACGGCGGCGACTCCCCGACCATGGAGAACCCGGCCGCCTGCTCGTATATCTTGATGCCGCCCTGTGCGATTTCCAGCGGGAACATCGAGTTCTTGATGCTCTGCTTGCGCATCTTCGCCACCCAGACGTAGCGGTTGCTCGTCGCGCCCGCGGGGCTCTGGATGAGGTAGATGTTCCCGTCGGTCAGGAAGTTCTCGAGGCCGATGTCGGTCTCGGGGAAGATGGCCGACTGCTCGGTGGTCAGAAGCGAGGTGAGGCCGCTGTCCTTCAGAATGTCGATGAACTTCAGGAGGTACTGGCGCTGTTCTTTCTCGTCGTCGAAAAACAGCTGGAACATCGTCAGCGAGTCGAGGACGAGTCGGTCGTAGTTGGTGTCCTGGAGGTCGCCGAGGATGCGGTCGAGCGTCGTCGAGAAGTCACCGTCGCGGAGGAGCGTCCGCTTGTCGTAAACCTTGATATCTCCGGACTCGACGTACTCGTGCCAGCGGTCGAAGCCGATGGACTCGGCCGCCTCGCGGATGTCGTCTTCGGTCTCCTCGAAGGTGAGATACAGGCCGCCCTCGTCGAACTGGTCGACGCCGTTGTAGAGGTACTGGAGGCCGAGGATACTCTTTCCCGTCCCCGGGTTTCCGCTGATGAGCACCGCGGCGTTCTTGACGATACCGCCGTTCAGGATGGAATCGAGTCCTTCGACACCGGTCTTGACTAGTTCTGTCATGATTGTGTTGGAACGTGTGTTGGCTGTCGGAAGAACGTCCGTGCCGACGCCGGATAATTCTTCTTACCGCCGCTACGGCGCCGTCTGACTTTTATTACATACTTGACGGGCGAAAATTCCGAACGTCTAAAATATCGCGACTGATAACGGGACGGGAACTTTCTTGTACCGACTTACGTACCTTGCACCAATGTTACCTGCTCCCCCGAGTCCGTCGGACCGCCCCGGCCGGTCCGCCGCTCGGCCGGGTGACAGGCCGTCGCTCGAACGAAGCGCCCCGCGAACGGTACGGAGGTGCTCGCTGCGAGCATGATGGAGTGGCAGAACGACGAAGACACGGCTGACGCCGGGGACGAAACGGAGACGGAAGAACAACACATGTCATCAGACGATGGACTTGGATTCGAGGAGGGGATAGACGACCTCTCCGACGAGTTTGGTGACTTCGGCGACGACCTCGACGACGGATTCGACGATGACGATTTCGGCGGATTCGACGACGACAACAGCGAGGAACTCGCAGAGCTCGAAGATCGCGTCGGCGAACTCGAGAACGAAGTAAGCGCCATCTCGTCGGGGATGAACACCGTCCGCGAAGAGAACAAACAGATCGGTGAGACCGTCGAAGAGCTCGACGACACGATTCGAAAACTGCTCGACATCTACGAGATGGTCACCCGCGGCATCAACCCGTTCGTCGACGACGCCCGCGAGATGGGCGGCCTCGACGGCGGCGGAGCGTTCGGGCTCTTCGAGGCGGAAGCCGAGGACGAAGAGCACCTCGACCCCGAGGTGGCGAACGCCGACGCCGAGTCGTTCTTCGACGACGACTTCGGCGAACTCGACGCCGAGGAGGGCGCGAAGGAAGCGGAACTCGCCGCGGAAGACGAACTCGCGGAAGCGGAGCGCGAGAGCCCCGCGGACGCCCTCGACGACGGCGACGAAGAGGCCGACGAAGCCGACGAAGCCGACGACTCGGGTGCCGCGGGCGGCGCGAGTTTCGACGACCTCAAAGAGCAGTACGAGGAGGGCGGTGGCTGGGACGAAGAAGACGAAGCGGAGGCGAACGAAGCAGAGGCGGACGAAATGGAGGCGGACGACGCCGAAACGGACCTCGCCGACGCGGCGGTCGACCTCGAAGACGGGTTCGAAGACGAGCCGGTCGGCGGCATCGAAGACGAGTTCGAAGCGGTCGCCGACGAGGCCGACGAGACCGACGACCCGAGCGACGAACCATCAGAGCCCGAACACGAACCCGAGGTCGAAGACGCCGACGGTGACGTCCGCAAGACGCTCGACGAGCTAGAGGCGGAGTACGCCACGGCGGCGATGGCCAAAGACGAGCTTTCGGACGACGACGAGGACGACGCGGCCGCCGAACCCGAGCCGTCCGCGGCGGTCGAGGAGTCCGACGCCTACCTGGCGGCTCTCCCGTCGAACTACGTCTCCGAGGTACTCGTCCTCGAATGGGTCGAACACCTCGTCGCGGTCGGCGGCGCGCTCGGCGCGTCGCGCGCGCTCCGCCAGTATCGGGAGCAGGACTGGATATCGCGCGCCGTCGAGAGCGAACTGAACGCCCACGTCGGACAGATTGCGCCGTCGGTCGCTGACGCCGACGGGGGCGAACTCCGCATCGACGACCACCAGACGAGCCTCGCGTACGTCTGCCGGCTCGCGGAGGACGTCCCGCGGGGCCAACTGTACGAGGAGTTAGTCGCCTACGGGAGGAGATTCGATGGGATTCGGTGTTAGCGGCTCGACCGCCGTCATCTTCCTCGGCGTCCTCGTCGCCACGGGGACGCTGTACACAGCGACGTCGAACGCGTCGGAAAACGTGCTCGAAGCGCAGGACGCCGACGCGGAGCGGGCCCTCGAACGGACGAACACGGACATCGCCGTCACGAACGCGACCTACGACGCGGGCAACGAGAGCCTCACGGTGAACCTGACGAACGCCGGCTCGGAGACGCTCTCGGTGAGCGAGACCACCCTGCTCGTCGACAACACCTACGTCGACGTGCCGGCGGCCAACGCGACCGTCGACGGCGACGCCGGAACCGACCTCTGGTACGCCGGCGAGAACCTCAGTCTCGTCGTCGACGCCGACCCCACGCCCGCACGCGTGAAAGTGGTCACCGGAAGCGGCGTCGCCGCCACGGGGGCGGTGAACTAAATGGCAGACATCTCCGTTCCGAGCCTCATCCTGTTCATCGCCAGTATCGTCGTCGCCGCCGGCGTCTCGGGCGTCCTCATCGACACCGTGACCGGCATCAGCAGTTCGCTCGACGAGCGCGGCGGCGACGTGAGCACGGAGATCAGAACCGACATCGAAGTCATAAGCGACCCGCAGGCGGGTGTCTACGACGGTGCGAACGACAACCTCTCGGTATACGTCAAGAACACCGGCCTCAGGACGCTCCCGGCGACCAGCGGCGGCTTCGATATCATCGTCGGTGGACAGTATCAGACCAACGTCACGGTGAACGTCGTCGACGGCACCGAGTGGCGGCCGAGCAACGTCATCGAACTCACGGTGACGGACATCGCGTTGAGCTCGGGCGACTACCGGATGACCGTCGTCGTCGACGGTGACGAAGAGGTGTTCGAATTCCGCGTATCATGAGCAGTCAATTCTCTCTCGGGCTATCCGGGCACGACCGTCTCGAAAAGGAACTCGGCGGCGGCATCCCCAAGGGTGCAATCGTCCTCATCGAAGGGGACTACGGCGCCGGAAAAAGCGTGCTGTCGCAGCGATTCAGCTACGGCTTCTGCGACGAGGAAACGGTGGTGACGCTCGTCTCGACCGAGCTGGGCGTCCGCGGCTTCCTCGACCAGATGCACTCGCTTTCGTACGACATCGTCAAGCATCTGCTCGACGAGCGAATCCTGTTCTTACAGGCCGAAATCGACAGCAGCGGCGCGCTCTCCGGCGGCAGCAGCCAGAAGGAGCGCAAGCAGCTCCTCCGGCGGCTGATGGACGCCGAGACGCTCTGGGACGCCGACGTCATCATCATCGACACGTTCGACGCCATCCTGCGCAACGACCCGCAGTTCGAGGCGCTGGTCCGGCAGAACGACGAGCGGCAGGCCGCCCTCGAAATCATCTCGTTTTTCCGCGAGCTGACGACGAAGGGCAAGACCATCATCATCACCGTCGACCCGTCGTCGGTCGACGAGGGCTCTATCGGTCCGTTCCGCTCTATCGCCGACGTCTACTTCGAACTGGAGATGGTGGAGGTCGGAAACGACGTCCGACGGAACATCTTCGTGAAGCGCTTTGCGGGGATGGGCCAGCAGGTCGGCGACCGCGTCGGCTTCTCGGTCCGGTCGGGAATCGGGCTCGTCATCGAATCGAGGAGCGTGGCGTAGATGGCGAGCGAACACGGCTCCGCCAGGCTGTCGGACGACCTCAAGCGCCTCGCGATGCAGTGGCCGCACCTGCGGGACCACCTCAAGCGGTTCCGACAGATCACCGGCGAGTTCCCGATGCTCGTCGACGAGCCGGGCGACTACGAGTCCCGGCGTCCGAACATCATCTACCCGCTGGGCGGCCCCGTGTTCTGCCAGGTGTACGGCAACTTCGGCGAGACGACGAAGTACTACACCATCGAACCCGAGATGGACGACGACGAACTCGAGGTGTTCGGCCGGGTCAAGGACAAACTGCTCGAACGCAGCGTCTCGAAGCCGGCGCCCGAAGAAAGCGCCGACTACGAAGAGCGCATCGAGGAGTTGCTCTCCGAAATCGTCCACATCGAGGGTGACGACCGCGGGCCGCTCGGCTCGGTTGCCAAGCGGCTCGACGTGGCCGGCATCGAGGTCTCCCAGACGACCTACGACAAGATACAGTACCGACTCGTCCGCGACATCGTCGGCCTCGGGCCGCTCGAACCCATCATGCGCGACCCGGAGAACGAGGACATTCACGTCATCGGCCCCAGCCAGGTCGACGTCGACCACGGGACGTTCGGCCTGCTGGAGACGAGCGTCGAGTTCGACAGCACGGAGCAGTTCGATAACTGGCTCCGCAACATGGGCGAACGCATCGGCGACCCCGTCTCCGACGCCCACCCCATCGTGGACTCCACGCTCCCCGACGGCTCGCGTATCAACATCATCTACTCCGACGACGTGTCGCTGAAGGGGTCGTCGCTCACCATCCGTCAGGGCGACGACGTGCCGCTTTCGGTGTTCCAAATCGCCAAGTGGGGGACGCTCTCGCCCGAACTGGCCGCGTACCTCTGGATCGCGCTGGAGAACGAACGCACTATCTTCGTGGTCGGTGAGACGGCGTCGGGGAAGACGACGACGCTCAACGCCATCCTCTCGTTCATCCCGCAGGACTCGAAGATATACACCGCGGAGGACACCGCCGAGGTGCTCCCGCCGCACGACACGTGGCAGCAACTCCTCACCCGCGAGGGACGCGGCTCCGACTCCGAAGTCGACATGTTCGACCTCGTCGCGGCCGCGCTGCGCTCTCGCCCCGACTACATCATCGTCGGGGAGGTCCGTGGTGAGGAGGGTCGCATGGCGTTCCAGGCGGCCCAGACCGGTCACCCGGTGATGCTCACGTTCCACGCGTCCGACATCGTCTCCATGATTCAGCGCTTCACCGGCGACCCCATCAACGTCCCCGAGACGTTCATGGACAACTGCGACATCGCGCTGTTCCAGAACCGCGTCCGCCGGGGCAACGACATCCTCCGCCGGGTGACGAGCGTGCAGGAAATCGAGGGCTACTCGAAGGAGATGGGCGGCGTCGTCACCCGCGAGGCGTTCTACTGGGACCCCGTCCAAGACGAGATTATCTTCCAGGGGATGAACAACTCCTTCATCATGGAACAGAAGGTCGCGACGCTCCTCGGTTACGACGACACGCGGAAGATATACGACGACATCCAGTTCCGCGCCGAACTCGTCCGCCGGGCGATTCAGGAGAACGTCCTCGGCTACCACGAGGTGAACGAACTCATCGAGGACTACCAGCGCGACGGCGTCGAGGGACTGCCGTTCGACATGGCGAGGGTGTAACGACATGGCAGGGGAACAGAGCGCGTCGATGCAGGCGGTGCAGGTTCGGGACTTCATCAGCGACATCATCGAGTCCTACGAGAAGATGCCGATGGCGCTGCCGCGGTACCTGCTCGCGGTGCTCGGCCCCGCCATCGTGTTCTTCATGCTCTCTCTGGCCGGCGCCATCGCGCTCCCGCTTCCCCTCCTCGTCCGCATTCCCGTGTTCCTCCTCGGGGTGTTGCTGCTGGGCGGGGCCGTCCTCTACCCGCGCCTCCTCGTCGAGCAGACGCGCCGCAGTCTGGAGAACCAACTCCACCTCCTCATCACGCACATGACCGTGCTCTCGACGACGAACATCGACCGCGTCGCCGTGTTTCGAACGCTCGCGCGCGAGGAGGAGTACGGCGAGCTAGCGACCGAGATGAACCGCATCGTCCAGCTCGTCGACGCGTGGAACCAGTCGCTCGACGACGCCTGTCAGCGCCGGGCCCGAGAGGTCCCGTCGAAGCCCCTCGCGGACTTCCTCGACAGGCTCGCGTACTCCATCAACGCCGGCCAGAGCATCGACGACTTCCTCCTCGGCGAGCAGAACGCGATGATTCAGAAGTACATCACCGTCTACGAGAGCGCCCTCGGGAACCTGGAGGTCATGAAGGACCTCTATCTCTCGATGATTCTGTCGATGACCTTCGCCATCATCAACGCCATCGTCCTCCCCATCCTGACCGGGACCGACGCGACGATGACCATCGGCGCGGTCATCGTGCTCTTCGTCTTCGTGCAGTTGGGGTTCTACTTCGTCATCCGGACGATGTCGCCGTACGACCCGCTGTGGTTCCACCAGCGCGAGTACCGGACGAAGGCGGACCGGCAGATAGACATCACCCTGTACGGCGCGGTCGGTCTCTCTATCACGATGGTGCTCGTGCTCGCGTTGGGCACGTTCAACCTGACCGTCGTCGGCGAGACGGTCCGGCCCATCATGATGGAACTCCCGATTCCGCTCCTCATTTCGACGCCGCTGACGCCGCTTGCGGTCCCCGGCATCGTCGCGCGCCGCCACGAGAAACGTATCGGCGAGCGCGACGAGGAGTACCCCGGGTTCATCCGCGCGCTCGGGGCGTCCGAGACGGCAAAACAGAGCACGACCACGGCCGTCCTGAAGACGCTCAAGACGAAGGACTTCGGCGTCCTTTCGCGGGAGATATCGCGGCTGTACACGCGGCTTCGGATGCGGCTCGACCCCGACCGGTCGTGGTTCTTCTTCACCGCGGAGACGAACTCCTACCTCGTCCAGAAGTTCTCCGAGATGTACAACGTCGGCCGGTCGATGGGTGGCAAACCGAAGCTCCTCGGCGAGCTCATCAGCCGTAACATGAACGAGATAATCAAGCTCCGCCGACAGCGAAAGCAGTCGACGGTCACCCTCATCGGCGTCCTCTACGGCATCACGGCCTCCGCGTCGTTCGCGTTCTTCATCGGACTGGAAGTCGTCGAGATTCTGGCGTCCTTCTCGACGCAGATGAACCTCGACAGCCTCCAGTTCGGGACGCTCATCTACGCCGGCGTCTACGACGTGCCCTTCATCGAGTACATGCTGACGCTCATCATCCTGTTTAACGCCCTCCTGTCGTCGCTCATGATTCGGATGGTCGACGGCGGACACAAGGCGAACGCCTACCTGCACTTCGTGATGCTCGTCTGGGTGGGCTCCCTGATGGCGGTCGCCACCTCGTCGCTCGCAGGAGCGCTGATTAGTATATGACTGAAGACGGACAACAGACCCGAGATTCGATGCCAGACGCGGCAGGCGAACAGACCCCACAGGAGGCCCGTTCCCGCGCGCCCGAGGGGGGCGACGTGGCGAAAAGCGACCTCCTACAGGCGTACCGCCGGAAGAAGTCCGAACCGTCGGACGAACGCGAAGAAAAAGAGCGGGCGCGCTCGAAGAGACAGACGGAAAAACAGACCAGCGACGGCGAGTCCATCGTCGTCGACTTCGTCGCCAACTTCGTCGCCGGCGGCAACGCCTCGTTCGAGCCCGTCAAGGGCCGCGTCCTGATGAGCCAGCGCCGGCTCATCCTCGCCACGTCGAAGGCCAAGACCGTCATCCCCATCACCTCCATCTTCGACATCGCCGTCGGACAGGTCCCCCCGGAGGTCGAGGAGTTCTTCGACTACACGGTGATGGTCGGCTATATCATCGGTCGCCAGCGCCGGACGACCGTCATCGGCGGCGACCGAGATACCATCGAGAAGTTCTCGCTGTTGCTGTTCCGCGCGGCGCTCAACGGCTCGCGCGCGCAGGTCACCCACCCGGCCCGTATCGGCGGGCGCGTCCTCGACACGGAGCGACAACCCTCCGGGCTCCACCTCGACTACGAGGCCGTCACGTTCCCCGACGACGACGGCCCACTCACGGAGAACGGCGACCCGTTCCACATCGACCTCGCGAGCGTCATCTTCTTCGAGGTGCTCGAACGGACCGTCGACGGCGAAAAGCGGCTGGTGCTTTCGGTCCAGCACGTCAAGCAGGGCCAGACGGTCACCTCAGAGATAACGCTCGACTCGCGACGGAAGATGAACATCCTCGGGCGCTACCTCCGACTCGTCTACCACTGGATAAAGTCCGGCGTCCGCAACGTCGAGGTCACGGAACAGGGCCTCGAAGTCCTCGTCGGACTGTACTCCGCCGGCGAGATGGCCGCGGAAGTCGACTTCAGCGAACTCCTCGGCGTCGAAGAGGCAGTCCTCGACGCGGAACTGGAGAAGCTCCACGAGGAGGAACTCATCGGCGACGACGAGCTTCCGACCTCGCTGACGCCGCAGGGGCGGTTCGTCGTCAACGAGGAAATCGAAGACGTGAACGTCTGAAGCTGTTTTCCGGCGGAACCGGTGCCGTCCGGTAGTTGCGAAGAACTATCAGCCCTTCAACCAATTCTGTCACTATGCGGACGCGGACTTCGGCGCTCGTCGGACTGGGAATCGGAAGTGCGGTCAGCTACTCCTTCGGCTTCCGACACGGCAACGCGTTGGTCGGCGTCACCCTGCTTCTCACGTACACAATCGCTGGCTTCGGGTTCGTTGCCTTTCCCGCGTACCGCTGGCGGTGGTCCGGGCCGAACGACCACTTCTGGTACACGATAATCGGGGTCTTGAGCGCTCTGTTACCGATTCTTGCGATTCACGGTCTAGGCTTCGAACCCGGCGAGCGCGTGCGGGGCATCGTTCTCTTAGCCGGGGTCTGGTTGGGAGGCGTCTACGCCGGAATCGCGCTCGAACGCGCCTCGCGGCGCGCGAGCGACGACTGATGAGCGCGACGCGTCGCTCTCCGTCCGGCGACTGCGCCGCGAAAAACCGAGTCCTGACTACTGTTCGTTGATGGCGTCGGAGGCGATGCTGCGGCCGCGGGCGTTGAGCTGCACCTCGTGACGCACGCGAATCTCCTCGACGACGTTGTGGTCGATGAGCCGCTGAAAGAGCTCCTCGACTTCGTCCACGTCGAGGCCGAGGAAGCTGGGGATGTCGAACGGGGAGACGCCGGAGTACAGCGCCGTGAGGACCTGTTTGTCCGTCTCGCTCAGCTCGATAGAGGTCTCCGAAAGCTCCTCGCCCTCGCGGAGGAGCGTGTAGAGGAAACTGACGGCGCGGTCGGAGCCGGAGATGTACGTCTGGAGGCTCGTCCCCTCGTCGTCGGAGTGTTCGACCTCGATGACGCTCCGGTGTTCGTCGACGATGGTTCGCTCGCCGGTCTTCACGTCGCCGATGTCGTCGAGGCGGACCTCGACGAACTTGCCGCCGACGGTCGCCATGCTCACGGCCTCCGCTTCGACTTTGAGCCGGGACTTTTCCCACTCGGTGTTCTGGACGACGCCGCCGGCGACTGCGGGATGTCGCGCGAGGAACTGCTCGGTGTTGAGGAGCGCCCCGAAGAAGTCCGTCTCGAACTCGTCGTAGTCGACGGGCGCGAGCAGGACGACGCCCGACGGGATGTGGACGCTGAAGTAGTCGGAGACGGTCGCGATGCGCTGGTTCACGTCGTACCGGCCGCCGAACTCCTGTATCTTCGAGAGCTGAATCGTCCGCTTGCCGCCCGTGCCCGCGAGGATGAGCCGCCTGTTCGAAAGCAGGATTCGGCCGCTCGTCCAGTCGACGTCGTGTATCTCCCGGCCGTTCTTGATGACTTGAAGGAACCGCCCGCGGGTGTCTCCGAGTTTTTGCTCACCGGGTTTCATCGCTCACCTCCCGACCGCGGCGTCGCTCGCGCGGTAGATGCGGAGTCGTTTCTCGACGGGGTCGAACTGCTGTCTACACGTCGGCGGGATGGTCTCTGTCATACCGATGGTGAGGTACCCGTCCGGCTTCAGCGCGGAGCCGAGCGTCTCGAAGACCGCCCGCTTCGACTCGGCGTTGATGTAGATGAACAGGTTCCGGCAGACGACGAGGTCGAACGTCCCCGGCGGCTCCTCGCGGATGAGGTCGCGTCGCTCGAAGCGGACCATGTCGGTGACGGCGTCTTTCACCCGGAAGGTGTCGTCGTCGCGGTCGACGAAGCGCTCCCAGCGGCCGATGGGGTCGAGCTGTTCGCCCACGTCGTTGGTCTCGGAGGCGCGGTACTCGCCCGCCCTGGCGGCGCGGAGAATCTCGCGTTTGATGTCCGTGCCGACGATTTCGATGCGGCGCTCGTCGACGCGGTCGTCGTCGTGGGCGAGCATCGCCAGCGAGTAGGCCTCGCGGCCGTCCGAGCAGGCCGCGCTCCATATCTTGATGGGGTCGTGGCGGCTCCCCCGCGAACTCAGGTCGCGGAGCACCCCGCGGAGCGCCTCCCACACCTCGGGATTGCGGAAGAAGCTCGTGACGTTGACCGACAGCGCGTCGAGGAGCGCCTGCTGTTCTTCCTCGTCGTCGGTGAGGAGGTCGTGGTACGACCCGTAGTCGTCGACGCGTCGCCGCCGCATCCGCGCGGAGATTCGGCGGTCGAGGTAGGCGTCGTTGTACGAACTCGTCTGGAACTGCAGGGAGTCTTCGATGTAGTCCAAGAGCCGGCCGAACGCCGGGTCGTCGGTCGCCGACGAGGGCATCAGTCGGCCGCCTCCTCGGCGGTGTCGGGGAGCTGGCTCGGGTCGAACTCGCGCATCGCCTGTTGGCCGTCGGCGGGGAGTTCGAGCGTCGAGACGTCCAGAATCGGGATGACGTTGCCGTCGCCGATGACGGCCGTTCCCGACAGCCCACCGACGCCCGACAGCGGTCCTTGCAGGGGCGTCACGACGACTTCCTCCTGTTTCGTCACGCCGTCGCAGTGGAGCGCGACCTGCCTGTCGTCGGGACGGATGCGAACCACCATGCCGTCGTCGGGTTCGGGCGAGTCGATTTCGAGCGCCTCGCGGAGCCGAATCAGCGGGAAGATGGTCTCCTCGTGGACGATGACCTCCGCGCCGCTGACCGTCTGGACGCGGTCGCGCCGGCTTATCTCGTCGATGTACTTGATGGGGACGCCGAACTCGCGGTCTTCGACCTGCACGAAAAGCACCTTGATGATGGCGACCGACACCGGCAGCCGGATGTTGAACGTGCTTCCCTCGCCGGGTTCGCTCTCGACCGACACCGAGCCGTCGAGCGATTCGACGGTCGTCTTCACCACGTCCATGCCGACGCCGCGGCCGGACACGTCCGTGATTTCGTCGTTGGTCGAAAAGCCGGGGTGGAAGATGTAGTCGTACACCTCGCTGTCGGGCATCTGGTTCACCTCCTCGCGGGTCGCAACGCCCTTGTCGACGGCCTTCTCGCGGACGGCGTCGGCGTTGATACCGCCGCCATCGTCCTCGACGGTCACGATGACGGTGTCGTGTTGGCGGCGCGCGGAGAGCCTGATGGTCCCCGTGCGGGACTTGCCGTTTTCCTCGCGCACGTCGGGTGCTTCGATGCCGTGGTCGACGGCGTTCCGGAGGACGTGCATCAGCGGGTCGGAAATCTCGTCGAGGATGGTGCGGTCGAGTTCGATGTCCGCGCCCTCGACCTTGAACGAGACGCGTTTGTCCTGCTCGCGGGCGAGGTCGCGCACGAGTCGGGGGAACTTGTCGAACACCTTCTTCAGCGGGATGAGCCGCATGTCCATCACGGTGTTCTGGAGGTTCGAGGATATCTTGTCCAGTTCGTCGAGCGTGTCGAGCGCGGTCGTCTGGCCCACGTCGATGGCGTTTCTGAGCTTGATGCGGCTCGTGACCAACTGCTCGACGAGCTCGTGGAGTTCGTCGAGCTGGTCGACGTCCACGCGGACGGACTTGACCGCGGAGATGGAGCGTGCCTCCTTTTTCTTCTCCGTGCCGGACTCCGATTTTTCGTCGCTCTCGGTCGACTCGGCCTCGTCGGCGTCTCCTTCGCTCCCGTCGTCGACGCTGGGTGCGTCGTCGGACGCAGCGTCGCTATCACTGTCACTGTCGACAGCGCCGTCGGCGTCAGTAGACCGGTCGGAGTCGTCCGATGCCGGGGCGTCAACGTCGGTGTCAACCTCCGACTCGGCCGCCGGAGCGTCGTCGGCGTCCGCGGCCTCGTCGCCGGCGGCGAGCGCGTCGGACACGTCGGTCGTCTCGACCGTCGAGACCTTCCAGAGCCCGCCGAGTTCGCTTTCGACGACGGCGGCGTCGCGCTCGGCCACGAACAGGTCGAAGCCGTCGCCGAACTCGCCGTCTTCGATGGCGTCGCGGTTCGGGTTCGCCCCGACCACGTCGAGTTCTTCCGGGATGCTACTGAGGAAGATGCCGGCGTCGACGCCCTTCATCTGGCCCGCGTCGAGTTCGACGTGGGCGTGGGTGAGCGTGGTCGCATCGAGCGCATCGGCGTCGACGCAGTCGGCGGCGAGAGAGTCGAGGTCGACCGACTCGCGGTCGGCCTCGTCAGACGCCGCCGGGTTCGAGTTTCCCGCGTCACCTCCGTCTTCGACGGCGGCGCGAACCTCCTCGACCGTGTCGGTCGGGTCGATGGTGGACTCGCCGTTCTCCTCGATGTCGTGGAGAATCTCCACGATGAGGTCCATCCCGTCGAAGACGAGGTCCATCCGCTCGGCCGTCACGTCGAGTCGCTCGTGGCGAATCTCGTCGAGGAGGTCCTCGACGGCGTGGGCGACCGTCGCGGCGTTGTCGAATCCCATCGCCCCGAAGTTCCCCTTCAGCGTGTGGGCCTGCCGGAAGATGTCGTCGATGGCCTCGGTGTCGTCCGGGTTCGACTCCAGCGACAGCAGGGAGTTGTTCAACTGCGTGATGCTCTCTTCGCTCTCGGTGATGAATGCTTGGTAGAGTTCTTCGTCCATGGTCAGGTAGTGAGCCCGCGGAGTGCTTCGTCTGCGATTCGCCCGTCGGCCGAGACGGTGTCGACACAGCCGGCCTCGATGGCCCGCTTCGGCATTCCGAAGATCGCGGAGGTCGATTCGTCTTGTGCGACCGTGTGGCCGCCCGCCCGCTTGATTCGGGTCATCCCCTCGACGCCGTCGCGGCCCATGCCGGTGAGGAGCACGCCGGCCAGCGGCGCGTCCACCGCCTCCGCGGCCGACGCCATCGTGAGGTCGATAGCCGGTTTGACGCCGTGAAGCGGCTCGTCGTCGGAGAGTTCGAGCCGGAGACGTCCGGCCCGGTCGCCGGTCACGAGGAGGTGGGAACCGCCGGGCGCGATGCGAATCTGCCCGGGGCCGATTCGCTCGCCGTCGCTCGCCTCTTGGACCTCGTAGTCACAGCGGCCGTCGAGCCGCGCCGCAAAGCGCTTCGTGAAGCCGGCCGGCATGTGCTGGACGACCAGCACGCGGAGGCCTGCCTCCTCGGGGAGCGCCGCGAGCAACCGCTCGACGACGTTCGGCCCGCCCGTGGACGCGCCGATAATCAGCGTCGAGCCCTCGGTCGGCAGCGACCCGCTCGTCCCCGAAGACGCCGGTTTCGACCCCGCGGTCGCCGCCGGCTTCGGCTCCGTCTTCGGCGGCCGGGAGCCCCGGCGCGTCGCCGAGAGGTCGACCGCCGCGGCGGACTGAATCTTCTCGACCAGTTCCCGCTTGACGCGGGGCATCTCGGAGGTGACCTCGCCGCCCGGTTTCGTCACGAAGTCGACCGCCCCCCGGTCGAGCGCCTCGAACGTCACGTCGGCGTCCTCCTCGGCGTGCGCCGAGAGCATGAGGACGGGCGTCGGACACTCCTCCATGATGGCCTCGACCGCGTCGAGTCCGTTCATCTCGGGCATCTCGATGTCCATCGTCACGACGTCCGGTCGGTTCGCCTCGACCACCGAAATCGCCTCGCGGCCGTCGGCCGCCTCGGCGACGACCTCGACGTCGGCGTCCTCGAGGAGCGTGCGAATCAGCGTCCGCATGAACCGCGAGTCGTCGACGACGACCGCGCGAGTCGGGTCCGCGCCGGCGGACGCGCTCATCGTCCCCACCCGGCGGTTCCGGGTCGGCGGGAACTCGACGACGCCGAGTGGCCCCCCCGCCGAGGGCTCGGTGGATTCGTTAGTGTGCCGTTTCGTTGACCGCTCATCTACCTCCGAGGTTCGGAAATCGGGTATATAAACACTCGGCGAGGATAATCACGGCTGATAATCGGGTACGTATCTTTATACGCTGAATCTCACCACTCTGAAGCAGACAGGTGGCGGCGGATGTCGCCGCCGGGGATGACCATGCGACAAGATGCAATCACGACCGAGATGAGCGCGGACGAGACCGACGCGGAGGACTCCGCCGAAGAAGTACAGGTGCTGGAATTCCAACTCGGCCCGGAGACGTACTGCGTCGATATCGAGTACGTGAGCGAAATCGTCGACAAGGGCCAGCTCACGGCGGTTCCGAACGCGCCGGACTACGTCGAGGGCGTGATGGACCTCCGCGGGCGGACCACGTCCATCATCAACCCGAAGTCGCTTCTCAGCATCGACGACGAGGGCGAGTCGAAGCGCATCGTCATCTTCGACCCCAACAAGTTCGAAGACGAGGCCGCGACCGGCTGGCTCGTCGACGAGGTGTACCAGGTCGTGCGCGTCTCGATGGACGACGTGGAGGACCCGCCGCTCGAAAAAGACGACTCCATCGAGGGCGTCATCAAGCGCGACGGCGACCTCGTCGTCTGGATTTCGCCGGTGCACGCCATCGAGTAGGGACGTCCCGCGACCGGCCCCGCTTTCGTTTTCGAGAACCTAATCGGCGAGCGACTGCTCTCCCGCCGCGACGCCCCGCCCGCCGGTGAGTAACACCACGACGAGCGCACAGCCCACGACGACGCCCGCGAGGCCGAACGCGGCGACGTAGCCGGCGGCGTCGGCGACGAACCCGCCGAGCGCCGACCCGACTCCGCCGCCGAGGCTCGAAAGCGCCGTGTACGCGCCGAGGGCCTCCCCGCGAATCCGGTCGGGCGCGAGTCGCGTCACCATCCCCGTCGCCGTCACCGCGATGACCGCCCACGTGACGCCGATGACGAGGAACGTCGCGCCGAGGGTGACGAGCGCGGCGAGCGCCGCGAACTGCGTGCCGACGACCGCCACCGCCGGGAAGGCGAGTCCGCGGGTCGCCAGCGCGCCGGCCTGGAGGCGACGGGGGTCGTGTCGCGCCGCGAACGCGCCGACCTTCGCGTAGCTCACCGCCGACCCGAGACTCGACAGGACGAACAGGGCGAACACCTCGTCGGCGGACCGGCCGGAGCCGACGAGGTACGCGGGCAGCGGCCCGAAGAAGACCGAGAAGCCGACGAAAAACAGCGTCGCGGCCGCGAGGTACCGGAGGAGTTCGGGGCTCATCCGCGCCCGGAGGTCGTCGAGGTCGAGGCTCTGGAGCGCCCAGTAGAGCCGCGAGGGACCGTACGGGACCGCACGGACCGAACGCCCGACGAGGCCGCTCTGCCGGCGGATACTGGCCGACACGCGGGCGAACCGCCGCGCCGACAGCGTCGAGCGCTCGGGGTACCAGACGCGGACGAGGACGGCACCGAGCGCGGCGGCGACCGCGGCCGCGACGAGGAACCGCCGCTGGACCGCGAGCGCGTCGAGACCGAACAGCCGCGGGGCCAGCGCCGACCAGACCGCGCCGACGACGAGGCCGCCGAGCCAGCCGTACCCCTGATAGTGGTTGAGGACGCCGAAGCGGCGGTCCCAGTCCTTCGACGGGACGCCCTCGACGACGATGAGGTTCAACACCGGCGCGGCCGCGGCGACGACGAACCACAACAGGGCGTTGGCGACGAGGACCGCGGCCGGCGACGACACGGTGGCCGTGAGAGAGAGCGCGCCGGCGGTCGCCACGAGCGCGACGAGGATGAACGGTCGCCTGCGCTTCGCGCGGGCGGCCAGCCGGCCCCAGAGCACCGCGCCCGGCGCGCCGGCGAAGGCGGCGGTCGCGGCGATGAGGCCGACGAACAGCGCGTTCGCTCCCAGTTCGATGGCGTACAGCGGGACGACGAGCGACGACGCGCCCACCGCGGCGTAGCCCAGCGCCCACCCGAACAGCCACCGGTCGCGGTTCCCCGTCTTCGAACGTCCGTGTCGGTCGGTCACGCGTCACGAATGAAACCGGTGAAACAAAGTCGTTACCCCCCGAACGCGCGCGAAAAGCAGGACATATATAGTCTGAACAAAATCCTCGGACAACCATGCTCGGGAGCGAACCACCACACACGGGGGGATGGTCGTGACGGACGACTCCTCTCCCTCCTCGTTCGTGCAGTACGGTATCGACGACAAACCACCCCTTCCGACCGCTCTCCTTCTCGGCGCCCAACACTACCTCACCATGGTGGGCGCGAACATCGCCGTCCCCCTCATTCTCGCCGGAGCCCTCGGCATGCCCGCCGACGTGGTGCCGCGGTTCGTCGGGACGTTCTTCGTCGTCTCCGGCATCGCGACGCTGATGCAGACGACGTTCGGGAACCGCTATCCCATCGTGCAGGGCGCGCCCTTCTCGATGCTCGCGCCGGCGCTCGCCGTCATCGGCGTGGCGACGGCGGCCGACCAGTCGGGCGTCGCGTGGCAGAGCGCCCTCTTGCAACTGCAGGGCGCGATTATCGTCGCGGCCGTCGTCGAGGTGTTCGTCGGCTACTTCGGCCTGCTCGGACGTCTCCGAAAGTTCATCTCGCCGGTCGTCATCGCGCCGACCATCGCGCTCATCGGGCTGTCGCTCTTCAACGCCCCGCAGGTCGCGTCGGCGACCAACAACTGGTGGCTCCTCGGCCTGACGCTCGCGCTCATCGTCCTGTTCTCGCAGTACCTCGACACCGCGCACCCGGCGTTCAAGCTGTTCCCGGTGCTGCTCGGCGTCATCGTCTCGTACGTCGTCGCCGCCGGCCTCTCGGTCGCGGGGGTCATCGCCCCCGGCGCGGCGGGCTACGTGAACCTCCAGACGGTCGTCGAGGCCCCGGCGCTCATGACCATCTACCCCCTGCAGTGGGGCTTCGCGGGCGGCGCGGGGACGACGACCGTCGCGCTTCCCGTCGTGGGCTCGGTCGCCTTCGGCATCCCGCAGTTCACGACCTCCTTCATCATCGGGATGCTCGCGGGCGTCGCGGCCTCGATGGTCGAGTCCTTCGGCGACTACCACGCCGTCGCCCGGCTCTCGGGCGTCGGCGCGCCCTCCGAGCGCCGCATCAACCACGGCATCGGCATGGAGGGCGTGATGAACGTTTTCTCGGCCGTCATGGGCGGTAGCGGCTCGACCTCCTACTCCGAGAACATCGGCGCTATCGGTCTCACGGGCGTGGCCTCCCGCTACGTCGTGCAGGTCGGCGCAGTCGTGATGCTCGTCATGGGCTTCGTCGGCTACTTCGGACAGCTCATCGCGACGATTCCCGACCCAATCGTCGGCGGCCTCTACGTCGCCATGTTCGGCCAAATCGTCGCCGTCGGCCTCTCGAACCTGAAGTACGTCGACCTCGACTCCTCGCGTAACGTGTTCATCGTCGGCGTCGCCATGTTCGCCGGCCTCGCCGTCCCCGCCTACATGGGTAACGTCGGGAGCGCGGCGGCGTTCCGCGAGGGGATGCGGCAGGTCGCGCTCGTCGGCCCCGTCCTCGGGACCCAACTCGTCGCCGACACCGTCTTCGTCATCGGTTCGACCGGTATGGCAGTCGGCGGCCTCATCGCCTTCTTCTTCGACAACACCATCGCGGGCACCCGCGCCGAGCGCGGCCTCGAAGAGTGGGAAGACACCGTCGAAGACGACGGCGACTTCGAGTCGGCGCTGGACCGGTTCCGCGGCGACGAGTCGGCGACGGCCGACTGAAGCGAGCGCCGCACAATCTTTTTGACCCGCGTGAAATCGGATTCTCTGCGATAATCAGGCAGGTCTACTCTGGCCAGTCCTACAGCCACACCTTCGAGACGGCCGGCGAACACGCGTACTACCGCGTACCCACGAGGCCGCCGGCATGACGGGTACTATCGTCGTCGAAGAGTAGCCTCGTCGTTGAGGAGTAACTCAGCGCTCGTCGCGGCCGGTCCGTCCGAGCGCGACGAGCACGAGATAGCCGACGAACCCGGCGACGAACAGCAAGACCGGAATCGCGAAGGGACCGAACGTCTCGATGAGCCCGTCCACGGGGCCGAGTTGGAGCATATCCGAGCCACGGCCGCGCCGCGGTTAACGTTCCCGGCGGGCGGTCGTCGCGGGCGTTCGCGGCGGCCGACGCCGGTCGCTCACTCGTCGTAGGCGCTGTCGTCTTCGTCCGTCGTCGCTTCCGCGTCCGCGTCCGCGTCCGCGACTTCGTCGGCCGCGCCCTCGCCCGCCACGTCGGGGGTGCGAGCCGGTTGCCGGACCCCGCCGTTCGAGAGTCCGGCCGCGGGCGACTGCCGGGTCGCCTCGGCGTCCGTCGAGTGGACGTGCACGTCTCGCTGGGGGAACGGAATCCCGATGCCCGCGTCGTTCAGGCGCTTGTATATCTCGCGGTTGAGGTTGTGCGTCGCCTTCCCGCGCTTGAGCGGGCTGTTGACCCAACAGACGAGTTCGTACTCCAGCGCGTCGGGGCCGAACCGGCGGAACCGCGGCCGCGGCCGGGGGCTGTCGAGGACCAGCGGCTCGTCGAGGGCGATATCGGTCAGGAGCTCTTCGAACTCGTCCACGTCGGTTCCGTAGGCGACGCCGACCGGGACTTTCAGCCGGCGGCGGCGGTTCGGCGCGGACTCGTTGATGATTTTCGCGGCGTTGAGCACCGAGTTCGGCACCGTCACGAGCAGTTCGTCGCGGGTGAGAAGCGTGGTCGAGCGGATGCCGACCTTGACGACGGTCCCCGCCTCGCCGGAGTCGAGGACGACGTAGTCGCCGATTTTGTAGGTGTCGTCGAAGTACAGCGCGATGCCGCCGAAGAAGTTGGCCACGGTGTCTTTCGCGGCGAAGCCGACGGCGATGCCGGCGATGCCCGCGCCGGCGAAAAGCGGCGTGATTTCGATGCCCCAGATGTACAGCAGCGCGCCGATGGTTCCGACCGAGACGACGATGGTCCAGACGTTCGAGAAGACGGGCGCGAAGTCGTAGCGACTGCCCTTGTCCTTGACCGCCTCGACGAGGCGGTTGACGAGGCGGTTGAGCGCCCACGCCCAGACGACGATGCCGACAGACAGCGACGGCAGGCCGAAGAAGTCGTTGAGCGTCGCCGAATCGACGACGAGCGCCTCGGCGACCGCGGGGGCCCTGGAGAACAGGAAGATACCGGTCAACGAGACGGTGACGACGATGGGCCACCGAAGCTCTTGGACGACGATGTTGTCGAGCGAGGTCTCGGTTCGGCTGGTGTACTGAAACAGGAGGCGGATGACCACCTTCTCCATGACGAACGCGCCGCCGACCGAGATGAGGAGCACGAGGGCCGTCACCTCAAGCGCCGACAGGCCCGAGAGGAACGACGAGAGGTGTTGGCTCATGCCGCGGAAATCGCGGCCACCGGGGATAACGATTGCTCCCCTGACGGTCGCGGAGGCCGAAAGGTTTTGTTCGCCGCGGGCGCGAGGGCACACCAGATGTACCGATTCGGTCACTGGGGCGTCTCGCTCCTCGTGTTCGCCCCCCTCGGCTTCGCGCTCGTGCAGGCCGGCCGCCCGGAACTCGCGTTCGCCGCCGGCGCGGCGATGTGCTGGCTGGCGATGCTCCCCGACTACGACATGCGCGTCCCCGGCATCTCCCACCGCGGGCCGACCCACACGGTCCTCTTTGCGGCCCTCGTCGGCGGCGTCGGCGGCGGCGGCGCGTACCTCCTCGCCAGCAACGCCGGCCAACCCGAGGCCGCGGCGACGGCGCTCGGCGCGTTCGGCTTCGCCGTGGGCGCGCTCACCGTCCTCGCGCACCTCCTGGCCGACGTGCTCACGCCGGCCGGCATCCGCCCCTTGTGGCCGCTTTCGTCCCGGAAGTTCACGCTCTCGTTGTGGACCGCGGACAACACCGTCGCCAACTACGGCCTGTTCGCCGTCGGCGTGTTCGCCGTGGCCGCGGCGGCGTACCTCTCGGTCGCGCTCTGAGCGACCCCGGACTCGGGACGGCGAGCGCCCCTCGAACCTGAGGAATCGTTAAGGTCCGCCCGGGAGAGCGGAGACGCATGGACGACGACGCCATGCGCCGCTTCCCGGTGCCCGACCGCGACGACCTCCCGGACGACCTGCGCGAGCGCATCGACGACGAGACCGAGCGCGCCGGCTTCACCCCGAACGTCTTCGCCGCCTTCGCGTACAAGCCCTCGCACTTCCGGCCCTTTTTCGAGTACCACGACGCCCTCGTCGAGGACACCGACCTCGAACGCCACGAGGTCGAGATGATAATCGTGGCCGTCTCCGGCGTCAACCACTGTTACTACTGCAACGTCGCCCACGGCGCGCTGGTCCGCATCTACGCGAAAGACCCGCTGCTCGCGGACCAACTGGTCGCCAACTACCGCACCGCCGACATCCCCGAGAAGCACAAGACGATGCTCGACGTGGCGGTGAAACTCACCGAGTCGCCCGTCGAGGTCGGCGAGGACGACCTGCAGCGACTCCGCGACGCCGGCTTCTCCGAGGAGGCGGTCTGGGACATCGGCGCGGTCACGGCCTTCTTCAACCTCAGCAACCGCATGGCGATGTTCGCCGACATGCGGCCGAACGAGGAGTTCCACACGCTCGGCCGAGAGCCGCGCGACGACTGACTCGGAGGATAGTAAACAGTACCACGGTCTGTGGTAGCAATCGGCGGAATCCTTATGGCCGATAGCGGTGCATTTCGACACGCAATGGCGAAAGGTAAGGTTGCATTCTTCAAGTCCTCCGGCGGCTACGGCTTCATCGAGACCGAAGACCACGACGACGACGTGTTCTTCCACATGGAGGACATCGGCGGCCCCGACCTCGAAGAGGGCCAAGAAGTGGAGTTCGACATCGAGCAGGCCGACAAGGGCCCGCGAGCGGTCAACGTCACGCGACTCTGAGTCCGGCGCGTTCCGCCCGACGGCGACTCGACAGCGAACAGCGTTCTGCATTTTCACCCCGCCAGCCGCGGCGTTCGCGCCCCGCGGTCGCCGGCCTCGGTCGGGTCGTGGTCGCTCGTCGTCGCTCCGGTCGCTCGCCTCAGAGCGTTCCCGCTCGGCCCATCCGCCGAATCTCGTCGGCCCGCGCCCGGATGGCGTCCCACTCCTCGTCGTCCTTCCGGTCGACGTGGGAGTACATGAGTCCCATCCGACCCGTCCCCCGGAGGCGCTCTTCGTTCTCCTTCAGGAAGTCCCAGTAGAGCGCGTTGAACGGGCAGGCGTTCTCGCCGGTCGTCTTCGACACCGCGTAGGGACACGACGAGCAGTAGTCGGACATCTCGTTGACGTAGTTCCCCGACGAGGCGTAGGGCTTCGACGAGAGCACGTCGGTGCCGAACGAGCCCATGGCGACCACGTTCGGCGTCGTCACCCAGTGGTACGCGTCGACGAAGCCGAGGTGGAACCAGCGGTCGAGTTCCGCCGGGTCGACCCCGTAGACGAGCGCGAAGTTCGAAAGCACCATCAGGCGCTCGATGTGGTGGGCGTAGCCGCGGTCGCGGACGTGACCCACGGCCTCCGAGAGACAGCGCATGTCCGTCTCGCCGGTCCAGTACGCCTCCGGGAGCGATTCGGTCTGGTCGAGTTGGTTCGCCGCGGCCAGTTCGGGCATCGACCGCCGGTAGACGTGCCGCACGAACTCCCGCCAGCCGAGGACCTGCCGGACGAACCCCTCGGCGCTGTTGAGCGGGGCGTCGCCCGCCTCGTAAGCTTCCTCGACCGCTTCGACCGCCTCGCGCGGGTGGAGCAGGCCGAGGTTGATGGCCGCCGACAGCAGGGAGTGACAGAGCGCCCACTCGCCGTCGACCATCGCGTCCTGATACGGGCCGAACTCGGGAAGGCGGACCTCGACGAAGTGCGACAGCGCCTGCTTCGCCTCCTCGCGCGTTACCGGCCAGACGAACGGTTCTGGCGACCCCCACGCGTCGGGGTAGCGCTCGCGGACGAACCCGATGACCTCGCGCGTCGTCTCGTCCGGTTCGAACCGCGGGGCCTCGGGCGGCGTCCACCCCTCCGGCGGCGTCTCTCGGTTCCGGTCGTCGTAGTTCCACTCGCCGCCGACGGGGTCGTCGCCGTCCATCAGGACGCCCGTCTCCCGGCGGGCGTGTCGGTACCAGTGTTCCTGTCGGTAGGTGTCGGCGTCGCCGGCCCAGTCGTCGAAGTCCGTGGGCGTCGTGAGAAACAGGTCGTTCTCGACGAGCGTGAGCGACCCGCCGCGGGCGGCGACGAGTTCCCGAAGCCGCTCGCCCGCGCCGTGACTGGGCGGGTCCAGCATGACGAGGTCGTCGCCGGGGGCGGCGTCGAAGTAGCGGTCGAGCCCCTCGCCGAACGTCTCGGCTTCGACGTAGGTCACCTCGTACCCGCGCTCGCGGAGGTCGTCGCGGAAGTGCCGCATCGCCGAGAAGACGAGCGCGAGCTTCTGGGGATGGTACGGCAGTCGGTCGCCGAAGGCGTGGGCCTCTATCATCAGCACGCGGTCGTCGGACTGCGGCGGCGCGGCCGACGGGTCGAGTTGGTCGCCGAGGACCCAGACGGTCATAGGCGTCCCTTCGGCGGCGGAGAAAAGAGCGTGTCGGCCAGTCGATTGATTAGCGACGCGAGCCCGGTTGCGGGTCGACGTGTGCGGGCGCGAGCAGGTCCGCAATCGGCTGGTCGTCGAGCCACGACAGCAGGCGGACGAGCTGGTCCGCCGCGGCCTCGAACAGTTCCTCGCCGGCTTCGGGCGACGCGTCGGTCTGGTCGCCGAAGACGCCGTTTCCGGAGTTCTCGACGGCGTCGTAGAACGTCCGCGCGCCGTGTTCGCGGAGGTGGGCGTCGCTCAGGTCCACGACGCCGCCGTCGCGGGCCGAGTCGAGTTCGCCCTCGCGGACGAGGTCGCGGGCGATGTGCATGATCATCGAGGTCTCCTTCGGCCCGCCGTGGGGGCCGGGGTGGTCGAACAGGTCCGTCACGAGGTCCGGAATCGACTCGTCCCACATCCACTCGATGGCGTACATGGTGCCGTCGTCGCGGAGGCGGCGACCGACCTCCCGGAGGTGCTGGACGTTGCCGCCGTGGGCGTTGACGAACACGACCCGGTCGACGCCGTGGTACGCGAGGTTCCGCGTCATCGACTCCACGTAGTCGCGGAACTGCGGCGCGTCCACCCACATGGTCCCGTGGAACTGGCGGTGGTGCGGGCTGACGCCCACGTTGACGGTCGGCGTGCAGAGGTAGCCGGTCCGGTCGGCCGCCTCGCGGGCCAACGCCTCCGCGATGAGGTGGTCTGTGGCGAGCGGGAGGTGCGGGCCGTGCTGTTCCGTCGAGCCGAGCGGCACGACCGCGAGCGACGATTCGGCCACGTAGTCGCCGAGTTCGGGCCACGTCTGGTCCGCGATGTACATGGGCGTCACCAAGCGACGACGCCTAAAGAAAGGTGACAAAGGGGAAATGGGTTCCCCGGGCGACGCGGCTCAGTCCCGTTCCTGCGAGCGCAGTTCGATGCGGCGAATCTTCCCCGAGGAGGTCTTCGGCAGTTCCGCGACGAACTCGATTTCGCGCGGGTACTTGTACGGGGCCGTCTGCGCTTTCATGAACGACTGGAGTTCGTCCACGAGGTCGTCGGAGCCCTCGTGTCCGTCGGTGAGGACGACGAACGCCTTGACGATGCTGCCGCGTTCCTCGTGCGGGCTGGCGACCGCGGCGGCTTCCGCGACCGCCTCGTGGGAGACGAGCGCGTCTTCGACCTCGAAGGGGCCGATGCGGTAGCCCGCCGAGATGATGATGTCGTCGGCGCGCCCCTCGAAGAAGAAGTAGCCGTCCTCGTCGCGGGAGGCGAGGTCGCCGGTGCGGTAGTAGTCGCCCGAGAACGTCTTCTCGTCGAGGTTCGGCTTCTCGTAGTAGCCGTCGAAGATGCCGGGACAGCCGACCGGGACGGCGATTTCGCCGATTTCGTCGACGCCGACCTCCGCCTCGTTCTCGTCGATGATGGTCGTGCCGAGGCCGGGCGTCGGCTTGCCCATGCTGCCGGGTTTCACGTCGATGCCGGGGTAGTTCGTGAGGAGCGCGACCGTCTCGGTCTGGCCGTAGCCGTCTCGCGGGATGACGCCGAACGCCTCGCGGAACGCCTCGATAGGTTCGCGGTTGAGCGGTTCGCCCGCCGACAGCGCCTCTTTCAGTCGGAGGTCGTACGAGCCGAGGTCGCGCTGGGCGAACATCCGGTACTGGGTCGGGACGGCGCAGAGGCGGGTGACGCCCTCTTCTTCCATGATGTCGAGGAACGCGTCCGGTTCGAAGTCGCCGCGGTAGACGAACTGGGTCGCGCCGGTCGTCAGCCCGACGCCGACGGGGCTCCAGAACCACTTGGCCCAACCGGTTCCGGTCGTCGCCCAGAGCAGTTCGTCGGAGAGGTCGTCGTCGGCCGTGACGCCCCACCAGTAGGGGGCGTTGACGAGTTCGAAACAGCGCATCCAGCGGTGGCGGTGGCGGACCGGCTTGGGCTGGCCGGTCGTCCCCGACGTGTAGTTGATGGACATCGGGTCTTCGGCCCGGAGGTCGGGGCCGTCGTGGTCGGCGGACTCGTCGGCGACGAGGTCGGAAAACGAGGACCAGCCGTCGGCGTCGCCGCCGAGGACGACGAAGTTCGAAAGCGGCGTCTCGTCGCGCACCTCGTCGACCATGTCGACGAGCGACTCGTGGACGACGGCGGTCGTCGCCTCGCAGTCGTTCGCGCGGAACGCGATGTCCTTGGGCTTGAGCATCGAGGAACTGGGGACGAGCAGCGCGCCGCGCTTGAGCGCGCCGAGCTGGACGGCGAACACGTCGGGGTCGCGGGGAAGCAGGTGGATGAGCCGGTCGCCCTTCCCGACGCCCATGGATTCGAGCGCGTTGGCGAAGCGGTTCATGTCGTCCCGGAGGTCGCCGTAGGTCCGCTCCTCGCGGCCGCCGTCGGCGTCGCGGAACTTCAGGGCGACGCGGTCGCCGAAGGCGTCGGCGTGCGATTCGATGACCGCGGGGATGTTGTAGTCCTCGGGGATGTCCCACTCGAACGATTCCGACTCGGCCTCGTACTCGACTGCCATGGCTCGACAGACAGAACAGACCATAATAATTGTTCGTCCGGATTGTGCGAGGTCGCCGAGCCGTCAGGCCATCGGCGAGCCTTCCTGGGGGCCCTCACCGGGGGCGCTCACGCCCTCGTCGCCGTCGTCGGCGGACTCCCCGCGGAGCGCCAGCGCGAACGCGCCGAGGCCGACGAGGAGGACGACGAATTCGAGGATTCCCCCGAGGGGGACGAAGTCGAGGACGGCGAGGACGAACAGGCCGGCGAACAGCGCGGCCCAGCGGTTGTCGTAGTCCGCGAGCGACAGGAGCCACGTCCCGAGGACGAGCGCGCCGTAGATGCCCGCGACCCAGAGGGCGAGGACGAATCCGACCCCGCCGGCCAGCGAGAGCGGGATGCCCACGATGGTCAACAGCAGGAGCAGCAGGACGATGGGTATCGCGACGATGGCGAGGAGGCCGACGCTGCCGCTCCGCACGGCCTTCTTCGTCCCGAGGCCCGTCACGCGGCGGGCGAAGTCGGGAGCGACGAGGACGATAATCGCGCCGAGGACGAAGTTGGCGAGCAGCCAGTAGCCCGAGACCACCCAGCCGGGGATGACCGGGGCTTCGAACTGGCCGAACTGGAACGGCGCGCCGGCGACGACGGGACTGGCGACCACGAGGTCGTCGACCTGTCGCACGCCGCCGTCGACGACGGCCGCGGAGTCGACGGTCGCGGTCGCCGCGTCGTATTCGAGCGAGCCGCCGACCCGAGCGGTCGGGCCGACGGCGAACTCGTCGGCCCCGACGCGGACGTTTCCGGCGACCGCGCCGTCGAGCTGGACGGTGCCGCCGGCGGCGTCTAACGACCCGCCGATGTCGGCGGTGTCGCGGACGAACACCGCGCCGCCCGCGAGGCTCACGTCGCCGCCGACGGTCCCTTCGAGGGTCGCGGAGCCCGCGACGCCGTCGAGGTTCCCGTCGACGGTTCCGGTCTCAGTCAGGAGGACGGTCCCGGCCGTCGCCGACACGTCGCCGGTCACCGTCCCGGCGATGACGACCGTGCCGCCGACGGCTTCGAGGTCGCCGTCGACGGTCTCGCCTTCGCCGACGACGACGGTCCCGCCGGCCGCCGGGCCTTGTTGTGCGGCCGCGACGCCCGCGAGCGACCCCACCACGAGGAGGCTCAGGAGGACCGCGACCAGTTGTTTCGTTGTGAACATCGGAATCACCGAGGCAACGCCTCGGATGAATGATAGGACTCGCAGCGGCATAAATCGAGAGAGACGGTTTCAAACCCCGAGAAACGGCCGTTTTACCTGAATCTCGTGAGTCGACGACCGGCCGAGAAGGGAGGGTCCCCGCCGCGGCTACCGCTTGGTCCACCTTTTTGCCGACTCGCGGGGATGTTCCGGCATGGAGTACACGACGCTCGGAGACACCGGCATGGAGGTCTCCCGCATCTGTCTCGGCTGTATGAGCTTCGGCACCCCGGAGTGGCGCGAGTGGGTCTTAGAGGAGGAGGCGGGCCTCGAACTGGTCGACCGCGCCATCGAACTCGGTATCAACTTCTTCGACACCGCGAACATGTACTCGAACGGCGAGTCCGAGCGCGTCCTCGGGAAGGCGCTGGAGGGCCGCCGAGACGAGGCCGTCGTCGCCTCGAAGGTGTACTTCCAGATGGACGAAACCGACCCGAACTCCGGCGGCCTCTCGCGGAAGGCCATCGAGCAGGAACTCGACAACTCGCTGGACCGCCTCGGGATGGACAGCCTCGACCTGCTGCAGATTCACCGCTACGACGACGACACGCCCATCGAGACGACGATGCGCGCGCTCGACGACGCGGTTCGCCGCGGCAAGACGCGCTACGTCGGCGCGTCGTCGATGTGGGCCCACCAGTTCGCCGAGGCGCAGTACACCGCCGACTCGCTCGGACTGGACCGCTTCGCCACGATGCAGAACCACTACAACCTGCTCTACCGCGAGGAGGAACGCGAGATGCTCCCCCTCTGCGAGAAGCAGGGCGTCGGCGTCATGCCGTGGTCGCCGCTCGCCCGCGGCTACCTCACCCGCCCCCACGAGGAGTTCGAGGCGACGACCCGCGGCCGGACCGACGAGCACGCCAAGGGCCACCCGTACTTCGAGGGTGGCGGCCGCGAAGTGAACGAGCGCGTCGAGGAACTCGCCGACGAGAAGGGCGTCAAGATGGCGCAACTCGCCCTCTCGTGGGTGCTCCACAAGGACTGGGTGGACGCGCCCATCGTCGGCACGAGCAGTATCGAACACCTCGAAGACGCGGTCGAGGCCCTCGACATCAAGCTCTCGGACTCCGACATCGACTACCTCGAAGCGCCCTACCGGCCGGTTCGCGTCTCCGGGCACGACTAGGGCCAAGGGAAACAGCCTTCAGCACCCGCCGAGAGCGTCGGTTGTGTACCGGACACTCGCTCGAATCGCCCGCGACGAGCCGGAGACGGCGATTCTCGGCGTCGAGTCGCTCCTCGCGGCCGGCGTCCTCCTCGGCGTCGCGCTGACGCTCGTCTCGCCGCTCGCGTCGTCGCTCCCGCTCGCAGACGTCGGCTTCGGGCTCGCGGCCGCCGCGACGGTGCTTCTCACGGTCGTCTCGCTCCTGGCCGCGTCGCGGCGAATCGCCCTCCTTCTCACCGGCCGCGGCGGTCTGCGAATCGAGACGTTCTGGCGGCTCCTCGAACTGCTGCTCGCGTTTCTCGTCGCCGGCATCGTCGCGTTCGCGGTCCAGCTCGGCGAGTTCGCGGCGACCGTCCCCGACCCGCGGGGCGGCGGCGTCTTCGTCGGCCTGTTCTTGGCGTTCGTCCTCGCGGGCGTCGGCCTCGCCGTGGTCGTCTGCCTCCGCGGGATGTGGCTCGTCGTGAACGCCGAGCTTCAGTCGGCGCTCGACGGGGTCTGAGCCGCGTCGATGCCGTCGAGTCGCTTCACCGCCCGGAGCGCGACGACGGCGATTGCGACCTCGGCGAAGCCGACGACGAGGAACGACGGGAGGTAGCCGACCGCGTCGGCGACGACGCCCCCGACGAGGAAGCCGGCGAGGAAGCCGAGGCTTCCGAAGACGTTGAACCCGCCGAGGGCCGCCCCGCGCTCGCCCGGCTCGGCGAGGTCGGTCACGAGCGCCATCGTCGCGGGCGCGACGAGCGCGCCGAAGACGCCGACGACGACCATCAGGCCCGCCGCGAGTTCGAAGACGGGGGCGAGCCCGACCGCGATGATGGCAACCCCGTAGAGCATCGACCCCGCGACGACGGGGACGAACCGGCCGACGCGGTCGGACAGCGACCCGAGGGGGTACTGCAGGAGCGCGAAGGGGACGAAAAAGAGCGCGAGCACCCCGCCCGCGACGGCGGCGTTCGCGCCAAACGTCTCGCGGAAGTAGTACACGCCGACGAGGGCGAAGAAGCCGGCCGTCATGCGGTCGATGAAGCCGAAGGCGTAGGGGACCGCGAACGCCGGGCGCGCGGCCAGTTTCTTGAGGACGACGCCGACGCCGACGCGGGTCGAATCGGGCGTCCGGTCGGTGACGGTCGTGACGAGCAGCGCGACGGCGGTGAGCGCCGCGGCGGACGCGTACAGCGGCGCGAGCGGGTCGATGGTGGTGAGTTGGCCGCCGACGACCGAGCCGAGCGCCGCGCCGAGGCCGATGGCGATGCCCGCCGCGCCCATGTTCCGTCCGTTGCCTCCGGAGAGGTCCGCGAGCATCGTAATCGACAGCGAGAACGCGCCGATGGTCATCGCGCCGCCGACGAGGCGGACGGCGAGGACCGCGCCGAAGGTCGCGTCGAGCCACGGGAGCGTCGCGAGCGCGAGGAGCGCGACGTAGCTGGCCGCGCCGCCGAGCGCGCCCGCGACGATGAGCCACGTCCGCCGACCGAGGGCGTCCGAGAGCGCGCCCCAGACGCTGGAGAAGGCGACGAACGAGGCGAACTCCGCGACGAGAAACAGCATCCCGGCCGAGAGGTCGTACTCCCCCTGTCCGCCGCCGAGGGCGGTCACGAGGTCGGAGACGCCCGGGTAGAGGAGCACCTGCGAGACGAGGACGCCCCAGACGGCGAGGGCGAGTGTCGCTCGTTCGCGGCGCGTCGAGTCCATACGGGGTCGGTCGGTCCGGACGAAAATAGCCCTGTCCTTGTTCGACTCGGTTGCCGTTACCCGAGGCGAACGGGGCCGAATTCGAGAAAGGCCGTCTCGTAGCCCTCGTGGCGGGCGACCTGCGGCGGCACGTCCACCGCGAGGTCCGCGGTCGCGTCGTCGCCGGCGAGCCCCGGAACCGACGCGCCGTAGTGGAAGCCGAGGTCGGCGTCGAGGCCGGGGTCGAGCCGGCCGTCGAAGCGGGTCGACCCGCCGGACGCGACGGTCGCGGTGAGCCCCAGCCGCGGGACGAGAAGGCGGTTGTAGGGCGTCTGCGGGGAGACAGCGAGGTAGGGGTCGTCGCCGAAGCGGTCGGCATCGAGGACGGTGCCGACGAGTCGGAGGCTGCCCGTCGTCGCCGACCCGAGCGCCGTCCCCGGAAGCGTCTCGGGGGCGCGGCCGAGGGGAAGCCCGTCCATCTCCATCGGCTTGACCGCGCCGGGGTCGCCCTGCTGGTCGTCGAGCGTCGTGTACGGGAGGTCGTCGCGGTCGCGGGCGCTGTACTCGAAGTCCAGCGTCGCGGTCGCCGGGGAGTCGAACCGGCCGACGAGGTCGCCGAACAGGCGCAGGGAGGGCGCGCCCACGTCCACCGTCACCTCGTAGGTCCCGTCGCCGTCGAGGCCGAAGTTCGAGCCGTAGTGAAAGCCCATCCGCTGGGAGAGCATCGCGTAGACGACCTCCTCGCTCACGAGGTCGCCGTCGCGGGCGATTTCGAGCGAGAGGCCGGTGTCGGGGACGACGACGCCCGTCTCGGCGTCCCAGACGGACGCCATGAGATGCACGTCGGCGCCGGCCTCGACCGAGATTTTCGACGTGCCGAAGCCGTCGCCCTCGTCGGACATCACCCAGAACCGGTGGGGATAGCTGTAGAAGACCCCCACCCGGAGGTCGCCGGCGTCCGCGCTCCCGACCATGCGCATCCCCTCGGTGTGGGTCGGGACGTACACCTCGTCGGGGCGGTTCGAGACGACCGGCGGTTCGTTCGACGTGTAGAGTCGACCGAGTTCGGCGAGACAGCCGGAGAGCCCGGCGGTTGCGACGGTCCCGCTCGCCGCGAGAAACCGACGCCGACTCGTCATGCCTCCCGGAGCGCGGTGAGGTCGTCGATGAGCGTCTGTTCGTCCGGTTGGTTGCCGCGGTAGGTCCGCTCGACGTAGCCGTCGCCGTTGACGAGCGAGACGAGCCCGAGGTGGGTGAACATGTAGTTGCCCTCGTCGTTCGGCTCGTTCTTCTGGAAGAAGACGCCGAACTGGTCTTCGACGACCGACTTCGCCTCGGCCTCGTCGGCGGGGCGGAGGAAGTGCCAGTTGCCCGCGTCCATGTCGACGTTCATCTGGTCGGCCTCCGCGCGGAAGGCGTCGGCGTCGTCGCGAGCGGGGTCGAACGTGATGGGGTAGAACGACACCTCGTCGGCGTAGCCCTCGCTGACCGAGTGAATCTGGACCTCTCGGAGCGCGCTGATGAGGACCGGACAGACGGTCATGCAGTTGGTGAAAAAGTACGTGTGGAAGTGCGGCACGTCGATGTCGCGCACGGACACCTCACCCCCCGCGATGGGGTCCGCGAGCGTCACGTCGGGGACCTGCTGTCCCCACGCCGGGTAGGGGAGGTCCTCGCTGGACACGTCGTTCTCGCGGTCGGGCTTCGACAGCGAGACGTTGGGATTGGCGTCGCCGCCGCCGAGACAGCCCGCGAGACCGAGCGCCGCGCCCGCCCCCGCGGCGCGGAGATACGTTCGTCGTTTCATTACCCACCGCTAGCGGCCCGATACTCAAATGCCGTTTGGTGTGCGTTTCGAACGCCAGCGCGCGTGTTCTCGTCTCGCACGACCGCGGCGAAATCTTCGACGCACACACCAGAACGGACTTCCCCGAGAGGTCCCTAGCCGGGGTATGTTCGACGGGTCTCCGTCCCGCCGGGAGTTCCTGAAGGCCGCGGTCGCGGCCGGGGGCGCGGCGGCGCTCTCCGCCTGCCTCGACAGGGCACCGGACGACCCCGTCCCGGCGGGGACCGACGCGTTCGAGACGCTCCCGAGCAGGCAGCACGCGTGGAACGAGTTCTGCCGGGCTGACGACCACGGCAACGTCGAGATGCCCCGGCATCAGGTGCTTCTCTACCTCGACCTCGCGGGCGAGGGACCGCCCGCCGAGGCCGACCGCGAGGCCGTCGAGAACGCCTTCCGCGTCCTCGACCGCGCCTACGAGCGGAGCCACGAGGGTGTCATCTGGTCGGTCGCCTACTCCCCGCGGTACTTCGACCGCTTCGACGACCCGCTCCCGGCGGGCGTGGACCTGCCCGAACCGCGGGCGCTGTCGCCCTTCGAGACGCCCGAGTTCGACCGGCAGGACGCGCTCGTCCACCTCGCGTCCGACCGCGCCGACGCGGTCCTCGAAGCCGAACAGGCGCTCCGCGGCGAGGTCGACGAGGCCAACGGCGTCGCCGTCGACGCCGACCTCTCGGGGGTCTTCTCAGTGGACTCCAGACGGACGGGCTTCGTCGGGGCCGGCCTCCCGGCGGAACACCAGTCCGACCTGAACGGCGTCCCCGAGGGGAACCCCGTCCCCGAGGAGTCGCCGCTGTTCATGGGGTTCAAAGCCGGCTTCGCCAAGAATCAGGCCACCGAGGAGTACGTCACCATCGACGCGGGGCCGTTCGCGGGCGCGACCACGAAGCACGTGGCGAACGTCCGCCAGCGCCTCTCGGACTGGTACGACGAGGAAGACCGCTACCATCGGGTCATGAAGCTGTTTTCGCCTGCCCACGCCGAGCAGGACCTCGTCGAAGGCGTCGGCGACAACCTCGGTGACGACAGCGGCATCGACGCGATGCTCGACAGCCTCCGCGACGACGCCTTCGAGTTCGGCCACGTCGGCCACGCCCAGAAGGCCGCCCGCGCCAACCGCGACGACGAGGGCAACGTCAAACTGCTCCGCAGACACTTCGAGTCGGCCGACGACGGCGTGGCGAGCCTGCACTTCCCGTCGCTCCAGCGCGGCATCTCCGAGTTCGAGGCGGTCCGCGAGGCGATGAACGGCACCGACCTGACCGACGTGCCGACCGTCCGCCAGCGCGTCAACAACGGCATTCTGGAGTACATCTTCGTCAAGCGCCGCGGCAACTTCCTCGTGCCGCCGCGGGAGATTCGGTCGCTGCCGACGCCGACCGGCGAGGCTCCGGGGCTGGGCGACTGAGTCGGCCGCCGCGGGCTATCGGGCGGCCGACCGCCCGCCCCCTCAGACGTGTCCCAAGAACGACAGCGCCAGCCAAATCTGCCAGAGACCGGCGAGCACCATCACGCCCGCGGCGACCTTCTGGACCGAGCCGACGTGGCCCGACAGCGACCGGATTCGGTCGCCGCCGAGCGCGGCCGCGACGGTGACGACCGCGAGCGGGAGCGCGGCGGCCGCGGCGTAGGCCCCCAGCGAGACGACCGCCTGCGGGGTCGGGAGCGCGAGCGACTGCGTGACGACGCCGAGGAAAATCGGGACGACGCAGCCGGCGGCCGCGAGGCCGTACACCGCGCCGAAGACGCCGAATCCGGTCACCGACGACCGGTACTCCGGGAGGACGACGTGGAGGCTCGGCGCGCGACCGGAGAACATGAGGACGCCGAAGCCGACGAGGGCCACGCCGACGAGCGGTTCGAGGAGCGCGAGGTGCGAGGCGATGCGGCCGCCGACGACCGCGAGCGCGCTCCCGATAGCGCCGAGGACGAGCAGGGCGGCGAGCGAGGCGACCGACCCGCGGACGGCCGCGCCGCCGAGGTCGGCCTCCTCGCGGGAGAGGTAGTAGCCGACGTAGCCCGGGAGAAGCGGGTAGGCGCAGGGCGCGAAGAAGGTGGCGACGCCCGCGCTGACGGCGAACGCGAGCGTGCCCGCGAACCCGGGGTCGAGTCCCAGCACGGGACCGAGACCGAACCCGGGCATCAGGCGACGTCCTCGACGGCGGCGCGGAGGTTCTCCTCGCTGGCGAGGCCGCGGTGGGTCCACGACACCTCGCCGTCGGCGTCGAAGACGACGAGGTACGGGAGGCCGTTCGCGCGGACCGCGCGCATCAGGTTACTGTCGGGGTCGTGGCCGACCGTCCAGTTCCCGTCGTGTTCCGCCCACCACGCGCGGATGTCGTCCATCGTGAGGCCGCCGCCGAGGCGCTCGTTCGTCACCGAGACGAACGCCACGTCGTCGCCGAACTCCTCGTGGAGCGTCCGAAGCGACTCCATCTGGGCGACGCAGGGCGCACACCACGTCGCGAAGAGGTCGAGGACGGTCGGCGTCCCGTCCGCCGGGATTTGTGCCTCGCCGGCCGACGACCCCTGTGCCTCCACGGTGTCGACGACGAGCGGGAGGTCGCCGGAGTCGGGCGACGCGGTTGCCGAGTCGGTTCCGGTGCCGTCGTCTCCGGTTCCGGCGGTCGCTGTGGTCGTCTCGGCGGACCCCTCGGGGGTCGAACCGTCGCCGAGACAGCCCGCGAGGCCGGCGACGCTCGCGCCCGCGAGAAGAGAGAGGAGGGCGCGTCGTCTCACCGGTCGTCACCTCGTCGGGGTCGGCGGAGCGGTCGCGTCGCGTGCATACTCGTGGCTAGTGAATCTCTGCGTAAAGAGTCGCTGGTGTCGTGCGCGAATCCCGCGAGAGAGGTAGTGTGCGAGTCGAAACCGGTTATCGAGCGTCCTCGACGGCGCTCTGGAGGTCGGACCACCGCGGGGGGACCTGCTCGCCGTCGACGAGGACGGTCGGCGTCCCCTGGAATCCGCGCTCGTCGACGGCCTCGGTCCGCTCGGCCTCGATGAGCGGACGGTAGCGTTCCCGGGAGGCGGCCGCGGCGACCGAACAGCCGTCGAGGTCGGCGTCGTCCGCGAGCGACCGGAGCGTCGAGAGCGAGCCCTCGGCGTCGCCGCCGGTGAACTCCGACTGGTTCTCGTAGAGCGTGTGGGCGAACTCGAAGAAGGTCTCGTCGTCGGCCTCGTCCTGGACGGCGCGGGCCGCCGAAGCGCCCTTCCACGACCACCAGTCGTCGACCGGAATCGGGAGGTCGTGGTGGCGGTAGCGGACGACGCCCTCCGAGACGTACTCGGACCGGAGTTGCGGAGCGACCTCGACCGCGAAGGTCGCGCAGTGAGGGCAGGCGAAGTCCTCCCAAACGTCGACGACGACGCTCGCGTCCTCGGCCCCGATGACGGGCGTGGGGAGCGAATCGACCGTGTCGCGTGCGGGGACCTCGCAACCGATGGCGGCGACGGCGTCGTCGCCGGAACCGCCGCTTCCGCCGCCGAGACAGCCGGCGGTTCCCAGCGTCAGCGCACCCGCCGTGGCGGCGAGGTAAGCGCGTCGTGTGTTGCGCATGGTCGGGGTCGGGGACGAACGAACTTAGATTCTCCGAGGCGAATCGCGGGGTTTCGGAGGCCCTTGCCGCTTTTCGTGGTTCGGTTCGGGAACCGCGGCGGCGGCGCGATGGACGGTCGGCGGCCT
The DNA here is from genome assembly GCF_001190965.1 of Haloferax gibbonsii. Classification (NCBI taxonomy): domain Archaea; kingdom Methanobacteriati; phylum Methanobacteriota; class Halobacteria; order Halobacteriales; family Haloferacaceae; genus Haloferax; species Haloferax gibbonsii. The sequence goes on from NZ_CP011947.1 coordinate 1,152,527, forward strand.
TTTGCCGGCTCTCTCCCGTCGCCGCTCGAACGACACCGCTTAAGCCTCGCGTGGCGTCACCCGACACGTGCCAACCGTCCACTTTCGCGGCCGGGAAATCGAGTGCGACCGCGGGGACGTGCTCCGCGACGTGCTTCGAGCGGCCGGCGAACCGCCGCACAACGGTCACTCGTCGTGGTTCAACTGCCGCGGCGGGGGCTCGTGTGGCACCTGCGCCGTCCGGGTTCGCGGCCCCGTGACCTATCGGACGAAAAAGGAGCGCCGCCGGCTCCGGTTCCCGCCGCACGACTCCGACTCGGGGCTCCGACTCGCGTGCCAGACGGTCGTCCTCGGCGACCTCTGGGTGGAGAAGTACCCCGGGTTCTGGGGCCAACGCGTCGAAGCCGACGAGAGCGAAACGGGAGACGCGCAGGACGCAGAAGACGCGCAGGGACCGACCGGCTGAGCCGGCGGCCCGGTCAGTCGCCGGCGACGTGGTCGTACCACGACAGCAGGTCGTCGCGGTCGCGGGTGTCCGGCGGGAGCTCCGAGACGCGGAACCACCGCGCGGCCGATATTTCCTCGTCGGGGTCGTTCACGCTGAGCTCCGCGGCCTCGTCGGCGCGGGCGCGGTAGACGGGCATCACGCCCCACGTCTGGTGGCCGTCGCAGCGGATGTCGACGCGGGTGGCCATCGCGAGGCCGCCGTAGTCGGCGGTGATGCCGGCCTCCTCGGCGAGTTCGCGCCGGGCGGCCTCGGTGAACCCCTCGTCGCCGTCGACGCCGCCGCCGGGGAGGACCCAGAGGTCGACGCCCTCGTGGCGGACGAGCAGTATCTCGTCGTCGCGGCGGCGGACGACGGTGTGGACGCCGTAGGGCGTCCCCGTGGACTTCACGCGGGCGGCGAGCGTGCGAAACCGCGGGCGGGAGACGCGGCGGGTGTGGACCGGTTCGAGGTAGTCGGCGTCGGCGTGGCTCCGGCGCAGGCGGTGGTAGGCCTGCTCGGCGCGCTGGCGCGCCTCGTCGGCGAGGAACCACAGGTCGTCGACCGTCATCGGCGCACGGCCGGCGGTCGATGTGCGAGCGGGCGACTCGGCATAGCTCACGGTTCGGCGCGGCTCCACAAATCGGCTTCGACACGCGCCGTCGCGAGGTGGAGCCGGCGACTTCGCGGCCAATCATCGCCCTTTTATCCGGTGACGCGGAACCTGTGCGTATGAGCTTCGAGAAAGACGACAAGGTCGTTCTGCACGACAAGCACAGCGAGTTCGACGGCGAGACCGGGACGGTCACGCAGGTCATCGAGAGCATGTTCGGCGAGCCGACCTACACCATCAGCTTCGACGAGGGCCAGGAGGTCGGCATCGCGCAGGACCAGCTCGAAGCCGCCGACGCCGACGACGAAGCCGACGAAGAGTAAGCGACCGACACCGACCGACGCCTCTTAGACCCACTATGCCACGCGTTCCGTTCCACTACATCGACCTCCGAACGTTCTGTTACGAGACGGAAGACGAAAAACGGGTCGAGGAGGCGCTGCGGACGTTCCTCCCCGACGAGTTCGACGTCGACCGCGTCGAGAGCACCGGCCACCACGGCGACCGCATCATCGTCTTCTCCGCGCGCGTCGAGCGCGCGAACGACGTGCGGCACGTCCTCGCCAAGATTCGCGACCTCCCCGACTTCGAGACGCTCCTCGACGAACTCGACCAGCGCGTCACGGACAACACGGAGTTCTTCCTGCGGCTGGACAAACAGGCCGCGTTCAAGGGCGAGGCCCGCCGCGGCGGCGGGCTCACGCTCCGCGCGAAAGTCGAAGCCTATCCGGCGAAGAAGGAGGCCGCGGTGGAGAACGCCCGGGAAGCCCTCCTCGGCGACGAGTAGGGCCGCGAGTCGGGCGAGCGCGGTCGCGCTATTTTACTGGTCTTTCCACTTGATGGAACAGCCCTGCGAGGGGGACTCCTCGACGGGGATGTCGTCGCCGGCGAGGAGCGCCTCGACGGCCGTGCGCATCTCGTAGTCGGTCACCTCGTCGTCGGGGCTCATCGCGTCGTCGATGCGGGAGTGGAACGCGAGTTCGAACCCGTCGCCGGTGTTCTCGAAGAGGAACGGGTCGGGCGTGCAGACCGCGCCGTACTCGGCGGCGACTGCCTGCGACTCGTCGCGGAGGTAGGCGGTGTACCCAATCGTGCCGTCCTCGACGAGTTCCTGCATCTTCTCGAAGGAGTCTTCGGGGCGGTCCTCGGCGTCGTTCGGGTTGATGCCGACGACCGCGAGGTCGTCGTAGGCGCTCGCGAGGTGGTTCAGCTCCTCGAACTTCGCCTTCGCGTACGGACAGTGGTTACAGGTGAAGACGACGAGGAGCGCGTCGTAGTCGACGAACGACGAGAGGGAGTACGTCTCGCCGTCGGTGCCGGGGAGTTCGAAGTCGGGTGCGGCGTCGCCGCGTTCGAGTTCGGAGTCGGATTCCAGGAGTACCATGTCGGCGCGTTAGCCCGCGAGCATCAAAAGCGGTTGGCCCGCGGCAGTTCCGCGTCGCCTTCGGCGGCGGTGTGAGCCCGCTCAGTCGATGGAGACGAGGGCGATTGCGAGGACGGCGAAGCCGATACCGGCCGCCTTACGAACCGTCAGCGGCTCGCCGAGCGCGACGATGCCGACGACCGACGAGAGCGCGAGGAACATCCCGAAGATGGGGGCGACGATGGAGACGGGACCGAGCGCGAGCGCCCGGTAGTACGCGAGGATGCCGACCGCGAGGCAGACGCCAGCGCCGAGGACGTAGGGGAGCTTCGAACTCACGACCGAGTCCGTGACGCTCTGCCCGGAGACGACGATGACCCCGACGGTTCCCGCAATGAGCACGCTGTTAGCGACCAGCGCGGCCACGTCGCTCGGAATCTTCCCCTGTCCCGTCGTCGCCACTTTCATCAGCGGCGCGACGAGGGAGTAGGCCCCGAGCGCGACGACCGCCCACGAGATGTAGTTCACGGATAGAACGGGGTCCCGAGTCGTGTATAGGGTTACGATTCGGCATCGAAACCGGGCGAACGAGCCGGGATAACACGGGGACGGAATCGGAGTACTCGGTTTAGAATCAAGTACAAAATTCTCCTCTAAGTAGACGAAGTAGACCATATACGGGCCACGTCCAAATTTTTATCAAGTATTATCGCATATTGGTGTGTATGTCCCAGGAAGTACAACCCTCGGTCATCGCGCACACGTGGGACGACCCGACTCGGTGTCCGTTCTGTCTCGACGAACTGGAGAGCGAAGGAGAGGGGTTCATGAACCACCTCGAAGAGAGCCCCATCTGTCAACAGGGGTTCGGCATGTGGCGCGACGCGGTCGCCGACGACGTTCGCGGCGAGTGGTCCGGATAGGCGGCCAAAAACGGTCGTTTTTCGCGACTCGGTCGGCTCACTCGGGAGCGACGCCGAGCTGCGACAGCATGGTCATGATGTCGGTGCTGTTCCACTCTTCGACGCACAGGCCGCCCTCGTAGCGTGCCTGCACCATACCCCACGTGTCCATCTTGCGGTGGGTCGCGGGGATGTCGCCGCGGGCGCTTCGGAGCGTCCCGTCGTGGGTGCCGGTCAGGTGATACCGGGCGTACACGCTGTCGTCCCGCGCCGCCACGTCGAACAGTTCCACGTGGAAGTCGGAGAAGGCGTCGTGGTACCGCCGGGCCCACTCCTCGACCGCGTCGGTCCCGATGATGCCGTCGGGGTCAGAGAAGGCGTGGACCTCGACCAGCGGGTCGTACTCCTCCCTGATGACCTCGTAGTCGCGTTTGTTCCACAGTTCGTCCGCCACGCGCAGGAACGACGCTCGGTGCTGTTGTTCTTTCTCGGATGTTGCTGCCATTTCCACCACCGTTCGGAGAGACGCGAGGCGACCGCTTAGTTATGAATTGTTGTCATCATGAACGTGGCCGGAGAAGGGAATCGGGATTCGGGCTCCCGCGACCGCGAAGTGTCAATGGAACTATCACCGCGGAGACGGAATCGCGGGGCATGTCCGCTGCTGTCTCGCCGATTGCGGTGTTCGTTCCGGCGCTCGTCTTCGGCGGCGCGGGGTTCGCGTTTCTGGGGCCGTTCGGTGCCGGGTTCGGCGCGGCCGTCGGCATCGCGCTCGGGGTGCTCGTGGGTCGAGGAGACGAGTACTGAGCGCGAACCACCGGAGTAACCGCCGCGAGCGAACGCGCCGTCGTCAGTCGCTCGGGGTCGCCTGCGGCCGCCGCGCCGACCCGTCGACCCGGCCGAGGAGCCACCGGGTCAACCCGAACGAGAGCAGGCCGAGGACCGCCACGACGCCGAAGGTGACGCGCACGCCGGCGAGGTCGATGAGCGCCCCGAACGCCGGTGGCGCGACGGCCCCGCCGAGCGAGATGCCGATGGTGACGACGGCGAAGTTCTTGCCGAGGTCGGCGCGCTCCGAGAGGCGGTCCGCGAGGGTCGACCGCGCCGGCCGGGAGACGCTGATGGTCCCGCTGAAGGGGAGAATCAACACGACGAGCGCGAGCGGGAGCGACCCGCTCGCCAGGAGCGCCGCCAGTCCGGCGAGCGCGGCGTAGCCGCCGAGGGCGACGTTGCCGGGGCCGACGCGGTCGGTGAGCGCGCCGCCGACGAGAATCGTCCCCGCGCCGACGACGAGCATCCCCGAGACGAGGAGGTTCGCCGCCCCCGGCGCGAGGTCGTAGCCGGCGGTGAGCAGTTGCGGCGAGTACGTCCGGATGCACCACGCGGCCGCCGAGGTGAGAAACGAGAGGAGCGCGAGGCCCATCAGCCCCGCCGACGAGAGGAGTGCCGACGCGCCCCGCCGAACGCCCGCGAGCGTGGGGCGAGACGACGGGCGGTCCTCCGCCGCCGGCTTCTTGATTCGCTCGGGGAAGCCGCGGGCGACCGGGAGCGCGACGAGCGCGAACGCCGCGCCGAAGACGGCGATGGCCGCGACGGTCCAGCGCCAGCCGAACCCGAGCGCGCCGACGCCGGCGGCGATGGCGTACGAGACGGCGAAGCCGAGCGACCCGCCGAGGGCGTGCAGCGAGTACGCCCGCCCGCGGTTCGTCTCCGAGGAGGCGGTCGCCAAAAGCGGGTAGTGCGCGGGGTGGTGGCCCGCGATGCCGACGCCGAGGAGCGCCTGCGAGGCGAGGAGCCACGGGTACGAGGGCGCGAGCGCGGTCGCGGCGATTCCCACCGCGCCGACGACGAGCGAGACCGCGAGGACGAGCGTCCGACTCCGCGCGTCCGAGAGGTAGCCGAAGGGGAGTTGCAGGAGCGTCACGACCCCGCCCTGAACGCCGATGGCGAGGCCGACGGCGGCGATACTCACGCCGAAGTCGTCGGCGACGAGGCCGATGACGGGCGCGAGCGCGACGAGGTAGGCGTGGTTGACGACGTGCGAGCCCGCGACGAGGCCGACCACGCGGCGCTCCTGTGTCTCCGTCACACCGGCCAATGGGGGGTGATTCGTGAAAAGCCCGCGGTCCGCGGCGATGTTGGTCCCGGGGTCGGATTAGCCGCGGCCGCGACGTTCCCCGCCGAGGCGCGCGCCGAGCCAGAGGTCGGCGAACGTGTCGAAGAAGTCCGCGCCGGTGTCGACGAGTTCGCGCTCGATGCCGAGCGCCTGACACCGCTCGTCCACCGCCGCGAGATGCGATTGGAGTCGGTCCGTGTACTGCCGCGCCGCCGACCCCCCGAAGTAGGTCCGGCGGGTCGCCTCGGACTCGGGGTCCTCGAAGATGGCGTCGCCCGTCGCCTCCGGGCCGAGTTCCTCGGGGGTGAGCACCTGCGCGACGAGCACGTCGTTCCGCGCGAGCGCGGCGAGGCCGGAAGCGACGTCGTCGGGGTCGAAAAGCAGGTCGCTCACGACCACCACGAGCGACCGCGAGCGGATGGTCTTGGCGTAGGTCGAGAGCGCGGCCGTGATGTCGCCGTCGCCGCCGGGCGTCGTCTCGTTGAGGCGCTCGACGAGCCGGAGCACTTCGCCGCGGCTCGACGCGTCGGTGTCGATGCGGTCGGGCAGGTCGCCGAGGAGCGAAAAGCGGAAGTCGTTGTTCTCCTCGGCCGTGAGGTGGCAGAAGCCGAGGCCGAGCTTCGCGCCGTACTCGAACTTGTTCGCGTCGCCCTCGCCGAAGTCCATCGAGGCCGAGGCGTCGAGGAGGACGTGGACCGTCAGGTTCCGCTCGGCCTCGAACCGCTTGATGAACAGCTCCTCGGTCCGGGCGTACACCTTCCAGTCGATGAGCCGCGGGTCGTCGCCGGCGGCGTACCGCCGGTGGTCGCTGAAGGTGAGCCCCTCGCCCACGTCCGGCGACTCCTGGTCGCCCTGCCGTCGGGCGTTCGAGACGCGCTTCAGCGAGGTGTCGAAGCGGTCGAGTTCGTCGAGGAAGCCGGGGTCTATCATCGGTGCGTCACTCGTTCAACAGCCGCGCAATCACGTCGTCGGGGTCGAGCCCCTCGCGCTCCGCCCGGAAGTCGAGGATGATGCGGTGTCTGATGACCGGTGGGGCCATCTCGACCACGTCCTCCCACGAGACGTGGGTGCGCCCGTGGACGAACGCCCGCGCCTTCGCGGCGAGGACGAGCGCCATGCTCGCGCGGGGGCTCGCGCCGAACTCGACCTGCTCGTCTTCGCGGGTCTTGCGGACCAGTTCGATGGTCCGGTCGCGGATGTCGTCGGAGATGGGGACCTGCCGCACGAGCCGTTGGGCCGCGAGCAGGTGGGTCCGCGGCAGGACGCGCTCGACTTCGGGCGACGCGCCGCCCTCGGCGTACTGCTTGACGATGGACCGCTCCTCGTCGAACTCGGGGTAGTCGACGAGAATCTTCATCAGGAAGCGGTCGGTCTGCGCCTCGGGGAGCGGGTAGGTGCCGCCCTGGTCGATGGGGTTCTGCGTCGCGAGGACGAAGAAGGGGTCCGGAAGCTCGTAGGTCTCGCCCGCGGCGGTCACCTGCTTTTCCTGCATGGCTTCGAGGAGCGCGGCCTGCGTCTTCGGCGTCGCCCGGTTTATCTCGTCGGCGAGGACGACGTTGGCGAAGATTGGCCCGCGCTCGAACACGAAGTCCCGACCGTCCGGCGTCTCGCGGATGATCTCGGTGCCCGTGATGTCCGAGGGCATCAGGTCGGGCGTGTTCTGCACCCGCGAGAACTGCAGGTCCGTCGCGTCCGAGAGGGCGCGCACGAGCGTCGTCTTCCCCAGTCCGGGGTTCGATTCGAGCAACGCGTTGCCGTCGCAGAGGACGCAGACGAGGAGTCGCTCGACCACGTCGTGCTGGCCGATGATGCGCTTTCCGACCTCGTCTTTGACCGCCGCGACGCTCGCCTGGAGGTCCTCGATGCTGAGGTCAAGGTCGTCGTCTGTCTCGACCGCGATATCGCCTTCGGCCGCGGTCTGCTGTCCGTCGTCGCCGAGCCAGTCTCGTTTGTCACTCATCGTCGTTCTCTCGTATCTTCAGGGTGTAGTCGCGAATCAGGTCGGCCTCTTCGAGCGTGTCGTCGGCGAGGTAGCCGGCGCGCTGGCTCTCGACGGCGCTGTCGCCGCCGTAGCCGGTCGAGTCGTAGGCCGCGGCCGACGACTCCGGTCCGTCGCCGCTCCCGCCGGTCCCGGCGACGGTGGCGTTCAACTGCTCCGAGCCGGCGTCCACGTCCTCGGGGTCGCCGAGAATCGAGCTCCCGTTCTGGAGCCCCGTCTCCTCGTCGGGTTGGTCGAGGCCCTCGCCCGCCGGCCCGCCGTCGCCGGCGAGCCCATCGAACTGGATGTCCGAGACGGCCACCTGGATGCTCCCCGCCGAGAGGAGCAAGGCGACGAGCAGCGCGCCGACGATGCGGCGGGTCGGCAGGAGCTCAACCGACGACGACTCCCGCAGGCGGGACAGCACGTCGTCGTAGAGCGCGACCGACATGCGCGAGTCGCGGTTCGGGTTCCCCTCGTCGGCGACGAGGTCGCGGGCGGTCCGAAGCGCCTCGGCGACGGAGGGGTTCACCGCCTCGAACTGCTCGACCGGCGGTACCCGCATCAGGATGAGGTACTCCGCGACGCCGACGAGGAGACCCACCGCGAGGGCGATCGGGACGGCGACGTGGACCGAGACGGCCGGGTCGACCCGCGGGAGGAAGCCGAGCGACACCGACGACTGGACGGGTAACTCGACGACCCGGAACGCGATGTTCGCCAACAGCGTCGCGACCGCGGCGTCGACGACGCTGGAGACGACGGCGGCCTTCACCGCCTCGCGGCGGACCTCGCTAACGGCGTCGGCCATCGCCTCGCGGCGGGTCGCTCCCGATTCCGAGCCGGCGGCCGTGTCTGGTGCGTCGGACGCGTCGGGTGCGTCGGAAGCATCAGGAACGTCGCTGCCGTCGGTGCCCGGTTCGGGCGGGGGTGATTCAGACACCGCTGCACACCGCCGGTTCGTTGCCGTCTTCGAACTCGGAACAGGCCCGCCGGAGGTCGGATTCGAGGTCGTCGACCCGGTCTTCGAGGTCGTCGATGTCGGACTGGAGCGTCTCTATCTGGGCCTCCAGTTCGGCGTTCGTCTCCTCCAGTTCCTCGTTATCCGTTTCGAGGTCGTCTATCTGGTTTTCGAGCCGGTTGCGCTGTTCTTCGAGTTCGTCGAGCGTCGCCGTGAGTTCGCTGATACGGTTGCGGGCGTCTCGGAGATTGCTTTCGGTCTCTTGGAGTTCGCTCCGCGTCGACGACAGCTCGCTTTGGGTCGATTCGAGCTGCGACTCCGTGTCTTCGAGGTTGTTCGCGACCTGCGAGACGTCGCCGCGGGTGCGTTCGAGGCTGCTGTTCAGCTCCTGGAGCTCCGCCTGCGTCGCCGACAGATTCTGTCGGGTTTGCGAAAGGTCCTGTTCCAGCGCCTCGTTTCGCTCGCGCAGTTGCTCGTTTTGCTGGTCGAGCGAATCGACCGAGTACTGGTAGAACATCGTCGCGCCGACGGTTCCGGCGGTGAGGAGGACGACGACGAGGACGAGACCGAGGTTCAGGGACCGACCCAGGGAACTCATATCAGACCACCTTCACTTTGCGTTCGACCCCGATACACTTGAAGACGCCGGACGAGCACCTCGGCGAGGTAGAGGAGGAACGCGGCGGCGACGAACGCGGCCGCCCAGTCGTCGCGGACGGGTTGGACGCCGGCGGCGTTGTCGCGGGCGGAGGCGGCGATTTCGGCCGCGTCCTCGGAGTCGTACATCGTCCCGCCGCTGTCGGAGACGGCGGCTTCGAGCGCGGCCGACCGACCGAACCCGGCGTACTCGGCGGGGTAGTTCACCGCGAAGGCCGTGTCGAGCACGTTCTGGTAGCCCGTCTCCGTGGGGACGACCGTCGCCTCGTAGACGCCGGAATCGACCGCCGAGAAGGACAGCCCCTCGACGCCCCGCGGGCGCTCGCCGCCGCGGTAGACGACGGTCGTCGGCTGGTCGACGCGGGTGTCCGCCACCTCGGCGACGCCGGTCGCCTTCCGCTCCGGGTCGCCGATGACGTAGTTCGTGGACTTCGTGAGCAGGAGCGAGTCGGGGCTCCGGAGCAGGCCGTCGAGCGTGCCGTCGCCCGCGTACGTGGTGATGGTGGCGACGCGGCCGAGGCCGTAGCGCCACGAGGCGACTGCGGGGGTCCCGTCGTCGGCCGCGACGAGGAAGTTCGCGCCGCTCCTGACCGACACGTCGTTGACGCTGCCGGGGTTCGCGGTCAGTTCGACGCCGGCGGTGACGAAGTCGTTCTGGTCGACGACCGTGAGACCGTCGCCGGCGTACTGGCGGTTCGACCCGCCGAAGAGGATGCGGAGTCGGTCGGTCTCGTCGGCCCTGAGGTAGTTCCCGCCGGACGCCCGCGCGATGGTCCGGAGGGTCTGTTCGTTCGGGCTCGGCCCGGTCCCGATGGTGATGACGCGGACCCCGTCGCGGCCGAGTTGGTCCGCGACCCTCGCGGCGTCCTGGAACCGGTCGTGTCCGTCGCTGATGAGGATAATCGTCCCGCGCCTGTCGCCGAGTTGCTGGGCCGCGCCCTCGAGGCCGACGGAGATGTCGGTCGCGCCGCCGGACTGGAGCCGGCGGATGAGGTCGGCTGTCGACTCGCGGTTCGGCCCGAGCGGGCGGAGCGGCGAGACCTCGTAGGCGCGGTAGTTGAAGCCGACGATGCCGACCTGGTTCTCGTCGCCGAGCTGGTCGAGCGCGTCGAGCGCGACCGACTTCTGGACGCGCATGCCGCTTTCCGCGCTGCCGGACACGTCGATGGCGAAGACGAGGTTCGTCTGCTGGGACGTGCCCTCGCCGGTCGTGACCGGGAGCATCGACGCGAGGCTCGACCCGTCGTAGCCGCCGTTTTCGAACGAGTTGCGCCCGCCGACGGTCAGGAGACCGCCGCCGTCGATGACGAACCGCTGGAGCGATTCTGTGTTGCCAACGTCCTCGGCCCGGATGTCCTGCAAGACGACGGCGTGGTACGCCGAGAGGTCGGCGGGGACGGCCTCGGCGGTCTCCACGTCGTACAGCTCCGAGAGGTAGTCGCGGAACGGGTAGTCCCCACGGGAGACGTACAGCACCCGCGGCGGCTCGACCACGCGGACGGTCTTGCGGAACACGTCGTTCGTCTGGAAGCGGTCGTCGCTCTCGATGCGGGCGGTGACGCGGTGGGTGCCGGTGGTCTCGAACGTCTGGGAGAACTCGACGCCGCCGGTCGTGTTGACCACTTCGCGGGCGACTTCCTCGCCGTCGACATCCACGACGAGTTCGACGGTCGCGCCCTCGGCGTCCTCGGGAACGACCCCGTCGACCTGCGCGAGGAACGCGTTCTCGACGCCGACGCTGGTCTTCGACGGGCCGCTGACGGTGACGTAGTGTTCGGCCTGGGTCGGTTCGAGCGCGACCGCGCTCACGGTCGCGTTGAGGTCGCGGGCGAGCGTCGTCGCGGACGCGAGGCTCCGCCCCGAGGTGACCCGCCCGTCCGAGACGAGGACGACCGTCCCGTCCGGTCTGAGGTTGGCCGCGACGGCGTCGCCGATGGGCGACTCCTCGCCGCGGGCGACCGTCGAGGTCGTGACGGGGACGCCCTCGGCCTCGATGTCCGCCGCGAGCTGCGACGCCACGTCCTCGGTGACGGCCGCGCTGTCGGAGTCGTCGACGAGGAGCGTCACCTGCGGGTCGCCGTCGGTCATCCGCGTCGTGACGGTGTACGGGCCCGCGGCCGCGACGACCAAGCACAGGACGACGAGGAATCGGGACGCGAACAGGAGTCGCCGGGAGCGCCCGCCGGCGGTCCCGTCCGCCCCGCGGAAGATGAGTGCCCACGCGAGGAGCGCGGCCACCGGGAGCGCGACGAGGAACAGCGGGCGCTGCACGCCGATTGTCCGACCGGCGGCCTCGACGGTCCACGCGAGGGGAGTCAGCGGGGAGCCGGAGGCGACAGAGCCGAGCGCGGTCAGCGCGGCCGACGTCGATCCGAGCGCCGCCATCAGAGGTCACCCCGCCGGCGCAGGTAGGCCAACTCGACCATCGTCGCCGCGAGCGCGATTAACGCGGCCCACTTGGTCAGCGGGTCCGGAACCTCGCGCTCTTCGACCCGCGTCGGGTAGTCCGAGGGGGCCGACTCGCCGTCGAGCGGCGCGGCGACCACGTCGGACTCGGCCTCGCTGAGGAGCGACGCCGCGAACCGCTCGTCGCCGACGCGGTAGAAGCCGGCGTCGGCGAGGCGGACCTCGGGGCCGGTCGCCTCGCCCGCGGGCGTCTCGACGGTCTGGTTCGCGCCCGCCGCGAGCGACCCGCCGGTCGCCCGGTTCAGCTCGGAGAGCGTCGAGCGCCCGGCGAGGTAGAACACCGAGCGCTTCCAGAACACGGGGTACTGGTAGTTGTACTTGAACGCCGAGCTGTCCTCCATGAAGCCGTAGTAGAGGACGCGGCCGGCCTCGCGGCGCTCGACGGCGACGAGCGAGGTGCCGCCGGTCGTGGTCACGAGCGACTGACCCGACCGGAGGTCGCCGGCAACGTACTCGGTCGGCGGCGGGAAGGTGATGTCGCGGGTTATCTGGTGGCTCTCGACGGTCCCGATGGTCGGGTTCGTCTCGATGCTCGCCTGCGAGACGAGCTGCAGGTCGCCGTAGTTCGGCGACTCCTCCTGTGCCTGAATCGCCACGCCGCCGCCGTCGGCGACGACCTCGCGGCCGGCCTCGACGTTGCCCGAGAGCAGGCGACCGGGGTTGACGTTGCTGTAGATGACCACGTCGTAGTTCGTCGAGACGGCCGTCGGCGGGTTGTCAACGGTCAGCGACACCTCGGGGATGACCGACAGCGCGGCCGTCAGGTAGCGGTTCTCGTCGTTCGTGAGGACGAGCACGTCCACCGAGGCGTCCTCGGGTGCCGCGACGTACAGCGCGTCGTCGGTCGGGAAGGCGTCGCCCGGCGAGAGTTCGGCGCGCCCGCCGCCCGCGGGGACCGGAAGCGTCGCGGTCGCCACGTCGCCGGGGTCCATCCGGACCTCCCGCGTGACGCCGGCGAGAGAGAGCGTCCGAGTCGTCGCCGAGTCGCCGTAGTTCTTCACTGTCACGGTGACGTTCGTGCCCGAGAAGCGCCGGTCGACGATACCGACGTTGCCCTGTCCGCCGCCCGCGAACTGCCGGAGTTCGACCACGAGGCCGCGGGCGCGGGCCTCGCGGACCGCGTCGCTCCACGGCGAGTCGTCGGCGAAGTCGCTCAGGACGACGACGCGGGCGTCCTCGCCGGCGATGGAGGCGGCGGCGGTAATCGCGGAGCGGAGGTCGCCGGGTGCCGCGCTCGCGCGCAGGCCGTCGAGGGCGGCGCGGGCGTCGGTCGCGCTCCCTCGGCGGAGCACCACGTTCGCGTTCGACCCCGCCGCGACGACCGAGGTCGTACCGGAGACCTCGTCTCGCGCCGCGGCGAGAGCGCTGTCGAATCGGGTCCCTCCGCCGTCCCGGACGCCCATGCTCGCGCTCGTGTCCACGACGAGGACGGTCTCTTGGACCGTCTCCGACTCGGGAACCATCACGTACGGCGTCGCCAGCGAGCCGACGAGCGCGACGAGCGCGAGCAGTTGGATGAGGAGGAGCAGGCTCCGGAGCAGGCGGTCGAAGATGGGGTTCGACGCGTTTCGTCCCGCCGAGTCCGCGAGGAACCGGAAGGTCGGGAGGGTGCGCCGGACCGGCTCCGGCCGCAGCAGATAGAGGATGACGAGGGGGACCGCCCCCAAGAGGGCGACCAACCCGAGGGGAAACAAGAAGAACTCGTCGAGGGCCATGCCCGACCCGTGGCGCGCCTCCGGTATGTCTGTTTCCCTATTTGTTGACACGTTCCGAAATATCGACCTATCGGAATACGTGAATGTTCGGAGCGACCGCCCGCGGCGACTCACCCGTAGGATTACTGTCGGGAATTATATTGTCAAGCGAAAGTACGTCATTGCATAACAATGCACTCAAAGCATAACACGACACAATTTTATGCTCTAAAGTTATTTGTCGAGCTACGATGGGAACTGATAGGTACACACCGCGGTCGTACGACGACATCGCCCCGGAGCAGCGCCCGACGCTCAAACAGGCGCTCGTTCCGGTGCTCGGACTCGTCGCCTTCCTCGGTCTCGGGTCGGCGTGGCTGGGACTCGACCCGCACATCCCGCTCATCTGGAGTATCGCGCTGGTCGGCCTCCTCGGTCGTTTCGTCTGGGGCTACACCTGGGAGGACCTCTACGAGGGCATCGAACGCAGCCTGGCGATGGGGCTACAGGCGATTCTCATCCTGTTTGTCATCTACGGCGTCGTCTCGACGTGGGTCGCCGCGGGGACGATTCCGGCGCTGATGTACTACGGTCTCGACCTGCTGTCGCCGCAGGTGTTCCTGCCCGCGACGGCGCTCCTCGTCGGCATCGCCACCTTCGCCATCGGCTCGTCGTGGACCGCGGTCGGCACGCTCGGCGTCGCCTTCATCGGCATCGGCTCCGGCCTCGGCGTCCCCGAGCCCATGACGGCCGGCGCGATTCTCTCCGGTGCGTACGCGGGCGACAAGCAGTCGCCGCTTTCGGACACGACGAACCTCGCAGCCGCCGTCACGAACACCGACCTCTACGACCACATCCGCGCGATGCGAAGCGGGACGGCCGTCGCGTTCGGCCTCTCGCTCGTCGGCTTCGTCCTCCTCAGCCTCGGCATCACCGGCGCGATTCCGGCCGGCCAAATCGCCGAGATTCAGACCGCCCTCGCCTCCTCGTACGACATCACGCTCCTCGCGTTCCTGCCGCTCGCGGTCACGTTCGGCCTCGCCGCGGCGGGCTACCCCGCGCTGACGGTCCTCCTGGCGGGCGCGTTCGCCGGCGCGTTCACGAGCATCCTCGTGCAGGGCGCGTCGTTCGTCACGGCGTGGCAGACGTTCATGAGCGGCACCGGCCCCGAAACCGGCTCCGAACTCGTCAACAGCCTGCTCGCCTCCGGCGGCGTCTCCGGCTCCGCGTGGACTATCGCCGTCGTCGTCGCGGCGCTGACGCTCGGCGGCCTGCTCGAACAGACCGGCGTGCTCGCCGTCCTCGCCCACCGCCTCCAGCGCGGTATTCGGAGCCCGCGCCTGCTCGTTGCCTCCACCGGCCTCTCGGCGATACTGACCAACGCGCTCACCGCTCAGCAGTACATGAGCATCGTCGTCCCCGGCATGACGCTCCGCGACACCTACGACGAGTTCGGCCTCGACAGTTCGGACCTCTCGCAGGCCATCGAGTCCGCCGGGACGCCGACCGGCGCGCTCCTCCCGTGGCACGCCGGCGGCGCGTACATGGCCGGTGTCTTGGGTGTGGCGACGTTCGACTACATGTGGTACTACTTCTTCGGCTACCTCTCGCCGCTCGTGCTGTTCGCCTTCGTCCTCGCGGGCGTCGGCTTCTCGGGCAACGGCACGGCGCAGCCCGGTCCCGCCGCTCCGGCGGCGGACGACGACTGACGCGACGCGAACCCGCGCCGCGAACCGAACCGAAAACTCCCGTTTTTCTACCGCTCTAAGGCCGCCCTGAGCGCCCGCACCTCGTCGCGGACGGCGACCCACTGTTCGACCGTACCGGGGAGTTCGTCGCCATCGCGGTCGTCGCGTCCCTCGATTCGGTCGCGGACGGCACCGGGGTCGTCAACGTCCTCGAAGCGGATTGCGCCGCCGCCCGCGGCCTCGACCGAGACGGTCCCGTAGCCGAACAGCGACCCCGCGACGCCCTGCGAGAGCGCGCTGTTCTGGACGCGGTCGAGGGAGACGCGCTGGACGGTCCGAGACAGGACGCCCGACTTCCGGTAGAGCGCCCTGTCGGTGACGACGAAGCGCGTGTTGGTGACGCGGAGGTATGACCACGCCGGCAGGAGGAGTCCGACGAGGGCCGCGAGCGCGAGCGCCGGCGCGTCGTTCACGACGGCCACGGCGACGGCCACAACGGCGATTGCGCCCCCGACGACCGCGGCGGGGATGACGGTCTGTATCCGCGGGCGACCCGCCCAGCGGACGGTCTCGTCGTCGCCGCGGGCCAGCCAGTCGTCGATGGCCGCGACTGTCTCCGAGTCGGTCGCTGAGTCGGTCGTCATCGCTCGTCGGTCGTCGCGTCGAACTCGAAGTCGCTCGGTTCGAGCGCGTCGGCCGACGCGTCGGCGTCGGAGTCGGTTCCGCCCTCGTCGGGACCGTCGTCGCCCGCGGCGGCGCCCTCATCGCCTTCGACGGCCCGCCGAATCGCGCGGAGTTCGGTCAGGATGTCGTCGAGGACGGCGGCCTTCCCCTCGGCGTCGGTCTCCGGCCCCGCGCGGCGCTTGATTCGCTCGTTGATGAGCGACTGGAGCGACTGCGGTTCGGCGACGTTCTGGAAGCTCATCTCGATGCCGCTCCCACCGGCGGTGCTGATGTTGACGGAGCCGTAGCCGAACTGCGCGCCGAGGAACGTCTGGCTGTAGGAGGTGTCTTGGACCTTGTCGAACTCGATGCGCTGGACGCTCCGAGAGAGGACGCCCGACTTCCGGTAGAGCGCGTCGGACGTGACGACGTAGTTCGTGTTCTTGTGCGAGAGGTACGACCCGACGAGAAGCGGGATGCCCACGAGGACGAGCGAGAGCGGGACGCCGACGATGAAGGAGGGCACGAGGCTGTAGGGATGCGGGGTGTCGGCCCAGAGTACCTCTTCGTCGTCGTCGAGGGTGAGCCAATCGAACTCGGCGTTCATGGCGGACACGTTTCCGCCGGCGGCGGAATAGTGTTCCGCCGGACAGGTCGGCGACGACGCCCGTCGCATGACACTGAGTGACACGACAATTCCGCCCGGTTGGGCAAACCATTTTACGGATGCCTGCAACGGACTGTCCATGGACAAGCAGTCACTGCTCGACTTGCTGCGTCACGACGCTCGCGAGAGCGTAGATGACATCGCCCGCCAGCTGGGCGCAGACGCCGAAGCAGTGGCAGCAGCGCTCGAGGAACTCGAAGAAGACGGGGTCATCCGCGGCTACCAGGCGGTCGTCGACTGGAACAACGTCGACGAGGAACACGTCCGGGCGCAGGTCGAAGTCGACGTCGAACTCGACCGCGAGACGGGCTACGAGGAGATCGCCCGCCGCATCGCGCGGTTCCCCGAAGTCGCCACGCTGCGACTCGTCTCCGGCGACTACGACTTCTTCATCGAGGTCGAGGGCGCGTCGATGCACGCCGTCTCGAACTTCGTCTCCGAGCGCATCGCCCCCATCCCCGAGGTCACGAAGACGGTCACGCACTTCGTGATGGACTCCTACAAGGAGGAGGGCATCGAACTCGGCGACGGCGACGACGACGACCGGCTCTCAGTGTCGCCATGACGCTCGGCGACCAGCTTTCGGACCGCGTCAAACAGGTGCCGCCGTCGGGGATTCGGAAGTTCTTCGAACTCGCCGAGGAGGTCGACGACGTCATCTCCCTCGGCGTCGGCGAACCCGACTTCTCCGCGCCGTGGGCCGCCCGGACCGCCGCCATCGACTCGCTCGAACGCGGCAAGACCTCCTACACGTCGAACCGCGGGATGCGCGAACTCCGCGAGGCCATCTCGGAGCGCGTCACCCGCTACGGACAGGAGTACGACCCCGAAGACGAGATTATCGTCACGACGGGCGCGAGCGAGGCGGTCGACCTCGCGTTCCGGGCGTTCGTCGACCCCGGCGACGTGGTGGCGATTCCCCAGCCGTCGTACATCTCGTACACGCCGGGAGCCATCTTCGCCGGCGGCGAACCGCTGCCGGTGCCGACCCGCGCCGAAGACGAGTTCACGCTCACCCCCGAGGCGCTGGAAGCCGCCGGGGCCGACGAGGCCGACGTGCTGGTGCTCTGCTACCCGAACAACCCGACCGGCGCGGTGATGACCGACGACGAACTCGCCGACGTGGCCTCGTTCGTCAGGGACCACGACCTCGTCGTGCTCTCCGACGAAATCTACTCGGACCTCCGGTACGAGGACGACCACGCCTCCATCGCCACCCACCCCGGCATGCGCGAGCGGACCATCGTGTTCAACGGCTTCTCGAAGGCCTACGCGATGACGGGGCTGCGACTCGGCTACGCCATGGGGCCTGCCGGAGCCATCGACGCGATGAACAAGGTCCACCAGTACGCGATGCTTTCGGCGCCCACGACGGCGCAGTACGCGGCGCTCGAAGCGCTGCGGTCGTGCGACGACTCCGTCGACGAGATGCGCCGCGAGTACGACCGCCGCCGTCGGTTCGTCCTCGCCCGCTTCGAGGAGATGGGACTCGACTGCTTCGAGGCGAAAGGCGCGTTCTACGTCTTCCCCGAGGCCCCCGACGGCGACGACGAGGCGTTCGCCGAGGGCCTCCTCGAAGAGCAGAACGTCGCGCTCGTCCCGGGGAGCGTCTTCGGCGAGGGCGGCGAGGGCCACCTCCGAGTCTCTTATGCGACGGGGATGCGCGAACTCCGCGAGGCGATGGACCGTATCGAGGCGTACGTCAGCGACTGAGCGGACCCCATCCGTCCACCCCGCCCGTCGGCCCCACCCGTCCGCCCCGACCTGCCGGCAACTCCGTTTTTTGACCGACCGAGCGGCGCACCGTGGTGTGCGAAGGATTCACACATTTGGGGCGCGTACATCCAGCGATGTACGACGAAATCCTGCTCCCCGTCGACGGGAGTCCGGCGGCCGAACAGGCGATACCGCACGTGTTCGACCTCGCGGAGCGGTACGACGCGACGGTACACGTGTTGTTCGTCGTGAACACGGCGCGGGACAACGCGGGTATCATCGGCGGGACGGTCCTCGAAACCCTGGAGCAGGAGGGCCAACGCGTCGTCGACGAGGTCGTCGAACGCGGCGAGAGCCGCGGCATCGAGACGGTCGGGGCCGTGCGGCGGGGCGCGCCCCACGAGACCATCCTCGACTACGCGACGGAACACGGCGCGGAGGTCATCGCGATGGCGACGCACGGCCGGACGGGCGTCGAACGCGTGCTCCTCGGGAGCGTCACCGAGCGCGTCGTCCGGACCGCGCCGGTTCCCGTGCTGACCGTCCGGGCGACGGGGTAGTCTGACCCGCCGTCTCGGGCGGTCGAAGCGGCCGAACACGCCCCAATCAGAGTGCACCATCGATAATGACACTTGGTGGCACATTTCGAGAGACCAACACGCAAAGTATTATTAAATATGGTTTCGTCGTGCAACACGAATGGTTTCGGGAGGTGACACGGACATCGCCGTGACGGAGGACACGTCCACGTTCCAACTCGGGCTGGACGACCTCAAGCGACGAGGGAGCGCGCTCCTCGTCGTCGGGTCGGTTCCGACTGAACTCTACTCGCGCGCGTCCAAGCAGATGCTCGGCGCTCCCGACGAGCCTCGACGCCGCCTGTTAGTTCTCAACGACTCGACGCCGCTCGACACCCGCCTCGACACGGACATCCAACGCTCGAAGGAGTGGACCCGCGTGGTGCGGTACTCGACGCTCGAACGGAGCGCAGCGGCGTCGCCGTCACCGTCGGCCGCCGTACCGACTGCGGTCGAGACCTGCGAACGCCGGGTGAGCGGAGGCCTCGGCCAACTCGGCGCGGAACTCGCGACCGACGTGACCGAGTTCGACAGCCTCGCCGGGGGGCTCTCTCCGGCCGAACTCCGCGTCGCGTTCGACTGTCTGCCGTCGCTCCTCTCGCGGTACGAGCGGGACCACGTGTTTCGATTCCTCCACGTCATGACGTCTCACGTCCGCGCGCGAAACGGGATGGTCCACGTCTGGTCCCCCGGCGGCCGCGAGGACGAGATTAATCGGATGCTCGAACCGCTGTTCGACGCCGTCGTCGAACTCGACGTCGAGGGCGCGGAAGTCCGCCAACGCTGGCACCTCCGGCGGAAGGAGGTCTCGTCCGGCTGGTTTCCGTTGGAGCCGTGACGTTCTCGCGACCAATACGTTTTTTACCCTAATCGTGTCACATAGACTCAATGGAATCGTCCGGGCAGGGCAAGCGAGCTGACGCGTCTTCCACGCTGGAAGTCGGCTTTTCGCTCCCTTCGGAAGGCGCGGGGTTGGTCGTTCGGGATAACGTCGAACGCCACCAGTTCATGCTTCGCACGCCGTCGCCTGTCGCGCCCGAGCCGGCCGACCGGCGTCGGTTCTCGCTCCCGACGGACGCGGCGGTCCGCATCGAGACCGACCGTATCGGGTTGGCGGCGAACACGGTCGTCTGCGTCCGCGACGAGGCGGGGTCGATGCTCGCGCAGGTCGACCAGCAGGGACACGAGGAACTCGACGCGGCAACCTACAGCATCGAGCTCTTCGGTGCGGTCAAGACGTACCTCAGAGTCGAGGGACCGCTGACCGTCGACGCGAAGCCGCTCGAAACCGTCCTCTCGTTCGAGGAGCCGCAGACGGTGTACGTCGGCGCGCGGTCGTCGCACGAGAGCCCCGCGACGACGGTCACGACGACCGACGACCCGCTGGACGTGATGGAGGCCGTCTCGGCGTTCAGCTCCGCGCTCAAGACCACGAGCGTCGAGCGGTCGTACCCCACGCTCCGAGGTCACCCGCCGCTTCTCGAGTTGGGCGACGAACTCGACATCCCGGAGGGGCTTCACGTTCCCGAGACCGGCGTCCGAATCGAACTCCCGCCGACGCTGAGTCACATCTTCGTGGCGACGCCGCTGGCGTACTATCTCGGCGCGAGACTCGTCCCCGGTGACGCCCCCCGACTCGTCGCCGAAGACGGGTTCGTCCACGACTTCGACGGCCCCCACGGCTTCGAGGAGTCGGTCGCGCGCGCGCTCAAACGGACGTTCTTCCTCGACTGCGTCGTTCGGACGGAGGGCATCTACGACGTGCCGCTCCACGAGCGCCAGACGGTCGAGTCGCGGACGGACATCGACGTCGAGCGGCTGTACGACGCGTCGCTCGGCGAACAGCTCTCGGCGTACTTCGAGATACCCTACGAGCACATCGCCGACCTCGTCCCGGAGTGGAAGCTGACGACGCACGTCGCGCCGCAGACCGACAACATCGAGCTCCTGCCGTTCATCACGAACGACCTCGCGGTCGTCAGGACGCCCACGGGGACCGAAGTCCCCCACTCGGAGGTGCAAGCCGCCGTCGTCGACGATTTCCTCCGCGACGACATCGTCAGGAGCGCGGGCGCGACGACCCCGAACGAGACGTACGTCAAGCCCAGTTCGACCGACTCGGTCGAGCAGGCGTGGATAAGCGACGGAACGCCGGTCGGCGCGAGCAAGACCACTCCCGCCGCCTACCGGAACCGGCTTCAGCGCAAGCCGACGCAGGGAGACATCGGTATCACGGTCGTCTGCAACGACCCGGAGATGCTCGCCGAGACGGACATCGTCGACGACGTCTACGGCTCGCGCGACGGGCTGTCGTTTGACGTCGACGCCCACTACGACCTCAGCCGGGCGGAGCTTCGGGAGATACTCGCCGAGCCGACGGACTTCCTCCACTACATCGGCCACATCGACGACGACGGCTTCCAGTGTCGCGACGGCAGGGTCGACGCCGAGACGCTCGACCACGTCGGGACGGGTGCGTTCTTCCTCAACGCCTGCCAGTCGTACGACCAGGGACTCGCGCTCGTCGAGGCCGGCGCTATCGGCGGTATCGTCACGTTCAGCGAGGTCATCAACAGTCAGGCGGTCGGCGTAGGGCGCACGCTGGCCCGACTGCTTAACGGGGGATTCCCGCTGCAGGCGTCCCTCGACGTGGTCCGAACCGACAGCGACATCGCCCACCAGTACGGCGTGGTCGGGGACGGGAGCCTCTCTGTAGTCCAAGCCGAAAGCGGAGTCGCGATACTCTGTGAGGTCGAGCACATTGACTCGGACACGTACGAACTGTCGTACAACGCGTACCCCACATCTCGGAGTGGGCTCGGTTCGCTAATCATACCTGCATTACCGAACAACTCCGAGTATTTCCTCTCATCACAGTCTCTCTCGGACATCAGGCTATCGACCCAAGAACTTCGAGACTTCCTCGCGTTAGAACAGATTCCGGTCGTCTACGACGATACCGTCTACTGGGATTGCGAATTCCTTCCGTGATTACGGACCGTAGATGATTCCGGTGTTGCCGGCTGCCACGCTTCCCGCCTGTGAGAGCAGGAGCGTGAGCGTGAACAGGACGCCCATCATGCGGGGGTTCTGACGGAGGTACGCGACCATCTGGTTGCTGTCGTCGGACATGTGCACTTACCCCAAGGAGCGAGCGCGAAATATAATTTTTCGTGTATATCTGATATGAAAATAACTTAATTAAGTGAACACGTGTCGCAAGTAATCGTCGAGGTCGCAAACGGCGCTGTAGGCGCGCGAAAGCGGGAAAGAGAGGTGAAAGGGGTCGGCGACCGGAACGCCCGCACCCGATTAGGAGCTGTCGATGTCGACTTCGCCGCCGATGTCTCGGTAGACTGCGGAGATTCCCTCGGTCTCGTCGAGTTGGCCGAGCGTCTCGTCGAGCTCGCGCCGGAGTTCGGTCAACCGGGCGGTGAGCTGTTGATACTCCTCGTTTTCTTCGAGCGCCGCTTCGTCCTTTTCGGACTCTAAGAGCGCCTTCTTCGACGCGAGGGAAAACAGGTCCTGAATCCCTACGTCGTAAGCGTTTCGCAGGATGAGGTTAGAGACGGTGTCAGTCAGCGCTTCGCGCGAGACGGGCTTGACGAGGTAGTCGTCGAAGCCCATGGCGATGATATCGAAGTCGGGCTCGACCGCGGTCACCATCGCGACGCGGCACTCGAAGCCACGGTCCCGAATCTCCGAGAGCGCTTCGTCGCCCGAGAGGTCGGGCATTCGACGGTCGAGGAGAACAACGTCAACCTCGTCGTCGAGCTTATCGAGCGCCTCGCGGCCGCCGTAGGCGACACGAACGCTGTAGTCGTTCCTAAGCCAGGTTGCGTACAGATCGGCGAGGTCAGGCTCATCTTCAACGATGAGCACCAGTGGCTGTTCTGCGCTCATTGGTAGTGTAGGGGTGTTCCGGGGACGCTCACGAAACTCAATGTCGTGCAGTGGTATATCAAAATACCTCTTGTCTAACGCCGTCCGAAACTGCGCTTGTGCGCACTAATTGCCCCCCGGAGTTGTTATACATTCCGGCGAATCGAACAGATTTCACCTGTCAGATGTCTCTGATATCTCTTCGACGGTGATTCGGTTCGCCTCGACGTCCTCCAAGACCGCGCCCCACCCGCCGACGGTGTAGGTCCCCTCGTCGGTCTCGACGGTCAGACAGACCTGTCCCGCGAGTTCGGAAAACGACAGCGTGTCCGTCGGCGCGGAGACCGCCGTGTAGTACACGTCGGTCACTTCGCCGGTGAACTCTATCGGGTCGCGCTCGTCGGTCTCGTAGCCTTTGATGTGGGTGATGATACGCTTCCCGTCGCGGATGAGCGGCTCCGTGTCCTGCACGAAGTGTCTGATGTCTGAGTACACGAACGGGGGTTCGTCCGTCTGTGCGTCGTAGACGACTTCCCAGACCTCCCACAGCGCCGTCTGGAAGTACCAGTGGAAGACGTACGCCAGCGTGTAGTCGTCGACGAGGACGCCGTACTGGTTCATCGAGCTGTCGTGCGGCGCGAAACACGCGCCCGTCCGGTCGACGATAGCGACGAACGGCGTCGGGAGGGTTCGGTGTCTGACCTCCGTGGCGACTCCCTCGTACTCCTGTTCTGCGAGCGGTTCGAGTTCGTCGGTCCGCTCGGGATGCAACACGACCTTCACCAGCGCGCCGTTCTCGTACGCCTCCGAGAGCGCCGGCTTGAGTTCGTCGAACTGCTCGGGGGTGACGGACAGTTGCACCTCGCCGTCTGCCTCCCGAATCATCTCCTCGGCTCGGTTGAACACCGTCTCGAAGCGCTTGACGATGCTCAGCATGTGTCGGTCGACCGCGGGCTGCTGCCAGCGCGTCTCTATCTCGGAGGCGGCCTCGTCGAGCTGGACGGCGCGGCTCTTGAGGTCCTCCATCACCGACTTCGGGTCGCACGCCCGCGCGTGCAAACTGTCCTGTTCGTAGGTCTCGATGTAGCCTTTGGCCTCGAGGTCGCGGAGAACATCGTAGATACGGGCAGTCGGTACGGCGCAGGCGTCGGCGAGTTCGGTCGCACTCGCCGCGCCGAGCTGCAGAAGCGCGACGTAAGCCTCCGCCTGATACTGTGACAACCCGGCGTTCCGAAGTGCGGTCCGTAGCTCCGCGGTATCCATCGCTTGTAGATGCACGACATACATCCGTATTAATTATCCCATGTCCTCGTCCCGCTCGCGTGACAGGAAGTGGCCGCAGACGGGGGCGGAGCGTGCGGCGAGAGAAAGAACAGCGGAGCGGCGACCGGCAAAACGAGGTACGTCGGGGAACGGTTCGGGGGCGACGAAGCCGGGGTGCGGGAGAGCGCGTTACTCGCTCGGGCTGTAGTTCGGCGCTTCGTCGGTAATCATCACGTCGTGGGGGTGGCCTTCGGTCTGGCCGGCGGCGGAGACGCGGACGAAGCGGGCGCGCTCTTTGACCTCGGGGATGGTCTCGGCCCCGACGTAGCCCATGCCGGACTGCATGCCGCCGACGAGCTGGTGGAGCTCGGACGCGAGCGAGCCCTTGTACGGCGTCGCGGCCTCGACGCCCTCGGGGACGTACTCCTCGTCCTCGTTGTCCTCCTTGAGGTAGCGGTCGGCACCGCCGGACTGCATCGCGCCGACGGAGCCCATGCCGCGGTACTGCTTGTACTTCTTGCCGTTCATCGTGATGACGCGGCCGGGGGCCTCGTCGGTGCCGGCGAAGTAGGAACCGAGCATGACGGCGTCGGCTCCGGCGGCGACCGCCTTGATGGCGTCGCCGGAGTAGCGGATGCCGCCGTCGGCGATGACCGGGATATCGTACTCGGCGGCGACGTCGGCGACCTCCGCGACGGCCGAAATCTGGGGCATACCGGAGCCGGAGACGACGCGGGTCGTACAGATGGAGCCGGGGCCGATGCCGACCTTGATGCCGTCCGCGAAGTCGACGAGTTCGGCCGCGGCCTCGCGCGTGCCGACGTTCCCGACGACGACGTCCGCCTCGACGGACTCCTTGATTTCGCGGGCGGTGTCGATGACGTTGAGGTTGTGCGCGTGGGCGCAGTCGATGAAGATGACGTCGACGCCGGCGTCGTCGGCCATCTGCGCGCGCTCACCGTCGAACGGACCGACGGCGACGCCGCAGACGAGGCGACCGTCGTCGTCGCGGGCGGCGTTCTCGTGTTCGCGGCGCTGGAGGATGCCCTGCATCGTGACGAGGCCGACGAGGCGGCTGTCGTCGTCGACGATGGGGACGCGCTCAATCTTGTGGTCGTACATGAGTTCGAGCGCGTCGCGGGCGGTGACCTCGCGCTCGGCCGTGATGACCTCGTCCGTCATGGCCTCGCTGACCTCGTCGGACTCGCCGACCTCGAGGTACGGGCGGATGTCGGTGCCGGAGATGATGCCGAGGACCACGTCGTCGTCGTCGACGACGGGCGCGCCGGAGACGCCGGCGCGCTCCATCATCTCGTCGACCTCGCTGATGGTCTGGCCGGGGTTGGCCGTGACCACGTCTTCGCGGCGGATGACGAGTTCGTCGGCGCGCTTGACGCGCTCGATTTCGTGGACCATCTGCTCGGCGTTCATGTTGCGGTGGAGCACGCCGATGCCGCCCTCACGAGCCATCCCGATGGCCATCCCGCTCTCGGTGACGGTGTCCATCGCCGCCGAAAGGATGGGAATGTTGAGTTCGACGTTCTTCGAGACGCGCGTCGACACGTCGGCGTCGTCGGGTTCGACGCGGCTCTCCATCGGGCGGAGCAGCACGTCGTCGAATGTGAGGGATTCGGGTACCCGTAGCTTCTCGGTGAAGGGTTCTCGGTCAGGAACGTCGTTCGCCATATCAAGCGTGGTTGCGGCGACGACAAAAGGGTTGCGAGATAGCACGGGCGTGTCGATGTATCGCAAACCAGTTCGGTGATATATGCATGTTCGTGATTATTCTTCGCATCGCCGGCGGACCGAGACGACCGCCAGAACACGTGACGACACCCGCGAGCGACGGACGCCGTCGGCCGCGACCGCTCGGGGGTGTTCGTCCCCTCGTCACGGTGTACCGAATCACAAGACCATCGTGAATAATCACCATATTCACGAACTTGTACCACGGTATCTTCGAGATTTCAATCTATATCCGACGAATCTTCAGCTCTTTTTATAAGGTAGACAGAGATACCTATGGTCCATGCGGTCGTATCCCACACAACGTTTAATACTCCTGTCCTAATGTAATCTTGTATGGACTCCACGCGTCCCGCCGCATCGCGCATTGCCGGTCAAACGACCTCCGACTCCGGCATTCTCTTTACAGCGATGTGGCAGACATTTAAACGGGAGTTCAATTTCGGACGAAATGGGCTTCGCGTGCAGAGCGCCAGCACGCCCCTGTCCGAATTGCGTTCGTATCGCCGCTTGGGCCATGGTGAAGGCCAGTAACATCGAATGAGTGTCTCACGCCACCCGGTCGCCCTTCGCCTCGAGCAACAGGTAGGGGGTGCCACCCGTCTGCTCGCAACCGTCATGGGGCTTCCCCTCATCGACGGCATCTTCCCCGCGCTCATCATCGCGGGGGCGCTGACGACCTCAGCGGGCGACCCCTCGGTCGCGGGCATCCTCCAGACCGGCCTGCTCATCTTCGGTGGGTCCGCGACGGTCGCGGTCATCCTCGCCGAGATGGACGGCACGCGCCGCGAACAGCTCACGTCCATCCTCCTGCTCGGCGCGTTGCTCATCCCGGTCGCGGTCGCCGAGGCCGCCGTCGCGGAGACCATCGAGACGCTCCTGAACTTCGAGGTGTTCCACCGCTTCGCCGGCCTCGTCATCCTGGCCGTGGCGGCGAAGACGGCCTCCTCGAAGGTCGGCGAGTACCTGCCGTCGCCGAGCATCATCATCGGTCTCGGCCTCGTCGCGAGCTTCAATCCCGCCGGGTTCGAGCTCATCGTCAACCCCGACCCGATGCGCCTGCTCAGCGCCGGCGCGGCGGCCGGCACGGGCGTCGGCTTCGCCGGTGCCATCGCGCTGTTCGCCCCGCGGCTCCGCGGCAACGTCGACATCGACCTGTTCCGCTTCGGTAGCTCGGTCGCCCTCGGCATGCTGGCGCTCGACGTGCTCGGCCTGATGCCGACGCAGGCCCCCGTCGCTCTCGGCGTCCTCGGCGTCACCGCGCTGTTCGCGTTCGACCCCGGCTCCGACGGTGCGGACCTCGACGAGTTCGTCGACGACGCGTCCGACTCCGAATCGGCCACGCCGAACGCGAACGGCGCGGCCGCGGCCGGCCCGGTCGCAGACGGCGGCGACGACGTCGAGTCGTCCGAGGACTACGAGGCGTTGGTCGACAACGCGGACGAGACCGACGACGACTCGGAGCCGGGGTACGGCTACCCCGGCGAAGAGGAGTCCCGCGCGCCCTGGCTGTAATCCGCCGGTCGACTTTTTCTCCCGGCCGACGAACCCCGTCGCATGCGACGGACCTTCGACGTTCGAACCGAGCGCCGGCTTCAGGTCATCGACGTGACGGACGAAGTCGCCGACGCGGTGTCCGCGAGCTACGACGGCGTCTGTACGGTTTTCTCGAAACACACCACCGCGGGCGTCTGCGTCAACGAGGCCGAATCGCGGCTGCTCGGCGACATCGAGTCGATGCTCGCCGAGGCGGTCCCCGACGACGGCTGGGACCACGACGAACTCGACGGCAACGCCGACTCGCACCTCCGGGCGCTCCTCGTCGGCAACGGCGTCTCGATACCGGTCGCGGACGGCGGCCTCGACCTCGGTCGGTGGCAGTCCGTCCTCCTCGTGGAGTGCGACGGTCCGCGCACCCGGACCGTGACGGTTGCGACGCCCTGAACCGGACCGGGATGCGGCCGCGCGGACGCCCGCGGCGACGTGGACTCCAACCGCTGGCGGAGGGCTTACTTACTTCGGGACGGTTGCACGGGTATGAGCAACCGCGTCGTACAAGGACGGATGGTCACGCCCGAGACGCTCGCCGAACTCGTCGAGGGCGAACGCCCGATGGACGCCGAGCCGATTCAGGACGCCGACTTCGACTGCCCGGAGTGCGGCGAGAACGTCATCCAGGTGGGCTACATGCCGAGCGTGACGGAGTTCGTGACGGCCTACAAGTGCCAGGAGTGCGACTGGGCCGACGACGACCGCGACGAGTAGAATCGAAACCCCTTTAAGAAAAATCGCCATACGAGAGAGTGCAGACAGCACGAATCGGGGCTGTGGCCAAGCCCGGCATGGCGACTGACTCCAGAGGCTTGGCGCCCGGGACGACACTCCAGCTGATATACTGAGCGGCCGACTGATCATCGGTCGTGTTGACGACCCTCTGGAGTTCCGAGGTGCCCACCGGAGATATCAGTCGATCGGGGGTTCAAATCCCTCCGGCCCCACTCTAACCTTAATTCTAACGCAGGGTTTTAACAAGGAGCAGCGGCGCTGTACCGCCGGTTTAGCGGAAACCGGGAGGTGCGTTCTCTGTGAGCGATTCTCCACCAGAGAAGAGCGGCAGCGCCGTTGAGGAGGACGGATTAACAGCTCGGTAGGCCAGCCAGCACAGGTTATCCCCGAGAGCCACGAAGCGACCCTCACAGTAGAAACACGAGGGAACCCAGCGCGAACCCCACGGCCACCGCGGCCGTCAACCGAAACGCCTGCTCGTCGGGCACGCGGAAGACGCCCGCCGCCATCACCGAGACGGACCCGCCGAAGAGGCCGCCCCGAAACATCTCGGCAACCCCCGTGACCGAGTCCCTGGGGACCAACACCTGAAGCGCGACCAACCCCGCGAGCCCGAGGAGGACTAACGCGCCGTCGCGCCGGACGTCCCGCGGTTGCTTCTCCATACCCCGCAGTTGTTGTCGCTCGTTTGAAAACTATTGGCGTTCGGTTCGGTGCCGATACCACAAAGATACCAATAAACTATAGGCGCTTGGAGCGACGGCGCGGTATGGTACGGGACACAGCGCGCCGACTCGCGGCGTATCTGAGCAGGCGAATCGGCGACGGACTCCGGACGGTTGTCATCGCCGACGACGACGGGTACGAACTGGAGTATCTCCGCGACGACCTCTCGGAGCGATACACCAAAGAGACGTTGACCGAAGTCGTCTCCGACCTCCGCGTCGAGACGCCGTTTGCGACGCCCGGCATCGACACCCATCCCATCGGCGAGCGCCGCGCCGTGGTCCACTACTACGAGAACGCGTTCGTCCTGCAGTTTCCCTTCTCCGAGGCGGAGCGAATCATCATCAGCATCGGGACCGACGCCGGGACGGACCTCCTCCAGTTCATCGAGGACTGCCGGCGAATCGTCGACCGGGGCGGCTGAGCCTCGGTCCGCTGGTTGTCGAAGGTCCGACGACGCCGGGACGGTCCCCGGGCGACGCCGGCGCTGCACAACGATTTTCTCTCACGCGCCCGACGTGAGAGTGATGGAACTCGTCTCTGTCGCCGCGCTCGCCGAGAACCGCGTCATCGGCCGCGACGGCGAACTTCCGTGGCCGAGCATCCCCGCCGACAAGGAGCAGTACCGCGCCCGCATCGCCGACGACCCGGTGGTGCTCGGTCGGACGACGTTCGAGTCGATGCTCGACGACCTGCCGGGGAGCGCCCAAATCGTCATGAGCCGAAGCGAGCGGTCGTTTCCGGTCG
This sequence comes from Haloferax gibbonsii, assembly GCF_001190965.1. Classification (NCBI taxonomy): domain Archaea; kingdom Methanobacteriati; phylum Methanobacteriota; class Halobacteria; order Halobacteriales; family Haloferacaceae; genus Haloferax; species Haloferax gibbonsii. Next base: position 1,181,702 of record NZ_CP011947.1, read on the forward strand.
ACACCGCTCACCGCGCGGCGAGCGTCGAGGACGCGGTCGATATCGCGGAGTCGCTGGGCGCGGAGACGGCCTACGTCATCGGCGGGGCCGCCATCTACACGCTGTTCCAACCGCACCTCGACCGGATGGTGCTGAGCCGCGTCCCCGGCGAGTACGAGGGTGACACGTTCTACCCCGAGTGGGACGACGACGAGTGGGAGCTCGACGACGAAACCGACTACGAGGGCTTCACGCTCCAAGAGTGGGTCCGCGTCGACCTCGACTGAGACCGTACCGGTCGCCTCCGAGTGCGCCCCCTGTGCGTTTCTGCGCCCGCGGCGGCTACTCGTGGGCCCCGTGCGACCCCGCGTCGTCGGCGTCGACGAGGTCTAACAAAAACGAGCGAATCTCCGCGGCCGTCTCGTCCCACGTCGGGTGCGCGAGAAAGCGGTCGCGGGCCGAAAGCGAGAGCGACAGCAGTCGCCGACGGTTCCGACACAGCGGAGCCACGGCGTCGGTGAGTTCGGCCGAATCGGTCGGGTCCACGACGAAGCCGTCCTGTCGGTGGGTGACGAGTTCGCTCGCGCCGCCGGCCGAGGAGACGAGCGCCGGCAGGCCGAACCCCATCGCCTCGACCGCGGCGATGCCGAACCCCTCGTAGTGGGAGGGGAGCGCGAACAGGTGGGACTCCCGGAGCGTCGCGGCGAGGTCGGCGTCCGACAGCCGGCCCGCGAAGGTCACGCGGTCGTCGATGCCGCTGTCGGCGGCGAGGTCCGAAAGCGAGTCGGCGTAGTCGGCGTCGACCGCCGCGCCGACGACCGTCAGCTCCCAGTCGCCGCGGACGCGGGCCAGCCCGCGGAGCAGGCCGTCGACGTTCTTCCGGGGTTCGAGGTTACAGACCGTGACGACCCGGAGCGGCCCGTCGGCGGCGCGGGCCCGTATCTCGTCGTCCCCGAGGGGCGCGCCGAACGACGAAAAGCGGTCGCCGGCCGGGCGCGCCACGACGCTCGGTTCGGGGTCGGTGACGGCCGCGACCGTCTCCTTCGTCGTCTCGCTGTTGAACACGAACGCGTCCGCGGAGCGGAGATACCGGGTCTCGACGGCGCGTCTGGCGTGTCGTCGCCACGCCCGGAAGCGCTCCAGCGAGTTGAGGTGGTGGACGACCGAGACGACCGGGACGTCGTCGTCGAGCGCGGCGTTCGCGCCGGCGAGCGAGGGGTGGCACAGTTCGTCTTGCAAGAGCACGTCCACGTCGAGGCCGCGGAGGCGACGCGCGGCGGAGACGTTGTCTCGGAGTCGCTTTCGGTACGACCGCTCGGGGAGCGAGACGACGGTCACGTCGTCGCCGGCGGCGCGGAGCCCATCGACGAGTTCTGAGTCGTAGCGATAACCGCCCGAGCGGGCGTCGAGCGGGCCGTAGACGACGATTCCGACCCGCACGTCAGAGCGGGGTCTCGTAGGTCGCGCTCGCGGTGTCGTCCTCCCAGATGCGAACGGAGACGTGTTGGGGCGCGTCGAGCGACGCCGCCTCGACGAACTGTTCGCACACCTCGCGGGCGAACCGCTCGACGCTCGGGTTCTGCCCGGCGAACTCGACGAGTTCGTTCATGGTCTCGTCGCGGTAGCGAGACAGCGTCGCGTCCAGCGCGGCCTTCACGTCGTCGATGTCGACGAGATAGCCGTACTCGTCGAGTTCCGGCCCGGAGAGTTCGACCTCGACGGTGAACGCGTGGGAGTGGAGCTCACCCTCCGGCCCGGGGTTCGGAACCGTCAGGTAGTGCTGGGCGATGAGGTCCCTGCGAACCGAGACGCGGTACATGAACTGTCAAGCGTCCCGGTAGGTAAAGAGGATTTGGACGGCCTCGTCGGGGGCGTCTTCGAGGAGTCGGTAGGCGCGCTCGGCGGACTCGACGCCGATTCGGTGGGTCACGAGCGGGTCCAAGGGGAGGTCTTCGAGGTGGTCCCACGCCAGCGAAAAACGGCGGTCGGCGTCCCAGCGCCCCCGGAGGTCGGGGTCGATGGTGCTGACCTGACTGCTCTCGACGCTGATGCGCGAGCGGTGGAACCGCCCGCCGAGGTCGAGCGTGGCGGGCTTGGTCCCGTACCACGACCCGACGACGACCCGGCCGTCGTACCGCGTCACCGACAGGGCGTCGTCGAGCGCGTCGGGGTCGCCCGAGAGTTCGAGCGTCAGGTCGGCCCCGTCGGCGGGGGCGTCCAGCGACTCGGGGTGGACCGCCTCGTCGGCACCCAGACTCTCGGCGATTGCTCTGCGCTCGGCCACGCAGTCGACCGCGGTCAGGCTCCCGAGCGGGAACTGCGCGAGGAGTGCGGTGGTCACGAGGCCGACGACGCCCTGTCCGAAGACGACGACGTGTTCGCCGATGAGCGGTCGACCGTCCATCACGAAGTTGAGCGCGGTCTCCATCGTCGGCAGGAGCGCGGCGCGTTCGTCGGTCACGTCGTCGGGGACGGAGATGAGTTCCGAGGGGGACGCCAGAAATCGGCTCTCGTGGGGGTTGAACGCGAAGACGCGGCTTCCGAGCCGCGAGTCGGGCACGTCGTCGCCGACGGCCTCGATTTCGCCGACGGCGGCGTAGCCGTAGCGGAGCGGAAACGAGAGGTCGCCGTCGAGTGCCGCGATGGACTCGTCGGCGGCGAGGTCGGTCGGGGCCTCGCCGCGGTAGACGAGTCGCTCGGTCCCGGAGCTCACGGCGGAGGTCAGGGTGCGGACGCGGACCTCCTCCGGTCCGGGGGCGGGAACGTCGCGGTCGCGGACCTCGACGCGTTCGGGGGCCACGAAGTAGACCGCGCGACCCTCCATCGTTCAGTCGTCTGCGGTCTCAACCGCGGCGTCGGCGAACTCGACGGTCGTGCCGCGGTGGCGGCAGTCTTCGAGCGCGTGCTTCGCCGCGAAGCCGGCCTCGTGGGCGTTCGACGCCGTGCCGACGCCGACTTTGAGTTCCACGTCCGCCTCGGCCTCGACGTGGTCGATGGCGTCGCGGTACTGGTCTTCGGTGAGGTCGGGCGTGACCGAGATGATGTTGTCGCCGCCGACGAAGAACGACAGCGCGCCGTGTTCCTCACGCAGGTAGCGCATGAGCGACGCGTAGCCCTGTTCGATGTGGATGAACGTGTCGAACTCGTTGAGGCGGTCGGTGTACTTGCCGGTCGCGTCGTTCACGTCGAAGTGCGCGATTTGGAGGTCGGTCGCCGAGCGGTCGGCCTCGGGGAGCGTCTCCCCGGAGAGCACCTCGCGGCGGTCGCCGTCCTGTGCGCTTCCGGCGCGCTGGATGCGGTCGGTGGCGCGTTCGAGCGCGACCGCGGGCGACCGGTCGACGCCGATACCGAGACTGAGCGTTACGGGATAGCGATTTCCGATAGATTCCTGCAGCAGTTCGTGGTCGTCGTGGTCGAGCCCGTTCGTGACCGCGACCATGTTGTCGAACCGGGTGAAAAACGCGTACCCGTCGCGAGAGCCGACGAACTGGGCCAAGTCGGCGAAGAGCCGCGACTGGAGCGTCTGGAGGTCCATCTCCCGCCGCGGGTCCGGGGTGACCGTCCACGGCCCGTAGTTGTCGATTTGGACGAGTGTCAGCTGCGTGTTCGTCACGGTAGACGAGTAGGGCGACGCGCATATTGGTCTTTGGTTCTGTGACGGTTCCGCCGCTACGTCGAACCCGACGCACGTGACGCTCGCGGCGCGCTCACCGCCGACGCGAGCGCGTCACGCCGTCAGAGTCGTCGGCGACTCAGGTCGACGACTCGCGAATCGTCCGGCTGGCGACCACGTCGAGGACCGCCCACGTCAGCACCCACACGACGAGCGCCGCGAGGACGATGGCCGTCGTCGACAACAGCGGGACGACGACGGAAAACGTGGCCACGATGGAGTAGGTCAAAAACAGCGCGACCATCGCCGTCACGAGCCCGTAGACGCCCATGGCGCTGTTGCCGGTCGCCGGCCCGCGCAGCCACCCGACCAACCGCTTCGAAGAGACACCCATATGATGACATATGCCACCAATGAACATAATAGTTCTCTCGGGCGAACGTTCAACAGCCCCGCCTCCCTACCGAGGACGATGGACTACCGAGGCGTGGTTTTCGACGTTGACGGAACGGTCGTCCGCGGCGACGAAGCGATACCCGGCGCGCTCGACGGCCTCGCCGCCGTCGACGCCGCCGGGCTCGACCGACTGTTCGTCTCGAACAACCCGACGAAGGCCCCCGTCGCCTACGAGGCGCGGCTCCGTCGGGCCGGAATCGACGCGACCGCCGACGAGGTCGTCACCTCCGGCACGACGACGACGGCGTACCTCGCCGACAGACACCCCGGCGCGCGGACCTTCTGCATCGGCGAGCCGGGCTTCCACGACCAACTTCGTGACGCCGGGTTCGAACTCGTCCGTGCCGGCGACGACCCCGAGGTCGTCGTCGTCGCCATCGACCGCGAGTTTCACTACGACGACCTCCGCGACGCCAACAACGCGCTCCGCTCCGGGGCCGCCTTCTACGGCACCGACCCCGACGTCATCATCCCGACCGCAGACGGCAACATTCCCGGGTCGGGCGCGATTATCAACGCCGTCGCGGGCGTCGCCGAACGCGAACCCGACGCGATTCTCGGCAAGCCCTCGAAGGTCGCCCAAGAGTTCGTCCTCGACAAGTTGGACCTGCCGCCCGAAGAAGTCCTCATCGTCGGCGACCGTCTCGATACCGACATCGCGTTCGGCCTCGATGCGGGCATGGGGACCGCGCTCGTCCGAACCGGCGTGACCGACGAGGCGGCCCTCGCGGCGAGCGAGTACGAACCCGACCACGTCCTCGACGACCTCGGCGACATCGGGCGCATCATCTCGAAATAGCCGGCTTCAGCCGCTCTCGCGGCCAGACCCTGACTCCCGAGCCGCCGCTATTCCCACCTACACAATCATTATCGTTCTGACGCGACAACTACCGCGTGGGTGATGCCCATGTCCGGAAAGAAGATTCTGCTCCTCGCCGGCGACTTCGTCGAGGACTACGAGATTATGGTACCGTTCCAGGCGCTGCAGATGGTGGGTCACGAGGTCCACGCGGTGTGTCCCGAAAAGGAGGACGGCGACCGGTGTAAGACCGCCGTCCACGACTTCCGCGGCGACCAGACGTATCTGGAGACCCGCGGCCACGACTTCGCGCTGAACGCGACGTTCGCCGATATCGACCCCGCGGACTACGACGCGCTCGTCGTCCCCGGCGGGCGCGCCCCCGAGTACCTCCGCGGCTACGACGAGGTGCTCGACGCCGTCCGGCACTTCTTCGACGAGGGGAAGCCGGTCGCCGCAATCTGTCACGGGCCGCAGATTCTCGCCGCCGCGGGCGTCCTCGACGGCTACGAGATGACCGCCTACCCGGCCGTTCGCGCGGAAGTCGAGCGCGCGGGCTGTTCGTGGGTCGACGAGGTGACCGTCGACGGCAACCTCGTCACCGGGCAGGCGTGGCCGGACCACCCCGAGTGGTTGGCGGCGTTCCTCGACGTGCTCGGCACCGAAATCAGCCACGAACCGGCCGCCGCGGCCGCTGACGACTGATTGGCCGCGGCGCTCACGCGGTATCACGCGTGAGAATGTCTGACAAAGATTTTTATTAGGTGCGACGAAGGGAGTGGTATGGAAGAGCCGAACAGCCCATACTTCCGCGAACAGGTCGACGACGTCGTCGAATCGGACCCCCAAGACCGCGAGGTTATCATCGTGGAAGGCGAGGCTATGAGTCTTCGAAGCTATAAGAAGCGCCGCTACTGACCCGGCGGGGCGTCTCCGAACCCGCCGCGACACCCGTCGCTGGCGGCTTCGACTTCTGCGAAAAGAATGCGTATCGGCCCGAGCGGCGAGCGACGCTTAGAACGCGTCGCCGACGACGGTCACGTCGGCCTGCAGTTCGCCGCGGAGCGCGTCGTGGACGTGGCAGATGTCCTCGGCGAGTTCCGTGATTTCGGCGAACTCGTCGTCCGCGAGGTCGGACTCCACGTAGACGTCGAAGCTGATGCGCTCGAGGTCGTCGCCGTCGTCGAGGTCGGCGTCGGCGTCGATCTGGACCTTACCGAGGTCGTCGAAGCCCGTCTTCTGACCGCCGACGCGGAACGCGGGGAGGAAACAGGAGGCGTACGTCGCGACGAGCGCGGCGTTCGGGTTCGGGCCCGTCTCGTCGGTCGCGTCGATCTGGAGGTCGAAGTCGCCGACCTGGCTCGTGCATGCGAAACCTTCTTCGCTGACAGTAGAGGTCTGGATGTCGGACATTCGTTCCGAGGAAAGGAGCGACCGACCCTAAAAGTTCCTCAATAGGACAACGGTGTGCACAAGCGACGACCCGAGACGGGCCGTCGCCGAGCGAGGCGAGGGGTTATTCGAGCGTGAACGACTCGTCGCCGTCGAGGGCGTGGACCTCGGCCTGACTGCCGGCGGCCTTCACCTCGCGCTCGAAGTCGCGCACGTCGATTTCGATGGCCGGGAACGTGTTGTAGTGCATCGGGAAGACGTGGTCGACGCCGAGCCAATCGGCGGCGACAGCGCCCTGCCACGGGCCCATCGTGTAGTGGTCGCCGACCGGGAGCGCGGCCGCGTCGGGTTCGAAGTACGCGCCGAAAATCTCGCGCATGTCGGTCATGAGTCCCGTGTCGCCGGCGTGGTAGAACGTCGTCGAGTCGGCGTCGGTCTCCTGTGTCGGCAGCGTATCGCTAATCATATAGCCGCCGGGCATCCCGGCCTCGTGCTCGTAGCCGGTGTTGATGCCGTTGGTGTGGTCGGCCCGGACCATCGTGACGAACGCGTCGCCGAGTTCGACCGTCCCGCCGATGTTCATGCCGATGGTGTCGTCGACGCCCATCTCGGCTTCGACGTAGCCGGTGAGTTCGGGCGTGCCCACGACCGTCGCGCCGTCGAACTCGCCTGCGTGGGCGATGTGGTCCGCGTGCCCGTGGGTGAGAAGCACGTAGTCCGGCGTCTCCACGTCGCTCGGGTCGAGAGACGTGGCGGGGTTGTCGAAGAACGGGTCGATGAGAAGCGAGGTGTCTCCGACCGTGACGTACCACGTCGAGTGACCGTGCCAGGTGAGTTCCATAGCACCCGAACGTTACACGCGAAATACACAAAAAGCTATTCGCAGGGGGCGGTGTGACCGCTTTTCGGCGGGCGCGCTCGTCGGGGATTCGTAGCGACGTTCCGGGAGTTCGTGGCGACGTTCGAGGAGCCGGCCCCGCCGCTCTCGTCTCGAATCCGACAGCAGAATCGGCCGCCCGAGTCCACTCGAACGAACTGTCCGGGACGGCCGATACACGTCCGTCACCCCACGGCCACAAAAGGGATGAGAATCGTGCAAGAATGTCCCACGTCACCGAGCGACTCGCGCGATGTAAAAGCCTATCACGCCCCCCGCCGACGCGTGGGGCATGCATCACGTCCGATTCCGCGACCCCGCGGGCGCGGTTCGAACCGGCGAGTGGCACGGCGATTCGGTCTCCTTCGGCGGCGAGCGCTACGACCTCGACGAGGTCGACGTGCTTCCCCCGTGCGAGCCGTCGAAAATCGTCTGTATCGGCCGCAACTACGCCAAGCACGCCGAGGAGCGCGACGAGGAGGTCCCCGACCGACCGCTCCTGTTCCTCAAGCCCCCGAACGCGGTCGCTGGCCACGGCGACACCGTGACGCTCCCCGCGGGCAAGGAGAACGTCGAACACGAGGCCGAACTCGCGGTCGTCATCGGCGAGCAGTGCCGGAACGTCGCGGCCGAGGACGCCGAGGCGGTCATCGCGGGCTACACCGTCATGAACGACGTGTCCAACCGCGACGACCAGGATATCGAGACGAACTGGGTCCGCGGGAAGGCGTTCGACGGCTCCGCGCCCCTCGGGCCGGCCCTCGCCGACCCCGACCACCTCCCCGAGGACGCGAGCATCTCGCTTCGCGTGAACGGCGAGACGCGACAGGACTCCAGCATCGAACACCTCATCTTCTCGATTCCCGACCTCGTCGCCGAAATCACGTCCTACATGACGCTCGAACCCGGCGACGTCATCTCGACCGGCACGCCCGAGGGCGTCGGCCCGCTGGAAGACGGCGACCGCGTCGAGGTCGAAGTCGAGGGCGTCGGCGTCCTCGAACACCGCGTCAGACAGGACTGACCCCGACCGACGGTCCGTTTTTTCATCGTCGAGCCACGACCCGACCGTATGCGTGTTCCCCGGTTGACACTCGTCGGCGTCGCGATGCTCGCGCTCAGCGCCGTCGCGGGCGTCGCGCTCCTTCCCGTACTCCCCTCCTCGGTCGCGGTTCACTTCGGAACCGGCGGCGAGGCCGACTCGTTCGTCGCCGCCCCGCTCGGCGTGCTTCTCATCCCAGTCGTCGGCGTCGGCGCGCTCGTCGTCACCCGACTCGCCGGAGCGACGGGACGCGGAACCAGCGTTCCGCCCGTCTTCGATACGATACTGGCGACGTTCCTCGCGTACGTGCAGGCGCTCGTCCTCGCGTACAACCTCGGTGCGCGGTTCGATATGCTCGTCGCGGTCGTCCCCGTCGTCGTCACGTTCGGCGTCGTCGCCGTCGTCCTCGACCGCGTGGGACGAGAGGACAAACCCTATAATTAGGCTGGCCTAATTCCCGCCGAATGCGACTGACTCGACGGGACGCGCTGGCCGTGCTCGCCGGTCTCGGCGTCACCGGCGGGGCCGTGTCGCTGACGCAGTTCGACCCGCCGACCGCCGATTCGACCGGCAACGAAGGCGGGTCGACTGGCGAGGACGGAGCGGTCGGCGACGACACCCCGCCGACCGCGGTGCGCGACACGATGGTCGCCGCCGCCGAGGCGGTCTACCCGAGCGCGGCCGAGGGCGTCTCGGAGTTCGTCGAGGCCTACGTCGTCGGGCGCGCGCGAGACGACTCGCGTCGGGCCGCGATGGTCGACGCCGCGACCGAGTTGGACGACGTCGCCCGCGACTGGGAGGGCGCGGCCTTCGCCGACCTCCCCGCGGCCGACCGCGACCGCCTGCTCCGCGAACTCGGCGTCGACGCGGCCGACCCGATTCCGGACGGCACGCTCTCCGAGCGCCTCCGGTTTCACGTCGTGAACGAACTGCTCTACGCGTTCTACGCCTCGCCGACCGGCGGCCGCCTCGTCGGCATCGAGAACCCCATCGGCCACCCCGGCGGGGCCGAGAGCTACCGGCGGGCGACGATGGACGAGACCGAAACGGCCGACTCCGGGGGCGAGACCGATGGATAGGACCCCCGTCGCCGACGCCGACGTGTGTATCGTCGGTGCCGGGCCCGCCGGCGGTCTCGTGGCCCATCGGCTCGCCGAGTCGGGCGCGACGGTCGTCGTCCTCGAAGCCGGGCCGCGGTTCGACGGCGACAGGCGGGAGCAACTGGAACAGCACATCCGCCCCGGCCTCGACGGCCCGTGGGAGATGGGCGGCCCGCGGGACGCGTTTTCCTCCACCGGCGAGTCGTTCTACCCGCTGAACGCCGCCCGCGTGAAGGGCGTCGGCGGGTCGACGCTCCACTGGCAGGGGATGGTGATGCGCCTCCACGAGCGCGACTTCGAACTCGACACCAGACACGGCGTCGGGGCCGACTGGCCCGTCGGCTACGACGACCTCCGGCCGTACTACGCCGCCGCGGAGCGCGAGTTCGGCGTCGCGGGCGCGGCCGACAACCCCTACGCGCCGCCGCGGGACGAGCCCTATCCGCTTCCGGCATTCCGGCCGTCGCACTCGGACTCCATCTTCGCCGAGGCCTGCGAGCGCCTCGGCATCGACATGCACTCGGTGGGCAACGCCCGCAACTCCGAGCCCTACGACGACCGGTCGCCCTGCGTCGGCTACGGGACGTGCAAGCCGGTGTGTCCCTCCGGCGCGAAGTACACCGCCGAGTCCCACGTCGAGAAGGCCGAGGCCGCTGGCGCGCGGGTCGTCGACCGGGCGCGGGTCCGGCGACTCGAACACGACGAGGCGGGCGAGCGCGTCGTCGCCGCCGCCTACACGACCCCCGACGGCGAGACCCACAGACAGGAGGCGACCCAGTTCGTCCTCGCCTGCGGCGGCGTCGAGAACGTCAGACTGCTGTTGCTGTCCGACTCCGACCGCTACCCCGACGGCCTCGCCAACTCCTCGGGCGCGGTCGGTCGGTACTTCATGGACCACCTGTTCGCCGGGATGGGCGGCCGCCTCGACCGACCCACGCGCCAGAACCACGTCGGCTTCAACACCAGCGAGTGCCACCAGTTCTACGACGACGCCGACCCGGTCAACGGCCTCAAACTGGAGTTTCTCAACTACGCCGGCCCGTCGCCGGTCATCGACGCCCTCCACGCCGACACGTGGGGCGACGACCTGCTCGACCAGTTGGACGAGAGCTACGGCACGCACGTGTCCATGGGCGCGCTGGTCGAACAGCTCCCCCGCGAGGACAACTACGTCGGCCTCGACCGGGAGACGACCGACGACCTCGGCGACCCCGTCCCCGAAATACACTGGTCTGTCGACGAACAGACTGACGCCGCGCTCTCGCGGGCCAACGAGATTCAGGCGCGCGTGCTGGACGAACTCGGCGTCGAGGACCGCTGGACGGTCGGCCCCGACGAGACCGGCCCCGCGTACCACCACATGGGGACGACGCGGATGGGTGACGACCCCGAATCGAGCGTCGTCGACGCGGAGTGTCGCACGCACGACCTCGGCAACCTCTGGATTTCGGGGTCGAGCGTCTTCCCGACCGGCGGGGCGATGAACCCGACGCTCACCATCGCGGCGCTCTCGCTTCGGCTCGCCGAGTCGCTTCGGGCCGAACTCGAATGAGGACCTCACCGTCCCGGAGTACGCACGCTTAAGAACCGCGACCCGCATTTTCCGACCATGCAACCACGGGACCTCTCCGCACACGCTCCCTACGTACCCGGCCGCGGGACAGAGGAGGTCGCCCGCGAACTCGGGATGGACCCCGAGGACCTGACGAAACTCTCCTCGAACGAGAACCCCCACGGCCCGAGTCCGAAGGCGGTCGCCGCCATCGAGGACGCCGCGCCGACCGTGAGCGTCTACCCGAAGACGGCCCACACGGACCTGACCGAGCGCCTCGCCGACAAGTGGGGCCTCGAATCCGAACAGGTGTGGGTCTCGCCGGGCGCAGACGGCTCTATCGACTACCTGACGCGCGCGATGCTCGAACCCGACGACCGGATTCTCGAACCGTCGCCCGGCTTCTCGTACTACTCGATGAGCGCCCGGTACCACCACGGCGACGCCGTCCAGTACGAGGTGTCGAAGGGCGACGACTTCGAGCAGACCGCCGACCTCGTCCTCGACGCCTACGACGGCGAGCGCATGGTCTACCTCACGACGCCGCACAACCCGACGGGCTCCGTGCTCCCGCGGGAGGAACTCGTCGAACTCGCCGAGTCCGTCGAGGACCACACGCTCCTCGTCGTCGACGAGGCCTACGGCGAGTTCGCCGACGTGCCCTCGGCCATCGACCTGCTCTCGGAGTACGACAACGTCGCGGTCCTGCGGACGTTCTCGAAGGCGTACGGGCTGGCCGGCCTCCGCATCGGCTACGCCTGCGTGCCCGAGGCGTGGGCCGACGCTTACGCCCGCGTGAACACGCCGTTCGCCGCCAGCGAGGTCGCCTGCCGCGCCGCGCTCGCCGCGCTCGACGACGAGGAACACGTCGAGAAGTCCGTCGAGTCGGCCCGGTGGTCCCGCGAGTACCTCCGCGAACAGCTCGACGCGCCGACGTGGGAAAGCGAGGGCAACTTCGTCCTCGTCGAGGTCGGCGACGCGACCGCCGTCACCGAGGCCGCCCAACGCGAGGGCGTCATCGTCCGCGACTGCGGGAGCTTCGGCCTGCCTGAGTGCATCCGCGTCTCCTGCGGCACCGAAGCACAGACGGAGCGCGCCGTGGACGTGCTCAACCGAATCGTCTCGGAGGTGCCGCCGGCGTGAGAGTCGTCGTCACCGGCACCCCCGGCACCGGCAAGACCACCGCCACCGAGCGCGTCGCCGACGACCTCGACCTCGACGTGGTCCACCTCAACCGACTCGTGAAGGACGAGGGCCTCTGGAGCGAACGCGACGAGGAGCGCGACACGCTCGTCGTCGACCTCGACGCCGCCCGCGACCACCTCGGGGACTGGGACGGGCTCGTCGAGAGCCACCTCGCACACCACTTCGAGGCCGACCGCGTGGTCGTGCTTCGGTGTCGCCCCGACATCCTCGAACAGCGGCTCCTCGACCGCGGCGAGTCCGAGGCCAAGGCCCGCGAGAACCGCGAATCGGAGGCGTTGGACGTGATTCTCGGCGAGGCCGTCGAGTTCCACGGCGAGGACTCGGTGTACGAGATAGACACGACCGACCGCGACCCAGACGCCGTCGCCGACGACATCGCGTCGGTCGTCGCGGGCGAGCGAGAACCCTCGGCGGGGACCGTCGACTTCATCGACTACCTATGACGCTCGACCAGTACCGCGACACCGCCGACAAGCTGCTCGCCCCGTTCGTCTCGGTCGCCGACGCCGCCGGCCTCTCGCCGAACGGCGTGAGCGTCGTCGCCTTCGGGTTCGCCGTCGCCGCCGGCGTCGCCTTCGGCCTCGCCGACCCGCTTTGGTACGGCCTCGGCGCGGTGTTCGTCTTCTGTAACGGCTGGCTCGACCTCGTCGACGGCGCGCTCGCCCGCGAGCAGGGCGTCTCCTCGAAGGCCGGCGACCTGCTGGACCACGTCCTCGACCGCTACGCCGACATCGTCGTCCTCGTCGGCCTCGCCGCCGGTATCGACTCGTTCGCGCTGGGTCTCGCCGCCGTCACGGGCGTCCTGATGACCTCCTACCTCGGCACGCAGATTCAGGCGGTCGGGCTCGGCCGCGCCTACGGCGGTCTCGTCGGGCGCGCCGACCGACTGGCGCTCATGGGCCTCGTCGGCCTCGCGTCCGCCGTCTACACCGGCACGCTCGGCGGGTTCACGCTCGTCGGCTGGCTGCTCGTCTTCTTCGCCGTCGTCGGCCATCTCACCGCCGTCCAGCGCTTCTGGGGCGCGTGGAGCGACCTGAGGTAACCCGACCGACTGCCCGAGGATGTTGCCCGCTACCGCGGATTTATATGTTTCAGATTATCACCAGAGAACGAATCGAATGAGACACAACCGCGCAACACACACTCACATACTCGCGCAATTTCGCCACCGGGCCCCACGATATCTGTTTTCTCGAACCGAGAGTGAGCGCCCTCGGTGCTCGGCCCTCGTCGAGTGATGTTCGTCCTCGACGCGGCGGGCGTCGTCGTCCACGCGGGAGAGGGATTCGCGGCACACCACGGGACGGACACCGAGGCGCTCCGCGGGCGACCGTTTTCGGACCTCCTCGCCGACGGGGACTGGCCGGAGGTTCGCGAGGCCGCGGACGCCGTGCGAGCGGCGAGCGGGTGGGAGAGTCGTCGGTGCCGCTGCCGGCTCTCGGGAGTCGGCGGCGGGGCGACCGGAGCCGTCGGGGTCGAAATCGAGTTCGCCCCGTACCCCGGCGGGGAAGTCGGCAGTGGCGGAGCCGGTGACGGAAGCGGAGACGCCGACAGCGTCGCCACGGGCGCGGGCCGGGTCGTCGGCGCGGTCTGTCGCGAACTGCCGGAGCCGGCGGCCGCGCGACTGCACACGGAGCGCGACCGGTTCGACCACCTGTTCGACCTCGTCGACGACGCGGTCATCGAGTTCGAAATCGTCGGCGTCGAACCGATTATCCGGGCGGTCAATCCGGGGTTCGAGGCCGTCTTCGGCTACGGCGCGGCCGAGGTCCGCGGCGAGTCGCTCAACGACTTCATCGTCCCGCCGAACGCCGACGACGAGGCGGTCGACTTCGACCAGCGGACCGCCGACGGCAAGGCCAACCACGCCATCGTCACCCGCCAGACCGCGTGGGGGAGACGGGAGTTCCTCTATCGCGGCATCCCCTACAGCCGCGGCGACGGGAGGCGGTACGGGTTTTCCATCTATTCGGACATCACCGGTCAGCGCCGTGCCAGAGAGCACTTACAGGTGCTCCAGCGCGTCCTCCGGCACAACCTCCGAAACGAGATGAACGTCGTCCTCGGCATGGCGGAAGAGATACGCGAGGCGACGGCGGACCCGCGCGTCGACCACGCGGCCGCGCGAATCGCCCAGCACACCGAAACCCTCCTGCGGGTCAGCGAGAAGGCTCGGACCGCCGCCGCCGTCCTCGACGACCAACGACCCGACGAGGTGGTCGACGCGACCGCGACGGTCCGCGCGGTCGTCGAGTCGCGGCGAACCCGATACCCCGCGGCGACGTTCGACCTCGACCTCCCCCCGTCGCTCCCGGTCTCCGTCGGGCCGAAACTCGCGCAGGCGCTCGCCAACGTCGTGGAGAACGCGCTGGAACACACCCCCGAGGACGTGACGGTCCGCATCGAGGCGGCGGCGTGCGAGAACGACGCGACCCTCCGCATCAGCGACGACGGCGACGGTATCCCCGAAATCGAGTGGGCCGCCGTCTTCGGCGACGAGGACATCACGCAACTCAGCCACGGTTCGGGGCTGGGGCTGTGGGTCGTCAAGTGGGTTGTCGAGTCCGCGGGCGGCCGAGTCGACTACGACCGAAGCGACGGGTGGAGCACCGTCCAACTGGCGCTTCCGCTGGCGGACGAGGCGCGGTGCTGACTGTCCCGGAACCCCGCCAAAACTACTATGAGGTGACACGAACGACGACGATTCGTGCCCTCCATCGTTCCGTCGCCCGCGGAGGCGACGCTGTTTTTCGTCCCGGTCGTCGTCCTCGTCGCCACGTCGCTTTGGGTCTCGCAGAACGCCGCCGCCCGCGGCCACGGGTTCCCGAACCTCCTCGGGGCGCTCGTCGCCTTCGTTCCGGTCGGACTGGTCGCGTACCTTTTGTTTTTCGTCAGCGGGTCGTCGAGGCGGCGACCGGCGTCGAGGACCGAACGCGCCGCGCTCGCCGTGATGCTCGCCGGTGTCGCCTCGTACGTCGCCGGCGCGTTCACGCTCCCGCCCGACCCGTTCACGCAGGGGCGCTGGCTCATCGTCGCGTTCGTCGCGCTCCTGCCGGTCTCGTACGTCGTCGTCTATCGGCGAGGCCACCGCGTCGTCACGCGACCCGTCCGTCGCCAGATTCGAGCGCGCATCGGGCGCGAGTGACGCGGACGGTCGCGTTTCGGTCGCGTCAGTTGCGCCTCGGTCGCGTCGGGTTAGTGGCCGGTGGCGTGCCTTTTATACGCGGCGGGCGGGTACGTGAGTGTATGCCTCAGTGCGAGATGTGCGGCTCCGACCAAGCCTCTCTGAAGACTGTGAAGGTCGAAGGCGCAGAACTGCAGCTGTGTGACGACTGCGCCGAGTTCGGCACGGAGGTCCGCACCGAGTCGACTTCCAGCGCGAGCACGAAGTACTCCACCTCCTCCTCGTCGGGCTCGAACTCCTCTCGCTCCTCGGGGTCGTCTTCCTCCTCGTCGTCGAAGCGGCGTCGCCGCGACATGTTCGACGACATGGACGAAATCGCGACCGACTACGACGACCGCATCCGGCAGGCGCGGGAGTCCCGCGGAATGAGCCAAGAGGAACTCGCCCAGTCGCTCAACGAGAAGGCGAGCCTCATCCGCAAGCTCGAACGCGGCGACATCATGCCGCCGGACTCCGTCCGGAAGAAAATCGAGCGCAAGCTCGACATCTCGCTGGTCGAAGGCGAGAGCGACGACGACTCCGAGTGGTCGGGCGGCGGCTCCACGACGACCACCCTCGGCGACGTGGTCAAGCGTAAAGACTGACGCGAGCCGGCGTCGCCAAGGTCGACGGCCCGTCCCGGGAACCGCGCGGCCGAATCCCCCGTTCCGTTTATCACGATTTTCCGCCCGCGAGACGCCGTCTCGTGGCAATCGCGGCCCCGAAAACCAATTTATTAGTCTCGCCGGACGCGACTTTGACTGTGTTCATCCTAGTCAACCTCAAGGCGTACCCGTGTGACCCGATCGAAGTCGCCACCGCCGCGCGCGACGTGGCCGAGGAGTCCGGCGTCCGCATCGCCGTCTCCCCGCAGGCGGCCGACATCTCCCGCGTCGCCGACACCGGCGTCGAGACGTGGGCCCAGCACGTCGACCCGAACGGCCACGGCAGCCACACCGGCAGCACCCTCGCCGAGGCCGTCGCCGAGGCCGGCGCGGTCGGCACGCTCATCAACCACTCCGAAAAGCGCCTGAAGCTCGCCGACATCGACGGCTCCGTCCAGGCCGCCGAGCGAGCGGACCTCGAAACCTGCGTCTGCGCCAACAACCCCGCCCAAATCGGCGCGGTCTCCGCGCTCGGCCCCGACTCGGTCGCCGTCGAGCCGCCGGAACTCATCGGCGGCGACGTCTCCGTCGCGACCGCCGACCCCGGCATCGTCACCGACGCCGTCGACGCCGCGGCCAACGTGGACGACGACGTCGATGTCTACTGCGGCGCGGGCATCTCGACCGGCGACGACGTGGTGACCGCCGAGGAACTCGGCGCGTCCGGCATCCTGCTCGCCTCCGGCGTCGCCAAGGCCGACGACCCGCGCGCGGCGCTCGAAGACCTCGTCTCCGGACTGTAAGCGCGTCAAAACTCTCCTTCCGACCGACGGCCCGCGTCTCGACGTCTACTCGCCGTCGGCTTCTTCTTCGACGAACGACGCCTCGATAGCCGCGACCGTCTCCCGGAGTTCGTCGTCGCCCAAGAGGTCCGCGTACTCGTCGCTCACGAGGTCCGGCAGCGCGTACTCGTACTTCCCGCGGCCGGCGTGGCGGATGAAGCCCGCCCGGCGGAGCGACCGGTTCCGGCCGTAGGCGAGGTGCTGGTCGCCGGTCTCGCCCGCGGCGACGTGGGCGGCGAGCGGGTCGGAGATGCCGCGTTCCCGGTAGTGCGCGAGCATTCCGTGGTGGACGTCTCCCAGCGCGTTCACGATGGCCGTCATGCGGTCGACCACGTCGCGGCGGCTCTCGGCACCCGGCGCGGGGTGGAGTTCCGCCGGCTCGAAGTCGCCCATCTCGGCGGCCGCCATCCACGACTCGTCGTCGGCCGGCGCGGCCGCAGCGCCCGCGTCGCCCGCGCCGTCGGCCTCCGCCTCGTCGCTCTCGGAGAGCAGTCCGTGCGTCGGCCACGGCGGCCCGGACGGCGCTTCGAGCGGTCGTCGGGGCGGTGTATCGCCGGCGTTCTCGGTCCCGTCGCCGCCCTCAGCGGCGGCGTCGGCCGCCGCGTTCGCCACGTCGCCGTCGGTGGCCTCGTTGTACTCGCCGAGCGCGGCCTGCTTTTCGGTGGGGCGGTTGAGGTTACGGCCGTCGCCGCCGCGGTAGGGCGCTTCTGCCTTCTGGAACATCGCCTGCGCGAACTGGTCGGCCATCCGCGAGAGGTCTCGCGCCTCCTCCAACTCGCGTTCGAGCTGTCGAATCTTCGCGTCCTTCTTGTCTATCTCCTGTCTGAGGTCGGCGATGCGGCTCTCCTGTCTGGCCTTCTCGTCGGAAATCTCCTTGAGGTCGGAGACGAGGTCGCCGTCGACGGACTTCAGGTCCGGACGCTCGAAGTCGTCGAGGCCCGGCGTCGCGCCCGCGTCGAACGTCTGTTTCTTGTGGAACTGCACGCGTCGAATCGACTCGGACCAGTCGGTGACGAGGAAGCCCTCGCCGTTGCCCATGTCCTCGATGGCGTCGGCGTACTCCGACCCGAGGATGCGCCCGACGACCTTGGTGTCGTTGCGCCACGTGAGGCGGTGCCAGACGAGCCAGTCACACTGGGTGATGAAGTCCTTTTTCACGTCGGCGGGGCGCTGGGAGATGCCGACGACCCCGAGGCCGTGTTTGCGGCCGCGCTTTCCGATTTTGATGAGCATCTTGCCCGCCTCGTCCATCCCGCCCTTCTCGGGGATGTACTCGTGGCACTCCTCGATGAGCATCAAAAACGGCTTCTTGAGCTTCTTCTCCTTCGCGAAGAGGTGTTTCGCGACCTCCGTCACCAGTTCGTCGGAGGCCGCGTCGTCGAGGTAGCCGGACACGTCGAGGATGATGGGAACGTTCTGTTCGAGCGCGAGCGTGGCGAGTCGCTCCGCGTGCTCGGGGCTCACCTGGATGTCGCACTCCTCGTCGGCCCCGGCGTGGAGCAGTTCGAACTCCTGTTTGAGGCCGTAGTACTCGCCGTCCGTGTCGACGATGAGCACCGGGAAGTTGGCCGACAGCAGGTTCTCGATGATGACCGACGCCGTGTTCGACTTGCCCGACCCGGACTTGCCGGTGACGAACCCCCGACCGGTGAGGATGTCGACCACCGGCAGGTCGACCGTCGTCCCCGGCTCTTCGACTCCCTCTCCCCCTGGACCGTCGCTGATCTCGGCGACCGAGATGGTTTCCGTGTCCGAATCCGTCATCCGGTTTGGTGGACTCCCTCGGAGGCCATAGTTCCTCCCCCTCGCCCCGTCGGTCCCGCGGCGTCAGTCGAACTCGACGAGCGACGACTGGCCCTCGTGCGAGCGGGTTCCACCGCCGGCGTTCGGGGGCTCGTCGTCGCCGGCGTCGTCGCTGGTATCGTCGCTGGCGCCGTCGCCGACGCGGTCGTCTGAGATGTCGTCGCCGCCGGCCCCGGCCGACTCCCAACCGTCGAGGCTCGACTGGTCCGCGTCCGCGAACGAGAGCTTCGAGACGCGGACGCCGAGCTTTCGGACGGTCGTCTCTTCGAACTCGGCGTCGAGTAAGTCGAGCGCGACCGACTCGACGAGTCCCGGGTCGTCCACGGGCCCGGAAAGCGACGTCGCCCGCGTGTTGATGTCGAACGGCGGGACGACCACCTTGATGCCGATGGTCCGGTACATCGCCCCGCGGGAGTTCGCGCGGTCGGCCACGTCGGCCGCGAGGGCGCGGACGACCTCCCGCTTGTCCCCGATGTCGTCGGTCGGCTCGGTGAACGCAGACTCCCGCGAGAGGCTCTTGGGCCGGCCCGTCGGCGTGACCGTCCGGTCGTCGTAGCCGCGGGCCCGCTCGTGGAGTTCGCGGCCGCGGGAGCCGAACTCGGCTTCGAGGACCGAGGCGTCGGCCTCGGCGAGGTCGCCCGCCGTCTCGATGCCGAGCGAGCCGAGTTTCCGTGCCGTCACGGGGCCGACGCCGTGGACCTCCTCGACAGGGATGGGTGCGAGAAAGGACCGCACCTCGCCGGGGCGGACGACGACCAGCCCGTCGGGCTTGTCGAAGTCGGAGGCGATTTTCGCGGTCGACATGTTCGGCGCGACGCCGATGGAGGCCGCGACGCCGACCTCGCGGGCGATGCGCTGTTTCACGTAGCGGGCGAAGCCCTCCGCCAGCGTCCGGTCGCCCGAGGCAGCGAGGTCCCACGCGGTCCGGTCGGTCACGTCGAGGTAGGCCTCGTCGATGCTCACCTCGCGAACCACGTCGGCGCAGTCGTGGAGAATCGCCTTCACGTCGGCGGCGACCTCCTTGTAGAACTCGAGGTCGACGGTGCGGTAGTGGCCCGCCGCCGCGGGGTCGCCGTCGGGGCCGAGGCCCTCGATTCGCGGGAGGCGTTCGAGCGCGGTCGAAATCGGCTGGGCGCTCTCGACGCCGAACTCGCGGGCCTCGTAGCTCGCCGTGGCGACCGCGCCGTGGCCCTCGCCGGGTTCGTAGCCCATGCCGACCACCACCGGCTCGCCTTCGAGCTCGGGCTCGCGCAGGCGCTCGCAGGCGGCGTAAAAACAGTCCATGTCGACGTGAAGGACGATGCTGTCGGGGCCGTCGTCGGCGGTCGTGCCCGGCAGCGTCTCCTCCGCCATGGTCGAGGGGACGGGCGCGACGTACCTGAAGCTTCAGATAGCGCGGCGAAAGTAAAACGACGGGGAAGGACGCGGCGGGTCGGTCGCGGCGGACGAAATCGGTCGCGTTACTTCAGTCGCTCCTGCAGGAACGAGGGGTGTGCGGCCGTGACGCCGTCGATAGACAGAATCTCGTCGGAGATGACGTCGCCGAGGGAGTCGCCGTCGACGGCGCGGACCTCGGCCATCAGCATGTGGTCGCCGGAGGACGTGTACAGCGCCTCCACCGAGTCGAGTTCCTTGAGGATGCGCGTGACCTCGACGTAGCGCTCGCTGGTCGCGTCGATGCCGACCATGGCGATAGACTGCCCGGCGAGTTTCTTCGGGTCGATGTCGGCCGAGTAACCGATGATGACGCCGTCGTCCTCGAGTTTTCGGATGTACTTCCGAACCGTCGGCTTCGACACGTCCGCCCTGTCTGCGATCTGGGCATACGACGCCTTCGCGTCTTCCTCCAAGACCGCGAGGATGCGTCCTTCCGTGGACGTGGTTTCCATGCCCGTTGGTTTTCCGACGGGAGAAAAATATCTTGCGAATCCGAAAAGGGTTCTCGGTCACATCGAACCGGCGCGGCCGCCGGCCGTGAACCGAGCGCCGACTACCGCGTCGTCGGCGTTACTTGTGCTTGTCGAGGAAGTTGTCGAACGTCCGCTCCCACTCGTAGGAGTCGTCGAAGTAGCGCTCCGCGAGCGGCTCTTCGGGCATCTCGCCGATGCGCTGTTTCTCCTGCTGGTAGGACGGGCGGTCTTCGTCGACGTAGTACCGGCCGGTGAGGACGGTGCCCTCGTGGAGGGCGTTCTCCGTCTCGAACATCATCTCCGAGGCCTCCGAGCGGTTCGTGTTGTCGAACTCGTAGTCTTCGGAGTCGTTGATGTCGATGTACGGGACGTACTGACGGGCGTCCTTGTTCCACGTCGGACACTGCGTGAGGAAGTCGACGTGGGAGAAGCCATCGTGCTGGATGGCTTCCACGATGATGTCCTTCGCCTGGTTCGGGTTGACGGCGGCCGTCCGCGCGACGTACGACGCCCCGGCGTTCAGGGACATCGAGAGCGGGCGGAGCGGCGTCTTGGCCGAGCCGTGGGGCTGGGTCTTCGACTTGTGACCCATCGGCGACGTGGGCGAGGTCTGGCCCTTCGTGAGGCCGAAGATCTCGTTGTTGAACACGATGTAGGTGATGTCGTGGTTCTCACGAGCGGTGTGCATGAAGTGGTTGCCACCGATGCCGTAGCCGTCGCCGTCGCCGCCGGCGGCGACCACGGTCAGACCGGGGTTCGCCAGCTTCGCGGCGCGGGCGATGGGCAGCGAGCGGCCGTGGATGGTGTGGAACCCGTAGCTGTTGAAGTAGCTGTTGAGCTTGCCGGAACAGCCGATACCGGTCGTCACCATCATCTCGTCGGGCGAGAGGCCGAGTTCGGCCGCCGCGCCCTTGAGCGCCTTGAGGACACCGAAGTCACCGCAGCCCGGACACCACGTCGGCTGGGGTTCGAGTCCGGGGGTGAACTCGTTTTGGTCCTGCTCCGTTTCTTCACCGATTGCGCTGAATGCACTCATGATTTATTCACCCACCTTGGGGACGAACTTCGTGCGGTTGTCTGGGAGCTCCTCGCCTTCGAGGAGCGCCGTCTCGAAGCCCTCGACGATGTCGGCGGGCTCGAACGGGTTGCCGTTGTACTTGAGGAGGCTCGACATCTGGTCGCCGTAGCCGCCGAGTTCCTTGGAGATGAGTCCGCGGAACTGGGCGGAGGCGGTCATCTCGACGACGAGCGCCTCGTCGACGCTGTCGAGGAAGTCCGCGACCTGCTGTTTCGGGAACGGCATCATCTCGGAGACGCCGAGGACCTTGACCGAGTGGCCCTTCTCGTTGAGAACGTCGGCGGCCTCTTCGACGGTGCCCTGCTGGCTGCCGAAGGTGATGAGGCCGAGGTCGGCGTCTTCGTCGCCGTAGACCGTGTTGAACTCGCCGTCGGCGTCGAGTTCGGCGCGGATGTTGTCGACCTTCTGCATGCGGCGGTTCATCTGCGCGACGCGGTTCTCGGGGGACTCCGAGATGTGACCCGCGGGCATGTGCTCGTTACCCGTGGCGAGGTAGCGACCGCCCTTCTGGCCCGGCAGCGAACGCGGCGAGACGCCGTTTTCGGTGTCGTGCTGGAAGCGCTGGTACTTGCCGGAGTCGTCGTGCGGCGCGTCTTCGAGTTCCGCTTCCGTCAGGACCGAACCGAGGTCGGCGTTCGGCTCCTCGTCGAAGACCGACGCCGGGACGTTCGAGAGTTCGCCCCCGAGCTTCTGGTCGTAGAGGACGATGGACGGAATCTGGTACTCGTAGGCGATCTGGAACGCCTTGCGCGTCTGGTAGTACGCCTCGGCGGCGGTCCCGGGCGCGAAGACGATGCGGTGGGAGTCACCCTGCGAGGTGTACAGGACGTGTTCGAGGTCGGACTGCTCGGGCTTCGTCGGCATGCCCGTCGAGGGACCGGCGCGCATGGCCTCGACGAGGACGAGCGGCGTCTCGGTAATCTCCGCGAGACCGAGCGGCTCGGACATGAGCGAGAAGCCGCCACCGGAGGACCCGGACATCGCCTTGACGCCCGCGTGGGAGGCACCGATTGCCAGCGCGGCCGCGGCGATCTCGTCCTCCACCTGCTCGGAGATGCCGCCGAGTTCGGGGAGGTTCTGGGTCATGATGGTGAAGACTTCCGTCCACGGGGTCATCGGGTAGCCCGCGATGAAGCGGCAGCCTTCGTCGATGGCACCGTACGCGATGGCGTCGGAGCCGGAGAGAAGCACCTGCTCTTCGTCGTGTTCGCCGGTCGGCGCGGACACGTCGGGAGCCTCGACGTCGTACTCCTCTTGGACCATCTCGTAGGCGTCGTCGAAGACGGTCAGGTTCGGTTCGAGAATCTTGTCGGGCATCGCGTCCGACATCAGGCTCTTGATGACGTCGGGTTCGATGTCGGCGATGGCGCACGTGACGGCGACACCGGCGGTGTTGCGCATGACCTCGCGACCGTGTTCGCGGGCGATGGTGCGCAGGTCGATGTCGTAGACGTGCCAGTTGTTCTCCTCGACGCGCTCGTCGAAGTCCTCGATCTCGGAGGCGTCGAGCAGACCGGAGTCGTAGACGATGACGCCGCCTTCGTTGAGTTCGTCGAGGTTCTCCGAGAGCGGCTTGATCTCCTCGTTGCCGTAGTAGGCACCTTCGCTCGGGTTGCGGGCGAAGGAGTCACCGAGCGCGAGGAGGAAGTTGTACCCGTCGCCGCGAGACTTGACGGGGTCTGCGCTCACGCGCACTTCGGTGTACGTGTGGCCACCGCGGATGCGCGATGGATAGTGGCGATGCGTGAAAACGTGTAGCCCCGCTCGCATCAGGGCTTTGGCGAAGTTCTGGCTCGTCGAGGCGATACCGTCACCGGAACCCCCTGCGATCCGCCAGATAAGTTCGTGGTCAGTCATATGTTGAGCTCACGGCCCCGCTGGGGCGCTACCTGAAAAGTTGGGGAGGGTCCGATTAAAGACTTTGCTATGGATTAACAAGGAAAGATAATGAAGGACTTAATATTGTTAAACTGACTCACCCTCCCACCGTCAAAAGTGGACGAACGGGCTGTCACGCCCGCCGAATAGAGTGAACGATAACGCGGAATCGGATTCGCTACTCGTTGTCCGGACTGGACGGGTGGTACGGCGTGTCGTACTCGCCGGCCTGCCCGTCGAGGCGGTCGGGGTTGATGCGTCCGCCGAGGAGCATGAAGTCGAGGATGGTCACGTAGAGCATCGCCTCGACGACCGGGACGCCGCGTGGCGGGAGGACGGGGTCGTGCCGGCCGACGACCTGAATCTCCTTTTCCTCGCCGGTCTCCCAGTCGACGGTCCGTTGCTTCTTCGGGATGGACGTGGGCGCGTGGAGCGTCAGTTCGCCGTACACCGGTTCGCCGGTCGTGATGCCGCCCTGGATGCCGCCGTGTTTGTTGCCGACGGGTCGGGGGTCGCCCTCCTCGTCGAACTCCCAGTTCTCGTTGCGGTCGTGGCCGGTCCACTCGCGGGCCTCGCGGCCGAGGCCGAACTCGAACGCCGTCGTCGCCGGCACCGACATGAGCGCCTGCCCGAGTCGGGCCGAGAAGGAGTCGAACCGCGGCGCGCCGAGGCCGCGAGGGACGCCCTGCGCCTCGAAGTATATCGAGCCGCCGATGGAGTCGCCTTCCTTCTGGTACTCCTCGATGAGTTCCTGCATCTCCGCCGCGGTCTCGGGGTGCGCACAGCGCACGTCGTTTTCCTCCGTGTGCTCGCGCAGGTCGTCGAAGGAGACCTCCGGCGCTTCCACGTCGCCGATCTGGTTCACGTGCGCCTTCACCTCGATGTCGTAGTCGCTCTGCTCGATGACCTGCTTGGCCACCGCGCCGGCGGCGACCCAGTTCACCGTCTCGCGCGCGGACGAGCGCCCGCCGCCGCCCCAGTTGCGCGTGCCGAACTTCGCCGAGTACGTGAAGTCGCCGTGGGAGGGCCGCGGCGCGGTCACGTAGGGCTCGTACTTGCCCGAGCGGGCGTCCTTGTTCTGGACGACCATCCCGATGGGCGTGCCCGTCGTGTAGCCGTCCTGCACGCCGGAGTTGACGACGACGGCGTCCGGTTCGCCGCGGCTCGTCGTAATCATCGACTGGCCCGGCTTCCGTCGGTCCAGTTCGTGCTGCACGTCTTCGACCGAGAGCTCCACGCCGGCGGGACAGCCGGACACGGTGACGCCCATCGCGTCGCCGTGGCTCTCGCCGTAGGTGGTCATCCGAAAGAGACGACCGAATTCGTTGCCGTTCATTACCCGACCCTCGGGTGGCCGCCCATTTAGTGTTTGTAGAAAGGCGCAATCGTGGGCGGTGGTTCGGCGACCCCACGTTCATGGTCGACGACGACGAATCCGCCGTATGGAACCGACGCCCCCCACCGGCCCCGCCGCCTCCGACTCCGACCCCGACTCCGACGCCCCGTCCGGACTCCGCGGCCGCTTCGAAGCGACGTTCTGGGAGCGCCACGCCAACCCGTGGAGCGCCGGCACGCGAATCCTCGTCTATCCGGTGTTGATGTACGCCGTCTACCGACGGGACCGCCGGCTCTTTCTCGCCGCCGTCGCCTTCACCGCGATTAACCCGGTGTTGTTCCCGCGGCCCGCGCGCACGGACAACTACCTCAGCCGAATCGTCCTCGCCGAGCGCGAGTGGCTCGACGCCGAGCGCGGGACGATGGGCCTCGACTACCCGAACGTGCTTAACGTCCTCAACGTCCCGGTCACGCTCTACGCCTTCGTCTCGGCGATTCGGCGCAGACCGGTCGGCACGCTCCTCGGCACGCTCGGCGTGATGGTTCTCAAGCTCTGGTGGGTCGACGCCGTCGTGAGAGAGACGGGCGTGACGGGCCGCGGACCCGACCCCGACTCACCGGAGTGAGTCCAGCGTCGCCGTGGCGAACGGAATCAGCATCTCGTCGGGGTGGAGTCCGCCGTGCATGCCGACGAAGCCGAGGTTCCCCGGCTCCTCGTCGCCGTACCAGACGCCGAGGTCGCGGTGGACGACCACGAGGTCGCCGAGTCGTCGCTCGAACGTCGGCGAGGGAGCGGGGCCGAACAGTTCCCGCTCCAGCACCTCGCACTTCCGGAATACCCGCGCGTCCAACTCGGTCGTGAGCAGGTCGTAGACGGGGTCGGTTCGCTCGTCTCGCAGGTGGAGGTGGACGTTTCGCGGACTCCCCGAGAACCGAATCGGCGTCCCGTCCGTGAGCGTCCGGAGGTCCGAGACGAGGTCGAACGGCGGCTCCGAGAGGTCGGGGTTGCGCTCGGGGTCGGTGTCGACGAGGCCGTGGTCGGCGGTGAGACAGACGAGCGTCTCGCCCGCGTCGTCTTCGTCGGTCGCTTCCGCGAGCGTCGCTATCGCGTCCGCCACGCGGGCGAAGGTCTCTGCGGCCGTCTCGCGGTACGCCTCGGAGTCGACGCCCTCGCCGTGAGCCACGGCGTCGGTCTGTGGGAGGTACGCGAAGACGTACGACGGGTCCGCGGCCGACTCGGCCGCCTCCGCGAAGGCGTCCGAGAACGTCGAGACGTCTTCCGGGTCGTAGGTGTGCGGGACCGTCTCCTCGGACGGGAACGGCGTCACGTGGTGCGTCTCGACGCCCGCGGCGGCGAGGTCGGGATAGACGCTCTCGCAGTCGGCCACGTCGGCGCGGTCGATTCGCTCCGGCTGGGTGCCGTCCTTCCGGAGGAAGGGCAGCGCCTCGAACATCTCGTCGGCGTCGGGGTCGTAGACGTTCCAGCCGACGACGCCGTGTTCCGACGGCAACGCCCCCGAGTGGAACGTGTTCATCGCGGCGGCCGTCTCCGAGGGGAAGACCGTGGTGAGCGGGGTGACGCGGCCCGCGCGCTCGAACTCTCGGAGGAAGGAGATCCGGTCGCGCTCGCCGTCCCACTGGGCGAGGCCGAAGCCGTCGACGAGGAAGACGACCACCCGCGACACGTCGTCGTAGTCCGCGGTCGCTTCGGCGGGGAGCCGCGGCCCGGCGTCCGCGCCGAGCAGGTCGGCGACGGTCCCCGGAATCCGCGAGAAACACCAGTCGTCGTAGGCCGGCAGGAGATAGTCGCCGTCCGACTGTCGCTCGCGGAGCGCCTGCGCGTCGGCGTCGAACATACACGGTCGGCGTCCGGGCGGGCGAAAAAGGTACCGTCCGGAAGTTGAACCGAATGCGTCCGCTCAGTTCTCGGTCACGTCGGCGCCGAGGTCGGACATCGCCTCGAAGAAGTTCGGGAACGACACGTCGACGTGCTCGCTGCCCGCAATCGTCGTCTCGCCGTCCGCGACGAGGCCGGCGACCGCGAGCGACATGACGATGCGGTGGTCGCCGCGACCGTCGACCGCCGCGCCGACGAGGTCGGTCTCGCCGCCGTGTACCGTGAGCCTGTCTTGTTGTTCGGTGACGTTCGCGCCCATCTTCGCGAGTTCCTCGGCCATCGCGCTCACGCGGTCGGTCTCCTTGAACCGGACGTGCTCGCAGTTCTCGATGACCGTGTCGCCGTCGGCGATAGCCCCGAGGACCGCGATGGTCGGGAGCAGGTCCGGCGTGTCGCCCACGTCCACGGTCGTGCCGGTCAGGTCGGCCGCGGAGACGGTCAGTTCGCCCGCGTCCTCGTCCCAGTCGACCGTCGCGCCCATGTCGCGGACGATGTCGACGATGGCGCTGTCGCCCTGTGCGGACGGGCGCGCGCCCTCGATGACCACGTCTTCGCCCGCAGCGCCCGCGACCGCGCCGGCCGCGAGCAGGTAGGAGATAGACGAGAAGTCGCCGGGGACGCTGTACGCGCCGCCCTCGGGGGCGTACGACTGGCCGCCGGGGACCGAAAAGCCGTCGTCGGTCCGGGTCGCTTCCACGCCGAAGTCGGCGAGGAGTTCGAGCGTGATATCGACGTACGGCGAGGACTTGAGCTCGGTCGTGAGTTCGACGTCGATGCCCTCCTCCGTGACCGCGCCGGCCATGAGGAGCGCGGTGATGAACTGCGAGGACACGTCGCCGGGAATCTCGACGGTACCGCCGGTCATGCCGTCGCCGACGACGAGCGGGGCCTGCCCGTTCCGGCGCGTGCTCTCGGCGCGGCCGTCGAGGTCGAAGACGGCGTCGAGGAGCGGGCCGTGGGGCCGCGAGCGGAGCGAAGCGTCGCCCGTGAGGACCGTCAGCCCCTCGCCGAGGGCCGCACAGCCGGTGACGAGGCGCATCGTCGTCCCCGAGTTCTCGCAGTTGACCACGTCGTCGGGCGTGCCCGGGCGGCCGCCGAAGCCGGCGACCTCGACCGTCTGTCCGTCGCGGTCGACCGACCCGCCGAAGGCCTCGACCGCGCGCATGGTCGCCTTGGTGTCGGCGCTGACGAGCGCGTCGCGGACGACCGCCTCGTCGCTGTATCCCGCGGCGAGGACGGCTCTGTGGGTGTAACTCTTCGACGGCGGCGCTCGGGTGCGTCCGGCGACCCGAGACGGGGAGACGTGCGCGTCCATACGCGAGGGGTCGGCAGGGTCCGGTATCAGGGTACCGGACGCGGCGACGTTCTCCCGGACGCCGACGGGGCCGCGGTCGCTCGGTTTCTTGTTTGCCAACAAACATATATCGCGGGCGAGCGTACTGTGTTCGGGATGAGCGCCGCGGGCCGCGGCGCTCCGCCGCACCGCGCGCGCGACGAGTTCCGGCGGCCGATTCGCGGCGCGTCTCCTGCCCGAAGAGGCGTGTCGCGGAGTCGATACCGGAACCCGCCGACCGCGACGCGAGAGCTTTACTACCGGCCGGGCGAACCCCGGAGTATGGAACCCGATTTCTCACCGCTGGCCGAGTTCCTCGGCGACGAGTTCGACGGCTATCTCATCTCGGCCGACGGGAGCGACTCCAACCAGCTGTACCTCTCTGGGTTCGACGCGCCGGACCCGTACGTGACGCTCTACACGCCCGAGGGCATCCACCTCCTCGTCTCGACGCTGGAGTTCGGCCGCGCGAAGAAAGAGAGCCGCGCCGACACCGTCTCGCGGCTCTCCGACTACGACTACCGCGACAAGCACGCCGAACACGGGGCAGTCGTCGGGAAGGCGAAGACGGTCGCGGCGTTCCTCGCCGACTACGGGGTCGGGTCGCTCGCGGTCCCCGCGGACTTCCCGCTCGGCACCGCCGACGCCTTGCGCGAGGAGGGCGTCACAGTCGAGGCCGAGACCGACGACGTGCTCACGAACATCCGCGCGGTGAAGACCGACGAGGAAGTCGAGCACGTCCACGCCGCACAGGACGCCAACGAGGCCGCGATGCGCGCCGCCGAGGACCTCATCCGCGCCGCCGACGTGGCCGCCGACGGTACGCTCACCTACGAGGGCGACCCGCTGACGAGCGAGCGCGTCAGGGAGGAAATCGAGGTCACGCTCCTGCGACACGGCTGCGCCCTCGACGAGACCATCGTCGCCTGCGGGGCCGACGCCGCCGACCCGCACGACCGCGGGAGCGGCCCGCTGCGCGCCGACGAGGCCGTCATCATCGACATCTTCCCGCGCGACAAGGAGACGAAGTACAACGGCGACATGACCCGGACGTTCGTGAAAGGCGAGCCGTCGCCCGAGATACGCGAGTGGTTCGACCTCACCGAGGAGGCGTTCGAGGCCGCCCTCGACGCCATCGAGCCGGGGGCGACCGGAGCCGACGTCCACGACGCCGTCTGCGACGTGTACGAGGCGGCCGGCGAGAACACGCTCCGCGCCGACCCCTCGGCCGAAACCGGCTTCATCCACAGCACGGGCCACGGCGTCGGCCTCGACGTGCACGAACTCCCGTCGCTGAGCCCGAGCGGCGAGGAGCTTCGCCCCGGTCACGTCATCACCATCGAGCCGGGGCTGTACGGCCCCGAAATCGGCGGCGTCAGAATCGAAGACCTCGTCGTCGTCACCGAAGACGGCTACGAGAACCTGACGGAGTACCCGGTCGAACTCGTCGTCGAGTAGCCGGCGCGAGAGCGCGGAATCGAAACGAGCGCCGAATCCGAATCGGCGTCGGCGGAGAAAATCAGCTGTCGAGGACGTTGTCGCCGGTCGAGCCGCAAGCGGCGGGCGCGTCGGTCCAGCCGGAGTTGGCCTCGCGCCACTGTTTTAGCAGGTCTTCCAGCGCATCGCCCGTCTCGGGCGTGAGTACGCCCGCTGCCTGCCGGACGACGGTCCCGTCCTCGATGAGGAGCGCGTAGATGTTGCCCTCGCCGAGCAGCCCGAGACGGCGCTGGAGCGCGGTCTTGTCCACCCGCGCGATGAGCGCGTTGTCGTGGGTGCGGCTCCGAGCGGCACCCGGCGACATTCCGCCGCCGGACATCGGTGGCATCATCCCGCTCCGTCCGCCGAGGACGAGCAGTTCGTAGTACTCGAAGTGTCCGTACGTCTCGCACAACTCCGTTGCGAACCCGCGCCACGACCCGACCAGCGACTGCTGGCGGCGGTCGAAACTGATGAGCACGAGCGTCTGTTCACCCTCTAAGTCGTCCGGCAGGACGACTTTCTGGCCGCTCGTGTCTCGTGTCGGGAGGCGAGGGAACTCCATGGGCTAGGCGATTCTCCACCAGTAGATAAGTCTAATTGCCGATTCGACAAACCGTCGCGTCGAGAGGACTGTCTCTCTAGCTGCGACGACGTCTGAACCCATTGCGAGTGGTTTCGAGTTCATTCGATATAAACGCCCGCTCCCGAGTCTCAGCGCCGATAACCGGGGTCAGCGTTCGTATTCGGGGTCGAACAGTTGGGCCGACATCGGTCCCGGCTCGCTTCCCTCGACGACGGCGTACGAAGAGAGGTCGTCGACGCCCGCCTCGGACAGCAGTTCCTCGTCGTAGAACGCGTTGCCGGTGCAGTCGGTCGGGTCGCGCGAGAACAGCTCGGCGACGGCGTCGCACATTATCTGCGGGGTGCGCCAGTCCTCGGGCGTTCCCATCCCGAAGTGCCGGGTCGCCTCGGACTCGATGGCGGCGACCGGCCACAGCGCGTTCACGCCGATGTCGTCGGCGTCGAGTTCGCCCGCGAGCGACTGCGCGATGAACGTCATGCCGTACTTCGAGAGCGCGTAGGCGACCTTGCCCGGGGCGGGGCGGGCGGGCATCGGCGGCGAGAAAGTGACGACGTGGGCGTGGTCGCTCTCGCGGAGGTGCGGGAGCGCGGCGTGCGTCGTCGCGTACGCCCCGCGGGCGTTCACGTCCATGAGGAGGTCGAACCGCTTCGGCGGCGTGTCCTCGAAGCCCGCGATGTGAATCGCGCCCGCGTTGTTGACGACGAAGTCGATGCCGCCGAAGGCGTCGACCGTCTCGTCGATCGCGGTCTGCACGGAGGCGTCGTCGCGCACGTCGAGTTGACACCAGATGGAGTCGCCGCCGCGCTCGCGTATCTCCTCCGTCGTCTCGACGATGGTCCCGGGGAGGTTCTCGCGCCCGTCGACGGTCTTGCCCGTCGAGACGACGTTCGCGCCCCGGTCGGCCAAGTCGAGCGCGATGGCCTTCCCGATGCCGCGACTGGTTCCCGTGATGAAGGCCGTCCGACCCTCGAAATCTACATCATCGAATGCCATAGTTTCCTATCGGTCATCGACCACTTGATGGTTCGTACACCGGGCGTCGGTTGAACGTGGTTTGCGGGCCGGGTGCAGGTGGGCGTCTCGCCACACCCGCCGCCACCGATTCCCTTTTGCCCGCTGCACCTCCACACCCGTACCGATGGACGTGCTCATCGTCGGCGCGGGCGCAATGGGACGCTGGTTCGGCCGCACCGTCGACGCCGACCTCGCGTTCGCCGACGCGGACCCCGAGAGCGCGGTCGCCGCAGCGGACGCGCTGGGCGGGCGGGCGGTCCCGCTGGACGGCGACGAGCGGTTCGACGTGGTCTGTCTCGCGGTTCCGATGCGACTCGCGGCCGACGCCGTCGCCGACAACGCCCACCGCGCTGACGCCGCGATGTGCGACGTGACCGGCGCGATGAAACCGCCGGTGGCGGCTATGCGCGACCACCTCCCCGACCGCGAGCGACTCAGCCTCCACCCGCTTTTCGCGCCGCACAACGCCCCCGGCAACGTCGCCGCCGTCGCCGACGAATCGGGGCCGAAGACGGACGCCCTGCTCGCCGACATCGACGCGGCCGGCAACCGCGTCTTCGAGACGACGCCCGAGGAACACGACGCGGCGATGGAGACGGTGCAGGCGGCCGCCCACGCCGCCGTTCTCGCGTTCGGCCTCGCCGCCGACGACGTGCGCGAGGAGTTCGCCACGCCGATTTCGGCCGCGCTCGACGAACTCGTCGCCTCGGTGTCCGGCGGCACCCCGCGCGTGTACGCGGACATCCAATCTTCGTTCGGCGGCGGGGCCGACCGCGTCGCCGACGCGGCCCGCGCACTCGCAGCGGCCGACGACGAGGCGTTCGCCGACCTCTACCGACGCGTCTCCCGCGGCGACACCGGAGTCGGCGCGGGTGCCGACCGCGTCGCCGACGACCGCACCCGCGACCAGACCGACAAGCACGACCCTATCGAGTGACGAGTGAAGGGAGACACCGACGCCGACGCCCCGTCGCGGGCCCGATTCCCGCCGCGCGGGCGACGGCGACTCGCTCCACAGCCCACCGATGATAGACAGAGACGCCGTCCGCGACAACGCGAAGTACCTCAGAAACGTCCGCCCCATCGACCCCGACGAGATAGCCGACTACATCGAGGGCGCGCCGCACCCCGCCGTGGTGAAACAGACGCTCCGCGAGGAGGCCCACGACCTCGGCCTCTTCGAGCGCGACGACGGCACGTTCGTCCCCGCGAACGACGACCCCGCGCCGTTTCAGAACTGGTCGCCCGCGGCCTTCCCCGACGACTACTCCTTCGCCCTCGAAGACCTGCTCATCGGGCGCTACGGCGCGAACTGGCACGTCGACGACTCCGGCGACCGCCTCCGGGAGCGCGTCCGCCAACTCAAGGAGGACTACTACCGGGGTAACCCCGTCGAGTACGACGAGGACGCCGCGCTCGGCTACGGGATATACCACCTCCCGGACTACTACGCCGCCGTCGGCTACGTCCTCTCGGACCTCGCCGAACGGAGCCTGCTCCCCCGTAATCCCCGCGTGCTCGACGTGGGTGCCGGAACCGGCGGCCCCGCGCTCGGTCTGCACGACTACCTCCCCGACGACGCCGTCGTCGACTACCACGCGGTCGAACCGAGCGCCTCCGCCGACGTGCTCGACCGGATGCTCGGCGAGACGCGCCGGAACTTCCGGACGACCGTCCACCGCGAGACCGCCGAGGCGTTCGACCCCGACGGCGAGTACGATATCGTCCTCTTCGCCAGCGTCCTGAGCGAGCTCGACGACCCGGTCGCGGTCGTCGAGAAGTACCTCGACGCCCTCGCCGACGACGGCGCAATCGTCGCCATCGCGCCGGCGGACAGAAACACGAGCATCGGCCTCCGCGAGGTCGAACGCGAGGTCGCGCCCGCCGACGGCGACGTGACCGTGTACTCGCCGACGCTCCGCCTCTGGGACGGCTACGCGCCCTCTGACCGGGGCTGGTCGTTCGACGTGAAGCCGGACCTCGACGTGCCGGGGTTCCAGCGCCGCCTCGACGAGGGTCGCGACGGCGACGAGGACGAGGGAACCTTCGTCAACGTGGACGTGCAGTACTCCTACAGCGTCCTCCGGACCGACGGCGAGCGCCGCCTCGACGTTCGCGGGAACCCCGCGCGGTTCGCCAAGATGGCCGAGATGGAGCGCCACGTCACGAACCGCATCGACCTGCTGGCGGTCAAACTGAGCCACGACCTCTCGGAGGGCAACAACCAGGTGTTCAAAATCGGCGACGGCAGCGAGGCGGTCGACCACTACGCCGTCCGCACGCGCGAGACCGTGCTGAACGCCGACGTGGCCGACGCCGACTACGGCGACGTGCTCGTCTTCGAGAACGTCCTCGCGCTCTGGAACGACGACGAAGAGGCGTACAACCTCGTCGTCGACGACGAGACGCTCGTCGACCGCGTCGCCTGAGCGGGGCGCGTCGGCCGCCGCCGTTCCTCGGGACACGTTGCGTCCGACGGGTGGCTTTTTGCGCGCTCCGTCCCCAGTCGGACCATGAGCGAACCCAGCATCCTCCTCACCAACGACGACGGCATCGAGAGCGTCGGCTTCCGCGCGCTCTACGACGCCCTCTCGGAGTTCGCCGACGTGACGGCGGTCGCGCCCGCGACGGACCAGAGCGCGGTCGGCCGGAAGATGTCCACCGACGCGGTCGTCACCGAGCACGAACTCGGCTACGCGCTGGAGGGGACGCCCGCCGACTGCACGGTCGCCGGCTTAGAGGCGCTGTGTCCCGACGTGGACATGGTCGTCTCCGGCATCAACAAGGGAGCCAACATCGGCGCGTACGTCCTCGGCCGGTCGGGGACCGTCAGCGCCGCCGTCGAGGCCGCGTTCTTCGACGTGCCCGCCATCGCCCTCTCGCTGTACGTCCCCGCCGGCGGCGACCTGCCGTGGCACGAGAAGGCGACCGACCCGCGGGACTTCCGCGAGGCGACCCACGCCGCGTCGTACCTCGTCAAACACGCCGAGCCGGCTGGCGTCTTCGAGCAGTGCGACTACCTCAACGTCAACGCGCCCATGCGCGACCCCAGCGGCGACCCCGCGGACATGCAGGTGACCGTCCCCTCGGAGCTGTACGACATGACCGCGGAGTTCGAAAACGGGACCGTGAAGCTCCACGACCGCGTCTGGGAGCGGATGCGAACCGGCGACATCCCGGACCCCGACGGCACCGACCGCCGGGCCGTCGTCGAGGGCCGCGTGTCGGTCTCGCCGCTGACCGCGCCGCACACGACCCACCGCCACGAGGCGCTGGACGCGCTCGCCGAGACGTATCTGGAGTGAGCGCCCGAGGGCAACAAAACGTATGTCGGCGGGGTCTGAAACCCCGACGAGACCGATGACCCTGTTTCTCCAAGCCGCCGCCGAGTCGGGGAGCGTCACCGGCTTTCTCGCCACTATCGCGGTACTGTTTAGCATCCCGCTCGTCATCCTCCTCCTCGGGCGACTGTTCGAGCAGTTCTTCTGAGGTCCGCGACTGCGGAACACCTGCCGACCGGACGGGACGGTTCATGTGGCGGTTCACGAGACGATTCACGTCACTGCACCTCCCACGCGACTCGACTTTCCACCGTCGCCTTTTCAACCCATTAGTGTGAGGTAGTTAACATGAACCGCAACGAACTCAACGAGTATCTGAAACAGCGGCCGCTCTTGGGAGGTCTCTGGGTCGTCGCGGTGCTCGGTGCGGGTACGCTGCTGTGGCTGAAACTGCTCCGACCGGCGCAGTCGGTCGTCGACATCGTTTCGAACACCGGCTACCAGTTCGTCTTTCTCGTGATGGGCGGACTCTGTTACGTGGCCTTCGTCGGCTTCTCTCGGGCGGTGAACTGATTTCTCACTCCGACACCGCCCGGCGACTGTCCACCAGCAGTTTGTACGCGAGGCCGACGACGCCGGCGAACATCGCGAGCGCCCCGGCGAGTGAGGCGAGGATTCCGAGAGCGAACATCAGTCCGAACCCGTAGCCTGCGAGGGCGAAACTGCCGACGGTCAAAAACACCCAGCCGCCGAGGATGACTGCAAAGAGCGCGATGGCGTCGTCTTCGGTCGCGTAGCGGAGAGCGTCGCGGGCGGAGACGCGTGACATACCGAACGCGTCGCCGAGGTCGGAGTTGGACCTTTCGGTCGACCGAC
Source organism: Haloferax gibbonsii (assembly GCF_001190965.1). Classification (NCBI taxonomy): domain Archaea; kingdom Methanobacteriati; phylum Methanobacteriota; class Halobacteria; order Halobacteriales; family Haloferacaceae; genus Haloferax; species Haloferax gibbonsii. The sequence continues at coordinate 1,216,795 of NZ_CP011947.1, forward strand.
ACCAAAGATTGAATCCCGGGCCGGCCGACGGACGCGTATGTCCGAAGCAGATGCGGTCGAGCGCGTGGACGAGCCGGGAACCGTCGAGTCGCTCGCCGCGGACCTCCGCGCGCTCGGCGTCGCGGCCGGCGACACCCTCCTCGTGCACTCGTCGCTCAGTTCGCTCGGCTGGGTCGCCGGCGGCCCGCAGGCGGTCGTGGACGCCCTCCAGACGGTGCTGACCGACGACGGGACGCTGGTCATGCCGACCCACACGGGCCAGTACACCGACCCGTCGGCGTGGGAGAACCCCCCGGTCCCCGACGGCTGGGTCGACGTCATCGGCGAGTCGATGCCGCCGTTCCGCCCCGACGTGACGCCCACCCGCGGGATGGGCGCGGTACCCGAGTGCTTCCGCAACTACCCCGGCGTCGTCCGCAGCGAGCACCCGACGGTCTCCTTCGCGGCGTGGGGCGCGGCCGCCGAGGAAATCGTCGGCGGCCACGAACTCGACGACGGCCTCGGCGACGGGTCGCCGCTGGCGCGGGTGTACGACCGCGGCGGCGACGCGCTCCTGCTCGGCGTCGGCCACGGGAACGACACCTCGCTCCACCTCGCCGAACACCGCGCGGACTTCGAGAAGACGCGGACGACGGAGCGCGCGCCGCTGCTCCGAGACGGCGAGCGCGTCGTCGTCGAGTACGAGGACATCGAGGTCGAGACCGACGACTTCGAGGAAGTCGGCGAGGCGTTCGAGACGGCCGTCGGCGCGACCGAGGGCTCGGTCGCGGCCGCGACGGCGACGCTCCTCGACCAGCCCGCGCTGGTCGACTTCGCCGAAGACTGGTTCGAGTCGAACCGCTGAAGTGGAGTGCTGCGGCCGACTCGGTCGGCTCGCGACGACGGACGCGATGCCGGATTCGACGCGCCCGCTCGCCCGCTCAGGCGAGCGTCGCGGTCAGCGTGATTTCCGGTCCGGCGAGCGCCTTCGACACCGGACAGCTCTCCTTCGCGCGCTGGGCGAGTTCGGCGAACGTCTCCTCGTCGATGTCGGGCACGTCGGCGTCGAGCGTCAGGTCGATTCGAGAGATTTCGAAGCCGCCGCCGTCGGCCGGGTCGAGGTGCACGTCGGCCGATGTGTGGAGGCTCGTCGGCGCGTAGCCCTCGCCTTCGAGGAACGCGGTCAACTGCATCGAGAAACAGCCGGAGTGGGCCGCGCCGATGAGTTCCTCGGGGTTCGACCCGAGTTCGTCCTCGAACCGCGTCGGGAACGTGAACGTTCCCTCGACGGTCCCGCTCTCCGTCGAGAACTCGCCGCTGCCGTCTTTGCCACCGGTCCAGGTCGTCTCCGCTTTGTGCGTGGGCATCTCACGCACGCCTACGGTCGCCAGCGATATGGAGGTGACGACGAGAAGCGGTTCGAAGAAGGTCGGCGGGACTCGGCGGGGCTCGGCCGGAGCCGGGAGTCGGGGCGGCGCGCTACAGGCCGCTCCAGAGCGCGGCGACCCCGAACCCGACGATGACGACGCCCGCGAGTTGGTTCACCCGCCGGAGGACCGCCGGGGTGACTCGCTCCCGGACGCGGTCGACGGCGGCGCTCAGGACGAACCACCAGAGCGCCGACCCGGCGAAGACGCCCGCGACGAGGACCGTCGCCGCCAGGTAGTCGCCCGAGACGCCGACGCCCAAGCCGGCGAAGATACCCACGAAGGCGAGTATCGTCACCGGGTTCGTCAGCGTCAGGAGGAACGTCGACCCGAAGTCGGCGACGAGCGTCCGGGGGTTCGAGTCGGGCGGTGCGACGGTCGACTGCTCGGTCGTCGGTGCCGACTCGACGGACGCCGGGTCGCCTCGAATCGACTGCAAGCCGATGTACAGGAGGATTACCCCGCCAGCGAGGGCGATTCCGTTACGGTGTCCGAGCAGGACCGACGAGAGCGCGGCGAGGCCGAACCCCGCGATGGCCCCGTAGACCGCGTCCGCGGACGCCGCTCCGAGTCCGCTGACGAAGCCCGAGAGACGACCCTTAGAAAGCGTTCGCTGGATGCACAGGACGCCGATTGGACCGACCGGCGCGGCTATCGAGACGCCGAGAACGAGTCCGCGGACGAAGATTCCGATTGTGGTCGTTAATAGACATCACCTCGTGGCCGCTTCGATGCGTCGCCGGGTGATAGCTCTATCGCCGGGGGTCGAACGCGGACCGATCCGGGGCGAATCGGATGCCGACCCACCGGCCGAGACCTGCCAATCAATCGAGTTTCTGCGCGAACTCCACCTGCTTTTCCTCGAAGCCGGCGTCCTCGTAGAACGACCGCGCGCCGCGGTTGTCCCACTCGCAGGAGACCTTGAGGTGGTCACAGCCCGACTCGCGGGCCCGCCGTCTCACCTCGTCGACGACCGCCGAACCGTACCCTCGCCCCCGGTGGCCGTCTTCGACGTACAGGTTCACCAGCCGCGTGTATTTCGAGTACTCCCGCGAGGGGTGCTCGCCGAGCCGCGTCGTCGCGAACCCGACGGCCTCGCCGTCGACCTCGACGAGGTACTCGGTCACGCCGTCGCTATCGAGGTGCGCCCGGAACGGGTCTTCCGGCACGTCGGTCGAGGATTCGTAGACGAGCCCGTTGAGGTCGGCGTACCGCTCCATCTCCGTCGCGAGGTCGTACCACAGCTCGACGAGTCGGGGAACGTCGTCCGCCGTCGCTTCTCTCAGTCGCATCGGTCTGTCGTCCGTGGGGATGCCCGCCGACGCAATCAACGTTGGTGCCGGCCGACGGAGGCCGATTAGAACACCCCTGTGATGAAGCCGAGACCCATCAGGACCAACACGGCCGCGGAGAACGCCGGGAGATACGGCGTGTACTTCTCCACCTCGTCTTCGTACTGCTGGTAGCCGGCGATCAGCAGCATCGTCAGCCCGACGATGCCGACGATGACGGTGACGGCGTAGGCGCTCATCAGTTCGAGGCAGTAGTTCGACCCGGCGCAGAGCGCGATAATCTCGAACTCCTCCTCGTGGGCGAACCCGAGGACGAACGCGAACCACGCGATGCCGAGGAGGCCGCGGTCCGCGGCTTCGTCGAGGTCGCCGTGTGAGTGAGAGTGGGAGTGCCCGCGGTCGTGCGAATGGCCCTCCTCGTGCGAGTGACTGCTCTCGTGTGAGTGGTCGTGGTCGTGAGTGTGCCCCTCTCCGTCGTCGTGCCCGTGAGTCCCGTGAGCGTGTCCGTGAGTGTACTCGCGGATGCCGAGCGCGATGAGTAAGACGCCGGCCACGAGGCTGACCTGTCCGCCGATTTGGACGCCGCCGAGTATCGTAATCGACTCGTTGACCTGCGTGAGGTCGAAGTACTCCTTCGCGTAGAAGAACACGCCCACCATCGCGATACTGCTGACGAGGTGGCCGACTCCGAGGATGAAACTCGCCGCGAACCCGTACACCCACTTGTTCGCTTGGTCGAGCGCGTACGAGGCCGCGACGGGCCAGCCGTGACCCGGTTCGACGCCGTGGATGGCTCCGAGAGCCACCGCGCCGACGACGAGCCCGAGCAGTTCGTTCGAGGCCATGTACTACCGTATTCGTGGAAAACGAGGGGTATAGGGGTTGTTAATACCGAATCTGGGGTGTCGTCATAACGGGAACTCTTGTAGCTGCGCACGTCAGTTCGAACCGATGCGGACGAGTTTCAACATCCCCGACGAACTGGTCGAGGAGTTCGACCGGGCGTGGCGCGACGAGGGCATCGAAAACCGGTCGCGGGCGGTTCGAGAGGCCATGCAGGAGTTCATCGAGTCCCACGCCCGACTCGAAGACGTGTCCGGCGAGGTCGTCGCGCTCGTCGGCTTCGACTACCGCCACCACGACGTGATTCGCGAGCTGCACGGGGCGCAACACGAGTTTCAGGACGTCATCCTCAACACGAGCCACACCCACCAAGGCGAGTGGTGTCTCGAATCGCTGTTCTGCCGCGGCCCCGCGGAGCGCGTCCGAGAGCTAACGTACCGACTCCGGGACTTCGACGCGGTCCGGCGGGTGAAGGTGATGGTCATCCGCGAGTGACGCGGCGTCAACGGCCGCGTCGCGCCGAGCTACCGACGCTGCCGCTGTTCGGCCCGTCAGGCCCTCACTTGGTGTGACAGATTCCGTCTACTTCGCCGCATCCTGTCTGGCACGGGGGAGCGACGGTGGTTTACCGGCGACTAACGAATCAGCCGGTAGATGAACTCGAAGCGGTGGCTCCAACGGCATCAAGTTGCCGTCTATGCAGCCTTCGTTCTCTCGGCCGTCGGAGTCGGCGTCTATCTTCCGAACTCGGCCCCGCTCTCCGAGTCGCTCATCGACCCGGTGCTGGCCGCCCTGCTCTACGTCACGTTCCTCGAAATTCCGTTCGTTCGGCTCCGTCGCGCGTTTCGGAACGGGCGATTTGTCGCGGCGGCACTGGGTATGAACTTCTTGGTCGTCCCCGTCGTCGTCTGGGGACTCACTCGGTTCCTCCCCCAGCGACCGGTCATCCTCGTGGGTGCGTTCATGGTGCTTCTGACGCCGTGTATCGACTACGTGATTACCTTCACCGAACTCGCAGACGGCGACGCCGAGCAGATCACAGCGACGACCCCGGCTCTGATGCTCGTCCAACTGTTGTTGCTCCCGCTGTACCTGTGGCTGTTCATGGGTTCGACGGTCGCAGCGGTCATCGAACCGGGGCCGTTCGTCGAGGCGTTCCTGGTACTCATCGCGCTCCCGTTGACGCTCGCGTGGCTTACCGAAGCGTGGGCGGAACGGTCGTCGAGGGGCGACGCGTGGCAGGAGGCGATGGGGTGGGTACCGGTACCGATGATGGGCGCGACGTTGTTCGTCGTCATCGCGTCGCAGCTCCCCCGGGTGCAGGGTTCGATCGAGGAGATTGCAGTCGTCATTCCGGTGTACGTCGCCTTCCTCGTCGTCATGCCGATACTCGGACGACTCGCGGCGGGAGTCTTGCAGATGGATGCCGGGGAGGGCAGGGCGCTCGTGTTCACGTCGGTCACCCGTAACTCGCTGGTCGTCCTGCCGCTTGCACTTGCGCTTCCGGCGGGTTACCGACTGGCACCTGCGGTCGTCGTGACCCAGACGCTCGTCGAACTGGTCGGGATGGTCACGCTCACGCGAGTCGTCCCGGCGTGGCTCGTCCCGGACTCGCCGAAGCGACTCTCACTTCCCGAACTGGTGACTCGCGAGTGAGGTCTATGGAAACCGTATCCTCGTGACTATGGGAACCGTGTCCTCGCGAAGACCGAGGAACAACAGAACAACGGCCCAAAGAAGAGTCAACTAACAGAACTCCGATGTGCGGTCTTGGAACCCCGAAATCGGCTACCGGTTCTGCCGCTGTTCGGCCTTGTTCATCTCGATGAGCAGCCGGAAAATCGCCTTCACGAGGTTCGAGTCGACCTCGAAGTGAGCCGCGTTCTGCCCGGCGCGCTCCATCACGCGCTCTTCTTGGGACTCGTCGGTCGTCGGCAGGTCCTTCTCGGCTTTGACCTGCGCGACGGTGTCGGCGACGTAGGTCCGGCGGGCGATGAGTTCGACGATGCCGCGGTCGATATCCTCTATCTCCTCGCGGAGTTCGTCGAGCGACATGTCCTGGAACGGTTCGGCTGCGGTGTCGGTGTCGTCTGTCATTGGATTCGTGCTCCGTCGGTTCGGGTGGTCGTCAGTCGGGTCTCTCCGTCGCGGGCGTCCCACAGTTCCTTGACGCGTTCGAGGTCGGCGCGGTCGCCGACGGCGACGACGCTCGGGCCGGTCCCGGACAGCGAGACGCCGTCGGCGATGGGCATCGCCTCGACGGCGGGGTCGGTCGGGAAGTCGAGGGCGGCCGAGAAGGCGAGGCCGTTGACGGTCATCGCCTCGGCGTAGCGCCCTTCGAGTGCGAGGTCGGAAACGAGGTCGGCCATCGGGGCGACGTTCTCGCAGCGGCTCACGTCCGCGTCGGCGCTGTAGGCGCGCTCGGGGGGCGTCCACACGAGCACGTCCCAGTCGACCTCGTCGCGGGCGATGAGTTCGTCGTCGGTGTTGTCGGTGACGACGACGCCGCCGACCATGGAGGCCGAGGCGTCGTCGAACGCGCCGGTCGCCGTGACGCCGACCTCGCGGGCGGCGCGGACGCCCATGCGGCAGGCGTCGAGCCGGGAGATGTCGGCGTCCGGGCCGGGACCGACCGAGCGACCGAGGGCGGAGAGCGTCGCCAGCACCGTCGCGTTGGCCGCGGCGCTGGAACTCTTGAGGCCGGCGGCCATCGGCAGGTCGCTTTCGGTCTCGACGGTGCCGCCCTCGCCGTCGCCGAACGCCTCGACCACAAGCTCGACGCAGCGCTCGATGAGCCGCGTGTCGGCGTCGGGGGCCTCCGCGATGCTGCCGCGGACCGCGCCGGAGTCGTCCAGTTCGACCGACGCGGTGGTCTCCGCGTCGATGGCGAACGCGGAGCCGGTCGCCGTCGCGAGGGCGTTCAAGACGGTGCCCGCCCCGAGGGCGGTGGCTCGGCCGTGCATACTTGCCGGAGGTCGGCACATCGTGTTATGTGTGGCGGTCCGTGCCGTTTTCGCCCGTAGGTTCGGGGACCGACGCGGCGGCGACGCGTTCGATTCCGACGCTAGCGGGTCGACCCGAGACGCGACGTTTTTGCCGTCCCCGCGGCAACGGTGAGCCATGAGCGCCCGCAGCGACATCGCCCCGAGCACACTCGGCGTCGAACTCCACGACTACGGCGTCGAAGTGGAGTACATCGACAACCGAACCACGGTCTACCGGGGCGTCCCCGAAGCGGTCACGGGCACGCTCGCCACCGCCCCCGGCAAGGAGGTCCACGTCCTCGTCACCGACCCCACCGAGACCGAGGGAGTCATGATGTACGTCAACGACCTCAAGAGCCACGACGACGTGCTCGAATCGAGCGGCGTCGGCCGCGTCATCCTCGGCGAGGGCGAAGAAGAAGAGCTGTTCCCCGGCGTCCTCGTCCGGCGTGTCCCCGGCCACCGATTCGAAATCGAGGCCGACCCCGAGGTCGCCCGCGGCCGCGTGTTCGTCTTCGTCGAGGACGACTGGGCCGAGCACTCCTACGAGTTCGTCGCCGAGTGATGCTCCGGAAGCGCTGGGAGCCGCTGGAAAAGCGGACCGTCGGAAAGGCTCCGGAAGCCTACGGCTACTACGAACTCGGCGACGCGGACGGCGACCTCGTCGGCCGCGGCGTGGGCGTCCTCCGCGACGAACTGAAGGAGGCGCTCGCCTACGGCGACGCCGAGCGCGTCCGCTGGGAGCGTGCGACCTCGCTGGACCACGCCGAGCGACTCGCGGACGAACACGACCCGGCGTAGCCGCCCTCGCACCCGCCGCGCGCCGCTACTGCAAGTACGACGGGCTGTCCGTGTCGCAGTTCTCCTCGTGGGCCTCGGCGTCGGGCTCCACGTCGAACAGCATCCCGCACTCTTCGCATCGGTACCACGTCGCACCGTCTTTCTCCGTCGTGGCAACCATGCGTATTGTTACCGCGCCGTCCCGGAAAACGGTTACTCCGGGCGAACCCTCAAGGGTCGAGCGGCCGAACCGGGGGGTATGTCAGAAGATGGGGTGACGCTCGTCGTCCGCGCCGCGGAGAAACGCGACGCGGGCCGCGGCATCGCCCGCCTCCCCGAGGCCGCCCGCCGTGAACTCGGCGTGCTCAGCGGCGAGACGGTCGTCATCGAGGGGTCCCGAGAGACGGTCGCGAAGATGTGGCCCGCCCGCCCCGGCGCGGCGGCGGGCGAGATGCTCGTCGACGCCGACACGCGGGCCAACGCCGGCGTGAAAATCGGCGACAGCGTCCGCGTCAGGAAGATAGCCGTCGAGGACGCGCGCTCGGTGACGCTCGCCGGACCCAGCGCCTTCGAGCGGACCAGCGTGGACCGCGAGACCATCGAGGAGGTCGTGAAGGCGGAGCTTCGGAACCGGCCGCTCCGCGAGGGCGACCGCGTCCGCGTCGAGCGACTCGGCGGGGCCGCCCTCGTCGTCAGCGAGACGAAGCCTGAGGGCGTGGTCCGCGTCACCGACGCGACGGCGGTCTCCGTGACGGCGACGAGTTCGAAGGGCGCGAGCGAGACCGTCCGCGACGCCGTCAAGAGCGTGACCGGCGGCGACGGCGGCGACGCCGGGAGCCGCGGCCGGGCGACAGGCGTCACCTACGAGGACATCGGCGGCCTCGACGACGAGCTCGACCTCGTCCGCGAGATGATAGAGCTCCCGCTGTCCGAACCCGAGGTGTTCGCCCATCTCGGCATCGAGCCGCCGAAGGGCGTCCTCTTACACGGCCCGCCGGGCACCGGGAAGACCCTCATCGCGAAGGCCGTCGCCAACGAGGTCGACGCGAGTTTCACCACGATTTCGGGCCCGGAGGTGCTCTCGAAGTACAAAGGCGAGTCCGAAGAGAAACTCCGCGAGGTGTTCCAGTCGGCCCGCGAGAACGCGCCGGCCATCATCTTCTTCGACGAAATCGACTCCATCGCGTCGAAGCGCGACGACGGCGGCGACCTCGAGAACCGCGTCGTCGGCCAACTGCTGTCGCTCATGGACGGACTCGACGCCCGCGGCGACGTGGTCGTCATCGGCGCGACCAACCGCGTCGACAGCCTCGACCCGGCGCTCCGCCGCGGCGGGCGCTTCGACCGCGAAATCGAAATCGGCGTCCCGAACGAGGCGGGCCGCCGCGAGATTCTCGACGTGCACACCCGGCGGATGCCCCTCGCCGAGGGCGTGGACATCGACCGACTGGCCTCCCGAACCCACGGCTTCGTCGGTGCCGACCTCGAATCGCTGGCCAAGGAGGCCGCGATGACCGCGCTCCGGCGCGTCCGCCGCGAGGGCGGGGGCGGAAGCGGGGACGGTGGCGGGAAGGTCGCCGTCGCGGACATGACCGTCACGCGCGCCGACTTCGAGTCGGCGATGGCGACGGTCGAACCCTCGGCGATGCGCGAGTACGTCGCCGAACAGCCGACCGAGGGCTTCGAGGGCGTCGGCGGCCTCGACGACGTGAAGCGGACGCTCGAACGGGCGGTGACGTGGCCGCTGACCTACGCGCCGCTGTTCGAGGCGGCCTCGACCGACCCGCCGACCGGCATACTCCTGCACGGTCCACCGGGGACGGGCAAGACGATGCTCGCCCGCGCCATCGCGGCCGAAAGCGGCGTCAACTTCATCCACGTCGCCGGCCCCGAACTGCTGGACCGCTACGTCGGCGAGTCCGAGAAGTCCGTCCGCGAGGTGTTCGACCGCGCCCGACAGGCCGCCCCGAGCATCGTCTTCTTCGACGAGATAGACGCCATCGCAACCGACCGCGACAGCGCCGGGTCGGACTCGGGCGTCACCGAGCGCGTCGTCTCCCAGCTCCTGACGGAGATGGACAACGCCGCCGACAACCCGAACCTCGTCGTCCTCGCGGCGACGAACCGCCGGGACGCGCTCGACCCCGCGCTCCTCCGCCCCGGTCGGCTGGAGACCCACGTCGAGGTCCCCGCCCCCGACATCGAGGCGCGCCGCGCCATCCTCGACGTGCACGTCCGCGACAAGCCGCTCGGCACCGACGTGGACCTCGGCGACGTGGCCGCCCACATGGACGGCTACACCGGGGCCGACGTGGCCGCGGTCTGCCGCGAGGCCGCGCTCCGGGCGATTCAGGACGTGGCCGACGCCTACGAGGGCACCGAGGCGAACGACCACGCCGACGAGGTGCGCATCACCCGCGCGCACTTCGACGCGGCGCTGGAATCGGTCTCGCCGACACGGGTCTGACGGGCGGCGACCGCGGGGGACGCCCGCGTCACTCCACCTGCGAGATTATCTCGTTTCGCCGCGTACTGTGTCCCATGTTCACTCGCAACAGAGGTGTGTCGTGAACGCGGCGTGGCGGCGGAAGGTCCGTCGGGAGTGGGACGCGCTCACCGGCGGCCCGCTCTCCGCGACGTGGTGGGTCACGAAAGCCGGCCTTCGAGTCGCGTTCGCCGAGGCGATATTCATGTTTCTCGTGTTATTGAACAACGACCCGAACGCGGTCTCGGCCGTCGCCGACGGCGAGGCGTCGGTGTTCTCGCTCGTCGCGGTCGTCCTCGGGTCGCCCGAGTACCTCGCCATCGCGGGCATCGTCTTCGCCGTCGCACTCTTGCTTCCGTTCCTCCCGCGGCGCAACGAGGCGACCAACCGCTGGGAGTAGGCCGTAGCGCGTGGGAAGGGACGGCCGGCGACGGCCTCGCCCCGAAGTGCCACCGCGAAGTGCCGCAGCGACCGCGCCGGCTCACGCCAGTCGCGCTCGGTAGTAACTCGATTCTGCGTTCGGGACGGTCACCTCGCGCACGTCGAGGCCCGCCTCGGTAGCGACCGCCCGGAGTCGGGCCGGCGAGACGAGAACGAAGTCGAGCGTCGGCCCGCGGAGGTCGCCGTACTCGACGCGGAACGACCGTCGGGCGACGCCTTCTCGCGGGTCCGACCGGTAGCCGAAAAAGCGCTCGGGGTCGATGCGCGTCGGGTCGTACGAGTCGACGACGACCTCGCCGGCGGACGAAACGAGGTCGGCAAACGACGCGAGGAGGTCGGCGAGTCGGTCCAGCGAGCCCGCGAGTCCGACCTGCGTCCCGTTGGCGAGGACCGTCTCGAAGCCTCCTGCCGGCAACCCCGCCCGACTCGCCTCGACCGGCGGGTCGAACATGTCGCCGACGACCGCCGCCTCGACGCCGCGCTCGCGGGCCGCGCGAACCGCGTTCGGGCTCACGTCGAAGGCGACGACGTCGCCGCGCCCCTGTACGGCGAGGGCGTGCTGGCCCGCCCCGCACCCCACGTCGAGGACGGGCGTCCGAAGCGAGTCGACGAACTCGCGCTTCGCGGCGGGCCACCGCTCCGACGGGACGAGATAGTTCTCGTAGACGTGCGCGTCGCCGACAGTACCGCGGGCGTCGTCGCCGGCGCGGTAGACGCACGGGGCGCGCAGACAGCCGCGAACCCGGTCCAACATCGCCAGTCCGAGGGCGTCGTCGGGCATGACGAGTCGTTCGTCGCCCTCGTGTAAACTATAGTTAATGTGCTGCTAGATAGCACTCACCATGAACCGGCGAGAGCGTCAGTCCAGCCGGTCCAAGTCGCCGTGTAGCTCGCGGTTCATCACGTCCGCGACGAACAGTCGGATGCGCTTGTGTAGCTCCGCTTCGGTGTCGTAGGTCTCGACGCGGAGGTCCCAGCGGGCGCGCGCCGCGCGAATCATCTCGCTCGTGACCGTCGCTTCGTGGACGAAGACGATTCTGTCGCCGTGCGTCTCGGAGAGCCGTTCGAGTATCGACCCCGCCTCCTCGCCGACGCCGAAGTTGTGGCCGAGAAACGGCAGCACGAACACGGTGGCGTTGCTCGCCTCGGCGAACGCGAGCGACTGCGTGGCGGCGTCCACCTCGTCGGTGCTGAGGTCCGCGTCGACGGCGAGAAAGGCGTTGACGCCCGGGTCCGCGCGGAGGCTCCCTTGCACCCGTCGGAGGAGCGCGAGCGCGTCGTCGACCTCGTCTCGCGCGGCGAACAGCTTTCGAATCGGTCCGGGGAGGTCCTCGATGTCGATGGCGGCGAGTTCCTCCTCCGAGAGGACGTAGTTGAGGTTGAACGACTTGTACGGACCCATCACGTAGACGAGAAACCGGTCGTAGGTCGTCCGCCCGAGCGCCGCCCGTATCTCGTCGCGCGAGATGGCGTCCGTCATGGACACACGTACCGCACGGTAGTATATAAAATTCGGATTTTTCAGCGAAGTTCGACTCAAGAACCGTTAAATCGATACGCTCCGTCTAGCGAACCGAGATGGCGACGAACGACCCGGTCGATTCGGACGGGCTGCCCGAGGACCCCGCCGAGTTGCTGCCGCCGACGAGCGTCCTCACGCTGGACGAGTACCTCGACATGCAGGCCGCACTCGGCGACCGGACGCGCTTCACCCTGCTGTACCGACTGGTCCACTTCGGCGAGCGAAGCCCGAAAGCGCTGGCCGAGGCGCTCGACGTGCAGGCGAACACGCTCCACTACCACCTCAACAAACTCGTCGACGCCGGGTTGGTCGAGAAGCGAAAACGGTCGCAGGCCGACGACGAGGGGCTGTTTTCGTACTACCGCGCCACGTCGCTCGGCTCCGACATCCTCGAACACGGCGTCGAGGAGCTCATCCGGCGCGAGCGCGACTACCGGGACGCCTACGCGTCGGAATAGCGGCGTCACGGACCGACCGGCGCGTCTCAGCTCCCACCCGCCCGCTGCCGAAGCCGCCGCCTATTTGGCGCTCGCTCGCGCAGGCTGAAGCGATGTCCAATCTCCTCCCCGAGGAAGCAAAAGAAAAGCTCGTCACCGTCTGCCGCACGGCCGTCGGCGACAGCCTCCGGTCGCTCACGTACTTCAGCCGCTTCGACTACGTGCAGGTGTACCTCCGCGAGGACCTCGAACAGGAGGCCGACCTGAACTCCTTTATCGGCAACGAGTGGCACGACTTCAAGATGACCCAGGACGCCTACCGCGGCTCCGAACTCGGCGACTACGAGTACACGATTCGCGTGTTCGAAAACGGCTACCTCGTCCGCATCACCGTCGAGGACTTCGGCGTCTTCGTCACGACCGACGGCATCTCGATGCAGGACTTCGAGGCGCTGGCGGCCGCGACGACCGAGATTCTCGACGAGTGGGCCATCGAGGAGTAAGCGGGCGAACCGGAATCCGCCCCGTCAGTCCCAGAACGACTGGGTTCGGGCGTACTCGCGCTCCCGTTCGAGGATGTCGCGGTAGAAGTCGTCTTCGTCCTCGCGGAGCTTGTTGATGATGCGCGCGGCGTTGTGCGGGCCGACCCCGCGGGCCGCGAGCGCGACGACCGCCCGCTTGCCGTGGGCCTGCACCAGACTCGCCGAGCGGTACGCCCGCTTCGTCAGCCGCTCCTGTTCGTCGTCTTTCTCCGGCGCGCGGACCGCTTTCACCGCCTCGTCGTCCCACGGATTGAGCGCGGCGACGCGGGTCGCGCCGCACTCGGGGCACTCCACGGGGTCGCGGACGCGCTTTACCTTCGTCTTTCGAGTCCAGTCCTTGCAGTGGAGACACGCCAACAGCACGCGGTCGTTCTGAATCCGGTCCCGAACCGTCTCGATGACGCTCGCGTCGGCGTTCTCGGGGACGAGCAGGTCGGTTCCCGACCCGCGGCCGCCGGTGCCGATGGCGGTGGGTTCGCGGGCGACGGCGAGTTCCACGTCGCCCTCGCGGACGCGCCGGAGCAGTTCGACCGTCTCCTCGACGGCGAGGTCGGTGTGGAACACCTCGCGGACGGCCTCGTCGTAGACGGGCGTGTCCTCCAGCGCGGCGAGGAGTCGGTCGCCGCCGAAGCGGCCCTTGCCCTGATAGCGCTTGAGCGCGCCGAACTTCGCGGCCACCTGCGCGAGCGTGAACTTCAGCGAGTCCGATCGCTTGAGCGCGAGTTCGAGCAGCGCCTCGACGTGGTCGGGGTCGGTCTCGCGGAGCACCTCGGCGAACGTCGTCGGGCGGACCTTCCCGGGCACGTCGAACTCGACGCGGTAGGGGTCGACCTCCATGCCGACCGAGGAGCCGGTCCGCTGGCCGATGAGCGCCGACAGGAGCCGACCGAGCGTCTCGTTCACCCGGTGGCCGTACGGCGAGTTCAGCGTCACCTTCCGGGGCGAGCCTTCGAGGACGAGCCTGTTCGCCGTCGGAATCGGTGCGTCGGCTTCGACCTGTCTCTCGATGGGGCCGAGCGCCGAGCGGACCGTGGCCTCGTCGGTCGGATAGCGCATGGCGATGTCGCGGGCGACGGCCTCGCGGTCGGCCCCGGACTCGAACTGCGGCGCGGCCACGTCGCGGAGTTCGCCCACCTCGCCGGCGACCGGCGCGGGCACCGGAATCTCCGAGCCGACCCACGACGGCACCTCGCCGCCGGGGTCCTCGATGGGCGAGACGTTCACTCGCGCCTCCTCCTCGTCCACGTCGTTGACGCGCCACATCTCGCCGCGCTGGATGAACGTCGCGCCCGGCGAGGCGAAGTTGAGGACGAACTTCTCGTCGAGCGTCCCTATCTGCCGGCGCGAGGAGATGTCGTGAACGTCGTAGGTCTCCTCGTCGGGAATCATCGAGAGGTTGGCGTAGAAGTACTGCCACGTGCCGCCGGACTTCTCGAGGAGGTCCTTGTCCTCGTCGAGCCAGAGGAGGCGGTTCCCCGAGAGTTCGCGGACGACGGCGCGGAAGTCGTCCTCGGCGAGGTCGCGGAAGGGGTACGCCCGCGTGATAATCTCGTAGGCGCGACGGGCCGACACGTCGCCGTAGTCCATGACGACGCCGACGATTTGGTTAGCGACGGTGTCGAGGCTCCCGTGGTGGACGCGGGCGGGTTCGACCTCGCCGGAGACGGCCCGCCGGGCGATGGCGAGCGCTTCGAGCGTGTCGTCGGGGTGGTCGGTGACGACGGTCCCGCGGGAGACGACGCCCAGGCGGTGCCCCGCGCGGCCGACGCGCTGGAGGAGCCGCGACACCTCGCGCGGGCTGTTGTACTGGACGACGTGGTCCACCCGACCCACGTCGATTCCGAGTTCCATCGACGACGTGCAGATGAGCGCGTCCAACTCGCCGGCCTTGAAGCGGTCTTCCACGTCGATTCGAACGTCCTTCGACAGCGAGCCGTGGTGGACCTCGATTGGGTCGCCGAGCGCCTTGAACCGCGAGCCGAGCGCCTCCGCGGTCTGTCTGGTGTTGACGAAGACGAGCACGGACTCGTGGTCGCGGACGAGGTCTCGAATCGTCCGGACGTGGCTCGCTATCTCGGGGTCGGTGGCGAGTTTGCCCGCCAGCGCCTCGTCCTCGTTCGTCACCTCGGGGCGGACGACTTCGAACTCGACGCGGTTGTCCACGTCGACCTCGATGACCTCGAACGGTCGGTCGCCGGTCAGGAACTTCCCGACCTCCTCGGGCGACCCGACCGTCGCCGAGAGCCCGATTCGCTGGAACGGCCCGGCCAACTCGCGGAGGCGCTCTAACCCGATTGTCAACTGCGCGCCGCGCTTGGCCGACGCGAGTTCGTGGACCTCGTCGACGACGACGTGGTGCACGTCCGACAGCGCCGTCCGCAACTTCTTCCCAGTGAGCATCGCCTGCAGCGTCTCGGGCGTCGTCACCAGCACGTCCGGCGGGTCGTTGGCCTGCTTCTGTCGCTGGTACTGCGTGGTGTCGCCGTGGCGAACGTCGATGTCGACGTCGAGCTGTTCGCCCCACCAGTCGAGCCGCTGGCGCATGTCGCGGTTCAGCGCCCGAAGCGGGGTGATGTAGAGCGCCGAGATACCGAATCGGTCCTCGGCGTCGGCGATGGCCGAAAACACCGGCAGCATCGCCGTCTCCGTCTTGCCGGTGCCCGTGGGCGCGATGATGAGGCCGTGTTTCCCGTCGGACAGCGGGGGAATCGCCCGGCGCTGCGGCTCGGTGGGCGTCGTGAATCCGCGCTCCGAGAGCGCGTTTCGAACGGGCGACGAGAGCGTCGCGAAGGCGTCCATTCCGGCGGCGGCCTCGCCGTCTGGCATCGCCCGAGGTTACGGTTCGAAGCGATTAAGCGCACCGCTCGGGGCGGTCCCGACCGGGAGATTCATGTCGCCCGTGAATCAATTTCGGGCGTGTCCCCGAAACGAGTCTACTGGTCCGCGTTCCTCGTCTTCGGTCTCTGTGCCGCCGTCGATATCGCGCTCGACGTTTCCGCGGGAGACGTGGGTATCAACACCGCCGCAGCGGCCGCGGGCGTCGTCGTGGTCGGCTACGCGTCGGTCGTCGCCCTCCGCGACCCCGACCGCGCTCGGGTCCCGTCGGACTGGGGCCCGCTCGTCTACCTCGTCGTCGTTGGCGCAGCGCTCTACGCGTTCGGCGTCGCCCTCCAACTGTACTCGGTGGTGATGTGACTCCCGAACGGTCGTTCTGGCTGTCGCAGGCCGGCTTCACCGGCGGCAATCTCCTTATCGTCCTCGGCAATCAGCGAGGCGACCTCGCGGCGTGGCAACTGGTCTTCGCCGCGGTGCTGGTACTCACGACCCTCTGGTTCGTCGGCTACGCCGTGCAAGAACGAGAGGAGGGCGTGCCGGAGTTCTTCCGCGAGTGGACCGGCTGGCAACGACTCGCCAACGTGACGGCCGTCTCCGTGTTCGTCCTCGGCACTCTCACGTTCGCCTTCGCGTAGGAGTCGAAAAAAGCGGGAAGTCGCGTTTGGCGACCGCGACGACTTCGGCCCCTCAGACGTTCCGATAGTCGCCCAACCGCGTGCCGTCGAGCAGGTAGGCTTCCCCGTCCGCGAGGCCGTCGGGCAGGAACGGCGAGAGAAATCCCTGACCGGGGACGTTGACCCACGTCCCGCCCGAGGTGTCGTTGAACGCCGGGAACACCACGAGTTCGGCGTCGGCCCGCGTCACCTCCGCGGGGTCGACCTCGTAGTGCTCCGCGAACACCTCGGGAGCGAGAGTGCCGCGGAGCCAGACGCGCTCTTTCCGCGCGCCGCCGACCTCGTCCTCCAGCCTGACCGCCGGGTGCTCGTGAGCCGAACAGACCACGTCGGCGGCGAGCACCTCCCGCGAGGGCCACGTGTGGCCGTGGCAGAATCCCACGTCGCCGAGGCGGACGCCCGCGGGGTCTGTCACCTCCACGTCGTCGCCGAAAAACGCCGCGAGGCCGCCGTCGTGGTTGCCGGGGACGACCGTCAGTTCGGCGCGGTCGGCCACGGCGTCCGCGAACTCGCGCAGTTCCTCGGCCTCGTCTCCCTTCGGGTCGCCGATGCGGTGGCCGAGGTCGCCGAGGACGACCAGTCGGTCGGCGTCGGTCCGGTCGAGAAGCGACAGCAGGCGCTCGCGGCGGACCGCGGCCTTCGACGGGAGTTCCACCCCGCGTTCGTACCGCAGGCCGGCCTCGATGCCGGCGTGGTAGTCGGCGACGACGAGCGAGCGCTCGGGGAACCCGCGTCTGCTCGTCCGCGCCACCGCGGCCGGGTGGCCGGGAATCGGTTCGACGAGCGGTCCGGGCACGGCCTCAGATGGCCTTCAGCACGCCGTCCTGCGGCTCGTAGCACCGACCGCCGAGGAGCGCCTCCTGAATGGCGTCTTCGACCGCGCCGGGGTCCGCGCCGTACTCGTCGACGACGGCCGCGACGACCTCGTCGTGGGACGCGCCGTCGCCGTCGTCGAGGTCGTCCATGGCGTCCACGACGACCGATTCGAGGTCGATGTCCTCGGCGGCTTCGTCGGCGTCGGCCTCGCTCTCGGCGTCGTCCGACCCGACGTCGAGCGTCGGCTCGGGTTCGGACTCCGGTTCGGCGTCGACCGCCGGTTCGGGTTCCGGGGCGGCGTCGGCCGCGGGTTCCGGCTCCGGTTCGTCGGCGACGGGTTCGGATTCGAGTTGCTCGGTGAGGTCGTCCGCGTCGGGCACGTCGATGTCCGCCTCGCCGGCGGGGTCGACGTCCGCGCCGGAGGTGAACTCCGTGCCGAACTCGGACTCGATTTCGGCCCGCTCGTCCTCGTCGAGTTCGTACATCCCGTCGGGGTCGACCGACTCGTCGGCGTCGGTGGTCGCGGAGTCGGTCGCCGCGTCGGTGGACGACTCGTCGGCCGCCGCGGCCGACGCGTCCGTCTCGGGTTCGGGGTCGTCGAAGCCGTCCTCGAAGTCGCCGAGCGTGCCGTCGTCGGAGCCGCCGAAGGTGTCGGCGTCGGCCGTCTCCGCGTCGGTGGCGTCGTCCTCGAAGTCGCCGAGCGCGCCGTCGTCCGAGCCGGCGTCGAAGTCGGGCTCCGAGTCGGCGTCGAGCGAGTCGGACGCGAGGTCGGGTTCCGCCGCGGGTTCCGGCTCTGCGTCAGATTCGGGTTCCGCGGCAGGTTCCGGCTCTGCGTCAGCTGTCGTCGACGGCGCGGTCTCCGGTTCTGACTCGGACGCCGGCTGGTTCTCGGTCGCGGTGGTCGCCTCGGCGGCGACGGGTTCCGAGTCGGGCGCGGGCTCCGACTCGGGTTCGGCGTCCGCGACGGAGTCGGTCTCTGGCTCTGCGACGGGCTCGGACTCGATGTCGGCGTCGGCCCCGGCGTCGAGCTCGGATTCCGCGTCGGCGTCAGCGACCGGCTCGGCGTCCGGGTCGGCGTCGAACTCGCCCGCGTCGGGCTCCGAGTCGTCGAGTTCGTCCCCGTCGTCCGCGTCCGCCTCGCCGACCTCGATATCGACGCTCGCGGCCGGTTCGAGGTCGAGTTCGGGGAGCGGGCCGAGGACGGCGTCCCCGCCGTCGCCGGGGGCGACGTCGAGGGGGTCGACTTGGTCGCGGTCGCCCGCGACGAGTTCGAGCGCCTGCACGGCGACTTCGCGCAGGGCTTCGAGGTAGGTTCGGGTCGTCCCGTAGTGGTCGATGGCGCGGGGGACGCCCTCCGCGAGCGTCGAGTCCACGCCGCGCGCTTCGAGCGCGCGAGTCAGGTCGTCGCCGCGGTGGGACATCGACAGCGCCTCGTCGAACACCGCGATACGGCGGAGCGTCGCCTCGGCGGCCGAGACGATCCAGCGGTCGCGCACGTCGGCGTCGACGGTGTTGACGCTCTCGGGGCGGACCGAGGAGTAAACCACGTCGGCGTCGTCCGGTTCGTACGTCCGGGCCTTGCCCGCGAGCGAGACGAACGCCGGGGGCGTCGCCGCGTCGAGGTAGGCCATCGGCTCCGGCTGGTACTGCCCGGCGTAGGTGACGAACGCGCCCGTCGGGTCCGCGATGCGCCCGCGGAGCACCTCGTCGTTGACGTGTTCGACCTCGGTGAGCACGCCCGCGACGAACGTCCGGTTGAGTCGCGCGCCGGTGGGCGTGACCACGTAGTTCGGCGCGCGCTCCTCGTCGCTCTCGGAGTACGAAAGCGAGGCGTCGTCGAACTCGGCGGCGAAGACGCGGTAGGCGATTTCCCGCGTGCCGACGACCGGCGAGGCGCTCATGCGCGCACCTCCGTGAGGAGGGCGGCCGCGCGTTCGGCCGGGTCGTCGTCGGTCTCCTCGAACTCGTCGGCTTCGAGGTTCGCGCCGTACTCGTCCACCGAGAGGTTCCCGCGGACGCGGTACTCGCGACCGACGAGCGTGTCGGCGATGTCGTCGGCGACGACCTCCTTGTCCATCGCCTCGCGGGCGGCCTCCATCGCGTCGGCCATCGTCCCGCCGTAGATCTCCTCTGTGAGGTCGCGGTCGAGGATGGCGGTCACCGTGCCGGTTCCGTCGTCGAGAATCGCCTTCACGCGCATGTCGTCCTCGCCGTCGACCTCGCCGTGCTGTCGGCACTGGCCGTTCTGGACGACGCGACTGCATTTGGGACAGCGCTCGATGAGTCCGGAGCCGTCGCGCACTTCGAGGACGTTGCCGAGCACTTCCACGTCGAACATCCCGCCGGCGTCGACGGCCTCGCCGATTTTCAGGCGCGGTGCGGAGTCCGTCACGGCGACGGGGTCGTCGAGGGCCTCGAGCGTCGTGAACTCCGAGAGATTCACCTGCGGCACGCCTCGGAACTCCCGGACGTACACGTCCGAGAGACGCAGGCTCGCGCCCTCTTTCACGTCGGGGCGGGGGGCCCAGTCGGTGAAGGGGAGCCGGCCGGTCTCGTCGGCGACGACGCCCGAGAGGATTGTCGTCTCGCCGTTGCGGCCGTCGATGGTGCGCGAGTCGACTTCGAGGACGCGGACCTCGACGGTTCGGCCGCGGTCGCCGGCCTGCAGGTCGATGAGGTCGGCCTCGCCGCCGATGCGGTCGTCGTAGGGCGTCTCGACCGTCTCGGACTCGACGCCGACCGTCGAGGACGCACCGATGTTCAGTTCGGGCTTCCCGTCCCACTCGCGGACGCCGGCGTTACCGATGACGACGGAGTCGCCCGGTTCGAAGCCGAAGTCCTGCCACGCGGTGTAGGAGATGACGCCGGACTCGTCGGCGAGTTCTCCCTCGCGGATGGTCTGTTCGTCGCCCTGATAGACGATAGAGCGGGTGCCCACGGTGAGCACGCGGACCGTCACGGAGACGTTGCCGCCGTCGGGGTCGATGTCGGCGATTCGCTTCGTCGAGGGCGCGCCGTCGCTGCCGCCGGAGCTTCCGCCGCCGTGCTTGCGGCGGACGCTCTGTTTCGCCTCGTCGAGCGGGACGCTGTACTGCAGGAGGTTCTGCAGGTCGGATTTGACCTCCTCTTTGTCGACACCGAGGGCGGAGGCAAGCTCCTCGGCGTGCTGGTCGAGTTCCATCGAGTCGGGATTCGCCCCCGTCGGATAAAAAGTGTTGCCGGGCGTGCGGGCGGCGACCGGCGGGCGAATCACTAAGTGCTCGCGTGTCAGTTGGAGTCGTATGTCGAACGACGAGACCCCGGACGCCGACGCCGACGACGAGGAGGTCTCCTTCTCCGTGACCATCGAGGACGGCTGGACGACCATCGTGATGGAGGGCGACAAGGACACCGCGGTCGTCGTCCGCTCGGCGTCCGGCGAGCGAATCTACCTCCCGCCGGAGGGATTCGACGCCGAGGCGGCCACCGACAGCGCGTACCAGTCGTCGGACAGCCCCTACCAGTCGGCGTACGACTCGCCGTACCAGTCGGTCCAGACCGACGACTCGCCGTATCAGTCCGCCCGCGGCACGATGCCGCGAGAAGGGATGGTGCCGACCCGCGGTGGCTACCGGATTCGCCACCCCGAGCCGGTGACCGACGTGCGACTCCTCCGCTGAACGGGGGTCGCCCGCTCAGTTCGCGTCCGCCTCGTCGGCGTCCGCGTCGCTGGCTTCGACTTCGTTTTCCGCCCCGGCCGAGACGTCGGTGTCCCCGTCGAGGATGCTGTGGTAGTACTCCACCGTCTCGTCGACGACGCGGTCCCACGTGTACGGTTCGTACTCCGGCTTCCCCTCCAGCGAGAGGCCGTACTCGATGCCGTCGGCGATAGAGCGCGAGTCGGGTTCGACCTCGATAACGCAGTCCTCGGGGAGGACCTCCGCCGCGCCGCTCTCGGTGGCGACGACGCGCGTGCCGGTCGAGAGCGCCTCGACGATGGTGATGCCGAACGGCTCGGACAGCGACGGCGAGACGAACAGGTCCGCCGAGGCGTAGTAGTCGCCGAGGGCCTCCTCGGGGACGTAGCCGGCCCACTTGATGCGGTCTTCGACGCCGAGCAGTTCGGCGAAGCGCTTGAGTTGGGCGGTGAGGTGCCCCGACCCGCCCATGACGAGCGTCACGTCGTCGCGGGCGAGTTTCTCCATCGCGTAGACGAGATGCGAGATGCCCTTCTGGTCGGTGTGCCGGCCGACGAAAAACAGCATCTTCCCGTCGATGCCGAGTTCCTCCTTGAGGTCGCGCCCCGTCGTCTCGCACTCCGAAAAGCCGTTGTAGATGACGTGGCAGTCGCCGCCGTACTCCCGTTTGACCTTGTCGGCGAGGAGTTCGCTCACCGCGAGCAGGTGGTCACAGCGCTCGGCGATTCGGCGCTCGGTCTCGACTTCCCGCTGCGGCGGGTCGATGTTGCGGTCGGACGAAAGCGAGTGGAACGTGGTCACCCACTCCACGTCCTCGTTGTTCGATTTCGCGCGCGACCCCGGCCCGTAGCCGAACCAGTCGTGGGTGTGGACGATGTCGGCGTCGGCGGCGCGCTCGGCGAACGTCGACCCCAGCCGTCCGATTCGGGTGATGATGTCTCCTTCGCCGGTCGGGACCCCGACGATTCCCTCGCGGTCCGGCGCGTACTCGGCGGGAAGCACGAGTTCGATGTCCACGTCCTCGCGGTCGTCGAGTCGCTCGAACATCTCGCCGACGTGCGTGTCGAGTCCGCCGCTGACGTTCGGCGGAAACCCCCACCCCAGCATCAGGACCTTGGCAGTCATAGATGACACAATGTACCACAGAGGCCTATTTAATTCCTGTCCGGCAATACTGCGACGGCACCCCACCGAAAGGCGTTTTCGACGCGGTGACGACCCGCGAGTATGCACGTCCACGTCAACGCCGCCGCCAGCCTCGACGGCAAGCTCTCGTCTCGCCGCCGCGAGCAGGTGAAGATAAGCGGCGACGAAGACTTCGCCCGCGTGGACGAGATTCGCGCGGCAGCCGACGCCGTCGCCGTCGGCGTCGGGACCGTCCTCGCCGACGACCCGCACCTCACGCTCGACGACCCCGACCTCGTCGCCGCCCGCGAGGACCGCGGCGACCCGCCCCACCCCGCGCGCGTCGTCGCCGACTCGCGCGCCCGAACTCCGACCGACGCCCGGATTCTGGACGACGCGGCGACGACCTACGTGCTCGTCTCCGAGGCCGCGCCCGACGCTCGCCGCGAGGCGCTCGAATCGGCCGGGGCCGAACTCGTCGTCGCGGGCGCGGAGCGAGTGTCACTCCCCGACGCCTTCGACGCGCTCGAATCGCGCGGCGTCGAGCGGCTCATGGTCGAGGGGGGCGGCGAGCTCATCTTCTCGCTGTTCGAGGCCAGCCTCGTCGACGAACTCACCCTCTACGTCGGTTCGATGGTCATCGGCGGCCGAGACGCGCCGACCCTCGCCGACGGCGAGGGCTTCGTCGCCGACTTCCCCAGGCTATCGCTCCGCGACGTGGAGCGCGTCGACGACGGCGTGCTCCTGACCTACGACTGCTGAGCCTCGCTCCCCGAATCCGGCCGGTTTCGCCGCGAACACGGAGTTTCGCGGTCGTGCACCGTCACGCAAACAGGCGCAATGGGTAAGAGTGTCGCGCCGATACGTGGTGGTATGAGCACTCCGAAGACAACCGATGCACCCGTCCACGTCGAGAGTTCGGACCACCTCGACGAACTCATCGCCGACAACGCGGTCGTCCTCGTGGACTACCACGCCGAGTGGTGCGGCCCGTGTAAGATGCTCGAACCCACCGTCGAGGAAATCGCCGAGGAGACCGACGCCGTCGTCGCCAAGGTCGACATCGACGAACTCCAAGAACTGGCCCGCGAGCAGGGGATTCGCAGCGTTCCGACCCTGCAGTTCTACGCCGGCGGCGAGCAGGTCAAAGAGGTCATCGGTGTCCAGAGCAAAGAGGACCTCGTCGACATCATCGAAGCCGCCGCGTAACTCGGCGTCCGCTCGACTCGACTCGGTTCCTCAGTTTTCTCCCACGGCGAGCTACGGTGCGGCGCGCGCTTGGGGCGGCGTCGCTCGTCGGGACGGTTCGGTCGAAAAGCGATGTCAGAGGGCCGCTCAGAAGGGCGCGTCGGACACGTCGGGTTCGAACCCCGCGCCCGGTTCGTCGTCGTAGAAGCCGCCGGTCGAGGCGTGGACCGCGTCTATCTCCTCGAACTCGGCGACCATGCGCGCCTTCAGCGCCTGAATCGTCATCGGCGAGATGCCGCAGCCGGAACACGCGCCGGTGAGGGAAATCCACACTTCTCCGGTCTCCTCGTCGATGGCTTCGATACCCGCGTCGCCGCCGTGCATCTCGATTTGGGGGAAGTTCCGCCGCATGAACAGGTCGAGCCGTTCTTCGAGGGACTTCTCCGACGTCTGCGAACTCATACCGAGACGTGGGGTGCGGGCGAGCATAACGATTGCTCCGAACGAGGTCGCGGCGAATTTCGCGAGACGCTGTCGGGGGAGTCGGTCGGCGAGGGCTTTTTACCACGGAGAGAGTATCGGAACCTATGATTTCACTCGACGAGGCAGTCACGGCCCGCCTGGAATCTCACGGCGCGCGGTTCGAGGTGCTCATCGACCCCGACGCGGCGCTCTCGATAAAGCGCGGTGAGTTCGACGGCGACCTCGAAGAGGTCATCGCCGCCGAAGACGTGTTCGAGGACGCCTCCCGCGGCGACCGCCCCGCCGAGAACGACCTCGAGAAGGTGTTCGGAACGACCGACCCGCTCCAGATAATCCCCGAGGTCGTCAAGAAAGGGGAGATTCAGATCACGGCCGAACAGCGCCGCGAGATGCAAGAACAGAAGCGCAAGTCGCTCATCAACCGCATCGCCCGCAACGCGGTCAACCCGCAGATGAACGACTCGCCGCACCCGCCGGAGCGAATCGAGCGCGCGCTCGAAGAGGCCGGGTTCAAAATCGACCCGATGGAGCCGGTCGAGTCGCAGGTCGACGACGCGCTCGACGCGCTCCGACCCGTGTTGCCGATCAAGTTCGCCGAAGTCACCGTCGCCGTCCAACTTCCGGCCGAGTACGCCGGCAGCGGACAGGCGCAGATTCGGAGCTACGGCGACCTCGAACGCGAGGAGTGGCAGAACGACGGCTCGTGGGTCGGCGTCATCACGTTCCCCGCGGGGATGCAAAACGACTTCTACGACAAGGTGAACAACATCACGAGCGGCACGGCCGAGACGCGCATCGTCAAGGACGAAGACGAACTCTGAGGCGCGTCGGCGAGTCTCGAACGCGAACTACCCCTTTTTGAAGCCGACGAGGAAGCCGCCGGAGAAGCCGGCGGAGATAGAGAGCGTCGACAGAATCGTCGAAATCCAGTCCGGCGGCGCGCCGCTCGCGGCGTCCTGCGTGGCGCTCACGAGGCCGCCGGTGAGGCGCTCCCAGTCGACGGTGATGATGCCCCGCGATTCGAGGAACTTGAACACGGCGAGTTCGAGGCCGACGATGACGGCGATGAGCTTCGCGATTTTCTTGGCCGCGAAGCCGATGATGCCGCCGATGACGGCCCCGCTCCCGAACTCGATGCCGAGCTGCTGCGGGTCGATGCTCAGTTGCAAGGGGTCCATACGGCGAACATCCCGCCCGTTGGTATAAGTGATTTGTGGGGAGACTGTCGCCATCACCGAACTGTCAGGTCGCATCCGGGCAACCTACA
Organism: Haloferax gibbonsii; assembly: GCF_001190965.1. Taxonomy (NCBI): domain Archaea; kingdom Methanobacteriati; phylum Methanobacteriota; class Halobacteria; order Halobacteriales; family Haloferacaceae; genus Haloferax; species Haloferax gibbonsii. The sequence continues at coordinate 1,241,592 of NZ_CP011947.1, forward strand.
AGAGTCCCGGCGTCCAAACGCGGCCATGGAACGGGAGGTGACGGGACGCCATCTCGACGCGTGACCCCGGCCGAGCGGGGCTTAAGTGCCTCCGGCGGCTAGTACCGACTGACACAGTGCAGGCTACGTACCCCACAATCGAGGTGCGGCGATGAGTCGCGTCGTCGTCGCGAAGCGCGTCGACCGCGGCGACGCCGACCTCACGGAGATTTCCGACCTCGCCCGCGCGGCGGGCTACGAGGTGGTCGGCGAACTCACCCAGACCCGCGAGGAGGACGCCGCGTTCCACTTCGGCGAAGGGAAGGTCGGCGAGTTAGCGTCGCTCGTCGTGCGCGAGGACGCCGCCGCCGTCGTCTTCGACAACCGACTGGGCCCCTACCAGACGTACAACATCGCCCAGAAGCTCCCGGACGACGTGGAGGTCATCGACCGCTTCACGCTCATCCTCGAAATCTTCGGCCAGCGGGCGAACACCCGCAAGGCGCAGCTACAGGTCGAACTCGCCGAGCTACGCTACGAACTGCCCCGCGCCGAGGCGAAGGCGTCGCTGGCGAAGCGCGACGAGCGCCCCGGGTTCATGGGGCTCGGCGAGTACGACGAGAGCCGCGAGCAGGACATCAAGGCCCAGATTTCGCGCATCAAGAACGAACTGGACGCCATCGCGGACAAAGAGGAGACCCGGCGCGAACAGCGCCGCGAGTCCGGCTTCGACCTCGTGGCCCTCGCGGGCTACACGAACGCCGGGAAGTCGACGCTGATGCAGCGGCTCGCCGCCGACCTCGAAGTCGGCCAGAACGACGACCTCCACCCGGACCTCGACCCGACCGCGGAGTCCCAAGACAAGCTGTTCACGACGCTCGGGACGACCACGCGCCGCGCCGAGACGGGCAAGCGAGACGTGCTTCTCACCGACACCGTCGGATTCGTCTCCGACCTCCCCCACTGGCTCGTCGAGTCGTTCAAGTCCACGCTCGATTCGGTCTACCGGGCCGACCTCGTGTTGCTCGTCGTGGACGCCTCCGAGCCCATCGAGGAGATGCGCGAGAAGCTGGTGACGAGCCACGACACGCTCTACGAGCGAAACGAAGCCCCCATCGTGACCGTGTTCAACAAGGTGGACAAGGTCGAGGCCGAGGAACTCGAAGAAAAGCGCGCGGCGCTGTCGGCGCTCGCGCCCAACCCCGTCGCCGTCTCGGGGCTGACCGGCGAGAACGTCGAGGAACTGGCCGACCGCGTCGAGGGCGAACTGCCCGCGTGGAAGCGCGAGCGCCTCCTGTTGCCGATGGCCGACGACACGATGAGCCTCGTCTCGTGGCTCTACGACCACGCCCACGTCGAGGCCGAGGAGTACGAGGGCGAACAGGTCCACGTCGAGTTCGAGGCGCGCCCCGCAATCGTCGAGAAGGCGCGGGCGAAGGCCGCCGACCTCTCCGCGCCGGCCGACTCGGCCTGAGTCGGACCGTCGGAGCCGCCCGCCTCGGCGCGGACGGCGGAAGTCGGACCGCCGACCCGACTCAGTCGAGCGTCTCTTTTTCCTTCGTGACGACTTCGACGTCCGAGATTCGCGTCCCCGGATACTGGCCGTCGTCGTCTTTCTCCGCGGCTTTCACCATGTCCCAGACGACGTTGAGGCCGGTCGTCACGCCCTCTAACGCCTCCATCTCACAGCCCGTCTTGCCGGTCGTGCCGACCGTCACGGAGAGCGCGACCGACTCGTCGGCCACCTCGAACTCGGTGTCGACGTTCGTGATGGGTATCTGGTGGCACATCGGAATCGTCTCCCACGTGTGTTTGACGGCCTGAATCGCGCCGATTCGGGCCGTCGCCAACACGTCGCCCTTCCCGATTTCGTCGTCGCGGATGGCCCGAACGGTGTCGGCGCTGAGGTGGATGGTCCCGCGTGCGACCGCGCGGCGGCGGGTGTCCGGCTTCGCCCCCACGTCGACCATCTGGACGTTGCCCTCCTCGTCGACGTGGGTCAGGTCGCGGTCGTCCGAGTCGTTCGACTCCGAACCGGCGCGGTCGTCGCTCATTCCGCGTCACCTCGGAGGCCCGCGGGCAGTCGTTCGAGCAGGTCGGTCGCGACGAGGCCGCCACCGAACGCCTCGGCGGCGAGGTCGCCCGCGCGGCCGTTCGCGTAGGCCGCGACGGCGGCCGCGTCGAGCGGGGGCAAGACGGCCGCGAGCGCGCCGGTCGCGCCCGCGAGCACGTCGCCGGTCCCGCCGACGGTCATGCCGGGGTTCCCGGTCCGGTTGACGCGGACCCCGTCGCCGTCGGAGACCACGTCGTACGCGCCTTTCACGAGGAGCGTGTGGCCGAGGTCGGCGGCGAACTCGCGGACGAGGTCGCGCCGCGTCTCCCAGTCGGCGTCGGTCTCGCCGCCCATCTTCCGCAACTCGCCCTGATGGGGCGTGCAAATCAGGGTCGCCTCGGTCTCCACCTCGGGGACGACCTGCAGGGCGTCGGCGTCGACGACGGCGGTCCCGTCGTAGGCGGCGAGGAACTCGCGGACCGCGTCGAGCGACTCGTCGGCGTCACCGAGACCGGGGCCGAAGACGACGACGTCGCGGTCGGCGGCGAAATCGAGGAGGTCGGGGACGTGTTCGGGCGCGAGTCGGTCGCCCGAGAAGCCGCGGACGATGAGGTTCTCGGAGTAGCCCTGCACCTCGCGGGCGACGGCTTCGGGACAGGCGACGCGGGCGAGGTCCGCGCCGGCTCTGAGGGCCGACTGCGCGGCGAGCGCGGGCGCGCCGGTGTACGGGCCGCCGCCCACGACGAGCACGTCGCCGTGGTCGCCCTTGTGGCTCTGTGCGTCGCGGTCGAGCGCGAGGAGGTCGCCGGGGCCGGTGAACAGTTCGGCCGCCTCGGGAATGCCGATGTCGGCGACGGCGACCTCGCAGTCGAGGTCCCCGAGACCGGGCTTGTCGTCGTGGAAGGTGACGACGCGGTCGGCGTCGACCGCGAGACCCGCCGCCTCGCCCGTGTCGGCGTCGACGCCGGAGGGAACGTCGACCGCGAGGACGGTCGCAGCCGATTCGTTGATGGCGCGGGCGGCCGTCGCCTCGGGTTCGCGGAGCGCGCCGGCGACGCCGGTGCCGAGCATCGCGTCCACGACGAGGTCGGGGTCGCCGAGGTCGAAGGCGGCCGAGTCGGCGACGGTCCGCCGGTCGGCCTCGCCCGCGACGAGGGCGTCCCAGTTCTCGCGGGCGATGTCGGTCGAAATCGTCTCCGGGCGGCCGAGCAGGTGAACGGTCACGTCGTACGCCTTCAGGAACCGCGCGGCGACGAGCGCGTCGCCGCCGTTGTTGCCGCGTCCGGCGACGATTGCGACCGACGCGCCGGGGTCCGCGAGGTCGCGGCAGGCCCGCGCGACGGCGTTCCCGCTCGACTCCATGAGCTGTTTCCGCGGCACGCCGAGCGCCTCGGCGTTCAGGTCGACCGCGGCCATGCGTCGACTCGTAATCATACGCCCCCGTTGGCCCGGGGCCGCGTTAACACATGTGGTCGCGGACCGGATTCGCAACGCTTGACACGGCGGCGACTGAATCCGGGGTAGTGACTCGCCGCCTCTTCGGAACTCTCTGCGGACTCGTCTTCCTCGTCAACTTCGGCCGCGTCGCGTTCCCGCCGCTCGTCGAGACGCTCCAGACGCAGTTCTCCGTCGGCCCGGCGACCATCGGCGTCGTGACGAGCCTCGTCTGGCTCGGGACCGCCATCCCGCGAATCCCCGTCGGCTACCTGCTCACGCGCGTCTCGCGGTCGAAGGTCGTCCTCGGGTCGGGCACGCTGCTCGTCGTCGCCGCGGCGTTCACCGCGAGCGCGACGTCGGTGCTGACCCTCCAAATCGGCGCGTTCGGCCTCGGCCTCGCCTCGGGCGCGTACTTCGTCTCCGCGACCCCGCTCGTCGGCGAACTGTTCCCCGAGCGCGTCGGCCGCATGGTCGGCATCCACGGCGCGGCCAGCCAGGTCGCCGCCGTCGTCGCCGCGCCCGTCGTCGTCATCATCCTCGCGTCGTACACGTGGCGCGAGACGTTCTGGGTCTTGGCCGCCGCCGCCGCGCTCGTGACGCTCCTCCTCTACGCCGTCTCCCGCGACGGGAGCGCGGGGGCCGGCACGGGTGCTGACCGCGACTTCTCGGCCGCGCTCGGCCACTGGAAGCTCATCCTCACGGGCATCCTCCTCATCGCGCCCGCGGGGTTCGTCTGGCAGGGCCTGTTCAACTTCCTCGTGTCGTACATGACCCAAGCGAAGGCGTTCGACGCCGCCACGGCGAGCACGATGCTCACCATCGTCTTCGCCGCCGGCGTCCCCGCGTTCTCGCTGTCGGGCCGGCTCGCCGACAAACTCCCGCACGTCCCCTACATCTTCGGCCTGCTCGTCGCCTTTATCGGCGCGCTCGTCGCCCTGACGTACGCGCAGGGCTTCGTCGCCGTCGCCGTCGTCGTCGCGGTGCTCGGCTACGTCATCCACAGCCTGTTTCCCGCGCTGGACACGTTCATGCTCTCGTCGCTGCCGAGCGACGCCCGCGGGAGCGCCTACGCCGTGTTCAGCGGCGCGGCGCTCCTCTTGGAGGCCAACGGGAGCGGCGCGGTCGGCTTCCTGACCGAGGCGAACTACGCTTTCGAGTCGGTCTTCCGGACGCTCGCCGGGGGGCTCGCGGTGTTCGTCGCCGCGCTCGCCGTCCTCTACGCGCTGAACCGACTGCCGGGCGTCGACCGGACCGGGGCGGACCGGAGCGCGCCCGAGCGCGCCTGACCTCCCGAAACGGTTTACTTCCCGCACCGAAATGTCGATTGTATGTCAGGGTTGCTCCCGTCCGACGGGTCCGTCGATTCGAGCGTCGAGACCGCCCCGCGCGTCCACTGGCTCGACGACGACGAGACGGAGCAACTCCTCGGCTGCCTCTCTTGTGACACCGCCCGCGACCTGCTGTCGTGCCTGCAGGACTCGCCGGCGACGGCGACCGAGCTCTCGAAGCGGGTCGAGACCTCCGTCCAGAACGCCCGCCACCACCTCGGGAACCTCATCGAGGCCGACCTCGTCCGCGTCGCCGGCACCCGCTACTCCGAGAAGGGGCGCGAGATGAAGGTGTACGCCGCCGCCGCGCCGTTCGTCGTCTGCGTCGGCGGCGACGGCGGGGACCGTGAGGCGTTCGCCGAGGCGATCGCCGCCTTCCTCGAATAGCGTCGCCGGCCCGGCCGCCATCCCTCGCGCGAACGTTCAAGTGCGAGTCCGCGGCCAGTCACCGACACCCCTATGGCCGTCGCAACTGGACCACAGAGCGTGACCTGGCAGGAGGTGTTCGGCCACCCGGAGGCGTACCCGGAGCAGGCCGACGGAATCGAGACCGCGATACAGACCGCCCGAGACGACGGGTTCGCCGTCGTGGAGGGCGCGTGCGGGACCGGCAAGACGATGCTCGCGCTCACCGCCGGCATCGACCTCGTCCGCGACCCGGACTCCGACTACGAGCGCGTCTTCGTCCTCACGAGCGTCAAACAACAGCTCCGGCAGTTCGAAGCCGACCTCCGAACCATCAACGAGAACCTCCCGAGCGACTGGAAACCCGTCTCGGGACTCACGCTCGTCGGCAAGTCCGACGTGTGTCCCTACAGCCGCGAGGGCTGCGGCGGCATCGACGACGCGACCGTCTACGACCGCTGTGAGGGCCTCCGCGACCGGACCCGCGGGCTCGTCGGCGACGGCGGCCGGACCAGCGCCGAGGCGCTCGCGAAAGACGCCCGCGAGCAACAGACCGGCCTCCTCGACACCGGTTCGACCACCGCGGGCCCGAACTACCTCGAAACCGCCGGCGACCCGACGCCGTACCCCAAGTCGATGCCGGACTACGAGGACGTGGAGTACTGCCCGTTCTACGCGAACTTCCTCGCTGACCTCCCCGAAGACGGCGACCCAATCGAGGCCGTTCCCTTCGAGTTCGACGATAAGGGCCTCATCGCGACCGAAGACCTCGTCTCGCTGGCCGCGGGCGCGGGGTCGTGTCCCCACTCGGTGATGGGCGCGCTGTTGCCCAACGTCGAGGTCGTCGTCGGCAACTACTACCACGCGTTCGACCCGACGACCGTCGGCACCTTCACCGGCGCGCTCGTCGACGACTCGACGTTCGTCATCTGCGACGAGGCGCACATGCTCGAACCCCGCGTCCGCGACCTCGTCTCGGTCGGCGTCGGCGACCGGACGCTCCGCGACGCCGAAAGCGAGTTCACCCGCGTCATCCAGCCCGTGAAGTTCGACGACGCCGGCAAGTCGACCGTCGACGCCGAACTCGTCCGCGGAGAGCTCCAAGAGGCCGACGTGACGCTCCGCGAACTGGAGGAGACCCGGGACTTCATCCGCGACCTCCGGGAGGAACTCGACCGGCGCGTGACCGCGCACCTCGACCGCGAGTACGTCGGCTGGCGCGCCGACCTCACCGAACTCGAAGACGAGGAACTCCCCCTGCGCGACCCCGAGGAGCCCGGCGTCGACGAACTCACCGAGTGGGCCGAGGAGAGCGGCCACGACGAGGGGACGTGGGTCCGCGCCGAGGCGACCGGCTCGGCGGTCGCCCGCATCCTCGACTCGGTGGAGGAAGACGACAAGCGCCGGGCCGCGCCGGCGGCGGGGCGGGCGCTGGCGACGTGGGCCTACGCGGACCACGAAAAGCACTTCCGCGAAATCGAGCTCGAGCGGACGTGGGACGAGATGGAGCCGCCGGAGTCGTGGCGTCGCGCGTACAACGCCCGGGTGTCGGTCCACAACTGCGTCCCCGGCGAGGCCATCGCCGAGCGCCTCGGCGACTTCGGCGGCGGCGTCCTGATGAGCGCGACGCTCGAACCCATCGACGTGTTCCGCCGCGTGACCGGCCTCGACGCCCTCGCCGACGACGGCCGCCCGGTCGCCGAGCGGACGTTCGGCCTCGGCTTCCCCGAGTCGAACCGCGCGAGCTTCGCCGTCGACGTGCCGAAGTTCACCCACAGCAACCGCGGGCCGCCCGGCGAGGAAAACGAGACGCGGCTCGCGTACACCGACGCCGCCGTCGAGGTGTGCGAGCGCTCGCCGGGCAACGTCCTCGTCGGGATGCCGAACTACGCCGAGGCCGAGTGGATGGCGGGCGCGCTCGAAGCCCGCGTCGACAAGCCCGTCCTCCTCGACGAGTCGTCGGACGACGGGGCCACGGAGCGGCTCAAGCGCGACTTCTTCGGCGGCGACGGGAAGGTGCTCGTGACGAGCCTCCGCGGCACGCTCACCGAGGGCGTCGACTACAGCGGCGACAAGCTCTCGGCCGCCGTCGTCTGCGGCGTCCCGCTCATCAACACGTCGTCGCCGCGGACCCGCGCGGTGAAGACGGCCTACGACCGCGAGTTCGGAAACGGCTTCGAGACGGCGCTCACGGTGCCCGCGGTCAGAAAGGCGCGGCAGGCCATCGGGCGCGTCATCCGCGGGACCGACGAGGTCGGCGTCCGCGTCTTCGTTGACGCCCGGTACGCCCGCGACTCGTGGAACGGCGTCCGCGACTACCTGCCGGAACAGGAGCGCGAGGAGTTCAGGCCGGTCAGTCCCGACATGCTCGGCTTCGGCCTCGACCGGTTCTGGTCGTCGGTCGAGTAGTCGCGGGCGCGCCGCGCCGCGGCCGGCGTGCCGAGGGCCAGACGTGTCGTCAGGAGAGCGTCAGCGTTCGTCGTCCCACGCGTCCCGGCAGTCGTCGTCGCAGAAGTGCCGCGCCTGCACGGCGTCGTCTTCGACCCACGTGACGACGCGGTGCGTCGGATTGTTGGCAACCGGCTCCCCGCACGTCGCGCAGGTCGGGGCGTCTTCGGGGTCTACGTTCTCTTCCAAATCGGACGTGGGATCGACCATCGACAGCCAGATGGCGGTCCCGGGCACTTCAACCCGTCTCCGCCGGCAGAAGTCGCCCGGCGGGGCGGATTCTCCCGCGGAACTGTGGAATCCACACCCGCGCGAGGGGAACCGAAGCTATGTATCACTCCGTACTCCCACTTGGTGCAACGTTTTGTAACCAACGGGTATTGTCAATCACTACCACACTTAGTGAAGGTTATGTAATCACCGTCGCGTGTGTATAGGTGACGGCGAATGTCAGAAGTGCCCGCCTCTCAGGACTCGGTTGCAGGGACCGCTGACCGCACCGGCGCGGATACCACCGGGGATTGCTACCTCCATAGCGTCGTCGTCACCTATCGAGGGAGCCCCGACCAAGTGACCGTTTACCCCCGGCGCGACAGCTGCTGCGACCGAATGGAGGCGTGGTTGACCGCCGACGCCGACGCGTTCGTCTCGCTCGACGAGATGTGCTGAGTCGTCGCCGCCGCGGTCGCCGCGCAGCCGACGAGAACGCACGCCGCCGATAGCTCTCCCCGCCGCCGCGTCGGCTCAGCCGACGAACTCGGCGTCGGACAGCGTCTTTTGTACCGCCTCTTCGCCCACCGCCGCCGCCAGCGCCTCGAAGCCGGCGCGCTCGGCGCGGTCGCGGGCGTTCGCCACCAGCCGCGAGACGATGAACTCCGGCGTGGACTTGCCGACCGTCCCGAACCGCGGCTGGTAGTCCACGCGCAGTTCCAACTCGTCGGTCAGACCCTCGGCGAAGATGCCGTCGATGCGCGCCTCGGGCGGGAGCGGGCTCAGTTCGTCCGCGAGGTGCGTGACGTAGACGCCGAACGCGTCGCGCTCGACGGTGAGGTTCACGAGGCCGTTGAGCAGGTCGGCCGCGCGGCCCGGCTCGGTGATGGCCTCGAACTCGTCGACGAGCATCAGCGTCCGGCCGTCGCCCGACAGCGGCGGCACGATGGACTTGAGCGTCGATTCGAGCACGCCCGCGTTGAAGCTCGCGTGCCGGCGGTGGAACACGACCGAGTCGAACCGGCCGACGACCGCCGACTCGGCGGGGACCGGAAGCCCCATCGACGCGAGGATGGCGACCTGCGAGAGCGTCTCTAGGAGCGTCGTCTTCCCGCCGCTGTTGGCCCCGGTGAGGACCGACACGCGGTCGCCGACCGGCGGCGTCGGCCCGGCGGCGCACGCGAGTTCGTGGTCGCCGACGGCGTAGGAGACGGGCTGTGGGTCGTCGATGAAGAGGTTTCGTGCCCCGCAGACCGCCAGCCCCGTCTCGGCGATGTCCGGCCGCGTCAGGTCGTACTCGTCGGCGAACCGCGCGAGCGACAGCGACAGCGCGACCTCGTCGACGGCCTCGACCGCGAGGTCCACGTCGTCGCGGGCGGCCCAGATGCGGTCGCGTAGCTCCTCGGCGACGGTCTCCTCGCGCGCGGCGACGTCGGCTTCGAGGTCCTCGACGAGCGCCCGGAGCGACGCGCTCACGAAGTCGGTCGCGTCGCGGGCGTCCTCGGCGGCGACCGCCTCGACCTCGCCGCGCGAGAGGTCGGTCTCCTGGGCGACGTACTGGACGAACGCGGCGCGGAAGTCGTCGAGCGAGCGGACGCCCCGCGACTGGATGGTTTCGAGCACGTCGAACGAGCCGGATTGGAGTTCGTTCGCGGTGTCGAGCCGGCTCCGCAGGCTGTCGAGGCGGTCGTCGGTACCCGCGGCGACCGAGCCGTCCTTGTCGACGTAGCCCAGCGCGCCGAGGGCGTCGCGGAGGGAATCCGGGTCGGCCTCCTCCAGCGCGTCGAACGGCTCCCCGCGAAGTCCGGCCTCCCGGAGTTCGAGCGCGGCGCGAACGGCGGCGCGCTCGGTCTCGCCGGCCTCGTCGTAGTCGCGGAACGTCGCTTCGACGGCGTCGCGGGCGTCGTCGTCGAGGTCGGCCCACGCCTCCCGCGCCGCGAGGACGCGGTCGAGGCGGTCGCGCCGGTCTCCGACGGTCGGGAGCGGCGTCAGCACGCGGATTCGGTCGGCGGCGTGTTCGGTCAGCGCGCGGTCGCTCGCGAGCGACAGGAGGTCGTCGTACACGTTTCGGGCGTCGCGGGTCGACAGCGCGTCGATGCCGGCCTGTCCGTCGGCGCGGCGGAGGATGCGAACCGCCCGCCCGCGCGTGACGCCGGCGTCGACGAGCGCCCGCACGTCGGCCGACTCGATGGCGGCGACCGCCCCCTCCCTGCCGAGAGCCGATTCCAGTCGGTCCGAGGTCTTCGGGCCGACTCCCCAGTAGTCTTCGAGTCGCATACCGGGGGCGTCTCGCCGGGCGCTCTTAGGTCCATCCGTCGGCCGGTGCCGCCGCTGTTCGAGGGGGAGTCCGCGAAGAAAATATCAGTGTGACGTGACGCGCTGGTCGGTGTCGGGGTCGGTGTCGGTCGCCTCGTCGGGACGGAGCAGGTGTCGGCCGGGCACCGACTCCGCGTCGAGGTCGAGGTCGCGGGCGGCACCGACCGCGAGCGCGGTCGTGAGCGTCCGGACGGCGTGCTCGTGGTCGGCCCGGCAGTCCCGGAGGGCCATCGGGCCGATTCCAAGTCGGTGGTACGGTTCGAGGTCGGCGCTGGTGAGCACCCCGCGGTCGAGGTAGTCTGTGGCGATTTCTACGAGCAGCGAATGCACGTGAATGAGCTCGTTTTTCTTCATGGGTTGCACGTATGTGCTCATCCGGCGTAAATGGCGCGGTGGTGCGTGCTTTTGGTCTTGTATCTGCCTCGGCTAGAAATGAATGTACGCGCCGGGGACACGAACGAAACACCCGTCGCTCGTCGGTCGATTTCGCGGAAAGGGAGTTGGGGTTTGGGCAGGGACACGTCCCCAGGGCGGAGAGAGGGGGTAGGTTGTCGATTCCGCCGTAGGGTCGTGCGGGCACGACGAGTGACCCGGGCAGGTCACTGTGGCCATATAGTCGAATGGCGCGGTCGGTACTAATTCACGGCCCTACGTAGTTAGGGACGGCTCGGGCCGACCGAGAAACGCACAAGTCAGTGGGGGTTAGAGTCGGGGTATGCACGCACGACGGGACGCCGGTTCGAGGGGGGGTCGAGACGGATGACCGACGGGGCTCCGCAGTCGGTCGACGACCCGTCTGCGACGGAGCGCGAACTGCGCCAGCGACTCGACATCCTCGCGACGTTCAACGAGGTCGTCGCGGACGTGAACGAGGCCATCGTCGACGCCGGCGGGCGCGCGGACATCGAACGGCAGGTCTGCGAGCGACTCGTCCAGACCGACGAACTCCGGTTCGCGTGGGTCGGCGTCGTCGACGAGGCGACCGGCGACGTGGAACCGACCGCGTGGGCCGGCGTCGAGGACGGCTACCTCGACGAGATAGACGTGTCGGTGTCGGCGGAGCGCCCCGAGGGAAACGGCCCGGTCGGCCGCGCGGTCCGGTCGAACGCGGTGCAGGCGACCCACAGCATCGCCGACGAACCGGCGTTCGGGCCGTTCCGCGAACCGGCGCTCGAACGCGGCTACCGCTCGGCGGCGTCGGTGCCGCTCGTCTACGACGACGCGCGCTACGGCGTGCTCACGATGTACGCCGAACACGAGCGGGCGTTCACCGCGGAGCTCGCCGAGCCGATTTCGAATCTCGGCCACGCCGTCGCCCACGGCATCGACACCCACGTCCGGCGGGAGCGCGAGCGCGAACTCGAACGCCGCGAGCAGGCGTTTTCGCGCATCGTCGAGGACATCGAGGAGTACGCGCTGTTCCGCCTCGACGCCTCGGGTCGCGTCGAGAGCTGGAACCGCGGCGCGGCGGCCATCAAGGGCTACGATACGGAGGAGATACTCGGCGAACACATCGAGACGTTCTACACCGACGAGGACGCCGAAGACGGCCTGCCAGAGCGCCTTCTCGACCGAGCGCGGACCGAGGGCCGAGCCGAAAACGAGGGGTGGCGCGTCCGTGCCGACGGCACTCGCTTTTGGGCGTCTGTCACCATCACCGCCCTGACCGACGACACCGGTGAGGTCATCGGCTTCGCCAAGGTGACCCGCGACATGACCGACCGGAAGCGCCGCGAGCGACAGTTGGACGCGGTGTTCAACAGCACGTTCCAGTACATCGGGCTGGTCGAGCCCGACGGAACGGTCCTCCGGGTGAACGACGCCGCGCTCGACCTCGTGGACGGCGACCGCGACGACATCGTCGGACTGCGGGCGTGGGAGACGCCGTGGTGGCGCGGCGACGACGAGCGAATCGCCGACCTCCGGGCCGCGCTCGACCGCGCGGCCGACGGCGAGTTCGTCCGCTACGAGGTCGAAATCGAGCGACAGAACACCGACCGGCCGGTCGTCATCGACTTCTCCGTCACCCCGGTCCGCGACGACGACGGCGAGGTGTCGCTTCTGGTCCTCGAGGGCCACGACATCACCGCCCGCAAGGAGCGAGAGCGGGAGTTGCGGCGCGAACAGGAGCGACTGGAGTTCGTGAACCGCATCATCCGCCACAACCTCCTCAACGGGCTCAACGTGGTCGGCGCGCGGGCGGACATCGTCGAGGACTTCGTGGACGACGCGGGGCTGACCCACCTCGAAACGATACAGGGGCGCGTCCGCGAGATGACCGAACTCGTCGGGACGATGCGGACGTTCATGAAGGTCATCGTCGAGCGCGAGTCCCACGAGTTCCGACCGCGTCGAATCGACGAGGCGGTCGACCACGGCGCGGAGTCACTGCGGAGCGAGACCGACGCCGCGAGCGTCGAAGTCGGACGGCTCCCCGACGTCTCGGTCGTCGCCGACGACCTGCTGGACGAGGTCATCGAGCACCTGCTGAAAAACGCCGTCCAGCACAACGACAAGCCGAACCCGGCGGTCGAAGTCGAGGTTGGGGCCGGCGACGACGCGGTCGAACTCCGCGTCTCCGACAACGGCCCGGGCGTCCCGGACGAGGAGAAACACCGCATCGTCGACCAGCGCATCGAGGACCTGTCGAATCCGGGCAACGGGTTCGGGCTGTTTCTGGTCCGCGAAATCGTCGAGAGCTACGGCGGGACGGTCGCAATCGAGGACAACGACCGCGGCGGAGCCACGTTCGTCGTCACGCTCCCGCGAGCGTGAGTTCGGCCCGGGGCCGTCTCGCGGGTCGGTTCGCAGTCGGTCGCGGGAGTTCCCCGTCCGTCGGAGACGACCGAATCGGGTCACTGAACCGCCTAAATTCCACCTGCTGCGATGGGCAGATATATTACTGTTCGCCGTTACTGTGTGTTCGATACGATGGTCACCGAACGCTCGGCGCGCGAGAGCCCCGAACAGCGGGCCGCCGAGCAGGTCGTTCTCGTGGTCGACGACGACGAGGACCTCGCAGACACCTGCCGGTACTGGCTCGACGGCGAGCGGTTCGCCGTCGAGACCGCCTACGGCGGTGAAGAAGCCCTCCACCGACTCGACGACACCGTCGACGTCGTCCTCCTCGACCGCCGAATGCCGAACGTCACGGGCGACGACGTGCTCGACGAGATTCGCGAGCGCGGCCTCGACTGCCGCGTGGCGATGATGACCGCGGTCGAGCCCGACACCGACATCGTCGACATGCCGTTCGACGCCTACCTCGTCAAGCCCGTCTCGGAGTCGGAGGTCAAAGAGACGGTCGAAGAGCTGCTCGTGCGGTCGGGCTTCGAGTCCGAGGTCCGCGAGTACTTCGCGCTCGAATCCACGGAGGCGGCGCTCGACAGCCGCGACGTGGAGGAGCTCCGCGAGCCCGAGGCGCTGTCGGACCTCCGCGGTCGACTGGAGGCGGTCCGAGCCGAACACGAGGCGGCGATTCGTAACCGCGAGGCGCAGCTCGACCGCCTGAACCGGACCAACGAGCTCCTCCGCGACATCGACCGGGCGATAATCGACGCGCGGAGCCGCGACGAAATCGAACGGACCGTCTGCGACGCGGTCGCGAGCGCCCACGAGGCCGCGTTCGTTCTCAGACGCACCGCCGCCGGCACGCTCCGGTGTACCGCCGCGGCGGGCTACGGACTCGACCCCTCGGGCGTCGACCTCGACTTCGTCGACGAGGCGTTCGACATCGACGGAACGGTCGAAGACGGCTTCGCCTTCGAGGACATCTCCGAGGCGCACCGCGCGGCGGTCTTCGGCGACGACGCCGCCGACCTCGACGCGGTGTCGGCGCTCTGTGTCGCCATCGACTACCGCGAGACGGTGTACGGCGCGCTCGTCGTCTACGACGAGACCGACGGCTTCGACGAGGAGTCCGCAGGACTGTTTTCTGACCTCGGCGCGACCGTCGGCAACGGCATCAACGCGACGCAGAGCAAGCAGCTTCTCAACGGCGACAGCGTCGTCGAACTGGAGTTTCAGGTCGGCGGCGGCGCCGGCGTGCTCGCCGGGCTCTCGGCGACGCTCGACTGCCGACTCTCGCTGGACGGCGTCACCCGAGCCGGCGACGAGCTCACCTGTTTCGTCAGCGTCGCCGGCGCGTCGGGGTGCGACGCGGTCGCGGCCGCTATCGACGCCGCCGACGTCTCGCAGGCCCGCGTCGTCGCCGACGGCGACGAGGAGTCCGTCGTCGAACTCCGCACCGACGCCGAGGCGATGCTGTCGACCGCCATCGACCACGGCGCGAGCGTGGAGCGGTTGACGCTCTCCGAGGGGAGCGGCACCCTCGCGCTCCACGTCGCGGCCGACGCCGACCACGGCGCGCTCGTGGAGGCGGTGACGACGGCCGCGGCCGGCGTCTCGGTCGTCGCAAAGCGCGAGGTGGAGCGGTCCGTCCAGTCGGCCGACTCTTTCCGGCGGACGCTCGACTCCAAACTGACAGACCGGCAGAAGACGGTCCTCGAAACGTCGCTCGTCTCCGGCTACTTCGAGTGGCCCCGCGGGAGCACGGCAGAAGAGGTCGCCGACTCGCTCGGCATCTCGCCGCCGACGCTCCACGAACACCTCCGGACGGCGGAGCGGAAGCTCATCGAGACGTATTTCGACGAGCTGAATCCCGCGTCGGCGGACGACTGAAGCGGGCGGCCACGGACCGTTGGAAGGAGATTAGTCGAGTTTGGCTTCGGGCGCGTCGCCGACGAATCGGTCGGCGGCGTCGAAGACGTCGCGTTTGGTGACCGGCTTCGTGAGCACGGCGTCAACGGGGAGGTCGGCGAGTTCGTCGCCGGGCGCGGCGCTGAGCATGACGACCGCGAACGACGACGGGTCGACCCGTCGGGAGAGTTCTTCGAGGACGGACTCGCCGGAGAGACCGGGGAGGTTGTGGTCGAGGAAGACGAGGTCGACGCTCTCGTCGAACGTCTGGAGGGCCTCGCGCCCGGAGTACGCGACTCGGACGCGGTAGCGGCGTTCGAGCCACAGCGCGAGGCTATCGGCGAGGGCGGCCTCGTCGTCGACGAGGAGGACAGTCGGCGCGTCTGGGGTGGGTTGCTGTGTCATGGCTCGGACCGTGGCTACGTCGGTGTCGCGGAGGCGGTCGGTCGGGGTCGGGGTCGGGGTCGGGGTTGGGGTCGGGAGTGGTCTGCCGAGGGTGGCCGGCGGTCGGCGGGGGTATCGCTCACGCGTCGTTCATTCGCTGGGACCGCGTGTTCCCGCAGCGCGTACAGCGCGTGACACGGTACGGCTCGCGGGAGAACTCGCGGTTCTCGCGTTTCCGGCTCTCGGTCTTGATTTCGATGGAGACGTCGTGCGGCGTCCGGGACTCACACGACTGGCACTCTTCGACGAACTCGTTGTTTCGGGGACTGCTTTTACTCTTCGACATAGAGTGGTCGTGGCAGTAGCTATGGACTCAGAGGCGTTGAATACGGAACCTAATCGATTTGGGAGGAGGACCAATCGAGAGGCGGCGGCCGCTCGTCGGTCGAAGAAAACTACTCCGCGGGGACGATTTTCTCGTCGTACTTGTCGCGGAACTCCTGGATGAGCGTGCCCATCTGGGCGTACCAGTCGTTGAGCATGCGCTGCATGTCGTCTGCGACCTCGTTGGGGTCGGTCGGGTGGTAGACGTGGTAGTAGCCACCGTGTTCGTAGTTCACCTGTTCCTTCTGGATGAGCCCCGCCTGCAGCAGGCGCTGGATGGAGCGGTACGCGGTCGAACGTTCCCGCTCGACCGCCTCGGCGACCTCGTCGACGGTCAGGTGTTCGTCGGTCTCGACGAGCACCTCGAAACACCGCCGGTCGAGTTGCTTCAGTCCGTGGAGACACTCGAGGAGTCCCTCACACTCCATGTCCGATTGCAGGTATTCGACCATCGAGCTAGCCATTGTCGGTTCGGGCTACGTGGTCAGCCCTCAAAAGGGTTTGTATAGTTTGCACAACACCGGGGGAGAAACGGCGTCCCGGTGTCGTGGATTCGGGTTCGATGCGAGTGCGGTTCGCGTGCGAGCCGTCGTCCTCAGTCGGCGGTCGAACTTCCGGCGGCCGAAGGCGCGCGAATGGACTTGACGGCGCTGTAGAGTACCGCGCCGGAGACCATGAGCGCCGACCCGAGGATGAGCGCGAGGCTGACGTAGTCGAGGACGCCCATGCCGAGGTAGTTCCCGGCCTGCCGCACGGCGACGGCGAGCGCGCCGAGGAGCAGCATCAGGCCGAAGTAAATCTTGATCTCGTCCTCGTCGACGATGGAGGTCGCGGCGGAGCCGACGCGCGCGCCGAGCGCCGACCCGGCGAGGAGCGGCGCGACGATAGAGAGGTCGACGCCGCCGGACTGCGCGTAGAGGAACGAGCCGATACCGCCCGAGAACATGATTTCGAACAGGTCGGTGCCGACCGCGATGGGCACCGGAACGCCGATGAGGTAGAACAGCGCGGGCATGCGGATGAAGCCGCCGCCGACGCCGAGGAAGCCCGAGAGGAGCCCCGTGGCGAACGCGACCAGGAGAATCATCCACAGCGAGACTTTGACGCCGCCGCGGAGGGTTATCATCGGCGGGAGCGAGTAGCTCTGAATCTTCTTGGCCAGTTCGGGGATGTCGTCGGCGTCGATGTCGGCGTCGCCGTCCACGTCGTGGCTCACGCCGCCGCCGTTGCCGCCCTTCAGCGCCTCGTAGGTGACGAACAGCCCGATACCGCCGAGAAGCAGCACGTACGTGACGCTGATGATGTTACCGGCGAGTCCGAGCTCTTCGAGGTAGAGGACGATTTCCTTCCCGACTTCGAGGCCGACCGTGGTCCCGATAATCATCGAGATGCCGAGTTTGTAGTCGACCTGTCCGAGGTCGCGGTGCTTCAGCGTCGCGATGACGGAGGTCCCGAAGACGAACGCGAGCCCGGAACCGACGGCCACGCGCGAGGGGTAGCCCATGACGAGCAGCGCGGGCGTCACGAGGAACGACCCGCCCATGCCGAAGAAGCCGAACAGGACGCCGATGAGAACCCCGAACGCGACGAAGAGGGCCAGCATCCCGGCAGACATGCCGAGTAGTTCGAACACGCTCACTCACCACCGATGGCCTTCCGAACGGTCGGTCCGAGTGCGGCGGTCAGCGCGCCGTACCCGACGTACAGCACCATCGCCTCGACGAGGACGACGCCGACGAGCGCGGCGGCCTGTGCGTTCCCGCCCAACGTCTCGATTCCGAACATCTTACCAGCACCCCTCGGGGTGCCCGGAGTGTATTGCACGCATCATACTATCTTGTACACCGCTGGCTAACCGGAGTGAGGATATAACGCTTTTGGGAATACTGTACAATACCATATCGCTGTTGCATACTCGTAAGTTATAGAATGGACATAGAAATACCACTAAATCGAGCTATATTTTGTATCACGAGACGTTACGAACATATTTGTCCGCTATCTATGACAAAATAGTTGTTTGCTTCTTGTGCAATACTATATCCGGCCGGTTACAATCGCATAGACTCGGTCGAGAGCCGCTCACGACGACGTTCTCGGACATCGGCGGCGAGCGTCGAACGTCGACTCGCGGAGGAAACGACCACCGACTGCTCGACAGCGCGCGCGAGCCGCGGCCCATCGGCGGCGGTTCGCCGACAGGGAGGCGAGAACGTCGTCGCCGTCGCTCTGCGGGCGACGGACGGGAAAAGAACGAGATCGGATTCGCCGACGAGGGGTTCAGTCGGCTGAGGTGCCGGTTACGGCGCTCTCGGCGCGGCGGGCCCGCCAGAGCCCCTGCAGGTACGCGCCGACGAACATCCCGCCGATGGCGATGAGGATGGGGTAGTTGCCGACGCCGAGGCTGGCGTAGGCGGCGCCGGGACAGATGCCGGAGATACCCCAGCCGGCTCCGAAGACGACCCCGCCGACGACGACGTTCTTGTCGAACGACTTCAGGCGGCGGCCGTAGTCGCGCCCGGTGAGGGGCGCGCGGTCGCCGAACGCCTCGGCGAGCGCGAAGACGGTGCCGGTGACGACCGCGGCCCCGCCCATTACGAAGACGAGACCGAGGTCGTCGAACTGAAGGAAGTCGAGGACGACCTCCGGGCGAGCCATGTTGCTGACGGCGAGGCCGAACCCGAATATCAGGCCGCCCGCGACGACGACCAGCATGAACCCGAGTCCGCGTTCGTCGTCGCTCACGGCGACACCCCCAGCGCGCTCAGGAGCTGTGCGACCCCGATGGCGACGAGCATGAACGTGGCGACGTTGACGAGCGAGGTCCGCGAGCGCGAGCCGACGCCGCAGACCCCGTGGCCGGACGTACAGCCCTTCCCGATGCGGGTGCCGACGCCGACGAGGACGCCGCCGACGGCGAAGCGCCACGGTTGCACGTCGGAGACCCACCAGCCGTCACCGAACAGGACGGTGTAGATGGCGGCCCCGGCGACGATGCTCAGGGTGAACACGACCCGCCAGTCCCGCGAGGCGACGTACTTCGCCTTGTTGAACCGCGGGAGGTCGGAGGCGTACGACAGCGTCGATTCGAGGAAGGTGCTCGCGCCGGCGATGATGCCCGTCCCGAGGTAGATGACAGCGGTCCCGAGGCCGATGAGGAGACCGCCGAGCGCGTAGTGCGCGATACCGTTCGGAAAGAGCCCTTCGACGAGGAGCGGCGTCAGACCCGACATTTAGTTCGTGAGGGCTTCGTTGCTGGCCGCGCAGTTGTTCGGCCCGAGTTCGAGCTCGAAGGCGCGGTCGTCGTCCGACTCCTGCACGCCGAGGTTCGTCTCGATGATGTCGACGTAGTTGGCCGGCCGCGGCGGCATGTCCGAGAGGATGAACTCCACGAACTCGTCTTTGGGCATCGAAAGTGCGTCCATCGTGTCCTTCAGTTCCCCGAGCGTGGCGGTGTAACTGCCGTCGGCGGCGGGGATTGCCGCGTCGCTGAAGTGCGCGGAGGCGACGATGGCGTCGTCGTCGTGCGAGAGGACGCGCTCCTGCAGCGAGTCGTAGAGCATTCCGGCCGCGTCGGGCGCGCCCTCGTCGCCGTCTTCGAGGTCGGGGCGGGCGACCGACTCGATGAACAGGCCGTCGCCCGTGAACAGCACGTTGTCGACCGCGTAGGTCGTCATGCCGGTCGTGTGGCCGGGCGTGTGGATGGCCTCGATGTCGGTGTCGCCGACGGTGAGCGTCTCGCCGTCCGCGATTGTGTCGTAGGGCGTGTCGTAGTCGACGCCGCGGTCCTCGGCGGCCTCGGGGATGACGCCCGTGACGCCGTGGTCTTCGACCAGCGTGCGGACCCCGCTGATGTGGTCGGCGTGGATGTGCGTGTCGACGGCGTACTTCAGTTCCGCGCCGAGGGCCTTCGCGTCGGCGACGTACTCGTCGGCGAAGTACCGAAGCGGGTCGACGACGGCCGCCTCGTCGCCGTCGACGACGAGGTACGCCAGACAGCCGCTGGAGGGGCGCTGGTACTGCGCGACGAGCGCGTCGCCGTCGGTCTCCAGTTCGGTGTACTCGTAGATGCTCGCCCAGCCGTTCATCCCGCGTTCGAGCGCCACGGCGTCGTAGCCCTCCTGAATCAGGAGCCCGGCGACGTACTCCGAGGAGTGGCCCTTCGCACAGAGGACGACGAATTCCTCGTCTTCGGGGAGGTCCTCGAACAGCGCCTCGTCGAGCTCCTCGTCGAGGAACTCGAAGTAGGGGATGTTGACGTGGGAGACGTTCTCGCCGTCGATGCGCCAATCCTCGTGTTCCGACGGCACGCGATTGTCGAGGATGGTGAGCGCCTCGCCCTCGTCGATGCGGGCTTTCAGCGTCTCGGGCTCGATGACTGGCACGTCGACTTCGAGTTCCGGCAGGTCTGGAACGGTCATGTATGCATCACCCACTATCGGGTGGTTCGACTTAAGCTTTCGGATGGTAGTTTGAATTTCTTGCAATACTAACTCAGAATACATCGTCGGAATGTAGTGCGATTTCGCACTCGTGCGAGCGTGTAATGACACTAAGCCCCGTTTAACCGCCGGTTTCGGCATGCATCGCTGTCGAGCCTAAGTATTGTGTAGTCTACCCAAGAACCGACACACTTTTACGAAGCACCCCTATATTGTGGAATACACCCAACACAGGTGACCCCGAAAAATGAGTACATACGAACCCACCGAAACCCTCGACGTGAAAGGACTGTCCTGCCCGATGCCCGTCGTCAAGACCCGCGGCGCGGTCGACGACCTCGAAAGCGGCGAGATTCTGCAGGTCGTCGCGACCGACTCCGGCAGCATGAGCGACCTGAAGGGCTGGGCTGACTCCACCGACGGCGTCTCCATGCTCGACCAGGAAGAGGCCGAGGAAGACGGCGACGCGGTCTTCCGCCACCTCATCCAGAAGGAATGAGCTCGGACGCCGACGCGCCCGTCGACGCGGGAGCCGCCTCCGTCGAAGACCTCCGCGCGCAGATCCAAGCCCTGCAGGAGGAGGTCTCCGACCTCCGGGAGGCCACCGACGACGACGGACAGAAGTCGATGACCATCATCGCGACCAAAGGCACCCTCGACATGGCGTACCCGCCGCTCATCCTCGCCAGCACGGCGGCCGCCTTCGGCTGGGACGTCGTGGTCTTCCACACGTTCTGGGGGCTCGACATCCTCCACGAGGAGAAGTCGAAGAACCTGAAGCTCAGCGCGGTCGGCAACCCGAGCATGCCGATGCCGAACGCCGTGGCCGCGTTGCCCTTCATGGACAACGTCGCCACGAGCATGATGGAAAAGAAGATTCAGGAGAACGGGACCGCGACCGTCGAGGAACTCATCGAGACCTCCCTCGACATGGGCGTGGACCTCCAGGCCTGCCAGATGACCATCGAGCTGATGGGCTACGACGAAGCCGAGTTCTACGACGGCGTCACCACCGGCGTCGGCGCGGCGACGGCCCTCCAGCACATGGCCGACGCCGACGTGCAACTCATGATTTAGGCCGGTCCGTCGTCTCCACCGGCCATTCAATCCCCCACTCCACCTCAACCCACACCACCCAACCCAGCCAATCCCTGCGGTTCCCTTCTTACGTTCTTCGGACGCGATGAGTGCCGCGGCCGCCCGCCGTTCTGCGGTTGACGCGTGAAAATCAGAGCCTCGTCGGGCGCGCCGTCGCCCGTCTCAGGCGTTCCAGCCGTCGCCGAACGACTCGAACCGTTCGAGGTCGTGGCCGAACAGCACGTCGCCGCCGGTCCGGCGTTCGAGCTCCTTCACTTTCTGGAGGCTCTCGAACCAGTCGCGCTCGCTCCAGAGCAGGCCGGGGCCGAGCGGCACCTCGTCCGTGTAGTTGCCCTCGACGTAGCACTCGTCGCCCGCGACGAGCACGTCGCCGTCGGGCGTCTCAATGTGCGCGCCCAGCACGCCGGGGGTGTGACCCGGCAGGTGGACGAGCCGGAAGCCGTCGAACAGCGTGTGCTCGCCACCGTGGACGACGTTCCAGTTCAGGTCGCGGTCGAAGTCCGACGCGAGGTACGCGATGGAGCCCTCGGTCGTCTTCGCCGAGTAGTACGCGAACTTCAGTTCCTCCTCGTGGACGTATACCGGCACGTCCGTCCCGGCGAACTCGGCGAGGCCGCCCGCGTGGTCGAGGTGCAGGTGGCTCATCACCACGGCGTCGATGTCGCCGAGGTCGTAGCCGACCGAATCGAGGTCGCCTTCGAGCGTGTGTTCCGCGGCGTCGACGTACTCGAACGCCTCGTACAGCGGGGCGGGCCAGTAGCCGTCGCCCGCCTCGGGGTTCGCTCCGGTGTCCCACAGCACCGTCCGGTCGGGGCCGTCGACGACGGCGTTCCAGACGACGAACTCGGCCGTTTCGTGGTCGGGGCTTCGGTTCGACGCGCTCCCCATGGTGTACCCGTCGAGGACGTACCCCATATCCGTGAGAACGCGACCGCGGTCGACCAGATGGACGCTGATGTCACCCATACGCCGGGATTAGGACGGAGTCGGCATAACAGTTCAGGCAGACAATATATGTCCGCCGGGCACGAGAGATACGCGCCG
This sequence comes from Haloferax gibbonsii, assembly GCF_001190965.1. Taxonomy (NCBI): domain Archaea; kingdom Methanobacteriati; phylum Methanobacteriota; class Halobacteria; order Halobacteriales; family Haloferacaceae; genus Haloferax; species Haloferax gibbonsii. The sequence goes on from NZ_CP011947.1 coordinate 1,263,818, forward strand.
TCTCGGCCCGTTCGGTCCGAGTAACGACGAAAACGGCCGAAAAACGGCCGCTGAGCGCAAAACTGGAGTCGGAGTCGCGCCGGGCGACTACTCGCCGGGGCCGACTTCCTCGAACGGCTGGACGATGACGAAGCCGCCTTCGCCCGCGAATTCGAGCTGGTAGGACTCGCCCGACGAGCGGCCGAGCAGGCCCTTGATGTTGATGTCGCGGTTCGACGACGGCGAGACGGTTCCGCTCCACGCGACGGTCGCGTTGGGGTCGGTCTTGGCCGGCGTCTGGAGGACGATGGGCTCGCCGTGGGTCGTGATGGCGACGTGGCCGGGGCCTTCGAGGAAGACGTTGAACAGGCCGCCGGAGGACGCCCCAGCGATGCTCGTCAGCATCTTGATGTCCCAGTTCACGCTCGACTCGAACGCGAGCACGTCGTTACCGTTGACGCTCAGTTCCTCGCCCGCGTCGAGTTCGAGAATCTGGACCTCCTTGGCCTGGTCTGCGAGATAGAGGTGCCCGGTTCCGGTCGCCTGCATCATGACGTCGCCCTCGCCCGTGGCCTTCTTCTTGAGCATCCCCGTCAGGCCGCCGGCGGACTTCCGCTCGAAGGAGATGTCGCCGGTGTAGCCGACCATCGACCCGGCCTTGGCCATGACGCTCCCGTCGAGAGCCACGTCGAGCAGTTTCGAGTTTTCGAGTTCGAAGGATTCGCCGCCTTCGGACGGTGCGTGCGTGCTGACGAATTCGTCTAAATCCATTGGAGTCACCGAGTCGCAGCGGAGACGACTCTACCGGAGAGGCGACTGTCAGGGATATAGTTCTATGTGCCGCGAGAATTCGAAACGCGGAGCGACGACCGAAGGGCGTCCGGCGCGCTCAGTCTCGCCGACTTCGGTGGCCGGGGTTCCACTCGGCGTCGAGCGCTTCGTGGGTGAAGGGGACGGCGTCCTCGCCGGCGTAGGTGGCGACCAACTGGCCGTCGCCTTCGAGGTAGTACTTGTAGGTCGTCAGCCCTTCGAGACCGACCGGGCCGCGGGCGTGAATCTTGCCCGTCGAGATGCCCACCTCGGCGCCGAGACCGTAGCGGTAGCCGTCGGCGAACCGGGTCGAGGCGTTGTGGAAGACGCTGGCGGCGTCGACGCCGGTCATGAACGTCTCGGCGCGCTTGGCGTCCTCGGTGACGATGGATTCGGTGTGTTTCGAGCCGTGGGCGTTGATGTGGTCGACCGCGTCGTACAGGTCCGAGACGACCTTGATGGAGAGTTCGAGGTCGCCGTACTCGGTGTCCCAGTCGTCGTCGGTCGCGGGGTCGACAGCGACGTGCTCGCGGGTCGCCTCGTCGCCCCGGAGGACGACGCCCTCGTCGCGGTAGCGCGCGACGACCGTCGGCAGGAAGTCGGCGGCGACGGACTCGTCGACCAAGAGCGTCTCGACGGCGTTGCAGACCGCGGGGTACTGCACCTTCGCGTCGAGGGCGATGTCGGCCGCCATGTCGAGGTCGGCCGCCTCGTCGACGTAGACGTGGCAGATGCCCTCGGTGTGGCCGAGGACGGGAATCTGGGTGTTGTCCTGGATGTAGCTGACGAACTCCGAGGAGCCGCGGGGCATCACGAGGTCGACCATGTCGTCGAGTTCGAGCAGGCGGTCGACCTCCTCGTGGGCCTCGATGAGCGTCGCCCAGCCGTCGGGGAGCTCTTCGGTGGCGGACAGAATCGTCTCGTACAGCACGCGGTTCGACTCGCTCGCCTCGCTGCCGCCCTTGAGGATGACGGCGTTGCCGGACTTCAGCGCCAGCGCGGCGATTTGGACGAGCGCGTCGGGCCGCGATTCGAAGATGGTCGCGACGACGCCGATGGGGACCGAGAGCTTGTACAGTTCGAGGTCCGCGTCCAGTTCGCGCGCTTCCAGCGTCTCGCCGAGCGGGTCGTCCTGCTCGGCGACGGACTCGACCATCCCGGCGATGTCGTCGAGTTTCGCCTCGTCGAGTTTGAGGCGGTCGACGAGCGCCTGCGTGTACTCGCCCGCTTCGAGCATCGCCTCGGCCTCCTCGACGTCCTCGCGGTTGGCCGCGAGAATCGCCTCGCTGTTGTCGCGGATGGCGTCCGCGATGGCTCCGAGCGCGGCGTCGCGGTCGGCCGCGTCGACGTTCGCGAGGCGCAGCGCCGCCGACTGTGCCTGTTCGACCTGCGCGGTCGTGTCTCGCTCAGTCATCGAGTTCACCATCGAGGGGGAGGAACATTGTTCCCACCGATTCGCGCTCGGCGATCTTCGCCAGCACGTCGGGTTCGGTCGACTTCGCGATGACGGCGGGGATGCCGTACTCGGCGGCGTCGCGCGCGCCGCGGACCTTCGTCTGGATGCCGCCGAAGCCGCCGGTCGAACTCGCGGTGACGATGTCCTCGACGTCGCTGTAGTTGTCGCCGACGACCTCGATGCGCTCGGCGTCGGGGTCCTCCTTCGGGTTCCCGGTGTAGACGCCGCCCACGTCGGTGAGCGTCACGAGCAGGTCGACGCCGATGCCGACCGCGATGTTCGACGAAATCATGTCGTTGTCGCCGATTTGGAGCTCCTCGGTGGCGACCGCGTCGTTCTCGTTGATGATGGGCACGACGCCCCACTCCAACAGCGTCTCGACCGTGTTCCGGAAGTTGGTGAACCGTTCGGGGTTCTCCAGGTCGTGCTGGGTGATGAGAATCTGGGCGACTTTCCGGTCGTAGCGCTCGAAGCTCTCGGTGTAGCGGTGCATCAAGAGGCTCTGGCCGACCGTCGACAGCGCCTGCGACGCTTCGAGGGTGTCGCGGTCCGCCGTGGGATGGTCGAGGCGGCCGATGCCGGCACCGACCGCGCCCGAGGAGACGAGAAGCACCTCCTTGCCGCGCGAGAGGAGCGATTCGATGTCGTCGACGAGCTTGTCGAGCTTGTCGTCGTCGAGGTTGGAGTCCTCGTCGGTCAGCGAGTTCGTGCCGGCCTTGACGATGACGCGCTTCGCCTCGGCGGCGGCGTCGCGGGCGGCGGCGACCGCGTCGGGGTCGGGCTCGGCGACCTCGGAGGTCTCCGTCGTCTCGCTCACCTCACTCATCGGCGAAGTCCTCCGCGAGCTCCTTCGACCGGCGCTCGGCGGCGACGACCGCCTCGGTGACGGCCTCGTCGGCGGCGCTGTCCCAGAGGACCTCCATCCCCTCGATGGTCGTCCCGTTCGGCGAGCAGACCGCGTCGATGAGTTCGTCGGCGCTGCGGTCGTCCTGCACGACGGTCTCGGCCGCGCCCTTGAACGTCTGGGCGGCGAGAATCTCGGCGTCTTCCTCGGAGAGCCCGCCCGCGACGCCGGCCTGCGTGACGGCCTCGATGAGATAGAAGACGAAGGCCGGGCCGCTGCCGTTGACCGCGGTGGCGATGTCCATCTGCGACTCCTCGACCTCGACGAACTCGCCCACGTCCGAGAGGAGTTCGCGGACCTCGTCGGTCAGGTCGCCGGTCGCCGCCGCGGCCATGTCGCGGGTCTCGGCGGCGAGGTTCGGCATGATGCGGACGACGCGGGCGTCGGTGCGCGCCTCGACGAACGAGGTCGGGACGCCCGCGGCGATAGTGACGAGAGTCTGGTCGGGAGACAGGTCGAGTTCCGAGAGGACGGCCTCGACGATGTCGGGCTTGACCGCGACGAACACCACGTCGGCGTCGGCGGCGCGCGACACGTCGTCCGTCGTCGCTTCACAGTAGTCGGCGACCGCGGCGAGGGCGTCGGGGTCGAGGTCGCAGGCGACGACCGAGTGACCGCCCGCCTTCCAGAGCCCGGTGAGGAGGGCGCTCCCCATGTTTCCGCAGCCGATAACGCTCGTGCGTACCATTTGCTGAGTCAAGGTACGACGCTCAGATAGTAACTGCGTTCCGGTCAAGCGATGCCAAACCGGAAAACGAGTTGTCAGTTCTCCCCCCGGTCTCGGGGTCGCCTCAGAGCGCGCCCTGCCGGTAGATGAGGTTGCGCTGAATCTCGTTCGCGCCCTCGTAGATGACCGGGATGCGAACGTCGCGGTAGACCCGCGAAATCTTGTACTCGTTGAGGACCGACCGACCGCCGTGGAGCTGCATGCCGCGTTCGGCCACGTCGACGGCCGTCTCGGTCGACTTCGTCTTGGCGGCGGCCGCCCAGAAGCCGGCGTCCTCGTTGGTTTCGACCTTCTCGGCGGCGCGCCAGTTGAGCGCGCGGGCCGCCTCGAACTCCATGCGCATGTCGGCGAGGATGTGCTGGACCGCCTGGAACTCCGAGACGTTGCGGCCGAACGCCCGCCGCTCGTGGACGAACTCCCACGCCTCCTCGATGGCGGCGGCGGCGAGGCCGAGGCTGTGGCCGCCGACGATGATGCGACCGTGGTTGAAGAAGTCCGCGAGCATGTAGAAGCCGCCGCCCTCGGTGCCGATGAGGTTCTCCTCGGGAACCTCGCAGTCGTCGAAGACGATGTGGCCCTGCTTGGACGCGCGCATGCCCATCTTCTCGGGGATGTGCTCGGCCTCGTAGCCGGGCGTGTCCGTCGGCACGATGAACATCGAGTAGTTCGAGTAGCGGTCGTCGGTGTCGGCGGTCTTGGCGTACACCGTCAGCCAGTCGGCCTCGACGGCGTTGCCGACCCAGTACTTCTCGCCGTTGAGGACGTAGCCGTCGTCGGTCTTCTCGGCGGTCGTCTCCATGCCGGCCATGTCGGAGCCGGTCTGCGGCTCGGACACCGCGAGCCCCGAAATCTGCTCGTTTTCGGCGACCGGTCGGAGCCACTTCTCCTTCTGTTCTTCGCTGCCGTAGTCCTCCATAATCTCGCAGCCGAACGAGGCGAGTTGGAGCGTCAGCGCGATGCCGGCGTCGGCGCGGTAGAACTCCTCGGAGATTGCCAGAATCTGCTGGAGGTCGAAGCCCTTCCCGCCGTACTCCTCGGAGATGTCCTGCGCGACGAGCCCCGCGTCCATCCCCGCCTGGAGGACCTCGTGGGGGTACTCGCCGGACTCGTAGTATTCCTCCGCGACCGGTTCGATGTGCTCTTTGGCGAACTCGCGGGCCTCCCGCTTGAGTTCGCGGGCGTGTTCGGGCACGATGGAGTCGTCGAGAAGTTCCATGTCCCGACATAGGATTGTACAGTAAAAATAGTGTATGGAACCAGTCTAAACTTCAAACTGGTTCTTCGTTAGAACCCACGACCGACCCGGCGCTCACTCGTCCGACGGGGCCTCCGCGTCGGGTGTCTTGCCCTCGATGAGCGAGGAGTCGTCGTACTGGTCTCTGAGTACCTTCTTGTCGAACTTGCCGGTCGCGGTCTTCGGCACCTCGTCGATGAAGACGACTTCGTCGGGTGCCCACCACTTCGGGAACTCGTCTTCGACGAGCGCGACGAGTTCGGTTTTGAGCGCGTCCTCGTCGACGCCACCCTTCGGGACGATGAACGCCACGGGGCGCTCCTGCCAGCGCTCGTGAGGCACGCCGATGACAGTCGCCTCGGCCACGTCGTCGTGAGCCATGATGCTGTTTTCAAGTTCGACCGACGAAATCCACTCCCCGCCGGACTTGATGACGTCTTTCGCTCGGTCGACGATTTGGACGTAGCCGTCTTCGTCCACCGTGACCACGTCGCCGGTCTTCAGCCAGTTGCCCTCGTAGTCTTCCTCGTTCGCGTCGGGGCGCTCGAAGTACTCGGTCGTCACCCACGGGCCGCGCACCCAGAGTTCGCCGAAGTCCTCGCCGTTCCACGGGACCTCGTCGCCGTCGTCGTCGACGACGCGCATCTCCAGTCCCGGCGCGAGCAGGCCCTGCTTGGCCCGCTTTTCGTACTGTTCTTCGGCCGGGAGGTCCTCCATCCCCGGCTTGAGATGCGCGACGGTGCCGACCGGCGACATCTCGGTCATCCCCCACGCGTGGAGCACGTCCACGTCGTACTCCTCGTCGAACCGGCGGATGACCGACCTGGGCGCGGCCGACCCGCCGATGATGATGCGTTCGAGCGACGAGATGTCCGCGTCGTGCTCGTCGAGGTAGTCGAGCAGGCCGAGCCACACCGTGGGCACGCCCGCGGTCATCGTCACGCCCTCCTCCTCGATGAGTTTGGCGAGGTCCTCGGGCGTCGGGGACGGGCCGGGATAGACGTGTTTCGCGCCCGCCGCAGTCGTCGAAAACGGCAGGCCCCACGCGTTGACGTGGAACATCGGCACGACCGGCATGATGACGTCCTCCGCGCCGATGTCGAGACCCGACTTGGGGAGCGTCGCCATCGTGTGCGCCCACAGCATCTGCTGGGAGTACTCGACGCCCTTCGGTTCGCCGGTCGTCCCCGACGTGTAGCACATCCCCGCCGGTTGGTCCTCCGGGAGGTCCGGCCAGTCGTACTCGTCGGGGTAGTCGGCGATGAACGACTCGTAGTCCGTCACCGGGGACAGCCCCACGTCGTCCGGCACCTCGGAGGCCATCACGACGAACTGCTCGACGGAGGCGAAGGCGTCCTCATCGACCGCGCCGGCGAGTTTCGGCGCGAGCGACGGGTCCACGAAGATGATGCGGTCAGCCGCGTTCTCGACGATGTACTGGATGTGGTGGTCGGGGAGAAGCGGGTTGATGGTGTGCAACTGCGCGCCCATCGACGGCACGCCGAAGTACGTCTCGAAGTGTCGGTTGTGGTTCCAGCAGAACGTCGCCACCCGGTCGCCGTCCCCGATGCCGGCGTCCGAAAGCGCCCCCGCGAGCCGTGCCACGCGTCCCTCGTACTCCGAGTACGTGTAGCGTTCCAGCCCTTCGGCGGTCCGAGAGACGATTTCGCGGTCCGGAAAGAGCTTGCCCGCGCGCCACAGGAACGGCCGAAGCGTCTGGTTGGTAGCACCTACCATACAGTCCACTTGCGGTAAAACGTAATGATTGTTTGGACACAACCCGGCGAGACGCGGGCTGTGGGTTTTGCTTCACCCGCGGGCGCGTTCACTCACTCGTCGCGGTCGGGTGCGGGTTCGTCGTCGCCGCCGTCGCCGTCGTCGATGTCGCCCTCCGCGCTCTCGACGTCACCGCGTTCGTCTTCGTCGGCTATCGCCTCACCGTCGTCGTCGTCTCTTATCGCCTCACCGTCGTCGTCTCCGCCACGTTCCGCGTCCGCGTCCGCCGGGTCGGCCTCGGCGTCGTCGATGGCGGCCCCGTCGGCGTCGCTCGCGGGCGTCACCTCGTCGACTTCGGCTTCGGGGTCGTCGGCTTCGCGTCCGCTCTCGCTCGCGCGCGCTTCGTCGCGTTCCTCGGCCGCCGCGCGCACCGGTTCGGCCTCCGCGACCGGTTTGGCCGCGACCAGTCGCTCGCGGACCGCCTCGCGGTCGATGGTCCCCGAGACGGTCCGCGGGAGTTCCTCCGCGGTCTCGACCAGTCGCGGACACTTGAACCCGGCGAGCCGCTCGCGGCAGAAGGCGTCGAGGTCCTCGTCGTCCGGGGGATTCTCCGGGTCGGCGGGGACGACGAGCGCGGCGACGCGCTCGCCCCACTCGGAGTCGGGGATACCCAGCACGACGGCGTCGTCCACCGCCGGGTGTTCCCGCAGGACCGCCGCGACCTCGCCGGGGTCGACGTTCTCGCCGCCGGTGATGATGCGGTCGTCCTTCCGGTTCAGGACGTACAGGAGGCCGTCGTCGTCGCGGTAGCCGATGTCGCCGGTCCGGAGGCCGGCGTCGGTGAAGGCGTCGGCGGTCGCCTCCGGGTTCCGGTAGTAGCCGGGCGAGACGGTCGGTCCGGAGACGACGAGTTCGCCCGGCGTGCCGGGTTCGACGGCGGTGCCGTCCTCGTCGACGACCCAGAGGTCGGTGAAAAACAGCGGTCGCCCGACGGTCCCCACGTCGGCGAACGCCTCGTCCGGGGTCGCGGTGGCGACCTGCGAGGCCGTCTCGGTCATGCCGTAGGTCGGGTAGACCGGCACCGAGTAGTTCCGACAGCGCTCGACGAGGTCGTCGGGGGCGGGCGCGCCGCCGAGGAGCACCACGCGGAGCGAATCGGAGAGCGTGCCCCTGCTGTCGAGCATCCGCTTGAGCATCGTCGGCACGAGCGAGACGCCCGTCGCGTCGTACTTGCCGATGTCGTCGGCCGCGCCGCCGGCGTCGAACCCCTCGCGGAGGACGACGGTCGTCCCGTACAGCGGGCCGCGGAGAATCGGGCCGATGCCGCCCATGTGGTGCAGCGAGAGCGTGACGAGCCACCGGTCGTCGGGCGAGACGCCGAGTCGGAACGCCCCGGCGACGGCGTTGGCGAGCAGATTGCCCATCGTGAGTTTCACCGCCTTCGGCGTCCCGGTCGTCCCCGAGGTGAAAAGCAGGAGCATCGTCTCCGAGAGCGACCAGCCCGCGGGTTCGACCCGCTTCGGCGCGATAGACGAGAGGTTGATGACGCCCTCCCAGCGCGGGTCGTCCACGGAGACGACGGGCACGTCGGTCGTGGCCTCGACCGCCGTCGACTCGGTAGACTCGCCGCAGACGAGCGTCGTCACGTCCGCGAGTTCGACGTTGCGGCCGACCTCGTCGGGGGTGAGTCGGTCGCTGAGCGGGACGAGCACCGCCCCGAGCCGCGTCGCGGCGTGGATGAGTCGGACGTAGTCCACGCCGGGGTCGAGAACGACGCCGAGGTGGTCGCCGGCCTCGACGCCGAGCGCGGCGAGTTGGCCGGCGGTCTCGTCGACGAGCGCGTCGAGTTCGCGGAAGGTCCACGAGTCGCCGGTCGCTGCGTGGATGAGCGCCTCTCGGTCGGGCGTCGCGGCGACCCGGTGGGAGAGCCAGTCGCGCATCGGTCCGGCGAACCCGCGGCCCTCGCCGCCGGGTGCGGAGCCGTCAGCGGCGGAGCCCTCATCGCCACCGTCTGAACTGCCGGTGGCGGCTGCGTCGTCGTCGGTCGACCCGTCCGCGGGCGCGTCGTCGTCGGCCGTGTCGTCGGGGTAATCTCCCGTCATCGCTCAGTGCGAGACGAACTCGACGAGGACGCCGCCCGTGGACTTGGGATGGAGGAAGGCGACCTCGTGGCCCCACGCGCCGGGGCGCGGTTCCTCGTCGATGCGGTCGACACCGGCGGCCTCGGCGGTCCGGAGCGCGGCCTCGATGTCGTCGGTCTCGATGGCGACGTGGTGGATGCCGCCGCCGCGCTTGTCGAGGAACTTCGAGATGGCACCCTCCTCGTGGGGTTCGAGCAGTTCGAAGTAGCCGTTTTCGAGTTCGAGGAAGACGACCGACATGCCGTCGAACGTCTCCTCGTGGGCCACGGGCGCGTCGAACAGCTCCGCGAACAGCGCGGCCAGCCCGGCGGCGTCGGGCGTGGCGATTCCGACGTGGTCGAAGTGCATGTCACCAGTTCGTCGGGCGCAACGGATAAACCCAGACGGTTCGATACTCATGTCATGATAGTAACTACAACTGAGTCGGTCGTCGGCCGCGACATCGAGGTGACGCTGGGTGCCGTCCGCGGGAACACGATTCGCGCTCGGAACGTCGGCCGCGACATCACGCAGGGGCTCCGGAACATCGTCGGCGGCGAGCTCAAGTCCTACACCGGGCTGATGGCCGAGGCGAGAGACGAGGCGACAGACCGGATGGTTGCCGAGGCGGAGGCGATGGGTGCCGACGCCGTCGTCGGCGTCCGGTACGTGACCGCCGAGGTAACGCAGGGCGCGGCCGAGATTCTGGCCTACGGGACCGCCGTCAAACTCGTCGGCGACGACGACGCCGACGCGGAATCGGCGTCCGAGTCGAACGCCGACGTGGCGTGAGCCGACGATGACGCCGACGTCCCGGCGCGCCGCCCGCGACCCGCGGCGGCTCGCGCGCGGGTTCGCTCGACTCGCAACAGACCGGGCCACAGTCGCCGTCTTCGCCGTGCTCGCGGCCGCGTGGGCGGTCGGCTTCTTCGGCGTGTTGCCGAAGGAGATTTGGGTCGTCGACTTCCCCGCGCTGGTGGCCGCCTTCTTCTTCGACACGCTCGCCGCCAACGAGTTCGGCGTCCGCGAGACGGCGACGTTCTACCCGGCGCTCGCCGTCTTCGGCTACCTCCAAGCGATGCTCGTCGTGGCGGTCGTGCGGGTGCTTCGAACCCGACTCGCCGGGGTCGGTGAGTGACCTAAGAGCGGGAAACGCGTCGAGAGCGGGAACGAAAATGAGCGCGGAAGCGCGCGTCAAGAGCGGGACGCGGGAGTCGTGACGGTCGAGAGGGGTGTGACGGCCGTGAGGGGTGCGGTGGTCGTGAGTGGCGTGGAGCGTGCGAGGTGTGTGAGGGACGCGAGCGGGGGCGGTGTGGAACTCACGGCGTTCGGCCGGTCCTCAGTCGCGGGCGGTCCGGGCGACCGTGACCTCGACGGGGACGCCGGGCACGTCGACCGTCAGCATCGAGCGGTCGGCCCGGGTGACGACGGCGCGGGCGACGGCGACGATGGCGGCGACGGTGACGGCGACCGCGAGCGACGCCACGGGGAAGGTGACGACCGCGACGACCGCGGCCATCGACGCGAGCAGGACGGCCTGCGTCGCGAGCGAGGGCGCGGGTCGGTGATGGGAGGGTCGGTAGTCGGAGACGGTACGACTGTCTCGGGAGCGTCTTCGTGACATTCGTCTGGTGAGGTGGACAATCGGATGCGATACCGGGGGCTCTCCGGTCGAAGAGCCCCGCAACGCGACGGCCGCCGCTCGAAACGTCGAGCGACTGGTGGCGCGAACCTCGCGCCGACAGACGGCGGCCGGGCGTGTGACGGGTTTAGAATACGATAAGCGGCATCATAAGCCTCGATTGTCTCCACTCGGGGGGTGATAATAAAACTCGTTAGCCGGGTGAATGTATAATTCGAGTGACTAGTTGGCACGGGGCGAGACGGGCTGGGCGGTCGGACTGGGGTGGAGACGGAACCCGACCGCCGGCGTTGGTCGCCGCCGAGTCTCGGGGGCCGACTCAGGCCATGCCGGGTTCGTACTCGCCGAACTCCTCGCGGAGAACGCCGCATATCTCGCCGACCGTCGCGTAGGCCTTGACCGCCGTGACGATGAGCGGGAGGAGGTTCTCGTCGCCGTTCGCGGCGGCGCGGATGTCCTCCAGAGCGGCCTCGACGGCCGCCTCGTCGCGGTCGTCCTTCCGGGCTTCGAGCGACTCGACCTGCTTGGTCTCGTCTTCTTCGGCGACCTCCTGGACCTCGACGGTCGGCTCCTCGTCCACCTGATACTCGTTGACGCCGACGATGACGCGCTCGCCCTCCTCAATCTCGCGTTGGCGCTCGTAGGCCACGTCCTGAATCTCCCGCTGGACCCACTGGTTCTTCACGGCGTCGAGCATGCCGCCGCGCTCGTCGACCTCGTCGAGCAGGTCGAACGCCTCGTCTTCGATGTCGTCGGTCAGCGCCTCGACGTAGTAGCTCCCCGCCAGCGGGTCGATGGTGTCCGCCGCGCCCGACTCGTGGGCGAGAATCTGCTGGGTGCGGAGCGCCGTCCGAACCGACTTCTCGGTCGGCAGCGACAGCGCCTCGTCCTTCCCGTTGGTGTGCAGCGACTGCGTGCCGCCGAGGACGGCCGCCAGCGCCTGATAGGCGACCCGGACGACGTTGTTCTCGACCTGCTGGGCGGTGAGCGTCGACCCGCCGGTCTGGGTGTGGAACTTCAACTGCATCGACTTCGGGTTCTCCGCGCCGAAGCGCTCTTCCATGATTTTCGCCCACATCCGCCGGGCGGCGCGGAACTTCGACACCTCTTCGAGGATGTTGTTGTGGGCGTTGAAGAAGAAGGACAACTGGGGGGCGAACTCGTCCACGTCGAGGCCGGCGTCGACCGCGGCCTGCACGTACTGGATGCCGTTACCGAGGGTGAACGCGACCTCCTGGGCGGCCGTCGACCCGGCCTCGCGGATGTGGTAGCCGGAGATGGAGATGGTGTTGAACTTCGGCGTCTCCGCCGCGCAGAACTCGAAGATGTCCGTGATGAGCCGCATCGACGGCTCCGGCGGGAAGATGTAGAGATTCCGCGCGATGTACTCCTTCATGATGTCGTTCTGGATGGTGCCGCGGAGCTCCTCGCGGGGGACGCCCTGCTTGTCGCCGAGCGCGACGTACATCGCCAGCAACACGGCCGCCGGGGCGTTGATGGTCATCGACGTGGAGACCTCCCCGAGGTCGATGCCGTCGAACACCGTCTCCATGTCGTGGAGGCTGTCGATGGCGACGCCCGACTTCCCGACCTCGCCGGCGGCCATCATCGCGTCGGAGTCGTAGCCCATCTGCGTCGGCAGGTCGAACGCGAGCGACAGCCCCGACGAGCCGTTGTCGATGAGGTAGCGGAACCGCTCGTTGGTCTCGGCGGCCGTCCCGAAGCCGGCGTACTGCCGCATCGTCCAGAGCCGCCCGCGGTGCATGGTCGGATAGACCCCGCGCGTGTAGGGCTTTTCGCCCGGGAAGCCCACGTCCTCGTCGTAGTCCACGTCGGCGTCGTCGGGCGTGTAGAGCCGCTCGACGACGTTTCCGCCCGTGTCCGTCGTGAACTCCTCCTTTCGCTCCCCGAAGCGGTCGAGGGTCGGCCCCAGCGTCTCCTCTTCCCACTCGGCTTTCGCCTCCCGAATCTCTTCGAGCTCGTCGGGATCAAACATGGTCGAAGATGTGGTTTGTCCCTACTTAAGCGTACGCGGGTCGGCGAATCGCGGTGCTGCCGCCGACTGCGGGCGCGACGAGGGCGGACGCGAGACCGTGAGACCGAGACGACGGACGCGGTGAGGGCGGAGCGCAAACGCGCCCGCGACGGAACCCACGAATCCGGCCGCTGCGACCGATTTTATGTCGCTCGCGCGCCCTGCTTCGCCATGGACATCCTGACCGACGAGACGCGGCGGTTCCTCGCGGCGACCGCGCCCGAACACGACGCGGTGCAGGCCGAGATGGCCGCGTACGCCGACGAGCACGGTTTTCCGATTATCGGCCCCGAAGCGGGCGGCGTCCTCCGCGTCCTCGCGCACCTCGCGGACGCGGAGCGGCTGTTCGAGTTCGGCTCCGGCTTCGGCTACTCCGCGACGTGGTTCGCCGAGGGGATGGCGGACGACGGCGAACTCTACCTGACGGAACACGACGCCCACGAACTCGACATGGCGCGGGACTTTCTCGACCGCGCCGGCCTCGCCGACCGGACGACCTTCCTCGAAGGCGACGCGCTCGACCTGTTCGAGGGCGTCGACGGCGAGTTCGACCTCGTGCTCTTGGACCACCAGAAACACCGCTACGCCGAGGCGTTCGACCTCGTCGCCGACCGCGTCACGGAAGGCGGCGTCGTCGTCGCCGACAACGTGATGCGCGGCCCCGTCGACTTCGGCGCGCTCACCGACTGGAGCGAGGGGCAGGCTGAAGCGCTCGACGGGGCCGACGCCGACACCCGCGGCATCGCGGCGTTCCTCGACGCGGTGCGGGCCGACCCGCGGTACGAGACCATCGTCCTCCCGGTCGGGAGCGGTCTCGCGGTCAGCACGCGGGTCGAGTGAGCCAGCGAGCGTCGGCCCGGGCTCGCCCCGCCGCGCACCGACGTTCGCCACGCTTTTGAGCGCTCACCCCGACCCTTCGGGTATGTTTGGAGGCGGCGGGATGAACCCACGCAAAATGCAGCAAATGATGAAGCAGATGGGCATCGACGTGACGGAGCTCGATGCCGAGGAAGTCGTCATCAAGACGGCCGACGAGGAACTCGTCTTCTCTGACGCGCAGGTCACGCGCATGGACGCGCAGGGCCAGGAGACCTACCAAATCGTCGGCGAGCCCGAGACGCGCGAACTCGGTGCCGGTGACGACGGCGACGACGAGGCCGCGGCGGCCGCCGACGCCATCCCGGCAGACGACGTGGCCATCGTGGCCCAGCGCGCCGGCGTCCCCGAAGACGAGGCCCGCGAAGCGCTGGAGGCCGAAGACGGCGACCTCGCCGCGGCCATCTCGCGACTGGAGTGATACTCCTCGTCCACGGCGACCGGGAGTACCTCCGGGCGCCCGGCGACGAGCTGCACACCGACCTCGGGATGCTCACCGTCCCCGAGGACGTCGAAGCCGGCCAGACGCTCGAAACCCACATCGGCGAGGAGTTCCTCGTCCGCGAGCCGCGCGGCCCGGACCTCTTCAACCACTTCGAGCGCACCGGCGCGCCGATGATGCCGCGCGACATCGGCCTCATCGTCGGCCACACCGGCGTCGCGGCCGGCGAGCGCGTCCTCGACGCGGGCACCGGCACGGGCGTCCTCTCGGCGTACCTCGGTCGCCTCGGCGTCAACGTGACGACGTTCGAACGCGACGCCGAGTTCGCCGACGTCGCCCGCGAGAACATGCGACTCGCCGGCGTGGAAGAGCGCGTCGACGTTCGCACCGGCGACATCACAGACGAGGTCGACGACCTCGCGGCGTCGGCGTTCGACGTGCTCACCCTCGACACCGAGAACGCGCCCGAGGTCGTCCGCCACGCGCCGGACCTCCTCGTGACCGGCGGCTACGTCGCCGTCTACTCCCCGTTCGTGGAGGGCACGCGCGCGGCCGTCGAAGCCGCCAGGGAGGCGGGCCTGTCGGACGTGGAGACGTTCGAGACGATTCAGCGGCACATGGACTTCAACGACCGCGGGTCGCGCCCCTCGACCGCCGGCGTCGGCCACACCGGCTACCTCGTCTTCGCCCGCAACGAGTGAACGACGCCGACGCCGCCGGGCCAGCCCTGCTTTCGGTCCGTCGGCGTCGCCTCACCCGACGCGGCGAATCACGCGAAACAGCTCTTCTCTGAACCGCTCCGGCTCGATTACCTCGCGGAGCGCCGCCGCCGTCTCCGCGTCGCCGCCGCGGACCTCGCGGGGGTACGCGCCGCCGGTCAGGAGGAACTCGCCGTCGACCGGCGTCACCGCGAGGTAGGCGTCGGCCGCGAGTTCGACCCCCGCGAGTTCGACGGTCGCGGCGTACCGGACCACGTCGGCCTCGGCTTCGGTCCCGCCGTCGCCGGCGGAACCAGTCTCGTCGCCGCCACCGACTCGAACCCGAAGCGTCCGCGACTCGACGCGCCGAACGTCCGAGAAGCCGCGCGCTCCGAGGCGGGATTCGAAACCGGCGCTCGCGCGCTTGCCGACCAGTTTCGTCAGCGCCTTCGACGGCGGCGTGTGCGGCCGAATTTCGAGGCGGCTGGCGAACAGGAAGCGCCACGGGCCGTCGGCGGTCGCCGGGACGCGCTCGCGGATGGCGGCGTCCTCGTAGACGACGGTTCGGGCGACGACGCTGACGGGACCGAGCTCGAACGGCCGGTCGGTCGCGTCGTCGACGCGGACCCACCCCTCGAGCGGCGGGAGCGTCGGCGGGGCGAGCGCGTCGGACATACCCCGCGTTACGGACGGAGGGCTGAAAAAGGCGAGTCGCTCAGTGGTCGTCTTCGCGCCACTTGTGGTCGCACTCGACGCAGGTGAAGAAACGCGTCTCGGACTCGTCGGCCGAGCGGATCTGCTTCATCTCGTAGCGCGCCACGTCGTGGCCGCACTTCGGGCAGATGGTCTTCGTCGTCGGGCCGATGTCGGCGTTGTCCACGTCGGACATGTCGACGACCTCGCTGGACTCTTGGCCCTCGGTCGTGACCATCGACTTCTCCTTTTCGCTGTCGCGCGCTTTCTCGTGGCCGTTCGGACAGACCCAGACGCCGTCTTGCGGCGTCATCAGGGACCCGCAGTCGTCGCAAAACTCCATGATAGTACGTCCTACCGCTTGAGGGACTTAAGCGTCAGGATTGCGCCCCGCTCGCGGGGTGAGCGGTAAAAAAGCCGGTGTCGAACGGGCGGCTCAGGCGTCGCCGTCGGACTGCCCCGGCTCGCCGAGCGCCTCGATCGGCATCGCGTTGTTCAGTTCGTAGTACAGGTCCTTCGCGTCGGCGAACTCGGCCGTGAGGCAGTTCCCGACCAACTCGCCGAGGTCGGCGTTCCCGTCGGCCATGAGCACCGTCACACCGTCGAGGGAGGCCGCGGCGTCCCGGCGCGAGACCGGGTACGAGAGGTCTTCGAGGAGGGATTCGACGCGGCCGAGCGTGATGGAATCTTGCACGATTATTCATTATACATGCAGCGCCTTAGCAGTTGTAGGAGCCGTGCTAGCACGGGTATCACTGAGTACGGACGAAGCTAATTGACCGATTGCGCCGTCGAAACGGGGCTTCCCGTCGGTTTCCTACTCGAAGTCGGGGTCGCGCTTGTCGAGGAAGGCGTCCATTCCTTCGCGCTGGTCGTGGGTGCCGAACAGGCCGCTCCAGACGCGGGCCTCGAAGTCGAGCGCGGCGTCCCGCGGGGCGTCATGGGACATGTTGATGGCGGCTTTCGCGCCCGCGAGGGCGTGTCGCGGCTTCGACGCGAGGTCCGCGGCGAGGTCCTCGACGTGCGAGTCGAGTTGGTCGTGGGCCACGACCTCGCCGACGATGCCGTACTCGTGGGCGTCGCTGGCGTCGATGCGCTCGCCGAAGAAGATGAGTCGGCGGGCGACTTCGTCGCCGACGAGCGCCGGCAGGCGGACGCTCCCGCCCCACCCGGGCATGATGCCGAGGTCGATTTCGGTCTGGCCGAGCAACGCGCGCTCGGAGGCGACCCGGAGGTCGCACGCCAGCGCGAACTCCATGCCGCCGCCGAAGGCGTAGCCGTTGATGGCCGCGATGGTCGGCGCGGGGAACTCCTCCAAGCGCGTCGCGATGCGGTGACCCTGCTCGGCGTACGCCTGCGCGGCGGGCGACCCGATGTCCTTCATGTAGCCGATGTCCGCGCCCGCGATGAACGCCTTCTCGCCCGCGCCGGTGAGGACGA
The DNA here is from genome assembly GCF_001190965.1 of Haloferax gibbonsii. Classification (NCBI taxonomy): domain Archaea; kingdom Methanobacteriati; phylum Methanobacteriota; class Halobacteria; order Halobacteriales; family Haloferacaceae; genus Haloferax; species Haloferax gibbonsii. Next base: position 1,280,590 of record NZ_CP011947.1, read on the forward strand.
CCACCCGCGCGCCGCCGTCTTCGGCCTCGTCGAGCGCGTCTTCGAGCGCGTCGAGCGTGTCCGCGTTGAGCGCGTTCATCTGCTCGGGGCGGTCGATGGTGATGGTCGCCACGTCGCCGTCCCAGTCGAGTCGGAGGGTGTCCCAGCTCATGGTCGAGCCGACGCAAGGGACAGGGATAATAATTAACGTTCCGCGGTCGCGCTGAAGAATCCAGAACAACGTTATACCCCCTCCGTCGAATCCACCGATATGACGCTCTCCGACGAGGCGAAAGAACGCCTCGCCGACATCGTCCGGCTCCAGCCGACGAAGAACAAGGAGTTACAGAACCGCTGGGACCTCGAAAGCGGGAGCGAAGTCCACCGCTACCTCGAGTCCGAGCTCAAAGACTACTACTACCGCGACGACAACAGCCTCATCCGCGCGACGGCCGAGGCCGCCGAACTCGTCGGCGTCGAACCCGGCGTCGAGGGCGACGACGAGGCCGAGTCCGTACCGAGCGTCATCCGCGTCCCCTCGCTCGAAGCCCGCGTCTTCGAGGTCGTCGCCGGCCCCGACGAGCGCTCCGAGAGCGTCGTCAGCGTCCTCAACAAGCTCCGAGAGGAGTTCGACATCGACCCCGACGTGGACGACGTGCGCCGGGCGCTCCAGAGCCTCCGCCGCAAGGGCGTCATCGAGGTCGTCTACCGAACCGTCCCCACGTTCCGCCTCGCCGTCGAGCGCGACGAGGTCGACGTGGAAGTCGTCTAATCCCCCGTTCCACGGTCGCTACGCTCGCCGCTCGAACACCAGCGCGTAGTGGTACGGCGGGATGTCGATTTCCGCCGTCACCGCGAGGCCGGTCGCGTCCTCGACTATCGCGGCGGTCTCCTCGGGACCGAGCCGTAGCTCGGTCGGCGGGCCGCGGGGCTCGCCGGCCACGGTCGTCTCCGACCGGGGGAGCGGTCGCCAGTTGACGACGACGAACCGGCCGTCGTCGGCGAGGACCGACTCGACTTCCGTCAGGAACTCGTCGCGGTTGTCGACCCCGTGGAACGCGTTCGCGAAGAGCGCCACGTCGACGGGGTCGGACACGTGCGCCGATAGCTCGCGGGCGTCGCCGCGAACCGTCGCCACGTTGTCGATGCGCTGCTGGTCGGCGAGGTGTTCGAGTTCCGCGAGCAGTCGGTCGTCGAGGTCAACCGCGTACACTGGGGCCGGCGCGACGATTCGCGCCGCTGGGAGCGCGAAGTAGCCGTTTCCGCAGCCGATTTCGACGACGGTGTCGCCGGTCGACAGCCCGAGTTCCCGAAGCGTCTCGCCCGGCGTCGGCCAGAGCTTTCCCCACCAGTCCCAGTCCGGCAGGCTCGTGTTCTGGAATCGCTCCATACTGCCCGGTCAGAGGGGCGCGAATTTAGGCGTTCTCACTATCGCGTTCGGCACGGTCTCTGGCGCGCTCGCGCCGCGCGTCCAGAATCCGGCGCACGCCCTTGCCGGGGCCGCCCTCGATAGGCCAGCCCTTCATCCGCCACGCCGGGGGTTCCGGCTCGAACGACGGACACGAGTGGGCGCACTCGCGCTGGCTCTGATAGCAGTCTTTCGCGGCGCACCGCGGGACGAGCGCCCGCCCGCGCCGGTCGAGTTCGAAGTGCCGGCAGTCGGGGCGCATCGTGTCCACGTAGTTCCGCCAGCCGCGGTCGTAGGCCCGCTCGGCGAGGACGAGTCGCCGCCGGGCGTCGTCGGGGTCGGGCGAGAGCGAACTCGGATGCCACAGCACCTCCGCCGAGTCGCCGTCGACGCCGAGGATGCCGACTTCGACCGGCAGGTCCTCCAACAGGGCGGGTTCGACCCGCCGGCCCGTCACCTCGGTGGCGACCCAGACCTCGTCGGCGAGCGCCCGAGACACGTCGTGTTCGAGTTGGTCAGCGAGCGCGCGGGCGGCGCTGGCGTCGAGGTCCGGCTTGTTCTCGATGGCGACGACGCGCTCGACCCAGTCGGGGTACGGGGCGGTCCGGCGGTACTCGACGCGGTTCCGCGAGCCGCGGCGCTTCTCGACCAGTCCGAGCCCCGCGGCGCGGTGGACCGCCGGCACGACGTGTCGCCACGGGAAATCCGGTTCGGGAATGGCGTCTCGGTACCACGCCCACTCGGCGGGCGCGTGGCGGACGACACGCAAGAGGTCCGAGTCGAAGCCGTCGGCGGAGAGGGCGCGCCGGGCGGCGAACGCCTCGGGGTCGACCTCCACGACGACGGTGTCCCAGCGGCGCTCTCGGGTGCCGAGCTGTCGGGCGACGAACGCGGGGCGCGGGCCGTCGGGGTGCCACGCGCGCTCGGCCCAGCGGCAGACCCGCAGCTCGAAGGCGAACTCGGGGTCGCGGTCGGCGGCGTCGCTCACGACCGGGAGTTGCGGCGGGAAGCCGAAGGCGTTTCGGTCGGGTGGCTTCGGGGTGCGAGCCGACGACGACGCAGACGACGCCGCGGGTGTTGCCCCCGCGCCGACTCGCGGCGCTGTCGCTCGCTCTCGTCGCGTCTCGGGCGTCGGTCGAACCGACCGACGCTACTTCAGGTACTTGTGTTCGCCCTCGTTCCGCTCGGCGAGTTCGTCGAGGAACTCGTGTGCGCGCTCGAATATCTCGCGGGGGCCGTCCTGCGTGATGGTGTTGATGGCCTGCTCGTAGTCGCGCCACTGGAGGTCGCGGTGCTCCGTCGAGAGCTCCGCGGACGCCTCGAACGAGCGCGCGATGAAGAGGTGGACCGTCTTGTGAATCGTCGTACCGTTCGCCTCGAAGACGTAGCTGTAGTCCTCGCGGAAGCCGTCGATGAGACGGAAATCTTGGATTCCCGCCTCCTCTTTGACCTCCCTGATTGCCGTTTGCTGAAGCTCCTCGTCCCCTTCGACCCCGCCCTTCGGGAACTCCCAGTCCCCGGGACGGCTCTTCAGGAGTAAGTACTCCCTCCGGCCGCGGGTGTCGCGGAAGAGAATGGCTCCAGCGCTAACCGCTTCGACTGCCATTACCCGAAATAAACGTGCCACCCTTTAAGAGGGTATCGGAGATTGTAGCGCGTTCGCACGGTCGTTCGTTCGGGATTCGGGTGGCGGAAGCCCGGAGTCCCCGGTTCGTGTAGATGCGCTTTTACCGTCGGAGCGTGCAACAAGGAGTAGTACCCAGCTATGGCCTTCGTCACAAAACTCACCTTTCAAAGCGGTGATAAGGCGGTCCTCGACCGAGTGGTCGACGACCTCAAGCAGTTCGTCGAGCGGAAGGGCGCGGAGTGCCGCGGCCCCCACTCCGACCAGCCGAAGCAGGTGAGCGTCCCGCAGTATCGGACGCTCCAGCCCGGCGACCAGTTCTCGTCGTGGTCATACCCCGTGTACACCCGTCGGCTCGAAATCCACGGCGCGGACCAGATCGCCCGCGAGGTCGGCCTCAAGGAGTTCCCCGACAGCGTCCACCTCGAAATCGAAGTCGAACAGAAGAAACCGCTCGGTCACCGTCGCTGACGGCGGTCACGGAGCGCGAAAGAAGACGCGGGTCTGCGCTTTTTTGTCTGTTTTTCGACCGCTCAGGCGTCCGGCCCGAGGACCTCGACTACCTCGCCGGTACCGACGTGATTGGTCGCGTCGAACGACGTGACCTCCAGCCGAACCTTGTCCTCGACGGCCGCGCCTCGGCCGTCTTCGACCCGGATGACCGAGTCGCCGATGCGGACGGTGAGACCGTCGCCGTTGCGCTCGCTGACGTAGGCCGTGATGACCTCGCCGGGTTCGAACGTCGGCGTCGCGGTGCGGAACGTCCAGCCGGCCAAGAGCTTATCGAGGCGGCTCATACGCGGCTCACCTCCTCGCTCGTGCGGTCGGAGACGTACTCGCGGCCGTAGCCGGTCCACGCGGCGAACAGGAACACCGCCACGAGGAACCAGCCGTGGAACACGTAGGGGAAGACCGACGCGGGATTCACGAGCATCTCCGCCGTGAACCACGGCGTCGCCTCGCCGCCGACGAGGCCCTGCATGGCCCCGTAGCCGGCGAGCAGGCCGCCGCCCCACGGGAAGATGTAGCCGAGCGCCGAGGTGTTGGCGTCGAGGATGTTGGCGCGGCGGTAGCCGTTGATGTTGAAGCGCTTGCCGAGCGTGGCGACGTAGGGCGCGATGGCGATTTCGGCAGCCGTGTTGATGGTGACCGTCGCGTTGACGAGCGCCGTCCCGACGACCATCGTGGTCTCCGCGCGGCGGACCGTCGTGGCGACGCGGTCGATGACGAGTTCCTGAATCGCGTCGAAGCCGCCGCCGGCGCGCATGATTTCCGCGCCCGCGACGAGCAAGAGCGTCAGGACGATGAGCGGGAAGAAGCCGGCCGCGCCGGAGTAGACGCTCCCGCCGACGCCGACCTGCCCCGCGGGGACGGTCTCGACGACGGCCCCGAGAAGCGGGAGCGCCTCGACCGCCTGCGTGAGCCCGTTCTGCGGCGCGCTGAACAGGAGCATGCTCCCGACCGAAACGTCCACCAAGTTCGCCGCGCCGAGCGCGACGTTGAACGCCGCCGCGAGGAGCAGTCCCCACGAGACGGCCTCGATGATGTGTCGGCCGCGGACGGCGAGCGCGATGACCACGGCGATGTCGAGCAGGTGGACGAGTCCCCACGGCGACACGGACGCGGAGACTTCGCCGGCCACGTCGACGTACGGCATGCCGCCCCAGACGCCGGGGATTCCGAAGCCGGCGACGAGGTACGCCGCGATTGCGAGCGTCGCCGCGACGACGGCGTACTTCACCCGCGAGGCGACGACGCCGCCGATGTCGGCGTCCTGCGTGACCGCGGAGACGATGGTGGTGTCACTGACGGGCGCGAGGTTGTCCCCGAACACCGCGCCGGAGAGAATCGCGCCGAACAGCAACACGGGGTTCGCACCGAGGAGGAGTCCCGCCGGGAAGACGAGACTCGTGAAGGCGATTGCGGTGCCGTAGCCGGTGCCGATACCGGTCGCCAACAGCGCCGCGAGCAGGAACGTCACGGCCGGGAACAGCCCCGGGCCGACGTTCAGGACCGTGGCCGCCCAGACGAGGCCGTCGACGAAGCCGCCGACCTGGATGGTCTCGGCGAACATGCCCGCCCAGAGCCACGCGACGACCGCCGTCGCGGCGACCCGGCGGGTCATGCCGGCGAAGACGACGTCCGCGTAGTCCTTCCAATCTCCCCGGACGAACAGTAGTCCCACGATGAGTCCTGTCAGCATCCCCGCGACGAGGCCGGTCGTATCGCCGATACCGAGGATACCACTCTGGAAAATCGCCCACGCGATGAACAGGGCGATGGGCAGGGCGCTCACGAGGCGCCCGCCACGGAAACTGAGCTCGATGTCCGGTTCTTCTGGCATCGTTTGTCAGAGATTGACTGTGATATATAATAGGCACGAATTTCCTCCAACTATTTCTTCCAAACTTGAGTTTCTCGGCCACGAAACGTCGGGAGCGTTTATCATCGCCGGGAGAAAAGAGTCCGGACATGAGCAACCGAGCGACGATGGACGACCTCGTCTCGCTTCGCCGCGACCTGCATCGCCACCCCGAACCCGCGTGGCGCGAGTTCTACACCACCGCCCGCCTCGTCGACGAACTGGAGACGCGCGACCTCGACGCGCTCTACGTCGGCCCGGAGATACTCGACGCCGACGAGCGCATGGCCGTCCCCGACGACGCCGAACTCGACGCGTGGTTCGAGCGGGCCCGCGAGGCCGGCGCGCGCGAGGACGTTCTCGACCGCCTCGTCGGCGGCTACACCGGCGCGGTCGCGGTCGTCGAACGCGGCGAGGGCCCGACCGTCGGGCTCCGCGTCGACATCGACGCGCTCCCCATCACCGAGTCCGAGGACGGCGACCACCTCCCGGCCGCCGAGGGCTTCCGCTCCGAGAACGAGGGCTTCATGCACGCCTGCGGCCACGACGCCCACGCGACGATCGGTATCGGCGTCCTCGACGCCGTCCTCGACTCCGACTTCGAGGGGACGTTCAAGGTGTTCTTCCAGCCGAGCGAGGAACAGGTCGCCGGCGGAAAGGCCGTCGCCGAGGGCGGCCACCTCGACGACGTGGACTACCTGCTCGCGCTCCACGTCGGTCTCGACCACCCGACCGGCGAGGTCGTCTGCGGCGTCGGCGGGTTCCTCGCGGTGTCGCACTTCCGCGCCGAGTTCACCGGCGCGCCGGCCCACGCGGGCGCGAAGCCCGAGGAGGGAAGGAACGCGAACCTCGCGACCGCAGCGGCCACGCAGAACCTCTACGGTATCTCCCGGCACTCCGACGGACCGACCCGCGTCAACGTCGGCCTGATGGGCGGCGGCACGGCCACGAACATCGTCGCCGAGGAGGCGTTCATCGAAGGCGAGGTGCGCGGCGCGACGACGGAACTCATGGAGTACATGGAAGACCGCGCCCACACCGTCATCGAGTCGGCGGCCGCGATGCACGACTGCGAGGTCGAAATCGGGGTCGAGGGGAAGGCCCCGAGCGCCCGGAGCGACGACGCGCTCGCGGCCATCGTCGGCGGCGTGAGCGAGGGGGTCGAGGGCGTCACCTCGATTCTCGAAAGCGACGACCTCGGCGGCAGCGAGGACGCGACCTACCTCATGCAGTACGTCCAGGACCGCGGCGGCCTCGCGGCCTACGTCGGCGTCGGCACCGACCACCCCGGCGGCCACCACACCCGGACGTTCGACGTGGACGAAGCGACCATCGGCATCGCCGTCGACGTGCTCGCCGGCAGCGTCGAACGAATCGCCGCCGGCCGCCCCTGAGGCGAGCGAAGCAACCCTGAGTCGCGCCGAGAGCGCCGTTCGAGCGATTTCCGACCGCCTCGACTCGCCGGACCGACGCGCGCTCGACCGACCTGCCCGCGACGAACCGCCAGCGGTTATTTGTCCCCCCCGTGCATAGCCGGCAGCGATGGGGCTCCTCGGAGGTGAATCGACCGAAGACGCAGACCTGCGTCCGGGTCTCGCAGTCGTCGGCATCGCCGTCGGCGTCGCGGTCGTCCAAGTCGCCGTCTTCCCCGACAGCCCCGAGGTTCACTGGCTCCGGTTCGCCGTGGAACTCCTCTTGGTTCCGATTCCGCTCGCCGGCGCGTTCGTCGTCGGGAGCGTCCGCGACGTGCAGACGGTCTGGCGACCGCTGTACGCCGGGACCGCGCTGTTCGCCGTCTACGCCGTCAGCGACGCGGTCGACGAGGTCGTCGTCCAGCCCGAGGCGTTCACGCTCGTCTTCGAGGACGGAGCGCTCCTCGTCGGGTCCGCCGCGCTCGCGGTCGGCGCGGTCCGGTGGTCGACCCACCGCGACGCCCGCGAGGCGGACCTCCGCCGCCGCAACGACCGGCTCGACCAGTTCGCGTCGGTCATCACGCACGACCTCAGAAACCCGCTGAACGTCGCCCAGATGCGGCTCGAACTCGCCCGCGACGGCCACGGGACCGAGCACCTCTCGACGGTCGCCGACGCCCACGACCGGATGGAGGCGCTCATCCAAGACGTGTTACAGCTCGCCCGAGCCGGCGAGTCGGTCGGCGAGGTCGAGCGCGTCAGCCTCGCCACCGTGGCCGCGGACGCGGTGACGAACACCAGCCTCGGCGCGTCGGGCCTGACCGTCGAGGCCGACGCGGAACTGCTCGCCGACAGGGGACGACTCACCGCCGTCTTCGAGAACCTGTTTCGGAACTCGGTGGAACACGGTTCGACAGGCCGTCGGGATACTCCCGGCGACACTGTGGAACAGGGTTCCACGGGCAGTCGGATTTCATCCGACGACGCTGTCGAACGCAGTTCGACAGGCGACCAGACCGCGTCTGACGCCGTCGAGCGCGGCGCGGCAGGTGGTCGACCGTCGGCCGACGAGGCACCGAATCCGGGGGTCAGACGACCGGTGCCGGACGCCACTGACGGGGGAACGCCCGGCGTCAACGTCCGGGTCGGTCCGCTGGAAGACGGCTTCTTCGTCGAGGACGACGGCCCCGGCATCCCACCGGAAGAACGGGAGCGCATCTTCGAGTCGGGCTACAGCACCGACTCGCGGGGGACCGGCCTCGGCCTCGCTATCGTCTCCGGCGTCGCCGACGCGCACGGCTGGGAGGTGGCGGCGACGGACGGCGAAAACGGGGGTGCCCGGTTCGAGTTCCGAAACGTCTCGTTCGCGGCGGAGTCCGAGGTCAGTACTTCGGGTCCGCGCCCGTGAGTTCGTAGATGTCGTCCATGATGCGGTCCCGCTCGACCTTCCAGCCCTCGAGGGCGCTCGGTCGGGTCGGGTAGCGGCCGTAGTGGGCCAGCAGTTCGTCGGCGAGGCGCTTGATTTTGAAGAACTCGTAAATCTGGCTCCAGTGACCGTAGCTCGACGCCGCGGTCTGCGCGAGGAGGACGGGGCCGAACGAGGTCGTTCCGGAGTAGAGCGCCTCGGCGAGCTTCTCGCCGGGGATGGAGGCGATGAGGCCCATCAGGTCGTCCACGTCGACGGCGGTCGAGAGGATGTTGTACACGTCGAGGCTGGCGTAGCGGCCACCGAAGTGGTCCATGACGCGCTGGTTGTAGCGCCAGAGCATCTCCTCGCTCACGTCGCCCGCGTCGAGCGCGATTGCGGCCTGCTCGCCGGCGTACTTGCCGGCGTAGGCCGCGCCGGCGATGCCGCCGCCGGTCGTCGGATTGACGTGGGCCGCGGCGTCGCCGACGGCCATGTAGCCCGGCGCGGTCGCCGAGTCGTAGGGCCGGCGGGTCGGGAGCGCGGCACCGAGCTTGTCGATGACCTCCGCGCCCTCGAACTCGGGGCGCTCCCGGAGGTCCTTCTTCAGGTCGTCGACGAGCTTCATCGGCTCCTCCGTCATCTGGAAGCCGAGGCCGGCGTTGATTTCGGTCTCGGTCCGCGGGAAGTACCAGACGTAGCCCGCGGCGACCTCGGCCGGCTTGAACACGAGCGCGTCGGACCACTCGACGGGTTCGGGAACCTCGACGACCTCGCGGTACGCCGACGAGAAGTGCTGGTAGGAGACGTTCGTGTCGAAGGTGGCGTCGGAGAAGTCCACCTTGTCCTGCAGGAGCGACAGCGAGCCCGCGCCGTCGATGACGATGTCGGCGTCGTACTCGACGACCTCGCCGTCGTGTTTGCCGACGATGCCGGTGACGGTGCCGTCGTCGTCCTGTTTCACGTCCTGGACGACCGTGTCGTAGTGGAGTTCGACACCGGCCTCGTCCGCGCCCTCGATGATGAGGCGGCCGTACTCCCAGCGGTCGATGACGGCGAGTTCGCCGGGGACCGGGATATCGAGGACGGTGTCCTCCTGCGGAATCTCGAAGCGGCCGTGGTCGACCTCGGTGTTGGTGAACGCGGGCTCGATTTTCGACTTCGGAATCGCCTCGGGGAAGGCGTCCGCGCCCTTCAGGGCGTCCCCGCAGGCGATGTGCCCCGCTTCCTCCGCGGACTTTCGCTCGACGATGGTCACGTCGTAGCCCGCGTTCGCGATGGTGGCGGCGGCGTAACAGCCGGAGGTTCCCGCGCCGACGACCACCACGTCCACGGACTGGGTCCGTGGGCTCGCCGAGGACTCCTCGGCGGTGTCGTTCTCGTCTGTGGACATGGTATCACCTCCATATCGCGGGCTGAAAACTCTTTACTCCCGCACCGACCGTTCGGGAGGGGTTCGACGGAGACCGGCCCGCCCGAGATGCGGCGCTCGAACGGGCGAAAACGGAGAACAGGGGAGCGGAAAAGACGGGGGAAACGAGGATTCCGGGTCGCTCAGCGGTTGTCGTCACCAGTGTCGTAGTGCTCGCCTGCCGCCTCCGGGATGCGGGTGCGGCCGACGAGCGCGAGGACGACGAGGACGGTCACGTACGGAATCGTCTGGATGAGCGAGTCGGGGATGGCGTAGCCGGGTACCTGCTGGAGGCGAATCTGGGCGGCCTCCAGCCCCGCGAAGAGGAACGACGCGCCGAACGCGCCGATGGGGTTGTAGTTCCCGAAGAGGTACGCCACGATGGCGATGAAGCCCTTCCCGTTGACCATCGTCTGGTTGTTACCGACGAACTGACCGAGGCCGAGCGACAGCGCGGAGCCGCCGATGCCGGCGAGGAAGCCCGAGAGGAGGACGCCCGCGTAGCGGACGCGGCTCACGTCGACGCCGACGGTGTCGAGCGCCTTCGGGTTCTCGCCGGACGCGCGGACGTGGCGGCCGAACGCCGTGCGGTTCAGGACGTACCACGACGCCGGGACCGCGACGAGCATCATGTACACCGCGGGGTCGGCGTCGAAGAACGCGCCGAAAAACGGGATGTCCGAGAGGACGGGAATCGTCCACGTCCCGAGGGTCGTCCCGAGGTTGTCGGTGTTGACGCCGCCGTAGTAGACGGTCGCCGCGAACGGCGCGAGACCGAGCGCGATGAGCCAGACGGCGAGGCCGGCGATAATCTGGTCGGCCTTGAATCGGATGCAGACCACGGCGAACAGCGCCGAGAACAGCACCGACGAGAGGATGCCGGCGAAGAAGCCGATCCAGATGGCCGGGAGGCCGAGGACGGTCATCTCGGGGCCGACGACGGCCGTCGTGATGACCGCGGTGAACGCCGAGATGATGAGCAGCCCTTCCAGCCCGATGTTCACCACGCCGGCCTTCTCGGAGAAGATACCGCCGAGCGCGGCGAAGGTGATGGGTACCGAGAGCCGGAGCGCCGACGAGAGCGTGCTCCGACTCGTGAGGATGGCGAGGAAGTTGCCCCAGATGCTGCCCGGGAACGCGAGACCGAGGAGCGCGATGAGCAGGAAGACGCTCAGCGCCCCGCCGGCGAGGGTCGCTCTGTAAGACAGTTCCGTGTCGCGGAGTCGGTCGATGGTGGTCGTACTCATTCGTCGTCACCTCCGAGGGAGCCGCCGTCCGTGGCGACGGTCTCGCGGTCCGGTTCGAGGTCGATCGCGGAACCGAGCATGCGGAAGAACTCGGGCATCGCGACGAACAGGATGATGAGGCCGCGGAGGACGCCGACGAGCTGTTTCGGGACGCCGGTCCCGAACTGAACCGCGAGCGAGCCGGATTTGAGCGTCCCGAACAGGAGCGCCGCCGGGACGACCCCGAACGGGTTGTTCCCCGCGAGGATGGAGACGGTGATGCCGTCGAATCCGAGCGCGGGGACGCCGGCCTGCCACTTGCCCATGACCATGAGCACCCAGATGGCGCCGCCCATGCCGCCGAGCGCGCCGGAGAGGAACATGCTCGTGACGGTCGTGCGCTTGGCGTCGACGCCGCCGTACTCGGCGGCTTCCGGCTGTTCGCCGCTCGTCCGGAGGTCGTACCCGAACGAGGTCTGTTCGAGCAGGAACCAGACGGCGACGACGAGCGCGAGACCGAACGCGAGCGCGAGAATCGAGAAGTCGCCGCCCTGCGGGAACGCCACCGGGAGGAGCGTCGCCCAGTCGGGAAGCGGCGTCGTCTCGACGACCTGCGAGTCGGGGTTGCCGTAGAACTCGCTGACGAGGACGAACGCGATCTGCGCCGCGATGAAGTTCAGCATGATGGTCGTGATGACCTCGTTGGCGTCGGCGTAGGCCTTGAGCGCCCCCGGAATCGCGCCGTAGAGGCCGCCGACGAGCGCGCCGACGACGACGGCGAGCGGAATCAGGATGAGGCCACCGAGGAGCCCCGACGGGAGCAGCGGCGCGACGAAAAACGAGAACAGCGCCGTCGCGAGGCCGCCGAGGACGAGCTGTCCCTGCGTCCCGATGTTGAACAGGCCCGCGCGGAAGGAGACGGCGACCGAGAGGCCGGTGAAGATGAGGAGCGTCGTCTCCTTGAGCGTGAGCGCGAACCCGAAGTTCAGCGGGTTCCAGTTGGGGTTGAACAGCGCGGGGTCGTTCAGCAGGAACGGCTCGCCGAGCGCCCCGTTGAACAACACGAGGTACACCTCGACGGGGTCGTAACAGAAGCCGGTCCCGAACAGCGTCGTCGCCGCGGTCTGGCACGTCGTGATGCGGCCCGAGACGAGGATGATGACCGCGCCGACGAGCACGGCCATGACGAGCGCGGCGAAGCTGATGAGGATGCGCTCGGTCGCGGAGGCGGCCGTCAGCCGTCGGAGGACGGCCTTCGCGTTCTCGGTCGCGCTCATTTGGCGTCACCCACCGGCGGTTCCGCGTCGGTCGCGTCGGCGTCGGGGCGTTCGCCGGCCATGAGCAGGCCGATCTCTTCTTCGGTGGTGTTGCGTGGGTCTACGATGTCCATGAGTTCGCCGTCGTGCATGACGCCGAGGCGGTCCGAGAGGCCCTGTACCTCGTCGAGCTTCGAGGAGACGAGGAGCACCGCTTTGCCCTCGGCTCGGAGGTCCAAGAGCCGCTCGTGGATGAACTCCATCGCGCCGATGTCCACGCCGCGGGTCGGGTGGGTGGCGACGACGAGGTCCGGTTCGCGTTCGAACTCGCGGCCGACGATGAACTTCTGTTGGTTGCCGCCGGAGAAGGACTCGGCGTCGGCGTCGGCGTGGGGCGGTCGAACGTCGTATTCGTCGATGATTCGCTCGGCGTGGTCGCGCGCGTCGGACCAGTTTATCCGGCCGTCGGCGGCGAACGTCGGGCTGTGCTGGCTCCCGAGGATGCCGTTTTGGACGAGGTCGAAGTCCATCACGAGCCCGCGCTCGTGGCGGTCCTCGGGGATGTACGCCATCCCGTCGGCGATGCGGGAGCGGCGAGAGGCGCCGGTGATGTCCCGGCCCTTGTAGGAAATCGCCCCCCCGGTCGGCGTCCGCAGGCCGGTGATGGCCTCGACCAACTGCGACTGGCCGTTGCCGTCGACGCCGGCGATGCCGAACACCTCGCCCTCGCGGATGTCGAACGACACGTCGGAGACGGCGGGGATACCGCGGTTGTCCTCGGCCGAGAGGTGCTGCACCGCGAGCACCTCGTCGCCCGGTTCCTGCGGTTCGGCCTTCGGTTCGAGGAGAACTTCGCGGCCGACCATCAGCTCGGCGAGCTCCTCGTTGGAGGTCTCGTCAGCCTTGACGGTGCCGACGTTCTTCCCGTCTCGGAGGACGGTGATGTCGTCGGCGGCGTGCATCGCCTCCCCGAGCTTGTGGCTGATGAAGATAATCGTCTTGCCTTGGGCGGTCAGCTCCTCGAAGACGCGGAACAGCTCTTCGACCTCCTGCGGGGTGAGGACCGCGGTGGGCTCGTCCAGAATGAGGATGTCGGCCCCGCGGTAGAGTGCTTTCAGAATCTCGACGCGCTGTTGAACGCCGACGCTCACGTCTTCGATGGCGTCGTCGGGGTTCACGTCGAATCCGTATCGGTTCGAGAGGTCGATGACCTCCTGGCGCGCACGCTCCCGGTCGACGGTCGTGCCGAACCACTTGCGCGGTTCGTTGCCGAGGACGATGTTCTCGGCGACCGTCATGGGGTCGACCAGCATGAAGTGCTGGTGAATCATGCCGATTCCGGCGTCGATGGCGTCCGCGGGCGAATCGAAGTCCCGCGGTTCCCCGTCCACGTGGACGGTCCCCTCAGTGGGTTCGTAGAGCCCGTAGAGGATGTTCATCAACGTCGTCTTGCCGGCCCCGTTTTCTCCCAGAAGTGCGTGCACCGTGCCGCGCTCGACGGTCAGGTCCACGTCGTCGTTCGCCACGACGCCGGGGAACCGTTTTGTGATTTCGTCGAGATGAACAGCGGTGCTCATCTTGACCCTTTTTTCGGGGGGGTTCGCTTAAACTCGTGGGATTCGAGTCGGCGCGGGAGTGGTCCACACGGAGCGTCGCGGCGGTTCTCGGGGAGTTCGAACCGTTCAACCCGCGAGCATGTTCGGCCGACCGCGGTGTGAAAGCGGCAACATTGACCCCAAGGTTCGGGAATGCCGTCACTCGGCGGGCGGCGTCGAAAGAAATGTGAGTGTCGAGTGCGGCGTTACTCGGTCGTCGTCGGAATCTCGATGTCGCCGGCGATGATAGCCTCGCGGGACTCCGAGAGCGAATCCTTCACGTCCTGCGGGATTTCGGAACCGAGTTCCGCGCCGTAGACGGCGGCGACGCCGTCCTCTTCGAGGCCGAGCGTCGTGGTGGAACCGCCGTTGAACTCGTCGTTGACGACGTTCTCGACGGAGGTGTACACCGCCGACTCGACGCGCTTGACCATCGAGGCGAGGATGACGTCGGCGTAGTTCGGTTCGGTCTGCGACTGGTCGGAGTCGACGCCGATGGCGAACTTGCCCTGTTCTTTGGCCGCCTGGAAGACGCCGAGGCCGCTGCCGCCGGCCGCGTGGTAGACGACGTCAGCGCCGTTGTCGTACATCGAGGTGGCAATCTCCTTGCCCTTCGCGGAGTCGGAGAACGACCCGACGTAGGCCACGTCGACGGAAATTTCCTCGTCCGCGTGCGCCACGCCGGCCTCGTAGCCGGCCTGGAACTTGCGGATGAGCTCGGTCTCGGTGCCGCCGACGAAGCCGACGCTCTTCGAGTCGGCCGTCGTCGAGCCGGAGCCGGCCGAGAACTCCTGGGTCGTGATGAGGCCGGCGAGGTAGCCGACCTGGAACGAGCCCTGCTCCTCGCGGAACAGGTAGCTCGCCACGTTGTCCTCGTCGACCACGTCGTCGACGATCATGAACTTCTGGTCCGAGAAACTCGGCGCGGTTTCGGAGAGCGCGGACTTCTGCGCGTAGCCGATACACGACACGAGGTCGTAGTCCGGGTTCGACGACTGCGCGAACCGGCGCTGGAACTGCGGGAACTCCTCCGCCGCCGAGGGCTGGGCCTCGTCGTAGGCGATGCCGAGTTCCGATTCCGCCTGTTCGATGCCGCGCTTCGCGGCGTCGTTGAACGACTTGTCACCGAGACCGCCGAGCGCGTAGACCATGCCGACGTTGGCCGCCGGACCGGACTCCTCGGTCGTCTGCTCGGCCGTGGTGGTCTCCTCGCCGCCGGACGACTCGGTCGTCGTCGCCGTCGTGTCGTCGCTCCCCTCGGACGGTCCGCCCGTACAACCTGCGAGGCCAGCGATACCCGCGACCCCTGCCGCTTTGACAAAAGAACGTCTGTCCATATGTATGAACTCCTATTGAGACAGGGGCCGCGAAAATTGCATAAAGGTGTCGTTTCGCGGTTTCATCGGCGTCACATCACCACGTTTGCAAATCGTAGAGAACGGGAGCGAGGTTCACGTCCGCCGGCGTCGAGTTCGCACCTGGCCGGCCGCTTGCGCCGGCGAAAAACCTCTTCGAAGCCCGTTCAGGCGTCCTCGATTTCGGCCTCGACGACGGCCGTCACCTCGTCGACGAGGTGGTCCACGTCGTCGGCCTCCGCGTACACGCGGATGTAGGGTTCCGTGCCGGACGGGCGGACCAGCGTCCACGACGCGTCGGCGAACTCCAGTCGGACGCCGTACTCGGTGTCGACCGACTCGGGGGCCATCGCGTCGGGAAGCGAGGTTTCGAGCGCCGCCATCGCCGCCCGCTTCTTCTCGTCGGGACACGGGACGCTCACCTTGCGGTACGGGCGCTCCGTGACCGGTTCGCGCAGGCCGGCCATGCCGGATTCGGCGGCGAGGCGGGCGACGAGCGCCGCCGACGCGACGCCGTCTATCCAGCCGCCGAGCGACGGGTGGATGTGCTTCCACGGCTCGGCCGCGAACACCACGTCGCCGCCGCCGGCGCGGGCGCTGGCGATGCCCTCGTGGAGCGCGCCGAGGCGGACGCGTTCGACGCGACCCCCGGCCTCGCCGACCCGCTCGTCGATGCGACCCGAGGCGTTGGGCGTCGTGACGACGACGGGGTCGTCGGCGTCGGAGACGCGGACGTAGTGCTCGGCGACGATGGCGATGACGGTGTCCTCGTGGACGACCTCGCCGTCCCCGTCGATGATGACGATGCGGTCGGCGTCGCCGTCGTGGCCGATGCCGAAGTCGAAGTCGCCGTCGGCGACGAACGCGATGAGGTCCGCGAGCGTCTCGGGCGTCGGCTTCGACTCGCGCCCGGGGAAGTGGCCGTCTATCTGCCCGTTGAGCGTGACGACGCGCGCGCCGAGGTCGCGGAGGACCTGCGGCGTGCCGAGCGCGGACATCCCGTTGCCGCAGTCGACGGCGACGTTGAGGCCGTCGAGGTCGTCGCCGTGCCGGCCGGCGAACTCGACGATAGCGCTTCGGTAGGCGTCGAGGACGCCGCTCATCCCCGTCGCGCCCCAGTCGTCCCAGTCGGCCGGGGACGCGCCCGCCTCGACCCGCGTCTCGATGTCGCGTTCGAGGTCGCGGTCGTACTCCTGCCCGTCGACGAACATCTTGATGCCGTTGTCCGTCGGGGGGTTGTGCGAGGCGGTGAGCATGACGCCGCGTCGACCCCGCGAGGCGAACGCGAGCGCCGGCGTCGGGACGACGCCCACGCGGGTCACGTCCGCGCCGGCGGAGAGCAGACCGGCCTCGACGGCGGCGGCGAGGCCCTGCCCGGTCGTCCGTCCGTCGCGGCCGACGACGAACTCGGCGGGCGCGTCCGATTCGAGCGCGGCGAGGCCGGCGGCGCGGCCGACGCTGAGGGCGAGTTCCGGCGTGACTCGCTCCGTCGCGCTCCCGCGGATACCGGCGGTGCCGAAGAGTTCCATAGTCCAGCGTTGGGTGGGTCGTACTTAGATGCTGACGGTTCGCCGGATGCGTGCGGGTCGGGGGCACGGGGCGGCCGGCGCGGTCGCGGCGACGGGCGGAGAGACGGCGACGCCGGCGTCGGACGGACCGCCGAACCGACCGCCCGAGGCAGCACGCCTTTGACGACGGATGACGAATCGGGTGCCATGAGCGAACACGGTCGAACCCGCGCGCACGTCTACGTCTCGGGACACGTACAGGGCGTCTACTACCGGGCGACGACCCGCGACACCGCCCGCGACCGCGGCGTCGACGGCTGGGTGAAGAACCTCTCGGACGGCCGCGTCGAGGCCGTCTTCGAGGGGCCCCGCGACGACGTGGAGGCGATGGTCGAGTGGTGCCACGAGGGGAGTCCGATGGCGTCCGTCGAGGACGTGGACGTCACCTACGAGGAGCCGGACGGCGAGACCGGCTTCCGCGTCGAGCGCTGACGAGAACCCGACAACCGCCCGATAACATCAACGAGACGGCCAAATCGTTCAAGCGGGGCTCGGGGGACCTGTCCCCATGCGCTTCCGGAACGACACGCGGGGAATCGGCGTCGCAAAACTGTTTTTCACGCTCGTCACGAGCGTCGGACTCGGCCTCTCGATGGGCACCTCGTTTCTCATCGTCCGCGGGCCGTTCCTCGGCGGGCCGTCGCTCGACCCGTTTCCGATGATGGCCGCGCTCGCGGTGTTCATCGTCGGCATCGTCGTCCTCTCGTGGGGGTCGACGCGGCTGTTCGGCGTCGGAACCGGCGCGTGAGTGGGTCGAATACCAGCCGGCGCGTAAGCGGGAGCGCGAATACGAGCGGGGCGTGAGCGGGGACGCGAGTCTCAGTCGGCGGTCGCCGCCGCGCCGGACTCGCGCTCGACGCCGCCGAGGGGAACGAGCGGGTCGTTGCCGCTGAACCGGTCCCAGAGGACCAGCGCCGAGGGCAACACGAGCATCGACGCGAGGAACGAGTAGACGATGCTCGCGGCGGTGAGCAGGCCGAACTGGCCGAGGACCGAGAGCACCGCGAGGACGAGCACGCCGAGGCCGAAGACGGTCGTGAGCATGCTGCCCGCGAGCGCGCCGCCGGTGCCGCGGACCGTCCGGTCGAGCGCGGTTTCGAGGTCGTGGTCGGCGCGCTCGTCGACGAAGCGGTGGACGACGTGGACCGAGTAGTCCACGCCGAGGCCGATGGTCAGCGCGAGCACCGTCGCGGTGAAGGCGTTGAAGGAGATGCCGGCGAGTCGCATCGTCCCGGCGACGAACGTGACCGCGACGAGGATGGGCACGAGGTTGGCGAGCGCGAGCGACGGGCGGCGTTCGAGCCACCAGTAGACGAACACGAGGAACGCGCCGGTGCCGGCCATCGAGATGGCGAGGCTCTGCACCGCGGAGTCGAGGATGAGGTCCGAGATGGCCGAGAAGACGACGACCGCGCCGGTGGCGGTGCTCGGACCGCGGAAGCGCGCGGCGACCTCGCGGGCGTCGGCGACGACCGCGTCGTCGTCCGCGTCGGCCCGGACGCGGTAGTCGACCCGCGAACTCCGGTAGTCGTCGGCGAGGTACTCGCCGGCGCGGGCGGCCGAGTCGGTGGCGAACAGCGCGTCGTACACCTCGGCGAGGTTCCGGTCGGGGACGCCGTCGCCGTCGCGGTCGTGTCGCGCGACGACCGCGGCGAACTCGGGGTTCTCCCGGGCCTCGGCTTCGATGACGGTGAGGACGCTCGTCGAGTCGGCCCGGCGGTCCTCGACGATGAAGGTGTCCGGCGGGTCCTGTGCGACCCGGTCGAGCGTTTCGAGGTAGGCGTCGTCCGTGGGCCGACCTTCCAGATACACCGTCACGACCCCGCTCTGGGAGGACGAAAAGCGCTCTTCGAGGAACTCGATGTCGGCGACGACGCTGTAGTCGCCCGGCGCGAAGGGCTCTGGGAGGGATTTCAGGTACGCCGGGGCCTCCGCGGGCGGCAGGAAGTCCTCCTGTCCGAACTCGGTGTCGACGCCCGTGGCGTACCACATCGCCGACCCCGAGAGGACGAGCGCGACGACGAGCACGACGGCGGGGGCGCGGAGGGCGGGCGCGACGCCGACCCGGAGAACCGTCCCGAGGGAACTCCCCTCGCGGCCGAGCGGCGACTGGCTGAACGTCGGAATCGGGTAGCGCTCCCGGAGCCTGTCGACCTCGACTTTCGTCGCCGGGAGGAACACGCCGAACACGAGGAAGGTGAAGACGATGCCGATGGCCGCGACGACGCCGAAGTCCCGAATCGGCGTGAGGTTGCTCACGAGGTTCGACAGGAAGCCGATGACGGTGGTCGCGGTGACGATGAAGAACGCCACGAGGAGCTGGTCCGTCGCCTTTCGCATCGCATCGCCGACGGGAAGCCCCTCGGCGCGGTCCTCGCGGTAGCGGTTGACCGCGTGGATGCCGAAGTCGATGCCGACCGCGAGGAGCAGCGGCGGCACGGCGATCATAATCTGGTTGAACGGGATGCCCGCGAGTCCGAGGAAGCCGAACGTCCAGACGATGGCCATCCCGAGCGCGGCGGTCCCCAACAGCAGGTCCACGAGGTCGCGGTAGGCGACGACGAGAAAGAGGAGGATGAAGACGACGGCCGCGGGCACGACGAGGACGAGCGAGTCGGCGATGACGGTCCCGAACTCGTCGGCGATGACGCCCGAGCCGAAGACGGAGATGTCGCCGCCGACGGTGGCGACGACGCGCCCGGCGGTCCGCTGAATCGGGGTGAGCGGGCTGTCGCCGCCCTGTCCCGCGCCGGCCTCGTCGGCCAGCGGAATCGAGTGGGTGACGACCGCGATCGTCGCCGAGGCGCTCGCCGCGGTCGGGTTGAAGTCGTCGGCGAGGAGACCGGTGAAGCGCTCGTTGTCGGCGTTCTCGCGGACCGCGGCGGCGACCTCGCTGTCGGTCGCGCGTTCGAGCGCCGCAATCTGCTCGTCGAGGCCGTCGGCGTCGGCGTCGAGCGTCTCCGCGACGACCGAGGCGGCGCTGGCGGTGCCGACGACGCGGAGGTCGCCGCGGTCCGAGAGGCGCTTTTGCGCTTCGAGCATCCGCAGGAGTTCGCGCCTCGTCAGGACGTTCGGCGCGCGCTGGATGAGCTGCGTGCTACCGGTCCCCGCCTCGAAGCGCGGCGAGAACTCCTCGGTGACGCGCGAAAACGCCTCTTCTTCCGGCACCTCCTCGGCGAACTGCTCGGTCCCCGCCTCGGTCGAGACGGCGCTCAGTCCCGCCCCGAACACCAGCGTGAGGACGAGGAAGACGAGGATGACGCGCCGCGAGCGGTTGACGATGCGGTGGTCGACCCAGTCGACGAACCGCTGGAACTCCAGTCGGGCCACGGCTCAGCGCCGCCCCCGCCGGCGGACGACGAGGACGCCCGCGCCGCCGACCGCCGCGAGGAGGACGACCGCGCCGACGAGCGGGGCCGAGAGGCCGAACGGGAGGCCGCCACTGTCTTCGGGTGTCTCGACGCGGACGGGCACGCGGTAGGCGTCCGAGATGGTCGTCTCGCCCGCGCCGTCGTCGTAGCGGAAGTCGAGTTCGGCCGGGTAGTCCTTCTCCAGCGCGCCGCGGGCGGCCGACACGTCGAACACGAGCGTCGCCGACTCGCCGGGGGCGAGTTCGTCCACGAACGCCTCGGAGTCGGCAGACGACAGGGGGTCTTCGAGGTATATCTTCGCGGAAATATCGGTGAGCGTCTCGTCGCGGTCGTTGACGACCGTCACGCGGAGTTCGCCGTTTCGGCCCGGCGCGACGGTGCCCTCGTCGACGGTCACGCCGAACTCGGGGGTCGCGGCCGCGACGGCGACCCGGAGGTCGATGTCGTCGCCGGTGCGCCGGTCGCCCCCGGCGTCGCGGTAGGCGACCGTCGCGGTGAACTGCCGGGGGCCGGCGTCCGCGTCGTCCGAGATTCCCACGTCGAACGAGAACGGGACGCGCTCGCCGGGTTCGAGGTCGCCGAGGGCGAACTCGGTCTCGGTCGCCGTCGCGCTCCCCTCGGGGAGCGAGAGCGTCACGACCGCGTTGCGCGCGAGGGTCGTCCCGTCGTTGACGACGACGCCCTCGATTCGACCCTCGTCGCCGACGCGGAGCGTGCTCGTCACGTCCGCGACGGAGAACGACTGCTTGGGCGAGGGGACGAACCCGGCGGCGAGGTCGGGGTACTGTCGGCGCGCGCCGTCGGGGTCCTCGTAGGCGACGGCGACGCCGAGGACGTAGCCGCGGACGGACGCCTCAGAATCGAGCGCGGTGTCGTAGACGAAGGTCCGATTCTCGCCGGCGGGCCAGTCGGCGGCGAAACTGCTCGCGGTCTGCGCGCCGTCGAAGCTCACGTCGGCAGACTGGGCGGTCACCGCGACGACGGCGTTCCGCGCGTCGAGTTCGCCCGTGTTCTGCAGGGTCAACGCGACCGCGCCGCTCCCGCCGACGGGGACCGACGAGTCCGCACCGACGACGGCGAACCGCACGCGCTCTTCGATTCTGACGGGCACGTCGAGGCGGTAGACGCGGCGGTGGGCGTTGTCGAACTCGTAGAACACGTCGAGGCGGAGGTTGTACTCGCCGGCCGCGACGTTCTCGGGGGCCTCGACCCGGAAGGCGACCTCGCGGGTGTCGCTGTCGTTCATCGTGCCGACGAACAGGTCGCCGGTCCTGACGGTGAACGGCGTGTTTCGCGGGGAGAGCCTGACGCGGACGTTCTCCGCGGTTTTCGCCACGTCTTCGGTGTCGACCGGGTCGTTGGCGAAGACCACTCGCACCGTCGTCTCGACGCCGGGTTCGACCACCGGGTCGACCACGTACGCGCGGAAGACGGGGACGTTGTTCGGTTCGGCCTGCTGGCCGGCGACGGGTGTCGGGAGCGCGGCGAGGACGAGCAGTACGGCGACCAAGATAGCGGTGTAACTCTTCATCGTGAGGTCCCGGCGGGCGGCACCGACGGCGTCCGGGTCCGCGGACATCGGCGCGGGGGCGGCGACGGACCGACCCAACTG
Organism: Haloferax gibbonsii; assembly: GCF_001190965.1. Taxonomy (NCBI): domain Archaea; kingdom Methanobacteriati; phylum Methanobacteriota; class Halobacteria; order Halobacteriales; family Haloferacaceae; genus Haloferax; species Haloferax gibbonsii. The sequence continues at coordinate 1,302,174 of NZ_CP011947.1, forward strand.
GTCTCTGATACGTCCCCTGCGGAGAAATACGGTGTGCGGCCTACGCGAGACAGTCAGCCCGGTGAGAACGTCCGAGTCGACGGTTCCGTGGGACTCACCGAACGCGACTCACGCGGGCCTGTCGACGCCGAGTTCGGCCAGCGCGCGGACCACGACGTGGGCCTCCACGAGGTCGCGCGCTTCGACCATCGGGTCGTCGGCGTCGTCGATGACGGCGCGGGCCTCGGCGAGCATGCGGTCTTCCTGTGCTGTCTGGTCTGGTTCCTCGCGGGTGCTGTTCAGGAGCGCCTCGAAGTCCTCGCGGATACTGAAGTCCGCGCGGGCGACGTTGCACCGAGAGAGAGGGTGCATGCCGAGGTCCAAGACCAACTCGGTGACGAGTTCCCAGTCGCTCTTGCAGAACTGGAGCGTCACGTCGCCGACGATGTCGCGCCACGCGATGGGGGCGGCGTTCTCCATGAGCGTCACCGCTCGCGGGGGGACCGCGATGCGGGCGACCGTCTTCGGGTCGTCGCAGAGACAGCAGGGCTGGTCCGTCCTGCCGGTGTACATACGCGGGGTTAGGATGGGTTGTAGATGTAGCTTCGGGCCGGGGACACAGGACCGAAACCGGGCGATAACAGGGCGGTAAACCGACCGTAGCGGGCGCTCAGAGCGTTGAAACGGTCGGGTTCGAGTCCGGGGCGGGGACGTCGAACCCGCGTAGAGGCAGCGGGAGGCGCGACCGACTGCGTGCTGGCACTGAATCACGCATTGGGCTGGGCTGAGTATTCCGTGGTGGCGACAGTGGCCGCGCCATCTATCCGATTGAACACCGTGCATAAATATCTTCTCCCCGGAGAATACCCAACACTATTGTTGACTATATACTCATGTGTTTCAAGATTTTACGGATAGATGCTAGTGATTGTCAAACTTCTGTATTCGTCTCGAGAGCCCCCGTCGGGACGCGAATCGCCATCTCCAGTCCGGCGGCGTCCCGCGGCGGGTCGCTCGGGAGCGTCCCGAGCGGTCGCCGGGCCGCGGCCGCGAGCGCGAGCGCGTCGAGCACGTCGTCGCGAGCCACGTCGCGTCGGAGCGTCCGGGCCAGCGTCTCGCGGTAGGCGCGCTCGGCGTCGAACTTCGGCGCGTCCGTCCCGTCGGCATTCGACCCGTCGTCGCCGACTCCGGCTCCGGCGAACGCCGTCCTGAGCGCGTCGAGACGACGGTCGCGCCCCTCGGGCGTCGACTTCGGTTCCGAGAGCGGTTCGCCGGCGAAGGCGGCAAAGGCGAGTTCGGGATGGGATTCGAACACGCGCTGTCGGGCGCGCTGTGTCTCCCGAAGAACGGCGTCTACCTCGCGGATTTTGGGCACGAGGTGCCACGCCTGAATCGAGAGCCCCGCCCCGGTGCGCTCGCGGTTCGCCGCGCTTGCCGCCTCGTGGGAGTCGGCGTCGAGGACGGCCCGGACGGGCGCGAAGAAGACGGTGGCGGCCCGAGCGCCGAGCAGGTCGCGGGCCTCGCGGTCGCACGCACGGCGGTCGGACTCGGGAAGACCGATAGGGATGTCCACGAGCACCCGCTCGGCGTCACGCTCGCGGGCGAGGTCCCAGACGGCGGCGAAGTCAGAGACGACCCGCACGGAGAGGCCGTCCGCGGCGGCGACGGCGCACACCCAGCCCGACCGACAGCCGTCGACACCGACGACGGAGCATCGCTGTGGCACGGCTCGCAGTACGGGGCTGGGAGACAAAAGCGTCGGAGTTAGGAGTCGAGGGCCGTAGCCGTCATCTGCCGGCAGGAATCGCGGAGTTCGTTGAGCGTCACGTCGACGGTCGCGTCGAGCGAGACGAGCAGTTTCACGCCGTCCTCGAGGGGCACCCTGACGATGAGCGCGTCGTCGATGGCGAACGCGACGAGTTCCGGCCCTCCGATTGGCAGGTCTTCGAGGGGTTGGTCGATGGCCTCCTCGTTCGTGAGCGTCGCGACGAGCGTCTTGACGGTGTCTTCGTCGTAGCGCTCGATGAGCGACTGCTCGAAGAAGCGAATCCGCGTCTGAATCGGCTCACACCACGCGATTGCTCGGAGCGCGCCCCCGTACGCTTCCTGTAGCTCCGAGGACAGTTCGGGCGCGGGGAATTCGCCGTCGTTGACGACGGTAATGTCTGCTTCCTGGTCGAGTGCGACCCGCTCGTAAGCGAGTTCGCCGAGGTCCGTCAGTCCGTAGAGTCGCCCCTTCTGCTGTGACTCCGGAACCAAGAGTTCGACGATGCCCCGCTCCCGCAGCTCGGAGAGCGCCCGAGACACGTGCGGCTGTGCGAGGTCGGTCTCCGCGGCGATTCGGGACGGAAGCCCCGAACCGTGCTCCGAGAGATACCGACACACGGCCAGTCGATACCGAGAACTCGCGATGTACCCCGCGGAGTCCCACGTCTCGGTCATAAATGAGACCCTCCGCTGGTTGTTTTCATCATGATTGACACGTCCCGTACTGATATGCACTGCCAAGCGGGGTATATCTTTCGAGGGTCGGACAATACTACCATATACGTACCATATATCGGCCGAGAACGAAACGTGCTCCCACTTACTCGCCCAGAGTGTGCCGATTCAGCCACCGAACGACCGAACTCTTCGTGGACATCACCGACTTGGAGTGACGCCGGCGTAACCGGATACCTGCACGGTTACCCGGTGACATGTATGTCAGCAAACACATATATCGGTTCCGTCTCGTACCAGGTAACGTAATGATAGTACCACACCCGACGACGGACCGTCACAGAACCACCGCCGCGACGGAGGTACCGAGATGAGCGTCGCGCTCCAGTTCGCCGCTCCCGGTGCGGACATCGCGTTCCTCCTCGCGCGCGTCCTCTTCGGCGCGGTGCTCGCGTTCATGGGACTCAACCACTTCCTGAACCTCGACCACATGACCGGCTACGCCGAGATGAAGGGCCTGCCGGCGGCTCGCCTCGGCGTCGTCGTCTCCGGCGGGATGCTCGTGTTCGGCGGTCTCGGTATCGCCCTCGGCGTCCTGCCCGCGCTCGCCGCCGGTGCCGTCGCCGTCTTCCTCGTCGTCGGGACGCCGGTGTTCCACGACTTCTGGGCGGTTCCCGAGGACCAACAGGAGTCCGAGATGACGAGCTTCCTCAAGAACGTCGTCATGCTCGGCGGCGCGCTCGTCTTCCTCGCGCTCAGCGGGACGACGTGGTCCTACGCCGTCGGCCTGACGCTGTTCTAACCGCGCCGAGGCGACTCCCACGCGACGACGAGCCTCCCGACCCGCCGCAGCCCCACAGATTCATCGGCGTCCGAACCCACCACACACCCATTCATGACCGACGCAATACCGGACTCGACACCCGCACGTCTCCCGCCGCATAGCCGACCCCGTCCGCCCGCGGAGGCGGGTCGCTGATGGACGGCGCGCCCGACGAGTTCGGCTCGCCGTACCGCCTGCTCTCGGGGGCCGTGGTCCCCCGCCCCATCGCGTGGGTGAGCACCCGCGGCGACGACGCCGACAACCTCGCGCCGTACAGTTTTTCCACCGTCGCCAGCGTCGACCCGCCGGTCGTCGTCTTCGCGCCGGTCGGCCGCGGCCCGTCGCTGAAGGACACGCCGCGAAACGCCATCTCCCGCGGCGAGTTCGTCGTCAACGTCGTCACCCGAGACCTCGTCGAGGCGATGAACGAGACCGCCGCGACGGTCCCGCCCGGCGTCGACGAGTTCGAACACGCCGGCATCGAGAAGGCCGAGTCCGTCCGGGTCGACGCTCCCCGCGTCGCCGACGCCAAAGTCGCCTTCGAGTGCACCCTCTACGACAGCGTGGAGGTCGGCTCCTCGACGCTCGTCCTCGGCGAAGTCGTCCACGCGCACGTCGCCGACGAAGTGTTGACCGACGGCAAACTCGACACGAGGAAACTCGACGCGGTCGGCCGGCTCGCGGGCAACGAGTACGCGACGACCGACGACCGGTTCGAACTCGTCCGCCCCGACTGACGTCCCGACGAGGCTGCGCCGACGACCCGCCGGTTATCACAAATTGATAATGAGGCGCGAAGGTTTATCGCGGGATGCGAAGTCTGTCCGAACAATGAGCGACGTGTCGTTGTCGAGTGTGCTCTCGTTTCTCGATACCGACGACGCGGCGACCGTCGTCGAGCGGGTCCGCTCGGCCCGCGGGGAGCGGACGAAACGGACCGCCCGCGACGAGCGGACGTTCCTCTTTGCGGCTCCCGAAGGCGAGTCACAGCCGACCGAGGTCGTCTGGATAGACGTCGAGGCCGCGTTCGACGCCCGGAGCGTCGAGGCGTTCGCGGAGCGCTGCGACGGCCGCGGTATCGACGGGACGCTCCTGACGACCGGCGACGAAGCGCGGGCCGAAGAGACGCTCGCGCTCGCGTTCGCGGACGATGAACAGCTCGACGAGCCCGACGACAACGGCGACCGGGCGCTCCTCGTCGACCCCGTCGAGATCGAAGCCCCCATCGAACTCGTGACGCTTCCCGACCTCGTCGGAGCGCTCGAGGACGCCGACCTCGACGAGGCTATCATCGACGAGTATCACGAGCCGCACGAACCGGAGTTCGAGGACATCGTCGACGAGATCGACGCCGAGGAAGCCCGCGCCGCGGCCGAGGCGGACGCCGCCGAGGACGCCGGCTCCGGTCGCGCGCTCGCACTCCTCGTCGCGGCCGTGGTCATCGCGGCGGTCGCGGCTGCGTTCGTGCTGTTCGGCCCGTTCTGAGCCGTCGCTTTGAGATACGTCCTCGGCTCGCTGACTCACCTCACTCACTCACTTCGGCCCCGGCTCGCCTCGTCTGTGAGCCGCCGCTTCGCGAGCCGCTCGATTCTGCGCAGCGCGAGCGCACAGACCGCGGCGTACGGCCCCGCGAGAACCGGCACTTCGAACGCCACCTCGCAGCGGTCGGCCCCGACCGACTCCACGCGGTGTCCCGTCGCCGGAATCCCGGCCACGCGCCACGTCCACCGACGGGACTCGTCGTCGCACGTCTCGATGCTGAACGGGACCCAGACGCCGGCGACGCGGACCTCGCCGCGACTCCCCGCCTCGATGCGTCCGTCGACGCCGCGGACGGCCGACACGCTCGGCCCCCAGTCGGGCCAGTCGGCGACCGACACCAACACGTCCCACGCCGCGTCCGCGGGAGCCGAAATCCGTCGGGAGACGGCCAGTCGCCGCCCCTCCGGCGTGCGCTCCGCCCGCGTTCGGGTCCGGCTCGACTCGCCCCTCATATCTCCTAGTATGCTAATAAGTCGTAATATAACATCGCCGAAATCTTTATCCACGAACCGTGGTAGCAACTACCAAGGAAACACATGAGCAACACAAGTGACCGCCCGAAGACGATGCGAGACGTCAGCCACACACCGCCCACAGGCGAGAGCGTCATGAACGTCTGGGAGCGAGGACACGAATCCGAGTCCACAGAATAGCCGGGCAGAACCAATCGCACGACGACGAACAGCAACGAACCACCCGCATCGAACTCGAACGACCAGCCAACCAATCGAATCGTAACGAACCACCCGCATCGTAACGAACCGCCCGCATCGAACTCGACTAACCAGCCAACCAATCGAACCGAACCCAGCGAATCAATCACGAGACAGCCAACACGATACGACTACCCAAGTAACCGAACGAGCGACCCACCGTATCGAACTCGACCGCCTCCCGCTGGAGAGGGAGAACGTGCGTCCTTCCTGCGCACCGTTGCGACCGACCCGCGCCGGCCGTCCCGCCGGCGCGCACTCGATTTCCGACCGACTGTACCCGTTACCCGCCGGTGTCGACACCTATCGGGACGTTTAACCCCGAGTCCGACGGGCGTTCGAACATGAAGGCCACCGCCAAGGCCCACCCGATTCAGGGCCTCGTGAAGTATCACGGGATGCGAGACACGGAGCGACGGATGCCGTACCACGACAGCATCAGCGTCTGCACGGCCCCGAGCCACACGAAGACGACCGTCGAATTCCTCCCCGACGCCGACGAAGACGTCTACGTCATCGGCGGCGAGGAAGTCGAGGGCCGGGGCGCGGAGCGCATCCGCGCCGTCGTCGACCGGGTCCGCGAGCTGGCCGACTTCGACCACCGCGTCCGCCTCGAAAGCGAGAACTCCTTCCCCTCGAACATCGGGTTCGGTTCGTCGGCGTCCGGGTTCGCCGCGGCCGCGATGGCGCTCGCCGAGGCGGCCGACCTCGATATGACGCATCCCGAAGTCTCGACCATCGCCCGCCGCGGGTCGGCGTCCGCCGCCCGCGCCGTCACGGGCGCGGTCTCGCACCTCTACTCGGGGATGAACGACACCGACTGCCGCTCCGAGCGCATCGAGACCGACCTCGAAGACGACCTGCGCATCGTCGCCGCGCACGTCCCCGCCTACAAGGAGACCGAGCAGGCCCACGCCGAGGCCGCCGACAGCCACATGTTCCAGGCCCGGATGGCCCACATCCACGCCCAGATAGACGACATGCGCGACGCGCTGTACGACGCCGACTTCGACGCCGCCTTCGAACTCGCCGAGCACGACTCGCTGTCGCTCGCGGCGACGACGATGACCGGGCCCGCCGGCTGGGTCTACTGGCAGCCGCGCACCATCGCCGTCTTCAACGCCGTCCGCAGGCTCCGGAACGAAGAGGACGTGCCGGTCTACTTCTCGACCGACACCGGCGCGAGCGTCTACGTCAACACCACCGAGGAACACGTCGACCGCGTCGAGGAAGCCGTCGCCGACTGCGGCGTCGAAACCGACGTGTGGGGCGTCGGCGGCCCCGCCGAAGTGCTCGACGAGTCCGAAGCGCTGTTCTGAGCGTCCGGCCGACCGCCGCGTACCGCGACCGCCGTCACCCTCTTTTTGCTCGCGCCCGACGAGACAGCCATGCGTGTCCTGGTTCTCGGTGCCGGGTACGCGGGCCTCACGCTCGCCCGCGACCTCGAACGCCGACTCCCCGTCGACGCCGACCTGACCGTGGTGAACGACTCCCCGCACCACCTCGTCCAACACGAAGTCCACCGCGCGATTCGACGGCCGGCGGTCGCCGACGCGATTCAGGTCCCCCTCGACGAGGCGCTCGACCGCGCCGAGGTCGTCGTCGACCGCGTGACGGGCGTCGACCGCGACGCGCGGACCGTCGAACTGGCCGAGGGCGACGCGCTCGACTACGACTACTGCGCGGTCTGTCTGGGCGCGGAGACCGCCTACTACGGCATCCCCGGCCTCGAAGCTCACTCGGTCCCGCTGAAGCGCGTCGCCGACGCCGAAACCATCCGCAAGCGGTTCTTCGACGACTGCGACGAGGGCGGGACCGTCGTCGTCGGCGGCGCGGGGCTGTCGGGCGTGCAGGTCGCGGGCGAACTCGCCGCGCTCCGCGACGAGGAGGACGCGCACGCCGACGTCGTCCTCGTGGAGCAACTGGACGCCGTCGCGCCGTCGTTCGCCGAGCCGTTCCAGCGGGCGGTCCGCGACGAACTCCTCGACAGGGGCGTCGAGATTCGGACCGAGACGACCGTCGAGTCGGTGACGGACGCGACCGTCGCGACCGACACCGGCGACCTCGACTACGACCTGCTGGTCTGGACCGGCGGCATCGCCGGCGACGACGCGATGGGCGGCGAGCGACCCCCCGTCAGGGCCGACCTCCGGCTCGACCGGCGGACGTTCGTCGTCGGCGACGCGGCCCGCGCGGTCGACGCCGACGGCGAGCCGGTCCCCGCGAGCGCCTCCGCGGCCCTCCGCGAGGCGAAAACCGTCGCCGGCAACGTCGCGGCGCAGGTCGAATTCGAACTCGACGGCGACGGGAACGACTTCGCGCCGCGGCCCGACCCCTACCGGTTCGAAGTGCCCGGCTGGATCGTCTCGGTCGGCGACGGCGCGGTCGCGCAGGTCGGCCCGAGCATCTTCCGCGGGAAGGCCGCGAAGGCGATGAAAGCCACCGTCGGAGCCGGTCATCTCACCTCGGTCGGCGCGATTTCGCGGGCGGTCGACCTCGTCGACGAGGAACTGCACGCCTGACGCCGCCCCCGGTGGAAGCGCTCCCGCAGTCCGGCGGTTCCCCTGAGAAGTTCTTTATCCGATGGCGGAGTATCGCCGTCCATAGTCAACGATGCCGGGCACCATCTCCGAGACGACGCCTCCGAGGGCACCGCTCGAACCGTGACTGACGAGCGAGGTGTTCGATGAACTGGCAGCACACCGCCTACGCCTACCCGATGGTCTTCGCGGCGGTGGTCGCCGGCGTCCTCTCCGCCTACGCCGTCCAGTTCGTCCGCCGCCGCGGGCGGAACCCGACCGTCGTCTCGTTCGCCGTGCTGACGGCCGCCGTCGCCTTCTGGACCGCGACGACGGCGGTCAAGCTGTTCCTCGTCGACCCCGGCGCGAAACTGCTGGCGTACAAGCTCCTCCACGTCGGGGCGATGACGGCCGCGCCGACGTTCTTCGTCTTCGCCCTCGCGTACACCGACCGCCGGGAGCTGCTCGACCGCCACGTGGTGGCGTCGCTGTACGTCGTCCCCGCGGTGTTCCTCGCCGTCCTCTTTGTCAACCCGCTGGAACTGGGTTACACCGGCTGGGAGCTGTCGACCGTCGACGGCGTGGCCGTACTCTCCGTCGCCGACGGCCCGGTGAGCGTGTTCGGCCTCGTCTACGGGTTCGTCCTGCTGTTTCTCGGACTCGGCATCATCGGTCAGTACGCGCTCGAACTCGACCGCCCCTACCGGACGCAGGCGACGCTCCTCATCGTCGGGATGCTCGTTCCGTCGGTCGTCGCCGCGCTCGAACTCACCCACACCCCGCCGCTCGCCGGGGGCGTCAACCTCATCCCCGCCTCGCTCGCGGTCCCCTCGGTGACGTTCGGCATCGCCGTCTACCGCTACAAGCTCCTCGACATCCTCCCGCTCGCCTACGCGACCGCCGGCGCGCACTCGGCTGACGGCCTCGTCGTCCTCGACGCCGACGGGGTCGTCGTCCACGTCAACGACCACGTCCGGCCGCTGTTGGGAACCGGCGACCCCCTCCTCGGTCGTCCGGCGAGCGAGGCCCTCCCGAACTACGGCGACCTCGACGACGACCTCGACGGCGAGCACTCGTCGTGCGACGTGCTCGTCGAGGGCGAGCGCTACGTCGAACTGACGCGCATCCCGCTCGACCGCGCCGGCGACCCCCTCGGGTGGGTGGTCTCGGTCCGGGACGTGACGCCCCGGAAGCACTACGAACTCGCCCTGGAGTCGAGAAACGACGAACTGGAGGTGCTGAACCGAATCGTCCGCCACGACATCCGAAACGACATGCAGCTCGTGACGGCGTACATCGACATCGTCCTCGAACACGAGCCGCTGTCCGACGAGGCGCGGTCGCAGTTGGAGACCGCGCTCCGGCGGGCGCTCAACACCGTCGACCTCACCGACGTGCTCGGACAGCTGATGCGCGCGACGAACGACGACGAGCGCCGTCGTCACCTCGACGTCGGCGCCACGCTCCGGGAGGCCGTCGAAGACGTTCGCGAGGGGCACCCGAACGCGACGTTCGCGGTCGCCGACCTCCCGTCCGCGACGGTGTCCGCCAACGACCTGCTCGACTCCGTGTTCGTGAACGTCCTGAAGAACGCGGTCGTCCACAGCGACCGCGACGAGCCGTCGGTCGCCGTCTCGGCGGCGGCGGACGACGGGCGCGTCACCGTCCGCATCGCCGACGACGGCCCCGGAATCTCCGACGAACAAAAGTCGGTCGTCTTCGGGAAGGGCGCGAAAGGGTTAGAGAGCCCCGGCACCGGAACGGGACTGTACCTCGTCGAGACAATCGTCACCAACTTCGGCGGCACCGTGCATATCGAGGACAACGAACCCCGGGGGAGCGTCTTCGTCATCGAACTCCCGCTCGCGGCCGTCGAGGCCGCGGACCGACCCGACTCGGTCGACTGACTGAGCGCCCCGGGCGCGGCCGACGCCACGTCCGTCGAATCAACTCGCCGCACGTTTCCCGCTGTGTGACAACTGTTATCGGTCATGTATGTGATTATCAATCATGGACTATTCGCTCTCTGACGAACAGCGGGCCATCCGCGAGGAGGTCCGGCGGTTCGCCGAAAACGAGGTCGCACCGGTCGCGGGCGAGTACGACGAGGCGGAGACGTATCCCGCGGAGGTCGTCCGCAAGGCGTCGGAGATGGGACTAACGGGGGCGCACTTCCCCGTCGAGTACGGCGGCGTCGGCTACTCCTCGCTGGAGAACGCCCTCGTCACAGAGGAACTGTTCGCGGTCGACCCCGGTATCGGGCTCTGCATCACGAGCGCCGGGTTCGGCGCGGAGGCCATCATCAGCTTCGGCACCGACGACCAGAAAGAGCGCTTCCTGCCGCCGATTACGGAGGGCGAGTCCGTCATGGGCGCGGCCATCAGCGAACCGCAGGCGGGCTCAGACGTGACCTCGGTTCGCACCCGCGCCGAGAAGGACGGCGACGAGTGGGTGATAAACGGCACCAAGATGTGGATAACGAACGGGAGCGTCGGCGACTACTTCGTCGTCATGTGCCAGACCGACCCCGACGCGGACGACCGCTACGCGGGCTTCTCGCAGCTCATCGTCGAGGCCGACCGCGACGGCTTCTCCGCCGACAAGATAACGGGGAAGATGGGTATCCGCGCCAGCGACACGGCCGAACTCGTCTTCGACGACGTGCGCGTGCCCGAGGAGAACCTCGTCGGCACCGAGGGAATGGGCTTCCTCCAGCTCATGCAGTTTTTCGACGAGACGCGGACCGCGGTGGCCGCGCAGGCGGTCGGCATCGCGAAGGGGGCCTGCGAGCGGGCGCTCGACTACGCCAAAGAGCGCGAGCAGTTCGGCCGCCCCATCGGCGACTTTCAGGCGATTCAACACAAGCTCGCTGAGATGCACACCGCGACCGAGGCCGCCCGGCAGTTGACCTACAAGTCGGCGTGGAGCGTCGACAACGACGAGGACCAACTGACCGCGCTCGCGTCGATGGCCAAGGAGTTCGCCTCGAACGTCGCCACCGACGTGGCCGACGAGGCCGTCCAGATTCACGGCGGGGCCGGCTTCGTCAACGACCACGACGTCGAACGGCTCTACCGCGACGCGAAAATCACGCAGATTTACGAGGGGACCACGGAGATTCAGAAGAACATCATCGCCCGCGAACTGCTCGGTAAGGGCTTCTGAGGCCCGCTGGCGGCAAGCTATCGACCCGTCGTCTCCCTCCGCCGACCGCCCGACTCGTCGTCGCCGCGGACGGCGTCGCCCGTGGACGAAGTTTTATCGCCGCCGCGCCAAGGGAGCGTGTGGCACCGTTCGACGCGATTCTCTTCGACCTCGACAACACGCTCTGTACGAACGACCAGAGCGGCGAGACCATCTACACCGGCGCGTTCGACGCCGCCGGCATCGACCGCTTCGGCGAGCCGTCGGACCTCTGGACCGCGCTCGACGGCCCGCCGGACCACGACGACCACGAGGCCTACCTCGCCGACGGCTTCGAGCGCGTCGCCGCGAAACACGACCGCGAGGGAGTCGACGTTCGGGCGCTCGCCCGCGGGTTCGTCCAGACGGTCGACTACTCGGCCGTCTCGTTCCGACCGGGTGCCGAGGGGGCTCTCGCCGCCGCCCGGGACCACGCGCGGGTCGGTCTCGTCACCAACGGCCCCGAGCGGCGGCAGTCCGTCAAGCTCGACGCGCTCGGCATCGCCGACGCGTTCGACGCGGTCGTCTTCGCGGGCGACATGCCGCGGCGAAAGCCTCACCCCGACCCGTTCGACCGGGCGCTCGACGCCCTCGACGCCGAGGCGGACGCGAGCCTCCACGTCGGCGACTCGCTGGAGTTCGACGTGGACGGTGCCCACCGCGCCGGCCTCGACGCCGCGTGGTGTCCGGTCGAGGCGGAGGTCGCTGACGCGGCCGGTCCCGACGCCGAGTCGTACGCCCCGGCGTACGTCCTCCGGTCGCTCTCCGAGTTCTCGGCGATTCTCGACGGCGGACCGTGACGACCTCCTACGGTCGGCCGCGCGGGAGCCGTCCGCTGCACCTTTGTTCGCGTCGCCCCTAGAGTGGCTCCATGGACCCCGTCGCAACCGTGCTCGCCCGCGAGTTCCCCGAGCGACGCGTCGCGACGACCGCACGCGTCCCGAACGGAAACCACAAGCGGACCGCGGTCGCGACGTTCGCCGACGGCGGCGAGGTCGTCGTCCAGACGGCGGCCGACGCCGCGGCGCTGACCCTCGAAGCCGCCCTCTCCCGGGCGGTCCGCGAGCGCACGACGATTCCGGTCCCCCGCGTCCTCGCGTCGGGCGCGGTCGACGGGTTCGGGTACGTCGTCGCAGCGCGCGCCGCCGGCGACGAACTCCACGAGCGGTTCGTCTCGCTCGATTCGGCGACCCAACGCCGCGTGGCACGGTCGTTCGGCGTCGGCCTCGGCCAGCTTCACGAAGCGTTCTCTTTCGGAGGGTACGGTCGGCTCGGACGGTCGGCTTCCGGGAGACTGCGGGCCGACGGTGGCGATGCTTCCGACTCGCCGACCGACCGCGGATTCGACGCCGTGAGCGCCGCCGACGCCGACTGGGAGGCGTGGTTCTCCGCCTACGTCCGGGAAGGAATCGCGGCGCTCCCGCCGGCGTTCGACGGGGTTCGAAGCCGGCTGGAGGAGGTCGCCGCGACCGCCTCGCTCCCCGCGAACCCGCCGTCGAACCTCTACCCGTGGGACTTCCGGCCGGGAAACGCGCTCGTCGCCGACGGCCGCGTGACCGCCGTCCTCGACTGGGGCCAGCCGATGGCCGCCGCGCCGGGCCTCGCCGTCGCCAAGGTCGAACACCTCGTCGCCGACTGGTACGTCGAAGACGGCGCGCCGCTCCGCCGGGCGTTCCGCGCGGGCTACGAGTCGGTCCGGCGGCTCCCGTCGGTACCGCGCGCCTATCAGGTCGCCGCCGTCGTCCGCTCGGCGGTCGATTCGACGGGAGAGGTGACTCGCCCCGGTTACCCCGAGCGAACCGGGACGGCGGCGGTCGACTTCCACCTGACCCGGCTCGACGCGCTGTTGTAACCCCGCTCGGAGTCGGTGCCGTCGGCTCCATTCGAAGGCGTGCCGCGCCCCGCGGCGACACGAACTACTAATTCGGAGTGCGTGGTAGGGACAAGCATGGTACGAGAAGACGGCAAGCGAAACTTCGTCCTCGTCGAAGACGGCGAGGAGACGAGCGTGTTCAGCGGAACGTATCCCCGGCAGGCGGCGCTGAAGGCCGCTCGGCGGCTCCACCCCGCCCCGAGCCCCGACGACATCGACGGGAAAGCGACGCTCAGGCTCCGCGAGCGTGGGACCGACCGGGTCCACGTCTACGAGGGGTGGGCGTGGACCGAGGAGAAAGGCGACGACGACCCCGAGTGGATGGACGACTACGTCACCCGAGCGAACGTCTCGAAGCAGGGTATCGAGCACCGATAGACGTTAACCGGGGATTCGGCCGGTCTGGAGAACCCCGACTTCGTTTTTTGCGGTTCGTGGGTTACGTGTCGAGTCGGCGGCTCAGCCGCCGGCGTTCGCCGCCTCACCGTGGCCGCCGCGGCCCTCGTCGCCGACCGACTCCGAGCGGTGGAGCCAGTAGAGGACGCCGAACAGGCCGGTGGCGAACACGTTCAACGCGAGTTTGTAGTCCGCCTCGATACTCACTTCGGCGATTTGGACGCTCTCAGGCGACGGGATGAGCCCCGCGCCGAGGAAGACGAAGTGGACGACCACGCCCGTCAGGACCGCCGAAACGAATATCATCCCCGAGAGAATCGCCGCGAACTTCGTCCCGTAGTACTCGCGGTAGGCGTCCATGATGGGCGGGACGATGAGGTCCGCGTAGATGTAGCTCAGGACGCTCCCGAACGGCAGGCCGTTCGAGAACAGGACCGCCCCGAACGGGACGTTCCCCACCGAGCAGACGAAGGTGGCGACGCCGATGACGGCCCCGAGGACCGCGGTCCAAAACACGTACACGGGAACGCCGAACGTCGGTCCCGAGAACACCGAGGTCCACACCGACTCGGGGATGAACCCGGCGATGAGGCCGGCGAAGACGAACCCGATGGCGATCTCGTCCCAGAGCATCCCCCACTCCTTCCACTGCTTGTCGGCGAGCGCCTTCCACCCCGACAGCGACGTCGCCTGTTCGCGGACCGTCGTGTTGGCCTCCTCGGGGTCGAAGCTCTCCTTGCACGACTTCGAGCAGAAGTAGAACGTCCGCCCGTCGTGTTCGACCGAGTACTCGGTCTCGTCGGGGTCGACTTCCATCCCGCAGACCGGGTCGCGGACGGTCTCCGAACCCCCGTCTTGGACGTTCTGTCGGGCCTGTTCGACCACCTCGTCGGGCACGAGGTAGACGAAGCCGAACGCCATCAGCCCGATGAGGATGAACCCGCCGAGGATGTCGGCCACGAGGAACTGCCAGCCGAGGAGAATCCAGATGACCGCGCCGATTTCGATGACGAGGTTGGTCGAGGCGAACATGAACGCGCCGAGGGTCGCCGCCGCCGACCCGCCCTTCTTGAACAGGTTCTTCGCGGTGGCGATGGCGCTGTAGGAACACGACGAGGAGACGAAGCCGAACAGCGAGCCGTAGCCGATTTCTCTCGGACCGTGGCCCTCCAGAAGCTCCGAGACCTCCTCGCCCGAGGTCCACGCCTCCACGCCGCCGGCGATTGCGAAGCCGACGACGAGCGCCCACCACGTCACCCACGCCATGGCCGCGGTCGTCGAAAGCGCCTCTCGGGCGCTCTCGACGAGGAACGTCCCCAGCGGCTCCGTGGTCGTGAACACGCCGATGCCGACCGTCGCGAGTGCGATGACCGTGAGTATCGCGTATTCGGTCCGGTCCATGTGGTCGGATATGAGGGGAGCCGTACCTAACTGGATTGTGCCTAGGAGAATCGGGGTTTCGGCGCGGCGCGACTTTGGGTTGTGAAGTCGAGTCCGCCGTCGATTTTGGAGCGGAAAGCCGAGCGCCGGTGCGACGACTCCGACGACTGCTCGGAAGGTGCGTGATGCGTGCGACGGCGGGCGATTGTCTTGACCCAGAAGATTGTGAAGCGCAGTCGCTCACTCCCTTCGCTCCCTGGTTCAACTCCTTCGGCCCAGATTCCGCTCGTCACCAAGTTCCTCGCAAAATCATGGGCGCTGCAGGATTTGAACCCACGGCAACTTGGTCCGAAGCCAAGCACTCTGTCCAGACTGAGCTAAGCGCCCTACATGACTTCGTCTGTCGTGGATTGTTTTAAATGGATTGATTCGAGGCGGCGACTCCGCGCGATTTATACCCGACCTCCGAACAGTACGGGGTATGTCTCTCGGTACGCGAGCGCGCGGGTTCGCCGAACTCACCCGACCGGGAAACGCCGTCGCCGCCGGCGTCCTCACGTTCACCGGGGCGTTCGTCGCCGGGGCGTCCCCGAGCGACGCGCTCGTCGTCGTCGCGGCGATGCTCGCCACCGTGTTCGCCACGGGCGCGGGTAACGCCATCAACGACTACTTCGACCGCGATATCGACCGCATCAACCGCCCCGACCGGCCGATTCCGCGCGGCGCGGTGACCGCGACCGAGGCGAAGTGGTTCAGCGTCGCGCTGTTCGGCGGGGCGGTCGTCTCGGCGTTCGTCCTCCCGGTCGTCGCCATCGCCATCGCCGTCGTCAACCTCGTCGCGCTCCTCGCGTACACGGAGTTCTTCAAGGGTCTCCCGGGTGTCGGCAACGTCGTCGTCGCCGCGCTCACCGGCTCGACGTTCCTCTTCGGCGGCGCGGCCATCGGCGAGCCGTTGGGTGCGGTCGTTCTCTGTGTGCTCGCCGCGCTGGCGACGCTGACCCGCGAAATCGTCAAAGACGTGGAGGACATCGGCGGCGACAGGGAAGAGGGACTGCGGACGCTTCCCATCGTCGTCGGCGAGAAGGCGTCGCTGTGGCTCGGCGTGGTCGTCTTGGTCGTGGCCGTCGCCGCGAGCGCGGTGCCGTTCGTCTGGGGCGGGTTCGGGCTGGCGTACCTCGGAATCGTCGCCCCCGCCGACGCGGTCATGCTCGCGGCCGCGGTTCGGTCGTTCGCCGACCCGGCCGCGGCGCAGCGCCGACTCAAATACGGGATGTTTTTAGCGGCGTTCGCCTTCATCGTCGGACGGGCGACGGCGCAGACTGGAGGAACCATATAAATGTATGCGGACGAACAATCGGTCGGATTCCGGGGAACGCGCCGACGAGCGGGGAGCGTTCTATCCGCCAATCAAAAAGAATATTACCGGCTCACCGCATGGTCGTACTATCCGATGACCCTCGGCGAGCGGAAGCGTCACGCGATTGCGTTCCTCGGAGTCGATACCGTCGAACCGAGGTACCCGCATGTATAAGCTAGGCGCTGACCTCGACGTCGAGGTCGAACCGGGCACGAACCTCCTTCTCGTCGGGCCGCCGCTGACCGGCAAGCGCTCGCTGGCGCTCGACATCCTCGCCGAGGGCACCCGAAACGGCGAGGGCGCGGTTATCGTCACGACCAAAGACGGCGCGGACCGCATCCTCAACGACTTCGGCAAGCGACTCGACTACGAGGGCAAACCCGTCGCAGTCGTCGACTGCGTCACGAAACAGCAGGGCGTCGGCGAGGTCCGCGACGACGAGCGAATCCGATACACGTCGTCGCCGGTCGACATGACAGGAATCGGAATCAAGCTCTCGGAGATTCTCCAGGAGTACTACCAGGACCGCGGTCTGCCGGAGAACCGCATCATGCTCCACTCGCTGTCGACGCTCCTGATGTACGCCGACCTCCAGACCGTCTTCCGGTTCCTCCACGTGTTCACCGGCCGCATCCAGAGCGTCGGCGGCCTCGGCCTGTTCACCATCGACGCCGACGCCCACGACGACCGGACGATGAACACCATCAAACAGCTCTTCGACGGCATCATCACGACTCACGAGGACGCGCCGCCGGACATCCGCATCGCGGACCACTAAGTCGTATCCTCGATTCCGGACTGGGACGGCGGCCGCGCCGCACAGCCGCCCGAGATTTTTATCCGCAGCCGGTCACGTCGTAGGTATGCCCATCACCAGCGACGACGACATCCGCGGGCTGTTCGACGCCGAGACCATCGCGGTCGTCGGCTGTTCGGCCACGCCCGGCAAGCCCGCCCACGACGTCCCGGCGTACATGCAGCGCCACGGCTACCGCGTCGTTCCGGTCAACCCCTTCCACGACGAAATCCTCGGCGAGACGGCGTACGACTCGCTCGCCGACGTGGACGAGGAAATCGACCTCGTGGACGTGTTCCGGCCGTCTGAGGAAGCGGGCGACATCGTCGACGCCGCGATCGAGCGCGCCGACGCCCGCGGCGACGTGGCGGCCGTCTGGCTCCAACTCGGCATCAGCGACGACGACGCGGCCGCCCGCGCCGAGGAGGCGGGGCTCTCGTTCGTCCAGGACAGGTGCTTCAAGGTCGAACACTCGCGGCTCGCCTGAGCGGACGGCGGAGCGACGAGTCGGCCTGAGCCGGCCGCTGAACCGCCGTTTTCACCCTTCCCACGACTCGAAGTCGCCGTAGACGCCCTTCGAGAGGTATCGCTCCGAGGAGTCGGGGAAGACGGTGACGACGGCGTCGTACGGGAGGTCGAGGTCGCCGGCGGCGGCGCGCTCGGCCACGTCGACGGCGGCCAGCGAGTTGGCGGCGGCGCTCGACGCGACGAGGTGGCCCTCCTCGGCGGCGAGGCGCTGCATCTCGTCGTGGGTGTCGCGGTCGGCGATTTGGACGATTTCGTCCACCAGCTCGGGGTCGAACAGCTCGTTCGTCGCGGGGTCGTGCGTCCCGATGCCCTCGGTCTTGTACGACGCCTCCGCCACGTCGCGGCCGTGGAGCCGGGCGTAGAGCGAGCCCTCGGGTTCCACCGCGGTGACGAACGTGTCCTCGTGGTGCTCGCGGCCGTACCGCGCCATCCCCATGAGCGTGCCCGCGGTGCCGCAGCCGGCGACGAGCGCGCCGACCTCGCCGTCGAGGGCGTCGTAAATCTCGGGCGCGGTCGTCTCGTAGTGCGCCTCGGGGTTGAGCGGGTTTGAGAACTGCTGGGGGACGACGGCGTCGTCGAGTTCGTCGGCGAGCTTGTGCGCGCGGTCGATAGCGCCGCCCATCCCGTCTTCGGTGGGCGTGTTCACCACGTCGGCACCGAGCGCGCGCATGAGCGTCTGTTTTTCCACGCTGAACCGCTCGGGGACGACGAACACCGCGCGGATGCCGAGCTGTCCGGCCGCGACGGCGAAGCCGATGCCGGTGTTGCCGGCGGTCGGCTCGACGATGGTGCCGCCCTCGGGGAGTGCGCCCGATTCGAGCATCCGTTCGAGCATGTACGTCCCGATGCGGTCCTTGACGCTCGCGCCCGGGTTGAACGATTCGAGCTTCGCGTAGACGGGCACCTCGTCGGGCGACGCGTGGACTCTGACGAGCGGCGTCTCGCCGACGGCGTCGAGCACCGAGTCGAGGGGGTCGCGGTGCGTGGTCATACGTGGGCAAAAGTTGCCCCTGGCCCTGAACGTTTTCATCCCGGTTCGTCCCCTCGTCGGCGGGCGACTCGCGGCCGGAGCGACTGACGCCGGTCGAAAACAAAGCGTCGTCTTCGGGACTGGCGGCGGGGCTGCGGCGGGGACGGGATGTCGAAAGAGAACGGAGAGAGACGGAGGGGCGGTCGGATTACGCTTCGTCGGTGGTGTCGCTCGATGCGTCGGCATCGGCGTCGGACGCGTCGGCGGTCGCCCCGGTGTCGTCTCCGGCCGAGCCTTCCTCGGCTTCGGAGATGTGCGCCTGCGCGATTGCGGCGTCGAGGTCGACGCCCTGTTCTTCCGCGATGGCTTCGAGAATCGCCCGCTGTTCGGCGTTCTCGGCTTCGAGTCGGTCGACGCGCGACTTCGTCTCGTTGACCGTCTCGCGGACCTCGACGACCTGCTCGCGCAGTTCGTTGAGCTTCTTGTACACGTCTTCGGCCATCTCTGCGACCTTCTGGAGCTTCTTCGCGGTGCCTCCGAGTGCCATGTGTCGCCTCTCGGACTCGGGGCTTGTACGACTTCCGGTGCGGTGTCACAGGGAGGGCGGGCGGGAACGCCGAGCGCGGAACTGAGAGACGGGGCCTCAGCCGAGTTCGTTCGGGTCCACCCGGTCGACGACGAACCGGAGGCCGACGAGCGCGACGACGCCGACGAAGACGAGCCCCGCGACGGCGACTTTCGCGCCGACCCCCGCCGTCCCGAGCGCCAGCCGCGCGGCCGTGTTCGCGGGGCTCAATGGAAGGAGCGACGTGCCCGCGAAGACGAGGAGCACGCCGATGGAGTACAGGAGTTGGGCGACCCGGCGGTCGGGCGAGGTAATCGCCACCGCCGCGCCGAGCGTGACGACGACGGCCGAGAGCCCGGCGACCATGCCGAACAGCCACGGGACGCTCTCGATGGTCGACCCGTTCAGTTGGAGGAGGAGCATCCACGCCACCGCCTGCACGGGTGCCAGCCCGCCGGCCGCGAGGAGCTTTCCGTCGACGACGGCCGCGAAGCTCACGGGCGCGACCCGCAGGAGTTCGAGCGTCCCGCGGGCCACCTCCTCCGTGAGCGAGTCGACCACCAGCGACCCGGAGATGAACACGGGCAGGAACAGCAACAGCGGGACGAGCACCGTGTAGGTGAAGCCGAAGTACGGGCTCGAATCCGCCGCCGGCGGGAGTGACAGCGGGTCCGTGGCGAGGAACGCGCTCCGTTCCGCGCGCTCGTTGCGCTCCAGTTCGCGGAGCGCGTCGCGGAGGCGGGTGACGACCGCCGTCGTCTCCACGCCCGTGTCGGGCGCGACCGCCGCGACTCGTATCCTGCCGTCCTCGCCCGTAGACGCCGCTAAGACGGCATCGACCTGCCGTTCTTGGAACGCCGTCATCGCGGCCGACGTGGACGAGTACGGCCGCCCGCTGAGTCCGTCTTCCGTCCCGACGGCGCGAAGCAGGTCCTCGACGGCCTCTTCGTCGCCCGTGACGGCCACGTCCACCTGATAGCTCGCCGCGCCGGGGTCGTACAGCGAGACGAGCCCGACGACGAGGAACGACGAGAACGCCGCGACGAACAGCTGGATGGCCAGCGCCAGCACGATGGTCTTTTCCTTGCGGAGACTGCCGAGTTCGCGCCGGGCGATGGCGAGTCGCGGGCTACCCAAGGGCGCTCACCACCTGGAGGTTGTAGACGAGGTGAATCGCGATTGCGCCCGCGAGCGCGACCCCGTAGGCCGAGCGCCCCCGACTCGCCCCGAAGGCGGTCACGCTGGCGGTCACCGCGTGGAGCGCCAGCGGCGCGAGGAACAGGCCGAGCACGACGAGGGCGCTCACGCCGGTCCCGTCGCCGATACCGACGCCGGAGGGCGCGAAGGCGGTCTGCCCGAGCGTGAGCGACTGCAACCCGGCGAGTTGGGCGATGGCGGTGAACTTCTCGCCGACGAAAAAACCGAGTCCCGAGAGCCCGCCGAGGACGAGCGACGACCGGAGCGTCCGGGAAAAGCGCGCCTTCTCGAAGGCGGCGAGGACGTGGAGGCTCTTGGCCAACTCCTCGATGACCGCGACCGCGAGGAGAATCATCGGGACGGTCAGGTCCACCGGGAGGACGAACAGCACCGCGATGGCCAGCAGTTCGGCGATGAAGACGAACGGAATCGACAGCGCCGACAGGGTCGCCACGGAGCGCGCCCGCGAGATGCGACTGTCGAGCGCGTCGAGGAACTTCAGCGGGACCGGCCGCTGGGTGAACATGTCCTCCTCGCGGTAGACGCCGACGCCGAGGAGGAACAGCACGCCCGCGGCGAGGAGAATCGGCCCGACGGAAAACAGGAACTCGCCGAGCGGAATCGACTCGCCGGCGAGGTCGCGGACGACGAGGGTCAGCGGCGAGATGAGCGCGATGGGCGTGACGTTCGTGAAGATGGCCGGGACGAACGTGTACGTCGTCAGGAACACCGACACCGTCACCGTGACGAACGTGAGTTCCTTGAACGAGCGGGCGAACATCGCGCCGACGAACGTCGACGCGAGAAACAGGAGGCCGATGGGGACGACCGCCGCCACCGAGACGACGCCGCCGCCGACCGCGGCCGCGATGGCGATAGTTATCGCGACCGTGCCGAGCAGGTACGGGAGCGTCTTGCCGGCGACGATGTCGCCCGGCGAGATGGGCGCGACGAGGAGCAGTTCGCCGCGGCGGTTGATGCGCTCGTTGAGGATGCTCGACCCGTAGGCCTGAATCACGAAGTTCATCGGCACGAGGAAGGCGAATGCGAGGACGAGCGAGGCGAAGGGGAACGGCGGGCTGATGCTCGCCGGCGACCCGCTGGTGTCGCCGCCGAAGAGGCTCGCCATCCCGCCGAACGACGGGGCGTCGACGCCGCCGTCGTCGGCCGCGGCGGCGTCCGAAGCGTCGGGTCCGTCGGCGGCCGAGTCACCCGCGGTGTCGCCGTCGGTGGTTCCGCTTCCGGTTCCGGCGTCGGTTCCGCCCCCGCCGCCGGTACCGGCGTCACCGCTCCCACCTGCGCCGCCGTCGACGCGGCTTCCGGCCGGGACGAGCGCGGCGCGCTCGCGGTACTGGAGGTCGACGACGACCGGGAACGCCGCGGACTGGTTCTCCTCGCGGGCCATCTGTCGCTCGTTGTACGACTGGACCGCGTCGCGGAACGCGCTGTAGGCGGCCCGACCGGTCTGCGTGTCCGCGACCGAGATGTGCGTCTCGCTGACGACGAGTTCGACGTTCGGGTCCGAGACGGGTCGCGGGTCGAGCGTGGACGACTGGTCCACGGCGTCGTAGTAGGGACTGTCGCCGGCGATGCCGACGCGGTAGAGGTCGCGGTCGAGCGCGACCCCGCCGCCGGCCGCCCCGGCCGCGATGCCGCCGGCGACGAGGACGGCGACCAGTCCGATAACGGCGGTCCGGCGGTCGAGCGTCCCCGCCGAGCGCGACACCTCCCAGCGGGCGATTCGGAGAACGGTCCGGGCGTGTGCGACCAGTCGCGTTCGGAGGTCGGTCACGACTGCCCGTTACCTCCGGGGGCGCGCTGTCCGTGCTCACCGGCGACGCCCTCCCCGCCAGCGGCCCGTCCGCGACCGCCCTCGGCCTCGCTCGTCGTCGGCGCTTCGCGGGCGAGTCGGAGGAAGATGTCCTCCAGCGACGCCTCGTCGGTTCGGATGTCGGCGACGCGGCCGCCGGCGGCCTCGGCCGCCTCGCGGAGCGACTCGACGGCCGCCATCTCGTCGACGACGGCGACGTGGCGCTCCTCGCCTTCGCCTCCGACCTCGTCGTCCGCGGGCAGGGTCTCCGGGAGCGGCACGGTCGTGAAGACGCGGTAGGTCGTCTCGCCGTGTTCCGCGCGAATCTCGGGGACCGTCCCGCGGGCGATGATTTCGCCGCGGTTCATGATGACCACGCGGTCGCAGATGGACTCGACGTGAAAGAGGTTGTGCGCGCTGAAGACGACGGTCTTGTCCTCGTCGCGGAGCTCGCGGACGAACTCCAAGACGACGTTCGTCGTCAGGGGGTCGAGGCCGCTGGCCGGTTCGTCGTAGATGAGCAGGTCGGGGTCGTTGACGAGCGACCGGGCGATGGCGACCTTGCGCTTCATCCCCTTCGACATGTCGCCGAGCCGGCGGTCGCGGTATTCGAGGTCGAGGCGGTCGAGCACCGCGCCGGTTCGCTCGTCGGCCACGTCGCGGGGGACGTCGTAGAGGTCGGCGAAGAATCGGAGGTACGACCGCGCGGTCATGTCCTCGTACAGCGGCGACTCCTCGGGGAGAAAGCCGAGTTTGCGCCGCATCGCCGGCTCCTCGGGGTCGTATCCGAGCACCGACGCCGACCCGCCGGTCGGTTCGACGAGCCCGGCGAGCATCTTCAGCGTCGTCGTCTTCCCCGCGCCGTTGGGGCCGACGATGCCGAACACCTCGCCCGACTCGACCGAGAAATCGCTTCCCACGACGGCGGGGAAGTCGCCGTAGGTCTTCCGCAGGTTCTCGACCGTAATCATTGAGAGACCTTCACGCGGGACGGGATAAAAGGGTTCGCGCGGGATTTCAGGTTTGATAGCCTTCTCCTTCGCGGGGCAACAGTTTCGTCACCTCGCGGTCAAGGTGAGCGTATGCCCGCAGACGACTTCCTCTCGCCGTCGTTCGTCCTCTTCGTCGGCGGATTCGTCGCCGCCGTGTTCCTCTTCGGCGCGCTCATCGCCTTCGTCGCCGCCGCCGGGTCACAGACCGTCGAAGGGTTGGCGCTGGCGCTGGCGGGGCTGGGCGGGCTGTTTCTGGTCGCGGGAGCGGTCGGTGCCGGTGTGATGCGCTATCGCCGCGGTTCGGATTCGGCGTCGAAGACGGCGGCGACCGGAGAGCGCCGTTAGTCGTACTCGTAGAAGCCCTTGCCCGTCTTCTTGCCGAGGTCGCCCGCCGCGACCTTTCGCTTGAGCAGGTACGCCGGCTTGTAGCGGTCGCCGAGTTCCTCGAACAGCGTCTCGGAGGCGTCCAGACAGATGTCGAGGCCGATGTGGTCCGCGAGGGTGAGCGGGCCCATCGGGACGTTCGTGCCGAGGGTCATGCCGCGGTCGATGTCCTCCTTGGAGGCGACGCCCTCGTCGTAGGCGCGGATGCCCTCGTTGAGCCACGGCATGAGGATGCGGTTGGTGACGAAGCCGGGCTTGTCGTCGGACTCCCACGTCTCCTTGCCGAGGTCCTCGGAGAAGTCGTGGGCGAAGGCGACGACCTCGTCGTCGGTCTTCTCGCCGCGGACGACCTCGACGCCCTTCATAATCGGGACGGGGTTCATGAAGTGGAGGCCGATGACGAGGTCGGGGCGCTCGGTCGCGGCCGCGATGGTCGTGATAGAGAGCGTGCTGGTGTTGGTCGCCAGCACGACGCCCTCGGGGACGATGTCGTCGAGGTCGGCGAAGACCTCGCGTTTCACGTCCATGTTCTCGACGGCCGCCTCGACCACGAGGTCGCAGTCGGCGAGGTCCGCGAGCTCGGTCGTCCCCGAGATGCGCCCCTTGGTCGCGTCGGCCTCCGCCGCGGTCAGTTTCTCCTTCGAGACGAACCGCGAGAGGCTGTCGTCGATGGCCGACAGGCCGCGTTCGACGTACTCCGCTTCGAGGTCGCGCATGACCACGTCGTAGCCGGCCATCGCGGCCACCTGCGCGATGCCGTTGCCCATCGTTCCCGCGCCGACGACGCCCACCGTGTCGATATCTTCGGTATCGTACATGTCCGGTTCTGCGCGAGGTGGGGAGGTAAAACTTGCCGATGCGTTCGGAATAGTGACAGACTCGTGACTTTCACGGGAAGACTCAAGTCGGGCGCAAGAATGGGGATATGCAACGGTGACTGGGGTGAACGACGCCGGCAGATACGACGAAGACGACGCGGGCGGGGACGGAGGGGAAGCCGTCTCGGACGCGCGCCGGAGCGACGGCGAGGGCACGAACCGGGCAAACGAGGCGGACGAGGCGAGCGAGGCGGACGAGGGGCCGTCGAACCCCGACGAGGCGCTGACGCACCTGCTCAGACCGCGGGGTCGACGCGCGAGCGACGCCGTGCCGACCGAGCTACAGGACCTGAAGTACGTCGGGCCGGCGACGGCCGAATCCCTCGCCGAGTCGAACATCGACGTGGACGCTATCGTCGACGGCGAGGTGTGCTACCGCGACCTCGTCGCCGCCGGGACGAACCCCGGCGTCGCGGCGAAGATTCGGCGCTGGCACTCGCTTTCGTGGTCGTTCAACTCCGGCGACGACCTCGACCGACGCTCCTCGCAGGTTCGCGGGCTGGGCGACGACGAGCGCGCGTGGGTCGCCGCGAGTTCGGGTGACTGGGACGCCACCGACGAGGCAGGTACCGGTGACGACGAGCGCGACGCCGGCGATTGGACCCCGAGCGGAACGGAGGCGGCGGGGTCGAACGGGCCAGCGCGGGACGGAGACTGGACGCCGTCGGGGTCGGACGACGGCGCGGAAGCGCGCTCGGAGCCGACGACGTCGGGCGACTGGACACCGAGCGGGGCAGAGGCGGCGGACGCGTCAGCCGACGGCTCGGGAGACGCGCTCGCGGCCGAGGCGGCGTGGCGCGAGCGGTCGAAGCCGAAGTCGCTGACGACGCTCGCGGGCGTCGGCGAGGACGACGCGGAACTGCTCGCCGAGGCGGGCGTCCGCTCCGTCAGGCGACTCGCCACCGCGGACCCGGAACACGTCGCCGACGCCCTCCGAATCGACCCGACCGTCGTCAGCGCGTGGAAGGCGCAGGCGCGCGACGCGATGGAGTGAGCGTCCCGCCCCGCACGTCCCGAATTTTTACTATCTGAGTAGTAATTTTCATTCGGAGAATCATTTCCCGTAATATTTCGTTACGAACCCCATAACGGACGAATTCGGCAATATCTCCTAAACCACATTAGACGCAGATTTTATATAGGTAGTTACACCACTTTGAATCAGATGATGCCCGGCTCCGACACGGCCGTCGACTCCCCGCAGACGGTATCTCCCGCCCCGACGACGCTCGGGGAACGCTCCCGCCTCGCCGACGATTCACGCCCGACTCGCCGACGCTCCGAGGGGTGGGCCTGATGGCGACGACGGACATCAACACCGCCGACACCGCCCGCGACGTGCGGACCATCGACGGCGTGGTCGACGTCATCGCGACCACCGCGCCCGAGATTCGAACCGGTCTTCCCGGCCGCCGCGTCACCGCCGAGGACGAGAATCCGAGCGGCGAGACGCAGATGGCCGCCGACGTGTTCGCCGACGACCTCCTCTGCGAGCGCATCGGCGCGCTCGAGGGCGTCGGCGAGTACGCCAGCGAAGAGCGCCCCGAGTCCGTCGACGTGGGAACCGGTCGGCTGTCGGTCGCGGTCGACCCCCTCGACGGCTCGTCGAACCTGAAGCCGAACAACACGATGGGGACCATCTTCGCGGTGTACGAGGCCCCGCTGCCGGCCCACGGCCGCGACCTCGTCGCCGCGGGTTACGTCCTCTACGGCCCCGTCATGACGATGGTCGTCGCCCGCAACGGCACCGTCGACGAGTACGTCATCCACGACGACGCGAGCTACGAACTCGTCCGCGAGGACGTCACCCTCCCCGACGAGGGGTCGGTCTACGGCTTCGGCGGCCGCGTCCCCGACTGGACCGACGACTTCGAGACGTTCGCCCGCGAGGTCGAACAGGACGCCTCGCGCAAGCTCCGCTACGGCGGGTCGATGATCGGCGACGTGAACCAGATTCTCACCTACGGCGGCATCTTCGCGTACCCCACGCTGGAGTCCGCCCCCGAGGGCAAACTCCGCGTCCAGTTCGAGGGCTACCCCATCGGCTACGTCATCGAGACGGCCGGCGGCGCGACCTCCGACGGCGCGAAGTCGCTCCTCGACGTGGACAAGGACGACCTCCACGCGCGGACCCCGATGTACGTCGGCAACACCGACCTCGTGGCGAAGCTCGAAGCGGCGCTGGACTGACGCGCGGCCGACCCGTCTATTGGCGGGACTAGTCCGCCGACCCCACCGACCGTCCCGAGCGAACCGAAACGACCGGGCACACTCGTTTTTCGCGGACTCCGTCGTCGACAGCGACCGGTCTCCGGCCAGAGAGCAGTGGCCCCGTTCGACCGACCGGCAAATCGTGCATGGAAAACCATTTTGAATACGGTGGTGCATCACCGAGTATGAAGGTCAGAATCGGCGACGGCGCGACCGGCGACGAGGCCGAGGCCATCGCCAGCGCGCTGGCGCGACACCTCGGGACGGACGTGAACGTCTTCGTCGGCGACGGCGAGGAGGCCGTCGCGGACGCCGAACCGCCCGCGGACACCTTCCCGCTCGACGACGACATGGGACCGACCGAGCGCGAGGAGAAACTCCGCGAGGAAATCGCCGACATCCTCGGCGGCGGCCCCGAGAAGTACAAACAGCGATTGCCGGAGTCCGGCAAACTGTTCGTCCGCGACCGCCTCGACCGCTGGTTCCCGGAGGGACTGAAGTTCGAAGACGGCAAGTTCGCCAACTTCGACTCGTGGCACGAGAACTCCCCCGAGGTCGACGAGGCGGACCCGAACACCCGGCTGCCCGGTGACGGTCTCCTCACGGGTGCCGCCGAGTTCGAGGGTCGCGACCTCCACTTCATGGCCAACGACTTCACCGTCAAGGCCGGGTCGATGGCCCGCCGCGGCGTCGAGAAGTTCCTCCGCATGCAACAGCGGGCGCTCAAGACCGGCAAGCCGGTGCTCTACCTGATGGACTCCTCGGGCGGCCGCATCGACCAGCAGACCGGCTTCTTCGCCAACCGCGAGGGCATCGGGAAGTACTACTACAACCACTCGATGCTCTCGGGGTACGTCCCGCAGATATGCGTCCTCTACGGGCCGTGTATCGCCGGCGCGGCCTACACGCCCGTCTTCGCCGACTTCACCATCATGGTCGAGGGGATGTCCGCGATGGCCATCGCCTCGCCGCGCATGGTGAAGATGGTCACCGGCGAGGAGATATCCATGCAGGACCTCGGCGGCGCGCGGATGCACGCCGAGGAGTCCGGCAGCGCCGACCTCGTCGCCCGCGACGAGGCGCACGCCCGCGAACTCGTCTCGCAGCTCGTCACCTACCTCCCCGACAAGGCCGGCGAGAAGCCGCCTCGTTCGGAGCCGAAACCGCCGCGGTACTCGCCCGACGGCATCGACGAACTCATCCCCGAGTCGCCGAACCGCCCCTACGACGCCCACGACCTCATCGAGCGCGTCGTCGACGCGGAGTCCGTGTTCGAACTGAAGCCCGACTACGGCAAGGAAATCGTCACCGCGTTCGCCCGCATCGACGGCCGGCCGGTCGGCATCGTCGCCAACCAGCCGACCGAGCGGTCGGGGGCCATCTTCCCCGACGCCGCCGAGAAGGCCGCGGAGTTCATCTGGACCTGCGACGCCTACGAGATTCCGCTTCTCTACCTCTGCGACACGCCCGGCTTCATGGCCGGCTCGCAGGTCGAAAAGGACGCCATCCTGGAGAAGGGCAAGAAGTTCATCTACGCCACGTCGTCGGCGACGGTGCCCAAACAGACCGTCATCGTGCGGAAGGCCTACGGCGCGGGCATCTACGCCATGGGCGGCCCCGCCTACGACCCGGAGAGCGTCATCGCGCTCCCCTCGGGCGAAATCGGCATCATGGGTCCGGAAGCCGCCATCAACGCGGTCTACGCGAACAAGCTCGCCGACATCGACGACCCCGAAGAGCGGGCGCGGATGGAAGACGAACTCCGCGAGGAGTACCGCGAGGACATCGACGCCCACCGGATGGCGAGCGAGGTCGTCATCGACGAAATCGTCCCGCCGTCGAGCCTCCGCGACGAGCTCGTCGCCCGCTTCGAGTTCTACGCCGACGTGGACAAGTCGCTTCCCGACAAGAAGCACGGAACGGTTCTCTGAGCCGACCTCGGCGGTTAATGCTCCGTTTTTCCGGCGGGTAATCTCACGGTAACTGACCTAAGCGGCTCGTACTGAGGACGGTCGGGATGCTACGGACCTCATCGTCGGCCGACTCCCGTTCCGTCCCACTCGGTCCCACCCGACCTGTCACGTCCCGGCTTCGGGGCCGTCGCCTGCCGATAGCCCGCCATGAGCCACGAAGTTCCCCTTCCCGAGACGCCCCGAGCGGCACTCGCACACGCGGTAAGCGACGAGCACGTCCTCTGGACCGTGACGATGCTGGCGTTCGTCCTCGACGTGTTGACGACGCTCTACGGGCTCGGCCGAGGCCTCGCCGAACTGAACCCCGTCGTCCTCGCGCTCATCCCCGCGTTCGGCCCGGTGGGCGCGCTCATCTCGCTGAAGCTCGTCGTCCTCGCGGTCGCGGTCGTCGCGTGGCACGTCCTCCCCGGCCGCTACCGCGGCGCGATTCCCATCGGCGTGGCCGTTCCGTGGGGCGTCGCCGGGCTGATGAACACCCAGCTCATCCTCGTCACGGTGTTCGGGTAGGCCGCCGGAGCGACTCGACCAAGACGGCCCACGCGAGCCCCGCGAGCCCGATGTCGCGGGCGAGCACGTCGCCGAACAGGCCGCCCTCCGCGACGAAGACGACCGCGAGGTAGAGACACGTCGCCGACAGCGAGACGGCCGCGACGGCGCTCCCGAGGGCGGTGTAGCGGTCGGCGACGATGGCCGCGCCGAACCCGACTTCGAGGACGCCGTTTGCGAGCATGAACGTCACCGGCGAGACGACGAGCAGCGGCGCGAGCCACGGGACGACGTAGGCCGACCACGAAAGCGGGTCCAGAAGCTTGTGGACGCCCGCGGCGAACACCATCGCGCCGAGGCCGACCCGGGCGACCGTCATCGGCTCCGGGGCGCGGGCGGCGACCGAAGCGGACCAGTCGGCCGCCGAAGCGGCCCGCGCGGAGAGGCCGTCGAAATCCATGTCCCGGCTAGCGACCCCGGGGAGAAAACGGTGCGGGTGGGTCGCGGAGACGCGGGGCGACGCGCCGTGGCTCGACCCAGTCCGACCCGGCCCGGCCCGGCTCAGGCGTCGTCCGCGTCGGCGGCGAACTCGCGTTTCAGCGACAGCGCCGTCCGCTCGAACTCGCAGACCAGGTCGTCGTCCTGATTGAACATCTCGACTTTCATCGTCACCACGCCGCGCTCGCCGTCGGAGGTCTCGCGCTTGTCGAGGACGGTCGTCTGCGCGCGGAGCGTGTCGCCGTGGAACACCGGGTTCGGGTGGGACACGTCGTCGTAGCTGAGGTTCGCCACGATGGTCCCGTCTGTCGTGTCGGGAACCGAGAGACCGACCGCGAGGCTCATGGTGTAGAGACCGTTGACCAGTCGCTCGCCGAACTGCGAGTCGCCCGCGAACTCGGCGTCGAGGTGGAGCGGCTGCTGGTTCATCGTCATGTCGCAGAAGCGCTGGTTGTCCGACTCCGAGACGGTCCGTCGCTTCTCGTGTTCGATGGTCTGACCGACCTCGAACTCCTCGTAGTACAGCCCGGTCATGGTGAACCGTGTGATAGACCGTGATAAAATCGTGCCGGTCGGCCCTCCGGTGTGACAACTATTGCCCCGAGCGAAACTAGATAACAACCATTATAATTATCCACAATAGAGGATTGCGAAAGCGCCCGATGGCGGCCGATTCGCCGGCCGCGACGGGCGCGGGACAGCGCGTCTGTCTCCCGGCTCAGCCGGCATCCGCCCGGCACGAACCATCATGGCATCCGCAGCACCATCCACCGCGACGGACGACGAACCGACGGAAGAGACAGCCCTCGAGACGGCCCGCCGGCAGCTCGAACGCGCGGCGGCGCACCTCGACGTCGACCCCGGCGTCATCGAGCGGCTCCGACACCCGAATCAGGTCCACCGCGTCTCGGTGCCCCTCGAACGCGACGACGGCTCGACCGCGGTCTACACCGGCTACCGCGCCCAGCACGACAGCGTCCGCGGGCCGTACAAGGGCGGCCTCCGGTTCCACCCCGGCGTGACCGAAGCCGAGTGCATCGGGCTCTCGATGTGGATGACCTGGAAGTGCGCCGTGATGGACCTCCCGTTCGGCGGCGGGAAAGGCGGCATCGTCGTCGACCCCAAGGACCTCTCGACCGACGAGAAAGAGCGGCTCACCCGCCGGTTCGCAGAAGAGCTTCGCCCCTTCATCGGCCCCACGAAGGACATCCCCGCGCCCGACATGGGCACCGACGCCCAGACGATGGCGTGGTTCATGGACGCCTACTCGATGCAGGAAGGCGAGACGACGCCCGGCGTCGTGACGGGGAAGCCGCCTGTGGTCGGCGGGAGCAAGGGCCGCGACACCGCGCCCGGCCGCTCCGTCGCCATCATCGCCCGCGAGGCCATCGACTACCTCGGCTGGGACATCGAAGACACCACCGTCGCGGTCCAAGGGTTCGGGTCCGTCGGCGCGCCCGCAGCGCGCCTCCTCGACGACGAGGGCGCGACCGTCGTCGCCGTCTCCGACGTGAACGGGGCCATCTACGACCCCGACGGCCTCGACACCCGCGACGTGCCGACCCACGAGGAAGAGCCCGAGGCGGTCATGAAGTACGACGCGCCGCGGAAGCTCTCGAACGAGGAACTGCTCGAACTCGACGTGGACGTGCTCATCCCGGCGGCCGTCGGGAACGTCCTGACCGCCGAGAACGCCCGCGACGTGCAGGCGAACCTCATCGTCGAGGGCGCGAACGGCCCGACCACCTCCGCCGCGGGCGAAATCTTCGAGGCGCGCGAGCTTCCGGTCGTCCCCGACATCCTCGCCAACGCCGGCGGCGTCACCGTCTCGTACTTCGAGTGGCTGCAGGACCTCAACCATCGCTCGTGGTCGCTCGAACGCGTCCACGACGAACTGGAGACCGAGATGCTCCGCGCGTGGACCGCCGTCCGCGAGCGCGTCGAGGAACACGACGTGACGTGGCGCGACGCCGCCTACATGGTCGCGCTCGAACGCGTCTCCGAGGCCCACGAACACCGCGGCCTCTGGCCCTGAGCCGGGTCGGCGACGAGTCGATATTTCACCGCTCCCCCCGATACACACACCATGCCCCGACGAAGCGTCCTGTTTTCCCCCGGCGACCGACCCGAACTGCTGCGGAAAGCCCCCGGCGCGGGCGCTGACGTGCTCGTCTTCGACCTCGAAGACGCCGTCTCGCCCGACAGGAAAGCCGAGGCTCGGGAGACCGTTTCCGCGGTCCTGTCGGACCCCGACTTCGACCCCGACGCCGAGGTCGCGGTCCGCGTCAACCCCGGCGAGGCCGGCCGCGACGACATCGCCGCCGTCTGCGCCGCCCACCCGCCGGACGCGCTCGTGGTCCCGAAGGCGACGAGCGCCGACGACGTGACGAGCGTCGCCGTCGCGGCCCGCGAGGCCGGCGCGGACTGTCCCGTCATCGCCATCGTCGAGAGCGCGGCGGGCGTCCTCGCCGCCCCCGAGGTCGCGGCCGCGCCCGACACGACCGCCGTCGTCTTCGGCGCGGAGGACTTCGCCGCCGACGTGGGTGCGACTCGGTCCGACGAGGGAACCGAGGTGCTCTACGCCCGCGAGCGCGTCGTCGTCGCGGCCGCGGCCGCCGGCGTCGACGCCATCGACACGCTCCACGTCGACTATCGGGACGAGGGGGGGCTCCGCGAGGACGCCGCGTTCGGTCGACGACTCGGTTACGACGGGAAACTCGCCATCCATCCCGCGCAGGTCCCCGTCATCAACGAGGCGTTCTCGCCCGACGACGAGGACGTCGCGTGGGCCAAGAAGGTGCTCCGCGCCCGCGACGAGGCCGCCAGCGAGGGTCGAGGCGTCTTCGGCGTCGACGGCGAGATGATAGACGCCCCGCTCGTCAAACAGGCCGAGAACATTCTCGACCGCGCCGGCGAGTCGTACTGAGCGCGCTCGGGCCGGCGCGACCCCCCGTCGGTCCAACCTCCGTTAGCTGTTACCTTTTATCAATGAGTATGTGTCTCAATAGTGTGGTATGCTAAAATCCCCGCTACGCTTAACCGGATGCCCGGAGCGTATTAGGACATGGCACAAGAGGCGAATCCCTTCGAGAGTCTACAGGAGCAAATCGACGACGCGGCCGCCTACCTCGACGTGCGCGACGACGTTATCGAGCGGCTGAAGAACCCCGAGCGAGTCCTCGAAACGAACCTCGCCGTCGAGATGGACGACGGCGACGTCGAACTGTTTCGCGCCTACCGGTCGCAGTTCAACGGCGACCGCGGCCCGTACAAAGGCGGGATTCGCTACCACCCGAACGTCAGCCGCGACGAGGTGAAGGCGCTGTCCGGCTGGATGGTGTACAAGTGCGCCGTCGTGGACATCCCCTACGGCGGCGGCAAGGGCGGCATCGTCATCGACCCCAAGGCGTACTCCGAGTCCGAACTCGAACGCATCACCCGGTCGTTCGCCAAGGAGCTTCGCCCCCTCATCGGGGAGAACCGCGACATCCCCGCGCCCGACGTGAACACCGGCCAGCGCGAGATGAACTGGATTAAGGACACCTACGAGACCCTCGAAAACACCACCGCACCGGGCGTCATCACGGGGAAGGCGCTCTCGAACGGCGGAAGCGAGGGCCGCGTCGAAGCGACCGGTCGCTCGACGATGCTCACCGCCCGCGAGGCGTTCGACTACCTCGGCCGCGACATCGAGGGCGCGACCGTCGCCGTCCAGGGCTACGGGAACGCCGGCTCCGTCGCCGCGAAGCTCATCGACGACCTCGGCGCGTCGGTCGTCGCCGTCTCCGACTCCTCCGGCGGCATCTACGACGCCGACGGCCTCGACACTCGCGCGGTCAAGCAGTTCAAAAACGAGACCGGCACCGTCTCGGACTACGAGGGAACGGAGGCCATCTCCAACGAGGAGCTTCTCACCCTCGACGTGGACTTGCTCGTCCCCGCCGCGCTGGAGAACGCCATCGACGGCGAGCTCGCCCACGACGTGAACGCGGACGTGGTCGTCGAGGCCGCGAACGGCCCGCTCACGCCGGACGCCGACGACGTGCTCACCGAGCGCGAGGTCCACGTCTTCCCCGACATCCTCGCCAACGCCGGCGGCGTCACCGTCTCGTACTTCGAGTGGGTCCAGAACCGCCAGCGGTTCTACTGGACCGAAGACCGCGTCAACGACGAACTGGAGCGCGTCATCGTCGACGCCTTCGAGGAGCTCGTCGACGCCTACGAGACCCACGACCTGCCGAACTTCCGCACCGCGGCCTACGTCGTCGCCATCCGGCGCGTCGTCGACTCCTACGACTCCGCCGGGAACTGGCCGTAAGGTCGAGTCGGGTCGGCGTCGGTCGTCGCCGCGTGTTCCGACCGTTTCGACCGAGTTTCTGTTTCCGCCGCGGTCGGCGGTGTCGGCGATTCTGTGCATGGTGGTGAATATCACGCGGAGCGTCCGATGCCGGGGGATTCAAGTCGGTGTAGGTCGCGTCATTCATCGATGCGTCAGGACCACCTCATCTCCGCGTCGCACCTCTCGCGGGAGGACATCGAGGCGGTGCTCGACCGCGCGGCCGACATCGACGACGACCCGGCCGCGTTCCGGCAGCGACACGCCGGAAAGGTTCTCGGGCTCTGTTTCTTCGAGCCGAGCACGCGAACTCGGATGAGCTTCGACTCCGCGATGAAACGCCTCGGCGGCCAGACCGTCGATATGGGACCGGTCGAGTCGTCGTCGGTCAAGAAGGGCGAGACGCTCGCCGACACCGTCCGCGTGGTCGAGGGCTACGCGGACGCGCTCGTGCTCCGTCACCCGAGCGAGGGCGCGGCCACGATGGCCGCCGAGTTCGTCGACGTACCGCTCGTCAACGCGGGCGACGGCGCGGGCCAGCACCCGAGCCAGACCCTCCTCGACCTCTACACCATCCGGGAGAACGCCGGACTCGACGACCTCACCATCGGCATCATGGGCGACCTGAAGTACGGGCGGACGGTCCACTCGCTGGCCGAGGCGCTGACGAACTTCGACGCCAGCCAGCACTTCATCAGCCCCGAGAGCCTGCGGCTCCCCCGGAACGTCCGCTACGACCTCCACGCCTCGGGCGCGCAGGTCAGAGAACACACCGAACTCGACGAGGTGCTCCCCGAACTCGACGTGCTCTACGTGACGCGCATCCAGCGCGAGCGCTTCCCCGACGAAAACGAGTACCGAAAGGTCGCGGGACAGTACCAAATCGACTCGGAGACGCTGGAGGCGGCGGCGGACGACCTCACCGTCATGCACCCGCTCCCCCGCGTGGACGAGATTTCGCCGGACATCGACGACACCGACCACGCGACGTACTTCGAACAGGCCCACAACGGCATCCCGGTCCGGATGGCGCTGTTGGACATCCTCCTCTCCCAAGACCGATGACAGACGACCACCAACTCCGCGTCTCGAAGATTCGAAACGGCACCGTCATCGACCACGTCGCCGCCGGACAGGCGCTCAACGTCCTCGCCATCCTCGGCATCGACGGCACCAGCGGGGAGGCGGTCTCGGTCGGGATGAACGTCCCCTCCGACCGCCTCGGGCGCAAGGACATCGTGAAGGTCGAAGGCCGCGAGCTGAGCCAGTCCGAGGTGGACGTGCTGTCGCTCATCGCGCCCGCCGCGAGCATCAACATCGTCCGCGACTACGACGTGGTCGAGAAGAACCGCGTCGTCCGCCCCGACGCCGTCGCGAGCATCATCTCGTGTCCGAACAGGAACTGCATCTCCAACGCCGACGAACCCATCCGGTCCCGCTTTACGGTCCTCTCGGACGGCGTGCGCTGCGACTACTGCGAGACCATCGTCCGCGAGGACGAAGTCGCGGCCAACCTCGACGTGAACTGACCGGTTTAGGAGTCGTTCGACGCCCTTTTTCCCGCGGCGCTCGCCTGACAGCGGTGGTCCTCGTCGGCGAACTCGACGCCGTCGAACTCGAAGCGCGCGCCGCCGGTCGCCGCCGACCCGACGGAGACGGTCCAGCCGTGGGCCTCCGCGAGCGACCGGACGATGTCGAGGCCGAAGCCCGTCCCCTCGGCCGAGGTGGTGAAACCGCGTTCGAACACCCGCGCGGCGACGGCGGCGTCGATGCCGAAGCCGTCGTCTTCGACCGCGAACGTCTCGTCGGCCGGCGACGCGGTGACGCGGACGGCCAGCGCCGGGGTGCGACCGCCCGTGGAACCGTGTTCCACCGAGTTCCGAAACAGGTTCTCGAACAGCCGCTGGAGCCGACCGGGGTCGGCGTGAGCCGTCGCGCCGGACTCGACGACGAGCGTCGCGTCGCCCGTCTCGACCGTGTTCCACGCCCGGCGAGCGACCGCTTCGAGCGAGACGGGCGCGAAATCGATGACCGCCCTTCCGCTTCGGGCCGCGGCCAGCACGTCGTTGACGATGTCGCTGATGCGGGTCAGCGAGGTCGCGACCCGTTCGAGATGTTCGGAGTCGTTGGCCTCCCGTTCGAGGTCGAGAAAGCCCATCGAGATGGAAAGCGGGTTTCGGAGGTCGTGCGAGAGGACCCGGGCGAACTCCCCGAGTCGCTCGTTTTGCTGTGCGAGCTGCTCTTCGTGCTGCCGGCGGGTCGTGATGTCGCGGCCGACGCCGCAGAAGCCGACGACCTCCCCGTCAGGCCCCGTGAGCCGGCGGCCGGTGAGTTGGAACAACAGCGTCTCGTCGTCGGTCGGGAGCCGCGCTTCGACGACGGTCGTCCCCGTCCGCATCACCTCCTCGACGGCGCGCTCGACCGCCGGACGGTCGGCCTCGTGGAAGAACGCGTCGGCCGACATGCCGGTGAGTTCGGCGTCCGACAGGCCGGTGAGTTCCGAGAGTCGCTCGTTCCACGAGACGAGTTTCCCCTCGCGGTCGTAGACGTAGAACACGTCGTCGAGGGCGTCGAGCGCGTCTTCGATGAACCATTCCGTGTCGACTGCCTCCTCGACCGATTCGGCCGTCTCGCGGGCGTCCCGCGTCCTGTGGCGCTCGCGGGCGAGTCGCTGGACCCGCGAGCCGAGCGGGTCTTCGGTGCCGTCGGCACCACCGGCGTCGTCGGCCGTCGCCGTCGCCCGCGCGAGGACTTCCTCGCGGGCGAGGTACGCGTCGATATCCAAGTCGACCAGTTCGGTCACTGAGTGGTCGGCGTCACCGGGCGCGAGAAAGACGACCGGGAGGTCGTCACCGGCCGCGCGAATCTCGCGGAGCAGGGAGACGCCGTCACCGTCGGGAAACGCCGAACCGAGAACGAGACAGTCGTACGCGTCGTCGCCGTCGAGGGCGCGGCGAGCGGCGGCGAGCGTCTCGGCCGACTCGACGACGGCGTTCGAGACCGTCCGCTGGACGGCGCGGGTAATCGCGCGGTCGCCGTCGGCGGAGAGGACGCGGAGCGGAGTATCGAGTTGCATCGGGCGGAGCAGAGGAAACTGAACGAGTGACGGAATGCTCTCAGATAAGATAACGTTTCTGCGCGTTCTGTCATTTAATTAACGCCAGTTCGGAACGTGCATCCAGTTTTTAAATCGCTCGCCGCAGTTGCCCCGGTGTCGTAATCACTTAGTGCGGTGCGGTCGAAGTTCTCGGCATGTCCAAGAAGGCCAAACTGGTTCTGGTACTGGCGCTCGTGGCGGTCCTCTACACCGTGTTCTCCGGGAGCGGAGACACCGTCGAAGTCGAAATCGAAGAGTAACCACGTTTTCGCGTGCTCGGCCGCGTTCGGCCGGGTTCGCCTCACTCGCGGCCGGTCAGTGACGACGCCCGAAGAGGAGGTGCACGCCCGAGAGCGAACGACTTACCCGCCGCCCGCGCGAAGGCGGAGCCATGTACGGGGTCGTCACGCGCAACGAGGAGGAAGTCGACTGGCCGGAGTTCGACCGCGGCTTCTACGAGGTCAAGGACGTCACCGGCCGGGCGGCCGAACCGCTGTCGAACGCCGTCAACATGATATCGTGTTTCGGCGACAACGCCGCCGCCAACGAGAGCCCCGAGTTGGTCCCCGTCGACGGCGAGGGGAACCCGGCGACGCGGGACCGAACGTACTTCGACTGGGCGTACATCTGCCCGACGAACGAGAAGTACCGCGCCGGCCTGCTCGAAATCGTCGAGGACGCCGCCGCGGCCAACGGCGACGTTCGCCTCGACGACGTCGGCTTCCCGCGCGACGAGTACTGCCGGTGTGACCGGTGTACCTCGCAGTTCGAGGCGTGGGCCCTCGACCGCGGCCGCGACGCCGACGACGAGGACGCCTGGTTCGAGTGGCGCGCCGAGGTCATCACCGACTTCGTCGCCGACGCGGCCGAGCGCGTCCCCGGTCGCCTGTATCTCACGCTCTATCCCGACCCCTATCCGGGCCACCTCTA
This sequence comes from Haloferax gibbonsii, assembly GCF_001190965.1. Classification (NCBI taxonomy): domain Archaea; kingdom Methanobacteriati; phylum Methanobacteriota; class Halobacteria; order Halobacteriales; family Haloferacaceae; genus Haloferax; species Haloferax gibbonsii. Next base: position 1,340,032 of record NZ_CP011947.1, read on the forward strand.
CCGCCGCGCCGGCCTCGACATCGAGGCGCTCTCGGCGCACGTCGACGAGTTCGTCGTCCCGCTCTACGACACCAACTACGGGACGACCTACTGGCTCGAAACCATCGCCCGCGGCTTCGTCTCGCTTTTGGAGCCCTACGACGTCGACTTCTCGCTCGAACTGTACGCCGTGAACGTGGACGTGGACGACCTCATCCACGCCATCGAGGTCGCGGACGAGTACGCGAAGGACGTGCTGTTCGGCTACGACGCGAGCAACGCCGCCGCGACGCTCCGCCGGATGACCGCCGACGGCTCTCGCGGGAAGACCTACCACCCCGAAGACGCGACCCGCTGAGCCGGCCGCTGTTCGCCGTCCCGAGCCGCGGGGACGGTCGCGGGTGCCCTCGGGAGTTTCAGAACGCGCCGGCGAGGTAGCCGATGACGACGATGCCGAGGAGGAAGACGAGCGCCGCGAACGCGAACAGGGCGAACATGAGTCGCCGCTGTCCGCTCGTCGGTTGTGCCATGGGCGTTCTCCGGACCGCACCCACTTATGATAGTCGGCGCTCCGGACGGTCCCGTCCGGGCGGGCGAACTCGGGCGGTGAAAATCGGGCGGTGAAAAAACGGGACTCTGCGCGGGTCGGCTACGGGACGACGTAGCCGCCGTCGACGACCATCGGGTGGCCGGTGACGAACGAGGCGTCGTCGGAACAGAGGTAGACGACGGCGCTGGCAACCTCCTCGGGTTTGCCGAGGCGGCCGATTGGCTCGTCTTCGAGCAGTCCGGCCCTCGCCTCGTCGTTGCCGGCGGTGAATCGCTCTATCATCGGCGTCTCGATGACGCCCGGACAGACCGCGTTGACGCGGACGTTCTCGGCCGCCACTTCGAGCGCCGCCGAGCGGGTCAACCCGATGACGCCGTGTTTGGCGGCGTAGTAGTGCGCGAGGTTCGCGCCGCCGGTCAGTCCCGCCACGGAAGACGTGTTGACGATGGCGCCCCCGCCGTTCTCGACGAGGCGGGGAATCTCGTACTTCAGGCCGAGGAACACGCCGGTCAGGTTGATGTCGATGACCCGCTGGAAGTCCTCGATGGACATCTCGGCGATGGGGCCCGGCGTCCCCTCGATGCCCGCGTTGTTGTGCGCGAAGTCGAGGCCGCCGAACTCGCTTACCGCCCTGTCGACGAGGCTCGCCACGTCGCTTTCCTTCGAGCTATCGGCCTCGAAGAATGCGGCGTCGCCGCCCTCGCTTTCTATCTCTCGGACGACCTGCTCGCCGGCGTCCACCTGCACGTCCGAGAGCGCGACCATCGCGCCCTCCTCGGCGAACCGGAGCGCGGTCGCCCGACCGATACCCGACGCCGCGCCCGTGACGAGCGCGACTTTCCCATCGATTCCCTTCATGATATCACCACGACCCGCCGGCCGCGTGGGCGGCGCGGTCGTGCGTGCCAGTAGGTGTCACTCGGAAATAACGCCTCTTCAGGGACGCGTGACGCTCTCACGGCCGAGAAAAACCGATTACTTCGCCCCGCGCTCAGCGACCGACGGCTCAGTCGAGGTCTTCGATGGGCTCCGCGTTACCGAAGTACGGGTCGGGACCGTCGCCGGGGGCCGCCCAGTCGACGGCGTTGTCGAGGACGGTCCGGATCTCCTCCTGCTCGTAGATGGGGTAGGTCTCGTGACCCGGCCGGAAGTAGAAGACGCGGCCCTTGCCGCGGGTGTAACAACAGCCGGAGCGGAACACCTCGCCGCCCTCGAACCACGACGTGAAGACGAGTTCGTCCGGCGCGGGGATGTCGAACCGCTCGCCGTACATCTCGGCGCGGGGGACCTCGAACGACTCGGGAAGTCCGTCGGCGATGGGGTGGCCGGGCTCGACGACCCAGACGCGCTCTTTCTCGCCCGACTCGCGCCACTTCAGCGAGCAGGTCGTCCCCATCAGGCGCTTGAACGGCTTGGAGTAGTGGCCCGAGTGGAGGACGAGCAGGCCCATCCCGTCGCGGACGCGGTCGACCACGCGGTCGACGATTGCGTCGTCCACCTCGTCGTGGGCCTTGTGCCCCCACCACGCCAGCACGTCGGTGTCGTCGAGGACCGACTCGGTGAGGCCGTGTTCGGGCTCGTCCAGCGTGGCGGTCTGCACGTCGTAACCCGCCTCGCGGAGCCCCTCGGCTATCGTCGCGTGGATGCCGTCGGGGTAGATTTCTGCGACCTCGTCGTTTTCCTTCTCGTGTCGGTACTCGTTCCAGACGGTGACGGTGACCATACTCCCGCCGTCGCCGGGCGGCGACAAGTATGCACCGACAGCGAAATGCGCCGAAGGCGAGGGCGAGGGCGGCCCGTGGCGGTCCCCCGCCGAGTCGGCTACTTGCCTTCGAACTCCGGTTCCCGCCGGCTCATGAACGACTCCACGCCCTCGGCGTGGTCGTCGGTCCCGAACATGACCGCCTGCGCCGACGCCTCGTGTTCGATGGCCGCCTCGATGGAGTCGTCGGGGCGGCGCAGCAGGCGCTTGGAGGCGGTGAGCGCCTTCGTCGGGCCGCCGGCGATCCGCTCCGTGAGGGCGTCGAGTTCCGCCTCGAACTCGTCCTCGTCGGCGACGCGGTTCACGACGCCGAGTTCCAGCGCCCGCTCGGGGCCGAGTTTCTCGCCCGTGTAGACGAGTTCCATGGCGACGTTGCGCCCGACGAGTCTGGGAAGGAGGTACGACAGCCCGGAGTCGACCGCGAGGCCGACCCGGCGGAAGCCGAAGCCGACGGAGGCGTCTTCGCGGAGGAGTTGGAGGTCGCAGGCGATGGCGAGCGCGCCGCCCGCGCCCACGGCCGGGCCGTCGATGGCCGCGACCGTCGGCAGGTCGCACTCGTAGACGCGGCGCACGCAGTCGGCGGTGTCGCGGACGACGTGGTCGACCGCCTCGGGGAGCGTCATCGCGTCGGCCTGTAGCTCCAGCATGGCGTTCACGTCGCCGCCGGCGCAGAACGCGCCCGCCTCGTCGCTGCCGCGGAGGACGACACAGCGCGCCTCGTCGGGGAGCGAGCCCAGCGCCTCGCGCACGCCGGCGGTGACTTCGACCGTCAGCGCGTTCCGAACCGCCGGGGCGTCCAGCGTCACCGTCGCCACGCCGTCGTCGAGCGCGAGCCGTACCGCGTCGGAGTCGAGTTCGACCTCGGTCATCCCCCGGTTCGACGTGCAGAACCGTGAAAAACGTTTGGACCGTGGAGAGTTGAATCGTTGCCGACCGGTTCAGGAGAACAGCCCGGACACGTCGATACCGAGGCCCGGACCCTCGGGGACGCGCATCCGGCCCTCGCGCACGGGAGCCGGGTCGGCCGCGAGGTCGGCGTCGAGGAGCGAGGCGGTCGCCAGCCCGTGGGCTCGTTCGCCGGGAAGCGACGCCGCGACGTGGAGCGCGCCGAGTCGGGCGACGACGGCGTCGATGGTGGTCGTGACGACGACGTCGACGCCGGCGTCGCGGGCGCGAGCCGCGAGGTCGCGGACGCGGTCCGGGCCGCCGAGCGCCATCGGCTTGCAGACGAGCACGTCCGCCGCGTTCGAGGCGAGCGCCCGCTGCGGCGGGACCGCCGCCAGCGACTCGTCGAGCGCGATGGGCGTGTCGTGGAGCCGCCGGAGGACGGCGTGGCCGTCGAGTTCGTCGGCGGGAAGCGGCTGTTCGAGGTAGTCGAGGTCGAGGCCCAGTTCCTCGACCGAGTCGAGAAAGCGGTCCGCGGTCCAGCGGTCCCACGCGGCGTTCGCGTCGGCCCGGAGCGACACGTCGGGACCGACCGCCTCGCGGACGGCACGGAGGCGCGCCACATCGTCGGTCGGGTCGCGCGCGCCGACCTTCAGTTTGAGGCAGCCGTACCCCGATTCGACGGCGGTCTCGGCGGCCTCGACGGTCGCCTCGGGACCGTCGTCGCCGAGAGTCGCGTTCACCGGAAGCGAGGTGTGCGAGTCGGTGGCTAGGGACGCGGCGAGCGGTCGGTCGGCGGCGCGAGCGCGGGCGTCGGCGACGGCGAGCGAGACGGCGTGTCTCGCGGCGGGCGCGTCCGCGAGCGACCCGTCTTCGAGTGCGGATACGGGGTCGGCGTCGGCCGCGGCGTCGCCTTCGGCGAGGTCGGCGAGCGCGTCGCGGCAGTCGCCGAGCGACTCGGTCCAGCCCGGAAGCGGCGTCGCCTCGCCGACGCCCGTCTCGCCCGCGGCATCGACCGCGACGAGGAATCCCTCGCGGCGCTCGATGTCGCCCTTGGCGGTCGAAAGCGGCGTTTCGAGGTCGACGGCGAACTCGCGGAGGCGCATCGTCACGCGAGGACGAGGCCGACCGAGAAGAGGACGGCGTAGAGCGCGAGGAGTTTGCCCGTGTCTTCGAGCGCGGGGTTGAGCTTCTCGCCTTTCGTCTCGGTGACGACCGTCCGCGCGATGCGGGCCGCGACGGGCATCGAGAACATGGGCAGGAGGACGAACCAGTCGAAGCCCGCGCGGGTCCACAGGTAGGCGGGGACGACGTAGGCGAGCGCGAGCATGGCGACGTACTCGGCGCGGGCGAAACCGTAGCCGAACCGGACCGCGAGGGTCCGCTTGCCCGTGGTCGCGTCTTCCTCCTTGTCGCGGACGTTGTTCACGACGAGGATGTTCGTGGAGATGGCCGCGATTGGGAGGCTGGCGACGACGGCGACGAGCGTGACGGTTCCCTCCGGGATTCCGACCGTGAGCGGGGCGGCGAGGACGCTCGCGGCCTGCACGTAGAACGTTCCGACGACGGCGACGAGGCCGAAGAAGACGAAGACGAACAGGTCGCCGAGGCCGTGGTAGCCGAGGGGGTACGGGCCGCCGGTGTAGGCGATGCCCGAGGCGACAGAGAGCAGGCCGATGACGAGGATGGGCACGCCGCCGACGTAGACGAGGTAGGTGCCGAGGAGGATGGCGGCGGCGAAGGTGAGGTACATCGCCCGCTTGACCTCGGCCGGCGGGATGAGCCCGCCGGCGGTGACGCGGGTGAAGCCCTCGCGGGCCTCGGTGTCCGCGCCCTGCACCGCGTCGTAGTAGTCGTTGGCGAAGTTGGTCCCGACTTGGATGAGAAGCGCGCCCACGAGCGCCGCGAGCGCGGGGAGCGGGGCGAACAGGTCGGCGTGGACGGCGACCGCGGTGCCGACGACGACCGGCGCGGCGGCCGCCGGGAGCGTCTGCGGCCGCGACGCCATCACCCACGCCCGCCTGCGAGAGATGTCCTGCGTGCTCATTGTCTGCATACGAGGGCCGAAGCAGTGAGTAAGTTCCTATCCGAAAGCGCGCGACGCCGGGGCGGTGGGTGGGAGACGACGGCCCCCCGGCGTGCGCGCCGGTCCTGACGAGCCGGTCGCGCCCCCGGTGTCGGCGACGACGTGGTCATCGCCGTCGCCGACCGGGGTCGTCGATGACTCGCTATTCGGAGTCGGAAGCGGAATCGGCGGCGGGACCGGAATCGGCGTCGACGCCGAGGTGGTCGGCGAGTCGCTCGCGACCGCGCTCGGCCCGGGATTCGACCGTCCCCTCGGAGACGTACATCTCGCGTTGGCGCTCCACGTCGGCCTCGCGGAGTTCGCGGAGTTTCTCGTCGGCGAGGTCGCAGTCGTCGGGGACTCGGCTGTCGAACCGCTCGCGCCAGTCGTCGCGGGCGGTCTCCTCGTCGGCGAGTTCCGCCTCGGGACGTATCCAGTCCCAGTGGGCCGCGAGTTCCTCGGGATACCCCTGTTCGAGGCGGTGGTCGGTGATGACCGACCGGCCGACGCGCGCGCCCTGTCCGGCCGACATGATGGCCTGCACGTTGACCTCGCTCACCGGCGCGGCGACGTACAGCCCGTCGATGGCTGTCCGGCCCTCGACGTCGGCGTAGTCGCGGTCGAACTTCGTCCGCGTCTCGCCGTCGTACTCGTAGGTGACGAACATCTCGTCGTCGCCGAGCGGTTCGAGGAAGTCGCCGCCGTAGCGGGCGGCCGCGACGACCCGCCTCGCCGTGACGGTCTCGCCGTCCTGCGTCGTGACCTCGAAGCCCGGCCCGGCGGCGTCCGCGGTCTCGCTCCCGTCGCCGCCGGCGGGTTCGACCGCCTCGACGAGCTCCGGAACGAGGTCGCAGCCGGCCGCCTCGACGTGGTCGTGGATGAGTTCGTAGAACGTCTCGACGTCGACGCCGCCGGGGAAGCCGAGGTAGTTCTCCAGATAGGCACAGCGCTGGAGCGACGACCGGCCGCGGTCGAAGACGACGGTGTCGAGGCCGTACCGGCCGGTGAAGACGCCCGCCGAGCAGCCCGTCGGCCCGCCGCCGACGATGGCCACGTCGTAGTCGAACGCCGCCGCTTCGGGGTCGGTCGCTGTCGCCGTCGCCGTCCCCTCCGAGCGCTCGGCGTCCGCCATCTCAGAACTCCCCGTTGACGATGTCCGCGACGCGCTGGCGGTCGAACAGTTCGGCGTCGTCCGTCACGTCGCCGAACACGTCGGGGTACATCTGCTTCGCGGCGCGCTCGGTCAGGAACAGGTTGTGAATCGGCCCCTGGAACAGGTAGCCGCCGCGGTAGACCCGACCGTTCTGGACGGCCGCCAGTTCGCCGCCGACGGGGTGGTCCTCCATGTACGCGAGGACGGTGTCGCGGAACTCCTCGGGCGTCTTGCGCTCGTGGCCGCGGACCAGAATCACGTCGGGGTCGATTTCGAGGAGGTTCTCGTAGTCGAGTTCGCCGCGGTTGGTCGTGCTGAGGTTCTCGATGTCGGTCCCCGAGAGCGCGTCGGTGACGCCGAGGTCGTTCCACTGCTTTTTGCTCGTCCCCTTGTCGTTGAGGCGGTACGGCGAGAACGTCTCGGGCTCGGTCGTCCCCTCGAAGGTGAGAAAGACGTTCGGGCGCTCGTCCGCCGGCGGCAGTTCCGCCTGTATCTCCGCGATGAACTCGTCGTGGAGCGCCTCGAACGCCTCGTAGCGGTCCTCGCGCTGGAACACCTGCGCGACCTTCTCGAACGCCTCGTAGAGCGTGTAGTAGCGGTAGTCGTGCCAGCCGTCCGACCGGCGGAAGACGAGGTTGCCGACGAACGGGGCGACGTTCTCCGCGATTTCGTCCACGTCGGCTTGGTCCCAGTCGAACCAGTTGACGAGCATGTTGGGGTCGTAGAGGTGGACGTCGCTGTCGAGTTCGTAGAACTCCTCTTTCGTCCGGACCTCGGGGTACGCCTCGATTTGCTCGCGGTCGACGCTCACGCCGGGGAGTTCGTCGTAGACGTAGGTGTAGTACCGACCCGCGCCGCCGACGCCGGTCAGCCCGTCGCCGACGCCGAGCGCGACGGCCATGTCCGCGTAGCCGCCGTCGTAGGCGGCCCACGACTCGGGGACCGAGTCGAACGCGACCTCGCCCATCGGCTCCATCGTCACCGAGTACGAGGAGTCCGCCTCGGTCGTCTGGGTCGCGGTCTCCGTTTCAGTCGCTTCCTCGGTCGTCGTCTCGGCCGCCGTGGTCGTCTCGTCGCTCCCCGACGAGTCCGACGTACAGCCGGCGAGCATCCCGGCCCCGAGAGCCGTGCCGCCGTACCGAATGTAGTTGCGTCGCGTGAGTCCCTCCCGCCCGGTGGATTTCTCTTCCATGGGATTTAGGCTAACCTAAATGTATAAGAGCGTTCCTATTTTTCGGCCGGCCTAAACCTTGACAACCCAACGAGTTCCGGCCCGGTGGCGGGGCTGTGGCCCGATAGCGTCGGTTCCGTCAGACCCTCAGTAGTGCCACGGGTAGTCGCGGAAGCGCGGTTCGCGCTTTTCGAGGAAGGCGTCGCGGCCCTCTTGGGCCTCTTCGGTCATGTAAGCGAGCCGGGTCGCCTCGCCGGCGAACACCTGCTGGCCGACCATGCCGTCGTCGGTCATGTTGAAGGCGTACTTGAGCATGCGCATGGCCGTCGGCGACTTCTTCGTCATCTCGTCGGCCCACTCCAGCGCCACGTCCTCTAGCTCCTCGTGGGGAACCGCCTCGTTCGCCATGCCCATGTCGACGGCCTCCTCGGCGGAGTAGGTCTTGCCCATGAAGAACACCTCGCGGGCCTTCTTCTGGCCGACCTGCTTGGCGAGGTACGCGGAGCCGAAGCCGCCGTCGAAGGAGGCCACGTCGGGGTCTGTCTGGAGGAACTTCGCGTGCTCCTCGGACGCGAGCGTCATGTCGCAGACGACGTGCAGGGAGTGGCCGCCGCCGACGGCCCAGCCCGGCACGACGGCGACGACGGGTTTGGGCATGAAGCGGATGAGCCGCTGGACTTCGAGGATGTGCAGGCGACCGGCCTTCGCCTCGCGGACGAGCGGGTCGTCGGAGGCGTCGGCCTCGTCGTCGTCGCGGTACTCGTAGCCAGAGCCGCCACGGACCGACTGGTCGCCGCCGGAACAGAACGCCCAGCCGCCGTCCTTCTCGGAGGGACCGTTACCGGTCAGGAGGACGCACCCGACGTTCGCGCGCTTTCTGGCGTCGTCGAGCGCGGCGTAGAGTTCGTCCACGGTTCCGGGTCGGAAGGCGTTCCGGACCTCGGGGCGGTCGAACGCGATGCGGACCGCCGGCACGTCGACGGCGCGGTGGTAGGTGATGTCGTCGAACTCGTCGGACCCCGGGACGGGCTCCCAGCGGTCGGGGTCGAAAATCTCCGAGACCATACCGAGTGGCGGCGCGGGCGGCGCAAAAAGATTCGCTTGCGGCGATGGTCGGGGCCGAGTGGCGGCGCGTTCCCCGCTCGGCCCGGAACTATTTGTCAGCCGACGAACTACTCTCGCGTATGTCGGCCGCGACCAGCCTCCTCGTCAGATTCGTTCACATCGTCGGGATGGCGCTCGTCTTCGGTGGCGCAGTGTTCGCGTGGGCGACGCTCAGAGCGCCCGGCTCCGGGAGCAAGAGAGTAGATAGCTCGGCCGGGGCCGTCGGCGACCCGTCGCCTCTCGCGACCACCTACGAGTGGGTCTTCTGGGCGGCGATGGGCGCGATGGTCGTCACCGGCGTCGGCAACCTCGGCGCGCTCGGTCCGCCCGGCCCGTCCGGCCGCTGGGGAACGATACTGACGGTGAAGCTCCTCGCGGTGACCGCGTTCGTCCTCGGGTCGTTCGTCCGGACGCTCGTCGCGCTCAGAGTCCGACGAGACCATCCGGCGGGTGCCGGGCGCTCGCTCCTCGCGAAGAGCTACGGCGCGACCGCCGCCGCGCTCCTCGTCCTCGTCGCGCTCGCGGAGGTGTTGGCCCATGGCTGAGGTCGCTGCCGGCCGCTTCGAGGCGTGGGTCGTCTCGTCGTTCAACCTCGTCGCCCTGAGCCTCGTCGGACTCGTCGCGGCGCACGCGAGCGGCGCGCTCGAAGGCGAACTCGCCAACTTCGGGACGCTCCCCGGCGTCGCCGTCTTCGCCTACCTGTGGCTCCTCACCGCGGCCGCGACCCGGTGGGCGCTGGCTGACGGCGGACTGGCCGACCTGCGGAACGGTCTCCGCGGACTCTGGCGACTCGTCCTCCGCGGGTTCGCGGCGGGCGCGCTCATCGGGGCGGCGTTCCTCCTCGGAGTGGTCCTCGTCGGCGCGGTTCTGAACGGAGCCCCGCTCCTCTCGCTGGCGTTCATCGCGCTCATCGGCGTCGCCGCCGCGAGCGTCGTCGGCGGAGTCATCGGCGGCCTGTCGGTCGTCCTCGACGCCGGCTGTTACTGGGCGGCCGGGCGGCTCGTCGGGCCGTGGGCGAAGTCAGCTGTCTCGGCCGAGGCTCCCGACGCGGAGTGAGTGGGTCAGTCAGTCTCGAAGCGGGCCGCGCGGACTCGTCAGCCACGACGCCAGTCCGACGAGTACCGCGGCCGCGATGCCGACGAGAAAGGCGGTCGTTCCGGCCACGGAGCCGTAGGCGACGAGCCCCGTCCCGACGAACGCGGTCGCGAGCGACCGGCGGCGGCCCATCGACTCGGGGTAGCCGCCGGCTTTGAACCGCGCGAGCCCCCACGCGACCACGGCGACGAGCGGCGCGAGGCCGAGGCCCGTCAGGGGCCGCTGGACGACGAACCAGAGGACGGGAAAGGCGACCACGACCGCGACGAGCGCGAGCGTCCAGTAGCGGCCGAGCGCCGGGGGATAGCCGCGCTCGGCGAGGTCCGAGAGAAGCACCACGCCGAAGACGACGGTCCCGCCGGCGAAGACCCCGGCGAGGGGTTCGTACGCGGCGACGACCGCGCACACGAGAACGCCGAGGAACCCGGCGACGGCGTAGACGCTGCCGCGGTACTGGCGGAAGAGTTCGGAGGGCATGTCGCCACGATTCGGAGCGCGGGAGAAAAGTCAGTCGGTCGACTGGTTCGGTCAGTCGGTCAATCGGACAGTCGCTCGACCGCGCGCTCGGCGATGCGCTCGCGCACGCGGTGCGAGGACTCGGCGTCGGTCCGGACCTCGATGACGTCGGTGCCGTCGGTGGCGACCGACTCGGCGTAGGCGTCGCGGAAGTCGTCCGGGTCGACCGACGCGAACGAGAGGTCGTAGAGGTCCTCCGTGGCCGCGAAGTCGAGACCGTGGGGCGTCTTGAACTGGTCCGTGAAGGGCGGCTCGTACCCCTCGATGGGGAGCATGTGGAAGATGCCGCCGCCGTCGTTGTTGACGAGGACGATGGTCGCGTCCACCCCGAGGCGGCCGAGCGCGAGCAGGCCGTTCATGTCGTGGTAGTACGCGAGGTCGCCGGTCAGGAGCGTCAGGTGGTCGGTCGCCGCGGAGCCGGCCCCGAGCGCCGAGGAGACGATACCGTCGATGCCGGACGCGCCGCGGTTCCCGAGGACCGTGCGGGACTTCGTCGAGGGTCGCGCGAAGCGGTCGAGGTCGCGGACGGGCATGGAGTTCGAGACGAACAGCGTCGCGGGCTCGGGCGCGAGGTCGGCCACGTCGGCCGCGAGCCGGCCCTCGAAGGCGTCGCTCTCGTCGTCGACGAGGCTCCAGTAGGCGTCTTCCGCGTCGGTCCACAGCGCGTTCCACGACTCGTCCGGGCGGTTGCGGATGAGTTGCGAGAGCCGCCACGCGAGTACCGAGGGCTCGGCCTCAACGAGGTCGGTCGCCCCGAACTCGGCCTCGCGCCAGCGGCCCGTCGGGTCGACGAGGTACTGCCGGGCGTCGGTGCGCGCGAGGTACTTCCGGAGCGCCTTCGAGGTCGGCGACGCGCCGATGCGGACGACGACTTCGGGGTCGGGCCAGTCGGCGGTGACGCGCTCGTCGAGGTAGGCGTCGTAGCCGCCGAGGACGGTCGTCGTCCGGGTGTGGCCGCCGAAGCGGAGTCCCGAAAGCGGGTCGGCGACGACGGGGAAGCCGGTCGCGTGGGCGAACGCGGCGACGGCCTCGGCGTTGAATCCGGGCGGGTCGGCGGGACCGGCGACGATGAGTCCGCGGTCGACCGCGAGGTCGTCGGCGAGCTTTCGGAGGTGGTCCTCGGAGAGTTCCGGCGCGCCCGCGGTCGTCTTGACGTAGGGTCGGCTCCCGCTCCGGCCGTCGAGCGCCTCGGGGTCGAGGTCGGCAGGCACGTCGCCGTCGACGTACGTCGGTTCGAGCGGCTTTCTGAAGGGGAAGTTGAGGTGGACGGGACCGGCGTCGACGCCGGTTGCCTCGGAGACCGCGCGGCCGGCGGTGGTTCGGAGGCTCCGGAGTTTCCTGTCGGTGGCCTCCGGTTCGGGCATGTCCTTGTACCAGCGGACGGCGTCGCCGTAGAGCTTCTCCTGGTCGATAGTCTGATTGGCCCCGCTGTCGCGGAGTTCCGGCGGTCGGTCGGCCGTGAGGACGAGCATCGGCACGCGGGCCTGCGACGCCTCGATGACGGCGGGGTGGAAGTTGGCCGCGGCGGTGCCCGAGGTGCAGACGATGGGCGTCACCTCGCCCGTGCGCCGGGCGCGGCCGAGCGCGAAGTAGGCCGCCGAGCGCTCGTCGAGGTGCGAGAACGTCTCGATGTCGTCGTGGCGGTCGAACGCCTCCGTGAGGGGCGTCGAGCGACTGCCGGGTGCGATGCACACCGCGTCGATGCCGGTGCGTGCCAGTTCGTCGGCGAAGGTCCGTGCCCAGAGGGCGTTTCGGTTCGGTGCTGTCATCTCGTCTGGGTCGTCAAATCGGGGTGAATCGAGTCGGAGTCGGTCGTCGGCGTCGGTCGCCAGCCTCGAACTCAGTCGTCGCGTTCGAGTTCGTCGAGGATGGGTCGGTACTTCAGTTGCACCTCGTCCCACTCCGCGTCGGGGTCGGAGTCGGCGACGAGGCCGACGCCCGCAAAGAGCGTCGCCAGCGTCTCCTCGACGATGGCCGAGCGGAGGGCGACCGCGAAACTGCCGTCGCCGTCGGCGTCGAACCAGCCGACCGGCGCGGCGTACCAGCCGCGGTCGAACGGTTCGGTGTCTCGAATCACGTCGAGGGCGGCCTCCGGCGGGAGGCCGCCGACCGCGGGCGTCGGGTGGAGCGCGTCCACGAGAGAAAGGACGTGTTCGTCGCGTTCGAGCGTCGCGTCGATGGGCGTCCAGAGGTGCTGGACGGTCGCCAGCTTCCGAATCCCGCGGTCGCCGACGCGAATCTCGGCCGAAAGCGGGGCGAGCTGTTCCCGAATCGTCTCCGCGACGAGTTCGTGTTCGTGGTTGTCCTTCTCGCTTCCGAGCAGTTCGTTCGCCAGCCACTCGTCTTCGTCGTCGGTGTCGCCGCGGCCGGTCGTCCCGGCGAGCGCGCCGGTCTCGACCTCGCGGCCGCGGAGCGAGACGAGTCGCTCGGGCGTCGCGCCGAGGAAGCTCGCCCCGCCGTTCGGTTCGACGAGGAAGCGGTGGCAGTCGGGGTACGTCCGACCGAGGCGGGCGAGCAGGTCGGGCGCGGCGGCGGGGCGGTCGAGTTCGACTTCGAGCGCCTGCGCGAGGACGACCTTCTGAAGGTCGCCGGCGCGGATGCGAGAGACCGCGGCGTCGACGCTCTCGTGCCACGCCTCGACCGAGGTCGTCCGGTGGCGGTTCGAGACGCCCGGCGGTCCCTCGGGGGGAGTGTCGTCGAGCGATTCGAGCGTCTCGCGGACCTCATCGAGTCGGTCGCCGACGACCTCCGGGTCGGCGTCCGCGCCGACGGCGGTGACCGTGAGCCACGCGTCGTCGCCGTCGAAGGCGACTTGCACCTCGGGGACGACGAAGCGCGCGGCCGGGAAGTCGGCCCACGGGTCGCGGCCGGTCGCCTCCTCGTGGAAGGCGAGGCCGCCGAAGAATCGCGGGCGTGCGACGTCGGGGGCGTCAACGTCAGCGCCGTCGAACAGCGCCGTGGCCGACTCGCGAATGCGCGCGAGTCGCTCAGGGCCGTCGGCCTCGACGGCCACGGCGACGCCGCCACTGACGACTGTCGGCTCGTCGGGGGCGGTCCACAGCGCCCGCGGGCGGCGCATCGTCGCGAGCGACGCCGAGACGGGCGGCGCAGACAGTCGAACCGACCTGCTGACGAGATGGTCCCCCACCTCGTCTGTCCGCAACGGTTCCATCGACCGTGGGTCAGGACCGGGGACGCTTGAAACTCTCCCTTCTGTCCCGCGCGCCGCCCCGGGGAGACAGCGGGACGCGCACATCCGTCCACCGAACGACAACGCTGGTGGCTCGGACGCGAAGCGACCGCCGAAAACGCTGGAAAATCAGCTCAGCTGTACCGCTCTTCGTTCCACGGATTCGCCGTGTTCGAGTAGCCGCGTTTCTCCCAGTAGCCGCGTTCGGGTTCGGTGAGGAACTCGACGCCCGAGACCCACTTCGCACCCTTGTAGGCGTACTTGTGCGGGGTGACGACCCGGAGGGGTCCGCCGTGGTCGGCGGGCAGGTCCTCGCCGTCGTAGCCCCAGACGAACATGACCTCGTCGCGCATGCACTGGTCGAGAGGCAGGTTCGTGGTGTAGCCGTCCATGGCGTGGAACATCACGTGGACCGCGTCGTCGTCGACGCCGACCGCGTCAGCGAGCGTCGGGAACGTGACGCCCTCGAACTCGCAGTCGAACTTGCTCCAGCCGGTGACGCAGTGGAAGTCCTGTACCTGCGTCTCGGAGGGGAGGTCGCGGAACTCGTCGAACGAGCGGTCCAGTTCGGTCTCGACCGCGCCCCACGCCTCGAACGACCACGTCTCCGGGTCCCACGAGGGCGTGCCGCTCTTGGAGAGCACGGGAAACCGCTGGGTCTCGCGTTGGCCCGGCGGGAGTCGGTCGTCGCCGAACTCCTCGTAGAGGTGGGTCACGTCGTTGGCCATGGTCGAATCTTCGGCCCGACGCACCTATCACTAACGACTCCGGACACCCGTCGGCGACCGGGGCGGCAGCCGCACTAACCGAACGTAAGCGGAGATTCGCGTTCGCCGGAACGACCTTCGGAAAACCCGAGTATTCCCCCGGTAGAGTTATATACGGCCCTTCCAAAGCGACGGACGTTCAGATGCCCAAAGTAGAGATTACCGTGCCGGAACACCTGGAGATGCAGATCGTCCAACTCGTCGAACAGGGCGAGTTCGTCAACCGCGACGAGGCCATCGAGGACCTGCTGTCGACCGGTATCCGCGCGTACAAGACCAGCGGTCCGATGTCCGACGAGGACCGCGCGTACGAAGACGACGGAATGATGGGCCACGAAGACGAGTACGTCTTCTGAGCCGAGTGACAGTATCCCCCAATAACGCTTAAACCGCCCTCGCGCCTAACCAACGCTCATGCACAAGGACGAACTGCTGGAGCTGCACGAACAGATGGTTATCATCAAGGACCACTTCTCGGCCCGCGACCACGTCGATTCGAGCCTGTTCGACCCCTACGACGAGCTCGCCGTCGAGCCCTCCCACGTCCACAAATCGAAAAGCGAGCACAAACACGCCGTGTTCGTGCTGGGGAACGCCCTCGCGACCGCGATGAGCGACGACGAGTTCTCCAGCGCGGGCCGCGTCGGCAAGCGCATGGAGGAACTGGCCGACGACGCCGAAGGGAAAATCTGAGCGGCCGTCCGCCGCAGCGCGCCCCGCGACCGACTGCCCGACGCTGAGCCGTCACCCGCCGTCGGATTCGTGTCGCTCGCTAGCACTTCTCAAGCAGTTCTCCGCGGGTTTCTTTATCACCCATTCGTACGACACAGGTAGCTAATGCTAGAGATACCGGGCTGGATACCGTTCCAGCGACTCGCCGCGCTCCTCGCGCTCCTCGCGGCCGCCGTCGCGCTCGCCGTCGTCGACAGACCGACTCGGCTCTCGGCGGCCCTCCGGCGGCGCTTCCTGTTCGGCCTCCCGCTCGGAACGCTCGTCAGCGTCGGCGGCGTCCTCCTCGTCTATCTCGTCGTGCAGGACGGCTGGTCGTCGTGGTACCGGCCCGTCGTCATCCCGTTCCGGGCGTGGTCGTACTTCTACCCGACCGGGATGCTGACCGCCGCGTTCGCTCACTCCAGCGCCGGCCACCTCGTCGGCAACCTCGTCGGCACGCTCACGCTCGCGCCGGTCGCGGAGTACGCGTGGGGACACTACCCGACGCGCCGCGGGTCCACCTCGTTCGGGTCGGCCCGCGAGAACCCCTACGTCCGGTCGCTCGTCGTCTTCCCCGCGGCCGTCGTCGGCGTGGGGCTTCTGACCTCCGTCTTCGCGCTCGGCCCGGTCGTCGGCTTCTCCGGCGTCGTGTTCGCGTTCGCCGGCTTCGCGCTCGTCTTCCGGCCGCTGGCGACCATCTTGGCGTTCGTCTCCGGGCGCGTCGTCAGCCTGTTTTACAACGCGATGCTGTCGCCCGAAGTCGTCTCGTCGGCCCGCCCCATCTTCTCGACGCCGTGGTGGTCCCAAATCGCCATTCAGGGCCACGCCATCGGCTTCCTGTTCGGCGTCCTCCTCGGCGTGTGGCTCAGCCACCGCCGCGAGGGGTCGAACCCGCCCGCCCTCCGGAGCTTCGCCGGCGTCCTCCTGTTTTCCGTGAGCGAGTCGCTGTGGGCGGTGTACTGGTACCGCGGCGGCGAGACCTACGTGCTGTTTCGCGCCGTCGGCTTCGCGCTCGTCGTCGCGCTCGCGACCATCGTCGCGCTGACCGTCGCGGCCTCCGACAAGCCGCTCCGCGAGTACGCACCCGACAACTCGGTGTTTTCGGCCCGCCGCTGGCAGGCCGGCCTCGCCGTTCTCCTCGTCGTCGTCGCGGCCCTGTCGGGGCCGGCGATGCTGTACAACACGTTCACCGCGAGCGGCGACGACCTGCCGGGCGAGAGCGTCTCGGTCAGGGACTACGACGTGACCTACGCCGAGGACGTGCCGAACGGGCTGACCGCCGTCTTCGACATCGAACTGTTCGGCGAGTCGACGACGACCAACACCTCCGGGGTCATCGTCAGAAGCGAGCGGCGCGGTATCTGGACGACGGCCGTCTCCACGAGTCGGCTGGCGTTCGACGGCGAGTCGGCGGTCAGGCTCGGCGGCCTCGGCTGGCGCGACCAGGTGACGGCGGTCCGCGACGGCTACGTCGTCTCGGGCGCGGGAACCGCCTACCGGGTGTTCCTCGTCGCCGACGGCGAGGCACGACTGGCCTACGAGACCGGGCCGGTCCGGGCCGAACCGGTCGTCGCCCGGCGGAACATCTCGGTCGTGCCGACGGCGACGGGCTACGACATACAGGTGTCGTCGGACAGCGGGACCGTCAGAGGACCGATGCCGACCGAGAACGCGAGCACGACGCTCGACGGCATCCGGTTCGTCCGCGAGAAGTCGTTCGTCTTCGCCGAGTCGCGGGGGACGAAAGTCCGAGTCGCGCGAAAAGAGACGTACAATTAGTCTGGGTCGGGGGTCGACGCGCGCGCCGACGACGGCGCGGTCACGGCCGCCTCACCACTCGATTCTGAACACTTCGGCGTCGAGCTGTCGGCGGTCCTCGTCGTGGAAGTCGAACTGGCGGTCGAGGTCGAACGTCGCCCGGAACGCGTCCGTGAGGTCGCCGCCCGCGTCGGCGACGAACGACTCGACGAACTCCTTGCTCCCCTCGTTGTGGACCGAGTAGGACACGTCGGCGACCGACGCGACCGATTCGAGGAAGGCGCGGTCGGCGTGTTCGTTACCTCGCTGCGCGCCGAACGGCGGGTTCATGAGCACCGTGACCTGCCGGTCGTCGGGGAGACAGAGCGGCAGGCGGGTCGCGTCGGCGCGAATCCAGTCGATGGGGGCGCTCGCGCCGACCCGGCGGGCGTTGTCCGTCGCGGTTTCGAGCGCCGCGTCGTCGAGTTCGACGCCGACGACGCGGGCGGGCGAGCGGAGCGCCGCACCGAGTCCGAGCATGCCGGTTCCGGAGCCCAAATCGAGGACCGTCGCGCCCTCGATGTCGCCGCGGAGGTCCGCGAGGTGGACGAGGTGCGCGGCGAGGTCCGGCGGCGTCGGGTACTGTTCGAGCGAGACCTTCGGGTTCTCGAAGCCGGCGACCACCGCCAACTGCGCCTCCAGCGCGGCCTTGGTTGCCATCAGCCGTCGATGGAACCTCGAAGCTCAAAAGCGACACCCTCGCGCCGGGCGCGCTCGCCGAGCGCCGCGAGCGCGGACTCGGCGTCGTCGGGGCGACAGCACTCCGCGACGTCGACGGCGACGCGCCCGACGCCGAGGAACGCGGCGGCGCGGACGTACTCGCGGAGGCGGTCGGACTCCGACTGCACCGCGAGGGGGTCGTCCTCGCAGAAGCGGGCTTCGACGGTGAGTTCGGCGGGGAGGTAGCCCTCCTCGGCGAGTCCGGCCTTCAGGTCGCGGAGGTGCGACGGGGCGGTCGACTCCAGCCCCGCGGCGTCGAGAACGACGGGAGTCAGGTCGGCGGGACGGCCGGCGACGAGTCCGGCTTCGACGGACGAGGATTCGAGCGTGCTCATGTTGCACACACATTTCCTTTGGTTATGTATATATCTTTGTAAATGCCCAGTAGTAATTCCTGCGCGTGGAATCCGCCGATGGCAGGGCGGTTCGCCACGCAGACATGACAGCCTAGAGAGTAATGTCCGTTGGTACCGTACTGCTTGTGGGGGCACACGCTCCGCCCCCATTCCCCCTGACCCCGCGGGGTGGTTCCGCCCGGAGCCGGCGACTCTACTCGTACGCGTACGCGAGCACTTCGGTTCCGGCGGCGTCCCGAATCGTGACCGTGTCGCCGCCGTTGTTCCACACCGCGCCGCCGCGACCCCAGTAGACGTCTTCATCGGTGTCGGTTCCCGAGCCCGTGTGGAGCGTCAGCGACGCGCCGGGGTCGAGTTCGGTCCCCTCGGCGAACGTGTAGGTCGCGCCCGCCGCGTCGGAGACGGTCCACCCCGAGAGGTCGACGGGGTCGTCGCCGTCGTTCCGGAGCGTGACGTACTCCTCGTTCAGGTTGTCGTTGTCGTTGCCGGGCGCGTCGGCGACGACCGAGACGGAGAGGCCGTCGTCGGTGGTCGCGTCCGCGCCGCCCGCGGCCGCGCCCTCGGTCGCGCAGGACCAGAGGCCGACCCCGCGCTCTCTGGCGTCGCGCTCGGCGCGCTCGTAGCGCTCGCGCTCCTCGAACGAACTCTCGTAGAGTCGGGCGTGGCCCTCGGTGATGAGGTCGTAGTTGAACTCCGCGCCGTCGACGACGACGTACGCGAGGAGCCGGCCGTAGTAGCCGCGCTCGCCCGCCTTCTCGTCGTATCGGAGCTCGACCGTCCGGTCGGCGAGCCGGGACTTCGCGTAGGCGCTCGCGTCCTCGCCCGCCGTGCGGAGGCAGGTCCGGCCGGCCTCGGTCTCGGGGACGCCCTCGAACTCGTCGGGCGTGTTCTCGGCGTGGACCTCCGGCGTGTCGACGCCGAGGAGCCGAACCGTCTCGCGCGCGCCGTCCGGCATGACGACCTTGATGGTGTCGCCGTCGACCACCTCGACCACCTCGACTGTCACGTCGCCTTCGGCGGCCGCGGTCGTCGGCGACCCCGACTGCGCCGTCGGCGATGCCGTCTCTGT
Source organism: Haloferax gibbonsii (assembly GCF_001190965.1). Taxonomy (NCBI): domain Archaea; kingdom Methanobacteriati; phylum Methanobacteriota; class Halobacteria; order Halobacteriales; family Haloferacaceae; genus Haloferax; species Haloferax gibbonsii. The sequence goes on from NZ_CP011947.1 coordinate 1,358,922, forward strand.
CGCGGTCGATTCGACCGTCGTCGCCGCCCCCGCGCCGCCCCCGCCGAGACAGCCCGCGAGGACCGCGAGAACGACGACGACGAGTGTCGCGGTAGCACGTCTGACCATTCGATTCACCGTTAGTCAGGGAACTGTATAAGTAGCTGCGTCCGAGCCGCCCGAATCCGAGCTCGTCGAATCGCCAGACAGCGGCCTGTATCATATTTCTGTTACAAAGGTTTAAATTCACGCTCCACCAGAAACCTTTTAATGGAACGTCCGAGCCGGCAGCGTCAACGAGAGGAGGAGGCAACGGCACAAGAGGACGAGCAAGTCAACTGTCCGGAGTGTGGCTCTGACCAGATCGTCACGGACGCAGACCAGGGGGAGCTGGTGTGTGACGACTGCGGACTCGTCCTCGACGAGCGACAGATCGACCGCGGCCCGGAGTGGCGGGCGTTCAACCACTCCGAGCGGCAGTCGAAGTCGCGCGTCGGTGCGCCTATCACGGAGACGATGCACGACCGGGGGCTGACGACGACCATCGACTGGAAGGACAAAGACGCCTACGGTCGCTCGCTTTCGTCCGAGAAGCGGTCGCAGATGCACCGCCTGCGCAAGTGGCAAGAGCGCATCCGCACGAAAGACGCCGGCGAGCGCAACCTCCAGTTCGCGCTCAGCGAAATCGACCGCATGGCCTCGGCGCTCGGCGTCCCGCGGTCGGTCCGCGAGGTCGCCTCGGTCATCTATCGCCGCGCGCTCAACGAGGACCTGATTCGGGGGCGCTCCATCGAGGGCGTCGCCACCTCGGCGCTCTACGCCGCCTGCCGTCAGGAAGGCATCCCGCGCTCGCTCGACGAAGTCGCGGAAGTGTCGCGCGTCCCGCAGAAGGAAATCGGTCGCACGTACCGCTACATCTCCCAGGAACTCGGCCTCGAACTCAAGCCCGTCGACCCCAAGCAGTTCGTCCCGCGGTTCGCCTCCGCGCTCGACCTCTCCGAGGAGGTCCAGGCCAAGGCGACCGAAATCATCGACGTGTCCGCCGAGCAGGGGCTTCTCTCCGGGAAGTCGCCGACCGGCTTCGCCGCCGCCGCAATCTACGCCGCCTCGCTTCTCTGCAACGAGAAGAAGACCCAGCGCGAGGTCGCGGACGTGGCGCAGGTGACGGAAGTCACCATCCGGAACCGCTACCAAGAACAGATCGAAGCGATGGGCTTCCGCTGAGCGTCGGCCCGCCGACCCGACCCGCGACCCGGCTCACCGTCACCGACTGACGACGTCGACGACACGCAGTTTTAGTTTTTCACGAACACCACGACCGGCCGGCCCCAGAGGCCGGTGTCGTACTGGTGTGCGACGTAGCCGTCGAGGAGCGGCGCGACCGTCCCGCGCTCGTCGGCGGGCGCGATGACTACCGGCGGAACCGACGACCGAGATTCGAGCGCCTCGGGCGTCGCCGCCGACGTCGAGTCGGCGCCGATTCGCTCGACGTACCACGCCATCGGGAGCTGTTCGCCCCACGAGTCGGGGACCGGCGGATAGTCGGCCGCGCCGTCGGCGACGTACATCGAACTGCCGTAGTAGAGCACCTCAGGCCCCTCGTCGTCGGTCGGCCCGACCCACGCCGAAAGGTTGTCGCGGAACGACGAGAACTCGCTGGACGGCTGTGCGAAGTGCGCGAGTTCGGTGTCGCGGTCGCTCGGGCCGTACACCTCGGTCGTCGCCACCGCGCCGGTCTGGGCGACGAGCGCGAGCAGGACGATGACCGCGGCCGCGACGCGGGGCACGTCCCGCGAGTCGAACGCGCTGCGACCCCAGCGGACGAGCGCCGCGAGGCCGATACCCGCCGGGAGCGCGAGCGGGGCGACGACGTAGACGCCGAGCCACGGCGCGGACACCTCGGTCAGCATGGGGACGAACGCCAGCGACGCGCCGGCCCAGTAGACCGCCGCCGACACCTCAGAACGCGGCCCGCCGGCCGTGTAGCGGTCGACGAGGAAGACCGCCGCGCCGAGGAGGACGACCGGGAGCGCCGCGAGCGCGAGCGCGCCGAGGAGGTCGCCGAAGTACGGGAGATACTCGTGGGTTCCCTCCGGGTAGCGGTCGACGACGCGGACGCCGACGAAGCGACGGACCGAGCCGAACAGCGCCGCGTCGATTGCGCCGAGAATCGTCCCCGGCGTGTAGAGCCCCGCGCCGTCGGTGTCGCCCGCCCGCGGGGCGAACGCGAAGACGTAGAGTCCGACGAAAACGAGGAGCGCGCGGGCCGCGGGGGTCGCCGCGCCGCGGAGTCGGGCGGCGTACTCGCCGAGGCGCATCGCGGCCGGTCGCGCCGACGGGAGAAGCGCCGCGTGGTCGAACACCAAGAGGCCGGCGACGGCGAGACAGCCGAGGGCGACGACGCCGAGCCCCGACGAGGCGACGGCGAGCGCGACGGCCGCGGCGAGTCCGTAGGCGTTGCGCCGCCCCGCGCCGTCGACGAGACGGACCGCGAAGCCGAAGGCGACGAGCGCGAAGCCGACCGCGAGCACGTCGCCGCGGGCGAACCGGCCGTAGTAGACGAGAATCGGGTTCGCCGCGAGGACGGCCGCGAACCCGACGGTCTCGTCGGCGGCGAGGCGGCCGCGGAAGAGGAGCGCCGCGAGCGGGAGGGCCGCGCCGAACAGCGCGAAGGGGAGGCGGAGCGCGAAGTCGGTCGCGCCGAAGAGGGCGATCGACGGCCGCGAGAGGTGATAGACGAGCGGGCCGCCGGCGACGGGGCGGTACGAGAAGAAGCCGGTTTCGAGCGACCGGAGGCTCCAGTAGCCGACGCGGGCCTCGTCCCAGTGGAGCGGCCGGTCGCCGAGTCCGACGAGGCGGACGACGAGCGCCGCGGCGGCGAGCGCGACGACGGCGAGCGTCGTTCGGTCGGGTCGCCGCCCGACGCGGGAGGGAATCATGGGATGACGTGGCGCGCCGGACGGCAGAAAGGTTACGACTTGGAAGGCCGGCGGCCCGCCCCTTCGAAAGCGTCATCCCCGCCGACCGGTAGCACTCGGATATGTCGCTCATCGAGTCGCTACCCGCTCGCCCCCTCGAACCGCAGGAGCTGACGTCTCTGAACCGCGCCGACGCGTTCGACCTCGTCGTCGCCGTCGAGGACGACGGCCCCGCCCGCAGCCTGCTTTTCGCCACCGAGGCGTGGGTCAAGGCCGCCGCCTACGAGGACGACGCCGGCTGGTCGGTCGTCGAGACGGTCGAACTCGACGAGGAGACCGAGCGAATCGACGGACTGCGGGCGTGCGAGGAGGCCATCCTGTCGTTCCGAGACGACGGGAACGAGGAGTAGTATTAACCGCGTTCCGAACTAAGTACAATTTATCATGTACAGCGAAATCCTCGTCCCGACCGACGGAAGCAGGGCCGCCGAACGCGCCATCGACCACGCCCTCGACCTCGCGACGACGTACGACGCGCGGATTCACGCGCTGTACGTCATCGACACCAGCATCTACACCTCGCTCGACGCCGGCGCGGACGTGGTCATCGACGCCCTCGAACGGGAGGGCGACGCCGCGACCCGACACGTCGGCGAGGCCGCAGAGGAAGCCGGTGTCGACGTGCAGGCCGAGGTCGTCACCGGGACCGCCTACCGCTCCATCCGGGAGTACATCGACGACCACGACATCGACCTCGTCGTCATGGGTACCCACGGGCGCACGGGGCTGAGCCACTACCTCCTCGGGAGCGTCACCGAACGCGTCGTCCGCACCTCGCCGGTCCCGGTGCTCACCATCCGACTGGACGACGAGGACGAAGAAGACGACGCTGACGAGAGCGCGGACGCGGACGCCGAAGCCGCGGAGTAGCCCGAACTCGGGCGCGAGTCGCGCGTTCCCGACTCGTTCGGCAGCCTGCTCCGACCGCGCGGTCGGCGACGAGGTCGCCGCGACTTTGATAAACAGTTTTGGTGCGGTCGCTCATACGCCGCGGTATGACCGAGTACACCGTCGAGTTCGTCGGCACGGGCGAGACCATCACCGTATCCGACAAGCAGACCATCCTCAAGGCCTGTATCGAGGAGGGCATCGCACAGGAGTACTCCTGCCGCGTCGGGATGTGCCTCGCCTGCTCCGCCGAGATTCTCGAAGGCGACGTCACCCAGCCCGCCGCCCGCGGGCTGACCGACGAGGAGGCAGAGCGGTTCGCCCTCACCTGCATGGCCCGCCCGCAGAGCGACCTCAAACTCGACCGCGGCGTCTACCCGCCGAGCATCGAAGGCGACGCCGCGGCCGCCGGCACCGCCGCCGACGACGACTGACGACGGGTACTCTCCGGGGCCGGCGCGCCGGCCCGCGTTTCTCCGTTTCGTACCGAGTCACCGAGCCGATGCGTCGGCCCGACGCGTCGGACCGACGCACTCGCTCGGCCCGCGGACCGCGCCTCACGCCTCGCTCGTCGCCGCGCAGTTGTTCGGCCCCAACTCGACTTCGAACGCCTCCTCGTCCGACAGCGAGTCCCGACCGAGGTTCGTCTCGATGATTCGCTCGTAGTTTGCCGGCCGCGGCGGCATGTCCGAACAGACGAACGAGACGAACGCCGCCTCGTCCATCGAGAGCGCCCCGAGTCGGTCCCGGAGCGCCCCGAGTTCCGCGACGTACGCGCCGCTTCCGTCCGGGACCGTCCGCGGGCCGTAGTGTGCGGGCGCGACCCGCGTGTCGTCCGTGAACTCGCCGTACCGCTCCGTGAGCGTCGCGTGGAGCCGCCTCGCGGCGTCGGGCGCGCCCTCGTCGCCGTCTTCGAGGTCCGGGCGCGCGACGCTCTCTAGGAAGAGGCTGTCGCCCGCAAAGAGCAGGTCGCCGAGGCGGAACGCGGTCATCTCGGTCGTGTGTCCCGGCGCGTGGACGGCGACGAGTTCCGCGTCGCCGACGCTGATGGTCTCGCCGTCCGCGACGAGTCGCGCGTCGAAGTCGAGGCCGCGGTCTGTCGCGCCCGCCGGGAGGACGACGGTCGCGCCGGTTCGCTCGGCGACGGCGCTGACGCCGCTGACGTGGTCGGCGTGGACGTGGGTGTCGACGGCGGCGACGACCTCAGCGCCGCGCTCGCGGGCGTCTTCGACGTACCGCCCCGCGAACGCCCGAAGCGGGTCGACGACGACCGCCTCGTCGCCGGCGACGACGAGATAGGCGAGACAGCCGCTGGAGGGGCGGTCGTACTGGAGAACCGTCGCGTCCGCGGTTCCGACGGGGAGTTCGCGGGCGCGATAGACGCGCGCCCAGCCGTCCATTCCCGTTTCGAGATTCTCCGCGGGGACACCGGCCTCGGAGAGCAACTCGGCGACGTGCGCGCTCGACCGACCCTCCGCGCAGACGACGACCACGGGCGAGGGGGCGTCTTCGAACCCCGCCGTGAGTTCGGAGACCGTCCCGCGAATCTCGGCCTGCGTGAAGCGAATCGCCGGAATCTGGGTCGCGGTCACGGCCGGGCCGTCGACGCGCCACGCCTCGAACTCGTCGCGGTCGCGCACGTCGAGAATCGCCGTCGGGTCGCCGCGGGCGAGTCGGGCCGACAGTTCCTCGGGAGTCATACGCACACGATACGCGCGCCGGGCGGAAGAACGCTACGCGGACCGAAGAGAGAACAGTGACCCGCGCTACTCCGACGTTCCGCCGTCGTTGCTCAGGCGTCTCGATGGCGGTTCGTCGAAGCCGGACTCGTCGAGGACGCCGGCCGGCGGGCCGTCGACACCGCCGGTTGTCGGAGTGTCGGAGTTCGGTTCGAGGGGCGTGCCCGCCCCGCCGGCGCCGCCCGTCTCGCCGCCGCCGAGTCGCGCGGCCGCGTCGCGAATCGAGAGCACCTGTTCGGTCTGCGAGCGGTTGGCGTCGGCGATTTCGCCGATTTGGTCCGACACCGCGGTCGCGCGCTCCGTCGCGTCGTCGACCATACCGGCGATTTGCTCGGCGCTCTCGGCCTGGTCGTCGGTCGCCGAGGCGACCTCGCCGACGCCGACGGTCGCCTGCTCGACCGCCGCCGAGATGTCAGAGAGACTTCGCATCACGTCCTCGCCGCGGTCGATGCCGTCGTAGAGCCGGCCGGTCGTCTGCGAGAGGCTCTCGATGGTCTCCCTCGCCTCGGACTGGATGTTGCCCACCGTGCCCTCGACCTCGGCGGCGCGGGCCTGCGACTCCTCCGCGAGGTTCTTGACCTCGCTGGCGACGACGGCGAAGCCCTCGCCCGCGTCGCCGGCGCGGGCAGCCTCGATGGAGGCGTTGAGCGCGAGCAGGTTCGTCTGTTCGGCGATGTCGTTGATGGCGTCGAGCACCTCGTCTATCTCCGCGATTTGGTCGTGGAGTTGCTGGACGTCCTCGGAGGCCGTCTCGGCGGCCTCGCTCACGTCGCGCATCACGTCGATGGCCTCGTCGGCCGCGTCCTCGCCCTCGGCGGCGCGCGTGGCGGCGTCGGCGCTGGTCCGCTCGACCTCCTCCGCGGTCGCCGCAATCTCCTCGACGGTCGCGCTCATGTCCGACACCTCGGCGGCGACCGTCGCCATGTCGTCGGCCTGCGCCCGCGCCGTGGTCTCGATGTCGTCGGTTCGCTCCGTGACCTCCTCGGAGGTCCGCAGGAGCGACTCGACCGGCTCGCTCACGTCGGCTTCGACCTCGTTTGCGAGGGCGCGTCGGCGCTCGGCCGCCTCCCGCGCGGCCTGACTGTACGAGTGGATGTACGTCTCCATCGCCACCTGCTGGTCGAGAGACAGGAGCTTCAACACGGGGAGGATGCGCGCGACGACCTCGTCGACGGCGTCTTCGACCCGGTCGTCGCCGCCGCGGAGCCCGCCTGAGACGCCGGCCGCGCCGCCGAGGAGCCCGGAAAGCAGACCGCCACCGTCCTCAGCGTCGCCCGCACCGTCGCCGTCTGCGCCGGACTCGTCGCCGACCGTCCGCCCGCCGCCGGTGAACTCGGCTTTCACCTCGTCCGCGACGGCACCGAGAATGCCCTCGTAGTAGACCGAGTACGCGCCGAGGTAGAACTTCGGCCCGAGGTCTATCATGTCGTGTAACTTCCCGATTCGCGCCCGCTTCGCGAAGTAGTCCTCGCCGTACTCCCCGCGGCCGAGTTCGCGGAGGTACGCCGCCTGGTCGGCCTGCAGCATCTCCGTGTTCTTCGTCGAGCGACCGAAGAACGTCGTCGCCGCCGCGTGTTCGCCGAGGTGGTCGTAGAACTCCGCGGCGAACTCGTCCGCGAACTCGTCGAAGAGCGGTTGAAGGTCGCTCAATCGTCGCTCGTCCGCCGCCGAGAGGCGAACGAACGACTTCCGGCGGTCGATTTCCGCCGCATCGATGTCCAGTTCTGAGAGTAGCGCATCCCCGTCGACACGCGCTCGCGCGTTGGCGTCGACTGGTGCCGAGGAGTTCGTCATACCCGTTCCCAATAGGTTCCAGTATTTCAAGCCTCACCGCGGAGTATCACGAATGATACCGGAACTGATTGCCGTGAGAATCCCACATTCGTGGACCGGTCCGAATGTTCAGGTGACTGGCGGACCGATGAACGGTATGGACGCCGATTCGTTCCGCGAGTCAGTCGAGGCGGCGAAACGGACGCAACTCGACCGACTCGGCTCGTCGAAGCTCCTGTTAGCGCTGACCGATGCGGACCTCTCCGAACCGGCGGTGCTCCGCGCCGCCGCGTACTCCGAGCACGCGGCCCGCGGGACGTTCGAGGCGTGGGCCGACGACGAGCCCGACGACGACGCGAGAGCCGCCTTCGAGGCCACCGCGGCCCAAGAGGCCGAGCACCTCGACCGCGTCCTCGACGCGCTCGACGAGGAGGTCGACCTCCCGGACGAACCGGGCGTGATGCACGCGTACCTCCGCGGGCGCGAAGACACGGTCGAGCGGGCCGCCGCCGGGATGGTCGGCCGCGGCCTCGTCTCGGTTCGGACCCACACGCAGGTCATCGGCTTCTTCGTCAACGAGGCCGACGAGCCCCGCGCCGACCTCTTCCGCGAGTTGAAAGCCGAGACCGAAGAGACGCTCGCGACCGGTCTCGACCTCTTGGCCGAGCGCTGCGAGAGCGACGACGACTGGGAGCGCGCCCGGATGGTCGCCGAGTACGTCGTCCAACTGGCGTACGACGACTACGCCGACGGCCTCGCCGAACTCGGCGTCGACCCGAAGCCGCTCTGCTGAGTCGGCTCGGTTCGGCGCTTCGGACCCCGGACTGCACCGCCGCGCCCCGCCGACCCAACCTATTCGTGTCCCGGAGTGGTAGCCGGAGGTATGACTTCCGAGGTTCGCGGACGCGTCGAGGCGCTGTACACCGCGCCGTCGAAGGGCGAGCCGATGGTCTCCCACGAGACCGTCGCGGTCGCCGAGGGCGGTATCGAGAGCGACCGCTACTTCGACGGCGACGGCTTCTACTCGGCGACCGACGGCTGTCAGGTGACGCTCGTCGACGCCGCGGTGCTGGACGACGCGAAGCGCGAGTACGACCTCGACCTCTCGGCCGGCGAGCACCGCCGGAACGTCGTCGTCCGCGGCGTCGACCTCGACGCCCTCCTCGACGCGACGTTCGAACTCGGCGGGGCCGAACTCCGCGGGACGAAGCGCAGACCGCCCTGCGCGCACCTCGCGGACCTCGTCGGCGACGACGTGGGCGACGCCCTCCGCGAGTCCCGCGGCGGCATCTGCGCGGACGTGCTTTCGCCCGGCCGGGTCGCCGTCGGCGACGACCTCCGCGTGACCGAGGCGAACCCGCGCGAACTGGGTCGGCAGATAGCCCACCGTCTCGGCGGCGAGGCCGTCGCGGCCGACGAAGACGCGACGAGCGCCGAGGAACCGCACGGAGACGGCCACGTATGACCGGCGACGACGATGCTGACGACGCGGTGACCGACGACGCCGGAACGCCGGTCGAGCGCGCGAAGACCGCTCTCGCGGCGCTCAGAGCCGGCGGCGACGCCTCCGATTCCGATTCGACTTCGACCCCGGAGCCGACGGAGCCTGCGAATCTGACGGTCGCCGTCGCCCCCGGTCGCGTGAACCTCGTCGGCGGCCACACCGACTACAACGACGGCCTCTGTCTCCCGATGGCCGTCGACCGCCACGTCGCGGTCGCGGCCCGCCCGCGAGACGACGACCGGCTCCGCGTCCGCGCCGCCGACTTCGACGAGACGGCCGAACTCGCCCCCGACGACGACCCCGATGGGTGGGCCGCCTACGTCGCCGCGGTCGCGCGCGTCCTCCGCGAGGACGGCCCCGTCGGCGGCGCGGACCTCGCCATCGCCTCCGACGTGCCCACGGGCGCGGGCCTCTCCTCGTCGGCCGCGCTCGAACTCGCAGTCGGCCGCGTGCTTCTCGCGGTCTCCGGGCGCGACCTCCCGACCGCCGACCTCGCGCTGGCGTGCTGGCGGGCCGAGGTCGAGGGCGTCGGCGTCGAGTGCGGCATCCTCGACCAGTTCTCCGCGGCGCTGTGCGAGGCCGACTCGGCGCTCTTTCTCGACTGCCGAACCCGCGAGTTCGAGTCGGTGCCCGTCGGCGACGACGTCGGCGTCCTCGTCATCGACACCGGCGTCTCCCACGAACTGACCGAGTCGGGCTACAACGACCGCGTCCGCGAGTGCGCGGCGGCGCTCGACCGCCTCCGGGAGCGCGCCGGCCGCGACCTCGACTCCCTCCGGGACGTGGACCGAGACCTCCTCGACGCCCACGCCGACGCGCTGGAGTCGATACACCGCCGCCGGGTTCGACACGTCGTGACGGAAAACGAGCGCGTCCGTCGCGCCCGCGACGCGCTCGCTGCCGGCGACCTCGACCGCGTCGGCGACGCGATGCTCGCGGCCCACGAGAGCCTGCGCGACGACTACGAGGTGAGCTGTCCGGAGCTCGACGCGGCGGTCGAACTCGCCGCCGAGACGCCGGGCGTCTACGGCGCGCGGATGACCGGCGGCGGCTTCGGCGGGAGCGCGGTCGCGCTGGTCGACGGCGACGCCCTCGACCGGGCGGCGCGCGCGATTCGAGACGCCGCCCCCGAGCGCGTCGGCCCCGACGCCAACGTGTTCGCCTGTCGACCCTCCGGTGGCGTTCGGCTGGTCGACGAGGAGCGAGGGGACGAGCCGACGGCTCCGCGTTGAGCCTCGGAAAAATCGGAAGCCAGTCTGTGAGTTCGGGTTCGATTCGTCGAATGAGGCGAATCAGAGATTCGCCGATTCGACTTCGGCTTACGCCTCGTCGAACAGCGCAGCACTCCGTGCTGCTGGCTCGACGAGTCGTTTCACTCCTCGTCGAATCGCGCCGAGCGAAGCTCGACTGATTCGACTTCGGCTTACGCCTCGTCGAACAGCGTCTCGCCGTCGACCATGTGTTCTTCGACGGTGTCCATGTCCAGCGTCACGCCGAGGCCCGGCTTCTCCGGAATCTCGATGTAGCCGTCCTCGATGACCGTCTCCTCGACGAGGTCGCCCCACCAACCCAGCTCGTAGGAGTGGTACTCGACCGCCAGCGAGTTCGGAATCGCCGTGCCGACGTGCGCGGAGGCCATCGTCGCCACCGGCGACGAGACGTTGTGCATCGCGACCGGCACGTAGTACTGGTTCGCCACGTCCGCGATTTTCTGCGTCTCGCGCATCCCGCCGACCTTCGGCATGTCGGGCGCGACGATGTCCACGGCCTGCTTCTCGATGAGCCGACGAAGCTCCGTCACGCGGTAGCGGTTCTCGCCGACCGTGATGGGCGTGAGCGTGGACTTCGTGACCTCCTCCTGCACGTCGAGGTTCTCCGGCGGCACGGGGTCTTCGAGCCACCACACGTCGTAGTCTTCGAGCGCGGCGGCGAGGCGCTTGGCGCTGCCGCCCGAGAACGTCCAGTGGCAGTCGAACGCCACGTCGGCCTTGTCTTTGACGCGCTCCGTCACCTTCTCGACGATTTCGGCCTTGTGCCGAATCTCGCCGGGTCGCAGGTGGCGGTTCGCGCGGTCCTTCTCGAAGCCGGAGGGCACGTCGAGGTCGAACTTCAGCGCGTCGTAGCCGAGCTCGTCGACGACGCGCTCTGCCTCGTCGGCGCACGCTTCGGGGTCGGCCTCCTCTTCGGTGTGGCAGTCGCAGTAGACGCGGACCTTGTCGCGGTACTTCCCGCCGAGAAGCTGATAGGCGGGGATGTCGAGAATCTTGCCCGCGAGGTCGTGCAGCGCGATTTCGATGCCCGCGATGGCGGTGACCGTGACGCCCTCGACGGAGCCCTCACCGGACATCTTCTGGACGAGGTGCTCGTACAGGCGGTCGATGTCGAGGGGGTTCTCGCCGATGACGAACGGCTTCATGCGCTCGATGAGTTCGGGCACGCCCGCGCCCCAGTAGGCCTCGCCGGTGCCGACGACGCCCGCGTCGGTGTAGATGCGGACGAGCGTCCACGGGAAGTTGCCGTCGACCATCGTCGTCTGCACGTCGGTGATTTCGACGTCGCGGCCGCCGCCGCGCTTGGCCGTCACGCCCATCGTCTCCGCCGACAGCTCTCGCATCGTGTACTCCGCGTTCGGATCGTGCAACTCCGCGTAGTTCTTACCCATGTAGAGTGGTTTACTCGGACGTTAGTAAAGTTTTTCCGACCGAGACATATCCCCGCTCGGGACTCGCGGGAACAGGTCAGACCGGCGCGCGTCGGTCGAGCGTGTCGCGGAACGTCTCTCGGACGAGCGCGTCGAGGTCGGCGGGGAGGCCGAGTCGCCGGAGGTCGGTGTCGGGGTCAATCGCCGGGTCGAGGTCGACGCCGCGGCGGCGGAGCGCGAGCAGTCGCCAGAGGTACGCGAGCCTGAGCAGGCGCATCGCGCCCGGCACGTCGGCGGCGCTCCGGACGCGGTAGGTCACCCACGCCGAGTCGGGGAGCACGTGGTGCGGGTCCGCGAGGCCGTCGGTGAGGAGCACGTCGCGGACGCGTTTCGTGAGCGCGAGGTCGACGACGCCGGCGTCGTGGACGTGGCCGATCTCCCGGCCGGCGACGAGGAACTCCGTTCCCCCGAAGCGGTGCGGCGCGGTCTCGACGCCGGGCCACCGCGAGACCCGCGAGACGATTCTGTCGATGGAGGTAGTCATTCGGTGAATGTACGCGTTCCGAGGAGATAACTGCGAAGTCGGACCGGCGGGAGGTGTCGGGCCAGACACCGTCCGTCAAACGCTCCGTAGTCGGGCGATAACCACAGGATTTCCAGACATTCAGTTCACGGTGAGAGTCAACCGAAAATAGACACTCAGACCGGCGCGGTATTCGCGTATTAACACGGGTTAGGAACGCGAATTTTCGCGTCCCGCGACGACTTCGCGTCGGGCCCCCGTCGCGGGGCGCGCTCTCAGACCGACGGAATCCCGAACTACCGCGGCGTCCGGGGTAGACGATTCGTAACGAAAGCCTCGGGACGCAAATAACGGGACGAACCATGTCTCTGACTGCCACCGATGTACCGACACAGGGTCCCGACTTCGACTCCCGGGAGGCCGCGCGATGAACCTCGGCCAACTCGGCGTCGGTGCCGTCGTCCTCGTCATCGTCGTGTTCGCCCTCCTCTCCGGCGGCGTGAATACGCCCGAGACGCCCGCTCCCGCCGACGACGCCGACAGAAGTATCGGCGCCGACGTGACCGACCCCGACGGCGACGCGCCGGACGAGGACGTCGAAATCCAAGAAGAGCCCGTCGTCGGCGACGACTCGGGTGACGCCGACGATGCCGACGGCGGCTCGTCCGCGGACGACTCCGAGAACGCGACCGGCGCGTTCGAGACGGTCGAAACCGACGCTGCCGACGACGACACCGACTCGACGACGAAGAAGTCCTCGAAGAAACGCAGCAGTTCGAAATCGAACGACAGCGACGACTCGAACGACGAGAGTTCGTCCGACGACTCGAACGACGACGACTCGAACGACGACGACTCGAACGACGACGACTCGAACGACGACGACTCGAACGACGACGACTCGAACGACGACGACTCGAACGACGACGACTCGAACGACGACGACTCGAACGACGACAGTTCGAGCGATGACAACACCGACGACAGTTCGAACGATGACAACGCCGACGACAACTCGAACGACGACGGGTCGAACACCGACGACAGCGGCTCGTCCTCGGACGATTTGACCGACGACGACTCGGGTGACGACATCGGAATGTGCACGGTGTGAGCTGAGACACCGTGCGGCGCGCCACCCTCAGTCGACCAAGAGGTTGAGCGCGTAGGCCGTCCGGAGCACCGAGGCGGCGTCCCCGCGGGGAAACACCAGTTCGTCGGTCTCGCGGACGTGTTCGAGCACACCCGGAGAGGAGTGCTCGGGGGCGGCCGCGAGCCCGCACTCGTTTTCGGCGGCCCAACTCATCACGTCGAGGTCGGACTTCGAGTCGCCCATCACGAGGACGAACGGGTCGTCCACCCCGAGCACGTCGAGCGCGGCGCGGACGCCCGCCGCCTTGTTCAGGTCGACCGCGGAGAGTTCCGCGGCGTCGGCGTGGTAGTACGCGACCGTCACTCGCTCCAGCGTCCGCCTCGCGTCCTCGGGAATCTCCGCCGCCTCCGAGGCGGGAAGCGCGTCGCGGTCGTCGAGCACGCCCGCTATCTCCGGGTCGCGCTCCGCGAAGTACGCCCGCGCCCAGTCGGGACCGGCGGGGTCGTCGGTGAGCGCCTCGCCGAGGAGGTCGAGCAAGTAGACGAGCGCGCCGTCGATGACTTCCTCGGCGTCGTCGCTGCCGGTCTCGAAGTTCGGCTTGAGCGTGACGTTGAACTCGTTGCCCTGCAGGTGAACGCCCCCGCGGAGCGCGTCGGGGAGGTCGCTGATCACGCGCCCGCGAACCGACTCGAAGACCGACTGCACCGGGTCGTCGAGCGTCTCGTAGAGGAGGCGCTTCGTGTCCGAGCCGTGTCCGGGCGTGAAGACGCCGGTGCCCGCCTCGTAGACGATGCTCACGTTCCCCGAGTGGACGAGTTCGTTGCCCAATCCCTGAATGGCGAAGCCCTTGACGTTCTCCAATGTCTGGCCGGTGCAGATGACGATGGGGACGCCCTCCTCGTGGAACTGGGTGAGGAGGTGCAGCACCTCGCGTGGAATCTCGTTGTCGGTCTGCCCCGCAGAGCGCAGCGTCTCGTCCACGTCGAGGACGAGCGCGTTCACCGCCCGACCGTACTTCGTGTAGAGGTCGAGGGCGGTGAACGCCTGGTCCCGCGTCGCGCGCGCGGCGAGTTCGGCGTAGCGGTCGCCGTCGGAGAGCGCCCGGCGGATGCGGTCTTTCTTCGCCGTGAGTTCGTCGTCGACCGCCTGCCAGTGCGACAGCGCCACCGGCGAGCCGAGCGGCGGCAAGAGGTCGACGAAGTCCTGTGCGTCCCGGACCGCGTCCGCGTCGAAGTTCCCGTACAGTCTGTACAGGAGGTCGTACCGCTCCATGATTCGGGGTCGTCACCCAACCGCATTAAACCCGCGTGGGAGGCAATCCGTCCCGTCGCCCCGTCGGCTGACTGGGATGCGGTCGCCTCCGCGGTCGGTCGCCTCCGGAGCCGGTCGGCCCCGCAACTCTGATACCGACCGGCCGACGACGTGTGCACATGGCACATTGGACCGACAGCATCGTCGGCGACCGGATGACGGTGGACCGCGAGTTCAACGACCAGGTGATGAACTCCCGGTTCAACAGTCAGGAATGGGGGCTCATCATGACGGCGACGGAGTTCGAAATCGAGAACGCGGACGACCCCGAGGAGGCGCGCATCGTCGCCGACACGGAGAAAGTCCCGCAGATAATCCCCGAACTCGACAACATCCGCAGCCAGATGGGCGCGATGGGTGGCGGCGGCGGAGGCGACTCGTCGTCCGGCGGCGGCGGCGGCATCGTCGACTCCATCAAGGGCGCGCTCGGCATGGGCGGCGGCGGCAAGAAGGGCGAACAGGAGAAACTCGAGGACGCGGAACGGCTCACACAAGAGTACGCGGACGCGCTCCAAGACCACCTCGAAAAGAAGGGCAAGTGGAATCAGGTCCGCGTCAGCTACCTCGAATAGCGGGCCGGGCGACCGGCCGCGGCGGGAGCGCTCACCCGGCTCCGGTGTCGACATTCCGTTCGAGGGCCACAATTCGTAACAGGCGCGGGCGCGACGTCGCTGCTAGATGAGACCGTCAACGCTGATATTCGCGTTCGGTGGACTCCTGTTCGTGCTTCCGATTCCCGGCACGTTTATCGCCGGCGCACTGGTGCTCCTCGCGGGAGCGCTCGCGCGGTGGCTCGGTTCGTAACGGACCACCGCGAGCGACCACGAACCGGTCGGACGGACGGCCGAGCGTCGGCGGCGACGACTCAGTACTCGTCGCCGGCGTGGAACAGCGTTCGCTCGCTCGCCTCGTAGATGTTCATCAGTTCGTTGATGAGGTCGTCGTACTCCTCGTCGTCCTCGCGGAGCGCGTCGAGTCGGGCGACCGTCTCGTCGTCGAGGTGAATCTGCGGCATACGTACGTCCACGCCGCGTGACACCTTAAGCGACGTGGGGCATCGAACTCGACTGCCGTCGACCCCCGAGAGCGCCGCCGCTGGGCGAGAAGCGTATCGAAACGAAGAGCCGGCGGAGTGCCGGGTGGAGACGACAACCGGGTTCCGGTCCGCCGTGCGGACGCGGCGAACGCTCGACGGTGAACGAATCACCGCCCGCGCGGGTTACTTGAACAGGGACTGGCCGGCGCTGCCGGAGACCTCGGTCAGACCGGCGTGCACGTCGGCGATGCGCTCGCGGATGTCGCGACCGACGACGCGGGGGTCGAACACGTCCTTGTTCGGCGACCACTCGGTCTCGTTGAAGAACGTGTCGCGGGCGTCCTCGACGCCCTCCGGCGGGACGATGGCGTTGGGGTCCTCGCTGTAGAGGTCGTAGGCGGTGCGCGTGTACTCGTACTGGTAGCGGGTGTCCTTGTTGACCTTGCAGATGCCGTGTTTGAGCATCTCCTGCAGTTGGTCGGGCTGGACGCCCGAAGAGCCGTGGAGGACGAGCGGCGTGTCGAGGCCGTGGTCGCGCAGGGCCTGTCGGATGTCCTGGGCGAGATCCGGGCGGAGTTCGAGGTCCTTGCCCTTGGCGACCCCGTGCTGCGTGCCGACGGAGATGGCGAGCAGGTCCGCGCCCGTCTTGTCGACGAACTCGACGGCCTGTTCGGGGTCCGTGTAGAACGCCTCTTCGGCCTCGATTTCGTCCTCGACGCCCTTTATCTGGCCGAGTTCGGCCTCGATGAGGACGTCGGAGTCCGCGGCCTCGACCATCTCGACGACCTCGCGGCTCGTCGCGACGTTCTCGTCGAACGGCTCGTGGGAGGCGTCGATCATGATTGACGACGGGATGTCGAGTTCGATCTGCTGCTCGATGAACTCGAGGTCCGTCTGGTGGTCCATGTTGAGGAAGACGCCGATGTCGTACCGCTCGGCGATGGTCTCGATGTAGTTCCCCATGGCTTTCAGGCCCGCGACGGCGTCGCCGTCACCGGCGAACCGGCAGGCACCACCGCTCATCTGCAACAGGAGGTCCGAGTCCATCCGGTCGGCCCCCTCCATGAGACCCATCATAATGTTCGGCTCCGCGATGTTACTCGCGATGAGGCCGAATCCTTCGTCGAGCGCCTCGTCGTACACTGTGGCGAGTTCCTCCCCGCCGTAGAACGGCATTATGCGTTCACCTCGGTTTCGTCAACGACTGCGAGACTAATAATGTATGGGAAGCGAGTTTCGATTCTGCACGTTTTCGTTTGTTCGCGTTCGAGTTAATTTTCGGCGGCGGACGAAGCGCCGCCGCTGGCGGGCGAGCGAAAAACGGAAAACCGGCGGCGGCGTTACGAGAACAGCTTCTTCAGCCGGGCGAACAGCCCCTTTTCGGGGTCGCCGCCGCGGCGCACGGGTTCGTCCGATTCCGCGGCGTCGCCGGACGAGCCGTCGGTGCCGGCGTCGGCGTCGGCGTCCTCGCCGTCGTCGCCGCTTCCGAACGTGACCGAACCGGTCTTGCCGGCCTCGGCGAGTTCGACCGCCTTCTTCACGACGGCCTCGGCGTTGTTGACGCCGTCTTTGACCGTCCCCTTGACGACGAGTTTGCCGTCGAAGCGGTCGCGGCTGACCGACGTGTCCGAGGTGATGATGACCGCGTCGGCCTCGGCGATGGCGTCCGAGGACAGTTCGTCCTGCGTGCCCATCGCGCCCTGGACCTCGACGTCGATGTCGTGGCCGAGGCGCTCGCCGGCCTGCAGGAGGTTCTCGGCCGCCATCTGGCTGTGTGCGATTCCGGTCGGACAGGATGTGACTGCGACGAGTTTCATTGGTCTAGTGTAAGGATTTCCGCGACTTCAGCCTTGGTGTCGGCCTGCAGGACGCGCTCCGCGAGTTCGCGGGCGTCCGCGGTGTCGGTCTCCGCGACGGCCGCCTTGACCTGCGGCACCGTCACGGCGCTCATGCTCAGTTCGTCGAGGCCGAGCCCGACGAGCAGTTCGGTGAGGTCCGGGTCGCCGGCCATCTCGCCGCACATGCCGACCCAGCAGTCCTCGCCCTCGGTCGCCGAGACGGTGGCGTCGATGGCGCGGAGGACCGCCGGCTGACGGTAGTCGCCGAGGTCAGAAACGCGCTCGTTGCCGCGCTCTGCGGCCATCACGTACTGCGCGAGGTCGTTCGTCCCGATGCTGAAGAAGTCGACGTGCGGCGCGAACCGGTCGGCCATGAACGCCGCGGCGGGCGTCTCGACCATGATGCCGAACTCGGGCAGTTCGTTTTCGACGCCCTCGGAGTCGAGGTCGGCCGCGACCGACTCGAACCGCTCTCGGCCGGCGCGAAGCTCCTCGACCGTCGAGACGAGCGGGAGCATCACCGACAGGTTCGCCCCGTCGGCGCTGGCCGCCGCGCGCAGGAGCGCGCGCACCTGCGTCTCGAAGAGGTCCGCGTCCGGGCCGAGCGACCGCCGGATGCCGCGCTCGCCGAGGAACGGGTTCTCCTCGTCCGGCAGGTCGAGGTACGGGACCGGCTTGTCGCCGCCGATGTCGAGCGTCCGGACGACGACGCGGCCGCCGTCGAACGATTCGAGCGCCTCGACGTACGCCTCGTACTGCTCGTCTTCGTCCGGCGGCGACTCGCGGTCGAGGAAGAGGAACTCGGTGCGGAACAGGCCGACGCCGTCGGCCCCGCGGTCGACGGCCGGCCCGAGGTCCGCCAGCGTGCCGATGTTGGCCGCGACCTCGATGTCGACGCCGTCGGCGGTCTCGACCGACTCGTGTCGGATGTCCACGTCGGCGGCGGCCGCGGCGGCCTCCTTGCGCTCGTCGGTCGGGTCGACCACGAGGTCGCCCGACTCGCCGTCGACGACGACTTCGGTGCCGTCCTCGACGGACTGGAGTTCCTCGCCCACGCCGACGATGGCCGGCAGGGCGAGCGAGCGCGCGAAGATGGCCGCGTGGGAGGTGCGGCCGCCCGTCACCGTGACGAAGCCGGCGACGCGCTCGGGGTCGAGCTGTGCGGTGTCGCTCGGCGTGAGGCGCTCGGCGACGACGACGCTCCCCTCCGGCAGCGACGAGAGGTCGACCCGCTCGCCGTCCGAGAGGACGCGCACGAGCCGGTCGCGCACGTCGCGGAGGTCGTCGGCGCGCTCGCCCATGCGACCGCCCATGTTCTCGAACTGCTCGACGAACTCGGAGAACGTCTCCTGAACGGCGTGTTCGGCCGGGAGTCCGCCCTCGATGGCGTCGGTGACGCCGTCGGTTATCTGCGGGTCGTTGAGGAACTGGACGTGCGCGTCGAACACCGCGGCCTCCTCCTCGCCGACGCGCTCGGCGGTCCGCTCGCGCTCGGCTTCGAGTTCGTCTTCGGCGGCCGCGCGGGCGTCCTCGAAGCGCGCCAGTTCGGCGTCTCCGTCCACGTCTTCCGGGGCCGGCGGCTCCGGGAGGTCGGCGTCCGGTCGGTACCAGACGACGGTGCCGACGCCCGAAAGCGGTGTCACGCCGATGCCGGAGAGGGTTCGTTCGGTCATGGCTTACTGTTTGGCTTCGGGCGTCGAAAGGATGTCCTCTAGGGCGTCGAGTGCCGCTTCCGCGTCGTCACCCTCGGCGACGAGTCGGACCGACTCGCCGTGTCCGACGCCGAGACCGGTGACCGCGAGCATGCTGGCGGCGGGGACGAGGTCGTCCTCGTCGGCGCGGCCGAGCTGTACGTCGGCGTCGAAGGAGTTCGCGGTCTCGACGAACTGCGAGGCCGGGCGGGCGTGGAGCCCGTCTTCGGGGACGACCGTGACGGTCCGCTCCATCACTCGACCACCTCGGCGAGCACGTCCTGGACGGTCTGCTTGCTCTCGGCTTCGAGGAGCTTCTCGCGCACGTCCTCGTGCATGAGCGACCGCGAGAGGGCGCTCAGAATCTGCAGGTGGTCCTCGCCGCCCGCCGCGGGGACGAGAATCATAAAGAGGAGCTTCGCCGGCTTGTCGTCCATGGCGTCGAAGTCGATGCCCTCGGTCGAGCGCGCGAAGGCGACCGTCGGCTTCGAGACGGCGTCGGTCTTCGCGTGCGGGATGCCGATGCCGAAGCCCACGCCGGTCGTCGCCTCTTCCTCGCGTTCGAGGAGGGCGTCGAGCGCGGCGTCTCGGTCGTCGACGCGGCCGGCGTCGACCGCGAGGTCGAGGAGGAACTCGATGGCTCCCTCCTTCGTCGCCGGCGGCTCTTCGAGCGATATCAGTTCGAGCGGTGTGATGGTGCTGATGTCAGTGACGTCCATTGTATTGTACTTCGTTCGGGTCTGGAAAGATTAGTTCGGTGTGGTCAGTCGTCGGAGCTCTGGGCGGCCACCTTGGCGTCGAAGTTCGGCTTGATGGCCGTCGCGATGACCGCGGTGACGATGGAGCCCAGCAGGATGCACGCGATGAACATGAACGGCTGGTTCGACAGCGGAACCACGAAGATGCCGCCGTGCGGAGCCGGCATGTTCACGCCGAGCGCCATCGAGGCCGCGCCGGCGACGGCGCTGCCGGCGACGACGCTCGGGATGACGCGGGCCGGGTCGGCCGCCGCGTACGGAATCGCGCCCTCAGTGATAAAGGAGAAGCCGAGGAGCACGCCGCTCTTGGCGTTCTCGTACATCTCGGCCGCGTACTTCTGCGGCGCGATGAAGTTCGACAGCGCGAGGCCGATCGGCGGGACCATACCCGCGATCATGACCGCGGCCATCGGCGCGGTGACGCCCTCGGAGATGAGGCCGACGGAGAACACGTAGGCGACCTTGTTGATGGGGCCGCCCATGTCGGCCGCCATCATCGCCCCGAGGATGCCCCCGAGGAGAATCGCCTGTCCGCCGCCCTGCATGTTGCTCAGGAAGTTCGTGAGTCCCGCGTTCGCGATGGAAATCGGGACGCCCAGCACGAACAGCATGATGGGCGTGAGCACCGCGGTCGTCGCGACCGGGATGAGGAGCACGGGCATCATCGGTGCGATGAACTCGGGCACGTCGCGCTGCTTGAACCAGCGCGCGACGATGCCGGCGAGGAACCCGGCGACGATAGCGCCGAGGTAGCCCGCGCCGGCGGAGCCACCCTGGAGACCGATGACGTCACCGGCCGCCTGCAGGACGTTGCCCTGCTGGATGATGTACGACAGGATGAAGCCCGGTGCGAGGCCCGGACGGTCGGCGATGGCGTACGCGATGTACGCGCCGAGCACCGGAACCATCAGCGTCAGCCCAGCGACGCCGATCTGCGCGAGGAACCAGCCGGCGGTCCCCGTGCTGTTGAATACGTCTTGTACGTTGTTCGAAAGCGAGGCTACGGCGTAGCCCAGCGCCAGGAAGATTCCGCCGATAGTCACGAACGGAATCATGAACGATACCCCAGTCATGAGGTCCTCCTTCACCGAAGTGAGGTAGGACCGAACCGCGTCTTCTGCGTCGTTTGCCATAGTGTTGCCACCCCTACGAAAGAACATACGCAAATGTGCTCAAAAACCCTTTCGAATATGAACGTTACTGAGCGTTTCAGTCGTTAACAAACGTTCATCTGAGAATCACCGGCTCCGAACCGTCGTCACCTCGACGTGCGTCTCGTTCGTCAGCACGTCTTCGAGGTGCGGGACGCGGGTGCCCGCGACGCCGACGACGCGGGACGCGGTCAGAACGCCCATTCGGAGGGCGTCGGCGTCCGAAAGCCCGTGTTCGCGCGCGGCGAGGAAGCCGGACATGACGGCGTCGCCCGCGCCGACCGTATCGACGACCTCAACGTCGAGCGCGGGCGCAGAGAGGACCTCGCTGTCGGTGACGAGGAGCGCGCCGTCCGCGCCGAGCGAGGCCAGCACGTACTCGAACCCGCGCGCGTGAAGCTCCTCGGCGGCCGCGATGGCGTCGGCTTCGGTCTCGACCGTTCGACCCGTCGCCGTCGCGAGTTCGGAACGGTTGGGTTTGCAGACGTAGTAGTCGGCGTCCAGTTCGGCGAGGTACTCGCCGCCCATGTCCACCGCAATCTGCCAGTCGCCCGCGCGGGCGAGTCTATCGACGTCGGCGAGGGACATCCCCGGCGGGAGACTGCCGCCGACGAGGAGCGTGTCGGGCTCGTTCGCCTGCGCGGTTTCGACGAGTTCGTCCACGTCGGCTGCACGAATCTGCGGGCCGTTGTGATTGAGTTTGTACTCGCCGTCTTCCGCGAGCACGGTCGTGTTCAGGCGCGTGTCCGCGTCGACGGTGACGAAGTCCGAGGCGATGCCGTCGGCGTCGAGTCGGTCGCGGACGAACTTCCCGAAGTGGCCGCCGAGAAAGCCCGAAGCGGTCGCGTCGGCGTCGAGCGCCGAGACGTACTTGGCGACGTTGATGCCCTTGCCGCCCGCGGTGAACACCGCGTCGTCGGTCCGGTGGACGACGCCGGGCTGAAGCGGTTCGTCGAAGTGAATCGTGTGGTCTACTGCTGGGTTCGGGGTGACTGTGAGAATCATCGTGCAACTCCGTCGACGACGGTGACGCCCGCGTTCTCTATCTCCTCGCGAGAGTCGGCGTCGAGCGTTCCGTCGGTGATAAACAGGTCGATGTCTTCGAGCGATGCGAACTGGACGAAGCTCCGTCGGCCGAGCTTCGAGAGGTCCGCGACGAGAACGACCTTCGCGGCCTTCTCGACCATCAGCTCCTTCATCCGCGCCTCGTCCTCGTTCGGGGTCGTGAGGCCGGAGTCCACGTCCAGCCCGTTCGTGCCGAGGAACAGCAGGTCGAAGTTCGTCCGCTCCATGAACGACTCCGCGGTCGGCCCCACGAGCGCCTTCGTCCGCCGCCGGAGCGTCCCGCCGGTGAGTTTGACCTCGTTGTCCTCCTCGTTCAGTTCGATGGCGAGTCGCGGCGAGTTGGTGACGCCGAGTGTCGTCCCGTCCTTGGGGACCTTCCGGGCCACCTCCATCGTGGTCGTCCCCGCGTCGAAGAACACGACCTGTCCCTCGGCCAGTTCTTCGACCGCGCGGTCCGCGATCGCGCGTTTCCCTTCGAGATTCTGTACTTCCTTCTGGCCGTAGGTCTGCTCGCGCCCGACGGAGGTCACGGGGACGGCTCCGCCGTGCGACCGCTCGATGAGCCCACGGTCTTCGAGTTCGCGCAGGTCACGTCGTATCGTCGCCTTCGAATAGCCGAGGTGGTCGGACAGCGACTCGACCGACCGGCCGTCCGAGTCGGAGACGAGTTCGACGATGCGGCGTTTGCGCTCTGCTGGTAACATCGGTAGCGATTCCTCGTTAGGTGGAAGATAGGTCGGGGAGTAGTGTTAATTGTTTATGTTGGATTCCGCCCGTATCTGTTCGAAACAGCCAAATCTCACACAAGAACGAACACGGTGTGCTCGCCGGTGAGAAAACGATCAAAAACGAAAACGAGAACGCTCGAAACGAACGTCGAACCGCCGATTCGGTGGGTCGCCGACGCTCAGAGTCGGTCGAGAATCGCGGCGGTCACGTCCTCCGTGGAGGCGTCGCCGCCGAGGTCGGGCGTGCGCGGCCCGTCGGCGAGGACGCCTTCGACGGCCGACCGGACGCGGTCGGCTTCCTCCTCGTAGTCGAGGTAGTCGAGCAGCATCGCCGCGGACAGAATCGTCGCGGCCGGGTTGGCGATACCCTCGCCGGCGATGTCGGGCGCGGAGCCGTGGACCGGTTCGAACAGCGCGGCGTCCGGGCCGATGTTCGCCGAGGGGAGCAGTCCGAGACCGCCGACGAGGCCGGCGGCGAGGTCGGACAGCACGTCGCCCGCGAGGTTCGGACAGACGATGGTGTCGAACTGCGTGGGGTCGAGACAGACGCGCGTCGCGAAGGCGTCCATCAGGACTTCCTCGGTCTCGACGCCGCGGTCGTCGGCGACGGAGACGACGGCATCGCGGAAGCGACCGTCCGTCTCGCGCATCACGTTCGCCTTGTGGGCGACCTGGAAACTGCCGCCCTCGCCGCCGACGTAGTCGCAGGCGTACTCGGCGAGTCGCTCGGACGCCGAGGTGGTGACGACGCGCGTGAGCGTCGAGAGGTCCTCGGAGAGGCGGTCTTCGTGACCGGCGTAGACGCCCTCGGTGTTCTCCCGGAGGAAGACGAGGTCCGTCTCCGGACGGAGCGCGTCGACGCCGGGGTAGGCCTTCGCCGGGCGGACGTTGACAAAGGAGTCCACCGCGGTCCGAAGCGGGAGGATGACGTCCGCCGCGGTCTCGCCGGCCGCGCCGAACAGCGTCGCGTCGGCCTCGGCCGCGAGGTCGTAGGTCTCCTGCGGGAGCGCCTCGCCCGTGGCTTCCTTCACGTGGTCGCCCGCGTCGGCCTCGACGAACTCGAAGTCGCCAACGGCCTTCAGCACGTCAACAGCCGCCGGGATGACCTCCGCGCCGATGCCGTCGCCGGGGATGACGACGATTTCCTCAGTCATCGACGTAGGGCAGGGAAGCGGCTTTCTCGGCGACCGCGTCGGCGTTCGACTTCATGAGCGCCGTCGTGTCCCAGACGCCCTCGGTGAGCGCCTTCCGTTGTGCGTCGTCGACGGTCACGTCCACGGTCTTCTCGCCGTAGGTGACCGTCTCGTTTTCCACGTCCACGTCGATGTCTGCGTCCGGGTGCTCGTCGACCCAGTCCTGCAGTTCGGTGATGGTGTCGTGGTCGGCGGTGACCGTCGGGATGCCGAGCGCGAGGCAGTTGCCCGCGAAAATCTCGGCGAACGACTCGCCGATGATGGCGTCGATGCCCCAGCGCATGAGCGCCTGCGGGGCGTGCTCCCGGGAGGAGCCACAGCCGAAGTTGGCGTTGACGACCATGATGGCGGCGTCCTGGAACTGCGGCTCGTTCATCGGGTGGTCTTTGGGTTCGTCGTTCTCGTCGTAGCGCTGGTCGAAGAACGCGAACTCGCCGAGGCCGTCGAACGTGACGACCTTCATGAACCGCGCCGGAATTATCTGGTCCGTGTCGATGTCGTTGCCGCGGATGGGAACGCCGGAGCCGGACGCCGAGTCGATTTCGGGAATCTCGTCGGTCATGCGACGCTCACCTCCTTCAGTTCGCGCACGTCAGTCACGTGCCCGGTGACGGCCGCGGCGGCGACCATTCGCGGGTTCATCAGGACGGTGCGGCCGTCTTTCGACCCCTGCCGACCGATGAAGTTGCGGTTCGACGAGGACGCGGAGGCCTCGTCGCCCTCCAACTGGTCCTCGTTCATGCCGAGACACATCGAACAGCCCGCCTCGCGCCACTCGAAGCCGGCTTCCTTGAATATCTCGTCGAGGCCCTCCGCCTCCGCGGCGGCCTTGACGCGCTGACTGCCGGGGACGACCATCGCGCGGACGCCGTCGGCGACCTGCCGCCCCTCGACGACTCCCGCCGCGCGGCGGAGGTCGGGCATTCGGGCGTTGGTACACGAGCCGAGGAACGCCACGTCGATTTCGTAGCCCTCCATCGTCTCGCCGGGCGTGACGCCCATGTGTTCCTGCGCCATCCGGGCGGTGTCCTGCTTCTCCTCGGGCAGGTCCTCGGGGGCCGGAATGGGCTGGGTGATGCCGACGCCCTGTCCGGGCGTGGTCCCCCACGTGACGACGGGTTCGAGTTCGGAGCCGTCGATGGTGACGACGTCGTCGTACTCGGCGTCCTCGTCGGAGCGGATGGACTCCCAGTACGGCTTGAGTTCGTCGAACCGCTCGGGGTTCTCCTGGAAGTACTCGGTCTCTTTCAGCCAGTCGTAGGTGGTCTCGTCGGGGTTGACGTAGCCCGCGCGAGCGCCGCCCTCGATGGACATGTTACAGATGCTCATCCGACCCTCCATGTCGAGGTTCTCGATGGCCTCGCCGGCGTACTCGTAGACGTAGCCGACGCCGCCTTCGGTCCCGAGGCGACGGATGATTTCGAGGATGACGTCCTTGGCCTCGACGCCGGGGCCGAGTTCGCCCGTGACCTCTATCTTCCGGACCTTCTTTTTCTCCATCGCGACCGTCTGGGTCGCCAGCACGTCACGAATCTGGCTCGTGCCGATACCGAACGCGAGCGCGCCGAACGCCCCGTGGGTCGAGGTGTGGCTGTCGCCGCAGACGATAGTCATGCCGGGTTGGGTGAGTCCCTTCTCGGGCCCGATGACGTGGACGATACCCTGTTCGCCCGAGGTCGGGTCCGAGAAGTTGATGCCCGCGTCGCGGACGTTCTGTTCGAGCTCGGCCATCATCTCCTCCGCGGCGTCGTCGCGGAACGGCCGCGACTGGTCCGACGTGGGGACGATGTGGTCGACCGTCGCGTGCGTCCGGTTCGGGTAGGCGACTTCGAGGTCGCGCTCCTGCAGCATGCCGAACGCCTGCGGGCTCGTCACCTCGTGGATGAGGTGCAGGCCGCAGAACAGCTGCGTCTGGCCGGTCGGTAGCTCCGAGACCGTGTGTTCCTCCCAGACCTTGTCGTACAGCGTTCCCTCACTCATGTCCGTCACCCGGTACGACGCGGTCGTCGTGGCCGCGTTCCCAGACCTGGTTCGCGCCCTCGCCGTTGCGGGGCGTGTGGTCCACGTCGCCCATCGTCTCGGTCTCGGTCGCGTCCGTGTCCGCCGCCGCGGGCGTCGCGTCGCTCTGTCCGCCGTCGGTGACGGCCGGGCCGCGCTCGTAGACCGTGGTGAACGTCTCGCCCGTATAGGGGTTCGTGTGGCTGATGTCTCGCATTCGGTCGGTCGTGTCGTCGCGTGTCATTGGTGTCGTGTTCAGTCGTCCGCCGGTGCTTCGGCTTTCTCCGCGTCCGCTTCTTCTTCGTCGTCGGCCCACGCGAACAGGTCGCGCAGCGGCGCGCCGACCTGTTCGATGTGGTGGTTCTCTTCTGCGTCCTTCAGCTGGGAGTACGACGGCCGGCCCGCCTGATTCTCCAGAATCCACTCGCGGGCGAAGGTGCCGTCTTGGACCTCCTCCAGAATCTCTTCCATGTTCTCGCGGGCGTGCTCGTCGACGACGCGGTCGCCGCGGGTCAGCCCGCCGAACTCGGCGGTGTCGGAGACGGAGTCCCACATCTCGCCGAGCCCGCCTTCGTACATCAGGTCGACGATGAGCTTCAGTTCGTTCAGACACTCGAAGTAGGCCATCTCGGGGGAGTAGCCCGCGTCGACGAGCGTCTCGTAGCCCTGCTTGACCAGCGAGGTGACGCCGCCGCAGAGGACGGCCTGCTCGCCGAACAGGTCGGTCTCGGTCTCCTCCTGGAACGTCGTCTCGATGACGCCCGCGCGGGTGCAGCCGAGGCCGTGGGCGTAGGCCAGCGCCTCCTCCTTGGCGTCGCCCGTTACGTCCTGGTAGACGGCGATGAGACCCGGCGTCCCCTCGTTCGCCTCGTAGTTACGGCGGACGAGGTGGCCCGGCGACTTCGGCGCGACCATCGTCACGTCGACGTTCTCCGGGGGCCGAATCTGGTTGTAGTGGATGTTGAAGCCGTGGGCGAACTGGAGCGTGTCGCCGGCCTCGAGGGAGCCTCGAATCTGCTCGAACACCGCCGGCTGGACGGTGTCGGGGACGAGAATCGAGACGATGTCGCCCTCGGCGGCCGCCTCGGCGGGCTCTTTGACGCGGAGGCCGTCGGCTTCCGCGGCGGCGCGGGACGAGGAGTTGGCGCGGAGGCCGACGACCACGTCGACCCCGCTGTCGGCGAGGTTCTGTGCGTGGGCGTGGCCCTGGCTGCCGTAGCCGATGACGGCTACGGTCTTGTCGTCGATTTGGGAGCGGTCGGCGTCGTCGTCGTAGTAAACTTCCGTGGTGAGTTCTGTCATTGCGTGTTCGTGTTTGGTTTGGTGGGTTCGCCGGAGGTTCCGGGTTCCTCTCCGGGGACGGTCTTCTTCGAGCCGTGGGCGAGCGCGGTCTGGCCGGTCCGGGCGATTTCGATGATGCCGAACCGCCGGAACGCGTCCACGGCGTCGTCTATCTTGCGCTCGTCGCCGGAGAGTTGGACCGTGATGGTCTCGGGGCCGGCGTCGAGGGTGCGGCCGTCGTACATCTCCGTGATGGCGTGGACCTTGTCGGGGTCCTCTCCGCGGACCTTCAGGAGGACGAGTTCCGCGCGGACGGCGTCGTCGTCCAGTTCGCCGACTGAGATGACGGGTTTGAGCTTCGCGAGCTGTTTTTCTATCTGGTCGATGCCCGGTTCGGGCTCCTCGACGACCATCGTGATTCGGGAGTGGCCGTCGACGGTCGTCGGGCCCACGGTGAGGCTCTCGATGTTGAACTGACGGCGGGCGGCGAGGCCGGCGACGCGCGAGAGCACGCCGGGTTCGTCCTCGACGATGGCCGAAAAGACCGTTCGCCGCGGTTCGTGTTCCGATTCCGCTTCGGGGTCGATGCGGATGCCCTGCGCGTTGCGTCGGCCGTCGGGGTGTGGCCGCTCGTCGGGCGCGGGGCCTTGCAGTCCTGTCCGATTGTCGCTCATAACTGGTCCTCCGAGAGTGCGAATTTGCCGTTCGCGCCGCCCGAGGAGACCATCGGGTAGACGTTCTCCGCCGGGTCGACGTGGAAGTCGATGACCGAGGGGCCGTCGTACGCGAGCGCTTCCTCGATGGCGCCGGGGACCTCCTCGTAGGAGTCGACGGTCCAGCCGCGCGCGCCGAACGCCTCGGCGAGCTTGTCGAACTGGGGACACCAGTCGTAGCCGGCGGCCATGCGTCGCCCCTCGAAGAAGGCGTCCTGCCACTGGCGAACCATCCCGATGTACTCGTTGTTCAGGATGGCGACGGTGATGTCGAGGTTCTCGCGGACGGCGACCGACAGCTCCTGAATCGTCATCAGGAACGAGGCGTCGCCGTCGACGCAGACGACCGTCTCGTCGTCGTCGGCCGCGACCCGCGCGCCGATTGCGGCGGGCAGGCCGTAGCCCATCGTGCCGAGGCCGTGGGACGAAACCCACCGCCGCGGCTCGGTGAACGTCCAGTACTGGGCGGCCCACATCTGGTGTTGACCGACGCCGCTCGTGACGATGGTCTCGTCGGGGGTGGCCTCGTCGAGCGCCTCGACCACGAACTGCGGCTTCAGCGGCTCGTTGTCCGGGGCCGCGTAGTCCATCGGGTACTCCTCCTTCCAGGTGAGACACTGTTCGACCCACTCGCGCGCGTCGGGGCTCTCGCCCAGTTCGGCGTCGACGCGCTCGATGGCGCGACCGGCGTCGCCGACGACCGGATAGTCCGCGTGGACGTTCTTCGAGATTTCCGCCGGGTCGATGTCGATGTGGACGATTTCGGCCTCGGGCGCGAACGTGTCGATACCGCCGGTCAGGCGGTCGTCGAACCGCGTGCCGACCGCGATGAGGCAGTCGGTGTGCGTGATGGCCATGTTGGCGTAGCCGGTGCCGTGCATCCCCGCCCACGAGAGGCAGAGTTCGTGGTCCTCCGGCATCGCGCCGATTCCGGGCATCGTGGTGACGACCGGAATCCGGTGTTCGGTCGCGAACTTCCGGGCGACCTCGGTCGCGTCGGCCTTGACGACGCCGCCACCGAACAGCAAGAGGGGCTTCTCCGCGCGCTCGATTGCGCGCGCGGCGGCCTCGACCTGCGAGTCGGCCGGGTCGGTTCGGGCGCGGCACGTCTCGGGTGCCTGCGCCGGACCGGGCTCGCGGTCGGTCTCGTTGAGCGAGACGTCCTTCGGGAGGTCGACGAGCGTCGGGCCGGGTCGGCCCTCCGCGGCGAGCGCGAACGCTTCGCCGACGGTGTCGCCGACGGTGTCGGGCGACGAGGCGAAGTAGTTGTGCTTCGTGATGGGCGCGGTGACGCCCGTGGTGTCGGTCTCCTGGAACGCGTCGGAGCCGACCATGTCGGACGGGACCTGCCCCGTGAGCGCGAGCACCGCGTCGGAGTCCATGTTCGCGTCGGCGATGCCGGTCACGAGGTTCGTCGCGCCCGGACCGGACGTGGCGAGGCAGACGCCGGGGTCGCCGCGAACGACGCCGTACGCGTCGGCCGCGTGCGCCGCGCCCTGCTCGTGGGCCATCGTCACGTGACGGATGTCAGAGTGGTACAACGCGTCGTAGATGGGCATTATCGCCCCGCCCTGCACGCCGAAGGCGGTCTCGACGCCGGCGTTTTCGAGGGCGCGGACGACTGACGTCGAACCCGAGGTAATCTCGGTCGGCGTCTCGGTCGAATCGTCTGCCCCGTCGGTCGCGTCGGGGTCGGTCGTGGCTGCGGTTCGTTCGCTCATGTGTGGGCTCCGTGGTGTGTGGTCGGTCGTCGATACGGGCTGTCTGGTGACTGCGTGTGGTGCTGGTGCGCCATTGTGGGGACTGCGGACGTGTCTGAAAACGGTGCGAATACGCGGGACGGAGAGATGGTGTGGTAGGGGGCTATGCCCCTACAATAATGAGCGACCGAATCGCACCGACGGCGGCGGCGCTGGCCCCGGCTTCCGGGGTCGCGCGAACCGCGTGTTCGTCGTGCGAGGTCATCGTATGCCACACGTCCGTCCCGGCCGTAATAATGCTTTCGCGGCGGGCAACGATTGCACGCCGCGCGGGAGGTCGGACGCGAGCAGGGCGGTCGCCCCGTAGGGCCACAGCCCGGCGCCATCAGGCGCGGACCTCCTCCTCCGTGTCGTCCTCGTGGGTGATACCCACGTCGCGGGCGAACACCTCGAGCGTCGCGTCGTCGACGCGTTCTTTCTCCGCGCCGTGGTCTTTGACGCGGCGGGTGACCTCCCGGACCTCGGCGTCCGAGGGCTCGAACCCGATATCTGCGAGGCGCTTGCGTACCGAGTGCGTCCCCGTGTGCTTGCCGAGTACGAACTCGCGGGTCGCGCCGACCATCTCCGGGGTCATGACGCCCGGTTCGAAGGTGTCGGCGTTCTCGATGACGCCGGCGGCGTGGATGCCGCTCTCGTGGGAGAAGGCGTTGCGGCCGACGACCGGCTTGTTCGCCGGGACCGGGATGTCGGACGCCGCCTCGACGACGCGAGCCAGCTCGGTTATCTTCGTCGTGTCGATGCCGGTGTCGACGCCGTAGAGGGATTCGGCGGCCATGACGACCTCCTCGTAGGCGGCGTTTCCGGCGCGCTCGCCGATGCCGTTGACCGACACCTGCGCCTGTGCGGCGCCGGCTTCGAAGCCGGCCATCGCGTTCGCCGACGCCAGTCCGAAGTCGTCGTGCGCGTGCACGTCGATTCTCGCGTCGGTGTGTTCTCTGACCGTCGCCACCATGCGGGCGAAGCGAGTCGGCGTCGCCACGCCGCAGGTGTCCGGCAGGTTGATCCAATCGACGCCCGCCTCGGAGACGGCCTCGACGACTTCGATGAGGAAGTCCTCGTCCGTCCGGGTGGCGTCCATCGGCGAGAACATTACTTCAACGCCCGCGTCGCGGACGTGTTCGACACTGCGGACGGCCCGCTCGACGGCTTCCTCGCGGGAAGCGTGCATCGAGTCGGCCAACTGGACGTCGCTGGTGCTCACGAACGTGTGCACCATGTCCACGCCGGAATCCAGCGCGGCTTCGATATCCTTGTCGACGACGCGGGCCAACCCGCACGTCGTCGCGTCCGTCGAAGCAGCGATATCTGCGACTGCTTCGAACTCCGCTTCCGAGTTCACCGGGAACCCGGCCTCGATGACGTGGGTACCCATGTCGTCGAGGGTTTCGGCGATGTCGCGCTTTTCCTCGTAACTGAACGAGGTTCGCGGTGACTGTTCGCCGTCGCGGAGTGTCGTGTCGAAGATTCGTACGTCTTCGATTTCAGATTGTTGGGCTAATGTGCCCTGGAAGAACTCGACCCGCCGGGGAACCCGACGAATCCTCCGTGTCGTTGTGAGACATCGTGTCAGTGACGTGCCCGAACTCCTATTTAAACGTTTCTCCCCGACAGTATCACGAACGTTCAGCGGGTGTTGCGTGACAACTACTCTCGGGGCTAATCGCTGTACCTAAACGTCCTTATACGATATCATGACATATGTTGACTTGATATGTCCGCTCGGCGTTCGACGGCTCCTGAGCGATAATATAACTAAATAGAATTTAGAAACAAAATTTAGCACCCGGTGCGCGCGCTCTCGACTGGACAAACGTGGAGCAAACTGCGACTGTCGTGTGAAACGTGATACCAATGGGCGCGTTTGTGCCGTCAGAGCCGTTCGCGGCTCGACCGAACCCTTTTCTCGTCGCTCGACAACCGAGCGGGTATGGGCGATTTCAATCTCAACTTGCAGACGGCCGAAGAACACCTCGACGAGGACGACGCCGAGGGTGACGTGGTCCTCGGCGTCCTCGACGGGTCGACCCCGCCCGACGAGTGGGTCCAGTCCGTCGCCCGCGGAAACGTCCTCTTTCTCGCCATCGAGGGCGACCTCAACAAGCTCGCGTCGGGCTTCGCACGCGACATCAAGGATATGGGCGGCCAGCTGATGCACTTCCGGAAGTTCCTCGTCGTCTCTCCGCCGGGCGTGGACATCAACACGGACGACCTCTGACCGGGCGGCCCGCTTCGCGGTCTCCGCGGTCCCGACGAACGGAACGACCCGACCGGAACCGGGCGCATCGGCCGCGGGGAGAGTCCTTATGCGCCGCGCGCCCCACGATACTGGCATGCCGATGAAAGGTCGCGGCACTTCCGACCTCCGCGAAATCGACCGATGGGACCACGGCGTCGGATGGCTCGCGTACCCCGACGAGACGATGCAGCGGGCCAGTCACGCCGTCGAAGTCGACGGCGACGTGTGGCTGTTCGACCCCGTCGATGCCCCCGGCGTCGACGACCTGTTCGCCGAGTTCGGCGACGTGGCCGGCGTCGTAGTCGGACTCGACCGACACAAACGCGACTCGGCGGCCATCGCCAACCGCCACGAAGTGCCGGTCTACGTCGCCTCGTGGATGACCGGCGTCGCCGACGAACTCGACGCGACCGTCGAACGCTTCGGGGCCGACCTCGCCGACTCCGGCTTCGAGGCGTTCCGTCTCGTCGACCGCTCCGTCCCGCCGTGGCAGGAGGTCGGCTTCTATCACGACGAGTACGACCTGCTCGTCGTCCCCGAGACGCTCGGCACGGTCGGCTACTTCTGCGCCCGCGGCGAGCACCTCGGCGTCCATCCGATGCTCCGGCCGTTCCCGCCGCGGCGCGTGCTCTCCCGGTACGACCCCGAGCGACTGCTCGTCGGCCACGGCGCGGGCGTGCCCGTGAACGCGGGCGACAAACTCCGGACCGCACTCGGCAACGCCCGACGAAACCTCCCGAGCGCCTACTTCCAGGCGTTCACCTCGATGCTCTCGAACTGATGTCAGACGACACAACCGCCGTCGGCAACGAGAGCACGCCCGGAACCGAGACTGAGCCTGACCGCGCGACCGATGGAGCGGTCGACGAGTCGGAGCGACAGCGAGTCCACGTCACGCGAGGGCTCGTCGACGTGCTGCTCGATATGGCCGAGGAGGCCGAGCCGACGTCGGTGAACCTCGTTCTCGCGCCGACGGCCGCCGGCGAATTCGACGACGACCTCGGCCTCGACCCGGAGACGCCGGTGCTCACCCACTTCTACATGGCCGAGGCCGGCCAGTCCGTGAGCGCCGTCTTCGGGATGGACCTCGGGACGCCGGCCGGCCGCGGCCGCGCCCGCTTTCTCACCCACCCGCAGGGACCGTTCGAACTCACGGAGCGCGACGACCTCGCGGCCGTGGTGCTCCTCGCCGTTCCCCCGTGGGAGCGGCGGACGCTGGCCGCCTTCGACCGCGCCGGGCGGAAGTTGAAACTCGTCGTGCACGACGCCGAACCGCCGCAGGAAGAACTCGACTGAGCCGACCCCGTTCGGCCGGCCGGCGCTGCCGCCCCGCGGGTGGCGGCCGCTCGCCTCGGCAGACTACCGCAGATAGCCGAGGTCGGTCAGCTGTTCCGCTATCTCCTGAAACTCCGACTCAGAGAGGTCGCCGCCGGAGCGCTCGTGTTGGATGACGATGCTGCGAAGGAGGAACCGGACGAGGTCGCTCGTGCTCGAGAACGTGGTTCCTTCGAGCGTGTCGTCGACGCGAGCGGCCAACTCCTTCGGGATGGAGACCGTCGTGTACTCCGTCATGGCTCGAACGTCGCGCCGGGCGGGGTTAACCCCAACGGTGGGTCGCGAACCAAACGTCCGTCGCGGTTTTTCGGCGCTCACTGGCAGTATCACCGAAGGTCGGGGGTTTTTCCATGCGGGACATCCTATACACGTTCGATGGCCGCGAGACCGCCCCAAAACGATACGTCAGAGCCGGACTCAATCGAATTCGGTATTGCCGCGCTCGCCGCCGACGTCGACGCCGCAGACATCGACTACCCGGCAGACGCGAGAGCGATTGCGCGGGCGCTCGACGACGTCGCCGTGCCGATAGACGCCGCGGGCAACACGGTCGCGATAAGCGACGCCCTCGCCGCCGCGCCGAAAGACCGGTTCGACTCCCGCCGCGACCTCTTGGAGACGCTCCACCCCGTGTTCGAGGAGTTCCGCGCCAAGGCGTCGAAGAGTCTGATGGGGCGGCTCCGTTCGCTCGTCCCGTTCTGAAGGCGGTCTCGGTCGATTCACCCGGTTCCGACGCCCCGGCGCGAGCCGACGCCGACGCTCACTCCAGTTCTTCGATTCGTTTCATCTGCTCGCGGTGTAACGAGAGGATGAGGTCCGAGAGCACGCCGAACATCAGTAGTTGCACGCCGAAGAGGATGCCCGCCGCGGAGACGACGGCGATGACCTCGTGGGAGATAGAGCGGATGAACCACTCGTAGGCGACGTAGCCGGCGAGGCCGACCCCCGTCGCGGTCGACGTGAGCCCGACGCTGCCGAAGTAGAAAAGCGGGTTGTTGGTCTTGGCGCGGCGGTACAGTTCGAGGAAGATGATACCACCGTCGCGGACCGGGTTGAGGTTCGTGTCCGACCCGTTCGGTCGAGGATAGTAGGTCGTGGGGACGACCGTCGTCTCGATGCCGCGTTTCGCACACTCGACGGCCATCTCCGTCTCGATGCCGAAGCCGTCGGAGGTGAGCGTCATATCGAGGAACGACTCGCGGGTGAACGCCCGGTAGCCGCTGAGGATGTCGCGGAAGTCCTGGCCGTGGATGAACGCGAACGCTCGGTTGATGATGCGGTTTCCGACCTTGTTGAGCCGCGTCATCGCGCCGGGTCGCATGTCGGCGAAGCGGTCGCCGATGACGTGGTCGTACCCCTCGGTGAGCGGGTCGAGCATCTTCGCCGCGTCGCCCGCCTCGTAGGTGCCGTCGCCGTCGAGCATCAGGACGTACGTCGCCTCGATGTGCTCTTCGACCGCCTCCCTGACCGCCTGTCCCTTCCCGCTCCCGCGCTGTACGACGACGTGCGCGCCGGCCTCCTCGGCGAGTTCCCGCGTCCCGTCCGTGGAGTCGCCGTCGATGACGAGGACGTTGTGGAACCCCTCGTCTCGGTAGCTGGCGACGACCTCGGCGATAGTCTCCGCCTCGTTGTAGGTCGGGACGAGGACGCAAACGTCCGCGTAGTCCATCAGCGGGACATCCAGCGGACAGTATAAAAGGACTTCTGGATGTGTCCCCGCGAATCCGCGGGGCGAGAGCAACCTACAGCACTTTTATTCTTGGTGGGAAAACCACATTTCATGCGCGCACGCCTCCGTCGCCTCCTCGCCGCGACGTTCGGACTCCTCTCTCTGACGGGGGTCCCCTACCTCGTCTACCTCGCGTTGCTCCGGGTCGTCGACACTTCGGGGTCGCCCGCCCGGAAGTCCCCTGACGAGCCGACCGTGAGCATCGTCCTCCCGACCTACAACGAGGCGAGCATCATCGAGGCGAAGCTCGAAGACATCCTCGCGCTCGACTACCCGATGGAGAAGGTCGAGGTGGTCGTCGCCGACGCGAGCGACGACGACACGCCCGCTGTCGTCCGCGACTTCTTCGCCGGACGCGACGCCCCCGAACTGACGCTCCTCCACGACGACGAGCGTCGGGGGGTCGCACCCGCCCTCAACGAGGCGTTCGCGGCGGCGAGCAACGAACTGCTCTTCCGAACCGACGCCGACTCGAAGCTCGCCCCGGACGTGCTCCGGCAGGCGGCGGCGAACCTCTCGGACCCGACTATCGGCGCGGTGACGGGCCAACAGTCCGAAGTCCTCGGCGACAGCGAGGTCGAATCGGACTACCGCGGCATCCTCACGAAGATTCAGGGCCTCGAATCCCACCTCGACTCGACGTTCATCTTCCACGGCCCCTGCTTCGCGTTCCGCGCCGAGGACTTCGTCCCGATCTCCGACAACTCCCTCGCCGACGACACCGAACTCGCGCTCCGCATCCGCCGGGCCGGCAAGCGCGTCGTGATGGACCCCGCGATGGCGTTCACCGAGTCCGGCGTCTCCGAGTTCTCGAAGCGCCGACAGCGCAAGGACCGCCGGGCGATGGGCCTGCTCAAACTCCTCGTCCAGAACCGAGACATGCTCGGCCGCTACGGGTTCTACGGGACCGTCGTCCTCCCGTTCAACTGGTGGTTCATGGTCGTCTCGCCGTGGCTGCTCGCGGCGACCGTCGCGCTGGCGACCGCCGCCGGCGTCCTCCTCGCGGGGCCGCTCGGCCTCGCCGTGCCGGGTGCCGTCGCCGCCTTCGCGTGGGCGGGGCAGTCCGAACGCCTCGGTCCGCTCCAGCCGCTGTACGCCGTCTTCGACTCGCAGGTGTCGCTGCTCGTCGCCGCGGTCGAACTCCTCCGCGACGAGGGCGACGGCACGTGGGAACTCGACCGCGAGTCGAGGGAGTACTTCGAATGAACGTCCTCTACGTCACGACGCGGTATCCTCCGCACACCGGCGGCGTCGAGGCACACGTCGCCGAGCTCGCGACCCGGCTCGCAGCGGTGGGACACGACGTGACGGTCCTGACCGCCGACGCCGAGGGACTCACCCGCTCGGCGGAGTACCGAGACGGCGTCCGCGTGATTCGACACCCCGGCGTCGCCCCCGGCGGCGCGTTCCACGTCGCCCCGGAGATACTGGCGACCGTGCGCCGCCTCGCCCGCGGCGCCGACCTCGTCCACGCACACAACTACCACTCGCTTCCACTCCTGTTCGCGGCGCTCGGCACCGGCGCGGAGACGCCGTTTGTCGCCACCCCGCACTACCACGGCGGGAGCGCCTCCGACCTGCGAGACAAACTGCTGTCCGTCTACCGAGTCCCGGGCGGGTGGGCGCTCCGCCGCGCCGACGCCCGCATCGCCGTCAGCGACTGGGAGCGCCGGCAGCTCGAAGCCGACTTCGGCGTCGAGGCGACGGTGATTCCGAACGGTCTCGACGTGTCGCGGTTCGCCGAGGCGTCGCCCGACCCCGAGTGGGCGGACCGCGACTACCTGCTTTCTGTCGGTCGGTTAGCGGAGTACAAAGGCGTTCAGCACGTGATTCGAGCCCTCCCCGGCCTCGACTACGACCTCGCGGTCGCCGGCTCCGGCGACTACGGGTCGGAGCTGAAGCGACTCGCCCGCGAGGTCGGCGTCGAAGACCGCGTTCACTTCCTCGGTTTCGTCGCCGACGAGGACCTGCCGGGGCTGTACGCCGGCGCGGCGGCGTTCGTGACGATGTCGGAGTTCGAGGCCTACGGGATGACGGTCGCCGAGGCGCTCGCCGCGGGCACCCCGTGCGTCGTCCGCAACGCGGGAGCGCTCGTCGACTGGGCGGACCGCGACGACTGCGTCGGCGTCGACCCCGCGGCCCTCGTTTCGGGCATCGAGCGCGCGGTCGACCTCGACGCGCCGGCGGAACCGCTTCCGACGTGGGAGTCCGTGGTCGAGCGGACGACCGCGGTCTACGACACGGTCTGTCGCGGCGGCTGGAACGCGGCGCACTGAGAACCGAACCGGGTCGGGTCGGGTCGGACTGGGTTGATGCGGCGGCCCCCGACGCCGGCGTCGCTCGCTTACTCGCCCGAGAGCCCGGGGACCGTGTTTCTGACCGTCTCGCGGAAGTGGCTGCTCAGTCCGAGGAGCGCCGCGAAGTAGGCGACGGCACCGAACCCGACGACGAGCAGCAGCGAGACCCACCCGGTAATCGAGACGGCGTATTCGAGGACCGACCAGACGAGGGCAAACATGACCGCGCCGGCGACTGTCTGTTCGAGCATCGGACGCGTGAACACGACGCCGCCGAACTCGCGGTGGGCGACGTACTGGAAGACGGCGTGTCGAACGACCTCCGCGGCGACCGTGCTGGCGACGACGCCGACGAGCCCGTAGACGCTCCCGAGCGCGACCGCGGCCGGAAGGTGCAGGAGGACGATGAAGCTGTTCACCCGGAAGACGAGCTCCGGGCGGTCGGTGCCCTGTAAGACGGCCTCGAAGGGGTGGCGGTAGGCATTGCCGATCTGGAACAGGGTCATCCCGACGACCACGAGCACCGGCGTGTTGGCGAAATCGCTGCCGAACAGCGTCGTCACCAACTCCTTCGGCATCGCGGCCGCGCCGAAGAAGACCGGAATCGCGATGAGCCCCGCGTAGGAGATGGAGTTTATCAGGTCGAACCGCACGTCGCCGCCGACGGAGTCGACGCCGCTCGACTTGACGTTCAGCACGTTTCCGATGGTCGTCGCGAACATCGCCCCGGGCTGGGCGAGCTGAATCGAGACGGAGTAGTACGCGACCGAGGCCGGGCCGACGAACGCCTGGATGATGAGCACGTCGGCGCTGGAGTAGAAATTCGACAGCATCGAGGTCGGGACGCTCCACCGGGCGAAGTCGTAGATTCGCTCTGCGACCCGTTTCGTCGGGCGCGCGGGGAGAACGCGCGAGAGGACTGCGGCGAGGACGGCCGTTCCGACCGTCGCGATGGCCAGGCCGAGAACGAGCCCGAACGCCTCGAAGCCGAGCCAGTAAAAGAGCAGCTGGAGCGCGATGGTCAGGAGGCTCCGGATGCCGTCGACCCACGAGGAGACCGCCGGGTGACCCGTGCCGGCGTAGAGCTTGTTCGCGATGTTGAACAGTCCGAGCGACACCACCACGAGCACCACGCCGACGGCCAGTTCGCGGGTTCCGAAGTAGTCGACGGCGTAGGGCTCGAGGAGTACGTACGCACCGGCGACGACGAGCGAGAACGCGAGGTGCGCGAGGAGCGCCGTCCCGAAAAAGGAGCCGGGCTCGACGCCGACCTCGCTCACCCGCTTTTTGACCGCCGCGCCGATACCGCTCGGAACCTGCGTGAGGACGAATGCGGCGGCGAGGACGGTCCGGTACTTTCCCCAGCCGACGTCGCCGAGGAGGTTCGCGAAGATGACGACGCCGGCGAAGCCGGTACCGGCGGTGAGGACTTTCGAGAACAGGGAGAGGAACGCCTCGCGGCCGATGGAGAGGCTGTCTGTCTTTTTCATGGGAGGCTGAACGACCGGCGTGCGAGGGAGTGGTCAGTCACGGCTGGGTCAGAGATAGCCGAGTTCGCGGAGTCGGTCCGCCGTCGCGCCGTCGACGCCGAGTTCGTCTTCGGCGGACCGAGCGCGCTCCGCGTAGTCGGCGACGGGCATCTCGAAGAACGAGTCGTCGAGCGACTCGGCGTCGAACGGTTCGTCGGTCTCGGCCTGCCAGCACGGGCGGTCGGCGTCGAGACGGTAGGTCTCTCGACTCCCGTCGTCCGCCCAGACGAACTTGCGGTCGCCGTCGTAGACGGCGCGGAGCATCCGGTTCGTGTCCCGCGCCTGTTCGGCGAGCTTGTGCTGTTTGCCGCTGTGACCGATTCGCTCGACGGGAATCCGCGCGTCGGTCACGTCGGGGCGCTCCCCGCGGGCGAGGCCGACGAGGAGGTCGCCGAGCCGAAGGTGCGAAACGTAGCCGTCGACGACGTCGGTGCCCTCACCGGGCGCGTTCACGACCACGAGTGGGACGTGCGTCAGCGCTTCGTTGAGGCTGCTTTCGGTGTGACCCCACAGGCCGCCGTCGGCCTCGAACGCGAGGTTGTCGCCGTGGTCGGAGGTGACGACGAACGTCGTCTCCTCGTCTGTCGCCGCCCGCACCTCGTCGATGAACGAACACACTTTGCGGTCGAGGTAGTCGATGGCCGCGCCGTAGAGGTCGCGGTAGCGCGTCATCTCGGTCTCGTCGCCCTCGGCGACGATTCGCGACCAGTCGAGGCGCTCGGAGCTCCACGAGTTCGGCGCGTCGTGGAGACTCCCGTCGTAGCCGAGGATGTGCCGCAGGGGACCGTGGGCGTCCATGAAGTTCGTAAAGAGGAAAAACGGCTCGTCGGACGCGCCGACGAGGCGGTTTGCCTGCCCGATGAGCGTCTTCGCGCCGTCGTCCATCGGCTTCGGCACCGGCGCGGTCGCCAGCATGTTGTCAACTTGGACGGCCGCGCCGTTGAGGAGGCTCTGAACCGGCTGTTCGTGTTCGAGCGCGCGCCTGAGGAACTCGAGTTGTTTCCCGAGGCCGGTCTTCTCGCAGGACTGGCCGAACCGGGCCACGTCGATGCCCTCGGGGAAACGTCGGTCGGGAGAGATGTTGGAGAACTCGTCGAAGAAGCCGTCGAACCCGAACGACGACCCGGCCCAGACGTTGGCGCTCACGCCGAGCGCGCGGTGGTCCGGAAGCTCGGCGAGAAACGTGTCGTCGCGACCGATACCCGAGAAGTCGCGGTGGTAGGCGTGGACGCCGTGTTCGTGGGGGAGCGTCCCCGTGAACATGCTCGCGTGGCTCGGGGCGCTCCAGGTGCTGGCGGTTCGGCACTGGTCGTAGATGATGTCCGCCCGCTCCTGGAGCCGCGAGGAGAAGGAATCGAAGAAGTCCTTTCGGACAGTATCGAGACAGATAAGGACGACATTTCTCATACGTCGGTACAGGTGGGTGATGCGGCGGCCATAGAAAGGTTCTTCGGGACCGAAATCACGCCGAAACCGCCCGAAATCGGGAGGAAACGGTCGCCGACCGGCGCGTCAGCTGTTCAGATGTAGCCGAGGTCGCTCAGGCGCGACTTCGTCGTCTGGTCCACGTCGTGGTCGGTGCTCGCGGTGACGGCCTCGCGCTTGTACTCGTCGAGCGGAGCGTCGAAGAACGCCTCGTCGAGGTCGCCGATATCGACGTCCTCCGCCGCGAGTTCCTGCCAGTTCGGTCGGTCCGGGTCGAGTCGGTGGCGAAGCCGAGTCCCGTTGGAATCCCACTCGTACTTGTCGGCCCCGTCGTAGACGACGCGGATCATGCGGTCCCACTCGCGGCGCTCCGCCTCGGACGCGTCGGCGGCCATGTTGGAGCCGATTCGCTCGGCGGCGATGCGCGCTTCGAACACGTCGGGCGTCTCCCCGCGCGCGAGTCCGACGAGCAAGCGACCGAGGTCGACGTGCGAGAAGTAGCCGGTCTCGCTGTCGTCGTATCCCTCGGGCGCGTTGACGACGAGAAGCGGGACGTGGAGCAGCCCCTCCGTGAGGACGCCCTTGTGGGCGAGGAGGCCGCCGTCGGCCTCGAACGCGAGGTTCTCGCCGTGGTCGGCGGTGATGACGAACGTCGTCTCTCGGTCCGTCTCGTCCTGCACGCGGTCGATGAACGAACACACCTTGCGGTCGAGGTAGTCGATGGCCGCGCCGTAGAGCCCGCGGGTGTGTTCGATGTGCTCCCAGTTCTCTTCGAGTTCGCCGGAGACGTTGACCTCGTGGGTGCTGTACTCGCCCGTCGTCCACGAGTACGGCGCGTCGTGGAGGTCTGAGTCGTAGCCGCGGACGTGGGTGAGCGGACCGTGGGCGTCCATGAAGTTCGTGAACATGAAAAACGGGTCCGCGTCGCCGTGTTCGCGGACGAGCTTCACCGCCTCGCGCGAGACGATGTTCGCCCCGTCGTCGAGCGGCTTCGGCACGGGGAGCTCGGCGAACTGTCGGTCGAACTCGACGAGCGCGCCGTTGGCGAGGCTCTGGACCGGATGGTCGCTGGCGAGCGAGGCTTTCAGGAAGGCGAGGTAGCGGGCGAGCCCCGTCTCCTCACACTCCTGTCCGAACTTTTCGGCGTCGATGCCGTCGGGGAACCGCCGGTCGGGCGAGACGCTGGTGAAGTCGTCGAAAAGCAGGTCGAAGCCGAACGCGTCGCTGGCGTAGACGTTCGCGCTCGACCCGAACGCCCGGTGGTCCGGGAGGTCAGCGAGAAACGTGTCTTCCCGACGGAGCCCTGAGAAATCCCGGTTGTACACGTGAATCCCGTGTTGGTGCGGTAGTTTCCCGGTCATCATGCTCGCGTGGCTCGGAACGCTCCAGCCACTCGCAGCCCGACACTGGTCGAAAGAGGCGTCGGCCCGCTCGCGCAACCGCTCGGCGAACCGGTCGAAGTAGTCCTTCCGGACGGTGTCGAGACAGATGAGGACGACGTTTCTCATTTCGGGTTGTCGGCGATTCTTCGCCGGAGGTTATAGCACCTTCGAGTGTGCCGACCGCTGAGCAACAGATATTTGAACGCACCTGCCACACCACCGAAGCAATGAACACCGTGTTGATCACCGTCGACGCGCTCCGGGCCGGCCACGTCGGCCAGTACGGCTACCAGCGGGACACGCTTCCGGTCCTCGACCGCCTGCTCGACGACGACTCGACGCTGTTCACCGCCGCCTTCGCCAACGGTACCAACACGGGAATCTCGGTGCCGTCGCTTCTCACCTCCCGGTACCGCGGGGACGAACACGCCCGCGACGGGCCAAACATCGCCTCTCCGCTCCCCGACGAGGTATCGACCGCCGGCATCCATTCGAACACCTATTTCGCGAGCCGCGTCCCCCGCCCGGCCGACTTCGACCACTTCGACGACTTCGGCATCATGGACTCCGAGGACTCGGGGTCGCCGTCGGCGGCCCACAGGCTGTTTCGGCGGACGATGGACCTCGTCCGTCCGACGGTCGAGTCGCTCGGGATACGTCCCCTCGCCGAACGGATTCAGGAGGCCGTCTTCCCGGCGTCGCTCATCATGGAGCAGACGGTGTACGAGAACGCCGAGAAGACGACCGACCGGGCCCTGGAGTGGCTCGACGGCGTCGACGGCGATTTCTTCCTGTGGGTCCACTACATGGACCCACACCGCCCCTACGGCATCGACCTCGAGGACCCGGCGTACGCCGAGCCCGCCGACGAGTCGGAGATTCGCCGTCTCATGTCCAAGGCGGGAATCCACCCCGAAGACGTGACCGAAGCGGAGCGTCGGCGAATCGTCGACCTCTACGACTCGGATATCCGGTACACGTCCGACCACATCGACCGCTTCCTCGACGGGTTGCAGTCGCTCGGCCGCTACGACGAGACGGATATCATCCTCACCGCCGACCACGGCGAGGAGTTCGCCGACCACGGGAACTACTACCACCGGAACCGCCCCTACGACGAACTGACGCACGTCCCGCTCGTGGTGAAGTCCGACCGCGGCGACGGCGGGGTCGTCGACGACCAGCGCGAACTCCTCGACCTCGCGCCCACGGTAGCGCGAAACCACGGCGTCGAACCGCCGAGCGCGTTCCGCGGAACCGACCTCTTCGAGGGCGGTCCCCGGCGGGTCGTCTCGACCGGATCGTTCAGCGACGCCGGCCCCGTCGTCGGCGTCCGCGAGGACGGCTGGAAGTACATCGCGGTCGACGGCGAGGAAGACGAACTGTACGACCTCCGTGCCGACCCCAAAGAGCGCGAGAACGTCGCGGCCGACCACCCCGACCGCTGTGCCTCGTTCCGGTCGGAGATTCCGCCGCACCTGCTGCGCGAGACGACCGAGGGCGTCCCGGAGGCCGACGACGTGAGCGAGGACGTACAGAAGCGACTCGAAGAGCTCGGATATATGGATTGACCGCGAGGAGACGTCGTCAGCGGCGATAGCGTGGTGTCGTCCCGCTACGACGGGACGCTACAGGTAGCCGAGCGAGGAGAGCTTGCTGTCGAGACCGACATCGTCGGGGTCGGTGGATGCGGCGGGCGGCTCGTGAGTTCCCTCGTCAGTCGCCTCGGTGACGACCCACGGAACGCGAATGAGTTCCGGGACTGGAGTCGATCTGTGGTGGCCGTACAGTCCCCACTCGCCGAAACACTCGCCGTGGTCCGACGTGAGTATCACCCGCTCCGCATCGAGGTTCGAGAGGAGGAGTTCGAGGTCGTCGAGCGCCCAGCGTAGGTTGTCTAGGTAGCCCTCCCACGCCTCCTCGCGAGTTATCTTTCCGTCGAGAATCGCGCCGAATATCCCGGACCGGTCGTTCGCGTCGTCCTCG
The DNA here is from genome assembly GCF_001190965.1 of Haloferax gibbonsii. NCBI lineage: Archaea > Methanobacteriati > Methanobacteriota > Halobacteria > Halobacteriales > Haloferacaceae > Haloferax > Haloferax gibbonsii. The sequence continues at coordinate 1,402,482 of NZ_CP011947.1, forward strand.
ATGGCGAGCGCCCCGCAGTCGTGCTTCTCGAAGTGCGGGTACGGCGTGTGCGGCTGTTGGTACTGGATAATCGTTCGCTCTGGATCGAGTTCGCGGTGAGCCGCTATCGAGCGGTTCGTCACCGTCCGCGGCCGGACGCTCCCGATGTCGGCCTCCCAGGCGTCCCGCCACACCTCGTCCAACAGCAACCAGTCGTTGGGGTCGAGCATGGCGTCAGAGTTCGGGTTGAACGTGACGAACGCCGTCTGGTCCATCTCCTCGCGATACTCCTCGGTGAAGTTGTACCGCATGAACTCGCGGGAGTTCGACCCGAGCGAGGTGGCGGTCGGGACGCGACCGTTGGGGAGGAAGTCGTACTCCGATGCGACCGCTTCGAGGGCGTCGGGACGGCACGTGTCCAAAATAATCAGCGCGTCCCAGTCCCGCTCGTATATCGGTCTCCCAAGTCGTGGAGCGTGCGAATACGCCCGCCGAACCGCGCCTCCCAGTAGCTCCGCGGCGCTGACTTTCGCCGCGGTCCCGAGGTTCAGATTCTGATAGTACCACCGTGCGTTAGATGCCCAATCGCCAAGCCCCATAGGAGACACTCCCTTCAGGGGGTTTTGAACGTTTCTCCACAGAAATACAGTTTGATAATCAGGCACCGAGTATCCCACCGGTCGGCGCGAGACGTTCCAGCGTCGGTCACGTGTCGGCGTACTCGCAGAACGCCTTCCTGCCCGCCTCGCTGAACTCGTCGCAGTCGACCTCGAAGCCGTAGTGGGCTTCCATCTCGGGGAGCGTCATCCGCGTCGCTGCGATGCGCGCTTCGAGCGCGCCCTTCCGCCGGAACTCCGCCGGGGCCTCGTGTCGTTCGAGCGGGAGCGATTTCAGGTAGGCGTACGGGAACGTCGCGAGGTCGTAGAGGCGCTTTAGGACCTCGCGGGGGAGGCTCCGCGGTCGCTCGAAGATGTAGTGGTGTTCGTGGTGGAGCGTCCACCGAATCGCGCTCCAGAAGGAGACGCCCGACTGGAAGTCGGTTATCTTCCCGTGGATGTCGCGGCTGATTTCGCCGCGCAGGTCGAAGTCGTAGCCCAGCGAGTCCGAGACGTGACCGTGGTCCAGCCAGATGAGCGCGTCGCGGGCGTACAGCCGTCGCCAGTGGTCGCGGTCCTCTGCGCCGCCCACGTCGTAGTACGGCACGTCGAGCAGGAGTCCGCGGGGGGCGATGTTCATCCCGCGCCCGCTGAGGAAGAAGGGACGGTCGACCTGCGCCTCCAGCGCGTGGAATATCTCGACGAAGTCCTCGATGACCCCCTCGTGGTAGTAGTCGTCCGTGTCGAGCGATTCGAGGACGTACTCGCCGCGGGACTCCTCGAAGGAGATGTTTCGGTCCCCGCCGAGCCAGTCGCACTCGTCCGACCGGTCAAGAACCGCCCGCAAGTTGTCGAATTCGGCCTCCAGCTCGCGGAGGATACCGCGGCTACCGTCGGTCGAACCGCCGTCGACGACGACGACCTCGTACAGTTCCTCGTCGACCTGCTCAACCATGCTCCGAAGCGACTCCTCGATGGTCTCGGCCATGTTGTAGTTACAGACCGCGATGGAGTAGCGAGGGGAACTGGACATACTCAGAGTGCCCCACACGAGGTTAAAAATCAACTGTCCGGTCGTCATCGCAGTCGCGTGCTCATCGCCCTTTCCTATCAATGTTGATAACTGAAGGGCAAGGGTAATATAGTACCACGCGGAGACTCCGTACAATGCGGAGCATAAAGACGACTGTCGAATCCGTGGTTTCGCGGCTTGGTTACCCCGAGATCGCCACGACGCTCATCGACAAGTCGCCCGCGGAGACGAACTTCTCACGGGGGCGGAACGTCGGCATCGAATCCGGCTGTTCGATGCGAGGAGATATTTCACTCGGTGACGACGTGCACGTCGGTCCCGACTGCGTACTCAACGGGACGGTAGGTCTCGGACGGGGGACGAATCTCAACGGTCGGAACACACTCAGAGGGACCGTCGATATCGGACGGTACTGTGCCGTTGCCCCCGGCGCGGAGTTCCGGTCGCAGAACCACACGACCGCGAATCCGACGCTGCAATTGAAACTGTACCGACAGGTCACCGGCGACGAGTTGGCGTGGACCTCGAAAGGAGACATCGACGTCGGAAGTGACGTGTGGATCGGTTCGAACGCGACCGTCCTCTCGGGAGTCTCTATCGGCCACGGCGCAATCGTCGGCGCGGGGGCCGTCGTGACGAGCGACGTAGAGCCCTACGCGGTTGTCGCGGGCGTCCCCGCCGAACGAAAGAAGTGGCGGTTCGACGAACACATCCGAGAGGAACTGCTCGACACGGCGTGGTGGAACTGGTCGGAGGAGAAGGTGGCAGAGAACAGACAGTTCTTCGAGACGGACCTCACGAGCATCGAGAGCGTCTCCGACGTGCTCGGGTGAGACTGCCGAACGAATTCGAATCGGAACCCCGGCTGACTACTTGTAGCCGAGATTCTCCAGTCGCTCCGTGACCTCCGCGGAGGTGGCGCGGCTGCTGGACTCGACGCCGTCGTCGGTGATAGTCGGCCGCTCGCCGTCGAGGACCGCCCACGGGACCGTCACGAGGCCGGGGTGGCGGTGGTACGGCAGGTGTTGGTGGTAGGTGAACGGCAGCGGCCACGACTTCGCTTCGACCACGTTGCCGTGGTCGGACGTGAGGACAATGCGCTCGTCGAACGCGTCGATGAGCCGTTGGACCTCGTCCATCGCGTAGGTCAGGTTCTCGCCGTACGCCTGCCACATCTCTTCTTCGTCGACGATGCCCTTGGCCGCGGCCTCGAAGACGTTTCCGGCGCGGTCGTCGCCGTCCATGTCCAGGTCCTCGAACAACTGGTAGGTACAGAAGTGGAGGTCCGGGCGGCCGACGAACGGGACGTGCGGTTGCATCAGGTGAACGATGAGCCGCTTGTCAGGGTACTCTTCGCGCGCTCGAATCGCGGCGTCGATGATGGGTCCGGGGAGAATCGCCTCCACGTCGTCGTCGTAGGCGTCCTGCCACACTTCGAGGAGCTTGTGCCACTTGTCCGGCACCTTCTTCGAGACCTGCGGGTTGCCCGAGACGTAGACGATGTCGCCGTACTCGTCGGGGAACGAGACCGGGAGCCACTCGGGAGTCGCACTCGCTCGACTGGTCTCCGCGCGGTAGTCGTCGAACTGGTCGAGGTCGACGAACTCCTCGAAGAGGTCGGCCCGGCACGCGTCAAGGACGACGAGCGTGTCCCAATCCGCGTCGACCACGTCGATTCCGCGCCTGCCCGGATACAGTTTCGTCTGAATCGCCCCGTTTCCCCGCCGCATCAGCGTCCCCCGCCACCAGTTCAAACTCCGGCCGTTCTCGGCGATCTGCGAGAGGCCGTATTTGATCCGGTCGAATGCGTTCGACATAGAGGACCGGACCCAACCGACCAAAGAAAAACTTTCTATGGCTTCGGAACGGGGCGGGCCACGACGACGACCCGCCGTCACACCGGCCCCGCAACCGTAGACGCCCCGCTACAGGTACCCTAAGTCCTTCAGGCGCTCTTTCGTTGCACCCTCGGCGGCATCGATGCCCTCGCTCTCCTCGCGGACGCCGAGGTCGTCGAACGCGCCGAACGTCTCCGAGACGACGCCGTCGTCGGTATCGGCGGCCTTCCACGCGGTCTTCGCGTCGAAGATGCGAACCGTGCTGGCGGCGTCCTCCCAGGCCTGATACTGCACCACGCCCTCGTCGGTCGTCTCGTAAACGGTCCGTGAGACGCCTCCGTAGGGCATGACGGACCCACAGAACTCCTCGGCGAGCGCCTGTGAGGGTTCGTCGAGGCCGTGGGTCGAGGCGACGACCGCCCCGTCGTCGGGGACGAACGCGTCGCGGTCCCACTCGCCGTCGAGGACGGCGTCGACCACGCGCGGGAACTCGGTGAGCGAGGCCGCCGCGGAGACCGTCTCGGAGTCCGCCTGCCCGGGGAACTTGACGACGAGCGGGACGTGGAGGACCGCCTCGTGTACGTCCTTGCCGTGGCCGGCGAGTCGCACATCGGGCTTGACCTGACTCTTCTCGCCGAAGCCCTCGCCGTGATCGCCGGTGACGACGATGAGCGTGTCCTCGTACTCGCCGCGCTCTTTGAGCGTCGAGACGAGGCGTTCGATTTGGGCGTCCATCTGTCGGATGGTTCCGTCGTACAGCCCCTCCATGGCGCGTTTCTCCCACCAGGGTCGGTGGCCACCGAGGTACTCCCACACCTGGTCGTCGACGTCCTGTTGGAGCTTCTGGAGGCGTTTCCCGCCCCAGTTGTCGTGTTCCGGGCGGGGTTCGTACGGCATGTGGCCGTCCATGAGGTTGATGCAGGCGGCCCACGAGTCGTTCCGCGTCTCCTCCCAGTCCAGAAAGAGGTCGACGTACACGTCCGCGGGCGTAGTCGCCTTCAGCGAGTCGGGGAGGTACTGCGGGTAGTCCCACGCGAGCTTCGTGACGACCCCATTTGCGAGCGACTTCGCCGGGTGGTCGTGGGACAGACACCGCTTGAGGTAGCCGGCGTAGTTGCCCTGTCCCTCGGTGAGCACGAAGTTGCTCGGGTCGAGACCCTCGACGTACGGGATGTTCCGCGCGCCCTCGACGGTCTGGAAGGTCTCTTTCAGTCCCACGTCCATCTCGGTGACCCACGTGTTCTCGGAGAAGATGCCGGTCGAGTAGCCCTCCTCGTCGGCGAGCCGCTCGAAAATGGTGTGTCCGGGTTCGAGCTTGTTTTTCGCGCCGGTGACGCCGTGTTCGGCGACGTGGTAGCCGGTGAAGATGCTGGTGTGGCTCGGCAGGCTCCACGAGCCGGGGCTGATACCGGTCTCGTAGACCGTGGCCTCGTCGGCGAGCGATTCCAAGAACGGGGTCGTCCGGTGTTCGTGGCCGTGCAGGCTAGTGTTGCTCGCACGGACGCTGTCCATGATGAGGAGTAGGATATTCATGATTCGGAGGTCTGAAACTCAGTGGTCGAGCGGTGCGTCGTCGGTGTCGCTGAGCGAGAAAACGTCACCGGCCCACGACGCGTCGTACTCGATTTTCGACGGGGAGATGACGTTCACCTTCGCGAGCGCCAGTTTGAGCGCGGGGACCGCGACCTGCTTCGGGTGGCGCTTGAACAGGTAGAACAGCCATTCGAGGTGGGTCCCCACGTCGAAGTCGGACTCGGTGTCGTGGTGCGGGACGATGCGACGGGGCAGGCGGTGAACCTCCGCGCCGGCCTTCTCGGCGCGAATCGCGAAGTCTGTGTCGCCGCCGTGTTCGCGGTGCTCGTCGAAGCCACCGACGCGCTCCCACAGGCTTCGGTGAAATATCATGAATCGCGTGAGCGTCCACCGCATGGGCCAGAAGTCCTCCAGCCCGACGACCTGGAACTCGTGCATCGAGTCGACGAGGTGTGCCGCGAGCCGAGTGGGGAAGGTGATGTCGTCGTCGGCGACGATTATCCACTCGTTTTCGGCCTCCTCGATGGCTCTGTTTCGCGCGTAGTTGCGGCCCTTGTCGGTGCGGACGACGACGTCGAGCCACTCCGGGGCGGTCTCACTGGAGTAACATCGCTCTCGGTTGCTCGCGACGACGAGCGACGCGTCGGAGAGCGTGGCGGTCACGTCGAGCGCCCGCGCCGTGTCGTCGCGGTACGACGCGCCCTCGTGGCTCCTGTCTTCCGTATCCCCGTCGGCCATACTGAGTGCTATCAGAAGGTCCCGTATAAAGAGTGTCGTTCGCGCGGGTCGGCGCTTGATCGGCCGCGAAACTGCGACCTGACGGCCGCAAAACCACGCTGAATCGGGTCTCGACGGGAGCGAGCCCGTCTCGCCGATGAAACCGAGTCATAAGGCTTATGCGGGTTTTCCCAGTCCATCGAAGCGATGAGCGCAGACACAGAGCGCATCGAGGGCCCCGACTCGAAGTCGGTCCTCGACCTCGCCAAAGACTGGTATCACGTCCCCGCCCTCCTCGTGATACTGGTCGCCATGTTGGCCGTCCGTCTTCGGTCGTATAGTAACTTTATCAGGGACGGTGATGTCCTCTTCTCCGGAAACGACGCCTGGTATCACCTCCGAGAGGTGACGTACTCCGTCCAGAACTGGCCGTCGACGATGCCGTTCGACCCGTGGACCTACTTCCCGTTCGGGACGAGCGTCGGCCAGTTCGGGACGGTTTACGACCAGATTATCGCGACGGCCGCCATCGTCGTCGGCCTCGGCAGTCCGTCGGCCGACCTCGTGGCCAAGACGCTGCTTGTCGCGCCGGCCGTCTTCGGGGCGCTCGTTGCCATTCCGACGTTCCTCATCGGCCGTCGTCTCGGGGGTCGCCTCGGCGGCATCTTCGGGGTCGTCATCCTCGCTTTGCTCCCCGGGACGTTCCTCCAGCGCGGCCTCGTCGGCTTCGCCGACCACAACATCGCCGAGCCGTTCTTCCAGGGCTTCGCGGTCGTCGCCATCATGATCGCCCTCACCGTGGCGAACCGCGAGAAGCCCGTCTGGGAACTCGTCGCCGCCCGTGACTTCGACGCCCTCCGCTCCACCCTCATCTGGTCCGCGCTCGCCGGCGTGGGCATGGCGCTCTACATGTGGGCGTGGCCGCCGGGCGTCCTTCTGGTCGGTATCTTCGGCCTGTACCTGGTCCTCCAGATGGTCGCCGACTACGTCGGCGGACAGTCCCCGGAACACGTCGCGTTCGTCGGTGCGGTCTCGATGCTCGTCACCGGCCTCCTGATGTTCGTCCCGCTGACCGACTTCTCGTTCAGCGTGACGAACTTCAGTCTCCTCCACCCCGTGTTCGCCTTCGGTATCGGCGCGGGCGCGGTGTTCCTCGCTGCGCTGGCCCGGTGGTGGGAGTCCAACGACGTCGACGACCGCGGCTACCCCGTCGCGGTCGCCGCCCTCGGCCTCGTCGCCGTCATCGGCACGGCCGTCGTCCTCCCCGACGCCTTCCGCCAGGTGAGCGTCAACTTCCTCCGCACCGTCGGCTTCAGCGCCGGTGCGGCGACGCGCACCATCGGCGAGGCACAACCCTTCATCGCCGCGAGCGTCCTGCAGAACAGCGGCATGACCGCAACCGAGCGCATCATGTCCGAGTACGGCTTCACGTTCTTCACCGGCCTCGTCGGTGCCATCTGGCTCGTCGGCAAGCCGCTCGTCCGCGACGGCGACACTCGGAAGATCGGCTACGTCGCCGGCAGCCTCGCCGCCTTCGGCGTTATCTTCCTGATTCCGGCCATCCCGGCCGGCATCGGCGGGCTCCTCGGCCTCGAATCCTCGCTCGTCAGCCTCGCCATCGCGAGCGCCCTCATCGTCGGCGCGGTGCTGCAGGCCGACTACGAGAGCGAACACCTGTTCGTCCTCGTCTGGGCGGCCATCATCACCTCGGCCGCCTTCACGCAGGTCCGCTTCAACTACTACCTCGCGGTCGTGGTCGCGGTGATGAACGCGTACCTCCTCCGCGAGATTCTCTCGCTCGGTATCATCGACCTCGCCGGCACCGACCGCCTCGACGACGTGTCGTACGGGACGGTCGCGGTCGTCGCCGTCGCCCTGCTTCTCGTCCTCACCCCGGTGCTCGTCGTGCCGATTCAGCTCGGCAACGCCGGCACCAGCAGCAACGCCCTCCAGTCGTCCCAGACCGGACCGGGTACGGTGACGCAGTGGCAGGACAGCTTCGAGTGGATGCAGAACAGCACGCCCGAAGAGGGGCAGTTCGGCGGCGCATCCAACGAGATGGACTACTACGGAACTTACGAACGGACCGACGACTTCGACTACGCCGAGGGAACGTACGGCGTCATGTCGTGGTGGGACTACGGGCACTGGATAACGGTCCTCGGCGAGCGCATCCCGAACGCTAACCCGTTCCAGCAGGGCGCGACCGAGGCCGCGAACTTCCTCCTCGCGCCGAACGAGGAGCAGGCCTCCGACGTCCTCGCCGACATGAGCGAGGAGGGTAACGAGACCCGCTACGTCATGGTCGACTGGCAGATGGCCTCGACCGACTCGAAGTTCGGTGCGCCGACCGTCTTCTACGACGAGTCGAACGTCTCCACGTCCGACTTCTACAGTACGATGTACCGCCTGCAGGAGCAGGAGGGACAGACGAGAGTCGCCGCCGTGTCGAGCCTCAAAGACCAGCGGTACTACGAGAGCCTGATGGTCCGGCTCTACGCGTACCACGGCAGCGCCCGTGAGGCGTCGCCCATCGTCGTCGACTGGGAAGAACGAACGTCCGCCGACGGCGAGACCACGTTCAAGGTGACGCCGTCCGACGGGCAGGCGGTCAGAGTGTTCGACAACATGACCGCCGCCGAGGAGTACGTCGCGAACGACCCGACCTCGCAGATCGGCGGCATCGGCACGTTCCCCGAGGAACGCGTCGCCGCCCTCGAACACTACCGCCTCGTGAAGTCCTCGAACAACTCGGCGCTCCGTTCGGGGTCCTACCAGAACTCGTTCATCCGGGCGGGCAACACCTACGGCATCCAAGCGCAGGCGCTCGTTCCCAACAACCCCTCGTGGGTCAAGACGTTCGAGCGCGTCCCCGGCGCGACGGTCGAAGGCAGCGGTGCCCCGGCCAACACGACGGTGACCGCCCGCGTCCAGATGCGCGACCAGACCACGGGCACGAACTTCACCTACACGCAACAGGCGCAGACCGACGCCGACGGTGAGTTCACGATGACGCTCCCGTACTCCACGACCGGCTACGACGAGTACGGTCCGGACAACGGCTACACGAACGTCGACGTCCGCGCGACGGGCGACTACACGTTCACCGGGCCGACGACCTTCGCCGGGAACAACACCATCGTCAGCTACCAGGCGCAGAACGTCGCCGTCGAGGAAGGCCTCGTCAACGGTGCCGAAGACGGAACCGTGCAGGTCACTCTCGAACGGAACGAACAGGAGTTCAACCTGACTGAGAACTCCGATTCAGACGACTCGCAGACGAACGAGTCGGCATCGACCTCGGCGTCAGTCGACGCCAGCGCGGTTTCGGTCGCCGCGTAAGGTTTCGAACCGGGCCGGGCAGTCGCCCGGTTTCAGACCGCCGTTTCGACGCGTTCCTCTTCTCGCCGCCGACCGACAGAGCGGTGGACTGATATCCTTCCCGAGAGAGCATCCGACAACGAAATGTCGAGGAACTCAGACGGGGCGACATCCCGTTTCTCGTGGCTTCTCATCTACCTGAAGGGCGTCTGTATGGGTGCCGCCGACGCCGTTCCGGGCGTCTCGGGCGGCACCATCGCGCTCATCACGGGCATCTACGAACGGCTCATCAGCGCGGTGACGGCCATCACGCCCGGCCGCATCAAGCGCGCTCTCGGCGTCGTCGTCCCGGGACGCCGGGCCGACGCAATCGCGGCGATGCGCGAGGTCGATGTCGGCTTCCTGCTCGCGCTCGGCGCGGGTATCGCCACCGCCATCGTGACCGTGATGCGCGTGCTACACATCGCGCTCAACGACGCACCGGTCCCCACCTACGGCTTCTTCTTCGGGCTCATCGCCGCGTCGGCGGTCGTCCTGTACGCGCAGGTCTCGCTCGACGGCCCGCGACAAATCGCGGCCGCCGTCGCCGGGTTCGTCCTCGCCTTCGTCGCCTCCGGCGGGAGCGGCGGCGCGTTCGGGCACTCGCTCCCGGCGATTGCGGTCGCCGGCGGCATCGCCGTCAGCGCCATGATTCTCCCCGGCGTCTCGGGGTCGCTTCTCCTGTTGATTCTCGGCCAGTACGAGTACATGAACGCGGCGCTCAACACGTTCATCGACCGCCTCATCGACATCGCCGGCGGCGCGTCGCTGTCGGTCATCGTCGAACCGGGAACGGTCGTCATCACGTTCATGCTCGGGGCGGTCGTCGGCCTGTTCAGCATCGCGCACGTCGTCCGCTGGGCGCTCGAACACCACCGCCGGGCGACGCTGGCGTTCCTCGTGAGTCTCATCGTCGGGGCGCTCCGCGCTCCCGTCGTCGAGAGCACCAACGCGCTCGTCGACGCGGGTCGGTCGTGGTCGACCGAGCTCTACGCCGCGTTCGCCGTGGCCGCGGTCGTCGGCGCGGCGGTTGTCCTACTCGTCGACCGGTACACGGGAATCATCGAATCCTGAGCGGGCCGTCGTGGCGGGCGGCCACGGCGACCCGGTGAGAAGGAAGTCGGCCGTCTGTTCGGACTCGATGCGCTCACGGACTCGCGCGGGCGGCGGCGAATCTCACTCGCGGGCGACGGCGATGTTACGAACCGACCCGCCGCAGTCGGGGCATTCCGACAGGTGAGACGCACTGACCGTTCGCGTGCGACAGGAACGACACTCGTAGTACCCCTCTGTCGGGTGATAGTCGTCGATGACTGAGTTATGTAATGCCATGACACCAAGTACCACAGTTTTCGTGGTAAGCGTTGTCCTGATATTCACCAAATTACTCTAGCATGTTAATATTCAACACCGAATTGGTGTGTGAGTGGAAACTACATCAACCACACAGACTCACACATTCCAATTCCTGTGAGGGATTTTCGCTTCCGCCCTGTCGGTCGCGTCAGCGCCGGGCGACGCAGACGAAGGTCTCGCGTCTCGTTTCTCCGTGAGCGACGGTGAAGCCGACCGATTCGAGCGCGTCGACGGCATCGCCGAGACCGAAGCGCTCGTCGAGCGGCGGCCCGTCCTCGCCCGAACCGGATGTGGACCAATCGACCACGACCACGGTGCCGCCGGGGCGGACGACGCGGGCGAGTTCGGCGAGCGCGTCGTCGGTGGCGAACTCGTGGTAGGTCATCGTCGAGAACGCGGCGTCGAGGTGGTCGTCGTCGAACGGGAGGGACGCCACGTCGGCCGTGACGAACTCGACGTTGTCGGGCGCACCCTTCTCGCGGTAGTAGTCGTGCATGACCTCCTGTACGTCCACGGCGTAGAGCGTGCCGACGTGAGGCGCGACCTCGTCGGTGAAAAAGCCGGTGCCGCTGCCGAGGTCGGCGACGACCCGGTCGGGAGCGACGCCGAGGTGCGAGAGCAGTTCCTCTCGGGAGACGAATCGGAACCGCGCGGGGTCGTCGAGTTTCGCCGCCCTGTCGGCGTCGAAGGTGTGAAAGCCCATGCGAACCACTCCGCGCCCCGACCCGTAAGTCCCATCGGTTCCGGAAGACGCGTGTTCGACTCGTACACAACCGCCCCCGGTTAGTTCGCTCCGGCGGCGAGGAGTCGGACAGTCGGGACGGTCGGCCGTGCGACCGCGAAACTGCCGACGGCGATGGGCTTTTTTGCCCGGCAGTCAGTCTCACACGTATGGAACCCCAACTTCGACGACCGACGCGACGCGTCTGCGAGCGCTGCGGTCGGGTGGAACGCTGGGACGACGACGCCGCGACGTGGGTCGTCGCCGAAGAGGACGGCGAAAAACGGGTCGGAAGCCCCTACTGCATCCACGAGTGGGACATCAACGGCCGCTTCGCTCCCTTCGAAGAGCCGGCCTGAGACGCCGACGAACTGCGCGCGGTCGGCGGCTACGCGCTACGCCGCGTCTTCTTCCCGGAGCGATTCGAGCACCGAGAGCGTGCCGTCCATGTACGACTGTTCGAGCACCGTGTCGGCGGCTTCCTTGGCCACGTCGTCCGCGTTGGCGACGGCGAACGACCGACCGGCGACGCGGAACGTCGAGGCGTCGTTGACGCTGTCGCCGACGGCGACGAACTCCGCCGGGTCGTAGCCCATCGTCTCGCAGACGCGTTCGAGGCCGACGCCCTTCTCCACGCCCGGGGTCTTGATGTGGTACGCGTAGCCGGTGTCGATGACTTCGAGGTCGAACTCGTCGGCGACCTCCCGGAGGAGCGCCTCGTCGGCGTCGAGACGGGCGATTATCTCGGTCTCGCGCCAGCGGTTCGCGGTGTCTGCGGCGTCCCATCCGAGGTCGCCGCCGCGCGCGACGAACTCGTCGGCGGCGGCCTGCGCGGCCTCGCGGTCGCCGGTGAACGTCACCTCGCCGTCGGCGAGGACGACCCCGCCGTTCTCCGCGATGACGGTCTGCGGGAGGCCGAGGTAGTGACACAGCGAGACCGGGTAGGGAAACGCCTTGCCGGTGGCGAGGATGACGGGCGCGTCCCACGTCGGGAGCACCTCGAACGCGCGCGAGTCGAGGCGGCCCTGCGCGTCGGTGAGCGTCCCGTCGATGTCGAGTACGAGCGGCGGAACCATACCCGGAGTTGGGAGACGGGGGAAAAAGATTCAGCGGTCGGGGAGAAGCGCGCCGCAGGACGGCCCGGGCGGGTCGTCGCTCTCGCGGGTGGCGCAGGTCTCGTTCTCGCAGGTCGCCCCCCGCGGCTCAGCGTTCGGCGTCGTCCAGTCCGCGGAACGCCAGCGTCGAGAAGTTCGGGATGGGCCGCGTCGCCGGCCGACCCGGCCCGTCGGTGGAGTCGCAGTCCGAGACGCGGCGGACGATGCCGAGGTCCGAAAGCTCGTAGAGGACGCGCCGGATGGTCGCGGGCGACAGCGACACCCGCGGGGACGCGGCGATGTTCTCGGTCGCCGCCGAGACGGAGGCCGTCGCCTCGTCGTCGAGCGCGACGAACGCCCGGAGGACGCGCCGGCGGCTCTCGGGGAGCGCGAACACGCGGCCGAGCGAACAGCCGTCGTCGGGGACGGCGTCGATGCCGGCGCAGACGTACTCGGTGTCGAGGGCGTCCGCGCCGTCGGCGGCGGCGAGCGTCGCCGCCCCGTAGAGCGCCGAGAGCGCGTCGTGGGCGTCGCCGTCGGCCCACTCGGCCACCTCGCGCGTCGCCTCGTGCGGGAGCGCGTTGCGGGTGACGCCGTCCGAGGCGCGCGCGACGAGGATGTCCACGAGGCTGTGGCGCTCGTAGGCCGGCACCGCGATGGACGCCGCGTCGGTGGCGTCGGTCGCCCCGTCCCCGTCGTCGCGCTCGCTCGCGTCGCTTCGAGGGTCGCGGCCGACCGTGAGCACCGAGACGTGTGGCGATACCGACGAGAGCGTCTCCACCGCCGTCGCCGCGGGGTAGGTCTCAGGCTCGCCGACGTGGTCGACGGCGACGACCGCGTGTTCGTCGTGGGCGACACGGTCTGTGAGCCGCTCGCGGAGCGCCTCGACGCCGACGCCCTGCGACGGCACCGGCTCCTCGCAGAGCGCGTCGAGCGCCGCGTGGAGGAGCGCGAACTCGGTCGAGGCGTCGCGGGAGTCGACGTAGGCGAAGGAGGTCGTCGGCGTGGCGGCGGTGCGCGTGGCGGTGTGGATGACCGACCGCTGGGAGGGGAGCGCGCTGGAGAGGTGCTCGAAGAGCGTCGCGACGACCGCCGACTTCCCGGCTCCCTTCGGCCCGTGGACGTGGGCGTCGGACGGCAGGTCGCCGTCGAACACCGGGTCGAGGTGGTCGAGGATGCGTTCGAGCGTCGGCCCGCGGCCGGTCGGCTCCTCGGGGTGGGCCGTCGGGTCGAGCGCGTTCAGGTCCCGGACGAGCCGACGTCTCGTCCCGCCGCGGCGGCGTCGCCTGGTGATTCTGTCTTCGAGGCGCATGGCGTGGAAAGTCCGTGGCAGACGGTATCCGGCGCACGCGTAAAAATCGACCACTACCGACATCATCCCTGAGAAGTGAGAACATGAAACACGGAAATCGGCCGTCCGGGGCGCTTCAAAGCCAGTTGAGAGGTTCGTTGCCGGCGGAGATTCCATACCGGACGTAACTAATAAGAACAATAATTTTGAATTATTGCCGTCGTTTCGAATAGGCGTAGAAACGCCGAGCTACGGTATTCTACGGCCAGTACGATGGCAATCCGGCCGCCGAAGTGGTCCGTTCCGTGAGACGAACGGGACGCGAGACGAGTGAAGGTAAAATAAAGTGCCGTCGGTCCTACCTCACGAAAGACAGATGAAAAAATCGCCGAGCGTCCTCGTCATTGGCGGGGGGTCGACCGGCACGGGCATCGCGCGCGACCTCGCGATGCGCGGGCTGGACGTGACCCTCGTCGAGAAGGGGAATCTCACACACGGGACGACGGGGCGGATGCACGGACTCCTCCACAGCGGGGGCCGGTACGCGGTGTCGGACCAGCCGTCCGCCAAGGAGTGTATCGAGGAAAACCGGGTCCTGCGGCGAATCGCCGGCCACTGCGTCGAGATGACGGGAGGGCTGTTCGTCCAGCGCCCCGAGGACTCCGACGAGTACTTCGAGAAGAAGTTAGAGGGCTGTCGCGAGTGCGGCATCCCCGCCGAGGTGCTGTCAGCCGAGGAGGCGCGAGAGATAGAACCGTACCTCGCGAAGGACATCAAGCGCGCCATCAAGGTGCCGGACGGCGCGGTCGACCCGTTCCGCCTCTGCGTGGCGAACGCCGCGAGCGCCGTCGAACACGGCGCGCGCATCGAGACGCACTCGGAGGTCACGGACGTGCTCGTCGAGGACGGCGAGGTCGTCGGCGTCGAGGTCACCCACCAGACCGGCACCGGGCCCTACGTCCACGGCGAACCCGGAGAAGTCGAGGAAATCCGCGCCGACTACGTCGTCAACGCGACGGGCGCGTGGGCCGGCCAAATCGGTGACCTCGCCGGCGTCGACGTGGAAGTCCGCCCGTCGAAGGGCGTCATGACCATCATGAACACCCGGCAGGTCGACACGGTCGTCAACCGCTGTCGGCCGAAGGGCGACGCCGACATCATCGTCCCGCACGAGACGACGTGCATCCTCGGGACGACCGACGAGGAGGTCGAGGACCCGGAGGACTACCCCGAGGAGGGCTGGGAGGTCGACCTGATGATAGAGACGCTGTCGGAGCTCGTGCCCATGCTGGCCGAGGCGCGGACGATTCGCTCCTTCTGGGGCGTCCGTCCGCTGTACGAACCGCCGGGCACCGGCACGGAGGACCCGACGGACATCACCCGCGAGTTCTTCCTGCTCGACCACGACGACCGCGACGACCTGCCGGGCATGACGAGCATCGTCGGCGGCAAACTCACGACCTACCGGATGATGGCCGAGCAGATTTCGGACCACGTCTGCGAGAAGCTCGACGTGGAGGCCGAGTGCCGCACCGCCGACGTGCCGCTGCCGGGCAGCGAGGACTTCACCGTCCTCCGCGACTACATGGACGACTTCGGCCTGCGGTCGCCCATCGGCCGCCGGTCGGCCCAGCGACTCGGCTCGCGCGCCGACGAGGTGCTCAACAGCGTCGACCCCAACCCGGTCGTCTGCGAGTGCGAGGCCGTCACCCGCGCCGAGATTCAGGACTCTCTCGACACCGCGGGTACGGAACTCAACTCCGTGCGCATCCAGACGCGCGCCTCGATGGGCAACTGTCAGGGCGCGATTTGCTGTCACCGGATGGCGAACGAACTCGCCCCCGAGTACGACGAGGAGACCATTCGCGCGTCCCTCGACGACCTCTACCAGGAGCGCTGGAAGGGCGAGCGCCACGCCATGTGGGGCACGCAGCTCTCACAGACCGCGCTGAAGCACATGCTCCACGCGGCGACGATGAACCGCGACGAGGACCCCGCGGCGGCCGACGCCGACATCGACTTCGCCGCCTTTGACGACGGCGGTGCCTCGGAGGGCGACGCCTCGGGCGTCGCGTCCGGCGGGGCGGTCGCGGACGGCGGCCGCGAGCGAACCGACCGCGCGGACGACGACGCGCTCGGAGGTGCCGATGGCGATAACTGACGACGTGCTCGTCATCGGCGGCGGCATCGCCGCCTGCACGGCCGCGCTCTCGGCCGCGGAGACGGGCGCTCGCGTGCGCCTGCTCGCCCACAAGAAGAGCACGCTCCGGCAGGCCAGCGGCCTCGTCGACGTGCTCGGCTACGCCGGCGGCGACGGTCCCCTCTCGGACCCCTACGCCGGCCTCGACGCGCTCCCGGAGGGACACCCCTACCACGTCGTCGGCGAGGACGGCGTCCGAGCCGGCCTCCGCATCTTCGACGAGGCGGTCGGCGACGCCTACCGCGGCGGCCACACCGACTCGAACGCGCTCGTGATGACTCACGGCGGCGCGGTGAAGCCGACCGCCCGGTACCCCGAGTCGGTCGCGCCCGGTCTCGCCAGCACCTCCGGCGACATGCTTCTGGTCGGCTTCGCGGGCCTCACGGACTTCGACGCGCCCGTCGCGGCCGACCACCTGACGGCCGCCGGCGCGCCGTTTTCGCCCCGCGGCGTCACCGTCGAGTTCCCCAAGCGGTTCCGCGCCGACGCGAAGGTGACGCGGTTCGCCAAGGCGCTCGACCGCGACGAGGACGTCGACGGCGGCACGGTTCGCTCGGCTCTCGCCGACACGGTCGCCGAGGAACTGGACGGCGAGTCGCGCGTCGGCTTCCCGGCGATGCTCGGCGACGACCACGACGAGGAGGTCCGCGCGGAGCTTTCGGACCGCCTCGGCGTCCCCGTCTTCGAGGTGCCGACCGGCCCGCCGAGCCTGCTCGGGCTCAAGCTCGAAGACATGCTGTTCGACGCGCTCGACGAGGCGGGCGTCCGAATCTCGGCGGGCAACCCGGCGGTCGACTTCGAGGCCGAAGACGGCCGCGTCGAGACGGTCGTCGTCGACCAGAAGAGCCGACCGACGCCCTACTCGGCCGACCAGGTCGTTCTCGCGACGGGCGGCCTCGTCGGCAAGGGCCTCGACTCCGACCGAGAATCGGTCACTGAGCCCGTCTTCGGCTGTCACGTCCCGCACCCCGAGGACCGCTACGACTGGTCCGAACCCGAGGCGTTCGGCGACCACGCGTTCGCGCGCTTCGGCGTCGTCCCCGACGACGGACTCCGACCGACCGGCGAAGACGGCGAACCGCACTTCGAGAACCTGCGCGCCGCGGGCGGCGTCGTCGGCGGTGCCGACGTGGCGCGCGAGAAATCCGCGAGCGGCGTCTCCTTGGCGACGGGTGCCGTCGCCGGCCGACTCGCGGGCGAGGAGGCAACCAGATGAGTGACGCAGAATCCCCAGGCAACCCGACGCTGACTCCCGACGCACAGACAGACGACTTCGAGGCCGTCGAGGTGTTCCCCGACAGCACCGACATGGACCTCCGACCGGGCGCGGACAACTGCTACAAGTGCACCGCCTGCGACGTGTCCTGCCCGGTCGCGGAAGTCGACGACGAGTTCCCCGGGCCGAAGTTCCAGGGCCCGGAGCAGTGGCGGCTCAAGCGCAAGGAAGACGAGGCCGTCGACGACTCCATCATGTCGTGTTCGAACTGCATGCGCTGTGACGACGCCTGTCCCTCGGGCGTCCCGCTCAGCCAGATGCACAACACGGCCCGCGGCGAGTACGTCGACGAGGAGATGGACAAGCTCTCGCGGGAGTACATCCGCAACCGCATCCTCGCCAACTACGGCACGCTCGCCCAGTTGGGCAGCATGTTCCCCCGGCTGGCGAACGCCGTCATGGGCAACTCGGTCGTCCAGCGGATAAACGAGAAGGTGCTCGGCATCACGGCCGAGCGCGACTTCCCCGAGTTCGCCACCCAGACGTTCCGCGAGTGGTGGAACGAACGCGGCGGCCCGCAGGTCCGCTCCGAGGAGAAGCGCGTCGCCTACTTCCACGGCTGTTACTCCAACTACAACACGCCCGAGGTGGGCAAGGCGATGGTCCGCCTCTTCGAGTCGTTCGGCTACGAGGTCGTCGTCCCCAAACAGCGCTGTTCGGGGACGCCGATGTTCGCGAACGGCATGCTCGACGACGCAAAGCGCGCCGCCGGCATCAACGTCGAGAACTTCGCGGGGCTCATCCCCGAGGGCTACGACATCATCGCGTCGTGTACCTCCTGTTCGATGTCGCTCCGCCAGGAGTACCCCGAACTGTTCGACATCGACGGCATCGAGGACCTCTCGGCGCACACCTACGAGGCGCTCGAGTACCTGCGCATCCACGAGGACCTCGAAAGTGAGGTTCGAGAAGCGTCCGTCGAGGACCAGTCGTTCGCGTACCACGCGCCGTGTCACGGCCGCAATCAGGGGCTCGACCGGCAGGCGGTCGAGCTGTTCCGCCAGCTCGACGGCGTCGACATCGAGGACGTGGGCGACTCCTGTTCCGGCATCTCCGGCACCTACGGCTGGAAGGAAGAGAAGTACGACAAGTCGATGCAGATCGGCGCGGACATGTTCGACCACATGGAGCACGCCCAGGGGGACGTCGGCATGACCGAATGTCCCACCTGTTCGATGCAGATGGAGCACGGAACGGGCTACGACATCAAACACCCGCTCCAGCTCCTCGAAGAGGCGCTGGTCTGACACGCGCGCACGGCTGACGAACGACTTCGTTCGAGCGCCGGACCACTCGAACGCCGTCGCGCTCGGCGCGCGCGACGATTCGACGGCGACTTTCCGGTGATTGTTGCTCATTAATCGCCGGATTTGTCCGTCGTTCGACCGAATCGTCTGTTTTGTCCGCCCGATTCTGTCCTCGATTAAAACGGGTGAAATAGTGCCCGTGTGAAATAGTAGACGCCGTATTCTGGCGTTTCAGTCCCTATAGAGTGATTTTGCTCTCCACAATATGCGAGGCAGTAGTAAAGAAACATTTATCATATAATTTGTACACGTTTGTAGTGGTAGGACTCTCACACCGAGAGTTCGTATCGAGGTTGGTTAGAAATGTCAGGAGAAACTTACGTCGGTGCCATCGACCAGGGTACCACAGGCACGCGGTTCATGGTGTTCGACCACGACGGCAAGGTGGTCGCCAACGCCTACGAGAAGCACGAACAGATCTACCCAGAGCCCGGTTGGGTCGAACACGACGCGAACGAGATTTGGGACAACACGAAGAAGGTCATCGACGAGGCGCTCGGAAGCGCCGGACTCGACGCCGAGCAGTTGGAAGCCATCGGTATCACGAACCAGCGCGAGACGACGCTCATCTGGGACCGTGAGACCGGACAGCCGATTCACAACGCCATCGTCTGGCAGGACCGTCGAACGACCGACCGCATCGAGACGCTCGAGGCGGACGGCAAGACCGACGACGTGCGCGCGAAGACGGGTCTCGAACCCGACGCGTACTTCTCCGCGACGAAAGCCGAGTGGCTGCTGGACAACTCCGACCCCATCAAGCTCCAGCGCTCCCGACCCGAGGATATCCGAGACCGCGCCGCCGACGGCGAACTCGCCTTCGGGACCATCGACACGTGGCTCATCTACAATCTGACGGGGAACCACATCACGGACGTGACGAACGCGTCGCGGACCATGCTGTTCAACATCCACGACATGGAGTGGGACGACGAACTCCTCGACGAGTTCAACGTCCCCCGCGAACTCCTCCCCGAGGTCCGCCCGTCGTCCGACGACGACCACTACGGCGAGACCGACGCGGACGGCTTCCTCGGCGCGGAAGTCCCCGTCGCCGGCGCGCTCGGCGACCAGCAGGCCGCGCTGTTCGGCCAGACCTGTTTCGACGCCGGCGACGCGAAGAACACCTACGGCACCGGCTCGTTCATGCTGATGAACACCGGCGACGAGGCCGTCATGTCCGAACACGGCCTCCTCACCACCGTCGGCTTCCAGCGCTCCGGTGAACCGGTCCAGTACGCCCTCGAAGGCTCCATCTTCATCACCGGCGCGGCGATCGAGTGGCTCGAAGACATGACGCTCATCGACAACGCCGCCGAGTCCGAGAAGCTCGCTCGGTCGGTCGAGTCCACCGACGGCGTCTACTTCGTCCCCGCGTTCACGGGCCTCGGCGCTCCCCACTGGGACCAGCGCGCCCGCGGCACCATCGTCGGTATGACCCGCGGCACCCGCCGCGAGCACATCGTCCGCGCGACGCTCGAGTCCATCGCGTTCCAGACGCGCGACGTGGCCGAGGCGATGGAGTCCGACAGCGACATCGACCTCTCCAGCCTCCGCGTCGACGGCGGCGCGGTCAAGAACAACTTCCTCTGCCAGCTCCAGTCGAACATCCTCGACACGGAGATCGTCCGCCCGCAGGTCGACGAGACGACCGCGCTGGGCGCGGCCTACGCCGCCGGCCTCGCCGTCGGCTACTGGGAGACGCTCGACGAACTCCGCGAGAACTGGCAGGTCGACCGCGAGTTCGCCCCGAAAGACCCACAGAACGTCGAAGCGCGCTACGGCCGCTGGAAAGAGGCCGTCGACCGCTCGCTCGACTGGGCACGGGAGGAGTAACTCGTGTTCGAAGCATTCGCACTCCAGATTCCGGTCATCGGCGTCAGCGCCGAGCGGTTCGTCGTCCTCCTGCTCGCGGCGTTCGCGGGCGGGATGTTCGGCGCGGCCATCGGCGCACTGCCGTCGTTCATCTTCACCGGCTTCGTCGTGCTGCTCGGCGAGACGGCTGGCATCGTCATCCGACAGTTCGAAGGAGCCGACCTCATCACCGCCGGCGAACTCGGCACGGGTATCACCGGCAGCATCGGGTTCGGCCCGTTCGTCGGCCCGCACATCGCCTTCGCCGGCGGCGTCGCCGCCAGCGCCTACGCGGGCAAGCGGTACGCGGACATGAACCCCAGCGAGGGCGGCTACCACTTCGGTAAGGACATCACGTACGCGTTCGGCACGCAGCCCGACATCCTCGCAGTCGGCGGCCTCTTCGGCGTCCTCGGGCTCCTCATCTCCCGCGTCGCCGGCGGTATCGGCCTCCCGCTCGACAGCGTCGCGCTGTCCGTCATGACGACGGCGTTCATCGCGCGTATCGCCTTCGGCTACCCGCTCATCGGCTCGCCCGCCGGTAGCGGCCTCCTCGACATGTCGCCGTTCGAGAAGGGAACGATGCGCGGCGACGGGAGCGGCCGGCCCGCGACCGAACCGTGGCTTCCCCACCAGTACAAGTGGGTCAACATCGTCGTCATCGGTCTCGGAGCCGGTATCCTCGGCGGCTGGACGTGGCTCATCACGGAGAGCTTCTTCCTCGCCTACGGTATCTCCGCGGCCAGCCTGCTGTTCTTGAACCTCGGCGTCGAGAAGATTCCCGTCACCCACCACATCACCCTCGGTGGGTCGGCGTTCGGAGCCGTCGCCGCGCCGATGGTCGGCGGGAGCGAACCGCTCATCATCGTCGCCGCCGCGGTCGGTGGTCTCATCGGCGCGCTGCTCGGCGAAGTCACCCAGCGTGTCGCGTACGCCCACTCCGGGACCCACGTGGACCCGCCGGCGATGTCGATTACCATCTACTCGCTGCTCATCGGCGTGCTGTTCCTGCTCGGGGCTATCCCCAACTCGGCGTACCTCGGACTCGGGCCCTAACAGCCCGGACGCCTCCGGCCCCGCACACGTCGTTCGCGATTTTTCTTCGCCGCGTTCCGCAACCGGTAGCGATAACGCTCCCCGGTCGATACCGAACGTATGGAACGCATCGTCGCTGTCGTCCCGAAAGACGGCCTCCACGCTCGTCCCGCCTCGCAGTTCGTCGAGACCGCGAACTCCTTCGACGCCGACGTGCAACTCGGCCGCGCCGACGAGGACGACCTCGTCCCCGCCGCCAGCATGCTCGCCGTCACCGGCCTCGGCGTCGGACACGGCGAGGAGATTCGCCTCGTCGCGGAGGGCGACGACGCGGAAGCGGCGCTCGACGCCCTCGAAGCAGTGCTCTCGACGCCCGAAGCCGGCGACGAAGAATAGGAAACCCCGGTCCGGGTCCGCCGCGCCCCGCGGCGGTGTCTCTTCTCGGCACGCGTCGGCGACTGCGGCCGGGTCGCCAGCCGGTCGCTCAGTTCAGCTTTCGGTAGTCGCGGGCGTCCTCGGCGCGCTCGACGACCGAGTCGAGCGTCGCCTTCTTGCTCGTCGTCTCGACGGCCGCGTTGAGCGTCCCCTCCAGAATCGGTGCGTCGGCGATGACCGCCTCGGAATCCGTCGCCATCTCGATGGCGAGTTCCGCGTTCATCACGGCGCTTCCGAGGTCCACGAGGACGACGACGCCGTCGCCGTCGTCGGCCTCCTCGATGCCCTCGCGGATGCGGTCCGGCGAGGTTCCGATGCCGTCCTCGTCGCCGCCGGCGGGAACGATGCGGGCGTTGCCGCCGCCCATCTGCGCGGCGACCTCGGCGATTCCCTCGGCGGCCTTCGCGCTGTGCGAGACGACGACGAGGCCAATCATTCCGCTCTCCCGACAGCGTCTTCGGCCCGAGCGTCGCGGTCGACCTCGCCGTCGAGGTACTCCTCGGCCGTCTCCAGTAGCTCTTCGAGGATGAACAGCGTACTCGTCGCGCCGGGGTCCTGATGGCCGACCGAGCGCCAGTCGAGGAACGACGCGCGGCCCTTCAGCGCCTTGATGGGGACCGTGAAGGCGACGCCGCGCTCGGCCGCGTCGACGGCTTTAGCGAGGGCTTCGAGCGGCGGGAGGTCGTCCTGCTCGATGGACTTCTTGTAGGTGTGGACGGCGGGGACGAGCGCGTCGACCATCGTCTTCGCGCCGACCTGCGCGCCGCCGCGGTCCTTGACCTTGTCGAGGTACGCCTCGGCGAACGCCACCGACGTCTCGGCGGTGATGCCGCCTTCGAGTTCCTGACTGGCGAACATGATAGAGCCGCCGTAGAGGGGACCGGAGGCCCCGCCGACGTTCGAGATGAGCGTCGTCCCGACGTTCTTGACGACCTCGTTCGGCTCCATCTCGGCGAACTCCTCGCGCTTGTCGGCGGCCTTGCCGAAGCCGCGCTCCATGTTCGCGCCGTGGTCGGCGTCGCCGATGGCGGAGTCGAGGTCCGTGAGGTACTCCTTCTCCTCGGCGAGGCGCTCGGCGACGTTGTCGAGCGCGTCCAGCACCGCTTCGCGTTGTGTCTCTGCGTCAGCCATGGCTGTCCTTCGTCGGCCTGTCGTTAATCCCTTGTCCCGCGGGACTGTTCTGCCGCGAAAAATCGGTGGACGCGTCGGGAGTCGCCCCCGAACGTGCTCGGCGAGCGTCGCCGCTTACTCGGTGACGGTCAGGCCGGGCGTCTCCGCGGGCGCGCCGAGCAGTTCCTTCAGCTCGTCGTCGACGCGGAGTACGGAGACCGAACAACCCATCATGTCGAGCGAGGTCATGTAGTCGCCGACCCACGCGTCCCACGTCTCGATGCCGCGGTCGTCGAGGATGGACTGGAGCTTGCGGTTGACGATGTACAGCTCCGACAGCGGCGTGCCGCCCATGCCGTTGACCATCGTCACGACCTCCTCGCCCTCGTCGAGTTCGAGGTCGTCGAGGACGTTCTCGGTCAGGTGTTCGGTTATCTCGTCGGCGCTCATGATGTCGGCGCGCTCGGTGCCCGGCTCGCCGTGGATGCCGATGCCGAGTTCGATTTCGTCCTCGCCGAGGTCGAACGTCGGTTCGCCCTTCTCCGGCGTGACACAGGAGGTGAGCGCCATCCCCATCGTGCGCACGTTGTCGACGACCTTCTCGGCGACGGCTGTGACCGCTTCGAGGTCGCCGCCCGCGGCGGCCTTCGCGCCCGCGCACTTGTGGACGAAGATGGTGCCCGCGACGCCGCGACGACCGGACGTGTACAGCGAGTCCTCGACGGCCACGTCGTCGTTGACGACGACCTGCTCGACCTCGACGCCCTCCATGGCGGCCATCTCGGCCGCGGTGTCGAAGTTCATCACGTCCCCCTCGTAGTTCTTGACGACGCAGAGGACGCCCTCGCCCGCGTCCGTGGCCTGAATCATCTCGTTCAACTGGTCGGCCGTCGGCGAGGTGAACACCTCACCCGCCGCCGCGCCGTCGAGCATCCCCTCGCCGAGATAGCCCGCGTGCGTCGGCTCGTGGCCCGACCCGCCGCCGGAGACGACCGCGACCTTCCCATCGACCGGCGCGTCGCCGCGGACGAGGACGTTCGTGCCGTCGAGCCGGCGGAGTTCGGGGTGCGCCGCCACCATCCCGTCGAGCATCTCGTCTACGACCGCTCCGGGTTCGTTGATGAGTTTCTTCATGACTCACAGTCCATCACGGTCGATGAGGCCAAAAGTGTTGGTCAGCCGGAAGTCAAAGCCGGCGTCGTCTGCGAAAATCGAGGCACGTCACCCGCTATTTTGCGGGAGGTGGGCGCGGCGACCGAGTGACGGCCGACCGCCGCCAGCGACCGGGGACCGCGCGGGGCCGCCTCAGTCGAGCTGCGTGACCGCGATGGTCACGGACACGTCCTCGACGTCCCACGTCTCGACCGTCTCGCCGTCGGCGCTTCCGAGGTCGAGTTCGCGGGCGCGGACCTCCTCGGCGATGAGGTCGCGGTTCTCCTCGACGAAGCCGGCGACGCGGTCGTCGTCGACCGCGAGCGACACGTCGATTTCGGCCTCGACGTCGAGGTCGAGCTGTTTGCGCATCTCCTGGATGCGGCGGATGACGTCGCGGGCGTAACCCTCGGACTCGATGTCGTCGGTGAGTTCGGTGTCGACGTAGACCGTGCCGCCCTCGAAGTCGGCTCCGGTGACGTGTTCCGGGGGTTCGGCGCGGTACGAGACCATCTCGTCTGTGAGGTCGTACGTCTCGCCGTCGACCTCGACGCCCGACTCGACTTCGGCGCGCGAGAGGCCCTCGACGGCCTCCATGATTTTCTGGGCGTCAGCGCCGAACTCCGGCCCGATGACGCTCATCTGCGGCTCCGCGGTCTCGACGAGCTCGTCGAAGCCCTCGACGACCTGCACGTCGCGGGTGTTCACGCGCTCCGCGAGGAGGTCCGAGAGGGCTTCGACCGCGTCGGCGACCTCGGCGTCCTCGGACTCGACGACGATGCGCGAGACGGGCCAGCGGAGCTTGCGACCGCCGAGCTGGCGGGCGTGCGCCGCGGCCTCCTCCACGTCGCGGAGGACGGCCATGTTGGCTTCGAGTTCCTCGTCGCGGCGCTCCTCGTCGGCCTCGGGGTACGACAGCATGTGGACGGTCGTCTCCGAGCCGTCGAGCCGCTGGTACATCCGTTCGGCCATGTAGGGCGCGTAGGGCGCGATGAGCCGGATGGACTCCGAGAGCACCGTCGAGAGCGTGGCGTACGCGCCGAGCTTCGACGCCGAGTCCTCCTCGTCCCACATGCGCTCGCGGATGGCCTTCACGTAGAAGCGCGAGACGTCCTGCGTGATGAAGTCCAGAAGCGTGTTGAGCGCGGTGGAGACCTCGTAGTCGTCCCACGCGTCCGCCATCTCGGCTTCGACGGTCTGGAGCCGCGAGAGCACCCACTCGTCGACGACGGTGAGTTCGCCCTCCGAGAGGTCGGCCTCGGCGGGGTCGTAGCCGTCGAGGTCCATGTACGGAAGCGGGAACCGGAAGACGTTCCAGAAGATGTTGAGCGTCGACTGGGTGTCGGCGAGGCCGTCCCACTCGAACGAGAGGTCCACGCCCTGCTGGTCGTGGCTGAGGAGATAGGCGCGAAGCGGGTCGCGGCCGGCGCGGTCGATGGCCTCCTCGGGCGTCACGATGTTGCCGACGGACTTCGACATCTTGCGGCCATCCTTGTCGTTGGCGAAGCCGTGCATGATGACCTCCTTGTACGGCGACTCGCCGGTCGCGGCGGTTCCCATGCCGAGTTGCGACCAGAACCACCCGCGGGTCTGGTCGTGCGCCTCGATGATGAGGTCGGCGGGCCACAGCTCGTCGTAGGCCTCGGTCTCGCCGGGGAAGTCGAGCGTTCCCCACGTGGCGACCGAGGAGTCTATCCACACGTCGAACACGTCGGGGACGCGCTCGTAGGTCACGCCATCCTCGGTGATGGTGATGGGGTCGACCGAGGGCCGGTGGAGGTCCACCGTCTCGGGGTCGACGTCCTGGTCGGCGCGCTCTGCGAGTTCCTCGCGGGTGCCGACGACAATCATCTCCTGTGCGCCCTCGGCGTCGGCGTCCTGCGGGACCCAGATGGGAAGCGGGATGCCCCAGTAGCGCTGTCGGGAGACGTTCCAGTCGGGCGCGTCGCTCACGAAGTCGCGGAAGCGGTTGTCGCGGGCCCACTGCGGGTGCCACTCGGACTCCTCGATGTTGTCGAGAAGCTGTTCTTTCACGTCCGTGACCGTGATGAACCACTGGTCGGTGGCGAGGAAGATGATGTCCGTGTCACAGCGCCAACAGTGGCCGTAGCGGTGGTCGTGCTCGCCGGCGTGGAGCAGGTGGCCGAGCTCGTCGAGGTCCTCGATGACTTCGGGGTTGGCGTCGCGGACGAAGGTGCCCGCGTAGTCGCCGCCCTGCTCCGTGAACTCGCCTTTGTCGTCGACGGGGACGAACACGTCCAAGCCGAGTTCCTGCCCGCGGGCGAAGTCCTCCTGCCCGTGACCGGGCGCGGAGTGGACGAGTCCGGTTCGGTCGGCCTCGACGTAGTCGGCGGTGTACACCTGTCCCGCGCCCTCGAAGTCGGCGTACTCGGCGACCACGCCGTCGAGCGGGTGGTCGTACTCCCAGCCGACCATCTCCTCGCCCGTGACCTCCGAGAGGACCTCGTAGTCCTCGTAGCGGCCCTTCTTCAGGACCTCCTCGACGCAGGGTTCGGCGAGGTAGAGCACCTCGCTCTCGCCGTCCTTCTCGGCGCGGACTTCCTGGTACGTCATCTCGCCGTCGACGGCGACGAACGTGTTGGCGGGGATGGTCCACGGCGTCGTCGTCCAGATGACGAGGTTGCCCTCGCGGCCCTTCAGCGGGAACTTGACGTAGATAGAGGGCGAGGTGATTTCGTCGTACTCGACCTCGTTTGCCGCGATGGCGGTCTGACAGCGCGGGCAGTAGTTGACGCTGCGCTTGCCCTGTTCGACCAGCCCGTTCTCGGCGACCTTCGAGAAGGCCCACCACGCGGACTCCATGTACTCGGGCGAGAGCGTCTGATAGGGGTTGTCCCAGTCCATCCACGCGCCGATGGACTGGAAGTCCTCGTCCATCGCCTCGCGGTTGCGGACGGCGAACTCCTTGCACTTCTGGATGAACTGCTCCATGCCGAACTCCTCGATGTCGCGCTTCGAGGTGAAGCCGAGTTCCTCTTCGACTTTGACCTCGATGGGGAGGCCGTGCATGTCGTAGCCGGGGCGGTCCGTGACCTGATGTCCCGTCATGCGCTTGTGCCGAATGACGGCGTCCTTCAGCGTCTTGTTCCACGCCGTGCCGAGGTGCATCTGGCCGGACGTGTACGGCGGGCCGTCGACGAAGAAGAACGACGGGTCGTCGGCGTGTGCCTCCTTCGTCGCCTCGTACGCGTCGTTCTCGTCCCAGTACTCGCCGACGACGGACTCCACGTCCGACGGCGTGTACTGGTCTGCGATGTCTTCCATACCCCGTCCTTCTCGCGGATATATATCAAAACGGCGGGTCTGGTCCGCGTCGGTCGGGCGTTCCGGCGGGTCCGACTCAGACACGGGAGACCCTCCGCTGTCGGCGGTCTGTTGGTCGCTGTCGATACGCCTGTCGGGTGTGGTGCGTGTGTCGCTCCATGGGAGTTCCGGTGTGTCACACCGGAAGGGACTGCAGTCGCTCGGAGGTCGATACGGACGGTAGTCGAGGATGAGGTGTGTGCGAGGCTACTGCCCCGCAATAATGAGCGACGGAGCGACGACCGACGGTCGGGACTGGCCGACCGCGGGTGAGCGAGAGAGGCTCCGGTGTCGTCGCATGCTATCCGAACGAAGTCTCGGAAGCGGCATAACGCTTACTCCGGCGACGACACCGACATCGACGCCGTCATCGACGCTATCGGTCCGACCATCGACCGACGCGGTGGGTCGCGATGACCGACTCGACCGCCGACCCGTGCGTGGTCCCGGACTCGTCGTCGCGCTCGAACATCCGGAGCGTGGCGTTCGTCGGCGCGGCACCCCTCGCCACGTCGAACTTCGAGAGGTGAGTGCAGACGAGCGTGTCCGCGTCGAACGGTTCGAGGTCTGACGGCGGCGACCGCCGAATCGGGAGGTCGGCGTCGCGCCAGCCGGTCCACGACGGGGACCCCGCGGCGTTGTAGAACGCGGCGTCCTCGCGGGGCATTCGGACCTCGAACAGCAGGACGAACGAGTCGCCTTCGGCCCACAGCAGGTCGTTCGAGTACTGCCCCTGCATCGCGCGGTCGGTGAACACGTCCGTCTGGTCGTCCGGCGGGTCGGCGAACAGCCACCCGCGGAAGTCGGCGTCGTCGGGGAACGACCCGTTTACGTACTGCTCGTCTGCCGGGTGGAGTTTCGAGTGGCCGGTGTCGGCGCGGATTCGACCGCTCGCGGTCCGTCGGGCGTCGGCGAGACAGCCCGAGAGGCCCGCCAGCGAGAGCGCGGCAGCGCTCGAAAGGAGGGCTCGGCGGTGCATGTCCGACGCTGACGGCGGCTATCGGTTTAATCCCACGTAATCCACAGGAGGACCGCCAGCGCCACCGCCTGGAGGACGTGGACGCCCATCAGCACCCGCCACGCCGCGGCGGGAACGGCGGTGGCGAACCAGACCGACAGCGTCGGGTCCACGAGGTAGTAGTACAGCGCGAAGAGGCTCTGCGCGAGCAGAAAGACGCCGAAGACGACGAGGCCGAGCGCGTGTTTCGACCGGAACAGCAGGTAGTTCCGCCCCCAGATTCCGAGCAGGACGACGAGGAACACCGCGCTCGCGCCGAGCGCGAACCGCGCGGCGTCGACCAAGACGCTCATGGCCGCCGCTGGGCGCGAGGCGGTTCACGTCGTCGGGTTCGCATCGGCGTCATTCGTTCGGGAGGTGGTTCGCTCGAAACCGGCGTCGGAGCGGGGGCGACGGCAGGGCGGGTGGGCGGCTCGCTCCGGGTCAGTTGTCCGCGACGACGCTGAGGTCGAACGCGGCGTCCGCCGGCTCGTCGTCGGGCGTCAGGTAGCCGAGCGCGATAGCGGTGTACGCGCGACCGCCCTCGACGGTGACGTCGAACTCGGCGACCACGTCGCCGTCGTTCGACTCCGTGTCGCCCCGAATCTGGAGCGTGTAGTCCCCGGCGGGGACCTCGACGGTCGCGGCGTCGCCGAAGGCCGCGCCGTCGACGAGAGCGTCCCCGGAGCCCGCGACGGTCACGTCGACCGCGGGCGCGTCCGGCGAGGCGTGTAGCACCCGAACGCGGGCCGCGTCGTCAGCGGGGGCCGAGCGGTCGTCTTCGAGGAGGGAGACGGCGAAGCCGTTCTCGGCCGCCGAGTCGAGTTCGCCGAGCGCCGCGGCGGTGTACGCGCCGGCCGCGAGGTCGAGCGTCTCGTCGAAGACGACCGTGTCGGGCGCGTCGGTCGCGCGAATCGTCACCTGGTGGGACCCGGCGGTCAGCGCGAGGTAGTCGCTGACCGCGCCGAACGGCACGTCCGAGAGCGCGACCGCGCCGTCGACGAGCACGTCGACGTTCGGCGCGTCCGGCGAGAGGTGCGCGGCGCGGAGGGACACGTCGCGCTGGACGAGCCCGCCGCCGCCGGACCCGGCGTCGACGACCGCGACGGGCCGGAACGCCTCGTCGGTCGGCTCGTCGTCGGGCGTCAGGTAGCCCGCCGCGAACACCGTGTAGACGGTGCCGCCGGCGAGTTCCACGTCGAACTCCGCGACCGCGTCGCCGTCGTTCGACTCCGTGTCGCCCCTGACCTGGAGCGCGTAGGTGTCGGCCGGCACCTCGACGCTGCCGGACTGGGTGAACGACACGCCGTCGAAGAGCACCGTGTCGCCGGCGGTCACGTCGACCGCGGGGGCATCGGGCGAGGCGTGGACCACGCGGACCCGGGCCGTGTCGTCGTCCGGGAGCGACACGTCGTCTTCGAGGACGAGCGGTTCGAACGTCTCCTCGGTGAGTTCGCCGACCGCGGCGACGGTGTAGGTCGCCTCGGCGACGTCGAGGTCGCCCTCGAAAGCGACCGTGGACTCGTCGCCGGCGGCGGTGACTTTCACCGTCCGGGTCCCGACGGGAACCGAGAGGTAGTCGCTGACCGCGCCGAACGGCACGTCAGAGAGGGCTACCGAGCCGTCGACGTACACGTCGACGTTCGGCGCGTCGGGAGAGAGGTGGGCGACGCGGAGCATCGCCGTCTCGGGTTCCGGCGTCGGTGTCGGGGTGGGAGTCGGAGTCGCCGTCGTGGTCGTCTCCGTCTCGTCGTCGGTCCCGCCGCCGCCCATACAACCTGCGAGCCCGCCCGCGATGGCGACGCCACCGAATCCACGGAGTACGTCGCGGCGTTTCATGTTCGTCATAGCGACGAGAGATGAGAGCGGCGATTGGAATATCACCGTTTTCCCAAATTCAGCCACAATGCTTCCAGAAATATGTCTTTCCTACGTGAATGTCAACATATAACGTCGTTATTTTGTGAATTTTCGGAACCGAGCTCCAAGCGGCGTCGGAGTCGGCACGGAAGCCAACGAAGGGAGGGGAGACCGGCCTCAGAAGTCGGGCAGGTCGTCGGGCGCTTCGTACTCGGACTCCCAGTCGATGTAGTCGTCTTTGAGCACGTCGCACACGTCCTGTCCGAGTTCGGTGAGGCCGGCGTTGATAGACGACACCTCGCCCCACGAGGTCAGTTCGGGGTGGAGTTCGCGCTCCTTCCAGTCCTCGGGGATGCCCGGCGCGTGGTAGCCGACGCGGTCGGCGAAGTCGTCCCAGAAGAAGTCGAAGTGGGAGAGGAGGTCGAGGTCGAGGACGATTTCCCACTGCGCCTCGGTGACGGGCGTCTCCGCGGCCCACGCCTCGAAGGCGTCGGCCCACGCGCCGGCTTCGAGGAAGTCCTCCAACTCGGCGCGCTTGAAGTCGGCGTCGGCCGCCACCTGCGCGTCGTCGTACTGGTTCGGGTCGACGGTCGGGAGCGACGGCGGGTCCGGAACGGGAACGTCGAGCATGGTCGCCAGTCGGTCGCCGTCCGGGAAAAGGGTTCGGCGCTGACGCCAGTTTCCTCAGTTCTCCATGCGCTCGATGACGGATTCGAGCTGTTCGGCGCGGGCGGCGACCGCCTCAGCGCGGAGCTCCGCTTCCTCGTCGGTCTCGCAGACGAGTCGGGGGACCGGCGTCGGCTTCCCGTCGTCGTCGAGCGCGACGAACGTCAGGAACGACGTGGTCGTCTTCCGGAGTTCGTCGGTCTTCGGGTTCTCGGCGTGCACGTCGACTTTCACGTCCACGCTGGTTCGGCCGACGTTGAACACGTACGCCTCCATCACGGCGACTTCGCCGAGGTCGATGGGGCTGATGAAGTCGACGTGGTCCATCGACGCGGTGACGCACTGGCGGTTCGAAAAGCGCATCGCCGCGATGGCCCCGCAGATGTCCATCCAGTGGAGGACCGCCCCACCGAGGGCTCGCCCGAGGTTGTTGGTGTCGTTCGGCAGGAGGAGTTCGGTCATCTCGGTGCGCGACTCGTCGAGCGTCGCGGTGGATTCGCTCATGCGAGCAGGGTCGCGCCGAGGGGGCTTGAAATCGTGGGGCGCGGCGGCGACGGCCCCGGTTCACTCCTCGAAGTCGGCGTCGAACGCCTCGGGCGACTGCCCGGCGGCGTCGAGCACCTCGTCGGAGATGAGAATCGGACAGTCCACGCGGATGGCGAGGGCGATGGCGTCGCTCGGGCGGGCGTCGAAGACGAACGTCCGCGCCTCGCCGTCGTGGTACCGCTCGGCGTCGACCTTGGCGAGGAACGTGCCGTTCGAGAGGTCGTCGATGCGGATGCTGTCGATGGCCCCGCCGAACTCGGTCACCATCTCGACCAGGAGGTCGTGGGTCAGCGGGCGCTCGAACTGCTCGCCGGAGAGCCCGAGCTGGATGGCCTGAGCCTGGTCCGACGTGATGACGATGGGCAGGAACTCGTCGCGCGCTTCGAGGACAACCGCCGGCACGTTCGAGCCGTCTTCGCCGACGCCGACCCCGATACCGCGGACCACGGCACGGTGTTTCATGCTATGCTGTAGTTGGCCGGAGTACGAATAGTTACCCCAGAACGAGTCGCCGACCCGGTCGCCGTCGCTCCCCGTGAGCGCTCAGCGTCGGGCGAACTGAACGGCCGCGATGACGAGCAGGATGGCGAGGCCGCCGGCGAAGAAGGCGAGCCCCGGCGGGATTCCCTGCGCCGCCGCGGGCGCGGCCTCCGCGGCCATCGTCGAGACCGTCCCGGCGTCGGCGGACTCCGCGGCACCGCCGGCACCGCCGAGAACGCCGAGGCCCCGCGACGCGACCCACTGGACGAACGCCGAGAGCAGGCCCAAGACGGCGACGCCGCCGAGCAGGCTCGTCAGCATGGACGCCAGCCCCGTCCGCGTCTCCTCGCCGGCGGCGACGACGACCAGCGGCCTGTCGGCGGGCGCGTACACCTTCATCTCGCGGCCCTTCTCGGAGTAGACGGTGTCGACCACCTCGACGAGGCCCGCGTCGTCGAGCTTTCGGAGGTGGTACTGGACGTTCTGAAGCGACGTGTCGACGCGTTCCGCGAGGTCCGCGGCGTTCGTCGGCTTGTCGTGGAGCGCGGCGAGCACGCGGCGGGCCGTCTCCGACGAGAGCGCCGAGAGGAGGTCCGACGCCTCGTCGTCGTCGAGTCCGATGACCCGCGGGGAGGATTCGTCCGCGGCGGAGGTGTCGGGAGTGGAGGGCAACAAACCGGCCATGGGGGTGAGTACTCCGCCGGAGGATACAAACCTGTTGTCCGTCGCCCGCGGAACTGTCGGCGCTCAGACGCCCTCGCCGACCACGACGACGCGCAGGTCGTTGACGTTCGTCCCCGTCGCGCCGGACTCGACGAGCGCGCCGGCCTCCCGAAGCACCGGGAGCGCGTCGTTTCTCGCCAGCGCGTCGTGGGCGTCCCCGGCGTCGACGGTCGACGAGTCCACGACCGCGCCCGCGACCTCCGTCCCGCCGTCTTTCCCGTCGCTGTCGATGCTGGCGAGGACGGTCTCCTCGGGGAGTTCGGCGGCGGCCGCGAGGCAGAATTCGAGGTTCGGCCCGCCGTCGCCGTCCCCGCGGACCGTCACGGTGCACTCGCCGCCCGAGAGGACCACGGCGGGCGCGGAAATCGGGTTCCCGGTCGCGAGCGACTCCTCCGCGACGGCGACGTGGGTCTTCGCGGTCTCGCGCGCCTCGCCGCGCACGCGAGAGGAGAGGACGAGCGGGTCGTAACCGCGGTCCGCAGCCACCTCGCGGGCGGCGTCGAGCGCGGTGAACGTGTCCGCGAGAACGTGGTTCGTCACCCGGTCGAACACCGAGTCGCCGGGTTTCGGCGTCTCCGGGATGTCGCCGGCGGAGCCGCGGGCGAGGCGCGTGCGGACCGATTTCGGCACGTCGAGGTCGAAGCGGTCCAGCACGTCGAGGGCGTCGTCGTAGGTCGTCTCGTCGGGCGCGGTCGGGCCGGAGGCGATGACGCCGAGGTCGTTTCCGACCACGTCCGAGAGGACGAGGCCGACGACCGTCGCGGGGGCGGCGAGCCGTGCGAGGCCGCCGCCTTTCAGCGTCGAAACGTGCTTTCGGACCGCGTTGAGGTCGTGAATCTCCGCGCCGCTTTCGAGCAGCCTGTCGGTCGTCTCCTGCAACTCGGCGAGCGAGATGCCCTCGGCGGGTGACGGGAGAACCGCGCTCGCACCGCCCGTGATGGCGGCGAGGACGAGCGTGCGGTCGTCGAGGTCGGAGATGAGGTCAACGAGCCGCCGGGTGCTCTCGACGCCGCGCGCGGAGGGGACCGGGTGGTCGCCGGGGAGTCGCTCGATGCGCCCGTCGGGGCTCGGCGTCGGGTCGGGCGTCACGACGACGCCGTCGTCGATGCGGTCGCCGAGGACGGCTTCGAGGGCGTCTGCGACGCCGTCGCCGGCTTTGCCCCCGCCGACGACGAGGATGCGGTCGTAGGCGGTCAGGTCGTAGGTCTCGTCCGCGACGGTCAGGGCGTCGCCATCGAGCGACACCGACTCGCGGACGACGCGGTCGGGGAGGACGGCCTCGACGCCGGCCTGCAGGCAGTCGATGGCCGTCTCGTGGGCGGGCGTCGGGGTGTGCGCGTCGAAATCCTGCATAGTTCGTGGGAGATGCCGACACGGATAAAAACCGTGGGGCGGTAAACCCGGCGATGAACGATTCGTCGCCCGGCGAGGGTCACGTCCGCGTCGTCGGCACGGCCCACGTCTCGGCCGACAGCGTCAGAGAGGTCGAAGAGACCGTCAGGGAAGAGCGTCCCGACGTCGTCGCGGTCGAACTCGACGAGGGTCGCTACCGGCAGATGAAGGGCGGAACGCCCGATGACATCGAAGCGCGCGACCTGCTTCGCGGCAACACCGTCTTCCAGTTTATCGCCTACTGGATGCTCTCGTACGTCCAGTCGCGGATGGGAGACAAGTTCGACGTAAAGCCCGGCGCGGACATGCTCGCGGCGGTCGAGACCGCCGAAGACGAGGGCCTCGACGTGGCGCTCGTCGACCGCGACATCCAAGTCACCATCCAGCGCTTCTGGCGGCGGATGGGCACGCTCGAAAAGGTGCGCATGGCCGGTGACCTCCTGTTCGGCGTCGCCGACGCCCGCGGGGTCGGCGCGGTGTTGGGCATCGCCGTCGGCGTCTTCCTCGGGCCGCTCGTCGGCCTGTTCGGGGGCGCGGTCGGCGTCACCGACCTCCTGTTGACGCGCACCGCGACCGCCGCGGTCATCGGGGCCGCGTCCGCGTACCTGCTCTACACCGCCGCCTCGTTCTCCCTCGACGGCGACGACGCGGTTCTCGCGGGGCTCGGCGGCGGCGCGGCAATCGGTATCGTCGCCGGCTTCGGCCTCGGACTCGGCACCGGCCTCGTCTCCGGAATCCTCGGGAGCCTCGGCACCGCCATCGTCGGGAGCCTCGTCATCGGCGTCCTCGCGGGCGTCGTCGTGGGCGTCACCGCCGGCGCGGTCCTGAACACCTTCGGCCTGTTCGTGCCCGCCGAGGGCGACGCCGACTACGAGGAGTTCGACATGGCCGAACTGACCGACGGCGACGTGGTCTCGGCGATGATGGAGGAGTTCCGTCGGTTCAGCCCCGGCGGCGCGGAGGCGCTCATCGACGAGCGCGACGCCTACATCGCCCACCAACTCGTCGCGCTCCGGCAGTCCGGTCGGCACGTCGTCGCCATCGTCGGCGCGGGCCACCGCGAGGGCATCGAGAACTACCTCGCACACCCCGAGACGCTCCCGCCGATGGAGTCGCTCGTCGGCGTCGCGGAGAAGGACGGCTTCCCGTGGGGGAAACTGCTCGGCTTCGGCGTCACCGCCGTGTTCATCGCCTTCTTCGTCCTCCTGGCGATGGCCGGCGTCGGCAACGAGCGGCTCTTGACCATCTTCGGCGCGTGGTTCCTCATCAACGGCGTGTTCGCCGCCGCGCTCGCCAAGGTCGCCGGCGCGCGGTGGACCTCCGCCCTCGTCGGCGGCCTCGTCGCGTGGATGACCTCCATCAACCCGCTTCTCGCGCCCGGCTGGTTCACCGGCTACGTCGAACTCCGACACACGCCGGTCAACGTCGGCGACATCGGCAAACTGAACGAACTGCTCTCCGACGAGGAGACGCCCATCGTCGAACTCGTCGGCCAGATGTTCGACGTGCCGCTGTTCAAGCTCATCATGGTCGTCGCCATGACGAACATCGGGAGCATCATCGCGAGCTTCCTCTTCGTCACCTACGTCATCCCCGTCATCGCCTCCGACCTCGGCGGCGTCGCGGGCGTGGCGAACCTGATGTTCGAGGGCGCGCGTAACAGCGCCGACCTCATCTGGAGGTCCCTGACGTGAACGTCTCCTTTTCCTCGCGCGAACTCCGCGACCTGCTCGTCGCGTGGGTCGCGCTCGGCCTCGCCTTCGCCATCTTCTTCGCCGGCGGCGGCAACCGAACCATCCAACTGCTGACAAGCGGGTCGTTCGGCCTCGCGCTCGTCGTGAGCCTGCTGACGGCCGGCGTGGGCTTCCTCCTCCACGAGGTCGCACACAAGGTCGTCGCCGTCAGGTTCAATCAGGTCGCCGAGTTCCGCGCCGACTACGGCATGCTCGCAGTCGCCATCATGAGCGCGCTCGTCGGGTTCATCTTCGCCGCGCCCGGAGCGGTCTACCACCGCGGCGTGCTCACCGAGCGCGAACACGGCCTCATCGCCCTCGCGGGCCCGGTGACGAACCTGCTGCTCCTCGTCGCCTTCGCGCCGGTGCTCGTCGTCGGCGTCCTCGTCGGCTCCGACGTGGTCCAACTCGTCGGCTCTCGCGGGCTCATCATCAACGCCTTCCTCGCGGCGTTCAACATGCTTCCCTTCGGGTCGCTCGACGGCAAGACGGTCAAGGCGTGGAGCACGCCGGCGTTCGCCGGCGTGCTCGTCCTGTCTGTTCTCCTCACGGTCGGTCTGTTCCTGTTCGTCGGGTTCTGACCCACTGACGGGGATTCGGGGCGGTTCCGAGATTCGGGACGGCTCCGAAATTCGGTTGCTGGACCGTCCCGCTTCGACTTCTCCGCCACGTCCCCGAAGCGACAACCGATAGCTGCGGCGTCACGCGGGCGGCGGCCCCGGTTCACCGAAGCGGCGAAAGCGGGAGACCGGAAGGAACTGCCGAGGCGTACGGGTTCAACGGATGAAACAGACGAGGGGGAACGACCCGGCGGGGGACGGGGTCTGCGGGAACGAACGGAGAGAAGAGGGGACCGCGCGAGTGCGACGGGAACAGGTCGGGCCGTCGAGGTTGGAGTTGGAGTTGGAGTCGGCGTCGGAGTCAGGTTGGGCTGGGTTGGGCCAGTGTCAGGTGGGCTGGTTTGCGGGCGGTTCGCGGTCGGGCAGGGGGTGCTGACGCGCGCCGTGGGGAGGGGAAAGCGTCGGCGGGGAACCGAGACGAATCCGGGTTGGTCGTACGCGTCGGGGTCGCGGTTACTGCTGGCCGTGGTCGCGCCCGAGAACGAGCGCGACGGCGTGGACGGCGATGAGTCCGGCGAAGAGGGGGAGTTCGCCGGCTGAGAGACCGCCGCTGAGGACGGGCAGGTACGCGAGGGGCAGCGCGACTGCCGACCAGAACGCGACGGTCTCGAGGGGGGCGTACGCGAGGCGGCCGATGGTCGATGCGAAGTCGAGCGCGATCGAGTCGGTCGTGGAGGGGATTCCGGACATCGTCACTCCTGCATACGACGGGGACCATCATATAAGGGGCCGAGCGTTACCGTGAATTCGCTTCTTTTTCGACTGTTCAGACCCGGCTTAGGGCGAACATTCTTCTTTCGTAACGTTTTATGAAGGCACCAGAAGCGCCGAGAAATTTTATACTGTCCTCTGGTGCTTTTTCGCAAATATTGCAAAAGTTATAGATTATTCAACACAATCGGCTCGGAGAGCCGTCGATTAGGAGGGTCGTAGCGGGGGTCGTCAGAGCGTGCGCGCGACCGGCAGGATGTGAACAACCGAAGGGGCGACCGCCGGTGCGACCGACGACCGACCGGCGGCGAACGCTCACTTATGCGAGAACGTGTATGATTCGTACCCTGTGATTTTATATTTCGGCCTATCTCGTACACGAACATGACGAACGACGACTCCGAAGGGATGACCTACGCCGACGCGGGCGTCGACATCGAGGCGAGCGAGGCCGCGACCGCCGCGCTCGTCGCGCAGGTCGGCGGCGGGTCGGGCGACTACGCCGGCCTGCTCGACATCGGCGACCGCTACCTCGGGCTCGCCACCGACGGCGTCGGCACCAAACTGCTCGTCGCCGAGGCGCTCGGCGACTACTCGACGGTCGGCATCGACTGCATCGCCATGAACGCCAACGACCTCGTCGCGGCCGGCGTCCGGCCCGTCGCGTTCGTGGACTACCTCGCGGTCGACGCGCCCGACGAGACGTTCGCCGAGCAGGTCGGACAGGGCCTCGCCGCGGGTGCCGAGGAGGCGGACATCGAACTCGTCGGCGGCGAGACGGCGGTCATGCCCGAGGTCATCAACGGTCTCGACCTCGCGGGCACCTGCGCCGGACTGGCGAAGAAGGACGCTATCTTCCCCGGGGAGGCCGAGGAGGGCGACGCGCTCGTCGGCTTCCCGTCGTCGGGTATCCACTCGAACGGACTCACGCTCGCCCGCAAGGCCGCCACGGCCGACGGCGACTACGACGACGCGTGGGACGGCG
Source organism: Haloferax gibbonsii (assembly GCF_001190965.1). Lineage (NCBI taxonomy): Archaea > Methanobacteriati > Methanobacteriota > Halobacteria > Halobacteriales > Haloferacaceae > Haloferax > Haloferax gibbonsii. The sequence goes on from NZ_CP011947.1 coordinate 1,440,406, forward strand.
ACGACTACGACACCGTCGGCGAGGCGCTCCTCGAACCGACGCGGCTCTACACCCACCTGCTGGACGACCTGCGCGCCGCCGAGACCAACGCCGCGGCCCACGTCACCGGCGGCGGCTGGACCAACCTCGAACGCATGGGCGAGTTCCGCTACGTCGTCGACGACGCCTTCGACCCCCAGCCGGTGTTCGAGTTCGTCCAGGAGCGCGGCGGCGTCTCCGACGAGGAGATGCACACGACGTTCAACATGGGCACCGGCTTCGTCGCGGCCGTCCCCGAGGCGAACGCCGAGGCGCTGGTCGAGGCGACCGACGGCCGCGTCATCGGCCGCGTCGAAGCGGGCGACGGCGTCTCGATTCGCGGCCTCGACCTCTGAGCGCGGATAGCTTGTCAAATCGAACTGTTCGATTAGAAGCACTATTTTATCGATGTTCGCCATAGTGGAGGTGTGACTTCACCGCCACCGACACCGAACGGCCTCCCGCTCGTGGGCCACACCGTCGGCTTCGCGGCCGACCCGTTCGGCTTCGTCGCCGACCTCCTCGCGGACCACGGCGTCGAGGACGCGGTCGGACTCGACGTGGTCGGTATGGGCGACCTGTACGTCCTCGCCCACCCCGACCACTTCGAGCGGGCGTTCGTGACCGACCGCGATACCATCGTCAAGGGCGGCGAGTTCGAGGCCGCCTTCGGCGACGCCGTCATCGCCGCCGAGGGGGACGAGTGGCGGCGACAGCGCGACGAGCTAGAGCCGTTCTTCCGCTGGGAGCGGGTCGACGAGTACGCGTCCGTGATGCGCCGGCAGGTCGAGCGCCGCCTGCGGACGTGGCCCGACTCGGGGACGCTGTCGCTCGAAGCCGAGATGAAGTCCGTCACACTGGACATCATCTTCGCCACCATCCTCGGGCGGGAACTCGACCTCGACGGCGACCACCGAGTTCGCTCGGCCGCCGACGGCCTCAACGGCCGCTTCGCGCCCGCCTCGTGGGTGTTGCCGTCGTGGGTCCCGACGCCGAGCAGGCGTCGGTTCGACCGGGCCGACCGAGTCCTCCGCGAGGAGGTCAGAACGCTGGTCGAGACCGCCGACGAGGAGAGCCTGACGCGCCGACTCGCCGACGCGCTCGGGACCGACGCCGACTACCCGGCGACCGTCGAGTCGCTGGAGAACCAGCTCGTGGGCCTGATTTTCGCCGGCCACGAGACGACGGCGCTCGCGCTCACCTACGCGCTGTACCTGCTCGCGACGCACCCCGATGTCCGCGAGCGCGCCGCCGACGAGGTCGACCGCGTCGTCGGCGACGGCCCCGTGACCGCCGAGGCGACCGGGGAACTCCCGGTGCTCGAACGCGTCATCAAGGAGACGCTCAGGCTCTACCCGCCGGTTCACACGCTCCCGCGGGAGACGGCGAAGCCGTTTCCGACCGGCGACCGAGTCGTTCCGGCGGGCGCGGACATCCACCTCTCTGTCATCCGCATCCACCGCGACGACCGGTGGTACGACGACCCGCTCGCGTTCCGACCCGAGCGCTGGGACGGAGAGACCGACCGCCCCGCCTACGCCTACCTCCCCTTCGGGGCCGGGCCGCGGAGCTGTCTCGGGCGGGCGTTCGCGCTCACGGAGGCGAAAATCGTGCTCGCGACCGTCCTCCGCCACTTCGACCTCGGCTGGGGCGGCGACGGAGAGTTAGAAATCACGCCCGAGATGACGACCCAACCGAAGGGCGAAACGCCGCTCGTCGTCCGTCGGCGCTGAGTCCGTCGCGTGGGAGTGCCGGTGTTTCGCAGTTTCGCAGTTTCGGACGGCGGACCGCCTCCGGCGTCTCGCCGGTCACCGGACTCGACCTCAGATGTGGGCCGCGATGTCGGCCTCGGTGATGATGCCGACCGTCTCGCCGCCCTCGACGACGATGATAGCCGAGTTGTGGTCGAGGTAGACGCCGATTTCGTCCAGCGTCGTCTCGGGTTCGACGGTCGTGACGCCCTCGGACATGACCTCGTTGACCGGGCGGTCGGTCACGTCGTCCTCCTGGACGTGGCGGATGTCGGCGTTCGAGATGATGCCGAGCGGGCGGCCGTTCTCGATGACTGGCAGTTGGGAGAACCCGGCGTCGAGCATGATGTCGCGCGCCTCGCGGACTGAGTTGTCGGGAGCGACGCTCCGGACGGTCGTGTTCATGATGTCCTCCGCGCGCACGATGCGACCCTCAGCCTCGTCCAGCGCCTCGACGATGCGCCGGAGCGTCGAGAGGCGCGGGTCGACGTCGCCGCCTTCGATGCGGGCGATGAGCGGCTGGGAGACCCCGGCCATGTCGGCGAGTTTGCTCTGCGTCAACTCCAGGGAGTTCCGCCGTTCCCTGAGGTCCTGCGGCGTGGGGAGTTCCATGCCGGAGTGATAACCCGTAGTTATGAAAAAGTGTTCCGGTCGCTCATCGGGGCAGGGGTTCGCAGGCGCCGCGAAAATCGCTCGCTCGTGTCGGGCGGTCGCACCAAGTACACCGGTCGGTGCGGTTTGGCACGACCCGACGCGGCCGGGCGCGACGGCGCGGGGTTACTGGTCTTCGTCGGAGTCGAACTCGCGGATGTCGATGACGTCGAGGGGGACGTCGCGGAGCGCGCCGCCGACCTCGCTTTTGGCGATGCGGGAGGCGTGCTTCTCGCCGTCCGCGTTGAAAATCTTGATTTCGAGGAGCAGGCCGACGAGGGCGGTGTTGGCCGCGATGAACGCGGAGTCGAACGGTTCGCCACAGGCGGGACAGGGCGTCGCGCCGACTTCGACCTCGACGTACTCCTTGTCCTTCTGGTTGAGTCGCTTGCCGGCCTCGCTGACCGCGACGCCGATGGCGTCGTCGATGTCTTCTACGTCCCGGACCAACCAGGCCGCCTCCATCGCGACGAGATAGTTGCTCATACACACGTTACGCGCCGGTGGGGTTTCGTGTCTTGTGGTTCGAGCGCCGGGGCGCGTGGGATTCACACACCCGGGCCGCGAACCGACCGCGACGCGTCCGAATCCACGACACTCCCGTCCACGGACCGGAGCGCGCACGACCCGCGCATGCCACGGGGATTATCGCTATAACTTATGGAAAAGCGCTCCGCGGGTCACGCGCGTCTCACGCCGAATAGTCGGTCTAGTTGGTGTAGAGACAAGTGTACTTTAATCGATAGACAGCGTCGGGGTATCGCGCGGCCGGCTGAGAGAAGATTTATATACCGACACCTCCCGAGCCTCGACTGAGGACACGGTGATGATACCCCGCCTAACGAAGTACGTCCTGTTCGCCGCCTACCAGCTATCGGTCGCGATGGGCATCGCGCTGCTCCCCGTCGCGCTCGCCGCTCGCCGGATGGGTGTGACCCTCCCGATTCGCCGGCTCGTGGAAACGACCGGAACCGCCTACGAACGCGCCGCGGCTCGCTAAGCCGACTCGCGCGCCCTCCCTCCTCCCGACGGTACTTCCCGCGAGCGACCGCACCGCGCGGCCGCCGCCGACGCGCGTCTGACGCTTTGGCACCGGCAACGGCGAGGTGAAGGGTTGCATTTATCAGCGCCGAAGTGCAATCGCTGACAATGCGTACCCCGACTCACGACGAGTTCTCCGGCCGTCTCGACTCGCTGAACGGCGACCGCTCGAACGTGTTCGGTCCCGAGCTCGGCGAGTTCCCACACGCCGAGCGTCGCGCCGACTCGCTCGGAGACAAGGAGACGAAGACCGGAACGACCACCGTCGGTATCAAGACCGAAGACGGCGTCGTCCTCGCGACCGACATGCGCGCGAGCATGGGCTACATGGTCTCCTCGAAGGACGTCCAGAAGGTCGAAGAGATTCACCCGACGGGCGCGCTGACCATCGCCGGCTCCGTCTCGGCCGCCCAGTCGCTCATCAGCTCCCTCCGCGCGGAGGTCCGCCTCTACGAGGCCCGCCGCGGCGAGGACATGAGCATGCAGGCGCTGTCGACGCTCGTCGGCAACTTCCTCCGCTCGGGCGGGTTCTACGTCGTCCAGCCCATCCTCGGCGGCGTCGACGAGACCGGCCCCCACATCTACAGCATCGACCCCGCCGGCTCCATCCTCGAAGAGGAGTACACCGTCACCGGCTCCGGCAGCCAGTACGCCCTCGGTGTGCTCGAACAGGAGTTCGAAGACGGCCTCAGCATCGACGAGGCGAAGCAGGTCGCCACGAAGGCCATCCGCTCGGCGGTCGAGCGCGACCTCGCCTCGGGTAACGGCATCAACATCGCCGTCGTCACCGAGGACGGCGTCGACATCCAGCGCCACCAGAACTTCGAAGGCCTCGAATAAGTCGCCCGCAGTCGGCGGTTTCTCTTCGTTTTAACGAGCCGCGACCGGCTGGACTGGTCGGACTCCCGCGACCGAACCCCCGCGGAGAATCCGCTCACTCGTCGCCCGGAAGCGGCCGCAGGAGCCCGTACCACGCCCGGTAGCCGAGCACGCCGAGAACGCGCCCGAGTCCGAGGCTGTACCGGAACGACTCGGTTCGGGGGAGCAGCCGGCGCTCGACCGCGATACCGAGGAGGCTGACGACCAGCGCGCGACGTCGGCGCGTGCGAACCTTCCAGCTATCGCGGTCGTACGCCCACACCTGCCCGGCTCCCCACGCCCCGCCGACGGCGAGTCCGCCCGGCGAGAGCGGCGTCGGCTCGTACGACTCGTCGTCGCTGGAGCGGAGCAGACGGCGCATCGACACCATCCAGAGCGCGGTGAGAAGCGCGAGACCGAATTCGGCGACGGCTTTCGTCCGGCGGGAGACCATACGCGGCGTTCGAGCGGCGCGATAATAGTTATTTCTCCGACAAAAGTGCGTGAAGCCGAGACCGCCCCGCCGTCGTCGAGGCGCGCGGAGCCGGGTGCGCCCGCCGGCTCAGAACCAGTCGGCGAACGCGCCTTCGAGCAGCGAGTCGGACTGGCGCTCGACGTACTCGCGTTGCATCTCGCGGAGCGCCGTCTCGAAGTCGTCGGCGTCGTCGAGGGCGTCGCGGACGCGAGCGCGCTTCCAGTCGGCCGGCGTGACGCCCGTCTCGACGCGCTTGCGCAGGGGTTCGAGGTAGTAGTTGGCCTCCTCCTCGGAACAGCCCGCGAGCCGAAGCCCGTCGCGGGCGTGGACGAGCAGGTCCTCGTAGAGGTCCGCGCCGGTCACGTCGTCGCCGTCGACGTCTATCCAGCGCAGGTCGCCGTGGGGGCCCTCGCGCATCGCGGTGTAGAAGTTCTCCTCCGCGGTCTCCCAGTCGAGGTCGATGACGGGGTGGTCCAGTCGGGGGAGTCGCTCCATGAGTCCCGCGAAGGCGGCCTGGAACGCCACGGAGTCGCGGACGGTTGGCTGGCCCGCGATGGGGCGGAACTCGATGCGTGCGTTGGCCGACGAGCGGGACGCGCCGTCGAACACCGGACGGACCCACCGCCAGTAGGTGCCGTGTTTGCGGCGGAGCGTGGCGAAGTCGTCGTCGAAGCGGTCGCCGCGTTCGACCGACATGGGAACCATCGTGGAGTCCTCGACGACGCGGTCGACGGCGTCTTCGACGGTGTCGAGGTCGCCGGGGAAGGCGACCTTCTCGTGGTCGCCGGAGTTGAGCACCGACTCGAACACCGCGATGCGGTTTTCATCCCAGCCGTCGGCGAGAATCTCGTCGGCCGTCACGCCCCCGTCGTAGAGGTCGGCGGGGAAAAACGGCGAGTTGACGCCGAGCGCGAGAAGCGGCCCGGCGACCCGCAGCGCGTAGTTGAAGTGGTACGGCAGGTCGGCCGCGTGCGGGACCTGATAGTGCGGCTGGATGGACGTGATGAGCGCCTCGGGCATCACGGTGTCCGCTTCGAGCGAGACGTGCGGCGCGTCGAGCGTGAACGACTCCGGGGCGGTCGGCCCGTTGGCCATCGCGTGGTACCGCACGGAGTTGCTCATGTTCGTCGCGAGGCGGACGCCGCCGTCGGTGACGGAGTCTGTCAGGTACTCGCGGGCGCTCTCGCCGGCCGGCGGGATGCTCCACATCCCGTCGGAGACGAGGCGCATCCCCTCGGCGGCGGCGCAGTCGAGCGCGGCGTCGAGTCGGGCGCGGACCTCGGACTCCTGCGCGCGGAGCCCGTGGGGGTTCAGCGGCTGGGGGCTCGTGGTCATCTCGGCGTTGTGGAGCCCGAGTTCCTTCTCGAAGCCCATGAGCCCGAGCAGCCGGCGCGGGACCCGCATGAGCGCGTGCACGTCGTCTTCGCTCGCGGACCAGCGACCGTCGGAGACGGCGTAGAACTCGTACTCCAAGCCGACGATGGACTGGTGGTTGTCGAAGGTCCCCTCGCGCAGTTCGCGCTTGAGTACCTCGGCGTCGGCTTTCGCTTGCGCTTCGAACTCGGCCGCGTCGACCGCGAGCACGTCTTCGACGCGCTCTGCGAGGTCGTCGCTCATACCCGGCGTTCCGGCGTCGAACGCCTTCAACTTCCCGGCACCGCGGTCGTTCGGCAGCGAATCACATCCCCGACGACTGTCGAGACGCTTTTGCCCCGCGCGGAGATACCCACGGACGATGCAGTTCGCCGAGTTCGCCGCCCGCGCCGCCGAGATAGAAGCCGAGCCAGCGGACCTCGCGGTCGTCTCGCTCCTCTCAGACCTCTTTTCGGACGCCGGCGACGACCTCCCGACGGTCGCCCGGTTCGTCCAAGGCCGCGTCTTCCCGGCGTGGGACTCAACCACGCTCGACATCGGCCCGCGGCTCTGCCACGAGGCCATCGCCCGCGCGGCCGGTCCGAACGTCTCCGCCGACGACGTGGAAGACCGCCTCGCCGACCGCGGCGAAATCGGCGCGGTCGCCGCGAGCTACGACTTCGGCGGCCAGCGCGGCCTCGCCGCCTTCGGCTCGGGCGGTCAAGACGGCCTAACCGTCGCCGAAGTCGATTCGGAACTCCAGGCGCTCGCGGCCGCCTCCGGCTCGGGGAGCGAAGAAACGAAGCTCAAGACGCTCTACGGCCTGTTCAACCGGACCGACCCCGACGAGGCGCGCATCCTCGCACGGCTCGTCCTCTCCGAGATGCGCATCGGCGTCGGCGAGGGGGCCGTCCGCGACGCCGTCGCGGAGGCGTTCTTGGTCGACCCCGCGGACGCCGCCGCCATCCGCGACGACGACGCCGACGCGGAGACCGAAGCCGCCGCCCGCGACCGCCGGAACGAGGCCGTCGCCGCCGTCGCCCGCGCCCTACAGGTGTCGAACGACTACGGCATGGTCGCCGAACTCGCCCGCGACGAGGGCGAAGCCGGCCTCGACGGGGTCCGACTCGAAGTCGGCCGCCCCGTACAGGCGATGCTGGCGCAGGCCGGCACCGCCGCCGACGCGCTCGACGAGTGGGACGCCGCCGCGGTCGAGACCAAGTTCGACGGCGCGCGCGTGCAGGTCCACCGCGACGCCGACGGCGAGGTCTCGCTGTTCTCGCGCAACATGGAGGACGTGACCGGCGCGCTCCCCGAGGTGGTCGAGTTCGTCGCGGACGCGGTCGACGAGCCGGTCATCCTCGACGGCGAGGTCGTGGCGATGGACGACGACGGCGAGCCCCTCCCGTTTCAGGAGATTCTCCGGCGCTTCCGCCGCAAGCACGACGTGGGCCGGATGCGCGAGGAGGTCCGGGTCGAACTCCGGGCGTTCGACTGCCTGCACGCCGGCGGCGACGACCTCCTGACCGACCCGCTGTCCGACCGGCACGACCGACTGGCCGCGGTCCTCGGCGACGACTCGGCGGCCGTCTCCGACCTCCTCCTGACCGACGACGCCGACGAAATCGCCGCCTACGAGGCCGACGCCCTCGACGCCGGCCACGAGGGAATCATGCTGAAGAACCCCGACGCGACGTACTCGCCGGGCGACCGCGGGAAGAACTGGCTGAAACGCAAGCCCGACGTGGAGACGCTGGACCTCGTCGTCACCGGCGCGGAGTGGGGCGAGGGCCGCCGCGCGGAGTTCCTCGGGACGTTCCTGCTTTCGGCCCGCGTCGAAGCCGAGTCCGGCGACGACGCCTTCGAGACCATCGGCAAGGTCGCCACGGGCATCACGGACGAGGAGTTAGTCGAGTTGACCGACCTCCTCGAACCCGAAATCGAACGGGAGTCCGGCAAGGAAGTCGACATCCGCCCCTCGGTCGTCTTCGAGGTCGGCTACGAGGAGATTCAGGCGTCGCCGACGTACTCCTCGGGCTACGCGCTCCGGTTCCCGCGGTTCGTCACCGTCCGCGAGGACAAGACCGCCGAGACGGCCGACTCGCTGGAGCGCGTCGAGCGACTGGCCGACTCGCAGTGACCGGCGCTCGCCGCGGGTCGCCCAAAGAGATATAGTATCTGTGTGCCGACAGCTTCGGACGGTGGTCCTCCATGAATCTTGACGCCCTCTGGAAGCCGGTCGTCCTCTACACCGGCCTCCTCGGTCTGCTCACGGTCGGCGCGGTGTATCTCGCGACGCACTCGGGATTGTACATACTCGGGTTGACGGGAGCCGGCGTACTCCTCGTCGTACTCGGCGGCGGGGCCGTGGGACAGATGGGCCCAAGTAACGTCGAACACGCGGGCGAGAAGGGCGGGACGAACAGAGTCGTCTCGAACGCGGGGCTGTGGTCGCCCGTGGAGACGGACACCTCGCTCCGCCTCACCCTCCTGTTCTACGGGGCCGGGTTGTTCCTGTGGAGCCTCGTCGTGTTCGGCGTCCTGCGCGACACGCTCGTCTGAGTCGGGGGTCGCGCACCCGCCGCCCGACACTCGTCTCCGTCCGCATCGACCGCCTCGCCCCGAGAGCCGCGCTTTTTACCCCTCGGTTCGAGGTGTCGCGTATGACCATCAAACACGACGGCCTCGACGTGTCGTGGCTCGGCTACGCGACCGTCAGAATCGAGTCGCCCGACGGCTTCGTCGTCTACTTCGACCCCGGCCGCTACGGCGTCCTCGACGACTACTACGCCCGCGACGGCGACCTGATTTTGGTCACGCACAACCACCACTACGACTCCGACGCCATCGAGCAGGTCGCCGACGCCGACGCGACGGTCGTCGCCTTCGAGGGGGTCGACGCCGCGACCATCGACCGCGACGTGGTGCCGGTCGAGGAACTCCCCTACGAGACGGTCCGCGTCGGCGAGGAGGACCACCTCACCGTCGGCGAAGTCGACGTGTGGTCGCTCCCGGCGTTCAACGACCCCGACGGGCCGCATCTCCGCGACGGCGATATCGTCCACCCGCAGGGCTTCGGCTGCGGCTACCACATCTCGATCGCCGACCGGACCGTCTTCTGGCCCGGCGACTCCGACGTGCTCGAAGGCCACAAACACCTCGAGGTCTCGCTGTTTCTCGCCAACATCGGCGGTTCGGTCGTGATGGACCGCCACGAGGCCGCCGACCTCGCGGAGACGCTCGACCCCGACCTCGTGCTCCCGATTCACTACAACACGATTCCGCTTCTCGAAACCGACCCGGACGCCTTCGTCGTCGACGTGGCGAACCGCGGCATCCCGGTCGTCCTCGACGACCCCGACCAAGTCTGAGACGGCGAGGCGGACAGACGGACAGACGGACAGAACGATTTTGCCGCGCCGGGCCGTCCGTTCGCGTATGGACCTCGACTACGGCATGCTCGGCGGCCGGCGGCCCTACTACCGCTTCGGTGACGCCGACGCCGACCCGCTCGTGGTGCTTCCCGGCCTCTCGGACGCCTTCCAGCGCACCGACCCGAACCGCGCGACCGCGGCGGCGCTCGCCGGCCTGTTCCGCGAGTTCGACGACCGCGACGTGTGGGTGGTCGGCCGACCGCGACACCTCCCGGTCGGGTCGACCACGCGCGACATCGCCGCGGGCTACGCCGGCGTCATCGACGAACAGGACCTCTGGCCGGCCGACGTTATCGGCGTCTCGATGGGCGGCCTCGCCGCCCAGTATCTCGCCGCCGACTACGGCGACTACGTGGACTCGCTGGCCGTCGTCTCCGCCGGGACGCGACTCGGCGGCCACGGCGAGAACGTCGTGACGCGCTGGCGCTCGTTGGCGGGCAAGGGACGGTGGGCCGAGGTCGCCGCCGACGCGGAGCGAGAGGCGGCGACGGGCCTCGAAGCGACCGTCGCCCCGCCGCTCATCGAGGCGGCAGGCCGAGTCGTCGACTTTCGGCCCGCCGTTCCCGCCGACGCCGTCGTCTCCTGTACGGCCTGTCTCGAACACGACTCCCGGGAGATACTCGCCGACATCGACGCGCCGACGCTCGTCGCCGCCGGGAAGGCCGACCGACTCTTTCCCGAACCGCGGATTCGAGAACTCAAAGACGGCGTCGCGGACGCGACGCTCGCGCTGTTCTCCGGAGCGGGTCACAACCTCGCGACCGGCGAGCCGCGAACGCTGAACGGCGTCGTCAGGCGCTACTTCGACGGGTTCCGCGGCGACGGGCTCTATCCGTGAGTTCGCACCGGGAGGGGTAACACCCCGAAACCACTCGCGGCACCAGACTCATACGCCGGGCGGCCGTCGAACCGCCATGCGCGACGCCCTCCGGTCGAGCCCGCTTTTCAGCGGCCGCCGGCTCCTCGTCTGTTTCGTCGTCACGCTCGTCGTCGTGACGACCGACGCGCTGTTTTTCCACGTCCAAGCAGTCCGAACCGCCGCCGAGTTCGCGACCGAAGTAACGATTCACACCCTCGGCTTCTACGGCGGCTACACTATCGTGGCGCTGTTCAATCGGTCCGGGACCTAGAAAAGCGGCGACCGGGATGCCCGGGTTAGATGACGCCCATCTCGTCGAGCCGCGTCGGCAGGTACTCGTCGGTCACGAAGTCGAGACCGCGGGAGGCGAGCGCCTGCTGTTCGGCCTTCTTGCCGATGTCGAGCTGCAGTTCTATCTGTTCGGTCCAGTAGTCGCTCATGAACCGCGGGTCCTCCAGTTCGGACTGGAGCGCGTTGATGTCGGAGTCCGCGAGCGGGTCGGTCGGGAGGTCGTAGTCCACGATGTCCTGCGGCTGGATGCCGACGAACCTGGCTTCCGGCGTCGCGAGGTGTTCCGAGAGGTGCGCGGACTTGATGGAGCCGTAAGCGACGGAGCCAAAGATGCGGTAGGACCACGGGTCGCCGTCGGTGAAGACCACGACCGGCAGGTCGAGTTCGTTGTGCAGGCGCTTCGTGATGCGCCGGGTCGCCCGCGCGGGCTGGCCCTTCAGGTGGACGATGAGCACGTTGTACTCGTCGTCGAAGCCGTTTTCGACGAGGCGGTCGCGCATCCCACCGGTCTCCACGCAGAGAACGAAGTCGATGTCGTGGTCGAGGAACTCGATGGTGTCGGGGTTGTTCGGAATCTGGTAGCCGCCCTCGCCCACGTCGAGTTGGCAGTGGATGTCGCGCTCGCCGCGGCGGGTCTGCTCGCGGAGTTCGAGCGGGCCCATGAGGGTCGCCCCCGACTCCTCGGGCCGCATGTGGAAGTCCTCGCGGGTGACCTCGGAGACGATTTCGAGGTCCTCGATGAGCTGGTTCGACTCGTCCTGGTCGGAGAAGTGCGCCTCTTCGGCGTCCCACGACTCGGAGATGTAGTACAGCTCACGCAGGGTGGACGAGCGGTCCTCCTCTAACTGCCGCGCGAGGAACTCGATGGTGTAGGCGGCCTTCAGGAGCTTTCGCGCCCCCCGGACGCTGTTCGCAGAGCGCGTCGAGGTCCGGTCGCCGTACACCCAGACGTTCGAGTTCTCGTCGTACTCGATGTTGCTTTTCGTCCGCGTCGGGAGCGTCATGTGCGGAATCTCCCCCGCGTCGAACTGGTCGTAGAACTCCGCCGCGAGGTCGATGAGACGCTCGCGGGCGCGTTCCTCGGATGTGTTCGGTTCTGGAGCCATTATACGTTCACCGTGAGTTTCTCCGTCTCGACGCCGTCGACGTTGATGTCGAACGACGCGTCCTGTGCGACCGAGTACGTGAGCGTCGCCGTCTCACCGGACGACACCTCGGGGTTCCATTTGACGAACCACTCCCCGTCGAGGTCGACGACCGTCGCCTCGCCGTCGAGGCCGGCCGGCTCCGCCGAGACGATGTCCGTGATGTCCGGCGACTCGTTCGTGTTGGAGTAGTTCTTCACCGTGAGCGTCACCTCGCCGTCCTCGACGGCCCGCTCGACGGTCAGGTTGTTCATGATGCGGCCGAGCGCGCCGTCGATGTTGGGCTCGGGTCGCCCGGTGACCTCCGAGAGCTTCGTCGCCATCTGCGGGAGGATGCGGCCGAGCACGTCCTGTTTCTTGCGGCGCTTCTGGAGCGACCGCCGCTTCGAGAGGTAGGACTTGAGTTCGCGGGCCGCCTCGCGGATGGCGAGTTCGACCTCGTCTTGAATCGCCGGCACGTCCGCGAGCGCGTCCTTCGACTCGCTCGTAAAGGGGACGTTCGTGGAGGCGACGTGGACCATGAGGACGGCGGGGCCGTTCGGCATGCCGCTGCCGCCCGGTTGGTCGAGGCCGTAGTTCCGCCAGCCGATGTCCTTGACGACGTGGGTGATGGTACACGCGCCCTGCTGGTAGACGAGCGGGACGCGGTTGGCGAAGCGGAGCAGGTCGATTTTCCCCTCGGACCGCAGTTCGCCGCCGTAGGCGATGCCGGCCTCGACGATGAACGGGTCGCCGCCGTGGACCTCGGCGTCGCGGGTCGCCGCGGCGTAGAAGTCGGCGTCGAACTCCTTTTTCAGGCCGGCTTCCACGAGGTCCGCGGAGATGGGAGAGAGACAGTCGGTCGGCGGCGCGAGGATGTCCGTCCGGCGCATCGCGTCGAGCAGGTCGCGGGCCACGTCGCGGTCGTCGGCGATCTCGCGGACCTTCGGCACCTCGTCGGAAACGGTGCGCATCCGCGACCAGATGGCGTCGGCGACGTTCTCCTGTGCCGTCTCGCCGTAGGTCTCGTCTTCGCGTTCTTTGGTTCGCTCGGCGGCCCACGCGACGAACTCGGCCACGTCGTCGCGGGTGGCGCGGTCGGCCGGGCCGGTCGTCTCGGCGAACTGCGTGGCGATGGAGCGCGCCATCGACACCTTGCCGGCGTCGTCTTTCTGCGTGGTCGTCACGTCGTCGACGATGGCGTACACGTCGCCCTCGCGGTCGTCGGTGAGGACGGGCCACAGCGCCTCGACGACGTTCTCCCGAACCGTCTCGCCGAACGAGGTGTCGGTCTCCTCGCCGACCGTCTCGGCGACGTTTTCGACGATGGTGACGAGTTCGCCGTGGGCGATGCGGTCCTTGCCGACGACGATATCGACCAGTTCGTCCGCGAACGCCGCGGTCGCCTCCTTGCCCTTGTTGGCGACGGCGTCCTCGACGACGGCGACGAGTTCGTCCGCCTCGGTCGCGTCGGGCGTCCGCCACGTCATCTCGCGGCCGAAGTGCCGGTCGCGGAAGGCGTCGTGAATCTTGTCGGATGTCTTCGCGCCCACGCGGGTGAACTCCTCTTGGAGGAAGCCGGAGACGGAGTACGACTCGGTCGCCGCGAGCATCTTCAGGAGCGTCCCGAGTTCGACGCCGTGGGGATGGGGACGAATCTCCTTCGTCTGTTTCGGAAGCTGGTCGGTCGCCCGCTCGAACTTCATCGGCTCGTCGAGGCCGGGTTCCCGGAGTTCGATGCGGGCGTGGGGGTTGACGACCGCCGTGTGGAGGATGTAGTCGTGGAGCTGCTGGCGGGCGCGCATGTTGGCTTCCATCTCCAACTCGATGCGCGTGCCGTGGGGGCGGTCCCACGAGGTCGTCTTCTCGGTGCGAATCTCGGGTTCGTTCTGGTCCGTGTTGATGACGAGTTCGAAGTACTCGGCGTCCTCCGAGCCCTGCGTCCGGCTCGTCACCTTGGCGGGCTTCCCGCTCGTCAGCTGCGAGTAGAGGACCGCCGCGGAGATACCGATACCCTGCTGGCCGCGGGACTGTTCGCGCGCGTGGAAGCGAGAGCCGTAGAGGAGCTTCCCGAACACTTTGGGCACCTGCTCTTTCGTGATGCCCGGCCCGTTGTCCTCGATGACGAGGCGGTAGTAGTCGCCCGCCTCGGCGATTTCCACGTAGATGTCGGGCTGGATGCCCGCCTCCTCCGTGGCGTCGAGCGCGTTGTCCACCGCCTCCTTGACGGCGGTGACCAACCCGCGGGCTCCGCTGTCGAAGCCCAACATGTGCTTGTTCTTCTCGAAGAACTCGGCGATGGAGATCTCCCGCTGGCCCTTCGCCAGCTCCTCTGCGATCCCCGGCTCGTCACCGAGTGTCGACTGGAACGAGGTCATTTCCTGATGCGCATCTACCCAGTCCCGCGTTAAGTACTCACCGGCAACGGAGTGAAAGTGAAATTCCGACGTTGACGCGCTTCGAGGCCCGCTCGCGACGAAGACCCGAATCGTGTTATACAGAGTCACCCACGACGTTCGCGCCGGCCAGTCGAACTCGGCGAGCGCGGAAACCGCTACGCGGGACTCCAGTAAGTAGTACGCGCCCGCGCGTGCGAGCCTTTAAGGGACGGGCTATCCTAGGCCAGTTCAGATGTCACAGGATAACGAGTACGGGGCCGGACAGATTCAGGTCCTCGAAGGGCTCGAAGCCGTTCGAAAGCGTCCGGCGATGTACATCGGGTCCACCGATTCTCGCGGACTCCACCACCTCGTCTACGAAGTCGTCGACAACTCCATCGACGAGGCGCTCGCGGGCCACTGCGACGCCATCGAGGTCGCCCTCCACGAGGACGGCTCTGTCAGCGTCACCGACAACGGCCGCGGGATTCCGGTAGATACGCACGAACAGTACGACCGACCCGCGCTGGAGGTCATCATGACCGTCCTCCACGCCGGCGGGAAGTTCGACAACAAGTCCTACCAGGTCTCCGGCGGCCTCCACGGCGTCGGCGTCTCCGTGGTCAACGCGCTGTCGAGCGAACTCGAAGTCGAGGTCAAACGCGACGGCGCGGTGTGGACACACCGCTTCGAGTTCGGCGAGCCGCAGGTCGACCAGTTCGAGCGCGTGCGCGACCTCGAACCCGACGAGGACACCGGGACGACCATCCGGTTTTGGCCGGACGACGGTATCTTCGAGACGACCGAGTTCGACTTCAAGACGCTCGAAAACCGCCTGCGCGAACTCGCGTTCCTCAACTCCGGCGTCGAGATTTCGCTCGGCGACGAGCGGACCGGCGAGTCGAGCACGTTCCTCTTCGAGGGCGGCATCCGCGAGTTCGTCGAGTACCTCAACGAGACCAAGACGGCCCTCCACGACGACATCATCTACTACGACGACGAGTCGGAGGGAATCGAGGTCGAAATCGCCATGCAGGCGACCGACGAACTGCAGGGGTCGATTCACGCCTTCGCCAACAACATCAACACGCGCGAGGGCGGCACGCACCTGACCGGGTTCAAGACGGCGCTCACCCGCGTCGTCAACGACTACGCGAACACCCACGACATGCTGGACGACCTCGACGGCGACAACCTCCGCGGCGAGGACGTCCGCGAGGGGCTCACCGCCGTCATCTCCGTCAAGCACCCCGACCCGCAGTTCGAGGGCCAGACGAAGACGAAGCTCGGTAACTCCGAGGTCCGCGGTATCGTCGAGAGCGTCACCCACCAGCAACTCGGGACGTTCTTCGAGGAGAACCCGGACACCGCGACGGCCATCATCTCGAAGGCCGTCGAGGCCGCCCGCGCCCGCAAGGCCGCGAAGCAGGCCGAGGAGCTCACCCGCCGCAAGTCCGCGCTCGAATCCACCTCGCTACCGGGGAAGCTCGCGGACTGTCAGAGCCGCGACCCCTCGAAGTCCGAACTGTTCGTCGTGGAGGGCGACTCCGCGGGCGGCTCGGCCAAGCAGGGCCGCGACCGCAAGTTCCAGGCGATTTTACCCCTCAAGGGGAAGATTCTGAACGTCGAGAAACACCGTCTCGACCGCATCCTCGAAAACGACGAGATACGGGCGCTCATCACCGCCATCGGCGGCGGCGTCGGCGACGAGTTCGACATCGAGAAGGCGCGCTACCAGCGGCTCATCCTGATGACCGACGCCGACGTCGACGGCGCGCACATCCGGACGCTGCTTCTCACGCTCCTGTACCGCCACATGCGCCCGCTCATCGAGGCCGGCTACGTCTATGCGGCCCAACCGCCGCTGTACCGCGTTCGCTACCGCGGCAACACCTACGACGCGATGGACGAGGCCGAGCGGGACCGCATCATCGAAGAAGAGTGCAACGGCAACCCCACGCAGGTCCAGCGGTTCAAGGGACTCGGCGAGATGAACCCCGACCAGTTGTGGGACACGACGATGAATCCCGAAAACCGCGTCCTCAAGCGCATCACCGTCGAGGACGCCGCCGCCGCCGACCGGATGTTCAACATCCTGATGGGCGACGCCGTCGGGCCGCGAAAGCAGTTCATCAAGGACCACGCGAACGACGCCGAGTGGGTGGACATCTAACATGAGTTCTGACGCACCAGATTCCTTCGAACCGGGCGCGGGTATCGCGGCCGAAGTCAAGAACGCGCGCATCGAAGACGAGATGGAGCAGTCGTACATCGACTACGCGATGTCGGTCATCGCGGGGCGGGCGCTGCCCGACGTGCGCGACGGCCTCAAGCCGGTCCACCGGCGCATCCTCTACGCGATGCATCAGGCCGGCGTGACCTCCAACTCGTCGCACCGCAAGTCCTCGTCCATCGTGGGCGAGACGATGGGTGACTACCACCCCCACGGCGACTCCGCCATCTACGACACCCTCGCGCGCATGGCGCAGGACTTCTCCATGCGCTACCCGCTCGTCGACGGCCAGGGGAACTTCGGCTCCGTCGACGGCGACCCGCCGGCCGCGATGCGGTACACGGAGGCCCGGATGTCTCCCATCGCCGAGGAACTCCTCGACGACATCGACAAGGACACCGTCGACTTCCAGTCGAACTACGACGACCGCAAGCAGGAGCCGACGGTCCTCCCGTCGTCGTTCCCGAACCTGCTCGTCAACGGGTCGTCCGGCATCGCGGTCGGGATGTCCACGAACATCCCGCCGCACAACCTCGGCGAGGTCATCGACGCCACGGTCGAACTCATCGAGAACCCCGAGGCGACCATCCCGGACCTGATGGAACACATCAAGGGCCCGGACTTCCCGACCGGCGCGAACATCGTCGGCCGCAACGCGGTCCACAAGGCGTACAAGACGGGGCGCGGCCGCGTCCGCGTCCGCGCCGACTACGACGTGTTCGAAGAGGAAGGCCGCATCGTCATCAACGAACTCCCGTATCAGGAGAACAAGGCCCGCCTCATCGAGCGCATCGCCGACGACGTGAACGAGGGGAAAATCGAGGGCATCCGCGACATCCGCGACGAGTCCGACCGCGACGGCATCCGCGTCGTCATCGAACTCAAGCGCGGCGCGATGGCCGAGGTCGTCAAGAACCAACTGCTCGACAACCACCTCGAATCCACGTTCGGCGTCATCAACCTCGCGCTCGTCGACGGTCAGCCGCAGGTGCTGACGCTCAAGGAGACGCTCGAACACTACCTCGACCACCGCCGCGACGTGGTCCGCCGGCGCTCCGAGTACGAGCTCGCCGAGGCCGAAGACCGCGCGCACATCCTCGAAGGCCGCCTGAAGGCCCTCGACAACATCGACGACGTGGTCGAGACCATCCGGAACTCCGAGAGCCGCGACGACGCGAAGGCCGCGCTCCGCGGCGAGGTCGAAGTCGAAGTCGACGGCGAACCGCTGCCGACGTTCGACTTCTCCGAAGAGCAGGCCAACCACATCGTCTCGATGCAGCTCGGCTCGCTCACCTCGATGGAGGCGGCCGAAATCGAAGACGAGTACGAGGACGTGCAGGCGACCATCGAGCGCCTCGAAACCATCCTCGGGGACCGCTCGGAACTCGACGCGGTCATCGAGTCCGAACTGCTCGACATCAAAGACGAGTACGCCGACGACCGGCGGACCTCGTTCGTCGCCAACACCGGCGAGGTCACCCGCGCCGACCTCATCCCCGAGGAGGACGTGGTCGTCGTCGTCAGCGAGGACGACTACATCAAGCGGATGCCGGTCTCCCGGTTCCGCGCCCAGCACCGCGGCGGCAAGGGCATCATCGGCACGGACCTCAAGGAGGGCGACAACGTCTCGTCGGTGTTCGTCACGAACACCCACGACGACCTGCTCTGTTTCACTAACCACGGACAGGTCTACCAACTGAAGGCCTACCAGGTGCCCGAGATGTCGCGGACCGCCCGCGGGAAGTCGGCGGTCAATCTGCTCGACTTCGACGACGGCGAGGAGATTACGGCCGTCGTCAACTGCGACGACCTCGAAGATATCGAGGGCTACCTGACGATGGTGACCCAGAACGGCTACATCAAGCGGACCGGCACCGACCGGTTCCAGAACATCCTCTCGACGGGCATCATCGCCACCAAACTCGACGAGGGCGACGAACTCGTCGACGTGGAGGTCACAGACGGCGAAAGCGACCTCGTCATCGGCACCGAACAGGGCATGTCCATCCGCTTCGACGAGGACGAGGTGCGCGCGATGGGCCGCTCGGCCCGCGGCGTCCGCGGCGTCAAACTGACCGGCGACGACGTGGTCGCCGGCGTGGCCGCCATCGACGAGGACCACCACAGCTGGATTCTCACCGTCACCGAGAACGGCTACGGGAAGCGCACGGACCTCGACGCCTACCGCAAGCAGTCCAGAAACGGCAAGGGACTCATCGACATCAAGACCAACGAGCGGAACGGTCCGGTCTGCGCCATCAACACCGTCGGCGAGGGCGACCACCTCGTCGTCATGTCCGACGAGGGACAGATTCTCCGGACGCCCGTCGAGGACATCTCGACGGTCGGCCGCAACACGATGGGCGTCATCGTGATGGACCTCGACGACGGCGACGACGTGGCCTCCGTCGACGTGATTCCGGCCGCGATGACGACCGAAGACGAGGAACTGGACGACGTGGAAGCCGATTCGGACGACGTGGAAGCCGATTCGGACGACGTGGAAGCCGACGCGGACGACGAGTAGGCCGTCTCCTCGCGACGGCGGATTTCTTTGTACGGATTCCCACCGGTGAGCGACCGCGCTGAACGTCACTCCCCGAAGGCATTTACCCCGGCCGACGGGTCGTCTCGGTATGAGAGTGCGACCCCGGTCGAGAATCGTCGGCGTCTCGGCGCTCGCATTCGTCGTCGTTCTCGGCGGCCTGACCGCGCTTCGGGCGTGGAACCTCGAACCGCCGACGCACGTGCAGTCGCTCGTCGTCGACGCGGGCGCGGTGCTCGTCGTCGCCGGCGTCGCGTCTCACGTCGCCCGAGGCGAGCGCGTCGGTGAACGGGCCGGCGAGGGTATCGTGCTCGCCTTCGGTCCGTGTCTCGCGTTCGCGGTCAACCTGTTCGCCCCGGTATCGACGATGGAGTCGCCGCTGTGGCTCGGGTATCCGCTCGTCGCCGGCGCGGTGCTTTCACTCGCGCTCGGCGGTCTCGGAGCGGGTGTCGGGTACGTCGTTCGAGTCGTGAGAGCGAGAAAAACCAGCGACAGCGCGTCGTAGCTTCTATTTCTCCACGTCCGACGGCTCTCTCGTCAGGTCGTAGGTGTAGTGTCGCGGCTTTCGGTCCCGGAGCCAGTCGCGGAGCGGTTCGACCCGCGGCCGGTAGGTGAGCGTCGACCCGAGCGCGGTGAGCGGGAGGAACTTCGCGGCCTCGATTTCGTCGTCGGGGTCGCTCGGCGACGGGGTCGGGTCGTCGGCGACGGGCGTCGCGTGATAGAACCGCTGGAGATAGATGCGGTGGTCTGGCGCGCGAATCTCGCTCGTGAAGGCCAGCGACTGGATTTCGACTTCGACGCCGGTCTCCTCTGCGGCCTCGCGGGCGGCGGTCTCGAAGAAGAACTCGCCGGGTTCGGAGCCGCCTTTCGGCAGCCCCCAGCGATCCTTCTCGTAGACCGCGAGCACCGAGTTCTCCTGTAGGACGACGACGCCGGCGGCCAGGTCGTGCGGAGCGGGGGCTTCTCTCGGCGTCGACATCAGAGGATGCGCTTGCCGAAGGCGCTTGCGGCGAGTTCGGTCGCGAGCGTCGCGGTCTCGTTGTGCTCGTCGAGGATGGGGTTGACCTCCACGAGTTCGAACGAGCGCATGGCCTCCGAGCGGGCGACGAGCTCCATCGCCGCGTGGGCCTCGCGGTAGGTCACGCCGCCGCGGACGGGCGTCCCGACCCCGGGGGCCTCGCGGGGGTCGAGCCAGTCGAGGTCGAGGCTGATGTGGACGCCGTCGGTGCCGTCGGTCGCCACGTCGAGGGCGTCGTTCGTCACGTCGGTGATGCCGCGCTCGTCGATGTCCGACATCGTGTAGACCGTGACGTCGGTGTCGCGAATCGCCTCGGCCTCCGGGCCGTCGACGGAGCGCAGGCCGACGATGGCGACGTTCTCCGCTTCGAGACCGGCGGCGTTCGCCCACTCGACGCCCTCGAAGTCGCCGATGCCGAGCGCGGCGGCCAGCGGCATACCGTGGACGTTTCCGGACGGCGAGGTGCTCGGCGTGTTGAAGTCGCCGTGGGCGTCGAACCAGATGACGCCGATGTCGGCGTCGCGGGCGCTCCCGACCAGCGAGCCGATGGCGATGGAGTGGTCGCCGCCGAGCGCGAGCGGGGTCGTCCCCTCCGCGAGCGCGGTCGAGACGGCGTCGGCGAGGCTCGTCGTCACTTCTTCGACCTCCTGGACGTGTTTCGCGTTCGCCGGCCCGGCGTCCGCGTCCCGCGTCGCGTGGTGCGGGACCGCGAGGTCGCCCGCGTCCGTCGGCGAGACGCCGGCGGACTCGAGTTGCCCCGCGAGTCCGGCGTATCGAATCGCGGAGGGCCCCATGTCCACCCCGCGTCGATTGGCACCGTAGTCCGTCGGTGCACCGAGAATCCTGACGTTCCGTTCCATAGTTCACCCACTCGTTCGGGGCGTTTAGTGGCATCGGAAAAACACCCTTATCGATAATGCCGCCCGTCGCCTTCTGGGAGGTCGCCGCGTGGCGAAGTGGACTCCGGCCGGTCGCAAGGCCCGTCTCGCTTTTCCGCGACCGCGTCGTATCGAGTGCCATGCGGCACTTGCAGATTCGCGTCGAGGCGGGGGAACTCGACGCGGTCGTCGATGCGCTCCGAGGCGAGGACGTCGACCCGGTCGTCCTCCCGGTCGGCGAGTCCGACGCCGACGCTCGCTCGTACCTTATCGAGTTCCCGCTGCCGACGGAGGCGGTCGACAGAATCAGAGAGACGCTCTCCGAGGCGGGGTTCGAGGAACGCTACCTCGTCATCGGTAACATCGAGTCGGCGACGACGCCGCACTACGACCGACTCGTCGAGCGGTACGTCGAGGGCGACGAGGAAGAAGAGCGCGTCTCGAACGAGGAGATTCTGACGAAGGCGCACGACCTCAACCCCCAGCCGACGGCGTACTACGGGATGACGGTGCTGAGCGCGCTCGTCGCCACGGCGGGGCTGTTGCTCGACTCGCCCGCGCTCGTCGTCGGGTCGATGGTCATCGCCCCGCAGATCGGCGCGGCGCTCATGGCCAGCGTCGGCGCGGCGCTCGGCGAGGACGCGATGTTCACGGGCGGGGTTCGCTCGACGGTCGTCGGCCTCGCCGTGGCCATCGTCGCCGCCGCGGCGCTGGGGTGGGGACTCAAGACGGCGCAGTTCGTGCCGTCGGCGCTGAACGTGACCACGGTCCAGCAGATTGCCAGTCGGTCGTCGCCGGGGCTGTTGACGCTCGTCGTCGCGCTCTGTGCGGGCGCGGCCGGGGGCGTCGGCTTGGCGACTGAACTCCCCGTCTCAATCGTCGGCGTCGCGGTCGCGGCCGCGACCGTTCCCGCGGCAGCGGCCGTCGGTATCGGCGTCGCCTGGGCGATTCCGGCGGTCGCCGTCGGCGCGCTCACGCTCCTCGCGGTCAACGTGGCGAGCATCGTCCTCGCGGGGACGCTCGCGCTCTGGTACCTCGGATACCGGCCGAGTTACTGGGACTCGCCGGGGTCGACGAGACGGCGGCTTCGCTCGTTCTTCGGGACCAGAGCGACGTGGGTGGCGCTCGTCCTCCTCGGGCTCACCGTGCTCGGCCCGGGGTCGCTTCTCGCCTCGCAAATCGCGTTCGAGAACCGTGCGACCGGGGGCGTCCAAACCGTCCTCGACGACTCGGAGTACGACTCGCTCGAACTGCTGTCGGTCGGCGTCGAGTTCGGAACCGCCGGGCTCGACGACGGCCCGCGACGGGTGACGGTCGCGGTCCAACACCCGGTCGGTCGTCAGTACCCGGAGTTGTCGTCGCGAATCGGAGACCGAATACGCGAGGCGACTGGAGAGGACGTCGTCGTGACTGTGAACTTCGAACAGCGGAGTCGGTCGGGGCCGTCGTGACCGACTGAAAGGGAGACGAGCGTCCGGAGAACGAGGCGCTACTCGTCGAGGTACGGTTCGCAGACGCGTCGGACGCCCTCCTCGAAGGAAATCTGGGGCTCCCAGCCGGTCTCTTCGCGTATCTTCGTGCAGTCGGCCATCGTGTCGTGGACGTACACGTCGAGGGGGTTTTCGATGTAAACCGGGTCGACGTCGGTTCCGAGGGTCTCGTTTATCATCCCGACCATCTCGTTGAACGAGTAGCTCTCGGCAGTCCCGAGGTTGTAGATACCCTGGAGTCGGTGGTCGGCGGCGAGTTCGATGCCGCGGACGATGTCGTCGACGTGCGTGAAGTCGCGCGTCTGAGTGCCGTCGCCGAACAGCTCCGGCGACTCGCCGTTGGCAATCTGGTCGGCGAACTGCGCGACCGTGTTGGCGAACTCGCCTTTGTGTGCTTCCGCGCCGCCGAAGCCCTGATAGACCGAGAAGAACCGGAGCCCGGCCGTCCGCATGTCGTAGTGGTGGTGGAAGTACTCCGCGTAGCGCTCGCGGGCGAGTTTCGACGCCTCGTAACCCGTGCGCGCTTCGACCGGCATATCCTCCGGCGAGGGCTCCGTCCGAGAGCCGTAAATCGAGGAGGTGGAGGCGTAGACGACGGTGTCGCAGCCGTCGTTTCGGGCCTGTTCGACCGTGTTCACGAAGCCTTCGACGTTGACGCGCGCGCCTTTCGTCGGGTTCTCTTCGTGCATCTTGTACGACGACAGCGCCGCCAGGTGAAACACCACGTCGACGCCCTCGGTCGGGAGGTCGTCGTCGAGGACGCTCGCGTCGTGGAATTCGACCGCGTCGTCGAGGTTATCGGGCGTTCCGAGGTAGCGGTCGTCGACCGCGACGACCTCGTTTTCCGCCGCGAGATGGTTCGCGAGGTTCGAGCCGATGAAGCCGGCACCGCCGGTGACGAGGACTCGTTTCCCATTCATGTGCTACCGAACTCTCGTGAGCCGTATAGTGCTATCGACAGCATCGAGGCCGAATTAGGGTTCAAAATGAACATTCATGAGTGTCCCGCGGTTACAAAGTAGACGAACGGCAGATTCGAGGCGTCATCCATCGGATTTAAGGACGTATGTAGCGAACCACTCTCCATGTCATCAATCGAGCTCACTTCGAGTCAGAAAACTATCTTGACCGCCCTCATCAACCTCTATCGGGACTCCGAGGACGCCGTGAAGGGTGAGGATATCGCGACCGAAGTCAACCGAAACCCCGGCACCATCCGAAACCAGATGCAGAGCCTGAAGGCGCTCCAGTTGGTCGAGGGCGTACCCGGTCCGAAGGGCGGCTACAAGCCGACCGCGAACGCCTACGAGGCGCTCGACGTGGACAAGATGGACGAGCCCGCGTTCGTTCCCCTGTTCCACAACGACGAGGAAGTCGAAGGCGTCAACGTGGACGAAATCGACCTCTCCAGCGTCCACCACCCCGAGCTGTGCCGCGCCGAGATTCACGTCCAGGGCTCGGTCCGCGAGTTCCACGAGGGTGACAAGATTCGCGTCGGTCCGACGCCCCTCTCGAAGCTCGTCATCGACGGCACGCTCGACGGCAAGGACGACACGAGCAACATCCTCATCCTCCGCATCGACGACATGAAGGCACCCGTCGGCGAGCCCCAGCACTAACCACGCTCCTCTCTTCGTCTTTTTCCGGGCACTCTCCGCGCGCTCCGACCGACGGGTCCGGCGTTCGGTGGGCGGGCGGTCCCACTTACGCCGACTCGTCGATGAGACCCGCGACTCCGGCCACTAGCCCGAGAGCCATGATAACGAGGCCGAGCGTGCCGAATGCGTTGGAATCCGCCGCGAACAATCCGCGACCGAGCAGGAGAAAGCCGCCGAATACGACGACCAGCAGACCGAAGTGATACGCTCTGTGGGGCATACGTCCCGTCCGCGTTCGTCGAGTAATAAACTTCTCCTCAACTGACATACGACCCTCCCTGCGCAGTCTGGCGGACCGCAGAACGTCGCGTCCGTGGCTCGCTCGCGGCCGCTGTGTGGCGCGACGCTCGCGGCTTAGTAGTGCTCAAAAATCAAAACAGAGCCGAAAAATCGAAACCGAGTCGGCGAGCGTCGGGCGTCGCGTCACCCGGCGGCCGGGCGCGGCGACCGAGTTACAGGTCGTTCCAGGCGGAGAGCGCGCGCTTCGGCGACGTCACGTCCGCAATCCAGTTCGCGGCGATGCCCTTCTTCAGCGTCCGCGCGAGCGGGCCGCCGAAGACGTTGACGGGGAACTCGCCGAAGACGGGGAACTTCACGCCGTGGGCGACGGCGTCGTGACCGATGGAGATGACCGTCCCCTTGTCGGTGAACGTCCAGCGCTTGAGCGGCTTGCCGGCGATGGCGCGGGCGATGTTCTCGCCGGCCACGTCCGCGGCGTCCCAGGCGGCCTGCGCCGTCGGCGGCGCGACGCTGTCGGGGCCCTGCTCGACGAGGGCGCAGTCGCCGACCGCGAAGACGCGGTCGTTACTGGTCTGGAAGTCCTCCTCGGCGAAGAAGCGGTGGGAGCGCTCGTCCTGTTCGAGTTCGACGTCGGACGCCTCGGGCTGGCCGGTGATGCCGCCGGTCCAGACGAGCACGTCGTAGGCGAGTTCCTCGGGCGCTTCGTCCTCGCCGCCGCCGATGAAGACGGTCTCCTCGTCGACCTTCGAGATGAAGTCGCCGGTGAGGATGTCGATGTCGAGGTCTTCGACGCGACGCCGGAGCGCGCCCTGCAGTTCGGGGTCGTTGCCGGGGAAGATTTCGTCCATCCCCTCGACCAGTTTGATGTCGATGGGCGCGCGGTTCGTGTCGCGGTACTCGGCGACCTCGGCGGCCGTCTGGATGCCCGAGAGGCCCGCGCCGCCGATGACGACCTGCGCGGGGTCGTCGCGGGAGGCGTCGGCGGCTGCCTCCTTGATGTCCTGGTGAATCTCGCGGGCGTCGTCGAGACCCTTGAGCTGGTGGGCGAACTCCTCGAGGCCCTCGATGCCGAAGAAGGCGGTCGAAGAGCCGATGGCGACCAGCAGATAGTCGTAGTCGACGGTGTCGCCGCCTTCGAGTTCGACGACCCGGTCGTCGACGTTCACGTCGGTCGCGCGGCCCTTGACGAAGTCGGTCGAGTCCTCCTTGACATCGTCGACGGGGATGGCGATGCTGGACTCGACGCTCGGGTCGCGGATACAGCGGTGGACCTCGTGGAGGACGAGGTGGTAGTCGTGTTCGGCGACCCACGTGAGTTGTGCGTCGTGACCGAGCTCTTCTTCGAGGGTTTTGACCGCGCCGGCCCCGGCGTACCCCGAGCCGAGAACGACGACCTGCGTGCTCATGTCGTCGTCTGTGCAGTCATCCGATAAAGGGGCTTTGAAACCGTCTCCACGACTGTGGTAATTTTGGCCTCCACGGCCCCAGAGCGTCGAAATCCGGGTTCGACGGTTGTCGGATTAATCGAGGCTGAGACCCGCGTGCCAGCGGTCGACGCCCGCGTCTCGCTTGACCGCGTCCATCTTGGCGAGGAGGTGGACCGCGAGACTGGCGGTCTCCGCCGCGCGCGACTCGCCTTCGGTGCGGAACTCGCCCGTGACTCGGTTCGCGTAGACCGAGCAGACGGCCCCCGCGCGGAGGCCGTAGACGTTGGCGATGGTCAGAAGCGCCGCGGCCTCCATCTCGATGTTCTTCACGTTCGCCTCGCGGAGCTCCTCGACCAGCGAGTCGGAGCCGGCGGCGCGGAAGCCCTCGAAGCCGGGGCGTCCCTGTCCCGCGTAGAAGGAGTCGGCGCTCATCGTGAGGCCGACGTGGTAGTCGTAGCCGAGGCGTTCCGCGGCCGCGACGAGCGCCGAGACGACCTCGTGGTCGGCGACAGCGGGGTAGTCCTCGCGGACGTACTCCTTGGAGGTACCCTCCTGTCGGACCGCGCCCGAGGTGATGACGAGGTCGCCCACGTCCATCTCGGGCTGAATCGCGCCGCAGGAGCCGACGCGGATGAAGGTGTCCGCGCCGACGCGGGCGAGTTCCTCGACCGCGATGGCCGCCGAGGGGCTGCCGATACCCGTCGAGGTGACCGAAATCGGCGTTCCGTCGTAGTTCCCGGTCGCAGTCCGGTACTCCCGGTGGTAGGCCTTCTCCTCGTGGTCGTCCCACAGCGCCGTCACCTTGTCCACGCGCTCGGGATTTCCGGGGAGCAACACCGCGTCGGCGAGGTCCTCGGGACCGACTTCGAGGTGGTACTGAACCTCGTCGTTCGGGTCCTCGCTATCGTTCATGGCTCTACTCGCGGGCCAGCGGTGGAAATTCTTGCGTTCTCCGGAGGCGTCGTCGCGTTCCCTGTCGGTCTCTCGACCGCCGCGTCGACCGTCGCCTCGCCCGCGACCCCGCGCCACGCCGGGTCGTCGGAGAGGTCGCCGTCGCGGAACGGCGGCGGGAGGTCGGCGCGCTCGTCGGCCGCCAGCAGGTAGCCGAGTCCCGCGCCGACGTACCAGTCGACGAGCGACGGGTCGAGGTCGGCGTCGACGACGAGGTCACCGCCGGTGTACCACTCCAGCGCCTCGTCGTCGTCGGCGTCGACACCGGTCCGTCGCCAGCGCACGCCCGAGTCGCCGTCGCCGAACGCCGACACCGAGAGCGTCACGTCCGCCATCGCGGGGTCGGAAACGCGCTCGAACGAGAGGTTCGCGGGCGCGACGCCGTCGCCCCCGGCCTCGTAGTACGACAGCGCGTGGTCGAGTTCCGCCTCGTAGGTCGCCCGGTCGTCGGGCGAGACGTTCGAGAGGTCGACGTGAACCGCGACGGTCCGCTCGCGGAAGGGCGTCTCCCGGTCGGCGGCGTCCGGTTCGGGCAGTCGCGTCGTCTCGATGCGCTCGGACAGCACGGCGAAGTCGCCGGCGTCGTCGTGGGTCAGCCCGAGCAGGTGGCCGAACTCGTGGCGCAGGACCGTCTTGGTCGTCCGGTCGTCGTAGCCGGCGGCGACGACCACCGACACCGGTTCGCTGGGCGCGGTCGGGTCGTCGCCGTCCAAGAGGGGCGCACAGCCGACCGCGTCGGTGCCGTCGTAGTCGCCGCAGGCGTCGATTCGCTCGACGACCGAGACGGTCACGTCCGGGGCCGAGGCGTTCGGCACCACGACGAACGCCGGGTCGTAGGCGGTCGCCGACGCGTTCGCTCGCCAGTAGTCGACCGCCGATTCGACGAGCGAGGCGTAGTCGCGGCCGTCCGCGGGCGCGTCGATGCCGACGACGATGGGCGCGCGACGCCACGGGTTGTCCGCGGGTCGCGTCTCCGGCATCGCCGCGGAGCCGGTTCCGCCGCGGACGGCCGAGACGGCTCCGTCGTCGCCGTCGGTCGCGTCGGCCGGAGCTCCGAGGGCCGCGTCTACGACGGGTGGCGCGGGCGACAGAGACGTGCACCCAGAGAGTACCACGAGAAGGGCGAGCGCGAGGGCGGCGGTTCCGCGGCCGACGGCGAGGGACACGTTATTCGTCGGGCTCGGCGTCGGCGTCGCGCTTCGCCGCGGCGGCCTCCAGCGTGTCCAGCGAGATGGTGTTCGGGAGGAGTTCGCCGAGCGCGTACTCGGCGACGTCGTCGCCGCCGAGGTCGCAGACGACCGGGAGGTCCTCGTCGCAGAACTCCGCGAGGGTCTGGCGGCACATCCCGCAGGGCGTCACGCCGTCGCGTGCGCCCGAGGTGACGACGAGGCGGTCGAACTCCGTGTGGCCGTTCTTTACCGCCTCCGCGACGGCGACCTCCTCGGCGTGGAGGCTGTTCGAGTAGTTCGCGTTCTCGATGTTGCAGCCGACGTAGACCTCGCCGTCGGCGGTCCTGAGCGCCGCTCCGACGGTGTACTCCGAGTAGGGAACGTAGGCGTTGTCGAGCGCTTCGCGGGCGCGTTCGACGAGTGCTTCGGGCATTGGGCGCTCATTCGCGTGGGGTGGCTTAGTTCGTTCGGCTCCCCGAGACTGTCGTGTCGGCCGACGGACACGGACCGACACGGGCGAGATTACGGGGTCGCTCGCCCGTCGCGTCGTCCCGCAAGCGACTATACGGCTCGGCCCTAACGCGGCGTCGTGAACGACACATCCGGCGGACGACGAATCCTGCTCCTCGTCGGCGCGAGCGTCGTGGCCATCTCCGGCATCCTCGGCGTCTTCATCGGCGAGAACGGCGGCCAGGTCGCCGCCGAGATATCGCTGTTCGGCCTCCTCTCGCTGCCGACGACCCCGCTCGCGTTCAGCCTCTACGGGATGGTGTTCTCGGCCGTCATCCTCGGCGCGCTGTTCGCGCTCGTCGAGTACGCCTCGCGCGTCGAAAACGCCCGATAGGACGGCGGCTACCGACGCTGGCGGCGAAGGCGTATCGGCCGGGGAACTCCGACCGAAAGGCGGACCGTTTTTGCTCGTCCGGCCCCGACGAACCCGCATGGACGCGCCCTCGTCGACCTCGACCTCGGACGCCTCGGCCGGCGACGCCTCGCCCGGCCCGCTCCCGGAGGACACGGGCGGCAAGAACCGAAAGCGCGCCGCGCTGGCGACCGCGCCGTTCCTCGCGCTCGGACTGGCCGACGTGGTGCTCATCCTCCTGCAGGGGCTCGAACCCCTCTGGGGGTTCGCCATCCTCCCGCCGATTCTGTTCTGTAGCGTGCTGACCTGGATCGTCTTCAGCACCGACTTCCTCGACGACCGGACCTGACTCGGTCCCGGCTCGGTGCCGGAGATTCAGCGCCGCAGGTTCGTGGAGTACTTCGTCGGCGTCTCCTCGTCGTAGCCGAAGTCCTCGGCGGTCAGCTCCGGCTCGGCGTCCCCGACGCTCGCGGGCGCGGCGACTTTGAACCGCTCGCGGAGGCGCTCGGGCATCGAGAACGCCTCGCGGTCGAGTCGGAGCGCGATGGCGTCGCCGTCGACCTCTCTGACCCGGTCGAGTCGCCGACGCGGTCCCGCCGGGAGGTCCTCGGCGTCGACCGCCTCGAAGCCGAACTGCGCGCAGTAGCCGTGGTCCGAGGTGAAGCCGTAAACCGTCTCGAACTCCTCGGCCGCGGCGCGGTCGACCAGTCGCTCGACGACGTGCGCGCCGACGCCCTGTCCGCGCCACCGCTCCGAAACGCCGACGCAGGTGACCTCGCAGAACGGCTCGTCGGTCTTGTGGACCCGGATTCGCCCGAACCCCGCCTTCTCGCCGGACTCCTCGTCGAGCGCGATGACGTAATCGCGGGACCGGAAGGAGCCGTCGTCGAGTCCGAGTTCCTCCAGCGAGTCGAGCAACCAGACCTCGTCTCGGTTCTTCGCGTCTCGGACGTACATGCTTACTCGTAGCACACCGGCCGACAAAAACGACTCGGGCCGGTACGACGATTCCCGCCGCGTCCGGCGAACTCAACGAAAGAACACTAAAGATTCATGGTCGCGGTCGCGGTACCTCGATTCATGGACGTACCCGACACCGACACCGTGGTACACGAACCGGACCCGGCGTTCGTCGAGGACGCCAACGTCACCCGATTCATGCGGGAACACGACATCGAGGACTACGACGAACTCATCGAGCGGACGACGACCGAGGTCCCGGGCGTCGGTGCCTCGGGCGTCGAGTGGTTCTGGGACGAACTCGTCGACTACCTCGATATCGACTTCTACGAGGAGTACGACGCCGTCCGCGACGACTCGGAGGGGCCGCAGTTCTCCCGCTGGTACCCCGGCGGCGAAATCAACGTCGCCCACAACACCCTCGACCGCCACGCCGCGGTCGACTCCGGGAACCGGAACCGGGTCGCCTGCATCTGGGAGGGCGAAGACGGCG
Organism: Haloferax gibbonsii; assembly: GCF_001190965.1. Taxonomy (NCBI): domain Archaea; kingdom Methanobacteriati; phylum Methanobacteriota; class Halobacteria; order Halobacteriales; family Haloferacaceae; genus Haloferax; species Haloferax gibbonsii. Next base: position 1,470,563 of record NZ_CP011947.1, read on the forward strand.
AGGTCGTCCAGCGGACCTACCACGACCTCTACCGCGAGGCCAACCGCGTCGCCAACGTCCTCGAATCGTACGGCGTCGAGACCGGCGACACCGTCGGCCTCTACATGCCGATGGTCCCCGAGGTCATCTCCATCCTCTACGGCTGTTTCAAGGTCGGCGCGATAGCCGTCCCCATCTTCTCCGGGTTCGGCGTCGACGCCACCGCGACCCGCCTCGAAGACCCCGAGTGCTCGGTGCTTTTCACCGCCGACGGCTTCTACCGCCGCGGCTCGGAGGTCCGACTGAAACCGACCGCCGACGAGGCGATGGACGAAGCGGGCTGCGTCGAGAACGTCGTCGTCTACCGGCGGTTCGGTGACGAAAGCGGGGGTAGCGACGCCGACGTGCCGTGGACCGAGGGCCGCGACGAGTGGTGGGACGACACCGTCGGCGAGGCCGACGCGGCGTACGAAACCAAGCGCCTGCCGTCGGACGCCGAGTCGATGCTCCTGTACTCCTCGGGGACGACCGGCAAGCCGAAAGGCATCGTCCACACCCACGCGGGCGTCCAGATGCAGACCGCCAAGGAGATTCACTTCGGCTTCGACCAGAAGCCCGAAGACCGCTTCTTCTGGGTCTCCGACATCGGCTGGATGATGGGGCCGTGGACGCTCATCGGGAACCACACCTTCGCCGGCACGGTCTTCATGTACGAGGGCGCGCCCGACTACCCGAACCCGGACCGCTTCTGGGACATGATAGAGCGCCACCGAATCACCACCTTCGGCATCTCGCCGACGGCCATCCGCGCCCTGCGGAAGTACGGCGACGAGGAGGTAGAGAAACACGACCTGTCGAGCCTCCGCCTGCTCGGGTCGACCGGCGAGCCGTGGGACCCCGAGTCGTGGATGTGGTTCTACGAGCGCGTCGGCGGCGGCGAAGCCCCCATCATCAACATCTCCGGCGGCACCGAAATCTGCGGCTGTTTCCTCATGCCGATGCCGACCCAACCGCTCAAGCCCTGCTCGCTCGGCGGCCCCGGCCTCGGGATGGACATCGACATCGTGGACTCCTCGGGCGCGTCCATCGCCGACACCCACGAACGGGGCTTCCTCGTCGCCCGCGACTCCTGCCCGTCGATGACCAAGAGCCTCTGGGAGGGCGACGAGCGCTACCTCGACACCTACTGGTCGTCGTGGGACGACCTCTGGGACCACGGCGACTGGGCGCAGAAGGACGAAGACGGCTTCTGGTTCCTCCACGGCCGCGCCGACGACGCCCTCAACGTGGCCGGCCGCAAGGTCGGCCCCGCCGAGGTCGAAGGCGCGCTCATCGAACACGACGCGGTGAATCAGGCCGCCGCCGTCGGCGTCCCGGACGACACCACCGGGACCGCCGTCGTCGCCTACGTCGTCCTCGAAGACGGCGTCGAAGAGAGCGACGACCTCCGCGAGGAGCTTCGCGGCGTCGTCGGCGACGAGTTGGGCAAGCCGTTCCGCCCGCGCGAAATCCTGTTCGTCGACGAGTTCCCGAAGACGCAGTCGGGCAAAATCATCCGCCGCGCCATCGCCTCGATTTACGCGGGCGAGGACCTCGGCGACATGAGCAGTATCGAGAACCCCGAGTCGCTCGAAAAGATAGAAAACGCGTCCTGAAGCGGTTTTTTCCGCCTTCGTTCAGTCGGACAGCGCCGCGCCGACACCGTCGTTCCACGCGTCGGCGGTGAAGTCGACCGCGTCGTTCCACGTGGCAACGACGGTCGTCACCGCGAGGTCGCCGGTCACGTTCACCATCGTCCGGATGCGGTCGAGGATGGGGTCGACGCCGGCGACGAGACCGACGATTTCCAGCGGGAGTCCCAACTGCGTCAAGACGAGCGTGAGCATGATGAGCCCCGACCCGGGGACGCCGGCAGTCCCGATGCTCGCCAGCACGGCGACCGCGACGACCGCGAACTGGTCGGCCAGAGAGAGGTTCACGCCGACGATGTTCGCCGCGAAGATGGCCGCGACGCCCTGATACATCGCCGTGCCGTCCATGTTGATGGTCGCACCGAGCGGAAGGGTGAAGCCGTAGATGCGTTCTTCGATGCCGAGGTTGTCGTCCGCGTCGGACATCGTCACCGGGAGCGTCCCGGACGACGACCGGATGCTCAGCGCGGTCACCATCGCGTCGCGCGCGCCGGAGAGGAACGCAACCGGCGACCGACCCGCGACCCCGACGACGAACGTGCCGAGGTAGACGACCCCGATGTGGACGACGGCCGCGAGGAGCATCGTTCCGATGAGGAGCGCGAAGGGCAGGATAGCGTCGACGCCGGCGGTGCCGAAGACGTTCGCCATGAGCGCGAAGACGCCGAGGACGCCGAACTCCATCGCCCCCCAGACGACCTTGTACATCGCTTCTGCGCCCGCGTCGGCGAGGTCGAAGAACGCCTCGATGCCGCGTTTGACCTGCTCGTCGTCCGTCTCTTCCCACGCCAGCGTGAGGCCGAGGCCGAACACGACGACGAAGAAGATGGTCGGGAGCACGCTGCCCTCGGCCATCGCACCGACGGGGTTCGTCGGGACGATGTTGAGGACGACCTCGACCGCGTTCGGGGCCTCCGCACTCTGGGCTTCAGCGCCGGCGAGCAGCTCTTCGAGCCCGCGAGAGCCGGGGGACACGAGGTTGCTCACGCCGAGACCGATGGCGACCGCAAACGCGGACGTGAGCGCGTACAGCCCGACTACCTGCGCACCGACGCGGCCGAGCGACGACGGCGAGAGCTGTCGAACGCCCATCAGGAGCGTGAACACCACGATGGGAACGATGAGCATCTTCAGCAGTCGGACGAACAGGTCGCCGACCGGTTTCAGGGCCGTCGCCGGCTCACCGACGACGAGGCCGACGAGCGACCCGAGGACGAACGCGACCCCGATTCGGTAGACGATGCCGACCGACCGATACCGGTTCCACAGAGACACAATGCTAGACTGTGACATGTAACGTGTTTGCACTAACGATACAGCCAGAATATAAATATAGCGGTGGAAATCCTGAATTTAACACCGGGGTGGAATTCAATCTCAAATATGAATTAATAGTTGGAGTCTTCGGTGATTTCTCTCCACCCCACGCGTCGTCGTCAGTACGCGTCGTCCGGCGCGAGGGCGACCGCTTCGGGAACCCCGTCGCCGACTGCGAGCGCCGCTTCGACGGCCTCGTCGCCCGCCGGGATTCGAATCGTCCCGCCGGCGAGAAGCGGGGCGAGCACGCCGGCGACGACGGTTCCCGGGTGGCTGAGCGACGACCTGACCGCGACCGTGTCGTCCTCGCCGAGGTCGAAGTCGGCGGCCACCCGTCGGGCCGCGTCCAGCAGGTCGCCGTGGGTGAACTCGCGGTCGTCGGCGACGAGCGCCGGGTCGTCGGGCGCGACGACTTCCGGGTGGACCGCCGGGTTCTCGCTCCAGACCTCCTGTTCCCAGTGCGTCGTCGCGGGCGAACTCGGCGGGCCACCGAACACGGCGAGTTTCTGCCCCGGCGGCAGGTCGGCGAACTCCGTCTCGCGGTCGACGGCGACGACGGTCGCTCGCGCCTCGACCGCCGGGTCGAACGCGGTCACCGCGCCGAGTTGGGCCGCCCCGAGGAACGTCAACAGCGGTTCGGGGAGCGAGACCGGGTCGACCGCGACGCGAGCGCCCTTGCGGACGCCGAGGTAGCGGAGGACGTTCCCGGCCTTGTACGAGGTCGTGATGAGGTCGTGGTACGTGTAGGTCCGGCCGGGGCCGTCGACCCGGAGGGCGAGTCGGTCGCTCCGCCGGTCGCGGGCCATGAGGTCGCCGATAACGTCCATGGCCGGTCGTAGGGAGTCGGCGCGAAAAAAGGCCCCGAGGCGCTCTCGCGGTCCGAGAACGCGGCGGGGCGGGCGTCGACGTCTGAGTCCCGGCTCCGTCGCTCAGGGCGCGCCCGCGATGACGAACGTGCTCTCTTCGGGACCGTTTCGGAGTTCGCGGGTGTCCTCGGGCGAGACGCGTACTGCGTCGCCGGGTTCGAGGTCGACTTTCTTGTCTTCGACGACGAGCGTCGCCCCGCCGGAGACGAGGAAGTACACTTCTTCGTGGCCCTGTTCGGCGTGGTCGTGCGGCTTGCCGGACCAGTCGGGGTCGGTCTCTAACACGCTGAAGCCGAGTTCGACGCAGTCGAGTTCGTCTCGCAGGAAATGGAGGCCGCCGCCGACCGCGTCTACGTCCTCGTAGTTCGCTTTCGTGTAGGACATCGCCTGAACTGACGGCCGCCGGACAAGAGAGCGTGGTGGTGCCGGAAATCCGTTACAGCGAGTTCTTCAGCTTCTGGAAGAGGCCCTCTTTGACCTCCTCGCCGCCGGCCTCGGCGAACTCCTTGAGCGCCTCGCGCTGTTCCTTGTTGAGGTCCTCGGGCGTGACGACGTGGACCTCGACGTGCAGGTCGCCGTGACCCCGACCGTCGAGGTGGGGCATCCCCGCGCCGGAGACGGTGAACGTCGACCCGCTTTGGGTGCCCGCGGGCACCTTCAGTTCCTCCTCGCCGTCGAGCGTCGGCACCTCGACGGTCGCGCCGAAGACGGCCTGCGGGAAGGAGATGGGGTGGGTGTAGCGGAGGTCGTCGCCGTCCCGCTCGAACTCCTCGTGGTCGCGGACGTTGACCTCGACGAACAGGTCGCCGTTGGGGCCGCCGTTCTCGCCGGGTTCGCCCTCGCCGCGGTAGCGGAGGCGCTGGCCGTCGCGGAAGCCGGCGGGGATAGTGATGGTCACGTCGCGAGTACGGCGGACGCGCCCGCTGCCGCGACACTCCGAGCAGTCCTCGCTGTAGGTCTCGCCCTCGCCGCCGCAGGCGCGACAGGTCGTCGTCTGCTGGACGCGGCCGAAGGGCGTCTGCTGGACCGTCGTCTGCTGGCCCGAGCCGTTACACTCCGAACAGGTGTTCACGTCGGCGTCCTCGGGGTGGCCCTCGCCGTCGCACTCGGGACAGACCTCGCGGCGGCGAATCGTCACGTCGCGCTCGACGCCGTGGTAGGCGTCTTCGAGGTCGATGGAGATGCGCTGGGCCACGTCGCGACCCTGCTGGGGACGGTTGCGCTGTTGGCCGCCCGCGCCGCCGTTGAAGAGGTTGTTGAAGATGTCCTCGAAGCCGCCACCGCCGCCGCCCATCCCGCCGAAGGGGTTGCCGCCGCCGCCGAAGGGATTGCCTCCCCCGCGGCCGCCGCCACCGCCGCCGCGTTTCTGGGACTGCTGGAAGCGCTCGTGGCCGACTTGGTCGTACATCTGCCGCTTCTCGTCGTCCGTGAGCACCTCCTTTGCCTTCTGGACCTTCTTGAACTTCTCCTCGGCGTCGTCCTCGTCGGAAACGTCGGGGTGGTACTTCGCGGCCTTCTTGCGGTACGCGTTCTTGATCTCGTCTTTCGAGGCGTCCCGCGAGACCCCGAGTACGTCGTAGAAGTCCTCGCTCATCAGTTGCTCTCTTGTAGCCGGTGAAGGTATTTGAAAAGTCCGTCTCTCGTATCGCGGCGAGCGCGAGCGGCGTCAAATCCGGGATTCCGACCGGATTCGACCGCCGGCGTCGGGTCTCTCGGCGACCCGAGAGTCGGTCAGGTGGTTAGCGTTAGTTGTCCTCGTCTTCCTCGTCGAAGTCCGCGTCGGCGTCGACGAAGTCCTCGGGGTCCGCACCGCCGGGGCCGCCGGCCGCGCCCGCACCAGCGCCAGCGCCGCCGGCACCGCCGGCCTGCGCCTGCTGTTGGTACATGCGCTTGCCGATTTCCTGCAGTTCCTTCGAGAGGTCCTCGGTCACGTCTTCGAGTTCGTCCGTGGAGGCGTCGTCGTCTTCGAGGACCGCTTCGACGTCCTCGATGGCCGCCTCGATGTCGGCGCGGAGTTCGTCGTCGACGTTCTCTTCGTTCTCTTCGAGGAGCGTCTCGGCGCGCTGGACCGCGCCCTCGGCCTCGTTGCGGGCCTCGACGGCGCGGCGGCGCTCTTTGTCCTCTTCGGCGTGCTGTTCGGCCTCCTGCTGCATGCGGTCGATCTCGTCGTCGGAGAGGCCCGCACCGCCCTCGATGGTGATGGACTCGGCGTTGCCGGAGCCCTTGTCCTCAGCGGAGACGTTGACGATGCCGTTCTCGTCGATGTTGAAGCCGACTTCGATCTGCGGGGTGCCCGCGGGGGCCGGCGGGATGCCGGAGAGCGTGAACTCGCCGAGGAGCTCGTTGTCCTCGGCCATCTCGCGTTCGCCCTGGAAGACGCGGACCTGCACCGTCGTCTGGTTGTCGGCCGCGGTGGTGAATATCTTCGACTCCTCGGTCGGAATCGTCGTGTTCTTCTCGATGAGGCGCTCGAAGAGGCCGCCTTTGACCTCGATACCGAGCGACAGCGGCGTCACGTCGAGGAGGACGATGTCGTCGACCTCGCCGCCGAGAACGCCGCCCTGGATGGCCGCGCCGAGCGCGACGGCCTCGTCGGGGTTGACGGACTTCTTCGGCTCGGAGCCGAGCAGCTCTTCGACCTTGTCGAGGACCTGCGGCATCCGGGTGGAGCCGCCGACGAGGATGACGTCGTCGATGTCGCCCTTGTCGTAGCCGGCGTCTTCGAGCGCCTGCTCGGTCGGCTCGACCGTCCGGTCGATGAGGTCAGCGGTGAGCGACTCGAACTTCGCGCGGGTCAGGTCGTATTCGAGGTGGACCGGCCCGGAGTCGGTCGCCGTGATGAACGGGAGGTTGATGGTCGTCTCCTTGCGGGAGGAGAGCTCGATTTTGGCCTCCTCTGCCGCGTCCTTGAGGCGCTGGAGGGCCTGTCGGTCCTCGCGGAGGTCGATGCCGTGGTCGTTCTTGAACTCGGTGGCGAGCCAGTCGATGATGGCCTCGTCCCAGTCGTCGCCGCCGAGGTCGTTGTCCCCGTTCGTGGCGACCACTTCGTAGACGCCGCCGCCGAGGTCGAGGACGGACACGTCGAAGGTGCCGCCGCCGAGGTCGTAGACGAGCACGGTCTGGTTCGACTCGTCGTCGAGGCCGTAGGCCATGGAGGCCGCGGTCGGCTCGTTGACGATGCGCTCGACTTCGAGACCCGCGATTTCGCCGGCGTCCTTCGTCGCCTGACGCTGCTTGTCGTTGAAGTACGCGGGGACGGTGATGACGGCCTTCTTCAGTTCGTCGCCGAGGTAGTCCTCGGCGTCGCGCTTGATCTTCTGGAGAATCATCGCCGAAATCTGCTCCGGCGTGTACTCCTCGCCCTCGATGTCGACGGAGTAGCCGTCCTCGCCCATGTGGCGCTTGATGGACCGAATCGTGCGCTCGGGGTTCTGGATGGCCTGGTTCTTCGCCGGCTTGCCGACCAACCGCTCACCGTCGTCGGTGAACGCGACGACGGAGGGGGTAGTTCGGTCGCCTTCTGCGTTCACGATAATCTCCGGGTCGCCGCCCTCCATCACCGCGAACGCGCTGTTCGTGGTGCCGAGGTCGATACCCAGAATCTTGTTGCTCGCCATCTTGCCCGCAAATACCGTCTTTTGCCGGTTAAAGGTTACTAGATACTGCGACACACGGCGCGCACCGAGGTCGACGCTGTCTTGCGATTTTGCGTTCTCGCGTCGAAACAGGTCGGTCGATTTATGTAGAACCGCCGACCGCGTCGCCAGCGTCGCGTCCGGCAGAGTCGATGTCGATGGCGACGGCGTCTCAGTCCATCGACTGCGGTCGCTCCGTTCCGTCGGTCGAGTCGTCGGAGCCGGGCGCGCCCGCACCGCCGAGTCGGAGCGACGACGGGTCCGCTCCGGCGAGGGCGTCGAGCACCACCGAGAGCGTCCGCTCCCTGCCCTCGCTGGCGAAGAACTCGTGGCCGCCGTCGTACGGGACGAGGTTCGACGCGGGGGTCCGGTCGCCAATTGCGCGAACGTCGACGACCCGGTCCGACAGCGAGACGAAGACCACGTCGTCGGGACGGAACGGCGGCAGCGACTCCTGCGCGCCGTGAATCGTGCGGAGGAAGGCGGGCGAGGCGTTGTCCGGGCCGTCGGCCAGTTCGGCGGCGAGTTTCAGTTCGCCGAGGTCCGTACGAGAGATGCCCGCGGGGACGAACGGGCGCGTCGTCGGCAACCGCCTGACGACGGGGAGCAGCAGGCCATCGAGGCCGGCGGTCGCGGTCCCCCACCACGGGCTCAAAAAGACGTTCCGGACCGCGAGGTCGAGGTGGGCGGCGACGAGGCCGCCGGTGCTGTGGCTGAGGACGAGGTCGATGTCGCGGTCGACCGCGTACGCCCGCACCGGGCTCACGTACTGGCCCTCGAACTCCCAGCCGTTCGTCGGGAGTTCGACGGCGTGGACGTGGTAGCCCTCGTAGGTGAGGCGGTCGAGGAGCCACTCGACGCTCCGGTGACCCGGCTTGTTGCCCCATCCGAGGACGAAAAGCAGGTCGTCGTCGCCGGGGTCACCGTGTTGGGTGACGCGCACGGTCGGCCGCCGCCGACGGGAACGAAGTCGCATGCCGTAGTGATTGCGAGGTGAGAACAAAAGTCCTCCCCGGGTCGGCGACGCGTCAAGCCGCCGTGGCCGGCCGCGGGGAGACAGCCGCGTCGCTCGCGACTACTCGCCCTTACTGACCGTGATCTGCGCGGCGCGGATGACCTTGTCGGCCATCTCGTAACCGGGCTGGAACACGTCGGCGACGGTGTCCGCGGGCTCGTCGCTGTCGACGCGCATCATCACCTCGTGGCGGTTGGGGTCCACGTCCGTCCCCGGTTCGGGGGCGATGATTTCGACGTTCTCGTCTTCGAGGATGCGGTCGAACTCCTTGAGCGTCGATTCGAGGCCGCCGCGGATGTCGGCGTCCTCGTCCTGGTCGAGCGCGCGGACGAGGTTGTCGCGGACGGTGACGACGCGCTCGACGAAGTCCTCGGTGGCGCGCTCTTTTATCTGGTCCTGTCGCTTCTTCGCGCGCTTCTTGTAGTTCTGGAAGTCCGCCTGCGTGCGCTTGAGGCGGGACTGGAGTTCCTCGGCCGTCGCTTCGGCCTCGTCGCGCTCGGCTTCGAGGTCGGCGACGCGGGCTTCGAGCGCCGCGACCTCGGCCGCGAGGTCGTCGTCGTACTCGGCGACGCGGTCGGAGACGGCCGGCCCGTCGCCCGTCGCGTCGGGGTCCTCGGCCGCCGACTCGGCGCTCGACGCCTCGCCCTCGGCGTCCGTCGCCGCGTCTTCGGCCGCCTGCGCCGCTGCGTCGGGTGCCGCGTCGGGCTCGGATTCCGCGTTCGCGTCCGTGGCCGACTCGGCAGGGTCGTCGCTCATGGGCGGGAGAAGTGGCCGGCGCGGCTTAAACGTGTAGACTGCGGGCCGGCCGAAACGCTTCTCACCGTGGGGCGGCCGCGCGGGTCGATACCCGCCGTCACCGACCGACAGCGGCCTTACTGGTACATCCCGAGCGGCCGGGCCTGCGTGCTCTCCTCGTCGGACTGCTGCATCCGCCGGGCCAACTGCTCTTTCGCCTGCCGTATCTCGGTAGCGCTGTCCACGAGGTCGTCCACGGGGACCTCGACGCCGACGAGCGGTTCGATGCCGTGTTTGATGATGACCCGGGCCGCCTCGGGGTCCGGGAACTGCGGGTCCGACTCGACGACCAACGCGAGCGCCGGGCGGCCGACCGAGACGGCGTTGCTCAGGAGCGCGCCCGTCGGTCCCGAGACGAGGCCGGTCTCCGTCGGACGGTCGATGCCGGCGTCTTCGAGCCGCGACGTCGCGCCGTCGGTGCCGACGCCGTAGAGCGCGGGCACGTCCTCGGACTTCTCGTGGGCGATGCCCGAGAGGAACACGGGAAGCACGTCGAGGTCTTCGAACCACGGGCCGAGACAGCTGGCGAGTTCGGTCGCCGCGTCGGGCCGGATGGGGATGTCGCTCTGGAGGACGAGCAGGTCCCGCTCCGCGTCGGCGTAGAGCCTGACTGGCGGGTGAAGTGTCGGGTCGTCCTTCATGTAGACCGCAACCTTCGGGACGCCCTCGCAGAACACGTCCGCGTAGTGGGTCATGTCGAACGCCTCCACCAGGTGGTCGGCCGCAATTTTGCCGACCAACCCGACGCCCGGCAGTCCTTCGACCAGCGTCGGCGACTCCAGTTCGTCGGTGAGTTCCTCCGCGAGGACGCGAATGCGTGCCATACGTGAACATGGTCGCCGGGGCGAAGTAAATCCGACGGGCGACTGCGTCGCTATCGACGGACGGGTCCGCGTCCGTGAACCGTCCCGCGTCGCCTCCCCGCGGCTCCGAGCTCGTCACCCGACGACTCCGAAACCGACAAGCGCGCCCCCGCGGAATCGAGTGTCATGAACCCGCTCCAGCGGTACGCGCCGCTCGTGGACGACGAGGAGGCCTTTTTCGCGGCCTGCGAGCGGCCGCTTCCCTCCGTCGTCCGCGTCAACACCATCAAGACGACGGTGGCGCGCGCCCGCGAGGCGCTCGACGACGAGGGCGTCGCCTACGAACCGACCGACTGGCACCCCGGCATCCTGAAGCTCGAAGACAGCAGTCCGGGGACGAACTGGCCGTACTTCCACGGCTGGCTCCACGGCCAAGAGGAGGTGTCGGCGCTCCCGGCTATCGCACTCGACCCGCAACCGGGCGAGCGCGTCTGGGACACCTGCGCCGCGCCGGGGTCGAAGACGACCCAGATTGCCGCCATGATGGACGACGAGGGCGTCCTCGTCGGCAACGACAACAACCTCGGTCGGCTGTCGGCGCTCCGCCACAACGCCGAGCGCCTCGGCGTGACCAACCTCGTCGTGTCGAATCAGGACGCCCGCAACTTCTCGATGAAGCCCTTCGGGGACCGGACCCCCGAAAAGTCCGGGTCGTTCGAGCAGTTCGACCGCGTCCTCGTCGACGCCCCCTGTTCCTGCGAGGGCACCTGCCGGAAGAACCCCGACGTGCTCGACGAGTGGACGATGAACCACGTCAAAAGCGTCGCCGGCATCCAGAAGGGCATCCTCCGGCGCGCCGTGCAGGTGACGAAAGCCGGCGGCACCGTCGTCTACTCCACGTGTACCTTCGCGCCCGAGGAGAACGAGGCCATCCTCGACTTCGTCCTCGAACGGGAGGACTGCGAGGTCGTCGAGTGGGACGTCCCCGACGGCTTCGAGACCGCGCCCGGCATCACCGAGTGGGAGGGCGACGAGTACGACCCGTCGGTGACCAAGGCCCGCCGCGTCTACCCGCACCACAACGACACGGGCGGCTTCTTCACCGCCAAACTGGAGGTGAACGCATGAGCGACGACACCGCCCCCGACGAGAACTGGGGCCAGCAGTTCGACCGCCTGCCGCCGACGCCCGACGACCGCGTCGTCGAGGGGCGGCCCTCCCGCGAGGAGGTCGTCGACTGGTGGGAAGAGCGGTTCGGCGTCGACCCGGCGGTCTTCGACGGCTACACGTTCTGGGAGAAGGGCGCGGGCAAGATTTGGGCGTTCCACGGCGAGGTCGTCGACCCCATCAAAGTCGAGGGGCTCGGAATGCGCATCCTCCGGACCCGTCAGCGCCACTGGAAGCCCTCGACCAACGCGGTCCAGCGGTTCTGCGGCGACGCGACGAAGAACGTCATCGAACTGAGCCCCGGCGAGGCGAAGGCGTTCGTCGACGGCCACGACCAACAGCTCGACCGATGGGAGGGCGACTGGGGCTACCTCACCGCCGCCCACGAAATCGCCGGCGAACTCGAACCGCTCGGCGTCGGGCTCTACCTCCACGGGGAACTCCGCTCGACCGTCCCGAAGGGTCGGCAGGAAGAACTCGTCAAACTCGACTGAGCGGTTCGGGGTCGCCCCCCGAGACTACTTCTCTTTGACCGTTCCGCCGGTCAGACCCTCCCACTCGACCCGGTAGCCGAGCCGCGAGAGGACCGCGCTCGCGTCGTCGAGGCCGCGGTCGTCGAGGACGGACTCGACCGCCGACAGCGACATCCCCGCCTCGACTTCCCCGGCGAGCGCGTCGAGGACGGCGGGCCGAACCAGGGTCCGCCCGACGAGCTCGTGTTCCGGGAAGACCACGTCGTCGAGCGCGTCGACGGAGACGCCGCGGGCCGCCGCGAGGTCGGACAGGATGACCACGTCGTCGTCCGGCGCGAGTTCGGCGGGGAGCGACGAGGCCGCGTCGGCGACGAGGTCGGACTCGTAGTCGCGCAGCACGTCCACCACGTCCTTCACGCGCACGGAGCCGGAGTAGGGGACCGCGCGGTGGTCGCGGGCGGCGATGTCCTCGCCGACGCCGAGCGACTCGTCCACGGCGACGACGAGTTCCACGTCCTCCACGTCGGCGAGTTGGCCCAGCTTCTTTTCGACGTACTCGGGCGTCCAAAAGCCCATAATCTCGAAGAAGACGCGGAAGTCGGCGTGCGCGTAGTCGAACGCGAAGTCCGGAATCATCACGCTCGTCCCCGTTTCGAGGGGCTCCGGCTCCCGGACGAGCGACCAGTCGAGGTCGAGGCCGCGGAAGCGGGCGGCGAAGTCGGCCTCCACGTCGCTGTCGAAGCCGGGTTCGGCCATCGGCTCGACGCCGGGGACCGACACGTCCTCGCTCGTGAGCGTCAGTTCGCGTTCCGTCCCGCGGTCGTCGATGGTCGCCACGAGTCGCCAGTCGCCGGCGGTTGCGACCGACCGAAGCAGGCGGGCGAAGGCGGTTCCGTAGCGTCTGGTTCGCTGAAAGAGCGCGTCGGGACCGGTGACGACGACCTCGCGCCCGGCGTCGGTCTTCCGGACCTCGTACATGAGGCGGAGGCGCTTGACCGCCGAGACGACTGCCTTCGGGTCGGAGCTTCGGACCCGAACCTCGGTCGCGTCGAACAGGGCGGTCTGGGCGAGCGAAAGGTTGTACTGCGCGAGCAGTTCGTCGGGCGTCCACCGCGGGTCGAACTCGGAAAGCACCTGTTCGACCTCGCGGTCGGCCGTGAGCGACTCGTCGACCGCCTCGGGCGACGACCCGAGCGAGGACGCCGCGCGGTCGAGCGCCGCGGCTCGCTCCTCGTCGGTCGTTACGCCACCGACCGCCATCGCGGCCTCGAACGCGGCGCGGCGGGCGCGAACGGGCGGCAGGGGAGCCGCCGTCTCGAACACCGCCTCGCGGTCGAGCAGCGACGCGAAGCCGCGGGCGAGTTTGAAGTCGTCGGCCTCGGCTTCGAGGTCCGCGAGGGCGTCGTCGAGGTCGGCCCGCGCGTCGCCGACGTGCCGCCGGAAGACGCCGATGGCCTTCGCGGCCAGCGGGCGGTCCCCACGGTCGGCGAACTGCGGGTGGTAGCCGCCGCCCGCCCGCGACACGCGAAGCAGGTCCTTCGTCAGCACGCTCGCCACGACGGGACCACGGGACAAAAACGACTCGGGCGGCGGGGCGAGAGTGAGCGACGGCGCGGGCGGACACCGGCCGACGGCACGGACGACAAGGTTCATTGCGCCCGCGGCGGACGCCATCGTATGGAGCGACGACGCCTCCTCGGACTGGTCGCGGTCGGCCTGTCGTCCGGCTGTCTCGGGTCGCTTCCGGGCGCGACGGGTCCGCGAAACCCGCCCGAGGCACCGGCAGGGGAGCCCCGAGACACCCCGGAGGTACCGCCGGTTCGTATCTCCGAGGTCGACTTCGAGGCGACCGACGACGGCCGCCTCCGCGTCTTCGGGACGGTCGTCAACGACAGCGGGGCGGAGCGAATCGCCACGGTCGAAGCCCGCGTCAGCGTCCGCGACGAGGAGTCGACCCGGTCGCAGGAGCTCGCCGTCCCGGCAGCCGGGAGCGCCGACTTCGCAATCGAGTTCGAGTTCGAGTACGACGCCTTCGCCAACAACGGCGACCTGAACGTCTCGCTGGCCTGACTCCGAAGGCGACCGCTTTCCCGCCGGTGCCGACCCGCGTCACCGACGCCGGGCCGCGACCCGTTCTTCCGCCGTCTCGACGCTCACGAGTTCGTAGAGCGTCGCGGTCGCGCCGTCGGCCTTCGGTCGGAGGATGCGACCGAGGCGCTGGGTGAACTCGCGTTCCGACCCCGACCCCGAAAGGAGGATGCCGACATTCGCGTCGGGCACGTCCACGCCCTCGTCGAGCACGTTGGCCGCGACGACGGTGTCGTAGGTGCCGTCGCGGAAGCGGTCGAGGATTTCGCGGCGCTCTTTCGTGCCGGTCTCGTTGGTTATCGGCGGGACGAGGAAGCGCCGCGAGATGCGGTAGACGAGGTCGGTCGAGGCGGTGAAGACGATGACGCGGTCCTCGCGGTGTCGCGCGAGCAACCGGGCCAGTTTGTCCACCTTCGCCTCGGAGTTCATCATCACGTCGCGGGCGCGCTGCTTGGCGAGGAGCGCCGCCCGCGCTCTCGGGTCGTTCCCGGAGCGCATCACGAGTTTCTGGTAGTCGCTGCCCGACTGCATCGACAGCCCCGAGGTGCGCAGGTAGTTCACGAACGTCTCCTGTGCCTCGTCGTACGTCTCGCGCTCGGCAGCCGTGAGTTCCACCTCGATTCGGCGGACCTCGTAGTCGGCGAGGTGGTCGCCCGCCAAGTCGTCCACGTCGAGGCGGTACACCCGCGGGCCGACGAGTTCCTCGACGCGCTCGTGTGCGCCGTCGGGGCGCTCGAACGTCGCCGTCAGACCGAGGCGAGCGGGCGCGGCGAGGAATCTGGGGATGTCTTGGTATCCCTCGCCGCCGAGGTGGTGGACCTCGTCGAAGACGACGAGGCCGAAGTCGCCGCCCACGTCGTCGGCGCGGAGGTACGCCGAGTCGTACGTCGAGACCGTGATGGCCTCTTGGGTCTGTTCGCCGCCGCCGAACCGACCGACCGGCACGTCGAACTCGGTTTCGAGTTCGCGTATCCACTGGTCCTGTAAATCGATGGTCGGCACGACGACGAGCGTCGGCACGGAGCGGGCGACCATCGCGGCGACCGCGAGGACCGTCTTGCCCGCGCCGGTCGGCAGTTCCACGACGCCGCGACCGCCCGCGTCGAGCCACGCGTCGAGCGCGGCGCGCTGGTAGTCGCGGAGGTCGTAGGTCGTCGAAAGCGAGAGGGGGGCGTCGAGGGCGAGCGTGTCTTCGAACTCGGTTCCCCGTCGCTCTAATTCGTCTCGAATGGCGGCGTACCGCATCGCTGGGGCTCGATAGCCGCCGCTTCGGGGGTCGGCTTCGACGCCGGGAATCGAGATATCGAGGTCGGTAGCGAGGTGAATCGTTCCGTCCTCGAAGCGGAGGGTCGTCACTACCGGCGCGTTGGCGGGGCGCGGTCATAAATCGACGGTCCCGCGGTGCGGCGGTCGGGCCGGAGTCCCGTGCGCTTCCTGTCCCGCCGTCCGCGGGCCGAAGGTTCAAATCCGATGGCGGGGCTACGGACGTGTATGAGCGACGACCTCGACGACGCGGTCGCACAGTTCCTCAGCGACTACAACAGCGCGATGAAGGAGTACGAGAAGGGCTACGTCGACGCCGACGCGACGCTGTCGGTCATCGACGCGCACATCGACGAGTTGCGAGAGGCGCGGGAGTAGTTCAGTACCACAGCGAATCATCGCTACACCCGGTCCCTTTGAGTTTAATCTCCCCCTCCGTGGAGATGACGATGTACAGTCCGGGGGTTGGTGAGTCGTACCCAGAACAGTCGGGCAGGTACGTGAACTCTCGGTCGCCAATATTGTTGCTCCGGGCTTCGATGTGGACGATGTACGGCCGAGCGGGAGCAACCGCCGGAAAATTCAGTCTCGGAACGTCTCCGTCCTCGGGTTGCGCCTCGATGTCGATATACTCCATCCATGCGAGTCCTTCGCTCCACTCGTCGGCGCCTCGGCGAACGAGTTGCACGGTCAAGGAGTGCGGTTGGTCGTGGAAGTTCATCACCGAGAGCAACAGCTTCGGCCTGAGTTCTTGATACACCGTGTTTCCGACGAGGCCAATACCACCGAGTCCGGCGACTGCGCCAGCGATGACCTGTCGTCTAGATATCATAAACCGAGGTACCGAATCGAGGGTGAAAAGCTTACTCGCCTATCAGCCCGCGAATCCGCTCGACGTATTCTGCAAATTCGCTTTCGGTCCGCTCGCGCGGACGGTCGATATCGACCGAGACGATTTCGCGGACGCGGCCCGGGTTGGCGGCCATGACGACCACGCGGTCGGCGAGCGTGACGGCCTCTTCGACGTCGTGGGTGACGAACAGCACCGTCTTGTCCGTCTCCGCCCAGATATCGAGCAGTTCGCCGTGGAGCATGTCGCGGGTCTGGGCGTCGACCGCGCCGAACGGCTCGTCCATGAGGAGCAGTTCGGGGTCGACCGCGAGCGCGCGGGCGATGCCGACCCGCTGTTTCATCCCGCCGGACAGCTCCTTCGGGTAGGCGTCGGCGAAGCCGTCGAGACCGACGAGTTCGAGCATCTCAGTCACGCGCTCCGAGCGCGCCGGCTCCTCGACGCCCTGTTCTTCGAGGCCGAAAGCGACGTTCTCGGCGACGGTTCGCCACGGGAACAGCCCGTACTCCTGAAACACCATGCCGCGGTCGGTGCCGGGGCCGGTGACGGGCGAGCCGTCGAGGGTGACCGCGCCCGACGTGGCGTCTTCGAGGCCGGCGATGATGCGGAACAGCGTCGTCTTGCCGCAGCCGGAGGGACCGACGATACAGACGAACTCGCCGTCCTCGACCGCGAACTCGACGTCCGACAGCGCCTCGACCGTCCGGCGGTCGGAAGCGTAGGTCTTGCCGAGCGAATCGACCCGGACCGTCGCGGTCTCGTCGGGGTCGGTCGCGGTCTCGTCGGGGTCGGTCGCGGTCGCGTCGGCTCCCGCGTTCGCGTCCCCGCTCATGCTCTCCACTCCAGCGCCCGCCGTTCGACCCGGCGGAACAGGCCGTCGCTCACGAGGAAGACGATGCTGATGACGAGCATGTAGGCGACCGACACGTCCATGGCGAGGTTCTGCGCCGTGTTGAGAATCTCGTAGCCGACGCCGACGCCGACGATGAGTTCGGCCGCGACGACGATCATCCAGCACTGGCCGATGCTCGTCCGGATGCCGGTCATGATCGAGGGGCTGGCCGCCGGGATGACGACCTTCCGAATCATCGTCCAGTCGTCGTCGACGCCGAGGCTCGCGGCGACCTCTTTGAGGTCCTCGGAGACCCCCTCGACGCCGCCGTAGGCGCTGTAGAAGTTAATCCAGAAGGAGCCGATGGCGACGATGAACGTCGCGCCCTGGTGGTTGACGCCGAGCCAGATGACGGCGAAGCCGATCCACGCCAGCGGCGGAATCGGCCGGAGGAGGCGCGTGACGGGCGTGAAGACGCTGTCGACGCGGGTGTTCCAGCCCATGGCGACGCCCGCGAAGACGCCGAGCGAGGTCCCGATGAGCAGGCCCGGCACGTAGTGGTAGAGGCTCTGAATCAGCTTGACCACCAGTCGAGTCGCCGGGAGTTCCGCGCCGGTGAAGGGAATCGAAAGCGACGCCGGCGCGGTGAGTTCGACGACGAATGCCGCCAGCACCTCGACGGGCGAGGGGAGCAGATACGTCGGCTGGAACAGCGCGGCGACGTACCAGACGGCGAGAAAGCCCGCGAAGCCGGCGACCGCGAGCCCCGTCTGTTCAGAGGAGAACCCCGCGAGCCGGTCGAGCAGTCGCTCGTCCGCCTCCGTCTCCGAGAGGGCGACGCCGCTGCCGACTTCGTCGTTGCTCATAGCGAGTCGTAGATGCCGTAATCGAACATCTCGTCGACGGTCAACTGCGCTTCCGTCTTCCCGAGCGTCTGGGCGTAGTCGGCGAAGATTTCAGCGCCGCCTTCGATATCGTGGGGGTCGGTGATGAAGTCCGACGCGGGGGAGTCGAGCGCCGCGCGAGCGGTCTCGACCGGGAGCGCGCTCTCGCCGATGACCGAACTCGCGTGCTGGGCGGCCGTGTCGGGGTTGTCGGCGACGAAGTTCGTCGCCCGCTGGTGGAGTTCGACGAACTCCGTGGCGAGGTCGCGGTTGTCCTGCCGGAGGCGGTCGTGCATGAGCGTGACCGCCGCGGGCTGGCCGGGCATGAAGTCGCCCGCCCACGCGATGGGCTGGAACGGCGCGTCGTTGGCCTCGATGACCGTCGGAACGGGCTCCATGATGCTCGTGCCGTCGATGTTGTTCGAGAGGAGCGCCTGCTGGACCGCGGCCGCGCCGCCGAGGCCCTTGATGTTCACGTCCTCCTCGGGGTCGAGCCCGAGCGTGTTCTGAATCCAGTAGCGGAGCAGGATGTCGGGGACCGACCCCGGCGGGAACGTGCCGAAGGTGAACTTCCGGCCCTCTCGGGCCTCGAACTCGGCGAAGGCGTCCGCACCGTGTTCCTCCCAGAGGGCGGCGAAGTCGTCGGTGGCGAGAATCTGCATCGCGTTCTTGATGTTCGCCGCGGTGATCTTCGCGGGGATGCCCTTGTCCATGACAATCATCGCCGGGACGATGCCGAACATCATCACGTCGAAGTCGCCCGTCGCCGACGCCTGCACGATGCTCGGACCGTCGGAGAACTTCTTGCCCGCGACCGGGACCGAAAGCTGGTCGAACAGCCCCTCTTCTTCCAACACGAAGTACTGCATGTCCGGGTAGATGGGCATGTAGGCGACGTTGAGTTCGTCCAGCCCGCTCCCGCCGGACCCGCCGAGACAGCCCGCGAGGCCGGCGGTCGCGGCGAGGCCGGAGCCCTGCAGGAATCGTCTACGGCTGAGTGAAGTCGAGCGTGGTGCCTCTGTCATTGCCATCGTTACGAATCAGCGCCTTATTCCGGGCGCGTACGCGGTAACGATAGACGCGGTAGATGACGCGCGAGAACCGATGAAAATCCACCTCACGGCCGCATTCGGGGTTGAAACAGTCGGTTCTCCTGAATTGTCCCCTCCAAGATAGCGGCAGTAAAATCCGTCACTGTACGTCGGTCACGTCACGGAGCCGACGGGTCGGCCGCGACCGTGCGTGGGAAGAACTATCCCGAACCGCGACGCGGGATAGGATATGACGCACTTCTCCGACCGGGTGGAGCGCATCTCCATCAGCGGCATTCGCAAGGTGTTCGAGGCGGCTGGCGAAGACGCTATCAACCTCGGGTTGGGCCAGCCAGACTTCCCGGCCCCGGACCACGCGCGACGGGCAGCCGTCGAGGCCATTGAGGCCGGCGAGGCGGACGGCTACACGGGGAACAAGGGACTCCCGAGCCTGCGCGAGGCAATCGCCGAGAAGCACCGCCGCGACCAGGGCGTCGACCTCGACCCCGGCGACGTCATCGCCACGGCCGGGGGGAGCGAGGCGCTCCACATCGCCATCGAGGCGCACGTGAACGAGGGCGACGAGGTCATCATCCCGGACCCCGGCTTCGTCTCCTACGACGCGCTCACCAAACTCGCCGGCGGCGAACCGGTGCCGGTCCCCCTCCGCGACGACCTGACGCTCGACCCCGAGGCGGTCGAAGACGCCATCACCGAGGACACCGCGGCGTTCGTCGTCAACAGCCCCGGCAACCCGACGGGCGCGGTGTCGCCGCCCGACGACATCGCCGAGTTCGCCCGCATCGCCGACGAGCACGACGTGCTCTGCATCTCCGACGAGGTGTACGAGTACACCGTCTTCGAGGGCGAACACCGCTCGCCCATCGAGTTCGCCGAGACCGACAACGTCGTCGTCGTCAACTCGGCCTCGAAGCTCTTTTCGATGACCGGCTGGCGACTGGGCTGGGTGTACGGCTCTACCCGCCGGGTCGAGCGCATGCTCCGAGTCCACCAGTACGTGCAGGCGTGCGCCTCCGCGCCGGCGCAGTTCGCTGCCGAAGCCGCGCTCAGCGGCCCGCAGGACCGAATCGAGGAGATGACCGAGACGTTCCGCGAGCGCCGCGACCTCGTCGTCGAGGGGCTGGAGGACATCGGCCTCACCGTCCCGTCGCCGGGCGGCGCGTTCTACGTCATGCCCGAGGTTCCCGAGGGCTTCGTCGACGAGTGCATCGACCGCGGCGTGATCATCGTCCCCGGCGAGGCGTTCGGCGAGCACGGCCACGGCTACGCCCGCCTGTCGTACGCGACCGACACCGAGTCGCTCCGCGAGGCCATCGAGATAATGGGCGAGGCGTACGACGCGGTCGTCTGAAATTCGCTCACGGCCGTTATCGGACGATTCGTCGACCGAACTACGACAACTCACGGCATCCGATACGTCTTATTCTCGGCGTTCGAAGTGAAAACCCTTAAATTCGGGAGCCGGTGACGAAACGTTTGTCATGCCCGCAGAGACGCAGGGAGTCATCAGCCTGCTGCCGGCGCTCTTCGCAATCGTGCTGACGCTGCTCAGTCGGCAGGTGCTCCTCTCGCTTTTCACCGGCATCTGGATCGGTGCGACCATCCTGGTGGGATGGAACCCCATCGGCGGGGCGGCGTACTCCCTCCAGTTGGTCATCAACAACGTGACCGAGTCGTTCAACAGCAAACTCCTCCTGTTTACCTTCCTCTCGGGCGCGATGCTCGGGATGATATTCCTCTCGGGCGGGATGAACGCGCTCGCACAGCGCATCATCGCCCGCATCAAGACACGGAAACAGGCCGCGTTGGGGACGAGCGTCCTCGGGATGCTCATCTTCGTCGACTCCTACGCGAGCACGATGATTACGGGCTCGGTGATGCGCCCCATCACCGACAAGTTCGACATCAGCCGCGAGAAGCTCGCGTACCTGCTCGATTCGACCACCTCGCCCGTGGTGAGTGTCGCCGTCGTCTCGACGTGGGTCGGCTTCGAGGTCGGACTCATCCGCGAGCAGTTCGCCTCGCTCGGCATCGACCAGAGCGCCTTCGTGGTGTTCCTCCAGAGCATTCCGTTCCGCTTCTACAGCCTGCTCGCGGTCGCGCTCGTGTTCATCCTCGTCGTGATGGACTGGGACTTCGGGCCGATGAAGCGCGCCGAGCGCCGCGCGAAAGAAGAGGGGAAGCTCCTCGGCGACGACGCCGACCCCCTCATCGAGACGCGCGAGGAGGACATCGTCACGCCCGACCACGTCGACTCGCGCTGGTGGTACTTCGCCGCGCCCATCGTCGCGCTCGTCGCCGTCACCGGCTTCGGCCTGCTGTACTCCGGCGGCTGGCCCGGCGTCGCACCCGTCGAGGCGCTGAAGGATGCGGCCACCGCCGACGCCATCCTCTGGGGCGTCTTCTCGGCGTGCGCGCTGCTGCTCGCCATCCTCGTCGGCCACGCCCGCGTCGAACTCGAAGCCGTCAGCGACGCCATCTTCGAGGGATTCAAGATGGTCATGTTCCCCGTGGCCGTCCTCTCGCTGGCGTGGACCATCGGCAGTGTCAGCCAGGCGCTCGGCGTCGGTGCGTTCGTCGTCAGCGTCGCCGAGGGCGTCATCACGCCAGAAATCCTGCCCGCGGTCGTCTTCCTCGCCGCGGCCATCATCTCGTTCTCGATAGGCACGTCGTGGGGAACGATGAGTATCATGTTCCCCGTCGCGGTGCCGCTTGCCTACCAGCTCGGCGCGCCGCTCCCCGGTGCCATCGGCGCTATCCTCACCGGCTCGCTGTTCGGTGACCACTGTTCGCCCATCAGCGACACGACGGTCCTCTCGTCGATGTTCGCCGGCGCGGACCACGTCGACCACGTGAACACGCAGATTCCGTACGCCGTCCTCTGCGGAGCCGTCGCGACGGGGCTGTTCCTCGCGAGCGGCTACGGCGTGGGCTCGCTGGCGCTCCTCGGAATCGGCGTCGTCGCGCTGTTCGCGCTCGCGTACTACCTCTCGCAACACGCCGACGTGAGCGTCCCGACCGCCTTCGGCTCCTCGTCGGAGTCGGACTGACGAGTCGGAATCGGACCGCCGCTCCGCGCCCTATTTTTCGCGTCGTCGCGCGTGACTGAGCAGAAGAGAGGAGCGCCGCACCGTCGCCGAGCGGCGGCTCGACGATGGGAACGTCAGCCCGAACCGAGTCACTGACCGACGAAGCCCGCGACCAGCACCGTCGCGTACGCCAGGAGCAACAGCCCGCCGAAGAGCCCCGCGGCTTCGAGCCCCATGTTCGGGTAGACGAGCGAGAACAGCGCCGTCGAGACCGCGTCGACGAGCATACCCGGGACGACGAGCAGCGCCGCGGCCTCCCGTTTCGCGCCGCCGGAGAGCCCGCGCCACCGGAAGACCCCGACCGCGAGCGCCCACATCGCGGGCACCGTCAACGCGAACACCACGGCCGTGACCAACGGACGAGAGGGCACTAACACGAGCTGGCCGACGACGCGGAAGACGAGGCCGGCGACGAGGGCAATCGCCAGTCCGACGCCGAGAAGCACCCGCGTCTCGGACAGCGGGAGCCGGCGAGCGTCGGCCTCGGAGACCTGTGAACCGATTGTCATGCGTCCCGTACGCGGGCGAGAACTATCAGCGTTCGTACGGGGCCGTAGGTTATTATGTCATTCGGAATTAACGATTGGGCGGATGTCAGTTCTCTCGACCGCCGACGAAGGGAAGTTCCTCATGGACGAGGAAGCCGAACAGATCGGAATCGTGACCGAAGTCGACACGGACGCCCAAATCGCGTACGTCGAACCCGACCCAGACATCGCCGAGGCGGTCGTGCAGGGCCTCGGCTTCGGCGACGCCGACGGCGACGACATCGAGGTCCCCGCCGAGTCGGTGGCGACGGTCACCGATACGGAACTCCGCGTCGCCAAAGACCTCTAAGCCGCAGTCGGTTAGGAACCGGCGGTTTCTGTTTTTATCGCGTAAACCCGGACGAGCGACCGCCACACCCCGGTGAACGATACTCTCGACCCCAGTCTCTGTCGTACGCCGGTGAGCTGCTGAACTCCAATTCTGTATAGCGTTATTTAGTTTACCTGTAGCGTGGCGGACGAGGTACTGACCCAAGAAGAGCGACAAAATTCGCAGAAAAGACGAATCTGTGACAGTTACTTCGCCGTCGAGACGATTTTGATAACGTCGCCCTCTTCGAGTTCGTGGTCTTCGGCGATGCGGCGTTTCGCTCGCGCGTCGACCGCGTGGAGGTAGCCGTCGCCGATGTCGGAGTGGACCGCGTACGCGAGGTCCCGCGGCGTCGACCCCCGCGGAAGGAGGAAGGCGTCGGGGAGGACGTTACCCGTGCCGTCGGTCCACTTCGACTCGTTTTGGACCGGGTAGACCGTGATTCGGTCGAGCACGTCGTAGACCGCGGTGTCGATGGCCTCCTGCGTGCCGGTGCCGCCGTGTTCGCCCATCAGGTCGCGGATTCGTTCGAGGCCCTTCTCCTGTGCGCCGCTCACGTCGCCGACGAGTTCGAAGTCGTCGTCGCCGGGGTGGTAGTCGATGATGCCCGCCTCGCGGGCCCGCCGGAGCGCGAGTTCGCCGTCCGCGGTGGCGGCGATGACGGGCTTTCCGGTCTCGGCGAGTCGTTCGAGGTTCTCCGGGGGCGCGATGTCGACCTTGTTGGCCACGAGGACGATGGGCTTGGTCCGCCGGCGAATCGCGCGGGCGAGTTCCACGCGGTCCTCGTCGTCCCAGTCTTGGGGGTTCGGCGAGTAGTCGAGGTCGCGCAGGACGGCGGCGATGTCGTACTCGCTCGCGCCGACGCCCGTCAGGAGGTCCGAGAGGGCGTCGTCCATGTCGAAGTCGGGCGACCGCGACTTGCGGACCACGGACTCCCAGTTCTTGTGGACGATGCCGGCGAGCCACTGTTCGAGTTCCTCCTCGATGAAGTCGACCTCCTCGACGGGGTCGAAGCTCCCGACTTCGACGGGTTCGCCCTCGGCGTTCGTTCCCCCAGAGGCGTCGACGACGTTGACGATTGCGTCCGCGTTCGTCAGTTCGTCGAGGAACTGATTGCCGAGGCCGCGGCCCTCGTGCGCGCCGGGGACGAGCCCGGCCACGTCCACGAGTTCGACGGCGACGTAGCGGATACCGTCCTCGCAGTTGCCGCAGCGCTCGTCGCGGTCGAGACAGGGACAGCGGGTGCGGGCGTGCGTGACGCCGCGGTTCGCGTCGATAGTCGTGAAGGGGTAGTTCGCCACGTCGACCTCGGCGAGCGTCGAGGCCGTGTAGAACGTCGATTTGCCGGCGTTCGGCTTGCCGGCTAACGCGAGAGAGAGCATGGCTCGACGATGGTCGCGGACGCGGAAAAACGCTCGCGTGCGAGGAGGCGCGAGCGACGAAAAGAAGCCGGCGAACAGTTAGTCCGTCAGTCGCCTGTAGGCGGCGCGGCCGGCGAGCACCACCCCGCTCCCGAGAATCGCGAGGAGGCCGCCGAAGACGACGAGGTACGGGACCGCGTAGGCGACGGCGACGACGAGCGCCCGAAGGGCGACGAACGCGCCGTTGACCGACTCGGAGAACGCCTGTAAGACCGGCGTGTCGTACCACTGCGCCGGGCCGGGCGGCCGCTCCGACAGCGAGACGCGGACGGTCGAGAGCGCGACCCGGTCTTCGAGCGACTGCTTCTGGGCTTCGAGCCGCTCGATTTCGGTCTGGACGTCCGTCAGGCGCTCTTCGACAGCGAGCACGTCTTCGGTCGTGTTAGCCGACTCGTAGAGTTCGCGGAGGCGGTCGCGCTGCGCGCGGAGATTGCTCAACCGCGCTTCGATATCGACCAGTTGGTCGGTCACGTCCTGCGAGTTCGTCTCGACGCGCTCGACCTCGCCGAGGTCCTTCATGTCGGCCATGAACGCCGAGAAGTCCTCGGAGGGGACGCGGACGACAAGCTGACCCGAGCGGTAGGTGCCGCCGCTCCGGCGGTTGACGTACTCGTTGGAGTCGCTGACGTAGCCGCCGTAGGATTCGGCGGTCGATTCGACCGCGTCGCGCGACTCGTTGAACTCGTCGACGGTCAGTTCTATCTGGCCGTTCTTGATGACCGCCCGCCGCTGGACCTGCGGGAGGTCGTCGCCGCCCGCCTGTTCGGCCTCGGCGGAGCCACCGGTATCGGCGGCGAGCGAGACGCTCTCCGACCCGCCCGCACCGCCGTCAGCCGCGCCGCCGGTACACCCGGCGAGAAGGACGAGGAGGGCGACCGAGAGAAGTTTCAGTCGATTGTCCATAGACGACACTCACCACGTGAGGGATTAATCGTTGGGTAAGCACAAACGGCGACTGTTGCTATCGCGGCGCACGGGCGGCATGGTCGCTCGGGCGACCCGGTTCCGGTTACTCGGCCTCGCGGGGGAGGTTATCGCGGTGGATGCGCATCTCGCCCCGGGCGCGCATCGTGCCGTCGACGTGCGCGCCGGCTTCGAGCACGAGGTCGTTACAGGACACGTCGCCGAGGACGCGCGCGTCCTCGTGGATGCGGACCTCGCCGTTTCGGGTGGTGACGTCGCCGTGGATGCGCGTTCCGCTCCCGACGACGATGTCGTCGCGGGCGCGGAGGCTCCCGAAGACGTTGTTGTCCTCGGCGAGGTCGATGGACTTCGCGCGGATGTTGCCGTGGATTCGGCAGTCGGAGCCGACGTGCGCGGGCGTCGAGACGCGCCACGCGTCGTCTGAGACGGTGGCGTTCCGGGGAATCACGAGCGGGTCGTGCGGCGACTCGCCCGAGAGGGTTTCGGCGAGTTCGTCGGCCGCCTCGTCCTCGCCGAGTCGGAGGAGTTGCGAGAGGACGATAAAGTAGAACACGAGCGTCGGAATCGGGTTGCGGATGACGATCCAGCCGTTGGCCTCGAACCCCTCTTCGATGTCGACGTCGTCGCCGATGTCGAGGTCGCCCGAGACCATCAGGCGGCCGGCGATGTGGACGCGCTCGCCGAGGTAGGCGTCGTTGCCGACGAGCACGTTGCCGGCCACGTCGTCGAGCATGTCGAGCCGGCAGTCGGCTTCGGCCTCGATGTCGCCGCCGAAGGTGACGCGCTCGCCCGCGAGGACGTTCCGCCCGCGGACGCCGAACTCGACGGTGCTCTGCCCGCCGACGACGACGTCGCCGTCGGTGACGAGGTCGTGTTCCTCGACCGTCGTCCCGTCGGGAATTTCGAGCGCATCGAGCGGGTCCGTACCCAGTGACACGCTCCGAACCAACACCCGTGCCGTAATAAACCGTCCGCAAGACGACCGTCAGACACGACGGGGGCCGCCGGTTTCGCGACGACGACGCGTATTTAACTACTCGCGGAAAACAAAGACAGGTATGACGATTCTCTCTTTCGACGACGACGGCGTAGACGTGGTCTACGAGGGAACGGAGTTCCGTCTCGAAAAGGCCCTCATCGAGGAGGCCATCGGGAAGTCCTACCCCGACGTGACCGACCACGAGGTGCTGAAAATCGTCGAGAAGGAGCCCTCCCTCTCCGGCGAGCCCCGGCGCGTCCGCGACATCCTGAACTCGTCGTAACCGCCGTCCGAACGACCGAAACTCCGTTTCTCCGCGTATCGCCCTCGAACCACGCGCGCTCGCCGCGCGAACGACTACTCCTCCTCGCCGGTCGCGCTCTTTACCCCGTAAATCTCCGTCTCCGGGTTGAAGTCTGCCCACGCGAACCAGAACATCGGCGAGCGGTCGTTGGCCCGCGTCAGGACCGACCCCTCGTGGGGGCCGTCGAGCGCCCGGCCGGTGAGGAGGGTCCAGCGCGACCCGGCGGCGACGAGAACCGGCCCGTCACGTTCGAACTCGACGGAGTCGCCGTCGACCCGGCGGACGTAGGCGACGAGGGTTCCCTCGGCGGAGGCCGCCACGACGACCGGGAGGCCGCCGACGGTGTCGTTGACGACGCCCGCGCGCTCGACCGCGTCGAGCGGGTAAGCACGGGCGACACCATCGGCGGCGACGCCGACGACCGACGTTTTCGGGTGCAGTCGGTCGTCCGCCGCGTCGTTGAAGCCGATGCCGATGGCGCTCGACTGCTGATAGCTCGCGTAGGGGTTCACGTCGTACCGGCGGGTCTGCCGCCCGCGAATCGTGCCGGAGACCGGCGGCGGAACCAACACCTCGGTCTCGGGGTGGGCCGTCCGCCACTCGCCCCACGTCGAGATAGTCGAGGGGAGAAGCGACAGCGTCTCGCCGGTCAGTTCCCCGCGAATCGCGGTCGCGAGCACCTGGCTCCACAGCGAGTTCGTCCGGTCGTCGTACATCACGAGGTCGGACATCCAAAGCAGGCCCGAGACGCCGAAGTACGTCGGCTCGCCGCCGGCGAGCCTGTCGGCGACGACGGCGCTCCCGCACAGCGGACAGTAGGTCACGACCACGGGACGACCGTCGAAGTCGTCGTTGACGATTTCGTGCCAGTTCAGGACCGCGAGCGGATAGGCGCGGGCGACGCCGTCGAGTTCGACGCCGACCACCTCGTCGCCGTCGTCGAGCGTCGCGTCCACCTCGTCGAACCCGCTCCAGTCGGCCGCGAAGACGGGGGCGGTGATGGCCGGGATGGCGTCTTTCGACGCGCCGCGGCGCAGTTCGTCCTCGGGGACCGGAAGCTCGAACGGACCCGAGTACTCGCCCGCGGTGGAGTCGGATGTTTCGGCGGGCTCGGACGCGTCATCGGCTCCCGCGTCGTCGTCCGCGACCGGCGGGTCGCTTCCGAGACAGCCGGACAGAGCGACACCGGCACCGAGTGCGGCGAGAACCCGGCGTCGGTTCGTTGTCGAATCCATACCCGATATTCGACCGAGTCGCCTATGAGAAGTGTGCGGTTAGGTATCGATGCGCACGACCGTCGCGGGTCGTCAGTTCGGAGTCGGGCCTGAAGGGAGAAAGCGAGCGAAACGGCCGCTCAGAGCCGAAGCCGCTCTTCCAGGCAGACCTTGACGATGGACGTTCCGATGGCTGCACCGCCGGCGAAGGGGTCGAGTTTCGTCTCGCCGGCGCGCTCGCGGTAGGGGATGGGCACCTCGGCGATTTTGTAGCCGCGCATCGCGGGGCGGATGAGGAGTTCGGCCGACAGCCCCGTGTTCTCGGTCCACTCGATGTCGTGGAGGAGTTCCCGGCGGTACGCCCGCATCCCGGTGGTCGTGTCGTGGACGGTCGCGCCCATGAGGAAGCTGGCGAGGCGGGCGAACGCGATGTTCCCCGCGCGGTTGAGCCGGGGCATCGTCTCCGCGCCCTTCGTGATTCGGTCCCCGGAGACCACGTCGTAGCCGTCGTTGATGAGGTCGAGGAACTTCGGCAGATACTCCATCGGATAGGTGTCGTCGCAGTCGGTGGTGACGACGACCGGCCGGTCGGGCGCGAGCACCGCGGCCTCGACCGCGACGCCGTACCCCTGCGGTTCCTGTTCGATGACGCGCGCGCCCATCTTGCGGGCGATTTCGGGCGTTCGGTCGTCGGAACCGTCCACGCAGACGACCTCGGCGCGCCCGTCGGTGATTCGGTCGATGTCCGCCAGAACGGACCCGATGGCCTGTTCTTCGTTGTACGTCCCCATCACGACCGCGAGGTCGTCGAAGGTGTACTCGGTCATTGGACGGGGTTATCGACCGTCACTCTTGAACTTTTAGGTTTGCCAAAACCGTGGCGTTCGAGGGCCGGTGTTAGCTCAGTCCGCGGCTATCAGGCTGGTCTTCCAGTTCTTTCGCGTGGTCGACGAGGTAGTCCATGAGGCGGGTCGCCGACGCTTCCACGTCGTCGAGTTCGTCGCTCGACTGCCCGCTAACGCGGACGGAGAGTTCGTAGAGGTCGAGTTCGACGTGCGGGACGGTATCGTCGCCGTTGCCGTTACCGTTGTCGTGCTCGTCCGTGCCGCCGTCCGCCGCTTCGACAGTCGCTTCCGCGTCGACCGGCTCGTCGCCGTCTGTCGGTTCGGTCGCATCCTCGGACGGCGGGGTCGAATCGGCGGGGTCGTCCGCCTCGGCGTCGGCGTCGGGGTCGTCGGTCATGTGCGGCGCGTCGCTTCGGGGGATGAAAAAAGCGCGGGGTTCCGGCACGCGCTCGCGGGTCGTCGACCCTCACCGAATACGGCCGCGAACACGCCTCGGCGACCGATTCAGGCGAGTTCGGCGTCGAGCCCTTCGCAGGCGCGGTCGTGGAGACGGCCGGTGACCGTCTCCATGAGGCGTTCGAGGTTGACCGCGTCCTCGCGGTTGTACGACACGAGCGTATCGAGCGACGACTGGTCGCCGCGCTCGTACTCGCGCCAGAGGCGGACGGCGTCGCGGCCGGAGATGTCCGGGCGGTCGCGGTCGATACCCACGTCTTTCTCGATTTGCTTCAGTCCGCCCGTGAGGTCGAGCGTTCGGCACGGATACATCAAGTCGACGTGTGGCACGTCGACGGAGACGTCGAACGAGGTCTCGAGGAACGGCACGTCGAAGCGCGCGCCGTTGAACGTCGCGATGAGTTTCGCGTCGGCGAACTGCTCGCGGAGGGCGTCGGCGGTCAGGTCCTCCCCGCTGACGAGCGTCGTCGTCCCGCCGTCCTGATAGAACGAGACGGTCGTCACCGAGTCGCGCTCGGGCGAGAGGCCGGTCGTCTCGATGTCGAAAAAGCACGTCTCGTCGCGGAAGTTCTCGTACAGTCGCCAGCGCTCGCCCGAGGGGAAGCAGTCGTCGAAGAACCGCGAGTTGCCGTCGTCGAGGTGGGCGTACGCGTCCGCGATGAACGTCTCGATTCGGTCGCCCGTCTTCGCGCCGACGAGCGAGGCGTCGAACTCGTCCCAGTGGGTCGACCCGGCCCGCCAGAGGTTCCGCTCCGTCCGCTCGCCCACGCCGCGGACGGGGATGAAGCTGTTCTCGATTCGCATGTCCGACAGGGGGGCGTCGGCGACCCTAAATGCGTCGTCGTGGGTCGGCGGCCGCGCTCCCGGCACGCACCCGGACGCCCCCGCCGCGGGCGTTTTACCCGCAGGGCCCGAAGCCGGGGGTATGTGCGGCCGCTACACGCTGTTCACCCCGCCCGAGGAACTCGAAGCGCGGTTCGACGCGACGCCGACGCGCCCGCTTTCGGCGCGGTACAACTGCGCGCCCGGCCAGGAACTCCCGGTCGTGACCAACGAAGCTGACGACGAGTTCCGCTTCCTCAAGTGGGGGCTCGTCCCCTCGTGGGCCGACAGCGCCAGCGTCGGCAACGACCGAATCAACGCCCGCGCGGAGACCGTCCGGGAGAAGCGGAGTTTCGCCGACGCCTACGAGGCCCGCCGGTGTCTCGTTCCCTCGGACGGCTTCTACGAGTGGGTCGACCGCGGCGGGCGAAAACAGCCCTACCGCGTCGCCTTCGAGGACGACCGCCCGTTCGCCATGGCCGGCCTCTGGGAGCGGTGGACGCCGCCGACGAAACAGACCGGCCTCGGCGACTTCGGAAGCGGCGGCCCCTCGCGCGAACAGGAGCCGCTTGAGACGTTCACCGTCGTCACGACCGAGCCGAACGACCTCATCTCCGAGCTCCATCACCGGATGGCCGTCGTCCTCGACCCCGAGGAAGAAGAGACGTGGCTCCACGGCGACCCCGACGAGGCGGCGGCGCTCCTCGACACCTACCCCGACGACGAACTCGCGGCCTACCCCGTCTCGACGCGGGTGAACAGCCCCGCCAACGACGGCCCCGAACTGATAGAGCGAGTCGAGGCGTAGCACGCCGAGGAAGAGCCGCCAGCGCACGGCTGTCCCGACACCTCCGACGCGAATCGGCTGGGTTCGACAGGACGTCGAATTTTCCGAAATCGGTTGAGCCCGAGAACCGAGGTTGTGTATAGCGAGATACGATATACGAGTCTCGGATCGGACAAGCGACGACTCGACAGAGGGACCGAGATATCGAGAGAGTTGATGACTGAGAACGCTGACGTGGAACGTCTGAGTTCCAAGAGTCGATAGTGCTGAAATCTACGTCAGCATCACAGAGCGACAGCCGCGTCGCTCGCGGCTCGGTGGTTCGTATCGCGTCGGAAGTACAACGGTTGCGGGGACGCGGCCGCGAGTCCGGTCGTGCAGACGGAGTGCGGCGTCGCATTCGAAATTCGAGACGGTCAGCTCGACGAGTCGGCGGCCGAGGAGGTGGTTCGCTCGAACGGTCATCGTCGCCGAGCGAGTGGTTCGTCGAATCCGACCGAAAGCAAGCCACCGAAACTCAGGATTCACGCGAGTCCGTCAGAACGGCCACAGCGCCGTCAAGCGCCGCTTCACCTCTGAGATGGGGAGCACGTCCCGAGTTGCTGGCTCACCGCGAAGACGAGGGCTGTGAAGGCGTCAAAAGAGAACGAATCGGGCCGGCAAAGACCTCGGTTAGGTTCGTCTTCGAGCGAATTCGGAACGGCGTCACCCCGGTAGTTGCGTGTTCGAATCAGACAACACTCCGGGAGAATTCTACGTAGTGACATCAACATAATCACAGCTGAATTTATTCCGAAACGAAGGACCGTCCGACGACATATATTCAGCGTTCGATAATGATATAATCGAAAAGATATCGAGTCATTTCTGGTCGAAATATACCCGTTCGAGAGAACACAGATAGTGCGTCGTCTCGCAAATATATTTCCGTGGAAATAGTCAGAAATTATGTCTAGAATATTTCATAAATTAATGCAAAGAAATAAAAGAGAGTCTAAGCCCAGCGGTATCCGTTTCTATAATAATTCAGTAAATTAAGAAGTGAAATAACGAAACTCGTGTAAGTGGTTCTTCCATGTGTTACTCCGGGGGTAAACGATGCAAGGAATGCCATCCAAAAATGGGTTGTCATCACAGAAATGGGAAGCTATTGTGCAAAATTCGACCTATTGAAAGCAACGGAAAATTGGTCGAGTCTCAGATTCGCTCGAAACGTCCGAAATCGGCATTCTCCGAGGTATTCTAATATCCCGAATACTGAATGCAAATTGCCAAAAATGCGATTGCACAATTCAGGATAACTCAATTTCACCGCGAGAAATTCGCATGTACTACTCAGGATAACTTCTCTTATTCTGGACTGTGCCGGTAGATTGAATATCGACCCCCGTGTCAACCCGTCCATGAGCGACGAGGCCGACCGCGCGACGGTACAAACCTACCTCCCGGCCCACCAGAAGGCCATCTGGAAGGACCACGCGGACCGACTCGGGATGAGCCAGAGCGAATTTGTCAGAACGATGGTACAGGCCGGTCGGCGCGATTTCGACGTTCCGGCGAGAGGCGATGAGACGGCCACAACCCCCGGGGTTGACGGGGTGAAAACGGGACTCCAGAACGGCGGTTCAAATCAAGATAATGAAGGTGAAAATAACGGCCAGTTCGAGGCCCGAATCGTCGAGGCGCTCGCGGTCGATTCTCACCGGTCGTGGGACGACCTCGTTTCGGCGCTGACTGACGACATCGAAGACCGCCTCGAATCGACGCTGCAGGAGCTGCAATCGAGCGGCCGAGTCGTGTACAGCGGGCGACACGGCGGCTACACGCTGGCGGAGCGCGATGGCCGCTGAGCGCCCCACCGACGCGGAGGACCCGGTCGGCTACTTCCTGCAGGATATGACCTACCACGGGAAGACCGACCGGACCCGCGACGCCTACGAGCGCGTCCTCCGGGCGTTCGAGTCCTTCCTCGGCGACCCCTCGCGGAACCCCTCCGGGACCGCTCGGTCGGTCGACGACGCGACCCACCGCGACTGCATGGCGTGGATACACACCCTGCGAAACCGCGACGTCGCGCCGAGCACCGTGGCGACGTACGCCTCCTACCTCCACCGATTTTACGCCTACATGGCGCAGGTCGGCGCGTTCGACTCAAATCCGATGAGCCTCGTGATGGAGGAGATGGACGAGCGCATCGACACCAACCCCGCCCGTCGGGAGCTTTCGGTCCCCCAGATGCGGGCGTTCGTCCGCGAAATCACCCATCCGCTGGACCACGCGCTGGTGGTCACCCTCCTCAAGACCGGGATGCGCGTCGGCGAACTGTGCAATCTCGACCTTCGAGACGTGTCGTTGTCAGTGGATACACCCCTGTCCGGTGTATCGACCCGCGCCGCCCTCGACGGACGCGGGCCGTCGATATACGTCGCCGCCGACCCGAGCGTCGGAAGCGTCACCAACGGCGAAGCGCGGACCGCCTCGAACAAGCGAAAGCGGTCGACGGTGGTCCCGGTCGACGAGGAGTTGGAAGGCGTCCTCCTACGCTGGCTGGCGATTCGACCGGATTCGCCGTCGCCGGCGGAGCCGCTTTTCGTCGGCACCGCATCGGGCTGGGGCCAACGACTGGAACCCGACGCCGTCCACCACGTCGTCACCTCTCACGCCGCCGACGCCGGGTGGTACCGGGCGGGCGGCGACCGCGAGGAGAACGTCACGCCGCACTACTTCAGGCACTTTTTCACCACCCACCTTCGGGACCGGACCGGCGACCGCGGCATCGTCAAGTACCTCCGCGGCGACGTTGCCGGCGACATCATCGACACGTACACCCACAATTGGGGCGACAGAGTGCGCGAGACGTACGAATCGAACATCTACTCGCTCCGCTGAGGAGCGTAATCGCTGTCCGAAGCGCGACTTGTAAACTGTATCTCGCTATATTGAATTGGTGGGCGCGCGACCTATCGTTTGACGCCCGTCGCCTCGATTTGGACGGTGGCGTCGTTCGGGAGTTCGGAGACGCCGACGACGGTCATCGCCGGCCGTCGGGCGTCGAAATAGGCGTCGTATGCCGACTCGATGGCATCGATTCGGTCGAGGTCCGTCGTGTAGACCGTGGTCCGAAGCACGTCGTCTAACTCGAGCCCCGAGCGTTCGACGGCCGCTTCGACGCGTTCGAGCGCGCTCATCGTCTGGCTCTCGACCGACTGGAGACCGTCCGCCGTCCACTCCGGTTCGGGATACTGCGCGTCGAAGAAGGCGAGTTGCAGGTTCTGCTTTCGGGCGCCGCAGCCGGCGGTCGCCTTGAAGTGGTCGCTCTCGAACCGGACCGCGTCGCCGTTCATCTCCGTTCCTCCGTTGGGTTCGTTCGACTCTGGTTCACGGTCGTACTACCCCGCGAGCGGCCATCGACGTGTCGCTAGCACCTACTAACTCCGGGAGAGCGGTACTCGCGCGAGGGGCGAGGGTCAAACGGACGCTTGACTTATGCCCGTCTCTTTATCCGCGGAGCGAGAACGACGGCCGAGACCGTGAGTTCGTTGCTCCCACTGAAACCCGCTGCAGCATCGGTTCGAGACCGGTCCCTAAGCCCGCTTCTCGTCGAACTCGACGACGACGACGCGGACGAGGTTCTGTCGGCGCTCTCGTCGGCCACCGCGAGACGGCTCCTCGCCGCCGTCTACGACAACCCGTGCCCCGCCTCGGAACTGGCCGACGAACTCGACACGACGCTCCAGACCGTCGGCTACCACGTCGAGCGACTGGTCGACGCCGAGCTGATAGAACCCGTGACGACGTGGGTGTCCGCGCAGGGCCGCGAGATGGCCGTCTACGGCCCGACCCGCTCGGCCGTCGTCCTCTTCGCGGGCGCGGAACGGACCGAGTCGAAGCTCTCCTCCGGACTCCGGACGCTGGTCGCCGGCGTGGGCGTCACGCTGGTCGGTAGCGTCGCCGTGCAGGCGCTGTGGACCGCGCGGCGACCGCAGGTCCGGTACGCCGCGCCGGCTCCGGCCGCCCCCGAACCGAGCGTCGCGGAGTTCGTCGCCTCCTACCTCGCCGGTCCCGGCGCGCTCGTTCTCCTCGTCGGCGTCGTCCTCGCCGTCCTCGTGAGCCTCGGCGCGGTCTGGACTCAAAGGCGCGTTTGAGCCATACACAGGGGGAAGTGACCCCTACACGTTGGGAGAGACGTGCAACGACGAACCCTCCTCGCCGCGGCCGGAACCGGCCTCGCGGCGGCGCTGACTGGCTGTATCGCGAGTGCCGGCAACGGCGCTGACGACGCTGACGACGACGGAAACTCGACGACAGATCCGACTCCCGACCCGACGCCGACGCCCGAGCCGGTCGACGCCGTCTCGGTCGCGACCGGCGAGCGCCTCACGGCAGTCGTCGGCGACGGCCCCGCCAGCGACGACGGGCGGCTGAAACCGCACCACGTCCGCCTCGAAAACCCGACCGACGAGCCGTGGACCGCCCGCATCGACGTCTCTCGCCCGCTCGGGCCGGGCCACACGGAGACCTACGAACTCGACCGCGACGCGACGGTAAACGTCTCGCTTCGCGTTCCCGCGGAGTACGAACTGACGGTTACCGACATCACCTCGGACGCCGAGGCGACCGAGTCAGTCGGGCCGGCCGACTTCGACTGTAACCGCTCGTGGACCGCGTTCTCGCCCGGCGACGGCGGTGTCTCGGTCTCCGGGGCCTCGACGCGGATGGCTTGCGGGCCGCACACCGTCGCGGCCGACGGCGCGGTCACGGTCGCGCTCGGCGACGGAACCCTCCCGACCGAGGACACCAAGCCCCACGGCCTCGCCGTCGTGAACCCGACCGACGCGGCGGAGACGGTCGAATTCGCCTACGAAACGCCCGCGGGCGCGGTCGCCTTCGGCGGCACCTACCGCCTCGAACCCGGCGCGCGGGTCGGCGCGTCGCTGACCGAAGCCCGCGAGGTCACGCTCCGCGTCGCTCGGCGGAACGAATCCGGTGAAGAAACGACCGAAGCAGTCACCGTCGAAAAATCACAGTTCGACTGCAACGCGTCGAACACGACCGTCTCGCTCACCGACGACGGCGGCTTCGAGGCGCGGACGCTCTCGACGCTGATGTTCTGCGGCGACGCGGACCCGAAAAACGAGAGTTCGACGTAGTCAGACCTTCAGTTCGGTCTCCAACTCCGGCGACGCGATGGCCCGCTTGACGGTTTCCGCGGCCGGCGTCGCCTCCGCGACGTTCTCCATCAGGACCGTCTCGCTCGGGAACAGGTGTTCGCCGAGGACGAGCCCGTGCTCGCGCGCGGTCGACCCGGTCATCGTGAGATAGACGCCGAGACCGGTCTCCGCGATGGCGGCTTCTTCTTCGGGCGCGCCGTTCGGATACGCGAACGTCACGTCGTCGAGACACCGCGTGCCGAGGACCGCCTCCACGAGGCGCTCGTAGCGCGGCGAGATACACAGTTCGCCCTCGTAGTCCGCGACGAAGTCGCGGTCGAGTTCGGAGCCCGGCGGGAGGAGTTCGGGGTCGGCCATGAGCGTGTGGTAGACCGTGTCGCCGAGGCCGGAGACGACCCGCACGTCGGTGTCCATCGGGTCGATGCGGGCGTTCACGTCCTCGATGCTCCCGAGGCCCTCGGGGCGGAGCTTGACGACCTCTTCGA
Source organism: Haloferax gibbonsii (assembly GCF_001190965.1). Classification (NCBI taxonomy): domain Archaea; kingdom Methanobacteriati; phylum Methanobacteriota; class Halobacteria; order Halobacteriales; family Haloferacaceae; genus Haloferax; species Haloferax gibbonsii. The sequence continues at coordinate 1,506,628 of NZ_CP011947.1, forward strand.
GCACGAGGTCGGCGCTGTCGAAGCCGAGACCGAACTCGTGGGTCCGGAGCGCGCGGAACGGCTCCTCGCGCCCGACGAGGTGAATGTCGACCCCGTCGATTTCGAGGACGACGCTGTCGAAGACGATGCGCCGCGGCATCCCGTCTCGGTCGTCGCGCAGGAGCGTGTACTCCGGCGCGGCCGGGTCCGAGAGGTCGCTGTAGTCCGCGAGTCGCTCGTACACGTCGCGTTCCGGCTGGGTATGGCCCTTCGTGACCGACTTCTCGTATCGGAGCGTCGAGGTGATTTCGTCCGCCACCTCGGCGATGCTCTCGGTCGTGGCGAACCGTTCGAGCACCGCTTCGAGGGGGCGACCCTTTCGCGGAACAGCGACGCGCACCGTCTCTGTCATCATCGGAACGTCGGGACGGCCCGCTAAACAGGTTGCGCTTCGGGAAAACGTCTCTCGGGAGGGGACTCGACCGGACTACTCCGCGTCGCCGTCGCCGCCGGCGGCCGGCCCGCCGCCCATGCCGGTTCCGAACGCCCCCGCGAGGCGTTCGCGGAAGGTTTCGAGTTCGGCGACGGTGTCGTTTAGCTCTTGGATGTCGTCGCGCAGGGCCTCGATTTCCTCGTCGGCCGCGGCGTCTTCGACCCGCGATTGAACGTCCGCGAGGCGGTCGTCGAGGGCCTCGCGCGTCTCCACGATATCTCCGTCGAGTTCGGCGATGTCCTCGCGGATGTCGCCGACCTCGGCGTGGAGCGTCGAGGCCTGTTCGGTCGCTTCCGCGGCGCTGTTTTCGGTCCCTTCGAGCCGCTCGACGGTCTCGTCTAACCGACCGGCGATGTCGTCGAGGCGCTCGCGGACCGTCACGAGTTCCTCCTCGCGCTTGGCGAGCGTCTCCTCGACGCTGTCGAGGCGCGCGGAGCCGGCGTCGATGTTCCGCGAGGCGGTTTCGAGCCGCTCGTCGTGGTCCTCGAACCGACCGTCGTGGTCGTCGAGCCGGCCCTCGACGGCCTCGAACTGCTCGTTGTGGGATTCGAGCCAGCCGTGGTGGTCGTCGAGCGTGCCGTCCGCGGTTTCGAGGTCGGACGCGAGGCCTTCGAGCCGGCCGTCGTGGTCGTCGAGGCGGCTCTCGGCGTCCGCGACCCGCGTGGCGACGCGGTCGGACCGCTCGTCGACCGTGGCGATGGTTTCCTCGGCCGCGTCGAGCCGGGAGGTCGCGTCGTCGACCGACTCGACCGCGCCGTCGACCATCGAGTCGAGGGCGTCGAGGTCCTCGCGGAACGCGGTCATCTCGGCGCGGAACTCGGAGACGAGTTCGCTCCCGGTCCCCTCCTCGTCGATGAACTCGGCGAGCGCGTCGGAGTACGCCGCGAGGTCCTCCATCTGCGACTGGAGACGGCGGATGCGAACGTCGGTGCTCCGGCGCGTCTCGGCGTCGACCGCCTCGCGCAGGACTTCGATGTCCTCCTCGTCGGCCGACCCCGACCGAATCTCGGCGGCGAGCGCGCCGACGAGGGTGTCCGCGTCAGGTGCGGGCGCGCTTCCGGCCGCGTCCGCGTCGTCGGCCTCACCCGACTCGCTGTCCGACGGTTCGGCGTCCGCGTCAGCGGTGGCGTCCGCACCGGCGTCGCCCGCGGCGTCGGCATCGACATCGGGCTGTTCGAGGTGCGCGGTGACGGCCGGCGCGGTGTCGGTGGCGACCGCGCGCGGGCCGGTCGGGTCGGCGGAGCCGTCGTCGGTTTCCGCGTCGTCGACTTCCGCGTCGTCGCCGAGAACGTCGGTGTCGACCTGGCTGACCTCGCCCGCCTCGCTGTCCCCGTCGTCTTCCCCCTCGAAGGCGGCCGCGAGGTCGTCGTCGGTCGGCTCGTCGTCGATGAGTTCGGAACCGTCGGACGCGGCGGGACCCGCCTCGGCTTCGCTCTCCAGTTCGGCCTCTAGTTCGGCCTCAACGGGCTCGTCGGCGGCGGGTTCTTCGAGGACGACTTCCCCTTCGTCCTCGCCATCCGCGTCGGCGTCTGACTCGTCGTGGAGCGGTTCGCGGTTCCCCGCGAGCACGTCTCGAACGAGCTGACTGCGGTCCTCGCCGAGGATGTCGTCGATGTCGTCGGGGTCGATACCGCCGTCGACCGGGATGCGTTCGAGCGTCGGCTCTTCGAGGAAATCCGTCTGGTCGTGGCCGTCGGTGATACGGATGCCGTAGACCGTCACGAGTTCCTCGCCGGGGTCGAGCGTCCGCTCGTACTCGACGCGGTGGTCCTTGTAGGCCGTCCAGTTGTCGCTCTCGAACTCGGGGTGGAACCCGACGCTCTCCATCGGGAACGACTCCGGAATGCGGTCGATGACCCGGATTCGGGTCGCCTCGTCTCGCGTCGAACTGATGACGAACTTGATAGCGGGAACGGGAAACTCGTCGGCGGCGAAGGTCTTTTCGACCGTAACCTCGCCGTCGGAAACCGATGTAACCCCTTCGGACTCGCGGCTCATGGCCGCCACTTTCCCGACATCCATTATAAAACAACCGGGGGCCGTGGGGCTACCCCGCCGCGGTCTCTCGATTCGACCGTTTCGACGCGGTGACTGTCCGCCTGTGTCGACCGTCGCTAAAAGGGCCGTCGCGGGAAACGCGGTTCTGGACGCGACCTCAGAGGTCGACGCGGTCGCCGATTTCGACGAGGTCGAGCGAGCGCGGGGCCTCGAAGCTCTTTGCGTGGTGGTGCAGCACCTTCGGGTCGGCGGTCATGCCCTTCCACATGTCCCAGTGGGTCGGCACGAGGCGGTCGAGGTCGAGGTCGCTGGCGGCCTCGATAATCTGGTTCTCGTCGTTGTACCACTTCGTTCGAATCGGCTCGCCCGTCTCCTTGTCGGGGATGTTGCCGATGGTCCCGAACGCGAGGATGCCGAGGTCGAGGTCGTAGCGCTCGCCGATGTCGGCGAACTCCTCGGCGGGCTTGGTGTCGCCGCCGTGGATGAACGTGCCGGACTCGTGTTCGAAGACGTAGGCGACCGGGTGGCTCGCGTCGGGGTCGTAGGCGGGCTCGACGTGGACCGTGAACTCGCCGATTTCGACGCTGTCGCCCTCGGTGACCTCCTCGAACTGGTCGTCGGAGAGGTCGTAGTCGTCGAACCACGCCTCGTCGTCGTAGGCGACGGCGAGCGAGTCGTCGGGGGCGACGAACGTCGCGCCCGTGTTCTCGAGGATAGGTGCCTGACTCGGGCCGTGGACGTGGTCAGTATGCTCGTGCGTGGCGAGGACCGCGTCGGCCTCGGTCACGTCCTCGGGGTCGAACGGGACGGGAATCATGCGGACCGTCCGCGGCGGGTCGCCGATGCCGACGTACGGGTCGACGAACAGCGTCGTGCCCTCGCTGCCCTTGATGACGAACCCGTTGCATCCCAGATACCAGATGGCCACCGTCTCGGGGTCGGCCGATTCGACCGCGCGCGGGAGCCAGTCGCTCCAGTCGCTGACTGTCATAGACACGTGTCCTCGCGCGGGGGGACTAAGCGTTGCGCTCTCTCGCGTTCGACCCGTCGCGACAGTCGCCGCCGCGGGCGACACTCGTCGGTGGCGCGTCCGAGAATTCGGACGATTTCCGTACGATACGAGAAAATACCGTAGAACGCAATAGAATCGGGTGGTGTATGTGGTGTATAAGGTAGTACCCCGACAAGATATTTAGTGTAGGCACACATGGCATCAATTACCATGTCAAGAACTCACAAACAAACGGCGGATTTCTCGTCGATGGCTCGGACGATGCGCGCGTGCGGTGCGTGGGAAGCGGTTTCCCCGCTGGACGACGACGCACGGCGAACAGACGAGTTCTGACGCGACCGAACACCGACGCGGCCCCGCACTTATCTTCTTCGACGCGGTCCGATACTCCATGCCCGCAGCAATCAGTCACCACGGCGAGCGCCGAGCGGACACCGCAGAGCGCGGAGCGGAGGGTTCGCCGTGCGCGTGAGCGTCGTCGGCGGCAGCGTCGTCCCCGACCCGGTCGAAACTATCGCCGAAGACGTGGGCCGCCTGCTCGCTCAGCGCGGCCACACGGTCGTCTGCGGCGGTCTCGGCGGCGTCATGGAGGCAGCTTGCCGCGGCGCAAAAGACGCCGGCGGCACGACCATCGGCGTCCTCCCGGGAGAGGACCGCGACGAGGCGAACCCCTACGTCGATATCGCCGTCGCGACCGGTCTCGGCCACGCGAGAAACGCGCTCGTCGCCATGAACGGCGACGCCGTCATCGCCATCGACGGCGGCGGCGGAACCCTCTCGGAAATCGGCTACGCCAACGTCTTCGACCGCCCCGCGGCCGGGCTCAGAACCCAGCAGGTCGGCTCGCTCGACGGGTTCGAACCGTGCGACTCGCCGGAGGATGCCGTGTCGTTCATCGAGGACGCGGTCTGAGAATCGGACCGTGCCGCGCTACGCGTCCGCGACGCCCTCGTCGCGTTCGACGCAGTCGCGGAGCAGGTCGTCGACGACGGTCTCTCGGAACGACTCCCAGTCGGTCGTCGACGTCCAGAGCCGACCCGCGTCCGTGGGTTCGAGCGCGTCGCGGCCGCGTTCCCGCTCGCGCGTCGTGACGAACCCGTTCGCGGTGAGTCCCTCGACGGCCACGTCGAGGCGCGGGGCGAGCGCGTTCGAGAGCCGTTTTTCGAATCGGTCGCCGGTCACGCTATCGCGAGCGACGCCCACGCAGAACGAATCGAAGGCCGACCACGTCTCCTCGTCGCGCGCGCCGGCGACGATGCCGTGGTGTTCGGCGCGCTCGCGGAGTTCGGCGGCGACCGCGCGACGCGTCCGCTGGCGGGAGCGCGGCGGGCCGCCGGCGAGGACGGACAGAATCGTGGCTTCGAGGTCGCCCAGCGGCGAGAGCGCGTGGCCGTCGAGTTCGAGAGGTGACTCGCCCGTCGCGTGGCCCGCCTCGTCGAGCTCCGAGAGGCTCGTCGCGGCCTCGGCGGCCCGTTCGGTGAGGTCCGTCGTCCGCTCGGCGACCGGGCCGGCGGCGGCCGAGAGCTGCGCCCGGGCGTCCAGATAGGCGTCGAGGTGCGCCTCGAAGCGGTCGAGCGACTCGAACAGCTCGATGGTCGCCCGGTCTTCGAACTTCCCGAAGCGCGCCTCACAGCTCGTTCGGAAGCGGGCGACCAGTTCGCCGGGGTTCTCCTCGACCGACGCGAGCAGGCGGCTCTCGTCGTCGAGCCACGCGTCGAGCGCATCGAGCACCGCGTTCGGGTCGCGCGTGTCCTCGGGGTCCGGGCGGGGTGCCTCGGACTCGACGAGGTCCGCGAGCTGCTCGCGGGCGCGCCCGACGTAGGAACTCATCGCGCCGAGCGGCGAGTCACCGTTGGAGCGCGCCCCGCGAGCGCCCGCGGTTCGGCCGGCGCGGGAGTTCGGACGTGACCGGGACTCGCCGCTGGCCTCGGCGAGCGCGTCTCGCAGGTCCGACAGGGCGATTCGGAGCTGTCGGGCGACGGCGGCGGCCGCGGGGCCGTCGGCGACGCGGCGGAACTCGGCGAACGCGTCGGACGCGGCCTCGACGTCGGAAACGAGAGTCCGGAGGTCGTCGATGGCGGCGAGGTCGGGACGGTCGGTCGCGGGGACGGTCAGAAGCGAGACGGTCCCGCGGTCGAGTTCGCCGCCGTCGACGAGGGCGGTTCGCGCGGCGTAGAAGGCGGCGGCGACCTGCGGGGGCGCGCCGGCGAGGTTCACCCGTACGTCGCCGTCCGCGGCCGCCTCGCGGAGCAGGTCGGTCGTCGCGGCGTACAGCTCCTCGAAAGAGCCGGTGAAGGGGAGCCGTGCCTCGTCGAGCGTTCCCCGACCGGCGAGCCGTTCGCTGACGGCTTTCGCGGCGTGTGCGCTCGCTCGCGGCGCGCCGGGTGCGCAGTCGTCCGGGTCGCGACCCTGCTCGGGGTCGGCCTCGTCGCGGACCAGACGAACCCGGTCGGCATCGACGTCGCCTGCTTCGAGCGGGGTGACGACCCGCTGCACGTCGAGTCCGAGGACGGAGAGGTGGGTCGTCGGCATCTGTCTGACCCATTCGCTACCGGTACCCTGAATGTTGTGGTGGCTCCTGAGAGTCGCCTGTCAGAAGCGTCGGCGCGGGGTCAGGACCACGAGCGGTAGAGGTTGCGTCCGATGACGCCGAGCCCGAGCGTGTCGACGACGAACAGGATGACGCCGCCGATGATGGGGACGAGCGACAGGACCGCCGCGACGAGCGCGCCGACGACGAGCGAGACGCCCAGCGAGGGCGGCCCGCCGGAGGCGACGCCGGTCACGAGCGACCCGAGGAGAACGGTTGCGAGCGCGCTCCCGACGATACTGAGGAGAATGAACGCGAGGAGCCCCGGAATCGCCACGAGGAGGCCGATGATGGTGATTGCGAGGAGGACGAGGACGATGAGGCCGCCGATGCCGACGCCGAGACCCCAGAGGAACGACCCGCCGGGGTCGTCCCGAATCTCGGCGATGGCGTCTCTGGTGTACGCCGGGGCCGCGGCGACGAGGATGCCGCCGACGACGAGGTCGATGAGGAAGCTTCCGCCGGCGCGGAACACCGGCGAAAGTTGCTGTGCGGATTCGAGGTTCTGCGCGGCGGCGGTTCCCGCGAGCGCGAGGACGCCGAGCAGGCTCAGGAGGGCGGTTCGTGTTCGTGGAGGGACCATACGTGTCCGTCGAATGGCGACCCGTATAGGTATTCTGGATGGACTGTCAGGAAATCGGATACGTCCGAAGCGAGACGAGAGAGTCGAAACAGGACGCGACCCGCGGCGGCGTCGCGAGAGCGACGCGCTGGTGGCGGCCGGGGGCGCTCACCGGGAGTCTCGGGCTACCAGGTGCCGTGGAACGTGTCGAACTGCAGGGAGTCGAGGGGTTCGTCGCCGACGGCGATGCGGTACTCCTGCGGCGTCAGCATCGGCTTGTGGAAGCGCGGGCCGTCGTCGGTCGTGATGCGCGGACAGCCGGTGTTGACGAACGCGTCCATGTCGAAGTTCCGGAGCCTGTCGGGCGTCACCTCGTCCATCGTGATGAGGTAGGCGTTCTCGTTGTCCTCCAGAATCTTCTCGGCGATTTCCATGCGGCCCTGGCCGATTTTCGTACAGAAGATGACGCCCCACTTCTCGGCGTCCATCGCCTTGTGGACCGAGGCGTAGCGCTGTTTCATGAACTTCCGCGTGTCGGCGATGGTGACGACGTTGTTGACGGGGTCGGCGATGACGACGTTCTTGTCGGGGTGTTCCATCGCGAGGCCGAGCGGGTGGAACTTGCCGCCGCCGACGTAGAGCACGTCGTCCGCCGGGATGTCCGCGGAGGCGTAGTTACAGCCGAGGACCTGTCCCTCGTAGGTGAGGCGGTCGTCGCCCTTGCGGGTCTGGACGGTGTAGCCGCGCTCTTCGAGCCAGTCGCACATGTCCTCGAAGCGGTTCATGTGCTGGGCGGTGGTGACGAGACCGACCTCGTCGCCCTCGATGTCGTCGAGCGCGTCCTCCATGATGGGGAAGGGGTCGACGTTGGAGAACAGCGGGACGTAGATGATTTTGTCCGACTCCTTCATCGGCGAGTGGCCGAAGTGGACGAACACGTCGGTCCGCCGCATGAGGTAGGTGTCGAGGTCGCACGCGCCGTAACACGGCTGGCCGGAGAGCATGAACGTCACGTCGTCGTCACAGAGCTGTCGGAGGTCGTCGGCGACCGCCGGGCCGCGGCGCTTCAGTCCCTCGGGGAACTGGAGGCCGACGCGCTTGGCGTCGCGCTCCTCGATGGCTTCGACGATCTGTTCGAGTTCGTAGTCCCACTCCCGGTCGTGCTTGAGCGACATCCCGGTGTTTCGAAGGTCTCCCTCCGAGGTGGCGTCCTGACTCATTGCCCCATCGTTGCGGACGGAGCCGTTTAACCACCGCGCTTCCCCACGAACGAGCGTCACACACCCGCACGCACGCCGAAGCGAACCGCGGCGTCGACGGCGGCGTCACCCGGTTACCCCGTTGTCACTCGGGGATTCAAGACTCGCCGCGGCCTACCGCCGTCCATGTCCGACATCCCTCTCGAACACGTCCACGTCGAACCGTCGGAACCGGGCGACGGGCCGGCTCCCGCCGTCGTCCTGCTCCACGGCCGCGGCTCGAACGAACAGGACCTCCTGTCTATCGCACAGGAGTTCCCCGACCACGTCCACGTCGTGAGCCTCCGCGCGCCCGACCGCCTGCAGGGCGGCTACACGTGGTACGAACTCGACCTCTCGGAGGGCGGCCTCCACCAGAGCCAGCCCCACGCCGAGCAGTTCGAACGCTCGCGGAACCTCGTCCGCGAGGCTATCGCCGGAGCGGTCGAGGCGTACGACATCGACCCCGACCGAATCGGCCTCCTCGGGTTCAGCCAGGGCGCGATTACCAGCCTCTCGCTCCTCCTCGACGACCCCGACGACTACGCGTGGGTCGTCGCGCTCCACGGGTATCTCGCGGACTCCCACGCCGACCTCGAACCCGAGGGGATCGCCGGCAAGCCGGTGTTCGTCGGCGGCGGGTCGATGGACCAAATCATTCCGTCCTCGCGGGTCGAACGCGCGGCCGACCGCCTCCGCGAACTCGGCGCGGACGTGACCGCGAACCTCTACGGCGCGCCCCACGGCGTCAGCCCGGACGAACTGCAGGACGTGGTCGCGTTCGTCGAGTCCCACGTCTGAGCCCTCCGCGGGGGCGACCGCTCGCCCCCTCTCCTTCCCCGTTCGGCAGGTTGAAACCGCTCGCACCCCAACGCGCGGCTATGAGCACGCAGACGACGCGGCTCGAAGAACTCGGGCGCGAACTCGGCGAGGCCATCGCCGACCATCCGAAGTACGAAGCCTACGAGGAGGCGAAGGCCGCTGTCGAAGCCGACGACGACGTGCAGGAACTCATCACGGAGTTCAACCAGCTCCGCGAGGAGTTCAACGTGGCCCGACAGATGGGCGAAGCGACCCAAGAGGGGCTCCGAAAGGTCCAAGCGGCCCAAGAAGAGCTCCACTCCGAGCCCGTGATGGAGGAGTACCTCCTCGCGCAGGCCGAACTCGTCGGCGAGTTGGAGAAGATTAACGAGGCCATCTCGGAGCCGCTCGCGGTCGACTTCGGCGGCGAGGCCGGCGGCTGCTGTAACGACTGAGGCCAACTCGACGCGGCTCGTTTTCGCCGCAGGTTCAAGTACCAAGCCGGGGCCAGCCCCGGCTATGTTGGCAATCGCGGGCGGTAAGGGCGGCAGCGGCAAGACCACCACGACCCTCGGACTGGCGAGCGCGCTCGACGGCCCGGTGCTCGCCGTCGACGCCGACAGGGACATGCCGAACCTCCACGCGATGGCCGGCGTGGAGCGCCGAGTGGACGCCGTCTCGGGCAAATCGGTGTGCGAGCCCTCGGTTCGGTCGCACCCGACCGACTCGACCGTTTCCGTGCTCCCGGCACCCGCCGGAACCGACGACGACGCCTTCGAGCGGTGGCTTCGTACCGCCGCGGACGACGAACGTCGCGCGGTCGTCGACTGCCCCGCGGGCGCTGGGCCCGATGCCGCCGTCCCGCTCCGCGTCGCCGACGCCGTGGTCGTCGTGTCGCCGCTGTGCGCGCCGGCGCTCCGCGACGCCGCCAAGACGGCCGCGATGGCGCGGGCGCTCGGCACCCCCGTCGTCGGATGTGTCGTCTCGCGGTCACGAATGGCTCCCGAGGCGGTGTCCGACCTCGTGGGCGCGCCGGTGCTCGGGACCGTTCCGGAGGAGTCGTCGCCAGTTCTCACCCGTCCGACAGTTCGGGCCGCGTACCGTCGAATCGCCGACAGGATACCGGGGAAGAAGTAATATGAGCGACTTCCTTACAGTGGGGTATGTCTCGACTGGCGACGGGAATCGACGTGCTCGACCGCCAACTCGGCGGGGGCATTCCCGCGGGGAGCATCGTCCTCCTCGCCGCCGACCCGGCCAGCCAGTCCGAACTGTTCTTACACGAACTGACGACCACGCGGGGGACGCTGTGGCTGACGACGATTCGCTCGGCCGAGGCCGTCACCGACGCACTCGAACGGAACCCCGGTCCGACCGGAAACCCCACCGTGCGCGACGTGGGCGGCGACGCGCCGCTCGACACGGCGAGCAGTCTGGTCCGCGACCTCCCGGAGGGCGCGAACCTCGTCATCGACGTGGTGGACGTGCTCGAACGAAGTGAGGGCGCTCGCTACCGGAAGTTCCTCAACGACCTGCAGACGCACATGGTCAACACCCGCGGGCTGACCGTCCTCCACGGGCTGAAAGGCGAGTCGGTCCCGGACAACCGCGACCTGACCGAACACATGGCCGACGTGGTGTTCGACCTCGACACGAAGATAGACGGCTCGGAAATCGTCAACCGCCTCGCAGTCCCCAAGTTCCGCGGGGGCCGCGCACTCGACGAGACCATCAAGCTTCGGCTGGCGGAGCGCGTCACCGTCGACACCAGCCGCGACATCGCCTGAGCGAGGCCGAGTCGCCGCTCAGAGCGCGAAGAACCCGAACGTGCCGAGCGTGACGGCCGCGATGAGCGCCATCCACGTCCGGGCGGACAGCGCCGCGCCGCGGGAGAAGACGTAGGCGAAGTACGGTGCGAGCGGGGAGAGACGGTAGATGAACGGCACCTCGATTCCGGCGCCGTACTTGAGCGAGAGCGTCAATGCGACGGTACAGAGCCCGGCGACGAGTGCGACTTTCACGTCTGTGAGGTCGCGGAACTCGGCCGTCGCGTCGTCGTCTGACGAAGCCATAGCTACGAGGCGGTCGGAAGGCGAGTATCAAGAAGCCGCCGATTCGCCGAGACGGCGAGGGCGGCGGACTCGCTTACTCTTCGTCGGCGTCGAGTTCTGCGGCGAGTTCGTCGGCGTCGATGTCGACGTCCTCGATGGCCTCTTCGATGTCGGCGCCGCCCGCGCCGCCCATCATACCGCCGAGGCCGCCCATGCCGCCCATGCCGCCCTCGATGGTCTCCTGGACGATGACGCGGTCGATGTCCAGCCGCTGCATGATGTCCTGCGCGATCTGCTGCTTGGAGAACATCCACTGCTGGTTCATCGTCATCTGGGGCGTCGCCTCGATGTAGAGCGTGTCCTTCTCGACGGTGACGGTCTCCGTCTCGGGCTCGGCGTCCTCATCCTCGTCGTCGTCGGACTCGACGACCTGCTCCTCTTCGACCTCGTCCGTCTGAATCCAGACTTCGGGGGCCTGCTGGAGGTACATGCCGAGGAGGCCGGAGGCCTGCTCCTCGCGGTCGTCGACGAGTTCGAGCACTTCGTACTCGTATTCGAGGTCCTCGCCGGCGAGAGGGTGGTTGAAGTTGACGCGGGCGCGACCGCCGATGATGGTCTCCAGACGGCCCTGCTCGCCGTCGATGGTGACCTGCGCACCGGGGTAGCGGTCGTCCTCGTCGATCTTGTTGGCGCTGACCGTGCGCACGTCGTCCTCGTCGTACTCGCCGAAGGCGTCGACCGCCGGAATCTCGACGGTCCCCTCGTCGCCGGCCTCGGCGCCGATGAGTGCCTCGTCGACCTCGGGGAAGACGTGGCCGGCACCGACGATGACGACGCGGGGCTCGAACTCGTAGCCCTCGACGTCGATCTCGGCCTCTTCGGCCACTTCTTTGTCCGTCGTGTCGACGACGTCGCCGTCCTCGATCGTTCGCACCGTGTACGCGAGGCGGACGAAGTCGCCGTCCTGAATACCGGACTCGACCTCTTCATCGACCTGCTCGGCCTCCGCCTGCTGTTCGTCGCTCATACACGCTACGTGACTCGTGCGACCCTTAAGAATCACGTTTCGCCGCCGCGACGCGTTCGAGGCGGCCGACGCCCGGGAACTCGACCCCGAGGGCCGCTGTGGGGTCGAATCGCTTATATCATTGTCAATAGTTATAGAAAACGAGGCGTGTTCACATGGCACAGACTGGCTTGTTCCTCGGGTTCGTCCTCGGCGTCGTACTGCTGGCGCTCACCGTGTTTCTGACCGGCCGCGGCTGGCGACACTACTCCGTCACGAGCGTTCCGACTCCGACCGGCGGGGGTTCGGCGGGGAGCGGGAGCGGAAGCGGAAGCGACTCGCGTCGCTGGGCCGACGACCCGACGGTGCTGTCGCTCGTCTTCGTCCTCGCGGCGCTCGGCTTCGGCGCGATGGCGGTGCTGTTCGTCGGCGGGAGCGCCATCCCCGAGAGCGTGACGAACGTCGCCGGACCGGCGCTCGTCGCCGGGACGCTCGGGGTCGTCGTCGCGTACCTCTTCTACGGGACGTACCACGCCGCGCGGGGGCGCGGGCTGGCGCGGTCGCAGGCGGCGCTCCTCGGGTCGTGGGTCCTCGGCCTGCTGTTCGTCGTCGGCGTCGCCCTCAGGTTGGTGGGCCTCCTCTGAGATGGCGACCTCGTACGCGGGGCGACTCGACCCGCGACACGCGCCGCGGTTGTGGTGGCTCGCGGCGCTCTGCTGGGTCGAGGCGCTCGCCGTCGGGGCGTACCTCTACGCCGCGCCGGAGCGCGTCGAGAGCCTCCGGTACCTGTTCTACCCGTTCGTCTGGATAACCGTCGGCGCGGCGGCCGTTCTCTGGACCGACCCGCCGCGAGCGAGCGGCCGAGCGCGACTCGCCGCCGGGGGAGTCGCCGTCGCGTACTTCGTGACCCTCGCGTCGCTGGCCGGGTTGGTGTCCGTTGACTTCGCTGCGCTCCTCGGCGGGAGCCACGGGCACGTCGCGACCGCGCGGCACCCGACCGGCTGGCAGTTCTCGCTCGCCGCGCCGGGGTGGGGTCCGCGGGTCGGCTACGCCGGTGAAGTCGTCTCCGGGACGTTCGTCCCGTACCGCGTCGCCGGCTACCTCGCGCTCGCGTACCTCGTCTACGCCGCGGTCCTCGACGCGGCGAAGAGCGCGCTCTCGGGGGCGCTCGGGCTCGTTTCGTGCGTCGGCTGTACCTTCCCGCTCGTCGGCGGTCTGGTCGCGGGCGCGGCCGGCGGCACTGGCGTCGTGAGCGCACTCCAGGCGCTTTCGGTCGACATCTCGACGCTGGTGTTCGTCGTCGCCGCGGCCCTACTCGCGTTCGGACCGTCGCTTGCGGAGCGGGCGCGACGATGAGCGAGCGCGACGGCTCCGCGGTCGGCGTTGCGGTTCGACGCGGTGCCGTCTGGACAGTCGCGCTGGCAGTCGCGTCGCTCACCTTTTCGGCTCCGGGGCTCGCGCACGCCGGCTCGCTGGCCGGGTCGCTCCGCTCGGTTCCGGCCCCGTTCTGGCTCGTCGTCGTCTCCGGCGGCGGCGTCGTCTGCGTCTCCTTCCTGCTGTCGGCGTTCGTCACCGACGACGAGACGCTCGACGCCTTCGAGCGGGTCGGCGTCCGAATCAGAGGACTCGCCGGGGCCGTCGCAACCGCGGCGGTCGCACTCAAACTACTCGGCGTCGCCGCACTCGTCCTCGTCGTCGGCTTCGGGCTGTTCGGACCGCCCGTCGGCATCGCCAACCTCGGCGTCCTGCTCGTCTGGGTCGGCTGGTGGGCCGGATTCACGATGGTCACCTACCTCGTCGGGAACGCGTGGCCGCTCGTGAACCCGTGGCGGACGCTCGGCGCGGCGCTTCGAGGTCGGTTCAGGGAGACGTTGGGACTGTCGCGGTCGTACCCCGACCGGCTCGGGTCGTGGCCGAGCGTCGCCGGCCTGCTCGGACTCGTCTGGCTGGAGGTCGTCAGCCCGCTCGCGGCGGACCCGCGGGCGCTCGCGGCCGTGGTCGTCACGTACAGCCTGCTTACTGTCGGCGGCGCGGTCGTCTACGGCGACGCGTGGTTCCGCCGCGCCGACCCCGTCGCTCGGGTGTTCCGGCTGTACGGCCTGCTCGCTCCGGTCCAGCGGGGCGACGACGGCGGCCTCTCGGTTTCGGTTCCCGGCGCGGGACTGGCGCGCGCCCGCGAGCGACTGGGAGCCGACGACGTGGCGTTCGTCGTCGCGCTCCTCTGGGTGACGACGTTCGACGGCCTCGTCGTCACCGTCGCGTGGGGTCGCGTCCTCGACGCCGCGGCTCCGGTTCCCGCGTGGCTCGCGAACCTCGTCGGAATCGTCGCCGGCTTTCTCGTCTTCCTCGGCGGCTACCGGCTGGCGGCGCGAGTCGCCCGCGGAACCGCCGACACGTACGTGACCGTCGGCTTCGTCGCCGGTTGGTTCGCGCCCGCGTTGGTCCCCATCGCCGCCGGCTACCACCTCGCACACTTCCTCGGCTACGTCGTCGGCCTCGCGCCCGCGCTGGTCGCGGTCGCGGCCTCGCCGCTGTCGCCGCCCGCGAACCCCTCGGTGCTGGTCGTTCCGGCGTGGTTCGGCGGCCTCCAGTTAGCGTTCGTCGTCCTCGGTCACCTGCTTTCGGTGTGGGTCGCCCACGCCCGCGCGTTCGACCTCTTTCCGGGTCGCCTGCAACCGCTCCGGAGCGAGTACCCCTTCGTCGCCGTCACAGTCGGCTACACGATGGCGAGCCTCTGGGTCGTCGCCCAGCCGACGGTCGGGGGTGTCACAGGGTGAACCGCGAGAAATCGGCCGTCGTCCCCGAGACCGTCGTCCCCGACGGCGAGACCGCGGCGGCGACGTGTCCCTACTGCGACCGCCCGTTCCGGCGGGAGCGACTCCGAGACCTCCACGTCGGCGACGCGCACGAGGGACTGAGTGACGGCGAAGCCGCGGCGTACGAGGCCGCGGTCGAGGCAGAGGACGAAGAGCTGTTCGTCTATCACCTGAAGGTCGCTGGCGCGCTCGGGGTGGTCTTCACGGCGCTGTTCCTGCTCGCGGTCGTCGGGTTCAGCCTGTGACGGGGCCGGAGAGTTCAGGCGTGACCGCTGTCCCCGCCGTGTTCACCTTCGGCGGGGTCGGGCAGGCGCATCACGACGCCGGTGAGGACGCCGACGCCGGCCAGCGCGACGACGCCGCCGACCACGACGAACGATTCGCTCGCGCCAACCGCCTCCGAGCCGAGGAGGACCGCGAGTCCGAGGACGACTGCTCCGAAGGCGGCCGCGAGTGCGACGGTAGTCCGATTCATGCGTAGTGTTACCACGGCAAAGTCAAAGAAGGTACGTGCGAGTGCGGAGGAGGAAAAAGAGATTCTGTCGAAGCCCTCAGTTACGGATGGTTTTCTGCGGTTGTGCTGAATAGAGGGCGCTTAGTTATCGGCAGACAGTTCGTCTCTTTTCACGAGGAGCACTATCGCCATAACCACCGCAAATGTCGTGTGTGACATCCTCAGAGTGTTGGTATCAACTACATCCGAAAACTGAGTTAACACGATAACGAACGCGGAACCATAGAGTAGACACGGAACAATGAGGTAAACGGTAAGCGCCCTGTTTCGTTCCATACCGACTTATTTCTCCGACAGAACGTATATTCGCCGGAGATACGTGTGTTCCCTGTCTGTATCACACAGTTCTATCAGCTTCTAACGAGTTCGACAGAGCCACAGAAAGAGACGAATAGCGCCCAGTCAGACCGCGTTCTCGCCGGTCGTCGCGGCGGCGACGACGAGCGCGAAGACTGCCACCGCGAGCACGAGACCGGGACCGACGACGAGCGGGTCGGTGAGTCCGCCGGGGGTGACGCGGGTCATCATGACGGTCACGCCGACGCCGACGGGGACCGAAAACAGGAGGGCGTAGCCGACCGCGGTGAGGGTCTCGCGGGAGCGCCAGCGGGAATGGGAGTCGGCCCGCACGGTCACAGGAGCGAGTACGACGCCGCGAGCGTGAGCGCCAGCGCGGCCGCGAGGCCGATGCCGACCAGATACGTCAGCGAGCGCGGCTCGAACCGGAGGTGCTGGAAGTACGCCGCGACCAGCACCGCCTTCGCGGCCGACAGGACCATGATGACGCCGAAGGCCAGCCAGTAACTCAGCCCGGCGAACTCGACCAGCACCTGGACGGTCGCCGAGACGAACAACACCACGTAAATCGCCGTATAGAGTTTCGTTGATACCATTTCTGTCACCTCACAGGATGTAGAACAGCGGGAACAGGAACAGCCAGACGATGTCGACGAAGTGCCAGTAGAGGCCGAAGTACTCCACCGAGCGGCTGTCTTCGAGATACGCGCCCCGCCAGGCGCGCGCGGTCAGGTACAGCGCGACGACGAGCCCCGCGATGACGTGAGCGGCGTGGAGGCCCGTCGTGAGGAAGAACGTCGAGGCGCGGACGTTCGTCGAGAGCCACAGCCCCTCGTGGAACAGGTGCTGCCACTCCAGCCCCTTGTTGACGAGGAAGCCGATGCCGAGGACGAACGTGGCCCCGAGGCTCGTCACGAGCCCCCACTTGTGTTTCTTCTCGGCCGCGACGAGCGCGAGCACGACCGTGAAACTGCTCGTGAGCAGGATGTAGGTGTTCACGAGCCCGGGAATCGGGTCGGACGGAATCGGCTCCCAGCCGGTCCAGCCGAAGGCGACCCGAGTGAACACGTAGGCCCCGAGGAAGCCGCCGAACAGCACCACGTCGGACGCGAGGAATATCCACATCCCGACCTTGCCGTTGTCGATGCCGGCGAAGGGCCACGCCTCGCCCTCCTCGAAGACCGGGCCGTGGAACGGTTCGAGCCCCATGGCGACGAGCGACCCGAGGGTGACGACGCCGCCCGCGACCGCCGTGGTCGCGTAGGCGGCCCCGACCATCCCCTCGGGGAAGGCAGCGTCTTGGAGCGGCGAGAGGCCGAGGAGGACGAGGAACGCGCCGGCCGAGAGGACGAACGGCCAGATGCTCGCGTGACTCGGTCCCTCGACTTCGGTCGCTTCGGCGGTCGGCAGTTCCGCGTCCGCGGTGACCGCTCTCGTCGCCGACGCGGTGACGCCGCCGTCGGAGACGGCCGCACCGGTCGGCCCGCCGGAACGCTCCTCGCTCGGCGCGACCTCGCCGTCGTCGATGAATTCGAGGTGGCCGTCGCGGTAGGTCGGCGTCCCGTCGAAGTTCTCAAGCGGCGGCGGCGACGAGACGGCCCACTCGGCCGTGGTCGCGTACTCCCACGGGTTGTCGGGCGCGGGGTCGCCGACGAAGGCGCTCTTGAACAGGTTGTAGAACATGATGAGGAACGACAGCCCGAGGACGAACCCGCCGACGGTGGCGAGCTGGTGCCACGGCGCGAGTTCGGGCGCGTAGTCGAACACGCGGCGGGGCGTCTCCCACGCGACGAAAAGCGGGAAGTACAGCAGGTTGAAGCCGACGAAGTAGACGGCGAAGTGGAGTTTGCCGAGGAACTCGTCGTACATCCGGCCGGTCATCTTCGGGAACCAGTAGTAGAGGCCGCCGACAAGGGCCGTCACTCCGCCGACCATCACGTAGTGGAAGTGGGCGACGACCCAGTAGGTGCCGCGGAACTCGTAGTCGAGGACGACCGCGCCGAGGAAGACGCCGGTGATGCCGCCGATGATGAACAACAGGAGCGCCCCGAAGACGAACAGGAACGGCGTCGTGAAGCGTATCTTCCCCTTCAGCATCGTGTAGATGAGCGCGAACACCATCAGGTCGAACGGCAGGGAGATTCCGATGGTGGTAATCATGAACAGGGTCTTCACCTGCAGGTTGATGCTCGTCAGGAACATGTGGTGCATCCAGACGGCGAAGCTCTGGATGGCGACGAGCACCATCGCGAGGATGAACCACTTGCGGCCGACGATGCGGCGGCCGGTGAACGTCTGGAACACCTCCGCCATGACGCCGAGCGCCGGGAAGAAGACGATGTACACCTCGGGGTGGCCGAAGAACCAAAACAGGTGCGTCCACAGGAGCGCCCCCGCCGGCGACTCCATGGCGAAGTAGGTCGTCCCGAGCAGGCGGTCCGACGAGAGCACCAAGAGCGCCGCCAGAAGCGCCGCGAAGGCGAACAGCATCATCCACGCCGTCAGGAGAATCGTCCAGCTAAACAGCGGGACGTTCCGGAGCGTCAGCCCCTCGGCGCGCATTCGGTGCATCGTCGTCAGGAAGTTGACCGACGAGACGGTGACCGAGGCGACGAACAACACGAGCGCCAACACGGCCGTCGACGCCCCCACGTCCGGCGTGAACGTCGGGACGTTCAGCGGGGCGTACATCGTCCACCCGCCGGAGAACGTCCCCCCTTGGAAGAACGAGACGCCGAACAGGATGCCAGAGAAGAGATAGAGCCAGTACGACAGCGCGTTGAGCCGCGGGAACGCGAGGTCCTTCGCGCCGAGTTGGAGCGGGACGACGTAGTTGGCGAAGCCGAACGCGAACGGCGAGAGGAACCAGAACACCATCAACAGCCCGTGGGCCGAGACGGCCTGGTTGTACGCGACGGGCGCGAGAATCCCCTCGCCGAGCGCCCGCGGGGCGAGCAGTTGGATGCGCATCAGCCACGCGAGGACGCCGCCGAGCACGAGGAAGAAAAGCGACGTGACGATGTAGAGGATGCCGACGTCCTTGTGGTTCGTCGTGACGAACCAGCGCTTGATGCTCCCCGTGCCGGGGAAGTCGTGGCCGTGGTCGTCGCCGCCGCGGGCGACCTCGTGGCCCCCGTCGGCCGCGGCGTCCCCTCCGGGAGACGCGTCGGTCATGGGACCACCGCCGGTCGGAGACTCGATTTCGCGGCGACCGATTCATCGGCGCTCGACTCGCTCGCGGTCGCGTTATCCGCAGTCGTGTTCGCGTACCACGCCTCGTACTCGTCGGGCGGCATCACGATGACCTCGGCGGACATGTAGGAGTGGCCCGCCCCGCAGAGTTCGTAACACTGGGCGGTGTAGGTCCCGGGCTCGTCGGCGGTGAACCACGTCTCGGTCTCCTGGCCGGGGATGGCGTCGGACTTGACGCGTAACTCCGTGATGCCGAAGTTGTGGAACACGTCCGCGGTGGTAATCGTCAGTTGGACGGGCCGGTCGGCGGGGACCCGGAGCACGCCGTCGGTGGTGTGGCCGTTCGGATAGGTAAAGCGCCAGCCGAACTGGTAGCCCTCGACCTCGACGTCGAGCGACTCGGCGTCGGAGGGGCCCTCCTCGACGTACAGGAGCGTCAGGTACGTCCACGAGACCAGCGAGACGACGATTATCATGCTCATGAAAAACGAAGTGAACAGCTTTCGCCCGCCGCCGCTCCCCGACGGGAGTTCCCCGAGGACGAGGCGGTCCTCGTCGTCGATGTGACCGTTTCCGGAGCCGGAGCGATACTTGTACGCGTTGTAGAGCATGTACCCCACGACGACGACCCCGACGAGCGTCCCCAAGAGCAGGAACACCTCGAAGATGCTTTCGAAGACGAACGTGCGCGTCCCTCGCGGGACCAACCCCGACTGGAGCGGGAACGCGGCCGCCGGTACGAGTTCCGTGACCATTGATAACACCACCCAAATAGTATAATTAACGTTCGTGATGATTATTGTTTCGGAGAAGTCGGTGGTGTCCGGCCTCGAACGGACGTTTCCGGTCGCTCGGCGAAAGAAGAGAACAGAACGGACGGCGGTCGGGGTCGCGGGCGACGGTGGACGACGGAGAGCCCGACCGCCGGCGACGCCCGGTCAGACCTCGTGTTGCGGGATGCCCGCGAACAGGTCGAGCAGGTAGCCGAGCGAGAGGCCGTACACCCAGTGGGCCAGAAGCGAGAACACGAGGAACGAGAGGATGACGAACGCGTCGGCCTGCGGCCAAAACGCCGGGACGAACCCGACCCAGTAGAGCGTCGCGAACGACACGCCGCGGAGGTACTCCGGCGACTCCGGCGGGAGGAACGCCCCGACGACGACGAACGTCACCGGGAGGACGATGACCCCGCCGATGCCGAAGAGGAAGGCCCCGAGCGCGAGCGTCGGTTCGTAGCCGAAGAACGCCGCCATCCCGGCGAACCGCGTGATTGGCTCGGTCGTGAAGAGACCGAGCAGTTCGGGGATGCCGACGAGGACGGGCAGCATCAACACCGTCCCGACGAACCCGCTCGCCATCGCGGTGAGGATGACGCGGCCCGTGATTTCGTAGTCGGCGGCCTCGCCGACGCGCTGTTCTACTGCGGTGGCCGGGTTCGGCGTCTCTTGGCTCATACTCCCGTCGTACTACGCGGTCTTGCATGATAAAAGGTAACAAATACCTCGATACTGAGGGGTCGCCGGCGCGAGTCACCGAGGTTTTTGCCCCCCGGACGCGCCGGTCGAAGCATGTACGAAGTCGAGGTCAAGGTGCGCGCGGACCACGACGCGGTTCGGGAGCGACTCGACGCGACCGAAGCCGAGCAGGTCAACCGCGTCGCCCAGACGGACACCTACTACGACGCCCCGCACAGGGACTTCGCCGAGACCGACGAGGCGCTTCGACTCCGGCGCGAGTCGCGCTACGAGGGCGGCGACCTCGCCGACGAGGAGACCGTCGTCACCTACAAGGGACCGCTCGTCGACGAGTCGTCGAAGACCCGCCGGGAGTACGAGACGGGCGTCGAGGACGGCGAGACGATGGACGCTATCTGCGAGGCCGTCGGTTTCGACCCCGCCGCGACCGTCGAGAAGGACCGCGAGCGGTTCGCCCTCGACGGCTACACCGTCTCGCTCGATTCGGTGGCGGGACTCGGCGAGTTCGTGGAGGTCGAAGTCGAGGTCGAGTCCGGCGTCGACGACGCCCGCGAGGGGGCGTTCGCCGTCCTCCGCGACCTCGGTCTCGACCCCGACGACCAGATTCGGACCTCCTACCTCGGGATGCTGCTGGGCGCGCCCGAGGAGTAGTCGGGTCGTCGGCTCCCGCAGGCGTCCGTTCTCTCGGCAGATACTGCCCGAGCATACTCTCAGGTAATACGAGTGTGGCCAAAGGTTTCCGCAAGTTATAGAACCGCCCGCCGGGTACGTCCCGCCAATGAGCGACCGAAATATCCGCCTCGAATCCGCCGACAAGCGCGCGGTCGAGGACCAGGAGGTCGAAATCGTCGAGCGAAAGGGCATCGGGCACCCTGACTCCATCTCCGACGGTATCGCCGAGAGCGTCTCCCGCGCCCTCTCGAACCTCTATCTCGACCGCGTCGGCAAGGTGCTTCACTACAACACCGACGAGACCCAGCTCGTCGCCGGCACGGCCGCGCCCGCCTTCGGCGGCGGCGAGGTCATCGAACCCATCTATCTCCTCATCGTCGGCCGCGCCACGAAGGAGTACGACGGCGAGAAGATTCCCGTCGATTCGACGGCGCTCCGGGCCGCCCGCGAGTACCTCAACGAGAACATCCCCGGGCTCGACGTGGGCACGGACATCATCGTCGACGTGAAGCTCGGCGAGGGCTCCGGCGACCTCCAGGACGTGTTCGGCGAGGAGACCCAGCAGGTCCCCATGGCCAACGACACGAGCTTCGGCGTCGGCCACGCCCCCCTGACCGAGACGGAGCAGATCGTCCTCGAAGCCGAGCGCGCCCTCAACGGCGCGGCCTACGGCGACGACCACCCCGAACTCGGACAGGACATCAAGCTCATGGGCAAGCGCGAGGGCGACGTCATCGACGTGACCGTCGCCGCCGCCATGGTCGACAAACACATCGAGGACATCGACGACTACGTCGCCGCCGTCGACGACGTCCGCGAGTTCGTCTCCGACCTCGCCACCGACTACACCGACCGCGAGGTCAACGTCGAGGTCAACACCGCCGACGACTACGAGGAGGGCTCCATCTACCTCACCACGACCGGCACGTCCGCCGAGCAGGGCGACGACGGCTCCGTCGGCCGCGGCAACCGCGCCAACGGCCTCATCACGCCGAACCGCCCGATGAGTATGGAGGCGACCTCCGGCAAGAACCCCGTCAACCACATCGGGAAGATTTACAACCTGCTTTCGACCCACATCGCCGAGACGGTCGTCGCCGAGGTCGACGGCATCCGCGACCTGCAGGTCCGCCTGCTCTCGCAGATCGGCCGCCCCATCGACGAACCGCACGTCGCCGACGCGAAAGTCATCACGGACGAGGGCGTCACCGTCGCCGACATCGAAGACGAGGTCGTCGCCATCGTCGACCGCGAACTCGCGAACGTGACCGACATCACCCGTCGGACCATCGAAGGCGAACTCAGCACGTTCTAATCGGCGCGGCTCGCAGGGCCGCGAAAACAGAACACCGCTTCGCCCGCGAGGGCGGTGCGATTATTCCTCGCCGTAGTACTTCTCGACCAGCCGCGCGGCCGCCTCGGCCGTCTTCCGGTAGTCGCGGTCGCCGTCCGGCGTCCGAACCGCGTACTCGTAGTGCCGACTGCTCGGCACGTACCACTTCTCGGGGAAGTCGTCGAGGACGTGCTGTGGGTCGCCGTTCTTCGGCGCGCCCGCGCCCGCCTCAACGGTGGGTTCGGTTGCGGATTCGGTGGCGGGGTCGGCGGCAGATTCGGTGGCGGCGCCGGCGACGGCTTCGATGTCGCTCTCGTCCCCGGCTTCGGCCTCAGCCTCATCCTCGCCCTCGTCCGCATCCGCAGTCGCCGCGCCGTCTCGGGGAGCCATCACGGACGGGTCGGACTCCACGAGGAGCGTCTCGGGCACGTCGGGGTGCGACGCCGAGATACCGCGGTGGACGCCGGGCGTGTTCGACGCCGCGAGGGTCTGTTCCATCAGGATTCGCTGCATGCTAATCTCGTGGTCGTCGCCCGGGTCGCGCTGGTCGTAGGTGCCGTCGGCGTTCATCTCCCACGCCTTCCGGTTGTCCGCGAAACCGAGTTCGAGGATGAACCGCAACTGTTCGCGGATGTCGGTGTCCTCGACGGGCGCGACGGCCTCGACGCGCTTGTCGAGGTTGCGGGTCATCCAGTCCGCGGAGCCGATGTAGTAGTCGGGGTCGCCCGCGTTCTCGAAGTAGAAGATGCGGGAGTGTTCGAGGAAGCGGTCGACGACGCTCCGGACCGTGACGGTCTCCGAGACGCCCTCCAGACCGGGGCGGAGCCGACAGATGTCGCGGACGAGCAGGTCGATGTCGACGCCGGCCATCGAGGCCTCGTACAGTTCCTCGACGATACCGGGGTCTTCGAGCGCGTTCATCTTGGCGACGATGCGGGCGTCGCGGCCGGCGCGGGCGTGGTCGGCCTCCCGGCGGATGCACTTCGTGAACTCGTTTCGCATCGTCACGGGCGCGATGAGGAGCTTCCGGAACTCCTCGTCCAGCGAGGGGCCGGTGAAGAAGTTGAACACCTTCACGAGGTCCTGCCCGATGTCGCGGTCGGCGGTGAGGACGCCGAGGTCGACGTAGCCCTTCGCGGTCCCGGAGTGGTAGTTCCCCGTGGCGACGTGGGAGTAGAGGCGGACGCCGTCTTCCTCCTCGCGGACGACGAGCGCGGTCTTCGTGTGCGTCTTCAGCCCGATAGTGCCGTAGGCGACGTGGATGCCTTCCTCTTCGAGGCGGCGGACCCATTCGAGGTTGTTCTGCTCGTCGAACCGCGCTTTGAGTTCGACCATCGCCGCGACCTGCTTGCCGTTGTCGGCGGCGTCGATGAGCGCCTCGATGATTTTCGAGTCCGACGCCGTCCGGTAGATGGCGGCCTTGATGGCCAGCACGTTGGGGTCGTTGGCGGCCTCGTCGAGGAACTCCTGGACGGTGTCGCCGAACGAGTGGTACGGGTGGTGCAACAGCACGTCCTTACGGCGAATCTCGTCGAAGATGGTGTCGCCGTCCTCGGCGGCTGTCTCGGGGGGAGACGCGCCCGAGCCGATGCCCGCGTCGGTCGCGTCGAGGTCCGAAAACCGCGGGTGCGGCTGCGGCGTCCACGACTCCAGCGAGAGGTCCGGCCGGTCGAGGTCCGTGAGGTCCATCAGCTCGCGGTAGTCGAGCGGTCCGCGGAGTTCGAACACCTCGCGGTCGGCGAGGTCCAACTGCTCGACGAGGAGGTCCCGCGCCGCCTCGGGCGCGTCGGCCTCGATTTCGAGGCGGACGACGGTGGCGAAGCGGCGCTGTTCGAGCACCTCCTCAATCATGTCGATGAGGTCCTCCGCGACCTCCTCGTTCCGGCGAACTTCGGCGTTCCGGGTCAGCTTGAACACCGCGGTGTCGACGACCTCGACGTTCGGGAACAGGAGGTCGAGGTTGGCGCGGATGACCTCCTCAAGGAGGACGTAGCGAACCTCGTCGCCGTCGGTCTCGACCTCGACGAGCCGCGGGCGGTTCTGCGGAATCTTCACGCGGGTGAACGTCTGGTCGCCGTCGTCGTCCCGCGTGATGACCGCGAGCGACAGCGAGAGGTTCGAGATGAACGGGAACGGGTGCGCCGGGTCGAACGACAGCGGCGTGAGCGTCGGCAGCACCGAGAGTTCGAAGTAGTCGCGCATCTCCGTCCGCTGGTCGGGCGTCAGCTCGTCGTAGTCGCAGATGCGGATTCCCGCGTCGGCGAGCGCCGGGCGGATCTCCTCGCGGTAGCACGCCGCCTGTCGCTCGAACATGGGGCGGGCCCTGTCGATGGCTTCCTCCCACTGCTCGCGGGGCGTCCGACCGTCGGTCGTCCGCTCCGTCACGCCGGCCTCAATCTGCTGTTTCAGCCCGCCGACGCGCTTCATGAAGAACTCGTCTAAGTTCTTCGTGAAGATGGACAGAAAGCGGACCCGTTCGAGAAGCGGGTTCCGGTCGTCGAGCGCTTCGTTGAGCACGCGGGACTGGAACTCCAGTTCGCTCAGCTCGCGGTTGAGATAGTACTGCGGGGCTGCGAGGTCGATATCGGCTGGCGACTCGTCGGTCATTGGCATCGAGTGGGCATCGAGGTGGCGGCAGTTGTTCGTCGAGAGCGGCCGCGGGGCGGTCGGCGGTTGTACGAGAGGGAAACGGGGTGAAATCTATTAAGTGGTTTATATTGTTTCGCCGTCTGTCTACAGTTCAGTAAATTGTACTATTTACAGATATATAACACTAATAGCGACGGGGGAATCGCGTCGAGTCGGGCGCGGACGCCCCGCGAAACGAGACGCTGAAGGGTTCCCGCGGAGAACGTCGACCGTGAATCAGACGGCGCACGTCGTCCTCGTCGGCTACGGCGAGGTGGGCACGAAGAGTTCGAGCGTCCGGGCGAAGATGGAGGCCAGACTGCGGACGAACCTCCAGGCGGTCCTCGACGACCGCTCGCTTCCGGGCCGCGTCGAGCGGGAGTGGTCCCGCCTGCTCGTCCGCGAGGCGGCCGACGCCGACGCCGTCGCGGCCGCCTGCGCCGAGGTGCCGGGCGTCGTCTGGGCGCGCCCCTGCGTCGCCTGCGACCCCGTCCTCGACGACATCGTCGCGACCTGCCGAACCCTCGCGTCCGACCACCCCGACGGGGCGAGTTTCGCCGTCGACGCCGACCGCGTCGGCGACGCCGACCAACACGGGTTCACCAGTTCCGACCTCGAACGCGAGGCCGGGAGCGCCGTCGTCGACGCGACCGGCGCGCCCGTCGACCTCGACGACCCCGACCGAACCTACCGAATCGAGTGCCGCGAGGAGACGGCCTATCTCTCCGTGCGGCGGTTCGACGGGCCCGGCGGACTCCCGCTCGGGACGCAGGGCCGAGCCGTCTCGCTCGTCTCCGGCGGCATCGACTCGCCGGTGGCGACGTGGGAGCTGATGCGCCGGGGCTGCGAAATCGTCCCCGTCTACGTCGACCTGGGCGACTACGGCGGTGCGGACCACCGCGCGCGAGCCATCGAGACCGTGCGGACCATCGCCCGCCGCGCCCCGAACGCGGACATGCGGGTCCACGTCGTCCCCGCCGGCGACGTGGTCGAGCGACTGATGGAGAGCGTCGAGGACACCCGGATGCTCTCGCTTCGGCGCGCGATGCTCGCCATCGCCGCCGAGGTCGCCACCGACGAGCACGCCCACTCCGTCGTGACCGGGGAGTCGCTCGGCCAGAAGTCGAGTCAGACCGGCGAGAACCTCGCCGTCACCGAGGCCGCGGTCGACTACCCCGTCCACCGCCCGCTCTTGACCCGCGACAAGACCGATATCGTCGCGGCCGCCCGCGACCTCGGCACCTACGACGACTCGACGCTCCCGGTCGGTTGCGAGCGCGTCGCACCGAGTTTCCCCGAGACGAACGCCTCGCTGTCGGCCGTCGAGGCCGCGGAACCCGACGACCTGTTCGACCTCGCGGTCGAGGCCGCCCGCGAACGCGTCGTCGTGTCCCCCGACGGCGACTGAGCGCGGGAGCGCGAGGTGGAAGCCGCCGGCGAGAGGCCCGAAGCGCGGCCCGTCGTCAGCCCCACCGAGGTGCGGTACCGACGCGCATACGAACCGTGCAAACGACCAACATAGTAACGATTCTTCAAACGTTTAGATTCGTTTCGAATGAACAATTGCACAAAAATGGCTTTATTTACCGTGAGCGCTAGGGTTCTCTCATGTCGAAAACATCGCATCCCGGTCACGGCCGCCCCGGCCCCGAGTGGCGCGTCAGCCACCGGGCGTCGCGGACCGACTGGAGCGACACCGTCGAGCGGTGCGCGGCCTGCCGCGCCCGCGTCGACATGAGCGAAGCCCACTACCAGGTCCTCCTCGAGCGGGACATCGATAAGCCCGGTAAGATAACCCTCGAACGCGAGCGCGTCGTCTTCTGCGACGAGTCCTGCGCCGCCGAGTGGGAATCGACCGCCTGAGTACCGGAACCGCTTTACCGAGTCCGGACCCTCCCTCTCGACGTGACGCAGGTCTGTATCGTCGGCGCGGAGGACGTCCACCTCCAGTACGAACTGCTGTCGCGCGACACCGCCCGCGCGGCGCTTTCGACCTACGACATCGCAGAACCGTTCGACAACTCGCTTTCGGTCGACACGGTGAGCCTCGGCGCGGCCGTCTCGCTTCTCAACGACCTCAACTGGTATCTCGTCCGTTTCGCCGACTTCTCGCTGGTCCGCGAGCCCTCCGTCTCGCCCGACGAGTGGCTCTCTCGCGACCTCGCCCGACAGATTCGAGACGGGGCGGTCCAGCCGGAAGACACCGGCGACCACCTCGCCATCTACGGCGTCGAAGACGGCCGCCTCGTCGAGCCGATGTACGTGACGCGCGTCGACGGTTCGGTCCCCGACTACGACCTCAGAGACGTGGAGCGAACGCTCGTCGTCAGAGTCGCGGAAGACGAGTTCGGTCGGTGAGAGCCGGCCGTCGAGAGACCGCTATTCCTCGGCGTCGAACATCCCGGTGGACATGTAGCGCTCGCCGGAGTCCCAGAAGACCGTCACGACGAGCGGTCGGTCTTCCTCGTCCGCGTCGGGGTCGGCGAGTCGCTCGGCGACGCGCTTGGCCGCGAGGAGCGACGCGCCCGACGATTGCCCGACGAGGATGCCTTCCTCGCGGGCGAGGCGACGACACTCGGCCTCGGCGTCCGCAAGTTCGACGATTTCCACGTCGTCGATGAGGTCGGTGTCGAGGTTGGGGCTGACGAAGCCCGGCCCCATCCCCTGGAAGTCGTTGTTGCCGACCTCGTGGCCCGAGAGGACGGCGCTCTCGGCGGGTTCGACGCCGACGACGCGCATCGAGGGGAACTCCTCGACGAGGCGGCGGCCGTTGCCCGAAATCGTGCCGCCGGTGCCGATACCGGCGACGAGGGCGTCGATACGACGGTCGCCCACCTGTTCGAGAATCTCCTCGGCGGTCGTCTGGTAGTGCGCCTCCGGGTTCGCGGGGTTCTCGAACTGCCGGAGTTGGTACATGCCCTCGGCTTCGAGTTCGTCGGCGCGCTCTTTCGCGGCGGAGATGTCGCCCTCGACGAGTTCGATGGTCGCCCCGTAGGCGCGCATGATTTCGCGGCGCTCGGGCGACATCGAGTCCGGCATGACGATAGTCAGGTCGTAGCCCTTCGCCGCCGCGACGACGGCGAGTCCGATACCGGTGTTCCCGGACGTGGGTTCGACGAGGTGGTCGCCCGGCGAGATGTCGCCCGCCTCCTCGGCCGCCTCGACCATCGCCAGCGCGGGGCGGTCCTTCGCCGACCCGCCCGGGTTCTTCGACTCTATCTTCGCCGCGATTGTCGACCCCTCGGGGGAGTCGACGCGGACCAGCGGCGACCCGATAGCGTCGAGGATACTGTCGTCCATCGACCCTCCGTTGACGGTGCGACACTAAACGACTGGCGGAGGCGGACGATACGGCCACCGTCTCGGGGCGGACGGCGAGAGTGCGGGCGGCGACGAGCGCGGACGGCGAGCCCCGCCGCGAGCGTACCCGTTAAATCCGCGCGGCCGGTACGCCCTCCCATGGCCGAAGCCGAGACGCTCGAAACGATGCAACCGAACCCCGCGTGGGACGCGGCGTCCTACCCCGACGTGGTCGACGCCCTCGCGGCCGAAGACTACACGTTCAAGGTCTGGGGCGGCGACTGGTGCGGCGACTGCCGCGGACAGCTTCCCGACTTCGCGGCGGCCCTCGACGCCGCCGGCGTCCCCGCCGAGCGAATCGACCACTACCCCGTCGAGAAGGCCGACGACGGCTCGAAGGTCGGCCCGCTCGTCGAGGCGTACGACATCGAACTCATCCCGACGGTCGTCGTCGAACTCGACGGCGAAGAGGTCGCCCGCTTCGTGGAGGAAGAAGACGTTCCGATTGCGGTCTACCTCGCAGAGCGGCTCTCGAACTGAGCGTCGGTTCGAATTTTCTGTTCTCTTGACCCGCCGAAACCGTGATACGACACCCGTGGGTACGGCGATGCGATGCGACGAGCGCAGCTGTCGCGGGAGTCAGTCGATGTCTGAGAAGCGCAGCGGAGACCGCGGTGAGCGCCCGGACAACGGGGACGACCCGCGGCACTATCTCCTCGACAGCGACGACTACCGCCGCGACCTCGTTCCGGTGTTCTCCGAAGCCGTCCCCGTCGCAAGCGCGGTTCGGGTGGAACTCGACGAGAGCTGTCTCGACGGAGCGTACGGAGAAGACGACATCGAGCGATGTGTCGAGGCGCTCACAACCGTCGAAGCACTCGACCCCGAGCGCCCGGACGACGGGACCCGCGTCTTCTCTCTCGACCGCGACGGCGAGGACGCGCTGTTCGCGCTTCTCGACGCCGCGACGACGATGGTCGGGGAGAACTTCGTGTTTCGTCTCACGCTCCTCGACGAGCGTGGCGACGACCTGCTCACGACGATTCCCCACGAGTCGATGCTCTGGGGTGAGTCGCCGCCCCTCCCCGAGAGAGTTGTGGCGTCGATTCAAGACCTGCTCGCGGACCGGGTCGGGATGTTTGTGGCCTCGACGGTCCACGAGCGCTGGGAGGCCGACGACCACGCCTACCGCTTCGACACCACGGCTATCGTGCAATCGACGCTGGACCGGAAGACGAGTCTGACGTACTGTTCCGCGCTCTCGGCGCGGGGTCTCGACGTCGTCGACGGAACGACGCTCGTCTTCGACACGCCGACGGGTGAGAAAGTCGTCCCGTGCGTGGCCCGCGAGCGCGCCGAACGAGTCGCAAACACGGTGCGGTCGTTGCGGTGGCGGTACGACGGGACGCGGCTCTGAGTCGGCGGACCTGCTTAGTTGTCGTTGCCCGCGCCTGCGGGTTCACCCGCAGTAAACCACGCCAGCGCCTCGTCGAGGTCGTGGGTCGGCGCGGAGCAGGTGAAGTTCTCGCAGGCGTAGACGGTCGGTTCGCCGTCGGCCGCCTCGCGGCCGGCCCAGATTGGCGGGGCCTCGTCCAGTCCGAGCTCGTCAAGCCACGCGTCGAGTTCCTCGTCGGTGCCGGGGCGACGGGAGACGACGAGGCCGGGGAGGTACCGCGAGGCGAGCGTCTCGCGCCACTCGTCGGGGACCTCGTCGGCCGCGATGGTGAGTTCGGGGACGCCGCTGGCGGCCTTCTCGGCGGCGAGCGCGAGCGAGACGTGTTCGAGCGGGCTGCCGCGGACGCGGTTGGCGAACGACCCGAGGACCGCGTCCGCGACGTCGCCGAAGTCGGCGTCCGGCGCGAACTGTTCGAGGTCCAAGAACAGCGACGTGGCGACGCCGAGGCTCGACGGCGTGGACTGGTCGGTCGGCTCCTGCGGCCGGGTGACGAGCGACTCGCCGCTCTCGGGGGTGAAGTAGAGCGTGCCCGCGTCGGCGTCGTAGAACTCGCGGCGGGTCGCCCGCGCGAGGTCGAGCGCGAACGAGAGCGGGGCGAGGTCGCCGGTCGCCTGATAGAGGTCGAACGCGCCGCGCGCGAGGAAGGCGTAGTCTTCGAGGTAGCCGTCGCCTTTCACCTCGCCGTTCATCACGCGCCGCGAGAGCGTCTCGGTCTCGTCGTCCCAGAGGCGCTCGTGCACGAAGTCGAGGGCCCGGCGGGCGTCGGAAGCGAGCGAGTCGTCTTCGAGGACGACAGACCCCTGCGCGAACGCCGAAATCATCAGGCCGTTCCAGCCGGCGAGCACCTTCTCGTCGCGGGCGGGGCGCTCGCGCCCCTCGCGGGCGGCGAACAGGGCTTTCCGGGCCTTTTCGAGGCGGTCTTCCACCTCGGATTCGTCGAGCTCGTACTCCTCCGCGAGTTCGGCGGTCGTCGCCGAGACGTTCAGGACGGTCGTCTTGCGCTCGAAGTTGCCGCCGGGCGTGACGCCGTAGCGGTCGCAAAAGAGGTCGGCGTCGAGTTCGGGAAGGAGGTCGCGCACGTCGTCGGGCGTCCAGACGTAGAAGGTGCCCTCCTCGCCGCCGGACTGGGCGTCGAGGGTGGCGAAGAAGCCGCCGTCGTCGTGGGTGAGTTCCCGTCGGACGAACTCGAACGTCTCGGCGGCGACGGTCGCATAGGACTCGTTGCCGGTGAGTCGGGCGGCGTCGAGGTACCGCGAGGCGAGGCCGGCCTGGTCGTACAGCATCTTCTCGAAGTGCGGGACGGTCCACTCGCGGTCGACGCAGTAGCGGTGGAAGCCGCCGCCGAGGTGGTCGCGGAGGCCGCCGTTGGCCATCGCGTCGAGACTTTGCCGCGCCACGTCGAGCGCCTCGCGGCGACCGGAGACCGCGTAGCCGCGGAGCAGAGCGTCGATGCGACCGGGTTGGGGGAACTTCGGCCCGTCGCCGCCGAAGCCGCCGTGGTCGCGGTCCGCACCGCGGAGAGCCGCCTGCACAGTGCTGTCGAGGACGTCCGAACCGGGGGCTTCGCCGGGTACGTCGGGCGTCTCCTCCAGTCGGTCGGTGATGGCGCTCGTCCACTGCTCGGCGCGGTTTTCTATCTCGTCGCGGTCGGTCCGCCACGACTCGGCGAAGCTCTCGACGAGGTCGCGGAATCCGGGCGCGCCGCGGCGGGGTTCCGGCGGGAAGTAGGTGCCGACGAAGAAGGGCTTGCCCTCGGGCGTGAGCCAGACGGAGAGCGGCCAGCCGCCGCCGCCGGTGACGAGCTGACAGATGGTCTGGTAGATGCGGTCGAGGTCGGGGCGCTCCTCGCGGTCGACTTTCACGGGGACGAAGTGCTCGTTGAGCACCTCGGCGATGTCTGGGTCCGAGAAGCTCTCGTCGGCCATGACGTGACACCAGTGGCACGCCGAGTAGCCGACCGAGAGGAAGATGGGCTTGTCCGCCTCGCGGGCGGCGTCGAGCGCCGTCTCGTCCCACGGTTGCCAGTTGACCGGGTTGTCGGCGTGCTGGCGGAGGTACGGGCTCTGCTCCTCGTCGAGTCGGTTGCGTCCCACCGGGTCGGACATGCGTCGCAGTCGGCGCTCCGGGAACTAAAGCGGCGTGGAGACGGCCGACGCGGCCGACTCGGGGAGCGGGTCGGACGGCGAGTCCCGTTCGTTCGCGACCGTGCATAACCACAATCGTGCCCATTTCGTCGCCGATAAAGAGCAATCTTTACACTCCCGTGCGCAGGGTATGCGACCATGAGCGAGACCGTCCTTCTCGTCGGCGGCGGCGGCCGCGAGCACGCGATTGCCCGCGCGCTGGCCCCCGACTGCGACCTGTACGCCTGCGCCAGCAACCGAAACCCCGGCATCGCCGCCCTCGCCGAGGACTTCGAGACGATTTCGGAGACCGCCGCCGAGGACATCGTCGCCTACGCCGAGTCGGTCGGCGCGACGCTCGCGGTCGTCGGCCCCGAGTCCGGCCTCGCGGCGGGCGTCTCCGACGCCCTCGACGACGCCGGCGTCTACACCTTCGGCCCGCAGGCGGCCGAGGCGCGCATCGAGACGGACAAGGCGTTCCAGCGGCAGTTCATGCGCGACGAGGAGATTCCGGGCAACCCCGACTTCGCCACCTTCGACGACATGGAGGCCGCCTGCGACTACATCGACGACTACGACGGCGACCTCGCGGTCAAGCCCGCGGGCCTCACCGGCGGCAAGGGCGTGAAGGTCATCGGCGACCAGGTGACGCCCGAGGAGGCGAAGGCGTACCTCCGCGACTCGGACTACGAGCGCGTGGTCCTCGAAGAGCGCCTCGTCGGCGAGGAGTTCACGATTCAGGCGTTCGTCGCCAACGGCGAGTTCCGCGTCAGCCCCGCCGTGCAGGACCACAAGCGCGCCTACGAGGGCGACGAGGGACCGAACACCGGCGGCATGGGAAGCTACACCGACGTGACGCCCTCCCTGCCGTTCATGGCCGACGGCGACTACGAGGCCGCGGTCGAGGTCATCGAGGCCGTCGTGGAGGCGCTCCCCGACTACAAGGGCATCCTCTACGGCCAGTTCATGCTCACGACCGAGGGCCCGAAGGTCATCGAGTTCAACGCCCGCTTCGGCGACCCCGAGGCGATGAACACCCTGCCGGTCCTCGAAACGCCCTTCATCGACGTGCTCACGGCCGCCCGCGAGGGCGAGTCGCTGCCCGAACTCGACTTCGCCGAAGCCGCCACGGTCTGTAAGTACGCCGTCCCCGAGGGCTACCCGACGGACCCCGAAGCCGGCGCGGAAATCACGGTCGAGGTGGACGAGGACGCCGGCGCGCTGCTGTTCTACGCGAGCGTCGACGACCGCGAGGACGGCCTCTACACGACGACCTCCCGTTCGTTCGCCGTGGTCGGCGTCGCCGACAGCATCGCCGAGGCGGAGGAACTCGCGGAGGACGCGCTCGCCGACGCCGGCGAGGGCTTCCACATCCGCCACGACATCGGCACGGCGGCGCTCGTCCAGCGTCGCATCGACCACATGGCCGAACTCCGCGGCGAGTAAGCGGCAACCGACCACCGAGACCGATTTTCTGATTCTCTCGTCGCCGCCGCGGCGAGGGCGCTTTTACCCTCGCGGCCCAATCGACGGACGTGACCGACGACGATGCCGCACCGGCGGACGGCGACGCCCGCCGACACGACCGAATCCAGCACCACCCGACGCCCGGCCCGCGGAACTCGCTGCAGTACTGGACCGACGCCAAGCCCGTCTGGCGCGTGATGCTCAACTACGTGTTCGTCCTCGTCGCCCGCATCGCGCCGTCGCTCCGGGTCAGAAACTGGGCGCTCCGGCGCATCGGCGTCACCGTCGGGGCGGGCGTCTCGTGGGGCCTCGAAGCGACCCCCGACGTGTTCTGGCCGGAACTCGTCACCATCGAAGACGACGCCATCATCGGCTACGACTCGGTCATCCTCTGTCACGAGTTCCTGCAGGACGAGTACCGGACCGGCGAGGTCGTCGTCGGCGAGCGGGCCATGATAGGCGCGAAAGCGACCGTCCTGCCGGGCGTCCGCATCGGCGAGGGCGCGCAGGTCGCGGCGAACTCGCTCGTCACGCGCGACGTGCCCGCGGGTGAGACGGTCGCCGGGGTTCCCGCGAGACCGATGTCCGGGGACGAGACTGGCGGAGAGTAATCGGTCGTCGTCGCGACCCGCGGGCTGCGGTCTGCGTCAGTCGTCGACCGTGGACTGTTCCTGGAGACGGACGCAGAAGACCGCGCCATCGCCGTCTTCCCGGTCTTCGACCCAGATGGTGCCGTTGTACGACGAGATGACGTTGTCGGCGAAAAAGAGGCTGATACCCGTGCCGTGGTGCAGTTGGTCGTACTCCTCGCGGCCGAAGATGAGGTCGCGGTGCTCCTCGGGGACGCCCGGGCCGTTGTCGGCGACGCGGACGATGACGAAGCCGCCGTCGCGGTCGGCCGAGACCTCGACCCGCGGGGTCTCCTTGTCGTTGTGCATGACCGCGTTTTCCAGCAGACACTCGATTGCCTCGCCGAGGAGGTCGTCGCCGACGACCTCGACCTCGGGGAACGACCCGAACTCGAACTCGGCGTCCGGGAACTCTATCATGGCGTCGACGATTTTGTTGTTCAACACCACGTCGAGACGGACCGGGTGGTTGGACACGTCGTGGGAGCGTTCGAGATGCTCGCGGAGGTCGCGGGCGCGCTCGGACTTGTGGACGATTTCGAGGACCTTCTCCTGGACGAGGTCGAGTTCCTCCAGCGCCTGCTCGTCGTCGATTCGGCTGGCCACCTGCTGGGTGTAACCGTAGACGACGTTGAGTTCGTTCCGCAGGTCGTGCCGGAGGAGGCGGTTGAGCACCTCCGAGGCGTTCTCGTAGCGGCGCTGTTTGGTCGTGTCGACGAAGAAGGCGAGAAACCCCTCAACGTCGCCGTCGACGACCATCGGGCTGGCGAACCCCTGCCCGTAGACGACCTGCTGGTCCTTCCGCCGCGCCATGAACTCCCCGGACCACGTCTCGCCGGCGATCATCTGCTCGACGATTTCGTAGTATACCTCCTCGTCGGCGGCGATGAGTCCGACCGACTCGCCGACGATGTCGTCGTAGTCGTAGCCGAGGAACTCCAATCCGGCGTCGTTAATGTCACGAAAAGCGAAATTCGTATCCGCAATCAACATGGGGATATCCGCACTTCGGAAAGCCTCGCGATACAGTTCCGGGTCGGTATCCTCCATGTTCGGTCTGCAGAGATAATTCTACCACCAATACTTATTTTCGGCGGTCGTTTCACCACCGAAAATGTATCATCTATATATCACAAACGGCGTTCGTTTATGCCTGGTTTATGACCCCTTTATGACTCGTCTCTGAGGTCGAACAGCCGTTGGTAATAGTGTGCGACGATGTCGATTGCGGAAGAAACATCGCGCTCGGGGCTCTCTCGGACCCACTCGTCGTGACGGGTGACGCCGACGACGAAATACTGTGCGAGGTTATCGATGGTTTTTCCGTCTGCCGAGGGGGCCATCCGTGCGACTTTGATGCGGTGGGCCCGCCGAGCGACGGTCTCCCAGCCGTCGACTTCCTGTCCGTGGAGTCGCCAAAAGCGGGTGTGGAGCGTCGCGTATTCCGGATTTATGTCGAGTTCGTCACAGACGGTGCCGAGGAGTTCTCGAACGTCCCGCCACCGCGGGTCGTCGTTTATCGTGTCCGACTCGGAGTCGTCGGGAACGGACGAGACGAACGCTCCGGGCGGGACGTCGTGTTCGAAGCAGGCGTCGAAGGCGTCTCGGTTTTCGATTTCGTCCTGGAGGAAGAGCGCGCGCATGAACAGTTCGCCGGCGTGCTCGGCGCGCTCGGCGGGAACGTCGGGAAACTCGGCGACGAACGCCTCGGACATATGATGTACCGCACGCTCCGCGGCGGTCATCGCGGCGTCGAAGTCGCAGCTGAGAAGATGTGTCTCCCGCATATCCTGAAAGTGAAACCCTCGGAGTAGCGTCTCTGCAACCTCAAGCGCTCGGGTTGAGGGGGCAGTAACGTCGAGGGTGGGGAGGTTCTCCGTCATCGTCTTCAGGGGGAGCCGATATGAGACAATCTTCGGACCACTTCTAAACTGTTATGGTAACGGTATGACAAAATTTCCGGAAACATCAGTCGTCGGTATTGTTTACCTATCGAACACGACCCACGCCCTTGTCGAGGACGCGGGCGTTCGGGATGACGAACTCGGTGTCCTCGGATTCGACGTGGGTGACGAACATATCGAGTTCCTGAACGACGCCGCTGACCTCGCCGACGACGATCTCGTCGCCGATGCTGTACGGTTGGGTGAAAAGGAGGTACGTCCCCGCCGCGCCCGAGCGGAGCAGGTCGCGGAACGCGACGGCGCTGAGCACGATGAGCCCCAGCATGTACGACGCGAGGAGGACGATGAGTGCGAGCGTGGCGACGCCGACCTGCGAGAGCGCGACCAGCGTGGCGAGAAAGAAGACGGTGTATTTGGCGAGCGACGGGAGGACGTTCACCTGCGGGAGTTTGACCGCGCGGAACCGCTCGGCGACGAGGAGTTCGACCTTGTCGCCGACGACGACGCCGATGATGAGGACCAAGATGGCGATGAACAGTTGCGGCAGGATGGCGATGACGAGCCCCCAGAAGCGGTCGGCGTAGTTGACCCCGGCGAACGAGAGGGCGGCGAAGACGCTGATGCCGAGGACGAAATACCGCGTCAGCCACGACAGGATTTCGACCGTCGATGTCTCGAAGTCGCGGGCGGTCCGCTCGAAGGCGGTCCCCTCGATGGCCTCCGGGACGCCGACGCTGACGAGGAGTCGCCGGACGAGCGTCCCCGCGACGTACGCGAGCACCAACCCGAGAAGCAGGATGGCGAGCACGCCGAGAAACCGGAGTCCGACTATCCGGACGATGTCGTCGACGGCGCCGCCGACTGTCTGGAGCGGGACGACGGAGGCGGAGGCGGATGCGGCTGTGGACGCTGGCGCGGGACCGACCGACGAGTGGACGAGGGACGCCGAAACGGGCCCCGGCATCTCAGTACGCCTCCGGGTCGATTTCGAGAATCATCTTGCCGCCTTTGAACGCCCGGACGAGTCCGTCGGACTCCGAGAGGACGATGGCGGTGGCGTTGGTGTCGCGGGTGATGGCGCCGCCGGCCATGTGGCGCGCGCCCAGCCCCTTCGGGATGTCGACGCCCTCCGCGGAGGGTTCGAGGTAGCGGTACGCCGAGACGATTTTCCCCGAGTCGGAGATGACGAACGCGCCGTCGAGCCGCGAGAACTCCTTGAGCATCACGTTGACGATGGGGTCGCCGACGTAGACGTGGGACTTCTCGAAGGGATTGTACGAAAGCGGCCGCGACTTGTTCATCACCTTCCCCGCGTCGCCGACGATGAACAGCGCGCCGACGGGTTCGCCCTTCTGCCCCTTCTTGCCCAGTTCGATGGCCACCTCGAACACGTCGCGGATGACGCCGGGGTCCGCCCGGGAGTTCGCAAAGAGGTCGTAGATGCCCGACCGCATGTTCTCGTCGACGCGAACCCGGACGAGCGAGTCGAGGTCGCCGCCGAAGACCCCGACGTTGCAGGCGATGGTATCTCCCGCCTCGACGATACTCTGTTCCATCGCGCCCTCGACGCCGAACCGGATGCGGTCCTTGACGTTCTGGAACTGGAGGGGTAGTTCCACGAACGTCTCGGCTTCGACCGTGTTCTCCGGCGCGATGACCACCGTCGGAACGTCCGTCTCAGCGAACTGCTCGTAGTGGGAGTGACTCGGCGTGAACAGAAACAGCCCATCGACGTCCGCCACGAGGTCGCCCAATAACTCGGATAACGCCGCCATTGGTGGAGAGACACACCGGGTGAGAAAAAGGGTTGTGTCGCGTCTGACGCGTGGCGTGCGCGATTCGGCCGGTCGAAACCGGCGACTGATTCTCCCCGAAGGGGGCCGAACGGAGCTTACTGCCCCAGAATCGGGGCTCTGAGCGCGGCGACTTCGTCGAGAATCGCATCGGCGTCTTCCGGGGCGACGCCGTTTTCGTCGAGCGCCGCCGCGAGGTGTTCGGCGATGGCGTCGAAGTCCTCA
Organism: Haloferax gibbonsii; assembly: GCF_001190965.1. Lineage (NCBI taxonomy): Archaea > Methanobacteriati > Methanobacteriota > Halobacteria > Halobacteriales > Haloferacaceae > Haloferax > Haloferax gibbonsii. Next base: position 1,544,182 of record NZ_CP011947.1, read on the forward strand.
CCGGAGAGGTCGAGGTGGTCGTGGGCCGCCCGCATGTCGGCCCCGTCGTACTCGACGGGACCGCCCGCGACGGCGCTGATGAACTTGACCTGATGGGCGCGCTGTTCGACCATGTCGATGTCGTCGAAGTAGTGGGCGACCGAGTCGTCGGCGAGGACGCGGTCGTAGAAGTCCGAGACGACTGCTTCGACGGCCTCGCGGCCGCCGATGCGAGCGTAGAGTGACTGCGCAGACATCCGTCGGGGAGTTGGACGGCTCGATGGTAAGATTTCCTCCGAACGTATTCGGGGTGTTTAAGCGTGGAGTGCGGGGCACGACGGGGGTGAGAGGTCGTTCTGTTTGAACCCCCCGCAGTTGGGGGCCCACAAGAGGTTTGACAGCCTGTTGTGACGTTGGTGATTAGAGAGATGCGTAATTCGGTCCCTGTCGTTCTGACGGCTCTTCTGATTATTCTCGCGGGGTGCTCGGGAATCGGAGCCCGCGACACGACGACAGCCGAAACGACCCCTCCGTCCGCGGCGACCACACAGTCTCCGGCTGAGTCGACCTCGGCACGCGAGCGGACGGGAGCGCTCACCGACCGGACACCCGAGACCCGACTGTCGCTCTATCCAGAAACCGGGTTCACAGGGCGCGTCGCTGTCGCAGTAGGCGGTGAAGAGGTCTTCAACGAGACGTTCTCCGACTACGGTGGTGACGACGGGTTCGACCTGACCGACCAGTTCGCGCCGGCCCGCCAGACGGTCTCCGTCGCGGTGAACGGAACGGTACAGTGGGAACGGCCGGTCGGTACCACGGAGTCATTCGAACTCACCGTCCTCGAAAACGGGAGCATCGAGGTCCGCGAGCACACGATTCGATGACGAACGCTTGGGGCCTGTAGTGTCACTTTCTACCCACCGGGTGCGGCCGCGGCCGCGACACGTTGCTCGCCGTCGATAGAAGGCGCGCGGGACAGGGTTCGAACCGGGCCGAGACTCGCGGTGCTCGTCTCGTAGGGTTCGAACCTGTCTGCTCCCTCGCTTAGCTCGTTTGGTCAGTGCGCGGGACAGGGTTCGAACCGCGGTCGCAACGCGTCGCGTTGCTCCCTGATTCGAACCCTTCTGTCGCGCAGACACGTCTCTCACGGTGTTCGAGACGGTATGCGCGGGACAGGGTTCGAACCTGCGAAGGTCTACACCACAGCGTCCTAAGCGCTGCGCCTTTGGCCACTTGGCTACCCGCGCGCAATCGGGCGACGCTCGCCCTTCGGCCTGACATTTCCCGCAACGGTATATAAACGTCACGAGGGCTCGCCGCGGGGATTATGCTCCCGCGGCCGCAACGACGACCATGTACAGCGCCCGAGACCAGCGAGACAATCAGGAGTGGCTGGCCCGCATCGACGCCGCCGCCGACGGCCTCGAACTCGGTAGCGAGGCCCGCTCGTACGCCTCGGACATGTTTCTCACGCAGTTGCCCGACGAGGACCGCTCGAAGAAGGCCGTCGCCGCCGCCAGCCTCTACGCCGGCGCGCTCATCGCCGGCGAGGAGCGCTCGCAGACCGCCGTCGCCGAGGCGATGGACGTGTCGCGGCTCAGCATCCAACAGCGCTGGAAGGACCTCCTGCGGGAGGCCGGCTTCCGACCCCCGAGTTGGTAGCCGGTCACTCCGAGGAGCGCGTCGGTGCCATCCGCCGGGTCAAGACCGCGTAGGTCACCGCGACGGCGAGAACGCCGGCGACGAGGCCCGCCGGGATACCGACGAAAAGCGAGAAGAAAATCCACCGAGCGGCCAGCTCGGTGACGGCGATACCGACGAGGACCGCGGCGACGACGCCGACGGCGAAGCTGGCGAAAAGCGGGTGTCGCATGGGCGGCGATACGACCGTGAGCGTGAAAACTATTCGTCGCTCGGGGGCGTCCGGCCGCGACCCTCGCGGTCGGGCGTGAGGTTGCCGTGGCGGTCTATCTCCCCGGAGACGATTCGGGTCGAGGAGATTCGCTCGCCGTCTTCTGCGGGAACGTGCTCGACGACCTCGATACGGAGGGGTTTGAGGCCTTTCTCCTCTCGAATCTCGTTGACGCGCTCGCCGCCGCCCCGCGTCTCGGGCGAGACGATGAGGACGTCGAAGCCCTCCTCGGTCGCGATGCCGGTCGGTTTGTCGAGTTCGCGGACCTCGAACTCGCGGTCGTACTCTCCGGCGAGCGGTCGGAGTTCGGCTTCGAGGTCGGCCTTGCGGTCGTCGAAGGGCCGGACGTAGCGGTCGACGTGTCGCGTCTTCGGCGCGAGTTCGTCGCTCGTGAGTCCGACCGTGACATCACCCAATTCGAACGCTCGCTCGAACAGCGCGAGGTGTCCATCGTGGACAGGGTCGAACGTCCCGCCCAGCGCGACGTGCATACTCTCGCGGTGGATGCGGCGCGACTTAAGCGGGTCGGGTTAGCCTAACGGACCAGCACCCGCGGCGAGCGAAGGGCTCCCGAAATCGGGCGAGGCACCGCAGCAGCCGGCAGACCGCGGAGCTACTCCTCGCGGACCGTAATCGTGACCGGTTCGGTCTCGTCGGTGCGGTCGGTTCCGAGGTGCCGGTCGAGGTTGAACACGGCGTTCAACTGCTCTTGCACCTGTCCGGAGACGCCCTTCACGAGGTCGCTCGGCGCGATTGCGACGTACTCGTAGGGGTTGTTGCCCGCGCCGGAACTCTTCCGCTTGCGGCGCTCGACCGTCTCGTCGTCGGTGAGTTCGGCCAGCGCCTCCCGAACCGTACTGGGGTAGAGGCCGGTCCCCTCGGCGACTTCCTCGCTCGTCGAGTGGGGGTGCTGTCGGAGGTAGACGTAGATTCGCGCGCGGGTCTCCGTGTCGAGAATCCACGCGAGCAGGTCCACCAACCCGTCGTCGAACTCGGAGACGGCGCAGTCGGCCGCGCCGCCCGAGTGTTCTTCGTCCGTCGACTCCGCGCTCCCCTCTGTGCTCTGGTCCGCAGACATTTGTGCTACGGCAAAGGTCAAAACTGGGGCGCTAAAAAATGTTTCCTGTCGGTCGTCGGCGTGCGACTCAGTCCAGCGTCAAGTGTTCGCACAGGGCGTCGAGCCCGGACTCCTCGTGAATCCGTCGCTGGACGGCGGTGCCGGATTCGGCGTCGAGAAGCGACCGGAGGCCGTCGACGCCGAGACGGTCGGACTCGCTTTCGACGAACGATTCGAGGCTCACGACGCCCTCGGAATCCGGGGCGACGAAGTCGGTGTCTCGCCCGTAGCGGGTCGCGCGCCACTTGTTCTCGTCGAGGAGTTCCCGGCGGACCGTCGTTCCCGACTCGCCGGACTCGTAGCGGTCGGCGAGGTCCAAGACGAGCGCGTGGACGTACTCGACGAAGTCGGCGACGCGCTCGGGGTCGGTCTGGGCGTCGGGGGTTCGGATTTCGACCGTCCCGTGGCCCGTGTGTGGGCGCACGTCGTACCAGAGTTCCCCTCGGTCGTCTATCGAGCCGTACTCGACCATCCGGCGCTCGAAGCGCTGGAAGTCCTCGAAGTCGTCGAAGGCGGTCGGCATGCCGGTGTTCGGGAGGTTCTCGAACACCTTGGCGCGGGCGGAGGCGAGACCGGTGTCGAAGCCGTTCCAGAACGGGGAGTTCGCGGAGAGCGCGAGCAGGGGCGCGAGATACCAGCGGAGTTCGTTGGCGACCCAGACGGCCTTGTCGGCGTCGTCGACGCCGACGTGGACGTGCAGGCCGGCGGTCGTGTTCCGGTGTTGCGGGTACTGGATTCGGTCGAGTTGCGCCTGATACCGGGGCTTCGTCGCGTGGTCGAGTTCGCGCCACTTGGCGGCGGGGTGGAGCCCGGCCGCGGCGATGCGGTAGCCGTGGTTCGCGGCGTGGTCGACGAGCGCCTCGCGGACCGTCTCGACGGCCGCGCCGGCCTCGTCGGGGGCCTCGATGAGCGGCGTCTGCGTCTCGATAGTGAACTTGAACAGCTCGTGGTCGAGCCGTCCGGCGAGCGGTTCCGGAGGCTCCGGTCCGTAGACTAAGTCGTCGATGCCCGAGGTGGGGCGGCCGTCGGCATCGACGATGTAGAATTCCTCTTCGACGCCGAGCGTCCCCATTCGGTCGAAGGCGTCCGCCGACCCTAGTTCCATCGCAACGGCGTAAGTTGCGCCGAATTAAAAACACCGTGGGAGCCGGCGAACGCGTCGCACGACCGCGGGCAAGCGAATCGGACGATAGTGACGGTCGAAAATCAGGTCTCTCGGAACGGTCGTCAGACGGAGCGATGACGGTGACGCCGCCGCCCGTCTACTTCGGGCGGGCGACGATGCCGAGGTGGTCGGCGTGGAAGCGGTCGAGACGGGCTGTGTCGAGGATTTCGTACGCGGATTCCAGTTCGGCGACCACGTCGTCGAACACGTCGTCCGGCTCGGCGGTCACGTCCTCGCTCCGCGCCTTGACGGCCATCAGGAGCCGACCGTCGTCCGCGAGGAACTGTCGGTTGCGGACGGCGACGGTCGCCTGCCCGCGGGTCGCCACGTCCATGACGAGGCAATCGATGCCGGATTCGACCACGTGCGCGTATGATTCGGGGTCGCGCGCGTCCTTCAGGAGCGGGAAGAGATTGGTGCGGTCCTCGGCGACGCCGACGAGGTCGCGGACGGGTCGCGGCGCGAACTCCACGGCGTAGGTCGGCCCGGCGAAGTCGGCGACGTGCGAGACGGTCGTTCCCGAGGCGGCCCCGAGATAGAGGACCGACTCGTCGCCGACGAGACCCGTGTCCATCCCGAGTTCGAGCATCGCGCCGAGCTTCGAGCGCCCGGCGTCCCACGCGCGCCAGCCCTCGGCGTCCACGGGTTCGCCGTAGACCTGCGCGCCCCGGGTCGAGAGGCGCTCGCGGCCGCCGAACGTCCGGCGCTCGACGCCTTCGGGGAGGTCGGCCTCGGCCCCGGTGTCGGCGGCGGAATCGTCGCTCATTCGTCGGCCTCCTCGTCGGCGCGGGCGCGAATCGTCGCCATCCGGTCGGCGAGTTCGTCGTGTAGGTCCGGCCGGTAGTCGCCCGAGTAGTGGTCGATGCGCGCGGCGATAGAGAGCTTCCCGGCGAGCGCGCGGGCGGCCGACCCGCGGTCCTGCGGGCGCGTCCCGCGGACGTACTCGTGAGTGAAGATGACGCCGTGTTTGGGCGACGTGGCGCGACCCTTCAGGTGCGCGAAGAGGGCGTCTTCGGCCCCGAGCACCTGGACCGTTCCGCTCGGTTTCTTGGCGAGGCTTTCGAGGCCGCCCGCAAGCGCGATGAGCCGCGCCGCGAGGACGGGTCCGGCCATCTCGGCGAGGTTCGGCGCGGTCGTGGGCGCGCGCTCCTCGATGAACGCCCGGAGGTCGTCGCGCTCGTCGAGCAGGTCCACCGCGCGGGTGGCGTAGGAGACGACGCGCTCTTCGGCGGCGGTCTTCGGGTCGCGGGCGGCGATGTCGCGGACGCCGTCGAGGCCGCGCGGGACGTCCTCGTAGAGCGTACCGGCCCACTCGACGACCCGCTCGGCGAGTTCGTTCGCGGTCCGTTCGGCGTCGTCCATCGCGCGCACGGCGTGGGCGAGTTGCACGTCGTCGGCGCGCTCGCGCTCCGCGACGGCCTCGCTGGCGGCGGCGAGCGTCGCCGAGCGAAGCTTGGCGTAGTAGTCGGTGTCGTCGGCGGCGAACCCGGCGTCGACGGCCTCGGCCGGCCAATCGGCGGGGGCGGAGGCGCGGCCCGTTCGGACTCGCGTCGCCCCGGATTCGGGGTCGTCGGGGTCCGCGCCGGCGAACCATGCGTCTGTCATACTGGCGGATTGCGCCCCGTTCGGGTAAAAGGACACGGACCCGCGGGCGCGGTTCGGCGCTCGCGGCACACTGTGGTAAGTTTTAACACACCATGTCTCGTACGAATGCTCGATGGAACGCGCTTCGTACGTCTGTCGTGAGTGTCAAACGACCGTGAGCGCCGCGTCGTACCGTTCGACCTGCCCCGAGTGCAGCGGTGAGCTTCGGCCCACGTCGGTGACGAGCCGCCGACGCGCCGGAGATTGAACGACGCGCGCGGGTCGTCCGACCCGAGCGCCGTCCGCTCGCTCGCAGTCACGACCGACGACCTCGTGACCGCCCTCGAGGCGAACCGCCGGGGCGACGACCCAGTCGTCCTCCGCGTCACCCCGCCGTTCTACGGGCGGATGCGGGCGCGAATTCACCGCACCGGCGGCGAGGCCTCGGACTACGCCGACCCCGAGCCGATACACCTCGACCCGCGGGTCTTCGTCGCCGACGACGCCCCCGCGTACCCCGAACCCGACGAGACGCGCCCCGAGCCGTACGAGGTCGAAACGCACCACGAGCGCCACACCGAGGCGGTCCGAGCGTGGCGCTCCGCCGTCCGCGACCACCTCCGCGAGGCCGTCGCGCTCCCGACGGACGACGGTCCCCACGAGGTCGACGTCAAGTACCTCGGCTGAGCGAACCACTTTTTCCCCGCGGGGCACACCGTAGCGACATGAGCACCGACGAGTACCGCCGCGGGACGGCGGTCGAGCGCGAGCGTCAGCAGAAACAGCGCCCGGCGCGCGGCCGCTACCGCGGGGTGTTGCCGGTCATCTACGCCATCGGGTTCGTCATGTTCACCGGCGTCTCGCTGTACATCGGGCCGGAGCCGGCGTTCGCAGTCTACCTCGTCACCCACGTCTTCTACGCGGGCCTCATCCGCGCGGACATCAAGTCGCTCCGCGGGCAGGGCATCGGCTGGGGCGCGTCGCGGCACCTCTGGTTCGGCGCGGCGTTCGCGCTCCCGTTCGTCGCGCCCGCCTACTACCTCTACAGCGGCCGCGTGATTCGCCGCGAAAACGAGTCGCGGAACCTCGACGACTGAGGCGAAAACTCGCGGACCGCTCGGAGAGGTCGCGTCGAGGGTGCGGCGGCCCGGCCACCGAACTTATGCCCGGCGAGGGGAAATGGCGGGGCAATGACTTCCAGACGCGTAGTCGCGGTGCTCGCGCTCGCCGCGCTCGTGCTCACGAGCGGCTGTATCGGCTTTCTGACGGGCGAGGAGACGCTGACGTTCGAATCCGAACCGGCCACGACGGACGCGACCGTCGCCGAGAACGCCGGCTACGAGACGAACGGGACCGAGACGTTCGCAGTGAACCGCACGCTCTCGTTCGGCGGACAGGAGCGTAAAATCGCCGCCAGCAACCACATCACGACGTACGAAAAGACGCTGGACCTCGGCTTCTTCGGCGAGGCCAAACTCGGCTCGTTCAGCGTCATCTCGACGCCCGCGGTCGAGGTCGCCGGCCAGCCCCGGAACCCCATCGGCGACTACTCGAACGACGACCTCATCCGCCTCGTGGACAACCGGTATCAGGGCCTCAGCGACGTCCAGCAGGTCAGTTCGCGGAACGTCCAGATGCTCGGGCAGACGACTAACGTCACGAAGTACAGCGCCACCGCGCGGTTCGGCGGCCAGGAAGTCGACGTGTACGTCCACGTGACGAAAGTCCAGCACAACGAGGACTTCGTCATCGCAATCGGGCTGTACCCCCAACAGCTCGACGGCGAGGAGGAGAACGTCCTCGAACTGATTCGGTCGGTCGAACACCCGTCTGAAGCGTAAGCCGCCTCGGGCGAGCCTTTTTCTCGTCGCCGCGGGTCGGTGGTTTCATGACTCGCGTACGGACCGCAGGTATCGCGGTGACGGCGCTCGGCGTCGTCGGCTACGGCGTCGGGTCGCTCGTTGCCTACCCGGGCCGGGCGTTCTCGGTGACGGCCGTCATGGTCGGCATCACGCTCTGGGCCATCGGGGGTGACGTGCGGTGATTTCGGCGCTCGTCTACGGCGACGACGGCGTGTCGGCCTACGAGGAGACCGCGTTGGACGCGGCGCGCGACGCCGACGGGACCACGTGGGTTCGCGCGACCGCCGCGGAGGAGTTCGAGCGCGTCGCCGAGGCGTTCGGCGTCCACCCGCTTTCGGTCGAGGACGTTCGGAACGACGCCCGCCCGAAGGCCGAGGAGTACGACGACTACACGTTCGTCGTCGTCCGGGTGGCGACGCTCCGCGCCGGCGAACAGGTGTTCGAAGAGGAGGTCCAGACCAGACCCGTGGGGCTCTGCTTCGGCGACGACTGGCTCGTGACGCTGACGCGCCGGGAGTTAGAGCCGATAAACTACGTGTGGAACGCCATCGAGCGGGAGGAACCGCGGATGCTCCGGTTCGGACCGGACTTCGTGGCCTACCGCGTCATCGACCGCATCGTCGACGAGTACTTCGGCCTGTTGGACGAGGTCGGCGAGGAGATAGAACTCATCGAGGACAGCATCTTCGAGGGACCCGACCCGGAGGTGCTCGAAGGGCTGAACGCGGTCCGACGCGACCTGCTGTCGTTCCGAAAGACCGTGTGGCCGACGCGGGAGGCCGTCGGCGTGCTCTCCCGCGGCGACCCCGACTACGTCCGCGAGTCGACGGAGAAGTACTACCGCGACGTGTACGACCACCTCGTCGAGTTGGTCGACCTCACGGAGACGTACCGCGACCTCGCGCGCGGCGCGCGGGACATCTACCTCAACACGCTCTCGCAGTCGACGAACGAGGTGATGAAGACGCTCACCGTCGTCGCGACCATCATCCTCCCGCTCACGCTCGTCGTCGGCATCTACGGGATGAACTTCGACCCCGGCGCGTCGGCGTTCAACATGCCCGAACTCGGCTGGGCCTACGGCTATCCGGCGACGATGCTCGGCATGGCGCTCGTCTCGGTCGTCCTGCTCGTCTACTTCCGACGGGAGAGCTGGCTCTGAGCGACGAAAGAGATATACTACCCGATTGCTCACGTCTGGCGCTCGGTTCGCGTCGGCGAGGTGACGACAGAGCGGCTACATCGTGCGATTGACCCGCATGACTTCGGCGAAAGGTTTATATTCTTTTCGGACTTACTGATGGTAAGGCCAGTCCAAGCCGGATTATTCTTTCGTCTTCTGTGGTCTTCCCGGCCGAGACGTATCCGCGCCTTCCACCCCACCATGAGCGACACCATAACCACCCGAACCTACAGTACCGACGCAAAGGCCAGGGACGTCCGTCCCCGCGAGTCCGAGCGAGACGAAAAACAGCAGGACGAAGCGCAGGTCTGCCCCGAGTGTAGCGGCCACCTCGTCACCGACGAGGAACACGGCGAGACGATTTGCGAGGACTGCGGCCTCGTCGTCGAGGACACCGTGGTCGACCGCGGCCCGGAGTGGCGCGCGTTCGACTCCGCAGAGCGCGACAGCAAGTCCCGCGTCGGCGCGCCGACGACGAAGATGATGCACGACAAGGGGCTGTCGACCAACATCGGCTGGCAGAACAAGGACGCCTACGGCAAGTCCCTCTCGCCGCGCCAGCGCGAGCAGATGCAGCGGCTCCGCACGTGGAACGAGCGGTTCCGCACCCGCGACTCCAAGGAGCGCAACCTCAAGCAGGCGCTCGGCGAAATCGACCGCATGGCCTCGGCCCTCGGTCTCCCGGAGAACGTCCGCGAGACCGCCTCGGTCATCTACCGCCGCGCGCTCAACGACGACCTGCTCCCCGGCCGCTCCATCGAGGGCGTCGCCACCGCGGCGCTGTACGCGTCGGCCCGGATGGCGGGCACTCCCCGCTCGCTCGACGAACTGGAGAAGGTCTCGCGCGTCGATAAGATGGAACTTACCCGGACGTACCGCTACGTCGTCCGCGAGCTGAAGCTCGAAATCAAGCCCGCAGACCCCGAGCAGTACGTCCCGCGGTTCGCCAGCGAACTCGGCCTCTCCGACGAGGCCGAGCGGCAGGCCCGCAAGCTCCTCCGCGACGCGAAGGAGACGGGTATCCACTCCGGCAAGTCGCCGGTCGGCCTCGCCGCCGCCGCCGTCTACGCCGCCGCCCTCCTCACCAACGAGAAGGTGACCCAAAGCGAGGTCTCGACGGTCGCGGACATCTCCGAGGTCACCATCCGCAACCGCTACAAGGAGCTGCTCGAAGTCCAAGACGGTACCCTGTTCGCGTAAACGCTCGGTGGGCTCGGTGGCCCGCACTTTTTCTCGGTCGTGCCAAACCGTAACAACATTTATCCGCACCCCCGAAGCATATACGGGGTATGGTTGAAGCGTTCGTCCGACTCTTGTGCCCCGAATGTGGAAAGGACTGGGAGACGAATCCGACCGACCTCCCCGCTCACCGCGACAACTACTCGTGTCAGGGATGCGGCGCGACGCGGCGCACGGCCGAGTTCATGCGGACGGAGCGCGACCTCCAGACGCTCAAACAGTTCGAGTAGCGAGGAGCGAGAGAGGGGTCGCCGCACGACCGGGGCGTCCCCGGCTGGCGTTCGTTTTTTAGATGTCGGGAATCGCCGAGAGCGCGCCGCACGCGTCGCACTTCAACACCTCGGCACCCTGTTCGGTGACGAGTTTCGTGTCCGGCGACCCGCACTCGCTACACAGCACGAACGACTCGACGTACTCGTCGAGCGCGTCGGCGATGCGGCGCTGGCGGAACTCGCCGGTGAAGCGCGCGCGACCCCTGTCGTCGATTTGGGCGCTCGTGCCCAGTTCCGTCTGGAAGAACTTCAGGACGTGCGTCGCCTCGCGCGCGAGGCGGTCGTGGGTCGCCGCGAAGTTCTCGTAGACCGTGACGTTCCCCTCCTGGCGGACCGTCGGCTCCGGAACGCTGAAGCGGTCGCCGCCTTCCGCGACGTCCGGCGACTCCGAGAGCGCGCGGTCCAGTTGGTCGTCGTAGTCCATGCGCGACAGTACGCGCACGCCGGGGTAAAATTCTCACGACCCCCGGCGCGCGCGACCGGCGCTCGGCGCGCGCCCTACATAGCTATATAAACCACTCGTGAGATTCCGCCGACGCTCGCTATCGAGGGGGCGAAACAACAAACGAATTGAAAACGTTCGAACACGAAATTTCCGCTGAGACCCCCATAATCGGCGGTTTAAGGGAGTCGGATGCTAACGTGACTCAAGATAATACTATATCCCTCCGGTCTCAAGCCGTGGTTGCTCATGAAGAAGCAGGAACTCATCCACCTGCACGGTCTGCTCGCAGAAGTCCACACCCAGATTGAGGCCTGGGAGGACGAGGAAATCAGTCTCGTCGAGTACAACGAACTCGGCGTACGACCGACATCCATCCACAAGTCCAAAACGGACCACAAAGCAGCCGTGTTTAAACTGGCGAAAGGAATCACCGGAGCGATGCGCGAGGCAGAACCAGAGCCGCTCGCACCGCAAGCCGACTGAACCGAGAAAAGAAACGCGTTCTCCTCTACGACCCTACACATCCGAGAGCGACCGCGCCGTTCTCTCGCGCGACGACGCTCCCGAGCGACCGCCGTGCCGAGCTAATTGGATGAGTTCCACGCGCGGGTAGAATCAGCAGTCGGGCGGGGCCGGGACGACGACGCGACGACGCGGGACGCGACGGCCTCAGCGGTCGTCGACGAGGTCGTCGAAGTCGACGAGCGCGTCGTCGTCCGAAGCGCCGGTCTCGGCGCGGGTGTCGCCCTCGCCGTCCGTCTCGACCGAATCGTCGTCGACTCGTTCGACCGACAGCACCTTCAGCGGGATATTTTCGAGGCGTTGGCCGATCTCCTTGCGGGCGATGCGCGAGGCGTGTTCCTCCTGTTCGACGTTGAAGACGGTCATCTCCAGTTCGAGGGCGACGAGCGCCTCGTCCGCGGCGATGAACGCGGGGGGGAGTTCCTCGCCGCCGGGCGAGGTCCGAGAGCCCATGTTAATCTCGACGTACTTCAGGTCGGGATTGAGCATCTCGCCGGTCTTCGAGATGGCGATGCGAATCGCCTCGTCGACGGTTTCCACGTCGTACACCGGGACCGCGGCCTCGACGACGACTCTGCAGTCCATGGTTACGATGAGGTTGTGTGCCGAAGGGTATCAACCTTCTTGCCACTCCGTCTCGCGCCCGCTCACTCCCCGCCGGAGCGGAGGTGGTGGAAGACGTACGTCTGGGTGTAGCCGGCGTAGCGACCGCCGAGGCGCTCGCGGATGGCCCGCGAGGTGTCGGCGTAGTTCCCCCGGTCGCAGTCGGGGTAGTGCTCCTCGATGGCCGACCGAATCCACGTGTCCAGCGGGACGGCTTCGAGGTAGTCGAGCGAAAACAGCAGGACGCAGTCCGCGACCTTGTCGCCGACGCCGACGAACGTCGTCAGGAAGTCGCGGGCGTCCTCGTAGTCGCGGCCGCGGGCCTCGGCGGGCGTCGCCTCGCCCGTGGCGACCATCTCGGCCGTCCGCCGGACGTAGGGCGCGCGGTAGCCGAGGCTGAGGTCGCGGAGTTCGTCTTCGGTGGCCTCGGCCAGTCGCTCGGGCGTCGGGTACGCGAAGTACGTCTCGCCGTCGAACTCCACGCGCTCGCCGTAGGTCTCTCTGAGCCGCGACTGCATCCCGAAGATGCGCGAGACGCGCATCTGCGCCGAGCAGATGAACGAGACGAGACAGCCGAACGGCGGGTCGCGGACGAGTCGCATGCCCGGGTACGCCTCGTAGGCCCGCCGGACCAGCGGTTCGTCTGGCATCTCCGAGACGATGGCGTCGAGGTCGTCGTCGAGGCGGAGCAGGTGGGTGAGAAGCGGGACGGCGTCGAGGTTCGACTCCCACTCCAGCGCGCCGTCAGTCTGGCGGACCCTGACGACGGCCGACTCGTCGGCGACGCCGTCGAGCGGCGGGACGACCGTCTGGTACCACGCGTCGCCGCCGTGGGCCGCGTCGCGCTCGTACATCCGGCCGTCGGGGCGGTCCCAGAGGTACGACTGGCCGCTCTCCAGCGTCGATTGGAGGTCGAACGCTCCGTCGAGGCTCGCGAGGTCGATGACACCCGTTTCCATCGCTTCGACGTTGGGCGCGGGGGATTTGCGGGTTTCGATGCCGGCGCGCCGCGTCGCGCCACGTCGAGCCGCGTCGCGCTCAGCGGTTGCGGCTCACCGGGAAACTGACGCGGTCGGGGTGGTCGCCCAGCCGGTCGAGGATGCGCTCGTAGAGCCGGTTTTTGACGCGCTGGGCGCGGGTCGGCGGGACGAGCACGCGGAGTCGGAAGACGACCCACGACTCCTCCTGTGCGACGTTGACGGTCGGGCCGCCGGCCACGTCGAGGTCCAGCGGCGACTCGGCGAGCCTGGCCCGGTAGCGTTTCATCGCGGCGTCCATGTCGTCGCCGAGTTCCTCGTCGGCCACGTCCAAGAGGAGTTGGCGGACGAACGGGAGGTCCGTCTCGTAGGACACCTGCACGGGTACCTCGGTCCAGACCCGGTCGAACAGCGCGCCGTAGTTGACGACCTCGGACGAGAGGACGAGTGAGTTCGGGACGGTGACGGTCCGGCCGGACGGCTGGTTCGACGCGAGGGTGCCGCCGGTCTCCCAGAGCGTCGTGACGAGGAAGTCGACCTCGGCCACGTCGCCGGAGACCGAGCCGATGTTGACGCGGTCGCCGACCGCGTACGGTCGCTTCGCGAGGATGTAGAACCAGCCGATGAAGGAGAGAATCGGCTGTTGGAGCGCGAAGGTGACGGCGAAGCCGATGACGCCGAACGAGACCAACAGGCCGAGCCACTGCTCCGTGAACGCCCCGAGGACGCCGACGAGCGCGACCCCGCCGAGCGTGAGTCGGAGGACGTTCCGAACGTCGTGGGCCCGGCGGCGGTCGGCGATGCGCCCGACGAAGAACGCGGCGAGAAACCGGTAGACGCCGTAGGCGACGAGCGCGACCGCGGCGGCGGACAGCCCCTTCGAGAGGAGCAGGTCGGCGTTGGGCACGTCGAAGTCCGAAAGGGGGGTCGTCGCGCGGACGAGCGCCGAGAGAACCGCGGCGATGAGCCCGGCGGCGAACGCGCCGAGGCCGAGGCGGCGAGACATACCGTTGCCGTCGGGTGGGCGACTGAAAAAGGTGTAGTCGAACCGAGCCGAGGTCGGCGGCGGCCTCAGTTGCGGATGTGGAGGTCCGTGAGGTTCGCGAGGCGGTCGGCGACGCCGTCGTCGAGGCCCTCGCGGGTGACGCGCCACTCCCAGTTTCCGGTCTGCGTGCCGGGCGTGTTGAACCGGGCGTCGGAGCCGAGTCCGAGGAGGTCCTGCGTCGTCGTGAACGCGAGGACGGACGCGGAGTTCCAGACGGCGTCGATGATGGACCAGTGAATCTCCGAGCCGTCCGCGCCGATGTTGTAGTGGAGACAGTCGCGGGTGCGGTCGTCGAGGTCGCGGTAGTAGCCGACGAACGTGTCGGTGTCGTGGGTCGAGGTGTAGGCGACGGAGTTCTCCGGGTAGTGCATCGGCTGGTACATGTCGCCCTCGCTGCACCAGTCGGCGTACTGCGGGACGCGCATGCCGGGGAAGGCGAACCGGTCGCGGAGGTCCACGAGCGAGGCGTCGAGGAAGCCGAGGTCCTCGACGATGAAGGGGAGGTCGCCCAGTTCGCGCTCGACCGTCTCGAAGAAGTCGTGGCCGGGGGCGTCGCGCCACTCGCCGTTTCCGGGGTCGTCGGAGTCGGCGTCGATGGCCCAGAACTCGTCGAAGCCTTTGAAGTGGTCGATGCGGGTCACGTCCACGAGGTCGAACAGGCGGCGGAGGCGGTCGAGCCACCAGCCGTAGCCGTCCTCGCGGAGCGTCTCCCAGTCGTACAGCGGGTTCCCCCAGCGCTGGCCGGAGTCGTTCGGGTTCGGCGGGACGCCGGCGACCACGGCCGGCTCGTTCGACTCGGTGAGGTCGAACGCCTCGGGCGCGGCCCACACGTCTGCGCTGTCGAGCGCGACGTAGATGGGGAGGTCGCCGACGAGGGTGACGCCCTTCTCGTCGGCGTAGTCGGCGAGGGCGCGCCACTGCTCGTCGAAGCAGAACTGGACGAACTCGCGGTAGCGAATCTCGTCGGCGTACTCCTCGCGGGCGTCGGCGAGCGCGTCGGGGTCGCGGGTCTTCAACTCGGTCGGCCAGTCTATCCACGCCCGCCGGAACTCGTCTTTGAGGGCGGCGAACAGCGCGTAGTCTTCGAGCCACCCGGCCTCGCGTTCGCGGAAGGCGTCGAGGGCGGCGCGGTCGTCCTCGGCGGCCTCGGCCTCGAAGCGGTCGAAGGCGGTGCGGAGCCGCGAGCGCTTGTACTCGCCGACGCGCTCGTAGTCGACCGCGTGGGGGTCGAAGTCGGGAACGGGTTCGAGGTCGTCCTCGGTGAGCCACCCGCGCTCTACGAGGTCCGTGAGGTCGATGAGAAGCGGATTGCCGGCGAACGAGGAGGTCGATTGATACGGCGAGTTCGCCATGGCCGGCTCCGTCGGCCCGAGGGGGCAGAACTGCCACATCGACTGTTCGGCGTCGGAGAGGAAGTCAACGAAGGCGCGGGCGCCGTCGCCGAGGTCGCCGATGCCGTGGGGCCCCGGGACCGAGGTGACGTGCATGAACACCCCGCTCTGTCGAGAAAGTCGCATACCCACAGGGTCCGCGTGCGACCCAATTGGTACTTTGGGTCGAAACAGCGGACCGAAGGCGAGGCGGCGAGCGCGTCGACGGGGCCACGTCGGACCGCCGACTCACTCTCTGTCGTGCTAGCAAACCGCACGAAATCGGTCGCGAGCGGGCGTCGCTCGCGCTCGTCTCAACAACACTTATTCTCCCCCGTCCGTTCCGTGCGCGTATGAGTGATATCGCTGTCATCCTCCCCGACGGGACGGAACTCTCCGTCGAGGAGGGTGCGACGGTGCGAGACGCCGCGTTCGCAATCGGCCCCGGCCTCGGCAAGGACACCGTCGCCGGCGTCGTCGATGGCGAACTCGTGGACAAGGAGACGCCGCTCCACGACGGCGCGGACCTCGTCATCGTCACCGACCAGTCCGACGAGTATCTCGACGTGCTCCGCCACTCGGCGGCCCACGTCTTCGCGCAGGCCCTCCAGCGGCTCCACCCCGAGGCCAAACTGACCATCGGCCCGTGGACGGACGACGGCTTCTACTACGACGTGACGAGCGTCGACCTCGAACAGGAGGACCTCGAAGCCATCGAAGACGAGATGCGCGACATCATCGAGGAGGACCTCGACATCGAGCGCGTCCTCGTCGACCGCGAGGAGGCCCTCGAAAAGTACGCCGACAACCCCTACAAGCGCGACATCCTCGAGGACGAGGCCGCCGGCGACGACGAGCTGTCGTTCTACCAGCAGGGCGAGTTCGAGGACCTCTGTAAGGGCCCGCACGTCGAATCGACGGGCGAAATCGGCGCGGTCAAACTGCTGAACATCTCCGCGGCCTACTGGCGCGGCGACGAGGAAAACGACACGCTGACGCGAGTGTACGGGACGGCGTTCGAGTCCGAGTCCGACCTCGAAGCGTTCCTCGACATGCGCGAGGAGGCCAAGGAGCGCGACCACCGGAAGCTCGGACAGGAACTGAACCTGTTCGCCATCGACGAGACGACCGGACCGGGCCTGCCGCTGTACCAGCCGAACGGCAAGCGCATCCTCGACGAGCTCGCGGACTACGCGAAGCAACTCAACCTCGACGCGGGCTACGACCCCGTGGAAACGCCCCACCTGTTCCGGACGGAGCTGTGGAAGAAGTCGGGCCACTACGAGAACTACGTCGACGACATGTTCCTCCTCGACGTGAACGACGAGGAGTACGGTCTGAAGCCGATGAACTGCCCCGGCCACGCGACCATCTTCGACCAGCAGTCGTGGTCCTACCGCGACCTGCCGGTGCGCTACTTCGAGGACGGGAAGGTCTACCGGAAGGAACAGCGCGGCGAGCTGTCGGGCCTCTCGCGCGTCTGGTCCTTTACCATCGACGACGGCCACCTGTTCGTCCGCCCCGACCAGATAGAAGACGAGATCAACCTCATCATCGACAACATCCTGACGGTCTTCGACACGTTCGGGCTCGACGCCGAAGTCGCGCTCGCGACGCGGCCCGAGAAGTCCGTCGGGAGCGACGAAATCTGGGAGCAGGCGGAGACGCAGCTCCGCGCGGTTCTCGACGACAGCGGCATCGACTACGGCATCGAGGCCGGCGACGGCGCGTTCTACGGCCCGAAAATCGACTTCGCGTTCAAGGACGCCCTCGGTCGCAAGTGGGACGGCCCGACGGTCCAGCTCGACTTCAACATGCCCGACCGCTTCGACCTGACGTACACGGGCGAGGACAACGAGGACCACCAGCCGGTGATGATTCACCGCGCGCTCTACGGCAGCTACGAGCGCTTCTTCATGGTGCTCATCGAGCACTTCAACGGCAAGTTCCCGTTCTGGCTCGCGCCCGAGCAGGTCCGCATCCTGCCCATCTCGGACGACCAGATGGGCTACGCGAAGAAGCTCCAGTACGAACTCGGCGACTTCCGGGTCGACATCGAGGACCGCTCGTGGACGCTCGGCCGGAAGATTCGCGAGGCCCAGACCGACCGCGTCCCGTACATGGTCATCGTCGGCGGCGACGAGGAAGAAGACGGGACCATCTCCGTCCGCGACCGCAAGGAGCGCGAGGCCAAGGACGTGAGCGTCGAGGCGTTCCGCGACCACCTCCGGAGCGAGTACGACGAAAAGCGCCCCGAGCCCGACTTCCTCGCCGACGCGGAGTGAGGAACGCGGCCGACTCAGGCAGTAACTGATTTTCTGTTCCGGCGGTTCCGCGCCGCCGCGTCCAACTCTCGCCGGACCGTCGTCCGGAACGACTCGTCTCTGATGAGGTTCGCGAGCACGCCGAAGTGTCCGCAGTCCCACTCGCGGCGGTTCGGCCTCGGGACGCCCCACTCGTCGAGGAGCCCGCGGGCCGTGGACGCGGGAGCCATCTCGTCGCGGGTCCCGACGAACGGGAAGACGCGTTCGGGCGCGAGACACGGGTCTTTGGGCGGATTCAACAGCGGCGCGAACTCGTGGAGCGCCTCGCCGGTCCAGCCGGCCGCGTCGAGGGCGGCGTCGATGTCGAGCAGTTTCGTGAGGCCGCCAGCGAGGAGCGTCTGGTCGATTGCGCCGGGCATCCCCGCGGGAAACAGCAGGTCGGGGCGCATCGATTCGGGCCAGTCGCCGCACCGACCGCCGACGTGGAGCGCGACGGTTCCGCCGAGGCTGACGCCGCCGACGCCGACGGCCGGCGCGCCCTCGGTCCGCGCCCAGTCGGTGAGAACGGCGGTCTCCAGCGCGGCCGCCGAGTAGAGCGTGAACAGGCCGACGGGCGCGCGGGCGATGTAGGGCTCGCCGCTGTATCGACCGAGTAGCTCGCGCCGGCCGTGCCACGGCGCGTCGGGGAGGACGACCCGGTACCCCTCGGGGGCGAGCGCGCGGGCGACGTACTCCTCTTCGGGCCAGTAGGTGAGTTGGTCGTCGAACATCCCCCAGCCGGAGTGGAAGACGAGCGTCGGCAGGTCGTCGGCGGCGTCGACGGGTTCGTACACCCGCGCGGTCGCCCGGTCGCTGAGGTGCGGCGAGGGCGACCGGAAGCGAAGCAGATACTCGACGGTTCCCGGCCCGCGAACCGTCGCAGAGCGCTCGACGCGGGGGAACTCCTCGGCCGCGCTGGACTCGGCGAAGCCGTACAGTCGCTCGGGTTCGGCGAGTTCGTGGTGCCAGCGGGTCCGCGCGTCCTCGGGCGAGGGCGTCTCGAACTTCACCGGCGGCACGAGGTGTTCCTTCGGGAGGAAGCCGAAGATGTCGGTCGGCTTGGCCCGCCGTTCCGACACCTCGCGGCGCTCGCGCTCGACGGCGACGCGCTCGTCGGGCGTCGACTCGGCGTCGCCCCAGAAGACGCTGTCCCAACGTTCCATCGTTTCGTCGTACGCGCCGCGGAGGCGGGCGTACTGCGCGAGGGCGCGTTCGATTCGGTCGTGGAGGTGCGGTGCCGGCGGCGAGCCGACTTCGCGGAGGTACGCTTCCGGGCCCTCCGAGAGCGCGACGTCGGCCGCGGCGCGAGCGCGGACGACGCCGAACTCGCGGGGGAGCGAGCGAGTCTTGAACGCCTCGAACGGGCGCGAGGTCAACAATCGGCCGGCGGGCGAGGTGAGCAACCGGTGTACCGCCGGGGTTTCGAGGTGGTCCATGCAGTGTGATACGAGTGACACGATAATGACCCTAGGCCCGCATGTCAGGGAGTGAGAACGGCCGGAGTGGTACCGGGACCGGCCTCTCGAACTAATAAATCAAATAGCGCGATATGAAATCCGATTCGCGGGGAAACAGACGAATCGAAGCGGAACGAGACGACGGCGCTCAGGCCGAATCGAACCGCCACCGCGTCGCGTCGGCGGGAAAACCGGACCACGCCAGCACGCGCTCGGGTCGAATCCGAAACACCGGCGTCCCGTGGCGAATCCCGTACTTCGCCTCGTAGGCGTCGTCGACGCGGGTGAGCGTGGCGTCGTCGGCGGTCTCCTCGTCCAGTCGCTCGGCGACGCCTTCGAGGATGACTACGTCGGTCCCGCTTTCGGTGTGGACCGCGAGGCGCGGGTCGCGCGCGAGGTTCCTGACCCATCTGGTTCGCTCGCCGCCGCCGCAGTGGAACGCGCCGTTGACCCAGACGCCCCAGACCGGGCGGGCGTGCGGTCGGCCGTCGGGGCGGGTGGTCGTGACCCAGAACACCTCGTCGTCGGCGAACGCGGTCTCGACGACGCGCCACTCCAAGAGCCCCGCTTCCGATTCGGGGATGCCGTAACTCGGTTCGGTCACCGGGCGGTCGCGGGTCGTCGCGGGCGGCGCGTCGTCGGGCATGAGAGAAAGAGGGGCCGCAAGAGAGTAAGCGCTGAGCCCTACCACGTCGTGAGCGCGTCGGTCCCGTGGGACCACGTCAGAGCGGCGAGGAAGGCGAGGACGCCGGTGATGGCCGACGCGCCGCCGACGAAGAACACCCACTCCATGCCGACTTCGGCCATGAGGTAGCCGCCGAGGAGGGGCGCGACGACGCTGCCGGGCCGCCAGAGGAGTTCGCGGATACCGAAGCTACTGGCGACCCCCGCGCCGCCGGAACCCTCGTCGGCGAACAGCGCCATGCTGGCCGGTTCGCGGAGGCTGTCGGCGACGCCGAGCAAGCCGGCGAGACCGACGAGCGGGAGGAACGCGGGCGAAAGCGGACCGAGGAAGGGGAAGGCCGCAGGGAGCGCGAGCGCCTCGCCGACCGCGGGCGAGAAGGGGACGGCGAGCGCGATGAGGCCGTAGAGGCCGCCGCCGACGAAGACGAACCGCGCCCGGCCGTACGAATCGGAGATGCGCCCGGTGTACGGCTGACAGAGCATGTTGGTGAACTTCTCGGCGACGACGGTGGCGGCGACGGCGATGCCGCCGTATTCGAGGCCGCCGGAGGCCGCGGAAACGCCGGCGTAGATGGGGACCCACGTCCGGACGAGCGTGACCGCGACGGCGTACTGGACGCGGAACGTCGCCATCGTCAGGATGCGCTCGTTGAGCGCGAGGTCCGTGAACGGAAAGCCGTGGACGCGGGTCTCGTCCGGCGGGAGAAACACCCAGATGGCGACAACGGCGATGGTCAGGAGAATCGTGATGACGATGAAGATGGGCGTGAAGCCGAACAGGTCGTAGAGGATACCGGCGCTGATGCTCCCGAGGATGGAGGCCGCGAAGCGGGCGGCGTTCGCCTTCCCGATGTGGTTCGCGCGCGTTCCCTCGCGGGCGAGTTCGCCGACGAGCGCGAGCGACATCAGCCCCGCGCCGGTGACGGCGACGCCCTGTGCGGCTCGGACGAGAATAAACGAGAGACTGGAGTCGACGAGCGGGAACGCGGCGTAGACGACCGCACCGAGGCCGACCGTCCCCGCGAGCACGAGACGTTTGTCGTAGCGGTCGCCGGCCCACGACAAGGGCACGACGGCGACGGTCTGGGCGAGCGTGAAGCCGGTGGTGAACATCCCGATGACGAAGCCGCGAGAGAGGGAGAAGCCGCCGAGCGCGAGTCCGCCGAGCGCGAGTTCGGGGACGGCGACCGCACCCGGGTCGAGTTCGTTGATGTACTTCGGGAGGAGGGTGACGAGCGTAATAAAGCCGAAGCCGCCGGCGAACCGAGTGAGATACAGCGTCCAAAACCTGAGACGGGTGCGGTCCATGGGCTGTGTGCGGCTAACCGGCGAAAAGAAGTTCCGGAACCGGCCGTCGACGAAGCTGACCTAAAGCCCCCGGATAACGGTGGTGAGCTTTATCCTTCACGGCGAGAGACATGTTACCATGGAACTGGTGGATGGTGAAACGGTGGCGAGAGGTGTGGAGACGCGCCTCATCCGAGTGGAGCGGGAGATGAACGACCACGGGGCGATGACCGTCCGCGTGGCCGAAACCGGAGAGCTCCGCACCGTGGTGGCGTGTGCGACCTCCGACCTTCGGGCCCGACTGGCCTCGGCGACGGTGGGGTCGGAGTTCCCGTTACGGCTCGCGCCCTCGCCGGGCCGCGGGAACTCGTGGGTCGCGCTCGGGCGCTGAGTCAGGAATCGAACAGGAGTTTTGCGCCGACCGCGAGGCCGCCGAAGAGCGTCACGAGCACCGCGCCGGCGACGACGTCGGCCCCGAACAACACCCCGAAGTCCGGGGTGAGCGCGGCGACGAACCGGTCGGGGTCGAAGCGCTCCCCGACGCCCGTAGCCAGCCCGAAGACGACGGCGACGAGAAGCGTGATGAAGACGAGGACCAGTTCGGTCCTGTCGCTCTGGTTCATACTCGGTAGCGTTCGGAGCGGGACATAAAACACCCGAGGGTGGCGAGCGAGTCGGGGAGCCGACACGAACGGCCGAGCCGGAGCCCCGACTGCCGGAGTAAGTCTGGGATGAAGGAATGGGCCGGACGCGATTTGAACTCCACTCTCTCCGCTCACTTCGTTCGCTTCGCTCCCTACTCCCTAGTTCAAATCGCACAGTCCACGTGGGCACACACTGAAAGCCCAGCCGCTCTCTGGGGACTGTGATTCCATCGGAAAGGTAGTGGGCCGGACGCGATTTGAACACGCGACCGTCTGATTAAGAGTCAGACGCTCTGCCTAACTGAGCTACCGGCCCTTGCAATCTCTGGTAACTGCCGGTAGGTAAAATGACTTTCCTTTCTGTACGACGACGGCAGGGACGCACACGCACGAAACAACGGACAAACGGTGGGTGTTAAGTGGCGGCCGACCGGAGTAGCGGGCAACGATGAGCGCAGGGGTCAGCATTTCCTCGATGTCTACGTACGCGATACTCGGCTGTGGGAGCGTCGGGCACGCGGTCGCCGAGGAACTGACAGACGAGGGAAAAGACGTCCTCATCCTCGACAAGGACGAAAGCCGCGTCGAAGCCTTGCGCGACCAGGACTTGAACGCGCAGACGACGGACATCACCGACCCGGAACTGGCCGGCGCCGTCACCGGACGCGACGTGATTCTCATCCTCTCGTCGGACGTCGAGGCCAACAAAGCCGCCGTCTCGACCATCCGCGACCGCGGCGAAGACCAGTTCATCGTCGTCCGCGCGTCGGACCCCGTCTCCGAGGACGAACTGACGAAACTCGGTGCCGACGTGGTCATCAACCCCTCCGAGGTCATCGCCGACTCGGCGCTCCGGAGCGTCGAGTCCGGCGAACTCGAATACAAGGCCCGCCAACTGGCCGACCTCCTGCGCGACACCGACCACGGGATGGCCATCCTCACCCACGACAACCCCGACCCCGACTCGCTCGCGTCGGCGGTCGCCTTACAGGCCATCGCCCGCGAATACGACGTCGAGGCCGACATCCTCTATTCGGGCGACATGGGCCACCAGGAGAACCGGGCGTTCGTGAACATCCTCGGCATCGAACTCACCCCGCGGGCCGACTCGAAGCCGCTCGAAGAGTACGGCGCGGTCGCGCTCGTCGACCACATGAAGTCGGGAATGCCCGACCTCGGTGACGCCGATATCACGGTCTTCATCGACCACTTCGAGCCCGACGACGGCATCGACGCCCGCTTTACCGACGTGCGGCCGAACGTCTCTTCGACCTCGACGATTCTCACGAAGTACATCCAGGAGTTCGACCTCAGCCCGTCGCAGGCGGTGGCAACGGCACTCCTCTACGGCATCCGCGCCGAGACGCTCGACTTCAAGCGCGATACGACGCCCGCGGACCTGACCGCCGCGGCGTACCTCTACCCCTTCGCCGACCACGACACGCTGGAGAAGGTCGAGTCGCCGTCGATGTCGCCCGAGACGCTGGACGTGCTCGCCGAGGCCATCCAGAACCGCGACGTGCAGGGCTCGCACCTCGTCTCGAACGCGGGGTTCATCCGCGACCGCGACGCGCTGACGCAGGCGGCCCAACACCTCCTCAACCTGGAGGGCATCACCACGACCGCCGTCTTCGGCATCGCCGACGACACCATCTACCTCGCGGCGCGGTCGAAGGACATCCGGATGAACATCGGGAAGATTCTGAGCGACGCCTTCACCGGCATCGGCGAGGCCGGCGGCCACTCCACGCAGGGGTCCGTCGAGATTCCGCTCGGCATCTTCACGGGCATCGAATCCAACGACGACAACCGCGACACGCTCCTCCAACTCACCGAGGAAGCGGTAAAGCGCAAGCTCTTCCGTGCGATGGGCGTGGAGGGCGGCGAGAGCGGAAACGGAAGCTAGAACGTCAGACGACGAGCGACTCTTCGTCTTCTTCGGGATTCTTCAGGCGCTCGATGACGTCGTTGATGAGGATGACGTCGCCGACGGCGCGGACCCACCGATACGGGATGAGAACGCCCTTCCCGGGTTCGATTTGATTGCGGAACAGTTCGTCGTTCAGCGCCGTCAACGCGAGACCGGTGACCGTCTCGTGGTCCAGGTCGAGGCGGACGTCTTCGACTTCGCCGACGAACACACCGTTGTTCGAGTAGACCTCCCGGCCTACGAGCGTCGTAATCTCTTCGGGCGTCCCGTCCATATCCGCCAACATGGGATGCCGGGTCTTAATTGTTCGTAGCCCGCGGCTCGGGGCGCAGACACGCGGCAGACGGGCGTCCGACGCCGGCGGGAAATCGCCGGATGGAGTCGTGATATTCAGTTGAAAGAAGACGTTCGAGCCGTCGCGGGTGACGGCTCGCTCGCGGGGTCGTTACCGCCGCGGCGCGACCAGTTGAATCGGGTGTTGCGTCGGCCGGCTGAGGAGCGAATCGAGCTGTTCCAGACAGGAGGTGCCGCTGGCGACGACCGTGCGGTCTCTGTTCTCGTCGGTCTGGAACTGCCCCTGTAGCTCGGAGCCGACGTCGACGCTGAGTTCGTAGTACTCGGACTTGTAGCCGAAGGAGCCGGCCATGCCGCAGCACTCCACGTCGGAGGTGGCGACGTCGTAGCCGAGGTCCGAGAGGACGGCCTCGGTGTGGCCTTCGAGGCCGAGGGTGCGCTGTTGGCAGTGGCTGTGGTAGGCGACGCCCTCTCCCTCGCTCGTCGAGAGCGCGTCGGCGTCCGCGCCGTGTTCCAGCAGGCCGAAGACGTACTCCATGACCTCGTAGCTGACCTCCGAGATGCGCTCGAAGGACTTCTCGGGCAGGAACTTCTCGTACTCGCTTCGGAACATCGCGAGGTCAGACGGCTCGATGACGACGATGTCGCGGCCGTCGTCGATGTGCTCCGCGAGGCCGGCGTACACGTCGTGGGCGTGGTCTTCCGCGGTCGCAATCATGCCCTGCGAGAGCGGGGCGCGGCCCGACGAGCGAACGTCGGGGACGATTACGTCGACGCCGAGGGCTTCGAGCGTGCGGACCGCGGCCTTCCCGCGTTCGACCTGCACGTGGTTCGTGTACACGTCGGGGTAGAGCACGGCGGTCCGGACCGGGTCGTCGACCCGCGAGGTTCGGTTCTCGAACCAGTCTTTCAGCGTCTCGCGCTGGAAGGCGGGGAGTTCGCGGCGGGCGTCGATACCGAGGAACCGCTCCATGAGGTCGCGGGAGACGCCGAGTCCGGCCGCCCAGTTGGAGACGGGCGCGAAGAAGCTCCCGACCTTCGCGGCCGTCTCGAAGTTGCCGAAGAAGCGCTTCTGGAGGCTGACGCCGCCGGGTTCCTCGTCGGGGGTGAGCCCCTCGACGAGCCAGTCGAGTTCGGAGACCTCGCCGCGGTTGACCCGGTCGCGGACGACCGTGTTTATCCACGGGATGTCGATTTCGACCGGGCAGGCGGTGGTACACCGGCTACAGCCGGTACAGAGGTCGTTGAACTCCGCGGCGCTGTCGAGGCCCTCGACGCCGGCCTCCCAGCCGGTGCCGATGCCGCCGGAGTAGGTCTCGCCGCCGAAGGCGTGGCCGCCGACGTGCTGGAAGTTGGCGCAGACGTTGGAACACGCCGAACACCGGATGCAGTAGAGCGTCTCGCGCAGTTGGTCGTCCTCGCGCATGTCGAACCGCCCGTTGTCGATGAGGACGAGGTGGAAATCGCGGTCCGTCTCGGTCTCCGAAAGCGGCGTGTCGGGGGCATCGAAGTCGACGGTCGGCGACTCGACCGGCGGGGTCAGAAGCGAGATGTAGGAGGTGATGTCCTGTCCCGTTCCCGACTTGCCGATGAGTTCGACGAAGGGGCGGAGGTCCTCGACGGTCGGGATAACTTTCTCGACGCCGGCGACCGCGACGTGCGTGTCGGGCACGACGGCCGTCTTCCGGGCGTTACCCTCGGAGGTGACGAGCGCCATCGTCCCGGTGTCGGCGGTGATGAAGTTCGCGCCGGTCATCCCCACGTCCGCGCCCTCGATGAGTTCGCCGAGCTGTTCGCGGGCGAACATGGTGAGTTCCTCCGCGGTTTCGAGGGGTTCGTCGGGGTCGAACGTCTCGTTGAACAGGTCGGCGATGGCCTCCCGCGACTTGTGGATGGCGGGCGCGACGATGTGGGACGGCGACTCGTCTGCGACCTGCAGCACCCACTCGCCGAGATCGGTCTCGACCACGTCGATGTCGGCGGCTTCGAGGTCCTCGTTGACCTCTATCTCCTCGGAGGTCATCGACTTCGACTTGACGACGCGTTCGGCCTCCTTGTCCTCGCAGACCTCGCGGATGTACTGGTTCGCGTCGGCCGCGTCGTCGGCGATGTAGAGCGTGCCGCCGTTGGACTCGACCGTCTCGCGCAGTTGGTCGATGAGTTCGGGGAGGCGCTCGATGGCGTCTTCCTTGATGGCCCGCGCTTCGGACTTCAGCCCCTCGTAGTCGTCGAGCGTCCGGACCGACTGGTAGCGACCCTCGTTGAACCCGCGGGTGCTCGTGCCGACGGCGTCGCCCTCGGTCTCCATCAACTGTCGAATCTTCGCCGCCTTGGCCTCGCGCGCCTTACTCATCGAGAATCACCACGTGGACTTCCTTCGGACCGTGCGCTCCTTTCACCAGCGCGCCCATGTCGGCGGTGGCGCTGGGGCCGGTGGCGATGATGGCCGAGGAGTGTCCCGTGCGGAACTCCTCGCCCAGCCAGTCGAACGCCTCGGGCATGCCGGGGACGATGTCCGACCGCCGGAGGACGGCGACGTGGAGGTCGCCGAACAGACTCACCGGCTCGATGCCGTCGGGCGTGCCCTGCACGACGACGCTCCCGTAGTCCGCGATACCCAATCCCGCGGCCGTGATACCGGCGTTCGCCTCGCGGAGGTCCGCGGGGGTCGGGTCCGTGTTCACCCAGTCGGGGAGGTCGACGCCGTCGTACGGGAGTTCCACGCCGATGGTCGGGTCCGAACAGACGCCTTCGAGCACGTCCGCCAACTCGTCGGGTGACGCGTGCGTCCAGCCTACTTCGAGTCGTTCGAGCGAGTCCTCGAACGTCGCAACCGTGCCGGTTGACATACGTTGAGCTAGCGCGTTCTACATAATCGTTCTTCGGGTTCGAGCACCACGCTGTCGGTTAATTATGAAGGATTAGAGTCAGGAGAACCGGCCGACCGCCTCGTCCGCGTCGGCGACCGTTCCGGCCGCCTCGCGCTTGCCGGCGGCGGACTTCGTCACCGCGTACGTTTGCACGACGAAGTAGCCCGCCCAGAGGAGGTAGCCGCCGGTGCCGCTCCCGAGGACCGTCGGGACCGTCCGGAACGTCTCGAGACCGACGGTGGTCAGCCACGTCCCGATGAGGAGGACGCTGAAGTAGCCGTAGAAGCCCGTCGCCCACCACATACCGACGACGCGCGCCCAGCCGGGTTGGACGTGTTCGGGGAGCCGAGTCGTGTTCATCACGAGGACGAGCGCGGTGTAGGGCCACATCATCACGCCGGACATCGCGGCCCCGACGACGAGGAAGAAAAACGGCTCTTGGCCCTCGAACGGCGAGGAGAAAAGCAGGATGATGACGACGCCCCAGACGCAGAAGGCGGTGAGGAGCCGCCAGAACAGCTTCGGAAGGTCCCAGCCGGCCTCCCGGCCGTAGGACTCGTAGAGGGCGTCGGCGCTGTTGCGGACGAACGACTCGACGATGGCGTACTCGGTGGTAAAGAGCGCGACGAAGAGGACGGCGAAGACGAGAAAGGAGCCGACCGGGCCGAGCAACGGGACGACGTCGCCGAGCCACATCTGGATGGCGTTGGCGGTCGACCCCGACGCGTAGCGGATGGCGACGCTCATCAACGCGGGAGCGACGAGGAGCAGGCCGAGGACGAACGTGAGCAGGTGTTCGAGTTGGACGACGCGCCACCAGCCGCGCCAGCGGCGGAGGTTCGTCAGCGTCGGACGGAACGCGAACCCGTCGCGCTCGATGGGTTCGGGGTCGTCGCCGCGCAGCGGGTTCTTCACGCGCCCCTGATAGTTGCCCATGCCGTAGCCCTTCTCGCGCATCCAGAGGCTCTGCGAGAGGTTCAGGTAGCCGCCCGCGCCGGCGAAGGCGAGGCCGCCGAGGAAGACCGCGATATCGAGCCCCTCGGGGAGCGTCCCGACCGAGCCCGCGGCCGCGGGGAGGTCGGCGAACTCGACCCACGAGCCAGTGACGGCGACGAGCAGCAGGGCCGCGCCGATGGCGACGAACAGGAGGCCGATCTGGAACACCTCGACGGCGTTGTACATGACCGACGACACCTGATACGACAGCCAGATGACGCCCATCAGGACGGCGGCGACGAGTTTCCACGTCGCGAGCGACGCGCCGAAGAGCGCGACCGACCCGTCCAGTCCGAGCGCCGTCGTGGCGACCTGCGCCGCGCCGGCGGCCCACCCCGGCCAGCCGAGGCTGATGAGCCCGCCGACGAGGAACGCCCACGGCCAGTACGAGCCCACGCGTGCGAACGCGCGGAAGATGCTCTCGCCGGTGGCGAGCGTCCAGCGCTGAAGCTCCGTGTTGATGAGGAACTGCGTGAAGACGCCGACGACGAACGCCCAGAAGACCGCCCAGCCGTACTGCGCGGTCAACACGGGCCAAAAGAGCGTCTCGCCGCTCCCGAGCGACGCCCCGAGCATGATGGCCGAGGGGCCGACGACGTGCCCGACGCGAGGGACCCGCGGGAGGTCGGCGAGGCGGAACGACCCGCCGTCGCCCGAATCGGGGTAGTCGTCCGAGTCGTCCGACTCCTCCAGTTCCTCGTAGCGAAGCGGGAGATACCAGGTGCCGCGGTACTGCTTTCCCTCGACCTCGGAGGCGTAGACGTCGTCGCCGCCGGCGACGCTCGGTTCCGTCGAGGGGGCGGACTCCGGGGGTCCCGCGTTGGAGTCGTCCGAATCGTCGGGGACGTCCGACCGCGCGGACGCGTCCGCGTCTGAACCGGGGCGACCGTCGCTCACGAGCGGCCACACTCCGAGACGGAACTCTCAGACGACGAATCGCTTGACATCGATGCGTTTGCCGGAATTGTGGCCCGATACTGTATAAATTCGTAGGGTGAGAGTCACGTTCGAAAATCGGACTACCCGCCGAGGAAGTGCCAGATGTGGCCGCGCTCTTCCGGCGGGTCGACGCCGGGCAGTTGCTTGAGCGCCGGTTGAATGGCGTTCCACCAGCCCTCGGCGGACTCGAAGCCGGCGGGGTAGTCTCGGTACACGTCCCGCAGGAAGTCGGCCTTCTTCGCCTCCGGGTGGTCGGTGAGGTACTGGTACGCCGCCGACAGCGCCTCGCGGCGGGCGTCGAGCATCGGGCCGCTCCCCGGCAGGTCGGCGCGCTCGATGGCGGACGAGACGGCCGGCGGGTGGTCGAGGCCGTCGGGGTCGTCGGCCTCGCCCGGAACCGCGGTTTCGGGGGAAGAGCCCGGGTGGGTCGAACCCGCGGCCTGTCCCGCAGTCGAGTCCGCGTCGGCGGCCATCGGAATCCAGAACACGCGGCTCCGAGCGCCGACCTTCCGAGTGGCGAGGTCGCCGCGTTCTTCGAGTTCGTTCAGTTTGTTGTGCGCGGTGCGCCGCGAGCAGTCGAGCGCCTCCATCACGTCGGTGGCGGTCAGCGGACGGGCCGCGTCGTCGCGCGCCTCGAACACCTCCAAGACGGCGTCCAGCGAGATGCGTCCCACGTACTGTCCGTGCTCGTTTCGGGAGCGCGCGCGAGACTCATCTTCCATGATATGTCTTTTCCACACGACTGCATAAGCCTTTGCACACGAGTGAACTCCCGATTCAGTCGTGTGTTATGGCCGAGAAACACGTGTGAAGTGGTCGTTTCGGGGATCGATTTTTCCGATTCGGCTCCGGCCGCGAACCGACAGGATAGACCGTGTAGAATGCGAATTGGGCGTTTAACGCCGTATTTGGCTCGGTATCTTCGAGTGTACTGGGTTGTGTACTCCGGGTAAGACGACCGCCACAGAGATGTCAGGAATAGCGACGAACGATAGATATATATCACAAAAGTTGTGTATCGGATTCCACGATGCACCGCATCAGGCACGAATCTGGAACGGCACAGGCTGGAACGAACTGTGGGGGTGTGCGGCATGGTTAACGCGACCGACGCGCTCATCGCCCTGCTCCCGCTCATCACCATCGCCTATCTGATGGTCGGGCGGTACTGGCCCGCGACGCGGGCGATGCCCGTCGCGTGGGTCGTCGCAATCGGGGCCGGCGTCCTCGGCTGGGGCATGACGCCGCAGTGGGTTATCGCGTCGACCATCAACGGCTTCATCACCGCGTCGAACATCCTGTACATCGTCTTCGGGGCCATCTTGCTCCTGTACACGCTCAAGCAGACGGGCGCGTTCGACGCCATCAACAACGGCTTCGCCTCCATCAGCGAGGACCGCCGCGTGCAGGTCGTCCTGCTCGTGTTCCTCATGGGCTCGTTCATCGAGGCGGCCGCCGGCTTCGGCACGCCCGCGGCAATCGTCGGCCCGCTCCTCGTGGGCCTCGGCTTCCCGCCGCTCGCGGCCGTCGTGGTCGCACTGACGGGGAACCTCATGGCTATCACCTTCGGCGCGGTCGGCACGCCGCTCATCATCGGGATGATAGACATCTTCGACGACGTGCCGGTCATCACGAACGCGCTCGACGCGCAGGGCACGGGCGTCGAACAGTGGGTGTCCGAAATCGCCGTCTTCGCGGCGATGAACCACGTCGTCGTCGGCGTCGTGCTCCCCTTCATCGGCGTCGCCATGATGACGCGCTTCTTCGGCGAGGAGCGCTCCATCAAGCCGGCGCTCGAAGTCCTCCCCCTCACGCTGTTCGCGTGGGCGTCCTTTTCGGTGCCGTACTTCCTGACGGCCTACTTCCTCGGACCGGTGTTCCCCGGCCTCGTCGGCGCGATGGTCGGACTGCTGCTCACCGTCTCCGCGCTCAAGGCCGGCTTCTTCCACCCCGACGAGGAGTGGGACTTCGCGCCGCGGGCCGAGTGGCCCGACCACTGGGTCGGCGACATCCAGCCCGGCGAGACGAGCGAGCGCGGCGGTGCGGTCGCCGCCGACGGGGGCGTCGTCCAGCAGATGTCGCTCTGGAAGGCGTGGACGCCGTACGTCCTCGTCGCGGCCCTGCTCGTCGTCACCCGAGTGTTCGACCCGCTGACGAGTTTCCTCACGTCGAACCTCGTCTTCGAGTACGCGGACATCTGGGGCACGGGGCTGACCGGCGACTTCCAGTTGCTCTACCTGCCCGGCGCGGTGTTCCTCGCGGTCCATCTCGTCACCATCGGCCTCCACGACATGGACACGGCGGCGGTCAAAGCGACGTGGGCCGAGACCATCGAGAAAGTCACCCCGGCGGTCATCGCGCTGCTGTTCGCCGTGGCGACCGTCCAGATAATGCTCCAGTCGGGTAACGCGACGGGTACCGACAGCATGCTCATCGTCCTCTCGGAGGGGATGGCCGGCATCGCGGGCGGTGCCTACCCGTTCTTCGCCGCCTTCGTGGGCGCGTTCGGCGCGTTCCTCGCGGGGTCGAACACCGTCTCCGACATCCTGTTCGGCACCTTCCAGTACGGCGTCGCCGACCAGATCGGCACGTCGAAGACCGTCATGCTGGGCGCGCAGGCGGTCGGCGGGGCCATCGGCAACCTCATCGCCGTCCACAACGTCGTCGCCGCGCTCGCGGTCGTCGGCCTCGTCGGCGAGGAGGGTCGCGTCATCCGCCTCGAACTCATCCCGCTTCTGTACTACGGGACCGCGACCGGCGTCCTCACGCTCCTGTTCAGCTACGTGCTGTTCCCGGGCGTGTTCTGACCGGTCGGGACTCCCGACGGAACCGACCTGAATCGTCCCGGCCCGACTCGAACCGGACCGAACCGACTCGGTTCGGGTCGCGAATCGACGCGCAAACCAACCGCGCGCGACCCGGACCGACACCCGTCACCGGGTGTCTTTATCCGTTCACGCAAACCGACATACGACAGAGCTAATCAATGGCATCCAACACGCACGAACCGGCCACCGACCCCGCGCTCGCTGGCGATTACGACTACGTCAGCGACGACGTCGAGCGGCCGGGGCTGGTCGAAGACCTCGAATCCCTCGTCGAGGGCGACGTGCGCTTCGACTCCTACACGAGAACGCTGTACGCGACCGACGCGTCGGCGTACGAGCAAGTCCCCATCGGCGTCGTCATGCCGACCTCGACGGCCGACGTGGCGGCGGTGATGGAGTACTGCGCCGACCGCGAGATTCCCGTCCTCCCCCGCGGCGGCGGCACGAGCCTCGCCGGCCAGACCGTCAACGAGGCCGTCGTCCTCGACCTCGTCCGCCACATGGGCGGCGTCGAGGAAATCGACCCGGAGGCGCGGACGGCCACGGCCGAAGCGGGCGTCCGCCTCGGCGAACTCAACGAGGAACTCGCCCCCCACGGCCTGAAGTTCGCGCCCGACCCGGCGTGGGGGGACCGCTCCGCGCTCGGCGGCGCGATCGGCAACAACTCCACCGGCTCGCACTCGCTGAAGTACGGCAAGACCGACTACTACATCGAAGAGCTGGAACTCGTCCTCGCGGACGGCACGGTGACGACGTTCGGCGAGGTGAGCGTCGACGAACTCCGCGAGGCCGGCGACCCCGACGGCGACCTCGAAGCGCGCGTCCACGCGGAGGTCGCGCGGATACTCGACGAGGAGGCCGACGAGATTTCCGAGCGCTTCCCCGACCTGAAGCGCAACGTCTCGGGCTACAACCTCGACATGCTCGTCGACGAGATGCGCGGCGAGCGCCGCACGCCGGACGATACCGGTATCGACGAGGGCTGGGAGGCCGGCCGCGTCAATCTCGGCAGACTCGTCGCCGGGAGCGAGGGCACCCTCGGCATCGTGACGAAGGCGACCGTCTCGCTGGAGGAGATTCCGAACACCGCGTCGGTGGCGCTTCTCACCTACGACGACGTCATCGACGCGATGCACGACGTCGCGCCCATCCTCGAACACGAGCCCGCGGCCGTCGAGGTCATGGACGACGTGCTGCTCGACCTCGCGCGAGACACCGCCGAGTTCGCGGACGTGGTCGGCATGCTCCCCGAGGGCACTGACTCGACGCTCCTCGTGGAGTTCTACGCCGACTCCGACGAGGACGGCAAACAGAAGGTGGCGAACCTCATCGAAGACCGCGTCATCGACCCCGACGGCACCGAGTTCGACCCCGACGAGGGCTCGGCCTCGGTGACCGAAACGGAGCGCCGCGCGACCGACTTCATGGAGGCCCACGACGCCGACACCCGCGCGAAGTTCTGGAAGATGCGCAAGTCGGGGCTCCCGATTCTCCTCGGTCGGACGACCGACGAAAAGCACATCGCGTACATCGAGGACACCGCCATCCCGGCCGAGAACCTCCCGGCGTACGTCTCGGACTTCCAGGACATCCTCGACGAACACGACACCTTCGCCTCGTACTACGCCCACGCGGGGCCGGGCGTCCTGCACATCCGCCCGCTCGTCAACACGAAGACGGCCGAGGGCGTCGAGACGTTCGAGGCCATCGCCGACGAGGTGACGGACCTGGTCGTCAAGTACGGCGGCTCCGTCTCGGGCGAACACGGCGACGGCCGCGCGCGGACTCAGTGGAACCGCAAGCTGTACGGCGACCACCTCTGGAACGTCTTCCGCGACCTCAAGACCGCGTTCGACCCCGACTGGCTCCTGAACCCGGGGAACATCTGCGGCGACTACGACATGACCGAGAACCTCCGGTTTTCGCCCGACTACGAGTTCGACGCCGGCTTCGAACCGGCGCTGAACTGGGACAACGACAACGGGTTCGAGGGCATGGTCGAACTCTGCCACGGCTGTGCGGGCTGTCGCGGCCAGCAGTCCACGGTCGGCGGCGTCATGTGCCCGACGTTCCGCGCCGCCGAAGAGGAGATTCAGGCGACTCGCGGCCGCGCCAACATGCTCCGGCAGGCGATGAGCGGCGGGCTCCCGGAGGACGAGCTGTTCACCGACGAGTTCGTCGACGAGGTGCTCGACCTCTGTGTCGGCTGTAAGGGCTGTTCGAAGGACTGCCCGAGCGAGGTCGACATGGCGAAGATGAAAGCCGAGGTCGTCCACGAGTACCACCAGCGCAACGGCTCCAGCCTCCGCGACAAGCTCTTTGCCAACATCGACTCGCTGTCGAAGCTCGGGTCGGCGTTCGCCCCGCTCGCCAACGCGGCGACGAAGGTACCGGGCGCGCGGACGGTCATGGAGAAGACCGTCGGTATCGCCAAGGAGCGCTCACTCCCGAAATTCCACGCGACGAGTTTCGTGGAGTGGTTCGAAAGTCGAGGGTCGGCCGACATCCCCGAGGCGCAGGCCGACCGCAAGGTGCTGTTGTTCCCCGACACCTACACGAACTACAACCACCCCGAGGTCGGGAAGGCCGCCGTGAAGGCGCTGGAGGCCGCGAACGTCCACGTCCGGATTCCGGAGGGCGTCGCCGGCTCCGGTCGGCCGCCGCACTCGAAGGGCTTTCTCGACAAGGCCCGCGCCGACGCCGAGCAGAACGTCGAGGTCCTCGCGCCCTACGTCGAGGAGGGCTGGGACGTCGTCCTCTGTGAGCCCTCCGACGCGGTGATGTTCCAGTCGGACTACCTCGACTTGCTCTCCGGCGACGACGTGGAGACCGTCGCGGCCAACGCCTACGGCGTCATGGAGTACGTCGACGCGTTCCGGCTCGACGAGTCGCTGTCGTTCCTCCCGCAGGACGAGTACCTGACCTACCACGGCCACTGCCACCAGAAGTCCACGAAGAAGGACCACCACGCGGTGGGCGTCCTCCGCCGCGCCGGCTTCGAGGTGGACCCGCTGGACTCGACGTGCTGCGGGATGTCCGGGTCGTTCGGCTACGAGGCCGAACACTACTCCATGTCGAAAGCCATCGGGAACATCCTCGAAGGCCAAGTGGCCGAGAGCCCGGGAGACGTGGTCGTCGCCCCCGGCGCGTCCTGTCGGACCCAACTCGAAGACATGGACGGCGCGGACGACGACCCGCCGCACCCGGTCGAGGTGCTCGCGCGCGCCATCGACGCGTAAGCGACGCCGCGGCGCTTCGACGGCGCTTCGACGGCACTCCGACGGCGCTCCGATGGCGCGGCATCGCGGGCCCGACTCGGACGCGACGCCGGTCGTTCCCACCTCGTTTTTCGTCGCAGATACGTTTAGGGCGCTCCGCGGTCAACCGCGGGACGACCGAGATGCGAGTGAACCACCAATGACACCGATGGAACTCGACGACGTTCGCGTCGACGCGTACATGACGACCGACGTGGAGACTGTCGGGCCCGACGCGTGGGTCACCGACGTGGTCGACCGACTCAAGGCCGGTCCGCAGTACGGCGGCCTCCCGGTCGTCGACGCCGACAACCACCTCCTCGGGTTCGTCGGCGCGATAGACCTCTTGGAGGTCAACGGCGACGTGCGGGTCGAGTCGGTGATGAGCCGCGACCTCGTGGTCGTCCGCCCGGAGATGACGGTGAAGAACGCCGCGCGCGTCATCTTCCGCACCGGCCACCAGTTCCTCCCCGTCGTCGACGACGACCGGGTGCTGCTCGGCCTCTTTTCGAACGGCGACGCGGTCCGGAGCCAAATCGAGCGGACGACCCCCTCGAAGGTCCAGAGCACCCGCGAGATGCTCGAACGGACCCACGACGCGTCGATCAGTGTCGCCGAGCGCGAAGTCGAGGTGGACTCGCTGATTCCGACTCAGCGAGAGGTGTACGGCGACGAACTCGAAGGCCGGAAGTACGAACTCCAGAACGGCCTCGCGGAGCCGCTCATCGTCGTCTCCCACGGACCCGAGACGCTCCTCGTCGACGGCCACCACCGCGCAATGGCCGCGGAGCGGCTCGATATCGACCGGATGCTCGCGCACGTCCTCACGGTGTCGCCGGAGGAGGTCGGCGAGTTGGGCCTGCGCCGAATGGCCCGCCTCGGCGGCCTCCAATCGCTCGCGGACGTGGAGGTCAACGACTACCTCCAGCACCCGCTCATCGAGAAGACCGAGCAGTAGACCGGAAGCGCCGCCGGGAGGTGCGAGTCGGAGCGGCGGGCCGGGTTACTCGGCGAGGTCGTCGAGGGCGTCGCCGAAGGCGGCGAGTCCGGCTTCCATCGCCTCGGGGTCGCCGCCGAGGGAGATTCGGAACGACTCCGGCGCGTCGAAGAAGCGACCCGGGACGACGAGCACGCCGCGGTCCCACGCGGCGTCGGCGACGGCGTCGCCGTCGACGGAGGCGTGGTCGAGGAAGGCGAACGTCCCGCCGGCGTGGATGCGGCCGTCGAGTTCGTCGCGCTCGGCGACGAACGTCGCCAGAAGGTCGTGGTTCGCCGAGAGGTGTTCGCGAGCGGCGGCCTCTATCTCGTCGCCGTGGTGGAGCGCGCGCCGGGCGAGTTTGGTGCTCGGCTCGGCGACCGCGGGCAGGTACATCGACGCCGAGCGGGCGCGGGAGACGACTTCTTCGGGGCCGATAATCCAGCCGACGCGGAGCCCGCCGAGGCCGTAGAACTTCGTCAGCGACCCGGTTACGACGGTGTTTTCGAGGCCCGACGCCGTGATGCCGCCGAAGGGGCCGTCGGCGGCGGGGTCGACGAAGGGCGCGTACACCTCGTCGACGAGGAGGTAGCCGCCGGCGTCGGCCGCGGCCGACGCGACCTCGGCGAGTTCGGCGCGCGGCGTGAGTTTGCCGGACGGGTTGTGGCGGTTGGTGACGATGGCGTAGGCGAAGGCGTCGGTGGAGGCCCCGTCGAGGCGGTGGGGTTCGAGTTCGTAGTCGTACTCCGGCGGGCGGACGAAGCGGTCGACGCGCGCGCCGAGCGCCTCGGAAGTGGCCACGAGCGGCTGGTAGCCGGGTTTTTCGACGAGCACCTGCGGGCGCGAGGCGTCTTCGTCGCGGTCTTCGTCGTCGTCGGTGGCGAGGTCGAGGAGCGCGCAGGCGGCGAGGAAGTTCGCGTTCGTCGCGCCCGCGGTGACGAGGACCGAGGACTCGGAGACGCCGTAGCGCGCCGCGAGCTGGCCGGCGAGCGTCGCGTCCTCGGGGTCCGAGCGACCGGAGAGAACCGGCGGGACGAGGTCGTCGCCGCGCCGGGACGACCCGAGGTCGCTCGTCGCGAGGTCGTGGGCGGCCTCGTCCGCCCGGTCGACAATCCACTCCAGATAGGGGATTTCGGGGAACGTCGTCGTCATTGGGACTCCTTCGCGGTGGCTCCCGTAAGTCGTTGGGGTCTCGCGGACATCGGCCGCGGGCGCGGGGCCGTCAGCTCCCGTCGACCGGCGGTCGGGGGAGCGACGAGGCGTCCGCCCGACAGTCCTCGATGCGCTCTCTGGCCCACGCGACCGCCGCGGGCGAATCGTTGTAGACGACGCCCGCGAGGCCGCGTTCGGAGTACGCGACCAGGAACGCGACGGGGCCGTCCGGAAGGTCGGAGACGACGAGACTGTAGGGAAGCGATTCGACCGACCGGAGCGAAAAGGAGCTGACCGACCACGCCTCGGCGAGCTGCGGCCGGTAGGCGGTGACGAGCCGCTGGACCACGTCGTCGGTGGCGACGAGGTCGACCGGGGTGCCGTCTTCGACGACCGCCCGGTAGTAGGCGTCGACCTGCGAGGGAAGCGCCCCGCGGACGAGGCCGCGTATCGACGTCGAGCCCTCGACGAAGGACGTGAGCTTCGAGAGCACGGGTCCGAGGCCGTCATCGGCGGCGATAGCCTCACAGCCGTCGAGGAAGACCGGCGCCAGCGGCGCGCCAGCGTCGAGTGAATCGAGCACCGTACCGGCCGCGTCGATGTCGTCCAGACACTCGACGAAGTTCGAGTACGTGTCGAGCGCCATTCGCCCGGCGAGCGTCGGGCGGTGGACGCGGTCGCTCGTCTCGACGAAGCCCGCGCGCTCTAACTCCCGGAGGCCGCGGTCGACGGTCGAGCGCGACACCGGGAGCCCGTTCACGAGTTCCGCGGTGGTTCGAGGCTGGCGAACGACGGCCTCGAGCACGTCGGCCCGCGACGCGAGCACGTCGAACACCTCGTCAGCCTCGGACCGAACCATGTCGAGCTACATGAACGTCGTACTACTTAAAGAACAGGAGAATCGGCCACAAGTATATAAAGAAACAGCGTATTTATATACGTCGAGTCACGGTATGACTGAGTGATGCGATGGGTGAAGTAAAGCGTGTAGCAGCAGTATGAGGGTATGCCGGGGTGCCTCTGACAACCGGCTTTTCGTCCGAACCGGGGTGCCCGGTCCGGTTCGGGCGTCAGAGGGGGGAGACATCCCCCTTCACATTTTGCTTCGAAATGCTGCTTCGACGAGCGGTGTCGCCGTCTCGACCGAGTCACCGCGCGCGAGGTGCGCGTCGCACGAACAGTCCGACGAGCCGAAGCCATCGACGGCGGTCGCGCCGAGCGACGACGCCAGTTCGGTCGCGACCGCGCACTCCACGTCGCGGTCGGTAACGCAGACGACGCGCGCGAGTCCGACGGCCGGGTGGCCGCCGAGGTAGTCGACGTGCCAATGGCGAGCGTCGTGGTCGCCGGCCGCGACGCGCCGATGGCGGAGGACGCGTCGCAGTCCGCCCGTTCCGAACGCGCTCCCGACGTAGACGTAGGCACCGGCGGAAACGCGGTGCTCGCCCAACGCGCCGACGTCGATGGTCGCCGCGGGCGCGTCGAAGACCAGCGCGTACGTTCCGACCGGCGACCGAGAGCCGAGGGCGAGCGGGTCGTCGTCGGTGCCGAGGACCGCGGGGTCGAGCGAGTGGACTGTCGGATTCTCGTCGGGCGAGTTCCTCGGGTCGTCGTCGGGCGAGTTCCTCGAGTTGGTCATAGCCGGAGTGCGTCAGTCGGGTTACGAAAGCTCGGCGGGTCGCGGCTCGGCGTTGTCGAGGAGGGCCGAAAACAGCTCGGCCGCGTCGGCGTCGAGGTCGTAGACGCTGTGGACGTCGTCGGGGTCGCGGCCGCGACCGCTGGCGGCGCCGACGACCTTCGCGATTCTGTCGTAGTTGTCGCGGACGAGACTGCCGAGGAGGCCGGGCATCCCGGCCCGGTCGGTGAGTTCCTTCGCGGCGGCTCGGCCGGCGTAGACGCGGCTCTCCCGACGGTCGACGAGGACCATGGCGAACGGCACGTCCGCGAACTGGGCGTCGAGGAACGCCTGCGCCGCGTCGTCGTACCACGAAATCGCTTCCACGTCGTCGAGGCGCTTCAGCGCCGACGCGGCGACCGAGCAGTAGGCGCACTCGCCGTCGTAGATGAGGACGGCGTCCGCGGATTCGTTCATGCGCTTCCGTCGGGACGCGAAGAACAAAAACGGCGCGGCTACTGTGCCTCGTGCTACCACGTCAGAACTGCGACAGCGTTAGGGCGGCCACGTCCGCAGTAGGCGTGTGGACGACCTCATCGAGTGGCTCCGGACCAGACCGTACTACGAGGGGCAGATTCGGTCCCACCGCCGGTTCGAAGCGCGCGAGCCCGCCTTCGCCGACGTGGACCTCGAACCGCGACTGGCGTCGGCCCTCGAAGACCGCGGCATCGACCGACTCTACCGGCATCAGGCCGAGGCGGTCGAGGCGGTCCGCGACGGGAACAACGTCGTCTTGGCGACGCGGACCGCCAGCGGCAAGAGCCTCGCGTACACCGTGCCGGCGTTCGAGCGGGCGATGGACCACGGCGGCCGGACGCTCTATCTCGGCCCGCAGAACGCGCTCGTCGCCGACCAACTCGACACGCTGTCGGACCTCGCTCGCGGCCTCGGCTTCGGCAGCCGCGTCTCGGTCGACCAGTACACCGGCCGGCTGTCGAAGTCCGAAAAGCGCGAGGTCAGAAAGCGGATGCCGACGGTGCTGCTTTCGAACCCCGACATGGTTCACTACGCGCTGCTCCCGCACGCCCACCGGCTGTGGGAGTGGTTCTTCTCCTCGCTGGAGACGGTCGTCATCGACGAGGTCCACGGCTATCGCGGGGTGTTCGGAAGCCACGTCGCGCTGCTCCTCCGTCGGCTCAAGCGCGTCTGCGAGCGGTTCGGCTCCGACCCGCAGTTCGTCTGCTGTTCGGCCACTATCGGCAACCCCGTCGAACACGCCGCGCGCATCACGGGCGAGCGGGAGGACTCCTTCGCGCTCGTCGACGAGGACACGAGCGGGACCGGCGAGACCAACTGGCTCCTGTGGAACCCGCCGGAGTACGAGAACCCCGAGGCCGGCGGGTCGGGACGGCGGCGTTCGGGCCACGTCGAGACCAAGAACCTCTTCGTCGACCTCGTCGCCCGCGGCCACCAGACGCTGGCGTTCACCCGCGCCCGACAGGCGGCCGAACGGTACGCCTCCGAGAGCGCGAGCGACCTCAGGAGCCGCGGCGAACACGCGCTCGCCGGCGAGATTGCAGCGTATCAGGCCTCCCTGACTCACGACCGGCGACGGGAGATAGAAGCCGGCCTGCACGACGGCGACATCACGGGCGTCTGGAGCACCAACGCGCTCGAACTCGGCGTCGACGTGGGCGGACTCGACGTGGTGCTCATCGACGGCTACCCCGGCACGCGGATGTCCGCGTGGCAACAGGCCGGGCGGGCGGGTCGCGGCGACAGGCCCGCCTTGGTCGTCCTCGTCGGCGGCGAAGACCAACTCGACCAGTACCTGCTGAACCACCCCGCGGAGTTCTTCGACGGCGACCCCGAGCGGGCCGTCTCGGACCCGGAAAACGACCACCTGCTCCCCTCGCACGTCGCCTGCGCGGCCGCCGAGAACTGGCTCTCGACCGGGGACGAGTCGTACTTCGGCGGGTCGTTCCCCGGCGTCGTCTCGGACCTCGAAGCCGACGGAACGCTGGCGCGCCGGGAGACGGACGACGGGCTCCGGTGGACCCACGACGGAAGCGAGAGCCCGCAGCACGCGATGAGCCTCCGAACCATCACCGACCGCGAGGTGCAACTGATGGACACGCGGAACAACGAGACCATCGCCACGCTGGCGTTCGACGACGCGCTTCGAGACGCCCATCCCGGCGCGGTCTACCACCATCAGGGACAGACGTACGAGGTCGCGGAGCTCGATTTGGACCGCGACGTGGCCCGACTCCAGCCGACGTGGGCGGACTACTACACCCGCGTCCTCCACGACAAGCACATCACGGTCGAGCGGGACATCCTGTCGAAGCCGCTGTCGGCACGGTCCGACGTGGAGGTCCGGTTCGCCGAGGTGACGATGCGCAAGCAGATTACGGGGTTCGAACGCCGCGACCCGAAGCGCGGGACGACCATCGGCCAGCAACTGCTCGACCTGCCGGAGACGAGCCTGCGGACGAAGGCGCTGTACTTCACCGTCCCCGGCGACGTGGAAGCGGAGATGCGCGAGCTATCGAGCGACCGCGCGGAGGGGCGCGACTACGGCTTCAACGGCGGCATCCACGCCGCGGAACACGGGATGATTTCGCTGTTTCCGCTCCGACTGCTCTGTGACCGCGGCGACATCGGCGGGCTCTCGACCCCGTACCACAGCCACACCGACCAATCGACAATCTTCATCTACGACGGCCACCCCGGCGGGGTCGGCATCACGCGCGCCGGCTACGACATCGCCGAGGGACTGATGCGACAGACCGCCGAACTGATTTCCGACTGCGACTGCGAGGACGGCTGTCCCTCCTGCGTGCAGTCGCCGCAGTGCGGGAACGCGAACGACCCGCTGGCGAAGGACACGGCGGTCCTGCTGTTGGAGTCGTTGACGGGGACGCGAGCCTGAGGCAGCGAGACGGCCGTGAATCGCCCGCCCTCGCCGACCCGCCGGATTAATTATCACTACATCGGCATTTCAGGCCCGCTATTCGGAACCAACAGCTATTTTTGGGAAGCCTAAATTCATAGGAGCAATGAACGCGGACATCTGCGTGGTCGTCCCGACTATTCGGGAGTACGAGTGCATGCGGTCGTACTTCGACAACGCGCGCGAACACGGGTTCGACCTCGACCGGCTCTTCGTCCTCCTCGTCACGGAGGACTTCTGCGACGCCGAGGGAATGGAGTCGATGCTGGACGACGAGGGCGTCGCGGGCGCGGTCTTCGACGGGACCGCCCGCGAGGAGTGGTACGACGAACACGACGTCTCGGAGTACTCGCATCTCGTCCCGGCGGCGAGTCACGCCCAGACGAGCTTCGGCCTGCTGTACATGTGGGCGCACCCCGAGTTCGACTACGGCGTCTTCATCGACGACGACACGCTCCCGCACGACGAGTGGGACTTCTTCGGCCGCCACATGGCGAACCTCGACCGCACCGACGAGGTGGAGTCGGTGTCGAGCGACGAGCGTTGGGTGAACGTCCTCTACCAGAACGCCGACGAGCACGGGCTGTACCCCCGCGGGTACCCCTACTCGGCGATGGACGAGACGGTCGGAACCGGGACGCGAGAACTCCGCGACGTGGTCGCCTCGCAGGGGCTGTGGACGAACGTCCCCGACCTCGACGCGGTCCGCATCCTGATGGACGGCGACCTCGAGGGACAGGCCCAGAC
The DNA here is from genome assembly GCF_001190965.1 of Haloferax gibbonsii. NCBI lineage: Archaea > Methanobacteriati > Methanobacteriota > Halobacteria > Halobacteriales > Haloferacaceae > Haloferax > Haloferax gibbonsii. Next base: position 1,586,392 of record NZ_CP011947.1, read on the forward strand.
CCGGACCGACTTCGACGACTTCGACGGCGACTTCGTGGCCGAGGAGGGCCAGTACCTCACCGTCTGCTCGATGAACCTCGCGTTCGAACGCGAAGTCATCCCGGCGTTCTACCAGCTACCGATGGACGACAACGAGTGGGAGGTCGGCCGCTTCGACGACATCTGGTCGGGCGTCTTCCTCAAGCGCGCCGCCGACGTGCTCGGAAAGGACGTGCTCACCGGCTACCCGCTGTGCGAGCACAACAAGGCCGCCCGCCCGACGTTCGACGACCTCAACAACGAGGTGCCGGGCCTCGAACTCAACGAGCACCTCTGGGAGGTCGTCGACGCGGTCGGCGACGACGCCGACAGCTACGCCGGCGTCTTCGAGGCGATGGCCGACGCCCTCGCGGACGGCGACTGGTCCGACTACCGCAACGGCGACTTCTTCAACTACGTCGGCGAGCACATGCGCGACTGGCTGGACTGCCTCGACGCCCTCGCCGCGCCGCGGGCCGCCGCGCCGGCTGACGACTGACTGATTGCCCGACGGGTGACCAATCGGTCGGCCGACCGACCCGCGCCGGCGGACCGGCAATCGTCTCTTTGTCCCGCGATTCGCCCGCTTCGCCCGACGAATCGGTAGGTATAAATGATTTAGGGAGACCTAAATCAATGTATGCAAGAACGCGACCGAGAGCTTCGCGGCCACAGTCGTCGCCGGTTCATCGCGACGACGGCGGCCCTCGGGGTCGGCACGCTCGCCGGCTGTACCGGCGGCGACGAGGAGACGGAGACGACGACCGAACCCGAGAGCGGCGAGGGAGTCGAACAGATCGGTTCCGGCCGTTCACCGTTCGGTGACCGCGACATAACCGGCGGCGTGTCCGTCTCGGAGATGCCCGACCTCTCGGGCGAACTCACGCTCTACTCGGGCCGCGGCAAGGCGCTCGTCGGCGAACTCATCTCCTTTTTCGAGGAGTACTACGACGACTTCACCATCCGCCCGCGGTACAACTCGGCGACCGAGTTAGTCAACCAGATTCAGACCGAGGGACAGAACAGTCCCGCAGACGTGTTCTTCTCGGTCAACGCCGGGGCGCTCGGCGCGCTGAAGGACGCCGGTCGAACCCAGGAGCTCCCGAGCGAGGTGCTCGACCTCGTCCGCGACGAGTTCCACGACCCCGACGGGCAGTGGACCGGAACCTCCGGCCGCGCCCGGACCGTCCCGTTCAACACCGACCAGTTCGACGAATCGGGGATTCCCGACGACATCATGGCCTTCCCGGACACGGAGGCGTTCCGCGACAACGTCGGTTGGGCCCCGACGTACTCCTCGTTCCAGGCGTTCATCACGGCGATGCGCGTCCTCGAGGGCGAAGAGGCGACCAGAGAGTGGCTCCAGGGGATGCAGGACCTCGGCGTCACGGAGTACAACGACGAGTTCCTCGTCTCGCAGGCCGTCGCCGACGGCGAAATCGGCGCGGGCTTCGCGAACCACTACTACATCCAGCGAATCCTCGCCGGGCGGCCGAACGCGCCGCTTTCGACCGCCTTCACCGCGGGCGACGCCGGCTCGATTTTCAACGTCGCGGGCGCGCTCACCCTCGACACCGCCGACGACTCCGAACTGGCGAGCAACTTCGTCCGACACCTGCTGTCGGCCGAGGCGCAGGACTACTTCGCGCGGACGACCTTCGAGTACCCGCTCGTCTCGGGCGTCGACCCCATCGGCGAGCTTCCGAGCATCGACGAACTCAGCCCGCCGGAGGGCCTCGACCTGACGCAGCTTTCGGACCTCGAAGGAACCGTGGAACTCTTGCGTGAGGTGGGCGTTCTCTGAGGTAGCTCACTCATGGCGACCGAACAGCAGACGGGGACCGGTGGGGGGGACGACGAGCAACCGCTCGGCCTGACAGTCGCCAGCGGGGCCGTCGCCGCCGCCGTCGTCGTTCCGCTGTTGTGGCTCGTCAAGACCGCGCTCGAGGTGGGGTTCGCCGAGGCGCTGGCGCTCGTCACTCGGCCGACGACCGTCGAGGTGTTCCTGAACAGCGCCGTCCTCGTCACGCTCGTCACCACCGCGTGCATCGGTCTGGGCGTCCCGCTGGCGTACCTGACCGTCCGGACAGACCTGCCGTTCAGACGCTTTTGGACCGTCGTCGTCTCGCTGCCGCTCGTTATCCCGAGCTACATCGGCGCGTTCGCGTTCGTCTCGGCGTTCGGCCCGCGGGGCGCGTTCCAGCGGCTCTTGGCCCCGTTCGGCGTCGAGTCGCTCCCGGAAATCTACGGACTACCCGGTGCCGTTTTGGTGCTGACGCTCTACACGTATCCGTACGTGTTCATCACCACCCGGGCCGCGCTCAAGTCGATGGACACCACGCTCATCGACGCCGCGCGGACCCTGAACCACACCCGCTGGGAGTCGTTCAAGCGGGTGACGGTCCCGCAGATTCGCCCGGCGGTGGCCGCCGGCTCGCTCCTGACGGCGCTGTACGTCCTCTCGGACTTCGGCACGCCGGCCATCATGAAGTTCGACGCGTTCACCCGCGTCATCTACGTGGAGTTCGGGACGTTCGGCCGCGACACCGCGACGCTCCTGTCGCTTCAGCTCATCGCCGTGACGCTCCTCATCTTGACCCTCGAATCGCAGATTCGCGGCGACGAGCGCACGACGACCGGCGGCCGCTCGGGAAGCCCGATGCCGCTCGGGAAGTGGAAGTACCCGGCGCTCGGCTTCGCGGCGCTCGTCGCCACCGTCGCGCTCCTCGTCCCGCTCGGCATCCTCTTTACGTGGCTCGCGCAGGGGGTCGCCGCGACGAGTGGCTCGCTCGCGTTCCAGCCCGAGTACGCGCTCAACTCGGTCCTCGTCGCGGCCGCGACCGCGGGCGCGGCGACGCTCGCCGGCCTGCCGGTCGCCTACCTCGCCGCCCGGCACCCCTCGCGGCTCAGTTCCGTCTTCGAGCGCGCGACCTACGTCGGCTACGCGGTGCCGGGCGTCGTCCTCGGACTGGCGCTCGTCTACTTCGGTAGCTCGTACGCGACGCCCATCTACCAGACGCTTTATCTCCTCGTGTTCGCGTACGTCATCCGTTTTCTCCCGCAGGCCATCGGGTCGCTCCGGGCGTCGTTCCTCCGGGTCGACCCCGCGCTCCCCGAGGCGGCGCGGACGCTCGGGGAGACCCCGTCGGGAGCGTTCCGTCACGTGACGCTTCCCCTCGTCGCGCCCGGCCTGTTCGGCGGCGCGGCGCTCGTCTTCCTGACCACGATGAAGGAACTGCCCGCGACGCTCCTGCTGCGCCCCTCGGGGTTCAGCACGCTCGTGACGCACATCTGGACGGCCTACGAGCAGGGCTACTTCGGCCAGGCCGTCGTGCCCGCGTTCATCCTGCTTTTCGTCTCCGGGCTCTCGATGCTCGTCATCATCACGCAAGAGGGATACGATGTCAAATAGCACACTTTCGACCACCGACCGCTCGAACCGCACAGAATCCACCGACTCCGAGGCCGACGACGCGGACGGCGGCGGCGTCCTCGAACTCGACGGCGTCTCGAAGTCCTACGGAACCGAGTCGGTCATCACCGACCTCTCGCTCAGCGTCGAGGAGGGCGAAATCCTCACGCTCCTCGGCCCCTCGGGGTGCGGCAAGACGACGACGCTCCGGCTCATCGCCGGGCTCGACCGCCCCGACGGCGGCGAGGTCCGACTGAACGGAAACGTCGTCTCCGGCGGCGGAACCTTCCGCGCGCCCGAAGAGCGCGGCGTCGGCGTCGTCTTCCAGGAGTTCGCGCTGTTCCCGCACCTCACCGCGGCCGAGAACATCGCCTTCGGCCTGAAGGACCTCGACGAGGCCGAGCGCGACGAGCGCGTTCGCGACCTCCTCGACCTCGTGGGACTGGAGACCCAAGGCGACAGCTACCCCGACGAGCTCTCCGGCGGCCAGCAACAGCGGGTCGCCCTCGCCCGGTCGCTCGCGCCGGAGCCCGCCATCCTGCTCCTCGACGAGCCCTTCTCGAACCTCGACGTGGACCTCCGCGTCCAGATGCGCGAGGAGGTCCGTCGCATCCTCAAGGAGGCCGGCGTGACGGCCGTCTCCGTCACCCACGACCAGGAGGAGGCGATGTCCATCTCCGACCGCGTGGCCGTGATGAACGACGGCGACCTCGAACAGGTGGGCGAGCCCGAACAGGTGTTCCAGCACCCCGAATCGCGTTTCGTCGCCGGCTTCCTCGGCTACGCGGGCTTCCTGCCGGGACGCATCGCCGGCGGCGTCGTCGAAACCGAACTCGGGTCGGTCGCGCGCGACCAGATACACGGCCTCGCGCCCGAGTACGACGACACCGACATCGACATCCTCGTCCGCCCGGACGACGTGTCGGCCCACCCCTGCGGCGACGGCGGCGAGGGCCACGGCAAAGTCGTCGGGAAGCGCTACCTCGGGCCGACCATCCTCTACGAGGTCGAACTCCACGGCGGCGACACCCTCCTGTGTATGCACAACCACGACGAGACCGTCCCGACCGACGGCTGCGTCGAGGTGACGCTCGACGCCGGCCACGAGCTCGCGTGGTTCCCGCGCGAACAGCGCCCCGAGACCGGCCCTTATTCGGACTGAGGATGGGTCGGCGAGACTCGAACACGGGCGATTCCCTCCCGCTCGGTGGCCGCGTGCGAGCCGCGGTCCGCGGGCTCGCGTTCGGTTTTTCCATCGACGTCGACCGGACGCGAACGCGCCGACGACTCGCAGCGCTCTGCGTCTCGCTTCTCGTCGGACTCGTCGTGACGTGGTTCGCGGTCGACCTCTTTCCGTACCACACCGTCAACGACGACGAGGGCGTCTATCTCACGCAGGCCGCGATGCTCCTCGAAGGCAAGCTGTTTCTCTACCCCGGACAGCTGACGGAGGCCGTCAGACCGTGGTTCTTCGTGGTGCAGGAGACGCCGAGCGCCCCCGGCGGCGTCCAGCTCTACTCGAAGTACTCGCCGGCCGTGCCGGCGCTGTTCGCGGTCGGTCTCGCGTTCGGGCTTCCGAACCTCGTGTTGGGAGCCATCGCCGCGATCTCCGCCGCCTTGGTCTACGCGCTCACGGCCGACGCGTTCGACCGGACGACCGGAGTCGTCGCGGCGGGCCTGCTCGGGCTCTCGCCGCTGTTTCTGCTCACGTCGTCGACGTTCCTCGCGTACGCGCCGACGACGATGCTCAACCTCGGCTTCGCCGTCTGCTACGTCCGGGCCGCCCGCCGCGACTCCTCGGGCTACGCCGTCGTCGCCGGCGCGCTCGTCGGCGCGGCGTTCTTCGCCCGGCCCTACACCGCCGTCCTGTTCGCCCTGCCGTTCATCGCCCACTCGCTGTGGGCGCTCGCGACAGCCCGCCGCGCGGGGACCGGCTGGGTCGTCTTCCGCCGGTACGCCGCCGTCGCGCTCCCCGGACTCGCGTTCGTCGGCCTGACGCTCGCCTACAACGCCGTCGTGACGGGGGACCCGCTCACGTTCCCCTATATCGCCTTCGCCCCGCGGGACGGCATCGGCTTCGGCGAGCGGGCTATCCTCGGCTACGAGGTCTTCTACACGCCCGCGATGGGCGTCGAGACGGCAGTCGAAGCGCTCGACATGCTCGCGACGCGCTGGGGGCCGATGGGATGGTTCGGCACAGTCGCCGCGGTCTTCGGCTTCGGCGTCACCGCCCGCCGCTGGTGGGGACACAAGACCGGACGGAACCTCCGCGGGAGCGCGAGACGCCGCCACCACGGCCTCGGCGGCCGCGACCGCGCCTTCGCCGAACTCTCCGACGACGCCCTCGCCTGCGTCGTCGCGGGCGTGTTCGCCTCGGTGTTCGTCGGCAACGCCGCCTTCTGGGGGACGCACAACGGTCTTCGAAACGGCCTCATCGACCTCCTCGGGCCGTTCTACCACTTCGACGCGCTCGTCCCGCTCGCGGTGTTCGGCGCGGCCGGAATCGTCGCCGGCGCTCGCCTCCTCAGCCGGCTTTCCCACCGCCGCTTTTCGGCCTCTGAGGCCCGGGGCGTCGTCTTCTCGGTGCTCCTCGTCTCGGCGCTCGTCGCCGGCGGGGTGACGGTCGGGGCCGTCGAGGAGCCCTACGACGAGAACCGACTCCGAACCGAGAATCTCGCGGCGACCTACGAACCGCTCCTCGACGCCGGCTTCGAACACCCGCCGCTGACCCCGTCGGTTCCGAGCGTCGGTACCGGCGGTCTCGGGGGCGGTGGCGGCGGCATCGGGCTCGGTGGCGACTCGACCGCGACGGGCAACGAGACGAAGGCGCTCGTCTTCCACCCCGACCCCTACGGCGACTGGTCGGCCCACCCCTTCCAGACGCTCCGCAACGACCCCGGCTTCGACGGCCCGGTGGTGTACGCCATCGACGACGGGGCCGAACAGGACTTCGCGGTCCTCGACGCGACGAACCGGACCCCGTACCGGTTCACCTATCGAGGGACGTGGACCGGAGCGGTGGACGCGGTCGAGCCGGAACTGACCCGACTCGACGTGCTGTCGGGCGAGCGGGTCGACGCGACGACGACGCTCGGCGCGCCCGAGGGGACGAACACGGTGTCGGTTCGCGTCGAGACCGACGAGGGCTACGCCCGCTACGACGCGGCGATGGCCGAGAGCCTGCCCGTCGAGCTATCGCTGACGCCGGCGGGCGTGGCCGTGACGAACCACCCACTCGCCTTCGGTCCCGAGCGGCTGTCGATTCCGCCGGGCGCGAGCGAGGTCGACCTCGCGGTGACCTACGTCGGCGACTTCGGCGAGACGGTCACGTACCGACAGACCGTGACGGTCGAGCGCTCCGGCGACGAGGTTCGCGTCGTCTGGCCGCCGGAGACCCGCGTCTGCCGGCTGACCACCGACTGCGGGACCGAAGGCGAGTGGGTCGGTCCCGACGGCGACTACCTCGACGGCGTCTCGGTCGAGACCGACGCGCGCGTCGCCTGAGCGAGAGCCGGGGGCTCTCGGGCGCTTGGCATCGGGTGAAAAATGAAACCGTGATTCGGTTCGAGTTCGTTCGCTTCGTCCGCGGTCGGTGCCGCGGACAGACGTGTCGCGGTCGTCGCGGTCGGCGGCTCAGTCGTCCGCCGGGCCGGTCGCGCCCGACGAGCCGAGGAAGCCGTCGATAGTCGCGCGCTTCGCGATGTGCGGGCGGTAGACCCACGCGTTCAGGAGGACGATGGGAACCATCGTCGCCGCGACGAGCGCGTAGCCGACGTGCAGGTTCGGCAGGAGCACCGACGAGTAGACGAGCGGGTAGGCGATGCCGCCGATGGTACCGACGCCGCCGACGACGCCCGCGACGGCCCCGGAGCTGTTGGGGAACATCGCCGGAACCTGTGCGAAGATGGCGCCTTCCGCGAAGGCGCAGGCCATGCCGACCATGAAGCCGGCGGCCACCGCGATGAGGACGGCTCCGGAGAGACCGGCGAGCGTCATGGCGAGCATGGAGACGACGATGAACGAGAGCGACACGAACGTCCACTGCTCGCGGTAGCGACCCTTGAACACGGGCAGGATATCCATCTCCCTGCGCGCCAGCACGTCGCTGACGTAGCCGCCGATGGGCCGGAGCAGACCGGCCGCGATGGAGAACGTGGCCGCGAACGTGCTCGCGAGCACGAGGTTGTTCGTGTTGAACGCCTCGCGGTAGTAGGTGGCGAGCCAGCCGTTCATCGAGAGTTCGAGACCGAAGCTCATGACGTAGGCGAGCGCGAGCGCGACGGTCCCGTACCGGGTGGCCGTGTGGACCCACTGCTTGAGCGTCGCGTTGTCGGCGGTCGCCTGCCGGCGCTCGTCGGTCGCCGCGGCCTCGCCGAGGACGTAGTAGGCGACCGCGAGCAGAATCGAGACGATACCGGTGTAGAAGAACGCCGCCCGCCAGTTGCTCTGGAAGAGCGGCCCGCTCCAGTCCGCGCCGAACACGCGGGGCAGGATGAGCGCGCCGCCGGCGGCACCGGCGTTCCCGACGCCGGCGTAGATGCCCTCGGCCATCCCGAGGTTCTCCTCTTCGAACCACTCGGAGACGTGCTGGATGCCGATGACGAACGTGATGCCCGCCGTGGCGACGATGAGGCGTTCGATGAAGAACACGGTGTAGCTCTCGGCGAAGGCGCTCGCCATCGAGAACACTCCGACGTAGCCGAGGACGATGGCGAACACCACCGGCGCGCCGAACTTATCGGAGAGCCAGCCGGTGAGGATGCGGCCGAAGGGCGCGAGCCAGATTGCCGCGCTCGCCAAGATACCGATTTCTGCGAGCGAGAGCCCGAACTCCTCCGCCATCGGCCCCGTGAAGGGCGCGAACGAGAACCAGATGAGGAAGGAGAAGTTGAACCCGATAGTGGCGAGAAGCAGCGTCCGCCACTTGGTCATCTTTACAAGACCCATACGCAGACCTCCGACACAGTAGCACAATCGTGTACAATTCTGCCGTTTTCTTGCATTGGTTTGGACATCATGTAGCGGATAGCACAGAGTTCTAATTGAAAAGCTCTGCCCACAATGCCCCATAAACACTTATCGAATGTTTAGAGAACTGGACCAGATAGAAACAATATTACCAATATTATTCGATAATATACCGAGTTGTACCGTGGACATACGTCCAAAAACACTCTGAGAATATGAATCTGGTGGTGAGTTCTCGGCGGTCGCTACGGGTCGCTACGGGTCGCGTCGCCAGACGACCGCCTCGTGCCACGCGGTGAGGTCGTCGGTTCGGTCGGCGTGAAGGGTCGGGGTGGGAGAGTTCGTGCTCATGGTGAATCGGGCTGGTCGGGTCGAACGGAGTCAGAGGTGGAGTCGAAGCCGAGCGGCGACCGAACGATGAGCGGGTACCGGGGTGCGAGACGGGAAAACCGGGACGCGAGACGGTCAAAAACGGGGGCGGGAGACGTTACGCGAGCGGGCAGACGACCACGTCGTCGACGCGGATACCGCCCTCGGCGGCGACGGAGTCACCGGAGACGATGTCGGTCGCGTCGACCGCGAGGTCGCCGACGTCGACCGTGGTCGAACCGGGTGCGAAGTTGAGCGCACAGAGGTACGAGCCGTCGTCGTGGTCGCGGACGAACGCGACCGCGCTGTCGGAGTCGGCCTCGTAGTCGATGCGGCGGAACGTCCCGTCGTACCGGAGCGCGGGCGTCTCGTCGCGGAGTTCGATGAGTCGCTCGTAGTGCTCGCGGATGTCGTCGCGGGCGTGGTCCCACGCGAGGGCGTCCCGGCGGCCGCGCTGGCCGATTTCCTGCCCGCCGTAGACCATGGGCACGCCGGGGAGCGTAAAGAGCGCGCCCGCGGCGGCCAGCGCCTCGTCCTCGCCGCACTCGACGATGTAGCGCGTCTCGTCGTGGTTTTCGAGGTAGAGCATGAACGCCGCGTGGTCGGGGAAGCCGACCTGCGTGCGCTGTTCGACGGCGTCGAGAATCCGTTCGGCGGGCTCGTCGCCGCGGCCGACCTGCCGGAGCGTGAAGTACAGCGTCGTGTCGAAGTGCATGTCGAACATGCCCTCGTGGAAGTCGGCGATGTACGGGATGGTCTCGTCCAGAAGCAGGAACTCGGGGTCTTTCGCCTTCACGCGGTCGCGAATCTCCTGCCAGAACGTGTCGGGGACGGCCCACGCCATGTCGCAGCGAAAGCCGTCGACCACCTCGGCCCACATGTCCACCGCGTCGAGCAGGTAGCGCCGAACTTCGAGGTTCCGGTGGTCGAAGTTGGCGATGTACTCCCAGTCGAAGTAGGTGCCCGGCTCGCCGCTCTCCTGCCACTCGTACCAGTCGTAGTACTCCGAGTCGGGGTTCTTGTAGGCGTCCTCGAAGAACGGGTGGGCGCGCGCGGAGTGGTTGAGCACGAGGTCGAAAAGCACCTTCATGCCGCGGTCGTGGGCGGCCTCGACGAACCGCTCGTAGTCCTCGCGGGTGCCGAGGTCCTCCGCGATGTCGTAGAAGTCCACGATGTTGTAGCCGTGGGGCGCGTGGTCGTTCTGGAGGACTGGCGTGAGCCACAGACAGTCGACGCCGAGCGATTCGAGGTAGTCGAGTCTGGTTTCGAGCGCCTCGAAGGTGTTGTCCACGCCCTCGACGTCCGAGGCGTAGCCGCGGACGTAAATCTCGTAGAGCGTCACCTCGCGGGCCCACTGCGGCGGGTCGTTGGGACGGGAGACGGACGCGCTTCCCGCGCCGGAGCCGTCTGCGTGGCCGGTCACGTCGGTCTGGACCGCTTCAGTCTCCGCCTCGGCGAATCCGCCGTCGGCGACGGCCTCGCGCTCGACGGTGACGGTGTCGGGCACGCTGTACGTCTCGTCGAGGGCGACCGCGTGGACGCGGAGTCGGTCGCCGACCGCCGAAAGCGGGACGCGGAGTTCCCAGCCCTCGGTCTCGACGGCCGCGTCGTCCACGTCGTCGCGGTCGTCGACGACGAACTCGACCACGAGGTCGTCGCGGTCGGTGTCGCTGTCGGGGTTCGGTTGCGGGTCGGCGCGGACGACGACGACGCCGTCTTCGACGGTCGCGTCGAGCCTGATGCGCGGCCGACCGCCCCGTCCCCGCTGGGCGTCGCCGGCACCGCTTCCGGAGCCGGACGCGCCGCCGCTGAACCCAGTCGGGCGCGCGGAGCCGCTCTGTCCGCTGTAGCCGCTCATCCCGCTCATCCCGCTCGCGCCGCTCCTGACGGAGCCGGCGGGCAGGTAGGAGCCGGGGAAGACCCGGACGGTGAGCGTGTGCGTCGCGTCGGGCGCGTCGAGTTCGACGACGTAGCGGCCGGCCGCGTCGGGCGTGAACTGGACGACTGCGGTGTCTTCTTCGAGGTCGAGACTGCTGGCGACCGGCGCGCTCCGAACCCGCCACGAGTAGTCGGCGTCGGGGTCGGGGTCGCGAGGTGCGAGTTGTACTGACTCGCCGACAGCCATGAACTGCGGCGGTCCTGGGTGTTGCATACTCACAATCAACGTGCCGGGTGACTTTGAGTTTACCCCTGATGGACCCGAGGTTCCGGTGGGAGACGGGTTCTACCGAGTCGCCTCGGCGTCCCCCGAATTCGTCGGTTTTCGGGCATAAATGATGCAAGATGGGCGGCCAATACTTATGGTTCGAGACCCTCGTCTACCTCTATGCGACTTCGGACCGCCTTAAACGAATACAAACGCGACCGGGGCGGACGCTTCCCAGAGGAGTGTCGGACCTCGGACGGGGCGTTCTCCGGTCACGGGGACCGGCTCGTCTACGTCGGCCTCGATGGGTCTCTCCGGGATTACTCTGCTTCGCTTTCGGGCCTCTACGGTATCGACCGCTCTCGGTTCGGCATCGAGGCGGACGGTGAGACGCACTGGTTCGACGAGTTGGAGTCCGTGCGACAGCACTACTACCGGGAGACGAGCCTCGTCGAGACCGAGTACGACGCCGGGGAGTACACCGTCCACCAGTACGACCTGACGCTCGGTCGCGCCCACGTGACTCACGTCGAGCTTCGCGGCGCGATTCCCACCGACGCCCACCTGACCGCCTTTCTCACCTTCGCCCCCGAGGGCCGAGAGACGCGGGTCGGCCGCCTCATCCACGAGGCCGGCGGCCCGAACGACACCCAAGCGGTCGAGGTGTTCCACCGGAACGAACACGACTACGTCACCGCGTCGACCGGGCTCACCGACGTTCGCGGCCAGATTCCCGAGCGGTTCGACGAGATTCTCTCCGACGACACTTTCGACTTCCCGCGGGAGGCCGTCCTCGAACGCTACGAGGACACCCACCTCTCTGGCGACGTGGTCGTCAGCGCCCCGCTCGAACAGGAGGGCCGCGCCGCGCGGACGACTCTCGTCACCCAGCTTTCGGACCACAACGAGATGGCTCGGACCGACGCCCTCGCCGACCTCCGACACTGTTCGGTCCAGCACGCGACCGCCGACGCGCTCCGGGAGGCCGCCCGCGAGCAGGCCGAGGTGTTCGTCCCCGACGGGACGCCGCGCGAGCGAATCGTCCGCGCCGACCTCCGGGCGCTGTCGCTTCTGACCGCGCCCAGCGGCGCGCGAATCGCCGGCCCCGAGTTCGACCCGTTCTACGCCCACTCCGGCGGCTACGGCTACACCTGGTTCCGCGACGACGCCGAGGTCACGCAGGCGCTCGCGCACGCCGACGACGCCTTCCGCCTCGGGCTCGGCGACCGCCTCGCGACGAGCGCTGAGTTCTACTGCGAGACGCAACTCGACGACGGCACGTGGCCACACCGCGTCTGGGCCGTCGACGGAACCGTCGCCCCCGGCTGGGCTCACGGCCGCGTCGAAGGCTCCGGCGACGAGGAGTATCAGGCCGACCAGACGGCGAGCGTCGTCGCCGCGCTCGCGTCGCTCCTCGCCGAGCGCCGCGACGACCTCGACGACGAACTCGTCGGTCGCATCCGCTCGACCGTCGCCGCCGGCGTGTCGGGGCTCGACAGCAGCCTCGAAGCCGACGGCCTTCCGAAGCCCTGTCAGAACGCGTGGGAGAACATGAGCGGCCGGTTCACGCACACGGCCGCGACGTTCCTCCAAGCGTACGCCACGGTCGCCACCGCGCCCGTAAACGACGACCTTCGGGAGCGCGCCGCCGAGCAGGCGACCGCGGTGTACGAGGGGCTCGACGAACTGTGGTCCGAAGAGCGCGAAGTCTACGCCCTCCGCATCGACCGGAACGGCGAACTCGACGACCGCCTCGATTCGGCCACGTTCGCCCTCGTCGACGCCATCGACGCCTACGCGGACATCGAGGAGGTCGAATCGAAGACCGCGAACCGGCTCGTCAAGCACATGGCCGCGACGCTCAAGGGGCTCTACCGCAACCCCCGCGGCGACGTCGCCGGACTGGTCCGGTTCGAGGACGACTACTGGCGCGCCGACGGACAGGACGGCGAGAAGGTCTGGTCCGTCTCGACCGCGTGGGGCGCGAACGCCGCCGCGAAGTTCGGCGTCCTCTGCGACCGCATCGGCAAGGACGGCCGCCGGTTCGTCGAGCGCGCGACGAACCTCTACGAACTGCTCCAACCCGACGGTCCCCTCACGACCGAGGCGGGCTACCTCGCCGAGCAGGTGTTCGACGACGGGACCTTCGACAGCGCGACGCCGCTCGGATGGCCCCACGCCATTCGGATGGAGACGACGGCCATCCTCGCCGACATCGACGCGCTCCCCGCGCCGAAGCCCGCGCCGACCGGCCCGGAGAACCGACCGCGGTGGACGACCGGCGAGAAGTACGGCATCGGCACCGTCGCCGACCACTACGCCGAAGACCCCTCGCGCGTCTGGTTCACCCTGACCGAGGGCGCGCTGACCGAGGTCCGCTTCCCGCGGGTCGACCTGATGAACCTCCGGACGCTCGACTTCCTCGTCGTCGACGCCGACCCCGACGACGAGTACACGGCGCGCACTCACAACGAGACCCGGCGGGACGACCACGCGGACACGGTCAAACGCCGGGCCGAAATCGTCGACGACGACGCGCTCGTCTTCCGCCACGTCGTCACCGAGACGGGCGACGGTCGCGGCCACGAGTGGGAACTCACCGTCGAGTACGTCATCGACCCCGAACACGACGCGATGCTCGCGGACGTGCAGTTCGAGTCCATCGACGGCGACGACTACGAGCTGTACACCATCGCCGACACGGCGCTGGCGAACACCGGGACGAAAGACCGCGGCATCCGCCTCGGCCAACTCGGGAGCTATCACCTCGTCGCCCGCGACGCGGGCGCGTTCGACGCCGGCGACGGCCACGAACCGCTTCTCATCGACCAGGACGGAAGAGAGTACAGCGTCGCCATCGCGCTCACCGCCGCCGGCCGGTTCGAGTGGGCCACCGTCGGCGTCGCCGGCTCGCGGTACCTCGCGGACTTCTTCTCGAAGGGCGAACTCCCGAGCGCCCAAGAGCGCGTCGACGACGAGAACGTCGTGCTCGTCGGGCGCATCGGCACGGGCGACGAACTCGGCGAGACGCTGGCGCTCGGCTTCGCCGAACACGCCGACACCGCCGCCGCGCTGGGCGAGGCGGCCGGCGCGCTCACCCGCGGCTACGAGACGGCTCGGGCGGCCTATACCGACTCGTGGGCCGACTTCCTCGCCGACAAGGAGCTCCCCGGCTCGGTCGACGACGACGGCGAACTCGCGGCGCAGTACAAGACCTCGCTCATGAGCCTGCGGGCGGTCGAGGACAAGACCTACCTCGGCGCGGGGCTCGCCTCGCCGTCGGTGCCGTGGGGCGAGGCCGTCCCGGCCGAGGAGGCCAAGGGGTACGGCTACAACTTCGTCTGGTCGCGCGACCTCTATCAGGTCTTCACCGTCTTCGAGGCCGTCGGCGACGTCGAGACGGCCATCGACGCGCTGGAGTACATCTACACCTACCAGCAGGACGACCGCGGCTTCATCCCGCAGAACACCTACCTCAACGGACGCACCCGCTGGGGCGGCGAGCAGATGGACAACATCTCGTTCCCGCAGGTGATGGCGTACATGCTCAAAGAACGCGGCGTCGCCTTCGACGACGTGGCCTACGACTACGAGAACGTCAAGTACTCCGCCGACTACGTCGCGCGGAACGGGCCGCCGACCGCACAGGAGCGCTGGGAGGAGGAAGCCGGTTACTCGCCGTCGTCCATCGCGGCCGAAATCGCCGGCCTCGGCTGCGCGGCGTCCATCGCGCTGGACGAGGGCCACACCGAGGACGCGCTCGTCTGGCTGGCGCTGGCCGACGACTGGACAGAGCGCGTCGACGACTGGACCGCGACGCGGACCGGCACCGACCGCAACACGCACACGCCGTACTACGTTCGCGTCACCCGCGACGGCGAGCCCGACGCCGGGCACCTGCGGACGCTCGCGAACAACGGGCCGACGCTCGACGAGCGCGAGATAATCGACGCCGGCTTCCTCGAACTCACCCGCCTCGGCATCAAGCCCGCCGACGACGAGATAATCCGGAACTCCGTGAAGGAAGTCGACGAGACCATCCGCGTCGATACGCCCCACGGGCCGGCGTTCTACCGGTACAACGGCGACGGCTACGGCGAGCGCGAGCGCGACGAAGAGGGCGCGCCGTGGTCCGTCGACGCCAAAGGGAAAGGTCGGCTCTGGCCGATCTTCACCGGCGAGCGCGGCGAGTACGAACTGCTCGCCGGGACCGACGAGGGCGACCTCGCGCCGGACAACCTGCTGCGGACGATGGCCGCCTTCGCCAACTCCGGCCGCATGCTCGCAGAGCAGGTCTGGGACCGCGAACACGCGACCGACTACAACTGGGAGTTCGGCGAGGGAACCGGCAGCGCGACGCCGCTGGCGTGGTCGATGGCCCAGTTCATCCGCCTCGCCCACGGCGTCGAAGCCGGCGAACCCGTCGAGACGCCCGCGTTCCTCCGCGAGCGATACGTCGAGTCGGACCGCCCCAGCGGGCCGTCGCTCCGCGTGAGCACGCGCTTCAAAGGCGACAAACTCGTCGTCACCGGCCAGACCGACGCCGCCGTCGTCGCGGTCAAGACGCCCGGCGAGACCCGGCTCGTCGAACCCGACGACGGGACGTTCGAAGTCGAAGTCGCCATCGAGTACGGCGAGAACCAGGTGACCGTCGCCGCGGCGACCCACGAGGACCTGACGAAAGCCGGCACGACCGTCTCGCGCTTCACGCTCTGAGGCGGCGCGAACGACTTTCGTTCGGGTCGATTTTTTCGATTCCGCCAGCATCGCTTTTCCGTCTCCGGCCTAACGGTCGGGTATGCCGGTCTACCAGCGTCGAACCCGAATCGCCGCCCCGCTCGAGCGCGTCTGGGAGTTCCACTCCGCGGTGTCCGGACTGGAGGCGCTCACCCCGGCGTGGATGAACCTCGAAATCGAGTCGGTCCGCGGCCCCGACGGCGAAGAGGACCCCGACGAACTCGTTTCCGGGACGGAAATCGAGATGTCGATGCGACCGTTCGGCGTCGGCCCGCGCCAGCGGTGGACCTCGCGCATCCTCGACCGCGAGTCGGGCGAGGGAACGGCGTGGTTCCGCGACGACATGGTCGGCGGCCCCTTCTCGCGGTGGGTCCACACCCACCGGTTCGTCGCCGACGGCGACGAGACGATTCTCGAAGACCGCGTGGAGTACGAGTTACCGTTCGGCCCGCTCGGCGACCTCGCGGGCGTCTTCGGTGGCGTCGGCTTCGAGGGGATGTTCCGTGCGCGACACGCCGAGACGAAGCGGCTGTTGGAAGAAGAATAGGGACGGGGAGGTCGGACGCGCCGACGGTTCAGTCGTCGCTGAGCGAGAAGCGCGGTTCGACCTCGGAGCGGACGCCGCCGATGTCGAACTCGAACCGCGCGCCGCCGAGGTCAGGTTCGGGCGCGGTGACCTCGATGTCCCAGCCGTGGGCCTCGACGATGCTCTCGACGATAGAGAGCCCGAAGCCCGTCCCGGACTCGGAGGTCGTGTGACCGTGTTCGAAGACGGTGTCGCGCTCGTCGACCGGGATTCCGGGGCCGTCGTCGGCGACGTAGAAGCCGGTCTCGGTGGGGCCGACGCGGACGGTCAGGTCGTCGGCCGCGTCCTTCGACGCCCCGTCTGCGGAGGCGTCGCCGGGAGCATCCCGGCGGCCTGTCGAGCCGTGCTCGACAGCGTCACCGGACGCAGTCCGGTTGCCTGTGGAACCGTGTTCCACAGCGTCACCAGACGTAGTCTGGTTGCCCGTCGAGCCATGCTCGACGGCGTTCCGAAACAGGTTCTCGAACGCCTGTTGGAACCGGCCTTGGTCGGCCTGCGTGGACCCGAGGCCGTCTTCGACGACGAGCACCGCGTCGTCGCCGGTGTCGACCGCCTTCCACGCCCGCTCGGCGACGTTCTCGATGGCGACCGAGCGCGTCTCCCCGACCTTTCGGCCCTGTCTGGCCAGTTTGAGCACGTCGTTGAGGAGCGTGTCCATCCGGGTGACGCCGTCGAGCGCGCGGTCGAGGTAGGCCACGTCGTCCTCCTCGCGGGCGAGTTCGACGAACCCCTTGGCGACGTTGAGGGGGTTTCGGAGGTCGTGGGAGACGACCGACGCGAACTCCTCGAGGCGGTCGTTCTGCCGCTGGAGTTCGCGCTCGCGTCGCTGGCGGGCCAGCGTGTGGGTGACGTTGTTGGCGACCGAGCGCAGGAGGTCGACCTCGGTGTCGGTCCACGACCGACTCGTCTCGACCACGTCGAAGACGACGAACCCGACGAGCGCCCACTTCGAGACCATCGGGACGGCGACGAAGCCGCCGGTCTCGGCGTCGGTGAGCACGCGCTTCGTGTCCGACGCCTCGGGCGGGAGGTCCGAGACTCGGTGGAGCCGAACGTTTTCGAAGCGATGGAGCCGTTCGACCAGCCAGCGAGCGTCTTCGAGGGCGACGCGCGCGGGATGCTCGCGCGGGTCGCCGCCGCGCCAGTCGTGCATCAGCGCGGCGACGTTCGTCTCGTCGTCGTAGAGGTAGACCGAACAGCGGTCGAGGTCGGCCACCTCGCCGACGGACTGGAGCGTCCACTCGATTTTCGTGCCGATTTCGTCGGTCTCGGCGCTCATCAGCGACGTGGACGTGTCCAAGACGGCGTCTTTCAGGCGCGTCTCGTAGCGCAGGCGGTTCCGGCGGCGGCGGCGCTCGGTCACGTCCTGTAGCGTGCCGATGACGGCGGGCTCGTCGTCCTCGGTGGGACGGAGCGCGAGGTGACCCTCGCACAGGAGGTCGTCGTCGTGCGGATACGCGGGACCGGGCGAGAGCACCGTCTCGAAGCGTTCCGTGTCGGGAGCGTCAGGGGCGACGACCCGCTCGAAGGCCGCGCGAATCTCGTCGTCGGACTCGGCGGCGAGGTCGGCGAACTCGCGGCCGATAATTGCTTCCCGGTCGTAGCCGGTGAGCTCGCAGAAGACGCCGTCGGCGGAGGTGAAGCGACCCGACGAATCGAGCGAGTAGACGCCGCTGTCGAGCACCTCGATGGCGGTGCCGTAGCGCTCGGAGGCCGCCTTCGCGCGGTACTGCGAGACGGCGTTGACGACCCGGTTGGCGAGGACCGTGTACTGGTCCGTGCCGGTGTCTTTCTGCATGTAGTCGGTCGCGCCGACGCGGAAGGCGTCGCGGGCGACCTCCTCGGAGCCTTTGCCGGTAAAGAGAATGAAAGGGAGGTCGGGGTGTTCGGAACGGACCGCGCGGAGGAACTCCAGCCCGTCGATATCGGGCATGTCGTAGTCCGACACGACGCAATCGACCTGTTCCTGTCGGAGTCGTTCGAGGGCGTCCGCCCCCGAGTTCGACGTCGAGACCGACAGGTCGACGTCGCCGGCCTCGCGTTCGAGGTAAATCGACACGAGGTCCGTCAGACTGGGTTCGTCGTCGACGTGGAGGACACGTACGTCTGCCCCCGACCCGTCGTCCATACGGAGTAGCGACCGCTCACCGTAATGAGCGTTGTGACGCGGTTATCAGCGCCGATAACTGACTCGGAGACGGGAGACGAACAGGCGCTTCGCCGGACGGCCATTCGGAGGCTGGACAGCCCCCTCGTGGCGGGACAGGTCAGGACGCGCTGACGTAGATACCGCCGAGGACGACCGCTCCGCCGAGGACGGTCGGGAGCGTGGGAATCTCACCGAGGAGAAAGAGCGCGAGAATCGTACTGCCGACGGGCTCGCCGAGAAGAGAGACGGAGACGACGCTCGATTCGAGGTGGGCGAGCGCCCAGTTGATGACGGTGTGTCCGAAGATACCCGGGCCGACCGCCATCCCGAGAAACAGGAGCCACTCGCGGGCCGGATAGCCGGTAAGCGGGTCGCCGCGGCCGACCGCGACGACGAGGAGCGCGGCGGCACAGACCGTGTAGACGACGACCACGTAGGGGACGAGCGAGACCCTGCTTCGGACGCTCCGGCCCGTGAGGACGTAGGCGGCGGCCGTCACGGCACCCACGACCGCGAGCCCGTTTCCGAGAAGCGGGCGCGGCGCGCCGCTGGCGGTGAGGAAGTCGGAGACGGACATGAGCACCATGCCCGCGAGCGCGACGCCGGTGCCGACGGCGGTGCGGCGGCTCACGCGCTCGTCGAGGACGGCCCACGCGCCGACGGCGACGAACAGCGGTTGGGACTGTACGAGCGTGACGCTCGCGGCGACCGTCGTGTGGTTGAGGCTCTCGAACCACGACGCGAAGTGGGCCGCGAGCGCGACGCCCGCGCCCCCGGCCGCGAGGAGGTCGCGCCCCGAGATGGTCGCCAGCGCGTCGCGGTGGCGGACGAGCGCGACCGGCGCGAGAAGAGCCACGGTGAACAGGACCCGATAAAAGGCCTTTATCAGGCTCGGCGCGGCGCTCCAGCGCACGAGGATGGCGCTCGTGCTGACCGCGAGGACGGCGATGCCGAGGCCCGCGAGCGGCGAGATGGGAGCGTCGGAGTCGGGCGTTGACACACCCCCACGTCGCGGGGGGTCCGCTTACCGTTTGTGGGTCTCGGTGAGTCGCAGCCGGCCGGCGGGAAACAGGGACGGGAACGGGTCGGGAAGCGGGGACGGGAACGGGGACCGGTTTTCCCCGACAGCGCTACTCCTTCCGGGCTCGAATCAGCGCCTTCGGGTTGGCGAACGAGACGACCTCGTCGCCGTCGAACACCACGTCGAACAGCGCTTTCGCCTCGTCGGGCGCCTCGCGGAAGCGGCGTTCGAGTTCGGCCCGGTCGTCGGGCGAGACGTTCGTCCGCTCGGTCCACGGGTCGAACTCGAGGCGTATCGCTGCGGTCTCGACCGCTTCGACCGACAGGCCCGCGGCCTCGAACCACTCGCGCCACCGCGAAACCGGGTGGAGTTCGACGTGGGTCGGGTCGCGGAGCACCTCGACGCCGTTGAGGAACTCGGCGAGAGTCGCGTCCTCGGGCGCGACGTTGTCCTCGAAGGCGAGGACGCCGCCGGGTTCGAGGACGCGCGCGACCTCCGCGACGAACGACTCGGGGTCGGGGAAGTGGTGCGCGGCGATTCGGCAGGCGGCCGCGTCGAAGGAATCGTCCGCGAAGGGAAGGCGCTCCGCGTCGGCGACGACGCCCGTGACGGGGTATTCGCGGACCGCGGTGGCGACCATCTCCGGAGCGGCGTCGGCCGCGACGACCGAGGGAACGCCGGCCTCGGCTATCGCGCCCGCGGTGTGACCTGGCCCGGTCGCCACGTCGAGCGCGCGGGTCGCGCCGCGGCACCACGACGCGAGCGTCTCGCGGTCCTCGCCGAGGCGGTGGACCTCGCTGTCGAAGTACGACTCGGCGGCGCTCCCGAACTGGGCGGCGGTTCGGCGTTTCTCGTCGCTCATGAGGCGAGGTTCGCGGAGGGCGGTGAAAAAGGGGAACGGGGAGACAGGTCGAACGGCGGGCGGAGTCTATTCCCGTCGGCGGCGCACGGGGCGACGCTACGCCGCGTCCGCGTCCACGTACTCCGGGCGCTCGGCGTACGGGATGGGGTCGCGCTCGCCGAGGTTCTGGAACGCCTGCAGGCGGAACGCACAGGAGTCGCAGGTGCCGCAGGCCGGCTCCTCGGCGCGGTAGCAGGACCACGTGTGCTCGAAGGGGACGCCGAGTTCGAGGCCGCGGCGGGCGATGTCGGTCTTCGAGTCGTGGACGAAGGGAACTTCCAGCGAGATGGTCGTGTCGGGCTTCGTGCCGACGTCGACCATGGCCTCGAAGGCGTCGAAGAACTCGGGGCGGCAGTCGGGGTAGCCCGAGTAGTCCTCGGAGTGCGCGCCGACGAAGACGGCGTCGCAGTCGTTCGCCTCGGCGTACGAGACGGCCATCGACAGGAGGTTGGCGTTGCGGAAGGGGACGTACGAGGTCGGAATCTCGTCGGCGTCCATGTCGGCGTCGGCGACGGCCATCGAATCGTCCGTGAGCGACGACGCGCCGATTTGCTTCAGGTGGCTCGTCTCGATGTGGAGGAAGTCGCGGGCGTCGAGTTCGTCGGCGAGCGCGCGGGCGCAGTCGAACTCCTTCGACTCGGTCTTCTGGCCGTAGGAGGTGTGGAGCGCGTAGAGTTCGTAGCCGCGTTCCTTGGCCTCGTAGGCGGTCGTCGCGCTGTCCATACCGCCGGAGAGGAGGACGACGGCGCGCTTTTCGTCGGACGTGGTGTCTGTATCGGTATCGGTAGTCATCGTTGTCGTGGAATGATTCGGGGTTCGTTCGGAGTGTGTTCGAGGTGCGTTCGGAGTGTGTTCGAGGTGCGTTCGGAGTGTTTTCGGAGGTTCTCAGGTCTCGGGCGCGTCGTTCCAGAGGTCGACGTGGAGTCTCGGCGTGTAGCGGTAGCCGAACGCCGCGGCGAGGTCGGCGACCTCGGTCCGGGTCCGGGCGAGTTGCTCGCGGGTCTGTCCTTCGGGCATGAGCAACACGTCGCTATCGTGGACTTCGCGGGCCGCGACGCCGCGCACGTCGGCGACGAGCGACTCGATTTCGTCGATGTCGTCGCGGCCGGTGACGACGAACTTCAGTTGGAAGTCCGCCGCGTGTTCGACCAGCGAGGCGAGCGCGTCGAGGTCGACGCGGGCGTTCTCGTGTCGCTCGGTCCAGACGCCGGGGTCCACGTCGGCCGGGGCGTTGTCGGGCGTCGGCGTCGACGACGCGAGTTTCGGGCTGATGCTCGCCAGGTCGACCGGCGCGTCGGTTTCGAGCGTCCCGTTCGTCTCGACGGTCAGGTGGTAGTCGTCGGCGAGCGCCGACAGGAGCGCGTCGGTCTCGTCGTGGACGAGGGGTTCGCCGCCGGTGACGACCACGTGCTCGGGAGAGCGCGACTCGACCTCGGCGACGATTTCGTCGAGGCTCATCCACGCGTGAGTCGGCTCCCACGAGGTGTGAAACGAGTCGCAGAACCAACAGCGGAGGTTACAGCCGCTGGTGCGGACGAACGTGCTCGGAACGCCGGCGAGTTTGCCTTCGCCCTGTAACGACGCGAACAGCTCGTTTATCGGGAGGCGGTCGCCCTCGGCGTCGGTGTCGTCACGGGCGACGGTGTCGGAGACGGGCATCAGAAGCCGGCGCAGAGTTCCGAGGTTTCGCTGACCGAGACCGAGACCTCGGAGACGTTGTCGGGAAGCACAGACAGAAGCTTCTCTTCGAGCACGACGGCCATCATCTCCGCCGTCGGCGGCGCGTCGAGGACGACCGTCCCGTCGGCGTCGCCGGAGCGCTCGAACGCCTCGACCAGCGGGTCGCCGGACTCGACGAGGAAGCGGTGGTCCCACTCGTCGATGACGTCGGTCACGACGCCCTTGTCGACGACCCAGCCCTCGTCCGTGAGGTCGCCGACGACGCGAACCGAAATCTCGTAGTTGTGCCCGTGCGGGCGGCTACACTTGCCGTCGTGGTGGAGGAGGCGGTGGCCGGCGCTGATGCGGATGGGCCGGTCGCGACCGATGTGGAGGACGCGCTCGCCTGCTCGGGACAGCGGGGTCTCGTCGTCGGCTTCCACCGACTGTGTGTGCTCTAGTGTTCCCCGAGGCATATTGAGGGATTATCACGAGAGTATTTAATTCTCTTGTCTCGGCTCTGTGGGCCGAATTCAGCGACTCACGAGCCGCGGACCGCCCGGGAAAAGGAACCATGCCGACGGTAGGTGACCGCCCGAAGACGAGCTGAGTGGATACGGTCGAGCTACGGTTGGTGCGCGATTGCCTCGCGCCACTGGTCGGGGACGCGGGTTGGGCGGCCTTCGCCGTCCATGGCGACCTGGACCGTCTCCCCGGTGGCGACGACCTCGCCCTCGTAGGAGAGCGTGTAGTAGATGGGGAAGCTCTTGCCGCCGGGGTCGCCGGCCTCGACTTCCACCTCGACGGTACCGACGCCCTCGATGGGTGCGCGGTAGTCGAGTTCGAGATGCGCGACGACGATGTGCGGGTCGGAAAGCGGAGTGTCCATCACCTCTTCGAAGAAGCGGACGCGGGCCTGCTCGCAGTAGGTCGCGTAGACCGCGTTGTTGACGTGTCCGAACGAGTCGTGGTCGCGGAACCGGACTTCCACCTCGGCGACGAAGCTCATTGCGGTGCGCGACACAGGCGAGAAGTATAGCACCGACGGTTTGTCTCCGGCGGACCCGGTGAACGAAAGCGGACGAGGGGACGGGTGAGAGGAGAGAGACGAGTGAAGAAGACAGCGGGGCGAGTGCGGGGAGGAAGACGGACCGCAGACGCCTCAGTTCGCCGTCCGAGCGGACTGGTCCGCCGGAGCTGACTGTCGACCGTGGAGTGCGACGGCCTTCCAGACGTTCGAGCGCGAGCCGGCGCGGACCATCTCGACCGGAACGCGAGCGCCCTCGGAGAGGGACGCCAGGGTGTCGCGGATGCGCTCTGACTCGTAGGCCACGAGGTGGCGCGTTTCGTTCGTCTCGTGCAGTTCGACCGTCATCGTCTCGTGGTCGTTCATCTCGACGCGGACGTTCACCAACACCGGCGCGGACGCGAGGGTCACCATCACGCTCACCTACGAATCCGCCCGGCATAAGCCGTTATAATACTGATATCTTCGGATATGGACTCTACATAGACGGCTGGAACCCACCGAAGAGGCGTCAGTGAGTCCGCTGGATGAGGAGCCAACCAGAGGGGTACAGCCATGTCGAGTCGGGCCTAACGACCGGGTGATGGGCGACTCCGAGTCTCGACCCGAGCGCGACCCGCCCGGTCCGACCGTCACGGTCCACGTCCGCGACACCGACGGCAAGGTCGTCACCGACCTCAGCGTCGAACGCGGGACCGTCCTCCGCGACGCGCTTCTTGAGGCCGGCATCTCGCCGTACGCACGGTTCACGAAGCGTGCGAACTGCGGCGGACGCGGCCTCTGTGCCACGTGCGGCGTCCGGATTCGTTCGAGCGAACCGACGGCCGACCACTGGCACGACGACCTCGCGGCTCGATTCGGCTACCCGCGGCTCTCCTGTCAGATTCGTGTCGACGAGCCGATGACCGCCGAGTTGGTCGAGAAGACGGTGTGGGGTGGGCGGGAGTAGAGAGTGTAGAGGATGCGGTGGGGCAGTCGGGAGTAGAGAGTGTAGAGGGTGCTGTGCGGCGAGACTTAGGGAATGAACCGACCAATACGGGAGCAGACGGGCCGCTCTCCCCGATTTGAACTCACTCGCAACGCTTCGCGTTGCTCGCTGCTCAACTCGGGTCGAGAAGTCCTTCACATTCAACACCGCTCGCTACGCTCGCGGGTGTTGAAGTTCAGTCCGCTCTCCCCGATTTGAACCCAGTCAGACGACGCGTTCACTTCGTTCACGCGCTGCGACTGACCTGCTCAAACCGGCTCGACCGGATTTTGCAAGCAAAATCCGCTCTCCCCGATTTGAACGGGGGACAAGCCGATCTACAGTCGGCTGCTCTGCCAGGCTGAGCTAAGAGCGGTCAAGAGAATCTCAATCTACGGTTAGACTTAAGAATTCTCATTCCGGGCGGCCAAGCGCCCGACGACGGCGCGGTTACTCGTCGGACATCGCCGACTCCGAACCGTCCGCAGACACTGGCTCCTCGCCATCTGAGTCGGGGTCACCGTCACTCGCCTCGGTGTCGAGGTCGTCAGAACTCGTCTCGCGGACGCGAATCCCCTTTCCGGCGAGGTGTTGCATCTGTCGCTGGGCGAAGTCCTCCTCGCTGGTCCCGCGGGTGGCGAGCACGTAGACGAGCGCGCTCCCCGTCGGACGCATGGTTCGACCGGCGCGCTGGGAGCCCTGCCGACGAGAGCCGCCGAGGCCGGAGGCGACGATTGCGAGCCCGGCGTTCGGGAGGTCGATACCCTCGTCGCCGATGCGGGAGATGACGAGCGTGTCGAGGTCTCCGTCTCGGAACGCCTCGAAGTACGCCTCGCGGCGGTGGTGACGGGTCTCGCCGCTGACGAAGGGGACGTCGAGCGCCTCTGAAATCGCCTCGCCCTGGTCGAGATAGTCGACGAAGACGAGCGTCTTCGAGTCGGCGTGGCGGGCGCGGAGCCGACGAATCTCGAATATCTTCCCGGGGTTCATCGCCGCGAGCATGTGCCGCTCGCGGCCGTCGCTGGAGGCCCACTCGTTTCTGGCCATGTCGTCGCCCCAGCCCACGTAGCGAATCTCGACTTCCGGCTCCTGAACGTAACCGGCGTCGAAGAGCTTCCCCCAGTCGGTCCCGATAGGCGGACCGATGAGCGTGAAAATCTCGGCCTCCTTGTCGTCCTCGCGGATGGGCGTCGCCGACAGTCCGAGGCGGTGCTTAGACTGGAGGTCGGCGCTCCGCTGGAAGACGCGACTGGGGATGTGGTGGGCCTCGTCGTAGATGATGAGCCCCCAGCGACGCGAGTCGAAAAGCGAGCGGTGGCGGTCCATCCCGGCGGTCTGGTAGGTCGCGATGGTGACGGGTCGAATCTCCTTCGCGCCGCCGTGGTACTCGCCGATTTGGTCGGCGTCGAGGTCGGTCGTCGAGAGGAGTTCCTCGCGCCACTGGCGGGCGAGTTCGCGGCTCGGGACGAGAACGAGCGTCTCGCCGCCGACCGCGGCGAGCGCGCCGATACCAGCGATGGTCTTCCCCGCACCGGGCGGACCCACGAGGACGCCAGCGCGCTGGTCGACGAATCGGTCGACCCAGTCTCGCTGGTAGTCGCGGAGGTCGACGTGAAGCGAGACGTCGAGTTCCTCGCCCTCTTCGAGGTCGCGGTCGTCCTCGACGGGGTACCCCGAATCGTAGAGGATGCGCTTTATCGCCGCGATTTCCTCGTCTCTGACCCACGCCTCCGTGTCCGAGATGGGCGCGTAGACGTGGTCGTCGTCGAGTTTTTGGAGGGCGACGTTGCCCATGAGGCTCTCCGTGGCCGCTTCGAGGACGGTGTACCCCTCCTCGTGGGAGTAGAGGCGGAACTGGTGGGCGCGCTTCCACTGGTCTTCGACCCACGCTTCGAGGTGCGGCGACCGCTCGGGGAGGACCGACCGGAGCATCGAGAGGAGCGAGTCGACGTCGTCGAAGGGCGCTTGCCACACGTCTTCCTGCCGAATTCGATAGAGGTAGCCTCGGCCTCTTCCCTCGCGGTCGCCGGTGGTATCGACGAGGTGCGCGAACTGTGAGAGTCGCGCCCGCGTGTACTGGGTCGGGTTGTCGACGACGATTTCGCGGCGCTTCGGGAAGAGAACGACCCGCTCCCGCGAGGCGAGTTCGCCCCACTCGGTCGGATACCAGACGGTCGGGTCGGTCTCGACGTTCACCCGCTGGACCCGACCGGCGTCGGCGAGCGCGTCGAGTCCGTCCATCGCGTCCGCCTGCGAGACGCCGAGACGCCGCGCGACCTGCTGGGCGGTCACGACGGGTCGGCCCTCTGATTCGAGCGCCTCGTAGAACGACGCGAGCGAGACGCCGTCGTCGGCCTCGCTCGCCCCCTCGGCGGCGGTTGGCGACGCATCGGTCGCGTCTGCCAGTCGGTCGAGCACGTCTGCGGAGGCGTCGGCCTCGTCGGTCTCGGCGTCTCCGTCGGGAGGACTCGGGTCCCCGTCCTCGGCAGTCATCGAAGGCGGGTACGGCCGCGACGGGGAAACGGCTTGCGACACCGAGAGCGACTCGCACTATCGAGAACGAGGCGGTTTCGACTATCGGGACGTACTCGACTGCGCCGGAGCCATCCGGTCGAACACGGACCTGAAGTCGTCGCTGACGGTGAGGAACTCCGGGAACTCCTCGAGCGTCCGGACGCCGTCGAGGTAGACGTATTCGACCGGTTCGGGCGGAATCTCCTCGAACACCTGAACCGGACCGCGTTCGGTGAGGCCGACGAACGGACGTCCCTCGGGGTCGGTCTGCGGAGTCAGTTCGTGTTCGAGGTACAGTTTCGCCATCGCGAGCGCGCTCGCGAGCGGGACCTGTCCGGGGGTCAACTGCCACGTGACCCCGCGGTCTTCGTAGTGGACGGTGGTCACGTAACCGTCGTCGAACCGGAAGCAGTCGACTCGCTCTCCCGAACGAGACCACCGCGTCTCCGTCGAACGGGAGCGTTCGAGGGACCACTCTCGGTCGTTCCCTCGGCCCGACACGGCTTCGCTGAGGCGCACCCACACGCGACTGAGCGCACGCATACGGTATCGGTTCGTTCCCCTGGGTAATTGCATTGACGCCACGCTATCGACACAGTCCGTCGCGGGAGAACGTTCCGAGCGTGGACGAGCGGGGGTGCGCGTGAGTCGCATGCACACCTCGTTTCCGGTGAACGAGAGGACGAAACGCGAGTCGTAGACCTCGACAAAAGTCGGCGACTGCAGTCGGTCGGCACCGGTCAGTTACCGACCCGTTCCCGCGGGAAGTACCACACCTCGCTTCCGGTGAATCGCAACTCCGCGTGAGACGGTCAGAGACACCACGTTTCCGGTGAATTGGTCGAAATATACGAGGCTGAAATCCGACCTCGACGGCGAGGATACCTCGAACCGCGAGTGTTGGGACCGCCGGTCGAGACCGATGGCTGAACGTCGCGTCGTCCGAACGCCGCATCGGCTGAACGTCGCATCAGCAGCCGTTGCAGCGGTGGTCCCGCTTCGAAGTCAGCCGATTCCCGAGTCAGCCGCTGCCAACCGACCGAGCGGAGAACGTAGCAGCGCTGACAGACACCACGTTTCCGGTGAAATACGACGCGGTGGAGGGAGGCAGTAATCACGTCGGAATAGGTGTCGACTCGCTGGTGAGCTACGGGAACGGAGTCACGCGCACACCACGTTTCCGATGAACTGGCCCGAGCGTCTCTCGGTAGGGAGCGAGCCGAACAGCGGCAGGTGACGCCCGTTCCTTCTCCGTGGTTTTCGGCCTGAAGTGAATCGGTCCACTTATTACCAACACACCACGTTTCCGGTGAAATGCGATGCGAGAGACGCTATACCATCTATATCGGCTCGAACCCCCGGAACGGTGTGAGACACCGCGTTTCCGGTGAGCGACTGGACTGTGTCAACTTCTGACGGTCAACTGACCACTTTCTCCGTGTCGGTGGTAGAGGAGCCCACGTATAACAATAGTTAAATAGTTTATTTGTGTTACCGACCATTGATACACTCGCAAACACGACTATACTCGGAACTCGAGTATTAGTCGACCGGAACGACACGTCCTGAGACGCGTGTTTTCGGTGTTCTAACCGTCCCTATCGGAGCTTGCGGGTCTCTGAGTACCTGTTCTACTGGTCGTATCGACGGTTACCGCGGGCGACGTTCATTGAGTTCTGTCACGGCGACAACGAGCACGTCCAGGGTAGCTACCACCGATATTGCCGGACTCTCGGGGCTCGCCTTCGCTTTCGACCTCGTCACTGGACGAGAGACGAGCCGAGATTCCTCGACCCTCGCCGGGTCAGGTAGACTCCCTCACACCGTGTTTCCGGTGAATCAATACCTGCGTTTCGTGTGGACGGGAAACCGGGGTTCGTGGTCGTTCACCGGAAACGTGGTGTGTGTGTGCTGGGTCGAATGGTAAGTCCTTTCACCGGAAACGTGGTGTGTTGCGAACATGCCTAACGCCAGCGACGACCTCTTCACCCGGGAGGACCCCATCTTCGCCAACAAGGAGTTGTTGGAGATAAACCACCTCCCGGGGGAGGGTCGCATCGTCGGTCGCGACGACGAGATCTCGGATCTCGCGACCGCGGTGAACCCCGCCATCTTCGGACAGAGCCCGAGCAACGTCCTTATCTACGGGAAGACGGGGACGGGGAAATCGCTCTGTGCGAAGTACGTCTCCCAGCGACTCGTCGAGACGGCCGAAGAAGAGGGAGTGAAAGCGACGTTCGCCTATGTTGATTGCGCGCAGGACACGACCGAGACGCAGGCCGTCCAGACTATCGCCGACAGCGTCAACGACACCGCGATTACCGGAATCAAAGTCCCCGACAAGGGACTCTCGACGTCGACGTACTACAAACGACTGTGGCGCATCCTCGATTCGCTGTACGACGTCGTCCTCATCATCCTCGACGAAATCGACAAACTGAGCGACGACGACATCCTCATGCAGCTCTCGCGGGCGGGAGAGGCCGGCAAAATCGCCGGCTGTAAGCTCGGCGTCATCGGAATCAGCAACAAGATCCAGTACAAAGACCGGATGGACGAGCGGGTGAAATCCAGCCTCTGCGAGCGCGAATTCGTCTTCCCGCCGTACGATGCGAACCAACTTCGCGACATCATGGACGCGCGCAGCGACGCGTTCCGCGACGGCGTGTTGGACCCGTCGACGATTCCACGGGCCGCGGCGCTCGCCGCCCGCGAGCACGGGGACGCGCGGAAGGCTATCGACATCCTGCGATACGCGGGTGAGATTGCCCAGTCTATGGGCGCGAGCACGGTCAGAGAGAACTTCGTCACGCAGGCGCGACAGCGCGCGGAGACCGACCGCTTCCGCGAGTTGATTCGCGGGTCGACGCCGCACTCTCGCTACGTGTTACAAGCGCTGGCTATCCTCTCGCTTTCGAACCAACAGCAGGATGGCTTCCGGACGAGCCGCGTCTACGAGGTTTACGAGAACATCTGTCGGCAGCAAGGTTCCGATAGCCTGTCGCTTCGGCGGGTCCGCGACCTGCTGAAAGAACACGCCTTTCTCGATATCATCG
The DNA here is from genome assembly GCF_001190965.1 of Haloferax gibbonsii. Taxonomy (NCBI): domain Archaea; kingdom Methanobacteriati; phylum Methanobacteriota; class Halobacteria; order Halobacteriales; family Haloferacaceae; genus Haloferax; species Haloferax gibbonsii. Next base: position 1,615,922 of record NZ_CP011947.1, read on the forward strand.
AACAGTCGAAACACAGCGGCGGAAGTGCGGAAGGAAGCTACACCAAGCACCAACTGCTCGAAGACCCGGACGTAGTGAAAGACGTTCTCACCGAGAACGCGGACACCTGACGGGGAATCAGGGGACCGACCGAAAGCACGTAAGGGCCGAATCGCCTAGTGGGGGACGCTGCACCGCTGCAAGTACACCTCTGTCGAGCGACCTCTTATATTTTATTGCAGTAGTATGTGATTGGAATTATCACGTGTGACCGGACCGGTCACACCATCGGTTGTCGAGGGCGAGTCACGATTCCAGTTGTTCGAGCGGGATTGATGTCGAACAGACGGATTCGTACAGGCTCTCGACCCACGAGACGACCTCCGGGGCGTCACCGTCGACGAGGGACGTCAGGTTACCGTGTTCGTCGTAGGCAGAGACGACTCCGTGGCCGTCGACTAGTAGGAGGCCGAAGTCGAGGTCTTCGTCGGTGACTCGGAGTTCGAACTGGTCGAGGTCCTGTGCGCGCTCGAACGACTCGGGGTAGGCGTCCATCGACCGTTCGAGGACGTCGCGGTCGACGACGAGTTCCATCCGCGTGTCCGGGCCCAATACGTCTTTGGCCGACTCGTTGAACACCCGACTCACGATGGGCGTGACACCGCGGAAGCGGTCGACCGGCTCGTTCCCGACGATGGTCAGGTATCTGTTGAGCGGTGCGTGAGGGTCGTTGTCGGCAGCGGTGGTGATATTCATCTGGCTGAGGACGCCGGGCGGTGCGCCCTCACAGATTTCCGCGGCGTTCGCCAGGAACTCGCTCATTCTATCGGCGCACTCGACCGTACCGATGAACTCCGCGTACTGGTCGTGGACCATCACGCCACCCGCGGTGAGATGGTAGACTCCCTCGGTCTTTTTGACCCATCCGCGGTCACAGAACCCTGCGAGTGTCCGCTGTGCCGTCTCCCTCGCACAGTCACAGATGTCCGCGAGGTCAGTTGGCCGACGCGGCTCGACTGCCAGCGCTTGGAGAATAGCCTCCCTGCTTTGCGACCCGACGAGGAACGCAACGTCCTCCCGCGCACTCATGTGCCATCCGTTAGACTGTTCCGTATTTTACACTTGCGGGTGTTCAGGTCCGTAACGCGGCGAAAAATCGATAGTTCGGGAGCGTCTATCCGAGCAGTCCGAGCGCGTCGATGCGCTCGACGATCTCTTCGACCGCGGTCTCCGCGTCGTCGGTCCGCTTTCCGCCGGTAATGACGATTTTCCCGGAACCGAAAAGCAGGATGACAACCTTCGGCTCGTCCATCCGATAGACGAGGCCGGGGAACTGCTCGGGCTCGTACTCGACGTCTTCGAGACCGAGTCCGATAGCCAGCGCGTTCAGGTTCAAGTTGTGTCCGAGGTCCGCGCTGGAGACGATGTTCTGGACGGTTATCTCTGGCTCGTCATCGACGGGAATCTTCAGCTCGCGGAGCTTGTCGAAGATGATTCCGAGTGCGTCGTGCACGTCGTCGATACTCTTTGCGCCCGTGCACACGATCTTCCCCGAGCGGAAGATGAGCGCAGCGGCTTTCGGGTCCTGGGTGCGATAGACGAGGCCCGGGAAGTTGTCCGGGTTGAAATCTGCACCGGGGAGGTCGTCGGCGAGGGCTTCGAGGTCGAGCTCCTGACCGATCCCGGTCGATGCGACTACGTTCTGAATCTCGATGGAGTCTGCCGGCCCACTCATTGCTCGCACGTGAATCGTACCTCCGGCCTTATAAAGCGACCCGTTATAAACCGACTTCAACGGGTCGATTCTATCGACACCTCGCACGCACGCGAAACTAATACATTGATTTCTCGCTCAGTCTAATTGATGTCACAATTGACCGCGCGTGAAGTTATGGCACGCCTCGTGTCTATTTTTCTCACAGAGCCACTAAATCAACGGGGTTAAATGTATCCCGGGCATTCGGATTAATGCGAAGAAGCGCACGGGGGCACTCCCCCCGAAAGCTTCCACCGAACGCCCCCGACCCCAAGGTCGTCAGGCGCTCACCGGGATGACACACCTTCCCGGGGGTCGCCACGATACGACGGCCTTAAGTGGTCCAAGGCATTTCGGATGAATGCGAACGACACACCGCGATTGCAGGGCGATTCAACGCGTCCTGCCTCACCGGACCCGAACCGAACGAGGTTCGAAGGGTTTATACCCTCGAATCGCTTCGGTTCAGGTCCGAAGGAAATGAGGATTCCGCCCCTGCGGTACGCCGCAAGACGGTATCTGATGTTAGCCCTAGTAGTTCGGTGACATCCGAACGGATGTCACGCGAACTCGGACCTTTGAACGGTGATTTGACAGCATATCGCTGCCATTCACCCGCCAACACCCCGCGACCAGGTTTAAATGGTCGCGACCCATTCCGGTTGATCCTGCCGGAGGTCATTGCTATTGGGGTCCGATTTAGCCATGCTAGTTGCACGAGTTCACACTCGTGGCGAAAAGCTCAGTAACACGTGGCCAAACTACCCTACAGAGAACGATAACCTCGGGAAACTGAGGCTAATAGTTCATACGGGAGTCATGCTGGAATGCCGACTCCCCGAAACGCTCAGGCGCTGTAGGATGTGGCTGCGGCCGATTAGGTAGACGGTGGGGTAACGGCCCACCGTGCCGATAATCGGTACGGGTTGTGAGAGCAAGAGCCCGGAGACGGAATCTGAGACAAGATTCCGGGCCCTACGGGGCGCAGCAGGCGCGAAACCTTTACACTGCACGCAAGTGCGATAAGGGGACCCCAAGTGCGAGGGCATATAGTCCTCGCTTTTCTCGACTGTAAGGCGGTCGAGGAATAAGAGCTGGGCAAGACCGGTGCCAGCCGCCGCGGTAATACCGGCAGCTCAAGTGATGACCGATATTATTGGGCCTAAAGCGTCCGTAGCCGGCCATGAAGGTTCATCGGGAAATCCGCCAGCTCAACTGGCGGGCGTCCGGTGAAAACCACATGGCTTGGGACCGGAAGGCTCGAGGGGTACGTCCGGGGTAGGAGTGAAATCCCGTAATCCTGGACGGACCACCGATGGCGAAAGCACCTCGAGAAGACGGATCCGACGGTGAGGGACGAAAGCTAGGGTCTCGAACCGGATTAGATACCCGGGTAGTCCTAGCTGTAAACGATGCTCGCTAGGTGTGACACAGGCTACGAGCCTGTGTTGTGCCGTAGGGAAGCCGAGAAGCGAGCCGCCTGGGAAGTACGTCCGCAAGGATGAAACTTAAAGGAATTGGCGGGGGAGCACTACAACCGGAGGAGCCTGCGGTTTAATTGGACTCAACGCCGGACATCTCACCAGCTCCGACTATAGTGATGACGATCAGGTTGATGACCTTATCACGACGCTATAGAGAGGAGGTGCATGGCCGCCGTCAGCTCGTACCGTGAGGCGTCCTGTTAAGTCAGGCAACGAGCGAGACCCGCACTTCTAATTGCCAGCAGCAGTTTCGACTGGCTGGGTACATTAGAAGGACTGCCGCTGCTAAAGCGGAGGAAGGAACGGGCAACGGTAGGTCAGTATGCCCCGAATGAGCTGGGCTACACGCGGGCTACAATGGTCGAGACAATGGGTTGCTATCTCGAAAGAGAACGCTAATCTCCTAAACTCGATCGTAGTTCGGATTGAGGGCTGAAACTCGCCCTCATGAAGCTGGATTCGGTAGTAATCGCATTTCAATAGAGTGCGGTGAATACGTCCCTGCTCCTTGCACACACCGCCCGTCAAAGCACCCGAGTGAGGTCCGGATGAGGCCACCACACGGTGGTCGAATCTGGGCTTCGCAAGGGGGCTTAAGTCGTAACAAGGTAGCCGTAGGGGAATCTGCGGCTGGATCACCTCCTAACGACCGAGACCACCCCGACGGGGTGGCTCACACGCGATCTTCCGAGTTCACCAATGACACCCGTTCGGACACCTTAGAACTACTAGGGCTAACACGGGCCCATAGCTCAGTGGTAGAGTGCCTCCTTTGCAAGGAGGATGCCCAGGGTTCGAATCCCTGTGGGTCCATGGTAAGCAGTACTCCACTCCGAAACGATCGTGCCCCTTAAGTGTGGCAAGACGTTTCGACTGAATGGATACTGACGACAGATGCACCATCCCGCGCAAGCGAGGTTGGGAAGGGTCGAAAACACGCCTCGGCTATCTCCGAGGGTGTTTGATGAAACCGTGTGTACGTGCAATCCAGGCGTCCACTGGACCCGTTCTCCGGGTCACAGTGACTATATCAACTGGCTACTGTGCCAGCTGGTGGATAGCTCGGCTCGAGAGCCGATGACGGACGTGCCAAGCTGCGAAAAGCTTCAGGGACCCGCATGGAGGGTAAGAACTGAAGATCTCCGAATGGGAATCCCCACGCAATTGCCTCGCGCAATGGGGAACGTTCCGAATTGAAACATCTTAGTAGGAACAGGAAAAGAAAGCAATCCGCGATGTCGTTAGTAACGGCGAGTGAACGCGATACAGTCCAAACCGAAGCCTTCGGGCAATGTGGTGTACGGACTACCCATAACGGACCTGGATCTTATGTGAAGTCTCCTGGAACGGAGCGTGATACAGGGTGAAAACCCCGTAACATAAGATTCAGATCCCGGGGTTGTTCCAGAATAGCGGGGGTTGGATATCCCTCGTGAATTTCGCAGGCATCAACTGCGAAGACTAAACACTCCTCGAGACCGATAGCGAACAAGTAGCGTGAGCGAACGCTGAAAAGCACCCCGAAAAGGGCGGTGCAATAGGGCTTGAAATCAGTTGGCGATAGAGCGACGTGGCATACAAGGTCACTCGACGAAAGAACTGGGAGCGATCCCGTAGTATGACTCGAGTGAAGCCGATGTTACGTCGTGCGTTTTGAAAAACGAACCATGGAGTGCATCTGACTGGCGAGTCTAAGGGGTGAACCCCCGGAGGCATAGGGAAACCGATACGGCCGCAGTCTTTGACCAGGGCCACCGTCTTCAAGGGCGGGGAGCCAACCGGATGCGACCCGAAACCAAGTGATCTACGCCGGAGCAGGGCGAAGCGTGGCGAAAGCTGCGTGGAGGCCCGTTAGAGTTGGTGTCCTACAATACCCTCTCGTGACTCTGGTGTAGGGGTGAAAGGCCCATCGAACTTGGCAACAGCTGGTTCCAACCGAAACATGTCGAAGCATGACCTCTGATGAGATAGTCTGTGAGGTAGAGCGACCGATTGGGAATCCGGACTCCGAGAGGAGTTCGCTTCCCTGTCAAACTCCGAACTTACAGACGTCGTAGACTCAGGGAGTCCGGTGTGCGGGGTAAGCTTGTGCACCGTGAGGGAGACAACCCAGAGCCAGGTTAAGGACCCAAAGTGTGGATTAAGTGTGATTGAAGATTGTCTCGAGCCCTAAACAGCCGGGAGGTGAGCTTAGAAGCAGCTACCCTCTAAGAATAGCGTAACAGCTTACCGGCCGAGGTTCGAGGCGTCTAAAATGATCGGGACTCAAATCCACCTCCGAGACCTGGCGGCGTGTCTTATGACACGATTCCGTAGGTTGGCATACTGCATGGGTGGAAGCACGGGTGAGAACTCGTGTGGACCGTGCAGCAACGAAAATCATGGTCTCAGTAGCAGCGAGAGTCGGGTGTGAACCCCGACGGCCTTACGCGCAAGGGTTCCTCGGCACTGTCAATCAGCCGAGGGTTAGTCGATCCTAAGTCTAACCGTAATTCGAATTAGATGAAAGGGAAACTGGTTAATATTCCAGTACCTTCTTGCACTAAACGTCGACGCTTTAGGAAACACCGAGCGGGGCCTTCGCCCCGTCGAATCACCGAAATTCGTGGAAGCCGTAACGGCACGAAGCGAACGAATGGTGAGATAGGGAAACTCGGCGGTACCTAGAGCCCGTGAAAAGACAAGCAAGAAGCTCGTACCGAGATCCGACACAGGTGCGCTGGCAGAGCAAGCCAAGGCCTGTCGGGATCAACCGACGTTAGGGAATTCGGCAAGTTAGTCCCGTAAGTTCGCGATAAGGGATGCCTGCTCTTGACCGAGCAGGTCGCAGTGACTCGGACGCTCCGACTGTCTAGTAACAACATAGGTGACCGCAAATCCGCAAGGACTCGTACGGTCACTGAATCCTGCCCAGTGCGGGTATCTGAACACCCATTACAATGGGACGAAGGACCCGTCAACGGCGGGGGTAACTATGACCCTCTTAAGGTAGCGTAGTACCTTGCCGCTTCAGTAGCGGCTTGCATGAATGGATCAACGAGAGCGTCACTGTCCCAACGTTGGGCCCGGTGAACAGTACGTTCCAGTGCGGAGTCTGGAGACCCCCAAGGGGAAGCGAAGACCCTATAGAGCTTTACTGCAGGCTGTCGCTGAGACGTGGTCGCTAATGTGCAGCATAGGTAGGAGCCGTTACACAGGTACCCGCGCCAGCGGGCCACCGAGGCAACATTGAAATACTACCCGTTAGTGACTGCGACTCTCACTCCTGGCGGAGGACACCGGTAGCCGGGCAGTTTGACTGGGGCGGTACGCGCTCGAAAAGATATCGAGCGCGCCCAAAGATTTCCTCACGCGAGTCGGGAACTCGTGGAAGAGCGCAAGAGCAAACGGAAGTCTGACAGTGACATTCCCAACGAGTGTCGCTGACGCGAAAGCGTGGTCTAGCGAACCTACGAGGTTCATTCATGGGACCCGTAGATGACAGAAAAGCTACCTTAGGGATAACAGAGTCGTCACCCGCAAGAGCACATATCGACCGGGTGGCTTGCTACCTCGATGTCGGTTCCCTCCATCCTGCCTGTGCAGAAGCAGGCAAGGGTGAGGTTGTTCGCCTATTAAAGGAGGTCGTGAGCTGGGTTTAGACCGTCGTGAGACAGGTCGGCTGCTATCTATTGGGGGTGTTAAGGAACTTGACGTGAACGTTCGTATAGTACGAGAGGAACTACGAATGGGTGCCACTGGTGTACCGGTTGTCCGAGAGGGCAGATGCCGGGCAGCTACGCACCACGGGGTAAGAGCTGAACGCATCTAAGCTCGAAACCCACACGGAAAAGAAGTTCCACTGAGGACACTCGTAGAAGACGAGTTCGATAGACTCGGGGTGTACGCAACGAGGCAACGAGTTGTTAAGCCCGCGAGCACTAACAGTCCAAGCCACATTCATACGCACTGAGACCCGAGAACGGGTCCAGGCGCAAACTGGATTGCACGAACACATTGGTAAGACGGCCCGTCCGATATTGGTATGACAACGGTTCGATTCCGTTGATCGGCATTAAGGCGGCCAGAGCGGTGAGGTTCCACCCGTACCCATCCCGAACACGGCAGTTAAGCTCACCTGCGTTCTGGTCAGTACTGGAGTGAGCGATCCTCTGGGAAATCCAGTTCGCCGCCCCCACTCATACAGAGCCCACTGGACTTCGGTCCAGTGGGCTTTTTTCATTTATGGCGAGCGGCAAACGCTCGCTCGCACACTACACAGACAGCGACTGCTCTCTCGGTCGAGACAGCGAAAACGCCCGACTCAGGTCGCACACCGTCAGGCTTAAGCACAAGACAGGGATACCAGTAACTGCGCCAAGGTGGCAGAGTTCGGCCCAACGCATCCGCCTGCAGAGCGGAACCCCCGCCGGTTCAAATCCGGCCCTTGGCTTTTCTCTTCGAACGCAACTCTCGCGAGCGACGCGTCTCGGTATCGAAGCGGCGACTGACGACGCTATCGTACGAGCCGCTGTTCGAGCGCGCTGACCGCGTCGTCGTCGCCCAGTTCGTGTGCGAGTTCGAGGGCGTCAAGTGCAGTCTTCCGCGCTCGAACCCCGGCTTCGACGGAGGAAAAGCACGCTGCAGCGCGTCGTAATTCGGCGAGTGCATCGGAAACGTCTCCGGTCTCACAGAGCGCCGTAGCGTACTGTTGGCGACACCGGCCTTCGAGGACTGCCGTCGGTGCGGATTCGATTGCAGTCCTGAGTAGCGAAGTCCCGTCGTCAGTTTCTCCCGACCGCACGTACACCTCTCCGAGCGTCACGCTCGCGAGCGTCCTCGGCTCGTCGCCGAGTCCGGACGCTCGTTCGTGGGCGCGTTCTGCGACCGTTCGCGCGTCGTCGAGATCGCCGCTGTCCAGGAGAGTTCGGACGCGGACTGTCTGGAGTTCGGTCCGCTTCGACTCGTTTTCTTCGAGGAGGTCGATGGCGCGTTCGGCGTATTCGATGGCGGTCTCGGGTTCACCGAGTTCAGAGAGCGTTTGGGCGAGACCGTAGTACACGTCCCTTCGAATCCAATCGAACTCCGGGTCCTCGACGTCGTCGAGAAGCGATTCGTAGCGCTCGCGCGCGTCGTCGAGCGCCCCGCGGTCGAACGCTATCTTCCCGAGGTTGTTCGATGTCGACGCGACGCCGATGGAGTCGCCGATTTCGACGCGGATGTCGAGCGCGAGTCGGGCGTATCGCTCCGCTTCGTCGAGCGTCCCGTTTTCGAGTTCGATACGGCTGAGAACGGCGAGGCTCAGCGCTTCTCCCCACGGATACTGAATCTCTCGGCGAATCTGGAGACTCGTGCGGGCGTGCGCCGCGGCTGACTCGAACTCACCGAGCGTTATCTCGACGAGTCCGAGGTTCGCGAGCGTGCTCGCAACTTTCGTCTCGTCTTCGAGGTCGCGGCGGAGTTCGAGCGCTCGCTGGTAGTAGCCTTTCGCGGCCTCCGGATTGTCGGTCTGTGCCTCGATACCACCGAGCGCGTTCAACACGTCGCTGCGGCCCACCTCGTCGTCGATTCGACTGAATCGTTCGAGGGCCTCCTGTGCGTATTCGCGGGCGGGCTCGAACGAACCGCGGTAGCGTCCGACCTCGGAGCGTCCGGCAAAGCCGTCGGCGCGCGCGCGGACCAGTGCCGCCTCGTCGAGGCGCTCGTCGTCGAGCGACGCGAGCGACTCGAACTCTCGTTCGGCGCGTTCGAGTTCGCCCCCGTTGACGAACATGCGGGCGCGCCACCGACGAACGTCGAGTCGGAGCGTGCCGTCGCAGGCCCGCGGCACGTCGACGTCGGAGTAGTCGGTCTCGGCGTACAGCTCGGAGAGCGTCGGCGTGTTGACGCCGAGTTCGAACACGCTACGGACGAGTCGTTCTCCCCACGTCGCGGGGTCGCTCTCGATAGTGCGAACGATATCGGCGGTCCCGCCGAACACCGATTGGACGGTCCGGCGCGCGTCGCCGTCGTCGACGAGCGAGCAGAGCGCGTCGAGACACCGCTCGAACCGGCGGCGGGCGCGACGCTCGGATTCGAGGTCGAGCAGTCGCTGGAGGAAGCGAGCGGACCACGTCTCGTGGACCGCGCGAACCCGGTCGCCGTCGGACTCGTCGTCGCCGAACGCGGAGTAGAGGACGGTCCGTTCGAGCGCGTCGAGCGCTTCTTCGACGACCGATTCGTCCTGCTTCGACTCGGTGAGCGCGTACGCGAGCGGCGGCGAGACGCCGATGCCCGAGGCGTTCAGGAGATTCACGAGAACGCCGACGTCGACGCCGAGTCGCTCGTCGACGCGTTCGAGGTCGGCGTAGACGGAGTCGATGTCGTCGAGGAGGCTCGTCGGGGCGGCGTTCCCTCCTGCTGCCGGCTCGGCGTGCCGGGCGAGTCGATGCAAAAAGAGATACATCTCTCCTGGTTCGAGGTCCCCGCCCTCGTTCGGGGTGAGTTCCTCGGGGTCGATATCGACGTTCGTTCCCACAGTCGCCTCGAAGTGCTCGACCAGTCTGGCTCGCTCGCGGGCGTCGACGACGGGAACGGAGACCACGTCTATCGATTGTCTCCGGTGGAATTCGAGGCGAGCGGTGCCGCGGAGCGAGTCGTCGCGCCACTCGCTTTCCCGACTGTCGAGGAGGAACGTCACGCGGTCGTCGTCGTCGAACTCGCGGACGAGTTCGAAGATGCTGTTCGCCTCGGTCCGGGTCGCGTCCTCGACGACGACGAGGACGTGCCCGCTGGCCTCGGCGAGGTACGACCCGAGGTGCGCCGTGGAGGTAAACGGGTCGTGCTGGCCGGACTTCCGGTAGAGGACGGTACCCTGCTCGTGGTCGTACCACCGGCACGCGACGGACATACAGACCGTGCTCTTTCCCGCGCCGGGCGGCCCCGTCACGACGTGGTCGGTCCCCGAGCGGAGTCGGGAGAACAGGTCGTCAGTCACGTTCTCGCGTCCGTCTTCGGTCGGGCGCTCGCGGTCGAGCGCGTAACCGGCGCGGACCTCGCCGAGGTCGAAACCGGCGCGCCAACACGCCAGCGGCGGCGAGACGCCGACGCGGTCGAAGTACGCCGGAGCGAGTCGGGCGAACCCTTGCGACCGCAGCACTGTGGAGAGCACCGGGCCGCGAATCGCCGCACTCCCACTGCGGTCGTCGGTTACGTTCCGGGAGCCGGCCGTCGTCGCTTCGGCGTCCGCATCGCCCGCTTTGGCGTCCGCGATGTCGGCTTCGGTTTCGGGAGCGTCGCCGTCGGCGTTTCCGTTGAGGTCGAACGGGCTCGCGGCTTCCCAAATCGACTGCACGCGGCTCCGGGCCCACGCCACGGCGCGCTCGCTCGTGTTCTCGATGACGCAGCGTGCGCGCGCGTCGTCGTCGTAGGCGACCACCATCGCGTGGGGCGTCCCGTCGAGCGTCGTCTGCGCGATGGCGAACGGGGGAACCTCGCCGACCCGAAGCTCGCAGTCCGGGACGGTCTGTACGGTTTCGAGAAACGCCGGGTACGCCCGCCAGATAGCGGTGACGACGGAGTTGGGAGCGACGAACCGACAGGAGTGCCCGTCGACGAGCCAGGTCGTACACCGGTCGACGAACGTCTGACTCGGCAGGTACGGGAGGACGAACGTCCCGTTGTTCGTCGCTTTGAGCCTGTTTCCGAGCGCATCGAACGGGTGTGAGACGCGCGGGTCGGTCCGCAGTTCGTCGCCCCCGACGACGGCCTCGACCGGAAGCGGGTAGTCGGCGGCCGCTCCGGCGACGAACGAGTCGAGTTCGAGCACGTCGGCGGCGGCGTCGCGAGTGGCGCGAAACAGCGAAATGAACTGTCCGCCCTTCAGCGACGTGGTGTAGTCGCCGTCGTCGAGGACGAACCCCGCGGCGGTCAGGTCGCGTATCGCGCGGTCGACCGTCGAGCGCGAGTACGGAAGCACCTCGGTCAAATCTCGCTTGTCGAGGCGCGTACCGTCCAACGCGTTGAGGAAGTCGAACCGATCGGCGGCGAGTTCCAACTGTTCTGTGACGAGGTCGTCGTCGCGCGTCACGACCAACTCCCGGTTCGGCTCCGTCGAACGACTGGTCGATATCTCATTGACGGGAGGTTCGGCCAATAGTTTCAAAAACCCTTGTCAATCCACAGCTTCGACTGTTCGTCTGCACCGTCGTATTGGGGGCGGGAGTCGCCGCCGGCAGTCGCGCGACGCGGTGACACGCTCCGAGGAAAAGTAATCGTTATACGCCGCGTGGCCCATGCCGAAACCATGCAACGACGCGCCGCGGTCATCTCCGTCGTGTTCTTCCTGGTCATCGGTGCCGGTGCATACTCACTTATCGCGACTGCATCGACGCCGTCGGTCAGTTTCGAGAACCCCGAGTACTCGCTGGCACAGGGGGACGAGTTCTCCGTCCCCGATAGCGACCAGGCGTACACAGTGTCGTCGATAACCGAAGAGGAGGAGTCGGGCGGTCACGGTGGTGGCACCACGCTGGTCCGCTCCGGTGAACTCACCTACGTGAACGACTCCGCTCGCTTCACCGAGACGTGGGACAACGAGAGCACCGTCACGCTCGACGGCACGGACTACCGTGTCGAAATCGCCAACGTCTCCGACCCCACCGAAGCGACGCTGGTCGAACTGTACAACGAGACCGCAATCCTCCAAGCCGACTCGAACGCCGACAACGAGACCGTCACCCGCGACGGCGAGCGCTACGTCGTCGTCAACGATTCGACGCTCGTCTCGGTCGACGAGTACTTCCCGGCCAACGAGACGCGCACCGTCGCCGAGGGTGACTCCTTCGACTACAACAACCAGTCCGTCACCGTCGACGCGGTCGAGACCTCCGGCGTGACCCTCGAGTGGTTCGCGTCCGAGGAGAACACCGTCACCGTCGAAAACGAGGCGAACCTGACCATCTCGGGACAGCAGTACCTCGCGTACTTCCCGGACGGCGAGACGCTCGTCCTGACGCAGAACTACGACAGCTACCAGGCGCAACTGTCCGAAATCGACAGCTTCCACGAGACCGAAAACGGTCTCTGGGGCATCGCCATCGTCTCGTTCACCACGGTCATTCTCCTCATCGGCATGGCGTTCCTCCCGTCGCGGTACTGAACGTCCCGTCCGTCACCGTTTTTCGCGCGCCTCGACCGCCCCGAGCCACGCGGCTCCGGCACCGATGACGACCGCCGACAGCGACCCGACTATCTGGAGCGCCGCGACCGCGACGACCGACCCGCCGGCCGCGTAGCGCCACGGGGCGCTCGCGAGCGTTCCGAGGCCGACGAGAACGAGGAACGCGCCGACGGCGACCAGGAGCCACGGCTCCGTCCGCGCGGGGGTTCGAGTGGACATACCCTGAGAGAATCGCCGCGCGAGGAGAAAAGCGAGACGGCGAGGCGGACTACCGCCGGAGGAAGTCGAGGAAGCGGTAGTCGTGGTCCGGCGTGTAGGCCCGGAACAGGAGGCTGTTCGTGAGGACGGACACCGACGACAGCGCCATCGCGCCCGCGGCGAACACCGGCTGGAGGAGGCCGAGCGACGCGAGCGGAATCATCGCGGTGTTGTAGCCGAGCGCCCAGAACAGGTTCTGTTTGATTTTCGCGAGCGTCCCCGCGGAGATGCGGATGGCTTTCACCACGTCGAGCGGGTCGTCCCGCATGAGCGTCACGTCGGCCGCCTCGATGGCGACGTCGGTTCCCGAGCCGAGCGCCGTGCCGACGTACGCGGCGGCGAGCGCGGGCGCGTCGTTGACGCCGTCGCCGACCATCATGACTCTCGTTCCGTCGGCCTGCAGGGACTCGACGGCGTCGGCCTTGTCCTCGGGGAGGACGCCGGCGCTGACGTTCTCGGGGTCGATGCCGACCTGCTCGGCGACGGCGCGGGCGGTCCGCTCGTTGTCGCCGGTAATCATGTGGACGGTCGCGCCGCGGTCGCGGAGCGCGGCGACGGCCTCCGCGGCCGACTCCTTGATTTCGTCCGCGTCGGCGACGACGCCCGCGAGGTCGCCGTCGACCGCGACGAGCATCGCGGTCTTGCCCTCGCGTTCGAGGTCGCGGAGCGCGTCCTCGGCGGGCGCGGGGTCGACGCCCGCGTCCGAGAGGAGTTTGCGGTTACCGACGAGGACGGTCTTCCCGTCGACGGTCGCGCGAATCCCGTGACCGGGGACGTTCTCGAAGTCCTCCGGGTCGGCGAGGTCGAGGCCGCGGCCTTCCGCGCCGGCGACGATGGCGCGGGCCAGCGGGTGTTCGCTGTTGCGCTCGGCCGAGGCGGCGTACCGGAGGACCGCGTCCTCGTCGAGCGTCTCGTCGTCGGCGGTGACGACGCCGGAGCCGTCGGCGGCGGGGCCGACGGCGACCACGTCGGTCAGCGTCATCTCGCCTTTGGTGAGCGTGCCGGTCTTGTCGAAGACGACCGTCTCCACGTCTTTGACGCGTTCGAGCACGTCGCCGCCCTTGAACAGGACGCCGTTGCGCGCGCCGATTGCCGTCCCGACCATCGTCGCGGCCGGGGTCGCGAGGCCGAGCGCGCAGGGACAGGCGATGAGCACGGCCGACGCGAAGACGACGACGGCGAACTCGAACGTCGAGACCGCGCCGCCCGCGGCGACGGGGCCGCCCGCGACGAGCCCCCAGACCGGGAGCGACCGGATGAAGCCCGCGAGCGCCTCGGGGAAGAGGAACCAGACGACGCCCCACAGGAGGGCGTTGGCGATGACCGCGGGCACGAAGTACGCCGAGATGCGGTCGGCGAGGTTCTGAATCTCGGGTTGACGGCCCTGGGCCTCCTTGACGAGCGAGACGATCTGCTGGATTGCGGTCTCGGAGCCGACCTTGGTCGCCTCGACCACGAGGACGCCGTTTTGGTTCACCGTCGAGCCGACGACCTCGTCGCCTTCGGCCTTCGAGACGGGGACGGACTCGCCCGTGACCATGGACTCGTCGACCGCGGAGTCGCCGTCGACGACGACGCCGTCGGTCGGAATCTTCTCGCCGGGACGGACCTTCATGCGGTCGCCGACCTCGACCTCGTCGAGGGGGACCTCGCGTTCGGTCCCGTCGTCGTCGACGAGCGTCGCGGTGTCGGCTTCGAGTTCGAGGAGCGTCCGGAGCGCCTCCGACGCCTGCCCCTTCGAGCGCGCTTCGAGGAAGTTCCCGAGCGTGATGAACACCAAGATGAGCGCGGCGGTGTCGAAGTAGAGACTGCCGGCGAGGAGACCGACGAGGACGGCGACGGAGTAGAGGTACGCCGTCGAAGACCCCATGGCGATGAGCACGTCCATGTTGGCGGTGCGGTTCCGGACGAGCGCCGTGTAGGAGTTCTCGTAGAACTCGCGGCCGAGGTAGACCTGCACCGGCGTGGCGAACGCGAAGCCGACCCAGCCGATTGGAACGCCCGTGCCGGGAATCGTCTCGGGGAGGCCGCCGCCGAACAGTTCGACCGCGAGCATCGCGAGGAGCGGCAGCGACAGCGCCGCGCCGAACAGCGTCAGGCGCTTCTGCCGGCGAATCTCCTCGTTACGGGCGGCGTCGCGGGCGTCGTCCGCGTCCCCCTCGTCGCCGTCGTCTTCCCGGACGGGCGTGTAGCCGGCTTCTTCGACCGCCCGGTACATGTCGTCGAGGCTCGCGTCGGCGGGGTTGTAGGTGACGTGCGCCTCGTCGGTGGCGAAGTTGACCTCGGCGGCGACGACGCCCGGAACCGACTCCAGCGACTTCCGGTTCGCGTCGGCGCAGTTCGCACAGCTCATCCCGGTGATGCCGATGGTCCGGCTCTCCGAGAGCGCCTCGTAGCCGGCGTCCTCGATGGCGTCGTATATCTCGCCGAGCGATACCTCCTCGGGGTCGTACTCCACGGAACCCTCGTCGGTGGCGAAGTTGACGCTGGCGCTCGCCACGCCGTCGAGCGCCTCCAACGCCTCGCCGACGGTGCGCGAGCAGTTCGCGCAACTCATCCCGCGGATATCTAAATGGGCCGTTCGGCTACTCATCTCACCGATACGTACGTGCCCCTCTCTTACCTCGATTTCCCCTTCAGGACCGAGCGTCATCGAGGGGTCGAACTTTGGATTCGAAACCAGTGGCCGCGTCGCTCGATTATCGGCCCCCGGCCCGCTCAGTCGTCGTTCGCGCCGGCTTCGAGGCGGTCGTATCGGTCTTCGAACCGGCCGAGACAGGACGAACAGCAGAAGTGGTAGAGCGTCCCGCCGATGCGGGCGCTCTCGCCCTCGCTCGTCACCGTGTTGCCGCACTCGGCGCACTCGAGGGCGAATCCGGTTCCGTTGACCGTCGGCGTCCACTCGGCGGACTCCACGAGGCTCACCTCGTAGTCACGGACCCGCGAGAGGTCCACGAGGTCGTCCAACTGGGCGCGGACGGAGTCCCCGTCGAGCCGGGCGTGGACGGTCACTTCGCCGTCCGCCGCGACGAACAGGTGGTGGACCGGGTCTGCCGCTCGGAGGGTGTCGCGGACCTCGTCGACGAACTCCGGGCGGACGGTGAGTCTGACGAGCACGGGCGTCCCGCCCGAGAGCGTCGACTGGTCGAGGTCGACGGTGAACCGGCGAATGATGCCCTCCTCGCGGAGGCGGTCGATGCGGTCGGAGACCGCCGGCGCGGAGAGGCCGACTTCGGCGGAGATGTCGCTGAAGGGTCGGCGGGCGTCTTCGGCGAGGAGTTCGAGGATGTGGAGGTCTGTTTCGTCGAGCGCGCGCATGCGACTCAGTTGGTACCACGATGTCATAGGTGTTCCTCGCGCTTGGCTTTCGAATCGAAAGCTAACGTCGGGAGTTTGTCGAACCGCCGAAAGGGAAATCCACTAAATCGGGAAGCCCCTATCTCGAACCGCATGTCGACCACGCTCACCGTCACCGGGATGACCTGCGAACACTGCGAACAGCGCGTCGCCGACGCCCTCGCCGGCGTCGACGGCGTCGAGGACGCGACCGCCGACCGCGAGGCGGAGCGAGCGACCGTCGAGGGCGACGCCGACACCGACGCCCTCGTCGCGGCCGTCGAAGAGGCGGGCTACGACGCGAGCGCCTGAACCCGAGACGCTCGGCATCGACCCGGACGGCGAGGTGACCGGGTGCCACGACCGGGGAGTCGGTTCGATGCGCCCACCTCAACGGTTTTCTCCGGCGACCCGCTACCAACGACCATGCACGCGCGGTCGTGGGCGGCCGTCCTGTTCGCGCTCGTCATCGGACTCCTCCTCGCGCTCGGCGTCGTCAGACTCGCCGCCGGTGACACCGGCGACTTCGCGCGGAACGCCGGCATCGCCGCCCTGCTGACGGTTTTCGCCGTCGCGCTGGTCAGAGACTGGGCGTCGAACGCGGAGTGAGGCTCGCGACCGGGAGCCTCGCCCGGCCGATCCCGCGGGAATATATCAACAGATTGTCTTTCACTTCGGGGGCAGACGGTTACAAGAGGCCGCGGTCCCAATCCCGCCTGTGTCTCCACCGAGCGACGACGACTTTCGCACGCACTCCCCGACGGCCCCGATAGACGACACGCCGACCGTCTCGTGTTCGCGGTGCGGCGAGGAGTGGGACCTCTCGTACGAACTGGACGAGCTACAGCTCGGCAACCAGTCGGTCGAGCAGTTCGCGCTCGACCACCGTCGCCACACCGGACACTTCCCGGACGACGTCTCGCCGTGGGTCGTTAGCTGCCGACAGTGTCCCGACGGCGAGCAGTTCCTCTCCGAGGCCAGCGCCCGTCGGTGGGCCCGCACCCACGCCCGCCACACGCGACACGAGGTGGCGATGGACCACGCCGACGACGACGGGGTCGTCATCACGCCCGAGTGAGTCGGCGGGGACGGGTCAGTCTCGCCCGACGACGCCCGCCGTCGGCCGTGTGACCGGTGGAACCCACGCACCGTATCGAGACGTATCTTCGCGTTCGCGCCCGCCGAGGGTGCCGGTTCGAATCGACGTGGACGGCCCGCCGATTCCCAGTTTCCGAGGATTCGAAAATCGCTCCGGATTTATAACCTCCCGGCGGCCCACGCTTCACACGTGAGGTGACAGACGATGGCCGCAACCGGCGAAATCGAGATGCTGGGGAACCGGATGGAGTTCGACTACGCCGAGGGCGTCACCGGCTACGTGCTCGTGTTCGCCCGAATCATCACGGGGTACTGGTTCCTCCACGCGGGGGTGACGAAGTACCTCGCCGCCGAGCCGTTTAACGCGGGCGGCTGGCTCGTGAACGGCACCGCCGGCGCGCCCGGCCCGGTCCACGCGTTCCTCGCGTGGGTCGGCCAGACGCCGTGGATGCTCGAGTTCACGAACGTCATGGTCCCGCTGGGCGAGACGCTCATCGGGTTCGCGCTCATCACCGGGGCTGCCGTCCGACTCGCCGCCGCCGGGGGGACGTTCCTCATGACGTTCTTCTACCTCGGCAACGCCGACTGGGGACACGGGCTGGTCAACGGCGACCTGCTGGGGCTCGTGCTGTTCCTCGTCGTCGGCGCGCTCGCGGCGGGCCGCATCCTCGGCCTCGACGCGTACCTCGAAGAACTGGAGTTCGTCCGTCGGCGGCCCGCGCTCCGGTACCTCCTCGGCTGAGGCGATTTCGGCCGCGCTGGGCCGCGTTCGTCAGGCAGTCCGGCGGGCTTTCTCTCGGACGTCGTTACCGGTGATTCGCGTGAGTCAGACTCTTTACGGGCCGTTCTCCGCGTGTCGGTGGATTTAGGAGTCCCTAAAATCCGAAAGTGGTTTATTGTATTAGGGACGCCTAAAACGTATGAACGAAGACGGAGCCGACTTCGACCACGCTCTCCGACGGGCTGTTCTCACGGGGGCGGTCTGAGCCGTGACCGACCAAGGCACCGAACCTGACTCGACGGACGTGGTCGTCGTCGGCGGCGGTCCCTCGGGGTGCGCCGCGGCCGTCTTCACCGCGCGATACGGCCTCGATACCGTCGTTTTCGACCGGGGCAACGCCGCCTTCCGCCGGTGTGCGTACCTCGAAAACTACCTCGGTTTCCCCGCCGGTATCGGCGTCGACACCTTCACCGCGCTCATGCACGAACACGTCGCGGAGGTCGGCGCGGACTACGTCGCGGACATGGTCGTCTCGGTCGAGCGACCGGGCGACGATGCGGGTGGAAACGCGAGTGACGCCGACGCCCGGCGATTCGTCGTCCGCACGCAGGACGACCGCCGGGTCGAAGCCGACTACGTCGTCGCCGCCGCGTGGTACGACGGCGACTACCTCCGCGGCCTCGACGACGACGACGCGATGTTCGAGGAACACGACCACCACGGCGAGGTCCACGAGCACTTCGACGCTTCGTACGCCGACGACGACGGGCGAACTCCCGTCGAGGGGCTGTACGTCGCCGCCCCGTCGGGCGAGCGGAACGCGCAGGTCGGTATCGCCGCCGGACAGGGCGGCCACGTCGCCCGGTGTCTCATCGAGGACCGCCGGCGCGAACGCGGCTTCCCCGGCGACCTCGCGCGCCACTACGACTGGCTCCGCGCCGACACCGAGTTCCAAGGCGAGTGGGGCGACCGCGACCGCTGGCGCGAGTGGTTCGAAAGCGAGGTCCCCGACGACGCCGACCTCGACGACGAGCGCCTCGCGGAACTCCGCGAGTCCTACATCGACCGGGCGTTCGACACCCGCCGGACCGACCACGAGGTCGAGACCGCCGAACCCCGCGGCATCCGTCGACTCGTCGAGGCGATCGGTACCGAACGCGTCCTCGATGCGCTCCCTGACGAGGCGCTCGCGGACTACCTCGACGGACGCGAACTCGGGGGTGTCGAGCAGTGAGCGGGACGACGTCGACAGAACAGTCCTCGGGGTCGGTGCTGAACCGGCTGTTCGGCTGGATAGACGGCTCGCTCGTGTCGCTTTGTCTCGCCAGCCTCGTGGTCGTCGTGGCCGGCGGCCTCGTGCAGGTCAGCTTCGGCGCGTTCTCGATGACCATCGGCGAGGCGTGGCGCGCCGTCTTCGACCCCGCGGTCATCTTCGACCCGCAGGTCTGGCAGGTGTTCCTCCTCGGCGGCGAACTCCCAGACCTCAGTCGGCGGACGCTCATCGTCTGGAACATCCGGCTCCCGCGGGTGTTCGTCGCCGCCCTCGTCGGCGCGAACCTCGCAATCTCGGGCGCGATTTTCCAGGCGGTCACCCGGAACGAACTGGCCAGCCCGTTCATCCTCGGCGTCTCGTCGGGGGCCGGACTGCTCATCCTCCTCACGCTCGTCGTCTTCTCGGGGCTCGCGGCGTACCTCCCGCTTCTGGCGGCGCTCGGCGGGATGTTCGCGTTCGTCCTCGTCTACCTCATCGCGTGGAAGAACGGTACCTCGCCGGTCAGACTCGTCCTCGCGGGCGTCATCGTCGGCACCGTCTTCCAGAGCCTCCAGACGGGACTGTTCTTCTTCGTCGACGACATCGGCGTCGTCCAGTCCGCCATCGCGTGGACGACCGGCTCGCTCACCGGAACCGACTGGGAGCAGGTTCGCATGGCCCTCCCGTGGTCGATTATCGCTATCGGCCTCGCGCTCGGGAGCTCCCGACAGCTCAACGTCCTGCTTCTGGGCGAACAGACCGCCCGCTCGCTCGGGATGTCAATCGAGAAGGTCCGATTCGCCCTCTCGGGCGTCGCGGTCCTCGCGGCCGCGGCGAGCATCGCCGTCGCCGGCATCGTCGGCTTCGTCGGGCTCGTCGTCCCGCACTTGGTCCGGAACGTGGTCGGCAGCGACTACAAGCGCCTCGTCGTCGGCTGTCTGTTCGCCGGCCCGGCGCTGATGGTCGCCGCCGACGTGGGCGCGCGCCTCGCGCTCAACCCGATTCAGCTCCCGGTCGGGGTCGTCACGGGCCTCGTCGGCGGGCCGTACTTCCTCTACCTCATGCGCAAACAGCAGAACATCGGTGAAGTGTGATGTCCGAACAGCAATCAGGAGACTCCCAACAGATGGTACAACACGGCGAAACGGACGCGACCGCGGACGGACGCGCGAGCGTCGAAGACGGCTCGACACGCGAGAGCGCGCTCACCGGTGACGCGCTCGAACTGTCGTATCCGACGAGCGAGGAGCCGGTCGTCGAGTGTGACCGAATCGACATCCCGCGCGGCGAAATCACGGCGCTCGTCGGACCGAACGGCTCCGGCAAGAGCACGCTCCTGAAGTCGCTCGCCAAACAGCTCTCGCCCGACACCGGGAACGTCTATCTCGACGGGAAGTCCATCACCGAGTACGACGACAAGGCGTTCGCGCGCGAGTTGGGACTGCTCTCCCAGCAACACGACTCGCCCACGTCGCTCACCGTCGAGGACCTCGTCTACCACGGCCGGTACCCCCACCGGAGCTTCTTCGAGCAGGTCAACGAGGACGACCACGACGCGGTCGAACGCGCCATCGACCTCGCGGGCGTCGAGCACATCCGCGACAAGCAAATCGGCAACCTCTCGGGCGGACAGAGCCAACTGGCGTGGATTGCGATGGTGCTCGCACAGGACACCGACGTGCTCCTCCTCGACGAGCCGACGACGTACCTCGACTTGCACCACCAGCTCCGGGTGCTGGAGACGGTCCGCCAACTCAACGAGGAACGCGGCGTCACGGTCGCGGTCGTCCTCCACGACATCGCGCAGGCGGCGCGCTTCGCCGACTACCTCGTCGCCATGCAGGACGGCGAACTGTACGACTGGGGCCCGCCGAGCGAGGTTGTCACCGAGGAACTCCTCGCCGACGTGTTCCGCGTCGAGGCCGCGGTCAACTACACGCCCGACCCGGAAATCGTCCCCAAGCACTCGCTGTAGCGGCTCGGCGCTCCTTCTCGACGCTCAGTTCCGTTCCGTTCCCGTTCCGTTCTATCGCCCCGTCACAACTGCTCCAACTGCTCCGACCGGCCGCGACCGTCTACTGGACGGCGACGATTTCGATGTCGAAGACGAGCGTCTTCCCCGCGAGTTCGTGGTTGAAATCGACTTCGACGGCGTCGTCGCGAACGGCGGTGACGTCGCCGTGGAGCCCGTTTTCGGCGTGGACGTGCAGGCCGACCTCGGGCGTCTCGCCGACCATCCCCTCGAACGTCTCGGGGTCGTAGGTCCGAATCCGGTCGGGGTCGAACTCGCCGTAGGCGTCCGCCGGCGGGACGGTCACGGTGGCCTCCTCGCCGGCCGACATCCCGACGACGGCCTCGTCGAGCCCCGGAATTATCTGCCCCGCGCCGACGACGAACGTCTGGGGGGCGTAGTCGTCGCGGTCCTTCTCCTGGGCCTCGTACAGGCCGTGTTCGACCGCGACCTCGTACCGCGAGGTGTTGAAGACGGTCCCGTCTTCGAAGCGTCCGACGTACGCGAGCGCGACTCGGTCTCCCGACTCGATTGCCATAGCGGGGCTCGGCGGAGGACGCGCATAAAAGTCGTCATCGAGGCATCCCGCCGGGGGGGTTACTGCGGTCGGGCGGGCGTCCGAAGCGCCGGCGGCCTGTTGCTGTCGGCTGTCGTCGCCATCCCAGCTGTCGTCCCGTTTTCGACGCCCTCGACCCACCCCGGGGGCGTCACAGTCGTCTCGCCGACGCGGCCGTAGGTCCACTCGAATCGCACCCAGTAGAACCCCTCGTCGGAGACGAGCGCGTAGGTCGCCGTCGCGTCGGCGACGAACCCCCGCTCGTCCACGTGAGCGACGAACTGGTAGTCCTGGACCGGCTCGACGCCGCCGATGGCCGGGCGTTGACTCCCCTCGATTCGGTAGTACGTGACGTTCTCGTCGGTCACTTTCCCGGTCACGTTCGTCGCCCGCGTGTCGAGGTACTGGCGGACGAGCCCGCGGTTCAGCCCCCGCGGCTCGAACTGCACGGGCGGCGCGGTGGCGTTGCCGGCGACCTTCCGGGTCCGCTCGGCCCCGTCTTCGGTCTCGGCGACGTACCACGCGTCCCCGTCGTAGTAGACCGTCGAGTCGGGCCGCGAGCGGACCCGACTGGAGACGGTCTCGGCGATGACGTAGCGGTCGCCGGCGACGGCGATGTCGGTGTCGTACTGTCTCCGCGTCGAGTTCGGGTCCGCGCCCTCGGGTCGGTAGATGTCGACCCACAGCGTGTAGGACTCCTCGGCCAGCGCGCGCTCGTGGGCCGTGCTGAGAGCGGTCAGGTTCTCGATGCCGTCCGGCCCGACGCCCGGAACGCGCTCCAGCTCGCCGGGTTCGATGGGCTCGACCGGCCCGGGGCGCTGGCCGCTCCCGAGTCCCGGCGCGCCGGCGTTCCGCGTTTCCGACCCAGAGGCGGTCTCGGTCGCCGCGGTTTCCGACGGTCCCTCCGTCGCCGCGTCGTCGCGCTCGGGCGTGGCCGTCGGCGACCCCGACTCACCGGCCCCGCCCGTCCCGACTCCGGCGGACTGCATCGACCCGTCGAGCGGCGAGGGCACGAGGTCGAGCGCGACGGCCGCCCCGCTCACGACGGCGACGACGACGAAGAGCGCGGTGATTCCCCGGGCGGCGTCGCGGCCGACCGCGGCGGTTCGGTCCCCGAGTCGTCGGACCCTCCGCCGGGCGCGAACCCGGAGCGGCGGCCGGAGGTCGTCGAGCGACGCGCCGAACTGGCGGCGACAGACCGCATCGGCGTCCTGCCGGTCGATGGCGTACAGGAGCGCCTCGGCGATGTCGCCGGCGTCGAGGTGTTTCACGCCGGCCGTGTCTCGCTCGGCCGCCGCCGACGCTCTCGACCGACGGCCGAAGGCGGGTCGAATCCGGACCGACCGGCCGCGGCGCTCGGCGCGGACGACCCCCGCCTCGACGCGCGTCTCGAAGCCGCGGGCGGCCCAGAGGTCGGAAACGAAGGCCAGTCGCGCCCGTGTCGGGAGGCGTTCGAGGCGGGCGACGACCGTCCGGTACCGGTCTGCTCGCTGGTCGGCGTTCATCTGGTGCTTCCCTAGATAGAGGGGGCCGACGGTGATAGGCACTTCTGCGGCTCGGGGGTTCGCGGCGTCCCGCCCTGTCGGGTCCCCGGCTCAGACGACCCTGTCGAGGAGCGATTCGAGGACGGGCGCGACGCCGAGCACGTCGAAGACGACGAGCAGGTAGTAGGCGCTGACGACGAGCATGACCGCGCCGGTGACGCGGTTGATGGCGGTGGTGTGTCGGGCGAACCACCGGGTCGCCCGTCGGCTGTACCGCTCCGAGACGAGGGCGAAGACGAGAAGCGGCGCGCCGATGCCGAGGCCGAACGCGAGGAACCCGAGGAGACTCTCGGCGGCGGTGTCGAACAGCACGGGGACGCGCGCGAAGAACAGGGCGATGAAGCCGGGGTTGCAGGGCAGGACGATTGCGCCGAAGAAAAAGCCGTAGGCGAACGCCGACAGCGCCGGGTGGCGTGTCTCCGGCGGCTCGACGGTGGGGAGCCGCGCGAACACCTTCGCGTCGAAGAGGAGCGCGAGGCTCACGACGAAGAGGACGCCGAAGGCCGCCGGCGAGACGACCTCGACGACCGCCGTGAGCGACAGTTCGAGGAGGAACGAGAACACGACGCCGACGACGAGCATGAACGATACCGCGCCGGCGGTGACGAGGCCGCCGAGGACGGCTATCGGGAGGCCGCCGTCTTCGTCTCCATCTCTGTCTCTGTCCCTGTCCCTGTCCCTGTCCTCGCCCTCGACTCCGTTCCCGTCGCCGCGACCTCTCGAACCGCGTCCGTCAGCGACCCCGCCGGCTGGTGACGGCGACTCCGCGCTCGCCCGCGAACTCTGTCGCGCGAGGTACGCGAGGAAGCCGGGGTACAGCGGGAGGGCGCAGGCCGCGGTGAGCGGGGTGCCGACGCCGAGGAGGAACAGTTCGAACAGCCGCGGCGCGAGGTCGGTCAGCACTCGTCGACCCGCTCGCGGAGGAACGCGGTCGTCTTGTGGCCGTCCTTGAGCCGCGTCGCGGTCCCGTCGGGACAGAGCCGGACCATCGGCACGACCGGGGCGCTCGCCATCGACGAGCCGAACTCGGCGGTGAGGCTCCGCGTGACCGGCTCGGGCGAGACGGCGTAGCGCCAGTCGAAGCCGTGGTCCTCCGCGTGTTTCCTGACCTTTTCTGCGTCCTCGTTGGGGTCGATGTCGAGCGCGACCGTCAGCACGTCGTCGCCGACGGCCTCGTGGAACTCGACCAACTCGCGCTGTTGGCGCAGGCAGTTCGAACACCACACCGCGAACGTCTCCAGGAGAACCGGTCGGTCGAGGAGCCCCTCGATAGTGAACGTCTCGCCGGTGCGAACGTCAGTGAGTTCGGTCGTCCGCCACGCGCCCTCGTCGGCCGGCGTCCCGGTCGACCCGTCCCCCGTCGTCGTCGCGTCACCCTCGGCGTCGACAGTTCCGCCGCCGCTTCCGCCGAGGCAGCCAGCCAGCCCGACCGTTCCCGCCACGGCGCCCGCGCCCGCGAGCCGAAGGACGTCTCTCCGCGTCGGCGTTCCTCTCATATCGTTGTAGGGTCGCTATCGGAGCTTAATTCGGCCGCGTTGGGGCGCGGGTGACGCACAACCCCGAAGTCGCGCCGGGGCGCACGTCGGACGGGCCAGCCGCCGGGTGCCGGTCAGTCGCCCGCGCTCATCTTCCGGGCGTGCTGCGGGGGGAGCCGAAGTTCGTCGAGGCCGGGGAGGTGTTCGATGTTGTAGACGACCTGCAGGTCGTCGGTCACCGGGAGGCTGATACACGACAGCCGGACGCCCTGCTCCAGCATCTCCTCCGAGAGGATGTGGTTCGAGGGCATCTTCACGTCGCCTTCGACGACCGCCACCGCGCAGTTCGCACAGGCACCGCCGCGACAGGCGAAGGGCCAACTGTGGCCCGCGTCCTCGGCGGCCTTCAGGAGGTTGGTCCGCGGCTCGACGAACACCTCGCCGTAGGCGTCGCCGTCGAGGCCGCTTTCGGCGGCCTTCTCGAAGAGGTCGTCGTCGGCGAGCGACCAGCCGAGGTCGGTGAGCACGTCGTAGTCGAGGAACTCGACCCGCGCCCCGCGTCGTTCGGGTTCGGGCTCCGGGTCGGGTCCGGTATCGGAACCCGCGCCGCCGGTCCCGTCGCCGCCCGTCTCGCCGTTTCGGGCGGTGCCGGCGTCGTGCTGTCCGTTTCGGCTCGCCCCCTCGTCGGCCGGGCGACGGCCGTCAGTCTCGACGGGTTCGAGTTCGTCGCCGGGTTCGTAGCCGGCTCGAATCGCCTCGTAGGCCGTCCGAACCGCCTGAAATTCCTCGGCCGACCCGCCGTGGTCGGGGTGGGCCGACTTCACCCGCCGACGGTACGCGTCGACGAGTTCGTCCTCGTCTGCGTCCGGGTCGATGCCGAGCGTCTCGAACGGGGAGTCCACATCGGGGCTAGTAGGAACTCGCGAGCATAAATCCACGGCCACCGGCCGTCTCGTCGTGGTTTAGTCCTCGAATCGAGGCAGGGCCCCGACGACCGACGCGGCCGCGAGTCGCGGCGGTTTTGTAGCGGGCTTCGCTTCCTTCGGGTGTGAGACGCGGGATTCGGTTCGCCGTCGGCGCGGGGCTCGGTATCGGAGCGCTCGCGGCGTACCTCTGGTACGTCGGCCCGCAGGAGGTCGGCTCGCGCGTCGCGGCCGTCGCCCCGTGGGCCGTCGGCGTCGTCTGCGTTCTGATGCTCGCCGAGGCGACCGTCGACGGCCTCGGAGTCTGGGCGTCGGTTCGACCCCTCCGCGGCGGGCTCTCGCCGCGGGCGAGCGTCCAGTTCGCGTTCGCCGGCGACTTCTTCGACGTGCTCAGCCCCGCCGGCCCGGTGAGTTCGGAGCCAATCATGGCGCAGTTCTTCGGCGTCGCGACCGAGACGAGCTACAGCGAGGCCCTCGGGGTCCGCGGCGTCGCCAAGTACGTCAAATCCGCCGCACAGCTCCTTCTCTCGGTCGCCGTCGTCGGCGTCCTCTTTCTCGACGCACCGACCCCGCGGTTCGTCCTCGCGACGCTGGCCGGCGCGGTCGCCGCGCTGTTCGTCGTCGGCGTCGCGCTCGTCTGGGCGCGAGACGCGCTCTCGGCGGTCGTCGTCGCGGTCCTGACCCCGGTCGTCCGCGCTGTCTCTGGACTCACCCGCGAGACGCCGCTCGGCCGCGACGCCGTCGCCGCCGCAGTCGAGCGGTTTTGGGAGCGCGTCGTCCACTTCCGCGACGCGCCGGAACTCCTCGGCGTCATCGCGCTCAGCGGCGTCTTCGAGCAACTGCTCACGTCGCTCGCGCTCTGGGTCGCGCTCGCCGGGACCGGGACGAGCGTTGCGTTCCTCCCCATCGTCGCCGTCATCCCGCTCCCGCAGGCGGCGAGCGTCGTCCCCGTCCCGGGGAGCCTCGGCGCGTACGACGTGCTTCTCGCTGGCGCGCTCAGTCTCACGACGGGCGCGCCAGCCGCGGGGGCGGCCGCGGCGGTGCTCGTCGTGCGGACGTTCGAACTCCTCGTGTCGCTCGGGTGCGGCGGCGTCGCCACCGGGTTTCTGCGCGGCTTTCGGGCCTGAGACGGTTGGCGCGTCCCCGTCGCGGCGGCGTGAGAGGTGGGAAAAACGAGTCAGTCGGCGGCGCGCTCGTGAATCGGGACGCTCGCCAGTCCGACCGCGTTCGATTTCGAGGAGACCGAAAGCGTCGCGTGCCAGCCCTCATCGGCCGGCGTGACGTGCAGGGAGACCGGCTTCCACGACTCCGCCCGGCGGTAGAGGTCGAGGACGACCGGTAACACCGGAAGCCGTCCCTCGCGCGCCGAGAGCGCGTACCGTTCGAGGGTCAGTTCCGCGGACCTCGTTCCCGACTCCGGCCCGGGCCGCCACGGCGAGCAGGTGTACGACCCGACGAGGTCGAGTCGCTCCATCTCCGCCAGCGTCGCCTCCAGCGCCCCGGCCGACTCGGGTCGCGACGAGAGGTTCGAGGCGGCGCGTTCGAGCACGTCCGCCTGCTCGGCCGACGTGAGGTGGACGTGGAGCGCCGTCGCCATGCTCTCCAACAGGCGCAGACAGAGGTCGTCCGCGCTGGACATCGTCTCCGCGAGGTCGAAGTACGCGTCCATCACCGCCGTCTCGACAGCCCGATGGTCGGCGTCCACGAGCGCCTCGAACACCGCCGCCGCGACCCGGTGGCAGAACTCGACCCGCTCGGAGCGCCCGCCGCCGGCGCAGTCGGGTCGGCCGTCCGCGTCGGTTCCGAGGTCGCAGGGCGGTTCGGGAAGACCGGGCGTCGCACCGGCGGTCGCCCATCCCTCCGCGGTCGCGTCCGCGCCGCCGAAGCCCGGAACGTCGTCGTGTTCCGAGACGATGAGGTCGTAGTACGGGACGTTCGGGTCGTACCGCCGGAGCGCGGAGCGGTACTGTCTCGCCGCGCGGGCGGCGGCCTCCGCGGTCGAACGGTCCTCGAACCGGAGACCGTCCACCGGGACCGGCCGCTCTCCGGTCCGTCCGCAGACGAGTTCGTACGCCCCGTCGTCGCTCGCGAGCGATTCGATGTGAGTCCGAATCTGGGTGAGTGTCGTGCCGACCATGGTGTCTCTGTCTACTGGTTCGCGGGTCGTGTCCCGACGCCGCGGTCCGTGCGTCGCTCGCTCGACACATTGTTTAGGCCAACCTAAAACGTGTTGGTTCGGCCGGTCGGTGCACCCGCGAGGACCGGCGGCTCTCGGACTGTACGTTCGACCCGACCCTCGCTCGCGGCGACTCCGGCCCGGTTACGACGCGTCGGGTGCCTCTTCGCCCGGCCTGTAGAACGTCCGGTGGAACATCTTGTAGGAGTCGGTGATGGGGACGATGGTGTAGCTGTCGACCACGTCGCTGTCCTGCAGGAGTTCGCGGACGTAGCTGTTGATACTGCTCAGAGAGGACTGCCAGACGCGAATCAGCAGGTCGTACTCGCCGATGCACTCCGCGACCTCGTAGACCAGTCCCTCGTCGAGGAGTCGCTCGATGAACGCCGTGATTTCGTCGTTCGTGGAGCCCTTGTCGTACGAGATGTGGACCTCGGCGTAGGGGTAGTCGGCCGCCCGAAAGACCAACAGCGCGAAGATTTCGAGGATGCCGTCCTCTTGGAGCATCTTGCGCCGCCGCCGCGCGGCCGTCCGAGAGAGTCCGACGCGGTCGGCGAGCTCCGTGTCCGAGATTCGCCCGTCCTTGTTCAGTTCGCGGAAGATGAGATAGTCCTTCTTGTCCATCCGGTCTTCGAGAAGTTCGACAACGCGCGGGTCCTCTATCCACTCCTGCGAATCGGGCATTGCTATTCTCACGGTTATACCGCTTAGCTTCATATATATGAATGTTTCTTCAAAATCTCCGAATCGGATACAATTTGTGAACGAATCGTTTACTCACAGTATGGCGGCCGACGACCGAAATCGCAGGCCGTCGGTGGAACGCGGATTTCTGCCCCCAAACACTTTTACTCCGCGTTCACGGAGGGTGTCGGCATGGTACGCGGAAAAATCAACCGAACGAACAAGGCCCTCGCCGATTGGGCTGACATCCTCACCGAGATAGACGAGGTTTCGGCGGAACTCGAAGATTCGGGCTGGGAGACGCTCGTTCTTCATCCGGGAGACGTCGCCACGACGGACGCGGCAGCGGCCGCCGACGCCGGGTTTCGGCTCCTCGTCCCGGACTCGGAGCTCGAAGCGCTCTCTTCGACCGTTTCAGCGCCTGATGCGGCGTTCGACCAGTTCGAAGTCTATCGCGCCCGCGACACGAACGTTCGAATCTTCGTCGTCGTCGTGAAATCGGAAGAAACGATGGAAGCGGTCCTCTATCCCGTGTTTTACGACCCGGACACCGACCGCTCGTTCGTCGAAACGCTTCGGACCGAACCCGAGATTCGGACGACGGTGAGCGACCTGGGGGACACCCGTCGTTGCTCGTTCCGACACACCGAACCCGCCTTGTTTCTCCCGGAGTAACTGTTCGCGGCGGCGTCGATTCCGTCTCGTTCTCGGCCGCGCTCGCCGCGACGTTCCCGTGATTGACGGCCGGCTACTGTCCACTACTACCACTATTGACTGTGTATCTCTGTCTTCAGCTAACCGAGATAGATGAGAATCAGCTTCTATTTCTTTCTGGGGTGCGTATTCGTCCATATCTGTGTGTTCTCGGTTCTCTCCATAATTATTACAAAGTTATAATTAGATGAATCAACTTCTTTTATCGACGATATGTTCAATCACTAGGAAAGCTTTATACGAATAGGGTATCCACAACTCTCCATGCCAACCGGCAACATAGAACGCAGAAAACTCCTGAAACTCATGGGTGCGGGAGCGACGAGCGTCGCACTCGCGGGTTGTCAGGGGACCCAGCAGACCGAGACCACCGAGGGCAGTTCGGGTGGCGACTCGACGACGACCGAACAGACGAGCGACGGCGGAAGCGGCGCGAGCGGCGGTAACGACTTCCACTTCGTCGCCGGGCAGGTCTTCGGGACGCTCGACCCCGCAGAGCAGGTCGACTACACGCAGGGGCTCGCGGCGCAGAACCTCTACGACGAACTCATCACGGTCGACGCCGAGACGCTCCAGCCGACGGCGCACATCGCCGAGAGCTGGGACACCGAAGACGAGGGGAAGACGTGGGTGTTCACCGTCCGCGACGACGTGACGTTCTCCGACGGCACGCCGCTGACCGCCGACGACGTGGCGTACTCGCTCACCCGGATGCTGGAGCTCCAGCGCGGGTACTCGTCGTTCTGGCTCGACTACCTCGACCCCTCGAACATCACCGTCCGCGACGAGCGGACGGTCGCCTTCGAGTTCAATCAGGCGTACGGCCCGGCGCTGGCGACGTTCGTCCAGTTCTACATCGTCAACAGCACCGTCGTCCAGGAGAACGAGACCGACGGCGACTACGGCAACGCCTACCTCCAGAACAACTCCGCCGGCTCCGGCGCGTACGTCCTCGACAACTGGGAGCAGGGCAACTCCATCGAGGCGTCGGCCTACGAGGACTACTGGAAGGGCTGGAGCGAGGACAGTTTCGACACGTTCCGCTCGACGGTCATCACCGAGGAGTCCACCATCAAGACGACGATGCAGCAGGGCGAAGGCGACATGACCGACCAGTACATGGGCACGCAGGCGTACGCGGAGATGGACTCGTACGCCAACGTCCGCGTCCCCGAGGTGCCGCAGCTGCAGTTGTTCCACTTCCCGCTGAACTGCCAGAAGGCACCGACCGACGACATCAACGTCCGGAAGGCCATCGCCTACGCGTTCGACTACGACAGCGCCGTCAACGACATCATCGGCGGCGGCGGCGTCGCGGCCGGGCCGGTCCCCCGGGAGATGGCGGGCCACAACGGCGACCTCGTCCCGATGGAACAGGACCTCGACAAGGCCAAGGAGTTCCTCGACAAGGCGGACTACTCCGTCGACGAAATCAACGAAATCGGCCTCGAACACGTCGTCGTCGCCGGGACCGAACTCCAGCGCCAGATGGGGCTTCTCAACCAGGCCGGGCTGAGCGAACTCGGCATCGACCTCGAAATCAACCCGCTGCAGTGGGCCCGCCTCACCGACCGCGCGACGAGCGCCGAGTCGACCGCCCACATGACGAACATCTTCCACACGGCGAAGATGCCGTCGCCGGACAGCCACACCTACCTGATGTACCACCCCTCCTCGTTCGGGTCGTACATCTCCCAGTCGTGGTACTCCACCGACGAAATCGCGGCCACCCTCGAAGAGGCGCGCCAGACCTCCGACCTCCAGTCGCGGCTGGAGAAGTACGAGGAGGCGCAGGCGCTCATCGTCGAGGGCATGCCGAGCGTCTACATCGCCAACCCGCCGTACCGCATCGGCATCAACGAGAACGTCGAGGGCTGGCAGTACCGCGGCGTGATGTCGTTCGACTGGGACGTCCACTCCATGACTCGCAGCGGCGAGGGCCGGGCGAAGTAGTCGCCCGACGACTTTCGACGCCCCGCTTCGGGCCGTCTTTCCAACTCACCAATGTCATACGTAGATTACCTCGTTCGGCGCGCAATCCACTCGGTCCCCGTCATCTTCGGGCTGTCAGTGCTCATCTTCCTGATATCCCGCGTGATTCCGGGCGACCCCGTTCGGTTGGCGCTCGGACCGGAAGCAACGGAACAGCAAGTCGCGACACTGCGGGCCGAGATGGGCCTCGACCAGCCGCTGCCGATGCAGTACGCCGACTGGCTGTTCGGCGTCGTGCAGGGCGACTGGGGGATGTCGCTTCGGACGAACAACAACGTCTTTTCGGACATCGTCGCCCGCCTGCCCGCGACGCTCGAACTGACCGTCGTCACGCTGTTTTTCGCCGTGCTACTGGCGATTCCGTTCGGCGTCGTCGCCGGAACCAACAAGGACCGCTGGCAGGACCACCTCTCGCGTATCACCGCCCTGTTCGGCGTGTCGATGCCGCGGTTTTGGGTCGCAATCGTCCTGCAAATCGTCTTCGTCGTCAGCCTCGGGCTGTTGCCCCTCTCGGGGCGGCTCAGCGACGGCGTCGCTCCCCCGCCGGCGGTCACGAACCTGTATCTGGTCGACAGCCTCATCGCCGGCCAGTTCGGGACGTTCCTCGACGCGGCCACGCACCTCCTGTTGCCGACCGTCGCGCTCGGCCTCGCCACGCTGGCGCAGGTGATGCGGCTCATCCGTTCGGACATGATCGACGAGCAGCGCAAGGACTACGTCCTCGCCGCCCGCGCCTACGGCCTTCCGAACACCCTCATCGAATACAAGTACATGCTGCAAAACGCCTTTACGAGTTCACTCACGGTGGTCGGCCTCGCCTTCGGGTTCCTCCTCGGGAACGCGTTCCTCGTGGAAATCGTCTTCGCGTGGCCGGGGATGGCGCGCTACGGCGTCCAGGCCATCCTCTATCAGGACTTCAACGCCATCGTCGGCGTCACCATCGTGGTCGGTATCGGCTTCGTGACCGCCAACTTCGTGGTCGACCTGCTGTACGGCTACCTCGACCCGCGGGTGCGGCTGGAGGAGGGATAGCCGTGTCCACGAAGACCTCGCTCCCGTTTTTCGACACCGAGAGCGCCGCCCGAAAAGAGCGGATTCGACAGCTCAAACGCGGCTTTCGGACCTTCGCGGGCAACAAGCTATCGCTCGTCGGGCTGGCGATGATTCTGACGCTCGTCGTCGCGGCGCTCCTCGCGCCGTACATCGCGCCGTTCCCCGAACACGCCGGCGCGGGCGTCTACTTCGACCAGGCGAGCGAGCCGCCGAGCGCGACGCACCTGATGGGCACCGACACGACCGGCCGCGACATCTTCAGCCGCGTCCTGTTCGGGGCGCGCCTGTCGCTCCTGATGAGCGGCATCGTCCTCTCTATCGCCATCTCCATCGGCGTGACGCTCGGGCTCATCGCGGGCTACCTCGGCGGGACGACGAACACCGTCATCATGCGGGTGACGGACATCTTCCTCGCCATCCCGCCCACGCTCCTCGCCATGGCGGTGGTCGCCGCGACCGGCGCGTCGCTGTTCAACGTCATGGTCGCCATCGCCTTCTCGTGGTGGTCGTGGTACGCCCGCCTCGTGCAGGGCGAGGTGCTCTCGATAAAGGAAGACGAGTTCATCGAGTCGAGCCGGGCGCTCGGGTCGGGGTGGGTGCGGACGACGTTCAAGGAGATTCTCCCGAACGTCGTCAGCCCCATCACGGTCAAGGCGACCCTCGACATGGGCTTCGTCATCCTCGTCGGTGCGGGCCTGTCGTTCCTCGGCCTCGGCGCGCAGCCGCCGACGCCGACGTGGGGCGCGATGATTGCGCAGGGCCGCAACTACGTCACGAGCTTCTGGTGGATCGCCGTGTTCCCGGGGCTGGCGATTTCGTTCGCCGTCCTCGGGTTCAACTTCATCGGCGACGGCCTGCGCGACGTGCTCGACGTGGAGGTGGACTGAGATGGCGGACCCCATCTTAGAGGTCAAGAACCTCCACGTCCACTTCGAGACCCACGACGGGACGGCCGAGGTGATAAACGGCATCGACTTCAGCATCGACCGCGGCGAGACCGCGGCGCTCGTCGGCGAGACGGGCTGTGGCAAGAGCGTCACCGTGAAATCCATCATGGGACTGCTCCCCTCGGCGACCATCCCCGAAGGCGAGATTCGCTACAAGGGCGAAGACGTGCTTTCCCTCTCCGACGCCGAGCGCCACTCGCGGCGCGGCAAGGAGATGAGCATGATAATGCAGGACCCGATGACGAGTCTCAACCCCGTCTTGACGGTCGGCGAGCAGATGATGGACGTGCTGAAGTGGCAGGGGCGACCGCGCCTGTCGCTGTCGAAGCTCGTCCGCGACGCGCTGTCGACCGGCGCGAAGGCCGAACACAGGAAACGGGCCATCGAGATGCTCGGCGAGGTCGAAATCTCGGCCCCCGAGCGCGTCTTCGAGAGCTACCCGGTCGAGCTCTCCGGGGGGATGCGCCAGCGCGTCCTCATCGCCATCGCGCTCCTGTCGGAGCCGGACCTGCTCATCGCCGACGAACCGGGGACCGCCCTCGACGTGACGACCGAGGCGAAGGTGCTCGACCTCCTCGACGAACTCGTCGAAGAACGCGATACGAGCGTCCTCTACATCACCCACGACCTCGGGGTCGCCCGCGAGGTCAGCGACCGAATCAACGTGATGTACGCGGGCGAAATCGTCGAGCAAGCGCCGACCGCCGACCTGTTCGCGAACCCCCAGCACCCCTACACCCGCGGGCTGTTGGAGAGCATCCCGACGCTCTCGACCGGCATCGGCGACGGCATCGAGGGGCACCTGCCCGACTACACGAACCCGCCGGCCGGCTGTCGGTTCGCCGACCGCTGTCCGCACGCCGAGGCGGCCTGCCACGAGGCGTACCCGTACCCGCGGCAGACCGGTCCCGACCACGCGACCGCGTGTCACCTGTTCGACGGGCTCCCGGCCCGCGAGCGTCACAAATCGCTCGCCGCCGACCCGGTCGACATCGGCACCGCGCCGTGGCTGGCCGGCGGCGGCGACGCCCCCGGCGACATCTCCGCCGACGGGGGGACGGACCAATGAACGACTCAGCGTACACGACCGAATCGACGGTGGCGGCACAGCGCGACCGGGACCTCGACGACCCGATGGTCACGGTCGAGAACCTCAAGAAACACTTCCCGCTGTTCGAGGGCATCTTCCAGAAGAAGGCGGGGGAGGTCCGCGCCGTCGACGGCGTGAGCTTCTCCATCGCGGAGGGCGAGACGTTCGGACTCGTCGGCGAATCGGGCTCCGGCAAGACGACGACCGGCCGGTCGATGCTCCGCCTGACGGAGCCGACAAGCGGGCGGGTCGAAATCGACGGCCAGAACGTCGTCGACCTCTCCGACGGCGAGCTCAAGCGGTTCCGCCGGAACATGCAAATCGTCCACCAGGACCCGGCGTCGAGCCTCAACCCGCGACACCGCGTCAAGTCGATTATCGAGGCCCCCCTGAAGATTCACGACTACGGCGACTCCGAGGCCCGGCTCGAACGGGTCGAGGAACTCTTGGACATGGTGGACCTCCCGCGGGAGTTCATGTACCGCTACCCCGGACAGCTCTCGGGCGGCCAGAAACAGCGCGTCGGAATCGCCCGCGCCGTGGCGCTCAACCCGAAGTTCGTCGTCCTCGACGAGCCGACGAGCGCGCTCGACGTGAGCGTGCAGGCCCGCATCATCAACATCCTCGAGGAGATACAGGAGGAGTTCGGCATCACCTACCTGTTCATCACCCACGACCTCTCGCTCCTGAAGAACGTCGCCGACCGCATCGGCGTCATGTACCTCGGTCGGCTCGTCGAGGTCGGCGACGTGGACTCGGTGTTCGGGTCGCCGCAACACCCCTACAGCCGGGCGCTCCTCTCCGCCATCTCGACCATCAGCGAGGAGGACGAACTGGCGAAGCCCGACCGAATCACGCTCGACGGCGAGGTGCCGGACCCGCGGGAGAAGCCGAGCGGCTGCGCCTTCCGCTCGCGCTGCGCCCACGAGTTCGACGCCTGCGCGGTCGAGGAGCCCGAACTGTACGAGCGCGGCCCGGACCAGGTCGCCCGGTGTTTCCTCCACGACGACCGGTTCGAGGAGGGCGCGGAGTGGGAATGACCGCAGAGCGCGCAGCGCGCCTCGCCGCCCTCCGGCGGGCGCGACGGAACCGCCCGTGGACCGACGAACTCCTCCGGTCGTGCGCGTCGGACCCGGCGGCGTTCAAGACCGCCCAGCCGGCGTGTTCGGCCTGCGACCGGCCGTGCCGCGACGACGAGGTCTGCGCCACGGCGGTGGCGAAGTCCGACGGGCTGTTCGAATCGATGGGCCGCGACCAGACGTACCACCTGCTCGCGGCGGGCATGAAGCGACTCCGGGCGCGGGGGACCGCGACGCTTCGCAACGCCGACAGACAGCGGCCGAACGCCTTCCTCAGCGTGACGGCCGACGACGCAGACTCCCCCGAGGCACCCCAATGACGACAGACGACACGCGGACACAGACGGACGGAACGCAGCGCGCGGCAAGAGACGACGCCGCGCCGACAGACGAGACACGACCCGAGCCGACGGGCGGCGAGCGGACGATAACGGCCGAATGGGTCGAAGACGTCGCGGTCGGCGGCGCGGTCCTCGGCGGCGGGGGCGGCGGCTCGCTGGCCAAGGGCATCGAGTTCGGCGAACTCGCCGTCGAGTACGGCCGGCCGACAATCGTCTCGGTCGCCGACCTCGACCCGACGGACGTGGTGTTGACAGTCAGCGGCGTGGGCGCGCCCGCCGCGACCGACAGCCACGTCGACCCCGCGGACTACGTGCGCGCGGTGGAACTGTTGGTGGACAGACTCGCGGCCGACGGGACGACCGTCGGCGCGCTGATGACGAACGAGATGGGCGGGTTCGCCACGGTAAACGGCCTGCTCCAGTCGGCCGTGACGGGCCTCCCGCTCGTCGATGCCGCCTGCAACGGGCGGGCGCACCCGACCGGGCCGATGGGCTCTATCGGGCTGTCGCAGGACTCCGAGTCGGTGCAGGCGGCGGTCGGCGGCGTGCCGGGCACCGCGGCCCGACTGGAGACGGTCGTCGAGGCCGAACTCGGCACGGCGGCGTCGCTCGTCCGGCACGCGGCCGAAGACGCCGGCGGCCTCGTCGCGGTCGCCCGCAACCCGGTTCCCGCGAGCTACGCCGAGGCGCACGCGGCGCTCGACACGTACGACCAGGCCGAGGCGGTCGGTCGCGCGGTCAGGCTCGCGGACGACGGCCGCGACGCCGCCGAACGCGTCGCCGACGCCGTCGGCGGCGAGGTCTCGCTCGTCGGTCCCGTCGAGTCGTTCGCGCTCGAAACGACCGGGGGCTTCGACGTGGGCGAGGTCGAAATCGAGGGCCGCGAACTCACCTTCTGGAACGAGTACATGACGCTCGAACTCGACGGCGAGCGCCTCGCGACGTTCCCGGACCTCATCACGACGCTCGACGCCGAGACGGGGATGCCCGTCTCGACGGCGGAACTCGCGGAGGGCCGGTCGGTTGCGGTCGTCGTCGCGCCCGCGGCGAACCTCTCTCTGGGCGCGGGGATGGCCGACCCGGCGCTCTTCGACCCGGTGGAACAGGCGGTCGGAAAAGCGGTCAAATCACACGTATTCAACTAACGCAACTCATGTTCGACAAGATTCAGCAAGCATACGACATCCTCAGCCGTCCCGACGCGGACGGTGAACTGGTACGCGACGCACTCGAAACGTACGGTCTCGACACGGAAGTGACGACCATCTCGACCGACGAGGGGTCGACCGACTTCGTCAAGACGGTCGTCCCCGGGGCCGACCCGGACGCGCCGACGCTCGGCGTCATCGGTCGCCTCGGCGGGGTCGCCGCCCGGCCGGCCGAACTCGGACCGGTCTCCGACGCCGACGGGGCCATCGTGGCCCTCGCGGTCGCGCTCCACCTCGGCGAGATGCGCGCCCGCGGCGACGTGCTCGCCGGCGACGTTCGCATCGCCACGCACGTCTGTCCCGACGCGCCGACCTCCCCCCACGACCCGGTGCCCTTCATGGGCAGTCCGGTCGATACGAGCACCATGAACGAACACGAGGTGGACGAGGAGATGGACGCCGTCGTCTCCGTCGACGCCACGAAGGGCAACCGCGTCCACTGCGAGCGCGGCTTCGCCATCACGCCGACCGTCAAAGAGGGGTGGGTGCTGAAGGTGAGCGACAGCCTCCTCGACATCCAAGAGCGGTCGACCGGCCGCCCGCCGAGCACGCTCACGCTCACGATGCAGGACATCACCCCCTACGGCAACGACGTCCACCACATCAACAGCATCCTCCAGCCGGCGACGGCGACCGACGCGCCCGTCGTGGGCGTGGCGACGACGAGCGTCTCGCCCGTCCCCGGTTGCGGGACCGGCGCGAACTACCTCACCGACCTGCTCGACGCGACCGGGTTCGTCGTCGAGACGGCCAAGGACTTCACCCGCGGCCGCGCGTCGTTCTACGACGAGACCGAGTACGACCGACTCACGTCGCTGTACGGCTCGATGGGCCGTCTCCAGACGCTGGGCGAGGGCGTCTGAGATGTCGACGCTCGGACTCGTGACCATCGGACAGGCACCCCGGAGCGACGTGACGCCCGACATCGCGGCGGCCCTCCCGCCCGAGGTGGACATCGTCGAGGTCGGCGCGCTCGACCGGTTCGACTCGGCGGCCGAGGTCGAAGCGGCGGTCGGCCCGCGAGAGGGAGAGCCGGTGTACGTCTCCCGACTCGCCGACGGGACGCCCGTCACCGTCGACCGCGAGTCGGTCGTCGAACTCCTCCGCGAACGCATCCGCGCCCTCGAATCGGAGGTCACGGCCATCGGCGTCCTCTGTACGGGCCACTTCCCGCCGTTCGACGCCAGCGTGCCCGTCTTCGAGCCGAGCGACCTGCTTTCGGCGTGGGTCTCGACCATCCTCGACGGCGGGACCCTCGGCGTCATCATGCCCAAGGAGGAACAGGAGGCCATGACGTTCGAGAAGTGGGCCGACTACGACCTCGTCACCGCCGCGGGGTCGCCGTACGCCGACGAGGACGAGGTGTCCGCGGCCGCCGCCGAAATCGGCACCGACGCCGACCTCATCGTGATGGACTGCATGGGCTACACGCCCGAGATGAAAGGGACCGTCCGCGAGATTACGGACACGAGCGTCCTGCTCGGGCGGTCGGTGCTGGCGAAGACCGCGGAGGAGGTGCTCTGACGTGGCCGACCACCGCGCCGTGGCGAAGCGACTCCTCGCCGAGAACATGAACGCCCATCCCGGGGAGACGCTCCTCGTCGTGACCGACACCGACACGAACCACATCGGACGGGCGCTGTTCGATGCGGGGGTCGAACTCGGGCTGGAGTCCGGCCTGTTCGAGATTCCGCCGATGGAGCGAAACGGGATGGAGCCGCCCGAGTCGGTCGCCCGCGCGATGGAGTCGGCCGACATCGTGGTCTGTCCGACCAGCGCGTCGCTGACGCACACGCGGGCGCGGGAGGCCGCGACCGAGGCCGGCGCGCGCGTCGCCACGATGCCCGGCATCACGGACCAGATGTTCGGCGCGGGCGCGATTACGGCCGACTACGAGGAGGTCGAGCGCCTGACGGCGGCGCTCACGGAGAAGCTCACCGCGGCCGACGAGGCCCGCATCGAGGCCGGCGGCGCGTCGGCGACGATGTCGCTTTCGGGCCGCGACGGCATCCCGAGCGACGGCATCATCGCCGACTCCGGCGACTCCGGCAACCTCCCGTCCGGCGAGAGCTACATCGCGCCGGTCGAGGGAACGGCGACCGGCGCGCTCGTCTTCGACGGCGGCCTCGCGGGCGTCGGCGTCCTCGACGAGCCGCTGACGGTCGAACTCGACGAGGGGCGCATCACGGCCGTCGAGGGCGCGGCCGCCGACGAGTTCCTCGACGCGACGAGCGGCGACGACTGCGCCCGGCGAGTGTGCGAACTCGGCCTCGGGACGAACCCGGCGGCGAGCATCATCGGAACCGTCCTCGAAGACGAGAAGGTGTACGGCACCTGCCACGTCGCCTTCGGCGACAACCTCGGCTTCGGCGGGACCATCGACTGCGACTCGCACCTCGACGGCGTCATCCTCGAACCGACGGTCTCGCTCGACGGCGAGGTCGTCGTCGCCGACGGCGAGGTGCTCGTGTGAGCGACCGCACGCCCGCAGGCGGTGACCGCGCCGGCACGGACCGCACGAGCCGCACAGACCGGCCCGCGCTCGCCGCGGCGGTCGCCGACGTGCCGGACCTCGCCCCGTGGCTGGCGCGTCGCGCGACGGTCCGCCAGTTCGACACCGACGCCGAAATCCCCGACGACGAGGTCCGCGCGCTGGTCGACGCCGGGCGGAAGGCCCCGACCAGCGGGACGACCCAGATGTACAGCTTCGTCTGGATACGCGACCCCGACCGCCGCGAGCGGATTCACGAGCTGTGTAGCCGCGGCACCGTGCAGGTCGAGGAGGCGAGCCACTTCCTCCTCGTCTGCATCGACCTCCGCCGGATTCGACTGCTGTTGGAGCACCGCGACCGCGAGTTCCGGACGACGCCCGCGATGGGGCTGCTGGAGGGAGCGATAGACGCCTCGCTGGCCGCGATGGGCGTGATGCTGGCCGCAGAAAGCCGCGGTTACGGCGTCTGTCCCATCGGCAACATCCTGAACAACCTCACCGCGGTCGCTGCGACGACCGACCTCCCCTCGGGGGTCCTGCCGATTTTCGGCCTCTGTCTCGGCGTCCCGCGCCACGGCGAGGCGACCGAGCACGCCCCGCGGGTCCCGCTCGACGCGGTCCTCCACGAGGGCGGCTACCGCGACGCCACCGACGACCAGCTCGACGCCTGTTACGACGCGATGAACGAGATGTACGGCGACAGCGTCTACGGCGACGACCGCCGCGAGTGGCAGGAGACGCTCGAACGCTACTGGGGGCCGAACGGCTTCATGAACCGCCGCGAGGGCGAACTGCTCGACGCGCTCCGCCAGCAGGGGTTCTTCGAGGCCCGCGGTATCGACGAACCGGCGGATACGGACGCCGGCACGGACGCCGACCGGAACACCGGAGGTGCTGTCTGATGGTCGAACTCGGCGTCCTCCGCGTGCTCACGCTCGACGACCCCGAGGAGGTCGCCCTCCACGGGCGGCTCGTCGAGCGACACTACCCGCACGTCTCGACGCTGTCGCGGTGTATCCCCGACCACCCGGACGGGATTCCGAACGCGGCCGCCGAGGCCGACGCCCTCCCGCACATCGAGGCGCTCGGCCGCGAGATGGCGACCGAGGTCGACGCGCTCTGCGTCAGCTGCGCGCTCGACCCCGGCGTGGAGGCGCTCGGCGACGCGCTCGACGTCCCGGTCGTCGGCGCGGGCGCGAGCGTGGCCGCCGTCGCGTCCGCCCGCGGCGACCGCGTCGGGACGCTCGGCCTCGAAAACGGTGCCGGGTCGAGCATCCGACACCTGCTCGGCGACCGGCTCGCGGCCGAGGAAGTCGTCGAGGGCGCGGCGACGACGAACTACCTCACGACCGACGAGGGTCGGGCGGCGATTCGCGCGGCGGTCGACCGCCTCGTCGACGCCGGCTGCGACGTCGTCGCACCGAGCTGTACCGGCATCTCCTCTTCGGGCGCGATTCCCGACGTGCGGGCCGACGTTCCGATACCCATCGTCGACCCTGTCGTGGCGATGGGCGCGGTGGCGACGACCGCGGTCGCGCCGCCGCGTCCACTACGGCAGTAGGTTGCCGGACCCGCCCCGATGGCATTCCGCGCCGCTCGCGCCGCGCTCGGGGCGACTCGCGCGAGCGATTTTCTCGACAGCAGTCGGTCGATTGTAACGGGTCGCAGTAATGAGTCTCCGACTTCGAACGCTTCTATCTCCGCGTTTCGAGCCACCCGCGGCTCCCGGGCCGTCCGCGTCTCAGTCGTCGAGGCCGTCGCGTTCGAGCCGCCACGCGAATATCGCCCGGAGCACCGCGACGAGGCTGTTCGTTTCGCCCGCCCCCCAAATCGCCGTCTCCGAGCGAGGGTCGGACGGAGTGGCGTCGCTGCCGTTGACGAGCACGCTCACGAGCGTCTGATTCCTATCGACCATCATGAGGCGGCCCGCGGGCGTGTCCGACCACATCCAGAGCGTGTCGAACAGCTCCGCGTCGGGGATCTCGTCGCGAATCGTCTCCTGAACGTCCGGTGAGATTCCCGCCACCCGAATCGAGACGCCCCGGCGTGCCGCCTCCCCAAGCGCCTCGACGATGTCCTCGGTGAGCAGTCCCTCGACGGTCATGTAGACGATTTCGTCGTCCGCGTCGCCGATGAATTCGAGGACGCGGTCCGTGACGGCTGACTGGCCGTCGACGGTCCAGACGCCGCGTTGTTCCTGCTTGCGTTGCGCCGTCCCGAGTTCTTGGAGCGCCGTCGTCAGAAGGGAGGTCCGCTGTCTCATCTCGTGTTCGAACTTCTGGCACGTCGTCTCCGCGGACACCACCCAGAACTGCTTCGGTGAGGACTGCTGGACGTCGACGAGTCCCCGCTCGCGTAACTCGTCGACCGCGTCGTACACCCGAGTTCGCGGGACCTCGGAGACCTCGCTAATCTCCGTTGCCGTGCCGATACCGAGGCTGGTGAGTGCGACGAAGGTCCGTGCGGCGTACGCGCTGAGGCCGAGTTGTTTCAGTTGTTCGATTGCGACAGAACGGAAGTCGTCGCCCGAGTCAGTACTCATAATGGGTGCCTCGCTGTCTGCGAACTCAGCCACGACGGGTGGCTGAGGCGGCACGTGTCAGTTGTGGTTGGGACACAGTACTTCGCTGTGTGCCGCACTCTCCATTCGTCTTGGCGCCGTATAGTTGTTTGTGATTAACTGAGTGAATTTATTACGTGTCGATTGTCCGCGCGTAACGTACGAAACCCCGGTGAGACTACTTTGTCACTAAGAAAATAACAACGACACGCTCGGAGCCGGAGTGAAAACACGGTTTTAACGCCGAATTAACTCGGTTGGCTA
Source organism: Haloferax gibbonsii (assembly GCF_001190965.1). Taxonomy (NCBI): domain Archaea; kingdom Methanobacteriati; phylum Methanobacteriota; class Halobacteria; order Halobacteriales; family Haloferacaceae; genus Haloferax; species Haloferax gibbonsii. Next base: position 1,658,053 of record NZ_CP011947.1, read on the forward strand.
ACCCTGTCGAAACGTATTCACTCGAAAAGTAACAATTGTTATCCGTTCGCCGATACAAGCGTTCGTGAGGAGACGGGACGCCTCGGAGTTCGGTTGAGACATATGAGCACGGGAGATTCACAAGAGGACGCTATCGACGTACTTCAGCAACTCGGACTCAAAGAGTACGAGGCAAAGTGTTTCGTCGGTCTCACTCGCGTCTCGACGGGCACGGCGAAGCAACTTAGCGAGATTACCGACGTACCGCGGACTCGCGTGTACGACGCGGTTCGCGTGCTGGAGTCGCAGGGACTCGTCGAAGTCCAGCACTCGAGTCCGCAGCGGTTCCGGGCCGTCCCGCTCGTGGAGGCGACCGAGACGCTCCGTGCGCAGTATCAAAACCGAATCGACCGGCTCACGAACGCGCTGGAGCGGACCGACAGAATCGACTCGGACGAACAGGGCTCGGTTCAGGAAGTCTGGGCGATGTCCGGGACCGAGGGCATCGCGAACCGGACGCACAAGCTCATCGACGACGCGGACGACGAAATCGTGCTCGTCCTCGGCGACGACTCGCTTCTGACCGACCGGTTCGTCGATGACCTGAACGCCCGAGCCGAGGATGTGGACGTGCTCATCGGGGCGGCGACCGAATCCCTGCGACAGCAGGTGCGGGCGGCCGTCCCGAGCGCGACGACGTTCGTCTCCGGTCTCGAATGGCTCCGCGGCGAGAACACCGCCGAGAACCTCGCTATCGGCCGGCTCTTACTCGTCGACCGCTCGTCGATTCTCGTCAGCACCATCGTTCCCGCCACCGGCGAAGAACACGCGATTTTCGGCAGTGGATTCCAGAACGGGCTCATCGTCATCTCGCGTCGGTTGCTGTCCCAAGGATTGCTCGGCCGCGACTCGGAGTAATCCGCTAGCGGCGCTGCCGTTCGTTCGCACGTCGGTTCGCTCGACGACGCCTACAGTACGTCGCCCGGCAGTTTCTTTCGGTGGTCGTCGATGACGCGCAACAGCGGTTCGATATCGTCGAAGCGCGGACCTCTGCGGATGTCGTACCAGTTCCCGTTCGGCTCGATGAGGCCCATCCGTTCGAGCTTCGGGAGGTGCACGTGGTACATCTGTAGTTTTAGTTCCCGCACGTCGGTTCCCGGAGGTGTGTGGTCAGCGTCGAACGCGGTGCTGTCGGGCCCCGCTCTGAGAAGCGTGAGAAGCAGTAGACGCCGTTCGACGTGTTGAATAGCCGCAAGTTGCGTGTCAAACGAGAGTGCCGTTGCTCCATCTTCCATGGTGCATGCGAATATAGCGGCGATATTCTTCAATGCCACACAAATTCACGTGGTAAGTATTTTTGATTATCCGAGTGAGATGTGGGTACCTCAGTGCGGTTGGACTCCTTTCGAGGACCCGAAACCGGCCGCTTCCGACCACCCACCCGCTTTCACCTCCGTTTCGGCGGGCGGGCGGCCGGAGGCGGACGCGTCGAGTCCACAACTTGTCACACCGTTTGCTAGATGTGTTTTACTGATAGACTACGTGCCAAACGCGAGCCCTCCGGAGAATTATTCATAAAGTAAAAAGATTGCTTTGGCTATAACCAAGAGTTAATTCAAAATCAGTCAATTTTATCACCCAAAAGCGGTAACCGTTGGCGTATGAATGGCTCCGACCATGACTGGTGGCCGAACCAGTTGAAACTCGAAATCCTCGACCAGAACGCACAACAGACCGACCCGGTGGGCGAGGAGTTCGACTACGCAGAGGAGTTCCAGAAGCTCGACTACGAGCAGGTGAAAGCCGACCTCGAAGAGCTGATGACCTCCTCGCAGGACTGGTGGCCGGCGGACTACGGTCACTACGGTCCCCTCTTCATCCGAATGGCGTGGCACAGCGCCGGAACGTACCGCGCGCACGACGGCCGCGGCGGCGCCTCCGGCGGGCACCAGCGCCTCCCTCCGATCAGCAGTTGGCCTGACAACGTGAACCTCGACAAGGCGCGCCGACTCCTCTGGCCCGTCAAAAAGAAGTACGGGAACCAGCTCTCGTGGGGCGACCTCATCGTCCTCGCCGGCAACGTGGCCCTCGAATCGATGGGCTTCGAGACGTTCGGCTTCGCGGGCGGCCGCGCCGACGACTACGTCGGCGACAAGGCACCCAGTTGGGGCCCCGAAGAGGAGTGGGAGACGACGTCCCCCGACCGCTTCGACGAGGAGGGTAACCTCAAAGAGCCGCTCGGAAACACCGTGATGGGCCTCATCTACGTCAACCCCGAGGGTCCCAACGGCGAACCCGACCTCGAAGGCTCCGCGAAGAACATCCGCCAGACGTTCAGCGGCATGGCGATGAACGACAAGGAGACCGTCGCGCTCATCGCCGGCGGCCACACCTTCGGGAAGGTCCACGGCGCGGACTCCGGCGACAACCTCGAAGCCGAACCCGAGGCGGCACCCATCGAGGAACAGGGTCTCGGCTGGAAGAACGAGTTCGGCTCCGGAAAGGGCCCCGACACCATCACAAGCGGCATCGAAGGGCCGTGGACGCAGGCCCCCACGAAGTGGGACATGGGCTACGTCGACAACCTGCTCGACTACGAGTGGGAAGCTCACAAGGGCCCCGGCGGCGCGTGGCAGTGGCGGCCGGCCGACGAGTCGCCCGCGGACGAGATTCCGGACGCGGCGCCCGACGCTCACCTCCCCGACCAGCTCGTCGACCCGATGATGCTCACCACCGACATCGCCCTGAAGAAGGACCCCGACTTCCGCGCGGTGCTCGAGGAGTTCCAAGAGGACCCCGCGGAGTTCCAGGAGTCGTTCGCCAAGGCGTGGTACAAGCTCCTCCACCGCGACATGGGCCCGCCGTCCCGACTCGTCGGCCCCGAGGTCCCGGACGAAGCGATGCTGTGGCAGGACCCAATCCCCGACGCCGACTACGACCTCATCGACGAGGACGACGTCGAGGAACTCAAAGCCGAACTTCTCGACTCGGGCCTCTCGGTGTCTCAGCTGGTCAAGACGGCGTGGGCCTCGGCGTCCACGTACCGCGACAGCGACAAGCGCGGCGGCGCGAACGGCGCGCGCATCCGGCTCGAACCCCAGCGTAGCTGGGACGTCAACGAGCCCGACCAGCTCGACGACGTGCTCGGCACCCTCGAAGGGATTCAGGAGTCCTTCAACGCCGCGCAGTCCGACGACACTCGCGTCTCGCTCGCGGACCTCATCGTGCTGGGTGGCGCTGCGGCCATCGAGCAGGCCGCGGCCGACGCCGGCTACGACGTCGAAGTGCCGTTCGAGCCCGGTCGGACCGACGCGTCGCAGGAACAGACCGACGTCGAGTCGTTCGAGATGCTCAAGCCCGACGCCGACGGCTTCCGGAACTACATCGCGGACGACACCGACGAGCGCCCCGAGGACCTGCTCGTCGACAAGGCGGACCTGCTCGACCTCTCGGCGCACGAGATGACCGTCCTCGTCGGCGGCATGCGCGCGCTGGGCGCGAACTACCAGGACTCCGACCTCGGCGTCCTCACCGACGAGCCCGAGACGCTCACGAACGACTTCTTCGTGAACCTGCTCGACATGGACTACGAGTGGGAGCCGGTCTCGGACGACCAGTATCTGTACGAGGTGCGCGACCGCGAGACGGGCGACGTCGAGTGGGAGGCCACTCGCTTCGACCTCGTCTTCGGTTCGAACTCCCGCCTGCGCGCCATCGCGGAAGTGTACGGCGGCGACGACGGCGAAGCGGAGTTCGTCGAGGACTTCGTCGAGACGTGGCACAAGATCATGAGCCACGACCGCTTCGACCTCGAATAACCGCGACGCCCGCCCTCGGCTGAGGCGCGGAATCGGTTCCCGCGGCGGATGCGACCGCCGCCGCGGGCTGACTTTTTTGCTCGCGTTCTCGCATTCGCTCCCCGAGCGACTGCAGACGCGAGTCGGCAGTCGTTCGTCGGTCCCGACTCGACCGGACCCGGCCCGACCCGACCCGGCTCAGCCGCCGGACGGAACCTCGCAGTCGAACGTTTCGAGCTGCTCTTGCAGGCCGCCGGTCTGGCCCCTGAGGTCGTCGAGTTGCGCTCGAATCTCCGAAATCGTCGCCGCTCTGGACTCGGCTTGGCTCGCCAGCGCGTCGCTCTGTTCTGCGATGTCCCGCGAGTGGTCGGCGATGCCGATAATCGCGTCGACAACTTCCTCGGTCGTCCGCGCGCCGTCGTCGGTCGCCGTGGCGACCTCGTTGACCGACATGTCGACGCTTTCGACGATTTCCGAGACCGCCACGAACGCCTCGGCGGCGTCGGTCGTCGTCGACCGCCCGGTTTCGAGTTGCGCCTTCGTCTGTTTCATCTCCGCCTGCACGCGCGCCACGTCCTCGACCGTCTCGGTTATCGTCCGCTCGATGGCCGCCGAGTGGTTCTGCGTCTCGTCGGCGAGGGACTTCACCTCGTTCGCGACGACGGCGAACCCCTCGCTTCCGTCCGAAGCGCGGGCGGCCTCGATGTTCGCGTTGAGCGCGAGCGTGTTCGTCTGCTCGGCGATCGATTCGATGAGGTCGGTGCTCTTCGAGACGTCGTCCATCCGGTCGTCCAGCGATTCGACGAGCGACGCGAGTTCGCCGACGCTCTGCTCGATGTTCTCTATCGCCTCGATGGCCGCCGCCGCGGTTCCCGTGCCCTCTCGGCGGCCGTCGCCGCGTTACTGGCTTCGTCTGAGACCTGGTCGGCGTTCGCGGCGATTTCCTCGATTGTCGCCGACAGGCTGCTCAGTTCGTCGGTCGTGGATTCGAGGTCGTGGGCCTGTTCGCGTACGTCTGTGGCGAACGCCCGCACGTCGGCCGCGAGCTGTCGTTGTGTCCGTTCGAGCGTCTCCGCGTCGTCGTGGGCCGACCGCGTCGTCCGCTCGACGGTCGCCGCGAACGCCCGGAGGTCGACGATGGTCGATGAGAGGTCGCGCTTCATCGCCACAAACGCGTCGCTGATGGCTTCGATAGCCTCGATATCGGTGTTCTCGGGCGGGTTTGCGGTGAAATCCCCTTCCGAGACCGCGTCCATGGCCGCGGCGAGTTCGTCGGCTTGCACCACCAACTGCTCGTTTAGGCGCTCGACTTCGGCCTTCGCCTCCTCGCTGTCTTCGAGGCTCTGCATCTTCTTTCTGGTCTCCTCCCGAGAACGCTCGACGGAAAACCAGTTCGTGACTAACGCCGACGCGAGCATGAGGATGAACACCGCGTGGACGAGCCCCCAGCCCATCGGGTTGGCGATGGCGTCCGGGTGGTTGTACACCGCCTCGGGGTGCGCCATGCCGAAGATGCCGTGCTGGACGGCGACGTACAGGATGCCCACGACGAACGGGAGCCAGTCCTCGTACACCGCGAGGACGCCCACGATGACGAAGAAGTGGAAGTGCGCCTCGATGTATCCCCCCGAGAAATAGACGAGCAGGGCCGAACACGTCATCAAGCCGATCGACGCGAACCCGCTCCGAACCCGGCGCGGAAGCCGCGGCAACCACGCGAACAGGGCCAACCCCACGACCGCTCCGACACCGAGCAGGACGTGCTGGGAGAGTTCGTCATGGTGCGTGACGAAACCGGTTGGTGGTGAAAATGCTAAATCGGTGGCTACAGCGCTCGCTCTTTGGTTCTAAAGCGTTCCAGAACTGTACGGACCCAACGGGCTTTCGTTCGGTGGACGAACGGGGTCTAGATTTCAGGCGAATGAGGGACTGCACGGCGCATTTTCAACGTGACCGACAGGTCGCATTTTTGGATTCATTTCGTTCGAAATCTGAACGTTGGTAGTTGTCTCCCAGCCAGAACGGTTCGTTGTCAAATCGTCTCCTTGTTAGTCGACGACGGGTGACTCGAACACGTTTGTTTGTTTAGTGGTTTAAATAATAGTTTTACAAGGGCCGATATCAACGACTGTTATTTCAAATTTCCCGGGTTGCTCTGTACATACCGGGCTTCATCCCGATCTTGTTCAATTGGTATATGAATAGTTATACATGGGTACCCCATGTACTGCGTAGAAATGCGGAGGAAGAAGCTCCCGAAGGAGGCACCGGGGAAGTACGTCGAGTATCATCCGCGTCCGTATTACTCGCCAGACCCGCTTCCGCCAGAGCCCAAAATCGAACTCCCCGACGAGACACACGACCTCGTCGCCGACGCAGCCTACCAGATTGGTCGTGTCGACGGCATCAGTTCGACAGTCGACTTCGCGGCCGTCCTGTACACGACGCTCATCCGAATCGAGGCAGTCGAGTCCGCCCGAATCGAGGGTGCAGAAGTCGACTACCAGGACGTCGCCGCATTCCACACGAAACACGAAGACAGCGCCGATGCAGAGGCACAAAGCAAGGACTTGCGTGAGGCCCTGAACTACGAGGAGGCGCTCCTGTACGGCATCGACCACGTCGGTGGCGGTGGCGAAATCACGCTCGACCTGCTCAAACACCTCCACGAGATGCTCCTTGACGACGTGCGTAACGAGGGCGACGTCGCCGGAGAGTTCCGCGACCACATGGTCCGGCTCAACAGTCCGAACCCAGCCAAAGACCCGTTCATCCCTCCATCGGCATCGTCTCTCGATGACCTCATGTCCTCACTCGTCGAGTACGTTGGGATGAATGGTGAGTACCACCCACTCGTCGACGCCGCGATTATCCACTACTTCTTCGAGACGGTTCACCCGTTTTCAGACGGGAACGGGCGTCTCGGCCGACTCGTCATCATCCTCTATCTGGTCGACCAAGGCTACATCGAGAGTCCGTACATCTATCCGAGTGCCTACTTCAACCGAAACAAGGTCGAGTACGTCGAGAAGATGCGCGCCGTGAGTGAGCAGGGCGAGTGGGTCGAGTGGATCGGCTTCTTCCTCGAAGCACTTCGGTCGCAGGCCGAAGAGTCGTACGACCGGACGTGGGCACTCAAAGAACTGCAATCGAAGTACGAGACGGACTACGCGGGGAACACGTCGACAGACAGATTCGCCCGCAAATTACTCGAAGTTCCGTACTTCACGGCGAACGACATCGTCCGGGAACTCGACGTGTCACGTGGAACTGCCTACAACGTCATCGATAATCTCGAAGACGCCGGCCTCATCGAAGAAGTGACTGGGGCCGAGTGGGGTCAAGAGTACAAGGCAGTGGAAGTGTTCGACGTGTTCGAGTAGGTCGCTTCGGCGCGAAGGTTTAAGTCATAAACCGGGACCATCCCGGTTTATGCACCGTCGAACGTTCCTCACCTCGCTCGCACTCGCATCGACTGCTGGTTGTACGACGAAGACTGACTCGTCCGCTGCATCGTCTAGGACGGAAGCGACACCAACTCCTGAGGCGAGTGGACCAGTACAACGTTCGGTCGGAGAGTCGTACTCACGGTCCAATGGTGCCACCATTGTGGTTGCATCCGCTCGGTTCAGCGGCGCAGCGCGGCTGGACGATGGAACCACAATCAGCCCAGAGCCGGGTAACGCTTTGATCTTAGCTGACGTCCGGTCAGCGAATACAGGCGAGTCGGTCGTCAACCTCCCTTCCCGTGACTCTCTGGCACTTATCACCGGTGGGAGCCAGTACCGGCCTCTCAAACCGAAGGGGAAACCGGGTGGTGAACCGACGCTGTCGTTCCCGCTCGGTGGGACACTTTACGAAACAGCCGAAGACGCGCATCCTAACGTCACCGCGTTGGGCTGGGTTTTCTTCGAGGTCCCGGCTGACTCGACGGATTTCCGTATTTCGCTCTCCGATTCACAGTCGTCGACTTTGGAAGCGTATTGGGAGGGAACGGTCGACCCGAGTTCGCTTCCAGATGTGGAACTCACGTCTCTCGATGTCCCCGAAGAACACGTTAACGGTGACCCAATAGAGTTCTCGGTGTCGGTGACGAACACCGGTGGGAGTGCTGGATTGTTCAACCAGCGGTTCTCTGTCGCACGGAGCACCGAGCCGAATGCACCGGGCGGCGTACTTGATACCACAGTTGAGCCTGGTGAGACGGTGACAATCGAAAGGACGGTCCCAGCAAAAGGGGTTCAAGACGTAACGATTGCAGTGCCTCCGGCGTTCGAGAAAACGACTCACGTCGTTCCCACGAAGGCACAGTTTGGAAGCTCTCACGAGCTACCGAATGGTGTCAAACTTCGGGTGAGCAAACCGACAGTCAGTGATACGGTCTGGGTCGACGAAAACGGAAGTGGCTTCGAAAACTACTCTCTCGACAGGCGTTCGTTCGCTGTCTTCGAGATAACTGCGTGGAACCCGACGGATTCGACTATCTCAGAACCTGACAAAGACTGGTTCGAAGTCGAAGGGAACGGATTTGTCGATTCAAATTCGAACCGTGGGTTCGCACGTGGACTGCGTGAACCGGTCGAGATGCCATACTTCCGTGGCTCGCGTGAGCTTGCCCCCGGAGAAACGACGAATGGTGTCCTCTACTTCGACGTTCCGAAGAACACGAGTGTTGACGAGATCGCTTGTCGAGTGAAATGGCCTGTGACGGAACGTTCGAACAAGGTCTGTGAATGGAAGATGAGTGAATAACCACGCGTACAGGCCTGTTCGTCTTCCAAGAGTTGGTGTAGAGTATCTCGATACGGTCTGGTTCGATAGGTACCATTCCCTCTCGGCGAACGAAATCTACGGTAGTTCGTTCGTCCAACTGTCGAGGAACCTTCTGTGGCCTCTATGCACTGAATATGTGGTTTTAGAAAATGACGGACCCGAAGGGAATGCGTCATCGTGTGTGACGAATTTGGTTTAATCGGTTCGTTGTCTGGCGATTAGCGACTCTCAGTTCTGGCTACCTCAGATACTGTTCAACCTGCTCGACGACGCGGTCGACAAACGTCTCTTCGAGACGTCCCTGCCACGCCACGAAATCCTCTTTGCGAGGTGAGTGAACTGCCCACGGAGAGACGAACGAGTCGCGAGGAACACCACCGATTTCCCAGAGGCCATCGGTGAGCGGGAGTGAGTCGTCGTACTCTTTCGTCGAGATAGCGACCGCAATGTACTGCTGGCCACCGAACGGGTGAGAGTCGTTGTTGACGATGAGCCACGGTCGTTGCTTGTCATCACCGAGTTTGAAGGGGTCAGAACTCCGGACGACGTCTCCGCGCTCTGGCTGCATCTACTGTCGGTCCTCGTCTCGTTCGCTCGGATGTGGTGTCTCCGGAGCGACTGAGTCCCACTCGTCGGCGTCGATGCCACTGTCTTCGTCGTTGAGTCGCTCGCTCGTGGTGTGGTGGTCGTAGGCGGCAGCGACACGCTCTTGGTCCTCTGCGATTGCCCAGAACTCTCCCTTGTGGCGAACGAGGTTGCGGTCCTTCAAGCGGGAGAGTGCAGTCCCGACGGTATTCGGGTTCTCGCTGATGGCAGTCGCAATCTCAGAGCGGGTGAATGCTTGGTCGCTGTGAGTGTAGAGGTACGTGACCACCTGTTCGGGGACGCTTGGCCCTCGTGGAAGGTCACCAGATTCGAAGTCGTCGATGCTCACGGGCATACTGTGAAATATGTGTACTGATGTAATGAGTGTACTGCTGTACTTTGTGTTCTGAAGATTGTAGTGAGTTCGTCATGCTACGTGACGAAATCTGTCGACAGGAAAATATGCGATTCGACGGGTAGAGAGCCCGCTCTTTGGTTCTAAAGCGTTCCAGAACTGTACGGACCCGACGGGCTTTCGTTCGGTGGACGAACGAGGTCTAGATTTCAGGTGGTAGAGGGGCTGTACGGCACATTTCCAGCACGACCAGTAGACTGCATTTTTGGATTCATCTCGTTCATCAGACGAACGCCATCCTTTGTCAGACCCATATTTCCAACCTAGTGGATATATGTTTTACCACTTCGTAGAACCGAGTATGCCCGACGAAACCCAGAACGACCCTCGTGCTTCGATGACCCGAGGCGAGCGCATCCGTGCCGCCGCCCGCACCCTTCGAACGCCTCGAACCGCGTCGTGGGTCGCAAACGAGACTGATGTTTCCGTCAAGACGGCCCAGAAGTATCTGGACCAGCTCGTTGAGGACAACGTCCTCCGCAAAATCGAACAGGGCGACCAGACGCTCTACTGCGTTGACCAGCTGATGGCGACCTACCGAGAGGTCGCGGCACTCCAGCGAGAACATAGCCGGGAGGAGTTGACGAACGCCCTCGATTCGATGCGGAGCAAGATCACGGACTGGAAGCAGTCGTATGATGTCGAGACACCAGGCGAACTTCGAGCGAGTATCGCCGACCTCGACGACGCCGACGAAGTCGCGGAACGCCGGGAAGTCGCCAGCGAGTGGGAACACCTCGCTGACCGCATCCCGGTCGTTCGAGCGGCACTCAACGAGTACGACTGGGCAAGCAAGCGAGACTCCATCTCTGCCTGACCAAATGGGGTTATCAGGAACTATCGACAGTTCGGTCTACGAGGGACTGAAAGACGTTCTGCAGCGACATCCTGCGGTCACGTCAGTGTCCTACGAACCGGACAGCATCGTCAAGAAGTTCATCCAAGCAGCGATTGACCCCAACCGAGTCGTTCCGACGACTGGGCCATTGTCGCCGACGCTCGATGTCGAGTGGCGGTTCGTTGGAGACGAGTCACAGTTCCGGATACATTACGCAGACCCGAATACAGGATTCAATTGCGGATGGCATCGTGACGACGACCATCCCGAACTTGGAGCGGTTCATTTCCAGTATTATCTGCCAGATAGAGAAGAGACCAATCACGAGGCGGCTCAGTTCGAGAAGCAGATTCCGACGGAGATTCTGTGGACGGTTCTGGACAGGTTGTTTCAGGAACGACTTCCGGAACTCACGATGGAATAGGTAGCGTTGGGAACGAACGAAATCTTGGACAGTTTGTTCATTGAAGCGGTGAGGGAACTTCTGGGGTCTCTCTGTGTCGAATATGCCGTTTTAGAAAATGACGGACCCGACGGGATTCCCGCGAGCGCAAGCGAGCGGGAAGTCGTCGGGGGAGTGAGCGGAGCGAACGGACCCGACGGGATTTGAACCCGCGACATCTTGGTCCGGAACCAAGCACTCTGTCCACTGAGCTACGGGCCCTCAGCGGAGAGAGCTACACGGCACCGACGTAAAACCGTTGTGGAACCCACGCCGGCGGCCGATTACGTTCCGGTCGCGTCGGCGTCGACGACGCTGTGTTTCCACGTGCCACGGGTGAACCACGCCGTGGCCGCAATCGCGCCGAGAATCTGCCCGACGGCCATCCCGAGCCAGATGCCCGTCTCGGCGAACCCGAACTGGAACGAAAGCAGGTAGACGATTGGCACGCGGCCCAACCAGAGCGCGAACAGCGAGAAACCGAGGGCGGTCTTGGTGTTCCCCGCGCCGCGGTACGCGCCGAGGACGACCTGGAGGACGCCGATGAAACCGAATTCGAACGCCCGGATGCGGATGTACTCGACGCCGAGGTCGATCGTCTGGGCGGCCGACGCGGTCCCGGTTTGGAGGAAGAACGCGACGATGGGTTCGGCGAAGACGTAGGCGAGCACGCCGGTGACGAGCATGACGCTCGCGCCGACCTTGGCGGCGAGCCAGACGGCGCTCTCGGCGCGGTCGGGTTTCTGCGCGCCGAGGTTCTGGCCGACGATGGTGTTCGTCGCCCGTCCGAGGCCGAGCGCCGGGAGGAACACCAGCGACGTGAGTCGGTTGCCGAGGCCGAACGCGGCGACGACCTCGGGCTTGAACGTGACGACCATCGCGGTGAGGGTGATGAAACCGAGGGCGGTGGCGGACTGCTCGATGGCGCTCGGGACGCCGATATCGACGATTTTCTTGATGTACTCGAACTGCGGGCGGAAGTCGGCGAGCTGCACGTCGGGGCCGGCGCTCGTCCCGAAGATGACGTAGATGCCGATGATGGTGGCGACGGCGCGAGAGAGGACCGTCGCGTACGCCGCGCCGGCGACTTTGAAGCCGTCAAAGCCCGTGGCGGTGAAGAGGCTCGCCTGAAGCCCCTCTAATCCGAGCATCGAAAACAGCGGATTGGCGTCGAAGCCGAAGATGAACACGGGGTCGATGACGATGTTGATGACGACGCTGATGAACATCACGACCATCGGGGCGCGGGTGTTGCCGTAGCCGCGCATGAGCGCGGAGAAGACGAAGAAGCCGAAGAGGAACGGCAGGCCGAGGAAGAACACGCGCATGTAGTCGCCGGCGAGGGGGATGACCTGCCCGGCGGTCGCCTCCGAACTCGGGAGGACGCCGAGCATCGCGTCGGTGGCGAAAAAGCCGATGACGCCGACGACGACGGCGATGACGGTGATGAACGTGAGCGTCTGCCCGGCGACGGTCCCGGCGGAGCCCTCGCTTTTCGCGCCGGTGTACTGGGCGACGAGCGTGCTCCCGGCGACGGTGAAGCCGCCGCCGACGGAGATGAGCAGGAAGATGAGGGGAAACGCGAGGCTGATGGCGGCGACGGCGTCGGTCGAGAGCCGGCCGAGCCAGACGGTGTCGGCGAGGTTGTACGCCACCTGGAGGAGTTCGGTGACGATAATGGGCCACGCCAGTTCGAACATCGGCCGTTTGAGGTCGCCTTCGGTGAGGGAACCTCCTTCGGGGAGGGACACTGAACAGGTGAGACACGCGGAGACCGTTTGAAAGCGTCGATAGGCGTCTTCGCCCCTCGGATTCGCCTCGCCGACAAGCGGGAGCGACCGGGGGCGACAGCCGCGAACCGTGAACCGTGAACCGCGAACCTCGGGGCCGAACGGGACGGGCGCGGCTCACCGAAACGGGTGGCGTCGAGAGAAACGGTGGGTGGTTGCGGTTCGTCGCGTTACGGCGCTTCGCCGGTCTCGATGGCGAAGTCGGCCTTCGGGTAGGCGACGCAGGTGAGCGTGTAGCCGTTGTCCATCTCCTCGTCGGAGAGGGTCTCTTGGGTGTGGTGCGTGATGTACTCCTCGGCCGGGCCGTTGGTAATCTTCGCGGCACAGGAGACACAGGAACCCTGCCGGCACGCATAGGGGAGGTCCATCCCGGCGTCTTCACCCTGGTCGAGCACCGTCTCGTTGCTCGCCAGTTCGATGGTCTCGCCCTGCTTGACGAACTCGACTTCGAAGTACTCGACTTCGTCTTCGGGCATGTCGGCGGGGCTCGGCTCTTCTTCCGCCTCCTCGCCTTCGAGCTCGGCGCCCTCTTCGCCGCCCGCGACCGCGGCGACGCCGCCGCCCCCGCCGATGGAACGGTTCATCGGCTCGGGGAAGTCGGTCTCTGCGACGGTCGCCGCGCGGCGTTCGAGGACTTCCTGTGTGATGTCGGCGGTCGGCTCCCAGCCGGTGCCCTTCGAGTAGTGCAGGGCGACGGCGAGGAGTACCAGGACCAATCCGGCCCCGACACCCACCAGACTGATGACTGCCATACCGGCGGATATGGAGGGAGGGGTTAAGGAAATTGTGATTGTGGCGGCACCCGCGGGCGGTCGATTTCACCGCCGAGACGCGGGTCTCACGCGGGTTCCCACAATATCGAGGTGGCCCTCGGTATCATATCGAGGCCGCCCCCGGTATCGCGCTCGCGCCGACGGGGGCCGCGTCAGACCCCGTCAGTCGTCCTTCCGAGCGACCTCGTGGCGGCCGAAGCCGTACCGGAGCCGGTTGGCGAGGCGACGGGAGAAGCGGTCGTCGGCGCGGGAGCCGAACCGCTCGGCGAGCGACTGGTAGATGAGCGGGACCGGGACCTCCTGTTCGAGCGCCTCCTGGACCGTCCACGTGCCCGTCGAGCCGCCCGCGACGTGGTCGTCCACGTCGCCGAGGTCGCTTCCCTCCTCGCGGAACGCCTCCTCGCAGAGTTCGAGAAGCCACGAGCGGATGACCGCGCCGTTGTTCCACGTCTGCGCGACCGATTCGAGGTCGAGGTCGTAGCGGCCCTCGGCGAGCAGTTCGAAGCCCTCGCCGTACGCCTGCATCAGCGCGTACTCGACCCCGTTGTGGACCATCTTCACGTAGTGGCCGGAGCCGGAGTCGCCCATGTGGCCGTGGCCGGCGGGGCCGGTCGCCACGGCGTCGAAGACGGGAGACAGCTCGTCGTAGGCCCACTCCGGGCCGCCGACCATGAGCGAGAAGCCGAGTTCGGCACCGGCGGGGCCGCCGGAGGTGCCGCAGTCGAGGTAGGCCGCCGAGCACGCCTCGGCGCGCCGCACGGACTCCTCGAAGTGGGAGTTGCCGCCGTCGACGACCACGTCGTCCCCGTCGAGATGCGGGTCGAGGTCGTCGAGGGTCGCGTCCACCGCGTCGCCCGCGGGGACCATGAGCCAGATTCGCTTGTCGTCGCCGAGCCGGTCGACGAGGTCGGCGACGCTGTCCGCGGGTTCGGCACCCGCGTCGGCGGCCGCCGCGACGGCTTCCGCCGAGAGGTCGAAGGCCACGACCTCGTGCCCGGCATCGAGCACTCGGTCGACTACGATGCGCCCCATCCGGCCGAGGCCGATGACGCCTAATTGCATGCGTCGGCATCGTCCGCGGGGGGTGGTAGTGGTTGTGGTTTGGCGCGTGCGCGGTCGCCGTCGAGGCCGGCCGCTCCGCCGACGGTACCGACCGCTCAGAGCCGCGCCAACAGCGCCTCGGCCAATCGGTCGCCGGCGGCGTCGTCGGTCCGGAAGAAGAGCTCTGGCTCGATGAGTTCGACTTCGAGGAGGAGGAAGTCGTCGCCGCGCTCCACGCCGTCGACGCGGGCGTACAGCGGCGGGTCGCCGCCGAGGTGGGCCGAGACGGCGTCGACGACGCGCCGGGCGTTATCGAGCAGCGTTTCGCTCGGCTCCTCGACGTGGACGCTCCCGCCGTGTTTCTCTTGGACGCGGTAGTCGCCCGGCTCGGGGCGCTTGACCACCGCGTGGCTGAACTCGTCGCCGAAGAAGACGAGCGACCACTCGCCGTCTTCGATGTCCGGCGCGAACTCCTGAACCAACACGTCTTTTTCTGCCACGAGGTCGTCCACCCACGGCTGGGCGTCGGCGGCCTCCGCGCGACTCAACTGTCTCGTCTCGAACGCGCCCGCGCTCACGGCGGGCTTGACGACGAGTTCGTCCCACCCTCGCGTCTCGAAGACGGCTTCGAGAGACACGTCGCCGCCGCGTTCGACGTACTCGGTCGGCAGCGTCGACACGCCGGCGTCGGCGAGGTCGCGCAGGTAGAACTTGTGGCTGTTCCAGTCGAGCGTCGTCGGCGGGTTCCACACCGCGCAGTCGGCGTCGGAGAGGCGGTCGACCCACGCGGCGTAGGCCCTCGGATGCCGGTAGTAGTCCCAAATCGACCGGACGACCACGGCGTCGAAGTCGCTCCAGTCGACCGACTCGTCGGACCAGACGACCGGCTCCGCCGCCACGTCACGCTCCCGGAGCGCCGCGAGGAACGAGGCGTCGTCGTCGACGAGTTCCGGGAGGTCCTCGGAGGTGGCGAGTGCGATGGAAGTCACGGGAGATGATGGCAGATATCGGGCGATAAGCGTTCTGTAACGCTCGGTCCGTTCGCCGCAATCACCGCTTTCGGGGCCGCGGTCGGGCGGCGTCGCGGCCGCAGACGCCGACGTTTTTACTGCCGCGCGCGAGGCTCGGGTATGGACGAACGCATCCACGAGCACGCCGCGGTGCTCGTCGACTGGAGCGCGCGAATCGAGGCCGGCGACGACGTGGTCGTCTCCGTCGGCGAGGGAGCCCACGACCTCGCGGTCGCCGTCGCCGACGCCCTCGGCGAGCGCGGCGCGAGCGTCGTCACGATCTACGCCTCCGAGGAGGTCCAGCGGGCGTACCTCCGCGCGCACGACGGCGACTTCGACCTCCCCGAACACGAACTCGCCCTCTACGAGGCCGCCGACTCGGTGCTCTTCCTCGGCGGCACCCGCAACACGGCGGCGACCGCGGACGTGCCGACCGAGACGCGGCAGGCCTACGGGCGCGCCACGAGCGAGGTCAAGGAGGCGCGTATGGACACCGACTGGGTCTCGACGGTCCACCCCACCCGCGCGGCGGCCCAGCAGGCGGGCATGTCGTTCGAGGAGTACGCCGACTTCGTCTACGACGCGATTCTCCGCGACTGGTCGGAACTCGCCGACGAGATGGCGAACATGAAAGACGTGCTCGACGCCGGCTCGGAGGTCCGCATCGTCAAGGCGGACACCGACCTCACGATGTCAATCGAGGGCCGCACCGCGGTCAACTCCGCGGCCTCCGTCGCCTACGACTCCCACAACCTCCCGTCGGGCGAGGTGTTCACCGCGCCCGTCGAGGACGCGGTCGAGGGCGAGGTGTTCTTCGACGTGCCGATGACGCTGGAGGGCCAGCGCGTCGAGAACGTCCACCTGACGTTCGAGGGCGGCGAAGTGGTCGACTTCTCCGCGGGCACGGGCGAGGACGCGCTCGCCGGCATCCTCGACACCGACGAGGGCGCGCGCCGCCTCGGCGAACTCGGAATCGGCATGAACCGCGGTATCGACCGCTTTACCGACAGCATCCTCTTCGACGAGAAGATGGGCGACACCATCCACCTCGCGGTCGGGCGGGCGTACGGCGCGTGTCTCCCCGAGGGCGAAGACGGCAACCAGTCCGCGGTCCACGTGGACATGATCACCGACATGAGCGAGGACTCGCGCATCGAAGTCGACGGCGAGGTCGTCCAGCGGAACGGCACGTTCCGCTGGGAAGACGGGTTCTGAGCCGTCACAGCGACGGATTCTGAACCCGCCGTCCGCCGGGGTTGAGACGGTTAAGATACCATGTCCAACGGTAACTCTGCGCTTACTAAAACGGTCTGAGGACGTAGCTGTCGGCTATGGCGCGATTCGGCCGAACGAGGCGGCGGTTCCTCGAACTGGTGGGGAGTGGTGCGGTAGTGGGTGTCGCTGGCTGCCTCGGCGGTGGTGGCGGCGAACAGGAGACGGAGACGGAGACGACAACGACGGCAGAGGAGTCGGACGACGACCACGACGAGGAGCGTCCCGAGGGGGTCTCCGCGGAGGAGTTCGAACACGGCCCGGTTCCGGAGGCCTACCGGACGGCGCTCTCGCAGGCGAACGAGCAGCGGGACCCCGAGAACCTGTTCACGAAGGAGGCGGTCAAGTTCCAGGAGGCGGACGACGCCGTCGAGGCGGGCCTCACCGAGGCCGGACGAGACTGCGGCAACTGCGCGGAGTACATCCCCGACAAGAACGGCGACGGCTTCGGTGCCTGCGCGAAAGTCGAGGGCTACGTCGACCCCGCAGACTGGTGTTCGCTCTGGGAGTCCATCGAGGAAGCGGAGGCCGAAGGCGAGACGGGCGGAGACGAGACCGAATACGTCGTCTGAGGGGTCACTCCTGGGCCACGCCGATGTTCTTCAGCGACCCGCCGCACCGCGGACAGACCTGCTCGTAGACGCCGTGTCCCGAGCGGTGGCCACAGGCGGTACACTCGTACCACGAGCGCTCGACGAGCGTCGTCGGCTCGGCCTCGACTAACATCTCCGTCCGGCGCTCGACGAGCGCGTCGGTCCGGCGTTCGACCAACTCCGCCGGGGGGCGCTCGACGAGGTCTGTCGGCTCGGGGCCGACCAGCGCCCTGGATTTGGCTTTGACGAGGTCTGCAGGCTCACGAGTGGTGATATCGTTGCTCATGAGACGGTGTACGTCGTGTCAGGTGTTAACTCTTACCAGTACGTGTCGTTCCTCCCTGACGCCGCCGAATTCGGCCGTTTCGCCCCGATTCGGCGGGTACGGTCCCGAGACGCGCTTTCGACGTACTTTTTATCCGCGACCGTTTTCATCCGCGCATGGCAGAATTCATGGTCGTCGTCGCCGACCCCGACACCGGTGCGACCTACCAAGTCGACGTCGAAGGACAGGACGCAAACCGATTCCTCGGCCGCGACCTCGGTGACGAGGTCGACGGTGCGGCCGTCGGTCTCGACGGATTCACGCTCGAACTGACGGGCGGTTCGGACAAGGCCGGCCGACCGATGCACCCCGACGTGCCCGGCGGCGCGCTCAAGGAAATCCTCGCCAAAGACGGCATCGGCTACAAGCCGTCCCGCGACGGCGAGCGCAAGCGCGTCACCGTCCGCGGCCGCGAGGTCTCCGGTGAGACCGTCCAGATCAACGCGAAGGTCGTCTCCGGTGAGGGCGACGTCGCCGCCGCCTTCGGCGAGGGCGACGACGAAGAAGCGGACGAATAACGCCGTCTCACTCCTCTCTTTCCCGTGCCAGAGCAACTGCCCTCCGACCATCCGTCGGTCCAGACGTTCCGCGCGAACATCGCCCGGAGCGGCGGTACCCGTCGCCCCTGCTTGCGCGTTCCGGACGACGTGACCGCCGAAGACGGCGATTTCGTTCGGCTCCACCTCGACGGCACCGCCTACCACGCCCGCCTCTCGGCCGACGCCTCGGGACTCGTGATTCGCGGCGCGTACGACAACAAGCGCCTCGCTCGCACCCCGAACAACGGCGAGAATCGGCTCGTCGAGTGGTGCCGAGAACACGACCGGGCCGACGGCGACGCCGTCGAACTCGACGAACTGGACGACGGCTACCAGTACGGCCTCCGCGTGCCGGGCGTCAGGCAGGTGTACCGCGTCACCGAGCGGCCGAACGACTCGCTTTCGAGCATCGCCGAGAAGTTCGGCCTGTCCGACGAGTGACCGGTCGCACTCCGAGACACGCCGCTTTTACGCGCCGACCGCCCTAGGCGGGGTATGAGCAAGGTAACGGAGTACCTCGCAGGCGAGCGCCTCGACGACGTGGCGCTCTATCTCACCCACGAGTACCTCGACAGCCAGGGCAAGCTCCCGAACATGGGCGTCGAAGTCGAAAACGGCTACGTCCTCGTCGTCCCCGGCGACGACGGCCGCCGGGCCTTCGCGGCCGGCACGGGCATGGACGCCATGGAGTTCGCCCAGACCGCCATGGGCAACGACGGCGACATCGACGACGACCTCAGCGGCGGCACCTGCCCCGAGGCGGCCGCCGACGAGAACCACGAGGTCAAGTTCATCTTCTCGTTCGCCGAGGCGCAAAACGAGGAGGTCGGCGGCATCTACGAGGAGGGCGACGTGGTCCACGCCTACGCCAAGTGTACCTGCGGAACGACGTACTCCGACCGCTGGGTCGTCGACGACGCGTAATCGACCCCCGCTTTTCGACGCTGGTTTTCCGCTTCGGAGTCGGTTTCGGAGTCGCGTTCGTCGTTAGCGCTCGGTCTCGACGCCTTCGTCGTCCGCCTCGTCCTCGTCGTCGGTTTCGGCTTCCGCTTCCGCGACCGCGTCTGCGACCTGCTCGAACGCCCGGAGGATGACGCGCTTCGTCGTCGCGCCCTGCGTCGTCCAGTGGTGGGCGTAGTCGAGCATGTCGTCGTAGATGTCGGGCTTACAGCCGGCGGCCTTCGGGTGGCCGCCGCCGTTGACGAGGTCGGCGACCTCGTGACAGCGCTCGAAGTCGTCGGAGCCGCGGATGCTGGCGCTCCCGGCGGGCTTGACGACGACCGCCGCGTCCGCGCCCGCCTCGCGGAGGGCGTCGGCGACCTCGTTCTGGGAGCACCGGCCGTAGGTGACGCCGACCGTCCAGTCGCCGACGGTCTTCAGTTCGGCGCGGTCGACGGCGGCCTGGATGAGGTTCTCCTTTTCGACGCGGCGGTGGGCGATGTACTCCTCGACGACCGGCGGGAGGTCCGCGCCGTACGCGCCGACGACGGCGACGTACTCCTCTTTCGAGGTCCAGTAGGCGTAGTCCGCGAGGTCCTGACTCCGCTCGTCTTCGTTCAGCCAGAGGTCGTGGTCGCGGGTGACGGCCGCGAGTTCGGAAAAGCGCTCGTCGAACTCGTAGTCGAGTTCGCGGAGCGTCACGTCGGTCGAACACTCCTCGTCGGACTCGCCGACGACGAGGTCGACGCCGGCCTCGCGGACCGCCTCGGCGACCTCCGGCTTCCACTGGTGGTGGTCGTACCAGTGAATCTCGCCGGCGGTCTCGACGAGCGCGGCGAGTTCCTCCTCGACGTACTCGAACTTGTCCGGACAGAGGTCACAGACGTACACCTCGACGCCCTCGGGGGCGTAGTCGGCCACGCGCTGGAGGTCGTCTTCGAGCGAGTACGGGCTCGACCCCATCAGCGCGACCGGCGACTTCGGTCGCTCTTCTTCCTCCTCGTCGTCCTCGTCCTCGTCCTCGTCGCTGAGTTTCTCCTCGATTCGCGCTTCGAAGTCGGCCACGTCGAGGGCCGCGTCGTAGGCCTCCCGGAGGAGGGCGACGCAGCCGAGGCCGTCGGCGTCGGTGTCGGTGACGACCGCGACCGACGCGTCTTCGAGCTTCTCCTTGGCGCGCTCTTCGGCGCGTTCCTCGTCGAACGAGTCGGGGTAGAAGAATCCGGCACCGGGGAGCACGGACTTGCGGGGGAGCGAGAGCTGAGAACTGTCGATGAGCTCGTCTTCCATACGCCGAACTCGGGCGCGATGGGGAAAACTCCTCCCGATTCCGTCGGCGGCGACCGCGTCGAACGGCTCGCGGCCCGCGACCGAACCGAGTCCCGCAGCCCGCTCAGGCGGCCTCGTCGCTCAGTAAGGAGTCCGTCGTCCCCTCTTCCAACTGGCGGACCGTCAGCACCGGCACCGGACAGGTCCGGACGACGCGCTCGGCGACGCTCCCGATGAGAAAGCGGTTCTCGCCGTGGCGGCCGCGGGTGCCCATGGCGACGGCGTCGGCGTCCACCTCGCGGGCGTAGTTCGAAATCTCGGCGGCGGGGCGGCCCTCTCGAACCGCGAGGGTCACGTCGCGGTCGGTCGCGGCCTCGACCTCGGCGAGCGCCTCCTCGCCGCGCTCGGTGAGCGCGTCGCGCATCTCGTCGCGGAGTCGCTCCGGCGCGGTCTCCACGTCGCCGGCGTCGACGACGTACAGCGCGTGGACCGACGCGTCGAACCGCTCTGCGAGGTCGACCGCGACGCGGACCCCCCGGCGGACGCTCGCCGAGCCGTCGGTGGCGATGACGATGGTGTCGAACATGCCTACGGGTTCACAGTGGGGCGGCATAAAACCAGTCTGGGACGACCGACCGTCGGGACCGTGGGGTGAGTTTTTTGTCGTCGCCCGACGCAGGTGGGGACATGTCACCGCGCCCGCTCTCTATCGACCTCGTTCTCGTGCCGGTCGACCAAAGCGACGAGGCGACGCGCGCGGCGGAGTACGCCGCCGCCGTCGCGGCCGAGTACGACGCCGCGGTCCACGCCGTCCACGTCCTCGGCGAGGACGTCGTCCGCGCCATAGAGCAGGGCGTCGTCGACGAGGACGCCGTCGCCGAGGACAGCAAGGCCGTCACCGACACGGTCTCGGCCCTCGCCGACGAGGCCGACGTCCCGGTCACCTCGTCGGTCGCCTACGGCTTCTCGCGGACGAGCAAGCTCCGCCACCCCGGAAGCGTCGTCCTCGACACCGCAGAAGAGCTGAACGCGGACTTCATCGTCGTGCCCCGAGAGCCGGTCTCGGGCGACCCCGGCGAAGTGCTCGCCAAGGCCGCCGAGTACGTTCTCCTGTACGCCAGCCAGCCCGTGCTCTCGGTCTGAGTCGCAGGTCGCCGTGGTCTGCCGCCTTCAGCCGCCCTCCTCGTCCGGGGGTTCGGCGAGCCGGATGGTCATCTCCAGTTCGAAGCTCTCGGCGTCGCTCGTCTCGAAGCCGACGGTCTGGTAGAGCCCGACCGCCGCGCGGTTCCAGCGCTCGACCGTGAGCCACACCTTCTCGACGCCGGACACTCGGCCGTAGCCGAGCAGCGCCTTGATGAGCCGCGTGCCGATACCGGCGCGCTGGTACGTCTGGTGGACGAAGATGGCGAGTTCGTAGGCGTCGCCGTCGGGGACGAGCGTCGCGTGACCGGCCACCTCGCCGCCGTCCCACGCGATGACGTTCAGGCAGTCCTCGTCGAGGATGTTCTCCAGCCAGTCGCGGATGCGGTCCTCGCGTCCCGGCGGGATGCCCTGTGCGCGGTCCGAGGGGTCGAACGCGTCGTACATCTCGACGAGCGCCTCCATCTCCTCGTCTGAGCCGTCGTAGGCGCGCACCTCGATGGTGCGGTCTTCCCTGTCGGTGAACGACAGCGGCGGCGCGTCGTACGGGTCGGCGACGGCGTCGGAGAACGTTCGGTCGCTCATCGTACTAGGGTGACGGTCACGTGGGAGTTCAAGAGGACGAACTCCGCGATGCTACCGATCTGTATCTTCCCCATCGGACTCGTCTCGCCGCCGCCGAGCACCAGTTGGTCGAACCCCTCGTTCTCGGCGAGGTCCACGAGGGCGCTCCCCGCGTCGCCGTCGAGCAGGCGGACGGTCGCCTCGACGCCCCGTTCGTCGAGCAGTTCCGTCACCCGCGTTTCGATGTCCTCGCGCGAGCGCTCGACCGACGGGTTGTCGACGATGGCGACCGTGAGGTCGTCGTCCACGTTGGCCGTCCGTTCGACCGTCTTTTCGAGCGCTCGGATGGAATCGTCGCTGCCACCGATTCCGAGCAGTACCTTCATGATTCCCAATCTCGCGGTCGCGATAGAAAACCCTTGCCCGGAATCGGGGGGCGACACCCCCGCCGGCGGGGGGACCGCGCGTCGCGGAACCCTTTTCGGCCGTGCCGCGGTAGCCCGCGGTATGACAGACGAGTCCGACGAGTTCGAGACCGGCGCGGGCGACGCCGAGGAGGCGACTCGCGCCGACGCGGACCCGGGTGCGGAGGCGGACGAAACGGCGGCAGACGCGGCGACGGCAACTGCGGAGACGACAGACGCGGAACCGACGGACGCGGAGGCCGCCGACGCGGCCGAGGCCGGCCCGGCCGACGCTGACGCGGCCGACCCCGACCCCGAGGCCGACGCCGACGGTGCAGATTCCGACACCGAAGACGTCGAAGACGCTGTTCCGGAGGACGTACAGAAGTACGCCCGGTTCAAGAAAGTCGACGGCGCGCAGTACGACCGCGTCAACGACTTCCTCCGCCAGCGGACCTACGTGACGGCCCGCGAGTGGGCCATCGCGCGACTCTGCGCCGACTTCCGGACCGAGACGGGCGTCGAGATGACGAAAATCGGGAACAACCTCCCCGAGCTCGTCCCCTTCATGACCGACACCTACACCCCGCAGGCGGTCAATCAGGCCCGCTCGGCGTTCCGAGACAAGGTCCGGAAGTCGGGCGCGACGTTCCTCTACGGCGCGATGTCGGGCTTCTTCACTGCCGAGGAACTCGACGAGATGATGTACGAGGTGACGGAAATCGCCAAGTTCCTGCTCGAAGTCGAGGGCGTCGACCTCTCGGTCGAAGAGGAACTCGAAGCCGAAGAGCGCATCTCCAGCGTCATGCGGGAGGTCCGCGAGGCGAGCACGGAACTGCGACAAGAAGAGCTGTCGGACGAGGAGTGAGCCCTCGCGGCCGGGGTCGGTTCAGAGCCGACTCCGCGCCGACTCGGAGTCAGGGGAAAAGCGGGTCCGGCTCCGACTGGACTAACTCGACGCGTCGGTCCGCCTCGACCGGCCGGACGTAGAGGCGCAGTTCACCCTGTTCTCGCGCCTTCGTCGCCATCGCGTCCACTTTGTCCAGCCCGTAGTACAGCGGGACGACGACGGCCTTCGACGCCGCGGCGTCCTGGACGACCGAGACGACGAACACGGTGTCGTCCTCGCGGGCGCGGTACACGTCGTAGCGGTCGAAGGCGGCCGATTCGACCCACGTCGACAGCGACTCGAACTCGCTTCCGGGGACGAGCACGTCGAAGCCGACGCGCTCCGTCGCCTCGGGCAGGTTCGCCGGCGGCAGCACCGTCACGTCGCCCGGGTGGAGCACGAGCGTCTCCCAGCCCGAATCTTCGTACTCGGCCGCGGTCGCCTCGGCGTCCTCCACGACCGTCTCCCAGAACGACAGCAGTCCCGTGAGTGCGTGCGGTTCGTCCGCGTTCGGGCCGCGACCTCGGGGCGGCGTCTGCTCGTCGGTCATGCGTGTCACTCCCTCGGGGTGTCGGACGGGAAAAGGATTCGCTTGCATCGGGGTCGTCCGACTCCCGGCCGACGCCCCGGCCGCGACGGAACTGCTATCTGTCTCCCCGCCGACAGTCGTCCCGATGCGATGGTCGCTCCGCGCGGTCCTCGGCTCGCTCCAACTTCCCGTCGCCGGTGTCGGGGTCGCGCTCCTCGCGTTCGTCTGGCGGACCGCCGTCACGATGCCCCCACCGCCGCCCGGAAGCGACGGCTTCGTCCACGGACTCGCGGGCTTTTTCCTCCTCGTGTTCGGAGTCGCCGGCTTCGTCCTCCTCGCGGGCGGCCTGCTCATCCCGCCGGGACCGGGCTACGGCGTCGAGTTCACTCGCAACCAGCGCTGGCTGTTCGCCTACGCGCTGGTCTCGCCGGCCCTCGCCGTGGGCGGCTTCCTCGCGACCGTCGTCGCGTCGTCGGCGCTCGGCGGACTCGGCGGTCTCGCCGGGTCGGCGGTCTCGCTCGTCGTCCTGACGGCGCCGCTCGCGGTGCTCGTCGGCGTCGGCTGGAAAGGCGCGCAGGTCGCGGCCGCGCGGTTCTGAGCGGGCCGCCCCCCGGTCGGTTCCCGTCTCCGGTCAGTCGCGGACGTTCTCGCCGGCGACTTCGCCGAACTCGTCGCCGTCCCAGACGAACTCGCCGCGGAGCATCGTCCACTCGGGGAAGACGCCGGTTTGGCCCTCGAACGGGGTCCAGTCGCACTTCGAGTGGAGGTCAGCGCCGCGAATCTCGCGGGCGGCGTCGAGGTCGTAGAGCGCGAGGTCGGCGTCGGCGCCCGCCTCGACTCGGCCTTTGCGCGGCAGGTCGAACACCTCGGCGGGGGTCGCCGCGACCACGTCGCGGACGCGCTCGGCGGTGAGGTCGCCGGCGACGACCGCGCCGAGAAGCAGGGGAACCATTGTCTCGACGCCGGGGACGCCGCTCGGGGCGTCGAGGAGCGACTGTTCTTTCTCCTCGCGCGTGTGCGGCGCGTGGTCCGTGGCGACCATGTCGATGCGGCCGTCGGCGAGGCGCTCGAACATGGCCTCGCGGCGCTCCTCGGAGCGCAGCGGCGGGTTCATCCGGCCGTAGGTGCCCAACTCGGCGAGGTCGTCGCGGGACAGAAACAGGTGGTGCGGCGTCGCCTCGCAGGTCGCGCCGCCGTCGCGGGCGGCGTCGACGCCCTCGGGCGTGCTCGTGTGGGCGATGTGAATCTGCGCGCCGGTCTCGCCGCCGACGCGGACGGCGCGCTCGACGGCGGCCGCCTCGGCCTCGGCGGTGCGGTAGGCGCTCCACGCGTCGGCGTCGGCGTCGCGGCCGACCCCGCCGAGGTCGCCCTCGATGGCGGACTCGTCGAACAGGTCGGCGTCCTCGGCGTGGACCGTGACGGGCACGCCCGCCTCGCCGGCGCGCTCCGCGGCCTCGGAAAACAGGTCGGCCTCGATGCCCATGTCGCCGGTCGAGTCGGCGAGGAACACCTCGCCGAGGGCGAAAAGCGGGCGGTCGAGGAGGCTGTCGGGGTCCCAGTCGGCGGTGACGCCGCCGTTGATGCCGTAGTCGATACACGACTTCGCGGCGCGGTCGGCCTTCGCGTCGAAGCCCGCGCCGTCGGTCGTCGTCGGGTCGGTGTTCGGCTGGTCGGCGACGGTCGTCACGCCCCCCGCGGCGGCGCTCCGCGCGCCCGTCTCCCACGTCTCCTTGTGTTCGAATCCCGGTTCGCGGAAGTGGACGTGCACGTCGATAGCGCCCGGGAGAAGCAGGTTCTCCTCGGCGTCGACGGTCTCCTCGTCGGCGACGGGGTCGAGGTCGCCGACCGCCTCGACGGTCCCGTCCTCGACGCGGACATCGACCACGCGGCCGTCGGCCAGCGTCGCGTTCTCGATTCGCATACGAGGGGGTGCGACGCGCCGGGTGCTAAGTCCGGCGGTTCGGGTAGTCGCGGTTCGGGGAGCGGCCGCGGCCGGGTGCGTCGCCCCGCGGGCGGTCGTGGCTGAGGACGCTCACGCGAGGTCCGCCGCGTCCTCGACTCGCGTCTCCGCGTCGCCGACGAAGACGGCTTCGAGGGCGTCGCAGACCGCGTCCGGGCTTCCCGGGCCGCCGGCGTCGGCGACGCTGCCCACCGAACCCGGGTCGAAGGGGACCTCGATGGCCTCGTAGACGGGCGCGAGCACGTCGGCGATTTCGTCGCGGTCGGCGACGACGACCACGCCGGAGACGAGCGCGCTCTCTTTTCGGACCCGCTGGGCGATGCCGCAGAGTTTCCCGCCCGCTTGGACCGAGTGGTCGCCGGGGCAGTACGACTCCGGAGGCTCGCCCCGCCGCGCGGGCACGCCGAGAGTTCGCAGGGCGCGGACGACGGCGGTCGTTCCGGCCTCGTACCGCGCGTCGAGTCCGGCCCGGGCGTCGTCGAGCGGGAGCGCGTGTGCGAACGCGACGGTGGTTCCCGTGTAGGCCACGGCCCGGCCGCCGACGGAGCGCTCGACGGCCGGGAAGCCCCGCTCTTCGGCGGCGGCGACGGCCTCGTCGTACCGCGGGGCGCGGGTGTCGCGCCTGCCGAACGCGAGCTGTCGGTGCGGCGTCCACGCCCGGAAGGCCGGTTCGTCCGTTTCGCCCGCCTCGCGGAGCATGGCCGCAGTGACCGCCCGGTCTGCGTCTCGGTCGGGCCCGCGGCCGCGGATGACGCGCATGCCCGAAGGAAGCACCCCGACGTACCTAAGAACACCCGTCCCGTCCCGACGACCATGCTGCGACTGCCGCGGTCGATGCTCTCGCGCTTCGAGCGCTTCTCGCTCTACAACTCGCCGTACCCCGCCCACGACGGCGGCTGTGCCATCGACCTCTACGTCGCCGCCGACGACCCGGTGGCCCGCTCGCCCGTCGCGGGCGTCGTCCGCGAGACGCGGACCGTCCGCGCGCCCGACAAGCCCTACGCCCACGACGACGAGTACCTCGTGCTCGTCGACGTCGACGCCGAGGCCACCGGGCTGGACTGGCTCGGCGACGCCGTCGACGACCCCCGCGACGGACTGGTGGCGCGAATCCTCCACGTCCGACCCGACGTTGCCGCGGGCGACGAGGTCGCGGTCGGCGACTCGCTGGGACGGCTCGTCCGCTCCGGCTTCTTCGCCCCGTGGGTCGCGAACCACGTCCACCTCGGCTTCCGCCCCGCGGACGCGAATCAGCACCGCGCCCGGGGGTCGCTCCCGGTTTCGACCGACGTGACCGTCTCGCCGCTCGACTGGGACGGGACGGGAACCGTCGTCGAGACGGCCGAGACGTTCGTCGTCCTCGACGCCCCGACCCGCGCCGACGCGGGGGTCGGACCGGACGAGTTCGTGGGCCTCGGCAGCGACGAGGGCGTCGTCCTCGACGGCGGCCTCGCCCACTACGGGTTCGGTGGCACGCTCTCCCCGGTCGCGGACGGGAAATCCCTGTCGCTCCTCGGCGAGCGAGTCGGTCGGACCGCCGGCCGGGACGTTCCGTGGGCCGACTTCGACGTGCTCGTCGACGGAATTCGTGTGACTGGAATGTCATTATTCGCGTCCCGAACCGACTTCGGGACCAAGGTCGTCTGTCCCGGCCACGACCTCGCCGTCGGCGACGAGGTGTCGGTCGCGATTCGCCCCAGCGACGACCCGGTGCGCCTCGACTGATTCGACAGAACTGATTTAATACTAACACGAACGCGCCGCCCGATGGCGACCGACCGAACCCCTCCATTCTGGGGGGTTAGTTTTTAAATGCCTTTACTATGAAAGGCCGAGTCTCCGCAAAAAATATCCTTCGCTCACTCGTATTTTTCTCTGTTTGTGAGACTCGATATACGAACGTGCACCGTCGTTTCAGTCTTCGACGCCGCCGTCTCCGCGCCGCGATGACTGACGACCGCGACACCGGGTACGAGGTCGAACTCGGTCACCCGCTGGCCGGCGCGTCCCCCGATGCGACGCTCGAAGACCCCGAATTCGAACTCACGTTTGTCGGCGGTATCCCGGTGTCGGGCGAGCCGGTTCCCTACTTCGTCGCCCGCGGGAGAGACCGCGAGGAGCTCGACGACTTCCTCGACGACCACGTGAACATCGAGTGTTTCGAGCCGGTCTCCGACGGCCCCGAGGGACGGCTCTACCGCTGTGAGTGGGCGACTCACGAGGGCGACATCATCTCGGCGATTCGCGAGTGCGACGGCATCGTCCGGCGGATGGTCGGCACGAGGTACGGCTGGTCGCTGTCGGTGTACTTCGCGTCGAACGAGCTGACGACCCGGTTCCACGACGCGTGTCTCTCCCGCGACATCGATATCGACGTGCGCCGGGTCGAACCGGCCCGCCTCGACGAGCGCCACCCGCCCGACAGCGACCTCTCGGAAAAGCAACTCGCGGCGCTTCGGCTCGCCTTCGAACGGGGTTACTTCGAGACGCCGAAAGAGACCGGCCTCGACGACATCGCGAGCCGATTGGGCATCACCGAACAGGCGCTCTCACAGCGACTCCGGCGAGCGCTCCGACACCTCGTCGGCTCGGCGATAGACGATATCGACGACATCGACCGCGACTCGCGGACCGGGTGAAGAGCCGACGACGCGTCAGAACGGGACCGTGGTGGGGATGTGGCAACCGGGCGCGGATTGCCACGGTGGTGTCGAAAGTGGACCGCGACGGAGGCGACCTGCGGTCTCTCCGGCGGTGCGCCCGTGTGGGGGGTGCCACCGACGCATATCGGTACGCTGATTCTAGTAATATATCTGACCCTTGTGTGGACAATCGGTATTTAAGCGGCGTCGAAGTAATCGAGGTACTCCGAGGCGAACGCACGGACCTCGTCGTACGTCGGCGGCGACCCGTTTCGGACGAAGTGTCCCGCGACGGCGTTGCCGACGACGAGGGACTCCGCGCGGCCGAGGTCGAGGACGTGCGCGAGCGCGAGTCCGGCGTTGAAGTGGTCGCCGGAACTCGTCGTCAACACCGGGTCGTCCGTCCGGGGAACGCCGACGGTCGCGGCCCCCTCGTCGTCGATGAGGTGGGCCGCTTCGATGCCGTGGCCCGCGAAGCGACTGACGCCGAGGTGCTCGAACGCCGCCTGCGACTCGCGGCCGAAGTCGTCGCTCTCGACGCCCGCCAACCGCGCGAGATAGCGCGTCTCGTAGCGGTTCGCCGACGCGACGACGCGCACCGCGTCGTCCAGCGCGGACACCTGTTCGACGCCCGCGGCGACCACCTCGGGCTCCCGCTTTCTGAGGTCGCCGGGGTCCAAAAGCAGCGTCTCCGGCGGGTCCGACAGCGTCGGCCACAACTCCTCGCGGAGGCCGCGGGCCACGTCCGGTAGCTCGGGCATCTCCGACCAGTAGCCCATCCCGACGAGCTCGGTCCCGTCGACCAGCTCGGCCAGTCGGTCGAGGCCGACCCGCGACTCGATTCCGGCCCAGTCGAGCGTCATCAGCGCGCCGATTTCGGTGAGCATCAGCTTCCCGTCGTCGAACTCGACGGCGTCGGTGTAGCCGGGCGACCCGAGCGTCTCCAGCGGGAGGTGGCCGAACTCCTCGACGAACGGCTCTTCGACCGGCTCGCCGAGACAGCCGACGACTCCGGGCTCGAACCCCAGTCGGTCGAACGCGCGGGCGAGGTGGCTCACGTGCCCGCCGGTTCGGACGTTCGACTGAATCCACTCGAACGAGAGCGAACTCTCGGCTTCGACCGAGTCGTTCACGCGGTCGGCGAACGCTTCGAGCGTGGGCACCCGCTCGTAGGCGTCGGCCGACTGCCGCTCGGAGACGAACTCCCGAACGCGGTCGATGTAGCCGTCGAACCCGAACAGCACCCGCCCGCCGTCGACGGTCTCCGGGAGCGCGTCCCGACACGACTCTACCGCGCGGACCGTCGTCTCGTCTGGGGTTTCCATGGCGCTTCGTTCGGACGACCGCCAATTAGTGTTGCCGCCGCCGGCGACACTCTCGCGGCGTCAGCGGTCGCTTTCAGAGGCCGTCAACGGTCGCTCTCCGTCGTGATTTCGAACCGCGCGCCGCCGGCGTCGCTCTCGACGAACCAGACGCTCCAGCCGTGGGCGTTCACGACGCTCATGACGACGCTGAGTCCGAAGCCGGTCCCCTCCGAACTCGTGGTGTAGCCCGCCTCGAAGATGCGGGGGCGGTCGTCCGGCGGAATCCCCGGGCCGTCGTCTTCGACGTAGAACCCGTCGCGGTCGGCGAGGGGGCCGACGCCGACGGTCACGTCGTCGCCGCCGTGGCGGATGGCGTTCGAAAAGAGGTTTTCGAGGAGCTGTCTGAGCCGCCCGCGGTGGGCGTCGACCGCGACGTCGCCCTCCACGGTGAGCGTCGCTTCCGGCGCGTCGCTCGCGGCGGTCGTCCACGCTTCCTCGGCGACGGCCCCGAGCGACAGCCGCTCGGCCTCCTCGACCGTCTGGCCGTTTCGCGCGAGCGCCAGCACGTCCTCGACGATGCCCGCCATCCGCTCGTGGGCGTCGGAGACGCGGTCCAACTCGTCGCCGTCGTACCGCTCGCGGGCGAGTTCGAGGTAGCCCATCGCCGCGTTCAGCGGGTTCTTGAGGTCGTGGGAGACGACCGATGCGAACGATTCGAGCTGCTCGTTCTGGCTGGCGAGTTCGCGCTCGCGCCGACGCAGCAGCTGTTCGCGCTCGACCCGGTCCAAGACCGCGCGGGTGTTGGCGGCCAGCACCTTCGCCAGCGCGATGCGCTGGTCGGCCAGCGACCCCTCGTCGAGGGAGGCGACGAAGAACACGCCGTGGCCCGGAATCGGGACGATGAGTTCCTCTGTGGCCCCGGCGTCGACGATGAACCGCTTCGGGTTCGACTCCACGTCCCGGTAGAGGTTGTGCTCACCGCGCTCGAACACCTCCCACGTCAGGCCGGTCCCCCGCGGAATCGGCGGCACGTCGCCGAACACCTCCCACGCCTCGTCGGTGAACGCCGCGGGGACGAGCGCGTCACGCGACTCGTCGTACAGGAGGACGCCGCTAATCCCGTAGTCGAGGACCTCGGTGGCGGCCTCGCGGACGATTTCGGCGACCTCCTCGCGGCTCGTCGCGCCCGTCAGCCGCCGGGTCGAGGCGTGGAGCGCGTTGAGCCGCTGTTCGTACCGCTTTCGCGCCGTGACGTCCGTCGAGATACCCACCGCGCCTTCGACGGCGCCGTCGTCGCCGAGGATGGGCGAGACGGTGAACTCGACCACGTAGTTCATCGCCGGAAGCGACAGCTCGATTTCGAACCGCTCGCGGTCGCTCTCGCCGTCGAGGATGGCGTCGAGGGCCGCCCGGGCGCGCTCGTACTGGTCGGCGGCCAGATACCCGGCGTCGCGGAGCGCAGAGATGTGCCGGCCGACGAACGCCGACATGGGGATGGTCGTCCGCGACAGCGCCGCCTCGTTGATGAACTGGACGACGCCTTCGTCGTCGACCACGTACGCGCCCTGCCCGATGCTCTCGACGATGGTCTCGTACCGTTTGAGCCGCTGTTCGTAGCTCCGCTGTTCGGTCACGTTCCGCGAGGTGACGACGAACCCACCGACCGAGGTGTCCGCCTGGTTGCTTCCGATGGATTCGAGCCACGTCCACGACCCCTCGGCGTTGCGGTGGCGGTACCGGACGGGGTCGGTCCCGTCGGCCCCCGTCCGGAGGGCGCGTTCGAAGACGGCCTCCACGCGCTCCCAGTCGTCGGGGTGAATCAGGTCGGAGACGCGTCTGCCGACCAGTTCGCCGGGCTCGAACCCGAGCACGTCGGTAATCGAGGGGCTCTGGTACTTGATTCGCCCGTCGGTCCCGACGAGGGTCACGAGGTCGCGCGCCAGCTCCACGAGGCCGCGGAACTGCGCCTCCGTGGCGCGCTGTTCGGTCACGTCGCGCATCGAGACGAGCACGCCGTACGAGCCGTGGTACTCGATGTCCTTGACGTTCGCCGCGCACTCGCGGACGTCGCCGTCGGCGTCGACGAGGCGGACCTCGTAGCTCACGGGCGCGTCGCCGCCCCGCCGCCGCGTCTCGGAGATGCGCCTGACTTTCTCCCGGTCGTCGGGGTGGATGACGTCCAAGAGCGCGGTCTCGGCGAGTTCGTCGTCGCTCCGGCCGGTGAGTTCGGTCAGCCGACGGTTCCAAAACCGGAGGTCGCCGTCCTGCGCGATGAAGATGGCGTCGTGGCTCTGCTCGACGACCGTCCGGTACAGCGAGTCCGAGTCCCGCTCGCTCGACGCCCACCGGGAGAACTCGATGGCGCGCTCGATTCGCGCGGCGACCGC
The DNA here is from genome assembly GCF_001190965.1 of Haloferax gibbonsii. Lineage (NCBI taxonomy): Archaea > Methanobacteriati > Methanobacteriota > Halobacteria > Halobacteriales > Haloferacaceae > Haloferax > Haloferax gibbonsii. Next base: position 1,690,249 of record NZ_CP011947.1, read on the forward strand.
GGCAACCGCCTTCTCCGTCTTCGGGTAGTCGATGACGATGGCTCCGTTCCCGTGGGCGGACTTGGCGGAGCCTTGGGGTCCGTCACGGGCGAGAAAAAAGACCGGTATCACGCCGATTCGGTTCCGGACGCGCGAGACGAGTTCGGTGTCGACGTCGCCGCAGAAGACGACGCCGTCGACGGCGTCGAGGCCCTCGACCACCGCGTCGAGGTCCGCGCACGTCTCGGTCGTGAAACCGCGTCGCTCGACGGCCTCGACGAGACCGTCGGGGCACTCGTCGACGAAGACGACGCGGGAATCGCTCATACGCCTATCAGTCCGGGAAACTGTATATATCTCACGTGATACCGACCTGACGAGTGTCCGACGAGACCGTCCCCGACCGTCGGTTACATGCCATTTGACACACTCGTTCGTGACATGACCGACGACTTTCCCGCCGAGGCCGCGGCAATCGTCCAGCGGCACATCGAGGACGAACACGGCTACCTGTCGTGGCTCAACACCCGCGTCGACGCCATCGAGCGCGGTCGCATCGTGATGACCATCCCGTACGACGAGAAGCTCACCAACACCGTGTCGCCGCCGACTATCCACGGCGGCATCGCGGCGACGCTCATCGACACCGCGGGCGGCATCGCCCTGCGGACGATGCTCGACGACCCGCTCGCCGGCGGCGTCGCCACCATCAACCTCAACGTGAACTACCTGCGGCGGGCGTCGGGCGACCTGACCGCGGTCGCCGAGGTCGTCCGCGCCGGCGGGTCGGTCGGCGTGAGCACCATCACCGTCGTCAGCACCGACCCCGAGGAGGACTCGGACGTGGCCGCCCGGCAGTCGCCGTCGAGCGACTGGAACGACGCCGTCGCCACCGGACAGGGCGCGTACCGGCTCTTTCGGGAGTGAGGAGCGGCTCCGGTCGCGGCTGCAGTCGTGCCCGGCGGGGCCGTCGGCCTACTCGAACGCCACGTCCGCGAGCGTCGCCGTCTCGCCGAACAGCCAGTCGGCGTGGTCGACGGCGTACTCCTTGTGTTCCCTCTCGATGTAGCCGAGCGCGTCGGTGACGAGAATCGGCCGGTAGTCCCGCAGGCCGGCGCTCCCGGCGGTGTGGAGGACGCAGACGTTCGCCAGCGTGCCGCAGATGAGCAGGTCGTCCACACCGTGGCTGTCGAGCCACCCCTCCAGTTGCGTCCGGTAGAACGCGTCGTAGGTGTGCTTCTCGACGACGAGGTCCTCGTCGCGGACGTCGAGGTCGCCGTGGAGGTCGGCGTCCCACGTCCCCTCGACGACGTGTTCGCCCCAGCGCTCGAACTCGTCGTAGTAGTGATTGCCGTCGAACTGCTCCGGCGGGTGCACGTCGCGGGTGTAGACGACGCGCGCGCCGGCGTCGCGGGCGGCGTCGACGAGGTCCGTGACGGGTTCGATTGCTGATTCGCTCCCCGGCGCGAACAGGCTCCCGTCGGGGTGACAAAAGCCGTTCTGCATGTCGACGACGACCACCGCGGTTCGGTTCGGGTCGAGTGCCATACGCGTCGGTTGCGCCGGGACGACCAAAACAGTACGCGCCGGCCCGTTTCGACGCCCGAACCCGACAAGGTACTTCACTCCGGAGTCCAAGGGTACGATATGCGAACGACCGGTCTCCGCGCCGTTTTCGCCGCCCTACTCTTGGTTCTCGCCGGCTGTGCCGCTCCCACGGCCGCGCCCGGCGGCGACGCGCCGCCCGCGACGCCCGACCCGGACAGAGACGGATTCGACGACCCCGACCGGGACGTGCTCGGCTGGGAGGACGGCTACTGGTACGACGAGGCCATCGACGTCGACCAGTCCGACGGCCTCAACGAGTCCGAGATGGAGGCGTACGTCGCCCGCGGGATGGCCCGCGTCGAGCACATCCGACAGTTGGAGTTCGACGAACGCGTCCCCGTGGACGTCATCTCCCGCGCCGACTACCGCAGCGGCAACGCCGGCGGCTCCGGCTCGGCCGACTCCGAGTTCAACCGCTGGAACGACCAGGTGTGGGAGGCGCTGTTTATCACCGGCGAGTCGACCGGGAGCGCGAGCGCCATCTCCGAGACGACCGGGAGCTCGGTCCTCGGCTTCTACTCGCCGTCCGACGACGAAATCAAAATCGTCACCGACTCGACCGACGAGCCCACCATCGACAACGCCACGCTCGTCCACGAACTGGTCCACGCCCTGCAGGACCAGCACTTCGACCTGACCGACGCCCGCTTCCGCGGCGAGACGCAGGACGGCGACCTCGCCATCGACGGAATCGTCGAGGGCGACGCCAAGTACGTCGAACGGCAGTACGTCGAGCAGTGCGACGCCGGCGCGTGGGACTGCGTCGTCACGCCCGCCGCGGGCGGCTCCGGCGGCGGGTCGGGCGGCGGCGGTCCGAACCTCGGCATCCTGCTCACCATCTACCAGCCGTACTCCGACGGTCCGGTCTACGTCCACGACCTGTACGAACGGGGCGGCTGGGAGGCCGTCAACGACGCCCTGCGCAACCCGCCGGAGTCCACCGAACAGACCATCCACGTGACCGACGAGTCGCCCCGTCCCATCTCCTTCGCCGACGAGGGGACGAACGGCTGGACCACCTTCCCCGAACAGGGCGTCGAGGGCTCCGACACGGTCGGCGAGGCGTCGATGTTCTCGATGTTCTGGTATCAGGCCCGCACGTCCGGCGCGCAGACCGTCCGCGTCCAGTCCATCCTCGACACGAACTCGCGGTACGACACGTACAACTACGACGCCGCGCCGTCGAACGGGTGGGCGAACGACCGCCTGTTCCCCTACCGCAACGAGGCCGGCGCTGAGACCGAGTACGGCTACGTCTGGGTGACCGAGTGGGACACCGACGGCGACGCACAGGAGTTCCACGACGCCTACCTGAACATCCTCAGCGCCAACGACGCCACCCAGCGGGACGACGGCATCTACGTCATCGAGGACGGCTCGTTCAACGACGCCTTCCGGGTCGTCCGGACCGGCGACCGGGTCGTCATCGTCAACGGGCCGGCACCCGCCGACGTGGACGAGATTCGGCCGGGACTCGCGTCGTAACCCCCGCGCCGAGACGCTTTTTCGTCTCCCGCCCCTGCATCCGCTATGAATCGCCGCCGCCTCGCCGCCGTTCTCTCCGCCCTTCTCCTCGTCGTCGCGGGCTGTGCCGCCCCCGTCTCCGACCCGAACGCCGCGGGAGACGCGTCCAACGACGCGGACGGGACCGCGGACCCGGCCGAGGACTGGGCGTGGCCCGACGACCCGCCGACCGACCGGCTGGGTTGGGAGGCCGGCTACTGGTACAACGAGTCCATCGCGGTCAACCAGTCCGACGGCCTGAACGCGACGGAGCGCGAGGCGTTCGTCGCCCGGACGATGGCCCGCGTCGAGGTCGTGCGCGAACTGGAGTTCGAGGAGTCCGTGCCGGTCGAGGTCATCTCGCGCGCCGAGTACCGAAACCAGTCCGAGGAGCCCGCAGACCCGGTCCACAGCGACTGGAACGACCAGGTGTGGGAGGCGCTCCTGCTGGTCGGCGAGGACCGGACCATCGACGAGGTGTTCGACGAGCTGTACGGCGGCGCGGTGCTCGGCTACTACTCGCCCTCGGAGGACCGCATCGTCCTCGTGAGCGACGACGACCGACCGACCATCGACCGGCGGACGCTCGCTCACGAACTCCACCACGCCCTGCAGGACCAGCACTTCGGGCTGGACGGCTCGCCGCCGACGCAGGACGCCCAACTCGCCGAGAACGGACTGGTCGAAGGCGACGCCCGCTACGTCGACCGACTGTACGAGGAGCGCTGTGAGACCGACTGGGAGTGCGTCCCCCGGCCGCCGGCCAGCGGCTCGGGAAGCGGGTCGTACGACTACCCGGTCTTCTTGACCATCTACGCGCCCTACAGCGAGGGTCCGACGTTCGTCGCCGACCTGCGCGAGCGCGGCGGCTGGGCGGCCGTCGACGACGCCTACGCCGACCGCCCCGCCTCGACCGAGCAGGTGCTCCACCCGAAGCGATACCCCGACGAGCGCCCCGTCGAGGTGACGGTCGAAGACCGCTCGTCGGCCGCGTGGACGCGCTACGACACCGACCCCGTCGCCGACACGGTCGGCGAGGCGTCCATCTTCGCGACGTTCTGGAAGCACCGCGCCATCGACCGGGGGCGACTCCAACAGGACACCGGCGCGTACTCGCCGTACAACTACACGGCCGGTCCCTCCGAGGGCTGGGCCGGCGACGCGGTGGTTCCCTACCGCCCGGCGTCGGACGAGACCTACGAGGCGAACCCGCACGAGCGCGGCTACGTCTGGAAGACGGTCTGGGATTCCGAGGCGGACGCCGAGCAGTTCGAGCGGGCCTACGTGACCTACACGCTGAAGCTCCGCCTCGGCGGGTCGTACGCGGGCGAGAACACCTACCTCGTCGACGACGGCCCCTTCGCGGACGCCTACCGGGTGACGAGAGACGGCGACACCGTCACCGTCGTCAACGCGCCGACGGTGGAGCGGTTAGACGAGGTTCACCGTCAGAGGTAGGAGAAAGCACTTGTGTCATAACTGACATTAGATTGTATGCCCCGTCGGCTCGGTCTGTTCGCTATCGTCTCCCTCTCGCTCGTCCTGTTCGTCGTCGTCTTCCTCTTCGCCACCGGAACGCTCGTTCCGTGGTCGAACAGTTGCGGTCAGTCTCTGGGAGTCGACCCAGCCGACGACGTTCCTGCGGACGCTGACGTCGTTCCGTACGACTCGCTTTCGCCAGAGGAGCAAGCGCTGTTCGACGACGCGCTTTCCGAGTCTCCCGCGGGCTTTGACGACCGTCGGTGGAGTGTCGGCAATGGATACGTGAAAAAAGACAACACCACCTACCGCACGAGCATCCTCGTTTGCTGATCGGCCCGTCCATCGCGGTGAAGAAAATTCCTCTTCGACGCACGTGACCGATTATACACCTTTTTCATCGGCCGGGTGGAATCCGCGCCAATGAGTGACTTCGATATCGTCGGTCCCGAGGCCATCCGCGAGGGCGTCGCGACCGACGCCTACTTCGAGCGGACCGAGGCGACCCTCCGACACGCGGGCAAGAACCCCCGCGTCGTCGCCGAGGTGACGGCCGACCAGTTCCCCGACGGCGACTTCGAGCTGTTCGCCGGCGTGAAAGACGCCGCCGAACTGCTCTCCGGCCGCGATATCGACGTCGACGCCATGCCCGAGGGCCTGCTGTTCGACGGCGGTCCGGTGATGCGAATCGAGGGCGACTACCTCGAGTTCGCTCGGCTCGAAACCTCGCTGCTCGGTTTCCTCTCGCACGCCTCGGGCTGTGCGACGGCCGCCCTCGAAGCCCGCACGGCGGCCCCCGACTCGACGGTTCTCTCGTTCGGCGCGCGCCACGTCCACCCCTCCATCGCCGCGATGGTCGAGCGGAGCGCCCTCGTCGCCGGCCTCGACGGCTTCTCGCACGTCGCCGCCGGCGAGATTCTCGGGAAGGAGGCGTCGGGGACGATGCCCCACGCGCTCCTCATCGCCTTCGGTCGCGGCAACCAGGCGGAGGCGTTCCGCGCCTTCGACGAGGCCGTCGACGAGGACGTGCCGCGGGTCGCTCTCTGCGACACCTACGGCGACGAGACCGAGGAGGTGCTGCAGGCGGTCGAGACGCTCGGCGACGACCTCGACAGCGTCCGCCTCGACACCACGTCCTCGCGGCGGGGGGACTTCCGACACATCGTCCGGGAGGTCCGCTGGGAACTCGACGCCCGCGGCCACGAGGACGTGGGCATCTTCGTGAGCGGCGGCCTCGGCCCGGCGGAACTCCGGCACCTCCGCGACGTGGTCGAGGGGTTCGGCGTCGGCGGCTACATCTCGAACGCCAACCCGGTGGACTTCGCGCTCGACATCGTCGAAGTCGACGGCGAACCCGCGGCCAAGCGGGGCAAGCTCTCCGGCGTGAAGGAGGTCTACCGCACGGCCGACGGCGGCCACCACGTCGGCCTCCGCGGACGCCCCGGCCCGACCGACGGCGAGGCGCTCCTCGAACCGCTCATCCGCGACGGCGAGGTCGTCTCGGAGTTCGAGTTCGACATCGACGCGGCCGCGACGCGGGCCAGAGAGGACGCCGAGTTGGTCGGCTTCGGCGACGAGTAAGACGCGTTCTCGTTTTGCGGCGACGCTCGAAGCCGTCGCTCGCCAGTTCGGTTCTCCCCCCAAGGAGTCGAGTCGTCGCCGCGACGACTTACAGCGCTTCGACGCTCCCGCCGTCGTCGCGCTCGCGGAAGACCTGCCCTTCGAACAGGGTGATCATGGTGTCGTCGTCCTGCCACGCCAGCGGCGACAGGCCGGCCTTGCGACAGGCGTTCGTGAGGAACTCCTCTTTCGACCAGCCGAGCTCGATGGGCAGGGTCGGGTACATCCAGCCGTGGGTGCCGCCGGCGTCGATGGCGACCCCGTGCGTGCCGAGTTCGATGTCGGCGACTGGGTCGTTAGTCAGCGTGTAATTGTTGACGATACAAACAGAGATGTTCAGATTCGGGAGTTCGGGTGCTTCGATTTCGGTTTGGCACGAGTCGCCCGACGCGGCCTTGATGGCCGCGTCGACGATGGCGTGACCGAGCTGGTCTTTCCCCCGATACGCGCCCGCACAGCCCCGCAGTCGACCGCGCCCACGTGTCGACTTGATGCGGACAAACGCCCCGGTTCGGGCGTAAAACGCGTCGCGCATGCTGCCCGGTTGCTCTCTCTGTCCGTGAAGAACGTACGATTCGACCGATTCCCGCGCTAGTTCGACCGCCCGCGCCCCATCCTCGTAGGTGAGGTGTACGGTCTGCGCCTCGGACATATTATCATTCAAGTCCTGTGGTGACTTCAACGCTTCCCTCGAATGTTATCGGGTTGTTATGTAGAATCGGTGCCACATAACGGGCGACTAAACCCGCGTATGACCCCGTTAATCGAACCGCTTATCCGACCGACCGGACTAGGGTAGGTCGGCAGAGAGAGCCCAGTTCCCGTGCCCGAGACGGGCATGAGGAAAGTCCCCCCACCGTCCGAACGGGTGACCGGGCGCAAGCCCGGAGTCGGAGACGGCTGGCGCTGGAACAGAAACGAGACCGCTCGACTTGACCGATGATGCGCGCGCGACGGCTCCGCCGTCGCCGGCGCGGACGGGAGACCCGTCCGCGTGCGAACCGACCCGTAAGGGAAGGGAGTTAACCCGCAGAGGGAGTGAGATGGCGTCGCCATCTCTGACGGTCGAGAACGGATGGAACGGCGAATCCTCACCGGTGCAAGTCCGCGCCGCGAAGGTAGTTCGGACGGCGCGTCGGGTTCGCCCGTCGCGCCCTCGGGGCTCGCCCCGAGAAGGACGCGGACGCTGAGCCGAATGCTGGGACGAACAGAAGGGGGCTTACTCCTCTCAGCCGCTTTCGAACGCCCGAGCGGCCGCGCCGTCGGTCGGGTCGCGGCGTCGGGAAACGCTCTTGACCGTTCGCCACCGCAGTCTCGGTATGCGCGGTTCGACCCTCCTCGTCGCGGCGCTCGTCGTCCTCGCCGGCTGTGCCGCGCCGGTGTCGCCGGGAGACGACGCGACGACTTCGACGACCGCTCCGACCGCGGCGACCACCGAAACGCCGTCGACCGCAGTCTCGACTACGGCTCCGTCAGCGACCGCGACTGCAACGCCCACCGCGTCGCCGACGCCCGAGCCGACAGCCGAGCCGACAGAGACGTTCACGCCCGCCTCCGGCTACGGTCCGTGGGGCTCCGAGCCGGTCGTCGTCGCCGTCGAGGCCGCCGCCAACGACCGCGACTACGCCGCGCTCGTGAGCGAGGCGACGACGTTCTGGGAGGCGAACGACGCGCGGTACCTCGGCTACGAGGTCGACTACGAGGTCGACGCCGACGCCCGCGACCCGGACATGGTGGTCCGCTTTTCCGACACCATCCCCGAGTGTAGCGGACAGGCCGACGCGGTCGGCTGCGCGCCGCACATCACCGACGCCCGGCAGATTGACCGCCCCGAGACCGTCTACATCCGAACCGGGTTCAGCGACGACTCGACGGTCGAAATCATCGAACACGAACTGGGCCACACGCTCGGTCTCGCCCACGGCGACGAGCCCGCGGCCCTGATGAACGCCACGGGCATCCTCTACACGCTCCCGCGGACGAACGCGACCGAGAAGGCGTTCCCGTGGGACGACCCGAACTTCACGGTCTACGTCGACGACGCGAACGCCTCGGACCCCGACGCGGCCCGCGAGCAGGTCCGTCACGCCCTCGATTACTTCGCCGACGGCGCGCCGGGGATGCCCGACAACCTCACCTACACCTACGTGGACGACCCGGCGGACGCCGAGGTTCGAATCTCCTTTGCGGACTCCTCTCCGTGCGCCCCGGGCGCGGTCTCCTGTGCCGCCGTCAGCGGCTACGACCCGGACGGCGACGACGCGTTAGAGACGTACGGTAGCTATCGGGTCATCCTCGTCGACCTCGACACCGAGGCCGTCGGCTGGCACGTCGGCTACTGGACCGCACACTACCTCGGCGCGGAGGCCGACGACGAAAAGCCAGAGCCGTTCCGGAACGCGACGTACAACGAGCGCCGGAGCGAGTGGTGGACGTAGCGCCGTCGCCGCGTCACCCGCGCCGGCGCGCTTCGCACCGAAAACGACGGTTCTCGCCCGGTCGAATCGGCCGAGTCCTTCTTTGGGACGGCCCCCGTAGGAGCAGTCGTGATTCCCACCGATAGGCACGGTGACGCCCACGCCGCCTTCGACGAGGAGTCGTTCCGCGACGCGCTCGCCGAGTTCGGCGGCACCGATGCGGAGCGTCGGGTCGTCGCGCGTCAAGCCCGCGACCTCGCCGACTCGGGGCAGGCCGAAGCCGACCGCGGCGCGGCGCTCACGGGCGACGAAATCGTGCGGAACATGCGCGACGCGCCGGAGGGCGGCCCCGCGACGCGCTGGAACTGGTGGCTCGGGGCGCTCGAAGCCGCCTACGGCGGCTACCGCGAGTTCCAAGTCCGCCGCATCCCGAAAGCCTGACCCGAGTTTTAGCCGCGCCGTGGCCGCGTTTGCCACCGTCTCTCCCCGTGTCGAGCGACGTGTCGCGCCCTCCATCGTCCGCCGTCTCTCCGCCGTATCTGTCGCCTTTGAGCGGTCGGAATACGTCGAACGCCCCCGTATTTCCGACCGTTCAAAACCAAAGCAGATTACACGCTTGTTACAGAAAGGGTGTGTAACGCGTACGACCAACCCTACCGGTGATGCCTACTCTACAATGACAGACAACTACGACGTGATTATCGCAGGCGCGGGCCCTGCAGGTGGACAGGCGGCACGAGACCTCGCCGCCCGAGGCTACGACGTGTGCGTCCTCGAAACCGAGTCCGAAGACGAGTTCCCCTCCAGAAGCAACAAGTCGACCGCCGGGACGTTCCCGTCGGCGATGGCCTCGTTCAACATCCCCGACGAGGTCGTGATGAACTTCACCGACGATGTCGTCTTGGAGTCCCCGAACCACCATTACTACCGGCACCAGCCCGGTGCGGTCCTCGAGTTCGCGGACTTCAAGAACTGGCTCGTCGACGAGGCGGAAGCCGACGGCGCGGAGTACCGCTTCGACGCGCGCGTCTCCAAGCCGATCATGGAGGGCGGCGAAATCGTCGGCGTCCGGTACAACGGCGACAAGGAAGTGTACGCCGACATCGTCATCGACGCGACCGGACCGAGCGCGCCGCTCGCCAAGGCCCTCGACGTGTGCGACCTCAACCGACAGAAGCAGGCTATCGGCATCGAGTTCGAGTTCGAGGGCATGGACCTCGCGCCCGAGGGCTACGGCGACCTCACCGACGCGATGATGCTTCGGCTCGACCACGACATCGCGCCCGGCGGCTACTCGTGGATATTCCACACCGGCGGCGACACCGCGAAGGTCGGCGTCTGCTACATCCAAAACGAGGGACACCGCCACAACGCCAAGTCGGGCTACACCATCGACGACTACCTCCAGTACTGGCTCGACACCGACCCGCGCTTCGCGAACGCGGAGCGCATCGCGGGCAAACAGCACCGCGGCTCCGCGCACATCCAGCTTCCGGGCCGCATGAGCACGGACAACTTCATGGCCATCGGCGACACGGTGCCGACCGTCGACCCGCTGTGGGGCGAGGGCATCGACAAGTGCATGCGCTCGGGCCGGGTCGCGGCGGCGACCGCCGACCGCGCGCTCACGAACTCCGAGCGCGACACCTCCGCGTCCGAACTCGCCATCTACGACCAACTGTGGCACGAGCGCGTCGCGCCGAAGGTCAAAAACCGTCTGTTCATGACGGAGATGCTCTACCGCGCCTCCAACGAGCGCTACGACAAACTGCTCGAAGACCTCCATCGCCTCCCCAACGAGCAGTTGGACGCCGCCAACGGCGGCAGTCCCCTCGCCATGTTCCGCATGCTCAAGTTCGAAGACCTCTCCATCCTCGCCTCGACCGCGAGGGAGTGGTTCTCGAACTGAGCGCCGGGAAGCGCGCGCGTTTCTTTCGGTCCCCGCGCTTCGCTGTGTATCTCTCGCGGTTCCCGTCTCGCCTCTCTTTGTCTTCCCAAACTCACTCGCCGCCGCCGTCACCGAGCGTCGCCAGCGCGTCGGCCAGCGCCGCCCGTGCCGACGCGACGTGTTCGTCCGCCGCCTCGTCTTCGGTTTCGCCGACGTTCGACAGCAGGTGTTCGACGTGGCCGAGTCGCCTCCGAACCACCTCGTCGTCCGGGAGCGGGCCGACCGCGAGGTCGCCCGCGACGGCCTCCGCCTCGCCGAGCCACCGGCTCGCCTCCTCGCGGACGGGCCGGGTCGCCGTCGCGGCGAGTCGGTCGTGGAGCGTCGTCACCAGTCGGTCGAGGTCGTCGCGGTCGGCCTCGGTGTCTGGTTCGAGGTCGTCGCCACCGCGGTCGGATTCGGGGTCGGAGCCGGTCACACCTCGGGAGACGGCGGCCGGCGTGAAAAGCGTCGAGTGCGGCGGGACCGACGAGCAAAAGCCCCTCCGGTCGGTACTGCCGGCAATGAAACTCCAGTTCCTCGGCGGGGCCGAGGAGGTCGGGCGCAGCGCGATTCTCGTCAACGACTCGCTGCTGCTCGATTACGGGATGCTGACCGGGAACCCCCCGCAGTTCCCCGTCGGCTCCGTCGACCCCGACGCCGTCGTCGTCTCGCACGGCCACCTCGACCACGTCGGGACGGTCCCCTCGCTCCTCTCGGGCGACGACTGGCCGGCGGTCCATTGGACGCCGCCGACCGACGAACTCGCCCGGACGCTCGCGCGCGACACGCTCAAACTCCACGGCGGGAGCTACAACTGCCCGTTCACCGAGACGCACGTCCGGCGGATGACCCAGCAGTCGGAACACCACGACTACGGCGAGCCGTTCGAGGCCGCCGGCCACGAGGTCACGTTCTACAACGCGGGGCACATCCCCGGCAGCGCCCACGTCCTCGTCGACGACGGGGAGACGCGTCTGCTCTACAGCGCCGACTTCCACACCGACGACCAGCGGTTGGTCTCGGGCACGACCGACCGCCCGGACGCCGACGTGGTCATCTGCGAGTCCACCTACTCCGACGTGGAACACGACGACCGCGCGACCGTCGAAGAGCGCTTCGTTGAGTCGGTGCGGACGACCGTCTGGGAGGGCGGCACCGTCGTCGTCCCCGCGTTCGCCATCGGCCGGACCCAGGAGATTCTCATGGTGCTCGACGCCCACGACATCGACTGCTACGTCGACGGCATGGGGACGCGCGTGCTGCGGATGCTCCGGAACCACCCCGACTACGTCCGCGACGCCGCGGCGCTCAAGCGGGCGAAGTCGAACGCGCGAATCGTCTCGGGTCGAGACGGTCAGCGAAAGCGCATCGCCCGGCAGAACTCGGTCATCGTGACGACGAGCGGGATGCTCTCGGGCGGGCCGGCGATGACGTACATCCCCGAGATTCGGCGAGACCCGACGAACAAAATCTGTCTCACCGGCTATCAGGTCGAGGGGACGCCGGGCAGAGAACTGGTCGAGCGCGGCCGGTGCGAACTCAACGGCGGGGTCGTCCCCGTGGCCGCCCGCGCCGAGATGTACGACTTCTCCGCCCACGCCGACCGGCACGGGCTCCTGTCGTTTCTCGACGACTACCGCGGCGCGCCGGTGTTCGTGAACCACGGCGACCGCTGTGCGACGTTCGCCGAGGAACTCCGGGCCGACGGCTACGAGGCCGCGGCTCCAGAAATCGGAGCGACGGTCGAGGTCTGAGGCGCGCGGCGACCAGCGCGGAGCGACCCGACGTCGCCGGTCTCCGGCGCTCAGTCGCGCTCGTCGTCCGTCTCCGGGACCGCTATCGACCGGCTCGCGGCGACGCACGCGGACACGCGAAGTCGCGTTCGCCGCGACCGAAAGCGACCGAGGAACGAACCGAACGACCCATCGGATGAATCCGAACTCATGGTTTTAGGTTGGCCTAAATAATTATAGTCGTTGCGGTCGGCGCGCGCACTCTCTCCGACGGAGGCGGCCGCGCGCCGACTCCCCGGGACCGCTTCTCGCCGACCGCCTTTCGCCGACCGCTATCCGGCCGAACCCCTTCGTTTCGCCTGCAACGCGGCGACTGTCCCGAGTTTCGACGCGTCAGTCGCGTTCGAGTCGCTCGCGGCGGCGGTCGAACTCCTCGTCGTCGATGTCACCGCGGGCGTAGGCCCGGCGGAGTTCGTCGAGCGCGTCGTCGCTCCCGCCGCGCAGGGCGCGGAACAGGAGGACGCCGCCGCCGACGACGGCCGCGAGGACGAGCAGTTGGCCGAACAGTCCCATCCCCCACATCCACCACGGGACGGTCCCGCCGGTTCCGCCGTGCATCCACGTGTCGTGCATCCAGCCGCCGCCCCACCCCATCGGCATGCCGCCGCCGAGGCCGGCCATCCCGAAGAGGACGGGGAGCGCGAACAGCGCGGCCAGCGCGAGCAGGACGATGCCCGCGAGTCGCGTCGAGTCGTTTGTCGTCGTCATGGTGTTCACCGAGGCGGTGGTGTCCGCCCCACAGGTGTCAGTACGCGCTCCACGTTTAGGTCGATTGTCGCTTCGACGCTTCGGGTCCGACGGGGATGAAGGTTCGATTTCGTCGGTTTGTCCTCGCCCGAACTTTGGAATCTTCGACGCGGGCGAGTCCGACGGTCGGTCGGACCGCGGCTCGTGATTCCGAACCGACAGTTGTCGGTTCATACTTGAACCTCGCTCTCTTCTCGCCGGTATGCCTGGTCGGTTGACTGTCCTCGTCGTCAGCGAGGACGCCGCCGTTCGCGAGCGTCTCGCGACCGAGCTCCCCGATTCGATCGGCGACGCGACGACCGACGTCCGCGTCTCGGCCGTCGACGACCTCGACGCGGTCCACGCGGAACTCGAACGCGCTCGTATCGACTGTCTCGTCGTCTCCACTGGGATCACGGACTCGGAGGGTCAGCCGCTCGTCTCGAAGCTGCGGGTCGACGGCGTTCCGCTCGTCTCGTTCGAGCGGCCCGCCCCCGACGAACACGACCTCGACAACCTCGGCCGCGTCGTCTACGACGCCGCCCGGAACACCGTCGGCTCGCTCGACCACCGCGCGCTCTTCGAGGCCGTCAACGTCGGTCTCGCGGTTCGAAACCTCGAAACGCTCGAACTCGTCGACATCAATCAGCACTACTTGGACATCCTCGGCGTCGGCCGCGCGGCGGTCATCGACACGAGTCCGACGCACGTGACCGCGGACCTCCCCGGCTACGACGACGAACGCGCCCTCGACGAGGTCGAGACCGCCCGCGAGGAGGGCGGGTCCGTCTTCACGTGGCCCATCGAGAACGCGTCGGGCGACACCGTCTGGATTCGCGTCAGCCTCACCGTCGCCGAGATCTCGGGGCGGGACCGACTCATCTCGACGGTCGAGGACGTGACCGAAGAGCGCCGGCGCGAACGCGACCTCGAGGCGTTCAAGGGCGCGGTCGACGCCGTCGACGCCGGCGTCACCATCACCGAGAACGACCGGCACACGTACGTCAACGAGACCGCGGCCGACATCTGCGGCTACTCGGACCCCGAGTCGATGCTCGGGACGGGCTGGGGCCACCTCCACGACGAGTCGGAGCTCGAACGGCTCAGAGAGACGATTCCGCCCGCGCTCGAAGCCGACGGCAAGTGGCAGGGCGAGGTGGCGATTCGCCGGCCCGACGACGAGCTCGTCCCGGTTCGGTTCTCCATCACGTCCCTCGAAGGCGACCGCAACGTCATCGTCTTCCAGAGCCTCTCCGAGCAGAAGGCGCGCGAGGACGAACTCGAACGGAGCCGGGACTTCCTCGAACGCACCCAGCGCATCTCGAAGGTCGGCGGCTGGGAGCTCGACCTCACGACCGACACGCTGGCGTGGACCGACCAGACCAAGCGCATCCACGAGGTGCCGCTCGACTACGAGCCGAACGTCGACGACGCCATCGAGTTCTACGCCGCCGAGGAGCGAGACCGGGTCCGCGAGCTGTTGGACCGCTGTCGGTCCGAGGGCATCCCGTGGGAAGACGAGTACCGACTGGTGACCGCGGAGGGGTCTGAGCTGTGGGTCCGCACCCGCGGCGAGCCCGTCATCCGCGACGGGCGCGTGGCGGCGCTCAGAGGGACGATTCAGGACGTGACCGCCCGCCGCACCCGCGAGCGCGAACTCGAACGGACGAACGCCGAACTGGAGGCGCTCAACCGAATCGTCCGCCACGACATCCGAAACGACATGGCCGTCGTCGTCGGCTGGGCGGAGCTACTCCGAGAACACGTCGACGGAGAGGGCGCGGACATCCTCTCGCGCATCCTCTCGACGGGTCGCCACACCATCGAGATAACCGAGGTCGCCCGCGACCTGATGGAGACGATGAGCGGCGGCGGCGTCGAGACGCGCCCGATGTCGCTCGTGAACGCCGTCGAGCGCGAACTCGCGGTCCGCCGCGAGGCGTTCCCGCACGCGACGTTCGAGGTCGACGGCGAGATACCCGACGTGGCGGTGCGCGCGAACCCGCTCATCGCGTCGGTGCTCGGTAACCTCTTCAACAACGCCGTCCAGCACAACGACGGCAGCACCGTCGTCACCGTCTCGGCGACCGTGGACGACGACGCCGACATGGCGGTCATCCGCATCGCCGACGACGGTTCGGGTATCCCCGACGCGCGGAAGTCGGTCGTCTTCGGGAAGGGCGAAAAGGGACTGGAGAGTACCGGCACCGGCCTCGGTCTCTACCTCGTCCACCAACTGGTCGACTCGTTCGGCGGCGAGGTTCACTTCGAGGACAACGAGCCGACCGGCACGGTCGTCGTCGTCTCGCTCCCGCTCGCGTCGGCGGACTGAGCCGACCGCGACGCTCTCAGACCGTGTCGGTCGGCTCGTGCGACTCGGCCATCTCGGTCGCGGCGGCCGCGTACGCCGCTCTCGTCTCCTCGTCGGAGACGCGGCCCAGTTCGTCCTCGGGCACGTCGACGGCGGCGTAGGTGTCGCGCACGTCGGACTCGAAACTCGTCAGCGAGCGCTCTTTGCGGTGGTAGCGCGTCCCGTCGGTGGTCGCGTACACGAGGATGATGATGTTCTGTTCGTCGTCCGAGTAGGTCCGTTCGACCAGCCACGTTCGCACGTCGTTCGACATGGTCGATAGTACGCGACGAACCGTGATACGTCCCCGGCCGATTCTCAGTCCTCGATGCCGAGCTCGTCGAGGAGCGTCTCCAGCGTGTAGCTCTGGAGCGCCCGGTGGCTGTCGCGCATCGCGGAGATGACGAACGTCGAGTTCGTCCGCTCGACCTCCGGCGTCGCCTCGAAGTCGCTGATGAGGCGCTCCACGCGGTCGGAGTCCGCGAGGTGGGCGACGACGATGAAGTCCGTCTCGCCCATGGTGAAGTAGAGCTGCGTGACGCCCTCTATCTCCAGCAGTTTGTTCCCGACTTCCTCGTACGACCCGCTGTAGTCCGCCAGCACCTCCACGACCACGGTGACGCCGAGTCCGAACGCCTCTAGGTCGATGTCGTAGAGGTCGTTCTCGATGACGCCGTCGTCCTTCAGGTTGTTCAGGCGGTAGTGGATGGTCGACACAGGGATGTCTGTCGCTTCGTGTAGCTTCTCGGGACTGCCCGTCCCGAGGTCCGCGATGGCCTTCAACAGGCGCACGTCGCGTTCGTCCATACCCTCTCGTTGCGGTCGGTGACGTAAGTCCTTGTTCTGTCCGCCGTTTTCGCCACCTCTCTCGCGCTCTCGAATCATCACGAATTATAGAGACTTTAGAACAGCAAAATCACGAATCATTCCTCTAAAATTCAATTCAAACCCAATCTCTTGTAGAAGGATTTAACAAGATGTGTCTCTGAGAACTGAAACAGATTCGACCATGACGCGAACCACTTGGAGAAACATTCCGACGACGCCCCTGCTTTTCGTCGCGCTCGCGGCGATGTGGGGCACCTCGTTCGTCGCCATCGAGGTCGGCTTGGAGTTCTTCCCGACGCTCTCTTTCGCCGCGCTCCGCTACGAACTCGCGGGGCTCGTGATGCTGGCGTACGCCTGCTACTCCACCGACCGCTGGCGACCCGAGACCAGAGACGAACTGCTCGCGACGGCCATCGGCGCGGTGTTCATCATCGCCGCCTACCACGGCCTGCTCTACCTCGGACAGGAACACGTCCCCGGCGCGGTGGCCTCTATCATCATCAGCCTCTCGCCCATCCTGACTGCGGTCTTCGCCTCGGCCATCCTCACCAAGGGGTCACTGGGGAAGACCGGGACGCTCGGCCTGTTCGCCGGTTTCGCCGGTGCCGTGCTCGTCGCCGACCCGGTCTCGGCGTTCTCGGGGTCCTCCGGGTCGGCGCAGGGACTCGGCATCGTCCTCATCTTCCTCGCGGCGGTGTCGTTCGCCCTCGGTGCGGTCCTCACCCGCCCGCTCCGGAGCGACCTCCCGGTCCAGTCGATGCAGGCGTGGTCGATGCTCGGTGGCGGTGTCCTGCTTCACGGCTGGGCACTCGTCCGCGGCGAGTCGCTTTCGACCATCGAGTTCGCCCCCGCCGGCATCGCGTCGTTCCTCTACCTGACGCTCGTCTCCGGCGCGGTGGCGTTCCTCCTCTACTTCGAACTCTTAGACCGCCTCGGGCCGACCGAACTCAACCTCATCGGCTACGTCGAGCCCGTGGTCGCGGCGCTCATGAGCTGGGCGCTCCTCGGACACGTCATCGACACGACGGCGCTCGTCGGCTTCGGAGCCATCTTCTTCGGCTTCGCGGCGATGAAAAAGGAGACGCTGGTGTCGGTCGCCGTCGCGGTCCGGCGGCGGGTCGCGGCCTGAAATCGGTCCGCGTTTCGAGTTCTGTTCTATGCTGTTCTCTTCGCTTATTCAGCTTCCGCGGGGATGCTTCCCCTGAGTCCGACCACCCGGGCCACGCTGTCGCGCTGGACCAAGATGAACCCCGAGAGGATGACCCCGAAGCCGAGGACGGTCGCCGGCGAGACGGACTCACCGAGGAACGCCCAGCCAGTGACGGTGGCGACGACAGGCATCGCGTAGGCGACGAGGTTGCCGCGGACGGGGCCGGCCTCCGCGAGGAGCGCGAAGTAGACCGGGTAGGCCGCGGCGGTCGCGGGCATGCCGACGTAGAGAATCGCGGCGACAAGTTCCGGCGACCACGCGACCTGCGCGATTGATTCGCCGAGACCGAGGCTGGCGGCGTGGATGCCGACGGCGGCGGCCGCCATCGCCCACGCGGTCTGCGGGAGCGTTCCGATAGAGGGGCCAACGCGCTTGAGCAGCACAGTCCCGAAGGCGACCGACAGCGCCGAACAGACGATGAGCGCCTGTCCGACGCTCCCGCCGCCGAGGACGCTCTCGGGGCCGACGATGACGACGACGCCGACGAGTCCGAGCAGGATGCCGGCGGCGTCGACCGCGGAGATGCGCGCGTCGTCGAGGAGCAAGACGGCGAACACCGGGGAGGCCACGGGCATGATGCTGTACATGACGGCGGCCGCGCCCGTCGTCGCGTGCTGCTGGCCGAGGAAGAGGAACACGTTGTTCGCTCCGAGGACGAACGCGGCGCTGGCGAGGATGCCGAGCGCGTCCGCGCGGGTCCGCGGGAGCCAGTAGCCGCCGCGGACGGCGACGAGCGTCAGGAGGACGACGGCGGCGACGTCGACGCGGAAGGCCGCAAAGAGCACCGGCGGGACCGAGCCGATGGCGGCCTTGATGCCGACGAAGGAGGTGCCGAACAGCACCGCGGCCGCGACGAAGAGGACGAGGGTCCGGTGACGGCTCACGCCACCACCTCCCGCGCTGTGGCCGGCGTTCGATTCGCCGGGTGAGCGCGGGAGGTGGAGTGCGGTCGACGCTCGGTGCGTGGACGGCGTAAGGGCGTCGTCTGTATCACAACACATCCTGCGGGTCCCGAAGGCATATGTCTAACGATTGGCTCTGTTGAAACACAATTCTAACATTCGAGACACGGATTCACACGATTCGTTGACTAAATCGGGATAGAAGTTCTCATGGGTGGTGTTGCCACGAACCGTCGGGCTCGCGCGGGCGGTCGCGCCGCTCGGGGCGTCGAACGGTCGTCGAAAATCGGGGGGCCGCGGTCAGTCGCGCTGTTCGGCTTCGACGCGGTCGGCGTGCTTTTCGAGGTCGGCCGCGAGGGTTCGAGCCTCCTCGGGCGACAGCGTCAGTTTGTCGGCGTGCGGCGGGAGCGCGTCGAGCTGCGTCCAGTCGAGTTCGAGTTCGAGGGTAATCTCGTCGGGGTGCTTCCGCGGCGAGGTGACGTTGCACACCGCGAACGCCGACTCCTCGAAGTCGTGACCCGTCGCCGACGCGTCGACGAGGTCCAGCGTCGTGTAGGCGTTGACCTTCAGGATTCGGTCTGGCATCTGTGAGTAGTGTATGGTGTCGTCGTAAATAGGTAGCGCGGCGGCGAGTCGTCACCGACGCGGGTCGGTCCCGAGACGGGCCCGCTCAGTCGTCGCTCGTGATGGGCGTGCCGTCACCGTGGGTCGGCGCGGGACTCGCGTCCATCGAGTCGTCTTCCGCGTAGGGGTACCACGTGCGCTTCGTGTTGTGCATCATCGGGTCCTCGTAGCTGGTCTCTTCGGGTTCGACCAGTTCGGCGAGGTCTTCCTCGTCCGTCCGGGCGACGAACTCGCGGAACGTCTCGTCGCCCTCGCGGCGCGCTTCGAAGTTCGCGAGTAGGTTCTTGATGGCACCCGGAACCTCGTCGACGGGGACGCGCTGGGTGACCCACTCGGCGAAGTTGGGGTTCTCGCCGAGACCGCCGCCGAGACCGATGTCGAGCGCTTCGACCGGCTCGCCGTCCTTGCGGGTCTTCATGCCCCGGAGGCTGATGTCCGCAATCTGCGGCTGGGCGCAGGAGGCCGTACAGCCCGAGAGGTGGATGTGGAAGTCCTCGACGCCCGCGGGGAGTTCGACGTTCTCCTTGAGCCAGCGGGCGTAGCGGACCTGCCGGTTCTTCGTCTCCACGATGGAGAGCGAACAGAACTCGGTGCCCGTACAGGCGATGGAGCCGCGCATGAACGGGTGCGGGTCGGGCGAGTAGTGGTCGAGGAGTTCCTCGTCCTGCAGCGCGTCGAGCTTCTCTTCGGGCACGTCGGTGATGATGACGTTCTGGCGCTGCGTGACGCGAACCTCGCCGGAGCCGTACTCGTCGGCGACGCGGGCGAGCTCTTTCGTCTCGTCGACGCCCATGCGGCCGACGAGGACGTTGAGCCCGACGTAGTAGTTGCCGTCGGCCTGCTCGTGGATGCCGACGTGGTCGGCGTGGCCGCCGTTGGCGTAGCCGGAGTTGTAGGAGTACTCCGAGCGCAGGTCTTCGCCGGCGGTCTCCAGTTCGAAGTCGACGAACTCCTCCTGGAGGACGTTGCGGAACTTCTCCGCGCCCCACTCGTCCATCAGGAACTTGATGCGGGCGTTGTAGCGGTTGTCGCGGTCGCCGTTCTCGCGGAACAGCGCGGAGATGGCTCCCGAGACCTCGGCGGCCTGCTCGGGCGTCACGAACACGTCGATGTCGCGGGCGAGCCGCGGCTCGTTCCGCGAGAGGCCGCCGCCGATGCGGATGTTGAAGCCCTTCGTCTCCTCGCCGTCTATCTCCTTGGTCGCGGGTTCGAGCGCGAGGTCGTTGATGTCGCCCTGTCCGCAGCCCTCGCGGCAGCCGGTGATGGAGACCTTCCACTTCCGCGGGAGGTTCGAGTGGTCGTCGTTGCCTTTGAACGTCTCGTTGAGCTCCATCGCGACGGGGAGCGCGTCGACGTGCTCGTGTTTGTCCTTGCCGGCGACGGGGCAGCCGACGATGTTCCGCCACGAGTCACCGCAGGCCTGCTGCGTCGAGAGACCGACCGATTCGAGCTTCTCGAAGATTTCCGGGATGTCCTCCAGTTTGATCCAGTGGAGCTGAATCGACTGGCGGGTCGTCCAGTCGACGTAGCCGTTGCCGAAGATGGGGTTCTCGGCCGGGCCGCGGGCGTACTCGTCGGCGACTTCCGCGACGACTTCGGTCTGGCCGGGCGTCAGCACGCCGTTCGGCGTCCCGATGCGCATCATGAAGTAGCTCTCTTGGCCGTTGCGCTGGTGGTACAGGCCCCACCATTTGAAGCGCTCGAACCAGGCGTCTCGCTCGTCTTCCGGGATGGTGTCCCAGCCCTGCTCGGCGAATTCGAGCAGGTGCTCTCGTATCTCGTTACCGTAGACCTCCGACTTCCAGCGTTCGACGTCCGTGGGCATTCGTATGAATGTCCATATACGTGCCCACGTAAGGCCCCGAGCGTACCGTCAACCCTTCCCGGTGCTGCCCAAAAGCGGAGAATGTTGCCTATTCGTCGTCGTCGCCGCGTCGAACCGGGAGGACGACCCGCTCGCGGTCGATATCGACGAATTCGCCCTCGCGGAGCCTCCCGACCGGAACCCAGCCGGGCACGCCCGCGTGGCCGCAGGCGATGCACTGGCCGTACACCTTCGCGGAGACGGTTCTGCCGTCCGCGCCGACGTCGAGGACGTTCTCGACGACGAAGTCGGGAAGCTCGCACCCACAGAATGACGGGTCGTCGAGCCGCCAGAGTTCGCTCACGCTCACTTCTCTGGCGTCGTTCACGGAGACCCACGCCCCGTCGTCGAGGACGCGTAGGGAGACGCTCATGGCTCACCCTCCGCGCTCCGGCTACCTATGCGGGGCGGCGCCCGCAATCCCCGCGGGGGAGCGCGACGCGTGGTTCGGTAGTCGTTCCGGCGTAGTCGTGCGATTGTGGCCGAAATCGGCCGTCAGAGGTAGGGGCAACCTGTTCCGGTAGCCGGGAGTGGGGGTACACATTACAGGTGCGGATTCCCTTATGCGGGTCCGCCCGGTACGTGGTGGTGATGAGTGACCACCGCACCGCCGTCCGACAACACGCCTCCGCCGACGTCGCCCCAGAGCTGTTCGAACCGTCACGGGAGGGCGACGCATGACCGGCGAGGCAGAACTCGAACCCGAACGCGACCGCGAGGCCGACGCCGAGGTCGAGTCGTCGACCGAGGCGGAGGAAGAAGACCCCACGGCTCACCTCAAAGACCTCGAAGACGGTGCGGGCTGTACCGAAATCTGGTCGCACCTCTCGGAGTCCCGCGAGGAGTAACCGCCCGTCGACCGGCCGCTGACCATCTACCGCCCGCCCGTAATCGGTCGGCGTCGGCGTATCCCCGCCCCGGCCGTCCCTCGTTTGCCGGCCTCCAGCCGCTCGCCCGTGTTCCGCCCAGCGACCGGTCGCGCGCGAATCTCGCCTCTCGGGGGGACGTTTTTAAGCCAGAACGCGTTACCGATTCGTAGATGACGAACGACGAACGCCGACGAACGACTGAGGTCCCGGCCGACCGACGGGAACCGGTCGGTGAACCGGTCGTCCGCGGCGACCCCGCCGTCACGGGCGACCGCGCCCGCGAGGCCGTCGGCTTCGACCCCACCGACCCCGACAGCCTCGCCGAGGCCGCCAGAACGGTCCGCTCGTTTTCGGAGTCCACCGCCGGCGACGACGACCACGTGTTCATGCTCCGCGGCGCGGCCGCCTGCGCCGCGCTCGTCCGCGGCGTCGGCTCCTACAAGCGCGCCGCCGAGCGCGCCGGCGGCGACGTGTCCGTCTCCTTCATCCGCAAGTGGGCCCGCGTCCACGATCTCCCGCAGTCGGTCCGCCGGCACGTCGCCCGCGGTAGAATCGCTCCCACGGCCGCAAAGCACATCGCCCGCGTCTCCGGCGACGCCAGACTCCACCTCGCGTGGGCCACGCTCGACGCCGGGTTGACCGTCCGCGAGGTCCGTCGCCTCGCCAGCGAGGTCAACGACGGCACGCCCGTCGTGGACGCGCTCTCGGCCCACGGCGTCGATATCGGCACGCTCGAGGTGACGCTCCCGGCCGACGTCTACCTCGAACTCCGCCGCCGCGCCTCGCTCGAAGACGCCGCCCCCGGCGACGTGGTCGCGGACGCCCTCGACGACTACCTCGACTGAAGAAAGCGCGTCGCCGTCTCCCGAATCACGTCCCGCGCGACCCCGACTTCTTCCCACTCGACGGTCTCGTCAGGGAAGTGCGCCTGGTCGATGTCGCCCGGTCCGAACAGCACCGTCGGGATGCCCGCTTCGACGTAGTGCCGCGAGTCCGCCCCGTAGGTCACGCCGACCGGTTCGTCGTCGCGGCCGTCCGCCCGCAGCGCCCCGCGCAACGACTCCACGACCGGTTCGTCGGCGTCGATTTCGGCCGGCTCGAACTGCACCGAAAAGCGCTCGAACACCGGCGGGTGCGCCGAGAGCCATTCGTCGTCGGCGACGACGCGCGCCAGCCGTTCCTCGAACGCGGCTTCGACCTCGGCGACCGTCTCGCCCGGCGCGACGCCGAGTCGCCACTCCGCGGTGAGCGTCCCCGCGACGCTCGACGCCCACGTCCCCGCCTCGACGCGGCCGACGCAGACGGGCCACGGAATCGGGTAGTCGAAAAGCGGGTGGGTGACCGCGTCGGTCCGCTCCGATTCGAGGTCGAAGAACGCTCCGCGAATCGCCTCGAACTTCTCGATGACGTCCACTCCGCGCCAGCGCGAGGCCGCGTGCGCCGTCCGCCCGGTCAGGCGGAGTCGCTTCATGACCGAGCCCTCGGTGGCGACGACCGGCTTGAGCCGCGTCGGTTCGGCGACGAGCGCGGCGTCTCGCTCGAACGGGTAGGGGGTGTCGAGCGCGGCCGCCGCGGCCCCGATGCCGCCTTCCTCCTCGCCGACGACGCTCTCGACGACCACTCGTCCGTCGAGGTCGAGGTCGCCCGCCTCGACGGCGTCTCGGAGGTCGAGCGCGGCGAAGACGCACGCCGCGAGCCCCGCTTTCATGTCGGCCGCGCCGCGGGCGCTGACGGTGCCCGCGTCGTCGTCCCAGCCGGGTAAAAACGGGTCGTGGGTCCACAGTTCCCTGTCGGCGGGCACCACGTCGACGTGGCCGTTGAGGACGAGCGTCCGGCCCGCGTCGGGGTCGCCGAACTCGAACGCGCCGGCGACGCTCGGGCGGTTCGCCGCGTCGATGTCGTCGGGGTCGTCGGGAAACGACGGATGTTCGGCCAGGCGCGCCGGGTCGGCGGTCCACTCGTAGGTGTCGAAGCCGAAGTCGTGTAGCCGGTTTTTGACCCACTGCTGGGCCGGGGCCTCGGCGCGGGCGACGCTCTCGAACCGGAGCAGGGTGTCCGCGAAGTCGCGCAGGTCCATATTATGGGGGACGGCAACAGGGTACAAAGCAGGCGGGGGCTGTGAAAATAAACGCTTATCAGTATCCCCACTTAAAGAAACTCCGAGGGCTGGTAGCTCAGTTAGGCAGAGCGTCTGGCTTTTAACCAGACGGTCGGGGGTTCAAGTCCCTCCCAGCCCGTTTCTGCGACGGACTTCGTGCGGAGTGCAACGGCTCTGGAGTCGTCGAATCTGGTGGCGAGTCGCGCGGAACGTAAAGCTACGCTTCGCTATCCTCACCGGTCGCGTCGTCTTCTCGCTGCCTGATTTCCGCCTCCACCGGCGGCTCGAGACTGATGAGCTCGTAGAACTCCCCGTCTTTTCGAAAGCCGAGCACCACCTCGTCGACCCCCGTCGCCTCGTCCAAAGTTAGCGTTAGATACTCTTCTGCCACGTCTGGTAGCCCCCCGAAACGTGTTACTCATCCAACCACACAAATGTTCTGGCAGACGCACAGTTCCGTGCGAAATTCGGACACGGCCGATAACCGTCGCCCCGTGTTCATGCGAGAATCCTCGGAACTCGCGAATGGGACGTGCAGTTCGCCCACACTGCTGACGCGTCCCCGCGCGGGCGACACTGTGCGCTCACGTCGTCGGCGCAGTCGGTCGCAGTCCGGAAGCGGCGAACATCCTCCGCCCCGTGGCAGCCGCCGACGGGTGGCAGGGGGCGACCGAGCGCCCGAAGACGTTCGCGACGGAACCGGCGAGTCCGACGTCCGCACCGACAGCGCGTCCGGGCAGGCCACGCTCGCTCAGGTCGGTTGCGGCCGCCCGCGGCTCTTGGGGTTATTCGAGGTCGAGGAGCGTCGCGGCCTCGTCGAGGAACTCCGCGTAGACCGACATCGCGTCCTCGATGGGTTCGGGCTCGGTCATGTCGACGCCGGCGGTTCGGAGCACGTCGAGTGGGTACTCGCTGCCGCCGAGCGCGAGCGCCTCGCGGTAGTCCGCAGCGGCGGATTCGCCCTCCTCGCGGATGCGCTCGACGATGGCCGCCGCCGCGGAGATACCCGTCGCGTACTGGTAGACGTAGTAGTTGTAGTAGAAGTGCGGAATACGCATCCACTCGCGGGCGATGCGGTCGTCGGTCGCCGCGGGCTCGTAGTACGCCGCCTTCAGGTCGCCGTACAGCTCGTCGAAGCGGTCGGGCGTGAGCGCGCCGTCGTCCTCGATTATCTCGTGAATCTGGAGTTCGAAGTCGGCGAACATCGTCTGGCGGAACAGCGTCGAGCGGAACCGTTCGAGGTACTCGTCGAGGACGTGCGTCCGGAGCTCGTCGTCGTCGACGTTCTCCAGGAGGTACTCGGTCAGGAGCGTCTCGTTGACCGTGGAGGCGACCTCGGCGGTGAAAATCTCGTAGCTCGCGTCGTGCCACGGCTGGGCGTCGTTGGCGAGTTCGGAGTGCATCGAGTGACCCAGTTCGTGGGCGAGCGTGAACATCGACGCCGCGTCGTCCTGGTAGTTCATCATGATGAACGGCTGGGTGTCGTAGGTGCCCGCGGAGTACGCCCCGGAGCGCTTGCCGCGGTTCTCGTACACGTCGACCCAGCGGTCTTCGAGCCCCTCGGCCATCCGTTCTTGATACGCCTCGCCGAGCGGTTCGACGGCCTCGACGATG
This sequence comes from Haloferax gibbonsii, assembly GCF_001190965.1. NCBI lineage: Archaea > Methanobacteriati > Methanobacteriota > Halobacteria > Halobacteriales > Haloferacaceae > Haloferax > Haloferax gibbonsii. The sequence continues at coordinate 1,715,660 of NZ_CP011947.1, forward strand.
TACTCCTTCGCCTGCTCGTACGGAATCTCGGGGCCGTGGTCGCCGGTGAGAGACACGTACAGGTCCCACATCCGGAGTTCGTCCGCGCCGATGGCCTCGCGCTTCAACTCGGCGTGGCGGTGGAGGTGCCCGAGGTTGTCGCGGACGGTGTCGAGCAGGTTGTCGTACACCTCGACCGGGACGTTGGGGCCGTCGAGGGCGGCCTCGCGGGCGGTCTCGTAGTCGCGGATGCGCGCGGTCTTCACGTCCTTCTTGACGCTGTTTTTCAGCGAGGTGCCGACGGCGTTGCGCACGTCGGCCCAGCGGTCGTAGAACTCCTCGTGGACGGTCCGGCGGAACTCGCGGTCGGGGTGCTTCTGGAGCTTCGTGAAGTTGCCCTGCGTGATTTCGACCGACGTCCCGTCGGGCTTTTCGACGGTCGGGAACTCGAGGTCGGCGTTGGCCAGCATGGAGTAGATGTCGCTGGACGCGCCGGTCACGTCAGAGAGGTCGGCGAGGACCTCTTCGACCTCCGCGGAGCGGGTGTGTTCTTTCGTCCGGAGCACGTCGTCGAAGTAGTGCTCGTAGGCGTCGAGTTCGGGTTCTTCCTCGACGAACTCGGCGACGCCGTCGCGGCCGAGTTCCTGCAGTTCGGGGTCGAGGTAGCTGACCGCGCTGCGGGCCTTCGACGCCAGCGCCTCGGCGCGGCCGGCCTGCGCCTGGTACTCCTGGTTCCGGGTGTCCTGGCTGCTGCGGAGGTTCGCGTAGGAGACGACCATCGACACCTCGCGGAGCACCGACTCCATCGTCTCGAGGAGTTCGAGGAGGGTCTCGGGGTCCTCGGTGGCGCGGCCCTCGTAGCTCGCCAGCTCGGGAACGCGCTCTGCGACGTCCTCGTACGCCGCCTCCCACTCCTCGTCGGAGGCGTAGATGCTGTCGAGGTCCCACTTGTACTCCTCGTCGATGTCGCTCCGCTCGGGAACCGAACTCATGTCGGGTGATTCGACGCACGCGCGGGTGGTAAGCCTTATCAATCGACGGGCGAAGCGGGGTCGAGGAGGGCGGTCGCGTCGCGGTTAGTGTCGGGTCGCTCTCGCTTCTCGGACCTGCGAGCCGTCCCGGACTAAATCCTCGCAGTGCGGACAGACGCGGGGGGCGTCCATGCCCTCCGGGGCGAACACCCTGACGTAGCCTTCCGTGACGAAAGAATTGCAGTTCTGACATGTAGGCATGGCGGTCGTGCGTACCACGTCAACTGAGTTAGATGTTATGGGCGATTTTCGCCAGCCGACACCGGAATCGGATGCGAGGCTCGCCCGGCGAGTTCCGGCGGCGCAAACCACTTTGACCGGCGGGCGTGTGGAAGCCCCATGGACGACCTCTCCCCCGCAGTCCGCGAGGCGTTCGCCCGGACGTGGGTCGACGACCGCCCGTGGGCGTTCCTCACCGACCTGACCGCCATCGGCGACCGGATGGCCGGCGGGCCGGGCGACCGTCGCGCGAGCACGCTCGTCGCCGACGCTTTCACCGACGCGGGCGTCGAGCGCGTCAAGTTCGACCCCTTCGAGATGGCCCGGTGGACTCGCGGCGACACGGCGCTCGACCTCACCGCCCCCGACGAGCGGCGCTTCGAGGCCGTCGCGCTCCCGTACGCCCCGCCGGCGACCGTCTCCGGCCCACTCGTGGATGTCGGCTACGGCACGCCCAGCGAAATCGACGCCGCCGACGTGGACGGCGCGCTCGCCGTCGCCAGCACGACGACCCCCGCCGGCGGCCGGTTCGTCCACCGGATGGAGAAGTTCAACTACGCAATCGACGCCGGGGCGGTCGGCTTCGTCTTCGTCAACCACGTCCCCGGGCAACTCCCGCCGACCGGGGCGCTCCGCTACGACGAGGAGGCCGCCGCTCCCGCGGTCGGCGTGAGCGCGGAGACCGGGTCGTGGTTGACCGACTACGCGACCCGCGGCGGCGAGGCGACCCTCGCCGTCGACGCCGAGACGACGCCCGGCGAGAGTCGGAACGTCGAGGGCCGAGTCGGCCCCGACACCGACCGCGAACTCATCTTGTGCGCCCACTTCGACGCCCACGACATCGCCGAGGGCGCGCTCGACAACGGCTGCGGCATCGCGGTCGTCGTCACCGCGGCGCGACTCCTCTCCGAGATGGACCTCGACCTCGGCGTCCGCGTCGTCGGCGTCGGCGCGGAAGAACTCGGGCTGACCGGCTCCGAGCACCTCGCGGACCGCCTCGACCTCGACCGGGTCGCCGCCGTCGTCAACGTCGACGGCGCGGGGCGGTTCCGCGACCTCGTCGCCCACAGCCACACCTCCGAGGCGACCGCCGAGGTAGCCACCCGGGTCGGAAACGAGACGCGCCACCCGGTCGAAATCGAACCCGAGCCGCACCCCTTCAGCGACCAGTGGCCGTTCGTCCGCGCCGGCGTCCCGGCGCTCCAGCTCAGGAGCGAGAGCGGCGAGCGCGGCCGCGGGTGGGGCCACACCCACGCCGACACCCGCGACAAGGTCGACGACAGAAACGTCCGCGAACACGGGATGCTGACCGCGCTCATCGTCCGCGAACTCGCGGCGGCGGCCGCCGACGGTGAGATACCGCGGCTCGACGACGACGAACTCGCCGCGGCGTTCCGCGACGCCGACTTCGAGACGGGGATGAAGGCCGCGGGCATCTGGCCCGACGGCTGGGAGTAGGAGTAGCGCCGGTCAGTCGTCCGCGGACGGCTCGGAGCCGCCGGCCCGGTCGCCGCTGGGGTCGTCGCCGCGGTCGCCGCCCGAGCCGTCGCGCCCGTTTGCCTCGCCGTCTGCGACCTCAACCGTCAGGTCGGCCTTCGACAGCGCGCTTTTCGTCGCGGCCTCGACGACCATCCCGGCCCCGATGACGACGTAGTACATCCCGTAGACGAACGTCGGGACGGCGACGAGGAGGTAGAGCGCGAGGCCGGCGATGCCCGTCGTGCTGGCGAGGAAGCCGCCGACGGCGTTGCCGATTCCGATGATAAACAGGCCGAAGACGATGCGGAGGGTGGCGTCCCACGCGGCGGACCGGTCCATGCGTGAGCCGACGGCGAGCCGCGTGATGTGTCTACTGGTCGATAGGCGGTGTAGGGCTGCGGCGGGCGCGTGGCACGGGGCCGCGGCGGAGGGTCGCTCCTCCGGCCGTCAGCACACCGCGAGCAGTTCGTCCAGCGAGTCGAGTTCGTAGGTCGGCTCGGCGGCCAACTGGTAGCCGTCGCGGTGGGGTCGGCGGATGAACGCCGAGTCGATGCCGGCGCGGTCGGCCGCGACCACGTCGACGTTGCTGTCGCCGACGTAGAGCGCCGAGTCGACGCCGAGTTCGCCCATCGCGCGCTCGATGTAGTGGGGGTCCGGCTTCTTCACCCGAGCGCCCTCGACGGTCGGGTCGCGGCCGTAGGCCACCTCGAAGCGGTCGTCGATGTCGAACACGTCGAGGATGTGTTCGATGGTCGCGTGCTGGTTGTTGCTCACGACCGCCAGCGGGTGGTCGATGTCGTCGAGGGCGACCACGTCGTCGTACAGCGGCTTCGTCCCGTTTTCCAGACACGCCCGCTGGGTCGCCGCGGCGTGACTCTCGTGGTGCGACCAGAAGTCGTCGACCGGCACGTCGTGGACCGCACAGATGCGGCGCAGGCGCGTGAGTCCGCCGTTGATGACGCCGTCGACCGTCTCGGTCGTCGGCTCGACGTCGAACTCGGCGAACGCCCGTCTGACCGCCTCCCGCTGGACTTCGAGGAGCGTCGGCTTCGTCAGCACGCCGTCGTTGTCGAAGATGACAGCGTCGTAGCACATGGTCGGGGGTTCGCACCCGGGCCAGGATAACGTTACTATGTGCGACCCCAACCGCTCCGGAGGGCTATTGACTCCTTGTGCCCCCGCGGCTCCCCCCGACGCCGCCGTCGTCGTCGGTGGCGTCGGCGTTCCCGTCACCGAGGTCGCCCGCCCGCTCGACCCCGTCGCGGATGCGCGAGCCGACGCGCCAGCCGATGCGGTCCGCGAGGGCCTGCTCGCCGAAAGCCGCGGCGGTGCTCTCGGCGGCCATCGAGTCCACGTCGAACTCGACGTTCGGGTAGTCGACCGCCGTGAGAAGCAGGGGGGTCGGCGGCGCGGCCGGGACGCCCTCGGGGCCAGCGAGGTGGTCGGGACCGAGCACGTCGTCCACCTTCGACGGCGGGGCCGCGCCCGACCCCACGGCGCGGACGAGCGAGACGAGTCTGCGGACGAGTTCGCGGGCGAAGCCGCCGGACTCGACGCGGACGAGGAGGAAGTCGCCGTCGCGGGTCAGGTCGCCGTCGATGGCCCGGACCGTCCCGTGGGCGTCGGGGGTGAGGTTGTGGAAGTCGTGTTCGCCGCGGCAGGCGTCGAACGCGTCTCGCGCCCGGTCGTCGTCGAATCCGTCGCTCGGGGCGTGGAGGTCGTAGACGTACTCGCGGCGGGTCGGTCGGTGCCGGGCGTGGAAGTCGTCGGGGGCGTCGGCGGCGGCCCACGCTCGGACCGTCCCCGGTAGCTCCGAGTTCAGCGCCCGCGGCGTACACCAGTCGGGACACTCGAATGCGACGGTCTGGGCGAGCGCGGAGACGCCCGCGTCGGTCCGCCCGGCGGCGGCGTAGTCGGTTGGCTCCTCGTCGTCGTCGCAGACGCCGAGCGCGCGGCAGGCGTCGAAGAGGGCGTCCTCGACGGTCGGCACGTCCGGCTGTCGCTGGAACCCGTGGTACGGGCGTCCGTCGTAGGCGACGCGGAAGGCGCGCATGCCGGCTGATTTCCCGGCGGACTACTTAACCGACTCCAACCCGGTTCGACGGCTCCGGTCGTCCTGTGACTACGCGTCTGCGTCCAGCGACTCCTCCTCTTCGACCGGGGAGTCCTCGCTTCGGATGGTGAGCACCGGCACGTCGGCCATCCGGAGCACGCGCTCCGTGACGCTCCCGAGCAGGTAGCGCTCGATGCCCCGGCGGCCGTGGGTGCCCATCACGATGAGGTCCGCGTCGACCTCCTCGGCGTACTGGAGAATCGCCCGGTGCGGCGAGCCGTGTTCGACGGCCGTGACGACCTCGACGCCGACCGGGTCGGCCGCCTCCACGGCCTCGGAGACGATGCGCTCGCCTTCCTCCTCGTAGGCGCGGACGAGGCCGCCGGCGTCGAGTTGGGTCGCGTGGAGGACGCGTTCGTCGACGACGTAGAGTGCGTACACCGTCGCGTCCGCCGTCGCGGCGAGGTCGATGGCGCGGTCGAGCGCCTCGTCGGCGGGGGCGCTCCCGTCGAGCGGGACGAGAATCCTGTCGTACATGTCACTCGTCTGTACGACGGGCGGGAACAAAAGAGCGTGCGCCGGTTCCGGGTCGCGAGAATCCGGCGGGAGTCGGCCGGTACGAGGACCGGACTTCCCGGTGCGAGCCGGCGTTCGCTACTCGTAGTCCTCGTAGGTCGGCGCGTCGCGGTCGCCGGGGAAGTCGTCGACGGGGACGGTGGTCTGGTCGCCGCTCGCCATGTCCTTGACCGTCACCTCGCCGTTTTCGAGGTCGCGTTCACCGACGATGACGACCGTGTCGGCGTTGACGGAGTCGGCGTAGGACATCTGCGCGCCGAAGCTCCGGTCGGACACGTCGGCCTCGACGACGTTGCCCGCGGCGCGGAGGTCGCGGGCGATGTCGGAGGCGACCGCGCGGGTGTCGCCGACGGTGAGGAGGTAGTAGTCGGTCGCCAGTTCCTCCTCGGGCCAGACGCCGGCGCGCTGGCAGAGCAGTTGGAGCGTCGCGCCGCCGATGCCGACGCCGACGGCGGGGGTGGGCTGGCCGCCGAACGACTCGATGAGGTCGTCGTAGCGGCCGCCGCCGAAGGTCGCCCGCGACACGTCGCCCGTGGAGTCGAAGCACTCGAAGACGACGCCAGTGTAGTAGTCCAGCCCGCGGGCGGTCGAAAGCGACACCTCGCAGAACTCGCCCGCGCCGAAGTCGTCGGCGGCGGCGAGGACGTTCCGGAGGTTCTCGACCGCGGCCTCGACGTCGTCGCCGCCGAACTCGGCGATTTCGTCGAGGTCGCCGCGCTCGATGAGGTCGGCGAACTCGCCGGCCTGGTCGTACGAGAGGCCGGCGTCCGAAAGCAGGCCGAGGTACTCCTCGCGTTCGACCTTCTCGGACTTGTCGACGGCGCGGACCGCGTCGGCCACGTCCACGTCGGCGTCGAACGACCGGAGCAGACCGCCGAGGATGTCGCGGTGGGAGACGCGGAACTCGAAGTCGTCGGCGGTGAGGCCGAGGTCCGTCAGCGCGTCTGCACAGAAGGCCAGAATCTCGGCGTCGGCCTCCGGCTCCGAGGAGCCGAAGATGTCGGCGTTGGTCTGGTAGAACTCGCGGAAGCGGCCCTGTTGGACCTGTTCGTAGCGCCAGAACGGTCGGGTCGAGACCCACTTGATGGGCTTCGACAGCGCCTGCTGTTTGGCGACGACCATCCGGGCGACCGTCGGCGTCAGTTCGGGCGTGAGGGTGACCTCGCGGCCGCCCTTGTCCTCGAAGGCGTACAGCTCCTCGACGATTTCCTCGCCGGACTTGTCGACGTACATCTGGGTCCGTTCGAGGTGGGGCGTCCCGATTTCGCGGAAGCCGTAGCGGGCGGCGGCGGTCTCGACGGTGTCGACGACCTCGCGCCGGGCCGACATCTCGCCGGGATAGAAGTCACGAAATCCCTTGAGTCGGTCGTACATGCGCGTTGGTTGGCGAAGGTCGCGCTTGAAACCTGTTGTTCGGGGCGGCGAGCGGTCGTCGGTTCGCTGTCGGTTCGCCGTCGGTTCGCTGTCGAGTCGCCGGCGCGGTGCGGTTCGTCGAGCCGCGACCGATTACCCGACCAGCGCCGCGAGCGCCGAGAGGTCGCCGAGGGCGATGAGCGAGACGCCCGCGACCGCGAGGACGGCCGCGGCGAGGCGGAGGCCGAACTGGGACTCCTTGAGGACGACCCCGCCGAGGACGACGGCGACGATGGCCTGCGTGTTGACGATGGGCGAGGCGATGCTCGCCGGCACCAGTCCGAAGGCGGTCGAGGTGACGTGCTCGCCGACGGCGACCAGCGCGCCCGCCGCGACGAACTTCGGAACGTCGCCGCGAACGCTCGTCCAGTTGCGGGCCGCGACGGGCAGAACGGCGAGCGCCGCGCCGGTGAACAGCACCGGGACGAACACGCTCGTCGGGATGCCGAGTTCCTGCAGGGCGACGCGCTTTCCCACGTCGCTGGCGGCGTAACAGGCCGCGCTCGCCAGCGCGAGCTGGGCGGGCCGCGAGCGGACCGCGCGCCGCAGCGGGTCGAGGAACGCCCCACCCTCGTAGTTCGCCACGTAGACGGCGACGGTGGCGACCGCGACGCCGAGGACCTGTAATCCGGTCAGAAACTGGTTCAGAAACAGGATTTCGATGGGGAGGACGAACACCGGGACGAGCTTGTTGATGGGCGCGACGTAGGACACGTCACCGGCGGCGAGCGCGTCGACGAACAGGATGAACGCGACGCCGACCAGAACGGCCGTGCCGGCGACGATCAGCACGCCGGTCGCGCCGAGTTCGGCCAGCGAGGGCACGGTCGCGGGGTCGTACGTCACCGCCGTGACCGGGAGGTACAGGAGGACGGCGAAGACGTTGACGACGACCGTGATGACCGCGCCGGAGTACCCCGGAAAGTACCGCTTCAGGGCGAAGATGTAGACGCCCCAGACGAACGCGGCGAGAACGGAGTAGGCGATGCCGGGGTCCATGATTCATCCGGCGCGCGGCGGGGTAAAAAACGACGCGATACGGAGCGAGCCGGCGAGTCCCGGACGAGGCGTCCTCAGCGCCGACCGTGGACGTAGCTCTGGACGTGGTCCGGGAACACCTCGTCGACCGCCGCCTGCCCGTGTTCGGCGGCGATGAGTCGGCGGAGTTCGCCCTCGTAGTCGGCCTTCGGAATCTCCTCGGACGGACCGGTTTCCACGTCGAGATGCGACTCCACGAGGCGGTCGACCGCGCCGCGGCCGAAGCCCGAAAGCGGCGAGAGATAATCGACGCCGTGGCGGTCTTCGAGGCTCTGGGCCTGCGCCCGGGAGATGGACGGGACGCGGTCGTCGCGGCGGGTACCGTCGGCGACGGCGTCGAAATCGAGGCCGCAGACCGCTTCGAGAGCGTGTTCGTGGACGCGCTGGATGCCGCCGCGGGGGTAACCGTCTTCGACCATGCGGGCGGTGGCCTGCGCCGCGACCTCGCGGTCGAGTTCCAGCGTCTCGAAGGCGTAGCCGAGTTCGGCCGCCGCGTCGCGGGCGTGCGTCCAGTCTTCCGTGACCCCGAAGTGGGCGGTCACGAGCGTCACGTCGTAGAAGGTATCGAGAAGCAGCGCGGCGAGCGAGGAGTCCTTGCCGCCGCTGTAGAGGAGCGCGAGTTCCACGTGTTACCGGCGTCGGATGTTGAAGCTCTTCGACTCGGGCTGCAGCTCTTTCAGGAGCGCCTTCATCTTGTCGTCGTCGATGCGGCCCTGGATGCGTCCGCTCTGGGCGAGGGCGACGATTTGGCGCTCGACCTGCTCTGCGAAGTCCGGCTTGGACATCTGCACCGCGTTGAGGCGCTGGCGGGCCTCGTCGGTCAGGTGCTGTTTGAGAAGCGCCTGTTTCTGCTGTTCGGCGCGCTGTTGGGCGGCCTCCTCGGCCTGCTGTTGCTCGGCGGAGCCCTGTCCGCCGCCGCCCCGCTGTTCTTGGAGTTCCTGCATCTTCTTCTTTCGAAGCTCCTCCAGTCGCTCATCGTCGGGACTGCCACTCATACCCTAGCGCACGGTCCGATGTCTGAAAACCATTACGGACCCGCATACAGACGGCTCTCGGGGAATCCGCCGTCGAAGAAGAACTCTCGGTGTGTGTCGGCGGCTCTACGCGTAGCGTTCGAGTTCCGGACGGTCGAGGTCGGAGAGCACGTCGGACGCGGCGTTGTCGAGGAAGCTCGTCCCCTCGGCGGTGATGCGGCGACCCTCGCCCTTGGCGGTCTCGACGAGGCCTTCCTCTTCGAGCTGCTGGAGGAGCGTGCGGATGATGTTCTTGCTGCCGGCGTCGCTGTGCGCACCGGAGACGCTGTAGCGGTTGGAGCCGCGCTTGAGGCCGCCGTACTCGGTGGAGAGGCGGTCGACACCGACGGGGCCGTTCATGGCGACCTTGCGGAGCAGGCTCGCGCCGCGGACGAACCAGAAGTTGTCCTGCTGGGGCGGGAGTTCGCGGGTCTGGCCGCTCTTCGCGAAGGCCATCCAGTCGGGTTGCTCGATACGGTCCTCGAGTCGTCCGGCGACCTCTTCGATGAGGGCGTCCGCCGGGACGTCATAGATGGTTACCATGGCTATTGGTTCATAATCGCGGCGTTTAAAGGCATCGTATTCGCCCGATACGGGCGGTTGGAGGCTCCTGCGCCCCGACCGGCGTCTGCCGGGCCGACAGCCCGCGTCCGCGCCGTCAGGACCGCCACCCGCGCGCGCTCTCCGTGCTCATCACGAGGCCGCCGAGGACGACGGGCACCCAGTAGACGAACCCCCGGAAGACGACGACGCCCGCGGTCGCCACGTCGAACGAGACGGCGGAGCTCGCGGCGGCGACGAGGATGGCGAGCGTCCACTCGATGCCGCCCGCGCCGCCGGGGAGCGGCGTGACGCCGGCTATCGCCCCGATGGGGACGACGAACAGCGCGATGGAGAAGGCGATGGGCGCGCCGATGGCGTGAAACGCCACCCAGAGCGCGACCATCTGGCAGAACCAGCCGAACCCCGACAGGCCGAGTGCGACCGCCAGCCCCCGCGGGTTCCGGCCGACGCGTTCGATAGAGCGGAAGAAGCCGTTGATGCGGCGCTCGATGCCGTCGTTCGTGGGCACCGACACCCGCGGGACGTATCGCGCGATGGTTCGGATGAACGGCGTCAGGGCACCGATGAGCCGGCGTTCGAGACCGTAGCGGCGCTTCCACGCGGTGTAGACAGCCGCCGGAACGCCGACGGCGAGGGCGATGACGGCGACGAGCGCGATTTCGAGGTTGCGGCCGAGCGTCACTTCGGTGGCGTAGTAGCCCGCGCCGATGAGCGCGATGGTGATCGAGGGGACGAAGTTGATGGTGTCGACGCTGGCGATGGCGGCCAGTCCGGTCTCGTACTCGGTGTCGGCGCTCCGGGAGATGAGGAGCGCCGTCACGGGCTCGCCGCCCGCCTGTCCGAACGGGGTGATGTTGTTCGAGAACGTCGCGCCCGTGAAGATGAGAAACGAGCGGACGGTCGAGACGTTCACGCCGAGCACGCCGAGGACGGTCTTCAGCGACGCGCCCCACGCGACGAGCCAGACGAGCGTGATGGCGAGGATGGCGACCAGATAGGTCGGCTCGGCCATCGTCACCCTGTCGACGAGTTCGTCCACGCCCGCGAAGTAGAACAGGACGGCGAAGACGACGACCGCCGCTGCGAAACCGAGCACCGTCGCGCGGAGGTTCTCGCGGGCCATTTGCTGGGGATGCGTCTACGACGGGCATTAAGTCACCGGATTCGACGGCCGAGAAACAGGTCTCGCGTCGCCACCGTCGCGGATTCGGTCGCGCTCCCCCGGTCGGCGACACCGCCGCTCACTTTCGGATAGATGGACATTTCCGCTCCGCCCGACACGTCCGCATATGGACGAGCGCGCCGCCCTCAGACTGCTCGCCGCGGACCTGCCGGACGCCGGCGACGACGCCGCCGTCGTCGACGACCTCGTCGTCACGACCGACATGCTCCACGAGACGACGGACTTCCCCGCGGGGACGACCCGCTACACCGCCGGCTGGCGCGCCGTCGGCGCGTCCCTCTCTGACGTGGCCGCGATGGGCGCGAGCGCCACCTGCGCCGTCGCCGCCTACGCCGCCGTCGAACTCGACGAGACGGAGCTCGGCGACTTCGTCCGGGGCGCGCGGGACGTGTGCGAGGCGGTCGGCGCGGCGTACGTCGGCGGCGACCTCGACACCCACCGGGAGTTCACGACGGCGACGACGGCCATCGGCCGCACCGACGACCCGGTTCGCCGCTCGGGCGCGGAGCCGGGCGACCTGCTCTGCGTCACGGGCGAACTCGGCAGGTCTGCCGCCGCCGTCCGCCTGTTCGAGGCGGGCAAGACTGACCGCGCCAACGACCTCTTTCGGTTCACGCCCCGCGTCGCCGCCGGCGTCGCCCTCCGCGGGTCGGCCACGGCGATGATGGACTCGAGCGACGGCCTCGCCCGCTCGGTCCACCAGCTCGCGGAGGCCAGCGACTGCGGCTTCGAACTCGACTTCGACGCGCTCCCGGTCCACGACGGCGTCGCCGAGGTGGCGACCGATTCCGACGACAGACGCGACCTCGCGGCGTTCTTCGGCGAGGACTTCGAACTCGTGTTCACGCTCCCCGAGTCGGCGCTCGCGGACGCCCGAGCCACGACTGACGTGCCGCTCACGGTCGTCGGGAGCGTCGTTGAGGAATCCACCGAGGCCGCCGTCGTCGCCGACGGCGAGCCCGTACCGGACCGCGGTTACACCCACGGCGACGGATAGCGTCGCCGTTTTCTCCGCCGTCGCGCCTCAGCCCGGAATGACCTGCACCGGCACGAGAAGGAAACACGCCGCACCGAGGGCGAACGTGAACAGGCCGACGGCCATCCGAGCCGGCCCGAGCGGCGTCTCGTCTATCGGCTTCGCCGGGCCGTTGTAGGCGATGAACGTCGACATCAGTCCCCAGAAGAACCACAGGCCGACGGACTGGTTGAGACCGAGGCCGCGAACGTAGTGGAGGTAGCCGGCGATGCCGAACAGGACGAGCGGCACGGCCGCCGCGAGCGACTCCTGGCGCTCGCCGAGCATCGCCCGGACCATGTGGCCCCCGTCGAGTTGGCCGACGGGGAGCAGGTTGAGGACGGTGAAGAACATCCCGACCCAGCCGCCGATGACGACCGGGTGGACGACGGTCCGGGGGTCGGCGTACTCCGTCGGCCGACCGAGCACGGTCGCGATGGCGTCGAGGAGCGGCGGATTGTTGAACACGATGACGTCGCCCGACCCCGCGAGGACCCGGCTCGGGACGGTCATCGGTTCGAGCGAGAGGCCGATGACGGTGACGACGACGGTCGCCGCGAGCCCGGCGAGCGGGCCGGCGACGCCGATGTCGAACAGCGTTTTCCGGTCGGGCATCTGGCCGCGCATGCGGATGATGGCACCGAGCGTGCCGAACGGGAAGATAAACGGGATGAGGTAGGGCAGCGAGACGTTGACGCCGTGGTACCGGCCGACCGCGTAGTGGCCGAGTTCGTGGACCGAGAGGACGCCGAGCACGGCGGCGGTGAACGGCCACGCCCGAAGCAACACGAGCGGGTTCGCGACGATGTCGGACAGGGGGATGTAATACCACGCGTACGCGCCGACGAAAAGCGTCGAGAGAACCGTCAGCGCGAACAGCGTGATGTTCTTCCACGGGATGCCCTCGACGCCCTGCGAGGCCGGTTCGACGATGACCACGTCAGTCTGTCCGAGGTCGCCGACCTGCGCCTGCACGTCGTAGCCGGCCCCCCGGAACGACGGCCAGATTTCGCGGACGAGCATCTGCTCGGGGACGAGCGACTCGCCGTAGTAGATTCGTCGGCGACCGTCTGACCGCACTTCGTGAACGTCGAAGACGGCGCGAAGTGCTTCCACCGGCGGTCCGTCCGCCGATTCGGGCTGCTCCATCGACGGCAGGTAGGCGCGGGACGTTCATAAACCCCGTGACGGACCCGTCTCTGAGCCGACGGCGGCGATCGAGACGGCTCTCGCTCCGGGCGTCTGCGACCAACTTGAGAATCCGGAGCGTCGGCGAAAACGTGCGGTCGTCGCCGCGGAGCGGGCGGGCCGTCACCGGGGGAGTGTGGTGGAGGCCGTTCCAGCGGGTTACGCGGGGGTTCGGTTACGCTGCGCCGCGGGAGGGACATCGGTTCGTCGGCGTCACGAACCGAGCGGGGCAGTCGGGCAGTCGGGTAGTCGGGCAGTCGGGCAGTTGAGTCACGTCTCGGCTTGGGTTCCGAGCGCGCTCGGTGTGGGCTGTGGGGCTGTGGGTCGTTTCAGGGCCGCGTTCAGTTCGTCCGGGGACCGTCCGGGCGGTGCGCGGTGTTGCGCTGGCGTCGGTCGGGACCGGGGCGGGCAATGCGGGTTTCAGGCGGTCTCGACGCGCCACGTGGTCGCGCTCGTGTACGACCACTTCTCGATGGTCAGGTCCGTCGCGGAGTCGCGGAGCTTGACCATCAGTGCGCCGATTTCCTTGGGAGACAGGCCGACGTCGTCGGCGATGAATTTGCTCTTGAAGTACATCTCGCCGTCCTTCGCACGGTCGAGCAGGTACTGCTTGAGGCGGTCTTCCTTGGAGCCACTGTCGGTGGAGGGGGATACTGTTGCGCTCATCTGGTACACCTCACTTCCACCTAATGGCCCATCACCTGTTATAAAGGAAGGTCCGTTAGAATTAGTTCGGCCGCTTTCAGCCTGAATCGACTCAAATGGTACATTTTAGGAATCTTCGAAATCGGCTTAGATCTTTTAGAACCGGTTTTGAGGAATCCTTTCTGCAAATCATATTTTGAATATATGGGGGCAAATACGCCCCGTTTTGCCCCTTCAGACGCCGCATTTTGCGGCAACAACATCCGCAATATCGGCCGATTTTCGCGCCTTCACGACTATCCGCGTATTCTGAATAATCCGCCCCGCCTCAGCGGTCGTGGACCCAGAACTCCTCGTCGGTGGTCGTCTCCTTCTTGAATATCGGCACCTCGTCTTTCAGGCGGTCGATACCGTCTTCGACCGTTCTGAACGCCTCTCGCCGGTGGCCGGCGAGGACGACGACGAACACGATGTCCTCGCCGTCGCCGACGACGCCCACCCGGTGGTGCATGAGGACGCGGAGGACGCCGTCGCGCGCCTCCAGTTCCTCCGAAATCGCGGCCATCTTCGACTCCGCGACGCCGTCGTACTTCTCGAATTCGAGGCTGAGCGTCGGGTCGTCGTCCTCGGACTCCTTCGCGCGCACCCGTCCGGTGAACGTCGCAATCGCTCCGGCGTACACTTCGAGCGGGTCCGCCTTCGCGCGCTCGACCAGCGTTTCGAGCGTGACGTGCGGTTCGTGCGAGTCGACTTCGGCGGCGAGGGACCCCACGTCCGCCGCGTCGGCCGTTTCGACCTCCGCGACGACGTTCGCCGCGTCGGCACCCGCGAGCGCGACGGTCGGGACGCGCGCGTCGGGGAATCCCGAGAGGAGCGCGTAGTCGTACTCCGCCGAGAGGTCGTCGAGGAGGCCGTCGAGGTCGCGGTCGTCGCCGGTTCCGACCCAGTTGCCGTCCGGCGAGAGCCCGTACGCGGCGGCGGCACCGTCTGTCGACTTCGGTTCGGTCGCGCTCTCGGGGAGCGATTCGACGGTGGCGACGCGGCCGTCCAACTGCGCGGCGAGTCGATCGCAGAGCGTCGTCGCGCCCGCGCCGACGATTCCGAGGACGTGCATACCCGAAGGACGGCCCGCGGCGGTTTAAGATTGCTCCGTGCCGGTCTCGTCAGACTCGACCGGCGGCTCCGCCTCGTCCGCCTCGGGGCGCGGGCGGGTCCGATAGAGGTGGACGGCGAGGGCCACGCCGGCCAGACTAAGGAGCGTCGCCAGCCACGGGGCCGCCGCGCCGATGGGCGTGTCTGCCGTCGCGGGCAACGTGTCGAACTGCCAGAGCGCCCAGCCGACCGAAAAACAGGCCACCAACGCCCAGTTGAAGACGGTCCGCCGGTCGAACTCGCCGCGTCGGTGGCGGGCGAGAATCGCCCCGAGGGCGAGCACCCAGCCGACGACGATGAGCGTGACCGTCTCCACGGTGACGAGTCGCATACCGGTAGTCGCCGCGAGAGTGGTTTAAACCCCCCGACACGGGCGTCTCGCACTTGATAACCCTTAAGATGCGCTCACGGATATCCGTGTGCAATGAGAGTCGTCATCTCCATCGGCGGAAGCGTGCTCGCGCCGGACCTCGACGCCCGACGCGTGGAGGGTCACGCCTCCGTCGTCGAAACGCTCGCGCGAGACGGGTGCGAAATCGGTGCGGTCGTCGGCGGCGGCGGCGTCGCCCGCGACTACATCGGTGCCGCCCGCGACCTCGGCGCGAACGAGGTTCAACTCGACCAGATCGGCATCGACGTGACCAGAATCAACGCCCGCCTGCTCATCGCGGCGCTCGGCTCGCAGGTCGACCCCAAGGTCGCCCACGACTACGAGGACGCCGGCGACGCCATCCGACGCGGCGACATATCGGTGATGGGCGGCGTCATGCCCGGCCAGACCACCGACGCCGTCGCGGCCGCGCTCGCCGAGTACGTCGACGCCGACCTGCTCGTCTACGCGACCAGCGTCGACGGCGTCTTCAGCGCCGACCCGAACACCGACCCCGACGCGACGAAGTTCGAGGAGATGACCGCCGCGGAACTCGTCGACGTCATCGGCGACATCGAGATGAACGCCGGCTCGTCCGCTCCGGTCGACCTCCTCGCCGCGAAGCTCATCGAGCGCGCGAAGATGCGCACCATCGTCCTCGACGGCACGGACCCCGACCGCATCACGCCGGCGGTCCTCCGCGGCGAGCACACGGGCACCGACATCATCCCCGAGGGCGGCGACGAACCGACCTACTGGGCCCCCTGAGATGACGACCGACGACCCCTCCCGCGGCGACGCTCCCGCCGCGGACGCGACCGACGGCGACGGCGACGCGGCCGCCAATCACCACGGCTTCTGGGCCGACGAGGTCGCCGACGAAATCGAGGCCCGCGACCCCGACGAGCCGGTCGTAATCAAGGGCGGCGTCTCGCCGTCCGGCGTGGCCCACCTCGGCAACTTCAACGAGATTATGCGCGGCTACTTCGTCGCCGAGGTGCTCCGCGAGCGCGGCCACGAGGTCCGGCAGGTGTTCACCAGCGACGACAAGGACCCGCTCCGAAAGCTCCCGCGGAAGCTCGCGGACGCCGACGGCAACATCGTCGGTCTCGGCGAGGTCGACGCCGGCGCGCTCGGCCGCAACCTCGGCAAGCCGTACACGTCGATTCCGGACCCGTTCGGCGAGGCCGAGTCGTACGCGGCGCACTTCGCGGCGCTCCTGAAGGCCGACGCCGACCGCCTCGGCGTCCCGGTGGAGATGATTTCCAACACCGAGCTGTACGAAAACGGCGACTTCGACCCCGTGGTCGAACACGTCCTCGAACACGCCGACACCGCGCGCGAGGTGCTGAGCGAGTACCAGTCGAAGGTCGACGAGGACTACGTCCCGTTCAACCCCGTCTGCGCCGAGTGCGGCAAAATCACGGAGACGGTCACGGACATCGACCTCGACGCCGGCACCGTCGACTACGTCTGCACCGACATGACCGTCGGCGACAACACCATCGACGGCTGCGGCCACGAGGGGACCGCGACGTTCCGCGAGGGGAAGCTCCCGTGGCGCTTCGAGTGGCCCGGCCAGTGGCAGGTCCTCGGCGTCGACTTCGAGCCGTTCGGGAAGGACCACGCCGAGGGCTCGTGGCCCTCCGGCACGGACATCGCCGAGAACGTCCTCGGAATCGAGCCGCCGGTGCCGATGGTGTACGAGTGGTTCACGCTCAACGGCGAGGCGCTGTCGTCGTCCGCCGGCAACATCGTCACCGTCGCGGAGATGCTCGACCTGCTCGAACCCGAGGTGCTCCGGTACTTCTTCGCGCTCAACCCGCGGAAGGCCCGCGACCTCGACCTCACGCGGCTCGACCAGCTCGTCGACGACTTCGACCGCTTCGAGCGCGCCTACTTCGGCGAGGTCGACGACGAGAGTCTGACTCGCTTCGCCGAGCGCGCCTACCCGTTCGTCGTCGACGAGGTCCGCGAGGACCGGGTTCGGCTCCCGTACACGTTCGCGGCCGTCCTCGGCATGACCGACGACGAGGACCTGCGCGTCAAGATGGCCCGCAACGAGGGCTTCTTCGACGAGGACACGCCCGACGAGGTGGTCGACGAGGCGCTCGCTCGGGTCGAACGCGCCCGCCGCTGGGCCGAGAAGATGGACAACCAGTACAACTACCGCCTGCAGGTCGACCTCCCCGAGTTCGACTTCGAACCCGCGGTCGAGGCCGCCCTCGACGACCTCGCGGACTTCGTCGCCGAGGGCCACGACGGCGAGGCGATTCAGGGCGAAATCTACGAGACGGCGCGCCGCCACGACATCGAGATGGGCGACTTCTTCGCCGCCGGCTACCGCCTGTTCTTCGACGCCGAACAGGGCCCGCGGCTCGGCGAGTTCCTCGGCGAGCTAGAGCGCGACTTCGTCGTCACGCGGCTCCGCCGCGAGGACTGACCTCGCGCCCCGCAGGGCGCGGTTCGCTGTTTACTTCGATTCTCACGCCCGACGACCCGCGAGCAACGCCGCCGCGCCGAGCCCCGCGACCGCGAGCGCGCCGAGACCCGCGCCGAAGCCGGGGATTCCGGTGTCGGTCGTCGATGCCGAGGTGGTCGTCGTCGCTGCGTCCTCGACGACGACGCCCTCGGCCTCCGCGAGCGCGCTCGACTCGTTGCGGACCGAGACGGAGAACGTCGAGCCCGGCGGAATATCCGAGAAGTCGAGGGTCGCCGAGAAGTTCCCGTCATCGCCGACGACGGCCTCGCTCGTCTTGAGGAACCGCGGGCTCGTGTCGCTGGCCGACTGGACGCGGACCGAGACCGTCGTCCCCGCTTCGAGGTCGCTCGTCCCCCGAATCGTCGCGTCTTCGGCCTGCGTGACGGTCACGTTCCCGCCGGTCGTCGCGAGGCTCACCGACGGGGCGTCCTGTGCTGCGGCCGCGGTCGCCCCGCCGACGAGCGCGGCGCAGACGACGGCGGCGACGACGAACCAACGGAGTCGGATTCGTTCGAACATGCCATCCGACACTACTCGAATTCGGGAGAAATAGATACTCAAATGTCAAATAGCTCTTTGAGTTACCGGCGGCGCGGGGGCGATGACTCGGTCGGTCTCAGTTCTCCTCGATGGCGTCTATCACGACCGCACCGACGACGGCGAGTCGCGGGTCGAGACGCTCGCGGTCCACGTCGATAGTGTACTTGTCCCGGAAGGAGAACCGCTCGTCCACCGCGCCGACCGGCTCGCCGGCCGCGTCCTCGATGCGGTACGAGAAGGGAATGAGCGTCGTGAGGAGCCGTCTGGCGACCGCCATCGGGACGTTGTCCTCGACGATTCGCCCCACGACGGAGCCGTCGGGGCCGAGCAGTTGGTAGGTGTGTTTGGCGAACGAGAACGCGCCGCGTTTGACCGCGCCGACGCGCTCGCCGGTCCGGCTGTCGACGATGTCGTAGGCGGTCGACACGTCGAGGACGCTGTCGGCCTTGACGCGGAAGCGCTCCTCGCCGGTGTCGTGGTCGTCCAGCCGGAAGTCCTCTTTCAGCTTGAACTTCTTTTGCTTCGCCGAGAGGATGGGGTCGTCGCCCTCGTAGACGACGTACTTGTTGCCGATGGACACCTTCTGTCGGACCTCGTAGCGGGAACTGTCGAACACGGTACTCGATGGTCGCCGGGGTGGCTAAAACCCTTCTGGGGGACGACTTATGTCCCCGACGCGCGTACGGATGGACGGGCTCGTTCCCCCGCGAACGACGCCTACCGCGGCCTCGCCGCACCACACTTCACATGTCTCTCATCGACTTCATCCGGTCCGTGGAGGAATCGCAAGACGAATTCGACGTCGAACTGGAGGAGTTCGACGCCGACTCCGAACAGGAAGCCGTCGACGACGAGTCCTCGGGCGGCCGCTCGTACGGCCGGCTGTTCCTCGTCGCCTTGCTCCTCGTGGGCGTCGCCTACGCCGTCTCCCGGCTTCGCTCGTCGTCCGGCGACTCCTTTACCGACATCGCGCTCGCCGACGACGACGCCGAGAGCGAGACGGCGACCGACGACGACGCGGCCGACGACGAAGACGCCACGGTCACCGTCGAACACGACCCCGAAGACGAGACGGAAGACGCGGCGTCCGACGACGAAACTGACGAGGTCGACGGCGACGAAGCGGCCGATGCGGACGACGACGGCGCGGTCGAAGTCGAAATCGAGTCGCCCGGCGACGACGGCGACGAAGACGAGTAATCCCATTCGTGACGGCCGGCTGGCGGCGGCGCTCGCGGCCGCCGACGCCCGCCCGCGGTCGTCGAACAGCGGTACCGTGACCCGAACGGTGGTACCGTAACCCGAACGCCTTTTGGCCCGCGCCGCTTCCCTTCGGGCGATGAACACGCTGCTTTGGGTTCTCGCCGGTTTCATCGCCTACTCTCTCCTCGCGGCGCTGTTGCGTGCTCGCGGGATTCTCCCCGAGTACGTCCGCGTCCAAGGTCCGCTCACGACGGTCCACACCCGTCGCGGCCGCGAACTCCTCGACAGGCTCGCCGCCCCCAAGCGGTTCTGGCGGGCGTGGAGTAACGTCGGCCTCGGAATCGCCCTCGTCATCATGGCGGGGACGTTCGTCCTCCTCGTCTACCAGGCGGTCGTCATCCTCCAGAACCCGCCCGCGCCGACGCAGGTGAACCAGCCGCAGAACTTCCTCGTCATCCCCGGCGTCAACGACTTCCTCCCGCTTTCGGTCGCTCCGGAAATCCTCTTCGGCCTCCTCGTCGGTCTCGTCGTCCACGAGGGCGGCCACGGCATCCTCAGCCGCGTCGAGGGCATCGACGTGGAGTCGATGGGCATCGTCCTCCTGACGATACTCCCCATCGGAGCGTTCGTCGAACCCTCCGAGGAGAGCCAGCGCCGCGCCGACCGCGGCGGCAAGTCGCGGATGTTCGCCGCCGGCGTGACGAACAACTTCGCCGTCACGCTGGTCGCGTTCGCCCTGCTTTTCGGCCCGGTCATCGGCTCTATCACCGTCGCGCCGGGCGTCGCCGTCTCCGGCGCGTACGCCGGTTCACCTGCCGACGCGGCGGGCATCTCGGGCGGCGACCGCGTGACCGCCATCGAGGGCACGCCGGTCAACACGACGCAGGAACTCGACGCCGCGCTCCTCGCGACCGACGCGGGAACGGTGTCGGTCGAACTCGACGGCGAACGGACCGTCTCGGTCACGCGCGAACTCGTCGTCGCCGGCTCCGTCGAAGGCAACCCCGCGAACCTCACCGTCGAGTCCGGGACCGACCCGATTCGCGTGACCGCGGTCAACGGGACCGCCGTCTCGACGCGCGCCGGCTTCGAGTCGGCCGTCGGCGACTCGCGGTTCGCCCGCCTCGACACCTCCGCCGGCGAGCGCACCATCCCGGTCGGTGCCTACATCACGAACGTCGCAGAAGACGGCCCGCTGTACAACGCCACGGGGACGACGCAACCCCTCATCGTCTCGTCGTTCAACGGCGAGCGCATCACCTCATCCACGGGACTTCAGGAGGCGCTCGACCGGACAGCGCCCGACCAGACCGTCGCCGTCGAAGTCTACCGCGACGGCGGCTTCGAGACGGTGCAGGTGACGCTCGGCGAGAACCCGCAGGACGGAAACGGGTTCCTCGGCGTCAACATCTTCCAGGGGACGAGCGGCCTCCTCCTGACGGACTTCGGCACGCAGGAGTACCCCGCGGGGACGTACCTCTCGCTTCTCGGCGGTAACGGCGGCGACGGCGGCGGCCTCGGCAGCGCCTTCGCCGGGTCGCCCCTCCAGCTCGTCTACGTGTCGCTCCTGTTGCCCCTCGCGTCGGTCGTCCTCGGGATTCCGAACTTCCCCGGCTTCACCGGCGAGGTCATCAACTTCTACCAGGTCGGCGGCCCGCTCGGCTTCCTCGGCGGCGGCGTCTTCATCGTCGCCAACGTCCTGTTCTGGACGGCGTGGATAAACCTCCAGCTGGGGCTTTTCAACTGCATCCCCGGCTACCCGCTCGACGGCGGTCGCATCCTCCGGACCTCGACCGAGGCCGTGGTCTCGCGGCTCCCGGTCGACGACCCCCACACCGTCGTCCGGACCATCACGACCTCGATCGGGCTCACGATGCTCGCGTCGCTCGTGCTCATGATATTCGGGCCGACGCTCCTCGGCTGAGCGCCTCGGCCGCCCCTGTCGGGGTCGACTCGCCTGCCTTCGACGGTTCTCGAACCGCGAAAACGACTCGCAACTTCAATACCGGATGACTCCCTAGGCCCCCGTATGGTAGAGGCCCCACAGACCGACGAGGGCTGGTTCGCGCTGCACGACTTCCGAACCGTCGACTGGGACGCGTGGCGTGACGCGCCCGACCGCGAGCGCCGCCGCGCAATCGAGGAGGGCGTCGCGTACCTCGACGCCCACGAGGCGGTCGAGGACGCCGAGGCGGGCGCGTCCGCCGTCTTCTCCGTGCTCGGCCACAAGGCGGACTTCGTGGTCGTCCACTTCCGGCCGACGCTCGACGACATCTCCCGCGCCGAGCGGCAGTTCGAGCGGACCGCGCTCGCGGCCTTCACCGAGCAGCCGACCTCCTACGTCTCCGTCACCGAGGTGTCCGGCTACGTCTCGGACGACTACTTCGAGGGTAACGAGGAGGACATCGACACCGGGCTGCTCCGCTACATCGAGGGCAAGCTCAAGCCCGACATCCCGGCGGACACCTACATGTCCTTCTACCCGATGTCGAAGCGCCGCGGCGAGGAGCACAACTGGTACGACCTCTCGTTCGACGAGCGCCGCGACCTGATGTCCACCCACGGCGACACCGGCCGGAAGTACGCCGGGAAAATCAAGCAGGTCATCGCCTCCTCGGTCGGCTTCGACGACTACGAGTGGGGCGTCACGCTCTTCGGCGACGACCCGACCGACATCAAGGACATCGTCTACGAGATGCGCTTCGACGAGGTCTCCTCGAAGTACGGCGAGTTCGGCCAGTTCTACGTCGGCCGGCGCTTCCCGCCGTCTGACCTCGGCGCGTTCCTCGCGGGCGACGGCGTCCCGACCAGCGAGTTCGAAGACGAGTCCCACCACGGCGCGCACGCGCACGGCGAGGGTGGCCACCACCACGGCGGCGACGGCCACCATCACGGCGGCGAAGGCGGACAGCACCACGGTGAGGGTGGCGACGGCCACCATCACGGCGGCGAGAGCGACGACGGCGGCCACCACCACGGTGACGACGGCGGCGACGAAGCCGGCGACGAGGACATCCGCGGGCAGCTCGAAGACCTGAACATCTACGCCGGCAAGCCCCACGGCGAGGACGTGTACGCGACGGTCCTCTACTCCGAGGCCGACGCCGACGAACTGTTCGACGAGGTCGAGGGCCTCCGCGGCAACTTCGACCACTACCCGACGCACGTCAAGACGGCCGTCTACGAGGCAAACGAGCGCGGTCGGGTCGCCGTCGTCTCCATCTGGGAGACGGCGTCGGCGGCCGAGACCGCCGCGGGATTCCTCTCGGAACTCCCCGGCATCGTCGAGCGCGCCGGCGAGGAGTCCGGCTTCGGCACGATGGGGATGTTCTACACCGTCAAGTCCGAACACCGCGGCGACTTCGTCGAGAAGTTCGGAACCGTCGGCGGCCTCCTCGAAGAGATGGACGGCCACTTCGACACGGACCTGATGGTCAACGTCGAAGACGAAGACGACATGTTCATCGCCAGCCAGTGGCGCTCGCAGGACGACGCCATGGAGTTCTTCCGCTCCGACGCGTTCCGCGACACGGTCCAGTGGGGTCGCGACGTGCTCGCGGACCGGCCGCGACACGTGTTCTTAGCGTAGCTCCGCGACCATCGGGAGCGGGGTGAGGAATCCCCATCGGGGGTGACGAACCTTTTCGTCCAGGTTTTGCCAGTGAGCGGAGCGAGCGCAGGAAAAGGTGGCGTGTACGTGCTCGCGGACCGGCCGCGACACGTCTTCCTCGTCTAACGCGGTCGAACGCCCAAAATCAGACTGCAGCTTTTTCTACGCGAGCGCGGCGCGAACGTCCCGGAGCTTCGGGCGGACCTTGTCGGTGCCGACGTTGTACGCGAAGTACAGCGCCACCGCGCCCATCACGACCGCCCACGCGGCGATTTCGACGTTGCCCTGTTCGAAGGTGATGAGCGCGAAGCGCTCAATGTACGCGCCGGCGAGCGAAAGCCCCGCACTCCCGAGACTGAAGACGAGAAGTTCGAGGAGGTCCGGAAGCAGGTCGACGAGTGAACTACGCATGGTCGTCCCGGACTCGGTCGAGCGTTGTGTCTCTTTTGGTCCCGGCACGCGGGCCACCCGCGAGGCGCGCTCCGACTCCGACTCCGACTCGGTCACCGGTCGCCGCGGCCGTCCCTGCGTCCGGCCGACCCCCGTTCCGTCAGTTCCGCTCGAAGGCCCGCTCTCTCGCGTTTCCGGAGGGCGACTGCGACCGCGATTGCGACCCAGCGACGTAGCTCTCGGTTTCGACTAGCTTGTCGAGGCGGCGTTCGAACTCCTCGTCGGAGAGGTCGCCGGCCGCGTAGCGCTCTCGCAGCCGCTCGATGGCCGACTCGTCGTCCACGGGGTCGTAGGTCCCTCGGTCTGCCCTCCGCGCCCACTCGTCTTCGCCGTCGGACTCGCCGCGGTCACCGCGGAAGCGACGCAGGACGCGCCGCCCGCCGTAGGCCAGCACCGCCGTCGACGGAGCGACGGCGAGGAACCAGACGACTGCGAGATGCACTTCGAGGCCCATCATCAGCGCGATGAGCATCATCCACACCCCGGTAACCACGCCTAAGAGCGGTGGGCTTCGGGCGACGGCGCGGGCCTCGCGGGAGAGCGCCGAACCGAATCGTTCGAGGACCATTGGTCGAACGTGTCTCTCGAAATACAAAAAACTGCGTGAGCGGGTCGGGTTAGTTTCCGTCGCCGTTCCCGCGACCCGGAGCGTCGTCGCTTCGTCCCGGGTTATCGGCGTCGTCGCCGTCGGGGTCGTTCCCGTGGCCGCGGTCGTCGTCCTCCGGCGTGTAGACGTACAGGCAGTCGTTCTTGTACGAGCGGCCGAACTGGTCGGCGTCCTCGCAACAGAGCACGCGACCGTCGTCCATCACGGCGAGGTTGTCGACGTTGATGAGCGCGTCGTCGACCCGCTGGAGCTGGAGCCGCCGGTGGCGTTCGACATGTCGTCGTTGAGTTCGGCGGCGGCGGTGTAGTAGGCTGCTAAGTGCGATATATATCGAAGGGGAGCCCTCGTGAGCGTCGGTGACCGAACGGACAGAACGGAAAACAGCCGGGGTCGACCGCGGACGCGCCGTCAGCGCCCGTTTCGGACGTAGTCCACGGCGCCGACGACGCCGGTGAGGAGCGTCAGCGCTATCCAGCGACCGGCGTCGTCGCCGCGCTTCTTGGCGTCGAGGCTGACCAGCCACGCGAGCGCGACGTGGGCGACCGCGGTGACGCCGAGGAGGGTCTTCAGGCGACCCATCAGGCTTCGTTGCGCGCGCCCTTCGCGACGCGCTTGTCGAGGCCGGCCGCGCGGATGTCGTCGCCGTCGACCGACGAGCGGAGCGCGTCCATGCCGTCGAAGCGGTCGATGCCGAAGTTGTCCGCGTACAGGTCCTCGACGCGGGTTAGCTCCTCGTCGGTGAGCTTCGGCACGTCGGAGGCCTTCGCCCACTCGTCGATGTCGTCTTTCGTGCGGAACGTCGGCGTGACGGCCGCGGTCTCGTCGTAGCCGAGGAGGTAGGCGATGGACGCCTGCGCCATGGTGCGCTCGCCGTCGCGTTCGAGGAAGCGGAGTTGTTCGAGCTTCTCCCAGCCCGTCTCGTACCACTCGTCGGGGCGGAAGCCGCGGTGGTCGCCGGAGCCGAGTTCGGTCTCGGGGCGGACCTGCTCGTTCAGGAGGCCCGAGGAGTGCGGCACGCGGGCGATGAGGCTCGTCGAGGAACCGGTCTCGCGGATGGTGTCGAGGAAGTGGTTGCCCACGTCCTGTTCGAAGGCGTTCCAGACGATTTGGAGCGCGTCGAACTCCTCTTCGATGGCCATGTCGCCTTCGGCCAGCCAGCCGATGGAGGGGCCGAGCGCCCAGCCGGTGGCCTTGATGAGGCCCTCCTCTTTCAGTTCGTCGAGGGCTTCGAGCACGTCGGGCGTGACCTCGTCGACGTTCGCGTTGTGGAGTTGCAGGAGGTCCACGTACTCCATGTCGAGGCGTTCGAGGCTCTTTTCGGTCGCCTCGCGGACCCACTCGCCGGTTATCTCCTTGGGGAGTTCGCCGTGGCCGGCCTGCGGGTTGTTGTAGAAGTCGTAGCCGATTTTGGTGGCGACGGTGACCTCGTCGCGGTAGTCGGCGAGGGCCTCGCCGACGACCTCCTCGGAGTGGCCGTGGCCGTACACGTCACCCGTGTCGAAGAAGTCGATGCCCCGGTCGATGGCGTGGTGGAGCATCTCGATGGAGTCTTCGTCCGAGCGGTCGCCCCACCAGTCGGTCCCGACGACCCACGCACCGAAGCCGACCTCGCTGACTTCGATTCCGGAGGTGCCGAGTTCGCGGTAGTGCATGGCCGGCCCTACGAATTGGGGCGACTTATTGGGTGTGTTTTGTTTCCGTCTCGTGGGAATCCCCGGCGTGAGCGGCGCTCGCGGCCCGCGCTCGGCCTCCGGGCGCTGTGTGTATTTGCTCGCTACCGAGTGAATCCGCAGATTCATGCACGGTGATGTCGAACCACGCCAGCAATGGACGTGATTCCGGTTCGAGTCGGATTTCTCTTCGCGACCGAGCGTACGGAGGAACAGCGAGTGGCGTTCGAGTGGGCCGAGTCGATAGCGAGCGTCGAAACAATCTCCCTCGACGCCGTCGCAGCCGGGGAGACCGACCTTTCCGAGTTCGACGTGCTGTGGTGGCACTCCGACCGCCACGTCGACGCCGACGTGCGCGCCCTCGCGGCCGAGTGTGGGCCCGCACTGGACGCGTACCTCGCCGACGGCGGCGGACTCCTCCTGACGCTCAACGCCCTCTCGGCGGTCGACGCGCTGGGAATCGACCCCGTCGCGCCCGACGCGGTCGGGACCGAGAACTCGCCGCACCCGACCGGACTGCTGACGAAGTCCATCCACGCGGACCACCCGCTGTTCGACGGGTTCGACACGCTGGGCGTCCACCTCCAACCACCCGAAGCGCCGCGCCCCTTCGCCCGGTACGAACACGTCCTCCCCGAGAACGGGCAGGTTCTGGCGAGTACGCTCCACGGCGACGACTTCCTCGTCGCGCTCAAGTCCGTCGTCGCGTGGGACCGCGGCGCGGGCGCGGTCTACGGCATCGGTGCCGAGGTCGCCTTTCTCACCCACCACGGCAACGACTTCGAGACGATGGGCGCGAACGAGCACCTCCTCCGCAACGCGCTCGCGGTCCTCGGCGGCCCCGTCCACCGCAGACCGGCGTTCACCGACCGCCCCGCGGACGCCGAGGGGTTCGCCGCGATGCGCGAGCGACTCGGCGACGACCATCTCCGACCCCGGTACCACCTCGCCGGCCCCGCAAACTGGCTGAACGACCCGAACGGCGTCATCCAGCACGACGGGACCTACCACCTGTTCTACCAGTACAACCCCGGCGGGCCGTTCCACGGGTCGATTCACTGGGGCCACGCGACCAGCGAGGACCTCCTGCACTGGACGGACCGACCGGTCGCGCTCGCCCCGGACCCGGACGGTCCGGACCGCGACGGCTGTTGGTCCGGGTGCGCCGTCGTCGACGACGAGGGCGTGCCGACGATTATCTACACGGGCGGTCGCGACCACCACCAGCTTCCCTGTCTGGCGACGACGAACGACCCGCTGCTCCGGTCGTGGGACAAAGCGCCCGACAACCCAGTCATCGAGACGCCCCCGGACGACCTCGACATCCTCGGGACCGACGACTGGGCCGCGGAGTTCCGCGACCACGCCGTCTGGAAGGTCGGCGACGACTGGTACCAGCTCATCGGCTCCGCAATCGCGGCGGTCGGCGGCGTCGCGCTCCTCTATCGCTCGCCCGACTTGCGCGAGTGGGAGTACGTCGGTCCGATTCTCTCCGGTAGCGAGGGTCACGGAACCGTCTGGGAGTGCCCGGAGCTCCTCGACTTCGGCGACCACCAACTGCTGCACGTCTCGAACTACGAGGACGTGCGCTACTTCGTCGGCACCGCCGACCTCGACGCCCCGGAGTTCGCGGTCGAACGCGAGGGCCTGCTCGACTACGGCGACTTCTACGCCCCGCAGTCCACCGTCGTCGACGACGGCCGGACGCTCGCGTGGGGGTGGGTCAAAGAGACCCGCGGCGTCGACGCGCAGTGGCGCGCCGGCTGGTCCGGGATGCTCTCGCTCCCGCGCGAGCTTTCGGTGACCGCCGCCGGCGAGTTCCGACAGCGACCCGCCGGAGAACTCGCCACCCTCCGCGGCCGTCACGTCGAACTCGACGCGAGCGCGCTCGACGCCGACGAGCACGCGTCGCTCGACCTCTCGGGCAACGCCTACGAACTCGCCGTCGACGTCGCGGTCGACGGCGACGGGGCGTTCGAACTCGGGCTGTTCGAGTCGCCGGCGCTTGGCGAGCGGACCGTCCTCCGGTACGACGGCGACCGCGTCACGGTCGACCGCGAGCGGAGCACCCGAGCCCACGACGCGGACCGAGAGCCCCGCTCGATGCCCGTCGAGGGCGAGTCGGTGTCGCTCCGCGTGTTCGTCGACTGTTCGGTCGTCGAGGTGTTCGCCGACGAGCAGCGCTGTCTGACGACCCGGGTCTACCCGACGCGCGCGGACGCCGACGGCGTCTCGGTCGCGGTCCGACGCGGCGAGGGCGACGGCCGGGTCGACGTCCGCTCGCTCGACGCGTGGGAACTCGACGCGACGTTCGAGGCGCGAAAACGAGCGTGACCGCCGCGTTCGTTCAGTAGTCGCCGCCGCGGGTGGCGTCCCCGTCTCGCTCCCACCACGGCGTCGGCAGTTCCTCGCGCGGCAGCGGCAGGTGTCCGTGGCCGAGGGTGTCGACGAGGTCGGTCTCGTCGCCGTCGAGAGCGACCCGAACGGTCGGCGCGAGCGTGCCGCCGAAGCGGCGCTGCTGTTCTTCGGGCGGGAGGAGTCCCACGTCGTCGAGGCTCGGTCGGTCGTAGTCGAAGTAGTTGAAGAACGACGAGACGAGGAGGTCGTCGCCGTGGTCGTAGACGAGCCACGAGTACGCCTGGAAGGGCGCGCCTTTCGGGTTCGTGAGAACCATCCCGTGGCCGTTCAGGGGTTCGTAGTCGCCCGCGAGGTCGTCGGCGACGAACCCGTAGAGGGCATCGTAGCCCGTCAGGCCGGGCGCGAACGTGTGGACGTGGCTGGAGACGAACAGGTGGTACGTCCCGTCGCGGACGACGAGGTGCGGGCGCTCCAGTTCCTGATTGACGCAGACGGCGTCGAGAAGCGGCGGCCGGAGTTCGAAGTCTGTCGGGTCGCCGGTCGGCGAGTGGGCGATGCCGACGCTCCCGTTGAACTCCTCCCAGACGGGGTCGTCGCACTCGCCGGCCCCCTCGGGGACGGGCGTGTTCGCCTCGAAGAGGAGGTACGTCTCGCCCGACGCGGGGTCCTCGAAGAACCACGGGTCGCGGAAGGTGTATATCATCCCGCGCGACTGGTCCTCGCGCTCGTACCAGTCGCCGTCCGGCGTGAGGATGATTCGGTGGTTCCACGACCCCTCGATGCTGAATCCGGCGTCGTCGGTGCGGACGGTCCCCCCGGTGGCGACTGCGATGCGCTGGGTGTAGGTCAGCTCCTCGGCGCCGTCCTCTCCGGCCGCGGTGTAGTAGAGATAGACGTCGCCGCCGTCGCCGTCCGGGTCGTACATCGCCGACCCGGCCCACTGACGCTGGCCGAGCGCGCCGCCGTCGAAGACGACGCCGCCGGTGGTCCACTCCTCGCCGTCTCGGGAGTAGAAGTAGCGAATCGTCGCCACGTCGTGGCGCTTGCCGGGGAGGAGGTCCGACGACGACGTCAGCGAGAAGATGACGCGATAGCCGTCGATTTCGGCGACGGAGCCGTCGCGGTTCCGGAGGAACCACGTGTCCCAGATGTGCAGGTCGTCGTCAAGTCGCTCGTCCGGGGGATAGATGACCGGCGCGACGTTCGAGTCGTCGCGGCGGAGGCCAGCGGCGTGTTCCCGCGTCCACGCCGGAATCCCTTCTCTGAATTTTTCACTCATTATCGTGTAAACTCGGGCGACTGTGATAGGTTTCACCATTCGTATCACCTATCAGAGAGACACCCCACTCGGTCCGTTTCGGGTTCCGTTCGGCGCTAGCGACGGGTCGAACTTGTTCCATCAGACACGCGCCCGACCCCCGAAACCAGCTAATATTGCCCGGAGGAGGCCTGACGCGCGGTTCGCACAACCGAATCCCTTTGAATCTCGACGGCTTACGACGGTGCAATGACAAAGGTCCGCGTTTCGCTTCCGGAAGACGCCGAAGACGGCTTACAGGCGTTTATCGACGAGGTCGACGCTCGTCTGGCCTCGGACGAAGACACCTGCACGGTCGTTCGGGACACCCTCATCGACCTGTTCGGCGACCGCGAGGCGTGGGAGCGCTGGCAGAACGGCAAGCCCGTCTCGCCCGCGACGCGGGTCCGACTGCAGGGGTACGACCCCTGCAACGCGACGCTCGAAGCCGAGTACTACGCCGAGAAGGACGACGAGAAGTTCAAGCGCTCGAAGCATCTCCAGTGGCTCTGGCGGCAGTTCGACGCGACGCCGATGGCCGACAACGTCGCGTTCGCCCTCCGGTTCCGACAGATGCTCGCCAACCACCTCTTCGAGGAGGCCGGGGACAACCTCCGCATCTTCAAGGGCGTCACCTTCTCGTACGGCCACAACATCTCCGTCGGCGACAACACGGTCATCCACGACGACGTGCACCTCGACGACCGCGGGAAACTCACCATCGGCGACCGCGTCTCCATCTCCGACAGCGCCCACATCTACAGCCACTCCCACGACACCGTCGACCAGACCGAGGTCAGAAACTACCACACGACCGTCGGCGACGACGCGCGCATCACCTACGACGCGATGGTGAACGCCGGCGTTTCGGTCGGCGAGAACGCCATCGTCGGGGCCCGGTCGGTCGTGCAGGGCGACGTGCCCGCCCACCACATCGCTGTCGGCTCGCCCGCCAAGAGCGTGAAAGTAAAGCCCGGCTTCGAGGACGCGGCCGAACCGCTCGACGCCGGCGGCGAGCGCCGCGCCGACGAGCGCGAGATTCCTTACGAGCTCCCCGACGACCTCGACGCCTTCGACGAGTTCGACCGCGAACTCGACGGACCGGTGGATTCCCACCGACGCGAGTAACTCCCTTTTCGGTGCCAGACCGCCGCGCCGGCATCGCCCGCGACCACCGTCGAGAGCGTCAGCAGACCCGTTCGACCGAAGAACCGATATAGCATGCTAACGTAAGTCAATGTGTGATGGACATCTGGGGTTGGATCGTCGTCTACGCCCTCGGGTTGACCCTGCTCCAGCTCCTGGTCTATCGGTACCTCGTCAACGGCGGTGAGCCGACGATGGGCGAGGGGACCGGTCGGGACTCCGCCCGGACGGACCGCTACGCCCACCCCGAAATCGCGGCGTCGTTCGACGACGGCTCGCAGGCCGGCGTGCAGACGACGCCGACGGGCGAGCGCATCTGCCCGAACTGCGGGGTCGAAAACGAGGCCGACACCACCTTCGACCTCTGCTGGAACTGCACCCGACGGCTCCGGTGACGACTCGCGGCCGAGCCCGTTTTACCAGCCCTCGACTAACTACGCGTATCATGGCCGACGACGACGAACTCCACGGCGAAATCGACGCGCTGGCCCGCGACATCGAGCGGGCGATTCTCGAATTCGACTCGGCCCTCGAACGCCACGCGATGCTTCGGCAGACCGCCCGCGAGCCGGTGTTTCGCTCCGAATCGCCGGAGCTCGACGACGTGCAGAACCTGTTTTTCTGAGTCGGTGACGCGTGCTATTCTTCGAAGAAGGTGAGAAGCAACGCGATGACGACGTAGACTCCCGCACCTATCAGTGCGAGTCTCACTGGCTGGCCGGGGGCGTCGAGTGCGCCGGTGTCGGTGACGCTGGCGTACACTTGGACCGTGAGCAACAGCGAGAGGACCATCAGCCACCGCCGAATCGACAGGAGGGACGTCTCGGTGTCCATATGCCCCGTTCGGACAACTGTCAATAAAGCCGGCTGTACGCCGACCGGGAGTGCCGCGAGTGAAACGAGCGGCACGTCGGTGAGACAGCGTCTCATCGGAAGTGCGTCGACCGGGACTGAGCAAACCGAAGGTTTGCGAAGGTCGGTCGGCAAACGACCGAAGGGAGTACCGCGAGTGAAACGAGCGGTACGTCGGTGAGACAGCGTCTCACCGGAAGTGCGCCGACCGGGAATTGAACCCCACTCGCAACGCTTCGCGTTGCTCGCTGCTTCAATTCCCTCAGGTCGCATCTCTTCACTCCATGGACTCGGAGCCTCTCGGCTCCTCGTCTGGCTCCGTTCAGAAGATGCGCCGACCGGGACTGAGCAAACCGAAGGTTTGCGAAGGTCGGTCGGCAAACGACCGAAGGGAGTGCGCCGACCGGGAATTGAACCCGGGCTCCGAGCTTGGGAAGCTCGTGTCCTACCACTGGACCATCGGCGCGCTACGCTTTGCTTGCGCCCCTGACTCGACCTCGCTCCGCTCGGTCGACCATCGGCGCTCATTGCATTCACCCCGTGGCTGACTTCACTTCGTTCAGTCACCCATCGGCGCTCACATTCGTTCGCCCCGCGCGTTGTCTCACTTCGTTCGACAACACATCGGCGCGCTGCGCTTCGAACCGCGTTCCGAAGCAAAAATCCGTAGACTGCGGGGGCACTTGAACGTAGCGCTTCACCCCATCGAACCCCCGCGAAAACTGGACGGCCGTCCATTGTTTTCGCGTGACACGTGACTATTTGGGCCCCCGGTTCCAACCGGCGCCCATGACATCCGTCGACGTTCTCTCGGAGGACGCCCCGTTCGACCTCCTGTTCTCCGAAGCGGAACTCGAAGCGCATCGCGAACACATCACGACCTTCATCGAAGACACCGTCGAAGCCGCCGGAGCCGACGGGGCCGTCCTCGGCCTCTCCGGGGGGATTGACTCGACGCTCACCGCCTTCCTCGCCGTCGAGGCGCTCGGGAAGGAGAACCTCCACGGGCTCGTCATGCCGAGCGTGGCGAACGCCGAGGACATGATGAGCGACGCCGAGGGGGTCGCCGAGATGCTGGGAATCGAGTACGACGTGGTCGAGATTCAGCCCATCGCCGAGACGTTCTTCGACACGTTCCCCGAGGCGGCCGACGACCGCATGGCCGCCGGGAACGTCTACGTCCGCACGCGGGCGGTGCTCAACTACTTCGTCGCCAACCACGAGAACCGCATCGTGCTCGGGACGGGCAACCGCGCCGAGGCGATGACCGGCTACTTCACGAAGTACGGCGACCAGGCGGTCGACTGCAACCCCATCGGGAACCTCTACAAACAGCAGGTCCGCCAGCTGGCCGCCCACGTCGGCGTGCCGGAAGAACTCGTGTTACAGACCCCCTCGGCCGAGATGTGGTCCGGCCAGACCGACGAGGGCGAACTGGGGCTCACCTACGACGCGCTCGACGCGATTCTCGCGCTCCACGTGGACGGCCCGCTCTCGAAGTCCGCGACGGTCCGCCACCTCGGCGTGACCGAAGAACAGGTCGACCGCGTGGTCGGCCTCGTCGCGGGCAGCGCCCACAAGCGGTCGATGCCCCCCGCGCCGTCGGCGCTGGACGTGTAACCAGCCGTCGAATCGCTCCGTTCGCAGCACTCACTTTTCGCGCGACGCCGCGATGTCGTCGACGTTCACCCGATGAAGCTCCGCGAAGCCGGCGGCTTCCCGTTCGAGTCGCGCTTCCCGCCCGTCGCGGTCGCGCAGTCGCTCCTTGATGATTCGGAGCGACCGGTGGTCGTTGTCGGCCATCGAGGCCGCGACCGCGCGCGGGTCGTCGACGATTCGGGAGACGAGGCCCATCCGGAGCGCCTCGTCGGCGTCGACGACGCGGCCCGAAAGCGAGAATTCGAGGGCGTGACCCTCGCCGACGACGCGCGGGAGACGGACGGTCCCGCCCCACGCGCCGAACAGGCCGAGTCGGACGCCCGGTTCGCCGAGGGTCGCCCGCGGGGTGGCCACCCGCACGTCGCAGGCGAGCGCGAGTTCGACGCCGCCGCCGCGGGCCGCTCCGTCGATGCCGGCGACGACGACCGATTCGGCGGCTTCGATGGCGTCGGCGACGCGCTGGCCGTGTTTTGCGAACGCCTCGGGGTCGTCGAGGTCGGCGACGCTGTCGAGGTCCGCGCCGGCGCAGAACGCCGGGCCGTTCCCCCGGAGGAGGACCACCGGCGCGTCGGCCTCGACGACCGCGGCTTCGAGGGCGTCGAGGTCGGTCGGTCTGAGCGCGTTCCGTCGCGCCGGGCGGTCGATGGTCACGACCCGGAGGTCGCCGTCGTCCGTCGTCCGTATCATACGCCCGTTGTGCCGTGGTTTTCCAAAGGTCTTTGCCCTCCCAACCGTAAGTCTCGGCCGATGGACGACGCCGTGCGAGCCCGCGAGGCCGCGCGCGAGGCCCTCTCCGATATCGAGCCCGAGGCCCTCCGTGCGGCGCTGGACGAACGCCTCGACGCCGCCTCCCTGACGCCGGCAGTGCTCACGTTCGTGAGCGCGCGGGCCGTCGAACCGAAGGTCGACCTGAACGGGATGGCCTCCCGCGCGGCCGGAGTGCAACTCATCTACGAGGGCCTCCGGCTCACTCGGTCGCTCGCCCACGACGAGCCGTGGACGCATCTCGATAGCCCCGAGGAGGACACCGACGCGGACCTCGACATCCTCGCGGCGGACGTGCTCGTCTCGCGCGGCTTCTACCTCCTCGCCCGAACCGAGGCCGCCGACCACGCCGTCGAGACGGTCCGCGCCTTCGGCCGCGACCAGACTCGCCGCCGCTCGGCAGACGAAGCGGCACGCCCGGACCTCGACGGCGAACTCGAAGTGAACATCTGCACGCTCGCCGTCGTCGCCGGCACCACGGCCGTCGGCTCGGCCCCGCCGACCGCCCTCGTGGAGTACGCCGCCGGGCTGGCCGACACCCACGACGGCGATTTCCCTCCGGCCGACGAGACCGTCTCCGAGGGGACCGTCGAGCGCATCGCGGCCCTCTATCAGGGCGGCGGTGGCGACGACGCGGTCACCTCCGCGGCGGACCGCTAATCGACATACGCTACCACGGTTCCGGGTCGGTTCGAATCGAAACCCCTAAAGAGTAACCCGGACAACCAAGGAATGCCTGCCTGGGTAGCTTAGCGGTAAAGCGCGTCCTTGGTAAGGACGAGACCCCGGGTTCAAATCCCGGCCTAGGCTCTTCTCGAAATTCAACTGTCGAGCGAGGCGTCTCGTCGCCGAGCAGTCGCTGAATTCCGTGTGCGACTGAACCGCCCCACTCGCACTCTCACTCCTTCCAGTCCCACCACTCACCAGCATCCTCCGAACCCAACACGTTCGCCTTCGAGTACCTCCCGACCTCGTCCTCGGCCAACGCCGTCGCCCACGAGACCCGCTCGCCCTCCGAACCCGGGCCTCGGCTGTCGTACTCCGCGTATTCGACCGTCTCCTCGGCTTCCGGACGCGACCAGTTGTGCCAGCCGGCGGGGAGCACGTGCGAGCCCATCCGCGTGCGAATAAACGCGGTCCGGGCGTGATTCCGCCACGGGCGGCCGAGATACACCTCGGACACGTCGGCGTCGGCGGTCAGTTCGCAGTCGAGAAAGACGAAACCGAAGGGCTCGTTCGCCGGCGTCGAGGCCGCCGTCACGTACGAGTCGGATTTCGAGTGGACGCGGCAGTCCTCGAAGACGGCGGTCGCACCGCCGAAAATGAAGTCGGTCGTCCCCTCGACGTAGCAGTCCGAGAAGTACTGGCGCGCGCCCTCGCCGGCGGCGTAGACGGTGTCTTGGTGGCCGAGGAAGCGACAGTTCTCGAAGCTCGCCCGGTCGGCGTCCACGTGGAGCGAAACGGCCTGTCCGACCGGGCCGGCGCTGTTCTCGACGGTCAGGTCGCGGGCGCGGAAGTCGTTGCCACGGACCTTCAGCGTGTAGGTGAAGAAGGTACTGTTGCGGCCGCGGTCGATTCTCTCGAAGTGGTCACCGTGGGTGATGACCGTCCCCTCGGCGCTCTCGCCGACGAGGGTGATGTCGGGGTTCCACGCGTGGACTTCGACCTTCTCGTCGTACACGCCGTCCCGGACGAGGATTCGGATTCGGTCCGGCGGGAACGACTTCGCGCCGTCGATAGCGGCCTGAATCGTCTCGTAGTCGCCGGTGCCGTCCTTCGCGACGACGTAATCGTACTCGTCGGGGTCGTCGGCCTCGGCGAGCGTGCCGAGCAGTCCGACGGCGACGCCGAGCGAAATCAACGCGAGGGTGAGAGACGCGAGCATGGCACGTACGTAACGTGCCGCCGATATACGCTTGGGGGATAGCGGAGGAACTCACGGTCGGGTCGGGTCGGAAACGGGAACGGGAACGGACCACCGCTCACCCGCACCGTCCCACACGAATATTCACGATAGACATTTACACGCACGCGATGTCGCCTGAGCCATGACACGGCTTTCGCGGTTCGGACCGACTCGCGTCCGGTGGGCGCTCTGGGCGCTCCTGACGACGGGCTTTCTCCTCGTCAGCTTTCATCGCGTCACCTCGGCGGTCCTCGCCGACGACCTCGCGCGGACGTTCGACACGACCGGCGCGGAACTGGGTATGCTCCACGCCTCCTTTTTCTACATCTACGCCGGCCTGCAGCTCCCGGCGGGAATCCTCGTGGACCGCGCGGGGCCGCGCCGAGTCGCCGCCGGCGGACTCGCCGTGATGGCGCTCGGCGTCTTCGGCTTCGCGCTCGCGCCGACCTACGGGGTGGCGTTCGCCTCGCGGGCGCTCCTCGGTCTCGGCGGGAGCGTCCTCTACACGGCCACGCTTCGGTTCCTCGCCAACTGGTACCGGCCGGACGAGTTCGCCACGATGACCGGGTGGACCGTCGCCGCGGCGGGCATGGGCGGCGTGCTGGCGACGACGCCGCTCGCGGTCGCAATCGACTCGGTCGGCTGGCGTTCGGTGCTCCTCGGGGTCGGCGTCGGCGGCGTCGGCCTCGCCGTCGTGACGTACCTCGCGGTCCGCGACCGACCGCGAGACGCCGGGTTCGACCCCCTCGACGGCGTCCGCCCGCCCGCGTCGTCGGTCGAACTCGGGACGGTCGTCGAGAACACGAAGCGCGTCCTCCGCGAGGGCGAGACGTGGCTGATGGGGACGATGCTGTTTCTCGTCTTGGGCACGAACTTCACCGTCACTGGCCTGTGGGGCGTTCCCTACATCGCCGACCTCTACGACGTGTCGGTCCGGACGGCCTCGCTTTTCGTCTTCGTCGGCAACGTCGGCTTCCTCCTCGGGTCGCCCGTGCTGGGGACGCTCTCGGACCGCATCGGCTACCGCACCGAACTCATCGTCGCCTCCTGTGTCGTCTTCACCCTCGCGTACGGGCTCGTCTTCCTCCTCGTGACGCCGCCGCTGTTGGTGGTCGGCGTCCTGCTGTTTTCGGCGCTGTTCGTCATGGGCGGGGCCGTCATCGCCTTCACGGTCGCCAAGGAGCGCCACGACGCCACCGCGAGCGCGACGGTCACGGGCGCGATAAACAGCATGGGCTACTTCGGCGCGGCGCTGTTTCCGGCGGTGATGGGTCTCGCCCTCGACGCCTACTGGACGGGCGAGACGGTGGCCGGCGCGCGGGTCTACACGCCGACCGGCTACCGCGTCGCGTTCGGCATCGCCACCGCCGCGGGCGTCGTCGCGGTGTGCTGTGCGTACCTGCTCCATCGGCGGGAGGCCCGCGCCGATGCGGCCCCGTCTCCGACCGCGAAACCGACCGACTGAGACGCGCCTTCCCCGCTAAAATAGCCGTCTCAGCTCTCGTATCGCGCTAACACGAACGGGTACTGGCTCCCCAGCTCGTCGTCCACGACGAACTCGGATTCGACCGCGAACCCGGTCGAATCGAGCGTCTCGTAGGTCTCGTCGATGTCGGGGAAGCTCCAGCGCATCTCGACGCCGCTGTCGAGCCAGTCGGGGTTCGACCCGGTCCACGCCTCGCCGCCGACGGTCGAAAGCAGGGTGCCGCCGGGCCGGAGGACGCGGGCGAACTCCGCGAACACCCGCTCGTGTTCCGCGATTGGGACGTGGATGACGGAGTAGAACGCGCAGACGGCGTCGAAGGAGTCCGACCGGACCGGAAGCGCGGTCATGTCTCCCTGTGCGAACCGCGCCGCCGGCACGTCTCGGCGGGCGCGGCGCAGTTGCTCGCGGGAGAAGTCGACGCCGACCACGTCGAAGTCGGCCGCGAGAGCGTCCGTCACGGGCGTTCCCTGCCCGCAGCCGGCGTCGAGCACCCGCGCGTCCGGGTCGAGGGCGTCGGCGAACTCGTCGAGCACCGCGGGCGCGTCGTCGCTCCGCTGGTCGAGGTAGTCGTCGGCGAGGCGGTCGTACGCGTCTCTGACGGCGCGTCGTTGGTCTGTCATTCTGGAACTCGGGTGAGTTCGACCGCGCGGCCGTCAGATAAGTGTCTTGTCCCGGTCGGCCCCCTCGCGGGCTGTCGGCTCGAAACGGCTGTCGGTTCGAAACGGAAGCGGCGCTGAAACCCGGAGAATTGGCGGTCGAGACGCCTCGAAAACGGGAGCCGCTTACCGGAGGTCGCGGACGAACCGCTCCGGCACGTAGTCGACGACGTGGTCGGGTATCGCCGCGACGGCGGTCTCCGCGATGGCGACCATCGGTTTCCGGAGCAGGACGTAGACGCCGGAGACGGCGACCGCGGCGATGACGAGCGTCTCCGCGAGGCCGTCGAAGGCGAGGACCGGCGGGACGGCGAAGGCGAGCGTCAGCGCGAGGTCCTCGGGTGCGCCGTCGTAGCGAATCAGGCGCTTCGGGGCGAGCCACCGGCCGTTCCAGTGGTCGTAGACGGCGCGCTCGGAGGTGCCGAGCCACGGCTTGAGTTCGAGGCCGCCGCCGAGCACGTCGGACGCGGAGTGGAGCGCGGCCGCCGCGAGGAACAGCGCGACGGCGAGCGTCGTGGTCGTCGGGTTCAGCGCGGCGACCGCTACCGCGGGCACGGCGAGCGCGCTGAAGTACACGGGGAAGTGGAGGGTCTTCCGGTGGCCCGCGTAGAGGTCGAAGTCGGGGAACAGGCCGCCGAGTGCGGCCGCGAGCACCGGGAGCATCCCGGCCTCGGGGACCAGCGCCCACACGGCGGTGCCGAGGACGACACCCGCGAGGGCGTGAGTGGTGGCCATCATCGATGGGGCGTATGCAATCTGGAGGAAAAACGATGTCGGTGGTCGTGCTAGCTAGTCTCACGGTCGAATTTAGGCTGCTCAGGTCGTAGCACACCGCAATGGTCCCCAGTCGAATCGAGCGACTCGCGGGGCGGGCGATTCAGGCCATCATCGTGTGTATCTTCCTCGTCGGTCTCTACACGCGGAACCTGAGCGTCGCCGTCAACGCCGTGCTCGCGCTGGCGGCGACGTTCCTCCCCGCGGTGCTCCGCCGCGACTGGCAGATTCGGCTCCACCCGCTTCTCGGCCTCTGGCTGGCGCTGGCGGTGTTGCTCCACGCCATCGGCATGCTCGGCCCGTACCACTACATCGACTGGTGGGACCACGTCACCCACACGCTCTCGGCGACCGTGGTCGCGGCGGTCGGTTACGTCACCGCGCGGGCCGTCGACGAGTACACCGAGACCGTCTACCTCCCCGACCGCTTCATGTTCGTCTACATCCTGCTTTTCACGCTCGCGGCCGGCGTGTTCTGGGAGGTACTCGAGTTCGGTGCGCGACTCGCCGCCGACGCCGTCGGCTCGGAGGCCGTCCTCGTTCAGTACGGTCTCGGCGACACTATCGTCGACCTCGTCTTCGACACGGTCGGCGCGGTGCTCGTCGCCCTCTTCGGGACGCCGTCACTCGCGGACACCATCGATTCGGTCACGGAGCGACTCGAACGGACTCGACCCTGACGGGGGCCATCTTTTAGCCATCCGGTGTGCATACTACTACCATGAAATTCGTTATCGTTGGCTACGGCCGCGTGGGTTCACGGACCGCCCGCGTGCTCCGGGAGGAGGGCCACGACGTGACGGTCGTCGACAACAACGACAAGAAGGTCGACCGCGCCCGCGACGAGGGGTTCGAGGCGGTTCTCGGCGACGGCGGGACCGAGAGCGTCCTGCGGGAGGCGGGCGTCGAGGGCGCAGACGCCGTCGGCGGGCTGACCGGCGACCCGAACATCAACTTCGCGGCCTGCATGCTCGGAAAGGAGTACGACTGCCGGACGGTCATGCGAATCAGCGAGGACTACCGCCAGGAGATTTACGAGCGCTACGCCGACGACGTGGACGAGATTATCTACCCCGAACGCCTCGGCGCGGCCGGCGCGAAGACGGCGCTCCTCGGCGGCGACTTCAACGCCATCGGCGACCTCACCGACCAGCTCCGACTGACGACGGTAACCGTCCCCGACGGCGCACCCGTCGTCGGCGACCACGTCGCCAACATCGACCTCGGCGCGGACGGGCGCGTCTACGCCCACGGCCGGGAGCGCGAGCCGATGACGATTCCGCTTCCGGGGACCGTCGTCGAACCCGGCGACCAGCTCGCGCTCCTCACGGAGCGAAACGCGCTGGAACGGGTTCGGTCGAAACTACTCGGCTGACGCCGCGACGACGTTCGGCGGGTCGAGAGGGCTCTCTGCGGTGTAGTCCGTCTCGGAAAACAGCGCCGTGGTGGCGGCGCCGCATGTCGTACCGGGGGAACCAGAACGACGATGGTGGTGGTGGTTTCGTGCCGGGCGCGCCGGTGGGAGGATGGGAACTGAGGCCGAGTGCGCGCCCCATACTCGGGTACGTACGGGGAACCTTAAATCTGCGTCAGACAGGGGTCACACGCTATCTACGTGCAATATCTGCTGTTATACCACTGCCGGGATTGCCGTTCGCCTCCCGCGTTCAGTAGACGAGTTTCCCCTCGACGAACTGGCGGACCCGGTCGTCGTCCGGCGACTCGAACACCTCGTCGGTCGGTCCCGATTCGATGCACGTCCCGCCGAGGATGACGGCCGTCCGGTCTGACACCCGCCGGGCCTGCTGCATGTCGTGAGTCGCGAGCGCGACGGCGATGCCGCGGTCCCGCGCCGCCCGCATCGCCGACTCGATGGCGGCGGTGTTCCGCGGGTCGAGGTTCGAGGTCGGTTCGTCCAGCAGTAACACGTCCGGGTCGGGTGCGAGCGCCCGCGCGATGGCGACGCGCTGGGCCTCGCCCGCCGACAGCGACCCGGCGTCGCGGTCGACCTTGTCGAACATCCCGACGGTCCGAAGCGCCTTTTCGACCGTCTCCGACGGCTCGTCGCGGCCGAACAGCCCCTCGACCGCGTCGCGGACGCGAGCGCTCCACGACCGGCGGACTCGAAGCCCGTAGGAGACGTTCTCTTCGACCGTCGTCGAGAAGAGACTCCGTGTCTGGAACGCCATCCCGACTCGCCGTCTGACCGCCAGTCGGCGCGCTTCGGAGAGGGTCCACACGTCGTCGTCGCCGACTTCGACCGTCCCCTCGTCCGGCCGCTCGAACATGGCGAGCAGTCGGAAGAGCGTCGTCTTGCCCGTCCCCGAGGGACCGACGACGGCGAGAATCTCGCCCGGTTCGACGGCCAGCGAGATGTCTTCCAGCACCGCGCCGTTGCCGAAGCCGTGGCCGAGGTCGTGAGCCGCGAGTCGGGTCCCGCCGCGCCCCGCCCCGTTCGACGCCGGGTCGGGTGCGGTGGACCCGTCGGACTCGCCGACACCGGGCCCGCCGGTTCCGGGTCTCTCGGTCGTCATCGTCCCCTCCCGTTCCGTCCGGGGGTCCGGTCGCGGAAGCGCGCGCCGAGGGCGTTCACGCCGAGGACGAGCGCGAGCAGGATGGCTCCGAGCGCGATGCCCGTCTCGATGTTCCCCTTCCGCGCTTCGACGGTGATGGCCGTCGTGAGCGTCCGGGTGAACGACGTGCTGTCCGAGAAGACGATGTTACCGCCGACGATGAGCACGGAGCCGACCTCGCTGATGGCGCGGCCGTAGGCGGCCAGAAGCGCCGTGACGATGCCGTAGCGCGCCTCGCGGACGACCAACAGGGCGACGTCGGTCGAGGTGCCGCCGGCGGCGAAGGCGGCGTCTCTGAGGTCCTGTGGAACCGACTGGACCGCCGACAGCGAGACGCTCACGAGGACGGGGAGCGCGAGGATGGTCTGCGAGAGAATCATCGCCTCGGGGGTAAACAGCAGGTCGAACGTCCCGAGCGGTCCCGAGCGGGACAGCGCCAAGAGGACGACGAGGCCGACGACGACGCTCGGAAAGCCCATCCCCGTCGAGATGACGGAGGTGACGACCGACTTCCCGTAGAAGTCGCGGAACCCGACCGCCAGCGAGATTGGCAGGCCGAGCGCGGCGCTCAGCGCGACCGCCGCGGTGCTCACGTACAGCGAGACGGCCGTGATGCTGACGAGGTAGGTGAGGTTCAGGTCGCCGAGGGCGAACACGGGCGGTGGTGGGGTCCGGTCGGACTAAAAGTCCTCGGGGACGTGCTGTGCCACCCACGACTCGAACTGGGCGTCGGAGACCGACGCCGACGACGAGGCGTTCTCCCCGCCGTCGTAGTTCTCGGGGACGTACTGGCCGAACTGCGGGTCCTCAGAGAGCGCGTTGGGGAAGAACAGCTGCGACCCGTTCGCCGTGTAGTTGCTGATCATCTCCTGTCCCTCGGGGCTCGTGAGGAAGCCGGCGTAGGCCATCGCCAGCGAGTAGTTCACGTCGGGGTACTTCGCGGGGTTGACCGGGATGACGCCGTAGGGGTTCTTCAGGATGGTCGGGCCGCCCTTGAGCGGGCCCTGAACCTGGATTTCGAGGTCGATGTTGTCCTTCGTCGCGAGGAACGTCCCGCGGTCGGCGAGCGTGTACGCGCCCGACTGGTCGGCCTGGACGAGCGTGTCGCCCATGCCCTTGCCGATTTCGCGGTACCACGTCCCCGACGGTTCGACGCCGGCGGCCTCCCAGATGAGGAGTTCCTTCTTGTTCGTCCCCGAGTCGTCGCCGCGGGAGACGAACGTCGCCTCGGCGTCCGCGATGGTCGCGAAGGCGTCGGCCGCGCTCGACATCCCCGAGATGCCGGCGGGGTCGTCGGCCGGGCCGACGACGACGAAGTCGTTGAACATCACGTCGCGGCGATTGACGCCGTAGCCCTCTCGCAGGAACTCGTCTTCCGCGCCGCGGGCGTGGACGAGAATCACGTCCGCGTCGCCGTTCCGCGCCGTCTCGATGGCCGCGCCGGTCCCCTGCGAGATGGTCTTCACGCGGGCGTTGAACTTCTCTTCGAACACCGGGTTCAGCGCGTCGAGCAGGCCCGTGTCGTAGGTGCTCGTCGTCGTCGCCAGCGTCAGTTCCTGGGTCGCGCCGCTCCCGCTTTGGCTCCCCTGAGACTCCTCTGTGGTCCCGTTGTTCGCCTGCGGGGGATTCGCGTTCCCCGTGCATCCGCTCAGTCCGAGAACCGCGCCGACACCAGCAGCCTGTAAGAAACGCCGTCGCTCTATCGCCATGCATTGTGGTTCGCCGAACGCGGATTAACTGTTTCCCACGCAACGTAATCACAAACAATTTCAATACCAGAGAATCGTAACGGTTCGAGTCCGAAACCGGTTGCGTCGGATTCTTTTCGAGCCGTCCCGTGGTGACGGACATGAGTTGGGAGTCGCTTTTCGCTCGCGCCGCCGCCTACGAGACGACCGAAGCCGACATCACCGAGGCGCTCCGCGCCCGCCGAGGTGACGATGCCTGAGTCGGAGCCCTCGCCCGCGCGGGTCGTCGCCGACGCCGACGTGCTCGCGGCGGACCTCCTCGCCGACGGCCCCGCCAGAGCGGCGCTCGACCACCTCCGGCGGCACTCGTGGACGGCGCTCGTCGCCAGCGACCCGCTCCTCGACGACGCCGAGGCGGTCATCTCGTCGCTCGCGGACGCCGACCTCGCGGCCGACTGGCGCGAGAAGGTCGAGCCGTGGGCCGAACTCGTCTCCCACCCGGACGGCGACAACCCCGCGCTGGCGTCGGCCTACCGCGGCGGCGCGATGCACCTCCTCACGTTCGACGACCGCCTCAGTTCGGCGCAGGCGGGCGCGGCGCTCGGCGGTCGCTTCCCCGTCAGCGTCCGACACCCGAAGGCGTTCGCGACGCTGTTCGCGCCAGAGAGCCTCTACGTCGAGGTTGAAGGCGGGTCGTACCCCGGCCCGGACCGCGACCCGCGGGCGTAGACGCCGGCAGCCCGCCCGACTGCCGGCCCAACCGCCGGCTCAGTCGTTGAGGACGCGAGTCACCGCGAAGATGGCGAGAACGGTCACGAGACCGAAGGCGAGGGCGACGCCGAGGCTCCGGGAGGCGTCGCCGAAGAACACCGCGATGGCGGCGAAGACGGCGATGCCGTAGCCGCTCGCCGCGCCGGCGGCGACGACGTTCGCTCGGTTCATGCGTCTCCGTAGGCGCTCGCCGACCCTGAGTGTGAACCCCCGCGATTGTGGGGAGTGGCGGGGCCAGGGCCGGCTGTCAATCGGACGGAGCGCATGCAGTCGATACCGTTGGAGGGGTCGGTGACGAGTGGGAGGGGTTCGTCGCAGTCGGGGAACATCACGACTAGTGTGCCACCCCCGGACGTATCAACCTGTTTGCTCGCGAACCAGTTTTGACGTTAGTTCTCGTCTCCAGCGCTCCCGGCGCGCTCGACGGTACAGCCGAGCGATTCGAGTTTCGTCGCGGCCGCCGCTGCGTTATCCTCCCGGACGAGCACGTGGTCGGTCGAGTACGCCGACAGCGCGAATATCGAGATGTCCTCCTCGGCGAGCGCGCCCGCCACCTGCGCCAGAAAGCCGACGAGTTCGAACGGCAGGACCATCTCGAAGGTGAGCCGCTTCCAGCCCCGCTCGACTTCGACGGCGGTCGCCTCGTCGACGCGCCCCTCTTCGACGACGACCGTCGTCTCGTTCTCGTCTCGAATCGTCGCGAAGGCGTCCGGGTCGCCCCGCTCGGCCTTGACGACCGCGTAGGTCGCCGCCGAGACGGTGACGGTCCCGCCCTCGAAGAAATCGCTCGGGTCCATGCGGTTCGGGGTTGCGCCGGTGAGGTAAACGTAGCGGTCGGTGGGATGGTCGGCGACGGCTCCCGTTCGCTCGGTTCGCCAGACGAGATTCGCCTCGCTATCGCTCGGCGTACCACGTCGCGAACTTCGCTAACGCCCGCCCGCGGTGGGAGATACCGTTCTTCTCCTCGGCGCTCAGCTCCGCGAACGTCGCGCCGTCGTGTTCGAAGATGGGGTCGTAGCCGAAGCCCCCCTCGCCGCGCGGCGGGACGATACGGCCGTTGACGCTCCCCGTAAAGAG
Organism: Haloferax gibbonsii; assembly: GCF_001190965.1. Taxonomy (NCBI): domain Archaea; kingdom Methanobacteriati; phylum Methanobacteriota; class Halobacteria; order Halobacteriales; family Haloferacaceae; genus Haloferax; species Haloferax gibbonsii. Next base: position 1,760,148 of record NZ_CP011947.1, read on the forward strand.
CTTCACCGGGAGCGCCTCCGTCTCCTCCGCGTCTTGTTCCGCGCCGCGGGCGGCCGCCACGGTCCGGTCGTCGCGGTCTATCGGGTCCGGACTCGCCTCGAAGGCCTCGCCGTCGCAGTACGCGAGGACGCAGCGGAACGAGGCCCGACGGGGCTCGTCGAGTTCGGCCGCGGCCAGTCGGTGGACCGCCTCGACGCCGAGGGTGTCCTCGACGTACGAGGAGTACGGGCCGGGGAAGCCCTCGAAGCCGTCGATAAAGAGGCCGGCGTCGTCCACGAGCACCGGTTCGTCGGCGTAGCGGTAGGCCTCGCGCGCGCCGTGCGCCGCGATGGGGCCGAGTTCGGACGCCTGTACCTCGGTGTAGTCGAAGTCGAGTTGGGTCACGTCGTCGTCGAGGTACGAGAGCGCCTCGCGGACCTTCCCCGCGTTCGTGGTGACGTATCGGAGCATGCCCGCCCCTCCGCGGGCGGACGTGGAAAAGTCGTCGGTGTCGGTCGCTTCGCCTCAGTCGACGATGACTTCGACGGGGCCGTCGTCGGCCTCGGCCTCTTCTTCGGACTCCTCCGCCTTCTGGCGCTCGTTCCAGAGCAGGCCGCCGGCGACGAGGAGGACGACCCACGACCGCCAGCTCGCGAGGTTCAGGGTGTAGCCGATACCGAAGGGCTTCTCGACCAGCATGCCCTTACCGGGCTGCCAGTACGACGAGAGCAGTCGGCCGGCGCTCGGGCGCTCGAAGTTGTACGGGATGCCGAAAAGCGTTCCGCGCTGCGGTTTGTCTGCCATGTGAGACGAATACGCCGGCTCGGGATAAATCGTTTTGGCCTTCCGACGAGTTCGGCCGCGGCGACCTACCGGTACCGACCGCGGGATTCGACCTCTCGCAACCGGGCGATGACCTCCTCGGAGCCGACGGCCTCGTAGCCCGCTTCGAGCGCGTCGAGGAGGGGTTCGGCGTCGTCGGCGGTCCCCTCGACGCTCTGGGCGAAGACGTGGAGGTCCATCGCGTGGTCCTCGACGTGACCCGTGTGGAAGCCGAGGCCGAAGTCGATGAGGTACACGCGCGGTTCGCCGTCCGGTCCGGTTCCGACCCGAACGTTCCGCGTCGTCGGGTCGCCGTGGACGATACCCGCCTCGTGGAGGCGCGCGAGGTACTCGCCGACGACGCGGACGGCCTCGGGGTCGAGTCGCTCCGCGAGGTCCGCGTCGCCGACCCGCTGGAACGTGATAACGCCGTCGACGGGGTCCACGTCGCGGACGACGGGCGTCCGGACGCCGGCGCGCCGGGCGTCGCTCGTCAGCCGCGACTCGGCTTTCGTCCGCTCGCGGCGGAGTTTGTCGTCCAGTTCCGGGTGGCGGTACGTCTTCGGGACGCGCCGCTTGACGACCTCCTCGGAGCCGATGTCGACGGTCGCCTCGGCCCCGCGAATCGCGCCGTCGTCGGTGTAGGCGCGCGCGACCGACTCGTCCGCGCCGCGCCACGTCACTTCGACCTGGTCGGGACGGAAGTTCGGGTCCACGGTGGATTTCTCGACCGCGAGCGTGTCGCCCGCGGCGAGCATCCGCGCGCCGAGCACGGCTATCATGCCGGCGTTGTCGCGAAGGAACCGCGGCTCGGGCGCGTGGAACTTCGCGCCGCGCTGGTCGCACATCTCGGCGAGCATCTCGCGCAGGCGGGCGTTCTGGCCCACGCCGCCGCCGAGGACGAGTTCGTCCGTCCCCGTCAGCGACAGGGCGCGCTCGGCCACCTCGGTGAGCATGGCGAAGATGGTCTCCTGCAGGCCGGCGCAGATGTCGGGGACGGGCGTGCCCGCGTCCGCCTCGTCCTTCGCGGCGCTCATGATGCCGGAAAACGAGAAGTCCATTCCTTTGACGACGTACGGCAGTTCGACGTACTCGCCGTCCTCTGCGGCCGCTTCGACTTTCGGGCCGCCGGGGTGGGTCCAGCCGACGTGGCGGGTGAACTTGTCGATGGCGTTGCCGACGCCGGTGTCCATCGTCTCGCCGAGGACGCGGTAGCGGCCGTTGTGATAGCCCAAGAGGTGGGCGTTCGCGCCCGAGGCGTTCAGACAGACCGGCGAGTCGAAGCCGGACTGGTAGCGGCCGATTTCGAGGTGCGCGACCATGTGGTTGACGCCGAGTAGCGGCACGTCGAGCGTCTGGGCGACCGAGCGCGCCGCGGTGCCGACGATGCGGAGACACGGGCCGAGCCCGGGGCCGCGGGAGAAGGCGACGCCGTCGACGACGGGACCGTCGCCGTCGTGTCGCTCCGCGGCGTGCGCCAGTGCGGTCTCGACGACCTCGGGGATGGCGGTCCCCATGTGCTCTGCGGCCTCTCGCGGGTGGATGCCGCCGCTGTCGGGCTGGTACGGGTCAGATTCGATGAAGACGTGGTCGGCCGAGGGGTCCGGCGTCCGCCCGGTTCCGGAGCGGAGCGCGTCGGGGTCGTCGGTCTCGAAAACCGCGGCGCTCGCGGCCCACGCTGTACCTTCGATTCCGAGAATGCGCATCGAGTGTGAAGAAACGGCGGTTCGAAGCCGGGACTACGCCTCTTCGGCTTCGACTTCGGCGTCGGTGATCTTGTTGCGCTCGAGCATGTGCTCCTGCTCGACGTCGCGCGCGAACTCGGGGCTCTCGTAGACCTTCGCGTAGCCCGCGGTCTTGCGCATGCCGAACTTCGTGTCGAGCTCGTGGACGACGACCTCGTCGGAGTCCTTGTTCAGCTTGGCCGCGAGCGAGTCGCGAACCGACAGACGCGAGGGCGTCGCTTCCTCGTGGACGATCTCGAATCGAACGTCCGTCCGGTGCAACATGGGGTTCTCCTCCTCGGAGATGATTTCGATATCCATGGTTCAGTTACCAGTAATTCCCCCCGAAGCAAGTAAAAGGATTTCGAAGGGACGAGCGCGCCCGCGTCTCAGGCGTCGATGGGCGCGACCACGGCGTCGAAGTCGCCGTCGAACTGCGCGAGGAGGTCCCGCATCTCGGTCTTGGCCGCGTCGGTGACGGTCACGCGGACCATTCCCTCGTCGGGCTGGCCGTAGACGACGGTCGAGCCGACGGGCGCGGCGAGCACCGCCGGGAGCGTGGCGAGGTCCTCTTCGCCCTCGACGAGGAGCGTCGTCGGCTCGTCGGCGTCGAGCGCGGCCACGAGCGCGGCCACGAGGTCGACGGAGACGGTTCCCGGTTCGTTTTCGACCTCGACGAGACGGCCGGTCTCGACCGCCCGGCGAATCTCCTCGCCGACGGCCTCGCGCTTCGTCTTGCCGTCGATGACTGCCACGTCCGGCGGGCGACCGGCGCGGCGGAGGTGGAAGGTGACGACGTCGCCGACGGCGACGAGCGGCGCGTCAGCGTCCTCGCTGGATGCGTCTGCGAGGAGCTCGTCGGCCTCGGTGTACACCGGGCCGAACGGCTCTTTGAACGCCGCCCGAAGCGCCGTCGGCAGGGTGAGCATGCTCAGCGGACCTTAAGCGCGTAGCCGCCGGGTTCGGTGACGTTCATCTCGGTGGCGATTTCGCTGTCTTCGGGGTGGGTGATGACGACGTAACCCGCCCAGTCCTCGGTGAGACTGCTCGACCCGCAGTTCTCGCACGTCTGTTTGTCCGGGTCGTTGACGAAGTGGCACTCGCGGCAGGCGAGACGGGGCTTCGCCATCAGTTACCCTCCGCCGAGGCCTCGCTCTGCTGGCGCTTCGATTCGAGCCAGCCGTGCTTGCCGAGCCCCGGCTGTTTGGCCGTGAGGCCGATCTTCGAGTCGCGCGGGTTGCGCTCGTCGATGCTCTTGGTGACGATGCGTGCGCGAACCTCGTCGTCGACGGCGAGCGTCTGGTTGGACTCGGTCGACGCGAGCTGTTGGTTCTCGCCGTCGTAGGCGAGGTATTCGTCGGATATCTGCGAGACGTGGAGCAGCCCGTCGACCGGCCCGATGCCGACGAAGGCACCGAACTCGACGACTTCGACCACGATGCCGTCGACGACCTCCTGCATGTCGGGGTCGTAGGTGATGGCGTCGAAATCGGCCTCGTAGTAGACGCCGGGGCGGTTGGGCAGCACGGTGCCCTCGCCGATGTCGTTGACGTTCACGACGCTCACGACGCTCCCCACGTCCTCGTCCATCCGTCCTTCCAACTTGTCCTGCAACAGTCGCTTGACCCGCTCGGGCGTCACGTCGCCCAGGTGTCGGGGTGGGACTTCGACTGTATCTTTGAGTCGTACCCGTTTGTACATAGTTTCGTTAAGGTTCCGTGATTGCCAGCGTGGCGTGCCCCCGGATGCCGACGACGGGAATCCCGCAGTCGAGCACCCGGTCACGGAGGGGCTTGTCGTTCGTGACGACGTAGTCGACCTCGCCCGATTCGGCGAGTTCGACGACCGCGTCGTCGGCGTACGATTCCTCGGTTTCGACCGCCCGGCACCGGGTCGCCAGGTCCGCGCCCACGCTCGCCGCGACGCCTTCGGTCCCGCCGCCCGACGAGAGCTTCTCCAGCTCGTCGAGGACGGCCGTGGGGACCACGAGGTCCGCGTCGGCCGCGAGCAGCCGGTCGAGTTCGTCGAACACGCGAACGTCGAGTTCGACCGGCATCATGAGCGCGTTCGTGTCCATGACGACTACGGTGGCGGTCACGTCACTTGAGCGTCCCGATACCGATGAGCCGCCAGCGGGCGCCCACGCGGCGGTTGATGGCTATCTTCGCGCCTTCGGCGGCGCAGACGGGGCGCTTGAGCGAGACTTCCGCCTCGCCGCTTCGCGCGCTCGTCACCGCGCCGACGGTCGTCGCGGTGCCGACGGTGAGCATCAGGGGCTCGCCGGTGGATATCTCGTCGATACCCTCGTCTTCCTCGCCGCCGACGACGCGGTCGAGCAGTTCGACGTCCATGGTGAACTGCTCGCGCGTCGGCGGGAGCGTGCCGGGCTCGCCGGCGACCTGTCCCGCGAGCGCGTCGCCCTTCGTGAAGCTCGGGTCGAGACCGGTCCCGACGCCGCAGAGGCCACCGGGCCGGACTTCGTCGACCATGTTGCCGCCCGCCTGCAGCGAGCGGACTTCGGTCGTGATGGAGCGCCATTCGGTCTGGCCCTCCTCGTCGACTTCGCGGCCGGGGCGGAGTTCGAGTTCGTCGCCCTCCTCGAGCTTGCCGGCGACGACGCTGCCGCCGATGACACCGCCCATGAGGCCGTCCCAGGTCGTCCCCGGGCGGTTGATGTCGAAGCTGCGCGCGACGAACATCCGGCTGTCTTCGGTCTCGTCGCGGTCGGGCGTCGGAATCTCCTCCTCGATGGCCTCGATGAGGAGGTCGAGGTTGACCTCCTGCTGGGCGCTGATGGGGACGATGGGCGCGTCTTCGGCCACCGTTCCCTCCACGAACTCCTTGATCTGTTCGTAGTTGTCGAGAGCGCGCTCGCGGTCGACGAGGTCGACCTTGTTCTGCGCGATGACGATGTTCTCGATGCCGATGATATCGAGCGCCATCAGGTGCTCCGCCGTCTGGGCCTGCGGCACGTCCTCGGTCGCGCTCACGAGTAGGATGGCGCCGTCCATGATGGCGGCACCAGAGAGCATGGTCGCCATGAGCGTCTCGTGGCCGGGCGCGTCGACGAACGAGACGGTGCGGCGCACTTCGGTCTCTTCGCCGTCTTCAGTCTCCTCTTCGACCGTGTAACACTCCGGCGCGTCAACGCCGGGAATCTGACGGAACGTCGCGTCGGCATACCCGAGTCGGATGGAGATTCCGCGCTTCATCTCCTCCGAGTGCTGGTCCGTCCACGAGCCGGACAACGCTTGAACGAGCGTCGTCTTTCCGTGGTCGACGTGACCGACGAGTCCGATGTTCACCTCCGGTTGTTGTGGGTTTTTCGTCACCATTGACCTCCTGAGAGTAATCTTGCGTGAACTTGGCTCCGAACGACTGATAAAGGTGCTGTTCTCGGACCGGGTCTGCTGTGGCTACGTCGGGCGGTCACACACCGCGCGCGGCGATTCAGCGGCGTCTCCCGCTCCCGGCGATGCCTCGAAAAATGGTTGGTCGTGCCCCCCAGCACGACGGTTCGTAGACCGATTCGAGTAACCCCTCGAACGGCTATCGGCTCCGGAATCCGTCGGTTATTCGACGCCCTTGACGAGCGAGCGAAGCTCGTCTCGGTAGGCGTCCGGCGTGAGTCCGAGGTCGATGTCGACCGAGACCTCGATGGCCTCGGTCGGCTCCTTGGTCACGCTGAGTTCGATGTTCTCGCCGGGGTGTGCGCCACCCGCGACGAGAATCGTCCCGTCGTGCTCCCAGACGGCCAGCATCCCGCTGACGTCGAACTCCTGTCCTTCGATTGTGAACTCCTTTTCGTCCGTGAACGGGAACGTAATCGTGTCGAAGGAAATCGTCGCCCCGTAGTCGGTAACGCGCGCCGAATCGCCGGTATCGACCGTCGTCGACCGGGTGTCGGTCTGTTCGATGTCCGTGACGCCAACGTCCGATAACTGCGTCTCGTAGTGTTTCCGCGCGTGCTTCTCGACCAAGTCGACGACCGTTCCGCGGACCGTCTCCGGGAGGTTCGACAGGCCCGGGTCGAGCGTCACGCGCGTCGCGAAGAACAGCGAGAACTGCCCCTCGGCCTGCCCGAGCGTCTTCTCTTTCAGCGTCTCCGAGAGGTCCATGTCTTCGTACACGACCGTCTCGAACGCCGCGGAGACGCTCGCCGGGCCGACCGACCGCTCGAACGCCGGGTCGAGGGAGTGTCCCCCGATGTACTCCCAGCCGCCGGCTTTGAGCGCCCCCTTCGGAACCTTCGGCGGTGCCCGCGCGGCGCTCGCGGTCGTTCCGGAACTACAGCCCGCGAGACTCGCGAGCCCCGCGCTGGCCGCGATACCGAGGTACGTTCTCCGTCTGATACTGTGGGTTGCGTTGTCTTCCCCCTTCATCGGTCAGTACTGCCCCGCTCTGTTTCAAATAGGTATCTCCCCGAAAATCAAATGCGAGAACACCGACACGACGGTCGACCGCTCTGAGAGCGAGCTTTTTGTCGCTCCGCCTCCGACCGTCTCGCGTGCCCGCTCCGGTGTCGTCGCCCTCGGAGTTCGCCTTCGAACTGGCGCTCTGCGCCCGGCTCGAACAGACGACAGACTGGCTGCCCGCGCGCCAACTCGGCGCGTCGGTCGCCTCGCTGGGGAGCCGCATCATCGACGTGTGCGCCGTCGTTCCGGGTCCGGAATTCGACGAACGCGCCCGCATCACCGACAGCGAAATTCCCGCAACGGCCATCGAGAGCGACGTGGGGGCCGGAAGCGCCGTCTTCTGGCGCGACGGCTTCGACTGCCACCCCGCCCGCGCCCGGCGGGCCACCGACCGCGCCGTCGAGGTCGGCTTCTTCGAGTCCGAGCGCCGACGGAGCCGAGAGTACGTCCGCCGCGCCGCCCGCTATCCCCACGACTGGTTCTCCCGGCTCGTCGGCATCGAGAACAAACCCGACCTCGGCAGTCCCGGCGACCTGCTCCGACAGCTCCGCCTCGACGTGAGTCTCGCGGTCTTCGACGAAGTGATTCTCTCGACTGAGAGCTACGTCACCGGCGCGCACCTCAACCGCATCCCCGGGGAAGTCGGCGTCTGGCGCTTCGACCCCGACACCGGCGACCGCGAGGTCGTCCGCGAGCCTCAGCCGCTCTCGCCCGGTTCGACCGGCGTCGAACCCACCGAGTACCACTCGCTACACACCGACGTGGCGCTCGTCTCGCCCGCCGAAAAGCGAACCGCCCGCCTCCGACTCGCCGAGCGCGCCTACGGAAAAGGGTGGCGCGCCTACGACCTCCCCGCCTGCGCCCACGCCCGCGCCGACGCCGACGGCCGCCCGACCTGCGCCCACTTCGACCGCGTGGTCGACCCCGGTTCCGAGTGCGGTGCCGACTGCTCGGCGTTCGAGGCGGCCGACCCGCCCGAACTTGACCGCGACGGCCTCCGCGAGTCGCGGACGGGCTGGGTCGCCGACCCGGCCGGGGCGGTTCGCAGACAGTCGGGACTCGACCGGTACTTCTGACTCGTCCGGTCTCTCGCCGGGTCGCTACTCGTTCCGCTCGTCGGAGTAGTGCCAGCCGAGCGTGGCGACGACGCCGAAACCGACGACGAACACCGCGCCTTCGACCCAGTTCGGCTCGCCGGACCACGAGGCAACGAGGTACCAGACGACGCCGGCGACGAGGGCCAGCGGCGTGCTGTATCGAAGCGCGTCGACGATATCGGACACGACCGTCCCGACGCGCTCCGGTCGCAAAGTCGCATCGGACCGGCGCGTTCGCTCCCCGACTCTCACTCCGAGTCGGCCCGTCGCTCCACGTAGTTCCAGTAGGAGACGAGCGCGACGCCGATGACGACGACGAGGGTGAACTGCACGGCGACGGCGAAGAAGTCGAGTCGGCCGGTATCGAGGTAGGTCAGGACGAAGTTGGCCGCGGCCGCGACGACGCCGGCGACCATGAGATACCTGAACGCCCTGTCGTCGGCGACGTTCCGGAGCTTCACAGTTCGTACACCTCGCCGTCGATCGCCAGCGGCTCTTCGAACGCCTCGTCGGCGGGGTAGTAGTGCGCCACGTGGACGAGGCGAGTCTCGTCGGCGTCGAGTTCCTCGCCGAGCGCGATGGCACCCTCGCGGGTCATGTGCTTCGTGCCGAAGGTCCGCGCGACCCCGTTTTCGTCGTAGTCGTCGCCGCCGATGGGGTGGTACTCGCAGACGGACGCGGGGACGATGGCCTCGGCGAGAAGCAGGTCGGGGTTCCGGAGCACGTCGCGGGACTCCTCGGGGATGGCGTAGGTGGTATCGCCCGAAAGCGAGAGCTTCGCGCCCGTCACGGGGTCCTCGATGGCGACGCCGTAGCAGACCAGCGGCGGGTGAACGACCGGCACGAACGTCACGTCGAGGCCGCAGGCGCGGAACGACTCGAACGGCGTCTGGTCTTCGACCGAGATGCGGTCGAGGTAGGAGAACTTCGAGCGAATCGCGTCGGCGACGCTCTCGCCCGTGACCGGGTCGACCTCGTCGGCGGCGTGGACCGCGAGGTCGTCGAGGAGGCGGTAGACGTTCCCGAGGCCGTCGAGGTGGTCGAAGTGGATGTGGGTGACTAAGGCCTCGTCCGGCAGCGGCACGTCCTGCGTGAGAAACTGGTGGCGGAAGTCGGGGCTGAAGTCCACGAGGAGCGACTCGCCGGTCCGCTCGTTCTGCACGTGGACAGAAAAGCGCGTCCGCTCGATGCCCCGCTCGCGGGCCGCGAGGCAGGTCTCGCAGTCGCAGCCGACGGTGGGCGTGCCGGTCGTGTCGCCGGTCCCGAGGAGGGTCACGCGCATCGACTCAACCACGGGGGCGGCGAGGTATAAACGTGGCCGACCGCGGCGAGTCAGGACCGGTATCTCTGCCGGAATTCGACCAGGGGGTGGAACGTCCCCGAGAGCGTCGCCGCTTCGAACCGGAAGTTCGCGGTAACCGTGCGCGGAACCGCCGAGACGAGCGCCTCGAATTCGACGGCCGGCGTTCGCGTTTCACCGCTCCGATTCGGCCACACCTCGTAGCCGAGCATCACCCGCCTCTCGCCTCCGTCGTTGTACCCAATTCCCGGGCTGATGTTCTCTCCCGACTCGACGCCGAGTCGCTCCCGCGCCGTCGCCATCGCCTCGGTTCCCGCGACGGTCCCGCCGACTCGCGTCACCCACGACGACGCCGGTTCTCGCTCGTATATCGGCTCTCTCGTCGTTCCCGACTCGTTCATGTGCTTGCGATAGCCGGTGCGTCGTCGAATCTCCGCGGCGTCCGGATAGTAGTCGTACTTCGAGGACGCTCGGTAGTCGCGCGAGATTGTAATCGGGTCCCCAGAGGCGGGCGCAGGATTCGGCTCAGGTTCGGGAAGGGGCGTCGCGGTGGACGGTTCGAGGTCCGATGTACACCCGGAGAGCGCCGTCAGAACCCCGCCCGCCGCAATCGTCCGAACGAATCGGCGTCTGCTGGAGGGCATCGGCTCGCCGTTTGCGGCCCACTAGTAAATGTTTTGTCAGAAAAGCGGAGTTACTGCGCCGCGCCGGCGTCTTTCTGCGTCTCGCCTTCGTGTTCGTCCGCGTGACCGTCGTGGTCGTGGTCGTGGTCGTGGTCGTGACCGTCGTTGGAGCCCGCGACGAGTTCCGACGAGTCGGACATCATGTCGAGGTTCTTCAGGTTGTCGCGCTCTTCGAAGTCGGCGACGGCCTCGAGCAGGTCGTCCTGCGTGAGTTCCATCCGCTCTTCGGTGAGCGCTTCGAGGACGGCCTCGCGGAGGACGAGTCGGAGGTCGGAGCCGGTGAGGCCCTCCGTCACGTCGGCGATGGCCGAGGGGTCGAACTCGTCGATGTCCATTCGGTTCGTGATGACCCGGAGGATGTCGGCGCGCATCCCGCGGTCCGGCTTGGGGAAGTTGACGATTTCGTCGAAGCGCCGCCACGCCGCCGAGTCGAGCTGGTCGGGGTGGTTGGTCGCGCCGATGAGGATGACCTCGTCGCGAATCAGCGAGATGTCGTCGATGCTCTTGAGCAGCGTGTTGACCGCGCGCTTGAGCGCCGCGTGCTCGTCCGACCGGCGGGTCTTCGCCACCGAGTCGAACTCGTCGATAAAGAGGATACACGGCGACAGCCGCTTTGCGACCTCGAAGGTCTTTTCGACGTTCTTGGCCGTCTCGCCGAGGTACTGGCTCGTAATCATCGAGAGCTTCACCTCGACGAACGGGAGGCCGAGCTCGTGGGCGAGCGCCCGCGAGACGGTGGTCTTGCCGGTCCCCGGCGGGCCGACGAAGAGGATTTTCCCGATTTCGCGGAGGCCGATGTCCGCGAGGTACTCGCGGTGCTCGATGGCCTTCATCAGCTTGTGAATCTCGCCTTCCTGGTCCGTCGTGAGCACGAGGTCGTCGAGGGTCATCTCGATTTCCTCGGGCGCGCGGACCTGCACGAGGTCGAGCATCTCGGCGTCGTCCTCGTCGTCGAAGTACTCGTCCAGCAGGCTGTCTATCCACACGCGGTCGGCGTGAATCGGCCGGGTCTGTTCTCTGGCGTCCGCGTGGGTCACGTCCACGTCGTCCCGGTCCTCGACCGACTTCGCGACCGTCGGATTCGTCACGAGCCGGTCGTAGTCGGCTCGTTTGACGAACCACTCCAGCGCCATCTCGGGCTGCGTCAGAGAGAGGCGGCCGGAGAAGTCCTCGCGCTGGGTGAACATGAGGTCGGAAATCGCGTCCCAGGGGTGTTCCACGCCGGTCGCCTTCCGCGCGACGGACTCGGTCACGACGAGCGGTCGCTCGATGCCGCCCATCGACGACTCGTCCTCGTCGCCGTCGTCCTCGGCGTCCGCCCAGAAGACGCGTCGATACCGCGGGGGAAGGTCGTTTTCGTCAAGCGTTCGGTCGTCGGTGTAGAGGTGGGCCGTCAGCAGAAACTCGACAACCTCGAGCGCCCGTTCACTCATCCCCCAGAAATTGCCCGGGGAGACGCATAAGAGCGTCGGAGCGCCGCCGCTGGTGCGCGCGGCCGAACTTCCCCGATGACAAGGAACTCGGCGCGACTCCGCCGCACAACGTTAATTTCAGAAAAACAATTCAAAAACATATTCGAAAATGGATTGATTACGCGATTATATTCCTTTCATATGCTTGTATATTGTCTCTTTCTTCAGAATACTCGGGGAAAATATCCTTTCTTAAACGATTAGGGTTTTATGGTTATCTTCCGCCACTGTGAGCCAAGATAGTGAAATGATATTCACGAATGGACCGAGATGCCCGCCCAAATGCGGTACATTCTCGACGAATAGCCGGTGGTGAATCGCGTGGCGAAACAAGTCCCGACGACCTGCATGCGCTGTGCCGTGGGCTGTGGACACGTCCACCTCGGCTCCGACACCTCGTACGGGCTGGAAGCGGTTCGGGGGGACCCTTCACACCCCGTGAACAACGGGCTGGCCTGCGGTCGCGGTATCCGCGAATCGGCCGACCCCGACGGGTCGTGGCTCACGCGACCGCTCGTCAGGGAGGACGGGGAGCTCCGGCAGACCTCGTGGTCTGACGCGCTCGCGCGCGTCGGCGACGCCATCACCGACGCGATGGCCGACGACCCCGACGAGGTCGCCGTCCTCGGCAGCGGCCAACAGACGAACGAGGCCGCCTACGCCCTCGGGAAGCTCGCCCGCGGCGGTATCGGCACCCGACACTACGACGCGAACACGACGCTCTGCATGGCGAGCGCGGTCAAGGCCTACTACCGCGCCTTCGGGAGCGACGCGCCGCCGCCGACCTACGACGACATCCCCGAGGCCGAGACGCACCTCGTCTGGGGGGCGAACCCGGCAGTCGCCCACCCGGTGATGTTCCGGTGGATTCGGCAGTCGGCCGACGACGGCGACCTCGTCGTCGTCGACCCCGTCGAGACGAAGACCGCGGCGGTCGCCGACGACCACGTCGCCATCGACCCCGGCGGCGACCTCGCGCTGGCGCAGGCGGTCCTCGGTCACCTCGTCGAGACCGACCGCGTGGACGACGCGTTCGTCGAGGGGTACACGGAGGGCTTCGACCGCGTCGTCGACGAACTCCCCCCGGTCGAAGAGGCGGCGTCCGAGGCCGGCGTCTCGCTCGACGAAGTCGAGAAACTGGCGTCGCTCCTCGACGCCCCCACGCTCGTCTACTGGGGCATGGGCGTCAACCAGAGCGTCCGCGGCACCGCGACCGCCGGCGCGCTCGTGAACCTCTGTCTCGCCTCCGGGAACCTCGGCCCCGGCTCCGGCCCCTTCTCTCTCACCGGACAGGCGAACTCGATGGGCACTCGCGTCGTCTCCTCGAAGGGGACGTGGCCCGGCCACCGACCGTTCGAACACCCGGACCACCGCCGGACCGTCGCGGAGGCGTGGGGCGTGCCCGTCTCCCGACTCCCCGACGACAACGGTCCCGGCCCGGTCGGGATGTTCGAGTCGTCGCCGTCGGTCGTCTGGACCGTCGCCACCAACCCGCTCGCCGGGTTCCCGGACGCGACGGCCGCCCGCGAGGTCCTCGAAGACTCCTTCCTCGTCGTGCAGGACGCCTTCCGGTCCGAGACCGTCGAACTCGCCGACGTGGTGCTCCCCGCGGCGACGTGGGGCGAGTCCGAGGGGACCACGATGAACATGGAGCGGACGGTCTCGCGGGTCCGCCCGGCCACCGAGACGCCGCCGGGCGTCAGGCAGGACCTCGACATCATCGCCGACGTTGCCGCCCGCGTCTCGCCCGGACTGCTCCCGAGACCGTCGGTCTCGCCGAGCGACGTGTTCGACGAGTTCGCCGCACTCACCGCGGGCACCGACGCCGACTGCTCGGGGCTCTCGTACACGCGACTCGACGGCGAGCGCGCCGTCCGCTGGCCCGCGCCGGACCCGACGAGCGAGGGCGGTTACCGCTACTACGACGACGCCGACGGGGAGTCCGACGACCCGACGTGGTCGTTCCCGACGCCGTCCGGGAAGGCGCAGTTCAGCGCGCTCTCGGGGTCGTCGCTCCCCGAACCCGCGGACGAGTCGTACCCGCTGACGCTCACGACCGGCCGCGAGGCCGACGGGTACAACACCGGGGTCCGCACGCGCAGCGACACGCCGGACGAGCCGGTCGCCCGCGCGCACCCCGACACAATCGACGCGCACCGCGACGCGGTCGCCGACCCCGAGGGCGACCGCCGAACTACCGTCGTCTCCCGTCGGGCGTCGGTCCCGGCGACGCTCGACCCCGACGACGCCGTCCCGCCGGGACTCGTCTGGCTCTCTATCCACCACCCGATGACTAACCGACTCACCAGCCCTGCGGTCGACCCGCAGTCGAACGAACCGAACTTCAAGCAGTGCGCCGTCCGCCTCGAACACCCCGAGACGACCGCGTCCACCGACCTCCTCGCGGCCGAGGTGAGCGACTGATGGCGCTCGTCGCCGCCGGCGGACGGCCCCGCGAACTCGAACGCGCCGCCGCCTGAGAATGGCCGACGAGTCGCACCCACACCTCGACACCGGCCGTGCGGGCATCATTCTCGCCGGCGGTCGGTCGACTCGATTCGGCGGCATCGACAAGGCGACGGCCACCGTCGGCGGCCAGCCCATGATTCACCGTGTCGCCGCCTCGCTCGACCCCGTCGTCGACGAACTCGTCGTCAACTGCCGCGCCGAACAGCGGGACGCGCTCGCCGGCGCGCTCTTGGACTTCGACGTCCGGTTCGCGGAGGACGCCCATCCCGACCGGGGGCCGGTCTTCGGCCTGCGAACCGCGCTGCGGGCGACGAGCGCCGAGTACGCGGCGGTCCTCCCGTGCGACATGCCGCTCGTCCCGAGCGGGTTCATCTCGCATCTCTTCGGCCGCCTGCAGGGCGGCGCGGGCGTCGTCCCGCGGGTCTCGGAGACGACCCAGCCGCTCCCCGCGGTCATCCACTGCCGCGCCGGCGAGGTCGCCTGCACCGACACCATCCGAGCCGGTGACGACCGCCTACAGGCCGTGATGTCCGCGCTCGACGTCACCGTCCTCGACGACCGCGAAGTGGAGGCTCACGCCGGAACGCACGCGTTTCACAACGTGAACTCCTTCGACGACTTGCGCGCGCTCACCGTTCGTCGGTGAACCGCGTTCGAGTCCCATACCACATTATCGTCCATTATGGTCTGTTTAGATTATCCAATAATCAACCGATTATCTGCGCAGATTATGACCTTATATTCGGAATATTCGGTTATAGAATGGACGAATACGCCTTAGAAGGCCTATTTCTAAAGATTCTCAACGAATACTCTTATCAACCTCTGTCGAGTCGTGTTATCACGAAACATGACCAAGTTCGCAAACAAACGCACAGGAATAGTGGATGATTGCCCACTGGTGGTCGGAAATGGCGAGTAAAAAGGAAGCGTGGAAGTCGGAGCTCTACGGCGACGCGGTCCGCGAGAAGATCGAGGAGTTCGCCGAGCAAGGCGTCGACGCCATCCCCGAAGACGAGCGCGACAAGTGGTTCACGCGCTTCAAGTTCTGGGGCGTCTTCCAGCAGCGGACGGGTCAGGACTCGTACTTCATGATGCGGCTGACGAACGCCAACGGCGTCCTCGAACCGGGGCAGCTCCGGGCCATCGGGGAGGTCGCGCGCGACTACGCGTCCGGGCCGGTCGAGAACCCCGAGTTCGGCGACGCCTGGTTGGACCTGACGACGCGCCAGTCGATTCAGCTCCACTGGCTCGAACTCGAGGACATCCCCGAGGTCTGGGAGAAGCTCGAAGCGGCGGGCGTCTCCTCGCGGTCCGCCGGCGGCGACACGATGCGGAACATCACCGGCTGTCCGGTCGCCGGCCGCGACAAACACGAACTCGTCGAGTCCCAGCCGCTCCTCGACCGCTTCCAGACCGAGCTCCGCGGGAACGACGCCCTGTCGAACATGCCGCGGAAGTTCAACATCAGCGTCACCGGCTGCCGGGAGGGCTGCGCGCAGGACTCGATAAACGACGTGGGGCTCGAACCCGCGAAGAAAGAAATCGACGGCGAGACGGTCACCGGCTTCAACGTCCGCGTCGGCGGCGGCCTCGGCTCCCGGAAGCCGCGCGTCGCCCGCGACCTCGACATCTTCGTCGCCGACGAAGAGCGCGCCTACGAGGTCGTCCGCGGCTTCGTCGAACTCTACCACGAACACGGTAACCGCGACGTTCGGGCCCGCGCCCGCAGTCGCTTCTTCGTGGACGAGTGGGGCACGGAGAAGATCCGCGACCTGCTCCAAGAGGAGTACGTCGACTTCGAACTCCGGTCTGCGGGCGAGAACATCCGCGACGAGTACACCTACAACGCGGGTCGCTCGGAGTCCGCCGGGAAACACGACCACGTCGGCGTCCACGAGCAGGCCAACGGCGACTACTACGTCGGCCTCAGCGTCGCGGTCGGCCGGCTCACGGCGTCCGACGCCATCGAACTGGCCGACATCGCCGACGAGTACGGCTCCGGCGAGGTCCGACTCACCCGCCGGCAGAACCCGCTTCTGATGGACGTGCCGGAGGAGAAGCTCGACGACCTGCTCGCCGAGCCGCTCCTCGGCAAGCACACGCCCGTCCCGAACCCGTTCCAGCGCGGCACGGTCGCCTGCACCGGCACGGAGTTCTGCTCGCTCGCGCTCACGGAGACGAAGGCCCGGACCGCCCGGATGCTCCGGTGGCTCCGCGACAACGTGGACGTGCCCGACGACGTGAGCCAACTGAAGATTCACTACTCCGGCTGTACCGCCGACTGCGGGCAGGCGAACACGGCCGACATCGGCCTGTTCGGCATGCGCGCCCAGAAGGACGGCGAGATGGTCGAGGCCATGGACATCGGCGTCGGCGGCGGCATCGGCGAGGAGCCGTCGTTCGTCGAGTGGGTTCGGCAGCGCATCCCGGCCGACGAGGTGCCGGGGGCAATCGCGTCGCTCGTGGAGGCGTTCGCGGAGCGCCGCGAGCCCGGACAGACGTTCCGCGAGTGGGTCGAAGCCGAGGGGACCGAGGCGGTCACCGAGTACTGCGTCCCCGAGGAGACGGACTTCGAAGCGCCGTACATGCACGACGCCAAGCAGTCGTGGTACCCGTTCGCCGAGGAGGAAGCGAAGGCCGAACAGCCGGTCACGAGCGACTGACCATGACCGAACGCATCGCATCCGACGACCCGGCGGACGCCGCCAGCGCCGACGACGTGCCCTTCGAGCACGCCTCGGCCGACGTCGCGCCGGAGCTCTTCCCGGCGGAGCCAACGGTCGCCGACGCGGGTACCGGCGGAATCCCCGGTCGGCCGGACAGCGACTCCGCCACTCGTTCCTGACGCTCCGAGACTCGGTGCCGTCGTCTCCACTTTCACCGCTTTCTCGGCGTTTTTCCACCCGATAAACAACTCGTCACGACGAATAGTGAGTTCTAAACTATTTATGGTGTTCGAACCCCGATGATGTGCCATGCCAGAGCCAGTCATCGCGGCCGCGTACCGCACGCCGTTCGGCAAGGCGGGCGGCGTGTTCGAAGACGTTCGAAGCGAGGACCTCTCGGTCACGCTCATCGACCACATCCTCGACGAACACGACGTCGACCCCGACGACGTGGAAGACCTGATGTGGGGCGTCGCCCAACAGCGCACCGAACAGGACAACAACGTCGCTCGCGTCATCGCGCTCCTGTCGGACCTCGGCGAGGGGACGCCCGCGACGAGCATCAACCGCTGGTGCGCCTCCTCCATGCAGGCCATCATCTCCGCGTCCGACGCCATCGCCGCCGGCAACCGCGAGTGCATCGTCGCCGGCGGAGTCGAGAGCATGTCCCGCGTGCCGATGGACGGCGACTCCTACCAGCACCTCCACCCCGAACTGAGCGAGCAGTACAACATCTTCCAGTTGCAGATGGGGATGACCGCGGAGAAGGTCGCCGAGGAGTACGAGGTCTCCCGCGAGGCCCAAGACGAGTTCGCGTTCCGGAGCCACCAGCGCGCCGCCGACGCGACCGACTCGGGCCGGTTCGACGACGAAATCGTCCCGGTCGAGACGGACGACGGCGTCGTCACCGAGGACGAGGGCATCCGCCGCGACACCTCCATGGAGATTCTCGGCGGCCTCGACCCCGCCTTCTCCGGCGACGGCTCCGTCACCGCCGGCAACTCCTCGCAGATAACCGACGGCGCTGCCGCGGTCCTCGTCACCAGCCGCGAGTTCGCGGACGAACACGGCCTCGACGTGCTCGCCTCGGTCGGCACGAACAACGTCGCCGGCGTCGACCCGACGGTCATGGGCATCGGCCCGGTCCCGGCGACCCGCGGCCTCCTCGACCGCGCCGGCACCGATATCGACGACTACGGCCTCGTCGAAATCAACGAGGCGTTCGCCAGCCAATGTGAGTACTCCCGCCGCGAACTCGGCATCGACGCGGACAAACTCAACGTCAACGGCGGCGCAATCGCCCTCGGCCACCCCCTCGGGGCCTCCGGCGCGCGCCTCCCCGTGACGCTCATCCACGAGATGCAGAAGCGCGACGTGGACCGCGGCCTCGCGTCGCTCTGCGTCGGCTTCGGTCAGGGCGCGGCAATCGAGTTCAGCAGGTAGGGTGGGAACTCGGCTGTTTTTTGGTCCAGATTTTTGCCGAGCGGAGCGAGAGAAAAAGGTGGCAGCGGTGCGGCAATCGAGTTCAGTCGGTAGGGCCGCCCTGCGTTTTTTATCCTGATTCGTCCCGGGAAGCGAGCGAAGTTCGTGGACCGCGTGTCGGCGGTTCCTCGAACCGCAGACCTCGGCTATCGCTCACGAATATACGTGCGCCTTCCGTCACGTTCATACTCCGCAAGTCGAGAACAACGCGGTGATGAATCTCACGACGACCGTACTGTCGGGGGCCTTCGCGGCGCTGGCGGCCGCGGGGGCCGCCTCCGCGGGGTTCGTTCCGAGGCCCGACCTCGGCGCGCCCGTCTGGTACGTCCTCGTCGCGCTCACCGTCGGCTACTGGGCGGTGTTCGTCCGCTGGGCGCGGCGCTGACCGGCCGGAGACGGCGTGAAAATAACGGGTCGCGGGCGGCGAGAGCCGCTACTCGGGGTGGACTAACTCTTCTGCGTCTCGGACGGCCTCGCGCTCGCCGATGATGGTGATGCGGTCGCCCTCCTGGAGCGTGAACTCCGCGTTGGGGACCGTCGTGTCGCCGTTCCGCGAGACGAGCGTGACGAGACAGCCGTCGGGCAGTTCGGGGCCGACTTCGCGGATGGTCCGGCCGATGAGTTTCTCGGCGGTGACCTCGACCTCCTGAACGTCGCCGGAGCGGCCGATTTCGCCCATCCAGTTCGACATCGACGGGCGCTCGATGTAGTTGTCGAGCGCCTGCGCCGTGGCGATGGTCGACGAGATGGTCCGGACGCCGAGTTCTTCGAACGCCTCGACGTTGTCGGGGTTGTTCGCCCGCGCGAGGACGCTCTCGGGTTCGAACTTCGAGTTCGCCAACTGCGCGACGAGCAGGTTCACGTCGTCGTCGCCGGTCGCGGCGACCACGAACTTGGCGTTCGCGGCCCCCGCGGAGCGTAAGACGCTCGTGTCGGCTCCGTCGCCGTGGTGGACGGTAAAGCCCATGTTCCGGGCCGTCTGGACTACTTCTTGGTCCTCTTCGATGAGGACCACGTTCTCTCCGCGGTCTGCGAGGCGTTCGGCGAGCGCACGGCCCACTTTCCCGCCTCCGATGATGAGTACACGCATTGGGATGACGTCGAGGTATTCTGCGATCTGACGAGCGAGGCCGGCCTCGAAGACGACGGTCGTCAGGATGACGAGAAAGACCGTGCCGACGAGAATCGAGGCGCTCTGGTTCAGCATTGCGGCCTGCTGGGCCATTCCTTCGGCCGCGAGCCGCGTCGCCTCCTCCTGGAGGGCGATGGCGAACAGCGAGGCCACGGACGCGGGGATGATGCCGCGCGGGCCGACGAAGCTCATGAAGAGCTTCTCTTCTCTCGTGAACCGGTCGCCGCGCGCCGAGATGAAGACCAACAGCGGTCGAATCACGAGCGCGACGGCGGCGACGACGGCGAGGCCGCCGACGCCGAGGTTCAGGAGGTTCTGGAAGTCCAACAGCGCCGCGAGGGCGATGAAGACGAACGACAGCACGAGCAGCGTGATGTCGCCTTTGAACGCCGAAATCTCCTCTTCGTACGGCACGTCCGCGTTGCCGAGGAGGATGCCGGCGGTCGCCACCGCCGCGATGCCGGCCTCCGTGGCGACGTAGTCGGCGGCCGCGTAGGACACGAGCGCGCCGGCGAGGACGAGCAGACGCGCGTTCTGCGGCGCGTTGCCCGGCGAGAGGTCGACGTACCGGAGCGCGTAGTACAGCGACCCGGCGACGATTGCGCCAACGACGACGCCGACGCCGAGTCGCTCGGCGAACAGCGTCACGAGAGCGTCGGGACTACTGACGCCTTCGAGGATTGCCTCGAAGATGACGACGGCGACGATGGCCGCCGTCACGTCGTTGACGATGCCCTCCGTGTCGAGCGCCGCGCCGACCCGGTCGCGGACCGGGACGACTTCGAGAATCGGTGCGATGACCGTCGGCCCGGTCGCGACGAGGAGCGCGCCGACGAGGAACGACACCGCCCACGGCGCGCCGAGCGCGTAGCGGACGACGACGCCCGTCGCGACGAACGCGATTATCGCCCCGACGGTGACGAGTCGGAACGTCGCGGCGGGCGCTTCCCGTAGCTTGTCGATTCGAAGGTGGAACGCGCCCTCGAACACGATGATAGCGACCGAGAGACCGACGATGGCCTGTAGTGCGTTCCCGAACGAGTCGGGAGAGATGACGCCGAGGACCTCCGGACCGAGCAGGATACCCGACGCGATGAGGAACACGACGCTGGGGACCTGAAACCGGTCCGAGAGCACCTGCGAGACCACGCCGATGCCGATTATCGCGGCGACGAGCGGGATGAGGTTGGCCCCTCCTGCTGCGGCCACTTATATCGCCTCCATTGATTCGGTCCATGTGACGACGGAAGATAAGTCCACACATCTCGGGCGGTATCTCCGCGGAGTTGGGGAGACGTTCGGCGAAAAGACGGCTGGGGACGGTTCGGCTGTCCGACTTCACTGAGTCGCGGCCCGCCCGCCACCCCGCCGC
The DNA here is from genome assembly GCF_001190965.1 of Haloferax gibbonsii. Classification (NCBI taxonomy): domain Archaea; kingdom Methanobacteriati; phylum Methanobacteriota; class Halobacteria; order Halobacteriales; family Haloferacaceae; genus Haloferax; species Haloferax gibbonsii. The sequence goes on from NZ_CP011947.1 coordinate 1,780,764, forward strand.
TCTTCGCTCCGGCGGTCCTCGTCGTAGATGAGAGACACCTCGTCGGCGTAGCGGTCGAGGATGTTCCGGCGCTTCTTTTTCATCGTCGGCGTCATCAGGTCGTTACCCTCCGTGAACTCCTCGGGAACGACGCGGAACTGCTTGATTCGCTCGTAGGACTCGAAGTTCTCGTTGGCCGCCTCAACCTCGGCTTCGATGCGCTCGTACACCCGGTCGTCGCGGCAGATGGCTTTCGGCTCGTCGGGGAGGTCGATGCCCTCCTCGTCGGCCCACTTCCGCAGCCCGTCGAAACTGGGCACGATGAGCGCCGAGACGAACTTGCGGCCGTCGCCGAGGACCATGCACTGTTCGACCACCGGCGAGGAGGCGAACGCGTCCTCGATGGGGCCGGGCGCGACGTTCTTGCCCGTCGAGAGGACGAGAATCTGCTTGGCGCGCTCGCGGAAGGTGATGTAGCCGTCGGGCCGGAGTTCGACCACGTCGCCGGTGCGGAACCAGCGCTCGCCCTCGTCGTCCTCGACGAACGCCGCCTCGGTCTCTTCGGGGTTGTTCCAGTAGCCCTCGGTGACGCTCGACCCGCGGACGAGCAGTTCGCCCACCTCGCCGCCCGCGTCTCCGAGTTGGTCGCCGACGACGGTCGTGTCGAGTTTCGTCTCGACGTTCCGAAGCGGGTAGCCGATAGTTCCGATTTTCGGTTCCTCGGGGGGGTTGACCGAGATGACGGGCGACGTTTCGGTGAGGCCGTAGCCCTCGTAAATCGGGAGGCCCATCGCGTGGTAGAGCGCGCACAGCTCGGCCGAGAGGCTCCCGCCGCCGCTGATGAAGAAGTCGAGGTTGTCGCCGAGCGCCTCGCGCACCTGCCCGAACACGAGCCGGTCGGCGAGGCGGTGTTTCGCGGTGAGCAGGTAGCCCGGCGCGTCGGTCGTGTGGTACGCCTGCCCGACGCCGACGGCCCACTCGAAGATGCGCTTTTTCGCCGGCGACTCGCTGGCTTGCGCCCGAATCGCGTCGTAGAGCTTCTCGTACACGCGGGGGACGCTCGTCCCCGTGGTCGGCCGGACGAGCTGGAAGTCCTCGCGGAGCGTGTCGGGACTTTCGGCGTAGGCGACGGCCGCGCCCGCCGCGAACATCATGAAGTGGCCGGCCATGCGCTCGAAGACGTGCGCGAGCGGCAGGAACGACAGCGCGACCGAGTCGGGGCCGATGACCGGCGTGTCGCCTTTGTCCGGGCGGGGACCGAACCGCCGGTAGCTCTCGTTGACGTTCGACCGGAAGTTCCAGTGGGTGAGTTGGACGCCCTTCGGCTGGCCGGTCGTCCCCGAGGTGTAGATGAGGCTGGCGAGGTCCTCGGGCTCGCGCTCGTCCAGCCACGACTCGTAGGCCGCCTCGTCGTACACTTCCTCGCCGCGGCGGTAGAGTTCGCCGAGCGTCAGCACGTCGTCGCGGTCCTCGTGGCCCTCGTACTCGTCGACGACGACGATGAAGCGCAGGTCGAGTTCGTCCTCGACGGCGAGCACGCGCTCCAGTAACTCCTGATTCTCGACGACGACGGCGTTCGCGCCGGGGTCGGAAAGCAGGTACTGCACCTGCCGCTCCGACGACGAGGTGTAGACCGTGGTGACGACGCCGCCCGCGCCGAGGACGGCGAAGTCGGTCTGGGCCCACTCCATGCGCGTGTGCGAGAGGATGCCGACCCGGTCGCCGGTCTCGATGCCGAGGTCGCGGAACCCCGCCGCGAGGCGACGGACGATGCCCCGCATCTCCTCGTAGGTCAGGTCGGCGTAGTCGCCGTCGGGGGCCGCCGGAACGACGCCCTCGGCGACCAGCGACCGGCGGTAGACGCCGCCTTTGTACCGCTGTGCGACTCGCGTGGCGTTCCGCGACGCGCTCGATTCGAACATCCGTGGGAGGGTCGTCCGCTCGATGACAGGGTCGTCGAACGCCGCCTCCGCGTCCCGCCAGTCCATGCTCTGTTAGTAATGATTCAACATTTAAAACTATGTACGTTCGGTCTGTTGAAACCCCGCGATACCGCGGGGAAACACCGATTACGAACCCGTTCGCGCCGGTAGGTCCGTCCAATCCGTCCGAGCCGCCCGAGTCGCCCGAACCGCCTGAATTGCCTGAATCGCCCGGACCAGCCGACTCGCTCGTGTCACTCGTCGTCGCCGATGTAGTCGAGGTAACCGAGCACGCCGCGGGTGTTCAGGCGCTCTTCGTCGTGTGCCTTCCGCTCGCCCCACACCTCGGCCATCTGGGTGTGCTCGACGAAGTGGTCGATGACGGCCTCGTCGTCGCCGAGTTCCGCGCGTTTCTGTCGGATGGCCTCGACCCACTCCACGAGGACCCGCTTGTACTCTCCGGCGAGGTCGCTGTCGTAGGGTTTCGGTCCGAAGTGGCCGAAACAGACCGTCTCCGGGTCGATGTCTTCGATAGTGCGCACGTCGTCGAGCGCCTTCTGGAGGTGGAACTGCGAGGGCGGCGAGGTCTGTCGGAGCGTCCGCGACTTCGGCTCCCAGATGCCGAGGGCGTCTCCGACGAACAGCACGTCGTCGCCGTCGTCGTGGAACATCACCTGATGCGGCGCGTGGCCGGGCGCGTGGTGGACCGTGAGCGTCCGGTCGCCGAGGTCGATTTCGTCGCCGTCGGTGAGTCCCTCGACGCGGTCCTCGTCGATTGGGAGCGGTTCGTCGTAGAACTGCCACTGGTCTTCGACGGCCGCCTTCGTGCCCTCGATGAGCCGCGACGGGTCCACGAGGTGCGGCGCGCCGATTTCGTGGGTCATGACGGTCGCGTCGGGGTAGCGCTCGGCGAGGTAGCCCGCGCCGCCCGCGTGGTCGAGGTGGACGTGCGTCGGCAGGATGTACGCGAGGTCGTCGACGCCGACCTCGTCGAGCATCCCGAAGACCGCCTCTCTGTCGGCGGCGATGCCGGTGTCGATGAGCGCCGGTTTCTCGGCGTCGACGAGGTAGACCGAGCCGTACTTCTCCACCTCGTACATGCCGCTGTCGACGTAGTAGAGGTCCGTGCTGTCCGGGACGGGTTCGACGTCGCCAATAGCCATAGTTGACGGCCGTCTCCGGGGAAGAAAAGCGTTCGGTCGCCCGCCCCCCGCGTTGATTACGGGCGACCGCAAAGCGGTCTCCACGCTCGAATCCGGGAGCTGCGGCCGCTTTCACGTGGGTTCGTCGCGCTCCCCAGATGCGGGTTCGTCGCGCTCGTCCGCCGTTGATTTGCCCCCCGTCCCTCGGCGATGCGATACGATTTTCCCGCCCGCCCGGAAACCACAGCCCAATGATTGACAGGCAACTGCTCCGCGACGAACCGGAGCGAGTTCGCGACGCGCTCGCCGCCCGTAACATGGAGGGCGTGGACATCGACCGCGTCCTCGACGTGTACGACGAGTGGCGCTCGCTGAAGGCCGAGGGCGACGACCTCCGCCACGAGCGCAACGAGGTCAGCCAGAAAATCGGCCAGTTGAAGCAAGAAGGGAAAGACGAGGAAGCACAGGAGGCCATCGACCGCTCGGGCGAACTCAAGACGGAGCTACAGGAGCTCGAAGCCCGCGCCGACGAACTCGAAGCGGAACTCGACGAGGCGCTCATGGAACTGCCCAACCTCCCCCACGAGTCGGTTCCCGTCGGGGCCGACGAGGCCGACAACGAGGAGGTCCGCCGCGTCGGCTTCGACGACCTCCGCGAGCTTCCCGACGAGGTGACGCCCCACTACGACCTCGGCGAGGAACTCGACATCATCGACGAGGGTCGCGCGGCCAAGACCACCGGCTCGGGCTTCTACTTCCTGAAAGGCGAGGGCGCGATGCTCGAACACGCGCTCGTGCAGTTCATGCTCGACGTGCACCGCGAACAGGAGTACGTCGACCTCTTCCCGCCGATTCCGGTCAAGACCACTTCGATGGAGGGTACCGGTCAGCTCCCGAAGTTCGCCGAGGACGCCTACCGCATCGGCGGCTCGGAGACCGAGAACTACGAGGACGACGACCTGTGGCTCTGTCCCACCGCGGAGGTCCCGGTCACGAACATGTACCGCGACGAGATTCTCCTGAAGGACGACCTCCCGCTGAAGCACCAGGCGTACACGCCGAACTTCCGCCGCGAGGCGGGCGAACACGGCACCGAGACCCGCGGTATCGTCCGCGTCCACCAGTTCAACAAGGTCGAACTCGTCAACTTCGTCGAGCCCGAGGAGTCGTACGACCGGCTCGAAGCCCTCGTCGACGAGGCCGCCGAAGTGCTCGACCGCCTCGGGCTGCCGTACCGCGTCCTCTCGCTTTGCACCGGCGACCTCACCTTCGCGTCGGCGAAGACCTACGACCTCGAAGTGTGGGCTCCCGGCACGGAGTCGGACGACGCCCCCGAACAGGGCGGCCGCTGGCTCGAGGTCTCGTCGGCCTCGAACTTCGAGGACTTCCAGGCGCGCCGCGCCGGCCTCCGCTACCGCCCCGAGCGCCACGAGTCGGCGGAGTACCTCCACACGCTCAACGCGTCGGGCACGGCCGTCGGCCGCGTCATGGTCGCGCTGCTCGAATACTACCAAAACGAGGACGGCACGGTCGACGTGCCCGAACCGCTCCAGCCCTACATGGGCGGCCGCGAGGTCATCGAGGGCCACGAGCCCGTCGGCGAGGCCGCCGTCGGTGCGGGTAAGAAGGACTGACCGGGACGAACCGCGCCCGGGCGTTTCTCTCTCACTCTCTCCGTTCTCCCTTCTCCCGAGACTCGCCCCGTCAGTTCGCCGTCGACGACTTGACGAACGTCTTCAGCTCCGAGAGCTTCCCGTCGTGGGCACGGAACCGGTCGAGAAAGACGAACAGTTCGTCGCCGTCGCGGTCTTCGAGGTGGCCGCGGACGACGATTTCGTCGTCGGACTTCGACTGGATGTAGCGCTCGATGACGTGTCGCGTGTCCTTCTGCGGCCTGTCGTCCCGCATGAACGAGACGAACTCCTCGCGCCCCGAGAGCGTCATGTCGCCGCGGTGCTGGACGAACTCCGGTTCGAGGATGTTCCGAAGCATGTCGTATCCGTGGTGGTCGAGCGCCGTGTAGTACTGCCGGGCCAGATACGTCGCGTCGGGATGCACGCCCTCTCTTCGTCGGCCGACCGGAAGTATCCGACGCCGGCCCTGCCGTCCGACTCCTCGCGCGCGCCGCCGCGTTCGGGACGCTTTTCTCGGCCAGTCGCGTATCGTGGCTGTGGACCTGCACGTTCGATACGAGGGCGACGACGACCCGAAGAAGTGCACGGCGAAGAAGCTCGAACGCTTCGACATGGCCGCCCTCCACGGCTCCGACCGAGAGACTCCCTACGGCGTCGTGCTCAACCCCCACGCCGACAGGGCGCTGTCGCCCGCCGACGCGGACACCGGCGCGCTCGTCGCGCTCGACTGCTCGTGGGAGTCGGCCGGCGAGGCCATGTTCTCGCTCCCCGGCGAGCACCGCGCGCTCCCCTATCTCGTCGCCGCCAACCCCGTGAACTTCGGCCGCCCGATGCAGCTGACGACGGTCGAGGCGATAGCCGCCGCCCTCGTCATCTTCGGCGAGAAGAAGCGGGCCGAGGGTATCCTCTCGAAGTTCAACTGGGGCCACACGTTCCTCGAACTCAACGAGGAGCCGCTCCGCCGGTACTCGGAGTGTGCAGACTCGACCGAAGTCGTGGAGATTCAGCGGGAGTACCTCGAACGCGGCGAGTAGACCGCGCCCGCGGAGCGGCGAACCGCGTCGATTACGCCTTCAGAGTCGGCTCGACGTCCAGTTGAGCGCGACGGTCGTCCCGGTGTCGACGCGCTCGGTCGGCGTCACCTGAATCACTCGCGCCCACGTCCCGCCGCTCGGCGCGGTGTAGTTCATCCCGCCGCAGTAACAGTCGACCTCGAGCGCGGGGTCCTCCTCGTCGTGGCCGTCGTACGGATAGCCGGTTCGAGACCAGGCGCTCCAGTCGATGGTCTGGCCGTCGTGGCGCGCGACGAGCGTGACTTTCAGCGGTTCTCCGACGGTCGTAGTCCCGTAGTGGATGTCCTCGCGGTCGGTGTCGACGGTATCGAGCGCCTGCGGCGACTCGGGGAGCAAGTCGACCTGCGAGAGGTCTTGGGTGTCGTAGGTCTCCGTCGCCTGCACCTCGGCGTCGTCCGGCGCGCGGTACACCTCGGTCGTAAACGGGAGCGACGAGTCTTCGAGCCGAAAGCCGAGCAGCACCTCGTCCGAGGGGACCGACGTCGCTTCGACCAGCGTCGGGTGTATCTCCTCGGGGTTCTCGACGAAGTCGGCGGCCTCGAGCCCGCTTTCGGTTGTTTCCTCCGCCTGTTCGGTCGTCTCGTTCGCGGTCGTCTCGTTCGCGGTCGTCGTGGTCTGCGTCTCGGTCGCGGTCTGCGTCTGCGCGTCGGTCGTTTGCGTCGTCGAGTCAGAGTCCCCGGACGAGCTACAGCCAGCGAGACCGGTGAGACCGACGACGGCGACGCCGCAAATCGATTGGAGGGTTCTTCGACGGGTGTGCGTTGGCTCCTTACCCATGGCCGTCGGGTGTGGTCCCGCTCCCTTAGAGACCCGCGACCGTTTACGTGAGATAACGGACTTAGCACCATGCTAAACCCCGTTTTTTGGGACTATCGCGTTCGGGGAGAGTCCGAGTCGCGGCCGCGTTCGTCTGACTATCCTTTCACCCACGCGCCGACGGCCCCGGCGATGGCGCTGTCGATTGCGAAGATGAGCGTCAGCACGACGCCCGCGACGAGGACGCCGACGCCGCCGAGGAGTCCGCCCAGCGGCCCGCCGGCGAGTCCGAGGAGGCTCCCGAGCAGGGCCGCGAGGAGCGTCACGACGATACCCGAGATGGAGCCCGCGACGAGGCCGTTCCACGCGCCGTTGCCGAGCGTGCCGCCCGCGAGGTAGCCCGCCGCGAAGCCCCCGAGCAGCCCCGCCCCGATTTGGCCGATGAGCGGGAGCGCGAGCCCGCCGGTGCCGACGACGACGATGACGACGAAACCGACGGCGACAGCTTTCCAGTCAGTCATGGGTCGACGTAGACCTCGGGCGGGCAAGAACTTCGTGGCGGTCGCGGGGGATGTTCGACCGCTTTGCTCACGTCCGCGTCCGCGCGCCGGTCGCCCGCGACCCCCTCGCTTCCGGTCGAACCGTGCGTGAGACCTGCACGGCGAATCCACCGCTCGAAGCGCCGAGCCCCAAACGGACGCGCTTTTACGGCTCGGCCATGTAGCGGACTGCAATGATTTTCGAGTCTCTCCCGACCACGCCCCGGTCGGACGAACTCATCGACAAGGCCTTCTCGCGGGCCGCGCGCACGGGGCGAGCGAAGCAGAACAAGTTGGAGGCTCAGCAGTCGATGCTCCAGACGGCGTCGAACATCCTTTCCGACAACCTCGAAAACGTCGTCGTCGAGTGGCCCGACTTCGGGACGGTCGACCCCTTCTACTACGAGCTCGCCGACGCCATCGTCGACGTGGACGAGGTCCGAAAGAGCCTCTCGGAAGTGATGTGGGCCTCCCGGCAGGTCGACAACATCGCCCGCGAGTACCAGCCGAAGCTCCGCAAGACCGACGCCGACCTCGCGCGCAAGCACCGAAAGCAGGCGTTCGCCCGCATGGCGAGCGTCGTCGAGGAGGTCGAAGACGACCTGCTCCGCATCGGCGAGGCGCGCGACGCCCTGAAGAACCTCCCCGACATCCGCCCGGACGAACCGGCAATCGTCGTCGCCGGCTACCCGAACGTCGGGAAGTCCTCGTTCGTCAACGACGTGACCCGCGCGTCGAACGAAATCGCCCGCTACCCCTTCACGACGAAGGGCGTCCAAATCGGGCACTTCGACCGCGACCGAATCCGCTACCAGATTATCGACACGCCGGGGCTGCTCGACCGGCCCGAAGACGAGCGAAACGACATCGAGCGACAGGCCGTGAGCGCCCTCGAACACCTCGCGGACGCCGTCATCTTCGTCGCCGACGCCAGCGGGGCGTGCGGCTACCCCATCGAGTCGCAGCTCGAACTCCGCGACGCCGTGCAGGCGCGCTTCGAGGAGCGCGACATCCCCGTCCTCACCGTCTGTAACAAGAGCGACCGCTCGACCGACATGGAGGCCGACCTCTACATGAGCGTCGAGACGGGCGAGAACGTCGAGGCCGTCCTCGACGCCGCGGTCGAGGCCATCGGGTTCGAACCCGACATCCCGCCGTCGCGCAACGAGTAAGCGACTCGGGATTTTTCGGTTCTGGCGCTTCTGTCTTGCCGCAGCACCTGCTTCTCGACGAGAGCTGTGGCTACGAGGTAGCTGTCGGAGAAATGGGAACGCGGGGGGTGGTCGAGACCGGGAGTTCGGTCTCGGTCAGCGGGGTGGGGTCGCTTACTCGGCTTCGTAGACCATCTGGACGGTCGCCGAGACGGTCACGGGGCCGGGCGAGAGCTCGGTCGAACCGGACGAGGCGCGGGCGGCGTCCTCGGCGTAGGCGACCGGGTACGGGCCGGGCGAGGCGCTGCCGCCGACGGTGGCTGTGTGGACGCCCGTGACGGTCAGGTCGGAGGCGCTGGCGACCGCGTCGGCGTCGGCCTTCGCCGAGTCGACGGCGCGGGTCAGGGCCTCTTCGCGGAGTTCGGCGCGCTTCTCGTCGGTCAGCGTGAAGGCGACGCCGCGGATTTCGCTGGCACCGGCACCGACCGCGAGGTCGATGACTTCGCCGGCGCGGTCGGGGGCGACCTCGACGCGGAGGGTGTGGGTGGCGCGGTAGCCGAGGAGGTCGCGCTCCTGGCCGCTGTAGTCGTACTCGGGGTAGATGTTGAAGCCGGTCGTCTGGATGGCGTCCTCGGCGACACCGGCGTCGGTGAGGGCGGCGCGGACGGCGGCCACGTCGTCGGCGACGGTGCCGCGGGCGTCGTCCGCCGAGTCGGCGGTGGTCGTCACGGCGATGGAGACCACGGCGAGGTCGGCGTCGGCGGTCACTTCGCCGGTGCCGGTCGCGGAGATGGTCGTCGCGTTCGTCGCGTCTACGCCGCCGTCGGTCGTCGCCTGCAGGGGTGCCGAGAGGCAGCCCGCGAGGAGGACGAGGCCGACGAGGAATATCGGAGCAATCGTGCGTCGTTGCATACCCACCGTACGTCGGTTCAGCTATTCAAGCCGCGCTAGAGACAAAGAGCGACTGTAGCCTTCGAAACGGGGGACGGAACGCCGGCCGTCCTACTCCACGACGGCGACGTAGCGCACTTCGACGTCGATTTCGCCGGTGGCCCACGGCGACAGCGGCTCGGGGGCGACGGCGTTCACCCGCCTCGTGAGTTCGCGTTCGACCATCGGCGGGTCGGAGGCCGGGTCGTAGCCGACGGTCACGACGACGCCGTCGGGCTCCTGTAGCGGCCCGCTGTCGTACTGCAGTTCCATCGATAGCAGTCGGGCGTCGGTGCCCGAGAGCACGTCCTCGATGGCGTCGCGCGCGTCGCCCTGGAAGTCGGCGTTCCGGTAGGTCGTGTAGGTGACCGCACCGAGGAACGACGAGAGGACGAGCAGTCCGACCCCGATGACGGCGATGCGGAACAGGGCGGCCCGGCGGGCCTCGTCGCGGCGAATCCAGCGCTCCGGCCGGTAGCCCTGCTGCCAGAGGACGCCGATGGCGACGAAGTTGACCGAGAGGATGTTGACGAGGACGAGGATGGCCGAGCCGACGACGGCCTCGGGCGCGCCCCACGCGATGCCGATGCCGACGACGGCGGTCGGCGGGACCAACGCGGCGGCTATCATGACGCCGACGAGCGCGGTCGAGACGCCGGAGGAGAGCGAAATCGCGCCGGCGGCTCCCGCGCCGAGCGCGATGACGAGCGACAGCACGTCGGGCGCGAGGCGCTCGTCCACCTCGGGAATCGAAAGCACCTCCGCGGACGACAGCGGGACCGCCCCGGTCTGTTTGAGCAGGAAGGCGAAGACGGCGGCCGCGCCGACCGCGAGGACGCCGCCGAGCGCCTGCAGGCGAACCCCGCGGCCGAACATCTCGTCGTCGTCGACGACGGTGCCGACGCTCGCGGACATCGCGGGACCGACGAGCGGGGCGATGACCATCGAGCCGACGACCACGGCCGGCGAGTCGAGAAGCAGGCCCGCGGTGGCGACGAGCGCCGAGATGACCGTCATGAGCACGTAGGTCGAAACCGACGGCGCGAGGTCCGCGGCCTTCGAGGCCAGTTCCTCGCGGGCGATGCGGTCGCCGTTCTCGTCGTCTTCCTCGTACTGCTCGCGCAGTTGGTCGAACCGCTTCGACGCGACCGTCTCGGCGGCGACGACCACGGTGTAGGCGTCGCGCTCGACGCCCGCCTCGCGGAGTCGCGCTAACACCGGTTCGACGGCCTCCTTGGGGACCGGGAAGGTGACGACGGCGACGAAGCCGCGCCCGGACGTCTCCTCGGAGACGGCGTAGTCGACGCCCTCCTCGTCGAGCGTCCGCAGGACGGCCTCGCGCTTGCCGGTCGGCACCAACACCTGTACGAGTCGCACGGCCTCACGTCGGCCCGGGCGGTGAAATAAGCAGGGGCTCGGCTACTCCGACGACTCGTCGCGCAACCGCCGGAGGACGGGCATCTCGTCGAGGCGCTCGTCGGGGAGCGCGTCCCAGTCGATGCCCGTGGGTCTCGGGTGCGAGGTCTCGGTTCGGACCAACCGTTCGGGAGTGACGACGAGGTCCATCGGCACGTCGTGGGCGTCCGGCTCCGGCAGGTCGTCGCGGACCTGTCGCTCGTGGACCGTCGTCGCCACGGTCGTCTCGTCGGTGACGGCCCCGAGACCCCGCAACACCGCGTATTCGAGGTCGCTGAACCCCTCTCCCTTCCCGATGCGCGCGCCCGCGTCGGAGACGGCGACCGACCCCGAGACGACGAGGTCGACGGGCGGCAGGGCGTCTGGGCCGACCGTGTCGGCGTAGGTCTCGACGTGGGAGACGGTCGGCGCGCTGTCGAGGTGTTCGTCGTCGATGCGCGCGGGGTCGAGTTCGTAGAAGCACTCCTCGTCGCGGAGCCGGGGGACGGCCATGTAGACGGTTTTCCCCTCGCGGAGCGCCCGTCGCCTGACGGGGAGTTGCGGGGCGTCCGGGTTGGCCTTCACCGCGTCGGCGTCGGCCCACTCGGGCGTCGCCGCGAGTCGCTCGGCGGCCGCTTTCGCGTCGGCGAAGTTCGGGATGCGGCCGTGCGGCGGGAAGGGAAACCGTGCCGCGCCCGACGATTCGAGGTCGTCCCACACCGTCGTTCGGAGCGTCGCTTTGTCCATCGCGTCGCCGTCGCGTACTCGCGGCGGACCAATAGCTCCCCCGTTCGTGTCGCGGGCGAACCGCGTCTCGGCGCGAGCAGTCGCCTACGAGAGGTCCGCCGCCGACTGCGACAACAGCACCTTCCGCAGGACGGTGTCGGCCCCACGGCGGACGCGCTCGGAGGCGGCCTGCGGGCTGATTCCGAGTCGCTCGGCCACCTCATTGAGCGTGGTCTGACGGGGGACCTCGAAGTAGCCCTCCGAGACGGCGGCGACGAGCGCCTCCTGTTGTTCGTCGGTGATGTCGAAGCTGTAGACGCCCGGTTCGCCCTCCGCGAGGGTGTAGATGCGCTCGACGTGGAACTCGAGGTTCTCCTCCTGACAGCGGTTGTGGAACTCGGTCAGTCCGGTGTGGTCGCTGAACCGGAGGCGGAACGTCCACGGGTCGTTGCCGTGGGCTTCGAGAATCGTCGCCTCGCTGTCGGTGAGAATCCGGGTCAGACTCGACGTGGTCCCTCCCCAGCTGACTCTGTACAACACGCGGTTTTCGACGCGGGCGACCGCGGTCAGCTCGTCGACGATGCTGTTGTCTCGGACGGCGCGTTCGAACGCCTCGAAGTCGGTGCCGCGCGCCCAGAAGAACGGCATGACCTCACCGCCGGTCGGGACGACGCGCTCTAGCTCGATGTGGACACCGTTCGACACGGCGGTGACCCTCCCGAGGTCGAAGCTCTCCGAATCGATCGTCAACTCGACGATTACGGCCATTACTGGCTGCCATTTCGCCGCCGCCGTATTGAACTCCCTTGTCGAAATACTGCCAAATATCGGGTGTCGGGTGGTCCAGGCAGCCGGTATTTACTCTATTCAGCTAGTATTCCGGCCGAAATAACCCGTTCGTGACCGGATTCGGTTCATAACATGTAACGGAGGGTTTCCGATTGGCTACTTCAATGACCGGACTGTGAAAGCAAAAAGAGAATGCTGACTTGCTAGCTATGCTCCCTCGGGGACGTAGTTGTGAACGCACACAGACATCGACAGCCGTACGCCGTCCGACCGCGTCGCGATGGCGCAGAGGCGTACGGACGTGTGATTGACGGGCCGCGCTCTCGACGGTACCGGTATCGGGTGGTGTCCACCGGGTGCCCAGAGCGGGGCCTTCCGGCGACTCGCGGGAGACGCTTTGCCTCGGCGTCTCGCGCCCGTCGCGCGACGCCCGTTCGGATCCAACGGGGGTTGCGCCGATGGTAGCCGCGGCGTCCCCCCGCCTCGACGAGGCGTTCGACGCCCTCGGAAACGTCCATCGGCGACGGTTGCTGATGGGTCTTCGCCGACGGCGGCGCGCGCGCCTCGAAGCGGCAACGCGGGACGCGGCCGTTGGTGGCGGCCGCGACCGCGACCGACTGGAGGTGGAGCTGTTCCACGTTCATCTGCCGAAACTCGCTGACGCCGGCTTCGTCGAGTGGAACCGCCATCTCGGCTCCGTCGCGTGCGGCCCTCGATTCGACGAAATCGAGCCGCTGTTGCGATTTCTCGACGAGAACGCGGGCGAGTTATCGGCGGGCGGCCGTGACTGACGCGGCCGCCGCATTCACGCGTCGTCGGCGAGCCGTCGTGGGGGCGACTCGCCCGGAGACGTGATTTTTTCGGCGTCGACGCCCCGGAGCGCGGCGTCCGTACCGTCCTCCTTATCCGTCGCGGCGGCGAACCGCCGGTATGTTCGAAGACCGACCGAACCGCGACGAAATCGTCCTCGTCGGGCGGTCGAACGTGGGGAAGTCGACCCTGATGCGAGAGCTGACGGGTCACAGCAAGTTCACGACGGGTAAGAAGCCCGGCGTCACCCGCAAACCCAACCACTTCGACTGGAACGCGGAGAAATTCATGTTCACCGACCTCCCCGGGTTCGGATTCATGTCCGGCGTCGACCGCGACACCCGCGAGGCAATCAAGACGGACGTCGTCCAGTACATCGAGGAGAACGCCGACGACATCCTCGCGGCGGTCCTCGTCGTCGACGGGAAGAGCGTCATCGACATCATCGACCGCCACACCACGGAAGACTCCATCCCGCACGACGTGGAGATGTTCTTCTTCCTCGACGAACTCGATATCCCGACCGTGGTCGCGGTCAACAAGATGGACAAGGTCGACGACCGCGACGAGCGCCTGAACGACCTCTGCGACCGCCTCGGCCTCTTCCCGCCGTGGAAGCAGTGGCGGAACGTCATCGCGCCCATCACGGCCAAGCGCGGCGACATCTCGCACCTCGAAGACGCCCTGCGGTCGCACCTCCACGAGCAGGGCCGCGACGACCTGTTCAAGTTCCTCTGACCCGCTCGCCGTCGCTTCGAACCCCTCGGCTCGACCCCGGCGAACTCACACCACGCGGTTCGTGAGCGGGTCGCCGGCGGCCGTCTTCTCGACGTTCTCCCGCACGAGCGCCGCGATGTCCTCGTGGTACTTCCCCGTCGCGGCGCTCACGTGCGGCGTGACGAGCACCTCGTCGAAGTTCCACAGCGGCGACTCCGCGGACAGCGGCTCCTCTGCGAACACGTCGAGCGCCGCGCCGGCGATGTCGCCTCGGCCGAGCGCCGCCACGAGGTCGTCCTCGTCGACGACGGGCCCGCGCGCGACGTTCACGAGGTAGGCGTCCTCGCGCATCGCCTCGAACGCCGGCGCGTCGACCATGCCCGCCGTCTCCTCCGTCAACGGCATCGCCAGCACCACGAACCGGGCGTCGGCGATGGCCTCGTGGAATCGGTCGGGCGTGAACACGGTCGAGACGTTCTCGACCGGGTCGCCGGAGCGCCGGACGCCGACGACCTCCATGCCGAGGGCGGCCGCGCGGTCGGCGACGCCCCGGCCGAGCGTGCCGAGGCCGACGACGCAGACGCGCTCGCCGTCGAGGGTGAACGGCTCTTTGTAGCGGGGCAGGTCCCACTCGCGGTCGCGCTGGGCGTCGCGGTAGGCGTGGAGGCGGCGGGCGAGCGTCAGCATGTAGGCGACGACCGTCTCGCCGACCGTCGTCCCGTGGACGCCGGTGCTGTTCGTGAGCGCCGTCCCGGCCGCCTCGTAGGCGTCCACGGGGAACTCGTCGTAGCCGGCGCGGACGCAGTGGACCCAGTCGGCCTCGACGAACGCGTCTCTGTGGCCGAACGAGACGACCGCGTCGCCCGGGCCGAACGCCTCGCCCTCGTCGACGAGTTCGACCGGAGCGTCGGAGTTCGAAAGCGCCTCCACGAACAGGCCCGGCGGCATCACGCGACCGACCGACTCGTCGACCGCGATGCGTTCGATGTGCATGACCGAGGGGTCACCGCGGCCCACGAAGGAAGTTGCGCCTTCGGCGTCGGTCTCCGGTTTTCGGGGTTCTGGTTCTCGGCTCCTAGGCTCTGGTTTCCGGCTTCCGTCACCCGACTTACGTCGTCTTCGACCACGGCGGGGGGAGGAGCACGTCGGTGTCGGGGTGGTCGGCGCGCCACTCGGCCCACGTCGTCACCGACGACGGGAGAATCGCCAGTCGCTCGCCCGACTGCGGCCCGCAGATGGCCATCGCCAGCAGTTGGCTCCAATAGCTTCCCGTCGCGTCGTCGTAGAGCACGAGATTCCCGGCGTTTCGAACCTCGGCGTCGCCGGACGTTGCGGACGCGCCGAACACCCGACCCTCCTGCACGCCGGCAAATCCGTAGACTGCGGGCGGTTGCCAGAGGTGTCCGGAGACGCGGAAGACAGCGTCGGACCCGGAGACACGCCGCGCCGCGACCATCCCCGACTGGCAGATCGGGCAGTAGGTGACGAGCAGCGGTTCGCCGCCGAGGCTGTCGTTGACGACCTCGTGCCACCAGAGAATCGAAAGCGGGTACGCACGGGCCGACCCCCCGCGCTCGACGCCGATGACGAAGGCGTCGTCGGAGAGTCCTCGCCCGACCTCGTTACCGAGGCGGTACTTCTCGGCGACGGTCCGTCCCTCCCAACTCGGACCGACCGCGGGTTCGAGAACCGCCTCGATACCGACGAACGGGGTTGGCGGGTCGTCGCAGACGGTGCTGGGAAAGCCGTGTTCGACGACCGGGGTGGGGTTCCTTGGCGCGGGAACGCCGGCGATCGGAGGACGGACGTTGCTATCGGTACAGCCCGCGAGTCCGGTGGTCGCGGCGGCGGTACAGACGCCGAGAAATTCCCGTCGGTCCATGCGATAGCTCGGGCCGGAGGAACCGAAACCTCGCGGGGGTTGTGTGTCCGTATCGCACGGGACGACGGGGAACGATGCGTTTCGATTCGTCAGTCTTCGCGAGGTGAGGGCACGGGGCTCACGGGTTGGCCCGGAGCGTCACGCGCTCAGCCCGGTGGTCCTCGATGAACGCGCCCGGCCCACCGAAACTCACCTCGCCATCGAGGGTCTCGAGAACGAGGCTCGTCTCTAACGTGTAGTCGTTCGACGCCGGTTCGACGAACGCCTGTCTGATGTCGATTATCTTTCCGAAGAACTCCTCGCCGCTCTCCGTCACGACGTCTGCCCAGAGGTCGGTCCCCGCTTGCCGATGGAGGAACGCGTGGAAGACCGCCTCGCGGAACCAATCGTACGACGCTGGAAGCGGGTCGGGGTCTGTCACGTACTGAAGCTTCGAGGCGGGCCAGTAGGCGCTGAGATACATTCCGAGAACGGACCCCGCGAGATGGTTCTGTGTGACGGTGACCGCGTCCTTGTCGTTGTGTGGTAGTTCGAGGACGTGGGGGTCACCGATCATCGCCGATTTGTCGTCGACGGTGTAGAGGAACGGGAGGCTCGCGTCCCAGTAGCGGACGGCGTCCGCGACGTCGGCGAATTCGTGGGTATCGTCGTCCACCTCGTCCATCTCGCCGAGCAGGAGGAAGATAAACACGCCTCTGGCGGCCGCGTCCTTGAGTTCCGCTTCTATCTCGGGATAGACGTGTTCTGGCACGGCGACTAACGCCTCGACCTCCGCCTCCGAGAGGGCGGTCCGCATCCGTTTGAGCGCGGTCTCGCGGGACTTTATGATCCGTATCTCGGGTGCCTGCTCGGTACTATCGTCGAACCGCTCCTTGAGCGACGGCGTTATCGATTCGATGCGAGTGGAGAGGTTCTGCATCGCCTCCTCGGGCGGTAAGGCGCTGATCGTCGTCGGCGACGCGTGTTTCTTTACCCGGACGAGCCCCCGCCGTTCGAGTCGCTCGGCGATGCCGTAGACGCCCCGTTGGCTGACGTCTGCGGCTTCCGCGATGGCACGGGTCGTCGCCTCTCCCAGCGAGAGGAGTGCGAGATATGTGTCGATCTCCGTATCGGACAGGCCGAAGACGCTCAGTTCCTCTCTGAGCGCCGCATCGTCCAGTCCACTGGACCGATTCATTTCGTTCACGTAAGATAGCTGTTCGTTCATATAGATACTTTGTGTCGTGTGCGGTGTCTTCGGGCGCACGGAGCGGTATCGGACACCACGGAATCGGACGCGAAAATATCACATAGCTGTTTTTTCAGCTCATTGCAACGGTCACGTAGCCCTCGAAATCGAGGATGACCCGCTGGGTGCGGTCACCGAAGAGCGCCTTCTTGGTCGGTGACCGACGGGGTCCCGAAAGGAAGACGTGGTCACAGTCAGTCTGTTCCGCGATATCGACGATTTCGGCGGCCTGTTCGTTCGCCTCCGCGACGACGGTTCTGAGTTCGTAGTCGACGGCCGACCCGAGGACCTCGCTCGCAGCGTCTTCGACCTCGCCGGACACGCCGTCGAGGACAGCGTCTTCGTCGTAGCTCGTGTGCTCTGCCCGGCCGATGGCATCGAGCGTTCGTTCGACTTCTTCGTACTCGTCCGGCGTCGCGAGTGCGACGACGACGAGGTCCGTCCCGCCCCCGACGGCGAACGTCCGGGCGCGTTCCAGCAGGTTTCGGTCACGGTCTATCCGGTCAATTGCGACAAGTGCGCGTGGCATTGTTGTGTATGGGTTTGGGTGTGTCTCGTGTCTCACCGGCTCAGTTCGATTTCTTCGAACGGGTCCCAGTCGAAGTAGATGAACGCGGACGAACCGACGACCGTCACGCCGAGCATTCCGAGGCTCAAGAGGGTGACAACGGACGTCGCCGTCCCCGGTTCGATGTACGGGAGCGAGAGCGCGAGGAAGGCGAGCAAGACCACGCCCGAAACGAAGAACGCGCGCCAGACGGCGGTCATCGGTGGCACCTCTCGCGGGAGTCCACAGTTTCAGTCATCGCTCTCTCCCCGTGGTCGCGGTGCATCCGTCGGTTCGACGCCATCGAGCGGGTCGCTGTCCCAGTACTCGTGGTCCGGGTCCGTCCGGTGACAACCGGCGCAGTGAGCTCCCGGTTGGCCCGCCTCGTCGCCGAGTTCGGGCGCTTCGGTCGTACACACCTCGCGTGCCTCCGGGCAACGCGTGTGGAAGTGGCAGCCAGATGGCGGACTCACCGGGTCGGGGATATCGATAGAGCGGACCGGCGGGTCGGTCAGTTCCTGTTGGCTCGGGTCGAGGTCGGCTGTCGCCCACCGGAGGACCTTCGAGTAGGGGTGTTTGGGGTCGCGTAGCACCTTCTCCGGGGGACCGATTTCGACGATTTCCCCGAGGTACATGATGGCGACGCGGCCGCCGGCCTTCTCGGTGAGGTACCGGGCGTTCGACAGCGTGTGCGAGATGAAGACGAACGACGTGTTGAACTGCGCTTGGAGTTCGAGGAGCAGGTCCATCGTCTCGACGCGCAGCGAGACGTCGAGCGCGCTGACGGCTTCGTCAGCGAGGATGACATCTGGGTTCATCAGCAGTGCACGCACGAGTGCGACGCGCTGTTGCTCCCCGCCGCTCAGCTGGTGCGGGTACCTGTGTGCGTACTCCTGGGGCGGCTGCATCCCGACTCGATCCAGGAGCGCGAAGATTCGCGCGCGCCGGTCTTCGGTAGACAGCTCGGAGTTCCACCGCTTGAGCGGCGCTTCGAGCGAGGTCAGCACCTTCCGATTGGGATTGAGCGCTGCGCCGGGGTCCTGATGGATTATCTGGAGTGCCTTGCGGATGTCACCGTACGAGACGCTCGCGTCTCCGTTTCCGTCCTTGGCGTCCCACACGTCCTGGCCTCGGTAGGTCACCGTCCCGTTCGTGGGCCGTTGAACGCCGATTATCGTCTTCCCGAGAGTCGTCTTTCCGCACCCGGACTCGCCGACCAGCGCGAGGACTTCGTTCTCCGGGATATCGATAGAGACGCCGTCGACTGCCTTCACCCGCTGTGCGTCGTTGAACAGCGAGTCAACGAGCCCCTGTTCTTTCTCGAAGTGCACGGAGACGTCTTCGAGCGAGACGACGATCTCGTCGTCCCGGTCGGTCGTTTGACTTCCCGTCGAGTTGCGTTGGTCGCTCATGACTCGACCACCTCCAGTTCCAGCGGAACCGCATCGCCGGCGTCGTCGTGGTTGAAACACGCCGTCCGTTGATCGTCTGCGGTGTCGAACCACGGAGGGGTCTCTTCGTGACACTCGTCGGTCGCGAGGGGACACCGCGGCGCGTAGTGACAGCCGTTCGGCGTATTCGCCGGATTCGGCGCGCTGCCCGGTATCGGTCGCATCGTCTCCAACGGGGCATCGAGGCTCGGGACCGCTCTCAGGAGCGCCCGCGTGTACGGGTGTTGGGAGTTTCGAACGACCTGTTCGCTCGGGCCGACCTCCGCGAGTTCGAACGCGTAGAGGATGGCGAGCCGGTCGGCCAGCCCGGACACGAGCGGAAGGTCGTGCGTGATAAAGAGGATAGAGAGGTTGTACTTCTCCTTGATATCGTCGAGCAGGCTCAGGATGGACCGCTGCATCAGCAGGTCCAGCGCCGCCGTCGGTTCGTCCATCAAGAGCACCTGCGGCTCTAAGACGAGCGAAAGCGCGATGAGCGCTCGCTGACTCATTCCCCCGGAGAGTTCGTGGGAGTAGGAGTCCAGCACTCGGTCGGGGTCCAGATACAGGTCTTCGAGGAGTTCCCGCGCCCGTTTCATTCCCTCCTCGACGTCGTAGTCGTGGGCGTCGAGGGTCTCCTCGAAGTGACCGCGGACGGTCATCGTGGGGTTGAACGAGGAGAGTGCTCCCTGGAACACCATGGATATCTCTTCCCATCGGAGCGACCGCAGTTCCTCGTCCGAGAGGTCGAGGATGTTCACGGGCTCGCTTCCGCGCTCGGGGTAATATCGAATCTCACCGGTGGTAATTCCGGGTTCTTCGACCGCGTCCATCATCGCGTTGGCGAGCATCGACTTCCCCGACCCCGATTCGCCGACGACGCCGAGTATCTCCCCGCGTCTGAGGTCGATACTCACGTCGTCGAGTACCATCGCGTCCCTGTGCTCTAAGTCGTAGGTAACGCTCGCGTTTCGGACCTCTATGATAGGGTCGTGCGCGCCGCGTCGTTCTGTCTGGCTGTCTCGTGGCATGTTAGATATCACCCGTGTTTGGGGCGTCGCCGTCGCCGCTGGCGACGGATTTCGCGTGTCGGGCACGGACTCTCGGGTTGAAGATGCGGTCTGCTCCCTGTGCGAGGAGGGTCAGCCCGAGTGCGAGGACGATGATCGTGAGCATCGGCATCAGCAACCAGTGGAAGGCCGATGGCGAGGAGGTGGCGCCGGCCCGGTTGACCGCCGCGTTCATCATGACGCCCCAGTTGACCTTGTTGTACGGGAGCACACCGAGGAAGTACAGCCCCACGGAGCCGAAGATGACCGCGCGGGCCTGTTGGACGAAGTTCATCGTGATGTACGGCATCAGGTTCGGGATGATGTCGCCGGCGACGATGGTCGGCGTGCTCATCCCCATGATGCGGGAGGCCTCGACGTACTCGTCGTCTCTGATGGTGAGCACCTGCGAGCGAATCGCGCGGGCAAGGCCGGCCCAGGCGTTAATCGTGATGAGGACGCCGATGACGGCCGGGTTCCCTTTGATCTGAAGTGCAGTCGCAAGGACAATCGTCAGCGGGAGCCCCGGAATCGTCATCATGATGTCCGTAACGGTCATCAAGACGCTATCCGTCTGGCCGCCCTTGTAGCCGGCAAGCGTGCCGATGGCCGTGCCGAGGACGACGGTGAACACCGCACCCGCGGTGATCATGACGAGCATCGACGGCGTGGCGTGGACTATCTGCGAGAGGATGTTCGTTCCCGACGCGGTCGTTCCCAGCGGGTATTCGAGCGTCCGGAACGCGCCGACGAGAAGCGGCCCCTGGTTCGGTTTGGGTTCACTGACGAACAGCGGCCCGACCGTTCCCAGCAGCAGGTAGGCGACGACGACGAGTAGCCCGGCTCTGGCGCGCCAGTCGTCCCACACGATTCGCGCGGGTGCGAGCACCGCCTCGTCGAGCCACTGGCGGCGACGCTCGGCGTTGGTCATCGAGACCTCCGCCATCCGCTCGAACTCGGACACGGTCTTTCCGCCGTCCGCGGCTAGTCGCCCCGTTCCGTCGTGTCCGGTGACGGCAGGTCGCTGATCTCTCTCACGCGAAGCGGAACCTGCGTCGGTGTCACAGCTGAGTGCTTCGACGAGCGGATCCGCGGTCTCGTCGCCCGACGAGCCGCCGGACGCGCCGTCTGTCGGCTCAGTAGGACTCACGCGAAGCACCTCCTTTGGCGCGGGGGTCGAGCCACCCGTACGTCAGGTCCGCGACGGTGATGCCGATGACCATCGCGACGGTGATGAGGATGAACGCACCCATCATCAGCGGCGAATCCCGCGCGTTGATGGCCTGAATCAGGTAGAATCCGATACCGGGGTACGCGAAGATGTTCTCGATGATGACCGCGCCGCCGAAGACCGTCCCGATGGCGATCATCAGCCCGGTGTACATCGGCAGAATCGCGTTCCGAGCGACGTACCGGAGCGCGATACGGCGGGTGGGGAGCCCACGGAGCCTCGCGACCCTGAGGTAGTCCTCGCCGAGGACGCGGATACTGTTTCCGCGCATGCTCAGCGCCCATCCGCCGAACGCCACAATCGCCATCGACAGAATCGGGAGCGTCCCGTGATACAGCACGCTCGCGAGGAAGGGGACGTTGAGTCCGGGCGTCAGTTCCGAGGCGTACCGCCCGCCCGTCGGGAACAACTGAAGCCGGTAGCCTAGGAAGGCGATGAACAGCAAGGCGACGACGTAGCCCGGCGTCGAGTTGAGAACGAGCCCGACGCCCGTGCTGCCGACGTCGAACGTCGAACCCTCCTTGTAGGCCATGAACGCGCCCAGCGACACCCCGACAGTGAACGCGAGGAAGAGCGCGGTCGCCGTCAGGAACACGGTCCATGGGATGGCCGGTCCGATCACGCCTGCGACCGATTGGTCGTACCAGATCGACTGACCGAAGTCTCCCCGGAAGATGGCGGTCATGTAGTCGATGTACTGAACGTACACCGGTTCGTCGACCGCGATGTTGGTCTGGGCCGCGATTCGTCGGTTAATCTCCGCGGTCGACAGGTCGCTTCCGCCCTGTTGAATCATCTGCGCCCGGAGGTAGTCCAGCGGTCCGCCGGGGAGGAGCCTGATGAGGCCGAAGCTCGCCGACACCACCACGAAGATTGTGAGAAACGAGCGACCGAGTCGCTTGAGTACGTAGCTCATCGGTCCGCCTCACTCACCAGCCGTGGATAGTTCCGTCACGAGTTCCGCGGGCGTGACCGCCTCTCCGTCCCGGAGTTGGTCGTGGAGAACCGGCGAGTCGATCTGTTCGGGCATGTTCCAGTAGTCTGCCGCGTCGGAGCTGTCGTACAGGAACTTGAAGTGGAAGTACGGGTGCGAGTTGTCGTACGACGCCCACCCTTGCAGGGCGACCACGAAGTCGCCGTTCACGTAGTCCTGCCCCCAGTAGGCGGAGTTATCCTTCATGACGGACTCCGATTTGATACCGAACTGGTTGAGTTGGGAAACGGCGGTCTGTGCACCGGCGACCCAGTCAGAGAACCCCGACGGCCCCTTGATGGGGATGCGGAGCGGTTCGCCGTCTTTCCGCCACGTTCCGTTCTGTTTCTGGTAGCCCGCCTCTTCGAGGAGCGCGGCGGCTTTGTCGGTCTGGGACTCCCCGCGACCGTACGTCTCGAACTTGTCGAGGACGCCGTCGAGCCACGTTCCCTCGACCTGGCCGCTCAGTTCGCTCGTCAGGCCGCTCGGGTACGTGACCGCGATTTTCGAGTTAGTCCCCGCACCGGAGTTCATCGCGACGTCCTCACGGTTGATGACGTGGGCGATAGCTTTGCGAACTCGCGGGTCGGACACGGGTTCACGCTCGTGGTTGAACAGCAGGCCGAGCCCCCAGTGTCGCGGGATAAGCGACGTCTGGACGGAGTCCGGGAGTTGGTTCAACTTGTTATTGGGCATGAACAGCGTCGCCGACCCGTCAGTCTCCTCGTTGATGAGCGAGTTCCACCGGCTCTGGTTCGACGGCTTGTAGAGGTACTCCATCTCGTCGAAGTTGATGTTCGCCGCGTCCGGGTGGTCCTCGTACTTCGACACGAGCGTCCGCTGGGTGTCGGCGTCCTCGAACGTGAACGGTCCCGACCCGACCGGTTCCGAGACGACTTTACTCGTGAGCTCTCCCAACACCGAACTCCGCTCGTCGGACGACTCGGCCTCGTCGAGTCGCGTCACGAACTCGCCGTACGTCTCCTCGTGTGCGACGAGGTACTTCGGCTGGAGATATGCCAGTAAGATGTCCTCGTTGACCTGAGTCGCCAACGATATTTCGGCCGTCGACTCGTCGGGCGCGGTCACCCGGTCGGCGACGTTACCCTCGTCGTCCGGCGCGACGAACCGGCGGAGACTGCCGCCGTTGTAGATGTCGAGCTTGATCTGGTTCACCACGTCCGTCGCGGTGACGGCTGTCCCGTCGTGCCACGTCTGTCCCTCTCGCACGCTCAGGGACAACGTCTCCCCGTCGAGTTCCCAGTCCGAGACGAGGTAGCCGGAGTACTCCTGCGTCTCGAGGTTGTAGTTCATGAACCGGTCGAACAGCGTCCGACGCGGCTCCGCGAAGTTCTTGGCGTTCCATGGGTTGTACTGCGAGTCCTTCGGAACGGCCCACTGAGCCAGCGTCATCCGCTCGTCTGAACTCTCGTCCGAGGACGTCCACTCACCGTACCGCGGAAGCCAGTCAGTCGGCCAGTACGTCTGTATCTTCTCGCTGTCTTTTGACGGAACGTTCCAATCGTCGGTCGTCTGGAACGACTGTGCCAGTTTCTCCTGCAGTGGGAGCACGGGAAGCGTCTGGTTGGTGACGTACGCCAACTCTTGGATGAGCGCGAGCGACTCGCTGTCGACCTCGACCGGCGTCGTCGTTTCGGTCGCGGTGTCCGCTCCACCACCTCCGTCCTCGCTTTCAGTCGTCGTTTGAGTCGCTTGCTGTCCGCCACAGCCCGCGAGCCCCGCTGTTACCCCTGCTGCGCCGAGTGCCTGCACGAACTGACGCCGCGAAACCGGCGAACGCTCCGTGCTTCCCATGTCATCATTCGTCATGGTTCACCTACGATTGTTACACACTAGAGTAAATAATTACGGGTAGAAACCGTTCTTCGCGATTTTACTCTCCTTTAAGTGTGTTCTCGGTTACCGTCTGAGGTAGCGACGGGAGAACATCCCGCAGACACGAACAATGAACGCAATAGAACCACGCTACGGGCCCCAAGCGGCGAACGAACTCCCGAATCGAACGTTCACGAAGGCGACGCGGTACGTGTGCGGTTCGCGGTACGGACCGACCGACAGCGGTGAGGAGCAATGAGTTCCGTGGAGACGAAAGAGGCAACAGACAGTCAGTGGTGGAAGGAGGCGGTCGTCTACCAGATATATCCGAAGAGCTTCAACGACGCCGACGGCGACGGTGTCGGCGACCTTCGGGGCATCGAGCGTCGGGTCGACTACCTCGACGAACTCGGGGTCGACGCCGTCTGGCTCTGTCCCGTCTACGAGTCGCCGCAGGCGGACAACGGCTACGACATCAGCGACTACCGGTCGATACACCCCGCCTATGGCGACATGGACGACTGGAGGCGACTCCTCGATGCCCTCCACGAGCGAGATATCCGGCTCGTCATGGACCTCGTGGTCAACCATACTTCGAAAGAACACGAGTGGTTCCAGCGCTCTCGGCGGCGCGACGGGGAGTACGAGGACTACTACATCTGGCGCGACGGGAGTCCGGACGAACCGCCGAACAACTGGGAGTCGTGCTTCGGCGGCCCCGCGTGGACCTACGACGACGAACGCGAGCAGTGGTATCTTCACCTGTTCGACGAGAACCAACCCGACCTCAACTGGCGCAATCCGGCCGTCCGCGACTCCGTCTACGAGATGATGGAGTGGTGGCTCTCGCAGGGCATCGACGGCTTCCGAATGGACGTCATCAACCTCATCTCCAAGGCCGAAGACCTGCCCGACGGCGAGCCGGGGGCGGGACAAACCGGTACAGAGCACTTCTTCAACGGGCCGAACATCCACGAGTACCTCCGAGAGATGCGCGACCGAGTGCTCTCGGACGATTCGCTCTTGACCATCGGCGAGACGCCGGGTGTCGGCGTCGACGACGCCAAGGAGTACGTCGGCTCGGACGGGAGCGGTCTCTCGATGGTGTTCCAGTTCGAACACGTCACGTTCGACCACGACGGGCACAAGTGGAACGCCGGTAACTGGTCGCTCGCCGAGTTCAAAGAGGTCCTCTCGAAGTGGCAGACCGGCCTCGAAGACGACGGGTGGAACAGCGTCTACCTGAACAACCACGACCAGCCGCGGATGGTCTCTCGGTTCGGCGACGACGGCGACTATCGCCGCGAGTCGGCGAAACTCCTCGGAACGCTCACCCACACGCTCCAGGGGACGCCGTTCATCTATCAGGGCGAGGAGATCGGGATGACGAACGCCTCGTTCGCGTCTCCGGACGACCTCCGAGACGTCGAGTCGCTGAACTTCATCGAGGAATCCCTCGAACGAAGTGACGTCCAGTCCTACGAGGACGTTCGGGACGCCATCGAGTACGTCGGCCGGGACAACGCCCGCACGCCGATGCAGTGGTCGGACGACCCGAATGCCGGATTCACCGAGGGCGAGCCGTGGATACAGTGCAACTCGAACTACGAGACGGTCAACGTGGAGCGGGCCCGCGCGGACGAGGACTCGGTCTTACACTACTACCGCGACCTCATCGAACTGCGCGACGAGCGCGACGTCTTGGTGTACGGCGAGTTCGAACTCCTCCTCCCCGACCACCCCGCCGTCTTCGCGTACACGCGAACGCTCGGCGATGAACGCGGTCTGGTGGTCCTCAACTTCGAATCGGAACCAGTCGAGTTCGTGGTGCCAGCGGATGTCGCCCTCGACGGGCTCGAACTCGCCATCGCGAACGCCGACGCTCCGACCGTGCCGAGCGACTCGTTCGAACTCGGGCCGTACGAGGCCCGCGTCTACCTCACGCCGACACAGCACACCTAGACACGATGACGACACACGACTCCCAGACGATAGCACTGCCCCGAGACACGAACGTCGACCGAGCGTGGTGGAAGGAGGCGGTCGTCTACCAGATCTACCCACGAAGCTTCAACGACAGCGACGGTACTGGTGTCGGCGATATCCCCGGCATCACCGAAAAAGCGGACTACCTCGACGAATTAGGTGTCGACGTCGTCTGGCTCTGTCCGGTGTACGACTCGCCGAACGCCGACAACGGCTACGACATCCGCGACTACCGCTCGATAATGGACGAGTTCGGGACGATGACGGACTGGGAAGCGCTCCGCGACGCCCTCCACGAACGAGACATCCGCCTCATCATGGACCTCGTCGTCAACCACACCTCGAAACAACACGTGTGGTTCCAGAAGTCCCGGCGTTGCGAGGACGGCTACGAAGACTATTATCACTGGCAAGACGGCGACCCTGACGAACCGCCGAACAACTGGCAGTCGATTTTCGGCGGCCCCGCCTGGTCCTACGACGAGGAACGCGGACAGTGGTACCTCCACCTCTTCGACCCCGAACAACCGGACCTGAACTGGCGCAACCCCGACGTCCGAGACGCCGTCGCGGACGTGGTCACGTGGTGGCTCGAAAAGGGTATCGACGGCTTTCGCCTCGACGCCATCGACCACCTCTCGAAGGCCGACGGATACCCCGACGGGGACTCCGACGAACCGATTACCGGGCTGGAACACTTCAGCCACGGCCCTCGCCTTCGCGAGTATCTTACTGAACTCGCGACGGCGTTCGAGGGATACGACACGATGACCGTCGGTGAGATGGGGGGCGCAGACATTGAGCAGGTGGACGAGTACACCGGTGAGGGCGGGCTCAACACGGTCTTCCAGTTCGAGCACATGGGGGTCACCGCCGGGCCGGACGGCCCGTGGGACCCGGAACAGTTCGGCGAGTGGGACCTCACTGATCTCAAGGAGATTATCGGTCAGCAGCAGGGCGAAATCGACTGGCCGGCGCTCTTCTTCGGGAATCACGACCAGCCCCGACTCGTTTCCCACTTCGGCGACGACGAGGCGTATCGCGAAGAGAGCGCGAAACTCGTCGCGACGTTCCTCTTGACGCTTCGCGGAACGCCGTACATCTATCAGGGCGAAGAGATTGGCATGACGAACGACGTGTTTTCGAGCCTCGACGAACTCGACGACCCGATGACCGTCGGCATCGTCGAGGAACTTCTCGAAGAGGGTGCTATCGATACCTACGACGACGCCGCGGACCTCGTTAACCACCGAAGCCGAGACCACGCCCGCACACCGATGCAGTGGTCGGACGAACCGAACGCGGGGTTCACCACCGGCGACCCGTGGTTCGCCGCCAACGAGAACTACACCGACATCAACGTCGAATCGTCACTCACCGACCCGGACTCCGTCTGGAACCACTACCGGCGGCTTATCGACCTCCGCCACGACGAAGACGCGTTCGTCTACGGTGAGTACGACGACTTGCTCCCGGACGACGAGCAGCTATACGCGTATACGCGAACGCTCGGCGACGAGCGGATGCTGGTCGTTCTCAACTGGTCCGACGACACCGCGACCCTCGACGACCTCGTGGTGGAGACGAGCCACGCCGAAGTGGTGCTCAGTAACTACGACGGCGTTTCCGACGACCCGTCCGCCGGGTCGTTCGACCCCTACGAGGCGACGGTCTACCGAGTCGGTTCCACCTGAGGGACGCCGAACCGGCGCTCCCGTCTCTCTGTTCTCACTCGCGTTCTCTGAGTAGCGGGTCGCAGGCGAAACACACGCGATACTAGAGGATGTGTCGTGTCGACTCAGCGCGGTAGTGAGATGGTGGCTCAGTTGTAACGTGTCATCACAAGGGGCTGAGTGGGGGTAACCTTCGTCATCGCCACCGTGTCGCCGTCAGAGTCGGACGCTCAAGAATCCACCCTTTTCGGCCCGCGGGACGGCGGTGGCGACGGTGGCGGCGGTGACGACTGGCGACGACCTCCCCCCACGAGTCCGAACTCCCGCCTCAGCCGTCCCACTCGGCGAGCGCGGCGTGTTCTTCCGCAATCGTAGAAACCGCATCGGCGTCCAACACGCCGCCTTCGGTGACGACGCCCGAGAGCAGGTCCGCGGGGACCACCTCGAAAAGTGGGTTCTCGGTTCCTATCTCGGCCTCGCCGTCGTACAGTCTCCCGGCGTCCTCGCCGAGGACGCGGTCGTCGCCGCGAATCTTGTCGCGGGCGCAGACGGCGAAGACGGGGACGTCGGCGCGGGCGGCCGCGAGCGCCACGGGGAGGCTTCCGACCTTGTTGACGACGCCGCCGGACGCGAGCACGGAGTCGGCCCCGAGGAGGACGGCGTCGGCTTCGCCGCCCGCGACGAGTCCGGGGAGCGCCGCGTCGGTCGTCAGCGTCACGCTGAGTCCCAGACGGACGAGTCGCTCCGCGACGCCGACGCCCTCGCCGCCCGGTCGGGACTCGGAGACGAGGACACTCGCCCCGGCGGATTCGAGCGCCGCGAGGACCGTCCCCGACCGCGAGAGCGTGGCGATTCGGTCGAACCCGCGCTCCCGGACGAGTTCGGCGGCGCTGGCGGCCGCCGAGTCGTCAGCCTCTGCCGCGGCGTCGATGGCCGCCTCGGCCCGTCGGCGGACCGATTCGGGGTCAGTCTCCGAGTCGGCCATGACGCGGTTGACGCGGTTCTCGACGGCGGCCATGCTCGGGCGGGCGTCGCGGAGTCGCCGGGCGACCGACGCGACCGCGTCCCGCGAGTCCGCCTCGGCGGCGGCGTCGCGCAGGACTTCGAGCGCCCGGAGCGAAATCCACGCCGAGCCGTGGGTCTCGTCGGCGGCGACGGTCTCGACCGCGGGTGCGACCCGGCGGTAGGCCGTCCACAGTCCGGGGACCGTCTCGCGGTCCCGAATCGCGGTCGGGTGGACCCACTCGACCGCGGCGAGTTCCTCGTTCGGGTCGACGCCGCGGCTCCGCGCGTCGAACAGGAACGGGTGGACGGTCCACTCGCGGCCGTCGTCGGCGACGGAGACGGGCGTTCCCGCGCGGACGAGGTCGGCGTCGGCCTCGCGGACGCCGAGTTCCTCGGCGAGTTCGCGTCGGGCGTCGCGCTCGGCGTCGTCGGGGTCGCCCTCGACGTAGCCCGAGACGCCGGCCCAGCGGCACTGGTACGTTCCGACCGCCTCGCTCCGGCGGGCGAGGAGGACGCGGCCGCCGTTTCGGAGGAAGACGGTGACGACGTGTGGCATATCCAGACTTACGTCCGCGACTGACAAAACGACTATTCAGGCCGGTCGCGTGGTGTCGGTATGCGACTCGCTATCCTGAGCGACACGCACGTTCCGGGGCGGGCCGACGGGATTCCGGGGTGGGTCGAAGACCGGGTCCGCTCGGCCGACCTCGTGATTCACGCGGGCGACTTCGACTCGCCGGACACCCTCGACCGCCTCCGCGACCTCTCGGCGCGGTTCGTCGGCGTCCGCGGGAACATCGACCCGCCGGCCATCGACCTCCCGTTCGTCGAGGTCGCGGAGGTCGACGGACTCACGTTCGTCGTCACCCACGGCACGGGCACGAGAACGGGCTACGAGTCCCGCGTCGCCGACGCGGTCAGGGACGCCGCGGGCGACGGCGCGGTCGGCGTCGCGGGCCACATCCACGAGGTGGTCGACGAAGTGGTCGACGGCATCCGCGTCCTCAACCCCGGCACGGCGACGGCGGCCAACCCGGGCGACGACGCCACGATGATGGTCGGCTCGGTCGTCGACGGCTCGCTGTCGGTCGAAGTCGTCCGCGACGACTGAACTCGGCGCAGTCGGCGTGTCGTCGCTCCCCGAACCGCTCTCCGGTCGACCGCCTGCGATACCGGCCCGGTTCGCCAGCATCCCGTCGTTTTTCACCGCCCTCGCCTTCCGACTCGGTATGGAGCTGTTTCCCGTCCCCGACGTGCCCGAGGTCCGCGAGGGCGACGACCTCGCCGCCCTCGTCTCGGAGCGCGTCGACCTTCGGCCCGACGACGTGGTCTGCGTCGCCTCTACCGTCGTCTCGAAGGCCGAAGGGCGGTTCGCCGACCTCGACGACTTCCCGGCCGGCCCGCGGGCGCGCGAACTCGCCGCCCGCCTCGCCGAACTGACCGGCGACGAGAAGGACCCGCGGTTCGCGCAGGCGGTCCTCGAAGAGAGCGTCGACCTCGTCATGTCGGAGCCGTTCCTCCTGACCGAGACGCGGTTCGGCCACGTCGGCGTCAACGCCGGCATCGACCGCTCGAACGTCCCCGACCACGACCTGCTGTTGCTCCCGAAGCGCCCGAGCGAGTCGGCCGAGCGCATCCGCGCCGGCGTCGACGCCGACCGAGTCGTCGTCACCGACACCTGCGGCCGGCCGTTCCGACACGGGCAGCGCGGCGTCGCCATCGGCTGGGCGGGGCTGAGCGCCTCGCGCGACTGGCGCGGCGAGGCCGACCGCGACGGCCGCGAGCTCGGCGTCACCGTCGAGAGCGTCGTGGACGAACTCGCCGCGGCCGCGAACCTCGTGCAGGGCGAGGGCGACGGCGGCACGCCCGTCGTCGTCGTCCGCGGCTTCGAGTGGGGCGACCACGGCGAGAGCGACGCCCACTTCCGCGACATCGACGGCGACTTCGTGCGACAGGCGCTCCGCGAGTGGCGCTACGACCCCTGACGACTCGCTCCACCATTCCACGCTCACACCACGCTCACACCATGCTCGGACTCGAACTCACCCCGGAACATCCCGTCGACGACCTCGTCGAACTGGGCACGCAGGCGGAACGCGAGGGCTACGACTCCCTGTTCGTCTCGTGTCACTACAACAACCGCGACCCCTTCGCGGTCCTCGCGCGGCTCGCGGCCGAGACCGACGACATCCGCCTCGGCCCCGGCGTCGCCAACCCCTACGAGCTACACCCCGTGACGCTCGCCGGCAAGGTGGCGACCGTCGCCGAGGCATCCGGCGGCCGCGGCCTCCTCGGCATCGGCCCCGGCGACCCCTCGACGCTCCGCAACCTCGGCCTCGAAGACGAGCGCGGCCTCCGCTCCGTGCTGGAGGCGTTCAAGGTCGCACAGCGGCTCTGGGACGGCGAGCGCGTCACCCACGACGGCACGTTCGAGGCGACCGACGCCGGCCTCAACTTCGACGTGCCCGGCGAGGTGCCGGTGTACGTCGGCGGCGAGGGGCCGCACATGTGTCGCATGGCCGGCAAGCACGCAGACGGCCTGCTGTTCAACGGCTCGCATCCCGACGACCTCGCGTGGGCCAGAGAACAGGTCGATATCGGCGTCGAGGACCGCCCCGACTCGCGCGGCGAGTTCACCCTCGCCGCCTACGCCAGCGTCTCCGTCTCGGAAGACGAGGACGCGGCTCGCGAGGCCGCCCGCCCGCCGGTCGCCTTTATCACCGCGGGGGCGGCCCCGCCGGTCCTCGACAGACACGGCATCGACGCCGAGCGCGCGGGCGACATCGGCGAGAAGATTTCCGCCGGCGCGTTCTCCGAGGCGTTCGGCCTCGTCACGCCGGCGATGATAGACGCCTTCTCGATGGCCGGCACGCCGGACGACGTGGCCGACCGGATGGACGCGGTGCTCGAACACGCTGACGGCGTCGTGGTCGGGTCGCCGGTCGGCCCCGACCTCGAAGAAGCGATTACTCTCGCTGCGGCGGCCTACCGGTCGACGAGCCGACGCCGATGATGCCGAGTTCCGCGCCGAGCGCGCCGACGACGAGATAGGCGAACGCGCCGACGGCGAGGAGGATGAAGATGTTGCCGAAGAGGAAACTCACCGTGGAAAGCGGGTCGCTCAGCGCCACGTCGGCGAAGGTCACCACCAGTTCGAGGACGCTCGTGAGGAGCGCGATGACGAAGTCCGTGAGTGTTGCCATGCGCGACTCTCGGGATTCGGGGGTATTGATTGTGTGGGTTTCGCACGGCGCTCGCCCCGTCCGGTGAGCCGCTCGCCGCCCCGCGGTTCGCGGCGGCCGTCAGCGGCGCGGCTCGGTCGGCACCGATAAGGACCGCGCCCACGGACGCTGAGTCATGCCGAACCGCTCGCTCGACGACTTCGCCGGCGGCGACGACGGAGCGGCCGACGAACCGACGGTCGACGACGACGCTGACGGTTCCGACGTCGCGGACGACGCCGTTGATTCTGCCGACGCCGACGACGCCGTCGATTCCGACGCCCCCGACGACCGCGACGTGAGCACGCTCGCCACGTACCGATGGACCCCCGAAGCCACGCCGTGCCCCCAGTGCGGCGAGTCGGTGCAAAAGCGGTGGCTCGACGGCGACGAGTACGTCTGTCTCGACTGCAAGGACTGGTAGCGACCGGGCGCGCCACGCTGGTCGCTACGTCGTATTCATCTCCCCACCAGCAACCGCGCCACTTCGAACGACGGCGACGGGGTGGCTCGGCAAGGTTGCTCCCGCCGAGCGCTACCCGAGCCGGCCGCTTCGCCGGCCGAACCCGCGGACGAACGTCTCCTCGTCGATGGCGAGCACCGTGGGTCGGCCGTGCGGACAGGTGTAGGGCGTCTCGCACGACCCGAGTCGCTCGACTACCCGCGCGGCCTCGTCGTCGGTGAGGTCGTCGCCCGCTTTAATCGACGGATGGCACGCGAGGTCTTTGAGGAGTTCGTCCCGCGGGTCGGCGTCGTCGCCGGCGGCGACATCGGCCACCACGTCCGCGAGCGCGTCCGGGGCGAACGGCCGGCCGAGCGGCGCGGGCACGGCCTCGACGCGGTAGGTTCCGGACCCGCTCCCGCTCCTGCTCCCGTCGCCGAACTCGGCGACGCGGAAACCCAGTTTCTCCACGAGGTCGCGGTTCGCGTCGAGGAGCGCCGCGTCGGTCGGCGACAGCGAGACGGTCGCCGGCGGGTCGACGGAGAGGGCGTCGATGCCCGCCGACTCGACCGCCTCGCGGAGTCGCTCGTAGTTGATGCGCTCGTGGGCCGCGTGCTGGTCGACGACGAGGAGTTCGTCGCCGGCCTCACAGAGCAGGTACAGGCCGCGGAAGCGCCCGATGACGCGGAGGTCGTCGAACACCGACGCGGCCTCGACGGGCGCGAGCGAGCTATCGAGGTCCATCGCCACCTCGCCGCTCCGCCGGAGGTCCGCGGTCGAGAGCGCGTCGCGGACGCTCGACTCGACCGCCTCGGCGACCGCGTCGGCGTCTCTGAAGCCCACCTCGTCCTTCGCGGGGTGGACGTTGTGGTCGACCCACGCGGGCGGTAGACGGAGTCGGACGACGCCGACCGGTTCGCGTCCGTCGGGAAGCAGCGTCCCGTAGCCGTCGGCGACCGCCCGGCGGAGCCGCGGTTCGGCGAGGGCGCGGCCGTTGACCGAGACGTGGACGTGGTCGCGTCGGGAGCGCGTCACCTCCGGGTGACAGAGCGCGGCGTCGACCTCGACCGTGGCCGTCTCGCCGGCCGCCGAGACCTCTCGCGCCGAGTCGAACGTCGAGGCGTGGCTCGCGGCGTCGCGGCCGTACACCGCCAAGAGCGCGTCGGCGAAGCGGTCGGTGCCGGGCGTCGCGAGCGTCTCCCGGCCGTCGTGTCGCAGGACGAACCGCACGTCCGGCCGCGTGAGCGCGTAGCGCGTGACGACCGCCGAGACGCGGGCGAACTCGGCTTTCGGCGACGCGAGCGACTTCTTCCGGGCCGGGCGGTCCGAAAAGAGGCCGGTCACTTCGACCGTCGTCCCGCGCGCCCGACCCGCGGGCGAGACGGTCTTGTCGTGTTCGCCGTCGGTCGCGTCCCCGCCGCCGTCGACGACGACTCGCGTCCCGCGCGGGCCGCCGTCGTTCGTCGTCAGTTCGAGTCGGGCGGCGGCCGCGGCGATGCTCGGGAGCGCCTCGCCCCGGAAGCCGAGCGTCTCGACGGTTTCGAGGTCGTCGGCCGCCGAGAGCTTGCTCGTCGTGTGCCGCTCGACCGCGAGGGCGGCGTCAGACTCGGCCATCCCGCGGCCGTCGTCGGCGACGCGGATTCGGTCGGTCCCGTCGCCGTCGACCTCGATTTCGACGGTCTCCGCGCCGGCGTCGAGGGCGTTTTCCACCAGTTCGACCGCGACGCTCGCGGGGCGGGCGACGACCTCGCCGGCGGCGATTTTCGAGCGCGTCCCCGGGTCGAGTCGGCGAATCATTCGAGCTTCCCTTTGAGGTCCGACAGGAGGTTCAGCGCCTCCAGCGGCGTGGTGTCCGCGAGGTCGGCCTCGCGGAGCGCCTCGGCGACGGCTTCGAGTTCGGGGGTCGGTTCGGCCGTCGCGGTCGTCGCAGTTGCTCGGTTCGGACTCTCGCTCTCTCGGTGGCCGTTCTCTAACCCATCGACGTAGGCCGCGAGCGTGCCGTCTTCGGCGGCCTCGGCGACCTCGCCGTTCGCGGCGGCGACGCCATCGCCTTCGGTGTCGTTCGCGCTCTCGGGGTCAGTCTCGTCCACGAGGTCCCGAGCGCGCGCCACGACGCTCGCCGGCACGCCGGCCAACTGCGCCACTTCGACCCCGTAAGACGACGAGGAGGGGCCGTCGGCGACGCTGTGGAGGAACGTGACTTCGCCGTCGCGCCGCGCGGCGGTGAAGTGGAGGTTGAACACGCCCTCGCGGTCGTCGGCCGCGTCGGTGAGGTCGTGGTAGTGGGTCGCAAAGAGCGTCGTCGCGCCGACCTCGTCGTGCAGGAACTCGGTGGCCGCGCGGGCGATGGCGAGGCCGTCGGCGGTGGAGGTGCCGCGGCCGACCTCGTCGAGGAGGACGAGCGAGTCGCCGGTGGCGTTGTGGAGGATTTCGGTCAGTTCGCTCATCTCGCGCATGAACGTCGACTGCCCGCCCGCGATGTCGTCGGACGCGCCGATGCGGGTGAACACGCGGTCGAGGACCGGCAGTCGGGCCGACGCTGCGGGGACGAAGCTCCCGACCTGCGCGAGGACGCAGCCGAGCGCGACCTGCCGCATGTACGTCGATTTCCCGGACATGTTGGGGCCGGTGACGAGCGCGACGCTCCCCCGCGGGAGGTCGGCGGGGTTCGGCACGAACTCGTCCTGTGCACGCTCGACGACGGGGTGTCTGCCGCCGTCGATGTGGATACCGCCGTGCTCGTCGGTCGGGCCGGCCGCGTGGAACTCGGGGCGGGCGTAGTCGTTCGCGACCGCCACGTCCGCGAGGGTTCGGAGCACGTCGAGGTCGGCGAGGGCGTCGGCGACGGCCTGAATCCGGGCGGACTCGGTCGCCACGTCGGCGCGAACCTCGCAGAACAGGTCGTATTCGAGGGCGTCGGCGCGGTCCGAGGCGCGGAGAATCTCGTCTTCGCGCTCCTTCAGTTCGGGCGTGTAGAACCGCTCTGAGTTCTTCAGCGTCTGGCGGCGCCGGTAGTCGTCGGGGACGCGGTCGAGGTTCGGATTCGTCACCTCGATGTAGTAGCCGTGGACCTGGTTGTAGCCGACCTCCAGCGAGTCGATACCGGTGCGTTCCTGCTCGCGGGCTTCGAGGTTCGACACCCACTCGCGGCCCGCCTCGGCGGTGCCGCGGATGTCGTCCAGCTCGGCGTCGAAGCCGTCGGCGATGACGCCGCCTTCCGTAATCTCCTGGGGCGGGTCGGAGACGATTGCGTCGCCGACGAGGTCGCGCACGTCTTCGAGTTCGTCCAGCGAGTCGCGGAGGTCCGCGAGGAGGTCGGAACCGGTTCCGGCGAGCGCCTCGCGGACCTTCGGAACCCGGTCGAGCGTCGTCTTCAGGGAGCGCAGGTCGCGGGCGTCGGCGCGCTCGCGGGAGACGCGGGCGACCAGCCGTTCGAGGTCGTACACCGACGAGAGGTGCTCTCGGAGGTCGGCGCGGGCGAGCGCGCCGTCGCAGAGGGCGTCAACGGCGTCCAGTCGCGCCTCGATTTCGTCGCGGTCGACGAGCGGGCGGCGGAGCCACGCCTCGAGTCGGCGGCGGCCGAGCGCGCAGGCCGTCTCGTCGAGGACCGAAAACAGCGTGCTTCCGGCGCGGGCGCTCCGCGACTCGAACAGTTCGAGGCTCCGGATGGCCGTCGCGTCGAGTTGGAGGAACTCGCGGGGGTCGAACCGCGTGACGCGGGTGACGTACTCTAGCGTCGAGTCGCCCTGCGCGTACTCGGCGTAGGCGAGCGCCGCGCCGACCGCCCGGAGTTCGGCGTCCGATTCGACCACGGCGTCCGGCCGGGGCGCGTACGCCGACAGCGTCTCGCGGGCCGCGTCGGCGTCGAACGCCCCCGGTTCGAACGGCGTCTCCATCGGGTCGAACGAGAGGTCCGGGAGGTCGCAGTCGGGGCCGACGACGAGTTCGGCGGGCGCGAGGCGCTCCAGTTCTTCGAGCGCCAGCGCGCGGTCCGCCCCGGTGACGAGGCACTCGCCGGTCGACACGTCCACGACGGCGAGGCCGTAGGTGTCGGCGTCGTCCTCGGCGTCGCTGTCGCGGCTCTCGACGTCGCCGCCGCCTCGGGCGACCGCGCCGAGGTAGGTCGCCCGCCCGGCGTCGAGCAGTTCCTCGTCGACGACGGTGCCGGGCGTGATGAGTTGGGTGACGGCGCGGTCAACGAGCCCGGACGCCTCCTCGGCGTCTTCGACTTGTTCCGCGAGCGCGACCCGGTAGCCGGCGTCGAGCAGGCGTTCGAGGTAGCCCGCGGCGTTGTCGATGGGGATGCCCGCCATCGGCCACGTCCCGGTGGAGTCCTCGCGCTGGGTCAGCGTCACCTCGCAGGTGCGGGCGACGGCCTCCGCCGCGCCGCAGAACGCCTCGTAGAAGTCGCCGACCTGAAACAGCACGACGGCGTCGTCGTGTTCCGCACAGAGGTCGGCGTACTGCGAGAGCATCGGCGTCAGGTCGTCCCGCACTTCCAGCATCTCCGGCGGCGCGCCGTACACCGCCTCCCGCTGGGCGTCCGCGTTCATACCCACACCCGGGTCGCCGAGCGATAAAAACGCCCGGGAACGGCCCGAGAACGGCCCGGTCGACGGCCGTCCGCTCGCTCGCCGCCCGCGGTTGACTCGTGCACACACCCAGCAAGGTTAGGTAGACTGAAGCAATAATAGCACACAGAGACCCGTCGTCCCTCTCGGCACGGTCGGCGGGTAATCCGGGATATCAATGACTGATGCACATGCAGACGCCGACTTCGACCCCGCGCTCTCGGTCGAGGCGGTGTCGGACCTCGCGACACGAATCTCCGAGAACGTCGAACGCGTCATCGTCGGCCACCACGACGCCATCGAAGACATCATCGTGGCGCTGTTCGCCCGCGGTCACCTCCTCTTGGAGGACGTGCCGGGCGTCGGCAAGACGATGCTCGCCCGCGCCATCGCCACCTCGATAGAGGGGGAGTTCGAGCGCATCCAGTTTACGCCCGACCTCCTCCCGTCCGACGTGACGGGCGTGAACGTGTTCAACCAACAGACCAGCGAGTTCGAGTTCCGCGAGGGGCCGGTCTTCGGAAACGTCGTCCTCGGCGACGAGATAAACCGCGCGCCGCCGAAGACGCAGGCCGCCCTCCTCGAAGTCATGGAGGAGCTACAGGTCACGGTCGACGGCGTCACCCGCCGCGTCCCCGACCCCTTCACCGTCATCGCGACCCAGAACGACGTGGAACCCGACCGAACGTACGACCTCCCGCTGGCCGAACTCGACCGGTTCATGAAGAAGATTCACCTCGGCTACCCCAACGAGGCCGAGGAGACGGAACTGCTCGGCCGCGTCTCGGGCCACCATCCCATCGAGTCGCTCGAACCCGTCGCGTCGGCCGGCGACGTGCGCGACGCCCGCGAGCGCATCCTCGACGTGACGGTGAGCGAGCCGGTCCGGCGCTACGTCTCTCGGCTCGCCGCCGACACCAGAGCGCGCGCCGACCTCGGCGTGAGCCCCCGCGGCTCCATCGCGCTCGTCCGCGCCGCGCAGGCCCGCGCCGCCCTCGACGCCCGCGACTACGTCGTCCCCGACGACGTCCAGCGCGAGGTGCGGAGCGTCTGGGCCCACCGCGTCCGGACGACCGACGAGCGCTCCGGCCGCGACGTGGTCGAGCGGGCGCTCGACACCGTCGCGGTCGAGTGAGACCGATGAAGCTCACCCTCCGCGGCTGGGTCGCCGTCGCGGTCGTGGTCGTCGGCGTCGCCAACGCCGTCGCCTACGGCCCGCGGGCGCTCAACGCCGTCGTCGTTCCGGTCGCCGTCGGCCTCGTCGTCGGCGCGGTGCAGGTCTGGCGCGTCTCGCCGCCCCGCGTCGAGCGCGTCGCGCCCGACGACGGCTTCCCCGGCGAGACCCGCACCGTCTCGCTCGCCCTCGACGCCGACAGGCCGTTTCCGGCGACCACGACCGACGCGCTCTCGCCCGGCCT
Source organism: Haloferax gibbonsii (assembly GCF_001190965.1). NCBI lineage: Archaea > Methanobacteriati > Methanobacteriota > Halobacteria > Halobacteriales > Haloferacaceae > Haloferax > Haloferax gibbonsii. The sequence goes on from NZ_CP011947.1 coordinate 1,818,819, forward strand.
CGACGGCGACACCGCGGTCGACTCGGTCGTCGGCGACGGCCGCGTCGACTACGAGGTGACCTACCGCGGTCGCGGCCCGGCGACGCTCGGCCCGACGACCGTCGTCGCCCGCGACATCCTCGGAATGTTCTCGAAGTCGTTCACCGCCGGCGGGACGACCGAAGTGCTCGTCTTCCCGCGGGTCCGCTCGCTCGGGGCGGCGGCCCGGCGAGACCTCTCGGCGCTCGCCGACGCGGGGCGCACCGACGAGCGCGCCGAGTTCGACCGCCTGCGCGAGTACGTCCCCGGCGACCCGCTCCGCGACATCCACTGGAAGTCGAGCGCCAAGTCCGGCGACCTCGTGGTGAAAGCCTACGACGACCGGGTCACGGCCGACGCGGTTCGCGTCTCCGCCGGCGCGACCGACGGCCACGAGGACGACGCCGCGGAGGCGGCCGCGACGCTCTGCTGTGCGCTTCTCGACGCCGGCGTTCCGGTCCACCTCACCTCGCCCGCGGGGGTCGTGGAAGCGACGCCCGGCGACCGCCGGCGCGTCCTCGTCCACCTCTCGCGGCTCCGCTCGGGGTCGGTCCCCGACGAGACCGCCGAAGTCGTCGTCAGCGGCGACGCCGGAAAGACGTACGTCACGCTCGGCGGGCGCGAGACGACGTTCGACCGCCTGCGCGCCAAGCGCGACGCGGCCGAGTCGTCGGTGCCGAACCCGACGAGTCGCGTCGGAACCCGCGGTGCCGACTCGGGGGTGTCGGCGTGACGGGTCCACGTGCCCGTTCTGACGGCGCGAGCCGAGGCCCTGCGCGACCGGAGGTGCCGCGATGAGCACGGACACGAACCGGCGCGGCTCGGACTCGTCGCGGTCGGCCGCGAGCGCGTCGGCGTCAGCGACGGGGTCGGCGTCCTCCGCGACGAACACCGTCTTCGGCGTCCCCGCCGACCTCCTCGCGACGGCGGCCTCGCTGGTCCTCATCGGCGCGTTCCTCGCGGTCGTCTACGACATCACGAACGTCGTGGGTCGTCGCGACCAGTTCGTCCTCCTCGCCGCGGGGACGCTCGCCCTCGCGACCGTCGTTGGCTGGACGCTCCGCCCCCGCTACGCGCTCGGTCTCGCGGCCCTCATCGCCGCCGGCGGCTTCGCGGCGTACTTCCTCGCGCTCCCCGAGAGCCAAGTCGCGTTGCTCTCGCCGGAGCGCCTTTTGGCCGACACGTTCGCGCTCCTCAGCGGCCTCTCGGCGCTCCGACTCCTGTCGGCCGACGTGTGGGCGCTCGCGGTGACGCCCGGCCCGGTGTTCCTCGCGTGGTACCTCGCGGTCCGCGGGCGAATCGCGCCGGCCGTCGCGGTCGCCGGGAGCGGCCTCGGCCTGTTCGTCCTCACCACCGACGCGACGGGGACGCTCACGCTCCTCGGCGTCGGCGCGGGCATGGCCGCGGTCGGCTTCGACGGCATCGACCGCTTCGGGAGCGCCGGCGGCCAACTCGACGTGCTGACGATCGTCCTCGCCGCGATGGTCGTCCTCTCGGCCACCGTCACGGTCCTCCCCGGCGCGGGCGGGTCGCCGGTCATCCCCGACGAGGGCGTGGCCGAACAGCCGACCGTCGAGGCCAGCCTCGTGAGCGCCGACGACCGCATCTCCATCGTCGGGAGCATCAGCCTCTCGCCGCAGGTCCGCTTCGAGGTCCAGAGCACCTCGCCGGACTACTGGCAGACGGCGACGTTCGACCGCTACACCGGTGACGGCTGGGTCAGAACGGGCGACACCCGCGACTACGAGGGTGGTCGGCTGGCCGGGCCCGAGGGGCCGTCGCGTTTGGTCCGCCAGACCGTCACGCCGGCGACGCCGCTCGACTCGATGCCTGCGGCGTGGCGGCCCGTCGCCGTCTCCGGCGACATCGAAAACGAGACGCTCGTCACCCAGCAGGGGAACCTCCGCCCCGACCGAGCCGTCGAAATCGGCGAGACCTACAACGTCACGAGCGCCGTCCCGCAGTACACCGCGGCGTCGCTCCGGCGGACGGGCACCGACTACCCCGACGAGATTCGCGAGCGGTATCTCGCGCTCCCCGACAGCACGTCCGACCGCGTCCGCGACCGCGCCGCCGAGATAACGGGCGACGCGGAGACGCCGTACGACAAAGCCGTCGCCGTCGAGGAGTGGCTCGAAGCCAACAAGGAGTACTCGCTCCGGGTGTCCCGTCCCGACGGCGACATCGCCGAGTCGTTCCTCTTCGAGATGGACGCCGGCTACTGCACCTACTACGCCTCGACGATGGTGGTGCTGCTCCGTTCGGAGGGCGTCCCCGCGCGCTTCGTCACCGGCTACACGACCGGCGAGCGCGTCGACGGCGACCGCTACGTCGTCCGCGGCCTCGACTCCCACGCGTGGGTCGAAGTCTACTTCGAGGACACCGGCTGGGTCCGCTTCGACCCGACACCCGCCGGCCCCCGGCAGGACGCGGAGTCGACCACCCTCAGCGACGCCCGAAACGAGGGTCGACTGGGCGTCGACACCAACGAGACGAACGCCGAGTCCAACGAGACCGAACAGCCCACGACGACCGCGAACGACACCGAGACGCCGACGGAAAACGGGACCGAGACGAACTCGACGCCCGTCGACAGCAGCGCGCCGGGTCCCAACATCGACGAGCGCCTCGGCATCACGCCGACCGGCGACGGCGCGACGGAAGGCGACGAGGACGACGGACTCGTCCCCGAGATGCCGTCGCGGGAGACGATATTCGTCGGTCTCGTCGGCCTCCTCGGCGTGGTGGCCGGCGTCAGGCGGACCCGGCTCCCGGCGCACCTCCGGTTCGCCACCGCGGCGTATCAGCGGCGCACCGACTCGCCGGCGGACGACGTGTTCCGGGCGTACGACCGCCTCGAACTCGCCCTCGAACGCGACTACCGCCCGCGCCGCCCCGGCGAGACGGTCAGGGCGTACCTCGATTCGCTCTCCCGCGTCGGCGTGGACGAGCGGACCCGACAGGTCGGCCGACTCTACGAGCGCGCCAAGTACGGCGACGGCGTCACCCGCGCCGACGCGGACGAGGCCGTGGCCGCGGCGAACGCCGTCGTCCGCGCTCGTCTGCCGCTCGTCAGACGCTGGGCGGACTGAGCGGCGCGAAGAACCGCGTCACTTTTTCTGCGTGCGCTCGCACGAACGGTCAATGGCGACACGAGACGCTGTCTTCGCAGTCCTGTGTGCCGCCCTCTGCGTGCTCGCCGTGGTCGCGCCGACCGCGGCCGCACAGGAGGGCACCGCGAGCGGGCCGGGCGTCGAACCGCTCGTCCAACAGGGCGTCGAACCGGACAGCACGCGAATCGTCGTCGAGGTCTCCGAGAGCGGCGACGCCCGCTGGGAGATTCAGTACTGGACCCGACTCGACGACGAGAACACGACCGATGCCTTCCAATCGCTCCGAGACGACGTGCGGGCCAACCCGGACGACTACACCTCGGCGTTCGCGGAGCGCATCGCCTCGACCGTCGGGGCCGCAGAGAACGCCACCGGCCGGGAGATGGCCGCCACGAACGTCTCGGTCTCGGCGGAGACGCGGTCGCTCCCCGATAGCTTCGGCGTCGTCTCGTACTCCTTCGAGTGGTCCAACTTCGCGGCGGTCGACGGCGACCGCCTCGTCGTCGGCGACGCCATCGAGGGCTTCTTCCTCGACAGTAGCTCCCGGCTCATCCTCTCGTGGCCCGACGAGTACGACGCGGCGACCGTCGAACCAGCGGGCGACGAGACGCGAGAACACACGGTCATCTGGCGCGGCTCCCAGACCGAGTTCGTCTCGGGCGAGCCGAACGTCGTCCTCGAACGCGGCGCTGGCGGCTCCGGAACGACGGCGACGGCGACACCGACAGACTCGGCGACGCCCGTCGCGGACGACGACCCGTTCCCGACGACGACCGCGCTCGTCGCGCTCGTCCTCGTCGTCCTCGTCGGTGCCGGCGCGCTCTATCTCCGCTCGCGGGGCGCGCTCGGCGGCGGCGACGGCGACAGCGGCGGCGCAAACGCGGCCGGCGCGGCTGGCAGCACGGACGCCGGCGCGTCCACCGACTCGGCCACCGCGAGCGCGGGCGAAGCCGACTCGGCGGCGGCCGACGACGCAGCGACCGCCGCGGCGAGCGCCGGAGCCGGTGCAGACGAAGCCGACGACGACTCCGCCGCGGGCGACGAGGACGGCGAGCCGAGTCCGCCGCCGGAACTCCTGAGCAACGAAGAGCGCGTCCTCCGACTCATCGAGTCCCGCGGCGGCCGCATCAAGCAACAGGAGGTCGCCGGCGCGCTCGACTGGACCGACGCCAAGACGAGCAAGGTCGTCCGCGGAATGCGCGACGAGGGAACCATCGAGGGCTTCCGCCTCGGCCGCGAGAACGTCCTCCGTCTGCCAGAAGACGACGCGGACGACGAGGACGGCGGCGGCTCGAAAGGGGAATAAATACCTTACGACCGTTTAGGTCGGTGGTCGGTCCCTAATCGGAAGACGGCGGCGACCCGTACGCGGCGCTCAAACTGCCGTTGACTGGAGTTGATTCGGGGGCACGACCGCACGTTTATATCGGAACGGGGTTCCAAAACGAGAGTGATGAGTCGACGAACCGCTGCGCTCGCCGTCGTCGCCGCCGTGTTGCTGGCGACGGTTGGCGCACCGCTCGCTCTCGCCGCCCCGGCCGGACCGATGGGAATAACGGCCACCGATGGCTCGGCCGCCGCTCCCGTCGCACAGACGACCGCGAACGACAGCGCGACCAACGACACGGCGGCCAACGATAGCGCCGCGTCGTCGGAGACGCTCCCCGGTCAGCGCCTGTCCGCCGTCATCGGCGTGCAGGGCTCCGAGACCGACGGGGAACTCGAACGCCGTACCTTCGAAGCGCGCTTCGCGAACGCGAACTCGAACGCCTCGAAGGCCGCGGTCGTCGCCACGCAGGTCGTGACGGTGCGCGAGCGCCTCACCGAACTCGAACAGCGCAGGGACCGCCTCGAAGCCCAGCGCGAAAACGGCACCCTCTCGGAGGGCCAGTACCGCGCGCGGCTGACCCAGACGGTCGCCGACATCGAGCGCACCCGGAGCATGCTGAACCAGACGGCCGACGCCGCCTCGACGGTCCCCGCCGAGGAGCTCTCGGCGCGCGGCGTCGAGACGGCCGAACTCGATAGGCTCCGCACGAACGCGAGCGAACTCACCGGCCCCGAAGTCGCCGAAATCGCCCGCGAAATCGCGGGGAACCCCGGGAAGGGAATCGGCCGCGACCGCGCCGAAAACGAGTCGGAAACCGGCCGCAACGGGCGGTCTGACGAAGCGGGACGGAGCGATGCCCCGGGAAACTCGCGTTCTGAGGCGAGCGGCCGCGCCGATGACGTTCGTGAAGACGCCGGAAACGCGACCGACGCGACCGGCGTGACCGACGACGCGTCCGAGGGTTCGTCCGGCGACGGCAACCGCGGCAACGCCCCGGAGACGCCGCCCGGAAACGACAAGCGGGCGAAGGACGCCGACGGGAGCGCCCCCGCGGTGACCACCGACGACGGGCAGTCCGACGACGACGGCACGACCACGACCGACGACGCGACGGCGGACGACGAATCGGAAACGTCGTCCACGGACGACTCGGGCGCTTGAAGCCGGGGACGGCGACCCCGCCTCCCGATACTGTTTAATATCCCCATCCTGTAGGTCCACACTGTAATGTCGGAAGTCTGCTCGACGTGCGGGCTCCCTGAAGAGCTCTGCGTCTGCGAGGACGTGGCGAAAGAGTCTCAGGAGATAGTCATCCGCATCGACGAGCGCCGCTACGGAAAAGAGGTTACAGTCATCGAGGGATTCGACCCGAAGGACGTCGACATGGACAGCCTGTCGTCGGACCTGAAGTCGAAATTCGCTTGCGGTGGAACCGTGGAAGACGATTCCATCGAGCTCCAAGGCAACCACCGCGGCCGCGTGGAGGACTTCCTCCGCGAAAAGGGGTTCAACGTCGCGTGACCGACCTCTGAGTTAGCCCGCCGTCGAGATTTTTCGAAGCAACTCAGCGCACACGAGCCGTTAGTCCGTCGGTCGTCCGACCGCTCGTGTCCGCGGCCGCGTCACGCTCCAGCGACGCCGCCGCTCAGCGGCGTCCACGGTCGCCTTCGCCGTCGTCTTCGCCCTCGTCGATACCCGCTTCGAGCGGGCCGTCCCACGCGTCGAGTCCGCCGGCCATGCTCTCGATACGGGCGTTTTCGGTCCCCTCGTAGGCCGAAAGCAGGCGGACGGCCTGCACGCTCGCCTCGCCCCGCGGACAGACGGTGACGATGCGCTCTGCGCCCGCGACGCGGTCGAGGTGCGAGACGAGGTCGGAAAGCGGGATGTTGATGCTCCCCGGCACGTGCCCGAGCGCGAACTCGGCCTCGGTACTCACGTCGACGACGAGCGGCGGGTCCTCGCCGTCGAGGAGTTCCTCGACCGCCGCGGGGGAGATTTCGTCGACCATCTACAGCAGGCCCTCGTCGCGGGCGAGGAGGACGCCCTCGACGGTCGCGTCGTTCGTCGGCGGTTCGGTCGCCCGCTCGATGGCCTCCTCGACCGGTACGGCGCGGACCGAGAGGAACTCGTTGTCGTCGAGGTCGCGTTCGACCGGCGTGAGCCCCTCGGCGAAGACGAAGCCGCGGCGGTGGCGAAGGACGCCGGTCGAACACCACACGTCGCCGACGACCGACGCGGAGTCGGCGGCGAAGCCGGTCTCCTCGCGGAGTTCGCGCAGTCCGGCGTCGGTGAACGACTCTCCCTTCTCGACGACGCCCGCGGGGAGTTCGAGCTGGGTCTGGCGGATGTTCGGCCGGTACTGCTCGACGAAGACGACGTGGTCGTCCGCGACGGCGACGACGACCACCGCGGTCGCCAGTTCGGCCCAGTAGTAGCGCTTCGTGGTCCCGTTGGGCTGTTCGACGAGGTCGTAGCCGCCGGTGAACCAGCCGGTCTCGTACTCGGTTTCGGATTCCAGCACGCGCCACTCGGGGTCGGGCAGGCGCTCGTGACGGCGGCCGTCGTCGGTCATCGGCCCGCTCCGGTCGCGTCGTCGGTTTCGTCGTCGTCGTCGGTCTCGGCGGCGTCATCGTCGGCCGCGGCCGCCTCGTCGGTCTCGGCTTCCTCCCCGAGGAGCGCGTCGCGGTAGACGCGGCCGAAGGCGTTGCGTCGGAGCGTACTGACGGCGGCGTCCTCCTCGTTCTGGAACGTCGTCGCCAGCACCGTCTCGGCGAACGGAACCGCGTGCCACGCGACGCGGTCCACGTCGGGGTTGCCGAGTTCGACGACCTCGTAGCGCTCGTGGGCCGCGCACCAGTCGTCGAACTCGTCGCGCGTGCCGACGGAGACCGAAAGCGACTCGGCGAACAGCGCGTTGCGGACGGTCTCGATTACGTCGCCGGTCACGCGCTCTCGGTACTCCTCGCGGTCGAAGTCCATCGCCTTGGCCGTCTCGCGGACGACCACCTGTGCGGTCGGTCCGACGCGGTCGAAGGCGGCCTCGGCCTCGTCGAGCGACGCCGGAGCAATCGTCCCGTGGGTTTCCATCGCCAGTCGATTCGGGACCCGGACTTACGACTCTTTCCTGTCCGCGTCGTCGTCGGCACTGTCGGCGTCACCGGCGTCGCCGGCGTCGTCACGCCCCGCGTGCTCGTCGTCGCCGGTTCCCTCGCCGTCTTCTCCCTCCTCGTACATCTCGCGGGTGAGCGACTGCGCCTCCTCGAAGATGCGCGCCGCGTCGCCAGACAGCGACTGCGACCCGCCGGAGCCGCCGAACTGCTGCGGCTGTCGGTCGGGGATGTCGTGGCCGTGATTGTGGTCGTGACCGTGACCTCGGCCTCCCGTGCGGTCGACCGTGTCCTCGAACACCTCGTCGAACTCCCGTTCCTCGGCGAGGTCGGAGACGAGCGGGCCGAGCGAGTCGGCGTTCAGGTCGCTCCACTCGGGGACGTGTTCGTCCAGCCACGTCTCGTGGTCGTCGCCGTGGACGATGGCCTGCAACGCGAGGTGGTTCGCGAGGTGCGTCTCGTCGCGCTGCGGCGCGTCGCAGACCGGACAGGCGTATCCCATGCCCTCCGGTAGCGGCTCTGTGTACCAAAACCCGTCGCACTCTCGCGTCGTGCTCTGTCGCGTTGCGTCGCGCCGCGTCGGCGTCGTCGGTCGTCGAAGGAAATGTGGCCGCGTCGCCCGCGCGGTGGTGGGTGGGTCGCGGGCGACGGTCGGCTCTCGCGGCACCGAACGAGGTGCCGCGTCGTGTGGTGGTGGGTGGTGGTGATACCGATTCGTTCGTGTGTCGATGCGTCAGGCGGACTTGACGATGACCGTTCCGTCGGCCCAGACGGTCACGTCGCAGGCAGCGTACCGGAACCCGATTCGACCGCGCGACGGGACGACCGACCCGCGGGTGCCGCCGTCCGTCGCCGGTGCCCGCGCCAGCGGAGCGAACAGTTGGCAGAGCGCGTCGGGGTCGATAGTCTCGGACAGCGGCGGGAGGTCGACGGCGTCCACGTCTCGCAACTGGGCGGCCGCGGTGACGACGGTCACCGCGAGGGTGTCTCGTCCGCTCCAGTCGTGTCGGGCGACGACCTCGTCGGTCGTCCCCGTATTCCATCCCACATCGTTGCCCGGTAACACGCGAGTTTCGTCCATGGTTCGGTTCGCGTCGGCGCCTCGCCGACATCCGAGCCGACGACGTTCGTGAATATATCGGTCGCTGCTATCCAACTAGTGGTGGCGCGCGCGTCACCTCTAGGTACCTAGAACCGTAACTGAAAATCAGCTGGTATCGCTGGTTCTCATGTGGTATGTTATCATTCGAAGACGCGCCCGACCAGTTTTCGCTCGGCCGCGCGCAGGTGGTACTGGTAGGTCGGCGCGCTGATGTCGAACGTCTCGGCGAGCGTCTCGGCGGTGCTGCGGCGCGGCCACTCGTAGAATCCGGAGAGGTGGGCCGCCCGAATCGACTCGTACTGCCGGCTCGTCCACGCCTCGCGCATCTCGGCGGCGAACGTCTGCGGCGACTCGGTGCCGTCGTCCGCGGTCCGCCGCGACAGCAGACTCGTCCCCGGGTAGTTCGAGTCGAGCGCGTCGACGAACGACCGGACCCGGATTCGCTCCGGCACCTCGGCGGTGAGCGTGGTCTGGGTCGGCGTCGCGTCGAGCGCGCGCAGGGTCGCCTCCGAGGCGTACAGCGTCTCGAACAGCGACTCCCGCGGGAGGCGGAGTTCGAACAGGGACCCCGAGTCGTCGGTCGAGACGTGGCGCACGCGCGTCGCGATGTCCCGCCCGGCGGCGACGACCTCCTCGGGTTCCGCGTCGCTGGTGACGAACGCGATAACGGAGCCGTCGGAGTTCGGGATGACGCCGCCGAGGCTCACCGCGCGGCCGACGCGCCGGGCGAGCCGCGACAGCGACAGCCGGTCGCCGCCGAGCTGTACCTGCACGTCCGTCCGGCGCTCGGTCAGCATGGCGTCGGCGCGCCCGGTGGCCGCGAGGGCGTAGCCGACCGTCTCGCCCAGGTCGGTGAGCAGGCCGTCGTCGTCGGCGAAGGCGTCCGGGTCGGTGGCGTGGACGACGAACAGCGCCTCCACCCGGTCGTCGGCGACTGCGGGGATGACCGCGATAGCGCGGAACCCGTAGCTGAGGGCGTCGCCTCGGTGGTCGGCCCACGCGGGGTCGTCGAGCACGTCCGCTACCACCTGTATCTCCCGGGTCTCCACGGCGGCTTCGAGCAGGGGAAACAGCGGCTCAGCGGACGCCACCTCTCCGAGCCGGTCGGCGTAGGCGGTGTCAGCGCCGTGGACCGCGTCGCTCGTCGGCCGGTACGTCTCGTCTACGTCCCTGGCCTCTGCGTGCCAGACGATGGCGTAGTCGTCGGCGTCGACGAGGTGCTTGGCCACGGCCGAAAGCGCCTCGCCGCGGGTCGGCGCGCGGATGAGCGACTGGTTGATGTTCCGGATGGTCGCGTTGATTCGGTCGAGTCGGGTGAGCGCCTCGTTCTGGGCCTCGAGCCGCCGGTCGCGCTCGCGTAGTTCCGCCTCGGCGTCGATTCGGTCGAGCAGTTCCTCGACGGTCGCAGAAAGCAGGTTCACGAGCTCCACGTCGACCTCGTCTGGCGCGACGGTGCCGGGGTGGCCGGTGACGAGGACGCCGTGACGACCGAGCGGCGCGGCGATGACGCGCTCGACGCCGTCGACGACGCCCCCGTCGGGCGCGAGTTCGACCACGCGGACCTCGCCGGAGACGAACGCGTCCCAGACCCCGCCGCGGTCGAGGCCGCCCCCGACCGGCTTGTCGCCGAGGCCGGTTCCGGCCGCGCCGACCCGGACGAGGCTCGTGTCCGCCTCGTCGAAGACGAACAGCTCCGTCCGGGCGTCGCCGAGCACCTCGTCGCAGGCGTCGACGGCGGCCCGGAGGACCGCCTGTCGGTCGGTCGCGCCCATCATCTCTCGGGTCCGGTCGTGGAGCGTCGCGAGCAGGCGCTCGTAGCGGTGTCGCTTCGTCACGTCGCGGAGGACGCCGACCGAGCCGACCTCCTCCCCGCCGACGACCAGCGGCGTCCGGTGGTCCTCGACTCTGACGACCCCCTCGTCGGGCGTCCGCAGGTCCAACTCCACGATTCCCTGCGAGGTCGACGCGAACGCCTCGTCGCTGCCGTCGGTCGCGCTCGCGTTCTCGGTGAGCAACGCCGTCGACGACCCGATGACGCGGTCGCGGTCGAGTCCGGTGAGGCGCTCGAACGCGGGGTTGACCGCCGCGAACCGACCCTCGTCGTCCAGCGCGTACACCGCGTCGGCGACGGCCGCGAGCATCCGCCCGTACTGCTCGGCTTCGACCTCGTGTTCCAACTGTTCCGTGATGTCGGTGAAGTAGACGGACAGCCCCGTCTCTGAGGGGTACGCCCGAACCGCGTACCACGTTTCGAGGCGGTCGTAGTACTGTTCGAAGGTCGCCGGCTCCTGTCGCTCCATCGCGCGCTCGAACTCCTCGCGGAAGACGGCCGACTCGGGTACCGAGTCCCAGATTCGCGTCCCCAACACCGCCTCGGCCGACATCCCGAGGCCGTGTTCGGCCGTCGAGTTGACGTAGGTGACGCGCCAGTCCGCGTCGAACCCCATCACCGCCTCGTCCATCCGCTCTAAGACCTCCGAGAGGGCGCTTTTCAGCTCGTGCCGTTCGGTCGCCGCGCCGACGACGGCGGCGATGTTCTCCAAGAAGAGCACGTCGTCGTCGGAGAACTGCCCGCTGGCGACGCCGTGGACGGCGATGACTCCCCACCGGGTGTCGTCGCCGCCGATGGCCGCGCTCATTCCGCTTTTCGGTCCCGACGGGCCCGCGTCGCTCGCGTGCTCGAAGCGCTCGTCGTCGTCGAAGTCGTCGACGAGCGTCGAACGCCCGGACCGGTACGTCTCGACCGCCTGCGTCCCCCCGGCCGCGGCGAGTCCGTGGTCCCGATTCGCCGACCAGCCCGCGGCGGCGGCGACGCGGAACGCGCCGTCGTCGAGGCCCTCGAAAATCGTGACCGAACTGGCGTCGAGCACGTCGCGGACGCGACTCGCGGCGTGGTCGAGCGTCGAGTCGAGGTCGACGGCGGTCAGCGCCCGCGTTCCGATTTCGGAGACGACGCGCTGCTGTTCGATTCGGTCCCGGTGGCTCCGAGCGAGGGTGCACTCGCCGAGCGCCCGCTCGACGCGGAAGGCGAGCCACGACATCGTCTCGGGGTCGTCGTCGCGGACGACGTAGTCCGTCGCGCCGGCTTCGACCGCGCGGGTCGCGGTCTCCTGGTCGGCGGCCGCGACGACGACCGGGACGTCGATACCCTGGGCGTAGATGTCGCGGACGAACGCCCCCTCGTCGCCGGCCGCCGTGGGGGCGGCCAGGACGATACAGGAGATGGCCGCCGAGGCGGAAACGAGTTCCGCGCGCGCCGCGGCGGGGGTGCGGACGTGCCGGACGGTCGTCGCTCCGTCGAGCGACGACAGCGACGAGTCGAGGGACGCCGCGAACTCGCCGTCGTCACTCAGACAGAGCACGGTGGGGGACGGTAACACAACCCGTGTACGCGGCTCGTCGTGATAAGCGCTCCTTCGGCCGCGAGCGGTCCTGTCAGGCGCGCTGCCACTCCGCCACGTCGAGGACCATGATGTACGCGTCCTCGCCGTCGCCGTAGTAGCCTGGCACCCGGCGGGCGGGCTCGAAGCCGAGGCTCCGGTAGAGGCCGATGGCCGGCTCGTTCGAGACGCGGACTTCGAGCTTCACGACCGTCGCGCCCGCGATGGCCATCGCCGTCAGCGACTGGACGAGCAGCCGCCGGCCGAGGCCGTTCCCGCGGGCCTCCGGGCGGACCGCGAGGTCCTTCACGTGGCCGATGTCGTTGCCGTGGTTCGGCATCACGTCGGCGACGACGTAGCCGAGCACCTCGTCTCCGCGGGCGGCGACGAGGAACGCCGGCTCGTCGACGAACATCTCGAACGCGGAGTACGGCCACGGCTCGGAGAAACACGTCCGCTCGATGCGGAGCACGTCGAGGAGGTCCGCCCGGTCGACCCGCCTGACGACCAAGTCGCCGGCGAGCGCGTCGTCGAACGCCGTCACGCCCGGCGCTACGTGGTTGGCACGCAAAAGCCCGACGGCACGGGTGCGGACGGTCGGCACGGGTCCGGACGGTCGTCGGACGGACGCGGAACCGACGTCGAGACAGACGCGCACGGGAGCGGGCGGTGCACTACTCCGGCCGCGCGGTGGCCGCCGCTCGCCGGGCGAAAAAGTGAGAAGGTGTGTTGGTCGCGTTCAGTCGTCCGCGGGGGCAGCGCCGCCCTCGGCCTGCTGCTTCGTGAGGGGGAGCTTGCCGCCGGCGGTGAGGATACGACGCTCACGCTCGGAGGCGTGCAGGTTCGCCGTCGCTTCCCAGTCGTCGTTCACGCGGATGGTGAACTCTTCCTGGCCGGATTCGACGGCTTCGGCAACGTCGTCGACGATTTCGACGTCGTCGCCCTGTTCGATCTTCGCGTAGGTCTCCTCGTCGATGGCGAGGGGGACGATACCGAAGTTGAACAGGTTCGCCTTGTGGATGCGGGCGAACGACTGCGCGAGGACGGCCTCGATGCCGAGGTACATCGGACACATCGCGGCGTGTTCGCGGGAGGAACCCTGACCGTAGTTCTCGCCCGCGACGAGGACGCCGGTGCCGGCATCCTTGGCGCGCTGGGCGAACGTCTCGTCGACGCGCGAGAGCGTGAAGTCCGAGAGGCGCTCGATGTTCGAGCGGAACTTGAGGATGTCGGACGTCGCCGGGATGATGTGGTCGGTCGTGATGTTGTCCTCCATCTTCAGGAGGGTCTCACCCGAGATGTTGGAGCCGAGGGGGTCCTGCAGGGGAACCTCGCCGATGTTCGGGCCCTTGATGAGCTCGTCGTCGATGGCGTCTTCGGCGTAGATGAGGTCCGTCTTCGAGCCGTCGTACTTGTCGGGGAGCTCGATGCCGGGGGCGTCGAGACCGAGTTCGTCGGCGAGGTCGCGCGGGTCGACGATTTCGCCCTTGAGCGCCGCGGCGGCGGCGACCTGCGGCGAACAGAGGTAGACGTTGTCGTCTTCGATGCCCGAGCGGCCCTCGAAGTTGCGGTTGAAGGTGCGCAGCGAGACGGAGTCGGAGGCGGGGACGTGGCCGATACCGATACACGGTCCACAGGTCGCCTCGGAGACGTTGACGCCGGCCGCCATCATCTCTGCCGTCCAGCCCTGACGGGCGAGCATCTCGCCGGCCTGCTTCGAACCGGGCGCGACGATCATCTCGAGGTGCTTTGCGACTTCCTGGTCCTTGACCATCTTCGCGGCCGGGAGGACGTCCTCGTAGCCGCCGTTGGTACAGGAACCGACGAGGACCTGCTCGACCTTCTCGCCGGCGACTTCGCGGACCGGAACCACGTTGTCGGGCATCGACGGGCAGGCGATGAGCGGTTCGAGGTCGCCGAGGTCGATGACGATTTCGTCGGCGTATTCGGCGTCGTCGTCGGCCGTCAGCTCGACGTACTCGTCGCCGCGACCCTGGCGCTCGAGGTAGTCCTTGGTCTTCTCGTCGGTCTCGAAGAGCGACGAGGTGGCACCGAGTTCGGTTCCCATGTTGGTGATGGTGGTTCGCTCGGGCACGGTGAGCGATTCAGCACCGGGGCCGGTGTACTCGAACACCTTGCCGACGCCGCCCTTGACGGTCTCGCGGCGGAGCATCTCGAGGATGACGTCCTTCGCGGAGGACCACTCGGGGAGTTCGCCTTCGAGGCGGACGTTCACGACTTCCGGCATCTCGACGTAGTACGCGCCGCCGCCCATGGCGACAGCGATGTCGAGGCCGCCGGCACCGATGGCGAGCTGGCCGAGGCCGCCGGGCGTCGGCGTGTGGGAGTCCGAGCCGAGGAGCGTCTTGCCGGGCGCGGCGAAGTTCTCCTTGTGGACGTTGTGGCAGATACCGTTACCGGGGCGGGAGAAGTGGGCACCATATGTCCCGGCCGCGGAACGGAGGAAGCGGTGGTCGTCCGTGTTCTTGAAGTCGAACTGGTAGGTCTGGTGGTCGCAGTACTGGGCGGCGAGTTCGGTCTGGGCCTCGTCGAGGTCGAGCGCCTCGAACTGGAGCCACACCATCGTCCCAGTCGTGTCCTGCATCAGGACTTGGTCGATTTCGATTCCGATCTCCTCTCCGGGGGTGAGGTCACCCTCGACGAGGTGGTCCGAGAGAATCTTTTCCGTGAGCGTCTGTCCCATAACACCCGAACGTCGATGGTCCTCGGATATAAATCCCGCGTACTTCCCTATCTTCGAACGTGAACGATAGCGCCGTCTCGGGGTTTCTAGCGTCTAAGGGCCATTAAACTCCTTGTTGGTTCTCCCATGTGACTTGTCACCGCGGGGGTCGTCACCGCCCCAGATGGAGGGCGATTCGGGCTCTCATACCCCCCCGAAACCGGGGTGTTTGGACCCCGTCACGACCTCGGAATCGACACCGTCCTCGGGCCGCCGACCGACCGAGGTTCGGCACAGTTTTGCGCCCCCTGAACGGGGTTCGGATATGCACCGCGCTGGCTCGTTCGTCGCACAGCACATCTCGCCGGTCACGGCCGAACAAGTCCAACCGAACGGCGTCGACCTGACGCTCGAAGCGGTCCTCGAACAGGTCGAACCGGGCCGCCTCGGCCGCGAAGGGAAGACCATCGGCGAGCGTCGGCCCCTCGAGTTCGCCGACCCGGACGCCGAGACGTACCGACTCGACCCCGGCGGCTACGTCCTCCAGTACGCCGAGACGGTCCACATCCCGGAAGACCACGTCGGCTTCATCTACCCGCGGTCGTCGCTCATGCGGAACTCCTGTATGCTGAACACGGCCGTCTGGGACGCCGGCTACGAGGGGAAAGGCGAGGGGCTCTTGCAGGTCCACCACCCGGTCGAACTCGAACGCGGCGCGCGCGTGGCTCAAATCGTCCTCGCGGACGCGAACCACGACGGGACCTACGACGGTAGCTATCAGGGCGAGCGGACCCGCTGACGGCTTCCGGTCGATGGCGCTCCGGAGGCATCGCTCGGCGGATCGTACCGGATGAATACCGACATCCCGATTTACGGGACGTTCTCGGCGATTACGAATTCGTTTCAAGTCGATGGGCGTCGTATTTGTCCTCGCGGAGGACATGTCGGGCCGAAACGAGGGGCGACCTGTACACACCGAACCTCCGCAACTTCCTCCTTTCACACCTTCTTCAGTGCGCGTGTTCCTGTTGGGCCCGTTTCGCTTCGCGCGAGTCGCAGACACCGCCCGCGGGCCTTCGATTCGCCCGGAAAGCGAGCGGCCACGGGGGCGCTGTCACCTAAAACCGCTTCGAGCGGCGCACTCGTGTTCTCTGACCCAAAGGCACATTTACGCGCATGCCTAAGTGTGGCCAATCACTGATGTCACGGAGTCCATCTCTCCCGGAACGTCCTCATCTCGATCTGGACCCCGAGATGTCGGATGCAGAGCGCCTCTCTGCACTCCGCCAGCACTTCGAACGCATGGTCGACGTCAACCGCGAACTCGACCAGCGGCTCCAGAACGCCGACGACCGTCACGCCGAACTGGTCGACGAGGTCGACCAGATGAAGGCGCGAAACGAGGCCCTGAAGACGGCCTCGTACTACATCGCCACGGTCGAAGAACTGACCGACGACGGCGTCATCATCAAGCAGCACGGCAACAACCAGGAGGTCCTGACCGAGTTCGCACCGAGCCTGAACATCGACGACATCGAACCCGGCGACCGCGTCGCCATCAACGATTCGTTCGCCGTCCAGACCGTCCTCGACGACGAGACGGACGCGCGGGCGCAGGCGATGGAGGTCGTCGAGTCGCCGACGGTCACCTACGACGACATCGGCGGCATCGACGAGCAGGTCCGCGAGGTCCGCGAGGCGGTCGAACAGCCCCTCGAGAACCCCGAGATGTTCGAGGAAGTCGGCATCGACCCGCCCGCGGGCGTGCTCCTGTACGGCCCGCCGGGAACGGGGAAGACGATGCTCGCGAAGGCCGTCGCCAACGAGACCAACGCCTCGTTCATCAAGATGGCCGGCTCCGAACTCGTCCAGAAGTTCATCGGCGAGGGCGCGCGGCTCGTCCGCGACCTGTTCAAGCTCGCCGCCGAGCGCGAACCGGTGGTCATCTTCATCGACGAAATCGACGCCGTCGCCTCGAAGCGCACGGACTCGAAGACCTCCGGCGACGCCGAGGTTCAGCGCACGATGATGCAACTGCTCTCGGAGATGGACGGCTTCGACGACCGCGGCGACATCCGCATCATCGCGGCGACTAACCGCTTCGACATGCTCGACGAGGCCATTCTCCGGCCGGGCCGGTTCGACCGCCTCATCGAGGTGCCCAAGCCCGCCGTCGAGGGCCGCCGCCGCATCCTCGACATCCACACCCGCGACATGAACGTCGCCGACGACGTGGACCTCGACGCGCTCGCCGAGGAACTCGACGACTACTCCGGCGCGGACATCGCGTCGCTCACGACCGAGGCCGGGATGTTCGCCATCCGCGACGGCCGGACCGAGGTGACGGGCGCGGACTTCGACGCCGCCCACGAGAAGCTCTCGAACGTCGAGGAGTCCGGCACCGGCCCCATCTCGGGCTTCACGGACTACCAGTACTGAACCCGGCCGGGAACCGGCGTCGCGGCGGTCGTCGACGCCCCCGCCTCGCCCCGGCTTTCGAGCGCCACTATTCGTAACCCCCTTTTCCGCCGCCGCGAGAGTTCGGACATGAACACGATTCGCGTCGTCCGCGGGGTCGGCACCGCCCCCACCGAGATGGCGTCGTACGACGCCGCCCTCGCCGCCGCCAACGTCCACAACTACAACCTCGTCGCCGTCTCCTCGGTCGTCCCCGCCGACGCGACCGTCGAGGCGGTCGACGTGGCCCCCGACCTCGGCCCGGCGGGCAACCGACTGACCGTGGTGCAGGCCCGCGAGACCACCTCGACGCCCGGCGAGACGGTCGTCGCCGGCCTCGGCTGGGCGACCGGCTCCGGACCCGGCCTGTTCTACGAGGCGTCCGGCACCGACGAAGCGAGCGTTCGCGCGGCCGTCCTCGACGGGCTCGAAGCGGGCCGGAACCTCCGCGAGTGGTCGTTCGACGACGAGGAAGTCGCGCTCACGACCGGGACCCACGAGGGCGACGGCTACACCACCGCCGTCACGGTCGCGGCCTACGGGCAGAGCGAATCCATCTTCTGACGGTCCCCGCGCTGACCGACGGACTCATCAGCTTTTGTGAGAACCCTTCCGGCATGAGTGGTGACGCGCCGTTCGACCTGTCTCCCGGGCGAGTGGCGCTTATCTACGCCGCCTTCGGCTTCCTCTGGGTCGCGACGAGCGACAGTCTCGTAGAGGGACTCCCGAACCACGAACTCATCCAGACGGCGAAGGGATGGCTGTTCGTCGGCCTCTCGGCGCTGTTGGTGTACGCCCTCGTCAACCGGAGTCAGTCCAAACTGAACCGGACCTCCGAGCAACTGGAGTCGACGCTCGCACACACGAGCGTCCTCCATCGAATCCTCAGACACGACATCAGAAACGCCTGCACCGCCATCCTCGGCTACGCCGAACTCGTCGAGTCGAAAGGCGACGCGGGTTCGAACATCGACCCGGTCGAGGCGATTCAGGTGCGCGCGAACCGGCTGGTCGAAGTGAGCGACGAGGTCGCGCTCCTCCGCACCGTCGAACTCGCGGAGGGGAACGAGGTCGACGTCGACCTCTCCTGTGCGGTCGCGGACGCCGTCGAGGACCTCGAAATGGAGTATCCGGAGGTGCAGGTCTCGGTCGCCTCGCCGGAGTCGCTCGTCGTGCGGGCGCATCCGGCGCTCCCGCGGAGTCTCGCGGAGTTACTCGACAACGCCGTCGTCCACGCCGACTGCGACGAACCGGAGGTGCACGTCGGCGTCTGGCAACTCGGCGAAGTCGCCGGGGTGACCGTCACCGACAACGGCCCCGGTATCCCCGATGCCGAGCGCGACGCCCTCCTTTCCGGCTCGGAGACGCCGCTTTCGCACACGAGCGGGGTCGGCCTCTGGCTGGTTCGCGCCATCGTCGACGCGTCCGGCGGCTCCCTCGACATCTCGAAGCCGAAGGCCCACGGGACCGTAGTCACCGTGTCGCTCCCGCGGACGGGGTCGTGACCGCGCCGCGACCGAGCCGCGACGGTCTCGTCCGCGCCGCGACGGTCTCGCCCGCGTCGCAACCGCGTCGTCACCCGGTTTCGATTCGCTCGCCACATCACCGCCGACGACGGCTTTTTACACGTCCTTCCCGTATCGCAGACGACTGATGAACGGGAACAACCCATATGCGGGCGCTCCCGGCGTGGCTGGGGCCGGCCAGCCGTCGGCCAACCGAGAACTGACCGTCGAGCAGATGGACGCACTCCGGCGGGCCGTCGCCGGCATCGTCTCGCGCACCGAGTCGTACCTCCCCGAGGGGTTCGCCGTCGGCTCGGAGCTCTCGACGGGGTCGAACGGACCGCTGGCGACCGTGGCCGTCCACCCGCCCGTCGGCCACCCCGTCAGCGCCGGCTTCTCGCCGGACGCCGACGAACTCGACGCCGGACTCACCGACGAGGACCGAAACGAGGTCGCCCGCGGACTCGCCGCGACCGCGGCGTTCCAGGTGATGAGCGCCGTCGGCGACGACCTCACGCCCGCCGCGCGGTAACCCCGAACGACCCCCGCCGCCGTCGGGGTCCGAGTGGCGACTGACGCGCGGTCGCCGACCGATTCACTCCGCGACTCCTTTCACGGCCTGTCGCTTCGCTTCCGAGCGCTCTCGTCCTCTCAGAACGAGAACAATACACTTCACGGAGGCGGTCGAAAGGGAGGTATGGCTTCGCTCCTCGGATACGCGGACGAGATCGGCCCGACGACGCTCATCATCGTCGGATTCCTCCTGTTTGTCTTCCCGGAACCGGCGACCTCCGCGCTCGGCGCGGGGCTGATGCTGTTCGGCGCGGCGTACTGGTTCTGGGAGTGGAACCGCCCCTGAGTGCAAAACGAGTGCGTGAACTCGCTCAGACGCTCCCGCGACGACGGTTTCGCCCGGTGTCGTCGCGAGCGCGAGACGTAACGCCGCCGAGCGGGACGTCGGTCTCGGCGGACGCATCCGACCCGCGTGTCGGCCCGACGGCCGACCGCGGCGTCGCAACGAACAACCCGTAAGCGAGCACGGCCGCCGAGACGAGGCCGCTCGCCCCCACGACGAGCGAGAGGGGGAGCGGCGAGAGCGTGCCGGCCGCCGTCCCGACGACTATTGGGAGCGGCAGTGTCGCGAGGATGGCGTCGTACCGCGTCGCTTCCGAGACGATGCTGTCGCTATGGGGAGTTCGTGTGCGCATGATACCACTCGGAGACGAGTACGAACGTGTGAATAATAGCTATTTCGCCGGACGGGTCGGTCCCGGTGGTCGAATGGAACGGCCGTCCGGACCGCGTCGGGCGGGCGTCGCGGGCGCGGTGAATCCGCGAGAAACCGGGCGCGGTGAGTCGCCTACTTCCCCCAGAAGGGGTCGCGGCGGCGGTGCTTTTCGAGGTAGCCGGACAGCGCCTCCAGTTCGTCGGTGGGGATGTCGTCGCGGAGCTCCTGTTCGAGAATCTTCGCGTGCTTCTCGGGGAGTTCGATCCAGAGTTCGTCGCCCTCGTCTATCTGCCGGCCGACCGTCGGGCCGTCGATGGCGACGCTGACGCGCGAGCCGGCGCGGGCGCTCGACGCGTCCTCGCCGTTCTCTTGGATGCCCGAGAGCTGCCCGACGCGAGTGGGCTCGCCGTCTTCCCACTTCACGACGTTCATGTTGTTCTTGATGGTCCCGGACATGATTTCGACGCCGACGACGGCGGGGTTGTTCTGCCGGAAGACGTGGTCCTGGAGGATGCGGAAGCGACACGGCCGGACGATTTTGTCGAGAATCGTCTCCTGCTGGGCGCGTTTCATCTCGTCGACGTACTCCTCGTACTCCTCGACGAGCTGATAGATGACGTCGTCTTCGAACAGCTTCACGTCGTTCTTGTCGAGTTCGGCCTCGGCGTTCGAGAGCACGTCCACGTTGAAGCCGAGGATGACCTTGTGCTCGGGTTCGCGGGCGGTCGAGGCGACGGCAACGTCGCGCGGGGCGATGTCGCCGACCTCGGCGCGGAGGATGGGGACTTCGGCCTCCTGTAAGGCGTTCGCCATCGCTTCGAGGCTGCCGAGCGTGTCGGCCTTGACGACGACGCCCTCCTCTTCGGTCGTCACTTCGATGTCGGCGAGTTCGGCTTCGACCTCGCGGATGACCTCGTCGAGGTCGCGGTCGCCGACGACGCGGACCGGCGCGCCGGCCATCGCGTCTTCGAGGTCGGGGGCGGCGATTTTCACACCGGCCGCGGCACCGACCTCGTCGACCTTGTCGAACCGCTTTTCGGTGCGAATCTCGGCGTTCGGTCGGGGCTGGAGGAGCGCGCGGACCTCGGTGACGATGGGGTCGTTCGCGCCGCCGACGACGATGGTGTCGCCCGCGCGAATCGTCCCGTCGTAGAGGACCACGTCGAGGGTCGCGCCGAAGCCGCGTTCCTCCTTGACTTCGAGGACCGTCCCGGAACCGGGGCCGGCCACGTCGATGGCCATCTCGTCTTTCATGTAGCGCTGGGAGAGGCCCATGAGGACGCCCAGCAGGTCCGGAATGCCCTCGCCGGTGAGCGCGGAGACGGGGACGACGCCGATGTTGGACTGGAAGTTCTGGACGCGCCAGTAGAAGTCAGAGGAAAAGCCCCGGTCGGAGAGTTCGCCGATAATCTCGTACAGCTTCTCGTCGAGTTTCGAGCGGGCGCGCTGGGACTGTTCCTCGTAGGTCTTCTGGATGGGGGCCCCCTCTTGGGGGTTCCAGCCCGGCGTCGTGTCTATCTTGTTCGCGGCCACGATGAACGGCGTCCCCGTTCGTTTGAGGATGTCGATGGCCTCCTCGGTCTGCGGCTGGAAACTGTCGTTCACGTCGACCACGAGGATGGCGATGTCGGCGAGCGCCCCGCCGCGAGAGCGGAGGGTGCTGAAGGAGTGGTGGCCCGGCGTGTCGATGAACAACAGCCCCGGGAGGTCGAAGTCCTCGGGTTTGACCAGGCTGCCGGCCATCTGCGAGACGGTGTCTAAGGGGACCGCGGTCGCGCCGATGTGCTGGGTGATGGCACCGGCCTCACCCTCGCTGACGGCGGAGCCGCGAATCTTGTCGAGAAGACTCGTCTTCCCGTGGTCCACGTGGCCGAGGACGGCCACGATGGGTGTGCGAAGCGTATCGGATTGTGACGTCGAATCAGTGTCGGACATGGAGAATCGCCCCGGAGAAAGCTCTTACCGGAATCGAGTCGGTGACTCAAGTTAAGTCCATCGTCACGGGCGCACGACCCCGCGATTCGCCGTGTCGACTGTTCTCGCGGCCCACGCTCGGGTCCGGATTCGCTCGTCGGCCGCCCGTCAGACGTGCCCGTGTCGTTTATGTGAACCGGCGAGGAAGGGGTGTGTATGGCCGACATACTCGCCGAGAACCTCTCCGGAAAGGCCGTCATGGGGTCCGACGGGACGGAACTCGGGATGCTGTACAACATCACGATGGATCTGAAATCGGGCGAGCTTCACGACCTCCTCGTCCAGCCGAACGAGCAGGTCGCCCCGAGCCGCGTGGCGTTCGACCAGGACGACCGCGGTCGGTTCCGTGTCCCGGTGAACCGCGTGCAGGCGGTCAAGGATTACATCGTCGTCCAACGGTAGTTTCAGGATAGATTCTCAATGCGGATTCTCGACGCTTCTGCGTTCATCAACGAGTACCACACCGACGACGAGACGGCCTCGATTCCCCTCGTCAAGGAAGAACTCACCGGCGAGCACGCCTTCCGGTTCGACGCGCTCGAAGGCGCGGGCATGTACGTCCACATCCCCGGACAGGGAACCGTGGACAAGGTGCTCCGCGCCGCGGGCGAGACCGGCGACCGCGACGTGCTCTCGGAGACCGACACGCGCCTCATCGCCGCCGCGTTCGAACTCGACGCGACGCTCGTCACCGACGACTACGCGATGCAGAACGTCGCCGAGCGGCTCAACGTCGGCGTCGAAGTCATCGCCCAAGACGGCATCGCAGAACAGCGGAGCTGGAAGTTCCAGTGTCAGGGCTGCGGCCGCGAGTTCGACGAGAACAAAGAGCGCTGTCCCATCTGCGGGATGGAGCTGTCGCGGAAGAATCCGGCGTAAGCCGGTCGAACCGGCCGACTCGACTCGGCTGTCCGACGTTCTTTTTCAGACCATGCCGGTCGCCTGCGCGTAGCTCACGAGGAACTGGACCGCGTTGTACAGCCCGTGGACCAGCGCGGCGACGAGCAGGTTCCCGCTTTTCTCGTAGACGAGCGCGAGGACGCTCCCGAGGAGGAACACCATCCCCAGCGAGACGAAGGCCCCCTCGCCGGAAAACGACCAGACGTGAATCGACGCGAACACCAGACTCGACAGGACGACCGCGGGCGCGGGACCCCAGAGTCGGCGGAGTTCGCCGAAGGCGACGCCGCGGAAGATGAGTTCCTCCGCCGGGCCGACGAGGACGATGGTGACGACGGTGAGATACAGGAAGTACACCGGGTTCTCGCGGCCCTGCTGGGCGATGACGCTGTCGCCGCTCTGGATGCCGAGCGCTGACATCAGCGCCGACGCGCCGAGGTAGACGCCCATCACGGCGACGAACCCGCCGACGATCCACAGGGCGTCGCGCGCGGTCGGTCGCTCGAACCGAATCAGGTCCCAGTCGTCGCGGGCGGCGAGGTAGCCCGCGCCGACGACGCCGAAGCCGACGAACTGCCCGGCGCTCTGTATCGCGCCGATGAGTGCGGTGTCACCCGGAACCACGCCGCGAGCGAGGCCGCCGGCGAGCGAGCCGAACGTCGCGCCGACGAGGAGCGAGAGGGCGACGACGATGATGATGCCACCGTACGCTTGGAGGTGGTCTGCGGGGCTCGCAGACGTGCGGGCGGTGTCGTGTGCCATTGCCCTCCCCTTCGGAACGGGGTCGGATAACCGATTCGGGTCGATTCTCGTGATTCCGTGGAGTCTCGTGACTCTGCGCCGTTTGCGTCGTTTCGAGAGGAGAACCGGACTTCGGGACCCCCCTCGAAAGCTCCCGCCCATGGACTGTTCGGTGGTCGTTCGGTGGTCGTCGCTGGGTGGTCGTTCAGTGGTCGCCGCAAAAGTTAGTTCTCGGCCGTGGTCGCCGCGAGACTCTCGCTCCGACTACTCCACGACCAGCCGCGACTTCTCTTCGACCGCGTCGGCCTCCGCGAAGTCGCCGCCGCCGAGCAGGCCGCGGGCGGCGCGCTTGCCCCACTCGACCGCCGGCTGGATGAACGTGTCAACGCTGGCGAGCTCGCCGTAGAGGACGCAGGCGGCCTCCATCGCGTAGAGGAGTTCGCCCAGCCCGTACTCGTCGACGCGGTCGAGTTCGATGCGGACGTTCGGACAGCCGGCCGCGGCGAGGCTCGCCTCGGTCGCCTCGAACTCGGCGTCGAGCAGTTCGCCGAGCGACGAGCCGCCGAGGTACGCGAGGCCGTCGAGGTCGGTCTCGGGGATGGAAACGTCCTCGCGCTCCGTGGCGCGGACGAGCGTCACGAGCTTGTCGCGCGGGCCGGCGCGGTACAGTTGGAGCTGGGAGTGCTGGTCGGTCGCGCCGAGCGCTCGCAGGGGCGTCTGGCCGAGGCCGTCCTTTCCGAGCGACTCGGCCCACAGCTGGGCGAACCACTCGGAGAACGTTTCGAGCGACTCGGCGTAGGGCATCATCGCGTTCTGCCGCAGGCCGCGCTCGGCGAGGGCGTAGGAGACCGCGCCGTAGGCGTAGGCGGGCGAGTCGAAAAGCGAGTCCGACAGGCGCGCTTCCTGTGCGGCCGCGCCCTCCAGCACCGCCTCGATGTCGTGGCCGCAGAGGGCCGCGGCGGCGAGGCCGACCGTCGAGAGCACCGAAAAGCGGCCGGGGACGCCGTCCGGGACGGGGAGCGACGGGAGGTCGTGCTGGTCGGCGAGGTCGCGGAGATTGCCCTCCTCGCCGGTCGTGACGAAGGTACGGTCGGCCCAGTCGACGCCCGCGTCGGCCATCGCCTCCTGCACGACGAGGAAGTTCGCCAGCGTCTCGGCGGTCGTGCCGGACCGCGAGACGACGTTGACGACCGTCGACGAGAGGTCCAGCGAGTCGAGGAGGCGCTCGACGGCCTCGGGGTCGACGTTGTCGAGGTAGTAGGCGTCGACGTCGCTTTCGAGGGCGTCGGTGAGGGTGGCCGCGCCGAGGGCGCTCCCGCCGATGCCGACGGTGACGACCGCGGAGGGGTCGTCGAACCGGCTCACGGCGTCCCGAATCGCCGCGGGGTCGGTGCTGTTCGGGAGGTTCAGCGATTCGTAGCCGTGCTCGCCGGCCTCTCGGCCCCGTTCGATGCGGTCGTGGGCGGCCGCGACGCGGCCGTCGAGTCGTTCGAGCGTCTCGCGCGAGACGCCGTGGGACGACGCCGTGTCGAGGACGTTCCCGAGGTCTACCTGCATACAGAATGCCGCGTCGCCCGGCGTCAAAACGACACCGGTCGCTTTAATCGCGGCCGCTCCCAAGGGCGACCGATGGCAGACGACTACGGCGGCGTCATCGGCGCGTTCCCGTACGCCTTCCGGCACAGCGAGTCGTGGCTGTTCAAGTGCTACGTGCTCGTCGGTGCCCTCGCGACGGGTGTCGTCTCGCTGTTCGTCGCCTTCGGACTCGTGGTTCTCATCGGCGCGACCGCCGGCGTCCCCGGCGGCTCGCTCACCCTCTCGCGGTCGTTCTACGTCCTCGTGGGGCTGTTCGTTGTCGCGCCGCTGGTCGCTCCCGTACTGTTCGTCGCCCGACGACACCGCCGCACCGGCTCGGAGCCGCGGTACGACCTGAGCCTCGCGCTCGCTGGCTTCGTGTTCATGGCGTCGGTGTACGTCGGGCTCGTCGCGTCGGTGCCGGCGGAGCTTCAGACGCCCGCAGAGCCGTTCACGGTGGGTTCCGTGACCGTCTCCGCACTCGTTCCCGTCGTCCAGCTCCTCTACGACCTGCCCGCAATCTACGGGCTCGTCCCGCCGGTCGCGTGCGCGGTGGGAATCTACGGGATTCACCGACTGCTTCGGTAACCGCCGCGGACTCGTTTTTTTCCGACTCGGCCTCACCCGACTCGCGCCGCTAACTCGTCGCGGTAGCGGTAGACGACCGCCGAGGCCACGACGCCGACGCCGACGAGGAGCGCAACCGTCTCGTAGTTCGCCGCCCCCGCGTTCCGCCCGGCGGCCGCCGCGAGCGCGAACGTCGGCAGGCGACCGACGGCGACGAGGACGACGAGCGTCCGCAGTCGAAGCGGCGAGAGCCCGGCGAGCGCACAGAGCGCGTCGTCCGGGAACACCGGCAGGAGAAACAGGACGAACAGGCCGGCGACGCCCCGGCGGTCGGCGACGCCGTCGAACCGCGCGAGCGCGTCGTCGGCGACGAGGCGCTCGACCGCGGGTCGGCCGAAACGCCGGGCGAGCAGGAAGACGATTGCGCTCCCGGCGACGACGCCGACCATGCTGTAGGCCGTCCCGGCGACCGTCCCGAACAGGTAACCGCCGACGGCGGCGAGGGCTTGCCCGGGAATCGGCGCGAGAATCACCTGCAGGGTCTGGACGCCGACGAACGCCAGCGGCGCGAACGGGCCGGTCGATTCGACCGCCGAGCGAATCCACGCCGGGTCGGCGAGCCGTGGGGCGAACGCGGCGACGGCGACCGCGAGGACCGCGGCGGCGACCGCGACGACGCCGACTCTGAGGAGCGCCGCGTTCCGCGCCGCGGGCGAGTCGAACAGCCGGCCCGTCACAGGAACGAGGCGGTCTTGAGCCGGGCGTTCAGCGCGTACTTCCGCAGGTACTGGCGGGCGGTCGTTCGCGTCCCCCGCGCGACGGTCCGCCCGGCGCGAACCCCGTCCAAGATGGCGTCGGTCGTGACGCCGCCGTCCGCCGCGACCGAGACGGCCGTGTACGCCTGTCCGACCAGCGCGGGTCGGTGCGCGTCGCTTCCACCCGTCCCCGGAAGGCCCTCGCGGCGGGCGTAGCGCCGCGCCTGCCCGTTTCTGAACCCGGTGAGCGTGTGCGCGTTGTACACCTCGACGGCGTCCACGTCCCGAATCGCCCGACGGGACGCGCCGTGGCGGAACGTCTGAAAGGGGTGCGGTACGACCGCGAGGCCGCCCGACTCGCGGACCGCCCGCGCCGTCTCGGAGAGCGGTCGTCCCCTCGCCGGCGGGTCGTCGACGCCGAGCGCGAGGAGGTGACCGTCGGCCGTCGAGACCTCGACGCCGGGGACGACCCGGACGCCGTACTCGTGGGCGATGTCGAACGCCCGCGGGAGCGACCCGACCGAGTCGTGGTCGGTGATGGCGACCGCGTCCAGGCCGACCGCCGCGGCGCGGGCCAACACCGCCTCGACCGACATCTCGCAGTCGTAGGAGGCGTCGGTGTGGACGTGGAGGTCGACCGCGAGCGTCCGCGCCTCCCGCGAGCCCTGCGTCCGACCGCTCATATCACGCCGAATTCGAGCGCGAGACAGCCGACGACCGTCAGGACGCCGGCGGCGCCGACGAGGAGGTGCCCCGCGTCGGTCTTGTACGCCTTGTAGTCGGAGGTCATGAGCGGGCAGACCGCCACGATGGTCGCGCCCGCGACCCAGCCGTTCCACGGCGGGACGAACTGGAGGAGGAAGTAGTTCGCCAGCACGACGAGGTGCGTGTGGACGACGGTCGTCCCGCGGTAGTACGAGGTCCCCGAGTCGTCGCCGAAGCCCTCGCTGTTGTGGCGGATGAGTCGCAGGCCGCCGAAGGTGAGGACGACGAACCCGACGACGGCGCTCACGACCGGGTTGGGCGCGAGCGCGACGTGGTACAGGAGCGCCGCCGACACGAGGTACGCGAAGATGTCGATGAAGGAGTCTATCTGTCGGCCGAACGCCGAGGCGGTCCCGGTCTTGCGGGCGTAGTAGCCGTCGGCCTTGTCGAAGGCGAAGCCGACGAGGACGGCCACGATGGCCCAGTTCGGCTCGCCCGACACGAACAGTATCGCGCCGACCCACGCCCAGAAGAGCGCGCCCAGACTCAACCAGTCCGCGACCCCGAGCCGCGAAATCATGTTCTCCCCCGTCGATGAGCGCACGACCTCGCTCGCCCGCGCGTCGACCGCGTCCAGCCTCCCGCGAAGTGCTGACCTGAGTTCGTCCGTCATGCCTGTCTGTCCGACACACTCGGCCGATTGAGTATAAATTTAACCGCTATAGTATATATAAATCAAATATCTATATATCAACGTTCCCGAACGGAGCGCTCGGGACGTAACTGAGCACTCTGTACCGCTATGAACGCGGTTTGACGCGCCGGCGACGCCACGGCCCGACCCGGTAGTACGCCCGGGTTCGGGCGACTCGGAAGCCGACGCTCTCGAAGGTCCACTGCGAGGGTCTGTTGTCGCGGGCGACGAGCGCGTGCACCGTTTCGGCCCCCCGCTCGCCGGCGACCGCGACGGCCCGCGAGACGAGCGCGGTGGCGATGCCGCGATTCCGCGCTTCGGGCGCGACGAACACCCGGCGGACGTAGCCGCCGGGGAAGGTCACGTCGGCCTCCAGCGGGTGGACGCGGTACGTCAGGCCGGGGTCGCCGAGAAAGAGGTAGCCGACGAGCACAGGTTCCTCGTCTGCCCCACCATCGAACGCGCACACCGCCGTCTCGTCGTCTCGGAGTTCGGAGAACGCGTCGTAGCGGGCCTCGAACCGCGTCGCCTCCGCGGGTTCGAGCGCGCGAATCTCGACGCCCGCCGGGGGGTCGCGGCCGACGTCCGCTGCGTCGGCGTCCGCGACGTACTCGTCCATCTGCGTCGCCGTGAGTCCGCGGGCCTTGAGCGCGTCGTAGACGCGTCGGGCCGTCTCGGTCCGGGTCAACCGCCAGAGCGCGGGCATCGTCAGTCGCGTCGAAGCGCCGCGAGAAAAGCCCACCGTCGCCGTGGGTACAGGTGGCACACGCGGTCGAAAGCGCCCGAAACGGGGAAAAGGCCCGGCGGCTTACACCGGGTGATGACCGAGACCGAGTCCGAGACCGAATCCGAGTCCGAGCGAACGGGAACGTTTCTCGTCACCGCCGCCGACGAGGAGTCGGCCGTCCTGAAGGACGTTCACTCCGGGCAGGTTCACGCGCTCTCGTCGAACCCCGGCGTCTCCGAGGACGAAGCCGTCCGCGGGACCGTCGCGCCCGACCCGCCGATGAACGTCTCGTGGCAACTCGTCGAGGTCGACTCGCGCTGGACCGTCTCCGTCGAGCGCTCCACCGAGTCGCCGACGACGAACTCCCGCGACATCGCCGCGGACAACCCCGACGGCGAACTCGTCCGGGAGGAACGCGCCGGCACCGGCGAGATTCACGTCCTCTCGGTTCCCGACGACATGACCGAACAGGCCGTCGACGATGTCCTCTCGGACCGCGAGGGGCTGCTCTCGCGGGCCGCCAGACTCGACGTGAACCGCGTCGAAGTCCGCTCGCAGCCGGGCGTCGTCGCGGTCCGCTACATGCCCTGAGTCGGGTCTTTTCCGCCCTCCGCTCGCTCGTCTACTTCGCTCCCGCTTCGCCTCTCGCTACCGCTGTGTTCCGGTCGAGGAGACGGGACCGTCCGCGCTCTGGACGCACCACCCGCCGTGGACGCTCCCCTCGCGCTCGACGAACTCGACGGTCGTCTCCTCGCCGATTCCGGTCGCGTCCGCGGGGTCGAGCCCCTCCACGCGGAGCGTCAGCGTCAACGCGTCGCCGCAACAGCCCACGTCGAGGAACTCCTCCCACTCGTCGCCCGGCGCGGCGTCCTCGTGGACCCGCTGCAGGTAGGTCACGAAGTGGTCGGTGGTCAGCTGGTCGCGGCCCCACGCGCTGAGTTCGTCGGGAAAGGAGACGACCACGCGGGTCGCCGTCTGGTCGGTCGCCATACCTCACGATTGTCGGCCAACGATTATGGGCCTGTCGCGGGTTCGCCGCGCGCCCGTCAGACCGTTTTACGGCCGAGGCCGTCCGCGGATAAGAAACCTTATTCGGCACCGCTCAGGACCGCAACCCATGGTTGAGTTTACGGTACCGGAGGTAGACTACACCCGGTACACGAATCGCCAACTCGTGGCCGTCCCCCTCGCGGTCCTCGCGGTGGCCCTCTTGGTCATCGGAGGGTGGTACGTCGCGACTGGCGCGCCGGTGAACCCGGGCGTCGATTTCACCGGCGGGACCGAACTCCGTATCGCAACGGATGCCCCGCAAAGCGAGGTCGCCGCGGCCTTCGACAGTCAGCCCGAATCGATTCGTTCCGTCGCGGCCGACGGAACGTACGTCGTGACCTTCCAGTCCGGGAGCGCGACGTCGAGCGAGCTCCAGACGCAGGCCGAAGACGCCGGCTTCGAAGTCCGGTCTATCGACGCGGTGTCTGCTAACTTCGGCTCCGAGACGCAACTGCTCGCCCTCGGTGGCCTCGCGGTCGCCTTCGCGGGCATGAGCATCCTCGTGTTCGCCATGTTCCGCTCGTTCGTCCCCTCCATCGCGGTCGTCGTCTCGGCGTTCTCCGACATCGTCATCCCGGTGGCGCTGATGAACCTCCTCGGCATCGAGCTATCGCTGGGGACCGTCGCCGCCCTCCTGATGCTCATCGGGTACTCGGTGGACTCGGACATCCTCCTGAACAACCACGTCCTCCGACGGTCCGGTGACTTCTACGAGTCCACCGCGCGCGCCATGCGCACCGGTGTCACCATGACGCTCACGTCCATCGCGGCGATGATCGTCATGACCATCACGGCGACGCTGTTCGGCATTCAGCTGCTCGCCGCCATCGGAACGGTCCTCGTCTTCGGCCTCACCGCCGACCTGATGAACACCTACATGCTGAACGTGACCCTCCTTCGCTGGTACAAGTTCGAGGGGGTGGCCCGATGAGCACGCTCCGCGACAACTGGCGGGTCATCTTCCTCGTCGTCGCCGTCCTGCTCTCGACGCTCGCCCTCTTCTCGCCGACCATCGGGGGGCAGACCCAGGGCCCCGTCGCCGATGACGGCGGCGCGACGAACCTCAAGTTCGGCCTCCAACTCGACGGCGGGACGCGCATCCGCGCGCCGCTCGTCGGCGTCACGGCCGAGGACGTCGAGTTCGAGGGCGATTCCGATCGCGTCGTCGAGCGACAGGTCGCCGCTCAGTTGGACGGCGCCGACGCCGCGGACGTCATCGCCCGTGTGGGCGCGGAGTCCAACACGGTCGAAGTGACCATCGAGAACGCCACGACCGACGACTTGGCCGCCGCGCTCGACGCCGCGGGCTACGCCCACGGCGAGGTCAGAGACGGCGTCACCGAGACGACCCGCGCCGAGACGGTCCGCGTCCTCCAGTCGAAGATCAACGAGGCCGGCCTCTCCGGCGGGACGGTCCAACAGGTGACCACGGCGACGGGCGAACACTTCATCCTCGTCGAGGTCCCCAACCGCGACCAGTCGGACGTCGTCGACCTCGTCGGCGAGCGCGGGACGGTCCAAATCGACATCTATCACCCGGTCTCACAGAACGGCACGCGGACCTACGAGACGCGCGAGGCCGTCCTGACGCAGGCCGACTTCACCTCCATCGGGACCGCACAGGAGTCCCAGGTCGGGAGCGGGGCGTTCGTCCCCGTCTCCGTCCGGGACGAACCCGCACAGGAGTTCCAGTCGGCGGTCGTCGAGACCGGCCTCGCCCAGAACGGCGGGACCCGGTGTACCTACATGGAAGACGGCGGACAGAACACGACCGAGGGCTGTCTCCTGCTCGTCGTCAACGGGGAGGTCGTCAACGCCTTCGGCATGAGCGACGGACTCGCCGACACCATGCGGGCCGGCGAGTGGGCCGGCGCACCGAGCTTCCAGCTCCAGACGCGCAACACGTCCGAGGCCCAGGAAATCGCCATCAACCTCCGCGCCGGCGCGCTGCCGGCCAAGCTCGACCTCTCGGGCGAGGACAGCGGCACCTCGTCGTACATCTCCCCGAGCCAGGGTGAGAGCTTCAAGTTCAACTCGCTCATCACGGGTATCATCGCGGTCCTCGCGGTCGCCGGCGTCGTCTTCGTCCGCTACGGCAAACCGCAGGTCGCCCTGCCGATGATCGTCACCGGCCTCTCCGAGGTGTACATCCTCCTCGGGTTCGCCGCGGCCATCGGCTACCCGCTCGACCTCTCTGTCATCGCCGGCTTCATCGCCGTCATCGGGACGGGTGTGGACGACCTCATCATCATCGCCGACGAGGTGATGGCTGAGGGCACGGTGAAGTCGCGGAAGGTCTTCCAGTCGCGGTTCCGTCGGGCCTTCTGGGTCATCGGCGCGGCCGCCGCGACGACCATCATCGCCATGAGCCCGCTCGCCGTGCTCTCGCTCGGCGACCTGCAGGGCTTCGCCATCTTCACCATCCTCGGCGTCATCATCGGCGTCCTCGTCACCCGCCCGGCGTACGGTGACATCCTCCGAATCCTCCTGACCGAGGACCGCTGAGGTCGGCTCCACCTCCGACCGACGCTTTCTCTCACTCGTCCGTCACGCGCCCAGCCCCGCGAGCCGACGACCCCGCCCGCAGACCACCGTGGCGATTCTCGCAGTTGATACCTCTCCGACCGCTCAATCGTTCCCCATGTCAGAATCGGAAGACGGCGACGGTTTCGGTCGTCCTCATCGGGACGTATTCGCCGACAGAATCATATAGACTGTCTATAAAATACTGACCGAACCGGCAACCGACCAACCGCCGCCCGTCGGTACTCACGGTGCACGCACTCCACTCATGGAAGACACGCCACTTCGACGCGACGACACGGACGCGACGACGACCCGGCCGGACGCTCCGCGACGCTCCGCCCCCGCGGACGACGAGGAGTTCGTCGCCATCGTCGCCTCGTACGAGGACGCACCAGACGAGTGCACCATCTTCCCCGCAGGACTCGCAGAAGACGAGTTGCTGACGACGTGGCTCTCCGCGCAGGAAGGCTCGTACGTCGCGCTCGCCGAGATGCGGTGAGCCGTCTCCGCGACTCGCCCTCGAACCACCGACCCTCCACTTTTTCGACCGCCGCTCCCGAGCCGACTCAGAAATCGCCCAGCGACGACTGTTCGTGTGCGGCCATGAGGTCGGCGCAGGTCGACCACGACTTCCGCGCGCAGTCCGGGAGAATCCCGTGTTCGCGGACGTACTCCCGCAGGAACTCGCGGGTCGTCCCGTCGCTCGGGTAGCCGCTTCCGACCTCGCCGTACGACGCGGCAATCTCTTCGACCCGGCGGTCGCGTTCGACCTTCGCCACGATGCTCGCCGCGCCGACGATGGCGTGTTCGTCGTCCGCGCGGTGCTGGGCGTGGACCTCGACTTCGACGCCCGCCTCGGCCAACCCCTCGCGGATGCGGCGGCCGAATCTGGACTCGCTCACGTCGCCCGCGTCGCAGACGAGTTCGTCGGCGTCGACGGCGACCTCGGCGGCGGCCTCGACCTGCGCTCGGACGGTCAGCAGGTTCATGTCCGTCTCGGGGTCGTCGATGGTCTCGGGTTCGACGAACGCGACCCCGACTTCCACGTCGCCTCGGTCACGGAGTTTCGCGGCGAGTTCCTCGCGGCGCTCGGGAGCGAGTCGCTTCGAGTCGGCGATTCCGTCCGGGAGGGCGTCGGGGTCCCCTCGGACCGCCGCGGCGACCATCGGACCCAACACGGGTCCCTTTCCGGCTTCGTCGACGCCGATGTGCATACCTCGTCGGGTGTCGCGGGCGAGAATTAGAGATTGCGGTCTGCGGCGACGTTCGCAGGGGTTCCCCGGGGCTTCGTTTCAGTCCTTGAAGAAGTCGTCGTCCTCGAACGGTTCGTCCTCGCCCTCGACCGCAATCACGTCGAGCGCGGTGACGACCGCGCCGGTGTCGAGGATGCCGGCGAGGCTCGGGTTGGTTCGGCCCTCGTCGCCCGAGACGAGTTCCTTGATGTAGAGGCCGCCCTCGCCGTGGATTTCGACGGTCGCGTGGCGCGCGTCTTCGAGGTCGCCGGTGGCGTCGTAGACGTGGCGGGTGCGGGTGATGCTCGCGCGCCGGTGGTCGACGCGGTGGGGCGTGTACTGCTCGATGGTCGCGCCGGTGAGTTCGTCCAGCGCGGCCCCCAGTTCCTCGTCGGTCACGTCGTCGTCGAACTCGACGGCGGCGCGGTACTCCTTGCTCGCGTCGAGTTTCTTCACGCGCTCGACCATGTCGTAGGTGGCGAGGCGGAGCCCCTCGACCTCGATTTCCCCCTCGGCCATCGCGTTGATGTCGCCTTCGAGCTGTTCGACGTCGATGGTGCGGCGGCGGGGTTCCATGATTTCGACCACGAACGGCCGGCCCGTCCCGAGCATGAGCGCGTCCACGTCCTCGCGGCCCGCGCCGTGGAACTTCGCGTCGACGCCGTCCATCACGTCCGTCACGACGGGGGCGACGAAGCCCTCGACGCTGTCCTCGTAGAGGTAGCCCGAGCCGCCGCAGTAGTCGCAGGGCTCCTTGCCCTTGTAGCCCGACCCGTCGCACTCGCGGCAGGGCCACTCGGTCTGCGGGATGTCGCGCGCGAGCTTCCGGTAGCGCCCGTAGACGAACGCGGAGTTGAGCTGCGCCTCGACGGTGTCGGCTTCGATGTCGAGGAGGAACTGCACGTCCGGTCGGGTGAAGTCGACCTCGGTGCCGGTGAGTCGGCCCACGCGCTTTCCGACCTCGCGGTTGAACTCGGATTTGAACAGTTCGCCGGCGTCCTCGGGGAGGCCCGCCCCCTCGCGGAGCAGTAGCTCGTTTTCCTCGACGAGCGGCGGCGCGCGGGTGCCGACCTGATACGTCTCGACTTCCACGTCCTCGATGGCCTCGGCGCAGCGTTCGGCCCACGCGTCGAACTCGGCGCAGGCCCCCTCGCAGACCCAGCAGTCCTCGGTCTCGACGGCCTCGTAGGGCTCGTCCGCGTCGAGGGCGGCGGCGACCCGGAGCGACTTGCCCCGCTCGGCGTTCGTCAGCCCGAAACTGCGCTCGGCGAAGGCCCGGCCCAGACAGGCGTCGCAGACCGGCCCGCTCTCGGCGAGCGCTCGCGCGTCCTCAAGGATGCTCATGTTCGGTCTCTATCGGGGCGCGCGTAACTAGCTTACTTTGTTCGCCGCGTCGCCGCGGCACGGCTTGTCGACGTATCTCCGCTCAGAGATGTTTGTCAACACGACCCGAGTGGAGTGCTATCTCGGCTCCGAGAAATTTGATGTACGGCGGCGTGGTAGCCGCTTCAACACCTGGGTCTACGGTCGATATCTCGTGTCTATCAATACGCAAACGAATCGGACGCTCGCACTGTTCGCGACCATCGCGGTCCTCTGGGGGACCTCGTTTATCGCCATCGAGGTCGGCCTCGACGTCCTCCCGCCCGTACTGTTCGCCGCCCTCCGATACGACGTGGCCGGCGTGGTGCTGTTCACCTACGGCCTGCTCGCGGCCGAGGACTGGCGGCCCCGCGGCCGCGACGAGTGGCTCGTCGTCCTCGTCGGCGGGGCGCTCCTCATCGGCGCGCACTTCTCGCTCCTGTTCTCCGGCCAGCGGTACGTGACGAGCGGCGTCTCGGCCATCGTCATCAGCCTCGCGCCCGTCCTCACGCCGGTTTTCGCGTGGCCGCTGCTGCCCGAAGAGCGCCTCGACGGGTTCGGCTTCCTCGGGGTGTTTCTGGGGTTGGCCGGGACGGTGGTCATCGCCCTCGCGTCAGGGTCGGTCGGCGGCCAACTCCTCGGCGTCGTCCTGCTCCTTCTCGCGGCCGCGGCGTGGGCGTTCGGCTCGGTGCTCGTCAAGCGGCTCCCCGGGAACCCGCCCGTCGTTCCGATGCAGGCGTGGATGATGCTCCTCGGCGCGGGCATGCTCCACGTCACGAGCCCCGTCCTCGGCGAGCCCGGCCTCGCGAGCGTGGCGTGGTCACCGGTCGTCGTCGCCGCGCTGCTGTTCTTGGCCGTGCTGTGCAGCGCCGTCGGCTTCATCGCCTACTTCGTCCTGCTCGACCGCATCGGCGCGGTCGAAATCAGCCTCGTCAACTACGTCACGCCGGTCGTCGCCGCCGTCACCGGCTGGGCGTTCCTCGGCGAGCGCATCGGCCCCGTCACCGTCGTCGGCTTCGCGCTCATCCTCCTCGGCTTCGCGTTCATGAAGCGCGACGCGCTCGGCCCGCTGGGTCGTCGCCTCGGCGTCCGCGTCGGTCTCGTCGCGCCCGAACCGGCGACCGACCCGGACGGCCTCCCGGCCGACGACTGAGCCGGTTCCGCCGCCGCCCACCCGAGAGTATCGTAGCGCTATCGCGGTCCCGTTGCTCCGCGACAGCGCGAACGTCGAACCGCTTTCGAGTCGAAAAAAGCCTCGTCGCGTCCGACGCCGGTGTCCGCGTCGGCGTCGGCCGTCGTTCTCAGTTGCTGGTCTCGTTGTCCGACGACGTGGTCGTCTCGTTCGTCGTCGTGACCGTCTCGTTGGCGGCCGTCGTCTCGGTGACCGTCTCGTTGGTGGCGGTCCCGTTCGTGGTCGTCTCGTTGGTCGTCGCGGTCGTCGTGGTCTCCTCTGCGGCGACCTCGTGGGTGGCGAGGACTTCTTCGGCACCCGCGCGGCCGACCCAGACGACCTCGACCGTCGAGCCGCTCTCGGCGGACTCGATTTCGCGGAAGTTACCCACCGAGACGGGGTAGTCCTGCCCCTCCTCGCCGTCGGCGACCCACGTCGCGGTGCGCTCGTCGTCGACGGTGACGTAGACCTCGCTCGTCGCCTCGTCGGTAATCTTCTCGCCGCCCATGTGAACCACGCGGAGGACGCCGCTGTTGGTGCGGAAGGCGAGTTCGGGGTCCGGGACCTCGGCCGGCTCGACGTCGGCCGTCGTCTCGCCCGCCGTGCCGTTGCCGGTCTCGTTACCCGTCTCGTTGCCCGCGGTCGGCTGCGACCCGGAGCCACCGCCCATGCATCCGGCGGTGGTGAGGAGGGCTCCCGTCGCGGCGACGCTCTTCAGGAAAGTTCGTCGTTCCATACGCCATGATTTGCAAGCCCGTATATATGTCTTGTAGTTTACAGTTTGGGGGTGGATAACGACTCACACGGCGGATTTCTTCGTTTCGAGCACTGGTAACTTACAACAGTCCAACCTGTCCGAGCACCCACAGGGCGACGAGCGCGGTCGCCGCGCCGAGCGCGACGAGCAGGAGGGCGATGGCGGCGACCGCGGCCAAGAGGAAGCGTCGGTCGGCCGCTACGGCCGCGGGGGAGGCGTCGTCGTATCGGGCCTCCAACAGCCGGACGTTCCGGGCGTTCGCCTTCCACGCCGCGTCGAACACGTCGCCGACGACCGGGAGCGACCCGACGGTCGCGTCGAGGACGACGTTGCCGAGCATCCGCGCGAGCGTCGCCCGCGGCACGCCGAGCATGGCGGCCTCGACGAGGATGTACGCCGAGAGCGCGGCGGCCGTCGCGTCGCCGACGCCGGGCACGAGCCCCAGAATCGGGTCGAGGCCGATGCGGTAGTTCGTCCCCGGAATCTCGAACGCCTCGTCGAGGTAGAAGCTCACCGTACGGAGTCGCGCGAGCGTCTCCTCGTCCGCGACGCCCACGGACTCGAAGTCGACGACTGCGTCGGGTTCCAGCGACTCGTCCGCGTCGCCGTTGCTGTCGCTCGTCCCCACGGGCGTCGCCGGGGTGTTCGTCGAATCGTTCACACGTGTCAACTCGCGCGGGCGGAACTTGAGAATAGCGTCGGTCGGGGTCGTGTCGAGTCGGAAACTGCGGGTCGAGTGGAAAAAGAGCGCGACGCGCCGCCCCCACGGTTCGGGCGGGCGCGTCGTCGGAGCTACGAAGCCGGACGCCGTCGCGTGACTAAGCCGGAACCCGGGGTCGACGGCGGACCCCCTGCGGTGGAGTCGCGTCCCGAGCTTAGAGCCCCACCTCCATCGCGCGCTCGACGACGCCCGCGCCGTAGCGTTCCGCTAACTCCTCGTGTTGGTCGGGGCGGTGTTCGTACACGTCCTGGAACAGGCTGATGGGCGTCATCGCGGCCTGATAGGTCGCCTCGTCCCACATGCGGTCCTTGGCGATGTCGATTTCGGTGCCGCCGATTCGGAGCGTCGCCGACTGGGTCATGGCGATAGCGCCGCGGCCGGCCTCCTTGGCCGCCTCGAACTCCTCCATGGAGTCGACGATGTCGTCCATGCTCGGGACGTACGAGGTCAGGCCGAGCAGTTCCTCGCGGAGTTCGTCCGCGGTGAGTTCCCGCGTGTCGCCGCCGACCCGGAGTTCGTAGCCGTCGTCGGTAGCTTCGAGCGAGAGGCGGTCCCCGTCGTACACCTCGGCCCCGTCTTCGGACGCGAGTTCGACTTCCTCGCCGCCCGCGTCGAGGAGCCAACTGCCGGTCTTCGGCGGGAGCGGCGAGGTGTTCGCCTCGACGACTTGGCCGGGCGTGAGCGACCAGATGCCGAGCATTCCCTTCGCCTGGTTCTCGGTCATGCGCTCGCGGTAGCCCTCCACGTCGCGGATGTCGTCGTAGGGGCCGTCCACGGCGATACAGCCGGCGGCGCTCGCTCCGCGCGAGGTGTTGTGTCGAAGCTCCGGCCACGCCGGAAGCTCGCCGGTCGGCGTCATGGCGCGCATGTCTTTCGTGTAGTCGACCTCGCCGTCGACGAGGAGGAACAGCCGTTCGAGGTTGTTCGTCGGCTTGCCCATCTCGTCGCGGAGGTCGCCCATGGCGAGTTCGGCCTCGCCGCTCTCGATGATAACCGACATTGCGAGGCTCCCCTCGTCGAGTCCGTGCTCGTTCTCGACGATGGTGAAGAACTCGTCGGCCTTCTTCCAGTCGTCGATGCCGCCGACCTCGGGGATGACGAAGCCGTCGATGTGCTCGACCGCGCCCCGCTCGGGGTCGGTGATGTCGAGCATGTGCTGGAAGCCCTGATATCGGGTCCCGGGGCTGTCGCGGTGCCAGACCATCCGGGGGTGAATCTCGCCGGGGAACTCCGAGCCGTGTTCGGAGATGACTTCGACGATGTTCTCGGCCCCCTCGTCGCGCATCGACGGCGCGGTGGCGTCCTCGTTGTCGGGGACCCACACGTCGGGGGCCTGCATCCCGCGGAGGCCGGCCGCCCGTCGGAGCATCTTCGCGGAGTCGTCTTCGCCCTCGACGGCCGTCGGCGAGGTGAAGAACGTCCGCACGAACTCGCGGTCGTGTCTGCGCTCAGTCATCGTCGTTGCTCGTGATGGGGTCGGCCTGCTCCTCGCTGAACCCTTCGGACTCCTCGATGCGGCGGCGCGCCTCGGGGTCGAACTGCGTCTCGATGTCCTGATACCGCGAGACGAACGATAGCTCGTGGTGGCTCTCGGTCGGGTGGTCGAGGTAGCGCTGTTCGAGGTCGAACTGGCCTTCCTCGTCCTGTTCGGCGAGCTTCTTGAAGTCCTCGTAGACGGCGTGCGCGCCCGAGTGGAGGCCGAACAGCGTGATGAAGATGTACTTGTAGCCGAGGTCGCCCAGCTCCTGGAACGTCAGCGGGTCCTCCTCTTCGGACCACGCGAACGACGACGAGTAGTTGAACGCGAGCTTCAGGTCCGGGTGCGTCTCGTGAATCTCCTCGGCGTAGGCGACGGCGTCCTCGCGCGAGGGGTTCGGCATCTCGGGCCAGACGATGTCGACGCCGGCGTCGGCGTAGATGCGACCGCGCTCGACGTGTTCGTCCCAGTCGCCGTTCGAGGAGCCGTAGGCGTCGGTGCGGGCGATGACGACCGTGTCCTCCGACTGCTTGGCGTCGACGGCCGCCTCGAAGCGGGCGCGGGCCTTCTCGCGGGAGACTATCTGCTTGCCCGCGATGTGGCCGCAGCGCTTGGGCGTCGTCTGGTCTTCGATGTGGACGGCGGCGACGCCGGCCTTCTCGTACTCGCGGACGGCGCGGCGGACGTTGTGGATGCCGCCGTAGCCCGTGTCGCAGTCGGCGATGACCGGGAGGTTCGTCGCCTCGACCATGCGCTTGGCGTTCTCGACCATCTCGGTCATCGTGACCATCTCCAGGTCCGGGAAGCCGAACTGCCCGAGGACCGTCGAGTAGCCGGACATGTAGGCGGCGTCGTGGCCCGTCATCTCGGCGAGGCGGGCGTCGAGGGCGTGGTACATGCCGGGGGCGAACACGAAGTCCTGCGTGTTCAGCATCTCCCGCAGTTCGCGGGCCTTCTGGTTGTCAACATCCTGTGCGAAGACGTCGCTGTCGAGTTCGGTCGGGTTCATTGGGTGTCGGTGGGCTGCATCGTTCGCTCGATGCGGTTCAGTTGGGCGCGGAGCGCGGCCAGTTCGCGCCGGATAGTGGTCATCTCGTCGTCCTCGCCCGGTTGTCGGATGAAGGGGACGAGCGGCGCGTCCATGTTCTCCTCGTTGTTGGGGTAGCGCCGCGCGGCGCGAGGGCGAGTCGTCGTCGAGCGAGTGGTGGTCGGCGTGCGGGTCGTCGTGTCGGTTCGGGTCGTGTTGTCGCGGTTTGTCATCGGTTACGTCGGTGGGGTCGGCGGTCGGTAGCGGTCGGTTCGGGTCGCGGTCGTCGAGCGGTCGGTTGCGTGGTGTGCTGCGGATACTACCATCGGATGTCTCCTCACCCGGTTCGACTGCCGAGTGGTACTAATAGTTAATGATTGATAATGATAATATTAGTTAATGACTTAGTTCTGTACGGATGGATATTAGGCCCTAATTTGACACGTGGTAACACATCTAACTCTTTGAGCGGGGTTCGAGCGTCGTCGGTTTCCCCGGCGACCGGGCGTGCCACGCCGTGACGGGGCGTTCCGCGGACACTACGCTTAATCGCGTCCACGCCCGACGACGCACCAGCGAATGGCATCCGCGATAGAGATACGCGACTTGACGAAGTCCTACGGCGACGTCCGCGCCCTCGACGGCGTCGACCTCGACGTTCCCGAGGGGTCGTTCTTCGGGCTGTTGGGGCCGAACGGGGCGGGGAAGACGACGTTCATCAACATCCTCGTGGGCCTCGTCCGCAAGACCGGCGGCGAGGCGAGCGTCTTCGGCTACGACGTCGAAGACGACTACCGCGAGGCCCGCGACCGAATCGGCCTCGCGCCCCAGGAGTTCAACGTGGACCGATTCTTCCCCATCCGCGAAGTGCTCGAACACAAGGCGGGATACCACGGCATTCCGCACGACGAGGCCCGCGAGCGCGCCGACGAGGTGCTCAAGCGCGTCGGCATCTACGACAAGCGCGACACCCGGTTCGACTGGCTGTCCGGCGGGATGAAACGGCGGTTCATGCTCGCGCGGGCGCTCATCACCGACCCCGACCTGCTCATCCTCGACGAGCCGACCGCCGGCGTCGACGTGCAACTGCGCCACGAACTCTGGGAGACCATCGTCGACCTCAACGACAGCGGGACGACCATCCTGCTCACGACCCACTACATCGAGGAGGCCGAACGCCTCTGCGACGAGGTCGCCATCCTCGACTCCGGCTCCGTCATCGAGGTCGCAAGCCCCGAGGAACTGATGGACCGCGGCACCGACGATATCGTCGTCCAACTCCGCGACCCGCCGACGGCGGTCCCCGACTTCGCGGCCGACGACGACCGCGTCGAGGCCGTCGAACTGGACGGGACTCGCCTCGTCGTGACGGCCCAGCAGGGCGGCCTCGTCGCTCCCGACGTGGTGCAGGCGCTCGACCGCGCCGGCCACGAAATCGTCGACCTCGAAATCTCGCGCACGTCGCTCGAAGAGGTGTTCGTCGAGATGACGAGAAAGGGCGAGGGCCGCGCCACCGCGGAGGTCGAGCAGTGAGCCTCACGAGCCTCGACGTGACTGGTTTTTACGCCCTGCTCCGCCGCGAGGTCCTCCGGTTCGTCCGCCGCCCGCGCAACACGTTCGTCCCACCGTTTATCACGAACGTGCTGTACTTCTCCGTGTTCGGCGTCATCCTCGGCGAGCGCATCAACGAAATCGCGGGCGTCCCGTACATCCTGTTTATCCTGCCCGGCCTCATCGT
Organism: Haloferax gibbonsii; assembly: GCF_001190965.1. Classification (NCBI taxonomy): domain Archaea; kingdom Methanobacteriati; phylum Methanobacteriota; class Halobacteria; order Halobacteriales; family Haloferacaceae; genus Haloferax; species Haloferax gibbonsii. The sequence goes on from NZ_CP011947.1 coordinate 1,860,441, forward strand.
CCTCGGAGCCGTCTCCAACGCCTTCGAGAACGCCTCGTTTTCCATCTTCCACGGCCGCTGGAACCGCTACATCGAGGAGGCGCTGACCTCGCCGCTGTCGTACACCTCGATGGTCGGCGCGTACGTCCTCTCCAGCGCGACCCGCGGGGTGCTCGTCGGCGCGCTCGTCGCGCTCATCGGCGCGTTCTTCACGTCCGTCGGCGTCGCCAGACCGTTCTACCTCGTCGCGTTCATGCTCGTCATCACCCTGCTGTTCGCGGGCCTCGGCGTGGTCGGCGGCCTCTGGGCCGACGACTTCGACGACCTGACGATGATGAACCAGTTCATCCTCCGCCCGCTGGTGTTCTTCGGCGGCGTCTTCTACTCGCTCAACGAGATTCCCGCGACCTTCCAGCAGGCGTCGCTCCTCAATCCGATGATATACATGGTTAACGGCGTCCGCTACGGCTTCCTCGGCGTCACAGAGGTCGACCCGAACCTGTCTCTCGGCGTGCTGACGGCGCTCACGCTCGGGGTCGTCGGTCTCAACGTCGTTCTCTTCCGGCGCGGCTACGGGCTGACCGACTGAGGTCGGTCGACCGTCGTCGACCGTCCCCGAGGGCGACCGGGCGCGGTCGGCGCATTTTCGACCCGCCGCTCGGAGTTCTTGTCTGAACAACTGTCTTTTGAGATGACAAGTATTTTGACACACGCTCTAGAAGTCACGTCCGAAGTATGGTATCAAAACCCTCCTCCGCGGCGTCGGCGCGGACCATCTCGGTCCTCGCCCTCGTCGCGGCCGTCCTGGTTGGAGCATTCCTCGCCCCCGTCGTCTACGACGCGGCCGCGCCCACCCCCGACAGGGTCGCGGTCATCTCGGTCGACGGGACCATCACCTCCTACACAGCTGACCAGCTGGAAGAGGACCTCCACGAAGCGCGAGAGAACGAATCGATAAAGGCCGTCGTCCTGCAGGTCGACAGTCCCGGCGGCTCTGCCGCCGCCTCCGAGCGCATGTACTTGGCGGTCAATCGGACCGCCCAAGAGATGCCCGTCGTTTCGAGCGTCCAAGGAACGGGCGCGTCGGGCGCCTACTACACGATGCTCCCCTCCGAGAGCATCTACGTGACGCCCTCGTCGGTCATCGGGAGCGTCGGCGTCCGCGGGTCGGCCCCCTACGGTGGCACGTCCAGCGAGATTCGCACCGGCCCCGACAAGGCGTCGATGACTCTCGACCACCGCGAAGCGCAGATTGAGACGCTGAAGCACGCCTTCGTCGGCAGCGTCATGGACCACCGCCGCGACGAACTCTCGCTGTCGCGCGAGGAGGTCGCCTACGCGAAGGTCTACACCGGCGCTCGCGCCACGCAGAACGGCTACGCCGACGACATCGGCACGCTTCAGACGGCCATCGACCGCGCCGCCTCCGAGGCCGGCCTCGAAAACTACGAGGTCGTCGAGAAGGAGCCCCCGACCCGCTCGGGAATCATCCTTCTCAGCTCGCAGAACGGTAATTCGACGGTCGTCATCCAAGAGAGTCCCATCGGGTACGACGGCGTTCGCGCGCCGCAGTTCCTGATGGTGTACGGACAAGTGCAGTACGAAGATGAGGTGATCGGCAATGTCTCAGCGTAACTTACTCGGCGGGACGGTCGTCTTCGCGGTCGCGCTCGGCCTCATCTTGGTCGGAGCCGCGGTGGCACCCTACGCCTTCCAACTCGGCGGTAGCGCCCCGGCAGACACGGAAAACGCCGCGAAACAGGCGTTCGACGCGGACGAACTCGTCGCCACGCCCGGCCCCGAATCGGGCGAGGTGACGATGGATTCGAACGCGGAGCCCAAAACCGTCCTCATCGACGTGGCCCACGAGAACGGTGTGAGCGAGTCCGACATGCAACCGCTCGTCGACGCGCTCGTCGCCAACGGCCATCAGGTGAAGTACCTCACCCGCGAGGACGCCCAGCGGAACTTCAACGCCTCGCTCCGGTCGGCCGACGCCTTCGTCGTCGTCAACCCCGAACAGCCGTACACCGGCGACCAGCTCGCCGGCCTGCGGTCGTTCGAGGACGCCGGCGGCCGCGTCGCCCTCGTCGGGGACCCGCAGTCCGCGGGCACGACGAGCGTCCTCGGTCTCATCACCGTCTCGGTGTCGTCCGGCGCTGTCGGCGGCGACGCCGGGCTGACCTCCGACTACGGGGTCTCGTTCGGTTCCTCGTCGCTGTACAACATGCACGACTACTACCTCAACTACGAGAACGTCTACGCCACGCCCGAGGGCGAAACCGCCCTGACCGAGGGCGTCGACGAGGTCGTGTTCCGCGACGCCGCGCCGCTTTCGGTCTCGGCGGACAGCGTCTCGCCGGCGCTCGTCTCCGGCGGCGAGACCCGCGTCGAGTCGATTCGCAAGACCGGTCCGTACACGGTCGCCGCCCAGAGCGAGACGGTCGTCGCCATCGGTGACGCCGACTTCCTCGCGCCCGAATCGGCCTACGAGGCCGACAACGAGGTGCTCGTCGGCAACCTCGCCGACTTCCTCGTCTCCGGCGACAAGGAGTCCGGCGCGCCCGCCCCGGCCACGCCCGAATCCGGCGGCGAGGCCGGTTCGGCACCCGGACAGGGAACCGCCCCGACTCCGGCGTAACTGAGTCGCACCGACGCGGCCGAAGCCGGACTCCCGGCTTCGCTGCCCCGCCCCGTTTTCTTTCGTCGTTCTTCGCCTAGCGTCGGTTGACGACTTCCTCAGGCGTCTTCGCCGCCGTCGGCGGTGACTCCGTCGGCGATGTGGTCCGCGTCGGCCTCGTCGGCCGCGCGGCTTCGCTCGACCAGTCGCGCGAGGATGTCCGCGGAGACGCCCGACACGTCGCCGGCTTGGACGCCCCAGAGCGTCGCGTAGAGGCCGCCGAGTTCGACGAGTTCGTCGTGGGTGCCCGACTCGACGACTTCGCCCTCGTCGAGGACGACGATGGCGTCGGCGCGGCGGACCGTCGAGAGCCGGTGGGCGATGACGAGCGTCGTCCGGCCCGCCGAGAGCCGGTCGAGCGCGCGCTGGATGAGCAGTTCCGTCTCGGTGTCGACGGCGCTCGTCGCCTCGTCGAGGACGAGAATCCGCGGGTCTTGGAGCATCGCGCGGGCGATGGAGAGCCGCTGGCGCTGGCCGCCAGAGAGCTTCACGCCGCGCTCGCCGATGCGGGTGTCGTAGCCCTCGGGGAGCCGCGAGACGAACTCGTGGGCCTCGGCGGCCTCGGCGGCCGCGACCATCTTCGACTCGGTCGCGTCGAACGCCCCGTACAGGAGGTTCTCCCTGACAGTCCCGTCGAAGAGGTACACGTCCTGACTCACGTAGCCGATGGCCTCGCGGAGGCTCCTGAGTTCGACGTCGCGCACGTCGTGGCCGTCCACGCGGACCGCTCCGTCCGTGGGTTCGTAGAGCCTGAGGAGGAGCTTCGCGACGGTGGATTTTCCCGCGCCCGTGGGGCCGACGAGCGCGACGGTTTCGCCCGGCTCGGCCGCGAACGAGACGTCGTGGAGCACGTCGCGGCCGGTCGCGTAGGCGAACGAGACGCCGTCGAACTCGATTCGCCCGGCGACGGTGTCGAGAGACTCGGCGTCGGGTGCGTCGCGGACGACGGCCTCGCGGTCGGCCAGCCCGAAGATGCGCTCGCCCGAGGCGCGGGCGTTCTCGTAGGAGTTGACGATGCGGCCCGCGCCGGACAGCGGGTCGATGAACCGCTGGGTCATGAACAGGAACGTGACGAACTCGCCGACCAGCAGGTCGCCGGTGAAGGGGGCGGGCGGGCCGAAGATGAGCCAGACGCCGCCGATGGCGAACGTGGCGGCGAACGCGACGCCGGCGAGGAGTTCCATCGACGGCTGGTAGAGGTAGTCGAGCCTGACGACCGCGAGGGCGCGCCGGTAGTAGTCCATGGAGGCGTCGGCGACGCGGTCGGTCTCGTAGTCCTCGGTCGCGGAGGCCTTGATGACCACCATCCCCGAGACGTTGTTCTCGATGCGGGTGTTGAGCGCGCCGACGCTCTCGCGGAGCGCGCGGTACAGCGGCCGAATCGTCCGCATGAACCAGACGGTGAAGACGGCCAGAAGCGGGACGGCCACGAGCGTGACGACCGCGAGCTGGGCGTTCAGGTAGAACAGCACGCCCGCGATGCCGACGACGGCGACGACCAACTGGAGGCCGCCCGAGAGCGTGCTGTCGAGGAACGTCCGGAGGTTGCGCACGTCGCCGTCGAGAATCGACAGCACCTGCCCGGTCTGCTTGTCGTCGAAGAAGGCCATATCGAGGCGCTGGAGCGCGTCGTAGGTGTCCACGCGGACGGCGTGTTGGACGCGATTCGAGTAGACCGCGAGGCCGAGGCCCTGCACCCACGAGAGCGCGACCCCGCCGACGAACGCTCCGATGACGAGCCAGAAACTCAGCCAGAACTGCCCGGAGACGGTCGTCGGCAGCCACGACGACGGAACCAGCGGGAGGGCGTACGCCGTGTTCCGGAAGAACACCGCGTCGATGGCGACCCCGAGGACGAGCGCCGGGACGATGGCGACGAGTCGCCCGAGGACGCTCGCCAGTAGCCCGACGACGAACCACGCCAGGTTCTCGCGACCGTATTCGGCGAACAGGCGGACCATCGGGTCGCGCCCGGATTTGAGGCTCACTTACCTGAGGTAAGCGTCCGGCGGATATGACGTGCGCGGTCGGGGAGATTCGCGCCCGCTGCGGGCGTCGCTTCGCCCTCGCCCGCACGCCCGCCCGAGTGAACAGCGATAAGGTCCCCACGCGACGAATCGGAGTCATGCGCCAATTCATCGTCATCGGCCACGACGCGCCGACGACGCCCGACTTCTCGCTCGACGACATCGCCGGCGGGGCCGGCCGACTCGACGTGCTCTGTCGCTGTGTCAACGCCGCGTTCTTCCTCTCGCACGACATCCGCGAGGACGTTCGGGTTCATCTGGTCCTCGGCGACGAGTACACCGTCCGGTTCGAAGGTTCGGAACTCCGTCGGCTCAACCCCGACGAGCGCTCCACCGCCGCCCTGATTCGCAAGGCGCTGGAGAAGCGCGAGGAGGCAATCGGGCACATGCCCGCCGAGTCGTCGCCGGGGGTCTCCATCCGCCGGATGGGCTTCGAGACGACGCTGGAGGAGGCCGCCCGCGACGCGACCGTGGTCGAACTCCACGAGGAGGGCGACCCCGTGGTTCAGGTCGAACCGCCCGAAAACCCGCTTTTCGTCCTCTCGGACCACCACGACTTCACCGACGAGGAGGCCGAGTTGCTGGCGGCCGCCGCCGACGAGCGGGTCCGACTCGGTCCCGAGATTCTCCACGCCGACCACTCGATTACGGTCGCGCACAACTACCTCGATACCGCGGGCTATTCGCGGTACTGAGGCGAGGTCGGCGGTGTGTCACGCCGTCTGACGGTGGCCCACAATCACAACTGTTAAACGCGACGGTGGCTTGCCTCAAAATGCGGGCCGGTGGGGTAGCTTGGTATCCTTCGGCCTTCGGGTGGCCGTAACCTCAGTTCGAATCTGAGCCGGCCCATTTCTACCCCTTTCAACGCCAACGAGCACCGCGTAGCGTGTGCGAGTCCCTCCGAAACGGTTGTCTGGGCGACTGAAGATCCGAACGCCCGAGCGACAGCGAGGGAAGTTCGAATCTGAATTGACGGAGCCCCGAAATCAAAGTCACAGGAACTCATTTGATTACGCTCCGATCACACTCGAGATCTCTGCTGCCACATCCGCCTCTTCTTCCGCGAGCGAAATCGTCTCAATCACGTCCCCGTCATCGCCGATAACCTTCACCGTGACTGCGCCTTGCTTCGTCTGGACCGCGTTCCAGATGTACACGACACCGATGATTCCACCAATGAACGCCGAGGCCAGTCCGACGAGTTCAGCAAGACCTGCGAGCTCACCGCTCACACGCTCGGTGACGAAGAAAATCCCCAAACCGAGTACGAGTGCTACCAACCCGGCGGCGAGTCCTTGGAGGTCCACTCGCTCACTCCCTTCCTCGACGATTTTGACACCGAGAATGTTTGGTCCCGTAATGAGCGTGCTCTTCGCAAGTTTGAGGTCACGTCCTCGACTGTCTGAGCCGCGTTTAACCTCCATAACGCGCCGGTCTGTGACGACGACCGCGCTTGAGTCGTTGGCTCGAGCAGCGCGAATAGACTCGTTGGAGGACAGATACGGTTGAATCGCATCAGTAAGGTTGGTCATTAGAGTGTCTGGTGGGATACATTCAGGATATATAATATATTCGTGGCATGATATGTATTGGACGACTCACCGGTGAGTGGCGTGATCGATGCGGAACTCATGCTCCTAGGAGAGAGAGCTACGGGAGCCCTGAGACGTTTGAAATACGAGTCTTCCACAGGCCGAGAACGACTGATTCAATCGAGTTACACGGAGTGGTTACTGCCGCCCACGCCACCAAACCGAAAAGCTTCAATAGTTTAGGCCAACCTAAAACAAACGAGGGCGAGCGGTACCGACGGCTCGACCGCCGCCTCCCCGCCGACAGACCCAAGGTGAGCACGGAATCGGCCGAACGGCCGAAGGCAGTCCAATCGCACCAAGCGGCGACGCGAGGCCGGCCCCCGCAGTTTCGAGCCGACGCGCGGCCGAGCCGACGAGGCGCTGTTCGCGCTCGTGACGGCCCCGCTGTCGTCCGGGAACCGAAGCAATTATCTATTTTAGGCTGGCCTAAAAAACTATGGAACGCGACGAGACGCCACGGAAGGGATTGACGCGGCGCGACTACGTGAAGTACGGCGGCGCGGCCGTCGGCGGCGGGCTGCTCGCCGGCTGTACCGGGGGGACCGGTTCGGAGCCGACGACGGACGCCGAGACCGAGTCGACGACCGAGACCGCGACCGAGACGGCAACGGAAACGGAGACCGAGACGCCCGAGGACAGTTCGTACTCGGTGACGATGTCGCCGGTCGGCACCGTCGAGTTCGACGAGCCGCCGCAGAGCATCTTCACGCGGCTGACCCACCACGCGGGGATGGCGTTCGCGCTCGGCCGCGGCGACGACGTGAACGCGGTCAACGGGCCGGAGTACTACGATACGACGTGGAAGCAGTTCACGGCGCGGCTCCCGGGCGTCGAGGTCGACTGGGCGGACCTGTATCCCTCGTGGGAGACGAGCAAGGAGAAGCTCTACGAACTCGACAGCGACGTGCATCTGGCCGACCCCGCGTGGGTCGTCCAGCTCGAACAGTGGGACATGGACGACATCGAGGAGGTCGACGACAACATCTCGCCGTGGTTCGGGAACTCGCTGAGCGGTCGTCACGCGTCGCCGACCGACGAGTGGACCGGCGACTACGAGTACTACACGCTGTGGGAGCAGTTCGAGAAGGTCGCGCAGGTGCTCAACGAAGAAGAGCGCTACGAGGCGCTCACGGCCGTTCGCAACGACGTGCTCGCCACCATCGAGGAACGGCTCCCGCCGGAAGACGAGCGCCCGAGCGTGGTGCTTCTCACGGCGGCCGACATCGAAAAGCAAATCTGGGCGTACACGGTCGGCAACCCCGGCTTTATGTCATCACACATTCGGCCGCTCGAACCCCACGACGCGTTCGAAGGCTCCATCGAGTCCGGTTCGAACGTCGACTTCGAGGCGCTCTTAGAGGCAGACCCCGACGTCATCCTCTTCCTGAGCGGGATGCAGCCGAACGTCAGCATGAACGACCTCCGAGCGACGCTCGAAGACGACCCCGTCGCCGCGGAGATTTCGGCGGTCCAGAACGGTCGCGTCTACCCGCAGGGCGCGCGCTATCAGGGTCCGATTCTCAACCTCTTCCAACTGGAGATGAGCGCCAAGCAGTTCCATCCCGAGGAGTTCGGCGCGTGGCCGACCTCGGACGGCGGACCGTACCCCGAAATCCCCGAGGAGGAACAGCTGTTCGACCGTCAGCACGTCGCCGACATCATCAACGGCGAGTTCTGAGCGGCCGCCGGAGCCGCATCGACGGCCCCGCTACCGGCCCCACTACCGGCCCCGCACCCGCCGTCGCCGAACGACACAAGAGATTTGTTCCGTCCTCGACTCCACCACATAGACAGATGACGGACCGACCCGCGTTCGACCGACGGGCGTTCCTCGCCGCGCTCGGGAGCGCCGGCCTCGGGTCGCTCGCCGGGTGTTCGGCCCTCGGCGGCGACTCGACCGAGACCGCCAGCACCGCCGCCCCGACCGCCAGCGTCGACGCCGACGTCGCCCGCGACCTCGCCGCGCGGTTCGCGCCGACGCTCTACTTCGACGCCGACGAGACGTGGTTCCCGACGGACCCGCGGTCGTACGCGAGCGACCGGGACGGCGAGACGGTCGTCGACGGCTTCGACGCCTTCGACGGCTACCACGCGACACAGGAGGAAACGGGCGAGCGAGCGCCGGAGCCGACGGTGTTCTACAACGTGGTTCGATACGAGGACTCGTCGCTGACGACCGTGCAGTACTGGTTCTACTCGGTGTTCGACCAGTTCACGACGAACTTCCACTGGCACGACTGGGAGGTGCTGCACGTCTTCGTCGACACGGCGGACGACGAGCCGGTCCCCCAACTCTACGTGGCGAGTTCGCACTCGCGGTCGGTGCCGAACAACGAGTTCCTCGACCCGGACCCCGCGCGTCCGCCGCGGGTGCTCTCCGAACTCGGGTCGCACTCCAGCGCGCTGTCGCTCAACGACCGCGCCGACCGGTTCCAGCGGCTCCCGACGGGCGGGACGTTCGCGGACATCACGAACCGGGCGTTCGACCGCATCGAGGACGCCGCGGAGATACCCATCGCCTACGGCCTCCCGAGAGACGAGGGCGCGCGCCTCCCCTACGTCGTCCCGGAACTCGACGGCGCGCCGGTGTACGAAGACGAGCGACTCCCGTCGGTCACCCGCGACTCCCTCGTCAGCGAGGCGCTCACGGTGCGGTCGTTCGACGCGCTGTCGTCGCCGCCGACGGACCTCCCGGCGCGGTCGACGGGGTTGGTGTTCGGGCCCGAGGCGACCGGCGAGCGCGACGCGGACGCGGACGCCGACATCGAATACGCGCTCGTCTCCGCGGGCGAGGTCGAACACATCACCGAGTTCACCGGGCCGCAACTGAGCTTCGAGTTCGCGGTCCCGACGTTCGCCGAAGACGCGATTGCGAGCCACCTCACGACGACGAGCACGCCGTGGAGCCAGTCGCGCTACGCCGACCCCGCGGCGGACATCACCGACCCGACCCACCGCAGCGCCCTCGCCGAGCGGTACGACGTCGTCGACGAGCCCTCGGCGCTCAACACGCTTTTCGTCCGGGTGACGGAGGCCGTCACCGACGCCGACGCGCCGGACGGCGAGGGCGTGACGACCCGCGAGTCGGGCGTCGAGTCCGTCCTCCTCTTGGAGAGCGACCCGGAGGCCGCGCCGACGTTCGGCGGTCTCGGCGTCCTCCGCGACGTCCCCGCGGGCGAGCATCGGCTCACGGTGAACGGCGCAGGTTCGGCACCACACAGCGAGACGGTTCAGGTCGGCGACGCGGGGCCCGGGTCGGAGTCCGCGACAGAGACCGAATCGTCATCCACCGACGGCGACGACGGCGAGACGCTCACCACGGCCGGCGTGGGCGGCGAAATCCCGCTCGTCGCCCGGGAGTCGGCGACGAAAGTCGAAGTCGACGCCGACGGGACCGACCGCGACCTGACGTCGCTCGCGCTCGAAGACGACTTCGCCGGGCGGCTGTACGACGCGCCGCTGTCCGGGCCGGACGCCGTCTACGTCCACCGCGGCGGCGCGTACACCGTCGAAGTCCGCGACAGCGACGACGAAATCGGCGCGTTCCGCGTGAACCCCGACCCGAACGCGAGCGCCGCGGGCGACGACTCGGATTCTGACTCCGGGTCCGCGCCGGCGTCGATTCCGAGCGTCCGAATCGACGAGCCGCGAACGGGGAAGGCGTCGCTCGCGACCTTCCTCGCCGACATCGCCGCCGAGACGGCCGCGGCGGTCGCGGCGGCCGACGAGAGAGACGGCGGCGACAGCGACGACTCGGACGACTCGGGTACTTCGGACGACTCGTCGGGCACGGGTACCCCGGACGACTCGACGGGAACGGCGACGAGCGACGGACAGGCGAACGCGGTCCGCGGGCTGGCGCAGGCGCTCGAATCGGTCGCCGAGGCCGCGAACCGGGCCGCGGAACGCGCCGAGGCCGGCGAGCGGGGCCGGGCGGACGAGAGCCTCGACACCGTCGCGTCGCGGCTCGAACGCGTGGCTGAGCGGTTAGCCGAGGCGCGCGGGGAGCTTCCGGGGTCGCTCTCTCGGGCGACCGACCGGCGACTCGAACAGGCGCGCCGTCGCTCGGAGCAGGCCCGCGCGGCCGACGCGCTCTGAGTCAGTAGTTCGCGCGGCCGATACGCTCTGAGTGGTGAGTGGATAGTTCGCGTAGCCGACCGGCCGCGAACGCGTCGCTCGCCGGTCGAATATACGCAAAATGTGAGTTATCGTTCTGCCGCGAAAACGCGGCGTACTAAATTAGTTTAAAGGCGCGTGAGGTTCGTCGCGCGGGGGCCCTTGGGGGCCTGCTCGATGTCGAACTCAACATCCGTGCCTTCTTCGAGGTCCGGGCCGCCGATGTCTTCCATGTGGAAGAACACGTCGTCGTCAGCATCGTCCGTCGAAATGAAACCGTAGCCGCCAGTGTCGTTGAAGAAATCAACGTTTCCTTTCGCCATTGCTTTTGAACACACACGCCCTTTACGGATAAGACTTGTGAGGGTCGTGTTGTCACGGAGTTATTTTATTGAATATGTTTCTGAATCATCGACATTTGTAGACGAATGTTCTGGTATGTCGGTTCTACCCGCGCTCGCCTAGTGGTTCGACGGTGATTCCTCGATAAGCTGTGGTATCGGCAGTTCCCCCCGTCGAATCCGGTCGGTCGCGGCCGACGAGGCTTTACGCGTGGCCGGACGGTCTCCGACACCGTGGATGCTAACGACGTTCGTCGGAAGTGGGCGAATCGGTCGGGAGAGTTCTCGCCGGAGTACTACGCGTACTACGGGCCGAACGAGACGAGCGAGTCGATTCGGCGCGTCTTCGAGGCGCGCCTCGACCCCTCGGCGTCGATTCTCGAACTCGGTTGCGGTCCCGGTCGGCACCTCTCGCACCTCCGCGAACACGGCTTCGAGAACCTCCACGGCGTCGACATCAACCCCGACTGTTTCGAGGTGATGGCCGACGCCTACCCCGACCTCGCCGACTGCGGGACGTTCCACGCCGCCGCCATCGAGGAGGTCGCCGAGGAGTTCTCCCCGGGCCAGTTCGACGCCGTCTACTCCATCGAGACGCTCCAGCACATCCACCCCGACGACGCGTGGGTGTTCGAGGCGCTCGCCCGGAGCGCGAGCGACTACTTCGTCACCGTCGAAAACGAGGGCGACCAGTCGGTCCCGCCCGAGGACCGCGGCGTCAACGACGACGAGTACGACTTCCCCCTCTACTACCGCGATTGGGAGGCCGTGTTCGCGCCGTTCGGCTTCGAACAGGTCGCCTGCGAGCGCGGCGACCGCGACACCCTCCGCGTGTTCCGCCGGACCGACTGACCTCGGTTCGGGTCAGAACCCGCCGTAGCGGAGGTACACCATGTCGGCGATGAGGACGAGTTGGAACAGTCCCTGCACGCCGCCGAGCATGGCGTTCTGTTTTCCGATGGCCGAGATGACGCCGGGGTCGGGGTCCTCGGAGGTCATCTCGAAGTACATCCGTATCTCGCCGGGCATCAGGAAGCCGAAGCCCTGCACCGAGAGGATAGTGACGATGACGAGCGCGACGACGATGGCCGGGGTCGTCATCTGGAAGTCGCCGATGGTGGTCGCGACCCACGCGAGCGACCCGACGGTGGCGACGGCGAAGACGACCTGCCAGCGTCGGTCGCGCCACGCGTTCAGCCGCCACCCGAGCAGGAGGAGAACCGGAATCAGGTTCGCGGCGGTGAACAGCGCGAGCCACGGTTCGGCGTGGGGAAACACCCCGAGTCGCTGGGCGAGCGTGATGCCGCCGGCGATGGTGACGAGCGCCATCGACGGGAGGAAAAACGAGGTCTTCGGCGTGAGGCGCTCGAACACCGCGGCGCTCTGTTCGTCGGTCAACCCGCCGATGACCGGCCCGAGAATCGCCCCCATGAACAGGTCGGTCCCGGTCCAGAGCAGTCCCGCCATGACGTGGACGTACGTGTGTTGCTGGAGCGACCCGAGCGTGACCGCGTACGCGAGTGCGACTACCGACACGGCGACGATGCCGCCCGCGAACGCCGGGTTCGCCCGTTGTGCCATGCCCCCGATTGTCCCACCAATCGTTGCCCTGTGTTGGCTCATCACGTTCGAGACGTGTACTATCGGTGATAAAACCGGCGACGAACGAACTTATCCCCTCCAACCCCCACCCTCCGACAATGACTGACGCCCTCTCGTTCGATATCACGAGCGTCGACGACGTCGCGGCCAACCGCGACGAGGTCGTCGCCGCGGTCGAAGCCCACGCGGGACCCATCGCGCGCGAACTCGCCATCCTCCAGGGCGGCGACTACGGCCAGGAGACGTTCAAGACGCGCCGCGGGACGTGGACGCTCAAGTACGAGGCGGGCGCGCTGCAGTACCTCCGGTTCAAGGGGAAGTCGGGCGGCGAGACGTACGTCGTCTCGACCAAACAGCCCCCGGAGCCGAAGGCGCTCGGAACGGCGATGCAGGACTACCCGGCGTTCGTTGAGGCGTACAACGAGCACGTCGAGTCGCTCGACGGCGTCCTCGACGACGTACCGACGGAGTTCCCAGCGGTCACGACGACCGAGGAAATCGTCGCCCAGCGGGACCAACTCGTCTCGACCATCCGCGAGGTGGCCGACACCATGGCGGGCGAACTCAACCGCTTCGACGGCGAGTACGGCACCTTCACCCAGCGGGTCGGCGGCACGCGCTGGGAGCTGAAGTGGGACGGCCCGCGGGCGTCGTACCTCCGCGTCGGCGGCGAGGGCGGCATCTACCTGCTGTCGCAGTACGAACCCCCCGCCGCGCCCGACGTGCGCGAACTCGCCGGCGACTTCGTCGCGTTCGTGGAGGCGTACAACGAGTACGTCGACGACCTCGAAGCCGACCTCGCGACCGTCTCGTTCGACGACGCTGGGTAGCGGGGCACCGCGACGCTTTTGGAATCACCGCCGGCACGTGATGTCATGAGCGACGACTCCGAGATGGGTGACGACAGTCTCGCCGCCCCCGCCGACGACCTCGCGTGGGAGACCACCGACACGCGCATCGACTACTCGTGTCCCGGCTTCGACATCCGCATGGACGACGTTCGGCTCCCCGACGGGACCGAGACGGACTTCCACTACGTCGACGAGCCGGCGGCGGTCGTCGTCCTGCCGTTCACGCCCGACGGCGACGTGGTCGTCATCGACGAGTGGCGACAGGCCGTCGGCCGGACGAACCGCGGACTCCCCGCCGGCGGCACGGAACCGGACGACGACGACTACGCCGCGGCCGCCCGGCGCGAACTCGCCGAGGAAACCGGTCACGAGGCCGAGGCGGTCGAACCGCTCGTGACCGTCGAGCCGGCCAACGGCATCGCCAACTCGGTCCATCACTACTTCGTCGCGCGCGGGTGCGAGCCGAGCGCCGACCAGAACCTCGACTTCAACGAGAGCATCCGCCCGACGACGGTCGGCTACGACGACCTCAAGCGGGCCGTCCTCGCGGGCGAGGTCCGCGACGCGCGGACGGTCCTCGGCGTGCTCTACTACGAACTCGCCGGCGAGTAGCGCGGTCGGTTCCGCGCACCCCGCGTTCGCGTCTCGAACCCCCCCTCCGAGGCGAGAAGGATTTTGACGCCGGCGCCCCAAGGGGTCGATTGTGGCTACTACGACGCGCCTCCCCGACCCCGTTCGGTCCTTCCTCGCGGCCATCGCCCTCGGCGGCGGCGGTCTCGCGGTGGGGACCATACTCGTTGTCATCACGCAGTTCGCGGCGTTGAGCGCGGGCATCGAACTGACACCGCTCGCGCTCGTCGTCACGTCGCTGGTTCTCCTGCAGGGCATCGCCTTCGGCGGCGTCGCCGTCGCCTACAGTCGGTACCGCGGTCTCGGACGCTCGTACTTCGGCGTCTCCGTCCCGTCGCTCCGCGACGTCGTCGCGGTCGTCCTCGGCTACGTGACGGCGCTCGTCGCGGCGTTCGTCGGCGCGTTCCTCGTCTCGACGTTCGGCGTCCAAGCGGGGTCGAACCAGGTGACCGAAATCGCCGCGCAGGACCCCGAAGTGCTGTTGCTCCTCGTCCCGGCGTCGTTCCTCCTCATCGGCCCCGGCGAGGAACTGCTGTTCCGCGGGGTCGTCCAGAACCGCATCCGCGAGTCGTTCGGCCCGGTTCCGGGCATCGCCCTCGCCAGCGCCATCTTCGCGGCGATTCACTACGTCGCGCTCACCGGCGGCGCGGGCGGTCGACTCGTCACCATCGGCATCCTGTTCTTCCCGAGCGTCGTCTTCGGCACGGCGTACGAGCTGACCGACAACATCGCCGTCCCGGCGCTCATCCACGGCGCGTACAACGCGACGCTGTTCTCGCTCGCGTACCTCTTGTTCAAGCTCACCGAGATGAGCCCCGGCGGGGTTCCGACTGGCCTGCTGTTCTGAACCGTCGCCGATACCAGCCTTTTTCCTTCGCTGTCCCCTCCGTCAGACGTGTTCTTCTCCACACTCGTGTCGGCCGTCCAGGGGCTGGTTCCGGCGGCCGTCACGGTGGATATGCTCGTCGTCTTCGCGCTCATCCTCCTCTCTCTCGTCTTGTTCGCCACCGAGTGGCTCCCCATCGACGTGACCGCCATCGTCGTGATGGTCCTCCTGATGGTGCTGGAGCCGTGGACGCAAATCACCCCGCAGGAGGGGCTCTCGGGATTCGCCAGCCCCGCGACGATCACCGTGTTGGCGATGCTCATCTTGAGCACTGGCGTCAACCGAACCGGTATCGTCCAACTCATCGGCCGGAAGATGGCCGAGTACGCCGGCAACAGCCAAACGAAGCAACTCGCCGCGACGATTAGCGTCACCGGCCCGGTGTCGGGATTCATCAACAACACGCCGGTCGTGGCCATCCTCGTCCCGGTCGTCGCAGACCTCGCGCACAAGGGCAAGACCTCGCCGTCGAAGCTCCTCATGCCGCTTTCGTTCGCCTCGATGCTCGGCGGCACCCTGACGGTCATCGGGACCTCGACGAACATCCTCGCCAGCGACATCGCGGCCCAACTCGGGCGGGAGTCGCCGGGCCTCGGCCTCCACGCCTTCGGCATGTTCGAGTTCACCAAGCTCGGCGTCATCGTCTTCGTGGTCGGCGCGGTCTACCTCATGACGGTCGGCGTCCGCCTGCTCCCGAAGCGGGTGCCCGCCGAGGACGACCTCCTCGAGGAGTACGCGCTCCAGGAGTACCTCGCCGACGTGGTCGTCCCCGCGGACTCGTCGCTCATCGGCCAGACCGTTCAGGAGGCCCTCGGGAACGACGACCTCGACATCGACGTGTTACAGCTCATCCGCTACGGCGAGCAGTTCTTGGAGCCGCTGGCCCGCAAGGAGATTCACGAGAACGACACGCTCCGGCTCCGCACGAACCGGGAGACGCTCGAACGAATCATGCGCTCGGAAGGGCTCACGTTCGTCGGCGGGCCCCGCTCGGAGAGCGAGCTCCACCCGGGCGAAGAAGAGCCGGTCATGGTCGAAGTCGTCATCCCGTCGGGTTCGTTTCTCGTCGGCGAGAGCCTCGCCAGTTCGACGTTTCGACAGCGCTACGACGCGAACGTCCTCGCCTTCCGAACCCGCGGGAAGGTCGTCCGCGACCGGTTCGAGGACATCGACATCCGCGTCGGCGACACGCTGCTCGTGCAGGCACCGCCCGACAGCCTCACGCGACTCGTCCAAAACGAGGACTTCATCGTCGCCCACGAGTTCGAGGACACCGACTACCGAACCGAAAAGACGCCGTTCGCCGTCGCCATCATCGCCGGCGTCGTCGCGCTCCCGGCGTTCAACGTCCTCCCAATCGTCGTCTCGGCGCTCGGCGGCGTCGTCGCGATGATTCTCACCGGGGTGCTCAAACCGAACGAACTGTACAAGTCGGTCGAGTGGAACGTCATCTTCCTGCTCGCGGGCGTCATCCCGCTCGGCGTCGCGGTCCAACAGACGGGTGCCGCGGCGCTCCTCGGTGACGCCGTCGCCTCGACGGCGACGTTCCTCCCCGCACTCGGCGTCCTGTGGGTGTTCTACCTCGCGACCGGGTTGCTCACGAGCGTCATCTCGAACAACGCGAGCGTCGTGCTCATGATTCCCGTCGCCGCCAGCGCCGCCCAATCAATCGGGGCCAACGCGTTCGCGTTCGTCCTCGCCGTGACGTTCGCGGCCTCGACGGCCTTCATGACGCCCGTCGGCTACCAGACGAACCTGTTCGTCTACGGCCCCGGCGGCTACACGTTCTCGGACTTCCTCCGCGTCGGCGCGCCGCTGCAGTTGCTCCTGTCGGTCGTCACCGTGGCCGGCATCGCCTTCTTCTGGGGCGTCGGCGCGTAGGCGCGTCGCCCCCGCCGTGCGAGTCGGCCACCGCCGACTCAGTCGTCGCCGTCGAACTCGTGGTCGTAGAACGCCGAGACCGTTCGGTCCGCCGAGCGCCCCGGCGGCGCGCCGACGTAGACGCCGACTTTGTCGATGGACGGATGTATCGTCACGTCGGGGTCGCGCATGGTCGACATCGCCAGATACCGGAGCGGTTCGTCGCCGTCGTTGACGACGCAGTGCGCCCCTGACTCGTCGGTCGGGCAGGGGACGTAGTCGCCCTCGCAGAGGGCGTGGACCTCGCCGCCGAGGCGAATCTGCCCGCGCCCGGAGAGGACGTACAGCGCCTCCTCGTTCGCGGCGTGGTAGTGGTACGACCACGGCTGTGCGCCGGGCGGGAGTTCGTAGAGGCTACAGCCGAGGTGGTCGCTTCCGGCGGCCGCGCCCAGTCGCTTCTGTTTGAACGTGCCTTCGACGCCGTCGCGGACCCTCCAGTCGAGGTCGGACTCGTTGACCGGTTCCATATCGGGCGTTCGGCGAGTCGGCGGAAAAACGTTCGTCGGGGTCGCTCGCCGGCGCGGTCGCCGGGCGTCGGTCAGTTCGGACGGTCGTCGCCGCGCCCGTCGGCCCGCATCGCTCGGTTGGGGGTCGAGGCCGCGGGCGTCGCCGTCTCGCGGCCCGGTGCGCCGCCCGCCGCGCGTCCGGAGTCGAACTGCGAGACGAGCGACTTGAGCTGTTGTGCGCGCTCCGAGAGCGACGAGGACGACGCCGCAATCTGCTGGGTCGCGGCCGTCTGTTCTTCGGCCGCGGCGGAGACGTTCTGGGCCTCGGAGGCCGTCCGGTCGCTGAGGTTCGTTATCTCGTCCATCATCGTGACGACCTCCTGGGTCGACTGCGCCTGCTCGTCGGTGGCGCTGCTGATGGACTGGATGGAGTCGTTGCTGTCTTCGATTTTGTGGACGATTTCCTCGAGCACGTCCACCGTCTCGCCGACGGTCTCGCGGCTCGCTTCGACCTCGTCTTGCGTCTCGAAGGTGTCTTCGGCGACGTTCTCGGTCGATTTCTCGATGTCGCGGATGAGCGAATCGACCTCCTGGGTCGCCTCGGCGGTCTCCTCGGCGAGCGTCTTCACCTCGCTGGCGACGACGGCGAACCCCTCGCCCGCGTCGCCCGCGCCCGCCGCCTCGATGGAGGCGTTGAGCGCGAGGATGCTCGTCTTCTCTGCGATGTCGTCGATGAGGTCGACGACCTCGCTGATCTGCGTGACCGACTGCTGGAGGTCTTCGACCTCGCTGACGGTCTCGGTCGACCGCGACTCCAGTTGCTCCATCTTCTCGATGGTCGAACTGGCGGCCTCTTGGCTCTCCTTGGCGCGCCCGACGGTCTGTTGGGACTGCCGCGCGATTTCCTCGGAGGAGGAGGCGATTTCCTCGATGGTCGCAGAGAGGTTGCTCAGTTCGGACTCCGCGGCGTTGAGGTTCCGGTGCTGCGTCTCGTTGCCCGCCGAAATCTCTTCGATGCTGTTCGCCACGTCCGTGCTCGTCGTCTTCACGGCGTCCGCGCTCGCGGTGACCTCGGAGCTCTCGTCGTCGACCTGCTCGGCGAACGTCTGTATCTGGACGATGACCGAGTCGATGGCCTCCAGCATTTCGTTGAACCCGCGACCGATGCGACGCATCGCGTCGTTCTGACTCTCGGCGTCGACGCGGACGGTGAGGTCGCCGTCGGCGGCCGTCTGCATCGCGTCGCCGTAGTTCTCTGCCTGCCGTTCGAGGTCCGTCGTCAGCGCGTCGAGTTCGCGCCGCCGTTCTTCGGCGCTGTTGACGAGCTCCTTCATGTCCGCGACGATGGCGAGCGTCGCCGTGCCGCCGATGGCGAAGACGGCGACCGTGGCGGTCATGAGCGGCGAACTCGCGAGGTCGAACACCTCGGGATAGATGCCGACCTTTTCCAGCGTGAGGCTGGCCATCCACAGAATCGCCAGCACGGAAGCGAACGCGTACGTCAGCCAGAACGACGCTTCCGCGTCGGTGTCGCGGTAGTTGAGCCACGCCAGCACCGCCGCGCCGATGAACCCGAGGGTTCCGATAGCGTCGAAGAACGCGTCGATTATCACGAGCCCTCACCGCCTTTGATCACGTTTTTCCGGCGGACGTACGCGGCCGCGAAGAACGTCACGCCCGCGAGGCCGATGCCGACCGCGTGCTCGACGAAGTTGAGTACCGACCCGAGGAAGAGCGCCTCGACGTTCGTGGCCACGATGCCGATGACGAGCATGACGTACCCCGCGGCGAACAGCTTCGTCTCGTCTCTGTACTGCGTGATAACCGGTATCAGCCCGACGAGCGCGACGGCGAGCGCGGTTACTTCGAGTGGCGATAGGTTGGCTAACATCTGGTTTCCCAGTTCTGCTAATCTCTTTGTAAACTGTTCGCCCAAAAAATCACGTTTGATACCCTTGCTGTATATTTTCTAGAACATTTCAACGCGTGAACCGATTTCCGGTCGCACGTCTGTTTTCGCGCGCGGCCGACCCGCGAACGGAACCCTTACCGCCGCGCTCGGGAAACGCCACTCCATGCGCGACCACTTCGAACTCCGCGACGGGGACCTCGCCGGCCGAATCGGCCGTCTGTCGGTCCCGCGTGCGGGGGTCACCGTCGAGACGCCGGCCCTCCTGCCGGTCGTCAACCCGAACATCGACACGATTTCGCCCGCGCGGTTGGAGTCCGAGTTCGGCGCGGACATCCTCATCACCAACTCCTACATCATCAAGACGAACGAGCACCTCCGCGAGGAGGCCCTCGACGTGGGCCTCCACGAGATGCTCGACTTCCACGGGGCAATCATGACCGACTCGGGGTCGTTCCAACTCGCCGAGTACGGCGAAATCGACACGACGACCGAGGAGATTCTCCAGTTCCAGCGGGACATCGGCACCGACATCGCCACGCCGGTCGACATCCCGACGCCGCCGGACGTGGCCCGCGAGCAGGCCGAGACGGACCTCGAAATCACCAGGCAGGCCCTCGCCGACGCCGAGGCGGCCGACACGGGCGAAATGCTCGTGAACGCGCCCGTTCAGGGGTCGACCTACCCGGACCTCCGCGAGGAGGCCGGCCGCCACGCCGACGCGACCGACCTCGACGTGTTCCCCGTGGGCGCGGTCGTCCCGATGATGAACGCCTACCGCTACGACGACATGGTCGACGCCGTCGCGGCCGCCAAGCGCGGCCTCGGCGTCGACGCCCCGGTTCACCTGTTCGGCGCGGGCCACCCGATGATGCTCGCGCTCGCCGTCGCGCTCGGCTGCGACCTCTTCGACTCCGCCGCCTACGCCCTCTACGCCCGCGACGGCCGGTATCTCACGGTCCGCGGGACCGAACACCTCGAAGACCTCGAATATCTCCCGTGTACCTGCCCCATCTGTACCGAGTACTCGCCCGACGACCTGCGGGCCGCGGGGTCGAAAGAACAGGAGCAACTGCTCGCCGAGCACAACCTCCACGTCACGTTCGCCGAACTCCGCCGCATCAAGCAGGCCATCCGCGACGGCGACCTGATGGAACTCGTCGAGGAGCGCGCCCGTTCGCACCCGGCGATGCTCGACGGCTACCGCGCCCTCCTCGACCATGTCGACCAGCTCGAACGCGAGGACCCCGCCTCGAAGGGCGCGTTCTTCTACGCCTCCAACGAGAGCGCTCACCGCCCCGAGGTCGCGCGCCACCACGCCCGGATGGACCGCCTGACCGCCGAGGGCCACGTCCTCCTCACCGAGGGCGGCACTCCCTCCGGCGACGACTTCGACGCGACGTGGCGGGTTGTCCCGCCGTTCGGCCCGTTCCCGCGGTCGCTCTCCGAGACGTACCCGCTCACCGCCGAGGTTCCCGAGCGACTCGACCGCGACGCCTACGAGCAGGCCGCCCGCGGCGTCTCGCGGCTGGTCGAGGAGAACCCCGACGCGGCGTTCACGCTGGCGCACGACGACTGGCCCGAGTCGGCGCTCGCCCGCGTCCCCGAGTCGGTCGAGCTGGAGTCGCTTTCGACGGTCTCCGAGCGGTTGGGCGACGAGGCGTCGTCCGAGGGGGACGACGAAGGCGAGGCCGCTGACGCCGCCGACGGAGGCGACGCCGGCGACGTGGGCGACTCCGACGGACTGTCAGACGAGTAGCGCCGACCCGGGCGGTCGCGTCGGCGTCTGTCGGTCGATGCTCTTAGGTTCACCCGACGTATCAACGAACACGATGGAGGCTGTCCTCTGGTACGTGCTCACGGGAACCCGCGGCGGCGAAAACCGTGTGCGTATTCTCAAGACCGTAGAGGAGCAGCCGCGAAACGCCAACCAACTGGCCGAGACGCTCGACCTCGACTACAAGACCGTCCGGCACCACCTCGACGTGCTCATGGACAACGACGTGGTCCAGCGAAGCGGCGACGACTACGGCGCGGTCTACCTCCCGTCGCCGCGGTGTCGCGCCAACTGGGAGACCGTCGAGACGATCGTCGAGCGAATGGACTGAGCATGCGAGTCACGGACGCGGTGATTATGGAAAGATTTGGGAAAGCGTATATCAGGATGACGGGGAAAGGAGAGAACGAATGAGTATCTGGGTGGACGTCGCGACGGTCTCCTCGGGCGTCAACGTCGTCGTGCTACTCGCACTATCGGCGGTGTGGGCCCGAAACTACCTGACCTTCAGGTCCAAACACGCCGTCGGACTCCTCGTGTTCGGGGTGTTCCTCCTCGCCGAGAACGCGCTGGCGTTCTACATGTACATCCTCGACCCGACGCTCTCGGGGTGGTTCAGCACCGACGTGCCCGTCATCGCCTGGCGGCTGATGATGCTGTTGCACGTCTTCGAGACGTTCGGCCTCGTGTTCCTCGCGTGGATCACGTTCGACTGAAAACACGATTTTTCCCGCGCTCCCGTCCGGTTTTGACGCACCTTCGCCCGCTCAGTCGCGGTGTTTCCGCTCGTGGGTCGGGTGTTCGGAGATGAAGACGCTCGTGTGGTCCGGCACGTCCTCCGTGACCCACGAGTTCGCGCCGATGCTCACGTGGTCGCCGACGGAGACCGCGCCGAGCACCTTGGTCCCCGCGCCGATGACGACGCTGTCGCCGATGTCCGGGTGGCGCTTGTACCCCTTCTTGAGCGAGTGTTCGTCGTCTTCGTCCTCCTCGAAGTGGAGCGCGCCGAGGGTCACGTCCTGATAGATGCGCGCCCACTCGCCGATGGTCGTCGTCTCGCCGATGACGACGCCGGTGCCGTGGTCGATGAAGAAGTAGTCGCCGATGGTCGCGCCGGGGTGGATGTCGATGCCCGACTCCATCTTCGCGTACTCGGCGAGTTCGCGGGCGTATTCGGGCGCGCCGGCCTCGTAGAAGGCGTTGGCGACGCGGTGGACGATAATCGCCTGCACGCCGGGGTACGACCGGATGATCTCGATGTAGCCGCGCGCGGCCGGGTCGCCTTTGTAGGCCGCCTCGACGTCCTTCTTCAGCGTCTCGCGGATGTCGGGGAGTCGCCTGACCACCTCGTCGACGACGGGCGCGGGGTCCTCGTCGGCGTAGGGGGCGATACCGGAGTGACAGAGCGCGGCGAAGTTGGCGACCGCGTCGCGGAGGAGCTCTTCGTCGCCGACCCACGGCCCCGCGTTCCAACAGCGCGGGAACAGGAGTCGCTTGATGAGGTCGACGTCCTCTCGCAGGTGATTCCGCCGCGGGAACGAAAGCGACGTGTCCGTGGGGAAGGGGTCGTCGTCGGCGCGGTAGGACGCCGCGAGCCCGAGGTGCGCGTCGCCCGAGTAGGTGTAGGACATCCGATAGCGATAGTTGGTGGACGAGCGGTATTTAACCCCGTCTCATCGGGCCCGATTCGCCGCCTTCGAACCGCGACTCTCGGGCGCGAATCGACCTCGCCAGTCGGCGCGTTCGCTCCGACGAATCGGCGCGCCCCCGACCGCCGGATAAGGCTTCTGGCCGCCGAAATCGGGCGACTGGGGACACAACGGGGAGAGATTTGGGTGACAGTTCGGAAAATCTTCTTTTAAATATTCGTCCCCCTCTGAGACATGCGACGCACACTCGCAGTGTTGATGACACTCGTCGTGGTCGTCGGGGGCATCCCGGCGGCCGCAGCGGCACAACAGGAGACCGCGTCCGTCTCCTTCGAGAACCAAGCGACAGGCGGCACGACGGTGACGGTCGACTCCGTCACGCTCCCCGACGGCGGCTTCGTGACGATTCACGACGCCTCCGTCACGGACGGCAACGTCCTCGGGAGCGTCGTCGGCTCGTCGACGTACCTCGACGCCGGCACGCACGAGAACGTGACCGTCCACCTCGACGAACCGGTCGGCGAGTCCGGCACGTTCGTCGCCATGCCCCACATGGACTCCGACGGCGACCGCGTCTACTCGTTCGTCGCGGCTAACGGCGAGGCCGACGGCCCGTACACGGCTGACGGCAGCGCCGTCGTCGACACCGCGATGGTCAACGCGAGCGCGACCGTCTCGATGTCCGACCAGCCCACGACCGGCGACTCGGTCGTGGTCGACCGGGTCGAACTCTCGCAGGGCGGCTTCGTGACGATTCACGACGCGACCGTCACCGAGGGCGCGGTGTTCGAGAGCATCCGCGGCACCTCCGCGTACCTCCCGGCCGGCGTCCACGAGAACGTCCGCGTCGAGCTGGACGCGCCCGTGACCGAGAACACGACGCTCGTCCCGATGGCGCACATGGACACCGACGGCGACGAGATGTACACGTTCCCCGAGTCGGAAGGCGAGGCTGACGGCCCGTACACGGCTGACGGCAGCGCCGTCGTCGACACCGCGATGGCCATGCCCTCGGACACCGCGAGCGTGAACTACACCGCGCAGGCCACCGGCGGCTACTCCCTCGTCGTCGACTCGGCGTACCTGCCCGACGGCGGCTTCGTGACGATTCACGACGGCACCGTCACCGACGGACAGGTCTTCGAGAGCATCCGCGGCACCTCCGCGTACCTCGAACCCGGCCTGCACCGCGACGTGCGGGTCACCCTCGACTCGCCGCTGAACGAGACGACCACCGTCGTCCCGATGGCGCACATGGACACTGACGGCGACGAGACCTACACCTTCCCCGAATCGGAAGGCGAGGCGGACGGTCCGTACACGGCTGACGGCAGCGCCGTCGTCGACAGCGGCAACGCGACCGTCTCCGCCAGCGTCGACTACACGATGAAGTCCTCGGACGGCGCGACCGTCGTGGTCGACCGCGTCGAACTCTCCGAGGGCGGCTTCGTGACGATTCACGACCCGTCGCTGTCGGGCGGCGCGGTGTTCGACAGCGTGGTCGGTACCTCGATGTACCTGCCCGCCGGCGTCCACGAGGACGTCGAAGTCACTCTCGACGAGCCGATTCGCTCCTCGCAGGTGCTCACCCCCATGGCGCACATGGACACCAACGACAACGAGGCCTACGACTTCGTGACCAGCGAGGGCGAATCCGACGGCCCCTTCACGGCTGACGGCGGCGCGGTCGTCGCCAGCGCCCACACCTCGGTCAACGCGGTCGTGACCGCGATGGACCAGTCCGGCGACGGCACGACCGTCACCGTCGAGTCCGTCACGCTCCACGACGGCGGCTTCGTGACGGTCCACGACGCGACGGTCACCGAGGGCCAGGTCTTCGAGAGCGTCCGCGGCACCTCCGCGTACCTCGAACCCGGCACCCACGAGAACGTCGAAATCACCCTCGACACGCCGCTCGAGGAGTCCGGCACCGTCGTCCCGATGGCGCACATGGACACCAACGGCAACGAGGCCTACGACTTCGTGACCGGTGAAGGCGAAAACGACGGGCCCTACGTGGCCGCCGGCGGCGCGGTCGTCACGACCGCCGACTACACGGTCGAAGGCACGATGACGGACGAGCCGACCGAGACGATGACCGACGAACCCACGACCGAGATGACCGACGAGTCGATGGAGACGACGAGCGAGTCGTCCACCGACGCGCCCGGCTTCGGTCTCGTCGCGGCCCTCGTCGCGCTCGTCGCGGCGGCGCTCGTCGCCGTCCGGCGTCGGTAATCCCGCTGACGACGCACCGGCCCACCACCACACAGAGGCACCCTTTTTCGTACGCCGCGCGGGCCAAAAGCCACCCCCGCGCGGCACGCGCCCCGCTTTGGGGTTATTTCGACTGTTTCATCCGCGCCGCGTAGTCCCACGTATGCAGCCGCTCGGGCCGAATCCGAATCATCACCTCGTCGCGCTCGGGCGAGAGCAGTCGCTCGGCCAGTTCCGAGTCGGTGTCGCCGAGATACCGCGTGATGAGTCGCCGCAGCACTGCCTTCTCCGCGTCGGGTCCGACGGTCGCGGTTCCCCGGCCGCGGACGCCCCGGTACGGCGGGTCGTTCGTCGAGATTTCGAACGCCACGTCGTCGTGGGCGCGGAGGAATCGCACCACGTCGGCGTCAGCCGCGGTGGCACACCGGAGTTCGGTCGCCTCGGCGTCCCACTCGTACCAAAGCGAGAGCATCCAGAGGTCGTCCGCCGGGGTGCGACACGAGAGTCGAACCGGGACGGTCGCGTCGGCGAGAAAGTCGTCGACGCGGTCGCGCGACCACGGGCCGGTGGGGTCGGGGGCGTTCATAGTGGTCGTTCGGGCGGGGCGGGCTAAATTCGGTAGGCTCGGTGGAAGTAGAGCGGCCGAACCGATGGGCTCGGTCGCCGGCGGGTTCGCCGTGCCACCAGACATACCAGTGTCTGGACACAAGGGCCCGTGATGACGGACACAGACCTCGGTACGGCGGTAATCGTCTACGACGACCCCGACGAGGGAACCGTCGAGAAACGCGTCGAAAACGAGAACATCGCCTACTTTCAGGACCACTGGATAGTCAAACTCGACGAGGACGCCGGCGGCAACGACGTCGTCCGCCGGATTCCGATCCAGCGAGTCCACTACGTCGAGCGCTCCGTCGAGGAGTTCGAGACGGAAGTCAAGACGCTCCGAAACCAGGTCGAGTCGTTCGCGAAGAATCTGCAATCGTCACTACTGGGCGGCCGTGACGACGCCGACGCCGACGCGCAAACCGAAGAACCCCAGCGCATCGAAGTCGAAGACGGCCGGTCAAACGAGTAGTCCGTTCGTTTCCGCTGTTTTTCGCGTGGCTCGCCGTTTACGAAGAGTCCTGTCGTCCCGCCCACCTTGGCGCGCCCGCAGAAGACAAGTTAATTGCCTATCGGGGGCCGAAAGCGGGTATGACCGATTACTTCGAGGTTCACGCCCGCGACGGCGCCGCCCGAATCGGGGAGTTGCGGCTCTCCGACTCGGTGACGACGCCGGCGGTCGTGGACGACGCGCTCGCGGACGCCGGCAGCCTCTGGGCGGCCGAGCGCGAGTTCCCCGACGGCTCCGACGACGTGCTGACCGTGCTCCCTCATCGCTCGCTTCCCGCCGGGAGCGCCGACGAGGTCCGCGAGTCCTTTTCGGTGGACTACCCCGACGTGGAGTTCCCCTCGGCCGCCGTCGTCACCGCCGACACGGCCGCCGACTACGGCGCTGACGCCTACATCCTCTCGGACGCGCAGGGCTTCGTCGGCCACGCGCGCGCCTTCCGCGACAACGTCATCGAGGCGAAGGAGAACCTGCCCGCCGACACGGCGCTCATGCTCTCGGGCGTCGCCACGCCCCGGAACGTCTCGCTGCTCGTCTACGCGGGCGTCGACCTCGTCGACGAGAAACTCGCCCGCGCCCGCGGCCTCGAAGGGTTCTACCTCACGAGCGACGGCGAGTACTTCCTCGAAGACCTCGACGAACTCCCCTGCGCCTGCGAGGCCTGCCGCAAACCTGCCTCCGAGTTCACCCGCGCCGACGCGGCCGACCACAACGCCAACGCCCTGCGCGCCGAACTCGCGCGGGTCCGCCGCCGCGTGCGCGACGGTCGGCTCCGGGACTACGTGGAGGGGCAGGCCCGCCACGACCAGTGGCTGACCGCCCTGTTCCGGCGGTTCGACCAGCAGTACAGCTTCATAGAAGAGCGGGTTCCCGTCATCCGCGACTCGGAGCTCACCGCGGCCTCCGAGGAGTCCATCGACCGCGTGGAGATTCAGCGGTTCGCCGACCGCGTGACGAAGCGCTACCGGAACCGCTTCGACCACCCGCTCGT
The DNA here is from genome assembly GCF_001190965.1 of Haloferax gibbonsii. Classification (NCBI taxonomy): domain Archaea; kingdom Methanobacteriati; phylum Methanobacteriota; class Halobacteria; order Halobacteriales; family Haloferacaceae; genus Haloferax; species Haloferax gibbonsii. The sequence continues at coordinate 1,887,174 of NZ_CP011947.1, forward strand.
GCTCCTGCCGTGTTCGGCGAAGAAACCCTACAGCGAGTCCCAGAGCCACCGGCAGTTCCACGAGGCGGTGCAGTACCGCGCGCACATGGTGTCGATGACTTCGCCCATCGGCGTCGTCCCGCAGGAACTCGAACTCACCTACCCCGCCCAGCACTACGACTCGGTCGTCACGGGCGACTGGTCGGAAGACGAGAAGTCGTTCGTCGCCGAGGTGCTCCGACGCTATCTGGAGCGCAACGACTACCCGCGAATCATCGCCCACGTCCCGCCGGGAGCCTACACGGAAATCGTCGAGCGCGTCGCGGACGACCTGAACCTCGACGTGGAGTTCACCGTCTCGGAGCACCCGACGACGACGGAGTCCATCGGGAACCTCATGCGAACGCTCGACGGCGCGCCCAAGTTCACCCGCGAGGAGCGCGAGCACAACGTCGTGAAGGCGCTCGCAGACTACCAACTCGGCCCGGACGCGGGCGACGCGCTCTTCTCCGACGTGGAGTTGGAGATGACGAGCCGCTACCCCAAACTGCAGGTGTGGAACGACGCGGGCGAGCAGCTGGCGACGATGGTCCCGCAGTACGGCGTGCTCTCCTTTACGCTCGAAGGTGCGAAGGTGTGGCGCGACAGCGACGCGCCGACGAAGACGGTCGAAATCGACGGGTTCGTCCCGCACGGGTCGGTCCTCGCGCCGGGCGTCGTCGACGCCGACGAGGACATCCGGCCGGGCGACGAGGTCATCGTCGAGGGGCCGAAGGCGTTCGCCATCGGCCGCGCCGAGATGGGCGGCCGCGAACTGGTCGAGTCCACGCGCGGCATCGGCGTCGAGATTCGACACGTCGAAGAGCGGTGACGCGAACGCGGGGCGGGTGACGTGTCCCCGACTCGCCTCGGAAATCGCAGGACATCTCGTCGCCACCGGGTGAAGTTACTTAACTTTGATATACTTATCGCCGTCGTTAATCGGCTCCGAAACGCCAGTAAATGGTACGTATAGTGGGTTTCCTATCGAACCCGAAACGTCGGAATTATCACGTCGCTATAACTTTAAATAGTATAACGTCCCAACGTGGGCCATGATGGCAGAACGATACGAGGGGGAGCGGTTGGAGTTCGACGAACTCCCCGACGACGGGACGGTAGACTGGACGATTACCCAGGCGCTGTTGGCGGCGAGTGACTCCACGTCGCGGGCCTTGGAGTCGCATTTGCTGCAGGCGCAGTACCACGATGACGCCGGAGTCGACACGGCGGCGACGGCGCGGCATATCGACGATGCAATCGACCGCCACACGCGGATTATCGAGGACTTGCGCCTCGCACGCGACGCGCTCGACCATCGGTAAGACCCGAAATCGCCGCCCTATCGCCCCTCGCCGCGCGAACCCGGCCGTAGGCCCTCGCAATAAGCTGTTTATTTAACAGCGGCTACGAACAACCATGTATGAAGTTGGCCGTCCCAACTGACTTCGATATCCTCGAGGCACTCTCAGATAGGAGGCGGAACACCGCCGTGAATCTCTCGTATATCCTCGATAAGAACCGTTCGTACATCAACACGCGACTGCCGATTTTAGCGGACTACGACCTGTTGGCGCGAGTCGGGCCCGCGCCGAACTCCGGGCTGTACGAAATCACAGACAAGGGGCTGGTCGTCATCGACAACCGCGACCAGTACCGGACAGACGGCGTCGACTTCGACGCCCTCGTCGAATCCGAACTCAGGGCGCGGACCGACGAGACGAACGCGTAACAGAGCGACGCGCCGCAACCGGAGGTCGGGACGGCCTTCGGAGGCACCCCGGCGCGCTGTTCTCGGTGACGAGTGGTGACGCTGTTCGACACCGCCATCCCGACGGCGTCGTGGTGTCGGATTCGTCCGCGCCGTGCTGCGACCGTCGCCGCCTTTTTGCCGCCTTGCCGCCCAGTTCGAGGTATGGCTATCGAACCACTCTCGCTCGGCGTTCCGAAGCCCATCATCGACTCGCTTCCGGAGGCCGACGGCACGGCGGCACAGGACATGCAACGCGCCGTTGAAGGGCTCGAAACCCGACTGAACCGGGCCATCGACGGCGCGGAGACGGAATCGGAGGCCGCCGGCTACGTGGTCGACGCTCTCGAACGCCTCGAAGGCCACTACGAGCGCTACGACGAGTTCATCCCCGAACTCCGCGCGTGGGGGCAATCGCCCATCTACGCCATCGCGTGGCGGAACCTCCAAGCGGACCTCATCCTCCAAATCGAGGAGTACGACTGGTTGAAGCCGCACATCGACCGGGAACGAAACCTTCGACTGGTCGAAGACGGCATCAGATTCGGCAAATAACCAACACAGTAGACTTTCTGACTCGGCTGGTCGATACCCGGTCCGGGTCGATTTTTACCTAACGACAGTATTGGCAAATATGGTAACTTCTACTACGTAGTCGTGCGCCCCCACGTTCGCGCCAGAGTGGAATCTACAGCTTGACGAACTCTACGAATTATATAAAAACTGGCTAATCAGATTCGAAATCTTCCCTATCGAGAAGAAATCCACGCACTTATACTCATTTGGGTTATTGCGTATTCTGAACCCTCGTCCACAGATTCTTCGAACCCGATTCCAGAAACAGTCAGTATTGTCTGAATATATCAATATTGAAACGCCGATTTCGATCATAAATTCGAGCAGGCGAAATCCCACTCTCGATATCTATTCGTCTTCCCATACGAAATTTATCAGCTCGTCTGTCCCCCCGAGACGGTGTATAACGCTATCCTGTCTTTCGCCGGCAAAGCCCCATACATTAAGTGAACCCCCTACGAGTTCAAAACAGTGAAACACGTTGGGAACGGGGCACGTTCTCGCTCTCGTTCCCGCCCAGTCGCCACCGCTTCACGAACTCCCTCGCAACCCATGCTCACACCCATCGGCCACTATGGCAGACCGTGACGATGCGGAGTCGGGAGACTCCGACACCGAGATACAGAACTCGCCGTCGTTATCTGACCTTGCGGACCGCGTGGAAGACGGGACGCCGACCTCGGATAAATCGGGTGACACCGCCTCGCCGGCGGGAGAGGACGGACCGACGACCGACCGGACGCCATCGACGCTCTCCGAACTCGCGGAGTCGATTCGGCGGAAGCAGGGTCCGTCGGCGTCGCTACCGGACGACGAGGCGTCCGAATGGGACCTCATCGACGACCGCTCGGACACGCCGTTCGACGAGGCGAACTTCGACGAGAAGGCGGCGGCGGTGTTCGACCTCGTGTCCGAGCAGTCTAACATCCTCGTCGTCGGCCCGGCGGAGACCGCCGCGGAGTACAACCTCTGTACGCAACTCATGACCGGCGACTCGGGGGGCGCAAACCAGCTTCTCGTGTCCGTCGAGACCACGCCCGAAGAACAGCTCAACATCCTCAACAACTACCGCGTCGGGAGCGTCGAAAACCAGACGCTCATCAGCGTCCAGTCGTACGACGCCTCCGGGACAATCGACGCCGCCGACCTGCCGATAACTATCAAGACCGTCACGAAGGCGACGGACCTCCGTCGCATCGGACTCCTCATCACGAAGTCGCTGAACGAGTGGGGCGAGTCGTCGGTCCAATCGACGCTCTGTGTGCACTCGCTTTCGAACCTCATCGCCGCGGTGAACAACGACCAGCGCCTCTTCCGGTTCCTCCACATCCTCACGAATCGCGTCTCCTCGGCGGGCGCACGCGCCCACTACCACGTCGACCCGGCGCGACACGACGACCAGACGCTCCGGACCTTCAAATCCCTGTTCGACGCGGCGATAGAGTTCGAGGCCGACGGGTCGCTATCGCTCGGCTGAGGCGGGCGTCGCGCCTCACCGGAAGTCGTCTTCGTTCCACTCGAACGTGCTCTCGTCGGCGTCTATCGCCGCGTCCGGGTCGATAGCACCCGTCGCGTCCGCCGTCTCGTCGGTCCCGGTCGTCCCGTCGTCGCCGGTCGATACCGACTCGAACGAGTCGATTATCTCGTCGACCGCTTCCCGACTCTGGCTCACCGGGCGGTCGGACGTTCCGGACGCGTCGCGCTTCGGTTCGGACGGTTGGCCGCCGGAGTCCGCGGGGTCCCGCGCGGCGTCGCGGTCGGGTCGAGCGGTCGTCTCCGACGCGCGCCGCGTGCCCCCGTCGCTACTCGCGACCGTCACGGTGTAGTCGGTGAGCACGAGCCACTTGGTCTCTTTTTCGACGCCGTGCAGCGGGCGCTGACAGTTCGGACACTCGGGACTGGTGAGAAGCGCGAGGTCGATGGTCTCCCCGCAGTGTTCGCAGTCTCCCTCGTGGGTATCGGCCTCCTTTGCGGCCTGTTTCACCCGACGCAACTGCTCGCGTTCGGCCCGAATCTCCCGTATCTCGGCCCCGTACTGCGTCTCTATCTCCTTGAGTTTCGTCTCGACGCGGTCGTCGGTCTCGACGAGGTACTCGAGAATCGTCTGGAGGTTGTCGAACTCGTCGTCGAACCGCGTGTCGAGCGCTTGGTGTCGCTCGCGGAACGTGGACTCGATAGCGTCGAGTTCGGCCGGTAGGTCTTCGACCTCGTCGAGTGCGTCTTCGACCTCGTCCAGTCGCGTCGTAAGCGTCTGAACCGACTGTTCGAGGCGCGCGCGCCGCTGTGCTTCCGTATCGACCTCCGATTGAAGTCCCTCGATGAGTTCGAGGACCTCGGCTAGTTCGTCGTCGCTCACGGGCTTGTTCGGTTCCGTATCATCTCTGGACGGCGAGCGCGTCGCGCTCTTCGCCTCGCTGGGTCTCTCGTCCGAGGCGTGGCTGTCGCGACCCAGAAGTTCCGTGATCTCGTTGAGTTGCCAGTGCGACGCGAGCAACTCCTGGCACAACTGGTCGCGCGATTTACCGGTCTCGCTCATTCGCTGGTCCAGCCAGGCTTCGAACGACGACGGGATGTCGTCTGCTCGGTCGTTGTCGACGGGGTCGGAGACCATGTACTGTACTGCCTCGCAAAACCTATCGGTCGCTAGGACAAAAGTTTTCTTGCGCCTCGAACTATCTGCCCGTATGTACATCCCGCGAGTGCCGCGCTCCCCTCTCAATAATGGGATTTGACGACCGCCTCGAACTCTTCGTCACGCAGCAGGCTCGGGTGCTGGTCGCCGTCCTCGCCATCGCGGGCGTCGCGTGTCTGGTCGCCGCCGGCTACGTCTTTCTCACGCCGACGACGCAGACGGTGACCGAAGAGACGAACGTGCAGTCGGTCGAGACCGGCGTCGACACGCGGGCGGTCGTCACCCAGAACACGACGCTCTACGAGCGCGGGTCGACGCTGGAGAACCGCTCTGTCTACTTCATGACGATTTCGCCCGACGTGTCGTTCCGCGTCCACACCGACGTCCCCGCGAACCAGTCGGTCAACGTCACACAGCGGTTGGTTCTGCGCACCGTCGGCGTTCGCGACGGCACGCCGTTCTACGAGAACGAGACCGTCCTCCTCGACGAACAGACGCTCGTCACCGACGGAACCGCCGTCGACGCGCCCTCGCTCAACGTCTCCACGCTCGACCGCGACCTCCAGCAAAAGCGGACCGAAACCGGCGGCGTCGGTCAGTTCAGGACGAGTCTCAACCTCACGGTCACGTACCAGACGGGGTCGTACAGCGGCACGCTCGAAGCGAGCACGCCGCTCGCGTTCTCCGGGCGGGCCTACTACCTCGAACGGTCGCTGGCCGACGACCGGCGACACTCGACGACCGTCGCGCGGACCGTGACGCGACCGCCGAGCCCCGTCGAGTACGGCGGACTCGCCGCGGCCGCGTTGGTGCTGTTCGGACTCGCCGGCCTCGTCATCCGCACCGAGTACCGAAGCGACCCCGAGGAACTCCGCACGAGAATCTCGCACAGTCGCCACGAGGAGTGGATTTCCCGCGGCGAGTTCCCGACCGACGCCAACAAGCCGTACATCTCGATTCTCACCCTCGAAGACCTCGTCGACGTGGCCATCGACACGAACCGTCGCGTCATCTTCGACCCCGAAATCGAGACGTACGCCGTCATCGACAGCAGCGAGATCTACTACTACTCGCTCGACGAGACCAACACGCACGCGTGGCTCAATCTCTGAGCCGGCCCCTCGGGCGTGACCCGTCCTACGGCGGGCGTTCGAGGTTTTCGAACTGGTAGCGGCGGTTCGTCACGGTGTGGTACGCCGCCGAGAGGCCGAACGCCGCGACGATGACGGTCGGGTAGGCGAGAAGCGGGACCGTCCCCGTCGGCAGCACGTCGGCCCACAGGGCCGCCACGACGAGACTCGACAGGACCGAGAGGCCGAGGTAGTACACCCCCCACGGAACCGAGTTCTCGGGGACGATGTCCATGTAGATGTCGAGGCGCTCCATGCGCTCCGTGAGTTCGACTTCGCCCCGGTCGTATCGGAGGACGCCGGCCTGTTCGAGCCGCGGCAGGTGCGTCTGCTGGAGCGACGTGTAGACGGTCTTTCGCTCGGCGGAGGTCAGGTCCGAAATCTCCTTGTCCTGTTCCCACGCCGCGACCTGCTCTGCGAGGTCTCCGAGTTCGACCGCGCCGTCGGCCCGCTTGCAGTAGTGGAGGGTGTACCGCCGGCGGTGGTTGCTCATCAGGTCGAAAATCTCGTCGCGCGTCAGCGCGTCGCCGTCCTCGCCGCCGCCGTCCGGCGTCGAGGCTGACGTGCGGCCGAGCAACCCGCCGGCACCGCTGGGACTCATCTATCGACCGTCGATACTGCCCCGCCGCACATAGTTCCTCTGCTGTCAGCGGCCGCACAGATACCGCCTCGCGCGGCGTACCGACGACACCAGCCCGATTAGTCGCCGGAGTCCGACGACTCTCGCTCGACGTGAATCCGTAGCGTGGCGCTGTACGCCTCGGGGTCCGGAAGGTCCTCCAGCGTGCTCGGTCCGGTCCACGGGATGAGGTTGAGTTGGAGGCCGAACGGGACCGACTCCCCCGGTTCGAGCACGCCCTCCGGACCCGACACCGCCGTGCTTACGTCGAGCAGGTCGTCTCCGTCCGTGCCCGGGGCGAGCGCCTCGTCGCCCGCCGTGACCTGTAACGCCGCCTCGACGTCTTCGAGCGTCGAGTCCGAAAGCGAGTCGCTCGTCACGTCGAACTCGAAGTAGACGCCGTCGATGTCGGCCTCGCTGACGTTGGTGAGGCTGACGATGTCCTCGAAGCGCGTGATGGCGCGCTTGTTGACGCCATTCTCGTCGCCGCCGGGGGTGAGCCGCGTCACGTAGCCGGACGAGTCCGTCTCGACGTGAATCGGCGGGTCGTTCGCCGCCGTGAGAGAGAGGTAGTCGGGCGCGACGATGCTGAGGCTCGCTCCCGACGTCGATTGGGTCGTCGTCGTGGCGCTGACGCCGAGAACGCCGCCGACGATGAAGAAATTGCTGAGGGCGAAGAGGGTCTGACGGCGTGTTGGCATGGGAGGTCCGTGGGTCGTTAGACTTCGTCCGCGAACGCCGTAACTTGGTCGATGAGTTCCAACTGCGTCGCGCCGCCGGTCCCGAACCCGCCCGCACTCAGGCCGTACTCCTCATTCAGTCGCGTGTCAGTCCCGTTGAAGTCGATACTGACTTGCACGGTGTCGTTGGTACCGCCGGACGCGTCGAGCTCTACGGTGCCTCCAGTCGTTCCGTCGAGACTGGAGATGACCGTCGAGTCGTGCGTGAACTCGAAGACGTCAGTCGCCTCGGACTCGGTCAGTTTGTCGCCCGACGTGACCTCCTCGGTGAAGCCGCCGTCGTAGTAGAACCCCATCTCGTAGCTCTGGTCGGCGTCGTTGTTCGTCAGTTCCACGATGTTCGAGAACGTCTCGTCGGTGCCGACGACGCCGATAATCTGGACGTGAACCATCCCTTGACCGTTGTCGGCGACGGCGGCCAGCGGGAGGTCGTCGACGTCGATGTTCTCGATCTCGGTGTCGCTGTACAAACTATCTCGGATGTTCCCGCTTCCGGCTCCGCTCCCGGGGTTCACATCGACGTCCACGTCGGACCGTTCGGTAATGATGCTCATCGACGAGTCGGCGCTCGTGCTCGTCGCGTTGAACGCGCCGGTCCCGATTGCCGTCCCGCTGCCGATTGCGAGCGTTCCAATCGCCGCGATAACGTTGCGTCGTTTCATGCTCTCTGTTTAGGCGCTGTCGTCGACAGCGAAGATGCTCAGTTCGCCGGTGGCGTCAGCGTCGCTCGATGTCGGCGTCGTGTCGACTTCGACATCGACGGTAACCGAGGACCCCGCGTCGAGCGACGGTGCAGATCCGTTGTTGCCCGTCTCGCTGAGCGTGAAGGTGATATCTACGTCTTCGCCGCCGTCGCTACCGACGGTTAGTGTGACTTCCGTACTGAGGTCGTCGGCGCTGGGGACGTCGGGACCCGCTCCAGCTCCGAGACCGACCTGAACGGAGTTGCCCTCCGCGGAGTTGTTCGCAATCGTGAACACGTCCGTGAGCGTCGTCACCGCGTTCTCGTTGAAGCCCGAGTCGTTTCCGTCGTTTCCGTCCGCGTCCAGCGTCAGCGTCAGCGTATCTCCGGTGTTGTCCACGTACGGGCTGTCAGAGGTCAGCTGAAGGAACGCGCTCCCGTCGCCGGCCGTGCTCACACTTACTTCACGCGCCGCGCTCACGGTCGTAAACGCGCCCGTTCCGACGAGTGCGCCGCCGCCGCCGACGAGTGCTCCGAGTCCGATCAAGATGTTGCGTCTGTTGATTGCCATGGTTGTGTTCTCCCTGACACAGGTGACTGCGTCGTTGTCTCTCCCATCAGGTCCTACCCACTTTGTATTCCGGTGCTTGAACGAGTCCTCGGTCACCGTTCGATTCGACAAGCCCGGCTTTCTCCCCGTCGAGTCGGGTTCAAGCCCACCTTTCGCGGGTCGGTTTCGGCGTTCAATCGAGGATTTAGGACGGTGCAACTGACTCGCAGTCTGTCGATTTCTGTTCGGAATCGGTGTCTGTGGTGCGCCGTTCCATGATGATTGGTAACGCGTGTCTCGAACCGAGCTACCACAGAACACGACATACTAGCACATCGAAAGTGAGGGCCCCCAAGCCGGGACGCGTGACGACCTCACCGACACCCACGCGCCGGGGTCACGAGTGCTGTCGAGTCGGCGATAGGTAATTACGGGTTCACACGTAGTGTCTCATACACGCCGTGAAACTCAGCGACGTCCTCGAATACGCGGTGCTCGGCCTCCTCGTCGTCGCCGTCGTCGCGCTGCTGTTCGGGCAGGCGCTCGGCCAGCCGGTGCTCCTCGGCTACGTCGAGACGGGGAGCATGTCGCCGACGATGGAGCCCGGCGACGGGTTTATCGCGGTCCCGTCGGTCCTGCTCGAAGACCCCGAATCCGGCGACGTGGTCGTGTTCAACGCGCGCGAACTCCACGGGGGCGGACTGACGACCCACCGGGTGGTCAGGTGGACCGAAGAGGGGTACATCACGCGCGGCGACGCCAACCCCTTCACCGACCAAGAGAGCGTCGAGCCGCCGGTCAAGCGGTCCCAAATCGTCGCCGAGGCGCTCCAGATAAACGGGAACGTCGTCGTCATCCCGCAGCTCGGTGCCGTCGTCGGGGCGGTGAACGGTCTCGCGACCGGCGCGTTCGACCTCCTCGGGAACCTGCCGGGGTTCGAGAGCGCCGCCGAGGGCGAGCCCTCGCCCATGTTCCTCGTCGCTATCGGCGGGATTCTCATCGCGTTGAGCCTCGTGTTCGACGGCTCCGGGGGCGGGCGAAAACAGAGCTCGCACAGCCGTCGCCGTCCGGACTACTACACGAGCGGCGTCGTCCTCCTCCTGCTCGTCGTCATCGTCGTCACGCCCGCGACGCTGAGCATGGTTCTCGGGTCGGGACCGACGGAACTGACCATCGTGAGCTCCGAGTCGCCGAACGAGAACCCGCTCGTCGTCGGCGTCGGCGAGACGACGGTCATCGACTACACGCTGACGAACAACGGCTACGTCCCGATTATCACCGTCCTCGAATCCCGCGACCCGGGCGTCTCGTTCGGTCAGTCCGTGTTTGTGGTCCCCGGGAAGGGGTCGAAAAACACGACGCTCACTATCGAAGCGCCGGACCGAACCGGCGCGTACGACCGCGAGATACGCGAACAGCTGTACGTTCCCGTGCTCCCGCAGACGGTCATCCTCGGCTTACACGAGGTTCATCCGTTCCTCGCAATCGCGGCTATCGACGCCGTGTTGGCGTTCGCGACGCTCCTCGTGAGCGTCCTCGCGCTCGGTCTCGGCCCGATTCGGTTGCGCTCGACCGACCGGAACGTCTCGCTCGTCGAGCAGTTCAGACGCAAGTATCTGTGAGTGCGCTGGACGCCGGGGTCTGCTGCGTCCGCGCGCTCCCGACTTCGACTACCCGCGAACCTGCCCGGCGCTCGGCGTTCCGGTCACTCCCGCGCCGCCGGGGTCGTAGTCGAGGGTGTCGTCTCGGTCCTCGACTTCGAGGCCGTCGACCGAGAGCGTCGCCGACGCGCCGCCGAGTTCGACGGTGAGTTCGGCGTTCGTGGTGCGCAGGTCGGCGCCGCGGAGGAACACGTCGCCGTCGGCCGAAAGCGACACGTCCGCGTTCGTCGTCTCGAAGACGCTCTCGTTCGCGCGGAGGTCGCCCGCGGACTCGACGGTAATTTGGGCGTTCTTCGTTTTGACCGTCGCGCCGTCGAGCGTCACGTCGCCGGACCCCGACCGGAGGTCGATTTGGGCGTTTTTCGTCTCGATAGACGCGCCCGCGGCACCGATGCGCTCGCCGGTGAGGTCAATCTGCTTTTCGCCGTGGACCGTCGCGTTCTCGATGTCGAGGAGGCCGTCGTCGGCGTCGAGCGAAATCCGCCCGTTGACGACCGTAATCGAGGCGTTCCGCGCCGACACCGTCTCCCCGCTCACCTCGATGTCGCGGTTCTGGTTCTGGAGACTCGCGTCGCGGATGTCCACGGAGCCGTCGTCGGCCGCGAGGTCGATTTTCCCGTTTCGCGTGCTGATGCTCGCGCCGCGAGCCTGAACCGACTCGCCCGAGAGCGTGACCTTGCCGTTCTGGTTGTCGAGCGTCGCTCCCGTGACGTTCACGGGGCCGTCGTCGGCCGCCAGTTCGATTTCGTCGTTCGTGTTCCGGATGGTCGCGCCACCGGCCTGAACCGTCTCGCCGGTCAGTTCGACCTTGTCGTTCTTCCCCCGGACCGCGCTCTCGCGCACGTCGAGCGTCCCGCCGTCGGCCGCGAGTTCTATCTTCCCGTTTTTCGCGTCTATCGTCGACCGACGGAGCGTTATCGACTCGCCCGAGAGCGTAACCTCGCCCCAGTCGGAGTTGACCGTCACGTCGGTGAACTCGATGCCCGTCTCCGCCTCGATGTCGACCGAGTCGCCGCTCGTGAACGTCGTGTGCGTGACGACGACGCGCTTGGCCGAGATGTCGATAGCGCGCCAACTGTTGTCGATGGTGCCGTTGTCGGTCCCGACGACGAGCACCGCGTCGTCGTCGTCGAACGTCGCGACCTCCTGTTCGGTCAGGACGCGCTCGCCGTCATCGTAGGCGATGTCTTCGTCGCTGTCGACGTAGGCGACGCCGTTCGACGGCCCCGAGGGGTTGCCGTCGCCGCCATCGCTCCCGTCGCCGCTATCTCCGCCGTCGTTGCCGCCGCCGTTCCCGGGGTTGTCGTCGCCGTTCCCGGGGTTACCGCCGCCGTTCCCGCTCGTGCAATCGTACTCGACTCGCGCTTCGAGCGTCGCACCGGAGATAGAGACGCCGTCCGCCTGCGCGGAATCGACTTCGACGACGAGTGTCGCCACGCCGCTCCCCGCGTTCGGCCGCCGGCAGTAGGCCGTCACCTGGTGCTCGCCGCCCCGGCTGAGCGTCTGAGAGCCGCCCGACTGCGCGAGCGAAAGCGCGTTCACGTCGATGCTGGCGGTGTAGTCGACGGTCACGTCGGTGCCGAGGTTGTTTACGATTGAGCCGACCGCCACGGCGTTGCCGCGGCTTGGACTCGTCACGACCTCGCCGGTCGGTTCCAACGCGACGAGGGCTCGGTCGTCGTCGACGACCGAGACGTCGACCGGTCGCTGTCCGGAGACCGAACTAAAACTGCCCGTCGGAACCGCGGCGAGGGTGACGCCGAGCACCACGATGAGGACGCCGGCGTACCAGAGATTCTGATTCATGCGACGGTCTCCAGAGCCTACTCGTCAGTAGGACGTGGAGCGCCTTGTACACACCGACTGTCGGCGGTTCGGCCGGCCGCGCTTCTCGTCCGACGGACGTCACTCTTGAGAACAGTTTCGCCCCGTAAAGGGGTGACCGAACCTAAAGGGGAAGGGGGGAAGGGGGGATGAGTTCGGTCATGTGGATGCGTCCGAGGGGTTACTCTGTACGGTGCTGCATCCATGTAGGCGTAACCACTTCGAATATATAAATCATTCTGATTGTCAGCTCGGTAAACAATCTTGTGGCCAGCTATAACAGACATAACGTTATTAGACACACTGAAACGACTATGCCATTTGCTGACCTAAGTCAAACAATGGCGGAACACACACCGGCACGACGGCCCAGCGACGCACTCGAACGGGCGACGGCTCACGTCGACCGCGCCGAGGAACTCCTGTGGGAGTGCGCTCGCGACCTCCCGGACGACGCGGACGACGAGTTCGACCGACTCTTCGAGCGGTTGTGGGCCGTACAGAACGAACTCGGACGGGTCTCGTTCCCGGCCGCCGACGCGGCCGACGAGGCGGAGCAGACGCTGGGCCCTTTCGACTTCCCATCGACCGACGACTGACCGGTCTCGACCGGGTTCGGTGACTACTCCGCCTGCCGTTCTAACCACTCGCTCGCGTCGGTGACGAGGTCTAACAGCGCCTCCTCGATGGGACCCTCGCCCGCGAGGTTCACGCTCCAAGTGACCTGCGACTGTACCGCTTGGAGGTTGAGCATCGTGTTCTGGATTCGCGACGCCAGCACCACCGGGACCGTCGCGTCGAACCGCCGGATACCCTTGACCGCCTCGACGCCGTCGAACACCGGCGGGGCGTGGAGGCAGATGATGAGATGGGCCGGTGCCTCGGTCAACCGTTCGAACAACTCTCTGCTCGACTCCACGAACTCCACGTCCACGTCGGACTGTGCTATCGCCGAACCCGCGGGTTGCGGGCCGTACGCGAGGATGCGCGGCGTCGCCGCTATGCTGGTCTCAGACACGCACCTAGCTGTTCGCCGAGAGAGTATTTGACAGTTTCTCCGGAACGAACCGCCGCCGGCCGCACCCCCCGCTTCGGTGGCGGTCTGCGACGCGACCGGATTAAAACAACGTATCGAGGCGCTCGTCGACGACGCCCTCCGCATCGTCGTCGGCGTCGGCGCTCGTGTCGTCGGCCTCGCGGTCGCGGCGGTCCCGCTCGGCCTCGACGGCGGTCGACCGGACCTCGGCCACGCGGTCGCTCCGCGACACGTCGCCGAGGAGGACGAGCACGCCGACGTGGTTCGACTCGGGGAGCGGGTAGTCGCCGCCGCGGACCTCCATGCTCCCGGTCTGCTCTTCGACCCACGTCCGACTCCGCTCGATGGCCTTCCGGTTGAGCCACTCGGGCGGGCCGCTGACGACGACCAACCCGCGGGACGCGGAGTCCACGTCGCACGGGAGGGTGAGCCGACCGAGCACCGCCTTCCGCGTCTGGGTCGTGATGCGGTTGATGGAGTCGAGTTCGTCCACCGACGACGACCCCCCGCCCAGCAGTCCCTTGATGCTGAACCCGCCGCCGTCGTCGCTCTCGGGGAGTTCGCTCGCCGCGTAGCCGATAGTCGAGATGCCGCCGCCGCGGAGGGTGTTGATGACCTCCGAGGAGTCGACGACGCTCTCGCCGACCGTCCCCGACTCGCTCACCTCGCCCGAGGCGAAGAGGATGCCGAGGCGTCGCACCAGCTCTTCGTTCATCGAGTCGTGGGCCTGCGCGACGTCCTCGCCGCTTTTCGCCCACGCCCCGTTGTCGAACGCGAACACGTGGTCGGTCACGTCCACGAACGTCTTGAGCGACCGCGCGGCGTTGCGCGAGTAGAGCGCGCCCTCATCTGCGGCGGGAAGGATGCCGACGCCGTAGATGGGCTGTTCGTAGATGCGCTGGAGGTGCTTTGCGAGCACGGGGGCCGCGCCGCTGCCCGTGCCGCCGCCGAGTCCGGCGAAGATGAGAAACGCGTCGGCCGTGGAGGTCGGGGAGTCGTCGGTGCCGCGAAGGAGCTGTCGGCTGTCGCGCTCGGCGAGTTCGGCGGCGAGTTCGTTGTCCGCGCCGACGCCGTGACCGCTCACCTCGTCCGCGCCGAAGAGGATGCGGTTCTCCTCGGGGACGAGGTCGAGGCCGCGGAGGTCCGCCGACGCGGTGTTGTACGCCACCGCGTCGACGACGTAGTCGGCGTTCGTGCGCTGTTCGTACCGAAGGAGGGCGTCGAGGACGTTCCCACCCGCTTGTCCAACTCCGAAGCAAAGGACCTTCATCGTCTCTCTGTGGCACGCCATTAATGGTGAATCTTCTGTTAGCGGACTGTCACACGTGGGTCTTCGGCGCGGCCGACGGGGTAGTTCTATACGACCCGGGCGAGAACCACCGGCAAACTGCATGACCTGTCCGCGGTGTTCACAGCCCCTCTCGACGCTCTCGCTCGACGGCCGCGCGGCGCGCTACTGCGAGCGGTGCGGCTTCGTCGGCGTCGAGACGGTCCACGAGCGCGACGCGCCGAACCGAGAGTCGTGGGACGACGCGATAGCCCGCTTTCACGCACGGGCGGTCCGCGGGGCGCGCGAGCGCGACGAGGACGTGGTGGCTGAAGACGAAGGCGGTGACGACGAGTCCGCTGACGGCGACAGCGAGTCCGCTGACGGCGACAACGAGTCCGAACCCGAGGGCGACGAAGCTGACGCCGACAACAGCGAGAGCGACGCCGCCACCGACGAGAGCGACGCGACTGAAGGCGTCGCCGAGTCCGGAGCCGTCGAGGCCGACGAGACGGGTGACAGCGACACCGCTGACCGCGAGTCCAGCGACTACCAGCGCAAAAACGGGGAGGACGGCGACCGCGGGGACCGCACGGGAGACGAGTAACGCGCTCGCTCGCGCGCTCCCGGCGGCGCGTCGACCTCGGTCGTGACGTACTGTCCGGTCGGGTGCGTCAGTTCGGGTCGGCGTTCAGTTCGATTCCGGTGCGGCTTCTGCTTCGGGTTCCGGTTCGGGCTCTGGTTCCGAGGCGCTCCCGTCGGACTCCTCTTCGGAGCGGGCGGCGACGAGCGACCCGCGGGCGACGCTGTACAGCGGGCGGTCGATGCTCCGAACCTCGTTGACCGAGAACGGAATCGTGGAGTCTTCGAGGTGGTGTTCGAACAGCTCTTCGAAGCCTTTCGGGCTGGAGGTGCCGCCGGTGACGACGACGGGCACGTCGAGGCCCTCTTCGATGTCTTCCTCGTCGACCTCGCGCTCGATGTTCTCGATGACGTAGTCGAGGAGGTTCTCGTAGTAAATCGACAGCGCGCCCTCGACGCCGCCGACGTCCGTGCGGAAGTCGAGCTGGAAGTCGTCTTCCTTGATGGACGTGACCTTGTCGACGGCCGTGCCGGTGGCCTGTGCGGTCTGCTGGTCGATCCAGTCGCCGCCGCGGGCGATGGAGAACTGCATGACCGGCACCGCGTAGTACGCCAGACAGATGTTCGTCATGCCCGCGCCGAAGGAGACGCCGAGACCGGTGAAGTTGTTGTCGGCGAGTTCGCTGTAGATGACCGCCATCCCCTCGTTGATGGGTTCGGGGTCGTAGCCCATGTCGCCGAGCATCGATTCGAGCGTCTTGTCGTGATACAGCGTCGAGAGGTCCGAGTCGATGGGGTCCGCCGGACTCGAATAGAAGAGACGCTCGTTCGGCCGGGAGGGCGAGCCGACGACCTGCTCGATGATGAGCTTGATCATCGGAATCGCGGAGGACTCCTCGCTGGAGAGGATGCCGTGTTGCATCGGCCGGCGCGTCTCCTTGCCGAAGATGTTCGCGAAGTTGAGCGCGTCGTCGCCGACGACGTACACTTTGTCGTCCTTGCGGATGTGGAGCACGTCGCTCCGCGAGAGCATCTGCTCCGCCATGTCGCTGTAGTCGATTTCGACGAACGAGTTTCGCTGCTGGACAAATACGGTCTCACTTCCATCCTGGCTCGCGGACAGGATGTTCATGGTACCTACGTCAAGGCCTTTCGCCATACCTCACGCGTCGTAGGGCTGTCGCATAAATCTGTATGCGCTTTTGACATTCACTTCTGCCGATGAATCCAACGCCGAACCGATAGCCCGGCGTCCCGCGACGACTCAGGAGAACAGTCCGCGAATCCGGTCGACCACGCCGTCCGAGTCCTCGCGTTCGGCGTCGGCCTGCTGTTGCTTCCGGAGTTCGGCCAGCGCGGCGGCCTGGTCGTCCGTGCTGTCGCCGACCGCCGTGTCCTTCTTCCCGCCGCGGAGCCCCTGTAGCCCGGCGACCGCGTCGTCGACCCCGCCGCCGCGCGTCTCGGTCACCTTGGCGTTCTCGAAGCTCGCCCGGTCCACGTCGTCGACGGCGGAGGTATCGAGCTTCAGGCGGGTGGTCTCGGTTTTGCGGACGCCACCCCACGACAGTTCGGTGTTCGACATCGCCTCGTCCATGTCGCGGCGGACCTGCGCGGAGACGGCTTCCTCGTCCTCGCCGTCGTCGGTCGCGTCGGTCTCCACGTCGCTCCCGGTCGCGGCGGGGCCGCTCGTCCTCGCGCGGGCGAGTTGGAAGCCGACGAGCGACGTGCCGCTCGCGGCGACGACCGCCACCGCGCCGAGCGAGTAGATGCCGACGATGCGGCCGCTCTGGTCGGCGCTCGCGGAGACGTTCCAGTTGTGGGGGTACGCGCCGACGAACTGGACGACGGCGACCGCGCAGACGAGGAGGCCCGCGCCCGCGAGGACCGTCGGGAACCGGTACTGGGAGGGAAGCAGGACCACGACGGAGACCAAGAGGAGGGGAATCCCGAGCGCGCCGGTGACGCCCGCGACCTCGCGGAGTTCGTACTTGAAGATGTTCTCGGGCGGGATGCCGCCGCTCCACACCACCGCCGCGAGCGCGACGGCGAGCAGTCCGATAGCCGTAAAGAACAGCGCGAAGCCCGCGTAGACGGTCGTCTCGTCGGGGTCGGCGTCGACGTACCGCCGGTAGAGGGCGATGAGGGTGTTCTGCCCGTCACTCGACATGCCTCAGACCACTCTCCGGCGCGACATATAATGTTCGCTGGGTTCGGGGTTCGTACCGCCGCCGGCGTCCGAACCGACGCCCCGTCACGACCCGCCGGCGCACCGTTACTGTCCGCCGAGTCGCTACTGTCCGCCGGCGTGCTCGACGGACATGTCGTAGGCCGCGACCGTGTCGCCGAGGGTCGCCTCGGTGAGCGTGGGGTCCGCGTCGAACCGCGCGCTGGTGAACCGAGCGGGCCCGCGGACGACGGTGTCGCCGAAGGCCGCGGCGTCCGTCACGTGCGTGTACGCGAAGTCCAGTCGGCCCTCGATTTCCACCCCGAAAACGAGCGAACCCACGGTGCAGTCGGAGAAGTCCACGTCGCGCGCGACGCGGACGCCCGAACAGAACACCTCGTCGCCGAAGCGCGCGTGGTCGCAGACGACGCTCCCGCCGACCGTGGTTTCGACCACTCGAACCGGCGAGTCGGCGGAACAGACCGCGTCGGAGAGGTCGAGGCCGCCGGTCACGGTCGCGCGGACGAACGACGCCGCCCCCGACTCGAATCGCGCGCTCCGGAAGCGGAGCGCCCGCCCCTCGACGGTCGCGTTGTCGAAGGAGACCGGGCCGTCGAACGCGCTGTGCGTGAAGTCGACGGTCCCGTCGCGGGCGGTGAGCCCCGTGCAGTCGACCCGGCCGCCGAAGCCGGCGCTCGTCGCGTCGATGCCGCCGTCCACCGTGAGCCGCGTCGCGTCGAGTTCGCCGTCGACCGTCAGGTGTTCGAGCGAGAGGCCGTCGTCGACGGTCGCCGACGCGGCGACGATGTTCTCACGGACGCGGCAGTGCGCGAGGGAGAGCCGACGGTCGCACGCGACGTTCCCGAGGTCGAGGCGACCGCCCAGTCGGGTGTGGGAGAACCACGCCGGCCCGCCGAACTGCGCCTCCGCGACGGACACGTCGTCGTCGACGACGCCCTTCCGGAACGTCGCCCCGCCCTCGAAGCGCGCCTCGGTCGCGACGACCGCCCCCGCGCTGAAGCCGGTCGCGTCGAAGCGCTCGCCGAAGCGCGACTCGCAGAGCACCCAGCGGTCCCCGACCTGGAGACTGCGACAGGTGACTGTCGCGAGCGCGTCGAGCCGCTGCATGCACACCGCGCCGCCCACCGAGACGCGGTCGAGCCGCAGCGGGCCCTCGAGCGCCGCGTCGCGCAGGTCGATATCTCCTTTCACCATCGCGCCACGGAAGTCGAGCGGCGCGTCGTCGTCGAGCGTCAGCCCTGCGAGGTCGATGCGTTCGAACGACCCGCCGACGAACGCCGACGGCCGTTCGGGGTCGGAAATCGTCTCGCGGAGCGCCTCGGTGACGGCCGCGGGTCGCGTTTCGCCGACGGGGCGGTGAAAGAGACAGCAGTCGGCCGCACCGCTCGCGGGGTGCGGACACCGCCACACGGATGGCGATTCGTCGGCACCCGTCTCGTCGTCGGCGTCGAAGACGTGCTTGTAAGCACAGCGAGCGGGGCGTTCCACGTCGCTCGACCGTTCGTCGTTATCACGTAAATAGGTTGTCACGAAATCGCGAACGTCCGATTTCACCTTCGTCGCCACCTCAGTCGGCTGCTCTGATTACCGATCGATGAAGGGCGCACCGGCCTCCGCGTCGCCGACGACGGCCGAGAACGTCGCCGCGAACTCGAAGTCGCGGACGGGGAGCGTGACCAGCCGAACCGTCTCGCCGGCGCTGTCGTGGAAGCCGACGACGGTCCGGTCCGATTCGAGTTCGACCGAACAGCCGGCGAAGACGGGGCGGTTGAGCTGTATCGTCCGCACCTCCCGGACTTCCTCGGGGGTCGCCTGCTCGCCGTCGTGTCGAATCTGCACGAGTCGCGTCTCGGTCAGAAGCACCGTCATCTCCTCGTAGTGGCTGACCGACCGGAGCGTCTCGTGTTCACCGACGAACTGGTGAATCGACTCGTAGAGGCTCATACGCCGCCTACTCGACCCACTCCTATCAACGTATCTACAACAGTTTTCGGCGTCTCTCGACCGTCAGCGCGGGTCGCGAACCTCGCGACTCGCGGCCTGAACGGTCGGGGCCCGACCGTCTGTCAGAGGCGTGCAGGCGGGACGGGCCGCCGTGACTGGGCAATCGCGCTGTCCACATCCTGACCAACACGACTGCCCGCTATACGGTCGTCGTCGGGAGTATATCAACGTATGTGCCCGTCGCTGCGTGGACAGTCGAAAACCGGTGTTCGAGCTCAGTCGGCGGCCTCGATACCGGGGTCGCCCGTCAGGACGATGATGTCGGCCATCCCCCGCACGGACCTGAACGGGACCCGAACACCCCGCGGACCGACTTCCATTCCCTCGGGCGGGTCTTCGACCGAGACGAGAAGCGCGGTCACGCGGTCGTCGTCGAGGTCGACACAGAGGTCGACTGCCTCGCCCAACCGGTTCCCCGAGGCGGTGTACACGGGGCGGCCTTCGATGCTCGGAATCGGTTCGATGCCCGTCGGTGACTGGGGGACCATACCTACGCCATCGAACGTGTCAATAAAAAATACCTCGGTCGATGCGGGCGGTTCGGTCCCGAGGGGTATCGAGGGGTACGAGGCGTTCCGGTCCAGACGCGTACCGCGCGATAGTCGCCGAGAGACGACGCGAGCGCTGGATATTCTCCCGCGTCGATATGTATTTAGGCACGCCTAATGGATATGAATCTGGTCAGGAAAACTGAGCCTCGGTGTTCCTTCCACAGACCCACCACCACTGCCGAGGCCGACTGACCATTTTCTCACGGGCAGGCGGTTGGTCGTGTTTATCCCGCTGTCGTCTCTCCCGCCGAGCGCCGTCGCCGCCTGCACTGCGTACAGTCCCGTTGCCATGATGCAAAGTAATCTTCACATTTATGTTTTTGAATACACACTTTCTCCGTATGGTAGACAGTCCGGTCCGGGCGTATGGTGCGCTGTTCGTCGTCGTCGCGGCGGCGGTCAGCGGTGCCATCATCCTCTCGGGATTCGTCGCTATCGACTTCGTACTCGACACGGTCACGGTCTGGGGATACATGGCTGCGGTCGGCGTGATGGTCGTCTGTGCGGCGGTCAGTTGGCTGACCGACCTCCCCGGAATCCTGTCGAGCGAGTTCGGAAGCGGCGGACGGTGAGACGACGCTGAGGCTGCCACTACCGCGCGTTCGAAAAAGAACCCCTGTCGGGACGTTCCCCTGACGGGGGTGTTAGTCCCGAATCTCGACGAACAGCCGCTGCACGTCGACGATGTTGACCTCGCCGTTTCCGGAGAAGTCGAACGCGTCGGCGTTGTCGGTGATGCCCGGACTGTTCCGGTTCGCGAACATGGCCTGCACGTCGGAGACAGTCACGTTTCCGTCGCCGTTGATGTCTTCGAACGTTCCGTCGCCGTCCGGGTCAGTCGGCACGGCGTCCGATGCACCGACCGGCTCGAGCGCGACCGCGGTGAGGGTCGCGCCGCTCTCGGAGCCGACGTCGTATTCGGTACCCGGCTCGCTTCCCAGTACCGTCTCGGAGACTGCGAGTTCGGACGTTCCCGCCGACGTGAGTGTGACGTTCACGCGGGCGAAGGTGACGGTCCCGTTCTGCGCCGTGTCCATGCCGAACGCGTCGACTGCGACCGAGTCGTTCTCCGCGCCGTACTCGACGTCTGTCCCGTTCGGCGACCCGAGAACGGTCACGTCGGTAATCGTCCCCGTCGTGCCGTTCGTCAGGTTGAGCGTCGTCGCGAACGCGCCGACGCCGTCGGTGACGTTCGTCGCGACGAGGTCGACGGTCACCGTCTCGTTCACGCTCGCGGTCGTCGGCGTCGCGAGCGCGCGAACGTCGACCGCATCCGGCGTCGTGTTGCTCTCGTCGTCCTCGTCACCGTCCAACTGGACCGTCACGGTTCGGTCGTCGTCGAGCGAGAGCGTCTCGGTGGTCTCGATACCTTCGAGGTCGGTCGCGTTCGGCGGCGCTTCGACGGTCAGCCGAAGGTCGCCGACGAGTTCGACGCCGGGGCGACCGGTCGCGTCCAGCACCATCGTGCCGTTCGGAAGCGTGCTTCCGGAGACGAAGCCGACCGAACCGTTGTTGCGGTGGTCGACGGTGACGCGCGCGTTCTCGACCGCGTCGCCGCCGGCGTCGACGACGGAGACGTTGAGCTGGTGGGCCTCGGGGAGCGCGACTGTTCCGACGTCGTGCGGGGCGGCCCCCACGTCAATCGACGTCGCCGCGTAGACGTCCGGGACGCCGTCGCGCGGGAAGCTCGTTCCCTCCTCGGCGTACCGTTCCTGTCGGAACTTCACGTTGTAGGTCCCGTTTTCCGCGACGGACACGCCGAACGCCCCGTCGTCGGCCGTGCGGGCGAAGCCGCCGCCGGACGTGCCGTTCGTATCGCCGAGGACGACCGCGGTCCGGTTGACCGCCGGTTCGCCGTCCGGCCGGACGAACCGACCGGTGACGTTCACTCGGTCGGTCAACTGAACCGTGAGGTTCGTGTCCGACGTGACGTTCAGCCGCGTCCCGACGAAGGTCTCGTTCGGGCCGTAGACTTGGACCTGCACGTTGCCGCCGTAATCGTTGGGGACCGCCTCCGGGCCGGCGACTTCGACACCCTGGGTCTGGCCGAAGATGAACTGGCCGTCACTAGCGGTCTGCCCGCTGACGGAATCGAACACGCGGTTCCCGCCGTACGCGACGACGACCGTCGCGTCGTCGACCGGGTCGCCTTGCCGGTCGAGTACGGTCACATTGAGGCGGTTGGCATTCGGTAGTTCATCGCTCCCGAGATGCGCCGAGTCGTCGGCGTAGACGCGGTGGAGCGGGTAGAGGTCCGGCACCCCGTCGACTTGGCTACTCGGCTGGACGAACGAAACCTGATACGTTCCGCGGGCGGCCGTCAGGTCGTATTCGCCGTTCGGCCCGAGCGACGACACGTCGCCGTCGGGTGCGCCGAGACGAGTGTCGAGGACGACCTCACCGGGCGGGACCGTCCCGTCTGCGGCTTCAACGAATCCAGTCAGATTCGCCGGCGACCCGTCCGTCTCGTTCGTGGCGAGCGTGAACGAGAGGTCCGTGTCGTTCGTCACGGTGACGCGCTGCCGTTGAATCGTGTCCTCGTACGCGTCGGACTCAACCGGCGGTGCGACCTCCACGGTCACGTTGCCGGTGACTTCCACGCCGGGCCGAGGCGCGTCGTTGATGATGAGCCGTCCGTTCGCATTCGTCCGGCCTCCGAACACCACTCTCGCGGAGCCGTTCGCGTGCGTGATTCGCAGCCGTGCGTCTTCGACCGCACTTTCGTTTTCGGCCGTCACGGAGACGTTGAGGACGTGGCCCTCGGGAATCTCGGCATCGACGGTCGTCGTCTGTGACGTGTTGATTCGGTCGACCGCGTAGATGTCCGCGACGCCATCGCGGGGCCACGCGTCGGCTCTGGAGGCCGACTCGCTCGCGTTGAACTGGTAGAACCCGACCTGGTACTCGGTGTCTTGGAGCACCGACTGGTCGAATTCGGCGATGTCCTGCGTCGTGTTGTAGAACCCGGAACCGTTCGTCGTTGCGGCGGCTGACGGGCTATCGAACGACTCGTCGAAGAACGCGACCGTGTCGTTGACCAGCGGCGTCCCGTTGGCCGTGGTTACGTGACCGGAGACGGACGTGGTCTCGCGGATCGGCTCTGCGTCCTGGTCGATGCTGATGTAGCCCTCTGCCGACGAGAGCCGACCGTCTGCGGTGACGGTCTGGACCATCGCCGAGTAGCTACCGGCTTCGGTCGTCGCCGGAATCCTGACCGACGCGTTCTCGCCCGGCGCGAACGTCCGGGTCGTGAGCACGCGTTCTTCGGCCTCTTCATCCCACGAATAGACCGTGAGTACGCCGCCCTCGACGGTCTCGTCGGGGACGTCGTAGTTGATTGTCACCGTCTCGCCGGGTGCGACTTCGGTGTAGCCGCTCCCGCTGTCAGTGACGTTGACGTCCACGACGTACTGGCTCAGCGACGGCGACGTCCAGTAGTTGAAGTCCCGCGTTCGGCTGTCGGCCGCGAGGGCGACCGAGAGCTGCGCGTCCGCGGGCACGTCGTAGGTGAACGACGCCTGCCCGCTCGCGTTCGTCGTCACCAACCCGGTCGCGAACACGCCGGCTCGCAGGCCGTTGCGTGCACCGACGTACGCGACAGGTGCGTTCGAGACGGGCGAGCCATCCGCGTCGATGAACGCTATCGAACCGTTCGCCGACTGGCCGGCTTCGGTTCCGAACTCCCCGTCAAGTTCGGTTTCGCCCTGCGAGATGTCCGTGTAGCCGTAGCCGACGACTGTGCTGTCGTCGACAGTTGTCGTCGCGCGCAGTCGGATGTTCCTGTTGTGGTAGTTCGCGAGCGACTGCGGCAGGTCGAACGAGACCGTTGCCGCGCCGGTGCTGTTCGTCGTTACGGTCCGGTAATCGAGAACTGTCGCGTCGACTCCCGAGAGCACGCGAACGTCCTGATTACTTACCGCCGTGCCGTTTTTCTCGACGACGACTGTCGCCGTCGCGCTTCCGTCCGGGCTGACGTCACCGCCCGTCCGGACTTCCACCTCGGCCGCCGGTTCGTCCGGCACCGGTTCGTCGTCCTCGCTCGTTCGGTTTTCGACTTCGAGCTCGGCGTCCTCAGCGATTCGGACGCCGTTCGTCTCGAGGGTGACGTCGTAGTGGACGCGGTACTCCGTCTGGTTCGCCGGCACGTCCCACGACGTCACGAACTGGCCGGCGGCGGTCGTCGTGAGCGTCTGAGTATCGAGGACCACGTCGCTCTCGTTTTCGACGCGCAGCGTTAGCTCCTCGTTCGCCAGCGGCTCGCCCGTCTCGGTGAGAACCGTCCCGGAAATCGACGCGCGCTCGCCCGGGCGAAGCTCCCACCAGTTCGGGATGTTGACGCTACTGATATACTCCGCCGAATCGATGGTCGCGCGCTCGGTTTCGCCGTTCGGTCCGGTCGCACGAACGACGTACGACCCCGTCTGTGTCGTCGTGAGATTGAGCCGAGCGAAACTGTCGGTCCCCGTCGTCACGTTCTGTTCAGTGACGCTCCCGTCGGGTGCCCGAATCTCGACGTGAACCGGGTCACCGGTGGTGGGTTCCCCGTCGACGCTCGTGTGGACGGCGACGCCCACGGTGCTGTTCTGCGGCGTCGTCTGGCGGTAGTACTGCGGAACGAGCTGGGCTCGCGCGCCCGCGGTAAAGCTCGCGTAGCCGGAGTACCCGCTCGTGTCCGACGTAACGAACACTTGGTACTCGCCGTCGTCGCGTCCGGCGAGGTCGTAGCTGACCACCGCCGTCCCGTCCTCACCGGTCGTCGCGTTGAACGTGTCCGTGCCGTTCGGCGTCTCGACTTCGACCGTGAGCGACGTGTTCGCCGGCACGTACTCCTCGGTCGTCACGTTCACCGCGCTCACGCGGATGTCGACAGTCCCGTCGCTGTCGTACGACGGTTCGCCGTACTCGTAGGCGACACTTGCCCCTACGTCGATCTCCGGTTCCGAGTCGTGACTGAACGAACTGAGGAGTTCGTCGGACGACTCGGCGTCGGTCGCCGTGACCGTCGAATCGTCCGAGAGCTCGACGCGTTCGGTCTGCTTCTGGATGCCGTCGTCGGTCCGCGTGTAGGTGACGACGAGATACTCCCCGCGCGGGAGCGACGACGTGTCCACGTCACCCCCTTCGAAGTGGTAGTCCGCGCCCGAGCCCGTGTCGATGAACACCACCTCGAGGACCCCGCTTTCGTTTATCGGTTGTACCTCTGTATCCGGTTGCTGCTGTATCTCCTCTGCCGCACTAACCCCAACCAATGCGACCGAGCAGACGAACAGCACTGCCCCTAGTGTAACTGCTATCCGTGCTCGCATCGCTCGCAAGTGTTTATCGAAATAGTATAATTGTATGGTTCGTTGGAAACAATTGACTGTCCCGCGTTTTCGACGGACTCCGCGGCTTTCTACTGACCCCTTTCGAGAACCGTTCTCGAGGTCTCTCAGAGCGGAGTCGATAGGTATAATGAC
The DNA here is from genome assembly GCF_001190965.1 of Haloferax gibbonsii. Taxonomy (NCBI): domain Archaea; kingdom Methanobacteriati; phylum Methanobacteriota; class Halobacteria; order Halobacteriales; family Haloferacaceae; genus Haloferax; species Haloferax gibbonsii. The sequence goes on from NZ_CP011947.1 coordinate 1,912,440, forward strand.
TTTAACATTGTCACACTACTGTGCGTCTTGGTAACGATACTTTCCCTCTTCGACTCGTCGACGCTGATGAACACATCGACTGTCACTCGGAGAAACAATTATTGGCTGTCACATGGACTTCCAACCGAATGAGTGCCTTCAGTACCCGTGAACGTGCGGATTCGTAGGTGCTGACAAGAACGTTCCATACAATATGGTGGCTACACACTACGAAGTGGGTGAAACAGTACCTGCGGACATCTGCTCGGTCCCCGCCGAGGAAGAAGAGATAACGTTCGCCGTCTCCGTCGACGTCTACGACGGATACGGGAGCGCCAAGCACGTCTATCCGACAGAGCAAGTCGAACGCGTCTGGGACCTGTTCGTCACGAACACCGAAACCGACGAGGTGGTGGTCGAAGACGAAGTTCGGCTCTACACGATTCCCCACGACGCGCTCCGCTGAGTGGGTCGTGGTCGCACGCTCGCTCGCCTCCGCGTCCTGCCCGAGTCGCGAACCCGAGTCGCGTTCGACGACCGTCCGAAGGGGCCGAAATATCCGAGAGCTGACTATGTACCGAACGGTCAGATACTCGCGGACGTACCACCGAACCGACCAGACAAACCTGCGACAGCTATGCGCGACCGCGCGACGACGGCCGCATCGGTTCGGACCGGTCGTGGGGTGTCGATGCCGAACCGTTCGCGTACAGACGGCTCACGCGGCGCGTCAAGTGGCCGTGGTCAGAACTCGGAGACCGTGCCCAGACTGTGGCGCGGTGAGTCGACAGTCGGAGAACTCCCGTGTCAAACGTATCAATCTATCAGTTAGTTATGCGAGTTGAGTAATAATTATCACGGTGCTCGTTGGACATATGGCTGAAACTTGAGCAGTACGCCTTCCGGTGTATGGGTAGGGAGCGATACTGCTTATAGTATCGAAAAATCGTGTGGGTTGTCAACGCATGGCCAAAGAGAGATACGATGCAGGGGAAACCGTACCGTCGACCATCTGTACAATCGCCGACGACGAAGACGGCCTGACGTTCGGGGCGACAGTCGAAGTCGACGAGGGAGAGGTTGCGTTCGCCGTTCCGGTTGAGGTCTACCACGGCTACGGAAGCGCGAAGCACATCTATCCGGTCGAGCAGGTCGAAGACGTTTCGGACCTGTTCGCGACGGAGAGCCACTTCGAGGAGGTGACCATCGCGGAGAACGTGCAGTTGTACACGATGCCGCACGAGTCGCTCCGCTGACTGCGCGGCGCGCGAGTCGGCCTCCGCGTCGACCGCGACCCGCCTCGCTCCGCTCGTTCGCCTCCTCGTCGTGAAATCCCGGTTCTTTGTCTCCGTATTCTACATCATTATTTCTACGCGCGTCTCTGTCGGAGCGAAGACTCTACCTACCTCAGCGTTCCCATCACGAGCAATGACGCTCGAAGACGACGCTCGGGACTACCATCGACGGCCGCCCGCGGGAAAAATCGAGATTGCGACGACGAAGCCGACGAACACGCAGCGCGACCTGAGCCTGGCGTACTCGCCGGGCGTGGCCGCGCCGTGTCTCGACATCGCCGACGACGAGACGGCGGCCTACGAGTACACGGCGAAGGGCAACCTCGTCGGCGTCGTCTCGAACGGCTCCGCCGTCCTCGGGCTGGGGGACATCGGGGCGCAGGCGTCGAAACCGGTGATGGAGGGCAAGGGCGTGCTGTTCAAGCGCTTCGCCGACATCGACGTGTTCGACGTCGAGTTCGACCACGACGACCCCCAGGCGTTCGTGGAGTCGGTCGCCGCGATGGAGCCGACGTTCGGCGGCATCAACTTGGAGGACATCCGCGCGCCCGAGTGCTTCGAAATCGAGGAGTCCCTGCGCGACCGGATGGACATCCCCGTGTTCCACGACGACCAGCACGGCACGGCCATCATCTCCGGCGCGGCGCTACTCAACGCCGCCGACATCGCGGACAAGGAGCTGTCGTCGCTGAACGTCACCTTCTCGGGGGCGGGCGCGGCCGCGACCGCGACGGCGCGGTTCTACGTCTCGCTGGGCATCCCCCACGAGAACATCACGCTGTGCGACATCGATGGCGTTCTCTCGGAGTCGCGGGCCGAGGCCGGCGAACTCGACGAGTACGCCGAACCGTTCGCCCGCGGCGTCGACGACGGCGACCTCGAAGACGCAATCGAGGGCGCTGACGTGCTCGTCGGCCTCTCGGTCGGCGGCATCGTCAGCCAGGAGATGGTGCGGTCGATGGCCGACAACCCAATCATCTTCGCGATGGCCAACCCGGACCCCGAAATCGCCTACGAGGACGCGAAGGACGCCCGCGACGACACGGTCATCATGGCGACCGGGCGCTCCGACTACCCGAATCAGGTGAACAACGTCCTCGGGTTCCCGTTCATCTTCCGCGGCGCGCTCGACGTGCGCGCGACCGAAATCAACGAGGAGATGAAGCGCGCGGCCGCCGAGGCGCTGGCGAACCTCGCCCGACAGGACGTGCCCGACGCGGTCGTCAAAGCCTACGGCGACGGCCCGCTGCAGTTCGGCCCCGACTACCTCATCCCCAAGCCGCTCGACCAGCGCGTCCTCTACGAGGTGACGCCCGCCGTCGCCGAGGCGGCCATGGAGAGCGGCGCGGCCCGCCGCGAGCGCGACCTCGACGACTACCGCGAGGAGTTGGAGGCCCGCCTCGGGAAGTCCCGCGAGATGATGCGCGTCGTCCTCAACAAGGCGGCGACGAACCCCAAGCGGGTCGTCCTCGCCGAGGGCGAAGACGAGAAGATGATTCGCGCCGCGAGTCAGTTGGTCGAAGAGGGCATCGCCGAACCCATCCTCGTCGGCCGGACGAAGGAGATTCTCCGCACCGCCGAGGACCTCGGTCTCGATTTCGACCCGACCATCGCCGACCCCGAAAGCGGCGAGTGGAACCACTACGTGGACCACCTCTACGAGCGCCGCCAGCGCAAGGGCCTCACCCGGACGGAGGCTGCCGAACTCGTGCGGAGCGATTCGAACTACTTCGCCAGCGTGATGGTCGCCATGGACGACGCGGACGCGATGCTGACCGGTCTCACGCATCACTACCCCTCGGCGCTCCGCCCGCCGCTGCAGATTATCGGCACGGCCGACGACGCCGACTACGCCGCCGGCGTCTACATGTTGACCTTCCGGAACCGCGTCATCTTCTGCGCCGACGCGACGGTCAACCTCGACCCCGACGAGAACGTGCTCGCCGAGGTGACGAAACACACCGCCGAACTCGCCCGGCGGTTCAACGTCGACCCCCGCGCGGCCCTGCTCTCGTACTCCGACTTCGGGAGCGTCACCAACGAGGGGACGCGCAAGCCCCGCGACGCGGTCGAACAACTGCACGCCGACCCCGCCGTTGACTTCCCGGTCGACGGCGAGATGCAGGCCGACACCGCCCTCGTCGAGGAGATGCTGACCGATACCTACGACTTCGCGGAGCTCGACGACCCCGCGAACGTCCTCGTGTTCCCGAACCTCGAAGCGGGCAACATCGGCTACAAACTGCTCCAGCGTCTCGGCGGCGCGGAAGCTATCGGTCCGATGCTCGTCGGCATGGACAAGCCGGTCCACGTCCTCCAGCGCGGCGACGAAGTGAAAGATATCGTCAACTTGGCCGGTGTCGCCGTGGTGGACGCCCAAGAGGAGTAACGCGCTCCGAGCGGCGTCGAGCCACCTCGGCCGGCCGCGGCGGCCACTCCGTCGTGTCAGCACGAGAAATTAAATACGTTCAGCCGAGTCAGGGTGTATGGTCGAGTTGGGTACACACACGTCGGCGTCGGAGCGCCGGTTCGCACTCGGGTGGGTCGGGATGGCCATCGTGATGTCGCTCGCGGTGGCGGCCATCGATTTCCTCGAACTGCCGTTGCAGACGGTGTACGTGTTCGCGGCGGGCGTGACGCTTCGGGAGGTCATCGGACTGGCCGTCTGGCTGCTCCGACGCTGACGGCGGGCGGAGAACAGCTATATCGACGTCGTTCGAACGTTCGCGCGTGCCATCACGTCGCCTCGTTCTCGGGTCGTTCGCCTCGCTTTTCGCCGGCTGTAGCGCGTCGCCGTCGCCGCCGACGACGCCCGATTCGCCGACGACGCGAGCGGAGCCGGAGTCGCCGACGGCGACGTCGACCCCTGACCCCTACGAGTCCCATCTCGCCTCGTTCGGACGGTTCCTCGACTCGGAGTCGGTGGCGCTCGCGGAACTGACCGCCGACGAACGGGCGTCTGTCGTCTCGCTCACTTACGAGAGCGACGCGCGCAGCACGGACCGCCTCAGCAACGAAATCGGAACCGTCGCCGGCGGGTTCTTCAGGGAGGTCGCCGCGGGGTGGACCGCGTCGCGGCTCGAAGCGACCATCGTCGCGGCCGCCGCGGACTCGGGCGCGGTCGTCGCCCGCTGGCGCGCCGAGTCCGCGTGGTTCGACGCCTACGACCGCGGCGACATCAGCGCGGACGAGCTATCGCTCCGGGTACTGCAGACTCTCGAACGAGCGTAAGCCGAGAACGCGGGTCGACGAGACCGCGCGCCTGCGAGTCGCTGCTCGCGACGCCCCGCACCTACGTCCGCCGCCGAGCGAGTGCGACGAGCGCCGCCAACGCCGCCGCGAGCGCCGCGGTCACCGCACCGAAGCCGGGAGTACTGGTCCCGGTCGTCGCCGGTTCCGACTCGGTCGTCGCGGTCGGCGTCGGCGTCGACTCGGCGTCGACCCGGAGCGTTCCGGCCGAGACGCCGTCCACCGCGACGTCGTAGCGCCCGACGGCGTCGGCTGTGACCACGAACTCGACGGACCGCGTCTCGCCGGGGGCGAGGTCGAGCGTCCGCGACTCGCTGACCGCGCCGTCGACCGTCAGGTCGACCGTCGTCTCGCCGCGGGTCTGGCCGGTGTTTTCGACCGTCGCGGTCACGGTGACAGAGTCGCCAACGACCACCGAGGACGGCAGGGAGCCGGTCGTCACCGCGAAGGCCGCCCCGGCGGGCGCGGGGGCGAGCGCGAACACCGAGAGGCCGGGCGAGACGGCGGTGAATCGGACCTCGTCGTCGGTCTCGCCGGCGACGCTCGTCGAGAGCGCCCGCCACTCGCCGTCGCTGTAGCGGTAGAGCCGGAGGTCGGCCGGGTCGAGGCCGCGGTCCGTCAGCGTCGCCTTCGAGACAGAGACGGTGAAGTTCACGCCGGAGATGGCGCTGTCGTCCACGTCGTGGGCCACGTCGAGGTACGAAAGCGGCCCCCCGTCGAGCGCCGGCGTCCCGTCCGGCACGGAATCGAGCGCCCGCACCGTGAGTTTCGCGTCCGACTTCGCGCCGAGCGTAAGCGAGAGGCCGTCGACCCGGACGCCGCCGCGCTCGACGCCGGAGAGGTCGACCTCGACCGGCGCGCCGGGCTTCGCGTTTCGGATGTCGACCGCGAGGCCGCCGTTACTGGCCGACGTGCGAACCGACGTCCGCGCGCCGCCGGAGTTGGAACCGCCCGACGAGCCGCCGGTGTCGTCGTCGCTCTCGCCGCCCGGGTCGTCCGGGCTGTCCGTCGTGTCGCCGCCGTCGGTCTCGCCGCCGTCGGAGCCGCCGGTCACCTCGACGGACGCGTCGGCCGTCGTGCGCGTAATCGCCGACCCGTCCGCGTCGGCGAGGGTGTCGACCTCGACGCCGAGCGTCGCGTCGCCGGCCGACTCGCCCGTCACGTCGAGCGCCGCGAGCGCGACGTCGCCGGTCGGGCCGGACCGGGCGTCGGTGTAGCCGACGATTCTGAGGACGCCCGATTCGGGCGCGGCCGTCTCGACCGCGAAGTCGCTGTCGGCGACGCGCACCGAGACGACCGAGGGGTCGTAGGTGACGTTGACTGCGAACGCGCCGACGCCCGCGCCGGCGGGAACGTCCGCGGCCCGCAGGGTCGCCGTCGCCGTCTCCTCCAGGCCGACCGAATCGACGCCCGCGACGGAGACGGTCGCCGAAGACGCCGCGCCGGCCGCGGAGACCGCGGCGAACGGTGCGACGCCCGCGAGGACGACCGCGCAGACGACCGCCGCGACGACGACGCGCCGCGCGAACGCGAGACGGCTCATCGCGCACCTCCGTAGTCGGCGGTGCGGTTGCCGGCGTCGTACTGGGCGACGAGCATCGCGTCGACCGCCGTCACCTCGCCGTCGCCGTCCACGTCGCCGTAGGGGTCGCCGTCGTCGACCGCGGCGACCGCGGCCGCGATATCCGCGGCGTCGCCGTCGTCGACGGTCCCGTCGCGGGTCGCGTCGCCGACCGGGAAGCCGACGAACTCGATGGCCACGTCGAGCAGGCCGGGCGAGTCGAGGGCGACGGTCGTGGTTCCACCATTGCGGCCGGGCGCGACCTGCTGGCCGTCCACGGTGGCCGTCACGTCGTGGTAGCCCGACGGGAAGGCAGCGGGGTCGGCGACGCCGACGACCGCCCGGCCGTCGGGCACGTCCGCGAGGAACGCGACTTCGAACCGCGCGCGGGCGGTGGCGTTGCCGGCCTCGGTGACGGCGCTCTCGGCGCTGCCGTTCGCGACGGCCGACTGTGCGTCGGTGGCGACGACGACCGCGGGGTCGTCCAGCGAGCCGTGGCGGTAGGTCACGTTGGTCTCGCCGCCGGCGTCGACCGAGACGTTCAGCGCCGGGTAGGTCGCGCCGCCGACGCTGACGGAGACGGTGTGGTCGCCCGCGGTCACGTCGTCGCGGACGGTGGCCCCCGCGCGGTCGGTGCCGTCGACGGTGACGGTCGCGCCCGACGCCGGGTCGCCCGCCTCGTCGAGCACGTCCACGGAGAGCGCGCCGGTGGCGACAGCGGTCGCGGTCGTCTGCGCGCGGACGTTGTTCGACTCGTTGTACAGGGGGCGCACGTCAGCCCGAACGGTGCGCTCGCCCGCCGACTCGACGGTGACGGTGAAGACGTAGGTCCGCGACTCGCCCGCCGGGACGTTCCGGCCGTAGACGAACAGCGAGTCCCCGCTCGTAATCGTGCTGTTCTGGATGGCCCACGTCCGCGTGCCGTCGGTCGATTTCACCACTGGATTCGGGTCCGCCGGGGCCGACAGCCCGGCTTCGAGGGGGACCTCGACGATGGGGCTGAACAGGTCCGTGCCGCTCGCCGTGTTGTCGACGGTCACTTCGAGTCGGTTGTCGCCGACGTGGAAGTCGGCCGGCGCGTCGATTGAGACGCCGTAGCCGGCCGCGGCCGCGGTGGGCGCGGAGACGCCGGCGACGACGACCGCGACGAGCAGGAGTCCCGTCACGGCGCGTGCGACGGACATCTCAGGGACCTCCCTCGTTCGCGGCGTACTCGTCGCGGGCGACGAGTTGGTCGTTTTCGAGACCGACGACGAGCACGCCCGTCCCGGTCGTATCGACCTGCACGGTTATCGGCCCGTCGGCGTTGTCCCGGAGCGTCTGGAGTTCGCTGTCGGTGAGTTCGACCGAGTCGAGCGCGTCGGTCGAGTCCACGTCGATGGTCTTCGTCACGAGCGCCGGGGTCGACTCCGTGCCGAAGGTGACGGTCACGTCGTGGGTCGGGGTCGAGCCGCCCTGTCCGAGCGTCAACAGCGTGTTGATTGCGAGGGCGGTCGCGCGGGTGTAGCCCCACGACCCGCGGTCGTCGTAGACGGTGACGAGGTAGGTCTGGCCGGCCTGCACGGAGGCGTTCGTGTTCTCCAGTCCGGTCGCGTTGAGCGCCATGAGCGCGTACGCGGTCGTCTCGGAGGTGGTGCCGACGTCGCTCCACGAGGCGGAGCGACGTTGCGACCACGCCCCGCTGTCGGCTTGGTTGTCGAGCAGCCACGCCCGGCCGTCGTCGATGGCCGTCCGGACGGGAGCCGTCTCGACGCCCGAGGCTTCGAGGCCCCAGACGGCGAGCGCGGTGGACATCGTGTTCGGGGTGGAACCGTCGCCCCACGCGCCGTCGGCGCGCTGGGCGGTCACGAGGTAGCTCGCGGCGTCGCCCCGGAGTTGGTCTGCGGTCGCTGCGGCGGTCGCGTTGTACGGGCCGGCCTGGTCGAGGGCGACGAGGGTGAACCCGGTCATGGCGGCGTCATCGTCGAAGTAGAACTTGTCGTTGCGGATGCGGCCGTCGGCGGCCTGTTCGTCCGCGAGCCACGCGACGGTCGCGTTAGCGTCTATCCGGTCGAGGTCGGCGCGGACCGGCGCGCGAGCGCTCTGCACGGGGTCGTTTCCGACCGCGCTCGTGCCGAACAGCGCGTAGGCCGTGTAGAACACGTCGCCGTCGGGGTCGTTGCCGTACATGCTCCACGAACCGTTCTCGTGTTGCGCGTCCTGTCCGGTCGTCAGACGGGCGACGCCCGCGCCGACGCTGGCGTTGATTTGGCCGGTGTCGTATCCGCCGGGTGCGGGGTTGCGCCGGTAGTACTGGCCGGTGTACAGCGCCCCGAGCATCGGCGAGGTCGTCTGCTCGACGCAGGCGTGGGGGTACTCCACGAGGTAGTCGAGCCCGGCGAGCGTCCGCCCGTCGGTCCCGAGGTGCGTGGAGATGGTCACCCCGTGTTCGTAGGTCGTCTCGTTGCGGAGGGTGAGCGTCGCGGAGTCGCTCCCCGTGCCGGTGAAGTTCACCGCCGCCGTGTCGACCACGCGGGTCTTCGGGCGCTCGACGGTGAGGCGTTCGGTCGCCGTCTCGTTCTCACCGCGGGCGCTGAGGTTCAGTTCGAGGTCGTAGGTCGCGTCGCGGTTCGCGGTGGCGACCACGGTCCACTCGAAGTACGTTCGGTCGTCGGTGTCGTACTTGGTCGCGGTCTCGCCGGGCGCGAATTCGAGGCCCGCCGGGAGCGACAGGTTCGCGGTCACGTTGCTCTCGTAGTTGCTGTAGCCGCGGCCGTAGACGGTGACGTTCCGGCCGACCTGCACCGGGTCGGCGGCGGACAGCCGTCCGCGGAGTTCGTACGGCTGGCTCGTCGTCACGTCGCGGTCGGCGTTGCCGCGCGGGGCGTCGGGGTCCGCGACGGAGGCGACGAGCGTGTGCCGCCCGGTCGCGAACGTGTGATTCCGCGTGAAGACGGCCGTCTCGCGTGGGTCGAGCGACGGCACGGCGAGCGTCTCGTTCGACGACCCGTCGCCGAAGTCGAGCTCGGCGGTGCGGGCGTCGCTCGGGGCGTTCCCGTAGTTCCTGACGTAGACGCGCGTCTCGGCGGCCTCGGTCGGGATGACCCGCCACGGCGCGTTGACGGTGAGTCGGAGGTCGGCGTAGCTGACCTCGGTCGTCGCCGTGGTTCGATTGTCGGTCTCGTCGCCCTCGGCGACCGCGCCGTCGGGGTCGGTGACGGCGACGAGTTCCACGTCCGGATACGCCGAACTCAGGTTGCCGCGGAGCCAGTCGGTGAGGTCGACCGTCACCGTCTCGTTCGCGCCGGCGGCGACGGTGCCGACGGCGCGGGTGTACGTCGTCGAGGCGTCGTCGTAGTAGCCGACGCGGGACCGCGCGACCAGTCGCACGTCGACGTCGGTCGCCTCGGCGGTGCCGTCGTTGACGACGGTGACGTTCGCGGTCACGCGGTCATTGCCGAGCGTCTGGGCGGGTTCGACCGAGATGCGCGGTTCGAGGTCGGGCGCGGCCGAGGCGTTCACGACGAGCGTCGTCGCGTTGCTGTTCCCGGACGCGTCGGTCGCGGTGACGGTGACGGTGTGTGCGCCCGCCGTCGCCAACGAGAGGTTCGTCCGGTTCGCGGCCGTCGTCACCGACTGCCCCTCGTCGGTCTCGAAGGTGTAGTTCGCGACGCGGTGGTTGTCGGTCGCGCTCGCGACGACGCTGAAGTTCCCGCCGGTCCTGACTGGCGACGGCGCGCTCGCCGAGACCGTCGGCGGCACGCGGTCGACCACCGGAACGGTCGTCGAAAGCGTCACCAGCGTCTGTTCGGTCGTCCCGTCGAGCACCTCGACCGAGACGGGCGCGTCCCCGAGCGCCGCGTAGGTGTGGTTCGTCCGGTTCGCGCTCGTGAAGACGGTCTCGCCGTCACCGAACGACCAACCGTAGCGAACGTCCGTCACGGACGCCGGGAGCGAGCGGTTGGTGACGGCGAAGGAGACGTTCGTCACGTTCACGTCGGCCGGCGTCGGGGCGACGCGGAGGTCCGCAGAGCCGATGTCGCGGACGGTCACGGCCGTCGTCGCGGTGTAGAGCTTGCGGTCGTAGCTGTCGAAGCCGGAGACGCGGGCCGTGTACGTTCCGGTCCGGTCGTACGCGTGCGAGACGTTCCGCGCCGTCGTCTCGGCGGTCGCGCCGTCGCCGAACGACCAGCGGTAGGTCTCGACGCTGTCGGCGTCGCCCGAGACGGTCGTCTCGAAGGTGACGTTCTCGACGGTACGCCGCGGGTCCGCGGGCGTCGCCGAGAGCGACCCCGAGACCGACGCGAGCGGTTCCACGTCGCCGAGTGCGACGAGCGAGCGGTTGATGTCCGACGACGACCCGGTCTGGACGTAGAGCCAGCCGTCGCCGCCGACGACCGCGCTCGCGACGGTGGTGTCGAAGCCGGGGGCGTCAAGCGAGTCGTTCCACACCGGCGCGCCCGTCTGCAGGTCGAGCGCGTGGACGGTGCCGTCGAACTCGGCGACGTAGACCGTGTCGCCGAGGACGGCCGGCGCGCCGAGGACGGCGCTGTCGGTGTCGTAGCTCCACGCGCGCGAGCCGTTCGTGGCGACCGCGACGACGCCCTTCTCGTCGTCGTAGAAGCCGCCGCGGGTGTCGACGACGATGCCGTCGGCGACGGCGGGCGACGAGCGGCTCTCGGTCTCGCCGGCGGCCACGGACCACAGTTGCGCGCCCGTGTCGGCGTCGAAGGCGACGAGCGAGCCGTACGTCGAGACGTAGAGGACGCCGTCCGAGACGGTGGGTGCCGCGCCGCGGTGGTTCGAGAGGCTCCGGTTCCACCGCTCGGTGCCCGTGTCGGCGTCGAAGGCGTAGAGGTGCGAGCCGAAGCCGGTGAAGCGCGAGCCGTCCCACCCCTGCGTCACGTAGACGGTGCCGTTCGCCACCGCGGGCACGGCCTGCGCGTCACCGGTCGTTTCGAGTTCGGTCAGGTTCTTCCGCCAGCGGAGCGAGTGCGACCCCCGGTCGATGGCGTAGAGCGCGTCTTCGGCCTCCGAGACGACGTAGACCGCGTCGCTCGTCACCGTGGGCGCGGAGAGCCACTCGCCGTCGGTGAACAGACCGTCGCTGTCGGCCAGCACCGACACCGACCAGCGTTCGGAGCCGTCGGCCGCGTCGAACACGGTGAGCGTGTCGCGCTCGTTGTTCGCGGCGTCGTTGTGACTGCTCACGAACATCGAGTCGCCCTCGACGGTCGGGGGCGCGGTCACCTCGTCGGGGTAGGCGCTGGCGGACCACAGCGTCGAGCCGTTCGCGGCGTCGTAGGCGACGATTCCGTAGCCGCTGGCGACGAACACCCGCCCGTCAGCGAACGTCGGCGGCCGCGAGTAGAGCGTGGACGTGGTCTCGTTCCAGCGGACCTCGACGGGTCCCGCCGGGCCGACGCCGGCGACGTTCGCGCCGGTGTTGGCGTCGTCGTAGCCGAACTGCGGCCAGCCGTCGGTCGGCGCGGCGAACTCCTCGGCGGCGACCTCGACCGCCGCAGACGCCGTGAACAGCGGCGTTCCGTTCGCGTTCGCCACGGTCACGGCGGCGTCGTAGGTACCGGGGTCGGCGTAGGCGTGGCTGGTCTCGTTGGCCGCGGTCGTCGTGTCGGCGGTCCCGTCGCCGTCGAAGTCCCACCGGTACTCGCCGACCGACTGGCCGGCCGCGAGCGAGACGTTCCGAACCGCGAACGCGACAGATTCGCCCTCGGTGAGGCTGTCGGGCGTGGCGACGAGCGTGCCGTTTCCGGCGGCCGTCACGTCGAGTCGGAGCGTGTCTTCGACCAGGAGCGCCTCCGTGCTGTTGTCGCGGACCCGCACGGTCGCGTTGTACGCGCCCGGCTCGGCGTAGGTGTGATTCGCCGTCGCGTTGGGGTGTCTCGTGTACGCGCGGTCGCCGTCGCCGAACGTCCACGTGTAGAAGTCGCCGTCGCCGACGCCGGAGACGTTCACGAGGGCGAACCGAACCGTATCGAGATTGGCACGGGCGGGCGTCGGTGCGGCGGTGAGCGTGCCGTCTCCGGCCGTCACCGCGTCGAGCGTGAGCGACTCCTCGAAGAGGAACTGCTCGCTCCCGCTCCGCGCCGTGACGGCGACGGTGTGCGGGCCGGGGGCGGAGAACCCGGGGAGGACGAGGCTCGCGTTCGGATGCGTCGTGTACCCCGCGTAAGAGCCGTCGACCGTCCACGTGTAGAACGAGGGCGTCTCGCCCGTGATGTTCGACAGCGAGACGTTGACAGGCTCGCCGAGCGCCGGGGCCGTCTCGTTCGCCGTCATCGTCGCGCCCGGCTGTTCGGCCGATTCGAGCGTCACCGTCACCGTCTCGTCGCCCGTCACGTCGAGCTGTGTCGTGTAGACGCGCTGGACGTAGCCGCTCGACGACGAGACGGGCTCGCCTTCGAGTCCGCCGTCGTAGCTGAGTTGTCTCGGCGGGGCGACGGCGACGGTCACGTTGCCCGTGAGTTCGATTCCGGCCGTCCCGTTCGAGAGGTGGACGTCGCCGTCGGCCTCGGTGAGGAACCACTCGCCGAACTGCGAGGTGTTCACCGTCGCGCCGTTCGCGTTCGTGTGCTGGAAGGCCACGGCCGCCCCCGAGACGGGCGCGCCGGTCTCGTTGACGACCGAGAGGTTCACCACGTGCGCACCCGGAAGCGCCGCGTTCCCGAGGTCGGCGGTCGCGCCGGGCGACGCCCGCTGAAGCGCGAACACGTCGGGCGACCCGTCTCGGGGGAACGCGCCGGGAGCGCCGGGTTGCGACCCGTTGGCCGCGAGGTAACTCACGTCGTACGTGGCGTTCGATTGGAGGCCCGTGAGGTTGTACGCCCCCTGCGCCGAGAGTTCGTCGTAGCTCGGTTCACTTCCGTCGGTCGCGGCGAAGACGACGTCGCTTGCGGCGGGCGCGCCCGTCGCGCGGTCGACCGACCCCGCGAGCGACTGCCCGGCGGCCGCCCCCGAGAGCGCGACGAACGGACTCGCCAGCGAGACGAGGACGATAATCGTGAGCGATGCTGCCCCTACCTGGTGTCGATAACGTGTTGTCATGCCCCACCTTCGTCTCTCCGAAACCCGCGAAAGCCACGAAATCCGGAACGATATCGTGTGTCATCATGGCGAGGCTATAATTCTGTGTTACTGGCCATACAGCGGTGTTTCAGGGCCTGAAACGACGTTTCGAACCGCGAATCGTAGGCCGCCGAGCCGCGCCGCTGTCGGCTGTTCGACCGCGGCGGCGAGTCCGTCGCCTCAGAGGAACGCGTCGCGTTCGGCCGGCGTCGATTCGGTGCGATACCGCGTGTACGTCGAGTGGGCCCAGTCGACCACGGCGTCGGCCTCGGCGTCCAACACCGCGCGCGGGCGGCCGTGGTCGTCGACGACGCCCATGCCGACGCGGTCGGCGTCGAGAATCGAGAGGACGTACGGCACGCGCTCGTAGCGGTACAGAGAGACGTTGGGGGCGTCGAAGAGGTCGGCCAACTGCCCCGCGGTCTTCTCGCTTCGCGCCATCGCCTCGTAGGCCCCGTCGGTCATGATGACTTCGACGTCGACGTCATCGTTCCGGCGGCGATGAACCGTCGCCAACACGTCGGGCGAGGCGGCGTGCGTCAGGATGCGAATTCGGTCGGCCGACTCGACGTGCGACACCGCGAGCCGAAGCGGGGCCTGCGGGTCGCTCGGCGTCGGCGTCACGACGGTCGCCGACGCGAGCGCGCCGAGACGGAAGCCGGGGTCGTCCAGCGGGAGCCACTGCAAGAGGTCGGCCTCCGCGAACGTCGTCGCCGCCTCGACGGTCGAGACGGCGGTCTGGAGCTGTTCGACCACGACCACACCGAGCGGCGTAATCTCGTAGTGTTCGCCCGTTTTCGAAACCCACTCCCGCTCGGTGAGCGACTTCATCACCCGCCAGGCTGTCGACCGTGACGTGTCGAGCGTCGCCTGCAACTCGCTCGCGGTCGCCGGTCCCTCGTCGAGCGCCCGGAGCGCCGCTAACCGGTTCGGTGAGGTGATGAGACTCCGAAGTTCGTCCACGACCCCGTCCATGGTAGACGATACGACACCGCCGTAATAGTGGTTCCCCTCTGCGTGGGTGCGAAACCACACGCGAACGAGGCTGTGTGCCGCGGAATCGCCGCCACCGCGTCAGTCGCGAACCCCGCGCCTCGTTCCCACCGCGAGCGAACGCACCTCAGCGGTTATGTGGACTCGTTGAGAACATCGAACTATGTTCGACCGACTCCTCTTTCCGACGGACGGGAGCGACGGCGCGGACGCCGTCCTCGACCACGTCATCGACATCGCCGCCGCCCACGACGCGACCCTCCACCTGCTGCACGTCGCCCCGCCGGAGCCCGAGCGACGCCCGAACCTGCGCGACGAAGGCGACGGAGCGGCGGGCGAGCGCCGCCGAACCGACGGCGAGCGATTCGTGAGCGACGCCGCGGCCCGGGCGTCCCAGTCCGACGCGGCGGTCGTGACGAGCATCGAGCGCGGCGAGCCGTATCGGGTCATCACCGAGTACGCCGCCGAACAGGACGTCGACCTCGTCGTCATGCCGACCCACGGGCGGACGGGGCTGAGCCGCCTGCTCCTCGGGAGCACCACCGAGCGCGTCGTCCGACGGTCCGACGTGCCCGTGCTCACCGTCCGACCGGACGCGGCGACCGACCTCGCGTACCCCTACGCAGACGTGCTGACGCCCACCGATGGGAGCGCCTGCGCGACCGCGGCGGTCACGTTCGGCAGCGAGTTGGCGGCGGCGACCGACGCCGCGCTCCACGCGGTCTCGGTCGTCAACGTCGCCGCCTTCGGCGCGGACATCCGCGGGCCGCTCCTCATCGACGAACTCGAAGAGCGGGCGAGCGACGCGGTCGAACAGGCGGGCGACGTGGCGGCCGCCGCGGGCGTCGAGACGGTCAGGGAGTCCGTCGGCCGCGACGTGTCGATTCACCACGGCATCCTCGCGTACATCGACGAACACGACGTGGACCTCGTGGTGATGGGAACCCACGGCCACACGGGCTTCGACCGCTACATGCTCGGGAGCGTCGCAGAGAAACTGGTCCGAACCTCGCCGGTGCCGGTGGTGACGGTCAGAGAGCCGCGAGGCGAGTAGGTCGGGGCGTCGGGCGTCGGCCCACGGTCGGCGGACACCGGTCGCTTTCGCCCGTCAGCTCCGAAGCAGGCTCGTGACGCCCGCGGTCTCGGCGATGACCCACCCGACGAAGACGAGATACGCCGCGCCGAGCGCGTAGCACTCCACCCGCGAGAGCGACAGGTCCGTCCGGAGCAGGCCGAACAGCAGGACGGTCGCCAGCGTCAGCACGCCCAGCATGGGGACGGCGACGGCGAAGTCGACCGGGACGCTCCCGACGATGAGGACGCCCACGGGGATGGCGACGAGCAGGTCGAACGTGTTCGACCCGAGGACGTTGCCGAGGCTCGTCGCGCTGTTGCCGTCGGCGGCCGAGCGGACGCTGACGAGCGTGTCGGGGAGGCTCGTCGCGGCGGCGACGACGGTGACCCCCGCGAGGAACGTCGGGACGCCGAACGTCCCGCTGAGCGACTCGACGCTCCCGACCAGTTGCTCGACGCCGACGAGGATGACGAGGAGGCCGCCGAGGAGGCGCACCCACTCGCGACCGATGCCGTCGGCGACGCCTGCGTTCTCGGCTTCGTACTCCGAGACGTCCTGCCACTGGATGAACAGGTAGAGGCCGTAGAGGAAAAGCGGGATGAGCGCCACCGGACGGGTGAGCTGTCCGGTCAGCGCCGGGCCGTCGGGTACGGGGAAGTAGATGACCGCCAGCGAGAACGTGACGACGAGCGTGGCGACGGCGACCATGTAGAACTGCGCCTCCTTGTAGACGACCAGCCGGCTCGTTTCGAGGTCGCCGTCGGTGGCGAGCCCCGATAGCGCCGGAATCACGAGGATGTTGAAGATGGCCGAGCCGACGATTGCACCGACGCCCATGTCGAAGACGCCCGCGGTGGCGGCGATGGCGACGCTGGCGAACTCGGGAAAGCTCGACCCGAGGGCGACGATGATGGAGCCCTGGACGACCGCGGGGAGGCCGTAGTACGCCGCGAGGTGGTCGGCGGACTCTTCGAGCCACCCGCTGCCGACCCAGATGAGCCCGGTCGTCAGGAGAATCACGACGACGTTCGCGAGCGGCGACGACGGGACGAGACTGCCGAGGACCATTGGTACTCCCTTTCAGCGACGCGGAAAAAGAACCCACCGACACGGGGTGGTCGGCGGTGGGGGCCGGTCGGCGGGTGGCCCGCGGACTCGGTCGATGGCCCGCGAACTCAGACGGTCGTCAGTCGTCGCAGTGGGCCGATTCGGGCGTGAACGTGACGCCGCCGATTTCGATTTCGTCGGGGACGCGGTCGGTGTCGTGCGCGCCGACCGGAGGGAGGTTCGCGTCGGCCGCCGGCGACGCGTCGAGGTCGGTCGCGGACGCGATTGTCTCCATCTCGCCGTCGGCCTCGCGCGCGTCCTGGTCGATGCGCATCGAGCAGAACTCGACGCCGCACATCGAGCAGAAGCGCGCCTCCTTGTAGTTGTCGCCGGGGAGCGTCTGGTCGTGGTACGACCGCGCCCGCTCGGGGTCGAGCGCGAGGTCGAACTGCCGCGCCCAGTCGAACTCGTAGCGGGCCTCCGAGAGCGCGTCGTCCCAGTCGCGCGCGCCGGGGAGGTCGGTCGCCACGTCGGCCGCGTGGGCGGCGATTCGGTAGGCCGCGAGCCCCTCGCGCACGTCCTCGCGGTCGGGAAGCCCGAGGTGTTCTTTCGGCGTGACGTAACACAGCATCGCCGCGCCGGCGCGGCCCGCCTCGGTCGCGCCGATGGCGCTCGTGATGTGGTCGTAGCCCGGAGCCACGTCGGTGACGAGCGGGCCGAGGACGTAGAACGGCGCGCCGTCGCAGACCTGCTGTTGGCGCTCGACGTTCTCGGCGATTTGGTCCATCGGGACGTGGCCGGGTCCCTCGACCATCACCTGCACGCCGTAGTCCCACGCGGTCTGCGTGAGTTCGCCCAGCGTGTCGAGTTCGGCGAACTGCGCGTCGTCGCCGGCGTCGGCTAGACAGCCGGGTCGGAGGCCGTCGCCGAGCGAGAACGTCACGTCGTGCTCGGCGAAGATGTCGCAGATGTCCTCGAACGCGACGAAAAGCGGGTTCTGCTCGCCGTTTTCCTCCATCCACTGGGCGAGGATGGAGCCGCCGCGGGAGACGATGCCCGTCTTCCGGCCGTCGGTCAGGGGGAGGTGCTCCATCAGCACGCCCGCGTGAATCGTCATGTAATCGACGCCCTGTTCGGCCTGTTTCTCGATGATTTCGAGGAGCAGGTCGCGGGTGATGTCCTCGGGGCTGTCGACGCGCTTGACCGCCTCGTAGATGGGGACGGTGCCGATTGGGACCGGCGAGTACGCCACGTTCGCCTCGCGTATCTCGTCGAGGTTCGACCCCGTCGAGAGGTCCATCACCGTGTCCGCGCCGTAGTGGACCGCGGTGTGGAGCTTCTCCAACTCCTCGGTGAGGTCGCTCGTCGTCTCGCTGTTGCCGATGTTCGCGTTGACCTTCGTGGCGAACTCGCGGCCGATAATCATCGGGTCGAGCGAGTCGTGGTTGCGGTTCGCGGGGACGACCGCCTGGCCCTCGGCGACCTGCTTCCTGACGAACTCGGGGTCGCGGTTCTCGCGCTCCGCGACGCGTTCCATCGCAGGGGTGACGCGTCCCTCTCGGGCGTGCTGGAGTTGTGTCGACGCCATTGATTACCTAGTGATACAACTGGCTAATAACAGTTGTGACAGCCGCGGCCAGCGGGAGATGGTCGTCGGAGAGGGCGACTCACGCCGGGTTCAACACGTCCACAGAACCCTCACGAGCATTGTCTGAGGCGGCGTGACACAGACGGCGACTCAATCTATCGAGTGACCAAGACGATGCCGACGACCGCGAACGCGATACCCGTGAGTTTCGTGAGTGTGAGGTTCTCTCCGAGAACGAGCATCCCGATGACGGCGGCGACGACGAAGTACATCGCACCGAGCGTGGAGACCACTGTCGTCGACCCATGAGTGAACCCGATATACATCGAAATGAGACCAATTCCGGTGAACAACCCGGCCACGCCGGCAAGGAGACCTCCCCTTGCGGTAACTGCGAGCGATGCGTCTGAAACGATGATGAAGCCGAACGCGAGAAGCGCGGCGACGAGATACGAGATGGCGGCGGCAGTCCGCGGATCCATGGACTCCGACGCGGCGTTGCCTAAGATTATCCAAATCCCCCACGTCACCATTGTAACCAGGCCGAACAACACAGCCGAGTCCATCTCAGCGAATTCCATCTGTAACGCCTCACGTCGCCGTTCAAAAGAAACCGGACCTCGATTATGACTGGTGTATATAGGGGGCGGGCAAAGATGCCGGCACGGAGGTCCGTTTATTCTACCCCACCGACGCTGAACTAACTGCCGAGTAGCGCCTCTGGATCTATCGGCAGAACGGGTCCACGGTTAGCATTCGATGTCGGCAACCTGCGCCAACTGCGGTCGTTCGTCGATTGGATGGGAGTCCCAGAAATGGAATTGGAGACAGTAGTTCTCCTCAAGCTCATCGACACCTGAGATGTCGACTCTCTCGGCGAAGTCCTTGACAACTCCGTGTACTGCGACCGGGGTGACATCTTTGTCTGGGGCTATCGTTACTGGCTCGTCAGCGCCCGCGTTGACACGATACGACTCCCAGTCTAGCATGCCAGATTCGGTTTCGAGCGCGAGGTGGAACGTCTGCGCTCCGTCGTCCGTATTCCGGAGTTCGACGTTCACCTCTTGAAGGGATCCGTCGGACGTGAACGGGGCGATACAGCCGGAGAACCCGAACAACGTGGCGGCCGCACCGAGGAGGACGTGGCGGCGTTGCACACGTCCGACTACATCCGACATTGGTAAGTATGTTATCACTTCTGAACGATTCGATTCTCTCATACTGGGGACTGAGCCCGTGGCCGATTCACAGAGATGCAAGGGGGAAGCCAACGGCTTCAGCCGTGGGTCACTGACACAGAAACAGTCGCCGAAACGTCGCCGGCAGCGCGCGTGAACCGCGCTACCGACTCGTCAGCTCACCCCTCGTAGCCGGCGTACTCCATCAGTTTCGCGAAGATGTCGGTATCCATCGCCTCCTTGTAGACGACGCCGCCGAGCATGCCGCCGGGGTAGAAGTTCCCGTTCATGACGTGGTTGACCTTGTGGCAGTGCATGAGGTAGATGCCGGGTTGGGCGTCCGCCGTGAACTCTATCGTGTGGCGCTCCGCGGGCGCGATGTTCGTCACGTCCATGTCGTGGCGGGCGGCCTCGGGGACGACGCCGCCGTCCTTTTCGACGACCTGGAAGCGGTGGTTGTGGATGTGCATCGGGTGGCTCATGTAGCCCGCGTTGACGTAGTGGATGCGGACGGTGTCGCCCCGTTCGACGATGATGGGCGAGCCGTCTTCGGGGTGGAGCGTCCGCGGCGCGCTCTTGCCGTTGACGGTGAACACGTCCGGCTTCCGGTTCCGGGGGTCGTAAGCCACGTTCTCGCCGGCCATCTGCCGCGGGAGCCGCGAGTCCCAGTCGCGGACGGTCATGAAGTACTCCCTGTCGGCCGGTTCGTACCCCTTCGGGTCGACGCGGAGGATGCCGTACATCCCCATCTCGATGTGCCGGTGGGTCTGGTAGTGACAGTGGTAGAGGTGCGTCCCGGGGACGTTCGCCGGGATGGTGTAGGTGTGTTTCTCGCCGGGGTCGACGCGGATGCCCGTCGTCGTCGGCACGCCGTCGTCCTTCCAGGCCTTGCGCACGCCGTGGAAGTGGACCGTGTGCGGGCGCATCCCGTCGGTGTTGTCCAGCGTGACCTCCATGTCGTTGCCCTCGGTCGTCCGGAGAATCGGCCCGGGGACGCTCGGCGCACCGTCGTCGGCGCTGAACGCCCACACCTGCGGGAGTTCGACCGGCCCCCCCATCGTTTCGAGGGGGTGCGCCGCGTGGCGCGCCGGCGCGCTCTTGAGGGTGACCTTCCCGCCTTGCTCGTCGACCTGCACGACCTCCGGCGGGCTGGTGTACGGCAGCGCCGACTCGCTCGTCTGGGCGACCGTCGTCTCGTCCGCGCCGACGGCGGCGTTGCCGTCGCCGTTCGTGGGCGCTGCGCACCCCGCGAGGCCGAGCGCTCCGACGCTCCCCGTTGCGGCGAGGAATTCGCGACGCGACACCGTCGAACCGGGTGCACCGACGTAGTTGCTCATTACAGTCGGTCGTTGGCCCGGGGGAGTGGAATACCGTCTCGCCGGTTCCCGTCTCTCAGTACGTGTCCGAACATGTTCGGCGCGGTCGATACGTACCGGGCGGGGAAACGGTCGAGTCGGGCGTGCCAGTGCGAATCGACGGCCATCGATTCGACCGACTCGACGCTGGTGCCCACACCTTTCATACGACCCGGTGGCGTATCGGAACCCGAACTGACGGCGCGCGCCGCGCCGAGCAACCCAAGCCTACGCAGATGTCGACGAATCCACTCTCAGACGCGCTCGAACCGGACTTCGAGACGGTGTTCGACGCCCTCACCAGCACGCAGTGTCGCGCCGTCCTCAAGCGGCTCGACGGCCCGATGACCGCCTCGGACATCGCCGCCGCGTGCGACCTCCCGCGCTCGACGGTGTACCGAAAGCTCGAACAGATGGTCGAGGCGGGGCTGTTGGAGAAACGCGACCGCGGCCGCGACGCCGCCCGCTACGCGCTCGGCTTCGAAGAGGTGGTCGTGACGCGCGAACCGGGCGACCTCTCGATTTCCGTGTCGTCGCCGTCGCGGTCCGCCGCGGACCAGCTCTCGACGCTGTGGTCGGCCGTCAGCGACCAGACCGACGACTGAGAGTTAGACCGTCGCGTCGTCTCGCGCGAGAAACGCCTTCATGACTTTCCCTTCTGCCCGGTGGAGCTTCTCGCTCGTCGTCGACTTCGCCAGCCCGACGGCCTCGGCGAGCCCGGTGAGCGTGCACGTCCGCGGCGTGTCGTAGTAGCCCTCGGCGACCGCCGTCTCGAGGAGCGCGTACTGGTCGTCGGTGAGAAGCGACTCCGTGTCTATCGACTGGTGGATGGAGACGAGGTCGAACGGGATACCGAACTGGGTGAGCTGTTCGCCCAGCTCCGAGAGGTTCTCGCGCGGCGCGGTCACCTCGACGGTCACCTCGCCGTCGACGATGGTGATGGGCAGTTCCAGCGGGATGCCCACCTCGCTGAGCGTGAGAATCAACAGCGGCTCGGTCGTCTCGAACTGCACCAGCGCGCGCTCCGGCTGCGCTTCGAGAATCGTCACCGAGACGACCGACTCGTACTCGTCGATGGTGGTGACGACCGGCTCGATGTCGGCCGCCCGTATCTCGACGAGGCCGACGCCCGTCTCGTCGGCCGGCATCGCCGCGAGGACGGTGAACTCGGCGTCCGGATAGCGGCCCGAGAGGTCGGAAACCCAGACCTGCTCGGGGAGCGTGATGGAGAGTGTTGCCCGGGGCATCGGTAGTGAAACGAACTCGTCCCCGCCGCACAAAGATAGTTCCGAACATGTTCGGCCATCGACCGCGGTTCGGGAACCACCGAGACGGGCTTTTCACCGGAACCCCGACCGTCGAGTGTCGAGCGGGGCGGGTCAACCGCCTCGCCGCCTAATCATGAGTTCGAACGATTCCACATCTCCGACGCTCGGCCGGCGAACCGTACTTCGACTCCTCGGCGGCGCGGCCGTCTCCACGACCGCGCTGGGAGGCGTCGCCGACTCCGCGCGAGCACAGTCGGGGACCGACCTCGACTCGTGGTTCGCACAGACCTCGAACTACGAGGGGGTGGTGGACAAGACGGGGAGTTCGACGGTGACGGTGACAGTGGGTGAACAGGCCAACGGCGGCGCGTTCGGGTTCGGCCCGGCCGCGGTTCGCGTCGACCCCGGAACGACCGTCGTCTGGGAGTGGAACGGGAAAGGCGGCTCGCACAACGTCGCCGCCAGCGACGGGAGTTTCGAGTCCGACCTCGTCGGCGACAGCGGCCACACGTTCGAGCACACCTTCGACACGGAGGGCGTCTACACCTACGTCTGTACGCCGCACGAGACGCTCGGCATGAAGGGCGCAGTCGTCGTCGGTGACGCCGGCGGCGCGACCGCGACCGAGGCGGCCGACTCGGCCGGTGAGGGCGATTCAGAGGCGTCTGCCGAGAGCGCCGGTGAGGGCGACGTCGACCTCGACGCGTGGTTCGAGAACACCTCGAACTTCGACGGCGTGGAGGGACAGACCGGTCTCCGGCGCGTGACGGTCGAGGTCGGGTCGCAGGCCAACGGCGGCGCGTTCGGCTTCGGTCCCGCGGCGATTCGCGTCTCGAAGGGGACGACCGTGGCGTGGACGTGGTCCGGCGAGGGCGGGTCGCACAACGTCGTCGCCGAGGACGGGAGCTTCGAGTCCGACCTCGTCAGCGCCGGCGACCACACGTTCGAGCACACCTTCGAGGAGGCCGGGACGTACACCTACGCCTGCACGCCGCACGAGACGCTCGGGATGAAGGGCGCGGTCGTCGTCACCGACGACGAGGGCGGGTCGAACGAGCAGGTCGCCGAACCGTTCGGCGACCCCGAGGCGGAGCGCCTCGGCGGCATCGCGCTGGCCGGGACGTTCGGCGCGATGCTGGCGTCGCCCGCGCTGTTCGGCGCGTTCATGTGGCTCAAAGGCGAGGGCGGCGAGTCGGCGGGCGAGACGTATCCGAAAGAGAAGTCGGAGTAGTCGCCCACGGCCCGGCAGCGCTTTCGAAGACTGGGCGACTGCGACGCGGTCGTCACGAGACGACGGCGACAACCCATCGCGGCGGTGTCGACGGCTCCCGGCGCTGTCGTCGGTCCAGAACATTGTTACTGCCGCCAACGTGTTGACAACTATGCGCCGCCGCGCGTTCCTCGCGTCCGCCCTGACCGCCGCCTCCACCCTGACCGCCGGATGTGGTTCCATCCGGTCGCCGACTGAACACACGGACCCGGTGGTCGAGCCCGACGACAACCCCCGAGACAGGGGAAAATACCTCCAGTTCGACGGGGACGGAGACGACGGAGACCTCGCCACCGTGGGCGTCGACCCCACGTCCGGGCCCCTCCCGAGACCGCTCGCCGTCTCGATTTCGCACTCTCGCGACACCGAACTGCGGTCGCTCACACAGCGCTTTACGGCACCCGACGGTGACGGGTCCCCGCCGCGACTCTCGCTACGGGGGCCGTTCGAGGGTGGCCGCAGACCTCACCCGTCTGTGTCGCTGTTCCGAGACGGGGCGGTCGCGGTCGTCGAAGTCCATCGGTTCGGCGAACTCGCCGACGAGACCGCGTTTCTCAACCTCGCGGTCACCGAATGGCCGGGATCGGCCCGCAGGCTCGCCGTCGACAGTACCGTGGAACTCGTCGAGACGGGGGTTTTCGAGCACACGCACGTCCTCGACGGGGAGTTGGAGTTCGACTTCTTCGCCGAACCGGACGCCGGCGGTGGAACCGCTGGAACCCCGAGTTCGTCGGGGTAGCTAGACACCGGCTCGCCGCGAGTGCAGGCACCGGTCTGGACGTTCGAGACCGAGATGCGTCTACTGTTCGAGACCGAGGCGAGCCTACTCCACGTACACCCGCGTCACGTGCCCGCCGCAGCCGCACTGCTCGACGTACTCGTACGCCACACCGTCGAACCGCTCCGCCAGCGCGTCGTAGAGGTACGTCTCCGGGTGGCCGTGGTCGCCGTGGGTGACGAGGTTGACGTGGTGGCCGGCGGTCGTGTGTTCGACCGCGGCGACCGCCTCCGAGACCACGAGGTCGCGGTCGGCGGCGTGCCGCGGGTGTTCGAGGTTCGCCGACCACGACGTGTCGTGGACGCGGTCGGTCGCAGAGTCGGGCGTTTCGCGGTCGTGGTCCGCGGGTCGCGAGTCGGTCGTCATCACACTTCGAGAGACGGCTTCCGACTCAAAGAGCGGCTATCCGAACATGTTCGTCCGGGCTGTGCGAGGCCGGGAAGCGCCGCGTGTAGCCTATAGCAGGCGTGTGAACCACGACGTGTATGGAGCTTCAACGCAAGACCATCGCGAAGGCAATCGTCGTCGTGTTCGTCTTCAACCTCGTCGTGATGGGCGCGGGCGCCTGGTTCGCCTATCAGGAGGCCCCGCCCATCCCCGACGAGGTGGTCGGACCCGACGGCGACGTCGTCGTCAACGGCGACGTGATTCGAGAGGGTAAGACCGTGTTCCAGAAAGACGGCCTGATGAACCACGGGTCGATACTGGGCAACGGCGCGTACTACGGCGCGGACTACACCGCCGACGCGCTGGATTTGAAAGTCCAGTTCATGCGGAACTACTACGCCCAAGAGCGGTACGGTGAATCCTACGACGAACTCGACTCCGCCGACCAGGCCGCCGTCGCCGACGTGGTGAAATCAGACCTCGACGACAGCTACGAGGGCGGCGCGATTCAGTACACCGCGGCCGAAGTCTACGCCCACGAGCAGGTTCGTCAGGAGTACGTCGAGCGCTACCACGAAGGCGACCACGAGCGCGGCGTCCCCGCGAACATGATCGACTCCGAGGAGGAGGCGCGGGCGTTCGCGGACTTCGCCATGTGGACGGCCTGGTTCTCCCACACCGACCGCCCTGACGGCACCCACTCGTATACGAACGACTGGCCGTACCAGCCCGGCGCGGGCAACGACGCCACCGCCGCCTCGATGACGTGGAGCGTTATCGCCATGGTGCTTCTCGTCGCGGGCGCGGGCCTCGGCATCTGGCTGTACAAGTCGGTCGAACTCCCCGAGCCGTCGGCCGAAGACATCACGGTGCCCGAGCCGGGCGACGTGAGCGTCTTCCCGAGCCAGCGGGCGGCGCTTCGGTTCATCCCGGTGGCCGCGGGATTGTTCTTGGCGCAGGTGCTGTTGGGCGGCCTACTCGCGCACTTCTACATCGAGCGCGCCGGGTTCTTCGGCATCGAGTCGATATTCGGCGTGCCCATCCTGCAACTGCTCCCGTTCGCCATCGCCAAGACGTGGCACATCGACCTCGGTATCCTCTGGATCGCCGCGACGTGGCTCGGCGCGGGGCTGTTCCTCCCGCCGCTTTTGACCGGCTACGAGCCGCCGAAGCAGTCGACGTACATCAACGTCCTCCTCGGCGCGATCGTCGTCGTCGTGGTCGGCGGCCTGTCGGGCATCTGGCTGGGCGCGAACGGCTACATCGACGGCTCGCTGTGGTGGATTCTCGGCAACGAGGGGCTCGAATACCTCGAAGTCGGGAAGCTCTGGCAGTTCGGCATCCTCGCCGGCTTCCTCATCTGGGCGGGGCTGGCCGTCCGCGGCCTGAAGCCGCTTCTCGATAAGGAACCGCCGTACGGGCTGGCGCACATGATTCTGTACGCCGGCGGCTCCATCGCCCTCCTGTTCACCGCGGGCTTCCTCTTTACCCCCGAGACGAACATCGCCGTCACGGAGTTCTGGCGCTGGTGGGTCGTCCACATGTGGGTCGAGGGGGCCTTCGAGTTCTTCATCGTCGCCATCGTCGGCCTGACGCTGGTGTCGATGAACCTCCTGTCGCGCCGGAGCGCCGAGAAGGCGGTCATGCTCCAAGCGCTGCTCGTCATGGGGACGGGCATCATCGGCGTCTCGCACCACTACTGGTGGGTCGGCATGCCCGATATGTGGGTGCCCATCGGGAGCGTCTTCTCGACGCTCGAACTCATCCCGCTGGTGTTCATCCTCTACGAGGCGCTCGGGCAGTACCGCGCGATGTCGGGCGAGTCGTTCCCGTACCGCCTGCCGTTCATGTTCATCGTCGCCAGCGGCGTCTGGAACTTCGTCGGCGCGGGCGTGCTCGGCTTCTTCATCAACCTCCCGCTCATCAACTACTACGAGCACGGGACGTACCTGACGGTCGGTCACGCCCACGCCGCGATGTTCGGCGCGTTCGGCTTCCTCGCGCTCGGCATGGTCACCTACATGCTCCAGCTCTCCA
This sequence comes from Haloferax gibbonsii, assembly GCF_001190965.1. NCBI lineage: Archaea > Methanobacteriati > Methanobacteriota > Halobacteria > Halobacteriales > Haloferacaceae > Haloferax > Haloferax gibbonsii. The sequence goes on from NZ_CP011947.1 coordinate 1,938,565, forward strand.
TCGACGCCGAGCGCTGGGACGGCTCGTGGCTGCACGCCGCCTTCTGGTGCTGGAACGTCGGCCTCGTGTTGATGGTGTTCGTCTCCGTCCTCCCGGTCGGCTTCCTCCAGTTGGAGACGGCGTTCACCGGGAGCTACGCCGCCGCCCGGAGCGTCGCCTTCTACGACCAGCCGCTGATTCAGACGCTGTTCTGGGCGCGGCTCCCCGGCGACTCCCTCATCATCCTCGGAACGGTCATCTACGCGGCCGACCTCGTCAGAAAGCGGTTCGTCCTCCGGCAGTCCGCCGACGACCCGAGCGTCGAGGACATGGCGGTCGCCGAGGGCATCCTGGGCGACGACTAACGGGCGAGGTTCTGTCGACCCGCTTTTTTGTGCTCGCCTGTTGAGGCCGTGCTGAATAGAGCGCGCATATCTCGCGATATTCTGTAGAGGTCAGGTATCAAGTCGACTAGGAAACCGAGTATATCTTATCTAGTGTCTGAAAACACAGTCATATCATGAACTTCGAAGACAGAGAACAGGTCTACGGACGAGACGACTACTACTGGGGAACAGAACCGAATCAAATGGCAGAAACGGTTGTAGAACTCACCTCTGGGAATGCTAACGAACTAACAGCGATCGATATTGGTGCCGGCGAAGGGCGAGATGCTGTCTTCTTCGCCCAACAAGGGTGGAACGTCTATGCGATGGACGTCTCCCCGAAAGGGTTGCAGAAGGCCGAGCGACTCGCTAACCAGAGAGGTGTCCCTCTCCAGACGATTCGGGCCGATGCAAATGACGTCTCTCTCCCGGAACCGGTCGATGTAGTGTATTCGGCAGGGGCCGTCCAGTACATTCATCCAACGAATCGCTCGCAGCAGTTCGACCACTTCAAACAGAACACGGCGGTGGGCGGGGTACACGCAATATTTGCGTTCATCGATCATCCAGACGTGCCGACACCACCTGACTGGACGGAGAACGAATATTTCTATGCGCAGGGTGAACTCCTGAGCTATTACGAAGATTGGGAGGTCCTTCAGTCAGAAAATATCGTCTTCGACGACGATTCCGGAGATGAACCACACCAACATGCTGCTGAAATATTATTTGTACAGAACTAGAGTCGGGGCCTTTTGAGTCTCTTTTTGCAGCACGACGGACAGCGATAACGTTCAGTGCCGATGCCCTCGGTTACAGGTCGCTGAATACGCCCTCTATATTCAGCACGCCACTCCTGTCGGGTTCCGAGGAGTTCGACGGAGTCACGTGTTCCGATTTATGCCGCCGGTGGACTCCCGACTCACTCCCACGCGAGCGCCAGCCCCGTCGCGGCCCCGACGATGACCGTCCCACCGAGCGTCGCAATCACGCCCAGCGCCCCGAGGAGCAACGGGACGACGAGAAACAGGAGAACGGTCTCCACGAGCGCCCAGACCGCCCCCGCGCCGGGCGACGCTTCGAACGGATTGCCCTCCATCACGACCACCGCGAGTTCGAGCAGGTACATCGGGACCGGGAGCGCGAGCAATCCCACGAGCCCACCGACGAGCGCGCCGCGGACTCGGGAGTTCGCCCCGCCGAGTCGCCGCCAGAGCAGGCTGGCGAGCAGACCGCCGCCGAGAAACCCCCCGGCGACGAGCACCGCCATCGGCGCGGCGGGGGCGGCCGGGTCGCCGCCGGTCAACAACGCGACGACCGGGTCGGCGAGAACGTACCAGAGCGCGAACGCGCCGCCCGCGAGAGCGAACGTCATCGAGGGGCGGCGGCGCGCGGCGGCGAGGAGCGGGTGGCCCATGCGAGAGATTCGTCGCACCGGAAGAAGAAGTTCGCGGCAGTCGAGAACCGACCGACTGCGGGCGGAAACAGACCGAAAACGACGCGGTCGGACGCTACTCGACGACGACCGCGCCTTTCATGCCGAGCGTCTCGTGCGGCGTACAGGCGTAGGTGTATGTCCCGGCCTCCTCGAAGGTGTGTTTGAACGTGTGACCGCTACTGCCCGCCAACTCCGATTCGAACCCGCCGTCCGCGGCGGCGACGTTGTGCGAGCCACCCTTGCCGTTCCACTCCCAGACGACCGTGGTTCCCGTCGAGACCCGCACGGCGGCCGGGCCGAACCCGAACGCCCCGCCGTTCGCCTGCGAACCCACTGTCACCGTCACCGTCGAACTCCCGGTCTCGTCCGAGACGCCGTCGTAGTTGTCGACGTTGTCGAACCAGCCGTCGAACTGCGGGGCGCTCCCGTCGCCGGAACCGTCGTCGCCGCCGGTCGTGCCGCCGGACTCGGTCGTCGGCTCCGCGGTCGATTCGGCGGTCGTCGCGTCGCCCCCGTCCGCTTCGGCCGCGTTCGCGGCGTCGTCGCCGGAGCCGGAACAGCCGGCGAGCGCCGTCGACAGCGCCGCCGTCGCAGTCAGTGCCGTAAAGCGCCGTCTCGTGAAGGTTGTGTCGCGCGTCATCAGCTACACCTCGGCGGCGACGGATGCAAGCGGTTATCCCGAACGTGTTCGGGGCGCTTCCCGTGCGCCGCCACTCCCGAGGCGTCAGTCGCCCGCCGACCGAGTCCCGGGCATCGGGCCGTCGTAGTCGGCGGGTACGTACCCGCAGAGCGGGTCGCTTGCCAGCGGGTCGCCGGTGTGGGCGTACGCCCGCGACCGACTGCCGCCGCAGACGTGGCGGAACTCGCACGCGCCGCACTTCCCGCGGAGGGCGTCGCGGTCCCGGAGCGACCGAAAGAGGTCGCTCTCGCGGTACCGCTCGACGAGTCCGCCGTCGCGGACCGAGCCGGCGGACGCGGGGAGAAAGCCCGACGGGAACAGCTCGCCGGTGTGGCTGACGAAGGCGAAGCCGTCGCCCGCGGTGATGCCGAGTCGGCGGCCGATGCCGTCGGTCGGGGGCGCGTCGCTCGCGTCCCGCCGGCGCTGGATGGCGACTCGGCGGTAGTGGGGCGCTTCGGTCGTCTTGACGCCGAAGGGCGCTTCCGCGCTCACCTCGGCCAGCCACTCCATGACGCGCTCGGCGCGTTCGGGGGAAATCGGGTCGAGAACGCGCCCGCGCCCGACGGGGACGAGGAAGAACACGGACCAGAGGACCGCCCCGAGGTCGGCCACGAGGTCGCAGAGCGCGGGGAGTTCGTCGACCGTTTCGGCGCAGACGGTCGTGTTTATCTGGAGCGGGAGGCCGGCCTCGCGGGCCGCACGGGCGGCCGCGACGGTCTGCTCGAAACTCCCGTCCTCTCCCCGGAAAGCGTCGTGCGACGCCGCGGTCGCGCCGTCGAGGCTGAGCGCCATGCGCTTGACGCCCGCGTCGGCGAGGTCGGCGACCGTCTCGGGCGTCAGCGACGACGTCCCGCTCGGGGTGAGCGTCATCCGGAGGTCCAAGTCGGTCCCGTACTCGACGAGGTCCACGAGGTCCGAACGGGCGAGCGGGTCGCCGCCGGAGAGGACGACGAGCTGCCCGGGGCCGAACTCGCGGGCCTGGTCGAGCAGGCGCGTTCCCTCCGCCGTCGTCAGTTCGTCGGGGTGCCGTGCGGGCGTCGCGTCGGCACGGCAGTGGTCGCACGCGAGGCCGCACGCTTGGGTGACCTCCCAGATGAGGACGAACGGCCGCCGCGAGGTGTCGATGCTCGACGGGTCAGGCGGGGCGGTCGCCGTCGGCGGCGCGTCCGCGTCGCTCCCCGTTCCCGTGTCGGTGTCGAGGTGTGGCGGTCGAGACATGGCTCTGGTCGGGTGGTTCGAGGGCGTGAAAGGTGAGCCACACCCCGAACGCGTTCGGCCGCAAGACCGGCGGCGACGGGACGAACACGTTCGGGGTGAACTTCCTGCTCCGGCGGCCCCACGACACCGGTATGGAGCACGAAGCGTACCTCGACGGACTCGACGCACCGAGCGAACGAGCGGTGAGCTTCCTCGACGTGCGGGAGCTGCCGCCGCCGGAACCGCTCACGGAGACGATGAACCGCCTCGCCGCACTCGACGGCGAAACCGTGTTCGTCCAGCTCAACGACCGCGAGCCGAAGTTCCTCTACCCGAAGCTCGACGACCGGGGGTTCGCCTACTGCTCGGCCGAGCGTGAGGACGGCGTCGTCACCGCGATTTGGGAACCCTGAGTCGTCGCCACCACCGACTCTCCTCCAGCGTGCCCCTCGCTAACGTCGTCGTCGACACCCTTAGCGTCCCGAAACGTATCAATCGAGCCTAATTTGGCATAATCGTTAATGTAATAACTCCTCACGCGTTTGTACGTGGTATGAGTTCAGACCACACGAATACCACCCACTCCGAATGGTGCCCTGACTGCGGCTCCGAGATGGCCTTCACCGGCACGCAGCCAGCGGGACTCGCGCAGTTCTTCTGCGAGCAGTGTCGGTACCGCCGCGACCGGTTCGTCGGCGACGACTGAACCCTCGTTCGTCTTCTCGGGACTCGCGCACTCGGGAGCGACCGCGCCCGCTCGCGTCTCACGGTGTGGTACGACTCGCGAAGATGTTCGGAGCGCGTCTCCCAACCGTGCAACCATTGTTCGTTTATACCCGTGTTCGGGCACTCGATTCAACCGGAGGGAGACACAGATGCTATCTACGACTCGGCGACGGACGCTCCAGTGGCTCGGACTCGGCGGCGCCGCATCGCTCGCCGGCTGTGCGACGAAAGCGCCGACCGCCGCGCAGTCGCTCGACGGGACGGAGGAACCGACACAACAGCGTTCGACGAATCTGGTCGACCAAGTCGCGGCCGACCCCACTGATATCCCCGGACCAATCGACCGAAGCGAGTCCGCCGAGGTCGACGTGACGCTCCGGCCGGAGGAGGTGACCGCCGAGGTCGAAGACGGCGTGACGTTCACCTACATGACCTACAACGGGCAGGTCCCCGGTCCGTTCATCCGCGTCCGGCAGGGCGACACGGTGAACCTGACGTTCGAGAACCCCGAGGAGAACGCGATGCCGCACAACGTCGACTTCCACGCGGTCGCCGGTCCCGGCGGCGGCGCGGAGGCGACGATGACTAACCCCGGCGAGACGGCGCACCTGCGGTTCAAGGCGACCTACCCCGGCGCGTACATCTACCACTGCGCCGTGCCGAACATGGACATGCACATCAGCGCCGGGATGTTCGGCCTCATCCTCGTCGAGCCACCGGAGGGGCTTCCCGAGGTCGACCACGAGGTCTACATCGGCCAGCACGAACTCTACACCGACAAGGCCGCCGGCGAGGAGGGACAGCACAACTTCGACTACGAGTCGATGCGGGACGAGGACCCAACGTACGTCCTCATGAACGGCGAGAAGTACGCATGGACGCCCAACGGCCGGGGGCCGGCCGCGACCGTCGGCACGGGCGAGACGGTCCGGGTGTACTTCGTCGACGGGGGGCCGAACCTCTCCAGTAGCTTCCATCCCATCGGGAGCGTCTGGGAGACGCTCTACCCGGACGGCTCTTTGACGACGGAGCCCCAGAGCCACATCCAGACGCGGCTCGTCCCGCCGGGGAGCACGACTATCGCGACGATGAGCTCGCCCGTCCCCGGCGACTTCAAACTCGTCGACCACTCGCTGTCCCGCGTCGCCCGCAAGGGTTGTATGGCGGTCATCCGCGCCGAGGGGCCGGAGGACCCCGAGATATTCGACTCCGACCCTGACCCGCAGTAGCGCCGTCGCACCGACTGGCAACCATTGATCGCTGTTTTTCGCCCGTCTCTGTCGAAACCTCTCGGTGTTGAGAGAACACGCGTGCAACGCTTAGAGGGCGATGTCAACGACCGAATACAACAGCACTTCCAAAGAGTATGAACAGTGCCCCGAGTACAACTCCACCAACGAGCGTTCCGGTTGTTGACGAGGCAACAAGCCCGAGAGTCGCTATCCCGCCACCGATGAGTATCCAACACAGGCCAATCCAGTGACGGCTAAGGCGTTTGAACCACGGCGAGATGCGAGGGGCAAGAACCTGTACAAGACCAATAAGGGCCAAAACGATTCCGGCGATAACTCCACCAGTATTGATCGGGTTCGTCAAGAATACGAAGACGCCGATGGCGAGTACTGCGACTAGCAGCGTACTCACGCCACCCCACACACCACCGAACTCGTCGTTGATGTCAGTCATCGATAGAGGGCCGATGCTGGTTGCAACGCATACGTGAACGAGTACTGATTGGACGTGTAATATATTTCGCCAGCGAGTCGCTAGTGGCCGACTCGCACTCTGTGTTCAGCGAGGCGTATTACACATCGTGGCGGTTGTCAGTCCCAGTAGGAATCAACCGATTCACCGGCGAGTCGTGCGCGGACGAACAGGTACGCGAAATGAACTGGGACGTAGCCGAGACAGAGAATCCAGCCCTGTGGCTTCGAGACTAAGTCCCATGTGCGTTCAACACCCCTCGTAGCATCCATCGAGAGCGTTTCCAAGCCGGCTATCGAATCAAGCGCAGATCCGACGACTATCACAAACACGCAGATGTAGAGGATAGCCACGGCGAGGATTTCGAGCGATTGGTGAGCACGCATCGTTCCGCAAGTGGTGTACCGTATATGCGGGCCGAAAATAAAGCCACTCTGAGGCCGGTTGGCATTCATCGTGTACCTCGACCGTTCCGACCGCAACGGAGCGCCGGCACCAACCGGTCGTCCCCGGACTGACCGGTTTTCTACCTGACGCTGTTGACCCCCGCCGGACCTGACAGAACCCGCATGTCGGAAGTGACTACCGAGAATCGGCCACAGCATTATCCCGTTCGCTTTCGAAGTGCCAAGGATGCCAGACGACAAACAGGGCCGAAACAAGCAAGCGGCCAACGAAGAACAGCGCCAGCGCGAACGAGCGCTCCAAGAGGCGCGTGACCGCGCCGACGAACCCGCCCCCGGGGAGCAGCTTGGGGACCTCGACGATGCGCTTGAGATTCAGGACTATCCGACCACGACGGAGCAACTCGTCGAGAACTACGGCGACTACGAGGTCGAAACGCAAGGAGGGTTGAAACCCGTCGACGAGGTGCTCGCTCCGGTTGACAACGAGCTATACGACTCCGCGGACGAGGTTCGCGACCGGATTCAGCGATTGATAAATCGGAGATGAGTGCGTCCGAAGCCGTCTCCGTCGTGGCGATATTTCGGTAACCTACGCTCCGAGCCGTGTCCGGTCCGTCTGTGCCACTCTTTGGCCCGTCCATACGTAGCTCCCGTCCCGCGACGACGAATTTTGACAGCACCGAGCACCATCGACTCGTGCCACGACCGCGACGAGCGCCGGCACCGAACGGTGCGTTGAACGTGTTCGGGGGTGGGCCTACGCCCGTGGCGACTCCATTTCGGACCATGCCAGACATCCCATCCCTGTTCGGCGGGTCGCGAGCCGACCGCTTCGACGATATCGACCAGTTCGTCCCGGAACACCTGCCCGACCCGGACGCCTTTCTCGACGGTCACCGCGTCCTCGACGGCGACGACCACGTCGCCGTCCACCGGGTCGCGCGCGACCTGTTCGAAGACCGCGGCGTCTACGACGTGACGTTCGGCTACAACCTCGCGCGGCTGAACCTCGACCGGCGACACCCCGAGGCGGGCTTTCGCTACGCGGAGGACCGCGACGACCCGTCGATTCTCCACGCGGAGTTCACGCCGACGACGCCGTTTTGCCCGCAGTCGAAGACGCTCACCGTCGGCGCGTTTCGGGCGTGGAACGGCCTCGCCGACCGCCACGACTACGACCGCGTCCGGGTCCGCGTCGCGCCGATGCACCAGCAGGCCGACGCCATCAACGCGGAGCTCGACGCGATGGACGCGGGCGACGCCCAGGCGCAGGCGGAGACGAACGACTCGACCCGCGTCGCTGGAGCGCCAGCGGGCGAGCGCGACGACGAGGCCGAACCGGGAGCGGTTTCGCTGTCCGAGGAGTTCGAGGCGGCGCTGAACCGGCTGTCGGGCGAAAAGCAGTAGGCGTCCGTTTTTCGTCCGTCGTGACCCCGCAGCTCAGTCGTCGCCGGCCGGCGCGAACACGAGCACTGCGGTACTATCGACTGGCGCGCGCGGCGAGATGTCGCGGTCGCCGCCGAACCGCAGCAGCTCCCCCGCCGCGACCTCGTGGGTCTCGCCGTCGAGCGCGAGTTCCATCCGGCCGTCGACGACGTGGAAGACGATGTCGAAGCCGGGGTGAGAGTGCGCCGGCACCTCGTCGCCGGCTTCGAGGCGGAGCCTGACGGTTTTCGGACGGTCGGTCTCGAAGACGGGCGCGTGCATCTGCGGCGGGAGGTCGGCGAGCGCGGCGTGTTCTGGCATCACGGCTGGACTGTCGGCCGCGCGGTCGGTAAGCCTGCGGCCGAACGCGTTCGGGGGAGACACGACCTGTGGACGAGAGCGAGAACGAACGAGGTGAGCGATAGCAGGTGCTCTTTTGTCCCTCGCGAGAGTTGACGTGTTCGATGCCCTCCATCGTCGACGAAACCGTGTTCAGCGAGCCCTCCGGCGGTGTCTTCCCGGTCGTCCAGCTCTGCGGCGCGCTCGTCATGTCGGGTCTGTACTGGCAGTACGCCGTCGTGGACCAATCCATATCGGGTGGGTGGCTCCTGTTCATGATAGCGGGGACCGCGCTGTCCGGCGTCGCCGAGTCGCTTCCGAACGATCGACGGCGAGAAGCCGGGGTCCTGCGTCTCGCGGCGGTTCTCGTCCTGACGTGTCTGCTCGCGATGCTCTTCCTCGCGCCCGAACTGCTCATGGAATGAAGGAGTCCGAGACGCGTCGCTGACGAATCGACTCAGTCCGCGCCGTCGTCCGCATCGGCGGCCGACGCGACTGTGCCGCCGACCAGCGACTGCGGGCTGTGGAGCCAGATGACCCGCAAAAGGTTCGCGGCGAACGCCGCGACGCCGACGAACACGAGCGTCCAGCCCGCCGTCTCGGCGGCCGGAGAGAGTCCGGCGAGGTCGTTCGTGACGACGACGGCGACCCCCGAGAGGACGAGGGCGAAGTCGAGGCGGGCGAGGCGGTCGCTGTAGAGGTCGTCGAGCATCGGTACGGGTTCGAGGCCGAGGCGGTCGCTGTAGCGGTGGACCCAGACGATGAAGGGGACGACGTGGTAGAGCGTCCCGAGCACGACGAAGCCGACGAACCCGAGGAGGAACAGCGAGTCGACCCCCGGCGCGCCGAACAGGCGGTCGCCGGCCAGCGGGGCCGCGAGCCACGCGGGGAGCGTCAGGACGGCCCAGGCGGCGAGCGCGACGGCCGCGACGGCGTACCGGGTGAGCATGGGCGTCCAGTCGACCGACGACTCGACGAGGCGGCGGGCGAGAATCGCCGCGACGCCGAGAAGCGAGAGGGCGACGAGCGCGCCGCCGACCCGCGCGAGCGTCGGCTCGGAGACGAGTCGCCCGCCGGCGAGCGCGACGACGCCCAGCGGGTAGCCGACCTCCTCGACGCGGCGGAGCCACACGTCGACGCCGCGGAGTTTCGTCTGGGTGAACATCGTCGCGAGTTGGTAGAGCGCGCCGACGACGGTCGTCACGACGACGCCGAAGACGGCGAGCGTGACGTGGGCCGCGCGGACGGTCCCGTGGGTCGCGCCGACGCCGGCGAAAAGCGGCCGCGTGAAGTCGACCGCGAGCAGGAACCCGAGCCCGGTGACGGCCACGAGAAAACCGATTGCGAGGCCGAAGTGGCGCTCGGTCACGTCGAAGCCGTCGAGTCGAGAGAGCGTGCGCGCCATGTTGTAGGCGAACGTCCAGAAGCCGAGGAGGGCGGCGGCACCGAAGACCGGGAGCCACGCGAACGCGCCGAGGAGAAAGCACCCCGCGAGGCCGACGAGACCGACGCCGACGGCCCACAGTTGGGCGGTCGCGAGTCGCCGGGAGTAGAGGTCGACGCCGGACCAGACCGGGACGAACTGTGTCATCGCGCCCATGATGGTGACGCACACCCACCCCGCGACGAGGAGGTGGACGTGCGCGAGGCGGGCGGCACCGGGAGCGACGCCGACGGCGAGGCCGACCCGGAGGCCCACCGCGGCCGCGAGGAGGCCGAGCGCGACGACGAAGTGCCGGAGCGGAATCGTCATCGGTGGCTGTCGAGCCGTGTCGATGTCGGCGGGAATGGCGCTCATACGCGACCTAGCGCGGCGAGGAGTCCTACCGGTGACTCCGAACATATTCGTCGAGGTGGAGAAACGCGGGAGGCGGGCCGGAATCGCGGTCACGACCCGCGGCCGCGACGCTACTGCTTCGGGAACGTCGCCGCGAACTCGTCGGGGGCGCGCTGTTCGACGGTGTAGTTGTCGGCGTCGAAGGCGTCGACTTCCGCCTGCATCTCGTAGAACAGCGGCTTGGGGTCGTGGTCGTTGAGAATCGTCAGCGACTCGCCGGCGTCGAGGTCGTCGAAGGCTGCGTGAATCTTCGGATGGCGCTCTACCGGAGGGAGGTCGCGCACGTCGAGGGTGGTGTCTGCCATGCGTATCGTCCCTCGCGGGAGACCACCGAGTCGATTACCCCGAACACGTTCGCTCGCACGGCTGAATCGAATCGACACTACCCACTGCGGATGGCTAGTAAACATAATGATTCTGTGGTTGTTCTCGGTGAAGAATACGTTCGTCGCCGAGCGTCGGGTGCTTTCGGACGGGAACTGGTACTCCGGGAATACGTGGATGAAAGCGCCTCTATTGTGTAGGTGGGCTCTCGAAACACCCATTCGACCGACAGTTGGTTCCCGAGTGTCACCGACGAAAATCAGTCTGAGAGGTATATTTATAACGATTCAATATATTGTTTACTGGTAAGCCCGCACCAGCAATAACGAATTGGGCAGGGCACGGAACACACATGGTAGACACATACGTCGGTTCGATCGACCAGGGGACGACCGGAACGCGCTTCATGATCTTCGATCACAGCGGGCAGGTCGTCGGCAACGCCTACGAGAAACACGAGCAGATTTACCCGAATCCGGGATGGGTCGAACACGACCCCCTCGAAATCTGGGAGAACACGAAGCAGGTCATCGCGGACGGGCTGGCCGACGCCGGCCTCGACGCGGAGCAACTCGAAGCGCTGGGCATCACGAACCAGCGCGAGACGACCATCGTCTGGGACCGCGAGACGGGCAAGCCGGTCCACAACGCGCTCGTCTGGCAGGACCGCCGGACGACCGACCGCGTCGAGGAACTCCAGGCCGAAGACAAAGTCGAGTGGATTCGCGAGCAGACCGGCCTCGAAGCGGACGCCTACTTCTCGGCGACGAAAGTCGAGTGGATTCTCGACAACGCGGAGCCGCTGAAGCTCCAGAGTTCGCGCGGCGACGACCTCCGCAGTCGGGCCGAGGAGGGCGAACTCCTGATGGGTACCATCGACGCGTGGCTCATCTACAACCTGACGGGCAACCACATCACTGACGTGTCGAACGCCTCGCGGACGATGCTCTACGACATCGAGGCGCTCGACTGGGACGACGACCTCCTCGCCGAGTTCGACGTGCCCAAAGAGATGGTCCCGGAGGTCCGGCCGTCCTCGGACGAGGACCTCTACGGCCACACGGACGCCGACGGCTTCCTCGGCGCGGAAATCCCCGTCGCGGGCGCGCTCGGCGACCAGCAGGCCGCGCTGTTCGGCCAGACCTGCTTCGACGAGGGCGACGCGAAGAACACCTACGGCACCGGCTCGTTCTACCTGATGAACACCGGGACCGAGGCGGTCTCGTCCGACCACGGCCTCCTGACGACCATCGGGTTCCAACTCTCCGGCGAGCCCGTGCAGTACGCCCTCGAAGGCTCTATCTTCATCACCGGCGCGGCAATCGAGTGGCTCGAAGACGTCGACCTCATCAACAACGCCGCCCAGACCGCTGAGCTGGCGCGTTCGGTCAAATCAACTGACGGCGTCTACATGGTCCCGGCGTTCACGGGCCTCGGTGCGCCTCACTGGGACGGTCGCGCCCGCGGTACCATCGTCGGCATGACCCGCGGCACGCGGAAGGAGCATCTCGTCCGCGCGACGCTCGAATCCATCGCCTACCAGACCCGCGACGTGGCCGAGGCCATGGAGGCCGACTCGGGCGTCGAACTGAACGCACTCCGCGTCGACGGCGGCGCGGTCAAGAACAACTTCCTCTGTCAGCTCCAGTCCGACATCATCCAGACGGACATCGCCCGGCCGGAGGTCGACGAGACGACCGCCCTCGGGTCGGCGTACGCCGCCGGCCTCGCCGTCGGCTACTGGGACACGGTGGACGAACTCCGCGACAACTGGCAGGTCGACCGCGAGTTCTCGCCCGAGGCCGACGCCGAGCGCGTCGACAAGCTGTACGACCGCTGGCACGACGCGGTCGACCGCTCGCTCGACTGGGCGCGCGAAGACGAAACCGAGGGGGACGAGTGAGATGGCCATCGTCTTCGGCCTCGAAGCCGTCGACATCCTCGTGCTCGTCATCGCCTCGTTCGCGGGCGGGATGTTCGGCGCGTCTCTCGGGGCGCTGCCGGCGTTCATCTTCACCGGTATCATGGTGCTCGTCGGCGAGGCCGGCAACGTCGTCTCCACGGAGTTCGTCGGGGGCGGGGGCCTCGTCGCCGACGCCGCGGGCGGCTACGGTGCCGGCATCGTCGGCCCGCTGGCGTTCGGCCCCGTCTTCGGCCCTCACGTCGCCTTCGCGGGCGGCGTCGCCGCCGCGGCCTACGCCGCGAAGAACGACGGTATGCCTGCGCCCGCCGACGGCGACTACCACCCCGCGAAGGACATCGCGTACGCGCTCGGCACCCGGCCGGACATCCTCGCGGTGGGCGGCGTCTTCGGCGTCATCGGGATGGCGATTCGTCAGACCTCTGCTGGCCTCGCGCTCCCGCTGGACCCGCCCGCGGTCGGCGTCGTCCTGACCGCGCTGCTCGCCCGCGCCGTCTTCGGCTACGAACTCGTCGGAACCCCCCGCGGCAAGGGCTTCCTCGACGTGTCGCCGTTCGAGACGGGCACAAAACGCGAGGCGATGACCGACGGCGGGACCGCCACCGGCGGTTCGTACCGCCTCGCGGTCGAGCCGTGGCTCCCGCACCAGTACAAGTGGAGCGGCGTCGCCGCCGTCGGAATGGCCGTCGGCATCCTCAGCGCGTACATCTTCGCGCGCACGGGGAGCCTGTTCATCCCGTTCGGTATCTCCGCGACGAGCCTGCTGTTCTTGAATCTCGGCGTCGAGAAGATTCCGGTCACCCACCACATGAGCCTCCCGGCGACGTTCATCGCCAGCATGGCCATGCTCGACGGCGCGAGCGTCCCCGTGGCGCTCGTGCTCGGCGCGGGCTTCGGCGTCCTCGGCGGCGTCCTCGGCGAGGTGTACGAGCGCGTCTTCTACGCGCACGGCAGCACCCACTTCGACCCGCCCGCGGCCTCCATCGTGACGACCACGTTCGTCCTCGGCCTGCTCGCCATCGCGGGCGTCTTCACCACGGCCGGCGCGGTGCCGCTGCCGTGAGCAGTCAGAACTGATATACCTCCCATTTCGGAACTATCATCCACGACATGGACATCGAAGCGAGGATCAAACGTCGACAGCGCCGTGACGGTGAGCCTCGCCTCCTCGTCGACTACGATTCGCTCTCGCCGGTCGCGCACATCGACGACCCGGTGAACTGCGGGCCGGTGTTGGAGCGACTGCTCGACTACCTCGACCCGGTGTTCGACGGCCACCTCCCGCCGAACGCCTACGTCTACGGCCCCAAAGGGTCGGGGAAGTCGGCGGTGGTGACGGCGCTTTTCGACCGCCTCGTCCGCGTGTCGAGCGTCAACAACGCCGCCATTCACACGACGACTCGCGTGCAGGCGACGTTCGCGCCGCGGTTCGTCTACGTCGACGCGCGCGAGACGACGAGCGCGTTCGCGTTCTATCACGCCGTGCTCGACGCGCTCGTCGACGAGTCGGTGCCGAAGCAGGGCATCAAGACGGAGGCGCTCCAGTCGCGGCTCAAGGAGACGCTCGACGGCCCGCAGACGGGAGCCATCGTCGCCGTCGACCACCTCGAAGAGCCGGGAACGCTCGACGGCGAGGCGTTCGTCGAGCTCTGTGCCGGACTGCCGAGCAAGGTCAGTTGGTTGGCCATCGGGCGTTCGTCGCCCGACGAGACGGTGCTGACCGACTACACGGCCGGCGAGATTCAGTTCGAACCGTACCAGAGTCAGGTGCTCATCGACGTGCTGATGACCCGGGCGTCGTCGGCCGGGTCCCAGCGGACGCTCGACCACCGACTCGCGCGCGACATCGCCGAGTGGGCCGACGGCGACGCCCACGACGCGCTCGCGGCGCTGTTCGGCGCGGCCGACGAGGCGACTCGGAACAGACACCAGAGCATCACCGCCGCCGACACCGCCGCGGGAATCGCCGCGGTGCCGCGCCCGTGCGTCTCGCTCGGCCGCGTGTTCGCGCTCCCGGAGAACCGCCAGCAGGTGCTTCACGAACTCCTCGCGTTGCGCCCCGACCAACAGCAGTCGGTGCGGGCGACGAGCCAGCACATCGCCAAGTCGGTCGACCTCTCGGCGGCGACGGTCAAGCGAATCCTCTACGAACTCGCCGAAGACGGCATCACCCGTCGGGTCACGGCGGAGCGCGTCGACCGAAAGGGCCGGCCGCCGAGCCGACTCGAACCGCGGTTCCCGACGGTCGTGTTCGAACGACTGTTCGCCGCGCAGTAATCTGCTTGTATTCATCACCCAAACTCATTTTAATGCCGTTTGTGAGTCTGAGCTATGGAGCGAAAACAAATCTCATCCGGGACTGAGTGGGAGTCCAAAGTCGGATACTCTCGGGCCGTTCAGACCGGCTCTCAAGTACACGTTTCTGGGACAACAGCGACTAACGATGATGGTCAAATCGTCGGTAAAGGCGACGCATACGAACAGACGAAAAAAGCACTCCAGAACATCGAAGACGCCCTTCGAGAGACTGATGCATCACTTGAGGATGTGGTCAGAACTCGAATGTTCGTCACTGATATCGATGAGTGGGAGGCAATCGGTGAAGCCCATGGTGAAGTGTTTCGTGACGTACGCCCAGCCACCAGCATGGTGGAGGTGAATCGCCTCATCGATTCGGAGTTACTTGTTGAGATTGAGGCGGTTGCGATTATCCCAAAGTAAGTCCCTGCTCTGTACGTAGCGATTTGAGCAGTCCATATTGAGTGCTGAACCGATAACCGACTCGCGCTGTAGCACGAGTCCAACAATCTTCACCAGCGGAGGACTTCAACAGCGCCCGAGTCGAAAACCCGCCGCAAACCCCGTCGTCGGCGCGGTGCAACGCTTACGCTCGGGGACAGAACTATACTCCGTCCACGGAATCTGTAGGTAATGACGACCACCCCGACGCCCGTCCGCGCGCCGCCCGTCGGCGTCCCGTCGAACCGCTTCGACGCATCCGCGACCCCGCAGGGTGTATCGAACGCATGACAGACGAATCGAGTCGGGAGGACGACGTGGTCGACGCCGTCGTCGAGACGCTCTGTGCGGCCGCGCCGTCGATTCGGGCGGGGCTGCCCGGCCGGCGCGTCTACGAGGAGGGCACGAACCCGAGCGGCGAGCGCCAACTGGAAGCCGACACCTACGCCGACGAACTGCTGTTGAAGCGGCTTCGCCCCCTCGACGGCGTCGGCGAGTACGCCAGCGAGGAGCGCGCCGAGGTCATCGACATCGGCGAGGGCGTGTCCGTCGCGCTCGACCCGCTCGACGGGTCGACGAACCTGAAGCCGAACAACGTGATGGGGACGCTCTACAGCGTCTACGACGAACCGCTCCCCACGGGCGGCGAGAATCTGCTCGCCGCTGGCTACATCCTCTACGGCCCGGTGACGACGCTCGTGGCCGCCCGCGACGGCGTCGTCAGCGAGTACATCCTCGAATCGGGCATCAAGCGCCCGCTCCGCGAGGAGTTGACGCTGCCCGACGACCCCGCCATCTTCAGTTTCGGCGGCCGCGTCAACCACTGGTTCGACGAGTTCGAGGCGTTCGCCAGCGAGACCGAGCGCACCGAGGGCATGAAGCTCCGCTACGGCGGCTCGATGATCGGCGACGTGAACCAGATTCTCCACTACGGCGGCGTCTTCGCGTACCCCGCACAGACCGACGCACTGAGCGGGAAACTCCGACAGCAGTTCGAGGGCTTTCCCATCGGCTACATCATCGAGTGTGCGGGCGGGCGGTCCTCCGACGGCGAGGCGTCGCTCCTCTCGGGGACGCCCGACGGCATCCACGACCGCGTCCCGGTCTACATCGGCAACGA
The DNA here is from genome assembly GCF_001190965.1 of Haloferax gibbonsii. Classification (NCBI taxonomy): domain Archaea; kingdom Methanobacteriati; phylum Methanobacteriota; class Halobacteria; order Halobacteriales; family Haloferacaceae; genus Haloferax; species Haloferax gibbonsii. Next base: position 1,954,786 of record NZ_CP011947.1, read on the forward strand.
CTCGCTCGTCGAGTCGCTGGAAGCGCGACTGGGCTGACGGTCCGACTCACACGGTGGCGGAGTCGCGGTCCGATACGAGCCAGACTCACCGACACCCACCGAACTGAGCAATGCGCTCGCTAGCGCGGCGGTGGCACGTCCGTTCCGACCGCGGATGAAATATAAGTATAGTTAGTATTAAATTCAGATTTCACTTGGGGGCTCATTCTCTAGAATACAATATCTTCGACCGCGCTCGGCAGCCAACTGTCGAGGTGATTTGAGACCTAGAGTATTGTTCGAGATGTGGCTCATTACCGAGGCCCGTGTGAATTCCACTTGAGGGAGGAAAAGACTCGGTTAAAACAGCCTATACGCGTGTGAAATCGACACTTCACGAGGTTTTTGCTCACGTGGTCGAATCGAGTCGGTCAGGGTGTCGGGACTGAGTCCGATACCGGTGGCTGACGACGAACGAGGCGCCGTACGGGTGACTGTGGGCCTCTGACGGGAGTATGGCAACGTACTCAGGACGGTTTCGCGGTGTCCGTCCAATTTGGCGCAAGAAGCGTCCCATCCAGTACTATTGTATAATAAAATCAATACATACTCATCACATCTGAACATAATTGACGAGGTGATCGCCCACCTTGCTGTTACCTCAGCTGAGTCGCTCCGCAGTCAGCAGACCGATAGTCAAATGTAATAAATTTGCTATGGTGTGCCTATGTCTCCTTTCTTTACATAAGTAACCGCTTCCTGGAGTGCGCGGAGAACTCTGACTGGTGTCTCCAGGGAGCGGTTGGGTCCTTTGCTGGTTTGACGCATTCAGCGGCGGTCGGGTGTCGCGCAGTGATTCGTTTCTCGTGAGACCAGCCATTCGTCCCCACCGAGTGCTCAGCGCCGTCGCCAGTACCGCGTCAGTCCTCTACGGAGCGCTTCGTACAGAGCCAAAAGCCGCCGCCAAACCCGACCACCGTGACCGCAACGAGGCCAACGTCGACGAGCGCGATCGCGTACGCGGCAGTCCCCGGTTCGAGATACAACAACGAAAACCCGAGCAGGAGCCCCATCACGATGCCGATTGCGACGAACAGCGGGAACCGGTCACGTTGGTCGCAGATCACGTCGACAACCGTCTCTAGCCGTGTCATACGGTATCGTATATTGCGCCGATTATCAAGCTCCCGATTCGACCGATACCGGTCAGGTTCCGGTCGAGATGGAAGGGCGGGTTCGCACCGGCGACCAGCGAGTGAGGCGGAAGCGACAACCACCCATTCACATCAGTCATCGTCCTCCGTCAGCGGGTCGCTATCCCAATAGGAGTGGTTCGGGTCGTCTCTGAAGCAGGCGACGCGATGGCCAGCGGCCTCACCGGACTGTTGGAGTTGTGGGGCCACCTCTCGGCACGCCTCACGTGCTTCGGGACAGCGCGTGTGGAACCGGCACCCGCTCGGTGGGTTGACCGGGTCTGGGATGTCTATCTTCCGCATCGGCGGCTCACCAGCCTCACCCGACTGTCGGGACAAGTTCGGCGTCGCCCAGCGGAGGACGTTCGTGTACGGGTGACTGGGGTCGCCGATGAGTTGGTCTGCCGGCCCGACTTCGACCAGGTTTCCGAGATACATCACCCCGATTCGACCGTCCCCGTGTTCTGCGAAGTACCGCGCGTTCGAGAGGTCGTGCGAGACGAACACGAACGAGGTGTCGAACTCCGACTGCAAATCGAGCATCAGGTCCATCATTTCGACCCGTAAGGAGACGTCGAGTGCGCTGATGGCCTCGTCTGCGAGGATCACGTCGGGATTCATCAAGAGCGCGCGAGCGAGCGCCACGCGCTGTTTCTCTCCGCCACTGAGCTGGTGTGGGTACCGGTCTGCGAAGTCTGCTGCGGGGTTCATACCGACGCGCTCGAGAAGCGCGTGAATCCGCTCGCGGCGTTCGCTGGCCCCGACCGCTGGGTGAGTGAGCTTAATCGGCTCTGCGAGGATGTTCAGAATCCGTCGATTGGGGTTGAGCGAACTCCCGGGGTCCTGATGGATAATCTGGAGCGACGACCGAATCTCGTCGAACGGTATCTCTCCGTTGCCGTCTTTGGCGGCCCAGATGTCCTGTCCCCTGTACGTCACCGTCCCGCCCGTCGGCCGCTGGAGTCCGATGGTCGTCTTGCCGAGGGTGGTCTTTCCGCACCCGCTTTCCCCGACGAGTGCGAGGACGTCGTTCTCCTCGATGTCGAGCGAGACGCCGTCGACCGCTTTGACCACGTCTGGCTCCTCGAAGAGGTCGAACAGTCCTTGCTCTGTTTCGAAGTGGACTTCGAGGTTTTCGAGTGAGATGAGTGGTTCGTCGTGCTGGTCGGACCCGGTCGACGATTCGTCGGCACGGCTCACGACCCACCACCTCCCGAGACCGGAACGGTCTCCTCGGAACGGTCGAAGTGCAGCGCAATCTCGTCTCGTGCGTCTTCCGCGTGGTGACAGGCGACGGCGTGGCCGTCGTCGAGTTGCGTGAACGCCGGGTCTTCAACTCGGCACTCTTCGGTGGCGAGTGGACATCGCGGTGCGAAGGCGCACCCCTGTGGAACGTTGATGGGTGCCGGACTCTGTCCCTCGATCGGTCGCATCTCTTCGAGCGGTGCTTCGATGTCGGGCGTCGCATTGAGCAACGCTCGCGTGTATGGGTGCCCGCTATTCGCGATGAGTTGCTCACGGTCGCCGACCTCGATGAGTTGGAAGGCGTACATGACGGCCATCCGGTCGGCGAGTTCGGCGACCAGCGGCAGGTCGTGGGTGATGAACACCATCGTCAGGTCGTACTTCTCCTGTAAGTCCTGGAGGAGCGTCAGAATCGAACGCTGCATCAGGAGGTCGAGTGCGGCGGTCGGTTCGTCCATCACCAGCACTTCGGGTTCGAGAACGAGCGACAGGGCGATGAGTGCCCGCTGTTGCATCCCGCCGGAGAGTTCGTGCGGGTACGACGTCAGCACGCGCTCCGGGTCGAGGTACAGGTCAGAGAGGAGTTCACGGGCGAACTCCATTCCAGACGTGACGTCGGCGTCGTGGGCCTTCAGCGTCTCTCTGAAGTGCCCGCCGATCTTCATCGTCGGGTTGAACGAACTCATCGCGCCCTGGAAGACCATCGACACCTCCTCCCACCGGAACTCCCGAAGTTCGTCGTCGGAGAGTTCGAGCACGTCGACTGTGGTCCCATCGTCGCGGTGGTAGCGTATCTCACCGGACAGTCGTCCGGGGTCGGGGATGGCGTCCAGCATCGAGTCGGCGAACATCGACTTGCCGCTTCCGCTCTCGCCCACGATGCCGAGAATCTCGCCACGTTCGATAGACATGCTCACGTGGTCCAACACGTACGTCTCGCCGCCGTCGTACGTGACGGCCGCGTTGTTGATCTCGATGATTGGGTCGTCTGTCGTCATAGTTGTCGTCGTGGTCGTCGTTTCGCGCTGTTTGGCAGTCATCTACAGTACCTCCGTCATGCCGGTGTCTTTCTCGTCGGCCGAAGCAGTCGACTCAGACTCCCCCGTCAGCCGAGTGCGGACACGCGGGTTGAACACGCGGTCCATCCCCTGACCGAGGAGGATGAGGCCGACCGAGAGGCCGATAATCGCGGCCATCGGGACGAGAAGCCAGTGTGCGGCACTCCAAGAGAACAGGGCACCACCATTGTACGCGAAGTTCAGGGTGACGCCCCAGTTCTGGTCGGAGTACGGCAACACGCCGAGGAAGAACAGTCCGATCGATGCGAACACGACGTACCGCGCGGCGAACACGAAGTTGACCGTCACGTACGGCATGATGTTCGGAATCACGTCCTTCAGGATGATTCGCGGCGTGCTCACGCCCATCGTCCGGGAGGCTTCGACGTAGTTGTTCTCTCGAATCGTCAGCACCTGTGAATGGATCGACCGGCCGAGGCCAGCCCAGTAGTTGATGTTGATGACGATTCCGAGCAGGATCGGGTTCTTGGGATTGAACGTAATCGCGAGAATCATCACCAGCGGGAGCCCGGGGATGGCCATGACGAAGTCCGATATCGACATCAACGCGCGTCCGACCGAACCGCCCTTGTACCCAGCGACGGTCCCGACGAGGACGGCGATACCGGTCGCCCAGAGCCCACCCGAGGTGACCATCAGCAAGATGTCTGGAGTCGAGTGGATGATGAGTGCGGCGAGGTCCGTCCCCGACGCAGTCGTCCCGAGCGGGTACTGCATGTTCTCGAACAGCGTCAGGTACCGAGGGGCCTGACTCGTCGAAGGCGCTCGCCAGAGACCGAGGACGGCCACGAGCGCCAACGACACGTAGAACCCGATGATGAGCAGTCCGAGTCGGGTTCTGCTGTCCGACCACGCGACGAGCATCGGTTTCAGGACGGTTTCCTCGTAGAACTCTCGAAGTCGCTCCGCACGAGTCACCGTCACCGACGACGAGGCCGACCCTCGCCAGTCGACCCCGGCACCGTCGGTAACCACTGCGCTGGACTCCGCCGCGCTGGACTCTTCTCTCTCAGTACGCTTCATCAGAACCTCCGGCACTGATTCGCGGGTCGATCTTGCTGTAGGTCAGGTCGGCGATATAGACGCCGACGATGAGCGCGACGGTGATGATGAGGAACGTCGCCATCATGAGCGGGTAGTCGTTCGCCTTCAGCGCGGCGAACATGTAGTAGCCGAGTCCGGTGTACGAGAATATCTGCTCCAGAATGACGGTCCCCGACAGGCGGAATCCGAGGAGCAACAGGAACCCGGTGTACATCGGAAGGATGGCGTTCCTCGCGACGTACCGAGTCGCGATTCGGCGGTCGGGGAGCCCGCGGAGTCTCGCGACCCGGACGTAGTCGTTACCGAGCACCTGGATGCTGTTCCCGCGCATGGCCAACGCCTGCCCGCCGATCCCGCCCAGCGTGTACGAGAAGATGGGCAAGAGACTGTGTTCGAGCGCGCTGAGCACGAACGGGACGCTCAGTTCTTTGTCGACGTTGGTCCCGACTGTCCCCGCCGTCGGCAACCATCCCCACTGGTACGCGAAGACGTACAGCGAGATGACGGCGACGACGTAGAAGGGGACGGACATGAGGCCGATCGAGAGGCCACTGAACGCCTTGTCGAACCGCGAACCTTCCCAGTAGGCCTGTAACGACCCGAGGAAGATACCGACGGCGAACATGAGAATCGTCGACACCAGGACGACGAACACCGTCCACGGCACCGCTTCGGCGATGACCTGCGCCACCGGTTCGCCCAGCGAGATCGACTCGCCGAAGTTCCCCTGCGCGACGGCGCCCATGTAGTCCAGGTACTGCCGCCAGAGCGGCGCGTTGGGGTCGATGTTCTGGAGGTTCGAAATCCGGGCGTCGACCTCGGATGCCGGAACGCCCTGCCGAAGCAGTTGCGCGCGCAACTGCGTGAAGGGGCCGCCCGGAAGGAGGCGAATCAGCCCGAACGTGAGCGTCGCGACCGCGAAGATGGTCGCGAACACCCTGGCCGTCCGACGGACGTAGTAGTTACTCATGGTTACGTTGCTCCACTTCGATTATCGCTCGGCCATGAGCTGTCCCTGGCGCGGGAGCCACTCGCTTGGCCACTTGATCGCTCGGTCGTCGCTCCCTTCCGCCGGGATGTCCCACTCGTCGGTGGTGAGCCACGACTGTTCGAGCTTCGCGACCAGCCCCAGTATTGGAATGTTCTGGTTGTGGTGCCACGCGACACGCTTGATGAGTTCCTCCGTCGCGGCTCGGTCCTGCGTGGTCGAAATCTCCTGTGCCACCGAGAGTGGGTCGATAGTCATCTCGCCGCCGTCCATCCCGGGGACAGTCTGTTCGCCCTCCGGGAAGTTGTGGCCGCCGTCGATGTCCGGGTTCGTGAGCTGCCAGCGGAGCGGGAAGTACGGGAACGACGACCGGGCGCCACCGGGCAGCCAGTAGAACGCGCCGATCTTGAAGTTGGACTCGATGTAGCCGCCGAAGAAATCTCCCGTCGGCTTCTGGCTGATTTCGAAGTCGAAGCCGAACGCGTTCAACTGGTCGACGACAGTGTTCGTCGCCGTGGTCCAGTCCGTCCAGCCAGCGGGGGTGTAGTACGTCCCACCGAGGGTTCGACCGCTGCTGTGCGTCCACGTGCCGTCTTCCTTCGAGTAGCCGGCCTCGCGGAGGAGCGCGGCGGCTTTGTCCGTCTGCGACGCCGCCATGCCGTACCCCTCGAAGGAGTCGTACGCGTCACCGAGCCACGATTTCTGGTCACCCGGGGCGATGCCAGTCACCTTCGGTGCGGGCGCTTTCGTTCGCGGCCCTGCGTTATCAACGACCTGCTGGCGGTTGACGACGTGAGCGACGGCCTGCCGGACGTTTCGCTTCCCGAAGTCGGGGTCGTCGTGATTGAACAGGACGCCGTACCCCCACTTCGCAGAGATAGTGACCTCTTCGACGGAGTCGGGGAAGTTGCCGACGATCTTCGGCGGCGCGAAGAGGCTCGTGACGAAGTCGAGTTCGCGGCCCATCAGGCCCTGTTGGAGTGCGGTGTTGTCCGCCCGCGAGAGAAGCGAGATGCCCGCGAAGTTGATGTTTTCAGCGCCGTAGTATTCGGGATTCCTCGTGAGTTCCCACGACTGCTTCGACTTCGACGCGACCGAGAAGGGGCCGCTCGCGACCACGTCTCCCTCGTATTTGAACTGCTGGAGCTCCTCGGCTTCTTTGTCGAGGAACTGTTCGAAGGTCGGATGGTACGCGAACAGTCGGAGTGAGCCGTTGGCGAGCGTGTGTTTGATGACCTCCGGGTTGGACGGTCGCTTCAGGTTGAGAACGACGGTCTTGTCGTCGTCGCCCCGTTCGACGCTCTCGGTGAAGTCCCAAAGCGACGTGTTCATCTTCTTCATCAGGCGGAACTGCGTCAGGACGTCACGCGCGGTCACGTCCTCGCCGGTATCCCACAACAGGTCGTCCCGGAGCGTGAGTGTCACCGTCTGGCCCTCGATGGACCACGAGTCGAGCGCGGCTAACTCGAACTCGCCGGTCGAGAAGTTGTAGGCGGCGAACCGTTCGAAGACGAAGTTCCCCGCTCGTGGGTCGTAGTTCTGTGTCGCTTCCGGGTTCAGGTGGAGGTTCGTCGGCACACCGTTGTTCGTGGCACCGACCATCTTCTTGTCGAGGACAGTCGTCCCACTCGTCTCGGAATCGTCACCGCCTGCATCGTTCCCGTTGGACCCGGTCGTGTCCCCGTTCGACCCACCGTCGTCGGTCGTTCCCCCTCCGGTAGAACCACCACTACACCCCGCAAGGGCTGCGATTCCGGTTGCACCGGTTAGTTCGACGAAACGGCGCCGGCTAATCAAGTCGCTAAAGCGGTCAGTACTGTCTGACATGGCGTACTGATAACAAACCACAGTCATTGTTAATAAACATTTGGTTAGGTGTAGCAGATGGCTGTTGTGACAGTTCTCCCAAGAGGGCCACACCGAACACGTCGGCGTCGGAGAACACGGCACAGTCACGCTCTCGTCGCGAAACACGGCCGTCTGAGGGACGCTCGTCACGCGTTGGCAAATGTATAAGTAGTAGCGGCCTTCTCTTCGCCGTATGCAGTCAGAAAGCAAGCATCCCCCTTACAGAGATGAGACTCTCCCGACCGAGAAGCGCATCGAGGACCTTCTCGACCGAATGACGGTCGAAGAGAAAGTCGGGCAACTCGTCGGCACGTGGGCGGGACAACTTGATGGGTTCAAATCGGTCGAAGACGTCGAAGACGAAATCGTCGAATCCGCAGTCGGTGCTGTTGCGTCGTTCGGGTGGGCAGGAGCGCTCGACTCTCGAATAGACGACATCGTAGAGACGGTCAACCATCTTCAAGAAGTCGCGCTGTCGAAGACTCGACTCGGTATCCCGCTGTTGTTCAACGTGGATGCCGTCCACGGTCACGCGTACGTCGCCGAAGGAACGGCGTTCCCGAACGGACTCGGGATGGCGGCAACGTGGGACGAAGACGGCGTCGAGAGGGCGGCAGCGGTCACTGCAACCGAAGTCCGGAAGTCGGGGGCACAGCAGAACTATTCGCCCACGTGCGACGTTGCTCGAGAGCCGCGGTGGGGCCGCACCTTCGAGACGTTCGGCGAGAGTCCATTTCTGTGCGGACGGATGGCGGGTGCGATGGTACGCGGGTACCAAGGCGACGGCCTCGACGACCCCAACTCCGTGGCGGCAACCGCGAAGCACTTCCCGGCCTATAGCGAGCCCGCACGGGGGGAAGACACTGCCCCCGTCGAAGTGTCCTCGTACCTCCTTCGAAACGTCTTCTTACCGTCGTTCCTCGACGCGATTGACGAGGGCGTCGCGTCCGTTATGCCCTGCTACAACGCAATCGACGGGAAGCCCGCACACGCCTCACGCGAATATCTCACGGACCTTCTGCGAGGGAAACTCGGATTCGATGGAACCGTCGTCTCTGATTGGAACGGGGTCCGGATGCTTCACGAGGACCACCACGTCGCGAGCGACCACCGCGAGTCGGTCCGGATGACTCGCAACGCTGGACTCGATGTCGCATCAGTCGATGCGGTCGCGCACGCGGACCATCTCGTGTCGCTCGTCGAAGCGGGGGCGGTTGCAGAGCACACTCTCGACGAGAGCGTCAGGCGCGTCCTCGACCTCAAATTCCGGCTCGGGCTCTTCGAAGACGCGTTCGTCGATGCGAACGAAGCGCGAGACGTCGTCGGTGCCGATGCGCATCGAGCCGACGCGTTAGCGACCGCGCGGAAGTCGATGACGCTGCTTCAGAACGACGACACGCTCCCGTTGGACCCCGGTGCCGACGTTCTCGTCGCTGGACCGAACGCAGACACCCCCGTTCACCAACTCGGTGGCTGGAGCGTCCCCGACGAAGCGGGCACCGACGTCATCACAATCAAAGACGGAATCGAATCCGTGTGCGATGGGACGGTGACCTACGAGCGGGGGGCGACGGTAACCGACCCAGACGATATCGACGCCGCAGTCGAAGCGGCGAAGGATGCGGACGTCGCGGTGGTCGCCGTCGGAGAGAACTGGTATATCCACGAGTTTGGGCCGACCGCGGAGAGCGGTACCGCCCCCGACGAGTTTCCGAACCGAACCACGCTCGAACTCCCCGATGCGCAGCGCGAGCTCGTAACCGCGTTGCACGAGACGGGGACTCCTGTCGTTGGCGTCCTCGTCACCGGTCGACCGCTGGCCGTGGAGTGGATGGCAGCGAATCTCCCCTCGCTGTTGCTGGCGTACTACCCGGGGACAATGGGTGGCCAAGCCGTCGCGGAGACGCTCTTCGGGGCGTGCGACCCCGGCGGGCGATTACCGATTTCGTTCCCTCGGTCCGCGAGTCACCTTCCCACCCGGTTCAATCACTTCCCGCACCCGACACCGATCGGCCCCGACGAACATCTCCCGTCGTACGACCCACTCTTCGAATTCGGTCACGGGCTGAGTTACACCGAGTTCGAGTTCGGCTCGATGACCGTGACGAGCGAGCGGATGTCACCCCACGGGACCACGACAGTCGAACTCCCCGTGGAGAACGTCGGGGACCGACGCGGTTCGACCGTCGTACAGGTGTACGTCACCGACCAGGCTGGAACGCGCGTAACCCCGGTCCGGGAACTCTGTGGGTTCGAGCGTGTCTCGCTCGACCCCGGAGCCACAGAGACGGTGTCGGTCCCCATCGATGCGGCATCGATCGGGCGCGTCGACGAAACCGGCAGGGTGTTGGCGATTCCGGGTGAGTACACCCTTCGTGTCGGCGAGCAAGCTGTCACGATTACCGTCGAACCGAAGTCCGACTGACCGGCCTCGTCGCGGACTGTGTAACCCGTTCCGAGCGAGGTTTTCGGCGGCGATATTTTTTCCTGGCGGTTCTTCGTGGAGAGAGCGCCGCCACTACGTGTCTCCCTCTCGACGCCGCGGCGAGAACAGACACGGAACTGTCTCCTGTTGAGCCGTCGCCCGCGTTTCGTGAGGCTCTCATGGACGACCTTTCGGGCCGTCGTTCGGTATCCTACGGGAACCCACCGTCTGGCATTCGGACACATGAAACACACATATCCGGAATATCAGGTCATTTCAGTGAGGGATTAAGAAAACAACTCAGAGTAGCGTAAGTTTACTGAAAAAGACTATACCCTCAAAACCGACTTTAGAGGGCATAAAACCCGTTTCTCTGCTTCGTAGAGACTCGAATGATAAGGGGTCAGACACAAGCAAGTTTTCTGTATAGGGCGCTGAAAAATAAGTGCGCCGACATTCCAAACGCCTGATTGACGGCTTCTAACGGCGTATCTGGGAATGGCGTTCGAATTGGTTCGCTCCTCGGTAGGGGCACGAAGCCGTGTCGCCGGCTCAGCTATCATATCCTAGAGTATATCTGGGTCGTAGCCGGGATATCTATTACAGACTTAGGCCCGTAATGACTTGGTGTGCCCGCCGTTCGCGACGTTCCCCAACGGAGACTCGGACAGCCATTCAGCAGTTGAATCGTGCCTCGAGACAGGCACCGCACATTCGACTGGCTCTGGGTGAGTCGTGCTCTCGGTGGCGGTGTCTCAGACGGCCTCCCGAGGGTAGTATATCGCCCACCAACGACACCCGAATTGCTGACAAGAAAGTAACCATCTCTGATGGAACCCGCACGGTGAATCGTTCGCGAGCGACGGCAGTCCGTTTCGAAGCGGTCGAACTCCCCCGCACAGGCGGTTTACCACGTACTGGTCGAACGCAAACGGCTCCCGGAACCAGGGCCGGACATCAACGAAGTATTCATGGTGAACGATTGTGTGGGTGCGGGTATGGACCGCGAAACGCTGACGAACGCACTCGAGTACGCGGACCTCACGTCGTACCAAGCCGACGCCTATCTCACACTCCTCGAGATGGGCGTCTCGCCTGCTATCGAGGTGGGTCGTGAGAGCGCCGTCCCCGTCTCGCAAGTGTACGACGTTCTCCGGAGCCTCGAATCGAAGGGGTACGTCGAAACGATCGAACGAGAGAAACTGTACGTGCAACCGTGTGACCCGGAGGCGGCGATGGCGGACCTAGAGTCCAGGGGTGAACTCCTCCACGATGCCGCCGAAGCGGTCCGCGAGCGGTACCGAACTCCCGAGCGGATGGACGCGAGAGTCGGCGTCACCAAGCGTGTCGAGACAGCAGTCGAGAACGCACAGGACCTCATCGACGACGCAGAAACCGTCGTGGAGGTCGCCGGGTCGTTCGAACAACTCCAGTCGCTTTCTCCGGCGCTTCGAGAGGCCCGCGACCGAGGTGTCGTCGTCCGTGCGGCCGTCTACATCGACCAGGACGATGAACCACCCGCGGCGTTCGACCCGAGTGGGGTGCTCTCGGAACTTCGTGTGTGTACCATTCCGGGACCGTACCTCGTCGTCATCGACCGAAACCGGACGTGTTTCGGACCGAACACGCGCTCCGACGAAGACTACGGCGTCCTCGTCTACGACCGCATCCTGCCGTTTGTCTTTCACTGGTTCTTCCTCACCTGTCTGTGGAACCTGTACCCGACCGTCTACCTCGACGCCGAAGACCAGTACACCTACGTCACCATCGAGGAGTTCATTCGGGATATCGTCCCGCTTTGGGAACGCGGGTTCGAACTCGGGGTCACCGTCGAAGGCGTCGACCTTGCGGATGGCGGAGAGACGGCTGTCGAAGGGAGCGTCGCCGACATCTCGTTCTACGGAGACGAGCGACCGCCGTCACGGCTGGCGCTGTCCGACCTTGGGGCGTACAAGAACCTCACACTCGACACGGGCGACGAAACGGCCGTCGTTGGCGGGTGGGGTGCTGTCTTCGAAGACATGGAAATACGGACGATCACCTTGGAGCGTATCGACATCGGAGAGACACCGTTCACCCACGAGAGACGGGACTGACGGGCCAGCGCTCGCTGGCTTCGAGCGGCCGACGACGGCTGCGGGACGGCCCCGGTGAAACGGTCGGGAGAACGGTCAGAACGCCGAACTGCTCGACCGGACACCGCATCCGAACCCGGATGAGATGTCGCAAAAGATTACGGGCATATCTGTGTCATGGCTGTCGGGGGGCGGGCGGTTCAGTCGAAGCGCCCGGCGTTCGAACTCCGCGCCGCCATGTTCATGTTCACTTCGATGATGTTGGCAGTGCTCGTGACCATCTCGGGGATGGTGTCGCGGAACTGCTCGCCCTTGATTCGGCTCGTCGGCCCGGAGACGCTCAGCGCGCCGAGGACGGTGCCGTTTCGGTCTCGAATCGGTGCCCCGACGGCGCGGAGGCCTTCGATTTCCTCCTCGTCGTTGCAGGCGTACCCCCGCTCGCGGATGGCGTCGAGCTCGTCGAACAGCGCGTCGCGGTCGGTGATCGTCGCCTCGGTCTTCGCCGGCAGGCCGTGTTGGTCGACGATTTCCGCCACCCGACTGCGCGGGAGGAACGCGAGGATGGCCTTCCCGGTCGACGACGCGTGGAGGTTGTCCGGGCGCTGAATCTTCGAGCGCTGGTACTGGCTGCCGACCGCGCGCTCGCCGCGAACCTTGAGCAGGCTGATTCGCAGGCCGTGCTGTTCGGTCGAGAGGTGGGCGTACTCGCCGGTCTTCTCCGCGAGCGCCTCGACTTCCTCCTTTCCGACTTGGTAGAGTATCTGCTGGTTGCGCACGTACTCGCCCAGAAGCAGGAACTGGAGGCTGAGATGGTAGCTGTCGCCGTCCTTGGCGACGAGGTTGTTCTTCCGCAGGGTCGCGAGGTGGTTGTACACCGTGGACTTCGAGAGGTCGAGGTAATCGACCAACTCGGCGACGCGCGCCCCGTTCAACTCCTCGAGCGCCCTGACGACGCTGACCGCCGTGTCCACCGTGCTGAGGGTCCGCGACGGCGCATCGGTGTTGGGGTTCTCGGGCATGCTACGAGAACGTCTATCGGGTGTCATAGCTGTTCCGAATATCTTGCAATCGAAACGTGTTGGGCAAAATCGGTGTCGAGACAGGGGCTCGAAGGCGGTTTCGATCGATAATTGTCAACCCCGACTCGAAGCCGGAGTCGTCCACCCCCTCGCCCAGCGCGAGCGCGGATGTGCGCATCCCCCGAGACACACCGGAGGCGACGGCCACTGCCCGCGATCCCTGCCTGTCAGATGCGTAGAATCGTCGTACTCCCGGTGTTTCCGCTTGTTGACTTCGGTACCGAGAGATACGTCGCCTGTGACTCCGATAGTCGTTGTATTTGACGGCAAAGCAGCGGTACAGAGTTGTCCACGAGTGATTTCGGCTATCGTGGTCCGTGGATCGCTGGACGAGAACCCGAGCGACCCGAGACCACTCCAAGCGGGAATCCGACATCTCCGGCGGAGCGCGTCCGACGCTCCCGGAACGCGACCGAGACGACGCCGTTGGGTGAGCATGCCGGGTGCGTGTCACATAGCGAGATTGGCGGTGCGGTCGGGACGAAACGGCGGCAAAGACGCGAGTAGAGCGCTACACTATCGGAACGCGAAGACGGAGTGGCAGAGAGGGGTGGGTCGTCGGCGACGGCTCAGGCAACGGCTCACGCGGCGGCGAGGCGAGCGAGCGTCCCCGCGAGAACCGACGCTGCGGTCGCACAGTCGGCCCAGTCGGTCCATTCGCGCGGGTTGTGCGAGAGGCCGTCCGCCGACGGTGCGAACAGGAGCACGGCATCGGTGACGGTGGCAACATTTGCAGTATCGTGCATCGCCGCGGAGTGCATCCGTTGGGCGTCGATATCCTCGGCCGCGGCGGCGGCGAATGCGGCGTCGACGCAGTCGTCGGCCATCCGACTCGGGCGCTGGTCGCGGTAGCGGTCGAAGCTCGTCTCGACCGGGTGGGTGGTTTCGAGGCGCGCGAGCGCGGCGTCCGCTCGCTCCGCGATGGCGTTCATCGCCCGGTAGTTCACGTCGCGGATGTCCATCTGCAGCGTGACCTCACCGGGGACGATGTTGCGCGCGTTCGGGGTCACGTCGAACTGGCCGACGGTTCCCACGGCGGTGGCGCTCTGGTTCTGCGCCACGTCGTCGGCCGCGGCCCGGAAGTCGACGACGAACTCGCTGGCGGCGACCAGCGCGTCGCGGCGCTCGTCCATCGGCGTCGCGCCGGCGTGGTCTGCCTCGCCGACGATGTCGGCCGCGCAGGTCGTGATACCGGTGATGGCGTCGACGACGCCGACCGACGCCCCCGCGGACTCCAGGAGCGTCCCCTGTTCGATGTGGAGTTCGGCCCACGCGTCCCACTCCGCGGCCGCGATGGTGTCGGTTCCGCGGAAGCCGATGGCGTCGAGGTGCGCTGCGAGCGTCGTGCCGTCGGCGTCGCGGAACGCGAGCGCGTCGTCGGCGTCTCGCGCCCCCGTTGCCACCGACGACCCGAGCAGGCCGTGCGAGAAGCGCGCGCCCTCCTCTTCGGTGAACGAGACGACGTCGATTGGGCGGTCGAGGCTCACGTCGGCGTCTCGTTCTTGGAGCGTTCGGACCGCTTCGAGCGCCGCGTAGACGCCGAGCGGGCCGTCGAAGATGCCACCCTCGGGGACCGAATCGAGGTGACTCCCGGCGGCGACGGGGGCCGCGTCGGGGTCGGCTCCCTCGGGGACCCACCGCCCGGCGACGTTGCCCACGGCGTCGATGCGGACCGAGAGGCCGGCGTCGCGCAGTCGCTCGACGAAATATTCGCGAGCGCGTCGGTCGGCGTCGCTTCCGGTCAGGACGGTTCGGCCGCGTCCCGCCGGCGCGTCGATGTCGCCGAAGCGGGCGTTCGCTTCGATGTCCTCGCGGAGTCGCTGCTGGGAGGCCTGCATGTGCGACTCAACTCGCAAACGATAGCTAATAATTGTGTGCGTTCGTGGCAGATTCTACGGGTCGGCGGCGGCGACGACGGCCGGGACGCGCGGCTGGTCGGGGTCGGACAGCCGGGTCGAGTCGCCGCGTTAGAGCGTTCGAATCGTCTGACACACCACGTCGACGCCGACGTCGAGGGCGTCTTCGTCGATGTCGAACCGCGAGGTGTGGTGGCCGAACTCGTTGCTCGCGCCGATACCGACGTAGGTCGCCTTCCCGCCGTGGTCCTGCACGCGCCGGATGAGGTAGGAGGCGTCCTCGCTGCCGCCGATGTCGAGTCGCGGGACCGTCTCGGTCACGTCGTCGAGGTCGGCCGCCGACGCGAGGACGGCCTCGACCATCTCGTCGTCGGCCGTGAACGTCGACGTCTTCCCGTACAGTCCGGTCTCGACCGACACGTCGTGCATGCCCGCGGCGTGGTCGAGCACGCGGCGGGCCTTTTCCAGCATGTAGTCGTTGAGTTCGGCGGTCCTGCCGCGGACCTCGACGCGGAGACGCGCCTCTTCTGCGATGATGTTCTGCGGGTTGGGGGACTCGAACTTCCCGACGTTGATGCGGGTCGCACCGTCGGCGTGGCGCGGAATCCCGTAGAGATTCTGGACCGCTGCGGTCGCCGCGTGGAGCGCGTTGCGCCCCTCGTTGGGCGCGTTGCCCGCGTGGCTCGGCGCGCCCTCGAAGGTCGCGTCGAGTTTCGCGTTCGAAAGTGGGTTCTCGTAGGCGGCGATGACGGTCCCCGTGGGGTTGCCGAGACCGAGGTGGAGCGCGAGGAAGTAATCGATGTCCGCGAGCAGGTCGGTCTCGCTCATCGGCTTGCCGCCGCGGCCGCCCTCCTCCGCCGGCTGGAAGAACAGCCGAAGCGTACCGTCGAACCCGCCGTCGTCGTCGATGTCGCGGGCGATGCCGAGGCCGATGGCGGTGTGACCGTCGTGGCCGCACGCGTGCATCTCGTTGGGGTGCGTGCTCGCGAAGCCCAGTTTCGCGGGGCGGTGCGCCTCGTCGCTCGACTCGGTGCGTTCGAGGGCGTCCATGTCGACGCGGACGCCGACGGTCGGCCCGTCGCCGAAGGTCTTCTCGGCGACGAGCCCCGTGATACCGCCCATCCGGTCCAGGTAGGCCTCGGGTGCGCCTTCCTCGCGTGCGCGTTCGATTGCGGCCGCGACCGCGTCGTCGTCGGGGACGCCGAGTCGCTCGTCTTCGGCGACTGCGTCCGGGCCGAGGTGGAGTGTGAACTCGCGGTCGTCGAGCGCGGCGGCGATGAGGGCTGTCGTGCGGAACTCCTTCCACCCGGACTCGGGGTGGGCGTGAAGGTCCTGTCGTAACTCTCGCAGGGAGAGCGTGCTGGCGTACGCCATGAAGCCGACATTGCAACCACCCCGTTAAACTGTTTGGGAAGCGGTAGCACAACGAACGCGCCCGGAACCCCATTGCGAGATAGTACCAAGTTTGTGAGGGGTTGCCAAAGATATAAATAACGGTGTTTCATGAGCTAAGGTATCACGCGTACCGCTACAAGGGTGTGTACGTAGCTCCGAGAAACAATGTCAGACGACAACATTACCGAGATAAACATGGACAGACGGCAATTTATTGCGGCCGCGAGCGCGGTCGGCGCGACCGCGTTTGCGGGCTGTACCGGCGGCGATTCCGGCGGTTCCGACGGAACCGAGACGAGCGGCGGGAGCACCGACAGCGGTTCGTCGGGCAACTCGGGAGAGACCGTCCGCGTCAACGTCGCGCTCGCCGCGGAGCCGTGGAACTTCGACCCCGCGCTCTGGACGGACACCGCGACCAGCACCATCGGCGGCCTCATCTACGACGAGGTCATCGAACTGACGCCCGACTCCGAACTCCAGCCCGGCCTCGTGACCGAGGTTCCCGACCCGGTCGACGGTGGGACGGCCTTCGAGTACACGCTGCGCGAGGGTATCACCTTCCACAACGGCGACGAGGTCACCGTCGAGGACTTCAAGTACTCCGTCGACTGGATTCTCAACCCCGACAACAAGTCGCCGGTCAAGAGCCGCCTGCCGTTCGTCGAGGACACCGAAATCGTCGGTGACCGGACGCTCCGGCTCAACCTCTCCCAGCCGTTCGGGACGCTCAACTGGTGGCTCACGCGCGGGCTGGAAGGCATCGTCCCCGAGGGCTCCCGCGGCGACACCGCGGACGGGAAGGGGCCGAGCGGCCTCGCGACCGACCTCACGAAGGACCCCGCCGGCGCGGGCACCGGCGCGTTCAAATTCGTCGAGTGGAAAAGCGGGAGTCACGTCCTCCTCGAAAAGAACGAAGACTACTGGAAGGAGGGTGCGCCCGCCGTCGACGAGTTCAAGTTCGACTTCATCGGCGAGGACTCCACGCGCCTCGCGAACCTCCGGTCCGGCCAACTCGACCTGACGGACAAGGTTCCCCCGAAGGACTTCGAGAGCCTCAGCGGCCAACCCGACATCACGACCGAGTCCGTCCCCGGCAACTTCACCCAGGTGCTGTACGTGAACCTCATGGAGTCGGAGGGCAACCCGATGAGCAACCGGCACAACCGCCGCGCGGTGCTGTTCGGCATCGACCGCGAGGAGATCCTCGACGAGATTTTCTACGGACAGGGCGCGGTCCAGAAGGGACCGTGGTACCCCGACAGCGACTGGACTTCGCCGAAGCTCAAGGAGATGCAGATGTACGACCCCGAGAAGGCCAAGAAGGAACTCGAACTCGCGGGCAACCCCGACGGCTTCGAGATGGACATCATCGCCACCAAGGGCTCGTGGTTCAAAGACGAGGCCGTCGTCATCCAGAACCAACTGTCGAAAATCGGCATCGAAGCCAGCGTCACCGCCGTCGACAAGTCCACGCTCCTCAATCAGGTGTACAGCACGGACACGTGGCACGCCGCGATGGAAGACTGGGCGCAGTCGATTCCGGTCGCCACGTCGTGGCTCGACGCCGGCTACGCCGACAACAACCACAACCACAACAACTGGCACCACCCCTCGGACGACCTCGAAGACATCTACGCGCCGAGCGGCCCCGCCGCGCCCGAGGACGCCGAGGGCGACTTCTCGAACGGTCACGAGTGGTACGTCTCGAAGCTCCGCGAGGCACAGGCCTCGACAGACGAACAAGAACAGAAGGAAATCGTCTGGGAACTGGAGGAGTACCTCGTCGAACACGGCATCCAGATAGACATCGCCTACGTGAACAAGCTCGAAGCGTGGCGCAACGCCGTCAACGACTACGACGTGGGCACGTTCCAGGACAACTACCGCTTCGTCTCGAAGGGTGAGTGAGGAGCCGATGCACACGCGTTCGCGCCAGACTCGTCGACTGCAGACGGCGACCCGGGAGGTGACTCGGCCGTGAGCATGTTCCGGTTCGTCCTCAAGCGCCTGCTGTTGAGCGTTCCCGTCCTCCTCGGGGTGAGCGTCGTCGTCTTCGCGCTCGTCCACCTCGCGCCGGGCGGTCCGGTGCGGGTGATGCTCGGCCCGCTCAGCAGCGAGGAGCTCGTCAGGCAGATTCGACTGGAGATGGGGCTCAACCGCCCGCTGTACGTCCAGTACGGCATGTGGGTGTTCGACGCGATACAGGGCGACTTCGGCGTGTCGTGGACGGTCAAGCAGGGGACGCCCGTCACCGACATCATCGTCGAGCGCATCCCGCTGACGGTCGAGCTGTCGATTCTCAGCATGATTACGGCGGTCCTCATCGCCATCCCGGCGGGCATCATCAGCGCCGTCCGGAAGGACAAGCCCGCGGACCACGCCGCGCGCATCGCCGCACTGTCGGGCATCTCGATTCCCGACTTCTGGCTGGGTATCATCCTCATCATGATATTCGCGGTGCAGTTTTCGTTCCCGTGGGCGACCGGCGGCTGGACGCCGCCGTGGGTCGACCCGGTGGCGAACCTCCAGCAGTTGTTCCTTCCGGTCATCACGCTCGGGACGGCCTACTCCGCGCTCATCGCCCGGATGATGCGCTCTGAGATGCTGGACACGCTCAGTCAGGACTACGTCAAGACCGCCCGCGCGATGGGTATCGGCGCGCGCGAAATCGTCCTCAAGGACGCCTCGAAGAACGCGCTCATCCCCGTCGTGACCGTCATCGGCGTCGGACTCGGCCAACTCATGAACGGCGCGATTCTGACCGAGACGGTGTTCAACCTCCCCGGTATCGGCAAGCTCCTGATACTGGCCATCGACCGCCGCGACTACCGCATCATCCAGGCGCTCATCCTGTTCATCGCGAGCGTGTTCGTCTTCGCGAACCTCGCGGTGGACGTGCTGTACGCCTACCTCGACCCCCGCATCAGACACGATGGAAACTAACATGGCAACGACAGACCACACGGACGAGGCGGTGCCGGCCGCGCAAGCCCCCGGTACGCACCACAGTCAGTTCGAGATGTTCTGGAAGGAGTTCCGCAAGAACACCCTCTCGCTCGTGGGGACCGCGATTATCCTCACGATGCTCCTGACCGCGCTGTTCGCGCCGTTTCTCGCCCCCCACGACCCGACGACGCAGTTCGAGGCACCGGACGGCGAACACAACCCGATGCCGATGGGCACCCAGATGATCGTCGAGAACGACGCCGGCGAGGTCGTCGGCACGACGACGGCGTACCTCGGCACCGACCACCACGGCCGGGACATCCTCTCGCGCATCATCTACGGGTTGCGGACACTGATGACCGTCTCGCTCGGCGTCGTCGGCTTCGCGATGGCGCTCGGCGTGAGCGCCGGCGCGATTGCGGGCTACTACCGCAACACCTGGGTCGACGAGGTCGTCATGCGCTTCATGGACATCCTGTTTTCCTTCCCGAGTCTCATCCTCGCCATCGCGGTGCTCGGCGTGCTCGGGGTCGGAAGCACGGAGTACGGCTCGTTCACGCTCCCGAACATCGTGAAGGTCATCGCCGTCATCGGCGTCGTCTACATCCCGAGTTTCGCGCGCGTCATGCGCGGGTCGGTCCTCAAGGAGATGGAAGAAGACTACGTCGACGCCGCGAAGTCGCTCGGCGCGAGCGACCGACACATCCTCGTGAAGGACATCGCCGTCAACACCCTGCCGACCGTCGTGGTCCAAGGGACGCTCTACATGGGGACGGCTGTCCTCGCCAGCGCCGCGCTGTCGTTCCTCGGGCTGGGCATCCAGCCGCCGAACGCGAGCCTCGGGTTGATGCTGTCGAACGCCCGCGGCTACCTCTACAGCGGGGAGTGGTGGTACTCGGTGTTCCCCGGGCTCGTCATCGTCGTCACCATCCTCGGGTTCAACCTGCTCGGTGACGGCCTGCGCGACGCGCTCGACCCCCGCAACGACGGAGGCGAGCGATGAGCGCTGAGCCGGACGAACAACCGGTACTCGAAATTCGCGACCTCGTCACGCGGTTCTACACCGACGAGGGGACCGTCAAGGCCGTCGATGGCTCGTCGTTCGACCTCTACGAGGGCGAGACGCTCGGCATCGTCGGCGAATCGGGCTCCGGCAAGTCCGTGACCGCGCTGTCGATGCTCCAACTCGTCGACGCCCCCGGTCGCATCGAGGGGGGAAGCGTCCGCTACCGCGGCGACGACCTGCTCGAAAAAAGCGAGGCGGAGATGCGGTCGATTCGGGGCAACGACATCGCGATGATGTTCCAAGACCCGATGACGAGTCTCAACCCCGTGTTCACCGTCGGCGACCAGATCAGCCGGGTCATCAAGACCCACCAGGACGTCTCGGACGCGGCGGCCCGCGAGCGGACCATCGAACTCATGGCCGACGTGGGCATCCCAGAGCCGACCTCGCGCGTGGACAACTACCCGCACCAGTTCTCCGGCGGGATGCGCCAGCGCGCGCTGCTCGCGATGGCCATCTCCT
The DNA here is from genome assembly GCF_001190965.1 of Haloferax gibbonsii. Taxonomy (NCBI): domain Archaea; kingdom Methanobacteriati; phylum Methanobacteriota; class Halobacteria; order Halobacteriales; family Haloferacaceae; genus Haloferax; species Haloferax gibbonsii. The sequence continues at coordinate 1,975,466 of NZ_CP011947.1, forward strand.
GCGAGCCGGACGTGCTCATCGCCGACGAGCCGACCACCGCGCTCGACGTGACCATCGAGACGCAGATATTCAACGTCCTCGACAAACTCCAGGAGAAGTACGGGATGAGTATCATCCTCATCACGCACGACCTCGGCGTCGTCGCCGGGACCTGCGACCGCGTCGCCGTCGCCTACGGCGGCCGCGTCGTCGAGCGCGCCGGGGTGGACGCACTCTTCGAGAACCCGCGGCATCCCTACACCCGCGGCCTCATGCGGTCGATTCCGCGGCTCACCGACGACACCGACCGGCTGACGCCCGTCAAAGGCGACGTGCCGAACCTCACGGACCTGCCGTCTGGCTGTTCGTTCCACCCGCGGTGTCCGCACGCGACCGCCGAGTGCGAGTCGTACGACCCCGAACTCCGGGAGGTCGAACCCGGCCGGGAAGCGGCGTGTCTCCACGCGCGCGGCTACAACCTCTCGAAGTCGGCTCTCGAAACCGAAGGCGTGCAAGCTGACGGCGGCAGTCCTGCGACTCCCGCGACCGACGGAGGTGCATCGCAATGAGCGACGACCCGCTGTTGTCCGTCTCGGGGCTCCACAAGTACTTCACGCAGAACGACGGCTTCATCGACCGCCTGCTCGGGGCCGACGAGACCGTGAAAGCCGTCAACGGCGTCTCGTTCGACATCGAGCGCGGCGAGACGCTCGGTCTCGTCGGCGAGTCCGGCTCCGGCAAGTCGACGACGGCGCGATCGGTCCTCCGGCTGGACGAACCCACGAAGGGGACGGTCAGCTACGACGGCACCGACCTGACGGCGCTGTCGGACCGGGAGATGACGGAGATGCGAAAGCGCATCCAAATCGTCTTTCAGGACCCCGCGTCGAGTCTCAACCGTCGGAAGACCGTCGGCCAGATAATCAAACAGCCGATGGAGATTCACGGCCTCTACGAGGGCGAACGCGACGCCCGCGTGGACGAACTCATGGAGACCGTCGGCCTGCCGCCGCAGTACTCCAACCGCTACCCCCACGAGTTCTCGGGCGGCCAGCGCCAGCGCGTCGGCATCGCCCGCGCGCTCGCGGTCGACCCCGACTTCATCGTCGCCGACGAACCCGTCTCCGCGCTCGACGTGTCGATTCAAGCGCAGATACTCAACCTGCTCGAGGACCTCCAGGAGGAGTTCGACCTGACGCTTCTGTTCATCGCCCACGACCTCAGCGTGATTCGCCACGTCTGCGACCGCGTCGCCGTGATGTACCTCGGCGAAATCGTCGAACTCGCGGACGCCGACGAGCTGTTTTCGAACCCCCAACACCCCTACACGCGGGCGCTGTTGGGCGCGATTCCCCAGCCGGTCCCGGAGCTGGCGCGGCAGCGGCAGGTGCTCGAAGGCGAGGTCCCCTCGCCGCTCGACCCGCCCTCCGGCTGTTCGTTCAATCCGCGGTGTCCCGAGGCGACCGAGGAGTGCACGTCGATCGACCCGACGCTCGACGACGTGGCGGGCGCGACCGGCGGCCACAAGGCCGCCTGTATCCACGTCGACGAGTTCGAGACCGGCGCGGGCGTCCCGAGCGCCGCACAGGGCGTCGACGAACGATTCAGCATCGAGAACTTCGACGCCGAACCGACGCTCGCGACCGACGGTCGCGGACGGGACCAGGGCCGGGGTGACGACGACAGGTGAGCATCGCCGTCAAACCGATGCTTCGCATCGTCCTGACGTTCGCCATCGTGTGGTTCTACCGCGGGCTGTTGCCGCCGCTGTCGCCCGTCGCGAGCACGGTCGCGCTGGTCGTCCTCGCGGTGCCGACGTGGGTGGTCGTGAGCCGCCTGCTGTTCAACTCCGGCGGGGCGCTGGCGATGGTCGACGACGAGTTCGACCGCGGGGGGTAGCAGTCGACGGGTGTGCCGTCCGCACCCTGTACCCACAATAATAAATATCAGAAAACAGAGTAGTGATTAATCATTCAATCTAGTAGTCAGTACCAAGCGAATTTTCCGAGGGGACCACTAAATAGTTGAATGGGTGGCTTTAGGGGATGAATAAGACGATTTCAAAAGATCGTCTATCCGAGAACGCACTCAGCGGTTAACGAAACGTCCAAGCGACATACCGGACGCTAAATCCTCTAATTCGCATGGTATTTGCGCTTCAGACGCTATTCGGTCGAGGTGGCGCAATATTTTGTTTGATATGTTATTATATCTGTTAAATTCGTCGTTTAGGATGTGGGCACCCTCACCCTCCGAAGGCAGAGTCGCTCGCTATCTTGAACCCGCCGCCTCGTTGTGCATCGAACACACGACGCGACTGGCTCGTGAATGAGGCTGGGAGTTGCCACGATCGACAGGGAACGAGCGAAGGCGAGACGAGATGGACCGATGCAAGGCGACCAGAGCCAGTGAACGGTCGCACTCGGCGTCACTCCCGCTGATAGAACTCCGCGATGTCCCGCCATCGGTCGAAGTACGCCTCTTTTTGCGTATCGAAGTCCGCGCCGATCGACGGGTCTGGTTCGATAACGTCGCGCTCCCGGAGGAGGTTTTCCGCTGCCGTCTCGACGTCGCTGTAAATCGACGTGATGAGCGCGGGGGCCATGACCGCGCCGGCGGTCGTCCGCGGCTCCATCTCGACGACTGGACGGTCCCATATCGACGCGCGGAGCGTGTTCCACCAGTCGTAGTTGCCGTCGAGCGTCGGCGTCCCGTCGTTGATGACGAGCACGCGGTCGATGTCGGTGTCGAAGTGTTCTTCGACAAGCGAGATGTAGGTCCACTCGGTCAGGATGATACCGGTGATGAGCCCGCGGGCCAGTCGGCCGTGGACTTCCTCGGTCGACAGGGAGTTGTCGTAGTTGAGTCCGAGGAGCGACCCCGCGACGTCGGCGTCGAAAAACGGGCTTCGGTTGCCCTTGAGGAACATCTCGTACCCCTCTCCGCTCGGGACCTGTCGGGCGAGTTCGAGCCCGCGCTCCGGCGTACAGTTGAGGATGCGGTCGAAGAACCACCGAAGGAGGTTGCCGGTGTCGAACGACGCACCGGGAAGGTAGCCGTCGATGGGGTGGCGGTGATAATACAGCGCTGGGTGCGGCGAGACGGTCTCCGAGACGTACTTGACGACGCTCGACGCGCCGAAGGTGATGCTGAACTCCCCCGGTTTGACGCCGCCGTTCGCCAACACCGAGGCGTTGCCGTCGGTGAGTCCCTGAAAGAGTTTGATACCGTCGAAGCCGGTCCGCTCGGCTAACTGGCCGTCGGCGACGCCGATGAACGACCCCGGGGGTCGAATCGCCGGAAAGAGCGATCGAGGCAGGTCGAGCGTCTCGAACAGCGACTCGAACCACGTGGGGAGGGGCGTCGTCACGTCGGCACCGAACTTCAACGCGTTCGTCCAGTCGGTCTCGATATCGTGCCACGGCGTCGACGCGTCGAACCGGAGCCGATACAACAGCCACGTCGTCGGGCTGAGAATCCACTCCACCCGCTGGAACTTTTCGGGGTGTTCCTCGCGAAGCTTCAGAATCTTCGGAAGGGGGCTGGTCGGAGAAAACGCGATGTTCTGGTTAATCGAGAGGCCGGACAGGTCGAGGTCGCGGAGCTTCGATGCCTGTTCGGGCGCGGAATCGAAGTACATCTGCGGCGGAAACACCGGCTCGCCGTACTTATCGACGAGTACGGCCGTCCCCGACGTACTTGCGACCGAGCCGATACCGGTCTGCGGCAGCGCCGGTGCCGCCTCATGGAGCGCACGCTCCCACGCGAGCGTCGTCTGCTCGGCGACCGGTGCCTCACCACCGGCGAGTCGTTCCCCGTCGGTGCTGTACACATCGACGTGCACGCTCGCGGTACCGAGATGAACGCCGACCAGTTGCGGGCTCTCCATACTACGGGGTCTCGTAGGACGCCATTAAATCCTTCCGAGGCAGTGACCTTGTCGACCGCGCGAGCGCGCGGTTCGACAGACCGGCCGCAGCAGAGTTCATTTGGTGGCTGTTAGCATACAATCCGGACGAGCGCACGTTCAATCGACATTCGTTTCGGGAGAGATGACATTCCGAGCGTTGATACCGAAATAAGAACGATAATCGGACAAACACGAACTATCGTTGAGATTCCTTCTATTCTGTAATTGAGAACACTAGTCCAAGGGTGCTGAACAGTCTCGACAGGGCGGGCGGAGGCTTGCAGGAGTCGTCGCGAAAGTCGTTACAAAGGTACGTTTGTAATAGCTAGTGGTTCGCGTGGAGTTCGATGACGTTGGCGGCGCTCTGGACGATATCGGGAACCTCGTCGGTGAACCGTTCGTTATTCATGCGGCTGACGGGTTGCGAGACGCTGATTGCACCCAGAACAGTCCCGTCTTTCGCGATGATGGGCGCGCCGACGCACCGGAGTCCTCGGATAAGTTCCTCGTTGTCGACGGCGTAGCCCCGGTCGCGGACCGTCGCCAACTGTGCGTCGAGTTCCGCCCTGTCGGTGATCGTCTGGTCGGTTTCCGCGGGAAGGCCGTGTTCGTCGATGATGTCGTCGACGCGCTCGGGAGAGAGGTGCGCCAGTATCGCCTTTCCGAGTCCGATAGCGTGTAGCGGCCGCCTGAGGCCGGGGTAGATGTCTAAATCGACCGCTCGCTCGCCCTGTTCGGAGGCGAGATACACGCCCTGCCCGTACTCCTCGACCATCAGATTCGCGAGTTCGCCGGTCTGTGACGCCAACCGGTGGACCTCGCGCTTCGCCACCTGATACAGCGGGTGGCGGTGCTGTACGTACCCCCCGAACCCGAGCAGCCGAAGGCTCAGTTCGTAATCGGTCCCGTCGCGGACGACGAACTTCTCGGCTTCGAGCGTGCTGAGGTGGTTGTGGACCGTGCTCTTGTTCATCTCGAGTTCCCGAGCGAGGAACGTCACGCTGCTCGACCCGTGTTCTCGGAGCGCGTCGAGCACCCGAATCGTCTTCCGACTCGTTTCGACCCGGTGGGGCGCGTTCTCTGTCATGACTGCGTGTCGTCGAGGCAAGCCTAAATAGTTTGTTCCATCGAGTAGAACAGCTGTTCGATTCAACGAGACAGCGGGTCGAACCGTCGACGCCGTTCGAACGGCGGAGCCAGACGAGGTGGAACCGAGGTATCTGGTGTCTAAGGGCCGCTGTGCGGTGTTCGGGGCAGTGCCGGCAAAAACTATTTACGCTCACTCCCTGAGCTACGGTGTATGGAGATACAGACAGAGAGCTTCTCCATCGAGAGCCACAGCAGGTTCGAGATTCTGAGCGTCACTCCCGAGGTGGAAGCGACCATCGAGGACCTCGGCGTGACCGACGGACTCGTGTACGTGTCGACGCCGCACACGTCTGCGGCGCTCTCGACTAACGAGTACGAAGAGAAGCTCCTCGACGACATGATTGACAAGTTCAAGGAGATCGCCCCCCCGGACGAGGGCTACTACCACGACCTCGACCACATCACCGCAGGTGAGCAGCCGAACGCTCACGCGCACCTCATCTCCGCGATGATCAAGCGACCGGTCCTTCTCGTCCTCCGCGACGGGGAGCTCGACCTCGGGACCTGGGAAGAGGTCATGTTCTTCGAACTGTGCGGCCCGCGCGAGCGAACGATTACCACGACGATTCTACAATAGCCATGACGGACCAACCACTCGGACGATCGGTGACTGTCGCTATCGACCACGGCCTCCATTGGGGTTCCCTCGAGGGGTTCGAGGACCCCGCGGCGCTCCTCGACACGGTGCTGGACGCCGGCCCCGACGGTATCCTCGCGAGCGTTCCATTCCTGAAGCGCTTCGAGGACCGAATCGCCGCCGCCGACGTCCACACCATCGGCACGCTCGACCTCCTGTACGACTCGACGATGCCGGGCGACATCGAAAACGCCGAAATCCACTCCCAGGTGTTCAGCGTCGAAGACTGCGCCGACGTGGCCGACGCCGCGAAGGTCGCGCTCGTCTTCGGCCGGGAGGACCCCGACGTGCTGAAGGAGAACGCCGAGTTCGTCGCGGCCGCGGCCGAGGACTGCGACGACGCGGGGATTCCGCTCATCGTCGAGCCGACCCTCTGGGGCCAGCGCGCCGACGACGAGTTCGACACCGACTACCTCGTCAACGCCAACCGCCTGGGCTTCGAACTCGGCGCGGACATCCTGAAGACGCCGTACCCACCCACGGGCTTCGAGCGTATCGTACACAACGCGCCGGTGCCGACGTACATCGCCGGCGGACCCACCGTCGAGACGGACCGGGAGGTACTGGAGATGGTCCACGGTGCCGTCGACGCCGGCTCGCAGGGCGTGATGTTCGGCCGCAACGTCTGGCAGCGAGACGACCCCGCCGCCATCATCGACGCGCTCTCGGCCATCGTCCACGAGGGCGCGACCATCGAAGAGGCCGAGACGTTGCTATGACCTCCCGAAACACCTCCCGGACCCACTGATGAACCTTCCGTACCCCCACTTTCAGGTCAACTTCAAGGTGTACCCGGATACGAGCGGCGAGGACGCGCTCGCGTTCGCGCGCATGCTCGAAACGATAGAAGCGGAGACCGACGCGCGCTTCGTGTTGACGCCACAACTGCCGGACATTCGGCTGATAACCGAACACACCGACCTCGCCGTCACCGCGCCCGCGATGGACGCCGTCGAGCCCGGTCGAGGGATGGGGAAAATCCTCCCTGAGACCGTCGCGGACGCAGGGGCGGACGGCGTCGTCATCAACCACGCGGAGAACCGCGACACGCTGTCCGACCTCGTGTGGAAAATCGAGCGCTGCCGCGACCTCGACCTCGACTCGGTCGTCTGCGTCGACAGCATCGAGATGGGCCGAGCGGTCGCCGAGTTCGACCCCGACTCGATGATATACGAGATGCCCGAAGACATCTCGTCGGACCGCGCGATCACGCAGACCCACCCCGACCGCGTCCGCGCCTTCATGTCGATGGTCGAAGCGGAGAACCCGCGCACTCGCGTCCTCGTCGGCGGCGGCATCTCGACCGCCGAGGACGTCCGCCTCGCCTTCGAACAGGGCGGTCACGCGACCGGTGCCGCATCGGCCGTGTCGCTCGCGTCGGATCCGGAGTCGCTCCTCCGCGACATCGCCGCGAGTTTCCCCTGAGACGCCGGCGACGGCGAACGCCCCGCTTGGTTCGGCGACTGCAGCGCGTCAGACCGGCGCAATCTTTTTAGTGATCATCGATGATGTGCAATACACGTCAATGACAACGAAAAACATCCTCGTAGTGTGTGGCACATCGGTCGCGACGTCGACGGTCGTCAAGGAAGCGCTGAAAGAGAAACTCCCGGAGCGGGGCCTCGACATCGGGACCATCGCCAAGGCGAAGGCGACGGAAGCCCCCGGCAAGGTCTCGTCGGGGAACTTCGATCTTATCGTCACCACGACGCAGCTCAACCAAGACAAGTTCGACATCCCGGTCATCCACACGACGGCGTTCATGACCGGTATCGGCCAAGACGAGGTCCTCGACGATATCGCCGCGGCGCTCGAAGACTGACTGTTCGACGAGTCGGCGACGCGGATTTTTCACGAACGATAGCAATATTTATGTGGGATCACTCTCATCCTGAGACAGGGTTGTGAGTCAATAACATGGCAGTACCAGAAGTACTCTTACAGAGTGGTGTGAGTTCCCTGTTGAATTCTATCAACAGCGTAATCCAATCGTTGGGCGTGAGCGTCCTCCTTCCGATAATCATCTTCCTCATCGCGCTCGCGTTCCGGGTGGACGTGTTGAAGGCGGCGCGCTCGTCCATCCTCATCGGTATCGGCTTCATCGGCATCAATCTCGTCATCGGACTGTTCAGCGAGAACATCAGCCCGCTGGCCCAACAGATGGTCGAGGTGACCGGCATCACGCTGCCGGCGGTCGACGTCGGCTGGCCCGCCGCCGCCGCCATCGCCTTCGGTATCGCGGAACTCGGCGTCTGGATGATTCCGCTGTTCGTGGCGATGAACCTCGTCCTCTTCGCTATCGGCTTTACCTACACGCTCAACGTGGACATCTGGAACTACTGGCACTTCGCCTTCATCGGCGGGCTGGTCTACATGAGCACGAACAACTGGCTGTACTCGGTGGCGGTCGGGCTGACGCTTGGGCTGTTCGTCCTCGTCGCCGCGGACTGGACGCAGCCGGCCGTCGAAGAGACGTTCGACACGCCCGGCATCTCCATCCCGCACGGAACCTCGGCACCGTACGCCGTCGCCGCGATTCCGATTCACTGGGCGGTGGACAAGACACCCCTCGGAAACATCGAAGCGGACCCCGACGCGATTCAAGACCGGTTCGGTATCCTCGGCGAGCCCATCTTCGTCGGCCTCGCTATCGGTCTCGTCATCGGTATCGCCGCCTACAGTAACGCGCTTTTCGTCGCCGAGAGCTGGTACGCCATCCTCACCGCCGGCATCTCGTTCGCCGCGGTGATGCACATCCTGCCGATGATGGTCGGCATCCTCATGGAGGGGCTGACGCCGCTTTCGGAGTCGATTCGGAACTTCATGACCTCGCGGTTCGAAGACCGCGACATGGCGATTGGCCTCGACTCGGCCATCCTCATCGGCCACGAGTCGGTCATCGCGTCCAGCCTGCTCATCGTCCCGATCGCCATCGTGATGTCGATCATCCTCCCCGGAAACGACGTCCTGTGGGGAATCGACCTGGCGACGTTCCCGTTCTTCTTCGCGCTGATGGTTCCCATCATGAACGGCAACATCGTGAAGATGGTCGTCACGGGGACCATCCTGCTGATTCCGCTGCACTACATCTCTTCCGCGGTGGCTCCCCTCCTGACGCAGGCGGCAGGGAGCGCGGGCTTCGACCTCGCTGGCCGCGGGCTCATCACGTCGCCCGTCGCTGACGCGGGGTCGCCCGCGACGGGCGTCCTTGCCCTCATCCCGGCGCCGGTCGCCCTCGCGGTCGGGCTCGTCATCGTCCTCGGTATCTGGGTCGCACTTCGGATGTGGCCCCAGCGGATGTACATGGTCGCCGGCGCGTCAGAAGAGAAAGCGCGGGAGACCGTCGAACGTCGTCACACCGGGAAGGGCGGCGGCCTCTTGCCCAACAAACTCGGCTCGTCAGCCGACGTGACGGCCGCAGAGGGCCGCTCCGACGACTGACCGCGCGAGCCACGAGCCACCCGTCGGTGTCCACGACTCGACCGCGACGAGTCGTCGCGCGTCGCGGCATCGTCGGCGAACCGGTACCAACACTTTTCTCGGAGACCCGCGTACGACTCATCGATGCGAACCGAAAGCCTCGAACTGACTGGCGAGACGGACGAAGCGGTCCTCACGGAACTCGGCGCGTACGCCTACGACCAAGGCTGGGCCGACGAGAGCTACGCGGATGCCCTCCTGACGCGGGAAGCCGACTATCCGACGGGGCTCGACATCCCGACGATGGGGTTCGGCATCGCCATCCCCCACGCCGACCCCGACCACGTCTCCGAACAGGCAGTGCTCCTCGGATTGCCGCCCGCGGGCGAGTCGATAGCCTTCCGAAGCATGGACAACCCCGACGAGCGCGTCGACGCCGAGGTCGTCGTGTTGCTCCTCGTGACAGAGACCGAGGGCTACTCGTCGTTCCTCTCGAACCTCGCCAAACTCTTTCAGGCCGAGGAGTTCGCCGAATTGACGAAGCGCCGCGACGCCGACGGCCTGCTCGACCTCGTCGTCGAGCGCTGCGTCGATTTCGACGACTGAACCGGAGAAGACGACGCCGCGGAGCGGCGCTTCACGGCGAGCGAGCGGCCAGTCTTCTACTCCACTCCACTCCAGTTGTTAGTCTAAGAGCGCTCGAACGTCCTCGTTGGTCTCGGCGCGGAGGGCAGCCTCGGCGAGCGCCGCCGCCGACTCGTCATCGACGGCCCGGACGCCCGCTTTCACCTCGGGAATCGTCACGGCGCTCATGCTCAACTCGTCGAAACCGAGCCCGACGAGCAGTTCCGTGTGCGCGGGGTCGCCGGCCATTTCGCCGCACATGCCGACCCAGGCGTCGCCGTCGTGAGCGGCCTCGACCGTCCGCGCGATGGCGCGGAGCACCGGCGGGTGAAGCGGGTCGTGTAAGGTGGCGACGCGGTCGTCGTCGCGGGCCGCGGCCATCACGTACTGCGTGAGGTCGTTCGTCCCGATACTGAGGAAGTCGAGGCGGTCGGCGAACTCGCGGGCGAGAAACACCGATGCCGGCGTCTCGACCATCGCGCCGAGTTCGGGAACCGCGTAGTCGACGCCCGCCTCGTCCAGTTCCGCGGCGATTGCGCTCACTTCGTCGAGGAGCGCGTCGAGTTCCGTCACCGTCGACACCAGCGGGAACATCACGGCGAGCTGCGCCGGCCCGGCGGCCGCACGCAGAATCGCGCGGACGTGTTCTTCGAACAGTTCGGGTCGCTCGCCCGGCGCGAACCGGACGCCGCGAACGCCGAGAAACGGGTTGTCGCCGGGGTCGGAGTCGACGTACGGAATCGGCTTGTCGCCCCCGATGTCGAGCGTTCGGACGACCACGCGCGACCCGGCGAACGCCTCGCACACCTCGGTGAGCGCCTCGTACTGCTCGTCTTCGTCCGGCGGCGTCTCCCGGTCGAGAAAGAGGAACTCCGTTCGAAAGAGCCCGACGCCGTCCGCACCGCGTTCGGCGGCCGCCACCGCTTCCCGCGGCGTCCCGACGTTCGCGGCGACTTCGACGTGTCGGCCGCCGGCCGTCGTGACGGGGTCGTGTTCCACCGTTGCACCGCCCGATTCCCGCGCCGCGGCGACGGCGTCGGCGTCTGGGTCGACGGTCACGTCGCCCGTGGTGCCGTCGACGACGAGGCGCGTGCCGTCAGCAAGGTCGAGCACGTCGGTGCCGACGCCGACCACCGCCGGAATCGACAGCGACCGGGCCATGATGGCGGCGTGAGACGTGCGTCCTCCCTCGACCGTGACGAACCCGGCGACGGCGTCGGGGTCTAACTGCGCGGTATCGCTCGGGGTGAGTCGCTCCGCGACGAGCACCGTTCCCTCGGGGAGCGCCGAGAGGTCGACCCGGTCGCGGTCGAGCAGGATGCGGAGCAGTCGGTCGCGGACGTCGCGGAGGTCGTCCGCGCGCTCGGCGAACATCCCGTCTGCGGCCTCGAACGTGGCGATTGGGTCCTCGAACGCCTGCGAGACGGCGCCCTCGGCGGTGACGCCGTCTTCGCTGATCGCGGTTTCGACGCCGTCGGTGATCTGTGGGTCGGCGAGGAACTGCTGGTGCGCGTCGAAGATTTCGGCTTCTTCCGCGCCGACGCGCTCGGCCGTCCGTGACCGTTCGCGAGCGAGCTCGTCCGCCGCCGTCTCCCGTGCCGCCTCGAACCGCTGAAGCTCAGTTTCGGGGTCGGCCGTCGACCGTTCGCTCTCGTCGAGGTCGACCGTCGAATCGTACTGGACGACCGTGCCGACACCGAGAAGCGGTGTCACGCCGACGCCCGAGATTCTACGGTCGCTCATCGGTCCCTCGTAGCTACCGCTGGATACGCTGCGCTTGCGAACATGGCGTGCGACTAGTCCACGTCCGCCGGCAAAAACGCTCGCCAAGCGGAAAGGCCTTAGTACCGGCGTGGGAAATGGTGGCACGGATGGCAGCGAAATCAGCGACAGTAGTCGTAGAGCACGAGACCGGTCTCCACGCACGCCCCGCGTCGATGTTCGTCCAGACGGCGTCGAAGTTCGAGACGGATATCTCCGTGCGGAAAGCAGGCGGGGAGACGGAAGTAGACGCGAAAAGCAGTATCGCCGTCCTCTCGCTCGGCGTCGGCCCGGACGAAGAGATCGTCATCACCGCCGACGGCAGCGACGGCGAGCAGGCCGTCGAACGGCTCGTCGAACTCGTCCAGAACGACTTCGACCTCGATTCGTAACGACCGCTCGGGCTCGCGGTCGACCGCGACGCTCGACGGCGTGGCGAGCGCGACCCGCGGCCACAAAGCCGCTTGCACCTTCGACGCCGAACCGACGCTCGCGACCGCCGGCCGGGATGATGACGACAGATGAGCATCGCCGTCAAGCCGATGTTCTGCCTCGTTCTGACGGTCGCCATCGTGAGCCGCCTGCTTTTCAACTCCGGCGGGGCGCTGGCGATGGTCGACGACGAGTTCGACCGCGGGGGGGAGCGGCCTCGCGGGGTGTCTGTGTCTCTCGTTCGGAGATAGAAACATACAATAATTGGGGGGAATAGAGATTATCTAAAGATATGTCATTTTAGGTCTGTTCGGACAGTACATATGAATAGACGTATCTGGCCATCTATCGGTGTTTGAGGAGTATTTGTCTTGGACTGCTATTCGAGTATCGATAATCTGGCCTGACCGGCCAGATATTGAATTAATCAGCGTACTCGCGTATTTCTGGACCTAATTGACAGCGAAAACTCATATTTCGAAAATCTATTTCTGGTTTATGACAGTATGTCCTTGCCACGAACGGTCTCCCCACTCCGGAGTGACGTTCGCTACCGAGAACGACGGCGACCGAGTCGCCTCCGGTGCTGGACGGGTTCTGAAGCGCGCGAAAGACGCCGAATCGGAAACGCCTCGGACTCGGCCGAACGCTAGGACCCGCTCCGAAGCGCAAGTGAGTAGATGATAAACGACAGTCCGACGATTTGGCTTATCGCGGTCCCGAGCGGCAGATAAAACATGTAGATGTCGACGTGGAGCCCAAACGAGGCGGTGGCGAGTGACATGAGCGGTGGAATGACGGTGACGAACGCGAGGCCGACCGCGAGAAACAGCATTCGTCGGTTCGCGTTCCGACGGTATCCGTGGTAGGCCTGGAAGACGATAAACAGGCCCATCACGATTGTGACGAAGAACGCGGCGAACAGCGTCACGTAGCGTATCGGCAGCGTAAGAAGGTCAATCTGAAGCGGTTGCATCACAGTTCCTCCCAGATCCGCGTGAAGCGGTCCGCCATCGTTTCGGGCTCCCGTTCTTCGATTGTGAGTTTGAGTTCATCGTTCTCTAATTCCACCGTGAGGCGCTTGAGCCGTGCTTTGTAGACGCTGTAGTGGTGCCCATCGCCTTCGAGTTCGGTCTGCTCTTCGAGAAGTCCGCAGTCGATCAGGCGCTCGGTGCGCCGGTAAATCGTCGGGAGCGACGCGTCGCACGCTTCACTGAGCTCTTTGGCGGACTTCGCTGTCGTGTCTGTCGACGTGAGGATGGTCCGTGCGTATTTGTCGTCGAGGAGGTGGTAGACTTCCTCCGGTGTAGACTCCTCACACACAACGGGGTATCATCGTGAGTGATGTTTATCGGTGCGTCGATTTTCTGGCCCAGAAAACGTGCGTCGCCCTATATACTCTCGGGCCGAGACGGCAGTCGGACATCTGTGACCCGGTCAAACTTTCCGACCCAGAAAATCTGTGTCGGTGTTTAATCACCTATCTGCCGCTTGCTCTCTCGTGAAACGACAGCCAGACACCGATGGCCGCGTTCGAGTATTGACCTATCAACGGATCGGACGGCGACTCGCTCGTCGTCGGAGCGCAATCGGGGTGGAGCGTCGGTGAAGCGGTTCTTCTCCGCTGTGTTCGCGTTGTTGTTGCTCACGTCGTCGGTCGGCGCCGTCGCGAGTACGGCGGGTGCGACCGAAGTCGCCATCCATGCCGACGCGTCCGTTAGCGACCCCGCACCGGGCGAACCGTTCGTCGTCTCCGTCAACCTGAGCAACGTCGGCGACGAGTCTGTCGACGTGACCGACGTGTACCTCCGCGATCCGAGCGGGGCCGAGTACGCGCGGGCCGAAGATCTCGGGTCGCTTACCGCGGGGCGTGAGATGAGCGTTCCCATGAGTGTCACCCTCGACGAGGAGGGGAGAAAACGGCTCACCGTCCAAGCGGCCGTTAGGGGACAAGGCGGTGGATACACCCGTGTGAGCTACCCGGTGTACGTAGATGTCGAGCCACCAGACGAGGCCGCAATCTCGTTCGAACACCTCGACCCCGTCGCGGGCGACGAGCGTTCCGTCGGGGTGACCGTTGCCAACGGTGACACCGACGCGATTTCGAACGTCAAACTCACGCTCGGCGGCGACGCCGACGTAGAGGACCCGAAACGCGTGAGCGCCTCGCTCGCGCCCGGTTCGAAGGCCGACTACACGTACAACGTGACATTTCCCGAAGCCGGTGAGCACACGCTCCGCGGCACGGTCCAGTACAAAACCGCGACCGGAGCAACGCGGACAGCGACCGTCGAGAAGGCGGTGACCGCCGAGACCGCTGATATCGACACCGGTCTCACCGCGACGGTGGCCGAGTCGAACGGGTCGTCGGTCATTCAGACGACGCTCACAGAGTACGGGAACGTCGGCCTCACCGACGTTCAGTTCCGGGCGGTCGTCGACGGAACGGTCGTTGAACGCGCCCTCGTCTCGGACGTCGACCCGAAGACGTCGCAGACGTTCGCACTCAGCGGGACCGACATTCCCACGGGTGCGGTAACCATCGTCGCCGCGTACACCGCCGGTGGTGACGCCCACACGACCGAAACGACCATCGACTACAACCCCCGCGAGTTGTCGAACATCGAACTGACCGGTATCGAAGCGACGCGGAGCGGTTCGACCGTCACGCTGAGCGGCGATGCCGCGAACGTCGGGAGCAGTGACGCCGACTCCGTGCTCATGAGCGTCGGCGACGCCGCCGGGGTCAGCCCGGCTGCGCCGAACGGCGAGTACTTCGTCGGCACCGTCGAATCCAGCGAGTTCGCCACGTTCGAACTGACTGCCGAGACGGATTCAAACGGCTCGGTCGACAGCCTCCCCGTCGAAATCCGCTACTCTGCGGGTGGTGAGCAGTTCGTCCGGACGGTCCACGTCGACCTCGCGTCGAGCGAGTCGGCCGCGCGGGGTGGTGCGGCCGCGAGCAGTAGTTCCGGTGGTGGCAGCAGCGGGTTCTCCGTGGCGGCGCTCAGTATCGCACTCGCCGTTGCGGTCGGTGCTGCTGGTGTCTACTGGCGACGACAACAGTCATGAGCGTCATCGAACTCGAGGATGTCATCAAGCGCTATCAGAGCGGTGTGGAAACGGTTGAGGCGCTCAAGGGCGTGGACTTCAGCGCCGACCGCGGCGAGATGGTCACCGTCATCGGCCCTTCGGGTTCGGGCAAGAGTACTATGCTCAACATGATCGGACTGCTCGACACGCCCACCGAGGGCCACGTCCACCTCGACGCCCGCGACGTGACCGACTTCAGCGAGGACGAACTCACCGAAGAGCGCCGAACGGGAATCGGGTTCGTGTTCCAGGACTTCCACCTGCTTCCCATGCTGACGGCGGTCGAGAACGTCGAACTCCCCTCGATGTGGAACACCTCGGTAGACAGGCACGACCGCGCGGTTGAGTTGCTCCGTCGCGTCGGTCTCGGCGACCGCTTAGACCACACGCCCGACCAGTTATCCGGCGGCCAACAACAGCGTGTCGCAGTCGCGCGGTCGCTCATCAACGAACCGGACATCCTCTTGGCCGACGAGCCCACGGGGAACCTCGACCAGGACACCGGTCAGACGATTCTCGAAGAACTGACGCGGCTGAAGGAAGACGAGAACGTCGCCATCGTCGCGGTCACTCACGACGACCAGATGCTCGACTACACCGACACCACCGTCCGCATCGTCGACGGCGTCATCCAAGAGGTGGCTCAGCCGTGAGTATCGCCGATTACCTGTGGCGGTATCCGAGCGCGCTCATGGCGTGGCGCAACCTCGGCCGCAACCGAACGCGAACGGTGCTGGCGGCACTCGGCATCGTTATCGGCGTGATCTCCATTGCGTCGCTCGGGATGGCGGGTGCAGCGCTCCAACAGCAGGCCACCTCCGACCTCGGCTCTATCGGCGGTGATGTGACGATCGCCTCGGGAGCGGACAGCGCCACCGACGGCGTCACCCGAGCGCAGGTCGAAACGCTCCGTGACATCGTGAGTGACGCGGAGGTGGTTCCACAGAAGTCGAACTCGACGACGCTAACCGCGCGAAACGGCGAGGAGGCGCGGATGAGCGTCACGGGGGTGACGAACGCCGCCGCGCTGTACAACCTCACGAACGGCGACGCACCGAATCGGCTGGCTTCGGGGGCGCTCATCAGCAACGGCACCGCCGAGACACTTGACCTCGAACTCGGCGACCCCGTCGAGTACGACGGTCAGATATACCGCATCAGCGGATTCCTCGAGGTGTCGGGTGGCTTCGGCGGCGGTGGCGGCCAACTCGTGTTGCCGATGTCAGCGCTCTCTGAGCAGGACGGGTACGACACCGTGACCGTCGTCGCCGGCAATAGCGACGCGGCCGCGGCCCTCGCTGACGTGATCGACGCCCAGTTCAACGGGGAAGACGACGAGGAGCTACGCGTGAGCACGTTCGGGAGCTTAGACAGCCTCGAAACGTTCCTGAACACGCTCAACTACGCGCTGCTCGCTATCGGTGCCATCTCGCTCGTCGTGGCGAGCGTCGCCATCCTCAACGTGATGCTGATGAGCACGGTCGAACGCCGCGGCGAAATCGGCGTCCTCCGGGCCGTCGGGATTCGCCGTGGTGAGGTACTCCGGATGATTCTGACCGAGGCCGCCCTCATGGGTGCCGTCGGCGGATTGATCGGAGCGCTCGGGTCGCTCCTCGTCGGACTGGCCATGTTCCAGTTACTCACGGGTAACGCGATGGCCGTGTTCAACTGGAGTAGCTCCCAGTACCTCCTGTTCGGGTTCGCATTCGCCGTCGTGGCGAGCGTCCTGAGCGGTGTCTACCCCGCGTGGAAGGCCGCCAACGACCGCCCGGTCGACGCGCTTCGGAGCTGAGCCGTCGACTCTTTTCGGCCGACATCCGTCGGCGAGTTTCGGACTCGGGCGTCAAACGGGGTGAAAAAACACGTGCTGACGTGCGGGCTGGAGAGAGAGAGCGACGTGCCTAATGGAACGCTCTCCACAGCAGACCGAGGAGGATGAACGGTGTGAACGGGATCATGAGCACCGCGATTCCGGCGACGATGAGCGTCCCCATGAGTCCCATCTGGATGTTCGAGTAGTCGGTTCGAACGGGGTTGACTGCGCGAGCCATACGTGGTCGTCGGACGCACAGATATATAAAGTAACTGAATAGTTAATATATAAATGATCGTGGGAACGGGAGCGGCAGGTGTGGGGAGACACGACGCGGTGGATCCGTTGTGGTTTCGGGACGTTTATTTCTATCAATAGGACAACATTAAATATGAGTCAAATAGACTGGACCGCTCTCCTGATGGTTGGTGGTTCATTTCTCG
Source organism: Haloferax gibbonsii (assembly GCF_001190965.1). NCBI lineage: Archaea > Methanobacteriati > Methanobacteriota > Halobacteria > Halobacteriales > Haloferacaceae > Haloferax > Haloferax gibbonsii. The sequence goes on from NZ_CP011947.1 coordinate 1,992,727, forward strand.
TCGGTGCTGTTGGCTTCCTCCTGCTTGGTCCGGTCGGATTCTTTATCGGACTCGTCGGCACAATATTCGTCGGATTTCCACTCAAATCTGCCTATGAAAACTACCAGTCTCGAATGGCAGCACTAGAGGAGCGCGTTGCGAAAACGGAATCAACAGTTGAACAGCTCAAGATAGATGACAGTCCAGACGAGGGCGAATGATTGCGAGAATCTGTTAGAACCTATTTCATACTCTAACTCTCGTGAGACTACCGGTCACTCCAATTGCGTGCTGGGATTGGCGATTTGATAGCCTGACTGATGACCGACTCGCCCGCTGTATTCAGCACGGTCTCGACAAATCATCAGCGGCGGTATATCCCAATAGAGCCGACACGGCGGTGGGCCTACGCCCGACTCGGCTCCGGTGCTCGAAGCGCCAGCAACACGCCGGCGATAGCGACGCCTCCGGCGGCGAAGAACGCCGGTGCGTATCCCGCGTAGTCGATAATCGCACCGGCGGCGATGGGGGCGGCGAACGCGCCGAGGAGACCGACGCTCGTCAGGAGCGAGACGGCCGTGGTCCGCACCGCGGGGGCGACGAGTTCGGCGATATACGAGAAGATGAGCCCCGTCACGAGTTGGATGGCGAAGCCGACGACGACGACCGCGCCGACGACGAGGCCGAGTTCCGAGACGAACGCGAACGCGACGACCGCCGGCGTGGCGACGGCGAACGACGAGACGATGACCCGGCGACGACGACCGCCGAACACGCGGTCGGTGACCACGCCGCTGGTCGACCGCGCGACCGCGCCGATAGCGGGAAACAGCGCGGTCAGGAGGCCGCTCGCGGCCAGCGAAATCGGGAACTCGCTGGCGAGGAAACTCGGGAGCCACGTGTTGACGAAGAGGTACAGCGAGTAGGCGAGAAAACAGAGCGCGCAGACGGTCCAGACCGCACGGCTACCGAACAGTTCGCGGAGCGCCGCCCGGTCGGGTGCGGGCGCGTCGACGCCGGGGACGCGGCGGCGGGTCGCGAGCATGAAAACCACGACGCCGACGACGGCGACCGCGGCGTACAGCGGGAGAATCGCGGGCCACCCGGCGACGTTCGCGATGAGCGGGCTCCCGAACTGCCCGAGGGCGAAGCCGACGGGCGCGCTCGCGGTGAACACGCCGACCGCGGTCGCGCGCTGTTCCGGGGGGACCGCGCTGCCGACGACGTTCGCGCCCGCGTTCCAGAACGTGACGTACGCGAGGCCGCCGAGCACCCGCGAAACGAGGAGCCAGCCGTACGCGCCGGCGGTGGCCGCGTACCAGCCCCAGCCGCCGGCGACGACGAGGGCGACGGTCGCGAGCGCGACCACGCGGCGCACCGAAAACCGGTCGAGGACGACGCCGACGGGGACGCTCGTGACGACCGCCGTCGCGTACATGATGCTCACGAGCCAGCCCGCCGCGCTCGCGCTCAGCCCGAGAGACTCCTGAATCACCGGCAGCACGCTGGCGGGGGCGATTTCGTAGGCCGCGGCCGCCGTCGAAAGCAGGAAGAAGCCGACGACGATGCCCAGTATCTCGCGTCGCGTGCCCGCCGCGTCCGATGTCGTACTCACGGTTTTCATATCTGCTCGGCGGAGGAGTATGAAACCGCCTGATGTCGGTCCGGTTTCGTCTCGCGGTGACCGCGAAAGTCACCGACTCAGTCGTCGCCACCGAGCGCCTGCTCGATGGGCGTGTCCCCACCCGTGAGATGCATCGTCTCGCCGACCGTCCGGTCGATGTCGAGACAGGCGACGACCGTCCCTGCAACATCGGCCCGCGGAATCTCGGCCGTGTCGCCATCGAGGCCGTCGACGGTCAGCGAGACGGTTCCGGTGCCGTCCGCATCGGTGAGCCTCGTGGGACGGAGAATCGTCGCATCGAGCGACGACTGTTCGAGGTAGTCGTCGGCGCAGCGCTTGGCGACCAGGTACGGGCGTAGGGGCTCGGGGCCTGCGAGCGGGTCGCCAGCGCCGATGGAGCTAATCATCACGAAGCGGTCGATACCCGCGTCGACACAGGCGTCGACCACCCGTCGAGCGCCCCAGAGGTCAACCATCAGCGTCTTGTCCGCGCCGGTCGACCCGCCGGAGCCAGCGGTGAACACGACCGCGTCGGCTCCCTCGAGCGCCGCGTCGAAGTCGCCTTCGAGGTCGCCCAGTCGCGGCTCGCCGCCGCGGTCGCGGACCGCCTCGAACTGCGATTCGTCCCGGACGACGCCGATGGGGTCGTGGCCGGCGTCTGCGAGCCGGGGGAGGAGCCGCCGTCCGATACCGCCGTTCGCGCCGATGACTGCGACCTGCATGGTTCGCCGTCGCGTAGTCGGCCGGGCCAGATAGGGGCTGGGGTCGGCGAAGGTGATGTGGAACGGTGGGGCGCGGGGGAGCACCGACGCCCGATGTACCCCCGTCGAACCGGACGGTGCTGCTGGAAACAACACCGTCCTTACCATCGCGGGTCGGTGTTCGGGTATGCGAGAGACGAACCGCGAGTGGATGTTTGCCGAGCGCCCCGAGGGCGAACCGGACATGGACAGTTTCGAACTCCGCGAGGGCGAGATACCGGACCCGCGACACGGGGAACTCCTCGTCCGCGTGCGATATCTCTCCGTCGACCCGTACATGCGCGGGCGGATGCGAGACGCGGAGTCGTACGCCGAGCCGTGGTCGGTCGGCGACCCGCTGCAGGGCGGCGTCGTCGGCGAGGTCGTCGAAAGCGAGAGCGACGCGTACGACGCCGGCGACCTCGTGACCGGAAACGGCACGTGGGCCGACTACACCGTCCTCGACGCCGGCGAGGTCGCACCCGTCGACCCCTCGGTCGCGGACCTCCCCGCGTACCTCGGCGTGCTCGGGATGCCCGGCCGGACGGCGTACTTCGGCCTGCTCGAAGTGGGCGACCCCTCGCCCGGCGAGACGGTCGTCGTGTCCGGCGCGGCCGGTGCAGTCGGCTCCGTCGTCGGCCAGATTGCCAAGTTCAACGGCTGTCGCGTCGTCGGCTTCGCCGGCTCCGACGAGAAGGTGTCGTGGCTCACCGACGACCTCGGCTTCGACGCCGCGATCAACTACAAGGACGTCGACGACTACCGGGCGGCGCTCGACGACGCCGCGCCCGACGGGGTCGACGTGTACTTCGACAACGTCGGCGGCCCCATCACCGACGCGGTGTTCACGAAGCTGAACCTCGACGCCCGCGTCGCCGTCTGCGGGCAGATCGCCCACTACAACGACGAGGGCGTGCCGACCGGCCCGCGAAAGCTCCCACAGCTCATCGCGCCGCGCGCGAAGGTGCAGGGACTGCTCGTCGGCGACTACGCGACGCGATTCGGCCAGGCGAGCGAACAGCTCGGCTCGTGGGTCGCCTCGGGTGACCTCGAACACCGCGAGACCGTCGTCGACGGGCTGGAGAACGCGCCCGACGCGTTCCTCGGGCTGTTCTCCGGCGACAACATCGGCAAGCAGGTCGTCGCCGTGTCCGAGCCCTAACTCGGCTTCGACGTCGGGCATCGTCGGGGCAACACCCCCCAACTGAGAGTCGATGTCGAACACGCGTCGAGCGGCCGCGCCGGGTGGGACGCGACAGCAGAGGCGGTCAACACCGCGGAACCGAAGTGATTATATTGGTTTAGGCTAGCCTAAAAATGAATGCCAAGTGATGACAACGGACGCGACGGTCCAACGCGGCGAGACTACGTGAAGTACGGTGGCGCAATCATTGGCGGCGGGTTACTTGCCGGCTGCTCGCAGCGCGACCCGGCCGCGACGCAGACAGAGACCGCAACGGAGACCGCGACACCGACGGCGACCGAGACGGCCACGCCGGAAGACACGTCGTACACGGTGACGATGGCCCCGGCCGGCGATGTCGAGTTCGACGCCGTTCCGGAGACGTGGATGGCGTACTACAGCAACTACGGCGACATGGGAATCGCCCTCGGCAAACTCGATTCGCTGCAGGCGCTCGTCTACCGCGAGGGGTGGCCGCTGCAGTTCTACGACACGCTTCCCGGCGTCGACGTCTCGTTCGATGGCGTCCGCCAGCTCTCGTCGGGGACGTTCGACAAGGAGGTGTTCTACGAACTCGACGCCGACGTGCACCTGCTCGACCCCCACTTCGTCAGCCTGAAACACGACGGGTTTTCGGCCGCGGACTTCGACGAAATCGCGTCGAACGTCGGCCCGGTGGTCGGCAACTACATCCGGCGGCACGGCCAGGACTGGCACGACTACGAGTACTACTCGCTGTACGAGGCGTTCGAGAAGGTCGCCGAGGTGTTCCACGAACGCGAGCGCTACGAGGGGATACGGTCGGTCCACGACACGCTCATCGCCGACATCCAGGCGAACCTCCCCCCGGAGAGCGAGCGCCCCGAAATCGGCCTCATCTCGTCGTTCTCCGACTTCTCGGGCGGGTCACTCGACGCGTATCCCATCGGCGCCGGAAACGGGAAAAAGCAGTATCAAGACCTCGGCATCGTCGACGGGTTCGGTCCCCACATCGACGGGAGTTACGCCAGTTGGGACTACGAGCAGTTGCTCGAAGCCGACCCGGACATTCTGGTCTTCCCGTACGGCTTCGCCAGTCTCTCGCACAGCGAGTTCGAGACGCGGATGGACCAGCTTCGCGACCACCCACTCGGCCAGCAGCTCACCGCGGTGCAAAACGACCGGCTCTACCGCGGCGGCACGTCGTATCAGGGGCCGATACTCAACCTCATCCAGACCGAAATCGTCGCCAAGCAGTTCTACCCCGAGCAGTTCGGCGCGTGGGACGGCATCGAGACCCTTCACGACGAAGACGCACAGCTGTTCGACCACCAGCGCGTCGCCGACATCATCACCGGAGCGGAGTCGTAGGCCGACTGTTCAGCTCGTGTCATTCATTTTTAGTCCTGCCTAAACTTCGAAGCACCTATATCGGTTTAGGTGGGCCTAATCCGTATGAAAGAGACCGACGAGAACGCGGGTCCGACGCGGAGAGACTACGTGAAGTACGGTGGCGCACTTCTCAGTGGGGGCCTCCTCGCAGGCTGCGCCGGGCAGTCGGGCGATACGACGTCGACGACGGCGACCGAGACGGCCACGGAGACCGGAACCGAGACGGACGCCGCCGAGACGACGACCGAGGCGGCCGAATCGAGCTACACGGCCGAGCTGTCGCCGGTCGGGACGGTTACGCTGGACGAGCCGCCGACGAACGTGTTCACCCACTTCCCGTGGTTCCCGGACATGGCGAGCGCGCTCGGACAGGGCGACACCGTCAACAACCTCTGGTGGGACGGCACCGTCGCGGGCCTGGAGTACTTCACCGCCGGCTTCGACGACTTCGACATCGAGTGGGCCGACGCCGCGGGCGAGTACGGCTTCACGAAAGAGCGGCTGTACGAACTCGACAGCGACCTCCACCTCGTCGACCCGGCGTGGGTGTCCACGCAGGACAACTGGAACCAGTCCGACATCGACGAGGTCGCGGACAACATCGGCCCGTGGTTCGGCAACTACTACAGCAACTTCAACGCCGCACCCCCGGAGGAGTGGGCCGACGGCTACGAGTACTACGACCTCTGGGAGCTGTTCGACCGCGTCGCGTCGCTGTACGGCGAGCGCGAGCGCTACGCGGCGCTGCAGTCCGTCCGCGACGACCAGCTCACGACCGTCGAAGACGGGCTTCCGGCCGAGTCCGAACGCCCGACCGCCGCGTACCTCTCTCTCTCAACGGACCTCTCGAGCATCTACCTCCTTCGCCTGAACGCGCCCGGTTACTGGAACGCTCACACGCGGCCGCTCGGCGCGGTCGACGCCTTCGGCGACGAGGAGTTCACGGGCCCGTTCCAGGAAGTCGACATGGAGGCGTTGTTGGAGGCCGACCCCGACGTGATTCTCACGCTGTGGACGGTCACCGAAACCGTCGATTTCGACGGGCTGAAGCAGAACCTCGAAGACGACCCGGTCGGCCGCGAACTGGCCGCCGTCCAGAACGACCGCGTCTACCCGCAAGGGACCCGGTGGCAGGGGCCGCTGATGAACCTGTTCCAGACCGAGATGACGGCCAAACAGCTCTACCCCGACCAGTTCGGCGACTGGCCGACCTACGAGGACGGCGACGACTATCCGGACTTCGGTGCCGACGAACAGCTGTTCGACCACGAGCGGGTCGAAGAGATCATCGCCGGCGAAAATCTGTAGGGGCGTTTCCTCGTCAGTCGTCGGTCGACGAGGGCGAGCCGCGACGGTCGCCGGCGTCGCCGGGGGCCGCGCCAGGCTGGTAGGTGATCTGCCAGCCGGTCACGCCCATGAGGAGCAAGACGAGCGGCGACAGGAGGCCGAAGAAGTAGTACGGCGCGTACTCGAGGGTTCCGACGCCGAGCGTGCCGGCCATGAACAGCGCCCCACTGTTCCACGGAATGAGCGCGCTCGTGGTCGTCCCCGCCGATTCGATGGCCCGCGAGAGGTTCTCGCTTTGGAGTCCCTGTTCTTCGTAGAGGTTCCGGAGCGTGATGCCCGGGACGACGATGCTGATGTACTGCTCGGCGGCGAGGACGTTCATCGACACCGCGGAGACGGCGGTCACGCCGGTCAGGCTCGCGACACCGCGGCTCAGTCGGCCGAGGTGGTGTGCGAGCACGGCGAGGATGCCGGCGCGTTCGAGCATCCCGCCGAGCGACAGCGCCGCGATGGCGATGGTGACCACCCACGCACCGCCGATCATCCCCTCGCTTGCCAGCAGGCCGTCGACGAGTTCCATCCCGGTCGACGGCGAGGTTCCAGACTGCGCGATGGACCACACGGCTCCGAACGCGGTTCCCTGCATCACGACCGAGGTAATTGCACCCGCGAACACGCCCGCGCCGAGCGCCGGCAACGCAGGAACGCCGTAGAGCGCGAGACCGAACGTGATGATGAGCGGGGCGAAGGTGAGTACCGATATCGCGTACGACCCGGTGAGCGCGCCCTGAATCTCGGCGATTCGTCCCACCGGGATGTTCCCGGAGGCCTGGACGCCGAGGACGGCGTACAACACGACGGCGATGCCGAACGCGACGAGCGAACTGTCGCGCATGGCGTTGACGTGGTCGAACAGGTCGGTGTTCGTGACGGCGGCCGCGAGGTTCGTCGTGTCCGAAAGCGGCGACTGTTTGTCACCCATGTACGCTCCTGAGAGGATGGCCCCCGCGGTCATCGGGGCTGGAATCCCCAATCCGGCACCGATGCCGATAAACGAGACGCCGAGCGTGCCGGCGGCCGTCCACGACGACCCGATTGCGAACGTGACGATCGACGCGAGCACGGCCGTGATGGGCAGGAATATCGTCGGCGTCAGCAGGTCGAGGCCGTAGTACATCAGGCTCGGAATCGTCCCCGCGGCGACCCACGTCGCGATGAGCGCGTAGACGACGAACATGATGAGGATGACCTGAATCCCCATGTGGAGGCTGTCGGTGATGCCGTCGTAGAGGTCCGCCCAAGAGATGCCCAGCCAGTACCGACTGAACAGTCCGGTGAAGGTGATGCCCCAAAACAGCGGGAACTGCGGGTCGAGGCCGTAGACGACGATGCCGACGCCGAGGAAGACGAGCATCCCGAAGACGGGGACCAACGCTTCGAACAGCGAGGGTCGCTCGTCGGCGTCGAGTTCCTCGTACAGGCGGGGCTCGAACGCTAAGCCCATCGTGGCACCTCCGTCGGTCGCCGTCTGTCGCCCGACCGTCTCGTCGGGGTTCCGCCGACGTGTCCGCCCGAGACCGGGCCGGCGCGGTCGGCGCGTGCCGTCGTTCCGCGTTCACCGACCGTCGTTGGAAGCCGATACGTGCGCGCTCGCACCCGGCCCACCGCGGGCGCGTCCCGGCGGCGGCCAGATGGTTGACAATCCATACCACTCGAACAATCATGAATGACCCATATAAATTTTTATTTGGAGATTTTGGCGTGTAATGTTTGAGAAAGACAAACATGATTGCATCTATAGCAGACAAACGGCGTTGTCAGACGAATCGCAGTTTGATATAACAGAACTAATGGCACCCCACCGAGTTCGGGTTCGTATGGACGACAGTCGCCCCGCGGACGGCCCGCGTCGAATCAAATCCGTACAGACGGCGAGCGAGATTCTGGCTGCGATACAGCGACGGCCCGACCCGACGTTCAGCGACGTCTGCGACGAACTCGACGTCTCGAAGGGGACCGTCCACACCTACCTCGCGACGCTCGAAGAAGAAGGGTTCGTGGCGAAGGTCGACGGCCGCTATCGCCTCGGCCTGCGACTGGTCACGATGGGCGAAACCGTGCGCAACGAGACGCCGCTGTACCGCGCGGGCCAACTCGAGGTGGACAAGCTCGCCGACACGACCAACGAGTACGTCCACCTGACGGTCGTCTCCCGCGGCAAGGAGGTGACCATCTACGAGAGTCGCGGCGACAACGCGGTCGCGACGGACTATCATCTGCGGATGCGCGAGGCCCCACAGTACCTCCATTGTACGGCGACCGGGAAAGCGATGCTCGGTCACTTCGACGACGACCGCGTCCGCGACATCATCGACGACCAGGGACTCGTCGAGCAGACCGACAACACCATCTCCGACTCCGAACGGCTGTTCGACGAACTCGAGCGGATTCGCGAGCGGGGTTACGCGGTCAACGACGAAGAGGAGCTTCGCGGCATGCGCTCTATCGGCGCGCCGATTCGCGGCGTCGACGGCGACGTCTGCGGCGCGGTCAGCGTCACTGCGCCGACGAGTCGACTCTCGGGGGACCGCTTTCGCTCGGAAATCCCCGAACTCGTGATGCAGGCGGCGAACATCATCGAGGTGAACCTCGAAACGACCACGTTCGACCCATCCCGGTGACGCGACCGGTTTGACGATTCGAAACCCAGCGCGACCCCGTCGCGTGGTGACTCTCCTCACGAGAGACGTTCTCGGCGTGGAACGCCGTCGATTCGCGACCTGCGACGTGTTCGTGCCCATCGGAAATTGTTCGGTATTATCAAACAAATCCTGAAGAGAATCAGACGATTGGTTATCCAGAGTCGTATTTGGGGGCGGTACTAATTTTTCTAGGTAGTTTTATGTTACATTGTCCACCAGAGTGTTCGTATGGATCGAGACTCAGTCGAGCCGACCGTCACGTCGCTCCCGGGACCGAAGGCCTCAGAGTGGGTCGAGTATCATCAGTCGACCGCCGCGACGAGCACCTACGTCTACGAGTTCGTGTGGGACATCACCAAGGACGCCGTCGGACCGTTCTGTACCGACCCCGACGGCAACGTCTTGCTGGACTTCACGAGCCACGTCGCGGCCGCCCCGCTCGGCTACAACAACCCCGAACTGCAGTCCCGCCTCGACGACCTCGACCTCGTCGACCCGATGAAAATCGCGGGCCAGGACTTCTACGTGAGTACCGGCGGGACGCCCGAGTCGTCGTCGCTGCCCGGACCGGCCCACCTCATGGACCGCCTGACCGACCTCACCGACCACTACGGCCTCGACACGGTGTTCCTGTCGAACTCCGGAGCCGAGGCGGTCGAAAACGCCATCAAAATCTGTTACGACGCCTGCGAGGTCCCGAAGTACGGCATCACTTTCGACGGGGCGTTCCACGGTCGCACCCTCGGTGCGCTCTCGCTCAACCGCTCGAAGTCCGTCCACCGCCGCAAGTTCCCCGAGGTGAGCGGCATCCACGACGTGCCGTATTCGATGGCGGGCCTCGAGACGCTGCGCGACAAACTCGACGACACCCACGGTCACCTCCCCGCCGATCAGGTCGCGTTTCTCATCCTCGAACCCGTTCAGGGCGAAGGCGGCTACCACGTCCCGAGCGAGGAATTCATGCGCGAGGTGCAGGCCATCTGCGACGAACACGATATCCCCGTCATCGCCGACGAGATTCAGTCCGGCGTGGGCCGGACCGGCGAGATGTGGGCCTCGGACCACTACGACCTCGAACCGGACGTCATCACCAGCGCGAAGGCGCTCCGGGTCGGCGCGACGGTGGCGAACGAAGCGCTGTTCCCGGACACCGAAGCGCGCCTGTCATCGACGTGGGGCGCGGGCGACATCCTCGCGTCGATTCAGGGCACGCTGACGCTCGACGTCATTCAGGAACAGGACCTCATGGCGAACGCCACTGAAAAGGGGACGCGGTTCCGTGCGGACCTCTCGCGGCTCGCCGAACGGACCCCCTGTCTCACCGACGTGCGTGGGCTCGGGCTGATGACTGCCGTCGAATTCGACACCAAGGACCGTCGCGACGCAGTCCTCAAGGCCGCCCTGTCTGAGGGCCTTCTCACGCTCGGCTGCGGCAAGCGGTCGCTTCGCCTCCTGCCGCCGCTCGACGTGACCGACCGCGAACTCGACCTCGCGCTCGAGTGCTTCGAAGCCGCCCTCGACAGCGTCGCGAGTCACCGCGTCAGTTCGACCTGAATCGATTTCGCGGTGCTGATGACCTGCCCGGTGATGTCCTCTTCGAGATACCGGCCGGTGAGTCTGCTCGCCGGTCCACAGACCCCGATGGCCGCCGCTGGCGCGCGCTCAGTCAGGGCGATGGACGTCCCAACCCCGATAACGCCCGCTGACTGTTCTTCTCTGCAAAACGAGATGCCGTTCTCGCGGATCGTCCGGAGTTCGCCCCGAAGCACGCCGCGGTCGGTAATCGTCTCTCCCGTCTGTGCGACGAGGCCGCGTTCGTCGACGATGTCGCCGACGCGCTCACGGCCGAGCGACGCGAGCATGGCCTTGCCGGGGGCCGTGACGTGAAGCGGGATGCGGGTTCCACACGCGTACGCCGGTTCCCAGTCGTTCGGCCCGTGAGCCATGTACGCGCAGATGCCGACGCCGTCTTCCTCGACGAACAGCGTCGAGACCTCGCCGGTGACTCGCGCCAAGTTATCGACGTGCTGTCTCGCGGCGGCGAACACGCCGAGGTGCGACCGGACCTCCTCTCCGAGGGCTAACAGCCCCATCGACGCGAGATACTTGCGGTCTCGCTTCGTCACGTAGCCGAGTTCCGAGAGCGTGTTGAGGTGCGTGTGTACGACGCCCTTCGAGAGTCCGACGTCGGCCGCGAGTTCGGTGACCCCGAGCGCCTCGTCGGACGCGACCAGCCGCTCGAGGATTCGAAACGAGTTCATCGTCGCGTCGACCGTCGTTGTCCCCGTCATCTGTGTAGTGCTATGAGCTATCACGCCTATATAGAAATTGTTTTTCAGAGCAGAACACCGAGCGGCGTCGGCGACGCACCGATGATGCCCACGATTGTTAATTATTATAATATATACAACAGATGGGTGGCAATAGATACCTCGTTTTGCTCTGCAGAACAATCTGAATCGCTCGTTTTCGGGCTGTATAACTCCTCAAACTATAATTTAGATTTCTCTACCCGGGGTTTTATCAATCAGTTTTGGAACGGCTTGGCACGGTCGAACCAATGAAGACTGCTCAATTGACTGACACACAATCGGTAGCGATAACCGACACAGCGCGACCGCACCCCGCCGCGGACGAGGTGCTGGTCGAGATACACGCCTGTGGGGTCTGTACGACCGACTTGCACATGTATCACGGCAACCTCGACGTCGAGTTCCCGACGGTGCCCGGCCACGAGAGCGCGGGCGAAGTCGTCGCTGTCGGTTCGGACGTCGACGCCTACGAGGTGGGCGACCGGGTCGCTATCAACCCGTCGGTGCCGTGCCACGAGTGTCGCGCCTGCAAGGCCGGCCGGGAGAACCTCTGTCACGACCTCACCTCACTCGGCGGTGCCGCGAAACACGTCATCGACGGCGCGTTCGCGGAGTACGCGGCCGTCCCCGTCGGGAACGTCGAACCCATCGGCGACCTCGAGTACCGGACGGCCGCGTTCGCCGAACCCCTCGGCTGCGTCATCAACGGCGTCGACCAGGCCGACCTGACGAGCGGCGAGACGGTCGTCGTGGTTGGCGCGGGCTTCATCGGCCTGCTTCTCGTCCAGGCGCTCCGGGCGAGCGGCGCGGGGACTATCGTCGTCTCCGAGCCGGTCGACGAACGCCGAGCGGTGGCCGAGGCGGTCGGTGCCGACCACACCATCGACCCGACCGTCACGGACCCGACGACGGTGATTCCGAACCTCGTCGGCGACGTCGACATCGCCGTCGAGGCCGTCGGCCTCCCCCAGACCATCGCGCAGGCGCAGTCGCTCACCGGGCCGGGTGGCCGGACGCTCATCTTCGGCGTCCCCCCGACCGACGCGACGATCGAACTCTCGCCGTACGAGCTGTTTTTCGAGGAACGCGAGCTCGTTGCGAGCTACTCGCTCACGCCGGACACGTTCGCACGGGCAGTTCGGTTGCTCCAGAACGGCCGCATCGACGTTGACACACTCGTCACTGACGAGTTCGGTCTCGCCGGCCTCGAAACCGCGTTCGACCAGATGGAGGACAACCGCGGGCTGAAGAAGATCATCTACCCCGCCCGGTGACGCGCACGACGTGACTGCCCACTGACCGACACACCACACCACATCACATCACCACCAATGACGAACGACCACAACCGACGAAGCTTCATCAAGACGGCGGCGGCCGCGGGTCTCCTCGGCGGACTCGCCGGCTGTACCCGCGGCGGCGAACAGGCACAGAACAGCGGCGGCTCGACTGACGGCGGAGGGAGCACCGACGGCGACACCTCGACTGGGTCGTCGTCCGAACCCGTCATCCCGCTCAGCGAGTACGACGCCGACATCGACTGGGCGCAGTTCGAGGGCTCCCAAATCAACATCGGTGCCGTCCAGCACCCGTGGGTCTCGGCCATCAAGCCGGCAATCCCCGTCTTCGAGGAACTCACCGGCATCGACGTCGTCTGGAACATCCTCCCCGAAAACCAGTTCCGGACGAAGCGCCAGACCGACGTGAGCACCGGCGCTGGCCAGTTTGACGTCTTCTTCATGGACCAGGTGGTCAACCAGTACCGAAACGAAGGCTGGCTCCAGCCGCTCGACCCCTACTTCGAAGACGAGAGCCTGTACGACGAAGCCTGGTACCAGCCCGACGACCTCTTCGAGGCGTCGCGATGGCAAGCCCACGGCGGCGGCTTCAGCGACGACTGGACCGGCCTGCCCATCACCGTCGAAGTCCAGACCCAGTTCTACCGGACCGACCTCTACGAGAAACACGACCTTGAGGTCGCAGAGACGCTCGAAGGGTTCCGACAGAACGCCCAGACGATTCACGAAAACGAGTCTGACGTCGTCGGTACCGTCGGCCGCGGACAGAAGGGCTACGGCATGAACATCTTCATCCTGAACATGCTCCTCCGCGAGATGGGCTCTTCGCTCTGGACGGAGTTCCCGACCGACTCCGGGCTCGACTCGTCGGGCGTCATCGACGCGGCGACGTGGTACACGAACCTCCTGCGGGACTACGGCCCCGACGGCGCGTCCACGCAGTCGTGGTCCGACGTGCTGTCGACGATGCAGGAGGGTCGCGCGGGTCACATCGTCGCCGACGCGAACCTGTTTTGGCCCGGCCTGACCGGCTCGGAGTCGTCGATCGCCGACACCGTCGGCATCGCGAAGGCCCCGAAGCCGGCCGACGGCGAGTTCGCACCCAACGCGTACAACTGGCAGATTTCGACGTCGAAGAACGCGGCGAACTCGAAACAGGCGTTCCTGTTCATGCTCTGGGCCACCTCGGAGCCGACGAACACGTGGATGCATCTCCACAGCGACGCCGCGTTCTCGGTCCGGCAGTCGGTCTGGGAGAACGACGAGTTCCGCTCGCAGGTCGGCGAGGAGTTCGCGCAGGTGACCCTCGAATCGCTGCAGGCGGCGTCGCCGGACCCCTTCGACCGGAAGTACCCCGAGTGGGGACAGCGCTACTCCGAGGAACTCCAGCGCGCCCTCGCGGGCCAGAAGTCCCCCGAGGCGGCGATGACGACCGCCGCCGAGGTCGCAGAGGAAATCTACAGCGAGTGACGCCATGAGTACGCACACACAGACCGAAACGTCGACGACGAGGGAGACGGGAGTCGCCAAGCTCCGGGCGCTGTGGAACGACTACCTCCCGTACTGGTTCGTCGCGCCGATGGTGCTGGTGATGCTGCTTATCACCTTCTTCCCCGGCGCGTACGACCTCTATCTCAGCGTCATCGAGGAACCCACGTTCGACGTCTTCGCGGCCGAGTTCGTCGGTCTGAGTAACTACGCGACGGCGTTCGGCCGCGGCGGCGCGCTGCACTCGTTTATCATCACGGTGACCGTCGTCGTCAGCGCGCTCGCCCTCGAGAGCGTCCTCGGGTTCGGCCTGGCCGCGCTCGTCGCCGGCGTGGAATCCGAACGACTGCAATCGTTCTACCGGGTGCTGTTTATCATCCCGATGGCCGTCGCGCCCGTCTCGCTCGCGACCATCGGTCGCATCATGCTGAACAGCGAAATCGGGGTCATCCCGTACCTCATCGAGGCGACGACGCCCTTCGCGGCCCCGGCGTTCCTCTCGGAGATTCCGCTGTTGACGGTGGTCCTCCTCGACACCTGGAACTGGACGCCGTTCATGTTCATCATCTTCTACGCCGGCCTCTCGTCGGTGCCCGACACGCTCATCGAGGCGTCGAAGGTCGACGGCGCGCCGCTGTGGCGTCGGTACCTCCACGTCATCATCCCGTACATGAAGCCGGTGGTGTTCGTCGCCACGCTCATCCGGATGATTGACCTCTTTCGGACGTTCGGCGTCGTCTACGGGCTGACCCAGGGCGGCCCGGGGACGGCCACCCAGCTCGTGAGCATCAACATCTACGAACAGATGTTCATCAACAACTCGCCGGGCGTGGCGGCCGCAATCGCGGTCGTCTACCTCGTCTTCGTGGTCGCCATCGCGAACATCGTCATCGCCAAGGTCGGTTTCGAGGGGGTGTGGGACTGATGGCGTCCGAGAACCAGTCTCAGTCCCAGTCCCAGTCGCCCGTCGACACCGGGTCGCAGCGCCTCGACAACGACACCCGCGAGACGCTCGTCAGCGTCGCCCGCCACGGGCTTCTGTTGGCGTGGTCGTTCGTCGTGCTGTTCCCGCTGTACTGGCTGGCGTCGATGTCGCTGAAGCCGCCGGGGAGCGCGAATTCGTTGCCGCCGGACTGGCTCTTCCTGCCGACGGTGTACAACTACATCCGGCTCGCACAGGACGGCGCGTTCCTCGCGGCGTTCGCCAACAGCGTCGTCATGGTGTCGGCGTCGGTCGTGCTCGTGTTGCTCATCGGCGTGCCCGCGGCGTACGTCCTCTCGCGGTACGACATCCCGATGGAGCGGGACGTGCTCGTGTGGATTCTCTCCTCGCGGATGCTCCCGCCCATCGCCGTCGTCATCCCGTTTTTCGTCATCTTCCGGGAACTCAACCTCTTCGACAGCCGCATCGGGATGGTGTTCATGTACGTCAGCATCAACCTCTCGCTCGTCGTCTGGGTGATGAAGGCGTTCTTCGACGGCATCCCCGAGACGCTCGAAGAGGCCGCTCGCGTCGACGGCGCGACCCGGTTCCAGGGCTTCCGCAAGGTCGTCCTGCCGGCGGCGAAACCGGGCATCTTCTCGGTCGCGATTATCAGCTTCATTTTCGCGTGGATCGAGCTCCTGTTCGGACTCGTCTTGACGAACTTCAAGGCGGTCCCGGTGACGCTGTTCGTCTACTCGTTTATCGGCTCTCGGTCCATCGAGTGGGGGATGCTCGCCGCGGCCTCGATGGCGATGATTCTCCCGGTCGTCGTCTTCCTCGTCGCGGTGAACAAGTACCTCGCCGCCGGGCTGAGCTTCGGCGTGGTGATCAAAGAATGACCAGTCACTCACCCGGCCGACGACCGTCGGCACGACGGCGCGCATCGCTCGCGAACCATACCCACACCACCACCGACAACCATACCCACGCGGCGGGGGCAGACAGCCGCACCACGAACACGGAGACACACTCATGGCCAGTATCACGCTAGACGACGTAACGAAGGAGTTCGGCGACGGGGGCGACGCGGTTGTCGCCGTCGACGACGTATCGCTCGACATCGAAGACGGCGAGTTCGTCGTCTTCGTCGGCCCGTCGGGAAGCGGCAAGTCCACCCTGATGCGGATGGTCGCCGGACTCGAAACGCAGACCGACGGCGACGTGTACATCGGCGACCAAATCGTCAACCAGCTCGGCCCTCGCGCGCGAGACATCGCGATGGTGTTCCAGAACTACGCGCTGTACCCGAACATGACCGTCGAGGAGAACATGTCGTTCGGGCTGAAGATGTCGACCGAGCTCTCGGCCGACGAAATCGAAGCGACGGTGACCGAAACGGCCGAGATGATGGGTATCGAGTCGCTTCTGGACAACACGCCCGGCGAGCTTTCGGGCGGCCAACAACAGCGCGTCGCGCTCGGCCGCGCCATCGTCCGCGACCCGAACGTGTTCTTGATGGACGAGCCGCTGTCCAACTTGGACGCGAAGCTCCGGACGACGATGCGGACCGAAATCAACCGCCTCCAGAGCGACCTCGGCGTGACGACGCTGTACGTCACCCACGACCAGACCGAGGCGATGACGATGGGCGACCGCCTCGTCGTCCTCAACTACGGCGAACTCCAGCAGGTCGGCACGCCGCTGGCGTGTTTCTACCGCCCCGCGAATCGGTTCGTCGCCGGCTTCATCGGGTCGCCGTCGATGAACTTCTTCGAAGGCGAGGTCGCCGACGGCACGCTCGTCGCCGACGGGTTCGAATACGATCTCTCGGAACGCATGCGGGCGAACGTCGGCGACCGGACCGCAGTGACACTCGGCGCGCGCCCGGAGGATTTCACGCTCTCCGAAGACTCCACAGACAACGGCTTCGAAGTCGTCGTCGACGTTGTCGAGCCGATGGGAAGCGTCTCGTACGTGTACGTTCGAGCGGTCGCGGCGTCTCACGACGAGACGTTCGTCGTCGAAGTCGACGGCCAGCAACCCGTCTCCGAAGGCGAGCGGCTGTACGCCCACGTCGAAAGCGAGGATACACACCTCTTCGACACCCAGTCCGGCGAAACCATTCATCAGCGGACGCTCACCGACGACGCGGAACACGCCCTCTCACAACCTCTCGAGAACGCGAGCGCGGGCGCTGACTGAGCCTCGTTCGTGCCGACAACGACCGACTCACGCTCACGGCCCCGCCGCCGCCGCCCGGACGCTCCCCCCTCCCATTGAAGTATCCGCTCCCGGTTGTGCGACCATGCACATCACGGACTACGAACTGTTCGCCGTGCCCCCGCGGTGGTTGCTGCTCAAACTGGAGACGAGCGACGGCCTCGTCGGCTGGGGCGAGCCCATCGTGCAGGGTCGCCTCCGGACGGTCCGGGCTGCGGTGGAAGAACTCGTGGAGGTGTACCTGCTGGGTGAGGACCCGCTTCGCACCGAGTACCACTGGCGAAAACTCTACCAAAGCGGGTACTACCGGGGTGGCCCAGTTCTCATGAGCGCGCTGTCCGGTATCGACCACGCGCTGTGGGACATCAAAGGGAAACACTACGACGCCCCGGTGTACGACCTCCTCGGTGGCCACGTCCGCGACCGGATTCCCGTCCACCAGTGGGTCGGCGGCGAGACGCCGGAGGAAGTCGCCAAAGAGGCGATTCAACGGCGCGACCAGGGCTACCGGGCGCTCAAGATGAACGCGACTACCGAGTTCGGCCCGCTGGAGCCGCCGGCCGCCGTCGAGACCGCCCGCAAGCGCGTTGCCGCCGTCCGCGAGGCGCTCGGCGACGACCTTCACCTCGGCGTCGACTTTCACGGACGCGTCTCGAAGTCGATGGCGTCGCGACTGGTCGAGGCGCTCGAACCCTACGGTCTCATGTTCATCGACCAGCCCGTCGGTCCCGAACACTCCGAGGCGCTCGCTTCGCTCGCCGAGGGGACGACCACCCCGCTCGCGACCGGCGAGCGATTCTACTCTCGCTACGATTTCAAGCCGCTGTTGACCGAGGGGGCGGTGTCGGTCCTCCAGCCGGACGTCACCCACGTCGGCGGGATTACCGAACTCCGGAAGGTGATGACGATGGCCGAGGCGTTCGACGTGTCGGTCGTCCCCCACTGTCCGTTGAGCCCGGTCGCCTTCGCTGCGAACCTCCAGGCCGTCTTCGCGTCCCACAGCGCCGTCATGCAAGAACAGGACCTCGGGCTCCACGACCCATCCGAGAGCGTCGGCCTCGCGTATCTCGACGACCCCCACCAGTTCGACTTCTCCGAGGGCTTCGTCAAACGGCCGACCGGGCCGGGACTGGGTATCGACGTGGACGAAGCGTACGTCCGCGAACGCTCCCGCGGCGAGGTCAACTGGTACAACCCCGTCTGGCACCACGACGACGGCCGACTCGCCGAGTGGTGAGCGGGTGGTGTTCGTCAAGCACAACTCGCCGTGACCCCGGTCGTTTGGCAGTTCTCTCTTGCGTCAGATTTGGTTTTAATTCACAATATTATCTGACTGGTTGACTGAGAGAAGCCCACATTGTGGCGATTCTTGGATGATTATGTGACTAATTATGGATTCACCTTTTATTTTAGAAATCAACCTAGAAAGTCGGGATACTAGCCTATTCTTCTGTATTATTTGGCCAATAGCGGTGTAATTCTTATTTGATAGGTTTTATAACAAGACAGAAATAGAAAAATAATCTCCAAGACATCTATCTGCCTCTTTTCTAGTGACTGGCTCCGATTCTCTCATTGTTGTTCTCTTAATACACTACTATTGGCGGACCTGCGTGCGTCGCCCCCATCCCGAATTGGTGTTTGCCAGAGCCTCCTCCGCCCAACGAGCGAGGCTCACAACAGCGTCGAGAGCCCCGTGAAAATCCCGTAGCTCAGTCCGAACGCGAGCGCGAGCGAGCCGACCCACGCGAGGACCGTTTTTCCGATTTTGCCCGTGCTGACGTCTCCCTGTCCGGCGACGCCCGACCCGATAATCGCCGAGACGATAATCTCGTTGAACGAGACGGGAATCCCGAAAAAGACCGCCGTCTGCGCGATGATGAAACTCGGGATGAGCGCCGCAATCGAGCGACGTGGCCCGAGCGAGGAGTAGTCCTGCGAAAGCGCCTTGATCATCCTCGGCGCGCCGGTCCACGACCCGATGAGCAGGCCGACCCCGCCGAACACCAAGACGCCGGTAATCGGAACCGCGGTCGTCGGTTGGTCGCCGAGAAGCGGCAACAGCGGGCCGATAGCCAGACCGACTTGGCTCCCGCCGGCGGAGAACGCGACGAGTCCGCCGAGTACGAGCAGGAAGTGTCGCTGTGCGGCCAGGTAGTCGTTCTGCACGTCCCGGTGGAGCACCCACGCGGCGACCGTCGCCACGAGGAGCGTCACGAGCACCGTCGCCGTGAGAGAGGACGCCTCGAAGGCGCGGGCGGCGGCACCGACGAGCGAGTCCTGTCCGCTTCCCGGGGCGAACACCGTGAACTCGACGTTGGCGAGGATGGCACCGACGAGCCCGGCTAATCCCGGAATCAAGAACCGCTCGGGCGTTCGGTCGTGTCGCAACAGCCACGCCGTCGCGAACGCGATGCCGCCGCCGACGAACGGAACGGCCACCCACAGCGTGACGATTTCGACGTACTTGTCGATTGCCGGCTGGCCGCCCATGGCGAGGCCGACGCCGACGACCGCGCCGGTGACGGTGAAGGCGGTGGCGATGGGGTAGCCCGCGAAGATACCGATGCCAACGAGGAGCGCCGCGGTCAACAGCGCGACGATGGCGGCGACAGCGGAGAGTCCCGCCCCGTCGGGGAACACGACGAGGTCGTTTCCGATTGCGCCGGTGACGTTCGCCCCCTGTAATATCGCGCCGGCGAGACCGAGCAGGCCGACGAAAAAACCCGCGCGCATCACGGAAATCGCGTTCGCCCCGACCGCGGGTGCAAACGGCGTCGACCCCGACGAGCCGGCACCGATTGCCCACGCCATGAACAAACTTGCGACTACGGCTATGACGACTGTTGCGAGCCCGCCGAACGCGACCATATAGCAGTCGAGTCTGCCGGCCTCATATTGAACTTACTGTTCGGCCTGGAAATCGCCAGCCACGGTCGCGAGCGCGGGGGCGGACTGCCCCACACGAGGGTCACTCATACTGGTCCATCACGTAGGAGAGAAGCGGCGCGATGTCTCGCGGTTCGGCGTCTTCGAGCAGTTCGAGTCCGAGTGCGACGACGAGCGGGTAGTAGTGCCGGAGTTTCTTGAGGTCGGCGTCGTTCGACCGCTTCGACTCCAGACTGTGCTCTCGGAACACCAGCTCCAACTCCTCCCGAAGCGACTCGGGTAGGTAGATGGTTATCCCGACCCACTCGGACTTCACGTCGAGGTCGTCGTTCGGGAGCGTCGTCTGCTGATTGGACCTGTTGGTCCATTGCTTTGCGAGGCCGGCCGGCGCTTCTTGATGTTCCAGCGGGCTCTGCTCCTGAGACTCGGCTGGGTCGTCGTCGGTCATGCGTGAGGGGTTCCTGCGGCCGCGTCCGTCCCGAATGTCGCTTCGACTGGCATGTTGTATTACCCGTATTACTCTCGATGGCCCGTCGATAAAACAGTTTGGCCCACACCGGGAGGTACTTTGATATGGGTTTCACAGCATCGTTCAGTATGACCAGCCAGCCACCATACATGGACTCAGACCGGTCGACTGAGACACGGGTCGCTGACCTGCTCGGGCGCATGACGCTTCGGGAGAAAGCCGGGCAGATGGTGGGGCTGCACGTCGGCTCGTTTTCGGTGCTCCAACGCGAGGACCCTCGAACGACGACGGTAGAAGACGCGAAAGACGCGATCAGAGACCACTTTGTCGGGTCGGCCACGCCGTTCGGCACCGGATTTTCGCCGTACAACACCGCCGTCGTCGCGGGCCGGGTCGCGAATCAACTCCAGCGCGTCGCAGTGAACGAGACGCGGCTTGGCATCCCGCTTCTCATCCCGGTGGACGCGATTCACGGCCACGCCCACATCGAGGGGGCCACCGTGTTCCCGCACAACCTCGCCATGGCGGCGACGTGGAACCCCGACCTCGTCGAGCGCGCGGCGCGAATCACGGCAATCGAGATGGCAGCGACCGGGGCGAACCAGAACTACGCCCCGACCGCGGATGTCGCTCGGGAACCGCGGTGGGGAAGGACCTACGAAACGTACGGTGAGTCCTCGCCGCTCGTCGAGGAGTTCGTCGCGGCGGAGACGCGCGGCCTCCAAGGGGCGTCGCTGGACGGCCCCACGTCGGTCGCGGCAACGGTGAAACACTACCCGGCAAGCAGCGAGCCGACCCGCGGCGAGGACACGGCCCCCGTCGATATCTCGATGGGGACGCTTCGACGCGTCTTTCTCCCGCCGTTCGAGCGGGCCATCGACGAGGGTGTTGCGGCGGTCATGCCAATGTACAACGCGATCGGAAACGAGCCCGCGCACGCCTCGAACTTCTACCTGACCGACCTCCTCAGGGAGCGCCTCGGGTTCGAGGGTGTGACCTGTTCCGACTGGCTCGGGGTCTGGATGCTCGCCGAGCGGCACCAGACGGCCGCCTCGTTCACGGAGGCGGTCGAGCAAGTGACGACTGCCGGCCTCGACGTCGCGTCCGTCGGGGGCGTCCAGCACGCGGAAACACTCTGTGAGTTAGTCGAATCCGGGCAGCTCTCGGAGTCACTGCTCGATCGGAGCGTCCGGCGAATCCTCACGTTGAAGTTCGAGCTCGGCCTGTTCGAAGACCCGTACGTCTCACCGCGATCCGCGATTATCGACGTCGGCTCCGACGAGCACCGGCGCGTATCCCGTGAGGCCGCCCGAGAGTCCGTGACGCTCCTGCAGAACAACGATGAGACGCTTCCGCTGGCCGATGTCGACGACCTCTTCGTGACGGGACCGAACGCCGACTCGCTCGATAATCTCCTCGGCGGCTGGACGGTGTTCGGCTTCGACGAGAACGAAGGCTCGACCGTTCGAGACGGCCTCGAACACGTCGTCGACGACGGAACGACGGTGACATACGAACCGGGAGTCTCGTCGGGCGAACTGACGGACCGAGACGCTGTCGCGAGTCGCGCCGAACACGCCGATGCGACGGTCGCCGTCCTCGGGGAACCGTGGTATCTCCACGAGTTCGGCCCCGAGTCGTTACGCGGCGAGAACGGCGGCTTCCCGCAACGGAACTCGCTGGAACTGCCACCGGCCCAGCGAGCACTGCTGGACGTCGTGACCGCGACTGAGACGCCGACTGTCCTCGTGCTCGTCACCGGACGACCGCTGATTCTGACCGATGTGCTCGACCAAGTAGACGCGGTCGTCGTCGCGTTCTTCCCCGGCCTCGAAGGCGGTCGCGCGATTGCCGACGTGCTGGTCGGGAACACGAACCCCTCGGGTCGCCTGCCGATTACGTTCCCCCGAGCGATGGGCGACTTCCCCGTGCGACACGACTGGCTTCCGCATCCGAGCCCGTTGGGGATGGACGAACACCTACCGTCGTACGACCCGCTTTTCGAATTCGGCTTCGGCCTGAGCTATACGGAGTTCGCGTACGACGCACTCGAGGTGTCCGATGAGACCATCGTGGATGGCAACGCAGTGACCGTATCGGTGACAGTGACGAACAGCGGCGACCACACGGGAACCGAGACGGTCCAGCTGTTCGGCGAACACCGCTACAGTTCCGTGGTCACGCCGGTCCGGGAATTGAAGGGATTCTCGAAGGTCACGCTCTCGGCGGGCGAGACGCAGACGGTAACCATGACACTCACGGCCGACGACCTCCGAGTCGTCAAGCCCGACGGCACTCGGTCGCTCGAATCCGGCACGTACGAACTGTTCGTCGGCGACTTGAATCGTGAGCTGACGATAGAGTAATGCTGGTATTACTAACTTCCCATGGACGTCCTGCACGGACTTTCGGACCCGAACAACACCCTGATACGCACCGCACGTCGCGAGGACGTGAACCAGTATTACACGAATATGCTTGTAATCTTAGGGCGTAACACGCGCTCATCTCGCCGCGTCTCGAGTTGATGTGTTACCGCTGTGTACGACGATTTCGTTTTAGAAATGCTAGTAATACTCTCATTACAATGGTGTGGACGACCCCTCCAAACGAACGGGAACCTGTGGTGTTTCGAGGCGAGAATCGGCACTTCCGCCACGAACGCTCGGGTTTGATGTTGGATTCGATCCGCGAATCCAGTCCTGCGCACCGTCGAGTAATACTAGTCATATCACCAATCGTTTTATGCGGGTTTGCCGGGACCTCACCACAGGAATGGCAATCGCCAAAGCTGACGTTGAGTCGCTAGTTGAGGAACTCACGCTCGAAGAGAAAATCCAGTTGGTCCACGGTGCGGTCGACCCCGAGGGGACGGCGACGGGCTACCTCCCCGGCGTCGAACGACTCGGGATTCCGGAACTCCGATTGGCCGACGGGCCGCTCGGCGTCCGCGTCAACGGCGCGCCCGCCACGCTGTTTCCCGCGTCGATTGCCCTCGCATCGACGTTCGACCCGGAACTCGCGCGGGAACAGGGCACCGCCATGGGACGCGAGGCGAAGGCCCGCGACCAAGACGCACTGCTCGGCCCCGGTCTCAATCTGATTCGCGTGCCGCACTGCGGACGGAACTTCGAATACTACTCCGAAGACCCCGTCCTCACGGCCGCGTTCGCCGGTGCGTCCGTCGAGGGAATCCAGTCGGCTGACGTCATCGCGACGCCGAAACATTACGTCGCCAACAACCAGGAACTGTACCGGGCGTCGGTGAACGTGAACGTCAGCGAGCGCGCGCTCAGGGAGTGTTACCTCCCCGGGTTCGAGGCGGCCGTCGACGCCGGCGCCGGGTCGATCATGACCGCCTACAACAGCGTCAACGGCTCGTTCATGAGCGAGAACCGGCCGCTCGTCACCGACGTGCTGAAAGGCGAGTGGGGCTTCGACGGCTACGTCGTCTCCGACTGGTTCGGAGCCGTTAGCACCGTGAGCTCGGCAAATGGGGGGCTGGACCTCGAAATGCCGGGCGTTTCCCGCGACGAACTCTGGGAGATGTTCGACATCGAGCCACCCGAAGACGACGACGACACCGTCTTCGGCGAAACCAAGGACGTTTCGGACGGGATGCCGGACATGACCAACACCGGCAACTTCGCCGAACCGCTCCGCGAGGCGGTCGAACGAGGGGATGTCCCGCGAGCGCGGCTCGACGACATGGTGACGCGGATTCTCCGGCAGATGGAGCGCATCGGTGCGTTCGACGAGGACCGATCGGAGGTGTCGGCCGAGGACGATGGCCACCGAGAACTCGCCGAGACCATCGCCGCTCGCGGAGCGGTCCTGCTCGAAAACGACGGTGTGCTCCCGCTCGCGGACGACGTGGACATCGCCGTTATCGGCCCCGGCGTCGAGGAGATCTCTACGGGCGGCGGGTCCTCGGAGATGGACGCGCTCCACGAAGTCCCGACGGCGACGGGAATCGACGCACGCGCGAACGGGACCGTCACCGTCAAACGCGGCGTCCCTCCCATCGAGAAGGTCTCGTTCTTCGGCGGTGACGACGAGGACGACGACCAGCAACCGGAGCCCACCCTCGACGATGCGGTTTCGGCGGCGGCGGACGCCGATATCGCGGTCGTCGTCGTCGAAGACGCCGCCGCCGAGGCGGTCGACCGCGACGACCTCACGCTCCCCGGCGGGCAGAACGAACTCGTCGAAGATGTGGCGGCGGTCAACGACAACACCGTCGTCGTCGTCCAGTCGAGCGGCCCCGTCGAACTCCCGTGGCGCGACGACGTGAGCGCGATTCTCGAATCGTGGTACCCCGGGCAGGCCGATGGTGACGCGCTCGCGGCCGTCTTGTTCGGCGACGCCGACCCGTCCGGACGGCTCCCGGTCACCTTCGCGAACGAGGACGATTACCCGGTGACCGACGACGCGACGTTCCCGGGAACCGACGGCGAGGTGCAGTACGACGAAGGCCTGCTCGTCGGCTACCGATACTTCGACGCGACCGACGCCGACCCCGTCTATCCGTTCGGACACGGCCTGTCCTACGCGGCGTTCGAATACCGCGACGCGGAACTCGTCGACGACCGTCGCGTCGAGGTCACCATCGAAAACGTCTCCGACCGGACGGGCCGCGACGTGGTGCAGGCGTACGTCCGACCGTCGAACGCGAGCGACGACCGGCCCGTCCGCGAACTCGGCGGCTTCACCGCCGTGGAACTCCCGGCCGGTGAGACGGTGACCGTCGACGTCGACCTCGACGACCTCGCGTTCTCGGCGTACGACGAAACCGCGGGCTGGACCGCCCTCGAAGGGCCGTTCACCATCGAAATCGGTCGGTCGGCGCGGGATATCGAGTTTGAAGTGACGCTGTAAGGAGTCGGGCGGAGCAGCGTCTGCCGTTCGTCTCCGACCCGGTGTTGGGTATACCGTTCGAGGGATGCCGTCGCGGCTTCAGTTGACGGTGAAACTCGCCGCTCGAACGTCGCTTTCTTCGTAGCCGTATCGAATCGCCTTCGTCCGTATCGTCGTCTCCCCTTCGTCGAGTTCGATGGGGGTCGTGTAGAGCTTCCAGCGGGCGTCAGCAGTCTCTCCGGTGGCGTACACGATAGACGCACCCTGCGTATCGCAATGGAGCGTGACCGTCGTCGGAGCCGTGAACTCCCCACCCGTCGGTGTCGCCTCGGTCATCCTGTTTTTCGGCGCGTTCGGGACGAACGTCGGAGTCGCGGTCACCGGTTGCTCCCCGCCGGGCCACATCTGGTCGACCAGCTGCGTCTCGTCGAGCCGGCCCCGGTCGCCGAGTGCGTCCAGTCGGTCGTCCATCGCCGCGCGCAGTTCTGCCAGCGTCTCCGAATGGGCGGAGTCATCCGCGAGGTTGTTGGTCTCGTGGGGGTCAGCCACCAGGTCGTAGAGTTCCTCGACCGGGCGACCGCCCGAAAGCAACTCCGCGGCCGGCCCGTCGAGTTCGCCTTCCGCGTGGAGTCGAAGGAGGTCTTGCATCGCCTCACCGCGTGCCCGAAACGGAACCCAGACCAGCGGCGGGTTCGTCTGGTCGTAGTTCCGGATGTACTTGTAGCGGTCCGTCCGAATCGCGCGCACCATGTCGTAGCTCTCGTCGATGCGATCCCGCGCCGCGAGCAGATACTCTCGCGGGTCGTTCGCGTCCGGGCCGAGGAACGGCTGTCCCTGCATCCACGTCGGGATATCGACGCCGGCGAGCGACAGGACGGTCGGCCCGAGGTCGAGCAGGCTCACGAGGCGCTGACTCCGCTCGCCGCCTTCGATTTCACCCGGCCACCTGACGACTAACGGGACGTTGATGCCCGAATCGTACAGCGACCGTTTCGCGCGCGGGAGGCCCTCGCCGTGGTCGCTCCAGATGAAGACGATGGTGTCGTCGGCCAGCCCGTCTTCTCGTAACTCACCGAGGAGTCGCCCGACCTCTTCGTCGGACCGTGCGATGTTGTCGTACTGCCGCGCGATGGCCTTCCTGACGCCGTCGGTGTCCGGCAGATACGGTGGGACGTCCACGGTGGCGGGGTCAGTTTCCGGGTCTCCATTAACGCCGACAAAGCCATCCTCCCACATGCCGCTCTCGTGGGTCCGAATCGGGTTGAACACCGCGAAGAACGGCTGGTCGTCGTCCGGTCGGTTTCGCCAGTGGGCGTCCTCGTGGTTTTCGTCCCAGATGGAGACGGGAGCGTCGAAGTCGTGTTGACTCTCGCCGAGGTTGTCGAACTGATAGTCGGTCTTCGAGTTGTTCGTGCAGTAGTAGCCCGCCGCTCGGAGAAACTCCGGGAACGCCGTCACATAGTGCGGTGGGACCGAGGAGTACGGCGTGGGAAGTTCCGGCGTGTCCTCGTTCATGTGCTTCGTCCGCATGTGGTGGGTGCCGATTGCCGTCTGGTGGCAGCCAGTGATGACTGACGCCCGCGACGGGGCGCAGACGCCCGCCGTCGCACACGCGTCCGTGTAGACGCGCCCGTCGGCGGCGATGCTGTCGATGTTCGGGGTGGTTGCGACGTCGTCTCCGTAGCACCCGAAGCGAGGACTCGTATCTTCGAGCGAGATCCAGAGGATGTTCGGAGGTTGGGCTGAAGCCATATCCGGTCCGTGTTCATGGGGCGTACTAATTCTTTCTCACGCGGCGCTGAAACACGGGGTTGTGAGTCCCTGTGGACCGAAGAGCCCTCAGACTGTTCCGACGCGCCGCTGAAACCGGTGTGTTGAACGACCACGCATCTGCATCGGCCTGTCGACGAAGCGACTCACACTGAGCGATGTCACCACCCCCGACAGAAGATTGAATCTAACCCAAATTATTTATTGTATTCCCTCATTGTTCGTCATTGCCAATGAATAATAAGCTGAGTTGGATTGGTGGCTTAGCCGTAATGCTCGGACTCAACATCGGTGGCGCACTCTGGTCGAAGCCAGTTGCTGCCGCGTCGATCGGTGGGCCCGGAACAGCAATTGTGACGATTTTGGGGATGGGGGTCGTCGCATTGGCCGCCCCCGGGTATCTCGCGCTCACGAAGACGTGGTCACTCTCACCGGGACACTACTACTACAACTCGCGAATGCTGCTTCCCGAAAACAAGAAACTGAGCCACTTTATCGGCTGGTGCATTCTGTGGCCGTCCATCTTGATGTCGGGGTTCGTCATCCTGCAGATACTGGTGATCGCAGGTGCGTCGTACTTGAACGCCTTTTTCCCGAGCGTCTCGACGCAGATATTCACCATCCTCCTGTTGGTCTCGACCGTCTGTATCGTTTGGTTCGGCATCCAGGCGGTCGGGCGAATCGAAATCGTGCTGTCCGCCTTCCTGCTTGTCTCCATCGGGGTGATTCTCTCCTTAGGATTCGTGAACATCGACCCGAGCAGGCTGACGCCGGTGTTCCCGGCGAGTCTCACGTCGACGCTCTCGACGATGGGTGTGATGCTGACGACGTTCATCACCGGCCTGTACATCATCGACTTCGGCGACGACATCGAGAACCCCGAGAAGGCGTTCGGTCGAATCCTGTTCATCAACACCGGCGCCGTCGCGCTGATGGGGACTGGCGTCATCCTCGTGAGCGTCGGCATGGTTCCGTACCAGGAACTAGCTAACCAGACGCTTCGTGTCGTCACGTCCCAGTACCTCAGCCCTGAGTTGCTGGTCGTTTCGACGATCGCGGCGATGGTCGCCGGCGTCACGTCGAACATCGCGATTCTCTCGATGGTCACGCGCTACGTGAAAGCGGTCGCCAACGACGGCATCCTCCCGTCGTGGCTCGCCGCGGAGAACAAACACGGCGAGCCGAAATACGTGCTCGCGATTCTCGGCGCCGCGTCCGTGGTGGGTGTCTTGGTCAACATTCCGCTGAACGACATGATTCAGGCGTCCGCCATCGGGAACCTCTCGCTCCTGACGATTACCTGCCTGACGGCGTCGCGGCTCCCGTCCACGCGGCCGGAACTGTTCGAAACGGGGCCGATGGCCGACTCGCGGTACCTGACGCCGCGTAACGTCCGCTGGTTCTCCCGGGCGGCAGCGGTCGTGCTCGGAACGTTAGTCGTGTCGATGGCGTCCGAAAGCCCGACCGGCGTCCAGTGGTACCTCACGTTCATCGTCATCGGGGTCGGCATCTACGGTATCCAGACGCTTCGGGGCACCATCAGCATCGAGACGGACTCGGAGGAACTCGGAAGCCCCGCGTCCGTCGCGAGTGATGATTAAGCGCCGTCCCGACGCCACAACGCAGTACTGCTAAGCGTCACTCAGTCGCGCCGTTCAGTCCTCTTTTTGCCACATCCTCGACGCCGCCGAGTCGCACGTTTCGCGCGTCCGGACACACGTGGGTGACGCCCGACGCCCTGAACGGACTCGACACCGATCGCCTCTCGCACGGACTCAAACGCGGCAACTCACGGCGAACTCACGACATCCTCACAATCATGCCCGACACCCTGGCAAAAGAAGCGTTTGTGCGGTATCTGCCATCGGAGAGGCTCCAGCCGTTCGCTACTCCCCCGAATACAGACCCGCCCGCGGGTGGTGGCCGATTCGAGCTACGCGTCGGGCGTGTTCAGGCTGTCGTGGCCGAACGCGGCGTCGAGCGCGTACTGGTCGTCGTATTCGATGAGCGCGTCCCGGAGGCGACCGTGCATCTCCCGGGCGACGTCCCGATACTCGGGGTCGTCGACGAGGTTGTGCTGCTCGTAGGGGTCTTCCTGCAAGTCGTACAGCTGCCACGGCTCACCCCACTCGGTGAACGACCCGGGGCTCATGTTGTCGTACCCTTTGACGGTGTACTTGTACCGCTCCGTCCGGAACGCACGCCAGGTCTCGTCGTGGTACGGCATCATCGGCCGGATCTCGCGGACGAACTCCAGTAACACACCGTCGCGGTCGAGCGTCTCGTCCGCGTCTCGCATCAGTGGCGTGAGGTCGGCACCCGGGAGGTCTTGGTCGCTCTCGATACCCGCGAGGCCGAGGAACGTCGGGACCATGTCTTCGGTACAGGTCGGCGTGTCGATCGTTCTGCCCGTGTCGATGCCACCATCGGGGTACGAGATAATCAGTGGCACGCCTACCGACTCTTCGTACGGGTGTTGTTTGGCCATCGAGCCCTGTGACCCGAGGAGTTCGCCGTGGTCAGACGTGAACACGATTGCCGTCTCGTCGCGGATGCCGCGGTGTTCGAGTTCGTCCAACAGCCTGCCGACGTTGTCGTCGAGGTTCTCGATCATCGCGTAGTACTTCCGCATCTCGTCGAAGAACGTCTCTCCGTGATACGGGTACTGCTCGTAGAGTTCCGGCGTGCTCGTCTCTCTGTCGCCCCACGACTCGTAGGGCTCTCCGAAGATGGTGAGCGGCGGTTCGGCGTCCGGATACGGAACGTTCGGTCGAAGCTCCAACGGTTTGTCTTCCCACTCGTCGAGGAACTCCTCCGGGGCGATAAACGGCGGGTGCGGCGGCTCGACCGAGACGGTGAGACAAAACGGGTCGTCTCCGGTGCCGTGTTCGTCGAGGAACTCCGTCCCGAGGTCGAACAGCCCGTCAGTCTGATAGCCGTCGATGGGGTGTGGCTCGGGGTCGTCGTCCACGTAGTACGACGTGTCGAACGGGTCGTTCTTGAGTTCGAATCCGCGCCAGTAGTCGAAGCCACCCTGGTGAGTTTCGGGTACAGGTCGACTCCGTCCCACGTCCGCGAGGTGCCATTTCCCGACGTACCCTGTCTGGTAGCCGTTCTCGGCGAACTCGTGGCCGTACGTTCGCTCGGCGGGCGACATCCGCCAGTGGTGGTGCGCGTTCCGCGTGTGAGGGTGCTGGCCCGTCACGAGCGACAGCCGCGCGGGGACGCAGATCGGCGCGGTCGAGTTCGCGTTCGTGAACCGAACTCCGTCGTCGGCGAGGCGGTCGAGATTCGGCGTCGAGACGTTCGGGTCACCGGCACAGCTCATCGCCTGCCGCCGCATCTGATCACAGAGGATAAACAGTACGTTCGGACGGGACTGGTCCGTCATAGATGACCGTGAGTCTTGGCTGAACATACATAAACACCCACGACGTGTTCGCCGGAACGCCAGCAGACGCGCGGCCACTCCCTCGACAGCGGCACGGAATCGTATCGACGACGACACGCCGGTCGGTCGGGCTCAGTCGATATCAGCCACACACCGAAATCCCATGTTCCCCGTGGAACTGTCCGGCGTGTTCTTCGACCGTGCGGCGACCCGGTACCGGTTACACCACGAGCGATGGCAGAGATACGACCCCCCGCGCATTACACGGTTGTCACCGTCGTCAGGGCCGGTTGGGTCGTGGTGGTCGTAGTCGTCGGTCGTGTGGTAGTCCGGACTGAACCAGTCCGCACACCACTCCCAGACGTTCCCCGAGACGTTGTACAGTCCGTAGCCATTCGGCGAATACTCGTTGACGGGGGCCGTTTGGAGATAGCCGTCGTCCTCGGTGTTGTTCTCGGGGAACTCTCCCTGCCAGATATTACAGCGGTGGTCGCCGTCTGGCCGGAGGTCGTCGCCCCACGGGAACCGCTGTTGCTCGAGGCCGCCGCGTGCGGCGTACTCCCACTCCGCCTCCGTGGGCAGTCGTTTCCCCGCCCACTCCGCGTACGCGACCGCATCGTTCCACGAAACCTGCGTCACCGGGTGTGTGAGTCGCGACTCCAACACGCTCGAACTGGGGCCCTCGGGGCGCAACCAGTTCGCACCCTGAACCGCGAGCCACCACGGCGCGGCCGGAACGTTCTGCATCACCGCGTCGTCGTCTTCAGGCGCAACGAAGTCCTCGAAGACGAACGACCACCCGAATCGTTCCGCCTCCGTCGTGTAGCCCGTGTCCTGTACGAACTGCAGGAACTCCGCGTTCGTGACCGCGTACTTGTCGATAGCGAACGGGGAGACAGTCACCTCGCGGGCAGGGCCTTCACCGTCTTCGGGAAACCCGACATCTGAATCCGTTCCCATCACGAACGTCCCGCCGTCCAACTCAACCATCTGCTGCATCCCGCGAGGGGTGTCAGCTGTGGGTGAGATATCCGCCTCTTGGCTGTGGGTTGTTGCGTCCGTTTCGACATCGGCTCTGGAGCCGGAACAACACGGCGAGCCTCGGTCAGTCATGGCCAACGCTACACGCGCAATCAGTAAAACAGTACGTGCCGCGACGAACCGGGCGGTGTGAACTGACCATTCGGTGGTGAGACTGGCCATCCGGTACGGGTCTCTTTATCGGGGGTACGATCAGTCTGTTGACTACAAGTTGTGCTTAATTCTTACACCACTATATTACTGAATTACTGTTAATTCAATTCGTTTGTCTCATTTTGGTTCTGTGGGGAATCACACTAACGAGGTATTGGTGGAGTTATAGTGTCTTTTTGAATCAAAAAGCACAAGAATAATATATTTTCTCTGGAATAGTGGTGCATAACTTGCTACTTGGCTTGAAGGGAATTCCATCCAGGACTCACAATCGACGAAATAAAAATTTCTGATTTCTTATAATATTATATAAGATAGTTTTATTTACACAAGATTATTGCTCCGGGCTGGTCCTGTCGAGGTGAGCGAACACGGTGGCGACACAGCTAGAAACACTTTTGAGAATAAGGTTAGCTAGGCAACATGATTGGCATGTTGCAACAAGCCGACCCTCACGTGGAGACCGTGCTTGGCCACCGAACGCCTGTTGAAAAGATTCGAACCCGGAGCGATGAGTGAGCCGTCGTCGTTCCTCGAGCAGACGAAAGTCCACCTGCAGAGAGCCCTCGAAACAGAGGATCCTGACGAGAAGAACTTCCACCTCCGGACTGCGCTGCAGCTCTGTTCCTGTGACGGCGTGACCGAACAGTCGGACTAGAATCGTTGGGTGACGCCGTTCTCAGCGTCCTCGCACAACAGTCATCGGGTGAAGGTCTATCCGTGAGCTGGGACGCCAACCACTCCAGTTCGTTTTCGCGGTCGACCACTATGCAGATGATAATATTATCGTCTGCATAGAGTTCCTAGTGGAACGTCAGTCACACGTACTCGTCTGGGAACCGATTCGACGCAATTCGTCTAGATTCCCAATATAAACCACATATAATCGGTAAATCGATATAATTCGCATCGAGATCGCTGATTTTCTACATGAAAATTGATAGATGAAGTTTCAAAATATGGGAAATATTTTGAATATCTTCTTTTTATTTGGCTCTTTTTGTATTTTCACAGTAGTTAGATACATCAGTCAGTTATCGCCGAGTCAATTTAGTCAATTAACTATAATATACTGCATACTGGATAGTCGGCATCGCGGTCTGTCTGTGCTCGCTTACGAGACTTACCGCACGCCAAGTCGACGCGCGGCCGTCGCCGACAGATACACGCCGTTGGTGCCGACCGAGACGGGTTCGTCGGTCACCCGCGAGACGAGCGCCGCGAGGTCGCGCCGAAACGTCTCGTTGCGTTGTTCGAGAAGCGGCGTCGTCGCCTTCCCGTCGAGTTCCGTCCCACGGCCGTCGACGTAGAGTTCGACGAAATCGACTTGGATCGACAGCGGGGCGTCGTCGAGATACGTCGGGAGCCGAAGTGCCTCCAGTTGGACCTTCGGGCCGACCGGCGCGCCGGCCGCGGCGAGCACCCGGCCCAACACCGCCCCGTCGCGTCGGGGGACGAGTTCGGTCGCGCGCCGGTCGTCGTCGGTGTGAATCGTGCGACTCCCCACACCGAGCGTTGCGAGCGCGTCAGCGACGACGTCGCGAGTGGCGTCGTCGACGACGAACGACGGCCGATAGTTGTCGAGGGCGATGCTCCCCGTCGCGAACACTGCGGCGACAAGTCGGTTGAGCGCACGCGCGGCTGGTTGGCGAAGCGAGTCGGGGAACCAGCCGTGGTCGCGAGCCGCCTGTAGCCCGCGGACCACGTCCGGGACGCTTCCGTCCATCCACTCGCGGACGCGACTCCGCGGGAGATCCAGGGCGGTACTGACTG
The DNA here is from genome assembly GCF_001190965.1 of Haloferax gibbonsii. NCBI lineage: Archaea > Methanobacteriati > Methanobacteriota > Halobacteria > Halobacteriales > Haloferacaceae > Haloferax > Haloferax gibbonsii. The sequence goes on from NZ_CP011947.1 coordinate 2,026,199, forward strand.
CGGTCGACCCCTTGTCGGGGTTGGCCGCGACGTAGTCCAACGTCTCGCGATACTGCAGAACGTACGCCCACGCGTCGTCGACCGGCGTCGCGTACGTCCGCGCGACTTCCGGTTCCGTCGCAAGCGGCATGAACGTCCGAACGTGTTGCTCAGAGATAACTATCGCGATTCAAGACATTCAGGTCAAGTGTGACAATGGCGACTCGTGAGACCGGTTCTGGTGGGGTGATTGGATGGGTTCTCCCCACGAATTGTCTGTGTTTGTGATTGTTCCGTGCTATGAGATAGTCACTCAATCTATCTTTATTAGCATGCCCAACGAATAGGTACTTGTACGCCCTCACAGGGGTCGTGTGTACGCAACAGGTACGTTATCTGTTCGCTGCGTGCGACACGCGCCGACGTATCCGTCGACCGCCGTCTGTTCGGGCACAGGAAATATCCAATGCAACTTACACACCTCTTCAAAGACGACTCTGCTGTTTCGCCGGTTATCGGTGTCATCCTGATGGTCGCGATTACCGTCATCCTCGCGGCCGTCATCGGGACGTTCGTCCTCGGTCTCGGCGACCAGGTCGGCGACACTGCCCCGCAGGCGAGTTTCGCGTTTGACTTCGACAACGACGGCGGGGCGGCTGACGAGGCACAAGTGACGATCACCCACGAATCTGGTGACGCAGTTGACGCCGACCGACTGAGCATCTCGATTGATGGGGCTGCCCCAGACGGCACGAACTACATCGAATCAACGGCCTTCAGCGACCAAGTCAGCGCAGGGGATAGCGCGCTGATTACTGTCGGCTCCACGGATACCACGTGGTCCGGTGAAGTCATCCGCGTCGTCTGGACGTCCGAATCCGGCTCGAACTCTGCAACCCTGCAGAAGCAGACCGCGCCGCAGTAACAACCTGATTCGATCTGTTCGATCTGTTTTTGAGAGCTACGTACGCTGTGCGAGTCTGACTACCGTACGTTCGAGTAATCACCGATTCAGTCGAACGACGTCATCGCACTCGGGACAGTCCGCGAACACGCCAGTCCCGCCGTCTTCCGTCTCGAACTCGATCAACACGTGGTACTCGTAGAGTTCCATCTCGCAGTCCGGACAACGGCCAATCGACGTCGACTCGTCGGTCATGGAAGGGTTGAGAGTGCTTGAAATCGTGGCTTGTTCGCTGCGGACTGTACGTGTGGCTGTAGTGGGCCGTCTTGCTTCAAGTTACGTGTGTTCACCGTCTTCGTTTTCTGCGGATGTTAAAACAAACATATGTACGTTACACTACTACGGTGTCACGTCGACGGTCGACGCCGCTGACGTCGTCGATAGACGCTCACGAGCCAGATGGCTACTGCGCCCGCGAAGAGCAGATACTGGAACTGCATCTGCGGGCTATCGAAGCCGGCGTTGAGAATCCGAACCCACGGGGCGATGTCGTCGCTCGGGTACTGGAGGGCTGGGACGACGGGCCACAACAGAAAGCCGAGTTCGCGCCACTCTCCTCGGAGGACGAGGAGATACGAATCGCCGAGGAGGTGCGACCCGATAGTGACCGCGAGCACGCGCGCTTCAGTTCCGTAGCCTCGACGCGAGAGATAGCGGACGCCGACGACCACGACGGGGACGACGATAAGAAGTGAATGTGCGAGCGACCGGCCGTTCGGCAGCACGCCCGCGTAGGCCAGCGGCTTGTCGATGATATCAGGGAGTTGCGTCCCGACCGCGAGCAACGCGAGCGTCAGGCCGTGGGGATATCGGAACTCCCAGTCACGCACCCGAGCGAGGGCCACGACGAGGAGATAGCCGAATGCGAGGTGGCCAAGGGGATACACACGCCGATGGAGGTGCGTCCCGCCCATAAACTCACTCATCGAAATTGTTTTCGCATATATATTATCAATATTATATTCTGTCTACACAGAGTGCTCAGACGATAAACTCTTTACGAGCCTCTCCGAGTCAACACACTAGAAGCCGTTCGTCGAGTGCACCGAACACTGCACAGTGATTCGGCGGTGCTCACAACAGGTGGTCAATCTCTATGGGAACGTCAACCACACACAACGACACCCAGCATGCAAAACAGCTGGGTAATGGAACGAGCGAAACGTCAGCATCGGACATCCAACTCAGTGGTGATGAGTTGCTTTTGTCCGCAGACAGCGAGGTCACGCCCACGCTTTCGGTCGTGATGCCCACCCTCAACGAAGAAGGTGGCATCGCCCAGTGTATCGAGTGGGTCAAAGCCGCCCTCGAAGACATGCAGATTTACGGCGAGGTCGTCGTCGCCGACAGTTCGACCGACCGCACGCCCGAGATTGCAGAAGAAAATGGAGCTGTCGTCATCGAACCCGACGGCAAGGGCTACGGCTACGCGTACCTGTACGCCTTCGATAACGTCCGCGGTGACTACATCGCCATGGGCGACGCCGACTGCACCTACGACTTCAAGGAGTTGCCGAAGCTTCTGAACATGGTTCGCTCCGGCGAGGCCGATATGGCCATGGGCTCGCGTCTTGAGGGTGAAATCTTGCCCGGGTCGATGCCGCCGCTGCACGAACACGTCGGGAATCCGCTGTTGACGAAATTTTTGAACGTGTTCTACGGCGCTGGCGTGAGTGACGCCCACAGTGGGATGCGTGTGTTTACTCGCGACGCCTGGGAGACCATGGACTGCTCGTCGAGCGGCATGGAGTTCGCTTCGGAGATGATCATGGAGGCCGGTGCGAAGGACCTGGAGATTGCTGAGAAGCCGATTACGTACCACCCTCGCGAGGGTGAGGCGAATCTGGAGAGCTTCCCCGACGGCTGGCGACACGTTCGGTTTATGCTCGTGAATGCGCCCGGATACCTGTTCTCTGCGCCTGGGTTCGGGCTGTCCGTCGTTGGCGTGCTGGCGCTGGTGTTGGCGTGGACTGGTCTGGAGATCGGTGGCGCGCAGTTCGGGATTCACACCGGGATTGGCGGCGGGTTGTTGACGTTGGCTGGGTTTCAACTGATGCTGTTCGGGGCCTTCTCGACGGTGTCTTCGGATCCGGTTCGTGGGGCTTCGGATCCGTTTACGACCTGGTTCACGAAGCGGATTTCGCTTGAGAGAGGGGCGACGATTGGCTCGCTCGTGTTCCTCGCCGGGCTCGCCTACGGTGGCTACCTGGCCGTTACGTGGGTGACCAGTGGGTTCAGTGCGTTGCCCATTGCGGTTGCCGACGTCGTGGCGACCGTGGCTGTCGTGCTTGGCCTGCAGATGGTGTTCGGGTCGTTCCTGTTGGGGTCGTTAAGTCAATAGATTGTTGCCTGCTTGAGGCCCTCGTGCTTAGTTGATCGCAGCCATATCTGGTTCAATCTCGATTTCTTCCCTTGCTTATTTGTCGTTGTTTGTTCGCTCTAGGACTAAACGATCTGTCGTGTCCCTGAGGGAAGTAAAGTGAGTTCCATCTCGCTGACTGCGTACTGTCGGGACCGAACTATGGTCATAACACGGTATGCCCCGTCTTGCTGCGTAGCCACAGTACCAAACTACACATCCTCCCATCTGTTCAATTGTTTCTATCGCTAGGCTTGGTGCGTTACGTGATTAAAAAGCCGTGAGACTAGGACTCCAGAAGGTCAAGTTGTCGACAAAGGATAATAGCAAAAACCTTCCCCATGTGAGCTTCACTTATTTCTTCCTGCTAACCACCACGAGTCGTCGATAGCACGCTGATAGGCTGCTACTTGGTTAGCTACTGCTCCCAATCATTCAGCTGCGCGCGTCGCCGGGGTTCGTCGGTGGTCGTCCACCACTTAGTGCGGTGTCAAGTGTCTCCATCAGGGATTCCACAGTAGGGTCAACGAGGAAACCTGCGTCGTCGATGACTTCCTCCGCTACCGAATCAGGATGGTCGGCGGCGATGACGGTGTAATCAGCGGCTATTGCTTCGACAAACGTGATGCCGAATCCTTCTCTGGTACTTGGAGCCCACGTCGGCAGCTCACATATGGCTGATAACATCCTCGTAGTCGTCGAGGAAGCCGAGGAACTCACATGGTCAGTATGGATCAAGAACTTGTTTCGCTTCTAGGCGCTCACGCTCGGGGCCGTCGCCAACGATTCCTACCGTTACGTTATGGATACTGGCGATCTCGTCGAACATGAGGTAACAAAAGGCTATTCAACTTGATTGGATTATTGATAGCTATAACTATGAAGATCGGAGTTAATGCTAGAACGTTTTCTGTTAACGAACCGGATGGTGCAGTTCAGGCCAGCCGAAAACTCATATCCAGTTTGGGAGAGAAGGAAGATGTGGATCTGATCCTCTTCGGAAACAAAGACCTGTCAAGAGATGACCTAAATCACGAAACGACCTCAAGCAACTTGTTTATGTCTGATTCTCCTTTTTTTGGTATCGCTTGGGAAAGACTAATACTCCCAGCTTTAGCAAATAATAGCGACATTGATATTTTATTCTGTCCCAACGGCAATGCCCCACCGATTGGTGTTAACTGTCCAATTGTCACAACAATCCATGATGTGAATGCTATCAAAGGTATGTCTGGTGGAATACATAGAATATACCGCCGAATATCTATTCCGCTAAGCGTTCGCAGTTCTGAGGCTATTGTTACCGTATCAAATTTTTCAAAGTCGGAAATAAAAAATAATTTGTCGATTGGTTCAGATAAGATCCATGTGAACTACAACGGAGTTGATGATTTCTTTCTTTCTGATGCCTCTAGTGTTCCTCTTGACCTCCCCGACAATTATCTTTTATATGTTGGTGCAATGAACCCTAGGAAAAACATTTCTCGTTTGATTGATGCATACCGGAAGTCAAGAAATAAAATCGACCAAAAATTAGTATTAATCGGACCTAATAACAAACTTGTTTACAAAAATATGGATACGTCTAATTTCTCAGATGAGATCGTGACTCCAGGGTTCATTCCGAAAGAGCAATTGAAATTTGCATATGAAAATGCTGATGTGTTTATATACCCCTCTCTGTATGAAGGATTCGGAATGCCACCATTAGAAGCTATGGCCTGTGGGACCCCCGTGATATCTTCTAACAGAAGTTCCTTACCGGAGATCCTGAACGGTTACTCTACACTAGTAGATCCGACAAATGTTCATGACATTGCTAGTGCTATAGTTGATGTTGCAACGTCAGATATCACTTCTCAGGACCAAGCCAAGTTGAAATCTCACGCTGAGCAATATTCTTGGGAGAATGCAGCCGATAGAATGTATGACATCTTTCAGGATGTACTAAACAGTACTGTCTAGTTAAGCAGTTTGAGAAGTGGGCAGGTCGTTGAGTTAGTTTGGGATAAAGCTCGCAGGCCTGCTCAGCGAGTGCTTTGCGGCGGTTTAGAAGAAACAGGCTCTGTTGAAATCCTCTCGCCGTCTTGCGATTTGTTGAAGGACTAGTTTTCACTATGATCCACAGCTCGTTTTGTGTAGGTTTCGAAGCGTGACTGCGGTTGAACCCTGACGCATCAACTCCAACGATTCCACTCGTCGGGAGTAACGTCGCTTAAAGTGTCAATATAACACGCCAGGCAGCCATATCATGCCGGTTGAACGCCTAAAGAGCGTTGATGGCGAAGGAAGTTCGGAAAGGCCGAGAACACGACGGATACGTGGCATCTCGATCAACTCATCGAGCAAACCACGGTAGGTCGTGTTCTTCCGAACTTTGAGACACAACAGAACAACACGCTGCGGAAGCGTATAGCGGTCTTTAGAGAACTTCGAGGAGTATCGAGAGACGGCCCGGCGTGCTAGATGGATCGCCTTCTCAGTAAAACGGAGAATCTGCGACTTCGGGAGGGACTTCATCTCGTAGAATTACATGTTGGACATATAACTTTCTGAGGATTTCAACAAAGCCAACCGCTGGTATTCATGCTGGTCGATTGCGGTTCAGACGATCGGTACATCGTGCCTGCGAGATCCGCCGAGCAATCGACCATTTGACTCCTCCTTGCTGACCTAAAGAGGAGCCGCTGACTGCCTTACCGACGGATTTCGGCCGTACAAGTCGCTTGAGGAGGACGACGCATTCACGCAGAAATACGTCGCCCACGGCGACGGAGAATACGCTGACGGTAACGTCCACGTTACTGCGAGAGCCACACGTCGCTGACGCGACGGTGGCTCTCCCAACTGAGGAGCCTCGAAAGACAATCTAATGCCGTATCTCAAGTCTTTCAGCTCCGCTGCGAACCCTACAGAAAGCTATGTGATCAGGATCAAGCACTCAAACATGCTTTTCACGCCGCCTCTGAAGATCAACAACGTGCTTCACAAGGGTGTTAGACCAATATCTTTTCGTACATATCCACGGATTTATGTATTGAGAAGCTATCTGCACGCCCTATCAGTTTATCTTTTTCAGGCGGTGATTTGAGAACATCCAGCAAAGCTTTGGAGAATTTTTCACGATCCTCTACAGGAACAAGTTTACCATATTTCCCATCTCCTAATATTTCGCGTGGACCACTTGGACAATCAGTGGCTACAACAGGGGTGCCACAAGCAAGTGCTTCGATATGAATCGTTGGAAGTCCCTCCCAGTTTGAAGTGGAGGCGAACACATCTGCTGATCCAAGATATGAGTAGATATCTGGGACAATACCACAGATGTCTGTATAATCTTCAACCCCAAGTTCTTGAGACCTTAGCTTTATTTCGTCTATCTGTTCACCACTCCCGACGATTAATAGATATGCTTCTCGTTCTTCTATAATCGCTGAAAATGATTCAACCAGCATTGTGAGGTTCTTTTGTACCTCCGGCTTGGCACCGATGATTACTGGTATGTCATCTTCAAACATCCAATGATCTGGGGTCACCAGGGATTTTTCAGTAATTTTCTCACTCACAACAGGGTTATATATACATCTTATATTGTCAAGGTGTGGTAGTATATCTGAAAGATCTTCTGCGACTCCTTGAGAGACACCTACTACGTGATCAGCATGGCCATACAGATGTTTCGCAGCCTCATAAATTAATTTATTTTTGTATTTATACGAGTTTTTGTTAGACATTAAAAGTTTTGGGTTATTATGCTCAGTCAGTATCAAATTCGAATTACTGCGAGACATCTGGTGTGCAAGAGCTGAAGGAATATTTGCATGATTCATCACAGATATGAAGTTGTCTGGGCATTTGTTTTTGAAATATTGATACAAACTGACCAAGGAAGAAGAAGAACCTGCCACAGGAACCGATGGTACTTGAATCTCGCAGGTATCTACTTCAGGTGGGAGATCTGAAGAAAAGAGTCCATGTATATTTCCGGACACAATTTCAACCTGATAACCTCTATTGCTCAAACCTGAACTTAAGTTAACAATATAACGTTCTGCACCACCTACACCATCTAACGTAGGCGTAAAAATTGAAACTGACGACATTCTTAATTTACAATACAAATCTACAAGGATATAAATTTTCCCATGTCTGCTATTGGCACTCACAATCCAGAGAAATTCAAAGGATGATGCAGATGTGTGTTTTTGGTGTTATTTTACGAAGTTAACTATTGGTGATCGAGGTTGACAGATATTAGGTATTGTGGGCTCTGGTGAATCCCAAGGTGGTGAATGATTGTTCTTTCTTTAACTGGTTGTAACGAAAGCTGACGATACTTATTTCGAATATAGCGTGCCTTAGGTAAGGCAGTCACGTTGGCTAAATTATAATGGTAACTGAACCGGACTCCTCCCCTCAAAGAAGGTGGTAACTTCGCCGACCACGCATTGTATCGATGCACTATCTACCAACTTGCCCCGATAAGTCGTACTGTAACGCCTCCGTTCTACTGAGCGAAATGTCGTATGTATTGGCACGGTACCAAAGAGGGTGATCTCGCTAACCACTCGACGGCGTTTAAGCCGTTTAATTGGCTTCATATGACGTTGTCATGAGCCTGTTTCAACTCCAATCGCACTCGACAACTCGTCACGCCGCCATTGATACCGCATTTTTGCCCGAGAGGATCAATAAGCACACTTCGGCGTGGATTGCCTGTCGCCTCACGTGGTTCCCGGATATTAGCTAATTACAATACTGATCCCCCGAATATAACAAATTGCTAACTATACTGAATATGCTAAACAAGATGTTACTACAATTAAGTCATGGTAACATTGATGCTATTCCAAATTGTGATTTGAACAGGGAAATGTCGCAATCTACTCTGTCCGTTGTCATTCCAACATACTATCGTAATGATCGCCTCGTAGAATCGATTAGTAGTGTTCTTAATCAGGACTATACCGATATTGAAATTATTGTCGTTGACGACTCAGGGGAATACCATGCTAGAGATATTGTTCTGGAATACGACAAACCGATTGAGTATGTTGGATTGGATGAAAATAAAGGTGCACAAATTGCCCGAAATGTCGGATATGAAAAAGCATCTGGGGATTTTATACAGTTCCTTGATGACGACGATCGCCTTTTAGATAACAAACTACAACAGCAAGCTGACATTTTAAAAAATAATCCTGATATCGGTGTGGTATACTGTGGTGTTCGGCAAGAAGATACTGTATCCTCACCAAAAACAGATCTCGAAGGAGATGTATTAAAACAGAGTTTAATGTTTGACACTTGGCCCTGCATGTATTCAACGATGCTTATACGAGCAACTGTTTTAGACGAAATTTTTCCACTTGACTACTTGCCAGGCGCAGATGACTTAGATCTTATTATTCAACTAGCAGAGGTATCTAAATTTGCCTATGTGGACCAACCGCTTGTCTTAAAAAGAAAATCTGATAATTCAAGAGGGCGCTCTGTTGGAGCTGCGATGGGAAGATTCAAAATCATTAATAAGAATTCAAATCTCTTTGAGAAGTTCCCGGACAAGGTCAAAAAATCAGCACTATCAGATGCATATCGTTCGATGGGAAGTGCACTTGTCAGGCAAAATACTTGGAGTAAAGACGCAATTATCTGCTATATTAAGTCACTTTACTACCACAATGGATTTTCGGGAATGTTAGTGATTGAGACAATCGTTACATTATTCGGGAACCCTGGATGGAGGCTAGCATCGAGTATTCAAAATAAAATCCTTTCTGGACGATAGGTATCACCAGTTTACTACTGTAATCAGCTAAGCTACCTTCCACGGATATGCAGTCTTACTTTCGTGGTTTTCTATATAATGGATCACAACCTCTGTTGATTAATAAGCAATCAATTAACTCCATCCGAGGATCTTGATCCGTGAAATATGCCGCATCGGTTTTCGTTTTGTCGCGTCTCAAGGATTTAAACGGTGTCTCAGAGAACCCGACATGGCTGAGGAATTTATTAAACCCATTCCCTACAGACATTTATTTGATATTTGGTAAACCGTAAAATCACCGTTAGAAAACACTCTATTGAATTCAGCTCCCGAATTGTACCGATTAATTGTCGTGATGGGGACCGGTTCTCGCCGGTAATTCTCGATCGCGAATTTTTCGGTGACTGTTTTTCGCAATACTAGATAATCAGAATCGTATTCTCTTTTGAGGGTCATACATGCATCCCGTGAAGATACATTATACCATATAGATGATATTAGTGTTCTATTCTTTCCTGACGTGATTTTTGAGACATGGCTATACTGGTGTTCACCTACTAGGTAAGCTCCCGTTTGGAAATCTGTGAATATATGATCCTCAGAACTTATTCCAGACGATTCTAACCCATCTGACAAACCTGAGTACGAACTCTGGTAAGGATCGTCCTGTAAAAATGCAGTAGTTAACCCTCCCGCAACTACAAGGTAAAGGAGCAGTACAGTTGATAGTCTAATGTTTGGCGCTTTTTGTGCTATCGAGATACCACCTATACCGACAAGCAGGGCTGGTGCGGCAAGCTCAAAAATGATGCGAGAATAAAAGAACCCAATCAATAAGGAAGGTAAGGTGTATGTGAATAATATGGCATAGCCGAACAACAATCTCTCGTCATATAATACAGATATCGTCTGTTTTCGGACATATATTAAAAATCCAATGACTCCTATGAGTGCAATCGGGGTTAACATGATATATCCAAAACCAATTGGTGGGCCTGATGCCGAGATGGGCTCATAAGGAATACTTGAACTACTACCCTGGAAAATCTCTGGCAGTTTAGTGTATACTTGTGGTAGAAATGTTGAGAGGTGTGATATTAGGAGTTCTCCTTGGAGAACGTACAAAATAAGTCCAGATAATATAACTACTACTGACTTCTTCGCTCTGCTAAGTGCATAAATTCGTTTTAGTGAAATGAAAAGTGCGGTGGAGATTAAAATAAGCGACCGGGGGAGGTAAAACAAACTAAGTGTGGCAGTTATGATAATAAATATCAGGCTCCACCTATAGTCACCACCTGACCATCGGAATATGGTGTAAACTCCCAGCCAAAGGAGTACGAAGGACAGTCCTTTCGCCTGTGTAAAGTAATAATATGAATAGTCTGGTACAACTGCAAACAATGCCGCTCCAAACAACGCATATGTAATGTCCTTTGAATATCTCCTTACTAAAACATATCCAACAAGTCCTTTCATAACCGGAGTTAGAATCATATATCGCCGGTATGACCCCGTGAACTCTACACCAGACAACATAGATAGCATCGAAGTTAATATTGCAGGAACTGGGCTATGTATTCTAGTACAGATCTTCGACGCCCAATGTTCATCATAATTCCCGGTTTGGATGATGTTTCCACAGGTTGGGACTGTTGACTTAGTCATTACTTCGGTTTCGACAAACCATTTCCCGTACTGCCACCGGTCGATGCGGGGGGGTTGTTGAGTCGACAAGTATACAATTATTGATATAGTGGCGAACAAGAAAATGAACGTGATTTTTTTATATATTGATGAGCTCATCTATTTTTTTTAAATTGGTGGGCCAGCGATGGGATAGGCCATCATTCAATTGTACACGAAGTATGTTATTGAATATATCGACTTAAGAGTATAGTCACATATCGCTTTCCACACACAGTATATACACAATTACGGCTGTGGACGACAGTAATATTTGTGGATGCTGGACTTTTTTGCTCTGTTGATATCATTCAGCGTTGACATTAGAGGGTACGCTCTTTCTGGCTAGTTTCCGTGGATCATAGTGAAAGCTAGTCCTTCAACAAATCGCAAGACGGCGAGAGGATTTCAACAGAGACCTAAAGGCTGTTCTAGGGGTCAAAGTCTCGAACGAATAGGGTTTCAACTGATCCACACGATCACAGCACCAGATGTCGCTGATTCTTAATAAAAACATATCTTTTCAATGATGTAGAGTTGGATGTTCCCCGTTTCTTATATTTTTAAGCAAAGTAAAAACCTTATCTAATTTGTTTGGCATATGGCGTTGTAATTTTTCAATTTCAGGAGTGTCGACGACTCCCATTTGAACTGATGCAAGCACGTATACTACAAATCCGATAGGGGGCACTAGCAACAGAGCAGGAAGTGGTGGTAGGAAATATTTTAATCCGAATATCATTCCAGCAGCAAGGATTCCAGCAACCCCAATACGGACTATGCGGAGGTCAGCTATCGGGTTAAACCCGATAAAACGAGCTGTGACTACATGAAAGAGAAACATAGATCCATACCCGATCGAGGTAGCAACAGCCGCCCCATACATTCCGTGTTTGGGAATTAGAATAATATTTAAAATGAGATTTAGTACAGCAGATGCACCCGTAGTCAGAACGAGATATTTAAGTTGTCCTTTTCCTTGCCCGATCGCGAATATTGGACGCGAGAGAGCTAATCCCAGCACTCCCGGAAGTAGCAAGAACAACGCACCAACTGCAGGGGTGAATTCTGACCCGTAGTAAAGTGGTATGAAAGTATCCGCTAGAAAAATCAGTCCAATTCCCATAATAACTAGCAGAGATAGGTTGAGCCTAGTTGCAGTTGACGCAATTGATGATATCTGCTCTTGCTGGTCTTTGTACCACATCTCGGAGGTAGAATGGACAAGTGTATATTGTATTGCCATGGGAATAAGCCAGAGGAATTCAGCAACTGTTAGTGCTGCTTTATAAATTCCTGTCTCTGAACTCCCGGCTAAAGGCCGCAACAGGAGAAGATCTACATTATACATTGAGACTGTTAAAAAAGCCAGCAGAACGCTATTGAAATTGAATGTGAGGAACTGTTTTTGTGGTACCGAATCAGAGAGAGGCTTAATTAACTGGGTAAAATCTAGCTCATTCCTAACAAGCCAGAGTGAAAGAAACCCTGCTATTCCCGTGGCGACTATGTGGCCTATTAACAGACCATCAACACCAAACCCAAAATACAATAATAAGAGACCAACGCCTGCGTAGGAAATGCTATTCAACATCTGAATAGGCTCTGAATGATGCTCTCGGCCGAAGCCCATGAGAGCGCCACGACCAATTGAATAGAATTGACCTAAAAATAGATACACCGCTAAAAGGACAAAGTAATATTGGTAATCTCCTGAAAATATATTCTCAAATTGCCCAATCTGGGATAAAGAAAGCAAAATTATTGCTAACACACCTGATATGAGAACAGATGTTCGGAAATAAAAACTGAATACATGATTGTGCCAGTCGTCTACCGATCTATCCTCTACAATATACTTTCGAATACCGTTAAAGATACCAGATTTCGTAAATACCATCAGCAGGCTAAATATAGATATAAGATGTGCGTAGTTCCCGTATCCCTCGCTCCCGATCGCTCTGACAATTATGGGTGTACTCAATATTCCCACAAGGAGAAGTCCAAGTTTAGTTCCAAAGATAGAACTAAAACTTCGAAGAAGATCACGACTCATGGCTTATTGCGGGCACAAAGATCCGAATATATCATTCTGTTGTATATTGTCAACCTTGTTTTGTATAATTCTAGATTCATCTTTCCATCGTTCATTCATCGTGTTTACTGTGTCGACAAAGTCATCAACTCCAATCTCATTTCGTCCCTCATAGAAATACTTGGACTGACCAAACTCATCTAATAATTCCTCATATTTGGCGGCCCATCCTATTGCAATTGCAGGGACTCCATGTTTGTAAGCGTGAATGATCGAGTGATATCTGGACCCAATTAGGAACTCAAACTGCTTGATGATGTGTTCAAGCTCGGGTGCACTGAGATTTTCTTTAAGTAGGTACACTTCATTGCTATCACCCACTCTATCTTTGATTTCCTCACATAGGTTCAAGTCTTCAATCGAATGTCGGAGAATATATACTGACTTCCCAGAATCAAGCAGTTCAGCTATACTAGATTCATATAAATCATATAGAGAGTCCGCATTTGTCCGTTCAAAAACTCTAGAATTAGGAACAATTCCGACAGCATCTGATTCAATATCTTTTTGCTTTATGTCTGGCTCTGATACATACACGTTGTCAAGATCATACTGTTCTGTTTGAAGAACAATGTCAAACTCTCGCCGAACATTACTTTGAACATATGGTGCGAGGGCTTTTATTCCGGCTTTTTCGCGTGGACAAACAATATCTGGATATTTGAGGTAAGTTTGGAGTAGTGGATTTAGTAATAATTTCACAGACTCACTATAAGAGAATGGCCCGATTGATTGCGGGAGTATATACATCGGAATTCGGAATTCTTTCGCGATCATAATGTTTGTCAGATAAGCAAAAGAAGTCCTTGCACCCATCTGCGAGCTCAGAGCAAACCCGTTTATGTCGATCAACATACAGCTATTTTTGAGCACACTCCGAACAGATTCGGTTTCTCGTGTTGAATAAGATGATGTATTTGTAATATTCGAGTACTGCGAGAGTAGAGACAAATGTATTTCTGAGCCCCACGGTAAAATCTCAAAATTGTACTGGGACTTTTCTGCATCATCTCGCTCGTAATCTTCTCGTGATAATAGGTATACGTCTTTCTCGGGGTATCGTTTTGCCATCTGATCTACAACTGTGAATGTCATCGCCTGTGCACCTTTATTAAAAAGTTCACCACCGACGATCGAAATGCATTCTCCCTCCGTGTTAGGGAGTTTACCCATATTAGCGAGAGCCAGGTCCGAGAGTAGTTTTGACTCAACTGTAGCTACTAGCGAGACATTTCGAGTCCGCTCTCGGAATTTTCCACACATACTGTAAATTCATTATGAGGACAGATATAAGATCCCCGATAGCGGATAATGATTGTAAATGGTCGGCTCTACTGCTAAGAAGGTAGTCTCACTCATCAACCGTGCGGCATCTATATACCGGGAGGAGGGTACAACGTCGCTCCTCAAAGAGGGTTATCGATTTTCTAAGAAAAAGACTTTTGAAAGTGTGATCTGGAAAATACTCCCCAAGGCTACCACGCTCCGATTTATTTCCCGATCAAGAATATTGACGACAATTTATTATCTAATATCAGGTACCTTCTACCGAGAGCAACGTTCTGTGTTATGTGGTCTCGCAAAATATCATGAACTAGAGGTAGAAGGTGAATCTCCACATCACCAGATTATTCGAAGTACTCATCGGATTGAGAAGGGTCTCTCAATGAAAGAGCGTCGGGAAGTTTTCGCTGAGTCGTACATTCAGAACCTTGTTACTGACCTGATCGGAGCATGGGAAGATGGCCTAAATGATGAAAATATGGATAGGGCCCAACTAGAATGGACGATCGACGTCTTAGCGAAGTACTTTAACGTAGTCAAAAAAACAGAGCCGATTAGTGAGGCCGAGACGAGGTATACAAATTTCCTAGATCAGATTGAATATACACCTGGGAATCGTATTCCAGTGCCACGCCGTGAGCTCGGAGATATCTCGGTTTCACCAGAGGATATGAAAGAGCTAGCTTCTCGCCGCACGAGCACACGATGGTTTGAACAAAAGAAAGTTCCTCGGACAAAGATTGATGATGCGCTTGAGATCGCGATGGAGTCGCCGAGTGCATGTAATAGACAGTCATACGAGTTTCGCATATACGATGACCCGAATCTAATCGACAACATTTCATCATTAGCGATTGGGGCATCAGGATACAAGGATAATATCCCCTGCCTCGCAGTGGTCGTGGGTAAGCAGCGTGCATATTTTAATGATCGAGACAAACACGTGATATATATTGATGCCAGCTTAGCTGCGATGGCATTTCAGTTTGGTCTGGAAACTCAAGGGTTGGCGTCTTGTTGTATCAATTGGCCTGCGATTCCACAAAATGAAGAACGTATTGAGGATCTTCTCAACTTAGAATGTGATGAGAATGTTGTTATGCTTATGGCAATCGGGTATCCTGATTCCGATGGAATGGTCCCACACTCTGAAAAGAAATCCGTGAAGTCTGTCAGGTCGTATAATAAAAATTAGGAATATTGTCATGCTATCTATGCTACTGTGTAATTAAATTATAATCAAAATCAGCGCCCCTGTGATAAATGGACTTGTTGTGTGTCACCTCGATTTCGCACTGTAGCTGCCGAAGACTCGTGTTAAAGCGGAGAAACGCGTAGATCGAGAACAGCCACCGACGGAGCGCAATCTTCGAGTGAGCGAAGATCGTGCCTGTCTTGTCGTTGAACGTGCGGTCGCAATTCTTACAGAGATACCGTTGAAACTCTCTGTAGCTGCCGTTTCTGACCGTGCGGTCAGAACGGCAGCGGGGGCAGGTAACACTGTCACGCCAGCGAACCTGTTGCAGCAGGTCCGCTGCGACCGATTCCGACCCGAACACATCTAGCGGAATCATTCGTGTCGGGCACCGCTAACGCGGTGCCCTTGTCCTCTTCGACTCCACAGCGACCGCTCAGCAGTATCAACAATCTCCTACGGATGAGCGGCCAAGATAAAAGCCTCACACATGTAATTCTATAGGCCAATCTGGATGGTTATTTACAAATATCCCATGTCTTGTAAGCGCGATCGAGTGTCTCTGTCAATACCTTGATTGGCTGGTTCGATTTCAGATAATCCCTCCATGTGGTCATGGAGAATATCTTTTAATTGGTCCCCACGGGGACCCTGTATTTCATACTCATCCTCATCTGGATACCAAATTATCTTGCTTTCAGATGACTCCCAGGCTGCATACATCCGCTGAGGAGGGAGGTCATCCGAGAGTCTCGCAAGTTCCGTATCAGGTAGTGTTTCAGTTCCTTTGTCATGGTAGTGGACGAATGCTCTCTCATGAGACCCCCGAGTGAGATCCTGACTCTTTGTTTCTGGATGAGATATTCCAACCATTTCTAATATTGTAGAGTAAATGTCAATCAAAGAGACTGGACCATATGTATTGCTTTCATGAAGACGATCATCCGGGTCCCGGATCAAGAGTGGTACACGAATTAATGAATCATCAACAGAGCAGTGATGGCCGAATACTCCTCTTTCCCCGAAGCTATCGCCGTGATCGCCAAAGACAACCAAGATCGTATCGTCCCATTCTCCACGAGCTTTTAGTTCATCAACAACGCCTTTAACTAATTCATCGCAATATTCTAAGCACCCAAGATAGAGATTTTTGAAGGTTTCTACCTCACGATGTGGTGGCTGTATATTACCTGCTATAACTTCTCGCTTGGCAAGTCGACTTCCGTATATTCTACGATTCCAAACTGATTGGTTATATGCCAGTCCAATTAACGATCGATCGGTGTAGGACTTGTGATAAGGATGTGGTGCAGAGTATCCACCACTAAAATGGGCGTCATTGAAGTGGATGAACCAACAGAATGGATCGTCTCCCGTATCAGGATGGCTCTTGACATTTTGGAGTGTTTCAGCGCCACCTTGATCAACGTAATTGGGATTGGAGTGTCTAATCCATCTCCTGAGCGCATCTTGGAAAGAATATGCGTTTTCAGCGAGACTAAATGCCGAATTAGAGACTGATTGAAGCTTTTCCCCAAATTCTGCCAATTTGCTTTTGTCTGAACTTTTGTGAGTATTCTGGTTGTTTTTTGTTTCAAAGCCACGTAATATGTTTCCAGTATCAAGCCAACTATTATTATAGAATGCTGTTGTCTCATACCCGTTGTCTGCCAATAGCTCTGCGAATGTTGGATGATCTCCTAGTGCGTTACCTTCCCAGAATATTCCATGTTCGAGTGGAAAGAGTCCCGTGAAGACCGATGTATGGACTGGAAGAGTAAATACTGATGGACTTATTGCTTGTTCGAAAACAGTAGCCTCTGACGCAAGAGAGCTCAAAAATGGCATCGGTGACGCACCGGGATCATGTAAGGCACTAAAGTCTGCTCGCGCACTATCTATTGAGATACACACAATATTTGGATTTGACATTGATTTCTGACTAACCATGCTATAGTTATAATTTTACCGCTCAACTAATTACCTCGAGTCTTATTACATGAAAACATCTCTAAATTGAATAAAATGGTACTTTCTATCTAGACCAATTTGAGAAGCGAGAAGTTCGTAGACCTAGTGTTTTACTCAACCTAGAACACCTCACCAACATTCAAGCGTAGTTGTGTCTAAACTCTCGCTGAGCAGGTCTTCGACCAATATAGGAACTAGCTCTCGACCTATTCATACCTTAACTAGACAGTACCCTATCGCTATATTCAATCTTGACTTGGCTACCTAAGGGAAGAGCAATTGTATGGGCGAGCAAACGGCGACTCATTTCATCTCTCTGGGGTAACAAGAACTATACAGGATAACGACGCAGTACCCATCATGAAAGCAGTCGTCCTAGCCGGTGGTGAGGGGACCCGACTCCGTCCGCTTACTGAAGACAAACCGAAAGGAATGGTCGAGGTCAACGACAAACCAATCCTCACTCATTGTTTCGAACAACTCGCCGAACTCGGTGCTGACGAACTCGTCGTCGTCGTCGGCTACATGAAAGAGCGAATTATCGAACACTACGGAGACGAGTTCCAGGACCTCCCAATCACGTACGCCCACCAACGAGAGCAGAAGGGGCTCGCACACGCGCTGTTAACCGTCGAAGAGCACATCGACGACGACTTCATGCTGATGCTTGGCGACAACATCTTCAACGCCAACCTCTCGGATGTCGTCAACCGTCAGCAGGAACAGCGTGCTGACGCAGCGTTCCTCGTCGAAGAAGTCCCGTGGGAGAAGGCCAGCCGATACGGCGTCTGTGACACGAACAAATACGGCGAGATTACTGACGTTGTCGAGAAACCCGACGACCCACCGTCGAATCTCGTGATGACGGGCTTCTACACGTTCACGCCCGAAATCTTCCACGCTTGTCACCTCGTACAGCCGTCGAACCGCAACGAGTACGAGATTAGTGAGGCGATCGACCTGCTCATCCACAGCGGACGCACAATCGACGCAATCAGACTCGATGGCTGGCGGCTTGATATCGGCTACCCCGAAGACCGCGACGAAGCTGAAGAGCGACTGAACGGCGAAGTCGCCGAAGCACAGTAAGCGAAAGCAGATCCACTCTTGGCTGTCGTATCTGTCTCTCCGCTTTCTCCGAGTATTTGATATGACCTGCGTGGGACACACGGAGTAATGGAACTCTCTGTCATCGGGAGCGGCTATGTCGGAACCACAATCGCCGCGTGTTTCGCAGATCTCGGTCACACCGTCGTCAACGTCGATATTGAC
The DNA here is from genome assembly GCF_001190965.1 of Haloferax gibbonsii. Classification (NCBI taxonomy): domain Archaea; kingdom Methanobacteriati; phylum Methanobacteriota; class Halobacteria; order Halobacteriales; family Haloferacaceae; genus Haloferax; species Haloferax gibbonsii. The sequence continues at coordinate 2,044,774 of NZ_CP011947.1, forward strand.
ACCGAGATCGTTGATGCGATCAACCGTGGCGAACCACCGATTCACGAGGACGGACTCTCTGAACTAATCGCCGCACACGCAGGTGAAGACGGTACAGGTCGACTGCGAGCGACGACGGACTACTCCGAAGTCCTCGAGACCGACGTTACCTTCCTCTGTCTCCCAACGCCACAGAAAGACGATGGCGAAATTGATCTCTCAATCATGGAGGCCGGTGCAGAACAACTCGGCGAGACACTCACCCAGAAATCCGACTGGCACACAGTCGTCGTGAAGAGTACCGTCGTCCCAGGGACGACTGAGGAAGTCATCACACCGCTACTCGAAGAAACGAGCGGAAAGGCCGAAGGCGAACAGCTGGGAATTGGGATGAATCCCGAGTTCCTCCGTGAAGGAACTGCAGTCCACGACTTCCGCCACCCCGAAAAGGTCGTCCTCGGTGCGGACAACGACCGAACGCTCGAAGATATGCACGAGGTGTTTGCACCGCTCATTGCCGAAGCCGACCCGCACGTCGTCGAGACAAACAGCCGAACGGCGGAGATGATCAAGTACGCCAACAACGGCTTCCTGGCGACCAAGGTCTCGCTGATCAACGATATCGGAAACATCTGCAAAGAGTTCGGTGTCGATGCCTACGAGGTTGCGGACGCGATCGGTCTTGATGACCGTATTGGGGAGCAGTTCCTACGAAGTGGACTTGGTTGGGGTGGCAGTTGCTTCCCAAAAGACACCAACGCAATCATTCACGCGGCCAAGCAGCAGGGCTACACGCCAGCCGTGCTCGAAGCCGCGGTTGAGGTGAACGACACCCAGCCCGAACGACTGTTGTCGTTACTCGACCAGCATGTTGATGTGGCCGACCAGAAAGTGGCTGTTCTCGGGTTAGCGTTCAAACCAGGGACGGACGACATTCGGAACTCACGTGCAATCTCTGTAATTGAGGGCCTCAAGAACCGAGGCGCATCCATCACCGCGTACGACCCCGTCGCGGCGGCCAACATGCGTGAACGGTTCCCTGATATCGAGTATGCAGACTCCGCTGTTGATGCGCTTTCTGATGCCTCTGCGTGTGTCGTGTGTACTGACTGGGACGAGTTCGCGGTGTTAGACCAAGAATTCGATCAGATGGAACAGCAGGTCGTCGTCGACGGCAGACACGTTATCGATGCGTCGGACGACCTCACGTATGAAGGATTGACTTGGTAAGACCAGAGGTCAAGTAGGGTATCCTAACCGAAAGGGAATTTACCCGCCGTGAAGATGACACGAATAATGGATGTGGCATTTGTCAGCAATGTGGTATTTCCGTTCGTGACTGGTGGCGCAGAAAAACGCATCCACGAAATCGCCACCCGTCTCGCAGACAACGGCCACGACGTAACCATCTACGGTCGCCACTTCTGGGACGGCCCGAAAGAAACCACCCACGAGGGCGTTACCCTCCGTGCGGTCGCGCCCGAAACGGAACTCTACACCGACGACCGTCGCTCGATCACGGAAGCACTCGACTTCGCCGCCCGACTCGCCTACCCACTCGCCAAACGCCTCCACAACGAAAACCACGACCTCGTCGTCGCCTCTGTCTTTCCCTATTTCCCCGTCCTTTCCTCGAAGCTCGCGGCCCTCGGCACCGACGTGCCTGTCGTCACGACCTGGCACGAAGTGTGGGGCGATTACTGGGACGACTACCTCGGCATGCTCGCGCCCTTTGGCAAATTCACCGAACACCTCACCGTCCGCGTGCCGCAACACCCCATCGCCGTCTCGGGTATCACCGCCGACCGCCTCGCCGATATCGGCCGCGACAGAGACACCATCGAGGTCGTCCCGAACGGCATCGACGTTGATCAGATTCGCAACGCGCCGCTCCCCGAGGACGGTGACTCGTTTGACGTGCTGTTCGCCGGGCGACTCATCGCCGACAAGAACGTCTCCATCCTTCTCGATGCGTTCGACCGCGTGGCCGACGACTATGACGACGTGACGCTCGGCATCGTCGGCGACGGCCCGGAGGTCGACCGTCTCAAGCAACAGGCGAGCACGTTGGATCACGCCGACCGCGTGAGTATGCTGGGCTTCCTCGACGAATACGAGGACGTGTTGGGTCAGATGCGCGCTGCGGACGTGTTCGCATCCCCGTCGACGCGAGAAGGATTCGGCATCACCTACGCCGAAGCGATGGCCGCCGACTGTACGGTCATCGGCGTCCAGCATCCCGAGTCTGCGGCGAGTGAGGTCATCGGTGACGCGGGCTATCTCGCCGAACCGACTGTGGATTCAGTCGCCGAGTCGTTAGACCGAGCACTCGCCGGTGAGACGCCACCGACTGAACCGACCAAACGCGCAGAAAAATACGATTGGGATAGCGTCGCCGACCAGGCCGAAGCGGCGTATCGTCGGGCAGTTGACGGCAGTTGGTAGGCGTCAGTTTCCCTCGAGAGACACACCGCAGTCGTGAACACTTATCGGCTAACCTCCAAAGTAACATCTAATGTCCAACCCTCCACGTCGCCGGATTGTTGGTATTCTCGTCTTGCTGGGGTGTCTGTTTGGACTCGTGGTCTGGTTTGGGTCACTCGCTCCTGCACCCGAAGTGGGCGCATACCCCGGCTCGGAAGAATTGGGTACGGACTACGACGCGTGGGTCGGCGACCAGGTGAGTCTCACAGGTACGGTCACCGATACGGACCCACTCACGATTAACGCCAAGTACGGGGCTGGCGAACAGGTCCGTCTTCGCGTTACCAACGCCGCTGTCGATGCACAACTGGGTGACAGTCTCTCAGTATATGGTGTCGCCGAACCAGCTCAGACAATCCGTTCGTTGAACGCCTACACCGTCCCGCCGGCGAACTATCTATACATGTACGCAGTTTCGTTCCTCGCTGGTCTGTGGGTGCTTGGTAGAATCGTCCGGTCGTGGCGTCTCGACGAAACATGGTCGCTCGTGCCTCGAGAGACACCACTCGGGATTCGTGACATCGTCCCCCGACCAAATCATACGGAGGACCGCGATGCCTGATCTACTCGCACACGCTCTGATCGCATACACGATTGCCACGGTCGCCTCGTGGCGCTACGAGTGGATTACGCGTCCGTACGTCACCGTTGCGATGGCCGGGGCGTTCATCCCAGACATGACTAAAGTCATGTTACTAATTCCAAGCGCACGAGTCGAACAATTGCTTGGCATTCCGTTTGACTGGATTGGTCTTCACACAACTGGTGCTGCCTTGTGTTCGGTTTTCATTGGGGTTCTGCTTGTCTCTGAGTCGGAGCGCCGCCGTGTCTTTGTACTCCTCTCAGCAGGTGCTGCATCGCACCTCATCGCGGACGCCTTTCTGTTGAAACCGACTGGACTGTCGTATCCACTCTTCTGGCCGCTCACGCGACTCCATCCACCGACTCTGGGACTGTACCTGAGTACGGATATCGAACCGTCCATCGTCTTCGGTGCAATCGCACTCATCGTCTATATCATCACTCAATTACAGACAGATCGAGCGTCTTCATAATTCGGCCCCTTCGTCTGCGCCTGTTGTATCGCTCCGTCAGTTACCCTCCACTCCGACCCACGAATTGAGGTGACACACACGACACTGTCGAGGGTGAGAGTACAGTGAGTTGAGTCGATGCTGTATGGCGAACAGCATGCGAAATGTACTCTCTCACTCAGAACTCGATGGTCCACGTGAGACGGGATAGAGTACATTTCGCATGCTTTCGTTCGTGGTTGAAAGCGCAAGACAGCATAGGGGAGAGCATACGAAATGAACTCTCTGAGTCGGCCGTCAGTTCAACTTATTATTCTTCAGGGACGGTGTGACACGGTCCGTGACTGTGTCTACCGAAGATACCGATGCAGACGAGTATACAGATACATCCCGCCGAAGACGACGCCGACGAGTACCACAAGCCCAGTCACGTGCGTTTCGGACACACCAGTACGGAACGGAGGTGTTTGGAGGGAGACGCCAGACCACAGTGGAGGGACTGAGAACACAGTTCGTGTCGACTGTCCAGTTAGGTAGTGATTGTGTCTGTCGCATCATTGTGACCGTGTCGTCGAATGAGTCACGCCGAGAAGTACGATTGGGGCAGCGTCGCTGACTAGCCAGACGTGCTGAGCGGGCAACTCGACCGTCCACATCACTTGGTAACGGGGACAACAGCGGGAGTGGGGTATAACAACCATATGTTCGGTACACCGATTCGCAGTATTCGACACTCGCCAGTCCATCACGAGGTGCCTTCCCCTGCGACTCTAAATGTGAATGTTAGCCGTCTAAAAACAGAAATAGTCAGAAACTATACTACTTATTTTTGGCTAAGTATCTCATTTAGAGGGTTTGAAGACCATGATTTCAACAGGACTAACTAAACACATCATATATAAAGAATACTCAAGAATCAGTAGCTGTGTGGCAAAATATCGGTTGCTCAGAGCGTGTTTGAGACTCGATCTACCCCTGCCGACAGTCGTGAATCTCGATCCGTTCTGGTAGCCCCACCACGCCACACGCAGGACACGCCACGAGCGTCGTCGGTAGCTCCTGGCAAGACTCCAACGCGGCGTGCAGATGCGCTTGCACGTCGGGCTCGGTCGTTCGCGTCAGCGCTTGGGTGAGGTGCATCTGTAACTCTTCGTGGGCGCTCATACGCGAGGGGCCTCCTTGCGCTCTGAATCTACTCGGAGCCCGAGGTGTGCAAGCTGGCCCATCGAGGCCCAGCCACGCTTCTGGGAGACGAACGCCTGCCACTCACGAAGCGGCCGGCCATCGAGTGGCTGGTAGTGATCGAGCGTCCGACCGTCAAAGACGACAACGGCGTCGGCCGGGCGGTAGTAGTGGTGTGTGAAGCCCTCGGTGTCGACACCAAGCGTGAACGAGTGTGCGAGGGCGTTGGTGAGTTGGTCGGCTAGCGATACGGTACGCTCTTGTGTCGCGGTGTGCGTAGTTGACATTGGTCTTCTAGGATCATTCGGAAGACCGGTCCCGCGTGTTCCAGCACGCGGGCATTCTCATACCTTAGAGGGACCTGTCTTCCTTACCAATTGCTACGTGGCAATAGGCTATAAACCTTCCCAATTGCCACCTAGCAATAGGATTATCAGCTGTGGATTAAACAGACCAGCATGGACCGCGAACGAGACGACCAAGGGCGATATTCGACACAGATCACACCAGAACGGGTGCTTACGGTTCTGTCTGAAGCAGACACACCAGTATTGACTGCAAAACAAGTTGCAGACGCTCTCGGATGCTCTAGTGAGGCAGCTCGGCAGAAACTGCAGGCACTCCACGAAGATGGCGACGTAGGAAAGATGAGCGTTGGTGCCCGTGCAGTTGTGTGGTGGAACGCGGAGTAGCTAGTCTTCGATCTCTTCTGGCTCTATGTCTCCCTGTAAGTATCTCTGCCCAACCTCAGAGACCTCGTAATAGCCACCACTCCCAACCTCCTGTACTAACCCGTGCTTCTCGAGTTCACTCAATCGAAGACGTACGGTCGAATACCCAATCTCGTGTCCGTGCCGATTGAGATTTCGGTAGAGCGGCTTTGGCGGGAGTTCCAAATTATGCTCCGCGAGAAACTCGAGTAGTAGCCCATCCTTCAGTGACATCCATTCTGGGCGTGGTCGCATTTTCCCTAGCAGGTTGTTCCGCTACAATAGTACGGCCGATGAGTGAACAGATTATTCTACAAATGCTATAATAGTAGCGTAAATATGCTAAGCATTATAATACCCGAGAGTCTATTCGCGGTAACAATCGCTCTCGGGATACTGTCCTCGCAGAAAGGACCCGTGCTGAAGACACGGACCCCGGGCGGTTGGTTGGACCAAACCGCATGTCTCCGAACACACCACCCACGCAAAAAGGTCTCGTCGCACAGCCACCCCACACGGAGGGCCACGAATGACCTCCATCGAGGATCTCGCCGCCAGAATCGACGAACTCGAAGAGCGTGTCGACGAACTCGAAGCTGACACCCAACAACTCGAAGCAACCGTCGAAGCCCAAGCAAACACGATCGCGTCCCAACGCGAGGAACTCACGGACTACGAAACCCGCACCGAAGAACTCGAAGCCCAACTCGACGCAGCAACCGACCACCGCAAGCATCTCCAACAGCGTCTCTACGCCGTCGAATCACGAGATACCTCCACCGACGAAACCACCACAACCTCGCCACTCCAACAGCTTATCCGACTCCCCTCGAAAGCGCGCTCGAAACTCACCGCCAACCAAGAACGCGCTCGCTTCATCGCCAAAGACATCAGGGAGTACGCTACGAGCGTCCCCGCAGGCTTCGCACTCGACTCGAGTACCATCCGTACCGTCCTCCACGCAAAGGAAGGCCGAACGCCCCACACCCAAACCGTCAGTCGCGTCATGGACTTTCTCGACGACCTCGGCAAAGAAGGCGTGAAGATCGTGAAACGCCGCGGGACCAAACGCGTCATCTTCTCTGAACACGCGGTCTCGGAACTCACAGAGACAGCACCGTCATCGGGGAAGAGTAGCATCACGGACGTTGTGATCGGGTGGCGCTAGCGAGCGTGTGATCAACGGCCGATAGTCGGGACGCACTCCACGGGTCGTCGACACCCACCGCGGGGACAGACGCCTACACTAGCAGCAGCACTCGGAAAAGCCCCTCCGTGGACACGGGTAGTGTGAGTGAATGAAACGAGTTCGAGGCTCCGACCCAACTGAGACAAATCACAACGGGTGTGATGAGAATCGAAGCTGGCCACCCTGCCGTAATACCCAACTATGCGCCGCGAGTGGACTCGCTCACGATGTCGGTCGAATCGTACGGTCCCACTCGTCCAGACCCGCTGACTCGATTCATGGCCGCCTGCCAGGGTGCTGGGATTGCCTCCATCGCATCTCCAACGGTCGGGAGCGCGTCGATCCTCGCCGTGAGTGCAGCCACCCACTGGACGCCGGGTGAGCTAGTGGTTGGGAATGAAAATCTCCTGTTGTTGCTGTTCGTGTGTGCAATCGCGGTCGGCTTCATCGCGGGGTCGTACTGGCCGGTGGTCGATGGCCTCCCACAGAGACGCGAACACGAACTGTACTGGGTTCGAAAGCGCTTCACCATGTGTCTCTTTGGCGGCCTCGGGTGTTACGGCGTGTTCTCGCTCATGTTCGTCGTGACAGTCACAGACCTACTCCAGAATATGGTCGGCCTTGGCGCGGCGATTCTCGTGTGTACCTATCTGTATGCGTACTCCACGGACCGACGTGGGGTGCGGTGAGCAGCTGAAGCCACGGGCCAAGACTCCACGAGAACCGAACGATCGGGACGCCCAGCTTCTGCCCGTTCGAATCGCGCATTGCTTTGTCAGGGATTGCGAACTCGGTGAGAGTCACTGCTGTGGTCGCTACCGTCATCGACTGGATGACGTATCTTCTTGTCATTATGGAAAGTAGCCATTACATTTATGTTGTTGAATATACACTTTTTTCGTATGGTAAACAGTCCGGTGCGTGCGTATTCGGCGCTGCTCGTCGTCGTCGCGGCGGCGATCAGCGGCGCTGTCATCCTCTCGGGATTCGTCGCAATCGACTTCGTGCTCGACACGGTTACGGTGTGGGGCTATATGGCCGCGGTCGGCGTGATGATCGTCTGTGCGGTCATCAGTTGGCTGACCGACCTGCCCGGAATCCTGTCGAGCGAGTTCGGAAGCGGGGGACAGTGAAATGTCGCGGTGGCTCCCGCCGACGTACAGTTTCTTGCTGTTCGTCGTTCCGGCGCTCCTGCTGGCGGTTGTGCCGCCGTTCTTCAGTGCGGGAACTTCCCCCTCGGTCGGTGAGTTAGTGGTCGTTCCTGCGGTCATCACCGTCTTCGCGAACGTCGGATACGTCGTTCGAGGTGAGTCGCCCTCCGACAACGTGGTTGACGAGCGCGACGTGCGGAACATCGACCGTGCTCTCAGTACGACCGGGGGTGTCATGCTCGCGTCGCTAGTCGGCCTGTTCGCGTCGTACGCTCTCAGTACCCAGCAAGTCCCGAGCGCAGTCACCTTCCTCGCGGTCGCAGGTCTCGGGACGGTGTTCTGTGTCCTCGGCGCGACCGAACTCCGACAGCGCGTCTGACATCGATGGAAAACGACATCCGAGTAAAGCGAGCGGAAGAACGCATCACTCAAGCGGAGCTGGCGACTGCGGTCGGCGTCAGCCGACAGACCATCTACGCCATCGAACACTCGCGGTACGACCCGTCGCTCAAACTCGCGTTCAAGCTCGCGCGCTATTTCGATTGTTCCGTCGAAGAGCTGTTTTCACCGGAGTTTGACGGATGAGCGCACGGTTACGGAGAAGTATGGAGAACCCTCCGTTGGTTAGTGCGGGGAGGATGTCAGTGCGTCGCTTTCGGCTGGTCGACTGGGGTCGAATCTGCCTTGAGTTCGCGATACGTCTGCGTCGCCCAACCAATCGCCGAGGTCGTATCGTTGAACAGCACGCCCGTCGCTCCGGCCTTCGAGTACGACACAAGCGCGCACGTCCGATTCGCTCTCTCATCGAAAACGAGCAGTCCGAACGGCAGCGAGGCCGCCGTTTCGTGGAGGCGAACACGTGAGGTCCGAAGCGCGCGTTGGTACTCGTCGGGATACGTCGTCCGCAGGCACTGATGTGCCTGTGGAGGCACGACTAGTTCGACGTCGGCCTCTCGGCGCGTGGCGTGCTCGTTGCATACTTCGACATACTGCTGTAACACGACCGGAGTGTAACCCCGTAGTGACTCCGCCTCGCGCATCCTGTCCAGGAGGTGCTGCAGTGGCTTGTCTGGAACGTGTGGTTCCGTGGACACGAGCGTCGCCCCGTCGTACATCGGTAGCTCGCCGTTCGCGCCCGATGGAACTGCCGACCCGAGGGAGTATGCTTCAGTCACGGCATCGAGGCACCGCCGAGTCCGTTTGCACAGTCGATACACCGGCCGACCGAACTCCGTCAACTGGTAGCCGCTCGACGGGTCGCGGACGACCATCGACGCCGCTTCGAGTTCACCGATTGCCCGATCTACCGTCGAACGAGAGACCTCGAGTGTCGCCTCTAATTCCGGCTTGGATAATGCGCGATCCGAAAGCGACTCTAAGACGTTCCACCGGCGGGTGACGAGGTCGATTATCTCTTCGGTGGCTGGAGACGGCATCACCGACGAGTTTTGACCTACATAACTTGACATTTCTGTTGACTGAAATCTGGATTACAGTCACCAGTTCTGAACTGCACCGTCTCCGCAGAGCGTGACGTATTCGTGCAACTACTGTGTCGCTGTGTCACCCCGTACGCAGCTACTGCAGTGGATGCGACTCTCCAACGGTCCATGAAGCAATGGGTGCCCCGGCCATGGTGTCGATTGGGTAACACGATGACCCACGCTAACGACAACGAACACGACAGTAACGAACAGGAGACAAGCGGACTCAACCGACGCAGTTTCGTTCGGCGCGCCGGCGCGGTTGGAACGGGGCTCGCGTTGTCCCCTGTCGCCGCTGGGAACGTCGTCGCTTCCGAGAACATCAGCATTCTCGATGGCAAAGATGAGAGGAAAGTGGCAAACCGGTTGGCGAAGACCGCCGAGTTCGACCGCCTCGAAGCGAAGGCGAAGTCCCGCGACGGGACGGTGTCTCGCGGCAAGTCGGTCACCGTCGGCGAAGTCGAGATCGCCGCCGACGATGCGCCGGACGGCAAGAAGATTCACCGGTACGTCGTCGAGTACCCGGTCAAGCACCCGAATCCTAATGCCGAAGCTGCCGTCGTACTCGCCGAAGACGCCACGTCAGATTCGCTCATTCTGAGTGTTCTTGATTACACGCACAAGACGAAAGACGGATTCACCACTCGTATCGAGCGATTCGACGCCGGCGCTGGTGAACAGACGGTGTCCGCCGCAAACAACACTGATGGCTTGGCGTCTACCGAGCTTAACCTCGATGCCGATGCGACTCGGCGGGCCGTCAACAACGTCGACACGAACGCCGTTATCGACGAGATTTACGACGGCTTCACCACGGGGAGTGACCTGACGAACCTCGCGTGGGACCTCCTCGACGACGACGTCGACATCGACGGCTGTTACGCTTGTGGGTTCGCCGTCGGTCTCACCTGTAGCGTCGGCTGTGCGGCAACCGGTGCGTTCATCTGCGGGCTAACCGGGATCGCAGTCCCCATCGCTGGTCTGACCTGTGTCGGCTTCGTCGGTATCATCTGCGACGTGGCCGACGCCCTCTCCGGATGCGGTGAAGCCGTCGCCGAAGAGGTCTGTGTTGACCGGACAAACTGGTGCTGAGTAGGAGCGGTGACATCCGTGTCTCTATCCCACATCACGCACGGCCTCGGTGACCGACTGCGTCGAGACGAGTACACTGGATCGAACCGATGTTGGGCCTGTACGGTAGTGAACGTTGGTCTCTCGGTACTCGTCGCGGTCGCCTTGATACCGCTGTCCGGTGTCGCGGCCCTTGTGGCGTTGACTGGGGCGCTCGCGACGGTGTACTTTCGAGGGTACCTCGTTCCGGGCACGCCGGCACTAACAAAGCGTTACCTGCCGTCACGGCTCCTCGCGTGGTTCGGCAAGCAGCCGCTGTTGACGTCACGCGACGAGAGTACCGACGCGTGGCTCCTCTCGCAGGGGCTTTTACGCGAGTCCTCGGATGGAGACTTCGCTCTCGACCCGGAGTTCAAAGCGTCGCTGGCCGCGGTTGACCCGCCGCAGTCGCCATCGGCTTCGCTCGCACGCGACGTCCTCGAACTCCCGTCGACCGACGGTTCGTTCACCAGCCAGCAGGGTCGCTACACGCTTTCCGATGACAGCGACCCTATCGCAGCGTGGCCGTCACCGCTTGCGCTTGACGCAGACCTTCGGGCGAAAGCGGTCCTCTCGGAACGGTATACCGGGTGGAGCGAACGCCCGCCGGACGAAATCGCCGCCCTCCTTCGGAGCGTCCGCGCAACGGTTGACCGCTGCCTTCGGTGTGACGAACCGACCGAATACGAGCAGGTGACTCACGAGACGTGTTGTGCGTCCGTGACCGTCGAGCGACTCATTTGCCCACAGTGTGACGAAGCGCTGGTGGAACTGCGTCGCTAAAACACACTCCCGCGAAAGTCTCTGTTAGTCGTCGAGATACGGCTGACAAACCCGCTCGACACCCTCTTCGAACGACACCTGGGGTTCCCACCCGGTCGCCTCGTGGATCTTCGAGTAGTCTGCTTTCGTGTCGTGGACGTACACCTCGAAGGGGTTCTCCACATACTCAGGCTCGACATCCGTCCCGAGGACCTCATTAATCATCTCGACCATCTCGTTGAACGAGTAGCTCTCGGCAGTCCCGAGGTTGTAGATGCCCTGGAGTCGCTCATCCGCGGCGAGTTCGATCCCCCGAACGATATCGTCCACATGGGTGAAGTCACGCGTCTGGGAGCCGTCGCCGAACAGCTCCGGGGACTCGCCGTTCGCGATTTTGTCGGTGAACTGCGCGACCGTATTCGCGAACTCGCCTTTGTGTTCTTCTGCGCCGCCGAAGCCCTGGTACACCGAGAAGAAACGCATGCCCGCGAGTTGCATGTCGTAGTGGTGGTGGAAGTACTCCGCGTAGCGCTCACGGCCTAACTTCGACGCTTCGTAGCCCGTCCGAGATTCGACGGGCATGTCTTCCGGCGAGGGCTCGGTCCGCGAGCCATAGATCGACGACGTGGTCGCGTACACGACCGTGTCGCAGCCGTCTTTCCGGGCCTGTTCGACCGTGTTGACGAAGCCTTCGATGTTGACACGGGCACCCTTCGTCGGGTTCTCCTCGTGCATCTTGTACGACGACAGCGCCGCCAGATGAAACACTACGTCGACGCCCTCGGTCGGGAGGTCGTCGTCGAGGACCGTCATGTCGTGGAACTCCACGTCATCATCCAGATTCTCGGGCGTTCCGAGATAGAGGTCGTCGATTGCAATGACGTCGTTATCCTCCGCAAGATGATTTGCGAGATTCGAACCGATGAAGCCGGCCCCGCCAGTAACGAGGACTCGTTTGCCGTCCATACGTGGGTGCTTTCGCCAAGTGACAAGAACCTATCGTCAATCTGGTGTGAGTCAGACGATGTTCGTTCACCCGTGGGAACCAGACTCATTAACTAATCAACATATTTTCAGTCCCACCCACGAACTCGTTTCCATGCAACACTCCACTCGCCGGAACGTCCTTCGTGCGTGCGGCATTGCCGCGCTCAGTTCGCTCGCTGGGTGTTCGGCCCTCCAACCCGACGCGCAGGACGAAGCGCCCACTTACGAGCGGCTCGACGTAACGCCGGTGTACGTCGCCGATGGACTGGACCTCTCGATGCCTACAGCAATCGAGACGGTGAACGCACCGCACAACGCCGACTTACTCGTCCTCCCCGACGACACGAACACGAACGCCACGCAGGCGGTCGAGTGGCTGACCGACGACCGAGTGCTGGCACTCCTCGGGGAGAACGCTGAAACAACGTGGCTGTCGTGGGCTCGAAGCGACGCGTTCAACGACGTGTTCAACACGCAGGGATACAGCGAGAGCGAACCACCCTCATCACTCGTCGTCGGTGCAAAAGTCGGCCTCACTACCACGACCTCTCGGTACTCCTGGGGGAGCGAACCAAGCACTCGCGACGTTCTCGAAGCACTCGACGACTCACTCGTTGCGATTGAAAAGCGGACGCCGACAGGGTGACGCGGCTGTCCCCCACACCTCGCACCGAGTGACAGACAGCCGAGACACCCATCGTATTGTCTGAGTGACACGCCTTCCGGCGAGTTACTGTAAATTCGTAGTCAATATCCTCGAATCGTTGGAAGACCGGCACAGTCGAGAACCAGCGTTGACTTAAACAGGAGTCATATTCAACCCGAAATTTGAGACGCCATGACGGAAGACATCGTGACGAATGGTAGAAAATAACACACCAATAAAACGGTTCATCGACGAACTTGACTTCACCATCTTCGGGATTGGATTCTCGGTATCGCTGCTCGCGATTGTCGTGTTCTTCACCAACCCGACTGCATCTGCAAACGCCATGGGGCAGATCAATACGTTCCTCTGGACGGAGTATATGTGGGTTTACATCGGAACGATGTTCCTGATGGTCATGTTCAGCCTCTGGCTGATGGTTGGTCCGTGGGGACGAATCAAACTCGGCAAACCAGACGAAGACCCCGAGTTTGGGTTGCTGTCGTACTTTGCGATGATGTTCTCAGCAGGCATTGCAGCAGGGATCGTTTTCTGGGGCCCTGCAGAGGCGTTGAGTCACTACCAGACGGTGCCGCCACTCATCGGGGGCGAATCCCAATCGGCGACCGCGGCAGTCGGGGCAATTCAGTACACCCTCTTTCATTGGGGGATCTCGTACTGGGTTCCGTACCTCATCGTTGCACTCCCGATTGCGTACTACGCGTTCCGGAAGGATGCTCCGATGCGAGTTTCGACGCTTATCGCGCCATTCGTCGGCGTCGACAAGCTTGACGGCGTTCTAGCGAAGGGAATCGATATACTGGCGGTGTTCGCGACGATTGGTGGTATTGCAACCACGCTTGGATTCGTCGGGGAGCAGTTCCTCACTGGGCTGACGTACAACTTCGGCGTCTCGATCGGTGATACCGGGACCGTACTGGTAATTACGGGGCTGACGGTTGCGTTCACCGCCTCGGTTGCACTCGGCGTCAAGAAGGGTATTGCCCGAATTTCACGGTTCAATATGGGCGTCTTCGCCGTCCTGACGGTCATGACGTTCCTTTTGGGGCCAACCAACTATATCATGAATACTGGGCTCCAGGCGATGGGACGCTACTTCGTTGGATTCCTCGAGATGTCGTTGTACACCAACGCGACGGGATCTGGCGAGTGGGTCGGCAACTGGACTGTCTTTTACTGGGCATGGGTATTCTCGTGGGCACCATTTGGTGGGCTTTTCGTGGCCCGGATCTCACGTGGGCGGACGATCAGGCAAGTCGTCGCCACAGCACTCGTGGGCTCAACCGTTGCGACCACGCCGTGGTTCCTCACGATGGGTGGGAGTGCTATTTTCTTCGAACGGCAGAACATCGCACCGATGCTCGAGATGGTTGCTGAACACGGCGTTGCCGTCTCCGGCTTCCCGTTGTTCGGCTCGTTGCCATTTGGTGGCGTGCTTTCGGCCGTGTTTCTGTTCCTCGTTGTCACCTTCTTCATCACTTCTGCAGACTCCTCGACACTCGCCCTCGGGATGCTCACGACAGGTGGGAAGCAGCACCCCTCGACTGTCAACCGCGTCATCTGGGGTGCCCTCATGGGAGGGCTCGCGTCGCTCCTCATCGTCGGTGGCGGTATCGACGCGCTCCGCTCGTCGGCAATCATCACTGGATTCCCATTTGCACTCATTTCTGTCATCGCCATCGCTGGCATGCTCCGGGAATTCCATCAGGTTGAGCCACTCCTCTCCGGCACGAGCGACTCGACGGGTGCCGAGCCAGCGAGTTCGCCGAACCGGGCTGGGTCGAGCATCGACGACGACTAACTGGCATTCCCCATGCGTGGGAAGCCCTGACGTTTACGCCGGGGAGGGTGTCACACTTCACCGCGAACGAGGTCGAATCACGCTTTGACGTCAGCCGACAGACGGCGTACAATGCAATCGAGGAGCTGGAAGCAGACGGTCTCATCGTCGAAGCAACCGGAAAACAGCGCAACCAGGAGTACAAAGCAGTCGACGTCTTCGATATCCTCGAACGCTCGACGGTGTGAGGGCCTCCACACGACTGCAGTCGTGGGCGTTCTCCTCGAATCGCCGTAAGTCCAGGTCTCAGGTCGTCACGGACATCGGCTCGTCGTCCACACTATCCTCGTCCGGCCTGATCCGGCGCCCATAGATGAGCAACCAGAGAATCAGCAACACTTCACCGACGAAGGTGAACGCAGCAACCTCGAAGGTGTAGCCAGCGAACAGCACCCGCCCGAAACTATCTACCACGTAGCCAATCCCAGCGAGAATGAGGAGCATCCCTAACACCTTCGGCACGTAGCCCGAAGGGTACGACTGGACAGCCGCAGACTTGTACAGCAGATAACCGACCAACACCAGATGGAGGCCGACCAGAATCAGTGCACCGTCCCAGATGTTGTAGAACGCCTCGATGCTCAGCAGTGCCTGAGTGGCCTGTTGCTCCGTGGTGAATCCAGTCCCGGTTGCACCCAGTAGCTGCGGGACGCTCATGAGTTGACTGATTGCAACGACGAAGATGCCAGCGAAGACAGCTCTAAACCATCCCGAGAGGAGCGCGACGCCAGCGTGTACCGGCTTGAATACGGTGTACAACGCCCACGCGACGGTCAGATCGAGTACGGCGACCGCGAAGAGCGCCGCGATACCGAGTCGGAACGTGCCTTCGGCACCCAGGATAGCGGTCGCCGTTCCGGTAGCGTCCCCCCGTGTAACGAGCCCGTCTAACACGACGAAGTTCGCGAAGACGGCGAGGACAGTCATCAGCAAGAGTGCGAGTCCAGCAATCACGCTCGCTCGCCCGACAGATGTCTCGGTTGTGGACGGTCGCTGATACTCGACGCTCCGCTCCTGATCTGGGGTAACAGCTGCTCCAGCCATTCGCCTCTAGAGGTGTCGAACCAGCATAACGGTGCTCTAGAATGTCCGTAATCGCGGGTCAGGCAGAGGTGACGACTCGCGGTGAACCTCACGTCCTGCTTCCCGGCGAATCGCTGACCATCGCACCCGGTGAGCCCCACAGTATCCGAAACGGCGGCGTCGATACCCTCGTCGTTCGGACGACGCTCCGCCCACCAGGCGAGTTCGAAGCCGCAATTCGGGCGCTCTACGAGGCCGGGGCGGGAGGGAAACCGGATGTGTTCGCGGTGGCGGCAGTCCTTTCTCATCACCGTTCGGACGTGCGTCTCGCGGGCGTCCCGTGGCTGGTTCAGCGACCACTCCTGCGTTTGCTCGCCGGCATCGCCACGATGCTCGGTCGAAATCCACTCACGTAGTCCGCTGCCCAATCGAAGGCCATCGCTGGTGATGCGTGCGTTCACCCACGGTCGACGACGACGGGTACCTCCGCACTACCTCGGGGGTGTCTGGCTGGTGGAGAGAGTCGTACTCGATACGGCTATCTCCTCTGGCGGTAATGTCTCTGCGGCAGATAACGTATGGTAGCAACGACGGGTCAAGCAGTAGAGGGTATCGAGCAGTCGCCTACGGTGGGCCGCTGGAACTATCTGACGGTCGGCGGCCTCGCTGCGCTGATCGAGGCGGCCATCTACGTGGCCGGAATCGCGTACTTCCTCGTCATCCTTGATTTCGCGAGCGTCACCGGTGCGCTCCAACAGGTCGAACTGTTCGTCGCGAACGAGACGAGTCTGTCCGCGATGTACCTGCTCATCTACGTGGTCTTCGGCATCGTGCTGGTGGCACTCGTTCTGGCGCTCCACGAGCGCCTCGCGGCCGGTGCACCGATGTTGATGCGAGCGACGACCGCGTTTGGACTCATCTGGGCCGGGCTCGTCATCGCCAGCGGGATGGTCGCCACCCTCGCGACGGGCGTCGTCGTCAACCTCTACAGTACCGACCCGACGCAGGCGACCACGGTCTGGCTGGCGGTCAGCCCGGTCATCGACGGGCTGGGCGGTGGCAACGAGATCGTGGGCGGCCTCTGGACGCTGCTCGTGAGTGTGGTCGCACTCCGGACGCGAGCGCTCCACCGTCTGGTGAACTATTTCGGGCTCGTAGTCGGGGCTGCAGGCATCCTCTCGGCGATTCCAGCGCTCGGTGAGATCGGCGGTGGCATCTTCGGTCTCACCCAGATCGTTTGGTTCGTCGCGCTCGGCGTCCTCCTGTTACGCGCAGGTCGCCACGAGGCGTCTGCGTACCTTCGGGAGGAATAACTCGAATCCCGTACCGTGCGTTCTCATCCATCCACGGCGCTTCGATCACCGTGGAGGAGTCGCCGTCGTCAGCGCCGAGTGTACTGAGTGAAACGGTGGTGTCGTATATCGGGTCCGTCCCATCCAGCACCTCCACTATGAGCTTGATTGCTTCGTCGACGGCGTTGTCTGTGAAGACACCGTCGAGTCGGTAGTTGACGAAGGGTTCTTCGACCGTTTCGAGGGTGCCACACCCGGAAAGAGATGATATCCCGACTGCAGAAGCAGTTCCAAGGAAGGCGCGGCGGTTCATACTGTTCGATCATGTCTACTGAGTGTGAATTTTTCCATCGTCTGGACCAAGTCGCGGCCTGTCTGCAGCACCGCACCAACAAAATCAGCACCAGCGTCGACGAGTTCACGCATACTGTCTAGGCCGACTGACCCCCACACCTCGCACCGAGTGACACCGTGCCGAATACAGGCGTCTCCCACCGAACGAGTATCCATGCACCCAAACCCCCGCATCACCACGCGAAACCCCCCAATTGCAGACCTTAGCCGACTGATAATAATGCGGTGACACTGACCACACCCACGCGGATGCGACGATTACTTGCGACAGTCGCCGTCGTGACGGCCCTCGTAGTGGCGTCGACGGCGGCACCCACAATTGGCACGGCACAGACATCTCACTCACAGTCGATCACCGAGTGTACCACCATCACCGACCCCGGTGTCTACACGCTCGGGACCGACATCACGAACGCCACCGCCAGTCCCTGTCTCGACATCGAATCGAGTGCTGTCGTCGTCGACGGGAACGGTCACACCCTGACCGGTGACGGCGACGGTGTCGCGGTCAACGCGAACCAGACCGAAAGCCGGACTGCAGACGGCCACGCGAACGTCACCGTCCGCGACCTCACCGTCGACTCCTGGGGGACCGGCCTCAACTTCGTCTTCGCGCCGAACGCGACGGCGACTGACCTCACGGTGACCGAGACAGCCATCGGCGTCCAGGTTGGCTCGCTCGACACCCGGCCGGGATACGAGACCGCTTCAGACGGAGCGATGGTCAGGAACTCGACCTTCGAGCATGTCGAGAGCGCGGTCCGCACAGCGGGGTCGAACCGAATCGAAGTCGTCGATAACGCGATCACGGCCTACGAGACGGTTGGCATCCGCCTCGATACCGTCAACGACGCCATCGTCAGCGGGAACGACGTGGTCGCGACCGCCGAGTCGGGAGACGCGATTCAGGTCCGCACCTCGGATCCCGCGGTGAACGACGGCAGTTCCGACAACGTCGTCGCATCGAACCGCATCGTCAACGGGGCGATCACCGTCGAACACGCGTCCGATGACGTCACGAACACCCACCTCGTCGACAACGAGGTCGTGAACGGCTCGATTGCGGTCGGGCTGGCCCGCGGCGTCCCGACCCAGACGCGCGTCGCGAATAACACGCTCACCCACAGCGACATCACCGTCTCGTTCGCGTCGGCCGTGACCATCGAAGACAACG
The DNA here is from genome assembly GCF_001190965.1 of Haloferax gibbonsii. NCBI lineage: Archaea > Methanobacteriati > Methanobacteriota > Halobacteria > Halobacteriales > Haloferacaceae > Haloferax > Haloferax gibbonsii. The sequence goes on from NZ_CP011947.1 coordinate 2,063,196, forward strand.
TCCTCACCAACCCCGGTACGGGGCCACGCGGGAGCATCGCCCTCCGAAACGCCGGGTCGAACACCGTCCGGAACAACACGATTTCCGGGGCGGAAACCGGAGTCGTCATGAGCCAACTCGCGACGGACAACACGATCACAGCCAACACGATTACCGACACTGACGTCGGCGTGTCGCTTCGGTCGAACTCGTACAACAACACCATCGAGGGGAACACGCTTGCAGACAACGCAATCGGCGTCGAGGTCTCCTTCGTCGACTCGACTGATGACCGCGCGAACGACATTCGCGGGAACGATATCATGAACAACACGGACGGCATCTTCGTCAGGGCGCTCGACCGCAACCTCGTCGTCGAGGGCAACGACATCCAGCACAACGAACACGGCATCACCCTTCAGGCGTCGGCAGTCTGTTCGCCCACGGCCGAGGGCGCTGCATTCGTCGCCGTCCACGACAACCGCATCGCCAACAACACCGCGTACGGCGTGTTGAATCAGAACGCCGACGTGGTGAATGCGACGTCGAACTACTGGGGTGCGAGCGACGGGCCATCGAGCGCCGCGGACGTGGACGCACCGTTCGCGGACCCGGAAACGGGGACACTCGCGAACGGCAGCGGTGCAGCCGTCTCCGAAGACCCGAACAGCGCGGGCCAATCGAACGTTCACTTCGACGCGTGGCTCCAGCAGGCACCCGAGGACGTGGGTGCGGGCAACCAGTCAGCAACGTAACGAACCGTGCCCCACGGCGTCCCCGCTAACGGGTCGCCACCGCACGCCAGTTCCCGAACCCTCACGACACAGCACGGCGCCCGGCCGAGTTCGCAATGCCCGCCGAGCATGACTCAAACACCCGACGCTGGATACGCAGGACCCAGCGTCTACTCACAGGCCACTGGGGGAACGAGCACCGTCGCCGGCGCGCCGGCTGGCACGCCGAGGAACGTCGCGTAGGCGACGGCGATGTCGCGCTGGCTCGGATTCGACGCGATGTGGATGTTCCCCTGCCCGGGGTCGATGAAGGCTTCACCCGCCGAGTAGGTCCGGGTGATGCAGTCGCGCTCGTTGATGAGTTCGAGTTCGCCTTCGACGACGCTGACGATGACCGGTCCGGGGTGGGTGTGCCAGCCCGAGGTCCCCTCGGGGTCCCACGTCACCTTCGCGAAGACTGTCGTCGACGCGTCCCGTGGCAAATTGGAGACGATGGTTCCGTCTCCATCCTCGTATTTCAGCCGGAACGTCGCGGCAACCTCGTCGGGGAACGGCGCGTGCCCTGCGAGGAGGTCGACGGTAAAGCCCACGGGGCTGTCGACGTCGCGGTCTGCTTTCGATTCGCCGTTGTGATCTATCGGGTCGGCGGCAACGGGAACGCTCATGCCGAGCGCGGCGACGGTCAGGGCACTGGCTTTCAACACGGTCCGGCGCAACACACCGTCGGGCTGTTCAATCGCGCTTCGTCCAACCGGTTCGAATCTGGTCATGTCTCCTCGTGAGTACTGACGGCGTCTCAGGGCATATATGTAAGCTGAATTATATTTCTATCCAGGATCGGACTGGAATTCAGTAGCCTGAGCCAGCTGTCATGACTGTTCCCGAGAGCATCTACAGAGGGTTGTGACGGCCCCGTTGTTGTCCAGGGTTGCGACCAGTCGGTCCCCGTCGGCCTCGAGGACCATCTCCAGTTCGAACGGAGTCTCCGAAAGAACGGTCTGGCGGTGGACTAATTCCAGTTCGATCAACAGCCAGTCGTACCAGGGGTCGTAGCCATGGTCTTCGAGGAAGACGAGCATTCGCGGCTCGGTGAGCAAACAGCGGTTGCTCGGAATACTGAACCGCTGGTGACAGACGTCACAGACGATGTCGTACTGGACCTCGAAGATAGTGTCACACGACACACAGCGGTGGCCCGGTTCCACGTGGTGGTCCCGACAGACGTGGGGCGTCGCGCTCGTGGTTCCGGTACAGTCGGGACAGACGCCTTCGATTGCGGACATGATCTGGTGTTTCACCATGACGTCGAGTGCCCGGTAGAACTCCGCGGGGTCTCGACTGCGAGTCCCGACCGGCGAGAGCGATTCGGTCAAGCTCAACGTCCCGTCGAAGCCGGTGCCACCAAACGCTCCGTCGCACTCGGTACACCTAATCGCGAAGTACCCACGGGTCAGCTCCGTGTTGCACTCGAAGACGGTTCGGCCCCCACAGAGTTCGCACGGCTTGTCGTTCGGGACGGCGTCGAACACGAGTTCGTCGGTGAACGCGCCGGCGAGGATGGCGCTGACCACACGCTCGCCCTCCCGTCGGAGCACGTACCCGTCCGCGACATGGTGGACGAATCGACCGAGGAGGGGTTTGAGGTGGTAGTTGAACTGCGAGCCGTCCCGCATCCCGAGGGTCTTTCGTAACGCTGAGAACGTCATCGGGTGCTGCGGAACGTGTTCGTCGAGACGCCGGTGTTCCCAGAGCGCGAAGAGGATGGCGAGTCGCGTCTCGTGGCCGAGAACGGCAAACGCCTGCTCCGGTGTCGGTCCGTATTCCGACGCTTCGTCGGCGGTCATACTGGCATTCCACTAGGTGCCAGCGGCGGTTAACGATTGTTAACAAACATCATGAATTTGTTTCCGGACTCGCTTGGCAATTCATCGGTCGCGGACGGGAACACAGGCCGACTCGCGCGCTCGATTCTCTAGCCACCACCCGTAGTGTCACAGCGCCAATTGGTGAGCATATGGTCCAGGAAGATCCGTCAGGACCCGGATTCGGCAGTGCAGTCGGGAGAGAGACGGTCGACCAAGACGCGTCGCAGGGCCAACGAGACGCCAGTTCGTCGGGCACCGGGTCCGACACCCTCGAAGCGATGGGCTACGTCGACGGTGCCGGTGGAACGGGCGACGGTGGGTCGTCGCTTCTCACGTCGACGGTGAAATCGATGCTGTGGGTTGGGCTCGGGATTCTTGCAGTTGCTGCCCTTCTCGCGGTCATCTTCGGGTGAGGTGTGTCTCTTCCACCCACACACCGGTTTGCACGTGTTTTGCTGCGACAGACACATCTCGTCTGTCGAAACTGATGGCTCAAACGTGAGCAGCAATTCCGACGCACCCACATACTCCAGAACGACAACTCAATTTTGACTGAAGAGATATACTCGGTTCACTATCCAAATCACGTTAATACAAATATGATTAAGGCACCACAGACTCTGTCTTAACCGTGACCTTTCGTCAATCGGAACAGCGGATGGTTGTCGCTCGCATCAAGCGTCGCGGTGGAGCGTACACTGCTGACGACGGTTGAGGTTCGTTACCACGCTTGGTACGGTATCTCCGTGACCACAATCGAGACGCCGAGTCCACGACCGACTACTGACTCGAGGAACTCGCCGCATCGGTGAACTGCGAAAGCCGAACGGCTGACTGGAAAGCCCAACACCATCGTCGAAATGAAATCCGACCGGAAGCGTAACCCACCCAATATCGACGCAGACGACCGTCAGACCGGGTTTCACGGAGTGAATTCAAATCGAACACGGTGTGCGAAGAACCCCCCGTCGTGGGGTTCTGCCTTCGTGATTGATCCGTAGAGTTAGTGTTTGAACTATTATAGCTCAATTTCTAATTTCGGCACACATATTCGACCTCTCCGACATCGTTGCTGCTCTCGAGAGTGGCACCACCCAGTAACGCGACTCGAAAAGCGGGCACCGAGACTCCGTCGAGACAGTCACCACGAGCGGTAGCCTGAAATCCACGACGAATCGGAAGTTAACGCATATATCCGCCAGCCGTATACTCCCCCCAACGATGCAATTCTGTTCCGAATGCGGGTCGATAATGCACACAGAGGGTGACACGTGGGTGTGTCGCTCCTGTGCGCACGAAGAGCCGCGGGACGCGAACGCGGAAGCGGCGATGGCGATTCAAGATGGACAGCGAGACGACGGCGCACCCGCCGTGGCCGACGCGACCCACGGCTCTTCGGAGACGATGCAGGAACCGTGTCCGGCGGACGACTGCGACAGCGACCGAGCCAACTACGAGATGATGCCGAAACCGGGTGGCTCCTACGAGGTTCGGCTGTTCACCTGCGTCGAGTGCGGCCGCAAGTGGCGCGAGTCTTGAGACAGTGGTGCTGTGTATCTAACCCTCGTGACCAACTCGTCGCTCCGTTCAGCACAGCCGCACCAAACGAGCAGCGACTGAGGATTCCAACAGCGCCCAGGTAGTCAGTCCGGGGAGTATGGTCTGTCGCCGTCTCGAGCCGATAGACATCGTCTATGGAAGCAAAATGAGGGCCTGTCGCAGTCATTCCGTGTCGACGCTCCACCCGTCGTGGTCTTCGGTTCCCGCTGTTGCATCGTCACCGTCATACCCATCAAAATCCGCAAACGTTCCACTCCGTTGTTGGACAACCCGGACTCGAATACTTCCGTCTTCTTCGAGATGCCAACGGAGCTGATCCCCATCGTCGATCCCCAGTTCTTGACGAATCCGTGCTGGAATATTCGCCTGGTTCCCAGACACCGTGCTTTCAGCGTCTACTGGGTCACTCATGGCTAACCACTAGAACTACTGGTGAAAAGCCTAGTGTGTCGCCACACTACCAAAACTACGGTTTGGTCGACGCGAAACACACCCTACCGCATTGACAACCCGGCTCCCAGCCCCGTCCCGAGCGCCACGCCGATTGCAATCCCGAGCGCGAGATTGTCCAGCACCAAGCCAAGTGCGACGCCGAAGCCGGTCCCAATCGCAATCCAGGTTCCCATCGTCGCGGAGTCGATTCCATCGTCGTCCGTACTCATACGAGAGCAATCGCAACGAGATGAGATAGGCGTTCGTGGCAGCGCACCTGAGACAACCAGCTTGATCACCCGAAGGTCTCACAGCCCTCCAATTGCCACACTACGCACACTCTGTAGTGTCCCACAGCTTTACATATCTAAAACATATCATCGACCGGTGAGGTCGGGGCATCCGGCTCACAGCGAGCTCGAACGCGTACGGTGCCGCGACGAGGGAGTTGCTGAACACGAAACCACCAGACACGACTCGAATCTGATACATGGGACACAAACTCACACACGCCGCGAGTATACTCCTGCTGTGCGGCCTCATGGCAACCGCACCGATTGCAGGCGCGACGACAGTCGACCACGAAGAACAGCCCACGAGACAACCAACCCTCGAGCCGACAGAGACATTCGCAATACAGAGCGGAAACGGGACCGAAGTGAACCCGTACGTCATCACCAACGCCTCTGGGCTAGCCGCGATTCGCGACGACCTCGATGCCCACTACGTACTTGACTCGGACATCGATGCGACCGAGACGGCGACGTGGAACAACGGCTCTGGCTTCGAACCCATCGGAACGTTCGGGACGCCGTTCACGGGCACGATTGACGGGGCGAATCACACGATTGAGGGGCTGACGATTGACCGGCCGTCGACGAGTGGTGTCGCACTCGTCGGCTACGCCTCGGAGAGTTCGATAACGAACCTCCGACTGACCGACACCACCATTACTGGTGACTTCACCACTGCTGCCCTCGTTGGGTCGGCAACAGACACTGTCGTCCGCGAGATAACCGTCGACGGTACGGTGACCGGAACCGGGACCGTCGCCGGCGTGGTAGCGTCCACCGACGGCGGCACGGTCGAACACGTCGATGCGACGGTCACAGTAGAGAGCCCCGGGAGCGCAGGTGGCCTCGTTGGCGAAAACGAGGGGACCATCAGCGACGTCGTCGTGACCGGGACCATCACCGGTGGGCCGTACGCCGGTGGCATCGCGGCACAGAACCCCGGGACGATCGAACGCGCGGCGGTGAACGCGACCGTCGTCGGGACGACCGACGACACCAGCGTCGCGACCGGCGGCCTCGTCGGGTATAATTCGGGGAACATCACCGCGACGCACGCCCACGGGCGCGTGTCCGGCACGAACTACGTCGGTGGGCTCGTCGGGTCGAGTAACTACGAAAGCGGGGTTGTTGCGAACTCGTACGCGACAGCGAACGTGACCGGCGAGGAAACCGTCGGCGGACTCGTCGGCGGCCTCTACTACGGCAGTTCGGTCACGGGGTCGTACTGGAACGAACAGACGTCCGGGCAAGCGACCGCTGCGGCGGCGGGTAACGGAAGCGTCGGGCTCTCGACCGCCGAGATGACGGGCGAGGCGGCCACGGCGAACCTGACTGCGTTGGACTTCGCCGAGACGTGGCAGGTTGAGTCGGGTGCGTACCCGGACCTCGTCGGGGTGGCTGACGACGAGTATCCCGTGAGCACCGAAACTGACGAGCCGACGCCGCTGGCACTCAACGCGACGACCGAACTGGTCGACGGTGATCTCGTCCTCACAGTCACGGCGAACGACTCGCTCGACTCGCTCGAAGCCGTCCTCGCGAGCACCGAGACGGTATCCCAGGAGACGATCACGCTCGATGCGTTCTCGGCGACACAAAACGGGTCGACGTACGTCTATACGACGCGGTATATCGACACGGCCGCTGGCGAGTACACACTTGACGTATCGGCGAGTGACGACACGGGGACGCAGACGACGCTCAACCGCAGTCTCACCGTCGGCGACGAGTCGACTGCACCGACAGTCGACCCGATCGGTAACTTCGAATCGCCGCCGACCGACCCCGATGGTGACGGCGTGTACGAAGACGTCAACGGCGACGGCACCGTCACTGTCTCCGACGTCCAGGCGCTGTTCACCCATCGAGACAGCGAGGCGGTCACTGAGCAACGCGAGCGCTTCGATGTCACCGGAAACGGGGTGTTCAACATCGTCGACGTCCAGCGGTTGTTCTACACGACGACGACCTAAGCACTCGGACCGCTTGGTGAAATGGATAGTGTGTTGCCACACTACGTTACCAGCCAGCGAGGTTCGGCATGCGGTTCGATGACAGCCTCGGCTGTTGAGTGCACATCCACGTCCTACAAGTGACCCTACGTCCGTAACTGAGTATGGTGGATTTGTTCTCTCTCGGCGGATTGCTTCTCGCGTTCTTTCTCGTCATCATGAACGGCGTTTTCGTGGCTGCGGAGTTCGCGTTCGTCAAAGTTCGGCCCACGCAGGTAAACGCGCTCGTCGAACGCGGCAAACCGGGGGCAACACTCGTACAGGACGTCATCCAGAACCTGGACGACTATCTGGCGGTCAGTCAACTCGGGATCACGCTCTCCTCGCTCGGTCTCGGCTGGATTGGCGAACCGGCAGTGGCAGCGCTCATCGAACCCATCCTCGGGCGGGTGCTTCCCGCGGGGTCGGTCCATCTCGTCGCGTTCGTTCTCGGATTCGGGTTCATCACGTTCCTCCACGTGGTATTCGGCGAGCTCGCGCCGAAGACGTTCGCGATTCAAGAGGCCCCGCGTATCGCGCTCCTCGTCGCCCCGCTCATGAAGTTCTTCTACTACGTGTTCGTGCCCGGCATCATCGTCTTCAACGGGACTGCCAACTACTTCACCCGCCTCGCTGGCGTCTCACCGGCATCCGAAAGCGAGGAATCCCATACCGAAGAGGAAATTCGGATGATCCTCACGCGGTCCGAAGAGACGGGCCACATCGACGTCGACGAGGTCGAAATGATCGAGAGCGTCTTCGAACTCGGCGACACGATCGCTCGCGAGATCATGATCCCGCGTCCGGACGTCGAGACCATCCCCGCCTCGATGTCGTTTCCGGACCTCCGGTCGGTTGTCGCGACGGGGACCTACACCCGCTATCTCGTGCTCGACGAGGATGGCGACCAGCCGCTCGGGTTCGTCCACGCGAAAGACATCTTGCGAGTGAGTGAAACCGAGACAGAGTCGGATGCATCCATGACTGCGCGAGACCTTGCCCGGCCAGTCCTCACCATCCCGGAAACGCGACGGATCGACACGATTCTCGCCGACTTTCAGACGCGTGGGGAAGGCCAGATGGCCGTCGTCGTCGACGAATGGGGCGTCTTCGAGGGAATTGTGACCATCGAGGATATCCTCGAAGAGATCGTAGGCGACATCCAAGACGAGTTCGATACCGCCGCCCAGGAACTGTCTATCGAGAAGCGAGACGACGGCGCGTACGTCGTCGACGGAGGGGTCCCGATTCAGGACGTGAACGACCGACTCGACACCCGATTCGAGAGCGACGACGTCGAGACGATCGGTGGACTGGTCTTCAGTCGCCTCGGCAGGGTTCCTGTCGTTGGCGATCAGATCGATATGGACGGATACATCATTCAAGTGGAGGCTGTCGATGAAACTCGAATCGAACGACTGGTAATCCAACTGACGGAGTAGCGTGGAGTCCCCTCCCAAGGAACGACCAACCACCGATATTCATACGCCCACCACCGTACGAGTGTTGTATGAATACATACTCGATTTTGGGACCGTCGCTCGTCGCAGTCGTGATTTTGTTGTTGCTGAGTGCGTTCTTTTCCAGCAGCGAGTCAGCGATCTTTTCGCTCCCGGATGACTGGCTGCAGACCGCTCCCGAAGACAGGACAAAAGACAGCCGCACCCTCCAACAGCTCCGTGAGAACCCACATCGACTGCTCGTCACGCTGCTGGTCGGCAACAACCTCGTCAACATCGCCATCACCAGCATCGTCACGCTGCTGGTTGCACGGTTCATTCCTCCGGGTTTCACCGTCGTAATCGCGACACTCTCGGTGAGTGTGCTCATCCTCGTTTTCGGGGAAATTGTGCCGAAATCCTACGGCCTCGGCCACGCCGAGTCGTGGAGTCTCCGTGTCGCCCGCCCAATCTCGTACGTCGAACGTGCACTGGGGCCGCTCGTTGCGGTGTTCGATATCATCACGCGATGGCTGACGACACTCATCGGGGGCGACCAACAGATCGAGAAACCATATCTCGATGAGTAAGTTGGCGTACAGCCCGCAAAGAAACAAGCGGATACTACCGGTGACTATCGGTGCGAGAGGGGGTCATCAGGTACCAGAACCATTCCAGTTAGATATCCCCGAGTAATATTGAAGTGCTGTGCAGTATAAGTAATTGACATGACCGCCCCCGAGGACGACTCGGAAAAAAACTACAGACCTAGCGACAATTCGGCCTCGATTATGGCATATGCACTCCAGGCCACAGATACCGTCATCTGGGACTGGAACATTCCTGCGGATGATGTCTCTCTCTATCCTCCTTCGCAGAGTGTGTTCGATGACATCACCGATCTTGATGATTTCTTGGGCCACGTTCACCCTGCAGACAAACAACGCGTCGTTCACACATTGGAGGTCGCAGTTGAACAGACAGGGCAGTACATGACTGAGTTCCGTCTTGTCGGTGAAACAGAAACAGAAACACAGCAATGGGTCGCTGCACAAGGAGAAGTGGACTACGATGACGTGAACGATCCAGTACGCCTGATTGGTGTTGGGCGAGACGTGACTAGTATAAAACAAACAAACGAGCAGCTCAGACGAGCCACAGAGCATCTTGCTGAGACAGAACTCGTATCCGACATCGGAGGGTGGGAACTGACACCCGAAACGAACGACTTGTGGTGGACACAGGGAACGAAACAAATCCACGATGTCTCGCCGGAATACGACCCGACAGTCGAGGGGGCCTTCGAGTTCATCCATCCAGAGGACAGACAAACAATCGAGAAAACAGTCCAACAGTGCCTGACGACCGGAGAGCCATATAGTGCTGAAATCCGGTTGATTACTGCCGAAGGACGCGAACGATGGGTCTACTGCAAGGGCGATCGGATAGAACGCGGTGACACTGCCGTTCTCAGGGGCATAATCCAGGACATCACCGACCGAAAAATTCGCGACCAACGGTTGATGGTGTTGAGCAGAGTTCTCAGGCACAATATCAGAAACTCACTCGGCGTCGTCATTGGGAATGCAGAGTTGCTTCAAGATGAACTCGAAGCGCTCGCGCCGCTTGAGACATCCCTCGCTGAAACGGCCTCGTTTTCGCTCGATGATAGCCGTCGCATGCTTTCGAAGGTGACTACGAACGCGACGCAGTTGGTCGAACTGGCTGAAGATGCCCGACAACTGAGTCGTGTGTTAGAGCGTGGGCCGGTGCGGTACCACGTAGACGTCCCGGCAGTTATGGATCGACTCGTCCCGAAGCTTGCCGACCAGTACCCCAATGCGAGTATTCACGTCGAAACCCAAGCGGTTGGTGTAAAAGGGAATGACGAGTCCCTCGAGATGGCGCTCACCGAGCTCATAGAGAACGCGATTATCCATAGTCACCAAGCGTCACCGACGGTCGAGGTTCGCACATCAAAAGTCGATAACGGACGAGTCAGTATTCAAGTCGCAGACACAGGACCAGGAATCCCCGAGATGGAACAAGAGGTTCTCGAGACAGGGACTGAAGAACCCCTCCTGCATGGTCACGGAATCGGGTTGTGGATAGTCAATTGGTTGATGACCCAGTTAGGGGGAAGCGTCTCAATCGAGGACAGAGACCCTCGAGGAACTGTTGTGGAACTCACGTTGCCTGCCGCAACACGTGTGGAGTCGAGTGGGTGAGCACACGCTTGAGAATGAGAACGGAGGGATTCCCACCATTCACCCCACCGAAGAGGGAATCAATGGCTCACGGCTGCAACGACGTCGTCGATAGTGAACAGTTGCACATCATCACGCTCTGCGGCGACTTCCAGCACCGACTGCGTGAACCCACTCCGGGAAAACAGCGCATAGGATTCTGTACGAGAGCCACCGTCATCCGGTGTCCAGCGGAGCTCTGCCGTATGTTGCTGGAGGTTTGAGAAGGCGTCGTATCCGAGTGGTGACTGTTGGAACTTACACTCACCGACGATCAACGTTCCATCGGTCGCGAATCCGACAACATCGATTTCGTGTTCGCCGTACCACCACTGACCGGTTTTCGTAATCGTCTGGTCTGAATACAGCTCCCGGAGGGCACGACAGCACAGTGCCTCAAACGAACTCGAAGCGAAGTCCGGGAATGCTGGTTCGATAAGCGTCTCGAATGCATCTTCACCAAGCGCATCATACTGTCCATCCGAGCCATAGACGAAGTGGAACCAGAACCGGAAGAACGGGTCGCGGATACGGTACCGGCTGCGCTTACTGCGGGTTTTCTGTTCGGTGATTGGGACGTGCTGGTCAATGAGACGAAGTCGCGACAAGCGATTCAGATACTTCGAGAGTTGATTATACGCAATTCCAGTCGTTCCCGCAATCTCGTTTCGGCTCGTGTTTCCTCCAGCAATCGCTTCGAGAATTGAGAAATATCGCGTCGGTTCTGTGAGTTCCATCCGGAGCACGTAGTCTGGTTCGTTGTGGAGTGTTCCATGCCGAGAGAGGATCGTTCGATGAATATTCGCACCGAGTGGTGCGTCTGGTGCCACCTCTTCGAGGTAGTACGGAACCCCCCCGAACACACTCCACGTCAACACACGTTCTGTTGGCGAGTACGTCTCGTCGAAAAACTCCATTGCCGCATCGAACGGTAGTTGTCTGATATCGAGTTTGAGTGACGACCGCCCATACAGCGGGCTGTTTCCGAGGAGTGCGGCTTCTTCCATCATGCTGATCGACGACCCGACGAGTACGAACGTCGATTCGGCGTCATCGAGTTCGTGGTCGAAAAGCGCTTGTAAGACTGAAGGAAGGCTTTCGTCTTGCTCGACAAGGTACGGAAACTCATCAAGAACAACAATCGCGTCCTGGTCGGCAAGATAGCCGAGAACAGACTCCCAATCTTCGCGAATTCGCGAGAGTCCGGGGTAGGTGTCTGCGGCGACGTCGATGAACTGCTCGAGCTGTAGTGCACGCGTTTTTTGCTTTGCCTGGTAGACGATGGCGTCGTCGTACTCCGCGAGCGACTGTTTGACGAGTGCTGTTTTCCCGAGTCGCCGTCGTCCAAACACGATTGCGAGTTCCGCGCGTTCGGACTCGTAGAGTGAATGTAACCGCGTGAGTTCCTCGGTCCGGTTCACGAACGTGTCCATGTCGATCTCTCGACGCCCAATCGAATAGTACTATCGATAATCGTACTCTATAGTATGATACTTCAAAGTATGATACTCTAAAGTATTATCTGGGGCCGTACCCTCACCACGAGCGGACTGTGACAGCGTGGACACCACACTAACAGAAGGCCCGCCCCAAGCCAAACCATGGACCGGACGGACTTCTTCCTCGGCTTGATCGCCGTGCTGTTGGCTGCACAGGTATACGAGACCGGAGATGGTCACACACCGATATTCATCGTGCTCCCCGTGATGGCGATTTTGTATCTGGGACCGGTGTACCTCGTTGGGGCAGTTCTCATCGAGAACGTCGTCGACAGCTGATCGACAGACAACGCACAACGGCGGCGAAGACGCGAGATGCCACGGAAACGGCGCACAAAACTCAGCAACTGTGTGTCGTCGAAAACACCATCGACACGCTGACACAGTTTTGAGTCTGTACAGACACAGTCTGTACATGAGCACGAAGCGAGTCGACTTCCGGCTGCCAGATGCCTTGGTGGCACGCACGGACGTCGCGGCCGAAGTGACGCACACGAACCGAACGGAGATTCTCATCGAAGCGCTCCGGCAGTATCTCGAACAAAAAGCGTCTGACGAGCAGTTTCGTGAGGCCGTCGTTGAACGTTATCTGGATGGTCAGATTCAGTTTGAGAAGCTTGCCGAAATCATCGGGCGACAGGATGCCGAAGCCGTCCGTGCCTCGAAGGAAGTCCTCGACCGTGGTGACGCACTCACAGACAAACTCGATGAGCATTGACATCCTCCGTACCCAGAAGGGTGGGGCTTTCTCCTTGACTATTCGAAACTGATGCATACTGAACAAGAGGTGCGCGAGCAACGAGGGGTCCCATGAATCACAGCCGAAGCCCACGACCTACCCCTGTGCAGCCGCCGACTCGTTGACCACCGTCTGCTGGACGAGTTGCTTTACGCCTCTGCGAAACCGTTCGGAGGCGGAACTGTCTGAGATGTCAAGCTGGTCTCCCAAGTCGGCCAGCGAACACGTCCGAGGAATCTCCAGATACCCACACTCGGATGCGACAACCAACAGCTCTCGTTGGGCGTCCGTCAGCGACACGCTGAGTCCGTCCTGGTCGGTCTCCTCGTAGAGTCGCTTGACGGAGACGGTGATATCGTGGTCAGCACAGAACTGCATGATGTGTTTGAACGCGTCTCGACTCGGAAAGCGGGCGTGACACCGCCACCCGCTGTTCGTCCCGACCGCTCGCTGGAGGACGCCCCCGACCGAGATGAACTCGGGCATGAGATTCGTCTCGTCTCCGGCCGAGGTGAAGTCCACCCGGTAGAACCGACGGTCGCCCGTGTCGTCCAAGACGGTTGGATTCGTGACTGAGCGGTCGTCAGCCAGCGCCGCCTCGACCGCCGCGAAGTCGTCGCTCCGCACCGAAAAAAGCATCTGCGTCCGATCGTCTGGCCCCCGGTACGTCTCTTCCCACTCGACTTCGATGTCGGGAATCTCCCGTAACGGCGTGAGCAAAATCGGATGGTCGATCGTGAATTCTGCTATGAGCATTGGTAGCATCCCTCACTAGATAGATGAACGAGACCAGCGCCTATAAACACCCGGGAGGCTCAGGCAGGAGACTAATTGTCCGGTCGCGAGAACTGCCGGTAGATGTCCACTTTCGACGTGCCGTCGTCGCAGCAGGATCCTGATCGAATCGGAGAGCTTTGCGACGTCATCGCAAAACAGCGTCGTCGTCACGTCCTGTACTTTCTCCGTGACGCGGACGAAGCGACTGTGAGTGTGGAACGACTCGTCCAGCATCTCGTCGGGCGAGAACGAGAGCGAGCGGACGACGACGATAACGCACGAGTCGAACAGCGTCTGTACCACGTTTCGCTGCCGAAACTCGTCAACGCGGGCGTTATCGAACACGACCGACGGAGTGGCTGTGTCCGGTACCGTCCCACTCGTCTACTCGAACAACTACTGGAGCAGGTTTCGGAGATCGAAGCGGGAGACTAACGAGGTTCAGCGACCGGCACCGTCGACCCCGCCAATTTTGTATACTAATTGAGATGAACTCGTATGAGAGTCGCGAGCCACACTATCGCGGGTCGGCACGTTGCGGAACTCAATCCTGTTCTCACTGTAGGTTGGCATGTAGCAGCAGTTGTGGATCATATTGGAATCATTTAATCAATAGACTAACTGGCCGAGTCCTCACACTGCGACGAACACGTGTCTGTTACTTCAGAGTGACATACGGGGTGGTTGTCAAAATAACTAGACATATTTAACTGGTAAAAATATAAATCACTTCCTGACCTTCTGCCTTTCGTAACTTTTCGCCGCCACATAGGTACTCAACAAGGGTTTGGGGTTCTGTGTTCGGTTTGGAGCAAGGTTATAAAATTCAAAACATGTCAAACCAGAATAATTGTCGAGTAGACGAAACTGACAAGACAGGCGTCGAACACACTGCCCCCGGACTTTCGCGGCGCTCCGCGCTTCGTAGCCTCGCGGGCGCGGGGCTACTGGGTTTGGCCGGGGTCTCGGCGGTGTCCGGGTCAGCGAGTGCATCTTCGTCCTCGTTCCTCCACAGCGGTTCGTGCTCGAGAATCACCGGCGTCGGAGTGGGCCGCAACGGATCGTTCACGCCCGTTGACGCGCCCGCGATGGTCTCTCCATATCACGAGAATGGTAACCCCCCGTGGAGCAGTGCCTTCAGTGCTGACGCCCAGCACGTGTGGTACTGCCCATCCGGGACGTGTGATATTTCTCAACCCGCAGACGAACGAATCCGCCTCGAGCAGACGTTCAACCTCGATACGGTGCCGAGTACAGCGACGCTCTCCGTCGCCGCGGACAACGCGGCTGAGGTCTATCTAAACGGCACTTTCGTACGTACTATCGGATACTACCCACCGATGGTCGGGCAGGACGTCGTTCCCTTCCTACAGACCGGCGAGAACACTCTCGAGATCCGCGCTTGGAACGACCCAATGTACGGTGACACGCCTGCGGCAATCATCTTCGAGATGAAGGCACCTCTCTCACCACAGAGCTGTGAACCAACCACTGTCGATGTCAACATCGATGTCAAGCCCGACAGTGACGACAATGCCATCAACCCGAACTCGAAAGGAGTCACCCCCGTCGTGGTCTACTCGACTGACGATTTCGACGCGACGACGCTTGACGTCTCTTCGCTCGCCTTTGGCCCTGGCGGTGCGAGCGCGGCACACGGCGGCCACGTTGATGACGTCGATGGAGACGGCCTGATGGATCTCGTGCTCCACTTCCCGACTCAAGACGCTGGCTTTGCCGACGGCGACACTGAGGCCAACTTGGTCGGGCAGACTAACGATGGCACGGACGTTCTCGGGACCGACGCCATCAAAACTGTCGGCGGCAAAGGTAAGGACAGAGGCCGCGCTCGCTAAGGACGCGTACCGTTGACGTTCCGGGAAGCGACATTTTTTCTCCGTATTGCTGGTCGTCATCGTGCCGATGGGTGCTCTCGCACGGTCCGTCTCGTACCAGAACGGTCAAGTAATCGTCATAGTGGCTGTGCTCACTGCGCTGGCTCTCGGATACCTCGTGACGTACAAACTGGACGTGTGGTGACGCCCACCACCCCACCCGAGAACGCCGCTACCTCACTCGTTGGACTGCCGACGGAGTTCGTTGATCAACGTCGGGAGGACGATACCCACACCGAACAGCGCGACGAGTTCCACAAGAGCGTTTGTGTGCTTGGAGGATGTCAACCCTGTTCTTCGAGGACAATGGCGCGCGCATCGGCGACGAGTCCCCGTGTCTCAGCCATCGCGCTCGCATCCAGCGCCACCGCTGCCCCCACCCCGTCGTCCACGACGAAATTCATCTCGATGACGTTCTCAAAGGCTTTGACCATGCACGTGAGATTGCCGTGGTTATCGGTGTAAATGTCTCCATAGACCGGGGCCATCAACGACTCCATCACAGAGTCGTCAACGGCCTCCTCAAGCTTCTCGGGGGGGTGGCGAGCGGCCACATCCTCGCGCAGATATACCACCTCGGTTTCAGCGTGGTCGTACTTGATGATGCTTCGCAGGTTTTCGTCCGCCCGCTCGATAAAGAACTCCTCAAGTTGTGTTGCCACTCTCATAGACATATGTTGACTACTCTCTGTATTGGCAAATAATTGACTTTTTTGAGGATGTGGGTGACGCTCGCCCGTGGCTGAAATCTAGTCGTTATCATGCCGGTGGGTGCTCTCGCACGGTCCGTCTCGTACCAGAGTCCAGAGCGGACAATTGACATCCTCCCCGCGCTGAAGCGCGAGGATTCCCCACCGCAGTTGGGATATTGTGGTTTACGACGTGACCTGTTCTTGAGGTGCGAACGCACCAGTGTCCTTGTCAAACAACAACGTCGAAGGCTGTGCCAACCAGCCGTTACTCCTATCCTCGGAAGGACTCGGAGATACTTTCTGTCGAATGTTCTCAGCACCGTTTACATCCGCGTTCGCCACCACACCGCAGTCATCACACACGTACAACCCACGCTCAACACGGTTCGATTTACGCTTCCGACCACAGCACGAACACGACTTCGACGTATCTCGCTCAGACACTCGTTCGACCGTGATGCCTTCCATCTTGGCCTTGTATTCAACGAGGTCGATGAAGCGGTCAAACGCCCATGAGTGCAGGTCGAGGTTGCCGTGCTTACCCCAGTTCTTCGACTCACCGTTCCCCTCATCTTCTCGGATGCCAGAAAGGTCGCCCACCACAATCGTTCCAGCTTCCTCGTCCACACATCGCTGGACGATGTGTTTGGAGAGAGTGTGGAAGTAGTGGGTGCGGCGAGCCGACTTCTTCTGATTCAACCGTGTCGCTTGGTCGGAGTCTGAATCGTCACACCGAGCGAGTCGTTTGCTGAAGTAGTAGTCGTCCTGCTTTAAGCAGTTCAGTGGATACAGTTCGCTGTGGCCGTCTTCGTAGGCGAGTGCGGCGAAGTTGTTGATGCCGAGGTCAACACCCACGGTCTTCTCACCGGGGGCTTCAGCAACCTCTATTTCGACCTTGCACACGAAGTGTAGCTCCCACTCGTCACCTGTCCAGACGGCCCGAACTTGTTGAACGCTCTCGACGGTGGAGAGGTCAACGTCAGGTCTTGTCTTGTATTCACAGAGGATGAAGTCCGACCAATACTCTTTGAGATTCGAGCCTTTGGAGAGTCGGACTCGGTTGTACTGGGTGTCGAGTTTGAAGCCAGCGGCTTTGAACGTGACCGTGCTTCGCGGGTGTTCGTCGCCGTGTTTGCGGTACTTCGGTGGGTTCGCTTTCGTGTCTCCGTTGCGTCGTTTGCCGTACCAGCCGGTGAACGCTTCAGCGAGTTCTTGAAGGACTCGCTGACTTGACTGAGAATGCAGGTCATCGTATCGTTCGTACGACTTGAGGTACGAGGTGAGTTCGTTGTGACCGGGAATGTGGCCTATCTCCGACCACACGCGGTCGCAGACCCACCGTCCGACGTTCCAGAGCTTCGAGGCTGCGAACCCGAGCGAATCGAGGTCGTCAGACACCTGTTGCTGGTTCCTGATGGAAGCAGTGTAGGTGCGGGTGACGACCTGTTTCGCCATACGTAACCTATGTCGAGAATATTACTTGAAGGTATGGATTACGCAGCGTGGAATATCCATCCGAGTGTTTGAACGGTGGTCTGTGGAGGATTATGCCGGATTCATCCCCGCCCTAAAGGGCGGGGCTTTCTCCTTGACTCTCCGTAATCGTTCTCTTGGCTGTGGACCGCGCTGGCTCTCGGATACCTCGTGACGTACGAACTAGACGTGTGGTGACGTCCACCACTCCACCCGAGAACGTCGACACCCCACGCTTCGGACTGCCGACGGAGTCCGCATCGACACTAG
The DNA here is from genome assembly GCF_001190965.1 of Haloferax gibbonsii. Lineage (NCBI taxonomy): Archaea > Methanobacteriati > Methanobacteriota > Halobacteria > Halobacteriales > Haloferacaceae > Haloferax > Haloferax gibbonsii. The sequence continues at coordinate 2,081,080 of NZ_CP011947.1, forward strand.
AGAGCGCGTGATGTTCTTCGACAACGACAGACACAGAGTCGAGTGAACGACGGTACCGATTGCCACAGTTAGTATCGAAGTATCGAACTATCGGTGTCCTCCCGGAACACCGTTCTCACAGCGATTTCGGGCCGTTTCACGGCCGTGAAACGGCGGTTCGCGGGGTCGAAAAATCCGTCTCGATTTAATAATCCCCGTCGACAACGGTGGAACCGTGTCCACGCTCCCGTCATGGATCGATGAACGAATCGATCGGAACCTCGACAACACGCTCACACAAGAGCACGTCGTTGAGACGATGATCGAGTCCGATCGACCGTTCTTCTCCCTCCGGCAACTGCACGCGCGAATCAAACCCGAAGTGAGCAGGGCGACAGTTCGAAATCGGTTACAGGAGTTACAGGCAATCGACGTCGTGGCCACAGAGACGTATCCCGACTCGATCACCCTGTACTACATTAACCATCCAGAGTCGGACTGGCCTCTCTCGCCCGAGGGAAAACGCGCGCTGAACGCAGATACCCCGCTCGACCGACTCTCCACGCGAGGATTCCTCACGCTATCGGACACGGCAGGAATCCGCACGCTCGTACTCGCCGGGCTTCAGTTGAGTTTGGTGCTGTTCGCTCTCGGCGGTGTTCTCACGATCGTCGGCGCTGATGTACGCAGCACGCAGAGCGATATCGTGTTGTGGGACACCGCAGTTGATCTGCTCGTGACCAGCCTGGCGTTGCTCGTCGTCGAGCGACTCGTTCGCTGGGTTCGCGACCGCTACGGCCCGCTGAACCTCCTCTCATCGACATAGCACCACCCAACAGCACCTCATCACCCACCACAACCCTCCACAGCCCAATGACATCGACATCCACGCCCGCCGCACCCGGTCCCGAACTGCTCAACGAACGATCGATCGGCGGCATTCTCGTCCACCTGCTGTCGATCCCAACCGGCGTCGTCGGCGCCGGACTGGTGTCTCTTGTCGCGACCAACGAGTTCACGAAACGAAACGCCCGCAACGCTCTCGACTGGCATTTCACCGTGCTGGCACTGACAGTGCTGACGTTCGGTTCCGTATTCGTCTACGCCGAACTCACCGAACAGGGCATCACCAACGTCGTTACGCTTTCCGCACCCATCGCCGCTGGGGTCGGTCTCGTCATCTCGGCGTTGCTCCTCGTCTGGATGATCGTCACGACCTGTACGTTCTTGTTCGGATTCATCGCAACCGGCAAGGCAGTATTCGGGGACGCGTGGCGGTATCCGCTGACGCCGGCGCTCGTCGAACGGTTCGGCTCACAGGTCGAAGTCCCCGGCGGATGGCCAGGTGTTATCGTCGGCTACGTGGTCATCGCGCCGCTCGTCATCGGAACTGTATTTCTCGGACCACACGAGGGAACGGCCGTTCTCGCAACTGTGTTCGGCATGTTCGGCCTTATCATGGTACTCGTTCCGCTGACCGGCGTTGCGATGTATCTTCACGTGAAACGCACGAGCGCCGCGGGTACGAACTGGAAGCCGCATCTCGTCGCATACATTGGAGCGCCCGTTCTCGTCGCTGTCCTCGCATACGCTCTCTCGGGGACGTTCACCGACTCAATCAACCCTGGGGGCGACGCGATGTATGTCTTCCTCGCAGCGTTCTGGGTTGCCTCACTGACGTACGTGTTGCGGTGGAGAACGACGTTGCGCTGATAGAGAATGCGAACAGTTCGCGCAACTCAGCCCTGAATTTCGAGTGCTGGCACCAACGACATCCGAAAACTGAGTTACCACGATGGCGAAGGCGGAACGGTGAATGGCCTCGGGGTCAAGCCCCGAGGCACTCGGCCTGCTCCGCCTGTTGAGAAGACACGGAACAATGTCTTCGGGAATCGGGCCGCAAATGCGAGTCGCGACTCGCGTGCCACGCCAAGCGGTACTCACGGAACCACCCCACCCCACGACTTCATCTGTTCTTGCGAGGTCCACAGGCCGCCTTGACGACTGACTGAAGCCGGTGGCAAGTCGGGCCGCGGTGCGAACACGAGGGCGGAGACAAAGAGGTCGTTTCGTGTGTTTCGAATCGCAGCGTCCTGAGTACACACGCTTACGCGGTGGTTTCGAAACACACGGACTCCGATTCATGTATAAGTGGCCCCGTCGCGTGAAACTGCATTCGAGATGTGAGTCACCCCACGACTTCATCTGTTATTTGGAGATACAGAACGTACTCCCTCCCCCCACGACTTCATCTGTTCTGAGTTTCAAGCTCTAACACGCCTGGAATCGACGCCTCAGTCTCGACAGGACGGGACGGCTCTGTTGAAAGCCCCTGGGCCTGACAGAATGTGCGTGCTGCAGACAGTAGGTGAGTCCAGCAAGCGAGATTGAGTTGATTGAGTGGGCATTTAGACAGATTCGGGGAAATTACTTGTACCTACCCACACAATATGAGCGTATGTCCGAAGCAACGCTGGACGGTCGTGGACGCCTGACGCTCCCGAAAGAGATTCGAGAGCGGTATGGCGAACACTACCACATCGTCCAGCTTCACGACGGTATCAAGTTGATTCCAATCGAGGATGACCCGCTCGATGCCCTCCGATCTGAGTTCGCAGACGTCGAGAAGTCGGCGGACGAACTCCGGCAGGAAGCACGGAACGCAGCATTAGACGAGGCTGGACGCTGAATGTACGCGGAGACAGACTTCCTTTTAGCACTCATCAAGGACGAAGACTGGCTTGGTGACGCCGCAGAGGAAGTATACCGCGACCACCAGGACGAACTGTGGACGTCTCAGTTCACACTCATCGAACTCCTCATGGTTGCGTATCGTGAACAACGAGATACAGAGCGAGTCGTCACAAATGCCGCTGCTCTGTTGGAAGTCCGTGGTGACGTGGACACCGTTGTCACAGCTGCGACCTACGTCGAAGACCACGGGTTCACACCGTTCGACGCGCTTCACCTCGTCGAATCAGATGGTGATACCATCGTTTCGAGCGATGAGACGTACGAATCGTTTGCTCCACGGCTCGACCTGAAGACAGTCCAAGACGAGTGAGACGATGGCTGACGAAGCGACGACAGCCACGGGCTGGATCTCGTACGTTAGCGCTCGCTCGAACGCATGCGACCCCGACGCTGTCAGTCACGTGGACTCGTGAGTAGCAACCAAAGCTCCTGAAACGACGGATACTGAGCGTCTAGCGGCCGCGAGTGGAACGATACATTCGAACCGGTATCCCATCCGCGACAACCACCTACCCCCCCACAACTTCATCTGCTATCGCCCTGCTCGACCGTGTTCACAGCCGAAGTCGACGCGAGCGGAACGCAGAGTCACACAAGTCGGCTTTTGCAGTCACGTCGCCTACACGAGACATGGATTGGAAGACGAAAGCGAAACTGGGAGTCGGCATCATCGGTGTGGGGCTGGCCGCCGCGACGGCCTGGACGGCCCTCGACCGCGTGAAAAACCGCGGGACTGAACGGGTCCCGTACAAGACGGTCGAGCGAATCGATGGCGTCGAACTCCGGCGATACCCGGAGACGATTCGCGTCCGGACCACCGCGTCCAACGGCCGAGAGGCGTTTTTCCGCCTGTTCAACTACATCGACGGCGCGAACGAAGGCGGCACGTCCGTCTCGATGACCGCCCCCGTCGAAACGGGTACGGACACGAGTGCCACCGGCGATGGGGCCACCAAGACGGGCGAGTCGATCTCGATGACCGCTCCTGTCGAGACAACTCGGGCAGACGGCGCGACGATGTCGTTTTTCCTCCCTGCAACGTACACGCCGGAGACCGCACCGGAGCCAACCAACGACGACGTAGAACTCGTCGTCGACCCGCCGCGGACGCTGGCCGTCCGCCGCTTTTCGTGGTGGGCTCCGCGCATCCGTGTCTCGCTGAACGAACGCACCCTCCGGAAGACGCTGGCGCACGCCGGCATCGAACCGACGGGTGAGCCTCGCCTCTTGCGCTACGACGCACCCTTCACGCCGCCGTGGCTCCGGACGAACGAAGTGGTCGTCGAGGTGGACACGGCGAGCGTTCGGCGGGCGCTGCGGTGAGCACACGAGATGGTCTGTGAGCGGACGTTTCGTGTGCTCAGATGGCCCACCGGCGTGAATACCGGGGCGACTGTCAGCGACCCAGGGTCGACGCCGTTAACTTACGACCGCCGTCCGTTCCCACGTCCGTTGCCACGTCCTTTGGCGTGTCCGTTCCCACGCGAGCCGACACTACACGACCCCACAGCAACGTCATCGCTCTCGTCGCTCGTCACGCGGAGTATCGCCGTCGTCCCGCTGATTTCGTGGCCGACGAAGACGAGCGGGTCGTCAATCGGGCTTTCTTCGGCGGTCGCGAAGTCCAGTCCCTCCGGGCCGAGGTCGCCGGCAGCGCCAGCGGGGGCGTCACCGTCTTCGATGGCCGCCTCGATGTCGACCGAGAAGTCCCGGTTGTTGACGTACTCGACGAACGTGGCACACTCGGGGTCGGTGATGTCGTAGACCATGACGCCGCCGATGCGTTCGAGACCGATGAACGCGTAGTACCGGTCGCCGACCTGCCCGATTGTGAGCCCCTCGGGCTCGGGACCTTTGTTGTCGCTGCGGCCGTCAGGGTCGTGTTCGTTGTTGTCGTTGTTGAACTGGTCGCCGAACCGCTCGGCGGTGATGTCTTCGAAGTCGCTTCCGCTGTCGAACACCCGTTTGCCGTTCGTCGTGAAGATGCTGAACGACCGACCACCGAAGACGTACAGTTCCTCGTAGCGCCCGTCGCCGTCGACGTCGCCGAGCGTCGTCGTCACGCCTTTGGCCCCGAGGTGCTCGGGCTGCTGGAGTTCCTCGACGCTGTCGATGCCTTCGATCTCGTCGAAGTCGAACGCCTCGGGGTCGAGTCGGAGGTCCGAAACCTCGGCTTCCTCGCTGAACGAGTCGTAATCGCGGCTGTCACCCTCGTTGGCGGTCACGAGGTAGGTGTTGCCGTCGGGGTTGTACGCGCCGATCGCGTCCGGCTGGAGGATCCCGTTGATCGGCCAGTTCCGGATGTTGACCCCGCCGTCCTCGTTGCTCGCATCGAGTTCGTTCCCGGCCAGACTGTAGTCCTTGAACCCCAGCGGCAGGAGATTCTTGATTTTCGCCGCGTCGATGTCGAGCTCCGCGATCGCGTTGTTCTCCTGCAGCGAGACCCACGCCGTCTTCGAGTCGTCGCTCACGGTCACGTACTCGGGCTCGAAGTCCTGCGACGCGCTCGCGTTCGGCCCGAAGATACGGATGCCCTGCTTTCGGAGCTGGTCTTCCTTTCCGTCGAAGGCGGTGAAGTCGGCGGTGCTGACCGTGGGTGCAGCCGCGCCGTCAGAGAGGTCCACGATGCTGACGGAACCGCGGGGGTCGTACGCGTAGTTGTCCGTCGGCTCGCCTTCGTTCGCGACGAGCACCCGCGTCCCGTCCGGGGTGAAGGTGACCTTGTCCGGCAGCGGACCGACCGGCGCGGTCCCCAGGCGTTCGAGCGTCGCGGGGTCGTAGAGCCCGACCTGCCCGGGGTCCTGGGCAATCTCTGCTTCGAGCGCGACAGCGACGACGTTGGCGGACGTCGCGACGCTGTTCGCGGAGCTCACGCCGTCGAGCTCGCTCGCGGCGTCGATCGCTCCAACCTTCTCGGGGGTAGTCGGCTCCGAGACGTCCAGTACGTCGACGCCGCCGAGATCAGCGTTGATCACGAACAGCCGCTGTGTGGGGGCGTGGTAGGCGATGATTTCGGCCCCACCGTCGTCGAAGAGCCCCGATTCGTACCGGCCGATCTGTTCCAGTGTGATGGTCTCGGTCCCCGAAAGCCCGCCCGAATCGGAGCCACTCGCCGCCTGGTCGTGACCCGCGACAGCCGTGCCTGCGAGAAGTCCGAGGACGGTTCCGCCCGTGAGACCCAAGACAGCTCGACGCCCGATATCGCTCGTCTGTTGTGATCGTTCCACAGTCGACAGCCCCCGTCGGACAGGTTAAGCACTTATAATATCTAACATGATTGCTATGTAGTGAACTGTTGACGACGAGTGTGCTGTTTACCGACGCCAAACCTACGAGACGACTCTGTTGAACTGATTCAATGTGTACAGTACGGGGGCCGCTCTTTCCACGTGTTCTCAGATGCTATTGGAAACGCACATTCTCAGCAAGCCTTGCCACAGCCCGACGCATCCGATTCGTGTAAAGAATCTAACACGATTGTGAACCGAAAGCGGACACGCCCAACGACCAGCCGTCCACGGCCGAGCCGACGCCACCGACCCGACCGCTTCGATACACCCCTGGCGAAAATACGGGTCGATTCTACACCCCCAGCGGCGTGGGTGAACCGGGACAGACGCGCTACACCCCCGATATCCAGGGGTGTACATGGACGCCGATTCTCCGCAAGGGTGTACTCGATTCGCGTCGATTCCTGACGCGTTCGGGGTGCCATCGACGCCGGCTGTGTGGCACTCGTCGACCTACCCGATTCCGGCCTGCAGCGCCTCACACCCGCTCAGAGACGCGTTTGCCGTCCACAGTCCTCCCGTGCAAATGCCGTCTCAGCGGCCGATTGTCGTCGCTCAGGCAGGGTCGAAAATCGTCTATTTCCCGGTACACCCGCTCGAAAGTGGGGTGTACCGCCCGATTTCGCGAGCGGGAATCGGGACCAAATTGGCGTCTACACGCGGCCGCGACATGCGTCGACGACAGTCCACACATACTCGTTTGTGGCCGTCTGCACGCTCGTTTCGGGGCGTTCGACCTGAAATGGGGGTTCGTCGATAGGGCCCGAATCTGGCTACGATTGCCGGCCGAATTGGAGTCGACGCGACGACGGCCACAGAGGACACGTTGTTGCGGGAGAATGTACGGGTGTGAACCGCCTCGGGGTCAAGCCCCGAGGCACTCGCCTTGTTTATCAGTAGACCCATCCCAACTACGGGAGTGGGTTTTTCCGACTCGGACTGCAGACGGGAAACATGGTTCCCGTCCAGTCGATACTCAAGGGACTCATCGGCCTGCTGTGTTTGTTGTTCCTGGTCACCGGCCCGATCCTCCTGTACATCCTGGTCCGGTGCGAGGGGCTGCTCGGAGACCCACCCGGCCGGGGACTACAGTAGTGCCCTCGACGGGACGGCGCCGAGTTATTTCACCGCCCGAACCGACACACGAGTACGGAATGGTCGACACCCACCCACTCGCCGAGACGGGCAAACGCCTTGGGACGTACGCCCTCATCGCCGTCGTCCTCGGCGCGCCCTTCGGTCCGTTTTGGTACGTCGAGTCGACGCTGGGCCGGCAGGCCTCGCTCGCACACATCGTCGGCGCGCTCGTCGCCGGGACGCTCGTCCTCCTGTGTGGGCTCGTCGTCCTCGAACGCTACGCGGGAGTCCGTGCGAAAACCCTCGCGTCGTTCGACGGGTTCTTCCTCGGCCTCAACGCGGGAGTCCTGTGCGGGGAGTGGCTCGGCCTCTGGGGGAACGCGTTGGCGTTTCCCGGACTCGCCGGCGCGCTCGTGTGGTCGCTCGGTGTTCTCGAAATTCACGACCGGATTCGGTGACGCGTTCGAAAGTGACGTCAGCGAGGGCGGCAACCGCCAGCCGCTCGCTGGAGGTACACTTACAGTTCGAAGGGTCGTTCCGAGAACATGACTCCTCACGGACGGGACTCACACCAGTTGCTGGACCAAGCGCCGCTGTTGGCTGCGACCCGCGATGGGCCGCTCGACCGGTCGACGCTCCAAGACGAACTCGATATCTCTCGTGCGACGGCTTACCGGTGGACGTCCGCGCTCACGGACGAGCAGTTGCTCGAACAGACGCCCGCGGGCTACCAGACGACGGGGGCGGGATGCGCCGTCGCCGACGCCGTCTCTCGATTCGAGCGCACCATCGCGGCGGTCGACCAGTTAGAACCCCTGCTCGCTCAGATTTCGGCTCCGGAGCTCACGCGCCACGTCCACTTGTTCGCCGACGCCGACCTCCACGTCGCCACGCCACAGCACCCGAACGCGCCCATCGAACCGTGGCTCGAACACTTCACGTCGTTCGACCGGTCGCGGAGTCTGGTCGTCGCCGGGTGTCCTCCGAAGATTACGGAACAAGGCATCGAACACGCCCAAAACGACGTGGACTTCGAGGCCATCTGCACGCCACTGGCGCTCGAAGCGGACCGAAACGCCTCGAAGAACGCGTTCGACACCATCGCGTCGGCCGACGCGCCCGACCTGTACACCCACCCCGGACTGCCGTTCACGATGGGCATCATCGACGACGTGGTCATCGTCGGCGGCTTCGACGACGAGACGTCGCTGCCCGTCGCCTCCGTCACGACCGACGACCCCGAGGCCCGCGAGTGGGCCGTCGACCTCTATCGGCGCTACAAGCGCGATGCAGTCCCCCTTGATCTCGCCGAGATGAACGCCGAAACGCGGTGACCGTCCGGTCGACAGGTCTGTTTGCTGTTTGAATGGTGTCTCACGGCTTGAGACGACATCTCAGGGAATGACTATAATCGTGACCTATCCGTCAAACGGAACATGAACGGGACAGGTTCGACCGACGCAACCGGGAACCGACAGCACGGACGACGCGACGACCGGCCCGCCGGTGGGTCGTCGCCGACGGACTCCTACGACGTCATCGTCGGCGGCTCGGGGATGGCGGCGTCTCTCACCGCGATGATTCTGGGGAAACGCGGCCTCGACGTGGTGATGCTCGAAGCCGGGTCGCATCCGCGGTTCGCCGTCGGCGAGGCGATGCTCCCGCAGAGTTCGATGTGGATGTGGATTCTCGGGGAGTACCACGGCATCCCGGAGATTCAGTACCTCAGCGACACGAACGACATCGTCGACAACGTCACGCCGTCGTGCGGCATCAAACACTCCATCGGCTTCGCGTACCACGACCCCGACCGCCCGGTCGCGGCGGACCACAGCCACCAGTTGATTCCGCCGAGCCTGCCGTTTTACAGCGAGAGCCACCTCCTGCGTTCGGAGGTCGACCACTATCTGGTCGAGGCCGCCCGGGGCTACGGCGTGGCATACCTCGACGAGACCGAAATCACCGGCGTGGATATCGGACAGGACGAGGTGTCGGTGGCGACCGACCGCGGTCGTATCGAGGCCGCCTTCTACGTCGACGGCACCGGCGGGAACTCCGTCCTCGCCGAAGAGATGGGGTATCGCGAGGACGCTCCGGCGTTGGAGACGGATTCGCGCGCCATCTTCACGCACGTCGAGGGACTCGCTCCGTTCGACGAGATACTCGACGAATCCGCCCGCCCCGGACAGTCTAACCGCCTCCACGACGGGACGCTCCATCACGTGTTCGACGGCGGCTGGATGTGGGTGATTCCCTTCGACAACTTCGAGCGCTCCGAGACGAACAAAGCGAGTATCGGGTTGGTACTCGACCGAACGCAATACCCCGTCGACGAGTCGGTCAGCGCCGAGCGAGAGGCTCGACGAATCATCGCCGGCTTCCCCGATATCGAACGCCACCTCGCGTCGGCGACGACGGTGCGACCGTGGACTCGAACCGGCAGGCTGCAACGGACCGCCAGTCAGTCCGCGGGGCACCGACACTACCTGACCAACAACACGTACGGCTTCGTCGACCCGCTCTACGCGGTCGGGCTCGTGAACACCCTCGAATCCGTCTTCGTGTCGACCAACCTGCTGTTGGACGCGTTCGAAGACGGCGAGTTCTCGGCGGCGCGCTTCGCGCCCATCGACGAGATGCACCGCCGTCAGCTCGCGACCAACGACCGGGTCATCAGCAACGCGTACAAGTCGATGGGCGACTTCCGACTCTGGAACGCGTGGACCCAGATGTGGCTGGGACAGGTCCTGTTTCACGACCTGTATCTCCAGCGACACTGCTTCACCTACCTCGCGTCGGGACAGCCCGCCGAGTTCGACTCGCTTCTCGAAGAACCGACGCCGGGCGACGGCGCGCCGTTCGTCCCGCAGAAAGCCGAGATACACCGACGGATGGGCGAGATACTGGACGCCTACCGGGCGGGCGATGCGAGCGTTGACGAGGCCGCCGGCTTACTGTTCGCGGAACTGCGGCGGGCGGACTGGCTCCCGAAGCACGTCTACGACTGGGGCGACGAGCGGGCGCGGCACGTCGACTTCTCGGACCCCGAACTGGTGGGGAAACTCATTCAGTGGGGGAAGACCGACTCCCCCGAACAGCTTCGAGCGGAACTGTTCGATTTCCCCGTTCCTGAGATGGCCTAACGAGTGACCGCCTCGTGGACACAGCCGCTTCCGACGCCGACCGGCACCGTCACCCAAATCGTCGACGCGACCGCGACGAAACCGATGGCGACCGCGAAGCCGGCGGCTTCGAGCAGTTGTGCGACCTCGACTTGCCCGGCGACGACTACCGGGGCGACGAGGAAGGCGAACACGACACAGAGGCCGAGGAAGTACGCCCCCAGCGTGCTGAGGAGACCCGCGACAGCACCGAAGTACGGCACGTCAGCGGGGAGCGTCCGCCAGACTGCGACGGCGGAGACGAATGCAGTCGGTACGACGAGCGGGAGCGCGCCCACGCCGAACAGCGCCAAGAGCGCCCAGTCGGAGCCGCTCGGCGCGCCGAGGACGGATAGCCCCCACGCGACGAAGACGAACGCGAGCGTGGCTCCTGCGGCGGCAGTCGCCATCGCGTAGCCCGCGCCGATATCGCGACGACTCGCCTTCGGCAACCGTCCGGGGCCGTACCGCTTGCACGTCGTTGCGACCGCGGTTTGGAACCGTGTATGGGACATACGACCGTATTCGCAGACTGAGATAAAGACGTTTGTTCGGACGGGCGCTCGGCGTCGGCGACGGACACCGCGGTCAGCGAGCGGGTTGTTCGTGTTCGGAACGACCGAACAAATTCAACGCTGCACACAGTACTGTGTCCCAGCATGCCACCGAGACTGCGTTCGCTCGACGACGCAACCGATGAGTGTCTGCGGGGACGTGAACGCCCACACAACCGCCGCAAGCGACCCGCCCACGACTGATGCTGCTCTTGCTACTCGGTGCCGCGTGCCTCGTCGCACCGCTCTGTGCGGCCGCCGTCGCATTCTACGCCGGTCGTCGCGGCCGACCGTCTCGACTCCGTCGACGCTGGGCGGTCCTCGTCGGCGGTGTAAGCGTCGTCGGCTTCCTCGTTCCGCACCTATTCGCCGACTCGGTGCAGTACCTGTACTTCGAGGTGCTCAAACCCCGCCCGATCGCCGTCACGCCGTACGAGCTTCTCGTGGTGAATCTCGGGACTGGACTGGTGTTCAGTGTGGGCGCAGTCGGGTGCTACGTCGTCGCCTCGGAGATTCGACGGTCCGACACAACGTCTCCGTGAGCCACCAGCCTCCCCCACTCCGGCTGCTCACTCGTCGTCGTCGGACCCGGGAAGCCGCCGAACGGCCTTCTCCCAGCTATCGCGGGCGGCCTGCCCGGGGTCGGCAAACGGGTCATAGGTGATGTCTTCTGTGGTTCTGAGCTGACGACTCCCGTCCTGACCGGCCGCGCGTCGCCACAGCGCGACCACCGACGCGAGGACGACCACGGCGAACAGTCCGCCCAAGAAGATGTTGACGGGGTACTCGAGTCTGGGCACGGCGAACACGAGGGCCAATGCGAGCGCGGTCAACTGGAACGCAGACAGCAGATAGCTGAGCCACGTCCCAGAGAGTTCGAGCGTCCGGCTCATCTCTCGGGGACATCGCCCCACTCCGGTAAAGACCTTCACTTGACCTGAGGCGCGAGGGAACTTGCTTAAGCTGCGACCGGAGCGACCGAAGGGAGAGAGACAGCGTTCACGAGCGCGGTGCCCTCGTGAGCGAACGAGACGTAGGCGTCTCGTTAAGCCGGACACTTGTGCAATCATCGAACGAAGTCCGCACGAGTTCGACGCACTCGTCGAGTGGCAAGGAGCCATCGCGCGCCGCCGCCGACATCCATGATGATTCCTCACGTCATGTCGGGGCCGAAATAAACATATGCGGCCGGGCGAGTGTACCTGCACGGATGCCGACGCGAGAGCACATCGACCAGAAACCCACGAGCGAGCAGCGAAGCGAACTCGCTGCGCAGGACACCCGCGACGACGACGACCGCGTGGCTACGACACCCAACGGCGCGTACACCGGCGGCTACGCGTATCACGAACTCGACGAAGACGGCGAACTGGTCTGTGGCGGCCACAGCGACGGTCGGTTCGTCGAGGTCACCCGCGCCGAGGCCAAGCGAACGGGCAAGACGCCCTGCGGGAAGTGCGAGTGGCTTCTGGAACTACAAACTGAGTCGTCGACTTCCGACTGAGGCCGTCAGTTTCTTTCGACCCGCGTGAACTGCCGCGGTCGCGTCCGCGACGTGAGAGTTATCGCAACCACGATTTAATCGAACAGCGACCGAGAGGTCGCATCGGGTGTGTCAAACTGAGGCGTTCGTACTGGTCTCCAGCGACCGCATGTTCATCTCGAAAACGCACCGTTGTCGGAGGGTGCGGGTGTGAAGACGGGGCAGCGCGCGTGCGTGTCCGGCCCGACGAGCGTTCGAACGGTTTTCAGCATGAAAGCGGCAACTATTCACCGGATTGTCAACTTCGACCGGGAGGTTAATCACAATCAACTGCAAACTACCCGAGTATGACCTACGAAAACTTGGATTCCGACCTCATCAACGCGCTGTTGAAAGACGGGCGACGTAGTCTTCGAAGCCTCGCCGAAGAACTCGACGTGTCGGTGACGACCGTCTCGAACCACCTGCGAGACCTCGAAGACGAGGGCATCATCGAGGGCTACACGCCGCGTCTCGACTACGACGAACTCGGCTACGACGTGACCGCGGTCATGCACCTCAAAGTCGAGGGGAGCGCGCTCACGGACGTCACCGACCTGCTCGCAAACGAGCCGCAGATGGTCTCTGTGTACGAGGTCACCGGCGACTACGACGTCCTCGCGGTCGGCAAGTTCAGAAACACCGACGACATGAACCGCCAGATCAAGGCGCTGTTGAGCGAAGCGCCGATTCGCGAGTCGAACACGAGCGTCGTTCTCAACGCGGTCTCCGAAAACGAGCAGTTCGACCTCGACGCCGGCGACGCGTAAGCTCAGTCTACGCGGAAGTCGAACCGCGCACCGCCCTCGGCACCTTCCGAGACCGCCACCTCCCACCCGTGGGCGGCGGCGACCTGCGAGACGATGTTCAGCCCGAAGCCGGTGCCCTCGGGGGACGTGGTGTAGCCGGCTTCGAACACGGTGTCGCGGTCGTCCTCCGGGATGCCCGGGCCGTCGTCTTCGACGAAAAAACCGCGGTCGGTCTCGCCGATGGTGACGGTCACGTCGCCGTCGGCGGAGCCGTGTTCGACCGAGTTCCGGAACAGATTTTCGAGGAGTTGCTGCAACTGGTCGCGGTCGGCGTCGACGACGGCGTCGGTCTCGATGACCAGCGTCGCGCCGTCGGTCACGACGTTCTGCCAGCACGCCCGCGCGAGGTCGGCCAGCCCGACCGGTTCGACCTCCATGGCGTCGTTGCCGTTGTGGGCGAGCACCAGGAGGTCGCTGATGAGGTCGTCCATGCGGTCCAGCGCGCGGTCGATAGGGTCGAGGTGGTCGCTGTCGCAGTCGTCTTGGAGCATCTCGAGTCGGCCCATGGCGACCTGCAGCGGGTTGCGGAGGTCGTGGCTCACGACGCTCGCAAAGCGGTCGAGGCGTTCGTTCTGTTCGAGGAGTTCGGCCTCGCGTTCCTTCTGTTCGCTGATGTCGCGAATCATCGCGACGAACATATGCTCGCCCTCGACGTTGAGTTGGATGAGGTGTATCTCGGTGGGGAACGTCGTGCCGTTCTGCCGTTCGAGTTCACCCTCGAAGCGGTGTGGCTCGTTCGCCGGCAGCCCCGTCCAGAACGCCCTCGAGCGCTCCGGGTCGGACGTAGGGTCGAGGTCCCAGATGGTCTTGCCGACGAGGTCCGCCTCACTGTAGCCTAACTCCTCGCACATCCGCTGGTTCACGTCTTGGATGGTGCCGTCGTCGTCGTGTACGACGACGAGGTCCGGCGAGTGTTCGAACAGCGCTTCGAGTCGCGCGGTGTTCGACCGGAGGAGTCGCTCGTAGGTCTTCCGCGGCGTGATGTCGTCTTGGAAGCCGACGAAGAGGTCGACGCTCCCGTCGTCGAAGATGGGCGCGATGCGGACGCGGTTCCAGAACTCGGTGCCGTCCTTGCGGTAGTTCAGGAGCTCGGTCGTCACGGGTTCGCGCTCGTCGACCGCCGCTCGGAGTTCGGCGACGGCCGCCTCGTCCGTCTCTTCGCCCTGCAGAAACCGGCAGTTTCGCCCGACGGCTTCGTCACGGCTGTATCCGGTGATGTCGGTGAACTCGTCGTTGACGTAGACGATGGGGTTGTCGGCTTGGTCGGGGTCCGTGAGGACGACGCCGATCGGGGCCTCGTCTATCGCCCGCTCCCGACGCGACAGTTTCGTTTCGAGTCTGTCGCGTTTCGAGACGCGCGACAGCGTCCAGACGAGCGACCCGTCGGCCGTGGACGTGAGCGTGTGCTCCACGTCGACGAGGCTGCCGTCCTTCCGCACGAGCGACGACTGTCCCGACCACTGTCCCTCGCGCGCTTCGGGGAGTACCGAATCGTAGACCGCCTGTACGTCGTCGTCGGGATAGAACGCCTCCCAGTGGCGACCGAGGAGTTCCGCGCGATCGTAGCCGAACAGCTCAGTACAGGCCGCGTTGGCGTACTCGATACCGCCGTCGTCGCCGAGAATACAGACGGCGTCGGTCGCGTTCTCGATGGCCGCCAGCCCCCGGTTGAGAGACTGCGAGGCTCGATACCGCTCGACGGCGTTCTCGACGCGGTTGGCGAGCAGTTGGTACCGACTCGTGTCGTCGCCCTTCCGGAGGTAGTCGGTCACGCCCGCCGAAATCGCCTCGCTGGCGACTTCCTCGCTGCCGTTCGCGGTGAAGAGAATAACTGGGAGCTCCGGATACTCGGCGCGGACGCTCGCCAGCACGTCGAGGCCGTCGAGGTCGGGCATATCGTAGTCGCAGACGACGCAGTCGAACGTCGGGCCGTCGCGCCGAACCCGGTCGACCGCGACCCGCGGGTCCGTCTCGGTATGGACGGTGATGTGCTCGCACTCGCGTTCCAGCGCCGCCGCGACGAGCGCCGCGAACTCGGGGTCGGCATCGACGTGCAGGACGTCGATAGGCGACGACTCCGAGAGCGAACGCGGCGTGTCGCGAGGCGAGTCCATTCGTGGGACAACTGTGACCGCACCGCATCATAATGGTTGCTGCTCGCGGGACGACCGAACGGGGGACGGCCCCCTCAGTCGTCGAGGTCGTCGATGGTGTAGTACACCTTCACCTTGCCGGGGTTCCCGCGGTCGGAGTCGATGGGAACCGTGTTGGTCACCTGCTGTGGGTTGTCGCACGCGAGCGTGATGTCGACCGGCTCGCTCCCCTCGTCCGGCGCACCGGTGAACCAGTCCGAAGGTACCTCTCGCTCCGTGATTTTCGTCACGATGGTCTTCGGTTCCGACCCGCTTCGGGGGACCTTGAAGTTGTCAATCGCCACGCCGAGGTTTCGCGTCGACCCCGTCGGGAGCCTGAGCGACGTGTGTTCGGACTGGCCGCCGCGGATGTCGTGTTCGATGTCCAGTTCGAGCGCGCCTTCGCCCGGACCTTGACCGCTGATGAACTCGACTTTCTCCGCGCGGACGACAACCTCACACAGGTCGCCGTGGTCGTCGTCCGACTCCCCGGCGATCGTTCCCATGTGGACCTGTACGTGGTCGGGATTTTCGAGGCTGATGGACTTGATACCACCGTAGATTCGGTAGCCGTCGGATTTCCCCCAGACGGTTCCGTCTGCCGTACTTCCGGACACCTGGTCTCCCGGACCCGTGGTGACGGGCAGTCCGCCGAGCCTGCCGCCTACTTTTTCGATGTCGCCAGTCGCCTGAATCGTGTAGTCGGACTTTCCGGCTCCGAGGCCTTCCAGCACGACGTAATGCTTCGGGTTTGCCATGTCAACGCACCACAAACAGATATCAACTCGTTATTGGTTAATTGTTATGAATGTTCAACGAGTTCACACAATTGGCGAGTTTGGTGTCCGGCGCGTTTCGGCCCGAATCGGAGCGCAGTCGGAGAGTCAGTGAGACGGTGGGCACGGTGTTTTCCGCGGACAGTAGTCGACAGAAAAGGGAACGCAGTACGGACCTCTCAACTCAGACAGAGGGAGCGAACGGCTTAGTTGGCGGCTGTACGCCTCGGGTTTGGGGTTCTGGTGCTGGGGCAGGGCCACCTCTCGTACTAAAACGTTCTGGCCGGTTTGTAAACAGTGCGCTTATAATTAGGACGCCATTTTCGAAACGTGATGACAGCCCCCGACGACTCCGAACGCAGCACGCCATCGCGGCTCGCCCGCGCCCTCTTCGCGAGCGGTCTCGCCGTCCTCGCGATTCGCAACCTGACCGACCTCGACGGCCGCATCGCCTACGCGGAGGCGAAGGGCGTCCCCGAGGCGGACCGACTCGTCCCCGCCGCGAGCGGCCTGCTCCTCGGCGGGAGTATCGGCATCGGCCTCTGGAAACTCCCCAAACTCGCCGCCGCGAGCGTCGCGGCGTTCTTCGCCGGCGTCACGCCGACGATGCACGACTTCTGGGCCGTCGACGACGACGCCCGCGACGAGGAACTCACCTCGTTCCTCCAGAACCTGACGCTGTTCGGCGCGGCGCTGGCGTTCTTCAAGCGCGCGTCGAACGAGTAACGGCAGATCGACACACAACCCCTCGCTTTTCTGCGGTCACACGTCGATTGCGTCGTCCACTGCTTCAGCGTCGCGTCTGAGCGTGTACAGGTTGAGCAGCCCGACGATGACCCACCCGACCGCGATGAGCGGTGAGCCATCGACTATCCAGTACACCGCAAAGAGGAACGCACCGAGGGCCAAGAACTGTTGGAGGCGGGAACGTCGGGACATGACTCCAGATGACGAGTCCCGCGGGTGTAGTTCTTACTCGTGGGTTCGACACCCCACTATTTCCAGTAAAGTCGTTGGCGACTGCCGACCCCCCGTCAGGTCGAGTCCGCGCCGTCGCGGTCGGCCGCACGGTGGAAGCCGATGAAGAACTCGAGTGCGCCGTCGTCGTCCCGAACCGGCTGGATATCGAGGTGGTTCCAGAAGGGTTCGCCGTCGGCGTCGTAGCTGCGAATCTCGGCCGAAATCGGCTCGCCAGCGTCGATAGCCGACCGAATCTCGGCGACCGTTTCGGGGTCCGTCTCGGGGCCGTGGAGGAACCCGAAGTTGCGGCCCTCGACCGCCGCGGCGTCGTAGCCCGTAAGCGCCTCGAACGCCTCGTTGCAGTAGACGACAGGGTTGTCGGGCTTCGACGGGTCGATGACGACGATTGCGACGCCGACGGCGTCGAGCACTCGGTCTTTCATCTCGACTTCCGCCCGCAACGCATCGACCTCGGTGAGTTCCTGGACGATACAGACGTGTCCCCCGTCGTCCATCCGCGTCAACACGAGTCGCTCGGGGACCAGCTCGCCGGCTTTGGTGACGCCGGTCGAAATGCCCCGCCACGACCCCTCGGCTTCGAGTTGCGGGAGGATTTCCTCGTGGAAGCGCCGCGCCTCGTCGTCCGGGTAGAGGACGTCCCAGTGTTCGCCGATGAGTTCGGCCCGGTCGCGGTCGTAGAGCGCGGCGTACGCCTCGTTCAGATACTGGTAGACGCCGTCCTCGTCGATGATGCCGATGCCCTCCTCGGCCGACTCGATGGCGAGAAAGCCGCGTCGCATGTGCGTCTCGGCGCGGTGTTTCTCGACGAGGTTCGACACCTTGTTCGCCAGCACGGGATACTCCTCGGGGCCGCCCTTCTGGAGGTACTCGTCGACGCCGGCGGAGATGGCGCGACTCGCGATCTCCTCGCTTCCCTTCCCGGTAAAGAGGACGAAGGGAATCTCGATGCCCCGCTCGCGCGCCGCCGTGAGGAGTTCGAGCCCATCCATCACCGGCATGTCGTAGTCGCTCACGACGCAGTCGTACGCGCCGTCGGTGAGTTCGTCGAGCGCCGACACCGGGTCGGTGTACGTCTCCGTCTCGACGTCGTCGAGTTCGCGTTCGAGAAAGGTCGCGGATAGCTCCACCATCGACTCGTTATCGTCGACCAACAGGACTCGCATCGCCCGTCGCTCGGTGCTGAATGGGGCGATGTCGCGGAGCGGAGACACGTCCATACGGTGGGTATCTTCCCTCAGAAGCATAAAAACAGCTACGCAGACAGTCGAGCGCCGCGACCGTGCGCCGCCGACCGTTCCGGTCTCTCGATGCCGGACTCACGCGAACAAGAATCTGTATAGAATATATATTACTAGATGATGTTGGCGGCAATAAATTATATGCCATGTGACGAAGTTGACATCCTCATATGGATGTGGTTAGAAACGTCCGAGAACTCACGGCGGTTCTCGAACAGTTTTCGGAGGCGACGGCAGAGATTCACGGGATAGAACTGGCCAGCGGGGACGAGCCGAGCGAAGACGGCACAGCGGCTTCGGTCACCGTCGAGTACGACCTCGCGTCAGCGTGCGCGGTCGACCCGGACCGACTCTCCGTGTCGTCGCCGGCGGCGTCGATTGCCGACGGCCGACTTCGACTCGAACTCGACGTGGCGCTCGCTCCCCCGGCGACCGAAGACGCCGGACAGGAGTCGGTATCGGCTGAACACGCCGGCACCGACGGCGACCCCGAGCCGGCGGACGCGCCGGTCGCCCGAGCCGACGGTTCCGGGGCGCGCGGCTCGACGGGTAGCGCCCCCGTCGCATCGGTCGTGTCGCCACCGACGATGGAGTTCGCGGTCCCGACGACGAGAGACGAGCCGTCGGAGGACGACCAACCCACACCGGTATCGACGGACGACCCCATCGGGGCGGAGACGGAGACGGACGCGAATACGGATACAGAGACGAGTCCGGACACGGAGGCGGACGCGGACACCGGTACGAAGACAGAGACGAGCGCGACCGCCGCGACAGACGCCGACTCGGTGCCCGCACACCACGACCCCGTTCGGCTTCGAGAGGCGTACGAGGCCTGCGAGACGTTCAAGGAGATGACCGACGCGCTCGGCGTCGACGTGACTCCCCAGACCGTCCGCAACCAGATGATTCAACGCGGGATTCACGAGCCGGAGTCGTACGGCGCGTCGACCGAGCCGGGCGACGAGCCACGGCAACCGGAGCCGAGCGTCTCTGTCGAGGACAGCACGAGTGGGACTGACCAGTCTCCCCCGGTGGGGACTGAAGATACCGACGGCGCGGCGGTCGAACGTGACACGCCGGACGACGCCGAGACCGACGCGAACGACGAATCGACGTCGGTGTCGGAGTCTGACTCTGAGACGGACCCGGCCACGGACACGGACACGGAGCCGGTCGCGGCGGAGACCGACGAGACGAGTACGACGGCCGAGGACGCGTCCACCGCGACTGAGCTCCCGCCGCTTCCCGCGTCGGTGTCCTCGCTCGACTGCTCGACCGAAGACGTGTGTGCCGCCGTCGCGGGTGCGAAGACGCTGTACGAAGTCGAACGCCGTCTCGGCCTCGACCGCGCGGAGGTCCGCGAGCTACTGACCGCGCTCGACCTGCTCGACCTCGTCACCGGACGGATGGCGCGGCGCGACCAATCGGCGGCGAGTCCCGCGGACGTTCGAATGCGCGTGTGCGCCGCACTCGGCGGAGAGGGAGCATAACCCAACTCGTCACCATTCTCGACGCGTTCGTGGGAGGCCCGACGGATGTTGTGGTGCACGTCCCCGACAGCCGTGTCTGAGCGCTGACGAATCGATTCAGTGACGGATGCGTCTCGGTGGACAGTTAGCCGAAGGGTGGTGGGGTCCCCCGAGTGGGGGAGGATGGAACGAGAACGAGGGCAACGCCACCAGCATCAGATGATGACGTTCCCGTTCTCGTACACGTTGTTTTGGTAGAGGGTGATATAGATTCGGAAAGTAGGTACTAATTGGAAGTACCGATAGTATGCTGTGGGGGAAAGAGAGAACGGTCTTCGGTGGGTCGACCACCGAACCGAGGAGGTGGAAACCGTTCTCAACTGCTGCGGAATCGGCCAATGGACTTAAATATGGCTATCTCACCTACCACCGGTACGTGCTGCGATACGACCGCCGTTCTCTGGGTCGCCTCTGTTCGTGAACTCCCGGAACCCGACCCGACAATCACCCGACTGACGTACGAACCGCTCCGTATCGTATGAACCTCCCTATCGCAGTTCTGTCACCTATATAACACTCTTACCAGCGGTTATGACACCCGCCCCGGTGCGGACTGATGTGCCTCCGCACACACCATCACAGACAGTTCTCAGTCGTACTGTAACGGTGCTACTGGTGTTAGTACTCACGACCGCGACGTTCCCCGCCGGTGCGGCGGGCGTCGCGGCTGGGGAGGACGCGAGCGCACTCGATTCGACCGCTCAATCGGCGATGAACGCGTCCGCGCCGACGGCCGTGACCATCACCGAACTCCAGTCGAACACGACCGGCGGCGACGCCTCCGCCTACGCGGGGCAGTTCGTCAGCGTCACCGGGACGGTGACGGCGACGAACGCCGACGGCTTCTTCCTGCAGAACGCCTCCGCGGCAGACGTTCGCCACAGCGGCGTCTACGTCTACGCGGGCGGGTCGTCGAACGCGACCCCCGGCGACGAGGTGCGCGTCGACGCGCCCGTCTCCGAGTACTACGGGATGACCCAGCTCGACCTCGCGAACGACAGCGCCTCGCTGTCGACGACCGGCACCGGGTCGGTTCCCGAGGCGACCGCGCTCGCGACGGCGAACGTCTCCCGAGAGGCCTACGAGGGCGTTCTCGTCAGCGTGCGCGACGTCGAGGTCACGGAAACCCCCGGCCAGTACGGTGAGTGGGCGGTCACCGACGGCTCCGGGCCGGTCGCCATCGACGACGCGACGACCGGCGACGACACCACGCCCGGCGAAGTCGGCAGTACCGCCGACGCCGTCGAAGGGCCGGTGTTCTACAGCTTCGAGGAGTACAAGATTCAGCCCGCGTCGGTGACGAACCTGACCGCTCCCGCGGGCGACGACGGCGGTGACGGCGGCGACGCCGGCAACGACACCGCGGGCGCGAACGCGACGACGCTCACGCTCGTCGGCTTCAACGACATCGGCAAGGCGGCCGCCGGCTCCGGCGACGACAAACTCGGCCGGATGATTACGCTCATCAACCGCGAGCGCGCGAACGCTTCCGGTCCCGTCTTCGTGGCCGGCGGCGGCGACGAACTCAGCCCCCACGCCCTCCGCAACTACGACGGCCTGGAACACGGTTACGAGCCGCCGGTGACGGCGATGAACCTCATCGACCCCGACGCCGAGGTCGTCCAGAACCACGAACTCGACTACGACGAGGACGCGGGGACGAACGACTTCGCCGTCTTCGAGGCCATCGCCAACGAGTCGACCTACCCGTGGCTCCTCGCCAACGTCGTCGACGAGGAGACCGGCGAGAACCTCCCCGGGACGCAGAACTACACCGTCGTCGAGCGCGGCGGCGTGAAAGTCGGCTTCTTCGGCCTGACCGACGAGGCCATCAACGCCAAGACCGACGGCGTCATCGAGCGCAACGGCTACACCGTCGTCGACCCGACGACCGCCGCCCAGCGGACCGTCGACACGCTCCGAAACGAGGAGGACGTTGACGTGGTCGTCGCGCTGGCCCCGGTCGGCATCCCGGACTCGAAGGACCTCGCGCGGAACGTCGACGGCATCGACGCGCTCGTCTCCGGCGACGACCAACAGCGCTACCCGCCGCAGACGACCAACGGCGTCCTCATCGGCGAGACCACCGGGAAGGCAAACGCCGTCATGACGATGGAACTGACCGTCGACAACGGGAGCGTCACCGACGCCTCCGGCGAACTCGTCGACGTGACGACCGACGTCCCGCGAAACGACTCGTGGCAGACGTACATCAACCCGCTCCGCGAGGACTATCTCAACACGAAGCTCGCGACGGCGGTCATGCCCGAGCACACGGGCGTCGGCTCCAGCTACACCGACGACTCCGCGACGGGTCACCTCGTCACCGACGGCGTCCGCGGTCACACCGGCGCAGACGTGGCCGTCACGAACGCCGGCGGCATCCGCGACACGCTCTATCCGAGCGAGTACGGCGCGGGCGAGGAGTTCAACATCACCCGCGGGATGGTCACGTCGACGCTCTCGTTCGGCAACCACATCGTCGTGGTCGAGGTGACCGGCGCGGAACTCCGCGAGGTCGTCAAGAGCCAGATCACGCCGCTGGAGATGGACAACCAGTACGGCACCCAGACCCAACAGCAGGTCAGCGGCGTCACCTTCGAGTGGGTGCCCCACACCGACAGCTCGTCGCCCGGCGAGGGCGACGCGACGATTCGCGACCTGACGGTGGACGGCGAACCCGTCAACGACTCGGCGACCTACACGCTCGCGACCAACTCCTACATCGCCGACGGCGGCAGCGGCTACCCGCTCGGCGACAAACCGCGCGTGTCGGTCTACAACGAGACGACGATGGCCGACGGGGTCATCGGCTACCTCCAGAACCGCTCGACCATCGCGGCCGCCGAGGTCGACACCGAGTCCGACGACCGGATGCGCCGGGTCGACGCGGCGGTCGACGCTGACGCGGTCGACGTGACGAGCGACGACGGCCGGACGACGGTCACCATCGACGCGCCCTCGCGCGTGACCGGCGTGAGCGGAACCGCCGCCTTCGCCGACCGAAGCGGCGGCTACGTCGAGACGACGAACCTCGCCTACGACGGCGCGAGCGGCACCGTCACGGTCACCGTGCCGACGAGCGACCTCGACGCCTTCGGGTCGTCGGTGACTGCGGCGGGGTCGGGCGTCGACCTCTACGTCGACTACACCGACAGCGCGTATTCGAGCCAGTACGAGAACTTCGATTCGGCGGTCCTGAACGCCGACCTCGACGGCGAGGCGACGACGCCCGACCCGACGCCTGAACCGGCCGACGGCGTCGCACTCTCGGTCGGCTCGGACGGCCGGTCGGTCCCCCTCGGCGACACCCGAACGTTCGACATCACCGCGAGCGACGCCGCCGACGGCGTCGGCGCGTACGAACTGACCCTCGCGGTCGGCGATTCGAGCGTCGCCCGCATCACGGGCGTCCAGTTCCCCGACGAACCCGGAACCTCGGCCGTCAACGTCAGCGGCGACGGCAGTGAGGTCCGCATCGAGGCCGCCGGTATCGACGCCGAGACTGACGCGAACGGCTCGCAGGTCCTCGCGACCGTGACGGTCGAAGGCGTCGCGCTCGGCGATTCGACGGCGCTCGAACTAACACCCACCGCGACCTACGACCCCGACGGCACGGCCTACGCGGTGTCGCACATCGACAACCGGCCCGTCACTGTCGAACCCGGCGACCTCACCGGCAACGGCCGCGCGATGGCCGACCACGACGGCGACGGCACCTTCGAGGACGTAAACGGCGACGGCAGCGTGGACATCGTAGACGCGCAGGCGCTGTTCGTGAACCGCGACGCCGAGCCGGTCCAGTCGAGCATCCCCGCGTTCGACCTCAACGACGACGGTCGCGTCGACGTGGGCGACGTACAGCGGTTGTTCGCCTCCACGGATGCGTAAGACGAAGCTGCCCGACCGAGCCGCGCTCGCGGTGCTCGCGGCGCTCGTCTGTCTGAGCGCCGTCGCGCCGCCCGTGGTCGCCGCGACCGACACGACCGTCGGCTTCGACGCCGACGCGGCGACCGTCGAACCCGACTCGACGCGGACGTTCGATATCGTCGTCGACAGCGCCGACGCCGGCGTCGGCGCGTACAACCTGACGGTCGAACTCGACGACGCGTCGGTCGGTCGCATCACCGAGGTCGCAACGCCCGACGGCACCGACCCGCGGCTGCGGGACGTGTCGTACGACGAGCGTCGCACGGCCGCGTCGATTGGCGTCATCGGCCTCGACACCGACGACGCTGGTTCGGTGGCCGTCGCGACCGTCACCGTCGAGACCGCCGACGCCACCGGCGACGGCGCGCTCGACGTGTCCGTGTCCGCCCTCGGCGACGAGGACGGGAACTCCTACACCGTCACCGATACGTCGGGACTCGACCTCTCGGTCTCGGAGTCGTCCGGCGGTGACGGGAGTGGTGGTGGCGGGAGCGGTGGTGACGACGACCCGAACGACGGTGGTGACGACGGCGATGGTCCGGACTCCGGGTCGGACGGCGACTCCGACGCGGACGACGAGTCGGACGACGCGACCGACCAGCCCGCGACGACCGAGTCGGCGTCGCAGTCACCCACGCCACCCGCGTCGACCGCGAGTCCGACGGCGACTGACGGCGCTGAGACGACTCCGCAGGCGACCACGCAGTCTGCAACCGCGACCGAGACCACGACCGAGCGCCGGACCACGGCGACCGGCGTACCCGGTTTCGGCGTCGCTCCCGCGGTCGCCGCCATCGCGGCGTTCCTGTTCGGGTTCGGACGCCGGGCGCGACGCGAGGACTGAGCGAACGCGGGCTCTCAGGGCCCGTGTCGAATCTTTATCCGTGTGGGCGTCTAGCAGGGAGGTATGAACGGCCCGGACACCGCGGACGAAACGAGCTTCTATCTCGACTACGAGCTACAGGTCGACGCGACCCGCGACGCCGTAGCGAAGCTCGCTCGTGAGGTCCTCCAGTACGAGTGGGCCGACTACCTCCGCGCGTCGCCGCCGGCGGGACCCCACACGTGGCACGCCCTCGACTCGGGGAAGCCGTGGGGCCGCGTCACGCCCACGGCGTGGGAGCGCGGTCGCGACCACGGCTACGACCTCCACTTCGAACACTACCCGACGCCGCGCGCCCTCCAGCGCGGACAGTTCCGACTCGAACTCCACCTCGAAGACGGCATCCACGGCGACGCCGACTTCTCGGGCGACTCGCCGTACGCGGCGCTCCGCGAGCGACTCGTCGCGGCGTTGGACGAGGTGCGTGAGGACCGCGACGACCTCCCAGCGGGCGAGTTCGGCACCGGGCGGACGCTCTGGCGCGTCGACTCGCACTTCCTCGCGGGCGACACCGTCGCCTACTACGAGGCGCTCCGCGAGACGCTGTCGGCGCACGACGCGTTCGTCGACGCCGTGGCGGCCGTCCTCGACGACGAACTCCCCGAGCACGACCCGTTCGAGCGCGACTGACGCGCCGAGCGGGAGGCTCGACGATCGGGACGTGCTGACCGACGCGAGGCTCGACGAGTGGCGACGCCGACGACTCGGACGCGAGTCAAACGCTCTGTCGGGCCTCGACTCGGACTGCCTCGGCTCCTGTCTCGTCGGTACCGCTCCGACCAGTTCGAAGGAGAGTGGAATGGAAAGTGAACAATCAACCCGACAATACCACTATATAGCTACATTTCAATAGCGTATCCCCGAAACGTCGAAAGAATTATATCGCAAACCGTGCGTTAGTGAAACGATGGCACAAACACTCGAGGTCGCCCCGCACGTGATCACGGAGGGGTCGACCATCCGGCATTCGACGCTGTGTACGGAACAGACGGTGGTGGAAATCGAAGACGAGACCGTCCGGACGATGTACGACGACGAGGAGTTCGTCTACCCGCGCGAGCAGCTCGCGGTCGACCTCTCGGTCGGTCGGTTCGAAGTCGTCTCCTGACCCCGCCTTCGGGACGGCACGGGCCACCGTCTCGGCTTCCGTCGTCGCTCACGGCTCCCGCGAATCCATCCGGCCCGCTTCGGTCCCCGTTTTCGTCGTTCTACGCGACTCGCCCGTCGCCTCCCGCCTCGCGAGCGACTCCGCCGCAGCGCGTCTCGAAAATCCAGACGGTTCGACTGCCGACACTATTTTCACGGCCCACATGAATCTCCCGCCGTGTCCTCCGCAGACCCTCCGCGCTCGCCGGGAACGCTCGCCGTGAGCGCCAAAGAGACCGGCCAATCCCTGTACGAACAGGCGTACAACACGCTGCTGACGGGCGTGGCGATCATGATCCCCATCGTCATCACGCTCTACGTCCTCCGGGTCGGCATCGACTTCGTCAGAAACGCCCTCGAACCGTTCATCGACCTGCTCCGCTGGGCGGGCATCATCAGCCGCTTCGAGAGCGTCGAGTTCATCACGCTCCTCATCGACCTCGGTATCTACTCGTTCGTCGTCGACTTCTTCACCGAACTGGTCGCCCTGCTCGTCCTCTTCGCCATCGTCGCGGTCGTGGGGACCGTCGGCCGCAACCAGTACGGCGAGAAAATCATCGGCGTGTTCGACCTCGTCATCTCCTCGATTCCGGGTATCGGCACGGTGTACAAGAGCTTCCGCCGCATGGGCGACGTGGTGCTCGACGAGGGGGCCGACGAGTTCCAGGACGTGAAACTCGTCCAGTGTTTCGACGACGACGTGTACGTGCTCGGCTTCCAGACGGGCGGCTCCCCCGCGACCATCGAACAGTCGACCGGCCACACGGAGATGGTCTCGATGTTTCTCCCGCTCGCGCCCAACCCAGTCACCGGCGGCCTGCTCACCTACATCCCCGCCGACGACGTGTACGACATCGACATGACCGTCGAGGAGGGCGTCCGGAGCATCCTCACGAGCGGCGTCGCGACCGACGAGGATTCGGGTGCGCTCGGCGTGAACATGTCCGAACTCCGCGGCACGGAGCGGTTACAGGACATCCGCGAGTCGATGATTACGAGGGAGCGAAAGGAAAAGCGGGACTGAGCCGTCTCTCGCGGGACCGTTGGCGGGCGACTGTCCACCGCGGCGACCGCGTGTGTTGTCCCCGACGCACCTTCCGTTCCGACGATAGACCGCTCGCCTCCCACCCCGGATCTGTCAGCGTATCTAATGTTTATATGTCTGCTCTGCGAAGTGTGGTGTGATAGCTTATGGCACCGCCACCACGGGTTCTCGTCTACGGACCACCGCCAGAGCGAGCTTGGCATCCGCGGGGCGACGTCGAAATCCGATACGTGACCGAGACCGCGCCCCTTCGCCGACTCGTCTCATCGAAGGACCCGACGGTCGTCGTCTGTCTCCACGCGCCGCCGTCCTATCGAGGGGGAGTCGCTGCGCGCGTCACTCGGAACGTGGACGATTCCCAACCGCTCGTCGTCACCGGCTGGGAGACGTCTCGTTCGCCCGCGCTCGAAACGGTCGATTCGGACCTCGTGAAAACGGTCGGACTCCCCGACGACGAGCCGCTCCCGGAAGCGCTGTTCGACGTCGTCGACAAAGTCGGTGCCGGCCTCGACGCCCACGCGTGACGCGGGCTCATTCACCCCCTCGGCGACTGCCAAGCGGCGGAAGTGGCAACCCTCCGACTGACCGTAACAATTAGCATGGTTGATTCTTCTTGTCATATCGTGAACGTCGAGTAATCACGTGCTCGCACGGCGATTCACGGCAGTACGACGCGTGAGGGGCTGCTGCCGACCGCCGTTACCGACGGCTTCGCGCAATCCACGCCGTGCGTGGCCCGTGATAGTTCGACGGACAACCCGAAACCAACTATGAGTTCTTCGAACACGCCCGGTTCAACGCGAGTCGTCTGGACAGCGCCCAACCGTTTGGGGGATGCGACATGAAACTGAACGCGCGCCACGGCTACCTTCTGCTTCTGGTTTTCGCGCTCGCTGTCGCGCCAGGGGTGAGCGCCGCGGCCGGGTCGACGGACGTCGCACTCGAACCGACGGGTCAGACGGTTACGAACGGCGAGGCGGCGACGTTCGACGTGGTCGTGACGAACACCTCGGGCGGCGTCGGCGCGGCCAATATCTCGTTCTCGGTCGCGAACGATACTGCGGCGATCACGCAGGTCGCGTTCAGCCACGAGGCGGCGGAGGTCAACACGACGTACGCGAGTGACAACAGCTCCGCGATGCTCACCGGCTACGGGCTCGATACGAACCAGACCGGCCAGGTGGTCGTCGCCACCGTCACGGTCGAAGGGAACGCGACGAGCACGGCCGAAACCATGGTCACGCCCGAGGTCAACGCGCTGGGCGACGAGGACGGCAACGACTACAGCATCGGCGATGAGCGGTCCGCACAACTCGAGATAACGACCTCCTCGTCTGGCGGCGGCGGTGGCTCCGGTGACGATGGAGACGATAGCGATGGTGGCGGTGACTCCGGCGGCGGCGACGGCGACACGGCGTCGACGACCGTCACCAACCTCTCAGTCGCGACGACCGACGTCGAAACCGGCGAGAGCGTCGAAGCCACGGCGACCGTCCTGAACGACGGGGACGTGACGACGAACGCGACGGTCAATCTCACGGTCGATGGGTCGATTGAGTCGACCAAGACCGTCACCGACCTCGAACCCGGCAACGAATCGACGGTCGTGTTCCTCCCGGCGTTCCAGCAGGCGGGGACGTACAACCTCTCTGTCGGGGGCGAATCGGCGACGATCACGGTCGCCGAGCCGACCACGACCTCCGACCCGGTGACGACCGAGACGCCGACGGAGACGGAGAGCCAAGCGCCAGGGTTCGGCGTGTTGCCGGCGCTCGTCTCGCTGGTTGCGCTCATCGGTGCGGCGCGTCTGCGGGCTAACTAACACCTCGATTCAGTCGCGCTCTGCGTGACGGGTCGAGGCCCTGCGGCGCAACCGATTTTGACTGCGCCGGCGGTCATCGGCAGCTTCGAACTGCCGTGTGAGTGTCGTCTGACCGATGAGTCAGCGGAACCACACACACTTAATGTGAGCGCTCGCGAGTCTCGCGATAGAGAACACTAATGGGCTACCGTCGAGCGCTTTCGTTCAGTTGGGAGACGCGCGACACACTCGCCGTGCTCGTCATCGCCCTCACCGTCTCTTTTCTCGTCGGTGCCGCCATTCTCGGCGTCTCGCTCGGCCAGCAGACGACGACCATCTCCGACGAGTTCGGGACGAGCTATCACGTCGAGCGCGTTGACTCCCCGTCGAGCGTCGCGGGCGCGAGCGGGTCCGACTCCGACGTCCGACTCGTCCTCGTTGGGGCGACCGTCGACGGGACGCCCGCGACGGTTGTCGGCGTCCCGCCGGGCGTCTCGGAACTCACCGTCCGGGGGCAAACAATCGACTTCCCCCGTCCGGACCCCGGAACGCTCGCCGTCGTCGGCGGACCGCCCGCCGGCGAGACCGTCTCGCTCGCAACGGACGAGACGGCGACGTCGGTCACGGTTACGGACCGCTCCGGCCATCAGGTCCTCCGAGACGGCTGGTATCTCACCCGCGCCGAGACGGTTTCAGCGTTCGAGGCGACCGAGGTAGTCACCATCGAACGGACGGACGGCGCACCGGCGACGCCGCTGTTGTCGGCGCTCCAGTTTTTCGTCCGCGGGACCGACCAACTGGTCCGCCTGCTCCAACTCGCGACGCTCGCGAGCGGCATTCTCGTCGGGGTGACGACGTACAGCGTCATCCGACTCACAGTCAAGGAGCGACGCCCGGACATCGCCGTGCTCCGTTCGACGGGCGCAACGCCGCGGCAAATCGTCGGCGTGTACACGCTCCGCGCCATCACGCTCGCGGCCGTCGGACTGGCGCTCGGATACAGCATCGGCGTCATCCTCGTCCGTGCGGTCCTGAACGCGGCGGTTTACGCCGGCCTCCCGACCTCCCTTGCGCTCGCACTTACGCCGCCGGTCATCCAACTGCTCGGACTGGCGACCGCCGTGCTGCTCGTCGCCGGCGTCGTCGCCGGCCTGACAGCGTCGTACCCAGAGGCGACGAAACCGCTGGACCGACTGTCGTCGTCGGGTCAGTCCGCCGACGGCCAGTCGCGGTCGCCGCTCGCAGGACTCTTCGAGACGCGATTGCTCGGGTGGGAGGCGACCGTCCCCACCGTCGCAACGCTGAGCGTGTTCATGGGCGTGGTGCTGTTGCTGTCGGCCGTTATCGGCGCGGTCGGCCCGCTTTCGGGCGTCGGCCAACAGACGATTACGGAGCCGGACGCACCCCATCCCATCGCGAGTAACGTCCCGGAATCGTACGCGTCTGCGCTCCGCAGTCAGGGCGTCGCGGTCAGTCCGGAGATTCTCCTCTTCGAGGTGTACCGAAACACGCCGTTCGTCGCGCGGGGGGTGAACTACTCCGCGTACGAGTCGCTGGCGCACACGGCGCTGACGACGGGACGGGAACCGACCGGAGACGACGAGGCGCTCATCGGGGCGAGTCTCGCCGAGGCGACCGGCCTCGGTGTCGGCGACACGCTCGTTCTCGGGGGCAGCACGACGCCCGGCATCACGCGAATCGAAATCGTGGGCCGGTTTGCGGGCACCGGCGTCCAAGACGACCAACTCCTCGTGTCGCTGGACACGGCGCGCCACCTCACGACGACTGGGCGAGACGGGGTTCAGTTCATCAGAACCAGCGGCCTCGCCAGCGGAGACGCGAACGCGTCGACAATCGTGGTCACGGACGCGACGGTCACGCGCCGAGACGGGAGCTTCGGCGTCGCCGTCGAGGCCACGAATCTCGGGCTGAGCGACGCCTCCCGGTCCGTCTCCGTCACGCTCGGGGACGCGACTGCGAAGACCGCACTCTCGGTGCCCAGTCGCCGGTCGAAGACGACGTTCGTCGCGTTCGAGACGCCGCCCGCGGGGACCGTTTCTCTCTCCGTGGCCGACGTGACCAAGTCGGTGACGGTCGACGAGCGAGGCCGCGTCGTCGAGTCGCTCGGCGTGAGCGTTCCCGCGTCGATACCGGTCGGGGGCGCGCCGCGAATCAGCGTCTCGCGGGGCGGCGAGCCGGTCGCGAACGCGACGGTTTCGGTCGATGGCCAGCGCCGAACGACGGACGCGAGCGGGACGGCCCGCGTCCGGTTCAACGAGACGGGGACGTACGTCGTGTCCGCGCGTGCCGGCTCCCAACAGCGTAACACCACGGTGACCGTCTCCGAGGACGCGACTCGGCGGCCGGTCCAGACGCTTTCTCTCTCGCCGCAGACGCCGACGCTGTTCACGTCGCCGACGGTGACGGCGCGGCTCACCAACCCGTGGACACAGCGACTGAACACGACCGTGACTATTCGGGGTCCGGGGACTGACGTCGAACGGGCCGTCTCGCTCGCACCGGGTGGGAGTCGTCGCGTCTCGGCGACTCTCCCACAGCGCCCGGCCGGAGAGTACACCGTCTCGTCGCAGGTCGGCGCGAGCGAACCGGCCACGCTCACGTATCGCGTCCGCGGCGACGAGCGGTTGGCGACCGCGCTCGCGGGGAGCGGTCGCTACACGAGCGGCGGCGGCATCGCGCAGGCGATTCAGCTCGTCTTCGGGAACCTCGAAGTGCTCCTCGCCGCGGTCGTCGCGCTGGTGAGCCTCATGACCGTCGGGAGCACGACCGCCGCGTTCACGCGGAGCACCTACGGCGTTCGGAAGACCATCGGCGTGTACCGCGCGACCGGGGCGCGCCGGACCGACATCCTCCGGCTCGTCCTCTTCGACACGCTCAAAGTCGGACTCGTCGCTTCGGCCGCCGCCTTCGTCATCGCCACCGCGGCCGTGACGGCGCTTCTGTCGGTCGGCGAACTCCGCGTGTTCGGCGTGGCGCTCACGCCGGCGTTCTCGCCCGGCGTCATCGCCGGGATGGTGCTCGCGGGCCTCGGCCTCGCGGTCGCGAGCGCGTGTCTCGCGACGGGCTATCTGTTGCTGCAGGACCCCGCGGCACTCTTAGTGGATAGACATATACCGACGCCCGAGGGAGAGGGTAGTATCACCAATGAGTAACGGACGCCGCCGCGGATTCGTGATTCTCATCGCGGGTGTCGCCCTCGCGTTCGCCCTCCGTGCTCTCCCGCTTTATTGGAGCAGCCTTCCATCGACGCTCGACGGATTCGACTACGCGTGGTTAGCGAAGACGGCCACGGAGACGGGTTCGCTCCCGCTCACGCAGCGGGCGGACAACCTCGTGTTCAGCACGTACCTGAGCGTCGTGTCGCTGGTCACTGACGCCGTTCCCGTCCGTGCGATTCAGCCGCTCGCGACCGTCGTCGGCGGGGTTATCTGTTTCGTCGGCGGCGTCGTCGCTCGCCGCGTGCTCCGCGACAGCGGGTCGAGCGACGGGACCGCCACCGCGGTCGGCGCGGTGACGGCGACGCTCCTCGCCATTCAGGGGCTGTTCCTCCGTCGGACCACGGTTCCCGACGAGGAGATTCTCGGCATCCTCCTCGTGATTACGCTCGCGTTCTGTCTGCACCTCGCGTTGCGGAGTCGGCTCCGCCGCTGGTGGCTCGTCGTCGGGCTCTTGCTCGTCGTGTTCCCGATGACGCACACGTTTTCGACGTTCATCGCCGCGCTCGTCGTGACCGCGCTCGTCGTGCGCCACGTCTCCGTGCGGCTGTCGCTCCGCTCGGTGCTCGGTCCGGGCGTGCTCGCGGTCGCTTTCTGGGCGTACATGTTCTCGTACTACCGCTTCGCCGAGTCGTCGACGACGCTCAGCGTCCCGTACGTGAACCGAGTCATGGCCTATCCCGGGCTCTTCCTCGCGTGGCTCATCCTCCTCGCCATCGGTATCGTGTGGGTCCAACAGACGGGCCGCCGGGTCAAACAGATCTCGTATCTCGCCGTCGTCGGGTCGTTTTTCGGCATCGTCGGGCTCAACGCCGTCTCACCGATATTCCCGGGGACGACCCAGACGCCGCCGCTCATCCTGGGGCTCGTCGCGATTCTCGGCGTGTTCGCGGTGACCGCCGCCTTCGGACTCGAACTGTTCGAGTCGTACCGCGGCGGCGCGATACCGACGGCGATGTTCCTCGCGCCGGTCACCATCATCGGGTTCGGCCTCACCGCGTCGCTCACGCCCGAGTACTACGACACGGTCATGCGCGCGCAGACGTTCCTTCACATCCCGGCGGCGATGCTCGTCGGAGTTGTCCTCGTTCGCCTCCTTCAGGCCGCATCGGGGTCGACCGCCGGGCGCACGCTCCGCCTCGGGCTCGTCGCGCTCGTGCTCGTGTCGACAGTCGCGACCGCACCGCTCGCGTACCTCACGATGGACACGGCGACCGTCCCGTCGACGACCTACGAGTCCGAGTTCGACGGCGTCCGGTTTGCCTCCACGCACACCGACTCGCCGTGGCTGAGCGACCACTCGCTGACGCGGGTCGGGGCGAACTACTTCAAGGCGCAGGTCGGCTACAGCGCCGTCGCGAACTGGCTCTCGGGCGGACCGAGCCCGGACTGTCTCGTCATCTCACAGCGCTCGTGGACGACGACCGGTGCGCACCTCTTCCCGAACGCCCCGGAGACCGTCTCGGCGACCGCGTACGCCGAGTGGACCGCGACACGGAACGTCGTCTACGCCAACACCGGGAACGACCCCGTGGTGGTGTCCCGGCCGGTCGGAAACGCGACGTGCGCGGCCGCGACGAACCGGACGGTCTGACCGAGCACCCATACACTATACATACGTGAAGCATGAAGGGAGCATATCGATGACGGGCCCCGTACTGCGTGGCGATTCGCTCACCGTCGAACGTGGTGACTCCACCATTCTCGCGGACGTCTCCATCACCGTCGAGCCTGACACCTCCCTCCTCATTCAAGGCCCGAGCGGTGCCGGGAAGACGACGCTGTTCAACGTCCTCGGACTGCTCAGTACCCCGACCAGCGGCTCGCTCTACGTCCACGGCGACGACACGAGCGCGCTCCCCGAGCGGAAACGCGCCGTGTTACGGCGGGACGCGATCGGATTCGTGTTCCAGGACTTCCAGCTCATCCCGGACCTGACCGCGTGGGATAACGCCGCGCTGCCGCAGGACCACACCCGGAGCCGAGACGAGGCGTGGCTCGACACGCTGTTCGACGCCCTCGACATCTTGGACCTCAAAGACCAGTATCCGGCGACGCTCAGCGGCGGGGAGAAACAGCGCGTCGCCATCGCCCGCTCCCTCGCAAACCGGCCGGACGTCGTCTTCGCCGACGAGCCGACGGGGCAACTCGACCCCGAAACCGCAGCGCGAGTCCTCGACCTCCTGTTCCGCGTCAAGGACCAGACGGACACCGCGCTCGTCGTGATCAGCCACGACCCCACGCTGTCCGACCAGTTCGAAGAGACGCACGTGCTGATAGACGGCTCGCTCCACCGGAAACCGGACGAGTTCATCCGTCAATGAACCGCCTCGGATAACATGCGCTATGCGACAGCGCTCCTCTCGAGGTGGTCGCGCCGCGAGTGGCTGAGCATCGCGGTCGTCGCCGTCACGACGGCGTTTCTCCTCGGTTCCGCGCTGTTGTTGCTCACGGCGGCCACCTACACCGGCACCCTCAGTTCCGACCTCTCGAGTTCGGCGACGGTCACCTACGAACAGTCGTACGACGACGCCGTTGCGGCCGCGTCCGCCGACGAGGTCGTCATCGCGGTCACGACAGTTTCACTGCCGGACGGCGAGACGCGCCGAGTCGTCGGGGTACCGCCGGACGCGCCGCGAACGATTTCCGGTGCGTCGGTCTCGTGGCAAGCCGCGACGCTCCCGAGACCGCCGAAAGACGGTGTCTCGGCCCCGGTATCGACGGTCCAGCAGATAGAGCTGTCCGGCCCTGAAAATACCGTGTCGACGTCCGTCTCGCCGCACCGCGTCGACGAAACGCTGTTTCCCGACTCGTGGTACGTCGCGGACACCGATACCGTCCAGCAGTTGGGGACGAGCGGTGCCTTGGTGTTCGACACCGAGAGTTCGGGTGCGCCGTCGTCACCGACGACCGTCCCGCTCATCGCGGCGCTCCCGTTTCTGGCGGGCGGTATCACGCAGGTCGTCCGGACGCTCTCGGTCGCCGCGTTCGCCGGCGGGCTCTTGATTCTCGTCGTCGTGTACAACGTCACGAAGATGTCGATTCGGGACCGGACCCGTCTCATCGGCGTCGCCCGCGCGACCGGAGCGTCGCCGCAGCGCATCCTCTCGATTATCCTCGGGCGCGTGCTGTCGCTCACGTTCGTCGGGGTCGCGTTGGGATACGCGCTCGGCGTAATCGTGACCAACGGCGTCGTCAACGCCGCGACGTACGTGGGCCTCCCGGTGTCGATTCAGACGAACGTGACCGCGGATATCGCGCTTTCGCTCCTCGGCATCGCCGGGTTCCTCCTCGTGATGGGCCTCGTCGCCGGGGTCCTCGCGGCGCTTCCGGTCGTCCGCGGCGACCCGAAGTTCGACCAAACACACCGGGCCACCAGTCGATGGCCGCAGCCGATTCGCCGATTCCAAGCGGTCGCCTCGCCGACGCTCGTCGATTGGCGGGCGTTCACCCCGACGGCGGCGACGCTCGCCGTCTTCATGCTCATCATCCTACTGACGGGGTCGATTGGCGGCGCGCTCGCGCCGCTCGCCACAACGTCGAGCGGGACGGTCGTCGAGAGCGGTGCCGCACACCCCCTCAACAGCCGCATCGACGAGAACTACGCGACGGTCCTCCGCTCGTATGGTATCACGGCGAGCCCGGAGGTCATCTACGCGCAGACCCGAGGCCGGACGCCGTACCTCGTTCGCGGGGCGAACTACACCGCGTTCAGCTCGGTCACCGACGCGTCGTTAGTCGCGGGGACGGCCCCACAGCGCGCCGACGAGGCCGTCGTCGGGACCGACCTCGCGCGGACGCTCGGGCTCGAAGTCGGAGAGACGGTGACGCTCGGGGGGAGCGTCACGCCCGGCGTCAGACGTGTCACAATCGTCGGGACGTTCGCCGGAAGCGGCGTGACGAACGACCAGCTCGTCGTCCCGCTCGAGACGACACAGCCGCTGGCGACGGGTCCCGGAACGGTTCACCTGATTCGGACGAAGAACGCGTCTTCGAGGCTCACGTCCCTGCAGAACCGCTCGTCGGGACTGCTCGTGACGAGCCTCTCGGGACCGTCCGAGGTCCGGACGAACGCGACGTATCGCTTCGGCGCGACGGTCCGAAACCTCGGGTCCACCACCGCGAGTGAAACGGTTACGGTCCGCGTGGGGAACCGAACGCTCGAACGAGACGTGACGCTCGGGAGCGACGAATCGAC
Organism: Haloferax gibbonsii; assembly: GCF_001190965.1. Classification (NCBI taxonomy): domain Archaea; kingdom Methanobacteriati; phylum Methanobacteriota; class Halobacteria; order Halobacteriales; family Haloferacaceae; genus Haloferax; species Haloferax gibbonsii. The sequence continues at coordinate 2,117,124 of NZ_CP011947.1, forward strand.
CCAACTGTCGTTCGAGACGAGCTTCGAGACCGCGGGGACGTACGAACTCGCGACCGACGGCGTCACCCGCTCGGTGACGGTGTACCGGCCGAACACGCTTCAGCTCCCGTCCGAGTACCCGACGCGCGCGCCGCCGGGGTCCACGCTCGTCGTACCGGCGACGACGCCGAACGAGTCCGTGGTCTCCGGTGTGACCGTCACGCTCGACGGCCGGAGCGCGACGACGGACGCCCGCGGCGGCGTGCCCATCCGGGTTCCCGAAGAGCCGGGCACGTACACGCTCCGGCTCTCGAAAGACGGCTACGTCCCGGAAGAACACACGCTCACCGTGGAACGCGGCGCGCCGCAGCGACTCGGCGGGCGGTTGACGGTCTCGCCGTCCACCGGGTCGCGACTCACGAACCCGACGGTGACCGCCCGCGTCGCCAACCCGTGGGGCCGCTTCCTCGTCCGCAACCTCACCCTCGTCTCGCCGGGTGGGACCCAGACGCGGACCGTCGAACTGACCGCCGGAAACGTCTCGGAGATCGAACTGTCGGCGTCCGAGGTCGGACTCGGTGACGACCCGCCGCCGGGCACGTACGACCTCCAATTGGTCGTCGACGGGACGGTCATCTCGACGGCGACCTACCGCGTCACCGGCGACGAGCGCGTCGCGGCGACGCTCAGCAGTCGCGGCGAGTACACCGAGGGAACCGGTATCGGCCGGGCCATCGAGAACGTCTTCGGAAACGTGCAGTTGCTGTTCGTCGTGCTCGTCTCGCTCGCCGGGTTGAGCACCATCGGCGGCACGACCGCGACGTTCGCGCAGGCGGTGCACGCGAACCGCCGCGTCATCGGCATCTACCGCGCGACCGGCGCGAGCAGACGACGGATTCTCGCCTTGCTCGCGGCCGACGCCGTCCGTCTCGCGATTCCCGCGGCGGTCCTCTCGTTCGGCCTCGCGGCGGCGCTCCTGTGGGTACTCGCGCGGGTCGACGTGCTCGTCGTCTTCGGGATTCGACTCGCCGTCCCGTTCACTCCCCTGTTGGTCGCCGCGTCCGCCCTCGGCGCGGTCTGTCTCGCGGTCTGTAGCGCCGTCATCGCGGCGACGCCCTTCGTTCGGTTCGACGTCGGGCGGTTGCTCCACCGCTGACTGTTCGACTCGCCATGACAATGCACTTACCCCAGACGACTGTAGAGGCTGGCACATGCACTCGTCCCGTGCCCTCCTCTTGGCGCTCGTGTTGGTGTGTTCGACGGTCGCCCCGTTGACGGCGGCACAGAGCGCCGACTACGACGTCGACATCGACGGCGACCTCGACATCCCGGACCGAACGATTTCGACTCAGTGGGGAGACCAGACCATCGAAGCCATCGGCAGCGCGTCGGAAGACGGCTACCTCTCCGTTTCGACCGACGGGCCGTCCGGTGATTCGTACTCCATCCGTGTCGTCGACAGTCAGCAACGGTTCTACGACAACAAACCCATCGACGGCGGCGGCTCCGCCTCGGAGACGTTCTCGCTCGATGGATACAGTCCCGGTACGTACGCAGTCGCGCTCACGAACGGAACTGAGACTGTCTACGCGGTTGAGCCGTTCGTCATCAACGGGTTCGACGTCGAACAGACCGCGGCGGACCGCGTCGAATCGGACGACGAACTCCTCGTGGAAGTGAACCTCTCCAAGGTCAGCAACGACGTCGAATCGCCGCCGGCCGGCGTCGAGGTCGTTCTCGGGAACGAGTCGGCGTCTGTCCGCACGACCGCGACCCGACAGACGGGGTTGAACTACACGGCGACGGTCGACGTCGCGTCGCTCTCGACGGGCGACTATCGGCTCTATTCGGCCGCCCAGACCGGCGACGAAGTGTTCGGTGAACCCGAACTCGTCGCGGTGAGCGGAACCCAGTCCGTGAGCGTCGTCGAGGAAGGGTCGCTCGAAGACTCGGACTCGACGGACGGGTCCGACGACACGACGACCACGGAGACGACCGAGACCGCAACGTCGACCCCAACCAACGAGTCCACCACAGCCAATACGACCGCGGGGAACTCCGGAGGGAGTTCGGCGGAGACGACTGACTCGCCGACGCCCACGGACGATGCGGACGACGCGGATGACGCGGACGACGCAGATGAAGAGAACGACGCGGACGAAGACGACCAGTCGGCTTCGACGACGGAATCCACGGATACGTCCGGAACGGAGACCTCGACGCAGACCGCAGCGCCCTCGACGACTGAAACCACGACCGAAACCACCGCTCCACTCTGGGGGCCGGTCGGGATTGCACTCGTCTGTGTCGTCGGTCTCGTCGGCGTCAGTCTCCTGCGTCGCCGCTCCTAATCGAGACGGCCGACTGCGCTCCTCGCGTGTTCTTCTTTTCGACGGACTGAGCCGACGCTGGTCGCTGAGTCACGTCGCGTCCCATCGCACGCAGAGCGAATCGTGCCTCTCACACGGCCCGGTGGATGGACGAGAACTCCGATTCGGTCGCTGTTTCAGTATAACGAGTCAGCGTCAGGACCCACGCCAAGCGTACCACGACCGTGGCTCACACCCGTAGCTGACACCGTGCGTTAGGTTCTGTCGGAGCCCGAGAATTTGAATTTGATACGTACGGCGTGACACAGACGGAGGATGAGTTCATCACGTCCTCAACATTCTACGGTCAATTTGTCAGAACTGGCTCATCGGATTGAATGATCTCATCTTCGATGAATTTAGCCCAGAAGCGTTCCCACGAGATTACTTACAATTGCTTCAACAATCATTCGAAGAGAAAAATGAAACACGAGGTTCGTCAGTACGATCAATAACTGCCAAAACCTCATGACATCCTTTGTCTTGTTCATCAAGTGTGAGAGAACTCCACGATGTTTGAGCGTCAAGTCTTACGTGAATTGCGAACGTTGCAGAACCTTCTGGCCACTCGTCCTTGATGACTCTGCTGTCAACCTTCGTGATATCTGTCTGCTGATTTACCGCTTGTTTCAATTCAAATGAAGACCAGGACACGATCTCGTCATTACGCTCAATAAGTAAGTGAGCTGTATGTTGTTCCGGCCGTTGATTGAAAATCTCCACCTGACTGAGGCTGGTACTTGATTGTTCCAAGAAAGAAGTGCACCCGGCAAGACTCGTAGTGAGAGCTGCACCACCCAGTTGGAGGACTTTTCTCCGAGGGACACCTTGCATCATTTCAGAACACTAACAAAGCCTTCAAAAACGTTCTGTTCACACATTGGGTTGAGAAATTTCACACGCGGTTGCTTATTCGATAACCTGAATTACAATTCAACCTTGCAAGACTTGCGCCCTGTATTCACCACGGACGCAACAAACTAGCAGTACGGATTTCAACAGCGCCGTACGTGACTCTCTGATTCGGAAGCGAGTCGTCCGCACACGTCGAGCCAAAAAAGAACCGAGAGCGGTGACGCGACCTTAGTCGCGTCGCACCGCGATGAGCGCGATTGCGACGAGCGCAATCAGCGCGGCGGTGACGCCGAAGCCGGGAATGACCGAGTCAGTCGTCGTCGGCTCTCCGGTCGTCGTCTCGTCGTCGAAGCCGGAGGTTCCGTCGTCCGTTGTGGTGTCGTCACCATCGTCGTCAGACGTGGTGGTGTCGTCACCACCGTCGTCTGTCGTCGTCGTCACGGCCTGCTTCGAGGTCACGGCGAAGTACGAGAAGCCGGGCGTATCGACTTCCAGTACGACCCGTCCGTCGCCCTCGCTCACGACGCGCGTGTCGAGGGTCTCCCACTCACCGCTTTCGTCGTTGTAGCGTTCGACTGCGAGGTCCTGCGCCGTGATTCCGAGTTCGTCAAGGCGGTCTTGTCTCACGCTCAGCGTGATGGTCGACGGCGAGTCGCTGAGGGATTTCGGGACGTCGATTTGGACGTAGCCGATCGCGGCGTTCGACGGTCGACCGACCGTTCCGGGGAGGCTCGTCCGCTCGCGGACGATGACCTCGCCGGTTCCCTGGCTGCCGAACGCCACGTCGACGTTCGTCACAGTGGCACCGTCCGGGAGCGACGCGCTGACCTGCGAACCGTAGAAGAGCCGGACGCTCTCGTAGGTTCCGCTGTTCGGAACGGATCCGCCGCCACCGCCGCCACCGCCGCTCGACGGTGCTTCGGTGGTCGGCGTCGACGGCGTCGGCGTCGATGGGGTCGGCGTACTACCGTCGACGTTGTTCACATCGACGGTCGTCGTGTCGCCGCTGTGCGACAGGAGGTTTCCTCTCGTGTCCGTGATCGATTCGACGGTGACGTCGATGGACGCGGCGGTGTCGCTCCCGACGGACTGCGCGCTCACCGTCAGGTCCGCGAGCGAGACGTTTCCGGTCGAGCCGGAGGTCTCACCCGTGTACCCGACGACGGTGAGCTTTCCGTTGCCGTGGTCGGTCGTCTCCACGTTGAACCGGGAGTTCCCGGCGACCGAGACGTCGACCAGGCTGTCGTCGTAGCTGATGTTCAGTTCGTACGACCCGATGCCGTCCGCGTCCTCGACGTTGTACGCAGTGAGCGTCGCCGTCGAGTCCGCGGAGCGCTCGTCGAGCGAGCCGACGGCGTCGACCGAGACGGTCTTGGCCGTCGCGGCACCGGCACCACCGACGCCGACTGCACTGACGAGCATGGCGGCGCACATCGCTACTGCGAGTAGCTGTTTCGTGTTCATGAGTTATGCACCTCCGATGGTGTAGTCGGCATCGCGGTTGTTCTCGCTGTACTGCTGGACGAGCATCGCGTCGACCGCGTTGACCTGCCCGTCGCCGTTGACGTCGCCGTAGGCGGCGTCGGAGCCGCTCGAAGCGGCCTGTGCGATTGCGGACGCGTCGTCCGCGTCAACGTCGCCGTCGAGGTCTGCGTTCCCGAGTTCGTAGCCTTCGAACTCCACGGAGACCTGCGTCGCGACGCCAGTCTGGTTGAGCTGAACTCGCGTCTCACCGTCGACCGTCGTCTGGTCGACGAGGTTCGCGTCCGTCGTCGCGACGCCGTTCCCGCGGAGCGGCGTGTCGCTCGGCGGTGCGATGTCGTAGACGACCGTGCCGTCGGTCTTCGAGATGGTCACCGACACCGTCGTGTTGACGGGTGTCTTCGCGTTCCCGTCCGATTCCGAGGTCGAGTCACCGACGAGCGACGGCGCGTCGCCGACGTAGGCGACCGGCTGGATGCTGTCGTCGCCGTCGACGAAGGTGACAGACGCCGTCTCGGAGATGCCGACGCCGACGGTGAACTCGGGCGCGTTCGTCAGGCTCGCGCCGACCGTGTGGTCGCCTTCGAGCACCGTCTCGCTGACCGAGTCGGCTTGGTTCTGACCGTCGAGGACGACGGACGCGCCACTGACGGCGTTTCCGTCGTTGTCAACGACGCTCGCGTTGACCGTCCCGACGCCGCTCACGTCGAGCTGTTCGGTCGTCCGAACGTTGTTCGGCTCGTTGTACAGCGGGCGCGCGTCGGCGGTCAGCGATGTCGTCCCCGCCGACGAGACGGTCACGTTGAAGTGGTACGTCCGGGATTCCCCGGCCGGCACTACCTCGCCCGTGATGGTCAGGGAGTCGCCGGTCGAAATCGTACTCTGCTGGACGGCCGCGTCCCGCAGGTCCGACGTGTCGTTCACGTAGACCGCGTCTTCGGCCCCGTTCGGGAGGCCGACCGGACTGCTGATCGGGACCTCAACGAGCGGGTTGAGTAGCGCGGTGTCGTCGTTGTTCGTAACCGTTACTGCAATCGTCTGGTTGCCGTTCGTGCTGAGGTCGTCCGGCGCGTCGATGTCGACGCTGAACGGATCCGCAGCAGACACAACGCCCGGACCGACACCGAACGATATCGATGCCACGACCAGGAGGGCAGCCAGTGTCATTGAGAGTTTTCGTGTCATCGTTCTCCTCAGTTGGTGTCCTCGTACTCTTGTTCGTTGACGAGCTGTTCGGACTCGGCACCGACAACGACTCGAGTCGAGTTCTCGATGGTGAGGGTGATATCACCGGTCTCACGAAGCGTTTCGAGCTCGTCAGTCGTGAAGGACACCGTGGCCGTCGGCGTGTTACCGTCGACGGTGACGTCCTTCGTGACGGTCGAGTTGATTTCGACCGTCACCGTCTGCGAGCCGGCGTTCCGCTGGTCCGCCGTCGTGAGGGCGTCGATCGCGACGCCGGTCGCACGCGTGTTACCGAAGGAGCCACCCTGCTGGTAGATGCTGACGAGGTAGCCGACACCGTCGGAGACGGTATCGTTGCTCGCCGCCGTGTAGCCCTCCGCGGCGTTCAACGCGATGATCGCGTTGCCCGTCGCGCGGGCCTTCTCACCGGTGTTGCTCCAGTACGGCGAGTTCGTGTAACCAGCCCAGGAACCGTCTTCCCGCTGGTTCGCCGCGAGCCACTGGACACCGCTGTCGAGGGCCATCGACACGTTACCCGAACTCAGCTCGCTGTTGACCTGGGTCCGGAGGGTGTCGCTGTCGTTGACCGCTGCGAGCGCCTGCACCGCGTAGGCGGTTGCCTGCGCCTGTTTCGAACCGGCTTCCCAGCTACCGTCGCCGTTCTGCTGTTCGATGAGGTAGACCGCTGCGTCGACGCTGAACTCGTTGGCGGCCGTCTGTGCGGTCGCGTTGAGGTCGTCGCCAGCGCGGTCGATTGCGACCGTCGTGTAGGCGGTCGCGGAGGTGTCGTCGCGGAGGAAGTACCCGCTCGGGCGGACACGTCCGTTGTTGCGCTGTTTGTCTGCCAGCCAGAGGACTGCACCGCTCTGGTTGATGTTCTGCAGACTCTTGTTCACGTCCGTACGACTGCTCTGCACCGCGTCGTCGGAGACGGCGCTCACGCCCTGCAGGGCGTAGATGGTGTAGAACAGGTCACCGCGCGGGTTGTTGCCGTACATGCTCCACGCGCCGTTGTCGTGCTGGGAGATGTTGACGTACGCCCCAGGCGTGGGTTCGTCGGCAAGCTTGCTGATACCCGCGCTGATCGTGCTGTTCGAGCGGTCGCGGTCGTAGTTGCTCGGGATGTCGCCGTCGCGGTAGTACTGGTCGGTCCGGAGCGCGGACATCATCTGGGTCGTCGTCTGTTCGACACACCAGTAGGGGTAGGAGAACAGGTATTCGAGACCCTGTAGCGTCCGTCCGTCCGTCCCGGCCTGCACAGTCACGTTGAGGGTGTGCTCGTAGGTCGTCGCGTCCGAGATGTTGAGCGCGAGCGACTGCGTCTCGCCCGCGGACTCGAGCGTCGTCGCGTTCGTCGTCGTGTAGCGGACCTTCGGCACCGTGACGTTGGTCGTCGCGGACGCCGTGTCGCTCTGGCCGAACGCTTCGACGGTGACGTCGAGCTGCGCGTCGTCGATGTCGGCGGTCGTGTTGCCGCGGACCTTCCACGCAACCGAACCGCCCTTTGCCGACGACCGGACCTGTTTCTCAGCGCGCTGTCCGTCGACGAGTTCGAGCCCCGCGGGGAGCGAAACCGTCGCGTTGACGTCCGACGGGTAGTTCGCGTTGAACTCGGCGATGACGGTGACAGTCGAATTGTTCACGACCGTCGAGGGCACCGAGACGTCCTCGTCGTCGATGCTCAGCGTGTACGGCTTCACTCTGACGTCCTTCGTCGACTCGTTGTTGTCGAACGGGACGCCGTCGGAGACGCTCGCGGTCACGACTTTGTCGCCACCCGTCGCGAAGCTGTGGGTGACGCGCGTCGTGTTCGGCTGTTGGACGCCGAGGTTCGCGATGGTGATGTTCTCGGTCGTCCCGTCGTCGTAGTCGACGGTCACGTTGAACTCACCGGTCGGTGCGGTACCGTTGTTCTTCGTGAACACGACGAGCGTCGCCTTCTGGCTCTGGAGCACCGTGCTCTGTCCCTGGATGCGGACTGCCGGGTCGGCGTAGACCACGCGCGTGGAGTTGACGACCTGGTTGTTCGTCTCGTCCGTCTCGGGAATCTCGTTCGCCGGATCGACCGTCGCGGTCACCTTCGCGTTACCCTGTGCGAGGGTTCCGAGGAGTTCTTCGCTGGCGAACTCCGTCAGGTCGTAGGTGAGCGTCGTCTCGTTGTTCGGCGCGTCGGTGCTGTCGGAGAGGTTGCCGGTGTACTTCGTGTACGTCTCCGTGGCACCGTTGGCGGCCTCGACAGTCAGGTTGACCGTCGCGTTCGAGACGTTGACGAGTCCGTCGTTCGAGACGGTCACGGAGGCGTTCACGCCGTCGTTGAACCGCTGTCGCTGTTCGACGTCGAGTTCGGGCGAGAGGTCAGCACCCTCCGCGAGGCGGAAGGTGAGGTTCGCACCGCTCGTGTCGACCGTGAGGTTCTGCCAGTACGTCCGGTTGACGAACCGGTCGTTCTCGGGCGGCGTGACGCGGACTTCCATGTCGCCGCGGACCTCGATGCCGGTCTTGTCGCCTTCACCGGCCGGGAAGAGTCCCTCGGCGTTGGACTTGTACGCGACACCCGAGCGGGTGCCGTCGTTGTTGTGGGTGACCGCAATCGTCGCGTTCTCCACGGGGTCACCGTCTTGGTCGACGACGGTGACGTTCAGTAGACCCGCGTCGGGGAGCGTCGTGTTCCCGACGTTCAGAATCCGCTCGGTTCCTTTCGTCGTGTAGAGCGAGTAGATGTCGGGCGACCCGTCGCGCGGGTGGTCGCCGCTCCAACCGCTCGCTTCGTCCTGCACGTACGCGATCGTCTGTGAGGTTCCGTTGACGACCGGCACGAGGAACCGACCGTTCTCGTCGGTGAACGCCTGTCCGACGGACCACGACTCGTTGCCGGGGTTCGTGCGGCTCGTGTAGACGAGGTCGTCCACGGCGGCGCTCCCGTCGGGCATCTTGACGTAGCCCTTCGCGAGCGGGCCGCCGGTGACGCGCGCGTTGACCTCGTTGTTCGTCTCGCTCGCCTCGGCGATTTCGTCAGCCGGGTCCGCGACGACGCGAACGGAGTAGTTCCGCGCGTCCACGCGTGCGAGCGTCGTGTTGATAGCGACCGACTCGCCCGCAGCGAGGTCGACCGACTGACTGGTGAGTTCTTCCCAGTCCCCACCGCCGTCGGCTTTCGCTTCGACGATCACGTCGACGCCCGTCGCCTCGACGTTACCGCGGTTTTCGACCGTCGCGTTGACGGGCACGATACCTTTCGTGACGTTCGTTTCGACCGAGAGCGTCGGCGTGATGTCCGGCGCTTTCACGGTGACCGTCTCGGGCGAGAGGTCGCCGATGCGGACCGTGTGCTCGCCGAGAGCGAGGTCGGTGACGGTGAACGAGACCGTCTTCGATTCGCCGCCGTCGAGGGTCACGGCCTTCGTCTGCGTGATTTCGTCGTCGACCGAGAGCGTCGCGGTGAACGTGTCCGACACGTCGCCGGTGTTCGTGACCGTCGCGCTCACGTTGACCGCGTCCTCGAGTCCGATTTCGGTCGCGTTGACCTGCAGGTTCGAGTAGTCGAGGTTCGCCGGCTTGTCGACAGTCACGGTCTGGGCGGGAAGCCCGTCGATCGCGATCTGGTACGTGCCGGGACCGAGGTCCCTCTCGAAGGTGACCGTCGTGGACTCATCGGGCGCGAGCGTCCCGTTCATCCACTCGACGGTCTGGCCGTCGATGACGAGCGACGCGTTGTACTCGCCAGCGCCGGTTCCGTTGTTGCTGACATCGGCACTCACGACCGTCGTCTCACCCGGTGAAACCTGGCTCGGGGCCGTGAAGTTCGAGTAGACGATGTCCGGGACGCCGCTGACCTCGATGGCCGTCGGCGTCGCGTCGTTGACCGTCACGTCGTACGTGCCCGGCGTGTCGAAGCTCAGTTCGAACTGCTCGACGACGGTCTCGCCTTCGTTGACGAACACCGTCTTCGACTCGACGGTCTGACCGTCACGCTTGAGGTCGACCGTGAAGTTCCCACCGAAGTAGTCGGTGTTCTCGATGGTCGCGTTGACCGTCACCGTCTCGTCCGTCGTCACCGACGTCGACGAGACGTTGTAGCCGGTGAGTTCGATTTCCGGCGTGATGACGTACAGGTCGACGCTCGACGAGATGTACGCGGTTCCGTTAGACGGGTCTTTCGTGGCCGTCGCGGTTCCCGACTCGACGGGCGTGAACGTCACCTGACCGTTCGAATCGGTCGTGAACGTCTTGCCGTTGTAGGTCACGTTCGCACCAGCGACGCGGTCGCCGGTGTCTGCCCGAGTCACGTTGAGCGTGACGCTGTCGCCCTGCTGGATTTCGACCGCGCTCGGCTCGATGTTGAGCTGGACGCCGTCGACGAGTTCGACGCTCGCTTTGTTGCTCAGCGTCGCCGTCCCGTTCTGTGCGGTCGCGAAGTGAATGACCGAGTACTCGCCGGGCGTGAAGTTCTCCGTCGTGCGGAGCGTGACCGTCTCCTGCGGTCCGCCGACGGTCCCGTTGATACTCGTGTAGATGACCGTGTCGTCGGTCTGGGTCACGCTGTCTTCACCGGCTAACCGCGAGAGCAGCGAGACGATGTTCGTGTTCCCGTTGTATCGGCTCGCGGGAAGCGTGCTCCCGGCGAAGTTCGTTCCGGGCTTCACGTCGGTCGCCCCTTCGATTCGGTCGATGGACGACTGAATCTCCTCGATTTCGCTCCCGTTGAGCTGAATCGTCTGCTGTTGGTCGCCGAGGACCGTCTCGTTCAGCAGAATCGTCGTGTGCGAAACCTCGTCCGATTCCAGATTCGACGCGTCGACGTCGACGTCAACGTCGTTGCCGACCGCGGCAACCTCCGGCGGCGTCACCGTCGACCGACCGTCCTGGACGAGGAAGTGGTCGAAGCCGACGACCGTCACGTTCCCTTCGGCGGTGAGGTTACCGGCCGAGGAGCCCTGCACCAGTCCCGGGTCGGTGCTGTTCTCGACGAGAACCGTCGCGAAGATGTACTGCCCGGATTCGTCGGGGGTGAATTTGAAGTTCTGCTCTCCGCTCTCCCCCGTGAACTCGCGAACGATTTCCGCGTTCGTGTCCTTACTCGAGGTGAGCAGTTTGCCGATATCGCTGATACCACCCGGTTGCTTCGCGCCCTCCTTCAGGCGGACAGCGACCAGTTGGACTTTCTCCCCGTCGACCACGCTGCTCTTTCCGGCTTTCCCCGGATTGAAGGTCGCGGTGATCTCCGTCTTGTTGAAGACGTAGATTCGATTTTTGTCCAAACTGGTTTCCAGGTCGCTCGTCCCGACGAAGATATTCGTGTTCCGTATCTCGTGGCTGATGTACGGGACGTCGTCGAGTGTGACAAACTCACTCGACGCTGCTGGATTATTTGGCCGAAGTGTCAGCAGCGAATACTGCCACACGGAGACGTTCTCTCCGGCGTCTATTTTCAACTCGTCACTCACCGCGGGTGTCGTTGCTCCGTCGATCGGAGCGGAACCCCCTCCGCTGAGTGAGGCCGATGCGTCTGCTGAGGCGAGGGTGCTCGCGCTAACGGGCCCTACCACCATCGATAGAACCACAACCCCCGTCAGAACCAAACTCAAGAGTTTAGTCCTGTTGCTGGTCGTAGGCCTCATGGTATGTTCATCTGATAGGAGCGATAAAATACTTCTGTATCACCCATGGATTTATTCAGAATCATAGTCCTGAATAATACCGTCCGGCTGTATTGACACTCATTCAAACCGACAACAGTCAGACCGTTTCGGAGCCGTGGTCAGATTAAAGAAGGCGGGTAGTCTTGTGAGTAGCATATGCGAAGGCGCCGGTTCCTTACTGCGTTCTCTGCGATGGTCGTCGGAACTGCCGGCTGTGCACAGGAGTCCGAGACGGAGGCGTCGACCCAGTCGACGACGACGCTCCCGACGAAGACGCCCTCCCCGTTCGTCGAGCAGGCGGACGAGTTTCGGTCGTTCCTCCAACAAGAGGAGATTTCCATCGTCGAACTCCTCCCGCAACCGCCGGCGAACGCGGTGGAACTCACGTACGTCTCGAACGAAGACCAGTACGAGGAAGTCGGCGGGGAAATCGGGACGATCGCCGGCGGCTTCTTCAATCGGGTCGCAAACGGCTGGGAGGCCGAGCGCCTGAACGCAATCGTCATGGACAGCCCCGAGTCTCGCTTCGGAACGTGGCACGCGAAGTCGTCGTGGTTCGCCGACTACCAAGACGGTGAGATCTCTGCGAACGAACTCTCGCTCAAAGTGCTGGACACACTCTCGCGCGCGGAAGACGCGTAGTAACTGGTTCTGGCGGGTTCGTCTCACGTCTGGACCGCCGAGGCCGCGGACACGGCAGTCGGTGAGACCGACCGCTTTTAGTGAATCCTTGTCGCACCCATAGCCGATGCCCTCCGATACGGACTGGCGATCTCTCGTCCCGCGCTCGGTTCGCACCGCTCCCGCGGATCTGCTCGCGGTCGTGGTGGCGGTCGTCCTCACCTGCGGTGCGGTCACCGTCCCCGGCGTCCGCGACACCCCGCTTCGGGTCGTGCTCGGCCTCCCGTTCGTGCTTTTCGTCCCCGGCTACGCGGTTATCGCCGCGCTGTTCCCGGAGTCGGGACCGTCGGTCGCCGCGAACGGAGACGCCGACACGGGTGACTGGACGGGAATCGACGGTATCGAGCGGGTCGCGCTCTCGTTCGGAACGAGCATCGCCCTCGTCTCGGCGCTCGGACTGCTCCTCAACTTCACGCCGTGGGGACTTCGACTCGTTCCGATTGTCGTCTCCATCGGACTCCTCACGGTCGCGGCCGTGGTCGTCGCGTCGCGTCGTCGGGCGGCCCTCCCCGAGAGCGAACGGTTCGGCGTCACGGTCCGGTCCAGTCTTCCCGACGGCCAGGCCCTCTTCTCGTCCGATTCGCGGACTGACGCGGCGTTCGCCGTCGTATTGATACTCTGCCTCGCGGTCGCCGTCGGAGTGGGCGGATACGTGGTCGCCGCCCCCGGTTCCGGGGAGTCGTTCTCCGAGGTGTACGTGCTGACCGAGAACCAGTCCGGGCAACTCACCGCGGAGGACTACCCGACGGAACTCACTGCGGGGGAGCCGACGCCGTTCACGATTGCCGTGGGTAACCACGAGGGGACGCAAACCGACTACGTCGTCGTCTCGCAACTCCAGCGCGTCCGAGTCGCAAACAACACGACGACGGTCCTCGAACGCGAGTCACTCACGCGGTATCGACCGTCGGTCGAAGCCGACTCGACGTGGCGGACCGAGCACGCGGTCACGCCGACGATGACCGGCGACCGGCTCCGACTCACCTACCTCCTGTACGAGGGAACGGCACCCGCGGAGCCGACGGCTGAAAACGCCGCCCAAGCGGTCCACCTCTGGGTAAACGTCACCGATCCGAGTTCCGAATCGTCCTGACCGACCCCGCTAGTTTTCTCGGATTTTTGCGAACAGCGCCTGCACGTCCGCGACGTTGACGCGGCCGTTCCCAGAGAAATCGAACGCCTCCCGACTGCCTTCGACCGTCCCGGCGTCGCGGTGGGCGAACAGCGTCTGCACGTCGGCGAGCGTTACGTTGCCGTCTCCGTTGACGTCCTCGTAGCGGCCGTCACCGTCGGGGTCGGTCGGTGGCGCTGTTTCGGTCGTCACGGAGGGGGGTAGCTCGGCCGTTTCGTTGACCGCGCTCCGCGTGTCGAGCATTCCCGCGCCGACGGTCGGCGCTGTCTGCGGGAGCGGTCGCGCCGTCGACCGGAGAACCCGCGTCACGTCGGCGCGAGTCGCGTTCGGGTTCGCGTCGAGAAGGAGCGCGACCGTGCCGCTCACGTGCGGGGCCGCCATCGACGTCCCGTCGCGCGTGACGTACGGTTCGGCCTCGTCGGTCTGTGACGTCGAGTACGCGGACGTGACGTTCTCACCGGGGGCGATGAGGTCGATGCCGGGTCGCCGGTCAGCCCCGAACCCGACCGGGCCGCGGCTCGAAAACGAGGTCACGTCGGACGCTGTCTGCCGTGACGCACCGACGGTAATCGCCCCCGCCGAAGCGCCGGGGCTCGCCACGGAGCGATTCCCGAGCAACCCGGCGTTGCCGGCCGAGATAACCGCGACCGTGTCCGTCGTCGTCACGAGCGAGTCGACGTACCGAGAGAACTGGTCGCTCCCGTTCGACGGGTAGTACGCCGTCGTTCGGTACCGATACGACACCGACTCGGGGTGGTCGTTCTCGACGTCGAGCGACCAGTTCCCGGGGGTTTCGATTGCGGTCCCGTTCCGGGGTGTGAATCTCTGGTACGCGATTTGTGCCGGCACGCGCCCGTCGGCGAACCACCACCCCGCGTCGACGCCTCTGAGCGGGTTTTCGCCCGCGGGGTCTCGAAGCGTCACCGAGAGGTTTCGCATGACCTCGGCGCGTCGCTCGTCGCTCTGTATCTGCTCGCCGCCGACCCGCGTCGGTTCGACGAGCACGTAGACGTACGCCGGTTTGAACCCGTCGTACTTCGCGTTGGTCTGGTACACGCCGGAGCCGTTCGCGTAGAGTTCGATGTCCGCGGTTCCGGTCTCGTTCGGCCGGACCCCCCGTTCCCCGCGGTACTCGAGCGGGAACGGACTAGCACCGAGACTCGCGGAGACCACGTCCGCGTGGTTCTCGGCGCTCCACTCCATCGCCGCCATCACGTCCGACATACTGCCCTGTCCGTCGGCGTTGAGGGCGCGCGCGCCGAACAGTTGCGCTCCGGGTGCGACACCGACTGCTTTCTTGGCGTCCGCCCGCCCGGCGACCGTCCCCGCGACGTGCGTGCCGTGGCCCCACGGGTCGAACGGCTCCGACGAATCGCCGACGAAGTCCTGCCACCGAACGACCTGCCCGCGGAGCGCCGGGTGGCTGTCGTCGATGCCGCTGTCGATGACGCTGACGTTCGCGCCCGAACCGGTGATTCCGCGCGCCTGTACGTCGTCGGCACCGACCGATTTGACGCTCCACGACTCGGTTCCGCTCGTCGCGCGCTGAACGCTGTCCGGTCGGACCGTCTCGCCGTACGCGGACAGCGAGTCCAGATACGCGGCGACGCTCGGCGCGACCGACCCCGTCGCGTAAATCGGTCTGTCGTAGTGAATCGCGGACACGTTCGGCATCCCGCCGAGCGTCCGCACGACAGCGGGCGTCGCCTCGACGGCGAGCGCGTTTCGAGTCCAGAACGGTTTCACGTCCGCAACGGTCCCGTTCGCCCGCCGCGCGTCGAGGAATTCGCGCACGTCGGACTGCGTCCGGTTGGTCGTCGCTCTGATTTGTGCGCGCGCCGTCGTGTCGTTGCGACCGCCCCCGTCGCGTGACTCGCGCGACTGGTCGTCGAAGACGAGGATTACCGGGACGAGTTCGTCCGACTCCGCGCGCGATAGTCGGTACGCCGCGACGCCCGAGAGAACGTCGCTCCCGGTCGTTCCGTTGTCGGATGCGGTCGTGTTATTCGCGGGGTCGGTGACGGTCGCCGCGGTCGTACTGCGTTCGGGTCCTCCTGAGTCGACGTCAGTTGTGGGGAGCGTCGCTTCCGAAACCGGCGCGAGCGCCGCGCTCAGGAGGAGACAGAACACGATGCCGACGACGACGGTCCGTGTCCCTCGTTGCGTTCGAATCATCTCTTCGAGAGTCGTCTGGGTGGGAACACGGCTGTGACGGCGAGCATCTTACTCGATAGGTAGTGTCCATCCCGGCTACAAGCCTAAAACATCCATCGGTCGTACCGACTCGTCGACCGACTAGTGTAACAGGCATATTCACATTACACTACGTGCCGACGGCTGCACCCCAGCGTCCCGCTCACCGCCGGTCCCGGAACAGAAAAGTAGTCCGACTCTCAACACGCCGATACCGAATTCGAATGTCGACTCGACAGGCTCTCGTCGTCCCGCTCGGACTGCTTGTGCTCGTCAGCTCCAGCCTCGCCGTCGCCCCCGTGGGGGTGGCGGCAGCGCAGGACGACGTTTCGGTCGTCGTGACGCCGGCGTCCCAAGAGACGGACGTGGGGTCGACGACGACCTACGACCTCGTGGTCCGCGGCCTCGACGGCGGCGGGGTTGGCGCGGTCGACGTGACCGTCCGCGTCAACGGTTCGATTGCGTCCGTCGCTAACGCGTCGTTCGTTCCCGACCCCGGCCTGAACGAGGTCACGTACGACGACGAGCGTTCGCGAGTTCGCCTCTACGGCGCGCTCATCGACACGTCGCAGTCGGGGTCCGTCACTATCGCGACCGTCACCGTCGAAGGCAGCGCGAACGGGACGTCCCCAATCGGCGTGAACGTGACCGACGTCGGGAGCGAAGCGGGTGTCAGCTACCGAATCGACGCCGTCGAGAACGGGAGTCTCGCCGTCGGCGAGGTGAGTTCGAACGCCACGACGACCGCGGACGCAGATACGGCCGATGACAGTTCGTCGTCGCAAGACGGCGGCGGCGGTTCCGATGCCGACTCGGACGCTACAGGTGGCGAGTTGACCGTCTCGGCGATGGGTGGTTCCGGGACGGACGCGAACAACACGAGTTCGCCCGCGACGTCGTCGTCATCGACGGCGAGCGCAACGACGGACGGACAGGCCGAGACCGCACGAGCCACCACCGAGCGCTCGACGGACTCGACTGAGACGGCCGTTCCCGGCCCGTCGATACTCCTCACCGCCTGCTCGCTCCTCGCCGCCGTGCTGTGTTTCTGGGTGAGAACCCGCTCCGATTGACTGGCGAGCGCGGTGTCGCTCGCGACGCGCGTCACCGACGGTCGCACCTCACACCGCCCGCGTCCTGACCGGGCCCCACAAGCGATAGTTTAGTTATCCCGCCCCGTCCACGACCGTACATGGCAACGGCACGACGCGAGCGGTTCATCCGCGCCCAGCTCGCCTGGATGCTCGGCGCGACCCTCGTCTTGGTCCTCCTCGACTCGCTTTCGTACGAGCTGGTCTTCGTCGTGTCTCTCATCGGTTTCCTCGTCGTCGTCGAACTCACCGCGCCGGTCGCAGTGACGCCCGCGTGGCGGCGACGGCTCCTGTGGCTCATCGGCGGCGGCCTCGTCGCCTTCGGCTACATCGTGGTCAGACGCATCCTCGACATCCTCCCGCCGGGGGTGTTCTGAGTGCGCGTCGGCTCCCGCGAGGTCGGCTACCCGCATCTCTTGGCCGCGGCGCTCCTCGTCACGATGCTCCTCGGCGTCGGCGTCGGCGCGAGTACCTCGTCGTCCACCTACGGCGCGTTCAACGCCGCGTGGGACGGCGGTTCCGGCATCCGCGGGGTCGCATCGGACGCGGGTGCCGAGACCGAAGTCGTCTACAACACCACCGAGTACGGCGAGGTCGACCCCGCGGGCACCGTCGCGTTCGTCATCTCGCCGGAGCGGGGCTACACCGACGCCGAGGCCGACCGCATCGAGGCGTTCGTCCGGGCCGGCGGGACCGTCGTCGTCGCCGACGACTTCAGGCCCCACGGCAACGACCTGCTCGGCCGACTGGGCGCGTCGGCGCGCATCAATCAGACGCCGCTCCGCGACGACCGCCACCAGTACAAATCCGGCGCGCTCCCGGTGGCGACGCGCGTCGCCGCGGACCCGCTGACCCGCGACGTGACGCAACTCACGCTGAACCACCCGGCGACGGTGACCGAAAACGAAAGCACCGTCCTCGTCCGCTCGTCGAACTTCTCGTATCTCGACCGCGACGACGACGGCGAACTCGACGAGAGCGAGACGCTCCGTTCGCACCCCGTCGTGACCACGGAGCGCCTCGGCGCGGGCGACGTGGTCGTCGTGAGCGACCCGAGCGTCTTCATCAACGCGATGCTCGAACGGCCGGACAACCGGGCGTTCGCCGAGGCGCTCGTCGCCGACCGGCCGACCGTCGTGTTGGACTTCTCGCACGCCGAGGAGCGCCCGCCGCTGCAGGTCGCGCTCCGGGCGCTCCGGGGCTCCGGCGGACTCCAACTCCTGTTCGGCGGCTTCGTCGTCGGCGCGGTCGCGCTCGTCGCCCGCCGCGGCCGGCGCACGTAGTCTGTCGCCGCGACCGCGGTCGTCCGGCGCTGTCGGCCTACTCGTCTGGCCCGCTCGCTCGCCGGGGCACCGAGACCGCAGTTATATGTGGTCGCCGTCCTGAGTGTCTCGTATATGAGTGCTCCCGAAGAGGTCTACGAGGCCATCCTGGACGAGACGTCGCAACTCCTCGTCGGGAACGAAGACGCGATAGAGGCGCTCACCATCGCGTTGCTGACGAACGGGCACGTCCTCCTCGAAGGGGTTCCTGGCGTGGCCAAGACGACCATCGCCAACCTGTTCGCCCACGCCGCGAACCTCGACTACCAGCGGATTCAGATGACGCCCGACGTGCTACCGGCGGACATCACGGGCACCCACATCTACCGCGAGAACCTCGGCGAGTTCGAACTCCAGCGGGGGCCGGTCTTCTCGAACGTCGTCCTCGCCGACGAGATAAACCGGGCGACGCCGAAGACGCAGTCCGCGCTCCTCGAAGCGATGGAAGAGGGACAGGTGACCATCGAGGGCGAGACGCTCAAACTCCCCTATCCGTTCATGGTCGTCGCCACGCAGAACCCCATCGAGTACGAGGGGACGTTCAACCTCCCGGAGGCCCAGCGCGACCGCTTCCAGTTCAAGGTCGTCGTCGAAATCCCGGAGCGGGCCGACGAGCGGGAGATTCTCGAACGCTTCGACCGCTCGCCGTCGCTCAAGCCCTCGGACATCTCGAACGTCATCGACGACGCCGACATCGGGGAGGCCCGACAGGTCGTCACGGACGTGCACGTCGACGACAAGGTGTTCGACTACATCCTCGACCTCGTCGGCGCGACGCGGACGCACGCCGCGGTCGACTTCGGCGCGTCGCCCCGCGCGTCGCTTGCGTTCCTCCGGGCCGGCAAGGCCGCCGCGGCGATTCGCGGCCGCGACTACGTGATTCCGGACGACGTGAAGCGGCTCGCGCCCATCATCATGTCGCACCGCCTCGTCCTCGGGACCGAGGCGGACATCAGCGGACGCGACCCGCGGGAGGTCGTCGAGGAGGTCGTCGACACCGTTCCGACGCCCGAAGTCGACCTCAACGAGTCGGCGACGCCCTCCGTCGCCGGCGACGACGACTGAGGACGGTCGGCTACCGCTCGTCGGCTTCTGTTTCTGTTTCCGCTTCTGCTTCTTCGCTCTCACCCTCGACCTCCGACGCCGCGCCCGCGGACGACTCGACTTCCTCGTCGTCTTCGACGTCCCACCGGCAGGTGACGGCGAAGTCCATCTCCTCGCCGGCGGCGACCTCGGCGACGACCGGCGCGTCGAGACCGCGGGCGACGGCGACGGCGACGAACGACGCGACGGGCGTGTCGAACGTCTCGGCCGACCCGAACCGGCAGTCCTCCACGCGGACCGTCAGGCGACCGTCGTCGGCGTCAGCCTCGGCGGTCGCGGTCTCGGCGAGTTCGAACAGTTCCACGAGGGCGTCGGTCGCCTGTCGGGCGAGCGTCTCGGGGTCGCCGCCGAGCGGGCCGTCGAGGCTCCGCTCGAACTCGTCGAACAGGCCGCCGCCGCTGGGGTTGAACGCGACGCCGCGCGCCAGTTCGTCGTCGCTGACGACGAAGGTGTCGCGGAGCGCCTCGGCGTCGGGAAGCGCGTAGCCGCGGTGCTCCGGGACGAACAGCCGAACGGCGTCGCGGTCGGCGTCGGGGACGTAGACCATCGTGTCCTGCAGGCCGAGTTCGTCGACGACGGCGGCGTGGTTGCTCGCGTGCGCGCCGAACACGGACGAGCCGACGCCGACAGGGATGAACCGCTCGGGGCTGAGATACCGCGTCACCGCGGCGGCGAACAGCCCGATAGCGCCGAGGACGACGAGCGTCTCCCGGACGGGCGGAAAGACCGCACCGCCGAGGAGGCCGGCGACGCCCAGCGCGGCCAGCGCGGTCGCGGTCTGTCGGTACCGACCCCTTCGAAGCGCCTCGTAGCGCTGTCTGAGTCGGGCGTTCTCGCGCCGGAGGTCGGCGACTTCGGCGCGGTCTGGGGTCGCCTCGTCGGTGTCGCCCCGGCCGGCGTCGCCGTCGCCTCGGCTCGCGGCCGAAACGACGGCGCGGGTCTCGCCGTTCGCCAACTCACGGTCGGGTCGGTCCGAGGGACTGTCCGCGCTCATCGCTCCGCCCCCGCGTCCGGCGCGCTCACGAGGCCGAGCGCGACGCGCTCGTAGCGGTGAAGCCCGTAGGCGACCGCCGCCGCGAGGACGACGGCGACCAGCGCGGCCTGCCACGCCCACCGGAACGACGTCCAGAGCGCCCACGCCACCCCGAGCGCGAGGACGTACCCCGCCGCCAGCCGAGCGAGTCGCGACCGGTTCGGCGGCCACGCGCACGCCGCGCTCGCGAGGAGCGGGAACGCCGCGAGCTGCGCGCCACCGAGCGCGACGAGGCTCGCGTCTCCGAAGAGCGAGACGGCGGTCAGTTGGGCGACGACGAACGCGAGCGGCCCCGTCGTCGCCGCCGCGACGGCGAGGACGAGGACGCCGGCGGCGACGCCCCACAGCCCGCTCGTCAGCCCCGCCACGAGCGTGACACAGAGGACGCCGACCACGTCCATCGGGGTGAGTTCGTTCGCGTCCAACACGGTTCGAATCGTCCGTTCGCTCTGGTTCACAGGTGTCTCCATCGGTGTTCACTCCGCTGTGGTGGCGCGGTCCGCAGCCAGGTTCATCGCGCTCTTCGGGGCGACTTCGTAGGCGGTGACGTTCGGGAGCCGTTCGAGGCGCTTTCGGAACTCCTCGAAGGCGATGACCCCGGCAGTGTCGCCCGCGCCCCCGGCGGCGTCGTCGAAGAACGTCGTCGGCGTGAGGAAGACGCTCGTCTGGCTGCTCCGCTTGGACGCGACGACGACCGCCTCGTAGGTCTCGACTCTCGCCGAGTCGTCGGTGATGAGCACGAGGTGGTCCTGCCGGTCGGACCGCGAGCACGCGGACTTCACCGCGTCGAAAATCGGTCGGTCGCTGACCCGCGAGACGTAGCTCTCGCCGTCGCTGAGGTACGGGCGGAGCGTCGACGCGAACGCCGAGTCGTCGCCGTCGAGGAGGCGACTCCGCTTGCGGGCGTCTTCGGGGGCGACCGGCCGAGACGTGCCGACCGGACGACGCGAACGCCGAGTCGGCTCTATCGAGAGCAGCCGCCGCCGAATCGTCTGGTAGGCGTTCGAGGACGACGAGGGGCCGAACTCCCACGTCGTCCCGGCGTCGCCGACGAACTGCGCCGAGACGGGGTCGCCGTGGGAGTCGGCGGCGTCGATGAGGCCGAGCGCGACCTCGCGAGCGTACGAGAGCATCGTTCGCCCGGTCGGACCGCGGTTCATGTTCGAACCGCAGTCGACCACGAGCGACAGCAGGTAGTCGGACTCGGACTCGAACTCGCGGATGTACGGGTGGTCCATGCGCGCGGTGGTCTTCCAGTCGATCTGCGACAGCGTGTCGCCGGGGAGGTACTGCCGCGTCTCGTGGGGGACGAGCCCCGGCCCGGTCTGGTCGCTGGAGTGGTCGCCGAAGGACGCGCCGACCAGTTCGCCGCCGCGACCGACGTGGATGCCGTCGGGGGCCGGCGATTCGACCAGACAGCGGGCGGCGGCGTCGAGCGTCAGCGTCTCGGTGAAGAAGCCGGCGCGGTCCTCGATGTCGACTTCGACCTCGTCGAACGCGATTCGCCCGGCGACGGGGAACTCGATACTGCACGTGACCGACCCGGCGGTCTCGCCGGGGTCGAACGCGACCGTCCGGCGCGCGCGCTCCGGCGCGTTCACGCTCGGCGGCGCGACGAGTTCGACCTCGACTGGCGCGTCGACGGCCTCGGACAGCGACGCCGTCAGCGTCACCGCGGCGCGGTCGTCGACGTACACCGACGTCGGCTCGACCGAGACGCTCGCCGAGAGGTCGCGGTCGACCGAGCGCATCGTCCCGACGGCGTCGACCTGCGCGACGACGAGCCACGCGGCGAGGCCGCAGGCTGCGAAAAGCGGCGTCGGCTCGTCGAGGACGACCGCGTAGACGGCGAGGAAGCAGGCGACGCCTGCGAGCGCGGCCCACCGACGGGTCGGAAGCATCGTGGGTTCGATTCGTGCCGCCCAAGTTGAATGTTTGTGTTGGCGCGCGCGACGGTCG
Source organism: Haloferax gibbonsii (assembly GCF_001190965.1). NCBI lineage: Archaea > Methanobacteriati > Methanobacteriota > Halobacteria > Halobacteriales > Haloferacaceae > Haloferax > Haloferax gibbonsii. The sequence goes on from NZ_CP011947.1 coordinate 2,139,148, forward strand.
GCCGCGCGGACCCCGCCGACCCGCGGCGTGCTCGGTGCGTCGGTCAGGCGTTAAACCCTCCGTTAACACGGCGCAGTCTGCGACTCCCGGGGCTCCTGCTCCCGCCGGGAGTCAGCCGAATGCCAAAACCCATTATGTCCCCCCGTCTGGCTACGGATAGTGCGTGGTGAATCGGGCCGCCCGGTGCGGTTGCTCTGGACGATGTTGGTCGTCGGCTGTCTCGTCGCGACAGCGCCGGTAGCGGCGGTCTCTGCGGGAGCGGTCGCCGACGCGTCCGCCCCGAGCGCGGACGCGCCGGCGTCTCTCGGGGGAGCCGACCGAGTCTCGGCGCTCGGGCCGGCCCCGGGTCCGCTGCAGCAGACCGCGAACGCGACGAACAACAGCACCGGCGTCATCCACGAGAACCCCGACGAGGTCGACGACGAGAACGAACTCGACCGATTGCTGTCGTACCTCTCGGGCGAACTCAACGGCGACATCGGCGCGAGCACCCTGCGGCTCAGTCAGGGCGAGTACGCCGCCGCGAAGGCGGCGCTCGGCGACGACTACGACGACTCGCTCGGCAAGTACGTCGACGTCGAGGGCGAGGTCGGCGGCGACGGCGCGGGCGAGGAGTACCGGACCGTCAGCGAGACCCAGCGGGGGTACGTCGACACCGTCAGCGAGTTCCGCGAGACGCGCCGCGAGTACGAGGCGGCGAGGCGGGCCGGAAACGACGAACGAGCCCGCGAGCTCGCCCGCAACCTGACGCGCCTCGCCGAGAACGGCGAGGCGCAGTCCGACCGGCTGTTGACGGCGTTCGACGTCATCTCGAACCGGACCGACGGCGACTTAGCCGAGAGCAGCGCCCAACTCGCGGCGGTGCAGGCGAACATCTCCGAACAGCGCGACGAAATCGTCTCCCGCGAGTTCGTCGCCACTCGCCTCGCCGTCGGCGACTACGACCGGAACATCTCCTTTACCGACCCGCTCGTGCTCTCCGGGTCGCTCGTCACCGACAACGGCACGCCGGTCGAGACGGGGAGCGCCCGCTTCGCGGTCGGCGGGCAGACGGTCCAGTCGGCGGTCGACCCCGACGGCTCGTTCGAACTGACCTACCGGCCGACGCGGATTCCGGTCAGCACCGAGTCGCTGACGGTCCGCTACCTCCCGGACGACGCGTCGATGTATCAGGCGACAGAGCGGGTCGTTCCCGTCGCCGTCTCGCGGGTGAACGCGACCGCGAGGCTGTCCGAGCCGTCCGCGTCGGCCTACGGCTACGCCGACGCCGTCTCGGTTCGCGCGACGGTCCGGGTGAACGGGACGCCGGTGTCGAACTACCCGGTCTCGGCGAGCTTCGCCGGGTCGTCGGCGACCGCGCCGGCGACGAACGCGAGCGGCGCGTCGGCCGTCTCGGCGACCGTCCCCGCGACCGCGACGGGAACGGCGTCGATTCGCGTCGCCCCCGGCGGCGACGGCAGGGCGGTCACGTTCGTCCCGGCGACGGTCGCGGTCCCGCTCGAAACCGAGGGAACGGCGCTCGGCGTGACCGCCCGCGAGACCGCGAACGAGTCGGTCGTCGTCGACGGCCGACTCGAAACCGACGAGGGCGAGGCCGTGAGCGGCCAGTCGGTCGCGGTCAGCGTCGACGGGCGCGAGGTCGCCGCGGCGACGACCGGCGCGTCGGGCGCGTACCGGGCCGCGGTCGACCTCCCGAGCGATGCGAGCGTCGAGAACGCGACCGTCTCGGTCGCCTTCGACGGCGAGGGGACGAACCTCGAACCGTCCGACGCGACGGCGAGCATTCGCCTCTCGAACGCCCCCGACGGGGACGGGGCCGGAAACGGCGCGTCCGGCGGGCTCCCGTTCGACCCGCTCGACCTCGCGTGGGTCGTCGCCGGGACCGCGGTCGTCGGCCTCGTCGCCGCCGTGCTCCTTCGCCGGAACGACGCCGACGACGCCGCGGCGGCGACGGTCGCCGAGTCGGCCGCGACAGAGAGCGACGAACCGGCCGAGCCGGAGCCGGCGGCGACCGAGGCTTCGGCGCTGGATTCGGCGGCCGACGCGCTCGACGAGGGCCGACCCAACGACGCGGTCGTCGTGGCTTACGCGGGCGTCCGCCGGGCGCTCGGGGCCGCCGCCGGCATCGACGACGCCGCGACCCACTGGGAGTTCTGCGACCGGTGTGTCGACGCCGGCGTCGCGCCCGCGGAGGCGCTCGAGTCGCTCACCGCGGGCTACGAGCGCGCGGCCTACAGCGGACTCTCGGTGAGCGACGCGGACGCCGCCGAGCTGGTCGAGACGGCCCGCTCTGTCGTCGCCCCGGACGAGACCGGCCTGCCCGAGTCGTCCGACTCGGGCGACGCTGCGGACGCGTCAGAGCCGGTCGGCCCGGTCGAGTAGTGCGGCCGCGGCCCCCGACGGCTGACAAATGATTTTTGTGCTCGTGTTTCCCACTTCGGGTAGATGTCGCAGCGCCAAGACTGGCGGTTGTTCCTCCCCGAGCCCCTCCGCACCCTCCCCGCCGACCTCGCGGTCGTCGTCGCGGGGGTCGCGCTCACGCTCGTCGCGACGCTCACGCCCGGGCTTGAGGGAACACCGCTGCGAGTCGTCGTCGGCCTGCCGTTCGTGCTTTTCATCCCCGGCTACGCCCTCATCGCGGCGCTGTTCCCCGAGCGCGGCCCGCCGATAGACGCCCCCGAGGACCACGACCGGATGGCGGGTATCGACGGTATCGAGCGGGTCGCGCTCTCGTTCGGGACGAGCATCGCGGTCGTTCCCCTGCTCGGGCTCGTCCTCAACTTCACCCCGTGGGGAATTCGCCTCGTGCCCATCCTCGTCGCCGTGAGCGGCTTCACGCTCGTCGCGACGACGTTCGCGGCGGCCCGGCGGTCGGCGCTTCCCGAAGAAGAACGGCTGGTGGTCCCGTACAAGCGCTGGTTCGCCGCCGCGCGCGACGAGCTATTCAACCCGGCGTCGCAGACCGACGCGATGCTGAACGTCGTCCTCGTGGTGAGCGTGGTCCTCGCGACCGCCAGCGTCGGCTACGCGGTGGCGGTGCCGAAAGACGGCGAGTCGTTCACCGAACTGTACCTCCTGACCGAAGACGGAAACGACGAACTCACCGCCGACAACTACCCGGAAGAACTCGTCCGCGGCGAGCCGGCGTCGCTCGTCCTCGGCGTCGGCAACCAGGAACACCGAACGGTGAACTACACCGTCGTCGCGGTGCTCCAGCGCGTCGAGGTGTCGAACAACTCGACGACCGTACTGGAATCGGAGCGGCTCCGGACGTTCACGCCCCGGCTCGAACACAACGAGACGTGGCACGAGCCACACGAGGTTCGCCCGACGATGACGGGCGAGCGCCTACGGCTGACGTACCTCCTCTACGAGGGCGCGCCGCCGGCGTCGCCGACCGTGGACAACGCCTACCGCGAGGTCCACCTCTGGGTGACAGTTCGCGAGGCGTGACGTCGGGCCACGACCGCCGTCGGGCGACGCAGTATGCTTCGTCGATATCTCTCAGTTATCGCCCGAATCCTGTGAGAAATCCGGCGTCTATCGTGTAACTCGTTTGTGTTCTAGTTTTATCACCTCTGATAATTCATAAGTAATGTTTAGGGTACTGCACGCTAAGGTCCGGGTAGCGAGGTCACAATGCCAGATTCTGGAAGTACGGTTTCCCGCCGCGGCGGCCGAGGTCCGAAGATAGAGCGTATCGCGGACCGGTACGGTCTCGATGGCCTCGGTGACGACCTCGTCGACGCGTGGCTCGGCGAGGGTCGCGAGCGACGGAGCCTCCGTGAACTCGAAGGCGACGTGAACAAGCGACTCATCCGGGCCGCGCTGGACCAGGCCGGCGCGCACGTCCTCGACGGGGAGGCGGAGAACTTCTACCGACTCCTGACCAGCGACGACGTGACCGCGGGGAGCCGCACCGACGCGCGGAACACGCTCCGCGAGCGCGGCGTCGACATCGACCAGTTGGAGTCGGACATCATCTCCTACCAGTCGGTGTATAACTACCTTAAGCGACACCGAAACGTCGAACGTGAAGACGACGAAGACGGGCAGAGCGCGACCGAGTCGGGACTCGCGACGATTCGGAAGCTCCGGTCCCGACTTCGGACGGTGACTATCGATGTTATCGACCGTTTAGTGAAGGCCGAAGCGGTCTTCATCGGCACCTACGAGGTCGAAGTAGACATCCGCGTCACCTGCACAGACTGTGACACTCGAATGACTCCGACGACGCTCCTCAACTCCGGGCACTGCGACTGCGGACACGAGAGAGACGAGTAGCGGTTCGGGCTCACCAACACACCACATCCGAAACATGAACGATTCAGAGGCACTTCAGACGGCGACTGTCCGTATACGAAACATCGGTGGTATCGACGAACGAACCGTCGGGCTCGAACCCGGCGTCACCGTTCTGACCGGGCGCAACGCGACGAACCGAACGTCATTCCTGCGCGCGCTTATGGGCGCGTTCGGGAGCGACGCGGCCAGTCTCAAGGGCGACGCCGACGAGGGGTCGGTCGAACTCGAACTCGACGGCCGGACCTACACCCGCGTCTTCTCCCGCGAGAACGGCGGTGTCACGACCGACGGCACGCCGTACCTCCGAGATACGACGACCGCGGACCGCTTTGCGTTCCTCCTCGGGTCGAACGAGGCGCGCCGGGCCGTCGTCGCGGAGCGCGACCTCCGCGACGTCATCATGGCTCCGGTCGACACCGACGCCATCGAGGCCGAAATCGAGCGCCTCCAGACCCGACGAACGCAGGTGGAAACGCAACTCGACTCGCTCGACTCGCTCGAGGCCGACCGCCGGTCGCTCGAAGCGAAGCGCGACGACCTCGAAGCCGAAATCGAGAACCTCGAAGCCGAGCGCGACGACCTCGAAGCCGAAATCGAGGCCGAAGACCGGACGGTCGAGGCGCAACGCGAGAACCAGGCCGCGTTAGACGAGGTGCTTTCCGACCTGCAGTCGGCGCGGTCGGACCTCGAAACGGTCCGCTTCCGCCTCCAGAGCGAGCGCGAGAGCGTCGAATCGCTCCGCGAGGAGCGCTCCGAACTCCAGTCGGAACTCGATTCGTTCGAGGCCGACGAGGTCGACCGCGGCGAGGCGAACGAGCGTATCGAGTCGATTCGGTCGCGCATCGAGTCGCTCAACTCGACGATTTCGGAGCTTCAGACCGTCGTCCAGTACACGGAGGACGTGCTCGAAGGCAAGGCCGACCTCGTCGAGGACTCGCTGGGCGCGGTCGGCGGCGGCTCGGTGACGGACCAACTCGTCTCCTCGGAGACGATTACGTGCTGGACCTGCGGCACCGAGGTCGACCGCGACCAGATTCGGGGGACGACCGACCGCCTCCGCGAGGTCAGAGACGAACAGCGCGAGGAACGCGCCGAACTCCGCCGCGAACTCGACGAACTCGAACGCTCGATGCGGGCGGCGGAACAGGCCCAGCGCGACCGCCGGAAGCTCCGGGATAAACTCCAGCGCCTCGAAGACGAACTCGACCGCCGGACCGGACAGATCGACTCGCTGACCGACCAGCGCGAGGAGCTCGCCGAACGGGTCGAAGCGCTCGAAGCCGACGCGTCGGACCTCCGCGGCCAGGCCGAAGGGGACCTCATCGAACTCCACAAGGAGCTCAACGAGGTCGAGTTCACGCTCGACCGGACGCGCGACGACCTCGCGTCGGTCCACGACGACCTCGACGCGCTCGACGACCGGTTCGACGAGCGCGAGGAACTCGAACTCGAACGCGAGCGGGTGACCGAGGAACTCGAGGATGCGCGAACCCGAATTCGGTCGCTGACGACCGCGGCCGTCGAGGCGTTCAACGAGGAGATGGAGACGGTCCTCGACCTCCTCGGCTACGACAACATCGAGCGCGTCTGGCTGGAGCAGGTCGAACGCCGGGTCCGAGAGGGCCGCCGCAAGGTCGAAAAGACCCAGTTCGAACTCCACATCGTCCGCGCGTCCGACTCCGGGGCGGTGTACGAGGACTCCATCGACCACCTCAGCGAGAGCGAGCGCGAGGTCGTCGGGCTCGTGTTCGCCCTCGCGGGCTACCTCGTCCACGAGGTGTACGAGGAGGTCCCGTTCATGCTGCTCGACTCTGTCGAGGCCATCGACGCCGAGCGCATCGCCGCGCTGGTCGACCACTTCGAGCAGTATCCGACGTTCCTCGTCGCGGCCCTCCTCCCCGAGGACGCGCAGGCCCTCGACGAGTCGTACCGGCGCGTCACGTGGGGGACCGACGTGGCACCCGCGGCCTGACCGGACCGGTCCGCACGGTGTCGGGACGACGGTCGCGTGGTCACGTTTCCGTCTGCTCTGTTCCCGTCTGCTCTGTTCCCGTCTGCTCCGTTTCTGTCTGCTCTGTTCCCGTCCGCTCCGATTCCGTCCGCTCCGCTCCCGTCTGTTCTGTTCTCTACCTCTTTTTCCCCTCTCGAATTGACTCGACGTTCCGATAACTCCCCTCTCCCACTGCTGTTTAGCGGTCAACTCTTGCCCAGAGTATTGCACTACAACAACACTATCAGTGCGACATACCGTTAGTACGCAAGAAATATAACACGTCAAACCAACGTATCTGACGGACGATACTGGGGGGACGAAACCATCATCACATCTGACACGCAGCTACGAGACGAGTTCGAACCGACACGGGTTTGGTACGACTGCGAGCGTACCGAGCCGGTCTCTGAGGCGGTGACCGCGGCCGTGAACCAACACACGCGCCGCGACCCGACGGAGCTACCGCCGCTCACAGAGCACGTAGACACCGACGCCCTCGACGCCCTGTTCGGCCGCGACACGCCCGGTGCCCCGCGCGTGACGGGTGCGTCGCTCGAGTTCGACTACGCCGACTTCGTCGTCACCGTCGAGTCCGTCGGTCGTATCGAAGTCCGCGACGCGGGACGGTAATCGGCCGGGCCGTTCGGCACCGACTGGGGATGGTTCGACCGTTGCCGAACGGACCGCGCCGCCCGCGCCGCCCCGACGCGATTGATGTGGTATTGAAGCCGTTTGGAACGTCAGTCCGAGGGAGGCGTTTCGACGTTTCATCTATTTAATTGGTTGAGATTTTTCACACGATATACTTGTAGTTTATTTGCATCACTGACTCCGATAACGGGGGTCCGGCCTTCAGGTCCCGTCCGCGACGTACCTTTTTGTCTCGTGGACGCCGACAAGGGGTATGGAACTCGAATTGCGCTTCTTCGCGACGTTTCGGGAGGTGGTGGGCCAGAAGTCCATCTACTGGCGGGTCGACGACGACGCGACCGTCGGGGACGTCCTCGAGTCGCTGGAAGCGGAGTACGACGGCCTCGCCGGCCGACTCATCGAAGACGGCGAGGTCAAGCCGCACGTGAACGTGCTGAAAAACGGGCGCGAGGTGGTCCACCTCGAGGGGATGGCCACGACGCTCGACGACGGGGACGCCGTGAGCGTCTTCCCGCCAGTCGCGGGGGGCTGACGTGGCGCGCCGACAGCGAGCGTTCCGCGGTATCTCGCCCCGACTCGCGATTCAGTACCTCGAAGGGCTCGGCGGCGAGGCCGACGGCGACGGCCGCGTGGTCGGTCCCGACTGGACCGTCGACATCGAGACCGAGGAGGTCACGATAACGAGCAGTATCCAACTCACCGAGGTGCAACTCGCGTTCGAGGGCGACGAGGAGACGCTCGACGACCTCGTCGAGCGGTTCGCCCGCAAGGCGATGCGCGCGGGGGGATGACCGTGGGAGCCGACGGCGACCGGCGGCCGGGGCGCGAACGGCTCAGCGAGCGCCTCGCGCCGGACGGCGAGGACGGCTCGCCCCGCGGCGGTGCCATCGACGGCACGGCCATCATGCTCGCGGCCGCGAAGGCGAGCGTCCCCGCCAGCAGCCTCCCGCTGTTGCTCGACCGAGCGCAGGCGTACCTCGACGGTCGGGCGAGCGAGTACGCACAGGGGTTCGAATGCGTCCACGAGGACGACGAGACGGCGGTGTTTCTCGTCCCGCTGGGCCACTGGGACACGAAGGGGCTCGACCTCGAGTTCTCGCACCGCGAGGTCGACGCGGTCCGCCGGGCGCACGCCGAACACCTCCGGCGCGTCGGCGCGGACGCCGACCGCCGCGACGAGTTCGAGACGGCGCTCGAAATCCGCGAGGTCGCCGTCGTCAGGCGGTAGACCGAAGAGCCGGCAAACCGCCCGACGATAGACGGCTATTTCGGGGGCGGCGACCTGCTACCGACAGATGCCAACCGTTTCCTCCGACCTCCTCGACGGCGTCCGGGCCGCGGGGCCGCTCCAACTCGGTATCGCGCCGTTCGGCCTCGTCGCCGGCGTCGCGGCCGTCGAACAGGGGCTTTCGGTCGCGCACGCCCTCGGCTTCTCCAGTCTCGTCTTCGCCGGCGCGTCGCAGCTCGCGATGATAGAACTCCTCGGCGCGGACGCGCCGCTGGCCATCGTCGTCGGCACGGCCGTCGTCATCAACCTCCGGACGATGATGTACTCGGCCTCTATCGCGCCCTACTTCCGCGACCTGACCGCCCGGGCGAAGGCGCTCGCGTCGTACCTCCTGACCGACCAGGCCTACGCGGTCTCTATCGCCCGCTACGGCCGCGACGGCGAGACCGACCGCTTCGCGTACTACGTCGGCGCGGGCGCGTCGCTGTGGCTCGTCTGGCAGGTGACGACCGTCGCCGGCGCGCTCCTTGGCTCCGGCCTCCCGCCGGAGTGGGGCTTCGACTTCGCCGCGCCGCTGGTCTTTCTCGCCCTGCTCGTCCCCACGCTGAAGGACCGCGCGTCTGGCGCGTCGTGTCTGGTCGGCGGCCTCGTCGCCACCGGCGTCGTCGTCGCGGGCGTCCCCTTCCACCTCGACATCATCGTCGCGGCCGTCGTCGGCGTCCTCGCCGGCCTCGGCGTCGAATCCCTCGGAGGCGACGCCTGAATGCCGACCGGCTACGACTCGGCGACCGTCTGGCTCGTCATCGCCCTCGCGGGCGTCCTCACGTTCGCCATCCGCGGCTCCTTCATCTACCTGTTCGGCCGCATCGACGACGTGCCGCCGACGGTCGAATCGGCGCTGGAGTACGTCCCCGCGGCGGTGTTCGCGGCGCTCGTCTTCCCCGCGCTCCTCGCCCCGTCCGGCGACCTCGCGGTCTCCGTCGGCAACGACAAACTCGTCGCCGGCGCGCTGGCCGCGCTCGCCGCGTGGTACACCGAACGCGTGCTCGCCACCATCCTCGTCGGCATGGGCGCGCTCTGGGTCCTCCGGTTCGTCGTCTGAGCCGCCGTCAGCCTCGCTCGTCTGACCTGGCGCCTCCCCCAAGATACTCGTTTCGCGGGCGACCACGGTCGCACGCATGCCCTCCCCACCTCCGCGTCTCTACTCGCTCCCCCGCGACGAGGGTCGCGCCCTTCTCCCGACCGGGTTCGCCGCCGGCGTCGCCGCGTTCGTCGTCGGCACGCTCGCGGTCGCCGGCTGGCTCGCCCTCACCACCGGCGGCTCGTTTTCCACGCTCGACGCCGCGACCGAGATGACCGCCGGGAAGCCCGTCCCGTCCGCGTTCGTCCCCGTCTGGACGTTCGGCGGCGCGATGGGCCTGCCCGTTCGACTCATCGAGACGACCGGCCCCGGTCGCGCGGTCGTCCTCCGAAACCTCGTCGACGGGTTCGACGGCGCGGCCGACTCGTGGTACTGGCTTGGCGCACTGCCGCCCGCCTGCGTCTTCCTCGCGGGCATCGTCACAGCGCGCCTCGCGGCGTGGTCCCGACGCCCCGCAGAGGGATTCGTCACGGGGACCTCGGTCGCGCTCGGCTTCGCCGCCACCGTCGCCGTCGCCGCGGTCGTCGCTCGTGTCGGCCTCGGTGACGTGCCCCCGAACGCGGACGGGTTCGTCCGCATCGGTTCGACCGGGTTCCACCCGACCGACCTCGACGGCGACTCGGTCGGACTCCCGCTTTGGGGGGCGTTCTCTGGACTTGTGTTCGGCGTCGTCTTCGGCGGCCTCGGCGGGGCGGTGGCGTCGCTCTCCCCGTTCCGATAGTCGGTGTTGGCTCCCAGAAGATATTCACCGCCCTGACGACGTGGAACACCCATGTCCCGGCGGCTCGTCGTCTCGGCCTTCGCGCTCCTCGTCGCCGTCTCGCTCGTCGGCGCGCCGGTGACGATGGCCGACTGGTCGGAGCAGGTGTCCCTCTCGGCGTCGAAAATCGACGCGTCGCAGGTCCGAGACGAGACGCCCGTGCTTCGGTACGACGAACTCGACGCCGACGCGAAAGACGCGGTTCGGCGGGCCATCGAGTCACCAGACGGGTCGCACGTCGTCTACGGCGACGAGGACTGGCCGGACCGCTTTTTCTACAGCGACTACGCGGCCCCGGGACAGGGGTTGTACGCCGTCGTCTACGAGGGCGACTACTACCGGCTCTACACCTTCGCCGCCGGCGGATTCCCGGTGATTTACTGGGTGTACGAACTCCCGTTCGTCGCCTACGGCCTCGCGCTCGGACGCGTGGGGGCGCGAGCGTACCGCGGGGAGGGCTCGGTTCGGCTCGCTGCCGGCGCGGCGGTCGTCGGTGCCGCGTTCCACCTCGCCGGGCCAGTCTTCGACTTCCCGGTCGTCTCGCCGACGGCGTTCATCGGACTCGGCGTCGTCGCCGCCGCGGCGCTCGTCGGGGGACTCGTCGCTACTGCGGTTCGCAATCGGTCGAAAAATGCGTGATTCGGGTGGGTATCGGCCGCGACCGGGTCGGACCGGGTGGTCGTTCCAGTCGGCGGCTCAGTCGTCGGCGGGCGCGGGCGAGTCGCCGCGGGAGACGCCCGTGCCGGGGCCGATGTCGATGCCGAGTTCGTCGAGGCGCTCGTCGGGGACGACGCCGTCGACCCACTGGCGGCGGGCGTAGTACTCGTCTTTCATCTCGTCGAGCTCGCACAGTTGGCCCTCGGACGCGCCCTGTCCGGGCATCGCCTCGTCGCCCTCGACGAAGCGTCCCGGCAGCGAGTCGTCGGCGCCGTCGAAGCCGACGAGGTTGTTGTAGTACCGCTCTAACGTGTAGATGCGGTCGCCGGTTTCGAGCAGTTCCTCTTCGGTCACGTCGCGGCCGGTCATGCCGTTGTACTGCAGGACGTACTCCTCGATGCCCTCCGCGAACGCGTTGAACTTGCAGATGTCGAACGAGTCCGAGATGGCGTGCATGTCCTGGAACAGCGCCACGAGTTCGCCCTTCCCGCGCCACTCGTGGGGGTCGTGTTTCTCCGGGATGCCGAGAATCTCGGCGGACGGCGTGTAGCCGCGGAGGTGGCACGCGCCGCGGTTCGAGGTGGCGTAGCCGATGCCCATGCCTTTCATGCAGCGGGGGTCGTACGCCGGGATGGTCTGGCCCTTGACGGCAAGCGAGTTGTCGTGGGCGTCGAAGCGCTCGGCGAGGCCGTTCGCGCCCTCGGCGAGCGCGTCGGCGAGGTCGCCGTCGCGGTTCGCGACCTCGGTGATGAGGTCGATCATGCGCTCGGTGTCGCCCCAGTCGAGCTGTTCGCTCAGTCCGTCGAGCTTGCCCTGCTCGGACATCTCCATCGCCATCGCCATCATGTTGCCCATCTCGATGGTGTCGACGCCCATGTCGTTACACCGGTCGATCATGACGGCGATTTCGTCGCGCTCGGTGTGTCCGGAGTTCGGGCCCAGCGCGTAGGCGGACTCGTACTCGTAGGACTCGCCGCGGACGTTCATCTCCTCGCCTTTGTGCATCACCGACACCTCGACTTCCTTCTTACAGGCGACGGGACAGGAGTGACAGGTCGGCTCGTCGACGAGGATGTTCTCGCGGACGTTCTCGCCGGAGACGCGCTCGGAGTCGATGTCGACGCCCTCGGCGTCTCGCATCGCCGCGGTCGAGGTGTACTTCCCGTTTTTCGTCGGGAGGCCGTCGAGCTCCTCGCCCGCGTTCATCAGGACGTTCGTCCCGTACAGCGACAGGCCGCCCTCGTTGGGCGCGGTGACCTCGGACTCGCGGATGAGTTGCATCGCCTGCTGGTAGCCCTGCTTGAACGTGTCGGCGTCGGCGGGCTTCGGCATCCGGGTGCCGGACTTCACGACGATTGCCTTGAGGTTCTTCGAACCCATGACCGCGCCCGTGCCGCCGCGGCCGGACGCGCGGTCGTCCTCGTTGACGATGCAGCCGTACTTGACCTCGTTTTCGCCGCCGGGGCCGATAGCCATTATCGAGAGGTTCTTGCCGAGGCTCCCATCGACTTCGGCTTCGAGTTCGGAGATAGTGTCGTGGACGCCCCAGCCCCAGATTTCACGGGCGTCGCGAAGTGTCACTTCACCGTCTTCGACGATGGCGTAGACCGGGTGCTCGGCTTTCCCTTCGAACAGCAGGCCGTCGAAGCCGGACCACTTGAGTCGCGCGCCGCTCCAGCCGCCGTGGTGCGAGTCGGTGACGGTCCCCGTGAGCGGGGATTTCGTCACGACCGCGATGCGACCGCTCATCACCGTCTGCGTGCCGGTGAGCGGGCCGGTCATGAACGCGAGGAGGTTGTCCGGTCCGAGCGGGTCCACGTCCGGTCCCTGGTCGAAGACGTACTTCACGCCGAGGCCGCGGGCCCCGATGTACTTCCGCGCGTCCTCGTCGTCGATTCCCTCGTACGCGATGTCGCCGGATGACAGGTCCACCCGAGCGACCCTGTCGTGATAACCACCGAGTTCAGTCATTGTAATCCTCGTTGATTATATACGGTCGCTGTCGGGTTAGTGATTCCCACCTCTATGTAACCGTTCGGGGTTACCCCGTCGCGAGCCGACACGGAACCGTCAGGGGATTGCGGCAATCCGTGCGACTTATCCCGGTTGCGGGCCGGCGACCCGCAACGAGACGGTTCCGGTGGCGTCGACGACGACGCTCGCGGGGCCGCGTGGCGGGCACGACCACCACGTTCCCGACACCGCCGCCCCGGTTTCGAGGCTCGCCGACACGGCGTTCGCTCCGGAGGTCGTCACGGGGACGAGTTCCCGGACTTCGCCGGGGTCGAGGGCGAGCACGCGGTTGAACGACTCGTCGCCGCTCGCGGCGTCGACCCGGAGCGAGAGTCGGTGGGGTTCGTCGTCACGGTTGGCGATTGTGAGCGTCGTGTTCGCCGGCCCACAGCCCGTCGCTCCGCTCGACACGTCGACGTACTTCGTCGGCTCGTCGGGCACCGGCCACTCCGTCTCGACGCGTCGCTCGTCGGTCTCGACGGCGACGCGGTAGTCCCCGCTTCGGTACGTCACCGGAATCGACAGCCGCGCCCCCGACGGGACGCGGTACGCCTGGTCGACGAGCGCCGTGTCGCCGAGGTCGATGCGGAGCCGAGCGGTCGTCTCGGGGCCGGGGTTCTCCACGACGACGCCCGCGGGTGCGTACCATCGCGAGGAGCCGTCGCCGACGAGCGGGAGGTCGATTCTCGGCCCGTCGTCGGGGGTCGCCGCCGCGAGCGAGCACTCTCCCCGGGCGTCGCACGAGACGGTCCGCCAGAACTCCGCTCCCCCCCGTCCGAGGACGACCTCCAACCCTTCGAACGCCGCGTCGACGGTCCACGTCGAGCGGGCCCGCAGGCCGGTGTCCGTCTCGACGAGCACCGCCGTCTCCCCGGACGGGACCGCCACCGACAGCCCGGCCCGCTCGCCGGGCAGCAGGTCGCGGTTCTCGAAGAACACGTCGCGGTCGCCGCGGACGCCGACGACGGTCGTGAACACCGGGTTCGGCGTCGGGTTCCAGAGCGTCAGCGACCGCTCCACGCGCGCTTCGGTCGTCGGCGTCTCGGTCGGCGCGTCCGTCCCCTCCTCGGGGGTCGGCGTCTCCGTCTCGCCCTCGGGCGTCCCGCACCCGGCGAGTCCGGCGAGGCCGCCCGCGAGAAGCGAGAGGAGCGTGCGGCGCTCCATGGGCCACCTACGGGCGCGACGCATATGAACGTCTGTCGCTGCGGTACCGCGTTCGGCCGCGGCGGCACGGTCGCACCCCCGACCTCCAAAACAGCTATTTCGTCGGCGGTCAGTCGTTTCCACGAACCAGATGGGACTCGACAGCTTTCTCGGTGCGATTGACGCCGCGAGTCGGTCGCTTTCGGTGGTCAATCGCTCGGCTCCCGACCCCGTCCAGCGGATGCTCGAAACCACGTTCGCCGACCAGCCGGTCGGCGTCGACGAACTGTCCGACGACGCGCACGGCGACGACGTGGTCGTGCTCACCGAGCAGACGTCCGAGGGGCGGACGGTCGTCGCGACCTCGCCGCTGGAGGACGTGATGAACACCGTCCTCCTCGTGAACTCCGACCTCTACAAGACGGGGCAGACGAAGCTCGACGAGTTCGAACTCCCGTCGGTGCTCACGCGGCTCGACGACGTGCCCTTCTCCCTCCGCGGCTACCCCGAATCGGACAAGGAGAAACTGCTGCTCGTGGCGCTTTCGCGGTACATCGAGCGCCACGCGTGGCGCGCCGGCGACGGGAGACTCCGGTCGTCGTTCCAGCGGCTCTCCCGAATCGAAGACGAGCGCGGGACGCGGGCGGTCTACCAGAAGGTCGCCGCGACGGACGTGCAGACCCACGTCTACGGGATTCCGGACTGGACGCCACCGTTCAACTCCGAACTCATGAGCCACGGGGGCTACACCGAGGACTTCTGCGACTCGTGGTTCGTGGTCTACACGCCGCCGGACGGCGGATTGGACGGAGCGACCGGAACCGGCGGTGCGGCCGACGGGGAGAAGGCGGGTGACGAGCGGGGCATCGACGGCGTGACCCCGGGCCACCCCGTCGCTCTCCTCGCGCTCGAGACCGAACCGAAGCGCTGGGAGGGCTACTGGACGTTCCGACCGTCGCTCGTCGCCGACATCGACCGGTACATCTCGCGGAACATGTGAGGGTCGGCGGCCGCCGCCGCCCGCCGCCGAAGCCAGACGAAGCCGCTTTACGCGCCCGTCCGATACGGGTATCCAATGAGTAAGCCGAGCCCCGAGGTCTACGAGCGGGGACGCGGGATGGACGCGCACAACAAGGTGATGCGCGACATCCGTTCGCGGAAGCAGAAGACCTACGACCCCCACGAGCCCACCCGGGTGTGGATAGACGAGGACAACACGCCCGACGGCGTCTACGACTCGCTGACGATTATCCTCAACACCGGCGGCTGCCGGTGGGCGCGCGCCGGCGGCTGTACCATGTGCGGCTACGTCGCCGAGTCCGTCGAGGGCGGTACCGTCGCCCACGAGGCGCTGATGGACCAGATTCAGGTCTGTCTCGACCACGAGGCCGAAGAGATGGACGACGGCGAGAAAGCGGGCCTCATCAAGATTTACACCTCCGGCTCGTTCCTCGACGAGCGCGAGGTGCCCGCCGAGACCCGCGACGCCATCGCCGAGACGTTCGCCGACCGCGACCGCATGGTCGTCGAGTCGCTCCCAGACTTCGTCACGCGCGAGAAGCTCGCGGACTTCACCGACCGCGGCCTCGAAACCGACGTGGCAGTCGGTCTCGAAACCGCCACCGACCGCGTCCGCCACGACTGCGTGAACAAGTACTTCGACTTCGCCGACTTCGAGGACGCCTGCGAGGAGGCCGCCGCGGCCGGCGGCGGCGTCAAGGCGTACCTCCTGATGAAGCCGCCGTTCCTCTCGGAACCCGAGGCGCTCGACGACATGAAGTCGTCCATCCGCCGGTGTGCGGCGGTCGACAACTGCCACACCGTCTCGATGAACCCGACGAACGTCCAGCGCTACACGATGGTCGACGAGCTGTTCTTCAACGGCGGCTACCGCCCGCCGTGGCTCTGGTCGGTCGCCGACGCGCTCCGAGAGACGGCCGACGTGGACGCCATCGTCGTCTCCGACCCCGTCGGCGGCGGCCAAGAGCGCGGCGCGCACAACTGCGGCGACTGCGACGAACTCGTGTTCAAGGCGGTCAAGGACTTCAACCTCCGGCAGGACCCGACCGTCTTCGACCAGGTGTCCTGCGACTGCGAGGCGACGTGGGAGTTCGTCCTCGGCAACGAGACGAGCTACAACATGCCGCTGGTCAAGTAGGTCGGCGCGTTCCGTCGCACACTTGGGCTCACGCTGCACCGCCGGTCTCACGCCGCTCGCGCGGGCGAACGACCCCGTCCCGGACCGGGTCGTCACCCGCCGGCATCTCCGACCGTTCGTCCAGTATCCAGGCTCGTTTTCTCCCATTCGACCGCGTTAGGGGGCGCTATGCGAAAGTAACTGCCTCCTAACCGTCGGATAGGATATTCGTATCAAAGAGGGTGTGAGTCGTTGTCATATTCGGTGGTTCGGACGTGTCCATCCGAACCGCCCGCCATCATGACGAAACACACGTACAAGACCGTCTACTACGCGGATGGGTGGTTCGAGATTCGCGAAGAGGAGAACGCCGAGGCGTGGATCGCCACGGACGCTCCCTGCGCTCTCGCCCCATAGCACGCGGTACGCGGGTCGGAAACCTCGACACTCCAACATCGCTCATCGTGTACGCCGCCACGTTCGCCAACCGACCCCGTATCGCCCGCCACCGCGGCGGACGGTCCTTTTATACTATCCCTCGAAGCCCGCCAGCACGCCCCGACCGTCGGTGTTGCCGAGTTGCGGCAGCGACGCCCGCTCGGGGTGCGGCATCAGCACCGCGACGGACTCGCTGTCGCCGAGGACGCCCGCGACGTTCCCGAGCGAGCCGTTGGGGTTCGCCTCGTCGGTGACGTTTCCGTCCTCGTCGCAGTAGCGGAAGAGAATCCGGTCGTCGGCTTCGAGCTCCTCGTAGCGCTCCGCGTCGAGTTCGAAGCGTCCCTCGCCGTGGGCGATGGGGAGTTCGATGACCTCGCCTTCCTCGTACGCCGCGGTCCAGCGGGTGTCCGCGTTCTCGACGCGGAGGTAGACGTGTTCGCACTGGAAGCGGGCGCTCGCGTTCGTCGTGAACGCGCCGGGGGTGAGCCCGGACTCGCAACCGATCTGCGCGCCGTTGCAGACGCCGAGGACGGGGACGCCCTCCGCGGCCGCCTCGCGGACCGACTTCATGATGGGCGAGCGGGCGGCCATCGCGCCGCCGCGCAGGTAGTCGCCGTACGAGAAGCCGCCGGGGAGGACGATGCCCGTCGTCTCCTCGGGGAGGGGGTCTTCGTGCCAGACGCGCTCGGCCTCGAAGCCGAGGTCCGAAAGCGCGCGCACGGCGTCGCGGTCGCAGTTCGAACCGCCGAACTGCACGACTGCGATCATCTCAGGCCTCGACGACCGCGACCTCGTAGTCGTGGATGGTCGGGTTCGCCAGCAAGCGTTCTGCCATCTCGTCGGCGCGGGCCTCGGCCTCGTCGGCGTCGGCCGCGTCGAGGTCGACTTCGTACCGTTCGGTAAAGCGCAGCGCGTCGAGTTCGAACCCGAGTCGTTCCAGCGCGCGCTTCGTGGTCTCCGCCTCGGGGTCGAGCACGCCACGCTTGAGGCGCACCGTCACCGTCGCGGTGTAGGTGGTCATCAGGTGGCGATGCGTGGTGATGTGCAAAAACGGTTTTGGGTCGTGTTTGTTATACACGAATGTGACTACAAACGCGAGGGCCGGCGGCTACGGGGCCGGAGAGCGTTCTACGCCGTGTACTTCGAGTCCCTCGCCGATGGTGAGCGTAAGTGTCTCGTCTTCGACCTCGAAGTCGATGGCGGCGCGCAACGGGTCGTCCGCGAGGACGGAGAGCGTGGGTTTGTCGTGCCACGCGGTTCCCCAGAGGAACGGTTGAGAGAGGTCCACGCCGTGGTCGTAGTAGAACGAGACGACTGCGGGGTGGTCGAGGTACGCCATGCCGATGCCGGTGACGATTTTCTCGCGACAGCGCGCACAGCCGTAGACCGCTTGGGGCTCCTCGAAGACGTCGTCGGTCCGGGGGTCGTCCGCTCCTACCGAGAGGTGCGGTTCCATCCGGCCCTGACAACTCATGCAGAAGCCGCGTCGCGCCTGCGCGAGTAGCGACCCGACGTACCGGTCTGCGACTTCGGGGAGGTCGGCGTCGTCGTAGCCCTCCAGCACTCCCGGCGGGATACCGGCGTCAAGAAACGTCCTGTCGCAGTCGGTGCACCTGACGGTGACGCGTTCGTCGACGTAGGTCGCCTCGACCCGTCCGTCGCACGTCGAACAGCGATGGTCGACCGGAATCGCGCCGATGTCGTCGCCGCGGGTGTACGCGCCGGCGAGGATGGCACCGACGACGGCCCACCCGGCGAGGCGAATCTCGTACCCCTCCTCGGACTTCTTGACGAACCGGCCGGTGAGTTTGCCGAGGTGGTAGTTGAACCGGCCGCTGTCGGCAACGCCGACGCGGTCGCGCAACTCGGAGAAACTGAGCGGCTCGCGCGGCGAGGCGGCGAGCGCCCGGACGATTGCGAGTCGCGTCTCGTCGGCGAGAAGCGAGAAGGCGTCCTCGGCGTCGCCGTCGGGGTCGGCGGCGAGGGTGAAGTCGGAACCGGGCATGCCCGGCGGTACGGCGCCGGCCGAGATAACTGAGTCGTCCGCGGCGGGCGTGTCAGGTTTCGCACCCCGGTATATTCGAGCAGTACCCGAGAAATAATTACTTTGTAACGAAGTAAATAATAATTACATACATGATATATGATAATAATTTTTATGCCGTCGATGAGACGCTATCCCACGCATGGCAATCGAGTTCGCACAGAGTCCGCTCTTGACGTTCGTCGTCGGACTCGCGTTGGTCGTGTTGCTACTGGTCGTCTTGGACCTCCCGGCGTTCGTCGGCTTGGCGATAGCCGCGTTCGCGGTCGGCCTCGTCAACGCGGCGTTCGTCCCCGACTTCGCGCTCGCCGATGCGGCGACGAGAACGGCGACGGCGTTCGGCAACGGGATGGCCGGCATCGGGATTCCCATCCTGATGGCCGCCATCATCGGGAAGTCGATGCTCGAAAGCGGCTCCGCCCAGCGCATCGTCCGCTCCTTCCAGTCGCTCGTCGGGAGAGAAAACAGCGACATCGCGCTGTGGGGGAGCAGTACGGTGCTCGCCATCCCCGTGTTCTTCGACAGCGTGTTCTACCTCATGGCCCCCCTCGCGCGGTCGATGCGGGCGCGGATGGGCGACAACTACGCGCTGTATCTCGTCGTCGTCGGGGCCGGCGCGGCGACGGCCCACGTGTTCATCCCGCCGACGCCCGGCCCGCTCGCGGTCGCCAGCGAAATCGGGGCCGACATCGGCACCACGATGCTCATCGGCGTCACCGTCGCCGTCCCGTCGGCCACCATGGGCGGCCTCGTCTACGGCCGCTGGATTAACCGTCATCTCGACATCCCTCTCCGCGACGCGATGGGAACGACCACGGACGAACTACATGAGCGCGCCCAGCGCGACGTGTCGTCGCTTCCGAGCTTCCTCGAGGCCACCGCTCCCATCGTCATCGCCGTCGCGCTCGTCGGCTCGCTCACCGTCGTCAACGCCCTCGAGGGCGTGACGGTGGCCGAACCGCTCCGGCCGTTCGTCGGGTTCGTCGTCGACAACCGCCCGTTCGTCGCGTTCATCGGCGATAAGAACGTCGCGCTCACGGTCGCCGCGCTCGCCGCGGCGTACACGTACTACCGCTGGTCCGACCTCTCGCGGTCCGAGTGGGAAGACGAACTCACCGAGGCGCTGAAAAGCGGCGGCAACATCGCGGCTATCACCTCGATGGGCGGCGCGTTCGGCGCGCTCCTCGCGGCCTCCGGAATCGGCTCGTACCTCGCCAACGGGCTCGAAGGCTTCGGCATCCCCCTTCTCGTGACCGCGTGGCTCATCGCCGCCATCGTCCGCATCGCGCAGGGCTCTGCGACCGCAGCGATGCTCACGGCCGCCGGCATCATGGCCCCGCTCACCGGTCAACTTCCGGTCCACACCGCGTATCTGGTGATGGTCATCGGCGCGGGCGGCAACATCTGCTCGTGGTACAACGACTCCGGCTTCTGGCTCGTCAAGGAAATCGGCGGCCTCACGCAGATGGAGACGCTGAAGACGTGGACCGCGCTGACGACGATTATCTCCGTGACCGGGCTCGTCGTCGTCCTCGTCGTCTCGTCGGTGCTCCCGCTGGTGTAGGCGACCTCACGCTCACGCCGGCTTTTCCTTTTTGCGGGTGATTCACGGTCGTTCCGGAGGGATTCGCTTGCGGAGAACGACAGCGGTTTACCGTTCGCCGACGCAGGACGCTATATGTTCAGCTTCGAACAGCTGGAGGTGACGGTATGACTCGCGAACTCACCGAAATCACGGTCATCGGAGGAGACAAGACCGGACTCATCGCGAACGTGACCACCCTGCTGTTCGAGCGCGGAATCAACGTCGAGGACTTAGACCAGGCGGTCCGCGAGGGAATCTTCCGGATGACCCTCCACGCCGACACCGCGGAGATGACCTGCTCCCGCGACGAACTCCGGGAGGCGCTTTCCGACCTCGGCGACGACCTCGGCGTCGACGTGCAGGTCCGGTTCCCCTCGGACCGCGAGACCCGCGAAATCGCCGTCCTCGTGACGAAGGAGTCCCACTGCCTCGAAGCGCTGTTCGAGGCGTGGGCGAACGACGACCTCGGCGCGGAGATTTCGGTCGTCATCGGCAACCACGACACGCTCGAACCGCTGGCGAGCCACTACGACGTGCCCTTCCACGACATCGGCGACCAGAAGGGCACCGCCAACGAAGAGCGCATGCTCGACCTCCTCGAACAGTACGACGTGGACCTCATCGTCCTCGCGCGCTACATGCGTATCCTCGGCCCGAACGTCGTCTTCCGCTACGAGGACCGCATCATCAACATCCATCCGTCGCTCCTCCCGTCGTTCCCCGGCGCGGCGGCCTACCGGCAGGCGAAAGAGGAAGGCGTCCGCATCGCGGGTGTCACCGCCCACTACGTGACGACCGACCTCGACCAGGGTCCCATCATCGCCCAGCGCGCCTTCGACGTGCCCGACGACGCCACCATCGAGGAGATAAAAGAGCGCGGCCAGCCGCTGGAGGCCGACGCGCTCCTCGAAGCCGTGAAGCTCCACCTCAACAACGATATCTCGGTCCACCGCGGGCGCACCAGCCTCCGCGAGAGCGCCGACCCCGAGCGCTACCAACTCGGCCTCACCCGCGAGGCGCAGGCGTCGAACCCCGACCGCCCGGTCGACGGCATCATCGACGCCCTCGGCGAGCGCGAGGCGCTCGCGCCCGAACCGTCCGAGGACTGAGCCGATTCCCAGCGGGGCGACCCCCGCCAGACCTATTTTACCGCCGCCGCGACTCGGAGCCGTGCCCGTCTCCCGCCGCTATCGCGTCGCGCTCGGCTGTTACGCGCTGTGGCTCGTTGCGACCGTCCTCCTCATCGCGCTCGGTCTCGGGAGAATGGTCAGTCGAGGCTGGCGATTCCTCGTCGGTGACGACGCGTCGTGAGAAGGGAACAGACGAAAAACGGCGTGCTCGCTCGGCGACCGACTACAGGTCCCGAACGCGCGCCACGGCGTCCTCGATGGCCGGCGCGTCGAACCAGTCGTGGTCGACGTAGGCGTTGGTGCCGGCGCAGTAGAGGTCCGCCAGCGCCTCGACGATGTCGGCGGGGAGGTGCTCGGGCTCGACCGCGCAGTTCTCGCGCCAGTTCGGCTCGCCCGTCTCGATGGCCTCGGCCTTCGCATCCTTGACGGCCTCGACCCACTCGGGCTGGACGCGCTTGTAGTACTGCCGGACGACCTCCTTCGAGACCTGCTGGCCGCCATAGGAAAACCGGTTCTCGTCGAAGGTGCCGACCACGTCGCCGACCTTGACGGTGCCGTCGTGGTACAGACACTCGATTTTGCCGTCCTCGTGGTCGAAACCGGCCTTCTCGGCGCGCTCTGTCAGCACGTGGTTCACGGCGAGCGCGAGCTCTTCGAGGCGGTCGAGGTCGACTTTCCCGGCGATGTCGTCGGCCTCCTCGCGGGAGAGATACCGGTCCTGTTCTTCGTACTTCGTGGAGAACTCCACGACCGGCTCGGGGAGGGAGACGGCCTCGTCGGGCCACTCGTCGGCGTCGAGACCGTAGTCGGCGGGCTCGCCGCGCCGCCGGAGGCTCGACCCCACCGGGACGGTGTTGCGGAAGACGATTTCCAGCGGGATGAGGTAGTTGTCGCCGGCGGCCTCGTGGTAGGCGTCGTAGTCGTACGCGCCGTCCTCGTGGGGGAGGTCGGGCACCTGCGTGAGTTCGATGGCCATCTCCGTCGGTGGCGACTCGCACTCGCCGAGCTCCTTGACCTCGCCGTCTTCGACGACGCCGAGGTAGTGGGTCGGGACGTGGTTCACGTCGAGCAGTTCGAAGTTGTACGCGCCCATGAGACAGAGGCTCGCGCCCTTGTTCGGGACGTGGTCGGGCATCTCGCCCCAGTCGAACACCGAGTAGCGGTCCGAGAAGACGAAGCGGCCCCGCCCGAGGTCGGTCGCCGTCGGCTCCTCCTCGACGCGGAAGTCCTTCACGCTGGTCATGGTCGTCCTCTGGACTCATCCCACTAAGAAGCTTCCACTTCCGTGCGTATCTCGGTCGGAGACGAGTCGAATATATGCACGAACGAGCTCACCGAACGAATCGTATCGCTTTTTCGCGGCTGTGCCCTCCGTTCGGCTATGGACGCTGCCCTCGAATCAGACGCCGCGTGGGTCGCCCGGCGACTCCGCGAGGCCGACACCGCCGTCGCCTTCACCGGCGCGGGGATGAGCACGGCCTCGGGGATTCCCGACTTCCGCGGCGACGACGGCATCTGGGAGACCGAGTTCGACCCGGCGTCGTTCCACCGCGACCGCTTCGTCAACGACCCCGCGGGGTTCTGGCGGGACCGCGTCCGCCTCCAAGAGCGCATGTTTCCCGACGGCGTCGAGCCGAACCCAGGTCACGACGCGCTTTCGGCCCTCGAATCGCGGGGCGTCCTCGACGCGGTCGTGACCCAGAACACCGACGGTCTCCACCGCGATGCCGGCTCGGACCGCGTCGTGGAACTCCACGGGAACGCCGCGGAGGTCGTCTGCGAGGACTGCGGCGCGCGAACCGACGCCGACCCGGCCTTCGAGGCGGTCCGCGCCGGCGACGCGCCGCCGACGTGCGACGACTGCGGCGGCCTGCTCAAGCCCGGCGTCGTCCTGTTCGGCGAGCGCCTCCCCCGCGTCGCCTACAGCGAGGCGAACCGTCTCGCCGGCGACGCCGACGTGTTCCTGTCGCTCGGGTCGTCGCTGACGGTCCACCCCGCGGCTGGCCTCGCCGGCCGGGCCGCCGAGGGCGGCTCGCTGGTCGTCGTCAACTTCGACGCGACGCAGTACGACGACCGCGCCGACCGGGTCGTCCGCGGGGACCTCGCGGCGTTCCTCCCCGAAGTCGAAAAACGAGTCGAACGAGTCTGAACGCGACCGCGCGGCCGACCCGTCAGGAATCGAACGGCTCGTCGTCGCGGTGGTTGTCGACGTTCTCCGTCTCGGCCGCTTCCTGTTCTCGCATCTCGTCTTCGGCGTCCGGTTCCTCGGACTCGTCCGGTCGCTCGGCGTCGACCTCCTCGGACTCCTCTGGCGACGACGCGCCGGCGTCGCCGCCGCCGTCGACCGTGACGCCGTGGCCGTCGTCGTCTTCGACGCTCGGTTCGCGGTCGGTCACGTCCGCTTCGGTGTCGTCGGACATCGGGCCGCTAGCTCACGTCGCCCGCGGCAAATAGGTGGTGGCCGAGTGCACGAGCGCCCGGCCACACCCACCAATCAATTGATACTCCCTCCCCGTCATGTCGATGCATGACTCGGTCTCCCTCGCCGGGGGCTCCGGCGGGGACGGCACCGTCCGTTCTCTTCGTCGCCCCCGACCGCACTCGGGCGGACGCCGTCGCGGCCGCGCTCGACCGCCACGACGTGTCCGTCACCGTCGAGTTCGACCTCGGTGCCGCGCTCGACCGCATCGACGACCGGACGGTCGACTGCCTCTTGGTCCCGCGGCAGTTCGGTCAACACACCGCCGCCGACGTCGTCGCGCTCGTCCGCGACCGCCATCCCGAAGTTCCGGTCGTCCTCCTCGGCCCCGACAAGGCGGGCGACGACGGTGACGGTGGCGGTGGCGATGCCGACCCGCTCGCGGCCGACGCCGCAGTGTATCGGTTTTCGGACGACGTCGACTCCATCTCCTACGACCGCCTCGCCGACCGCGTCCGGGCGGCGGTCGCCCGCTACCGAAGCTCGCAGGCCCAGCGCACCGAACGCGACATCGTCTCCCGGCTCGAACGCCGCATTCAGCGCACCGAGCGGAAGATAACGTCGCTGCACGGCGTCGCCATGCGGCTCGCGTCGGCCTCCGACGCCGACGACATCTACGAGGAGACCGTCGAGGCGGCGGAGCGCATCCTGAACCTCGACATCTGTTTCGCCTTCGAGGCCGAGGCGGACCGGTTCGTCCCGAGGGCGCAGTCGTCGACGCCGACCGACCGCGAACTCCGGCCGGTCCCGAAGGACGCGGGCGCGATGGGCGAGACGTTCCGCACCGGCGAGTCCCACCGCGCGGTCGACATGGAACTCCACGCGTTCGGCCGCCCCGAATTCGGTGACTATCGCTCGGGGCTCAGCGTCGCCATCGGCTCGTTCGGCGTGTTTCAGGCGGTCTCCGAGCAGACCGGCGCGTTCGACGAAATCGACCTCGAACTCGCGGAGCTCCTCGTCGCCCACACGAACGCGGCGCTCCAGCGGCTCAACTTCGAGCGCCGGCTTCGGGTCGAACGCGACCAGTACGCCGCCCTGTTCGAGAACAGCGCCGACTGCATCATCGACTCGGAGTTCGTCGACGGCGAGTCCGTCATCCGCGCGGTGAACCCGGCGTTCGAGGCGACGTTCGGCTACGACGAATCCGAGGTCGTCGGCCGCGCCATCGACGACGTGGTCGCACCGGACGACCGCCGCGAGGAGGCCGCGAAGCTCACCGAGATGGTCCGCGCCGGCGACTTCGTCCAGACGGAGGTGCGCAGGCGGACCGCCGACGGCGAGAAGGACTTCCTCCTGCGGTCGGTTCCGGTCGGCGAGAACACCATCTACGCGGTCTACACGGACATCACGGCGCGCCGGGACGTCGAACGCGAGGTCGAAGCACAGAACCGTCGGCTCGACGAGTTCACGAGCGTCGTCTCCCACGACCTCCGCAACCCGCTTTCGGTCGCCACGGGCCACCTTGACCTCGCCCGCGAGGAAGTCGATAACGACCACCTCGCGGCGGTGGCGCGGGCGCACGACCGGATGAACGCGCTCACCGAGGAACTGCTCGTCCTCGCGCGGCAGGGAACCGACGCGTTCGCCACGACGTCCGTGTCCCTCGCCGAGACCGCAGAGCGGTGCTGGGAGAACGTCGAAACCGGGGACGCGACGCTCGTCGTCGCGTCCGACCGGACCGTCGTCGCCGACGCGGGCCGGCTTCACCAACTGTTCGAGAACCTGATGCGGAACTCTGTAGAACACGGTTCCACGGGCAGTCGGATTCCATCCGACGACGCTGTAGAACATGGTTCTACAGGCAACCGGACTGTGTCCGGTGACGCCGTCGAGCACGGCCCCCAGAGCGAGACCGGCTCTACCGACGGCGGCGACGACGCCGAAGACGCCGCCAACGCCGAAGACGCCGTTGACGACGGGGACCGCCTCACCGTCACCGTCGGCGCGCTCGACGACGGCTTCTACGTCGAGGACGACGGCGCCGGCGTCCCGCCCGAACTCCGCTCGCGCATCTTCGACAGCGGCTTTTCGACCGGCACCGCCGGCATCGGCTTCGGACTGACAATCGTCTCGAACGTCGCCGACGCCCACGGCTGGACGGTCTCGGTCGGAGAGAGCGACGCGGGCGGCGCTCGCTTCGAGTTCACCGGCGTGGAATCCGAGCCCTGAAGCCGGGTCGAAGGGGCGTGGACGTGTTCAGGCGAACTCCTCGTGGAGGTACGCGCCGAGGTAGCCGCCGAGCGCGCCGAGGCCGACGGTGTAGACGAGGAGCAGTGCGAGGCCGAACAGCGCGACGATGACGATGCCGAGGATGCCGAGGCCGAATCCCAACTCGAACGGGGTGACGCCGATAGCGAAGATGCCGAAGAAGCCGAGGACGACGACGCCGAGGACCACGCCGACGAGACTCACGAACAGCCCGGAGACCGCGCCGGATTTCACGCCGAGTTCGCGGTCGCTTCCGGTCAGGTAGCCGGAGATTGCGCCGCCGAGGACGGTCGACCCCGGAAGCGGCGAGAGGACGATGCTGGCGACCGCGCCGACGAGCGCCGAAAACAGCAGGCTCTCGCGGTCGTCGCCGAGGGACGAGTCGGTCGTCGAAGACGGGGAGTGCTCCATGCCCGACACAACACGACGGGGCGGCCTAACGCTTTCTCCGCCGCGGCGTCCCGCGGTCGGAGTTCCGGTACCGCCCCGTTTTTAGGACCGTGGCGCGTTTCAAACGAGCATGACCGGTGCCGCCCACGACGACTTCGGGTTCGACCACGTCCCGGAGACAGACCAGTCGTTCGAGAACGCCTTGGCGAAGGCGAGAGCGGGCGAGCGCCTCACGGTCGACGACGGCGTCGAACTCATCACGACGGGCACCGACCGCGAGGGCATCGACGCCGCGCGCAAGGAACTCGTGCTCGAAGCCGCCGACCGGCGGCGCGCCGAGATGGTCGGCGACGACGTGACGTTCGTCGCCAACCTCAACAACAACGTGACGACGGCCTGCAACACCGGCTGTCTGTTCTGTAACTTCAAGAACACCGCCCACCTGTTCGAGTCCGACTCCGACGCCGACCACGGCGGCTTCACGAAGACGCCCGCCGAGTCCCGCGACATCGTCGCCGACGCGGTCGAGATGGGCATCTACGAGGTCACGTCCGTCTCCGGGCTCCACCCCGCGCTCGTCTTAGACGAGGAACACCGCGAGATTCTCGAATCCTACGACAACCCCGCCAGCGAGGTGAACTACAAGCCGCCCGAGGCGTACGACACCGACCCCGCGAGCTACGCCGAACAGCTCTCGGCGATGTCGGTCGACGGCGCGCACGTCCACTCGATGACGCCCGAGGAGGCCCACCACGCCAAGCGCGGCACCGACTGGAGCTACGAGGAGGTCTACCGCCGCCTCGCCGACGCCGGCCTCGACAGCGCGCCCGGCACCGCCGCGGAGATTCTCGTCCCCGAAGTGCGCGAGGTCATCTGCCCCGGCAAAATCGGGACCGACGAGTGGGTCGCCGGGATGGAGGGCGCGATGGAAGCCGGCCTCGACGTGACGGCGACCATCATGTACGGCCACGTCGAGACCGAGAAACACCGCGTGCTCCACCTCGACGTGATTCGGGACCTCCAGGACCGCTACGGCGGCATCACCGAGTTCGTCCCGCTGTCGTTCATCCACCAGAACACGCCGCTGTACGACCGCGGCCTCGTGACCGGCGGCGCGTCCGACGACGAGGACGAACTGCTGGTCGCCGTCTCGCGGCTCTACCTCGACAACGTCGACCACATCCAGTCGTCGTGGGTGAAGTTCGGGAACGCGAAGTCGCTGAAGCTCCTCAACTGCGGCGCTGACGACCTCATGGGCACGATTCTCTCCGAGGAGATAACGAAGCGCGCCGGCGGCGGCTTCGGCGAGTTCCGCTCGTTCGACGACTACGTCGACATGATAACCGCCATCGGCCGCCGGCCGGTCGAGCGCTCGACCGACTACCGGACTCGCCGGCCCATCGACCCCGACGACGGCCCGCACGGCCCGATGCTCGGCCCCCGCGCGGACGGGACGCCCCTGCTCGACGGCCGCCGCGACCCGGCGACCGCCGACGACTGAGATGATGGCGACCACCCACGCGGCCGTGGGGCTGACCCTCGCGGCCCCGCTCGTCTTGGTCGCTCCCGAACTCGCGACCGCGGCGGCCGTCGGCGCGCTCGCCGGCGGCGTCTTCCCCGACGTGGACCTCTTCGTCGGCGTCCACCGCAAGACCCTGCACTTCCCCGTCTACTACAGCGTCGCCGCCGCCGTTTTCGGCGCTGTCGCCGTCGCCTCGCCCTCGACGGTCACCGTCGGGGTCGCCTTGTTCTTCCTCTCGGCGGGGCTCCACTCCGCGTCCGACTGGCTCGGCGCGGGCGACGAACTCCGGCCGTGGGACCGCACCTCCGACCGCGCGGTGTACGTCCACCCGGCGCGGCGGTGGCTCCGGCCCCGCTACCTCGTCCGCTACGACGGCGCGCCGGAGGACCTCGCGTTGACGCTCCTGTTTTCGGTCCCCGGCTTCCTCGCCTTCTCCGGCGGCGTCCGGGTCGCCGTCGCGGTCGGCGTCGCCGTCGCGCTGTTCTACACCGGCTTCAGAAAGCGGATGCCCGAGTGGTTCGGCATCTGAGGCGCAGGCTCCGAGGTGGTGACCGCGCTCGGGGGCGCTCGTTCGGACCACGAAACTCATACGTCTCGGTCGCCGAGTAGGCGAAGCGATGACGACTCGACGACGCCGACCGGCGCGGGGGGTGTTCGCCCCGTGATGGCCCCGACGCACGTGGCGATGAGCCTCGCGCTCGCCGCCGCCGTCGTGTTCGTCGCTCCCGCGGCCGCGCCGCTCGTCGTCGCGGCGGCGCTCGTCGGCGGCGTCTTCCCCGACCTCGACATGGTCGTCGGCGTCCACCGCAGGACGCTCCACCAGGTCGAGGCGTTCGTCGTCGGCTCGGTCGGGTTCGGCGCGGTCGCGCTCCTGACGGGCGACCCGCTGGCCGCGGCCGCGGCGACGGGGTTCGGCGCGGCGGCGCTCCACTGCGCGGCCGACTACCTCGGCGGCAGCAGCGAGGCTCGCCCGTGGGAGGCGCGGACCGACCGCGGCGTCTACGTCCGCAGTCTCGGTGGCTGGGTCGAACCCCGCCGACTCGCGGCTTACGACGGCTCGCCCGGCGACCTCGCGCTCGCCGCGGCGCTCTCGGTTCCGGGGTTCCTGACGCTCGGCGACGGCCCGCGGGGGATTCTCCTCGCCAGCCTCGCCGTCGGCGTCGGTTACGCGCTCGTCAGAAAACGCGTGCCGCAGCTCTCGGGCCGCGCGCCCGCCGTGACCGCCGCGCTCGTCGCGCTCTACTCAGTTCTCGTTCGCCGTCGGTAGAAAACTACACCAGACCGGCCGACGCCGCGTCGCTCTCACCGCGGAATCGACAGCGGCCCGTCGCCGCGAGCGACGTTCCGGAACCGTCGCCCGTGAACGTCGTCGGCGCTGAGCCGGTCGGTAATCGGGTCGCGGAGCCACTCGCGGTCCGGCGCGGTTCCGCGCGCGCCGTCGGGCGTTCCGTCCCGGTCGCGGACGCTATCGCCGTCGGGGAGGAACCGCTCGTAGACGGGCAGTCGCTCGCGGAGCGGGACGCCCGCCTCGTCGGCGATGTCGACGAGTTCCCGCAGCGCCGGCCACTCGTAGTCGGGGTTGACGTAGTCGTCCGTGACCGGCGAGACGCCGCCGAGGTCGTCGACGCCGCAGGGGACGAGGTCGGCCGCCGCCGAGAGGTTCGGCGGGACCTGCACCGACACCTCCTCGGGGAGCGCGACCCGCGCCATCGCGACGACCCGGCGCATCGTGTCGAGCGACGGGCGCTCGTAGTCCGACCGCTCGTTGGGGACGACGTTCTGGACGATGACCTCCTGAACGTGGCCGTAGCGCTCGTGGAGCGCGCGGATGGCGAGCAGGCTCTCGGCGCGGTCGCGCCACGTCTCGCCGATGCCGACGAGGATGCCCGTCGTGAAGGGGACGCCCACTTCGCCCGCGGCGCGGATGGTGTTGAGCCGCTGCCCCGGCGTCTTCCGCCGGTTGCCCGAGTGGGCGGCCACGTCGGCGGTCGTCTCCAGCATCACGCCCATGCTGGCGTTCAGGGGCGCGAGGTCGGCGAACTCCTCGCGGGTCAGGTCGCCGGGGTTCGAGTGCGGCAACAGGCCCTCGTCGAGGGCGACCTCGCAGGCCGCCGCGAGGTAGTCGAGGATGTCGTCGTAGCCCCACTCGTCGAGCTGGCGGTGAATCTCCGTGTAGCGCTCGTCGGGGGCGTCGCCGAAGGTAAACAGCGCCTCCGTACAGCCCGCGTCAGCGCCCGTGCGAACCGTCTCGCGGACCTCGTCGAGGGACATGAGCGTCGCCTCGCCGGGCACGTCGTAGTAGGTGCAGTAGGTGCAGGTGTACCGGCAGGCGGTCGTCAGCGGGATGAACACGTTCCGCGAGAACGAAAGCGCCGCCGGCGCGTCGGCGTCGTCGGGGGTGACGGCGAGCAGTCGCTCTACGTCGGCGTCGTCGATAGTCAGGTCGACTCCGTACTCGTCGGCACCCGCGAACATATCTCCCGGTGCGTGACGAGCCACTAAAAGCGTGTCACTCGCGGCCGATACGGCGGCGATTGGAGTCGCACGGAGAGACGGTAAAACGGAAGTCGAGCTCGGGGCCGGATAGTTGGTGCCAGACACGTCTCCGGCCCGTCCGAGGCGCCGTCAGGCGCTCGCCCCGATTTGGTTGCGAGTGTGACTCGCGTCGTCGTCGCGACGTTCGGACTCCACTTCGACTCCCACGTCGTCTTCGCGACGCGGAAGCGCGCGGCGCACGTTGCCTCAGTTCCCGCCGGGCAGACGGACAACCGCGCCAGTCAATGTTTCTCGTGGACCGTTAAGGTCTTATCGGCGCTCGCGGACGGCCTCGACTCTGCCCGACCCGCCTTCGAGTCGGACGCCGGCGTCGACCAGCCACTCGCGGGCGCGCCCCTCGCCGTGGACGAGCACCTCGACGAGGTCGGTCGGCTCGTCCACGTCGACGGCGAGTCGCATCGAATCCACCTCCGCGAACGAACAGCCGGCGTCGCGGGCGATTCGCCGGTGGTCGAGGATGGACGCGCCGTGGTAGTCGACGGAGAAGTCGGGATGGCGGACGACGAGCGCGTTCGTTCCGCCGCCGAGGCCGGGCGCGGCGACCACGTCGGCGTCGGTCTCGAACAGTCGCGCGAGCGCGGCGGGCGTCGCGAGCGCGAGGTCGGCCATGACGACCGCGACCGGGTCGTCGCCGCCGAGTTCGTCGCCGACGACCTCGGTGAGCGGCCGGTCGTCGACAGTGACGGGTGCGTCGACCGAAACGGGCGCGTCAGCGACGACTGTCGGGTCGCCGTCGGCCGCGCGAACGGCGTCGAGCACGTCGCGAAGCATCGCGACGGCGAACTCGCGTCGCTCGTCGGCGTCGAAAAACGAGGCGAGTCGGGTCTTCGGCGTTCGTCCCCCGAAGGGAACGACGACTCGCACTGAGAATCAGCCCAGTTTGTCGTAGGTCGTCTGCTGGGACCGCCAGTAGAGGAATCCACCGGCGATGAGCGCGACGACGAGCAGGCCGCCCGCGGCGTAGATGAGCAGTTGGGTCGTCTGACTCGACTGCTGTGCCTGGTTCGCGCTGGTCTCGGCTTCGTTGGCGAGGTTCGTCGCGAGGTTGAACTCTTCGCCGTTGAACGCTTCGACAGCGTTGTTGAACGTCTGCTGGGCTTGTTGCGTGTTGGCCCCACTCGCACTCTGAATCGCGGCCTGCGCACTATCGAGTTCGGTGCGCGCGGCGGCGCTTTCTTCGGTGTAGTGGTGGGCGGTCCACGTGTCGATATCGTTACTGGAGCCACCTTCGCGGGTCTGGTCGAGCGAGATGAGCGTGAACGTCTGCGCGGGGTCGTAGGAGTACGCCTCGACCTCGGGGACGGTCCCCGTCACGGAGATTTCCACTTCGCTCGTTCCGTCGCCAGCGGCGACTTGTGCGCCGCTGAAGTTCTGCCCGTCGAAGGACTGCTGGTCGACTTTCGCACCCGTCTGGTCGTAGTACGTGACGGTCCACGTCACGTCTTCCAAGTCGGTCTCGCCCGCGAGCGTCCACGATTCGAGTTGCGGGTTCCTGTACAGTTCATCGAGGGTGGCCGTCGCGGTCACCTGTGAACCGACCTGCGCCTCGTTGGGAACGTTCTCGGACGCGACGCTCACCGCCCCCACCGGGCCCGCGAGGGCCGACAGGAGCACGACGAGCGCGAGCGCCAGCTTAGAAAAGCGACTCCAGTTCGTCTTCGTCATCGTTTATGAGGTTCTCCAGATTCGAATCGCTCTCTTGGCGGATCTCTTCGATGTTATCCTGCGCTTCGATGGCGACCTGCTGCAGTTCCTTGATGCGCGGGACGTTCGTCACGCCCGACAGGAGGATGACACTCGCCACCTTCCCCGCGCCTGGAATCGGGTAGTCGCCGCCGCGAACTTCCATGGAACCGGTCTGCTCCTCGATCCACTTCCGCCCGCGCTCTATGCCTTTCCGGTTCAGATGCTCCGGCGGACCAGCGAGTACGAGCAGCGCGCGCTCCGCGCCTTCGATCTCACACGGGAGCGTGAGTCGACCGAGCGCGGCCTTGCGAACGAGACTCGTGATTCGGTTGGTCGTGTGTGCGGTGTCGAGGTTGTCGTCGGGCTCGTCGCCGCCCGTCAGCCGGGACAGGAGGCCGCCGCCCTTGTTCTTCCGCGGTTCGACGCCCTCGGAGGCGTAGCCGACGGTCGAGACGCCGCCGCCGGCGAGCGTGTTGATAATCTCCGACGAGTCGACGACGGACTCCGCGACCTCCTGTCCGTCCTGGACTTCGCCGGCCCCGAAGAGCACGCCGAATCGGTTGACGATCTCCTCGTTGATCTCGTCGTACCCCCCCTGTACCGACTCGCCGGTCTTCCGCCAGGCGTCGTTGTCGAACACGAGGAGGTTGTCGACCTCGCGGACGAACGTCTGGAAGGAGCGCGCGGCGTTGAGCGTGTAGATGCCACCCTCGTCGGACCCCGGCAGGATACCGATACCGTAGACGGGTTCGGTGTAGATGCGCTTGAGGTGTTTCGCGAGGACCGGCGCGCCGCCGGAGCCGGTGCCGCCACCGAGCCCGGACACGACGAGGAAGGCGTCGACTTCGTGGACAGGGATGCTGTCGATGGCACCCTGCACCTCGTCGATGTCCTCCTCGGCGATTTCGGCACCGAGTTCGTTGTCCGCACCGACGCCGTGTCCCTTCACGCGGGACTGGCCGATGAGGACGCGCTGGTCCTTCGGTATGTTCTTCAGTCCGAGCAAGTCAGCTTTCGCGGAGTTCACCGCGACCGCAGCGCGGACGATTCCGGCGTTGCGTTCCCGGTCGTACTCGACGAACTTGTCGACTACTTTTCCCCCGGCTTGCCCGAATCCGATCATTGCGAGCTTCATAGGTTCGGTCCCCTCGCCATTGCGTGAATTGCAGTACGAACGCAGACATAAGCGTTGTGATGGGGAAGTGTATATCCATCGTCAGATTATCGGCGAAAAACGGCGACACGAAACCGGTGTTAATCGGACATTATCCCGTAAGAACGGCTAATACCGGCGAAATGGGCCGGAGTTCACAACCGATTAACTCCCGCCAAACGTCGGACGACCGTCAGTTTCGCTCGGCGAGGTACGCGCCGAGCGTCTTCATCGACGAGGTGTCGACGCCGAAGACGCCCACGTCGTTCTGGTCGGTCGTGTTGTCGAACTGGAGCGAGCGGTACTGGTCTTTCCCCATCGGGAAGCCGGGGACCGCTCCGAGGACGGTCAGGCCGACGCCCGCGAGACCCATCGGCAGCGGGACGATGGTGATGGACTTGTTCTCGGCGTCGTACACCATCTCCGTGATTTCGCGGAGCGTGAGCTTTTCGGGGCCGCCGATGCGGTAGGTCTCGCCGACGCGGTCGTCGTCCTCGACGCCGTCGGCGAGCATCGGGACGAGGTCGCCGACCCAGATGGGCTGGAAGCGCGTCTTCCCGTTGCCCGGAAGCGGGTACAGCGGGACGCCGGGGGCGAACATCCCCTTGAGCCGCTTCGTGAAGGAGACGAACTCGCCGCCGTCGCCGAAGACGACCGACGGGCGGAAGATGACCCAGTCGAGCCCCGACGATTTGACCGCCTGCTCGGCTTTCCCCTTCGAGCGGATGTAGGCGGTGTCGCCGTCGGTGTCGGCCCCGAGCGCGCTCATCTGGACGAGCCGGGACACGTCGTTGGCCTCCGCGGCCTTCACGACGTTTTCGGTCCCCTGCCAGTGGACGATGTCGTGCATCCGGTTGCCGCCCTTCGGCTCGAACAGCGGCGAGAGCGCGACGAGGTTCACGACCGCGTCTTTCCCCTCGAACGCGCCCGCGATGGAGTCGTAGTCCGTCACGTCTCCCATCGCCTTCTCGACGCCGTCGGGGAGGTCCTCGCTGTTCGGACTCCGCGACATCGCGGTCACGCTGTGTCCCCGCGACTGCAGTTCGCGGCAGAGATGGCTCCCGATGAATCCGCTTCCGCCGACGACAAGGACTTTCATGGCGTAATATTCGGCGGAATGAGGGTAAAGCTAACGGGGGATAGAGGTCGATTTCGCCGGGGAACGCTCCGATGGGAACGGCGCTCCCCGAACGGGCGTGTTCGACGCTCCGACCCGCGGCGACGGTTTCCGCGCGGACCCGCTCAGAAGAGAACCGAGGGCGCGACCGAGCCGTCGGTGCGCTTTACCATCCGACCGATTCGGTCGTAGACCACTATCTCCGCGGTCGCCTCGGGACACTCGTCGGGCGCGTCGCTCGGGTGGTCGACCTCGGACTGTTTCGTCGCGAACGACGTGTCAGTCGGGGGGACGCTCTCGTCGAAGCGGACGACGCTGTACGGTTTCTCTCTCGGTAGGAGGTCGTTCCACCACTCTCGGGTGGCTGTCACTGTCTCACGTATCGGTTTGCGTTGACATTATCGTTGCGGCGGCTCGCTTCGGCGCGCTTCGGCGCGCTTTTTCCGGAGCGCCGAGTTGGTAGGGTATGCTCGTCACGCTCGAAGGGCTCGACGGGAGCGGGAAGACGACCGTCTGGGAGGCGCTCCACGACGCGTACCCCGACGCCGTCTTCACGCGCGAGCCCACGTCGGACTCGTGGTACGGAGAGGCCGTCAACCGCGCTATCGCCGACGACGACGCCGACCCGCTCGCCACGCTGTTCCTCTTTACCGCCGACCACGCGGACCACCTCTCGCGGGTCGTCCGTCCGGCCCTCGCCGACGGCGACCTCGTCATCTCCGACCGTTACTCCGACTCGCGGTACGCCTATCAGGCCGCCTCGCTCCGCGACAGCGACCTCAGACGCCCGATGGAGTACATCAGGGGCATCCACACGGCGTTCACTCGGCCGCCGGACAAGACCATCTACCTCGACGTGGACCCCGAGACGGCCGCCGCGCGCAGCGGCGCGACGAACAAGTTCGAACAGGCGGCGTACCTCGCGGACGTGCGCGCCAACTACGAGCGCCTCATCGAGGCCGAACCGGAGCGGTTCGTCCGCGTCGACGCGACGCAGTCGCCCGAGGACGTGCTCGACGCCGTCGAGGCGGCGCTCGAAGAGATTCTCGCGGAGAACTAGTCACCGACCGACTCACGCCTCACCGCGAGTTCGGGAGGTTCTCGTACTCCTCCGGCGGCGGGACGTAGAGCGTGTCGATGGTGAATCCGAGCGCGAGCGGCATCCCTATCATCACGCCGAGCGCGGCCGTGGGGCTGCCGAGGTCAACGCCGATGCCGAACACGCCGGAGAACACCAGCGTCGAGACGAACAGCACGAGCGGGATGAGAAACACGGCGTACAGGATGTAGCCCCACTGCGTCTTCAGTCGAAGGCGGAAAAAGCGGGTCATGACCGCCGCGATGAGCGTGTGGAGGGCGATGACCGCGCCCATGAGCACGAGGTTGACCACCGAGACCATAGCCGACCTACGGAGGCGGTGGTCTTTGGCCTGTCGCTCTCGGTGACCCGCTCGTCCCGCGCCGCCGTCGGTCGAACCGCCCGCCTCGGCCGCCCCGCGGACGGGTGATGTTTATCACGAAGGACCGTGACTCACCGCCATGCACCGACTCATCGCAGAGCGCGGGCTGGACGACACGGGTTTCACCGCAGACGACGCCCGCGCCGCCCTCCGCGACATGATTCGAGCGCGACGGTTCGACGAGCGTGCACTCGCCCTCCAGCGACGCGGATGGATGAGCGGCTACCCGCCGTTCCGCGGACAGGAAGCCTCCCAAATCGGGGCCGCCCACGCCATGCGCGACGACGACGTGTTGCTGCCCACCTATCGGTCGAACGCCCTCCAACTCGCCCGCGGCGTGCCGCCGAGCGACATCCTCCTCTTTCGGCGCGGTCACGCCGAGTACGACTCGGACCACGACGTGCCGGTGTTCCCGCAGGCGGTCCCCATCGGGAGCCAGATTCCCCACGCCGCCGGCGTCGGCATGGCCGCGAACTACCGCGGCGACGACTACGGGGCGCTGGTCTGCTTCGGCGACGGCGCGACCTCCGAGGGCGACTTCCACGAGGGGCTGAACTTCGCCGGCGTCTTCGACGCGCCGGTCGTCTTCTTCTGCGAGAACAACGGCTGGGCGATTTCGCTCCCCCGCGAGCGCCAGACAGCGAGCGAGTCCATCGCGGCGAAGGCCGACGCCTACGGGATGGACGGCATGCAGGTCGACGGCAACGACCCCCTCGCGGTCAGGGAGGCCGTCGAGCGCGGCTTCGAGAAGGCCCGCGCCGGCGAGCCGGTGCTCATCGAGAGCCTCACCTACCGACAGGGGCCGCACACGACCGCCGACGACCCCTCGCGCTACCGCGACGACGACCCGGAACTCCCCGAGTGGCGGACGCGCGACCCCCTCGACCGCTTCGAGTCGTTCTGCCGCGAGCAGGGCCTCGTCGACGACGCGGCGCTCGACGCCATGCGCGACGACGCCGACGAGGAACTGCGCGGGGCCGTCGAGCGCGCCGAGGCGACGCCCGAACCGGGGACCGACGAGCTGTTCGACAACGTCTACGAGGAACTGCCGCCGGAGCTCGCCCGCCAGCGCGAGGAACACGTCGCGTTCGTCGAGCGCAACGGACCGTTCGACATCGAGCGCTGAGCGCGCGGTCCCTCAGTCGTCCAGCGAGATGTACGTCTTCGTGTCGGCGACGCCCTCTAAGCTCTGGACGCGGCTCGACGCCGTCTTCAGCACCTCGTAGACCGCGTCGGTGTCGACCTCGGCGATGATGTCGTACGCGCCCGCGACGATGTGCGCCTCCGTCACCGTCTCGAAGTCGCGGATGGGACCGAGAAGCTGTTCCGACTCGCCGGCTCCGGTCTTCACCATGATGAACGCGTGAACCATGCGTGAGATATTCTACCACGGTCGTCAAAAGCCTTGCTTCGACCGAGCGCGGCCCCTTCGGTCGAATCGGGGGAAGGTTATTTGCCTCCGCCGACATACCGTCTTATCATGCGGTTCGTTATCATTGGTGCTGGACGGGTTGGGCTGCGCACCGCTCGCGTCCTCCGCGAGGAGGGTCACGACATCGTCCTGGTGGAGTTGGACCGCGACCGGGTCAAGCGGGCCCGCGAAGCGGACTTCGAGGTGGTCGAAGGCGACGGCTCCCGCGAGGAGGTGCTCGTCGACGCCGGTATCGAGGCGGCCGACGCCCTCGGCGCGCTCACCGCCGACCTCAACGTGAACTTCGCGGCGTGCATGATCGGCAAGCACTTCGGCTGTCGGACGGTGCTCCGGGTCGACGAGGACTACCGCGAGGAGGTGTACCAGAAGTACGCGAAGGAAGTGGACGAAATCGTCTACCCCGAGCGCCTCGGCGCTATCGGCGCGAAGAACGCGCTCCTCGGCGGGTCCATCCGCGCCATCGCGGACATCGCCCAACACCTGCAGGTCATCCTCGTGACGGTGACGGAGGAGTCGCCGATGAACGGCTACAGTATCGAGGAGGTTGCGCTTCCGGCGAACGCCCGCGTCCTCGCGTTCGGGAAGAAAGACGGCCCGATGGGCATCCCGCTTTCCGACGACTCGCTGGAGACGGGTGACCGCGTGGCCGTCCTCGCGGACTTCGACGTGCTCAACGACGTGCGACAACTGCTCGTCGGCGACGAGGTCGTCACCGCGGCGGGAGGTGCGTGACGATGGTCTACGCGTACATCATGGTCAAGGCCGCGCCCGTCTCCGACGGTATCGACCAGCTGAAACAGGAGCTGTTGGCCGTCTCGGACGGCATCGTCAGCGCCCACATCGTCGCCGGCGACGTGGACTTCATCGTGAAAGTCGAGGTGGACACCCCCGCCGACGTGAAGGACATCGCCGGCGGCATCCAGTCGGTTCCGGGCATCGAGGACACCCAGACGTACATCGCGATGGACTGAGTCGGCGCGTACTCCGCGCGCCCTCGAACGACTCGTTCCTCAGAAGCCCGCGCCGGCGGCGTCTCGCGCGTTCTGGATGAGGCTCGTCACCGGTTCCCCGTAGTCGTAGCCGGGGATGATGCCCTCGACGAACGTGCCCTCGACGTAGTCGATGACCGCGCCGGCGTCGTCGACGCCGCGGCGCTCGTTGACGTCGGCGAAACTCGCCCGGACGACCGCCTCGTCGCCCGCCCGCGTCACGTCGGGGTCGAGGTCGTGGTCGCCGGCGACGACGCCGTTCACGTCTTCGAGGCGGAGTTCGAAGGTGTCGTACCAGCCGTCTTCGACGACGGGTGCCACGTCGTCGGCGACCGCCGAGAGCATCGGGACGCGGACCTCCACGCCGAACTCGACGTGGCCGCTCTCCTGCGCCGCGACGCTGACGGTGCCGTCGAACGGCGTCGTCACGGACTCGAAGGTGCGGTCGTCGACCCGCTCGAACGACCCGTGGTCGCCGAACGCGCGGCGGACCCGACCGGGGATGTCGTCTTCGCTCATGCCCGGACGAAGGTCCCGACGGGAGAAAAGCCCGTTGCGTCGCGAGCGCCCTCGAATCGCCCGCCAGCGCCGGATTTGGGCGAATGGCGGCACGTTTAAGTATCTCGCCGCACTCCATTCAGGTGACGCTTCGCTTTGGAGGGCCGAAGCGTCAGCGGGGACCAATCTAGGGCGGCATTTGCCGCGCGGGCCGCTCCCGTGCGGCTGCCTATCCCTTTCTCACGAAACTCACATCGAAGAGCCGACGGCTCGCGTTCGCGCGCTCGAATCGAACAACCGAAGCGAGTGATATCCGTCCCAGTAAAGACCCGCCAGCGACGCGGCCGCGTCAGTTCTCGTCCGGTCCGTCGCGGGTAGATTCGAGTTCTCTCGACTCGGTTCCGTCTCCGCTCGACTCGGCTCCGCCCGAGCCGTCGGTCGCGCGGTCGGTCGTCGTCGGTGCCGAAATCGGCTCGGACCCCGTCTCGTCCGCCGCCGCGGTCGCATCGCCCTCGACTCCGGATTCTACGTCGTCGACGTCGCCGTCTCGCTCCGCTTTTTCGCGTACTTCGAACCGGTCCGC
Source organism: Haloferax gibbonsii (assembly GCF_001190965.1). Classification (NCBI taxonomy): domain Archaea; kingdom Methanobacteriati; phylum Methanobacteriota; class Halobacteria; order Halobacteriales; family Haloferacaceae; genus Haloferax; species Haloferax gibbonsii. The sequence goes on from NZ_CP011947.1 coordinate 2,178,446, forward strand.
GAGCGCCCGCAGTTCGTCGGTCGTCGACGAAAGCTCCTGCATCTTCCCGGCGACGGTGACCATCGCGTCGTTCTGTTCGTGGGCCGCGCCGGCCACGTCGGCCGCCTCGGTCCGCGTCTCGTCGGCGATTTCGGCCGCCTCGTCCGCGAGGCGCGCGACCGACTGCGCGGCCGACGCCTGCGAGGCGGTCGCCTCGTCGATGGCGGCGACGCCGTGGTCGACTTCCTCCAGTCGGTCGACCGCCTCGTCGATGGCGGTGACGCCGGCTTCGACCGTCTCGGAGCCCCGCGAGACGCGCTCTCGGGCGGCCGTGACCGCATCGACCGTCTCGTCGGCGGTCTCCTCGACGGACTCGATTGACGACGCGATTTCGGTCGTCGCGTCGGCGGTCTCGCCGGCGAGCGCCTTCACGCTGTCCGCGACGACGGCGAAGCCCGCGCCCGCCTCGCCGGCGCGGGCGGCCTCGATGGAGGCGTTGAGCGCGAGCAGGTTCGTCTGGTCGGCGATGTCCTCGATGAGGTCGACCACCTCGCCGATGTCGGCCACCTCGTCGCGGAGGGCTTCGACGCCCTCGGCCGCGGCCGCGACGCGTGCGTCGATGTTCGCCATCTCGTCGTGGACGGCGGCGCTCGCGTCCCGGCCCGCCTCGCCGCGGTCCGCGGCGTCACCCGCGAGGTCCGCGAGTTCGTCGGCGGAGGCGGCGACCTCCTCGACCGTCGCCGAGAGGTCCTGCATCTCCGAGGAGACCTCCGTGAGGAGCGACGCCTGCTCGGCCGCGCCCTCGGAGATGTCGGCGGTCGCCAGCTCGACTCGTTCGGAGGCGGCGCTGACCTCCTCGGTGCCGGCGGTGACGCGCTCGCCCGCCGCGTCGACCGTCGCCGCGAACGACGCGACCTGTCCGATGGTCGATTCGAGGTCGGCGAGCATCGCGTCGATGCCGTCGCCGACGGCCGCCATCGCCTCGTCGTCCGGTTCGACCGACGTGCGAACCGTCAGGTCGCCCGTCGCCGCGGCGTCCATCGTCTCGCGGTAGTCGTCGGCGGCGCTGGCGAGGTCGCGTCGGGCGTCTTCGGCGGCTTCGATGCGCTCGCGCAGACCGTCGCGCATCTCGGCGAACGCGTTCGTCAGCGCCCCGAACTCGTCGACTCTGCGGGTTTCGAGGTCAACGTCGAGGTCGCCGCCGGCGAGCGCCGCCGCCTTGGTTCGCAGTCGCCGGAGCGACAGCACCGTGTTGCGACCGATGACGACGCCGACCAGCGCGAGGCCGGCGAGGCCCACGCCGATGAGGACGGCGACGTCGCGCTCGACGACCTGCGCGACCGCGTAGGCGTTGCGCTGCGGCGCTTCCACGAGAACCGCCCAGTTCGTTCCCGAGACGGGCGCGTAGGCGACGACTTCGTCGCCCGCGTCGCCGTCGCCCTCGCGCTCGATGACGCCGGTCTCGCCGCCGAGTGCGGCGTCGAGCGCCGGCGTCGCCGCGCCCGCACGGTACGTCGTGAGGACGTTCTTGCCGTACTTGTCGAAGGCGATGACACCACCTTCAGTCACCACGCGAGTCTGCGACCCCTCGACCGGTTCGCTCAGCAGTTCGGCGTGTTTCGTCGCGTCGACGACGACCATCACCGCTCCGTCTCGACCCTCCACGGGACTGAGGAAGGCGAGGCGCTCGCTCCCGGCGTAGCGGTAGACCTCGGAGACGGCGACCGCGTCGGGGTCGTACATCGTCAGCGACCCGGTCGTCCACGACAGGCCGAGGTCCGACACCTCCTTGGCCTCTATTACGCCGTTGGTGCTGCGGACGATGTCGCGGTTCGACGGCTTCACGTAGTGGATGGCCATCACCTCGTCGGGGAGCGTGTCCTTCTCGCGTTCGAGCGTCTCGTCAATGGTGTCGGGGTCGCCCGTCTGGACGGTCTCGTACTCCGAGAGCATCCGGGTGGTCCGGGCGTAGCCGTCCATCCAACTCGACAGCCCCTCGGCCTCCAACGTGGCGACCATCTCGAGGTCGCTGTGGGTGTCGGCTCTGACCTCGGTTCCGACCGCGTCCGAGACGTACAGGCCGAAGCCGCCCATCACCGCGGCCACGAGGAGAATAACGAACAGAAACTTCCGGAGGTAGCTCCGCCTGAGCACCGCCGGAACCAGCGTGGCGAGCTTCATGCCACTTGGTAGCAAGAGAGCGACGTAAAGCGTTGTCCCGCTAGATATCAGGAATGATATTGGCGGGGAAAGCGGAGTCCTCGACTCTCACGGAATTACGAGTTCCGAGAATCGGCTACAGTTCGCTCACGGTGACGCCGAACGCGAGGGCGGCGGCTCCGGTTGCGCCACCGCCCGCGGCGAGCGGCGTCGGCAGGGCGGACACGACGCCGACGACGGCCCCGACGAGGATGAAGACGGCCATCCCGAAGAGCGCGGCGTCGAATCGCGTGACGAGGAGTCCGGGTAACACGGTCTAATTACATGTCATTAGCCGAACTGTCAAAATGTTTGTGGGTGCGGCCCTACTCGCCTCGCTCACTGACGGCCGGGTCGTCGGAGCCGTCCGCGTCGGCGGCTTCGCGGGCACCGGGTTCCGCGTCACGGGCCCGGTCCGGTTCCGATTCCTCCCGCGCTTCGGGTTCGGCCTCGGTCTCGCCTTCGACGAGGTCCGCTTCGAGGAACGCCAGGGACCGGTCGCGCTCGCCCCGGACCGAGCTATCGCGCAGTCCGAGTGAGATGGCGGTGTCGAAACAGCGGACGGCTTCCTCGTGGAGGCCGCGCTCGGCGAGGAAGAAGCCGCGGTTGTACCACGCCTGCGGGAGTCGCGGGTCAAGTTCGACGGCGCGCTCGGCGCGGTCGAGCGGCCCCGACGAATCGCCGAGTTCCCACAGCGCGTACGCGAGGTTCGTCTCCGCGGCCGCGGCGTGTTCGCCGTCGTCGTCGATGCGGAGCGCCTCGCGGTACGCGCCGATTGCCTCGTCGTACTCGCCGAGTTGCGCGTGGGCGACGCCCTTGTTCACCCACGCCTCGCACGCCGTCGGCGAGTCCTCGTCGGCGTAGGCGACCGCCCGACTGAAACTGTCGACTGCCTGTTCGTACTCCTCGATGGCGGCGTAGGCCAGTCCGACCTCGACGAGCGCCGCCGCGTCGACCGCCTCGGGGTCGATTTCCGCCTCGTCCACCAGCTCGGCGAGGGCGTGGTCGTCCGCGGGGTCGACGAGCCTCCCGTTCACCCGATACGTCGGCGGGTCGAGGTCGAACCCTTCGTAGGGGTCGCCGAACCCCTGTCCATCCGAGTAGCGGTGTCTACGCGTCGAAGCCATTCCTACACGTTGGCGGGGAACCGACATAACGTGGTCGCCGGTCGCTGCCGTCCGCCTGCCCGACCGCTCGCTATCCACCACGCAGTGGATGCTATCTGGTAGCACTACGCTATGGCTCCGCGGGTCGTACGTCACGGCGGCGTTGACGCGAGACCGGACCGGTCGCCGCGGCGACGCCGGGTGGGTACGCATGTCGACACGAACGATTACAGAGGAGAACCGCGCCCTGATTCGGACCGAGTTCGACCGGGCGTGGAACCGCGACGAACTCGACGCGCTCGACGAGTTGTACGCCGACGCCGTCCGCATCGCAACGACGCGAAGCGGGTCCGACGAGGCGCTCGTCGCGCGCGAAGACATCAAGGAACTGCACGGCGAGTGGGACGGCGCGTTCCCGGACGCGACGACCGAAATCAACGCGATGGTCGCCGAGGGCGACGCGGTGATGGTCTGGTGGACGCTCCGGGGCACGCACCTCGGGGCGTTCCGCGGCATCGAGCCGACCGGCTCGCAGGTCGAGGTCGACGGGTTCAGCTACCGCCGCATCGACGAGGGAACCATCGTCGAAGTGAAAGACGCCGCGAGCATGGCGACGCTGTTCTCGCAACTCGGCGTCGAACTACCGGCGTGAGAGCGCCGTCGGGACCGTCACCGACGCAGATTTTTGCTACTCGTGCGACCGAATCCGCGACGTCTCGTCGACGGTCGGCGAGAGCAGTAGACGGCGGGAGCTGAGGAACCAGAGTGGTGGACGCGATGCAGGTTCTGAGAGGCGTGTGTGGGAGACGACTGGACGAGAGTTGAATCGAGCCGAGACGGTCGTCCTCGCTCCGCTCGGTCGCTGCGACTCGTCGGGTTCGAATTCGTCCGGACGCATCGCTCCGCCCACTATCGTTCGCAGAAGCGAGTGCGGGGGACGAGATTGTGAACCGTGCCGAGACGGTCTCCCTCGCTGTCGCTCGGGTGCTGCGACTCGTCGGGTTCAAATCTCTCTGGCCGCACTTGACACTCGTCACGTAGTTCCTCGGTACAAGTGCGGGGGACGAGATTGTGAACCGTGCCGAGACGGTCTCCCTCGCTGTCGCTCGGGTGCTGCGACTCGTCGGGTTCAAATCTCTCTGGCCGCACTTGACACTCGTCACGTAGTTCCTCGGTACAAGTGCGGGGGACGAGATTTGAACTCGCGAACCCCTACGGGAGCGGATCTTAAGTCCGCCGCTTTTGGCCTAGCTCAGCCACCCCCGCGCACTCTCCCGTTCTCCGAGGGGGTGAAAAGTGCTTTCGCTTTACCAGTCGACCGAGAGGGTCCCGTCACCGTCTGGGTCGGGCGATAGCTCCTCGTCGGTGCGGCGGTCGATGACGTGGATGACGCCGCGGCCCTTCTTCGCCGGGCAGACCTCCGCCGCCTCGATGTTCTCGTCGAGGTCGTCCTCACCGACGAAGTACGACTTAGCGCGGGCGAGACCGGTTTCGAGGTCCATCTCCCAGTTGTCGGCGACCTCCGCGCACCGGCCGGCCCCGAAGCACTTGTTCGCCTCGAAGATTATCTTGTAGGGCTTTTCGTCGACCGGCGGGGCGTTCTCGTCGGTTCCGAAGTCGCTCGGCTTCGGACGCTCGGACTCCTCGCTCATCGTCGGCCCTTGCCGCGCGGTGGTCTTTGCGCTGTCGGTCGCGCGGCGGTAGAAACCAACCCGAACCTCGGTGTGCGCCCGGTGATTCTTTCGCTATCGAGCCCTACTATCGGACGATGCGGCAGTCCCGTCGCTCGCGCTTCGGCGACCTGATTCGCGCCGCCAGTCCCAGCGACCGCCGCCGATTTCTCGCCGACCTCTGGACCGCCCGCGGGTGGGAGACGGCCGTCGAAGACCGTCTCGTCGTCGTCCGCCGCGGCGACCGAATCGACCGAATCGCGGTCGTCTCTCGGTCTTGGCTTCGCCTGTCGCCGACGGTTCCGGACGGCGCGACGGTGGTCGTCGCGCTCGGCGACCCCGCGCGAACCCGACGCGCGGCCCCCGACGACGCCCGCGTCCTCTCGGTCGACGACCTCTACGAACTCGTCCGATACGGCCTCCCCGGCGGCCGCGGCGACGACCTCGTCGCCGACCACTTCGGCGTCCGCCTCGCCGACCTGCCGGCCGACGGTGGGGGCGGGGGTGCAGGGTACACCGAGGGCGCAGGCGTCGCGCGGCCCGGGCCGTTCGCGTCCGTGCTTCCGCCCTCGTTTTCGTCGCTTCCGGTCGCGCCGCTTCTTTTCGCCGCGCTCCTCGTCGCGGCGGTCGTCGTGACCGCCGGTTCGGGCGGCGTACCGGTGCTTGGTGACGCGCTGGGCGGGCAACAGCCGTCGTCCCCGACGCCGGTCGCGACGACGCCCGAGTCGACGCCGACGCCCGAACCGCGGACGGTCGCCCCCGGCGTGACCACCGCGGGCGTCGAGAACGCGACGCTCCTCGCGGCGGCCCACCGAGGGGCCGCGGCGAACCGGTCGTACCGGTGGACCCTCCGGTACCGCGAGTCCATCGCCGGCGACGAGACGGGCCGCGAGGTGGAGGTCGTCCACGTCGAGGCCCCGCACGTCTACGTCTCCGAGGTCGAGCGCGCCGGACAACTCAGGGCGTTCCCGCGCCCGACCGCCTCGGAGGACGCGTACGCCGACGGGACCACGCGCTACGCCCGCCGCCCCGCCGAGCCGGACGGCGTCGCCGCTCGCGTCCTCGACCCCGACGTGCGCGACGGGCCGGGACGGCAGGCCTCGCGCGCCGCCCGCTACCTCGAGTGGTACCTCTCGGCGGACGAGACGAGTGTGGCACGCGTGACGAGCGTGACGAACGCGACCGTCGAGAGTGGGACCCCGCTGTACCGAATCGAGGGCCGTGACACCGACTTCCCGCGGTCGCGTGACTATCGGGTCGAAGCGGTCGTGGAGGAAGGCGGGTTCGTCCGCTCGATGCGCGTCACCTACGAGACCCGCGACGGCCTCGGCGTCGAGGTCTGGTTCGCGTACGACGCGGTCGGCGAGACGACGGTGACGCGACCGGCGTGGCTCGACCGCGCCGACGGTTCGAACGGCGGTCGGACCGTCGTCCCAGCGAACGCGAGCGGGTAGCGTCCGTCGCGCTCGGTCGCGTGTCCGTCGCGCTCGGTCGCGTCTCGGTGTTCGCGGCGCTTACTGCTCGACGTCGACCGATTCGAGGACCACGTCGGACACCGGCTTGTCGTTGCGGTCGGTCGGGACCGAGCCGATGTCCTCGACGACGTCCATGCCGTCGGTGACCTTTCCGAAGACGGCGTGCTTGCCGTCGAGGTGGGGCTGGGCGTCGAGCGTGATGAAGAACTGCGAGCCGTTCGTGTTGGGGCCGCGGTTCGCCATCGAGAGCACGCCGGGGCCGTCGTGGCTGAGGTCCGAGTGGAACTCGTCGTCGAAGGTGTAGCCGGGGCCGCCGCGGCCGGTCCCCGTCGGGTCGCCGCCCTGAATCATGAAGTTCGAGATGATGCGGTGAAAGAGGATGTCCTCGTAGAGGGGTTCGCCCTCCATCGTCTCGTCCGTCTCGGGGTGGACCCACGTCTTCTCGCCCGTCGCGAGGCCGACGAAGTTCTCGACCGTGTTCGGGACCTTGTCCTCGAAGAGTTCGACCGTGATGTCGCCCTTGTTCGTGTGGAGCGTGGCCGTTGGGTTGTCGCTCATACTCGACCCGTCGGGCGGGCGAGTGAAAACCGTGCCGCCTCGGGGTCGGCCGCGGCGCTGACACGACTCCGTCCGGCCCGCGTCTTCCGGTCGGTACCGCGGACTGTCACACCGACAGACGTTTCTCTCCCCCGCGACCGAGTGGTGTGAGATGACATCACAATTCGACGGAGGGCGGTCGGAATGAACGCCCGCTCGACCCTCGAACGGCTGTCGGAACTCGCCAACACCTACTTCGTCGGCCTCGTGCTCCTCGCGTCGGCCGCCGCGTTGGTCCAGCCGGACCTGTTCACGTGGATTGCGCCCTACATTTCGCCGCTTCTCGGGCTCATCATGCTCGGGATGGGGCTGACCCTGCAGCCCGTCGACTTCCGCCGACTCGCGGAGCGCCCGCGAGACGTGGCCATCGGCGCGCTCGCCCAGTGGCTCATCATGCCGACCGCCGCCTACGCGCTCACGGTGGTTCTCTCGCTCCCGCCGGAGCTCGCGGTCGGCGTCATCCTCGTCGGCGCGGCCCCCGGCGGCACCGCCTCGAACGTCATGGCCTACCTCGGCAAGGGCGACGTGGCGCTCTCGGTCGCCATCACGACCGTCACCACGCTGGCCGCGCCGCTCGTCATGCCCGCGTGGGTCGTCGCGCTCGCCGGCGAACAGCTCCAGGTCGGCTTCATGGACCTGTTTCTCAACATCGTCCAAATCGTCTTCATCCCGGTCGTCCTCGGCTTCGCGCTCCGCGTCGCGCTCGACCGCAACGCGCCCGAGGTCGCCGAGGTCGGCCTCGACGTGTTCCCGCTCGTCTCGGTCCTGAGCATCGTCGCCATCGTCGCGGCCGTCGTCGGCCTCAACGTCGACACCATCCTCGGCGCGGGTGCGGCCGCCATCGGGGCCGTCGTCCTCCACAACGCCATCGGCCTCGGCACCGGCTACGGCACCGGCCGCCTCGCCGGCATGTCCGAGGACCGCGTCAGAACGACGACGTTCGAGGTCGGCCTCCAGAACAGCGGGCTCGCCGCGGCCCTCGCCCTGTCGTTCTTCTCACCCGCCGCCGCCCTCCCGCCGGCGCTGTTCAGTGTCTGGCACAACATCACCGGCCCGCTCCTCGCGAGCTACTTCTCCCGAAACGCGAGCGAACCGTCGGGTGGAACGCCAGCAGACGACTGAAACGCCCGAAAAATCCTCGTCATTCGCTATTGCCCGCCAGTCGGGAATCTGCGCTGGGTTAATGTATTGCGGAGAACAAGCACTACTGTATGGTACGAAACGTCGGCACGCTCGACCGAACTGTTCGCCTCGCGCTCGGCGCACTCCTCGTCGCCGGCGGCGTCGGAAGCTACGCGGGGCTGTTCTCGCTCGGGTTCGGACCGGTGCCCGCGGCGCTCGGGGCCGTGTTCGTCGCGGCCGTCGGCGTCATCCTGCTCGTGACCGGGTTTCGCCGGACGTGTCCGCTGTATCTGCCGTTCGGCATCGACACCTCGGACGACCGGAACTGACGCCCGGCATCGCCCCGCACCGCCCGCCTTTCTCGCTCCCCTAACTACAAGACACCCCACCGCGATGCGTCGGATATGCACACCGCGGAGACCGTGACGCTCACTCGCCTCCCCTCCGGCGTCCCGGTACAGACGACGGTTCACACCTACGAGCCAGCCGACGGGACAGACGGCCCGACGCTCTACGTGCAGGCCGCCCAGCACGGGCGCGAAATCAACGGCACCGAAGTGCTCCGCCGACTGCACGGCCGCCTCGAACGCGCGGAGCTCTCGGGTCGCGTCGTCGCCGTCCCCGTCGCCGACCCGCTGACGTTCGACCGCGTCTCCTACGTCACGCCCGAGGTGCTCGACTCCGTCAACTCCAACATGAACCGCGTCTGGCCGGGCGACCCCGACGGCTCGCTCCACCAGCGCATGGCCGCGAAGCTCTGGGAGTACATCAGCGACGCCGACGCCATCGTCGACCTCCACACCGGGAGCCCGGACATGCTCACCCACACCGTCTACCTCCGAGGCGACGAGGCCTCTCGCGACCTCGCGCGGGCGTTCGGCGTCGACATCCTCCTCGCGGAGGCCGCGGGCGACGAGGCCGACGACGAGTGGACCGAACGGAGCTTCGACGGCAAACTCCGCGTCGCGGCCACGAACGCGGGCATCCCCTCTATCACGCCGGAACTCGCCCACAACAAACAGCTCGTCGAGCCGGCCATCGTCGCCGGCGTCGAGGGCGTCCTCAACGTCTGCCGCGACATGGGCATCCTCTCGGGCGCGGTCGAGCCGTGGGACGGCCGCACCTACCGCAACCACCTCGGCCGCGTGCAAGCCGACGCCTCGGGGCTGTTCGTCGCCCGCGAGGACGTCGAACTCGCCCGCGAGGTCCGCCCCGGCGACCACCTCGGCTGGGTGTACGACCCGACCACCTACGAGGTGCTCCAGGAGGTCGAAGCCGAGCGCGCGGGTCTCGTCTACTCCATCGCCCGCGAGGCGACCGTCACGGCCGGCGAGACGCTCGTCGGCATCGCGCTCCCGCTGGACGCCGACGAGGGAGACGCCGAGGATGGCGACCCCTTCGACGAGGCCGACGGCGACCTCGACATATAGGACAGAAGACACTTATCGGCGCCCGGTGGTCGGATTCGTATGGACCGCCGCGCCGCGCTCTCGCTCCTCTCGATTCTCCTCGTCGTCGCCGCGGGCACCGTCTTCGTTCTCGATAGCGAGGCTCGGCGGCGGGCGATTGCGGCGGAAGAAACGCGCCTCGGGACCGAGCTGGCGTCCAGCGAGTGCGTCACGACGTACGGCACGTCGGCGACCGTCAGCGACGAATCGGCGTCGGTCGTCGGTCGGAGCCTCGACGGCTGGACGGTTCGCGTCTCGCACCCGTACTGGTACAGCACGAACCGGTCACACGGCGACACGTCGTCAGAATCGGTCTACGTCGTGGGGCCGGATTCGGTTCGGTACGCGGGCGGCGAACCGGTCGGGCCGGCGTGTTGAAGCGAACGCCTTCGAGTCGGCTGCGACTGCGAGTTCAGAACTCGCGCAGGTCTTCGAGCACGGCTTCCGCGTCGCCGGAGGCGATGGCGTCGCGGGCCATGTCGAGCCCCTCGTCGATGGTTTCGGCGTCCTCGCGGGCGTAGATGCGGAGCGCCGCGTTGAGGGCGACGGCGTCGGCGAAGCGGTCCTCGCGGTCGCCGGCGAGCACGGCTTCGGTGATTTCGGCGGAGTCGCCGGCCACGTCGTCCTCGTCGACGCCGAGGTCGTCGTACTCGAAGTCCATGCCGTACTCGGCGGTCTCGATGTCGAAGTCGTCGAAGGTGGCCTCGCCGTCGTCGCCGGCGGTCCACTCGGCGACCTTCGTGTAGCCGGGGCGGATGTCGTCGTAGCCCTCCATGCCCTGGAACATGAGCACGCGGTCGAGGTCGTGGTGCTCGCTCGCCTCGAAGGTGTTGACCATCTTCTTGGCGAACGCGAGGTGGTAGAACGAGCCGAGGTGAACCGAGGCGTTCGCGGGGTTGGCGATGGTCTCGATGGTGTTGACGAACGTCCGGACGCCCATGTTGTCGCGGCGCTCCCAGAGGGCGTGGATGGCGGGGTTAAATCGCGGCTGGTAGTAGAAGCCGAAGCCGGTGTCGTCGACCATGTCGGCGGACTCGTCGGGGTCGAGCTCCGTGCGGACGCCGAGTTCGTCGAGGACGTGCTTGTAGGCGTCCTGCTTCTGGGTCGGGACGCGGTCGCCGGAGTGGACGACGACGGGCGTGCCGGCCGCGGCGGCGACGACGCCGGCGGCGACGCCGAGGATGGCGGTCTTGCCCTTGCCGTCGTAGTTCGCGCCGCAGTCGACCGGGTCGGCGTCGGGTTCGGCGTACTCGACGTGTTCGGCCATCACGTCGGCGTAGGCGGCGAGTTCCTCCGCGTTGTTGTGCTTCCAGCGGTTGGCGAGCCAGAACGCGCCGAGCGTCGTGTGGTCCGGTTCGCCGGCGAGGATGCGGCGCATCGCCTCGGACGCCTGCTCGCGGCTCATGTCCTCGGCGGACTTCGTGCCTGTGCCGACGACTTCCGTCATCAGACGCTTCAGCGGCCATTCCCCGAACTCGCTGTCGACTACTGCCATGCGCCTGTGTTCGGGCGAGCGGTCAAAAAACGTCCCGTTCGGTCCCGCCGGCCGGGAGCGACGACGCCGTCCGAAAGCGATAGGCTTCCCGACTCCTAACGCCGGGTAATGAGCGCGTTGTCGGACGATTGGCGGGACGGCATCGACGAGGTCGATGCGGCGCTTATCGACGAATACCAAAGCGGCTTCCCGGTCGAACAGCGGCCGTTCCGCGTCGTCGCCGCGGAGTTAGGCATCGACGAGGACGACGCCCTCGACCGCGTCCGCCGACTCCGCGAAGACGGCATCTTCCGGCGATTCGGCCCGGTGCTCAATCCGCCCGTCATCGGCAGTTCGACGCTCGCGGCCGTCTCGGCCCCCGAGGAACGCTTCGAAGAGGTCGCCGAACTCATCAACGGCTACCGCCAAGTCAACCACAACTACCGCCGCGCCCACGAGTGGAACATGTGGTTCGTCGTCACCGCCGGTTCCCGCGAGACGCGCGACCGCATCCTCGCCGAAATCGAGGAGCGGACCGGCTGCGAGGTGCTGAACCTCCCGATGCTCACCGACTACTACATCGACCTCGAGTTCCCCATCGTCAACGACGACCGCTTCGCACGCGAGAGCCTCGGCGAGACCGACGTGAGCGCCACCCGCATCTCCGAGGACGCGACCGGCGACCTCTCGTCGCTCGAAGCCCGCCTGCTCGTGGAGATTCAGGGCGGCTTCCCGCTGTCGAAGACGCCCTACCGCGACGTCGCCGACGCCCTCGACGCCGAGGTCGACGACGTGCTCGTCGCCGTCGAGCGCCTGCTCGCCGACGGCTGTATCAAGCGCATCGGCTGCGTCGTCAACCACATCGTCACGGGCTTTCGGAACAACTGCATGGTCGTCTGGAACGTCCCCGACGACGAACTCGACGCCCGCGGCGAGGCCGTCGGGAGCCTCCCGTACGTCACGCTCTGTTACCACCGCCCGCGCCGCCCCGAACAGGGCTGGGAGTACAATCTCTTTACCATGATTCACGGCCGGGACGCCGACGCCGTCGACGAAAAGATAGACGAACTGGCCGACGACCACCTGCCGTTCGACCACGAGCGACTCTACTCGACGGCGAAGCTGAAACAGACCGGCGCGCAGTACGAGGAGCTCGTGGGCTCCGACGACTGAGGACAGAACAAAACTCGCTTTTCGACGTCCGCGCCGTCGTCCGCGGTACTGCCCGCTACCGCGAGAGCGGCGACAGCCGGTAGAGCATCCGCGCGGCCTGCGCGACGCCGGTCTTCGCCAGCGACCCGCTCTTGAGCGCGCCGAGTTTCGCGTAGTAGCCGGACTTGAACGCGCCCTTCTTGGCGAGGAGTGCGCTCCCGAGCGCCCCGCGTTTGGCGTAGTACGCGGACTTCCGTCCGGCCGCGCCGGCGTAGTGTTGCGTGCTCGTCGGAATCGGCGTCCGCCGGCCCTGCACCTCGGTCGAGCCGCTTCGGATGGCGTCTAAGATGTCGTCGCCGCTGAGGGAAGCCCGCGACACGTCGGGGATGTCGATTTCCGTGTAGGCGCGGCCGACGTACCCGACCTTGTGGGCGTCGCTCCCGGCGACGCCGGGGTACTGGCGCTTCGCGGCGAACCGGCGGGCGCGGCGGTTCTTGTAGCCCGTGAAGAGCCACGAGTTGTACGTCTCGATGGCGTCGAAGGCGTCGCCGCCCGCGGCGTCGTGATACCGGCCGAGCCGACGGCGACCGATGCCGTGTCGGCTCCGCTGGAAGGGGTGCGGGACGATGGCGACGCCGCCGCGCTCGCGCACCCAGCGGGCCGTCTCGTCCAACGGGCGACGCCGCGGCGGAAGCTCCTCCACGCCGAGCGCGAGGAGGTGGCCGTCGGCCGTCGAGACTTCCACGCCGGGGATGCCGACGAGGCCGTACATCGGCGCGAGTTGCGCCGCTCGGAGCGACTCGTCGATGACGTCGTGGTCGGTGACGACGACGGCGTCCAACCCGATTTCGGCGGCCTGCTCCAAGATGAGCTCCACCGGGTCGTGCGCGTCGTACGAGCCTTCCGAGTGCACGTGGGGGTCGATGCGGACGGTCAGCGCGGACACGACTCCTCGTTAGGCCTCGGCGACGAAAAAGACACGCCCGAATCGTGCTAGCTCGCGGCACGGCGGTTCATCGGTCGGTGAATCCCGAATTCACTCGAAATCGGCGGTGAGGGGGCCTCGGATGCGGAGTTTCCGGGAACACATCACGTCGCCGACGTAAATTCGCTTCAGCGAATCTTTAGGAATTATCGTGTCGAACGTGTGCACATGGCATCCGAAGACCGCTTTCGCCCCGCCGTCGACCTCGCGGACCTCCGCGAGTCCGGCCGCGAACTGGTCGCGCTGGACGGACGCTCTATCGCCCTCTTCGACCACGAGGGGTCCGTCAGAGCCGTCGACAATGCTTGCCCGCACATGGGTTTCCCGCTCGCTCGCGGCTCCGTGGACGAGGGCGTGCTGACCTGTCACTGGCACCACGCCCGGTTCGAACTCTCCTGCGGCGACACCTTCGACCCGTGGGCCGACGACGTGCGGACCTACCCCGTGGAGGTGCGCGACGGGACGGTTTACGTCGACCCGAACCCCGACCCGGACGAACCGCCGGCGGTCCGCTGGTCGAACCGACTGGAAGACGGCCTCGAACAGAACCTCCGACTGGTCGTCGCGAAGTCCGTCATCGGCCTCCTCGACGCCGACGTCGAGCCGACGGAGCCGCTTTCGACCGGCGTCCGGTTCGGCTGTCGCTACCGGCGCGACGGCTGGGGGTCGGGTCTCACTATCCTGACCGCGATGGCGAACGTCCTCCCCGACCTCGACCCCGACGACCGAAAGCGCGCGCTCTATCAGGGACTCGTCCACGTCGCGGGCGACGCCTCCGGCGAACCGCCGCAGTTCGAACAGGACGCCCTCGGCGCGACCGACACCGACTTCGACCGCCTGCGGTCGTGGTTCCGCGAGAACGTCGAGGTCCGCGACCCCGACGGGGCGGAGCGCGTCCTCCGGACCGCAATCGCGGCCGGCCGCGACGACGCCGAACTCGCCGGCATGGTCGCCGCCGCGGCCACCGACCACCGATACCTCGACACGGGGCACGTCCTCGACTTCGTCAACAAGGCCTGCGAGGCGCTCGACCACGTCGGCTGGGACCGCGCCGACGAGGTCCTCCCGAGCCTCGTTCGCGGACTCGCCCGCGCCGACCGGGCCGAGGAGTCCGCCGAGTGGCGTCGCCCAATCGACCTCGCGGGAACGCTCGACGACGTGTTCGACGACCTCGACGACCACGCCGACGCCGGCGCGGGCGAGACGTGGTCCCGACCGGACGGCCTGCTCGACACCCTCCTCGGCGACGACCCGCACGCCGTCGTCGACGCGCTGACCGAGGCGATTCAGAGCGGCGCGACGCCCGCCCAACTCGCCGATGTCGTCGCCTTCGCCGCCGGCACGCGGGTCGCGCGCTTCTCGACCACCAACGAGTTCGGCGACTGGAACACGGTCCACCACACGTTCACCTACGCCAACGCGGTCCACCGGCTCGCCGAGCGGACGGGCGCGAGAGAACTCTACCGCGGCGCGTTCGACGCCGCCGTCAACGTCTACCTCGACCGGTTCCTGAACACGCCCCCGGCCCCGCTTCCCGACCCGACGCCCGACGCCGACCCGGCGGAAGCACTCGAAACGCTGTCCGCGGCCTTCGACGCCGAGGGGCGGGTGAACGACGCCGGACGGGCGACCGCGGGGTTCCTCGACGGCGGCGGCGACCCGGCGAGGCTCCGCCGCGAACTCGGGGGCGCGCTGCTCCGCGAGGACGCCGGCTTCCACACCTACCAGGCGCTCGAAGCCGGGTTCAGGCAGGCGGCGACGCGGCCGCCCGAGGAGGCGCGGACGCTCCTCGTCGGCGTCGCGCGCTACCTCGCGGCGCACTCGCCGACGCGCCGGGAGCGAGAACAGACGTTCGGCATCGCCGCGCGGCTCCAGCGCGGCGAGTCGGTGTACGGCGAAGACGTCGACATCTGAGGCCGCGTCGGGGTCGTCGCGTCGACCTCTGACGTCGTCGGCGAGGTCGTCGCAGCCGGCTCTTTTCGACTACTGCTCGGCGATTCGCTCGCCCGCGTCGACGCCGCTCCAGAGGGCGGCGTGGACCCGGCCCTCGCCGACCGTCCAGTCGCCGGCGAAGTAGAGACCGTGGGGCTCCCCGCGGCGGAGTATCTCGCGGTCGGCGACGCCGTCGGGGAGGGCGTACCGCCAGCCCTGGTCGTCCACCCAGTCGGGGTCGCGCAGGCGCTCGTCGTCGAGGAGTTCGGCGACCATCCCGGCGACCTCGTCGGCCGCGTCGTCGAGGGGGTCGTCGTAGTGCGCCTCGGACCACTCGGGGCTCGGTTGGACGACGAGCAGGCTCTCGCCGTCGGGGACGTGGCCCTCCTTGCACTCCTCGCGGGCGACCCAGCCGACGGGATGGGTCTTGTCGGGGTTGACGAGGGCGTACCACGGCTCCTCGCGCTCGAAGGGGTAGTGGAGGACGACGGTTCGAACCGTCCGGTACTCGACGCTCCCGATGGCCTCGCGGAGCGCGACCATGCACTGGTCGCCCCAGCCCATCTCGGTCAGAATCGCGGCCGTCTGCGGGGCCGGCGGCGTCAGCAGCACCGAGTCGAACGGGCCGTGGCGCGTCCCCGACTCGTCGACGACGGACCAGTAGCCGCTGTCGGGGTTGTGGTCGATGGCGGCGACGCGCGTCTCGCGCTCGACGGTCGCCTCCGTCTCCGCGAGCAGGCGCTTCGCCAGTTGGGTGATGCCCTCGGTCCACGTCCACTTGTGTTGGTCCCGGTGGTCGCCCTCCGAGATGACGCCGTCGCCGTCGAACGTCCAGACCGGCTCGTCGATGTTGACCAACCCGTCCGCGCCCAGTCCGCGGACGAGCTGCGCCGTTCGGCGGTCGTAGTCTTTCACGTAGTTCGCGCCGTGGTCGTACCGACAGCCCTGTCGGCGGCGCGTCGCGGCGCGACCGCACACCCCGCGGCTCTTCTCGAGAATCGTGACGTTCGCGTTCGCGTCGCGGAGCGCGTAGGCCGCGCCAGCCCCAGCGGCCCCGGCTCCGACGATGCACACGTCGCGAGTCATCTCGCCACCCCGCGTGTGAGTCCAGCCAGCATTGGTCAGACGTGAGGCTTCGAGGCGCTAAAAGACTCGCAACGCGGCGGGATTGGGGACCGTGTTCGCGCTCGCGGCCGCGGCCGGAGGCGAAAACGATTCACGTCGCGCCGCCGGAGTCCGGGTATGTACGACTCGGTCATCTTCGACCACGACGGCGTGTTGACCACGCTCGTCGAACTCTCGCCCCTCCGCGACGCGACGTGGGACGCCTTCGCCGAACTCGGCGTCTCCGACCCCGACCCGGACCACGTCGAGCAGGTGGTCATCCACGTCTCTCCCGAGGACGTGCGCGCCGCCGCCGAGCCCTACGACCTCGACCCCGAGACGCTGTTCCGCGTCCGCGACGAACGCCAGTCGGCCGCCCAACGGCGGGCCATCGCCGACGGCCGGAAAGTCCCCTACGACGACTTCGACGCGCTCCGCCGCATCGACGCGCCGATGGGCATCGTCTCCAGCAACCAGCAGGCCACCATCGACTTCGTCGTCGACCACCTCGACGCCGCGGACCTGTTCGGCACCGCCTACGGCCGCGAGCCCTCGATGACGAGCCTCCACCGCAAGAAGCCCGAACCCTACTACCTCGAACGCGCCATGGCCGACCTCGGCGTCGACTCGCCGCTGTTCGTCGGCGACAGCGACAGCGACATCGCCGCCGCGGAGGCCGCGGGCGTCGACTCCGCGTTCATCCGCCGGGGCCACCGCGCCGACCACACGCCGACGCCCGACCCGACCCACGAAATCGCCGGCCTCGACGACCTGCTCGAACTCGACGGCGTACCCGTCGTCGGCGACGCGTCCGCCGCGTCTGGTCCCGCGGCCGACGGCGGCCGCGAGGGCGGTGAGTCGTCTCGATGACCCGGTCGCTCCCCCGCATCGGTCTCGGGACGATGGGCCTCGACACGCCCGACGAGGCCGCCGCCGTGACGACGGCGCTGGAGCTTGGTTATCGCCACGTCGACACCGCACAGATTTACGGCAACGAGGCGGTCGTCGGCGACGCGCTCGCGGCCGCCGACGTGCCCCGCGAGGACGTGACGCTCGCCACCAAGGTCTGGGCGGACAGCCTCGCGCCCGCCGACGTTCGCCGGACGACCTGCGAGAGCCTCGACCGGCTCGGCGTCGACGACGTCGACCTCCTGTACGTTCACCGCCCCATCGACACCTACGACCCCGAGGCGACGCTTGCGGCCTTCGACGAACTCGTCGACGACGGCCTCGTCCGCGGCGTCGGCGTGAGCAACTTCACCGTCGCCGAGTTGGACGAGGCGCTCGACCTGCTCGACGCGCCGCTCGTCGCCCACCAGACGGAGTACCACCCGCTGTTTCAGCGCCCCGAACTCCTCGACCACGCCGAGGAACACGGTTACGACGTGGTCGCGTACTCGCCGCTTTCGGGGGGCCGCGTCCGCGACGTGGACGAGGTCGTCGCGGTCGCGGAGAAACACGACGCGACGCCCGAGGCGGTGAGCCTCGCGTGGCTGGCCGAAAAGGGGCTGTGTCCCATCCCGAAAGCGTCCAGCGAGCGCCACCTCCGGGCGAACCTCGACGCCGTCTCGCTGGAACTCGACGCGGCCGACGTGGCGGCCATCGACAGTATCGAATCTGAAGTCGAACTGTTCCCCGAGTGACGAGTCGTCCGCCGGCTCCGTCTCGAAGTCTCAATTTCGATACTAGTCCCGGAACGATTATAATAAGACGGGCGAGTGTCCGACCATGCGGATTCCGAGTGGGGTAAGCGGGTTCGACGAGCTCATCCAGGGTGGCTTCCTCCCGCGCCGACTGTACGTACTGAGCGGACCGCCGGGGAGCGGGAAGACGACGTTCACGGCGCAGTTCATGGCCGAGGGGCTTCGTAACGGCGAGAAGTGCATGTACATCACCATGCACGAGACCGAAGACGAGCTGATAAACGACATGTCGAGTTTCGACTTCGGCTTCGAGACGCTCGCCAGTTCCGAGGGCTTTCGCTTCATCAACCTCGTGAGCCCGAAGGGGAAACACATCCTCAACCAGTTCTCCCAGACCGGGGGGTCGTCGAGCGTCCAGAGCCTCACCGACAAAATCGTCGCGTTCGTCAACTCCCGGCAGGTCGACCGCCTCGTCATCGACTCGACGATGTTGCTGCGGCTGTTTTTCGCCAACGGCTCCGAGGAGATGACGCGGTTTCTGACGGCGCTCAAGCAGGGCGACGCCACGACGCTTCTCATCTCCGAGATGACCGACCCCTCGTCGTACTCCGACGAGCACTTCCTCGCTCACGGCGTGGTGTTCTTCCACAACTATCTGGAGGCGACGGGGATGACGCGCGGCATTCAGGTCATCAAGATGCGCGGGACGAACATCGACTGCGACATCCGGTCGCTCGACTTCACCGACAACGGACTGGTCGTCGACCCCCGGTCGAAGGTCGACCTCTGAGGTAACCACAACAATGTACGAACGGGTCTTCGGAACGGACTGGCGGACGATTTCGGACGAGGAGGCCATCCGCCGGATGTACGCCCTCGGCGTCTCCAGCGCGCTCGGTCACCCGAACCGCGGCGAGTTCGAGCGCATCCGCCGGCAGGCCGGCACGGCCTACGGCCGGAGCGTCCTCCAACTCGCCTTCGAGGAGGGGAAACAGCGGGTCGCCCGCAACGAGTCGGAGTACGACTCGAAACAGGACGTCTGGGAGGCGCTCGTCGACGAGGAGACATCGCCCTCCACGGCGGGGCGCGCCGACGTGACGATGCAGAAGCCGACGGACAAACAGGGCATTCCCAAAGCCGTCGGCCGAGCGTCCGTCCTCGACGGCGGCGGCGACGACTTCTCTCGGATTCGGCTGCCGGAGTTCCTCCGACGCGGGTAGCCGACCGACCTCCGACCCGGGTAGCCGACGAGCCTTTGGGCGTTCGAACCCTCTTTCGACGTATGAGCGATAGCGAATTCAGCCTCTCGGAGTCAGAGTGGCGCGAGCGACTCTCGGAGGACGCCTACCGCGTCCTCCGCGAGCAGGGGACCGAGCCGCGGTTCTCCGGCGAGCACGTCGACCGGAGCGACGACGGCGTCTACCGCTGTGCCGGCTGTGGGACCGAGCTGTTCGACTCGGAGACGAAGTACGACTCGAACTGCGGGTGGCCGAGCTTTTACGCCGCCGAGGACTCGAACATCGAGCTTCGACGCGACCTGAGCCACGGGATGGACCGCACCGAGGTCGTCTGTTCGACCTGCGGCGGCCACCTCGGCCACGTCTTCGACGACGGCCCGGAGCCGACCGGCAAGCGCTTCTGTATCAACTCGGTCGCGCTCGATTTCGAGTCGGACGAGGAGTAAGACTCGGCGTTCGGAGACCGGACCGACGCACTCGCCGCCGCCCTCACGCCGACCGCCGATGTGCGTCTGTCGGGGTCTGTTCTCTGTTTTCCTCGTCGCCCGGGGACAGAAGAGCCGGTTCCGGACCAGACCACGGCTTCGCGGTGCATCCGCCCGAGGTTAGGCTCGACTTAGGCCGAAAACCGCCCGACCGTCGGGTGCGAGCCGACGGTGCCCGCGCCACGTCGAGAATCGCGGTATCACGGCGGTAGGGCGGGTCTAACGCTCGTCTCCTGCGAGTAGCCGACACGTACCAAATTAGGATGGCGACGTACGAGAGGTATGTCTCGCAGCTACCCGGTCCGCCGCCATCCGACTCGGCGGAGTCCCCCGTTCACGCCCTACGCCCTCGTCGTCGCCGGCCTCGTAACGTTCTGTATCGCCGTCCTCGCCCCCGTCGCCGACCTCTCGGCGGGCATGTCGGTGATGAACGTCGCCGCCAGCGGGACGACCCCGACGCTCGACGGCGGCACGCTCGTCCTCAGCGGCGGCCTGCTTCTCATCAGCGCCGCCTCGACGTTCTTCGGCGTCCTCCTGTTGCTCCTGCGACTCTGAATCGAGGGGGCCGGGCCGGAAACGCGACGAGAATCGGGGATTGACCGACCCCGGCGAGAATCGGGGACAGACGCGAGACACGGGACCACGGAACCCGCTTTACGGTTGCGACGCACTCGCTCGCCCGGCGCGGGCGGATTACCGCCGCTCGATGGGGGTGGCGAGCACGGGAATCTTCGACTGGACGACGACCGACCGCGAGACGCTTCCGAGGATGTTGTCCTCGAAGCGCGCGTGGGTGCCCATCGAGATGAGCGCCGCGTCTATCTCCTCGGCGAACGCGAGAATCTCCTCGGCCGGGTCGCCGCGGCGGAGTTCCGTGGCGGCGTCGACGCCGTACTCGGCCATCGTCTCGGCGGCCTCGGCGAGCGCGGCTTCGCCCTGCGACCTGAGTTCCTCGTACACCTCGTCGACGCGCTCGTCGGCGAGCGTCAGGAAGGCGCGTTCGTCGACGACGTAGAGCAGGGAGACGGCGGCGTCGCGCTCTGCGGCGAGTTCCGCGGCGTCTTCGACGACCGGCTGCATCGAGTCGCTCCCGTCTATCGGCACGAGGATTGTGTCGTACATCAACTGGGAGTTAGGCGGGGACAGTATCACCCTCTTCGCCAGTTCCCGCGCGATGGGAACTACGCGGGACGAGGGACGGACCTCGCGGGGAGACGCGGCTCCGGAAACGGAAGCGGTGCGGGCGGCTACTCGTCACCGGTCGCGTCGTCGGCGTCGGTCTCGTTTTCGGTGCGCGCGTCACTCTCCGGTTCGGGGTCGCTTTCCGACGCCAGTCGCTCGGCGTACCGCTCGGCCCGCCGTTTCCAGTCGGTAACCCGTCGGGCCGACACGTCCGCGGCGGCGGCGAGTTCCTCGTCCGACGCCTCGCGGAGCGCCGACACGGTGTCGATGCCCGCCGCCCGGAGCCGAGTCGCGTACGCCTCGCCGATGCCGCGGATGTTCCGCGGGTCCTCGGGGTCCCGCGCTTCCTCGTCGGCGGCTTCGGCACCCACGCCGCCCGCCGAGACGACCGTCGCCAACTGTTCGGTCATCGCGTCCACGCGACCGTCGAGGCCGTCCACTCGGCCTTCGACCTCGTCGATGCGCGCCGCGAGGTCTTCGTGGGTGTGTTCGTTCTTCCCGTCGGCGACGGCGCTCACGCCCGCGACGTCCGGGTCGACGCCGGCTTCGGCGATGGTCGGGTCGGCGTCGTCGTCGCGGTCGGCCGTCTCGCTGTCTCCGGTGTCGTCTCCGTCGCCGTCGGCATCGACTTCCCCTTCACCCTCGTCGTCTCCGGACGCGTCGTCCGCGTCGTCGGTGTCGTCGTCTCGGTCTCCGACGCCACCTTCGGCGAGCGATTCGCCCGGCTCCACGTCGTCGGGGAGGACGTACACCAGCGCGTCCGCCGGCACGTAGCCGACGACCTGTTTTCGCTTCTTGTCGGCCGTGAGGACGACCCCGCCGGAGTCGAGCGCCTTGTAGCCGCCGCACTCGAAGCTCGTCCCGTCAGTGAGATATACCTTCATAATCGATTATTCGCTTTGCGGCGGGATGAGTGTTGTCGCCCCGCAGTCGGGGGTTTATCACCGTTCGCAGCGCCTCACGACGCATGGACGTGTTCGTCATCGGCGGAACCGGACTGCTCGGCACGGGAATCGTTCGGCGACTCGTCGCCGCCGGCCACGACGTGACCAGCCTCCAGCGGGGCGAGACCGACGACGACCTCCCGTCGGGCGTCGAACGGGTCGCCGGCGACCGCGACGACCCGTCGGTGCTTCGCGGCGCGATTCGGAACGCGAGCCCCGAAGTCGTCGTCGACATGGCGTGTTTCGACGCCGAGACCGCCCGCGAGGCAATCGAAATCTGCCGAAGCGTCGTCGACCGCTACGTCTTCTGCAGCACCATCGACGTGTATCACCGGCCGCCGCCGAGAAACCCGGTCACCGAATCGAGCCCGCGGAACCCGCCGGTCAGCGACTACGCGGCCGGGAAAATCGCCGCCGAAGACGCGTTCTTCGACGCGCACGACCCCGACGGGTTCGAGGTGGTCGTCCTCCGCCCGTGGAACACCTACGGCGAGGGCGGGACGCTCGTCCACACGCTCGGCACGGACTCGTCGTACATCGACCGAATCCGTGAGGGGAAGCCGGTCATCGTCCACGGCGACGGTACCTCGCTGTGGGGGCCGTGTCACCGCGACGACGTGGCGCGGGCGTTCGTCGGCGCGGTCGAGCGTCCGGGCGTCGGCGGCCGCGCCTACAACGTCACGAGCGAGGAGACGATGACGTGGAACCAGTACCACGAGCGCGTCGCGGCCGCGCTCGACGCGCCCGAACCCGACCTCGTCCACGTCCCGACCGAGGTGCTCCGCGCGGTCGCGCCCGACCGGACGCGGATGCTCCGGGACCACTTCCGGTACAGCACCGTCTTCGACAACAGCCGGGCGCAGGCCGACCTCGGATTCCGCTACACGGTCGCGTTCGAGGACGGTGTCCGCGAGGTGGTGTCGTGGCTGGACGACCACGATGAGGTCGAGCCCTGGGACGCCGACCCGCTCTCGGACGACCTCGCGGCCGCGTGGCGGGATTCGACCGACGCGTTCGTCGCGGGGTTCGAGTCTGGCGAGTAGGCCCGTCGGTCGTCGCGGCGGCAAGCCGAGAACGGGGGAGGCCATCGCTCCCGCGTCGTAGGAACGAGCGTCGCCTTTTCACCGATTCCGCCCCGATATGTGGATATGCTCCGAGCTCTGCTGGCGGCGTTCGGTCTGGTTGAACTGCTCGTTCCGGACAAACTAATCGCCGTGTTGACGCGCCTCGCCTACGAGGACGGCGGCGAGATGACGGTGAAGCCGTGGGTGGTGACGGCGGCGCGAGTAGAGGGAGCGGTGTTCCTCCTCGTCGCGCTGTTCGGCCTCCGCGGTCGGTGCGGCGGTGAGGCCGGTGAGAGCGGCGAGCCCGACGAAGACGAATAACTGCGTCTCGCGGGCGTCGCCGACGTCGGTGAACCGGCCCGCGAAAGAAGCGACCGCGGCGAGAGAATATGAGACTGTGCGCGGAAATCGGTCGCCGAGCGACTCGTGTTCCGCCGCGTCGGTGCGACGCGTGCGTCCGGCTCAGGCGAGTCGCGCGAACGCGAGCGACCCGCTCGTGTTCTTGATGTAGACGCGGACGGTCTGTCCTTCCTGCGCGCCGGGCACGAAGATGGTGTACTTCCCGCGCTGGGCGACGCCGTCGCCCTTGCGGCCGGTCCCGGTGATTTCGACCTCGTAGGTGCGACCCTCTTCGACGGCCTCGCGCTGGCGCTTGTTGCTCACGCTGGAGCGCTTCTGGACCGGGCGGAACGCACCACAGGCCTCACAGCGAAGCATGTCGACGCCGTCCTCGGTGACGAGGCGGGTGTCCGGCAGGCCACACTCCGAGCAGATGACGTACTCCTCGACGTAGCCGTCGATGGCCTCCTCGAAGTCGTTGATGGAGAACGACCCGCTGTAGCGGGCGCGGTCGCCTTCCAGCTGACCGCTCGTCCCGAGCGTGCGCTGGATGGCGCTGTGGAGGTGTGCGGGCGTCCGCGAGAGCGCGTCCGCGATCTCCCCGAGGTTGGTGAGGCGGGTGAACGCGCCGTCGGTCTCGCCGGACGGGTCCGGCACTTTGAGGCGTTCCTGTTCGACGTTTCGTTCCGGTAGGACGTTGAGCGCTCGGTCGAGCGCAGTCTGATACTCCATAGGGGTTCGAGTGTCTGGCGACGTATAGCCGTTCCGTGACCGTCCTCCCCGCGGCACCGACGCGTCGGCGTTCGTTTCACCTCCTTCGACGGCGGAACCGAGCGCCACGCCTTCGCCGCTGGCTCTCCAACGCTCCTCCATGGGCTACACGTGGCAGTACTACGACCTCGTACTCCTCGGCATCCTCGGGAGCCTCGTCGCCGGCGTCGTCGCCGGCCGACTCACCTCGATGGAGCCGCAGACGACGCTCGTCGGCTTCAGCGCCCTCGCGGCCGTCGTGATGGCGCACGGCCTGTTCGTCAACGGTCCCGTGGACGAGCCGGGCGACCTCACGGACGAGGTCGAGGCGCTGAACTGAGCCGGGCGACCTGACGACCGTCGGTCGTCCGCTCACACCTCGTCGTCTCGCCGCGCGCCTCCTTACTCGCCGTCGACGACGCTGTTCGTGAGCGTTCCGACGCCCTCGTACCAGATTTCCACGTCGTCGCCGGGCTCGACCAGTCCGGGGTTCGCCGGGCTGCCGAACGAGATCACGTCGCCCGGCTGGAAGGTATAGCGCTCCGAGAGGAACGAGACGACCTCGGCGGGCGAAAAGAGCATCCGCTCGGTGTTCGCTTCCTGCCGGAGTTCGCCGCCGACGTGGGTCGTCATGTCGATGTTCGCGGGCTCCACGTCGGTCTCTATCCACGGGCCGAGCGGCCCGGAGCCGTCGAAGGCCTTCCGGGCGGTCCGGCCGGGCTGGTCGAGCGCGTCGAGGTCGTTGAGAATCGTGTAGCCGCGGACCACGTCGGACACGTCTTCCTCGGCCACGTCCGAGCACTCGCGGTCGATGACGGCCGCCAGTTCGCCGGCGTAGGTCAGTTCGTCGGTCCAGTCGGGGTACTCGATGTCCGTGCCGGGGTCGAGCACCGACACCGGCGGCTTGATGAACCAGTCCGGCTGGTCGGGAATATCGTAGTCCATCTGGTCGACCGTCGCCGCGTAGTTCCGACCCACGCAGTAGAGCGCGGTCGGCTCGCAGGGCGCGAGCAACTCGGCGTCGACGCCGACTTCGTACTCCTCGCCGTCGGCCGTTACGACGCCGTCGTCGTACCGACCCGACACCAGTCCGTCGTCGGTTCGAATCCGTGCCAATCGCATCGCTCTCCCGTCGGTCGGCCACTCACTTCAAGCGACGTGTCTCCGCAAGTGAACGGAGACGGGAACGGCCACGGATGCGCCGCCGACGCACCTCAGTCGGACGCGGACTCCCGGTTCATCCGGGGCATCGACCGGTTCTCGCGGTCGACGAGGTTGTGGATGCGCTCGGTGCGCGTCGATTCGAACTGGCGCTGACACCGGGCGACGCCCGACGCGGGGTCGGTGCGGTCGGCGTTGGGGCGAGTCTCGCCCTCGGTGGTCGGGTCGCGGTCTGTTCGCAGGGTCGGTTCGTAGGTCGGGGTGGCGTTTGTGCTCACGATTTTGGATGGTTCGGGTCGGTCGGACGGCTGTGCGGCGACGAGAAGAGTTAGCGAAGTACGCGTACGACCGACATTGTTGTACCCGGCAGTACAGACCAATCTGTAATAAATATTCATGTTTGAACACCGGCGGCGGTTCGACCCGCGGTTGTGACCGCGTCGCGGCCGCGTTCGTTCTCCCGCGAGTCGTACTCACTCCCGCGAGTCGTACTCCTGATAGATGACGTGGCCGCAGGACTTGCAGTGGGAGGCGTCGGCGTCGTGGTAGGCCAGCCCGCAGTTCTGGCAGGTGACGTTGACCTTGTCGCGGTGGCCCCACTCCTTGACGATTTTGCTCGCCTGCCACGGGATGAGGATGACGCCCGCGAGGATGGCGGCGACCGTCACCCACCGCCCCGCCTCGGTCACCGGGACGATGTCGCCGAAGCCGACCGTCGAGAGCGCGACGACGATGAAGTAAAACGCGTCGCCGAACGTCCCGATTTCGGGGTTCACTCGGTGTTCGAACGAGTAGAACATCCCCGCGGCGACGAAGAAGATGGTGAGCACCGTCAACAGCAGTTTCATCACGCGGAGCGTGCCGACCGAGACGGTGCCGAAGAAGAACTCCTCGTCGCGCGTGAAGCGGTAGAACCGGAGAACGCGGACCACGCGAATCGCCCGCAGGAAGCCGATGTTGGCGGCGACCGACGAGATGGGGAGCGCGAGCACCGCCAGCGTCGGCAAGATAGCCAGCAGGTCGACGAACGAGTAGACGTTGAACAGTTCGGCGGTCCGGTCCCGCGCGCCGTAGAGCCGGAGGAGGTACTCCGCGAGGAACACGAGAGAGACGGCGGCCTCGACGGACCAGAGCGTCGACTGGACCGACGCCGAAAGCGGGTAGGTCTCTACGACGAACACCCCGACGAAAAGCAGGTTGAGTGCGAGGAGCGCGATGTCGATGGCCTTGCCGACCGCGGTCCGGTGGTCGAGAAGATAGAATCTGACCACGTCTCGCGGCGTCTCGCGACGCGACCCCCGCGCGTGACCGTCCATGGCTCGTCTTCGGCGGTGAGATACTTATACCGTTGCTCGCGGGATTCTCCGCTCGTTTTCGATTTTGAAACTATATACTCTGAAAATCGAAATCGTCGAAGACATCCGGACGAGTCTCTCACCCATCGCTCGGCTAGTGGTATCTAAGAAACAGCAGGGAAACGCAGGATTGGGGCGTTTATTCTCGCATCTCGTCTCCGGTTATGCTCGACTTCAGCCGGCGATTTGGGTGTTCTATCCATGTGGATATTTGCTCAATTATATCTATATAGTAGACGAATTTATCACAGATGAAACGAAACTCCCGCTCGATGGGAGAACGCTGGTCACGCCTTCGGGACGCGCTTCCCGACGGCCTATCGGACAGACTCGGCGACCGATTCCCGCGGCCGTCCGTCTCGGCGGCGGTCCCGCGGGCGATTCGCCGCACCTACGCCCGGAAGTTCTTCGCCGCCGTCCTCGTCGCCATGGTGGTGATGGCGGGCGCCGGCGCGGTCACCTACACGCAGGTCCACGACACGCTCGACGCGCAGGTCGAACAACAGCTCACGGCGACCGCGGACCTGCAGGCCGACGGGCTCGAATCGTGGCTCGCCAGCAAGCGTCTCCAGACCCGCACCACGTCTTCGACGTGGCAGTTCCAACTCGGCAACTCGCAGGCGGCCAGTAGCTATCTCTTTCAGCGGAGCGGCGAACTCGGTCAGTCCGACGTGACGGCCATCCACTACGTCGACTACGCAACCGGCGAAATCAAAGAGAGCACCGCCAGTTCGCTGGAGGGCGAGTCGGCCGCCGCGGTCGGCCTCCCGTGGGACGACCTCGAACGGAATGTCAACCCCGAGCCAGAGCGGGTGTACGTCTCCTCGTCGACCTTCCGGTCGCCGGTCGACGACGAGGTGTCGTTCGTCCTCGCGAGCAAGCCACCGGAGAACGCCGAGTCGGTCGTCCTCGTCACCGTCAGCCTCCCGGCCCGGCTCGCGGCGACCGAGCAGACGATGGCCGGAAGCGAGAGCACGCTCTACGGCGCGGACGGGACGACCATCGTCACGACGGCCGAAAACGGGAGTGTTGCACCCCCCGACGACGGCCTGCTTGCGAACGGGGATGCGGCCACCTTCCGAACCTCCGGCGGGGACGTCGTCGCGTACACCGAACTCGACGGCGTGGACTGGACGCTCTCGACGGCGGTCCCTGCCGCCAGCGCCTACGGCGTCCGCGACCGCGTCGGCGGCGGCCTCCTCGCGACGATACTCGTCGCGCTCGGCTCGCTGGGTGCCGTGGCGGTCGTCGTCGGCCGGCGAACCACCCGGACGCTCGACGAACTGACCGCGCGCGCCGAGGAGATGTCGGACGGCGACCTCGACGTGGACCTCGAAACCGACCGCATCGACGAGTTCGGAACGCTGTACGACTCCTTCGACGAGATGCGTGCGTCCCTGCGAACGAGTCTGAACGAGGCAGAGACCCTCAACGACCACCTCGAAGCGAAGGCGGAGGAGTACCGCGCAGTCATGGAGCGCTGTGCCGACGGCGACGTCGCCTGCCGGATGGACCCCGACTCCGAGAGCGCCGCGATGGGCGACATCGCGCGGGCGTACAACCGGACGATGGACGAACTCGGGGCGGTCATCGCCGACGCGCAGACCTTCAGCCGGGCGGTGGCGGAGTCGAGCGCGGCGACGAGCACGGGCGTCGCCGACGTGAACGACGCCGGCGAGGCGGTCGCCGAGTCGATGACCGACATCCTCGACGACGCGGTCCGACAGGACGAACACCTCGACGACGTGGCCGAGCGCGTCAACGACTTCTCGGCGACGATTCAGCAGGTGAGCGCCTCGGCCGCGTCGGTCGCCGACAACGCCGAGGCCGCCGTCTCCCGCGGCGAACGCGGCCGCGACGCGGCCGACGAGGCGATTTTGGAGCTCCGTGCTATCGAGACGGCGACCGACCGCACGGTCGAGCAGGTCGAGGAACTGGCGTCCGCCGTCACCGACATCGAGGACGTGGTCGCGTTCATCGACGGACTCGCCTCGCAGACGCACATCCTCGCGCTCAACGCCTCCATCGAGGCGGCTCACGCGGGCGAGGCGGGTGACGGCTTCGCCGTCGTCGCCGACGAGGTGAAGGGACTCGCCGAGGAGACGCAGGAGGCGACCGGGCGAATCGGCGCCTCAATCGACCGCGTGCGCGAGCAGGCCGAGGCGACAGCCGCGGACATCAGACAGACGCGGATGCGGGTCGGTGAGGGCTCCGAGACCATCGAGGAGGCCGTCGAGGCCATCGACACCATCGTTGACGACGCGACCGACACCTCGGAGGGAGTTCGGGAGATTCGCCGCGCGACCGACCGGCAGGCCGAGGCGACGACCGAGGTCGCCGCCATGGTCGAAGACGTGTCCGCCATCAGCGACCGGACCAGCGCCGGCGCACGCGAGGCCGCGGCGGCGACCGAAGAACAGACGGCGGCGCTCGCATCGGTCGCGGAGCGGGTGGACAGACTCGCCGAGCGCGCCGGTGACCTCCAGGTCGCGCTCGACTGCTTCGACGTTGCGGACGACGGGGCGGCCCCAGCCGCGGAGGCGCTCCCGAGCGCGACGGAAGCGCGGGTCGACGGCGGCGACTCGGCGGCGACCGCCTCAGAGGACGATAGCGCCCTCGGGGAGTAGCTCACGCTCGGTTCGCCGCGCCTCCTCGCCCTCCTCGACGAGCGTCGGCTCGTCGACCGGCTCGGAAAACCGGTTCGGGTCCGGTTCGACCCGTTTGAGCATCGACGAGAACACCGGCCCCTTGCGGCCGCCTGCCGAGGTGATACCGCCGTACTTCCGCTCTTCGAACGTGGACTCGTCGGGACTGGGGAACTCCTCGCGAATTATCTGTGCGGTGTCTCTGATGTACTCGGCGGCCTCCTTCTGCGAGTAGAGGCTCTCGTTGTAGTAGCGCTCGGCGTACTCGTCGTCGAGTTCCTCGGTGGAGTGCTCCGGCGACTCGTAGAGGACGGACTCCGTGGTCGTGTGGCCGCTGGCGAAGCGGATGTTGACCGTAAAGCAGTCGGGATACCGCAGGATGATGGGGAAAAACAGCATGTCGGTGACGGTGATTCGCTGTTGCATCCGCCAGAGTCCCTCGAAGTAGTAGGCCGTGAGCGCACCGACGCGGTCGTCTCGCTCCCCGCGGTTGTACGCCATCGCTATCTCCTCGTAGTCGTCGCCGGCGATGTGGCGACAGCGCCGCTTGTAACTCTTCGCAATGCCTTCGAGTTGCGTCTCGTAGGCTTCGAGCAGGGGGATGTCGGGGTCGGCGAGCATGTCCGCCTTCCGCTCTTGGGCGTCAGCGATGTTCATCATGTTCTCGTGGAACAGCCGCTCGGCGTCCTCGTCCGGCAGGGGCGTTCTAACCGCCTGCCGGTACAGTACCCGCGTATCCCCGTTGAATGTGACCCGCTGCTCGCTCATCTCGTGAAGATGTAATGCGGCGAGAAGAAATGAATTCGTTGGTAATCCGGACGGTTTCCCGACAGTCGTGAGACATGAAATATAAACCGCCTATTGAAACCGAAACTAGTTACTATCTGTTCGATGCGTATCAGTCGTCGGTTGACGTGCGACCGTCCGCGGCGACCGACTCGTCCGCCGCGTCGAAAAGCGGGCTCTGGTCGCCCGGCGCGAGCGTGTTGAGCACGAGCGCCGTCAGCGCGGTCACGATGACCGGCTGACTGAAGAACGTCGCGGCGGCCTGCGGGAGCCCCGAAAGCGCGTCGGGTCGCGTGGCGACGCCCAGACCGAGGCCGAGCGAGGCGGCGACGACGACCATGTTTCGCCGGTTGAGGTTCGTGTGGAGGAAGACGAGACGGACGCCGCTGGCGGCGACCATCCCGGCCATGAGCAGGACCGCGCCGCCGAAGACGGCGCTCGGGATGGTCGCGACCGCCGCGCCGACCTTCGGGCTGAGCCCGAGAATGGCGAGGGCGACGCCCGCGATGCCGACGACGTACCGGCTCATCACGCCGGTGAAGTTGACGATGCCGACGTTCTGCGAGAACGAGGTGACCGGGAACGCGCCGAACACCGACGCGATAGAGCTCATGAAGCCGTCGGTGAACAGGCCGCCGCGGAACTCCTCGTCGGTCGGGTTGCGGCCCTCGGCGGCGGTGATGCCGGACATGTCGCCGACGGTCTCCATCGCGGAGACGAGAAACAGGAACGCGAAGGTGACGATGGGGACCGGTTCGAAGCTGACGCCGAACGCGCCGGGGCGGGGAATCGCGAACCACGCCGCGTCGGCGATGGGAGAGAAGTCGACCACGCCGAGCGGGACGGCGACGGCGTAGCCGACGGCGATACCGACGAGCGTGCTCAGGAGTCGCGTGATGCCGTCGGTAAAGAGGTTGAGCGCGATGGCGACGCCGAGGACGAGCGCCGCGAGACCGATGTTGTGCGCCGCGCCGTAGTCGGCGGCGCCGACCCCGCCGGCGGCGTAGTCCATGCCGACCGGGACGAGGTAGAGCCCGATGATGACGACGACGAGCCCCGTCACCAGCGGCGGGAAGAACGGTTTGATGCGGTCGAACTGCCAGCCGATGAGTCCCTCGACGAGGAAGCCGGTGACGAGAATCGCGCCGAACACCGCGCTCAGGCCGTAGTCGACGCCGATAGTCGTCGCCGCGCCGACGAAGGTGAAGCTCGTCCCCATCACGATGGGGAGCCGCGAGCCGACCGGCCCGACGGCGTACGCCTGTACCACGGTCGCGAGCCCCGAAAACAGGAGCACCATCTGGACCACGTAGGCCGTGTCGGCGACGCCGAGGCCGACCGCGCCCGCGACGATGAACGCCACGGCGGTCGCCGGGACGATCATCACCGAGACGTGCTGTATCCCGAGGAGAATCGACTCCAGCAACGGCGGCCGGTCGTCGATTTCGTATTCGAGGCCGAGTTCACCGCTGTCGTCTGCCATCTGTACTCGCCACGAGCGACCCCCGTTCAATAATAGTTTCGCGTTCGAGCGTATTTCACGGATTCTGACACACCATATTAGCCATGTTCGTGCATACTTTTCGAACGGGAGCGGAGAGCGGGCATCGTCCGCGCGCCCGACCGTGAGCGTTGCCCGTTCAGTGAATCTCGACGCCGTGCTCGTCGACGCTGATGTCGATGAGGCTCGTCGCCTCGTAGTCGGTGTCGTCGAGGGCGGTTTCGCCGACCTTCCGGATGGCGACGACGATGTCGGAGATGTCCGCGCCGATGTCGTCGAGCGCGCCGCAGATGGCCGCGAGCGTCCCGCCGGTCGAAAGCAGGTCGTCCACGACGAGCACGCGGTCCCCGTCTTCGATGTCGTTGATGAACATCTCCGACTCGGAGTAACCGGTCGTCTGGTGGAGCGCGACCTCGCCGTCGAGGCCGTACTCGCGCTTGCGGATGACGACGAGCGGGATGTCCGTCTGGAGGGACAGCGCGGTGGCGATGTGGATGCCCATCGCCTCGGGCGCGACGATTTTGTCCACGTCGAGGTCGGCGGCACGGGTGATGCCGACGACGACCTCGCGCAGGAGCTGGGGGTCGAGCATCGGCACGCCGTTGCTGATGGGATGGACGAGGTAGGAGTAGCCGTCCTTGTCGATGATGGGCGCTTCGTGTAGGGACTCCTCGAGTCGCTGCATGGGGTCCGTTTCACGAATCGACCCAAAAGTGGTTCGCTCTCCGGGAGCGCCTCGTGCCCGCCCCCCGCGAGCGATTCGACCCACAAAAGTTTCAATTGGTTGCTATGATTCGTGTAGTAATGACAACACTATCGGTTGTCGTCCCCGCGTACGAAGAGCCCGCGAACCTCCAGCGATGTCTCTCGGCGCTCGACGGTCAGCCCGCAGAGGTGGTCGTCGTCGCCGCCGGTTCGGACCACACCGACGAGGTGGCTCGCGACCACCCCGCCTGCGATATGGTCGTCCGCGACGACGGGCGCGGCCCCGGTGCCGCGCGAAACCTCGGCGTCGACGCCGCCTCCGGCGAAGTCGTCCTCTTTACCGACGCCGACACGGTCGTTCCCGCCGCGTGGGTCCGCGCGCACCGCCGACACTACGACGACCCGAACGTCGTCGGCGTCGGCGGCCCCGCGCGCCCCCTCGAGGACTCCCTCCGGCACCGCGTCCTGTTCAAACTCCTCTCGGACTACTGGTACCGCGTCTCGTGGCCCGTGGGGTTCGTCCAACAGCCGACGTTCAACTGCAGTTACCGCCGCGACGTGTTCGAGACCCACGGCGGCTTCGACGAGACGCTCCCGTTCATGGAGGACACTGAACTCTCCTTGCGGCTGAAGGACCGCGGCGAGGTCGTCTACGACCCGGAGACCGAGGTTGCGACCTCCGCCCGCCGCGAGCGCGACGAGGGGTACCTGTCACTGTTCCTGACGTATGCCCGCGCGTACGTCAGCCACTACGTCCGCGACCGGCGAGTTCGCGGTCGCTACTTCGACTCACAATAACCCCGGTCAAGCCGCTCGGACTCGACAGTCTCCTCCACCGTCGGACCTTCTGAGAAGTGGCCTCGGCACTCGAACCAGTAACTACCACCGACTTACGAAACTATTTATAAAAAATTGATTCTACTCAAACCGATAGACTGCGCAGGGATACCCATCGAGATGCGCCCTATGTCACGGTGGACACGAAATTACGACTTTGCCCCTTTCCTATCAACCTCGATAATATTTTAGAGGGGACCAAGCCCGTAATTGCCAATAGAGGGAGTTAGCCTAAAACCTGAATTGTTCCATCGACCAACTGAGGTGTCAAGAGCCCCACACCAATTAGCAGAATACCCAGAATGGCAACGATGAGTAGCCGTATCCAATCGTTGTAATCCTCGGACAGCACGACACCGAGTCCCGAAAACGCAACCACCAAACCCCCAGTCAATACGAGAGATACTCGACTTGCTTCGGCAACAGATAGTGAACTCAGAATTGCCTGTGCCGACGTAACCACTACTGCAATTAGGCCAGCAAAGAAGCCGATTGAGCGGAGTGTTTGATTTCGGAACCGTTCCATTCGTTCCTTGAGTTTGCTCTCAAGTTCTTCGGTTGAACTCTTGAATTCCTCTAACTCACTTTTGGCTTCTTCAAGAGCTTGGTCAGCACGTTTAGCGTTTCGTCGGTTCTCCCTTAGGTTGTTCAACTGTTTGTAGTAGTTGTAAGCATCACTAGTGTCGGAACCATCCTCCCCAGGGTGTAATTCTAGTGCTCTGTTAATCTCTTCCTCTGCGGCTGCGAAGTCACCCATCAATTCTAAAATTTCACTTCTGATTGCGTGGAAGCCCGAATCCTCTGGAGAGAGGGTAACTGCCTTCTGCGAATATGCTTCAGCAATAGATAGCACTTCGCTACGCCCATTTGGTAGACCTCGGGTATTCAGCGGTTCAGTTGGACCGCTATAGTAGAAGTGTACAACCCCCTGTGCGAAGGTTGAGTAAAACCGTGGATTGGTACAAGAATCATCGATGATTTTGTTAACGCAATCGATTGCTATTCGGTAATGTTCGGTCTTGAATCCACGAAGATATACTTCTGAGCGCAAAAGTTGGTAAATCGGCCTATTAGAGAATTTTCCTTCGAACTCGTTCAAATATTCTTGGAGTGTGAAGAAGTCACTCGCGTCATTGAGCGAGGCACGGATTAGCATATAGAATGCCCCAAAGATGACCTCTTCCCGAAAAGGGCCCATTGCTGGGTCGCCTAACCCTATTGGGTCTGGAGATGCTTCTTCGGGAATCAATAGTTGTAGAAGGTCCTCCCTATGAATTCTAACTGGTCTAGATTGAGAACAATACCTATCAAGATACCCGATATATTCCGCGTCAGTTGGTGATAGACGACCGTTCTCAATCAGCTGTGAAACCTCTTGGAGGAAGTCTATTGCCTCCTTGATTCTCGGGTTTCTCTGTGCCTGAATGGTTTGGCCGAGATGGTCTTCCAGTTCAGGTAATGTTCTATAATCCATAGTGTGAAGATTTTGTGGAATCAGTTCTTGAACAATACTACTCTTCAAGCGGTGGGTCTTGAGAGGGGATATAGACCTGCTTCAACGGCACTGTTGCCTGATACTCGGATTCAAGGTTGTCATAGTGTTGAATCAGAAGGTCAATGAATTCATCTCGGTCGATGAGCGTAACTCGCTGCTCAGCATTCCGTGCAGCGTCTTTTGCATCGCTTGTGTAACCCCCAGTTGAGACAAACAAACCCCGCTCGCCGTTTCCAAGTGTTCCCGTGAATGCTCGCATGTCTGGGGAACCAACCTTCGCCTGTTGGCGCTTGACCTGTACCTTGATGTATGGTTCTTCGAAACCCAGCGAATCAGGGTGAGCAATTACGTCGATGCCTCGGTCCTGACTATCTCTCGTCTTCTTTGCATGGTAGCCCATCGCTCGTAGGACTGCCGCGACCAGCTCCTCGAAGACGAACGGGTCCATGTTCGCCAGAATGTCGGAAATGAGTTCGTCTGCCTGATTCTCGACCTCGTCGACGAATGGTACAGTATCCTCCTCTTCTTCAGGCTCTTCGGGTTTCTCACCTGAGAGAACAGTAGTGATTTCGTCAAGACAATCATCGAGCGAGAATACCGTCAGCGTGCTTCCGAGAGTGTTCTTTGTGGAGGTGGTAAATTCGTCCCGTGAAACGTTGTCCTTCCATTCGACACGCCTGACGTGCGGGTATTCTGGCGGATGGTCCCCCGGTTTCCATTCATAACCGCTCGTAACCTCTCCGATGAGATACTCTCGTTCGGTCTTATCGTAGGTCAAGACGAGATGCCCTATCTCAATCTCAAGGGCAAATCGATTTACTTGCCCCGCATTCTGAGCAATACGCCGATTATTATGCTCAGAGTATTCGTCCGTGGAGTTGAAACGACCCTTCATCTCATCGTAGGAACGGACATCGGAGATGTCTCCCAGCTCACTCCACCCAACTGCAACTAATGACCGGGAATCAAATTCCTCAACAAGCTCGTTATCATTCCCTGCGCGAACCATGAACGCTCGCTCTGCCATATGGCTCGACTGTTTCTAACTTCGACCTATCAATGTTCGCACCCGTTCGAGATTTCTATTAGTATTACTTACACTCTGGTTTGCGGACGTTTATTATTTCAAAGAGAATATTCTCCAGTGAAAGAATAAAATGCCGCTTGGATTCATCGGACAAAATCTGGAGACCATCTTGACCGGCTTGTCGATGATGGTAATCGGTGGATGGCTTTACGAAGCACGAGACGGGTTCTTCTTGTCCGGCGGTTCGTTTCGAAACAAGTACGAGTCTCTCGTCATTCTGCTCGTTTCCGTAGTAGCTGTCTCAATGATGACCCCTTTCATCGAGCAGTTCTGGACATCAATCGTCAATCAATACGGGTCAACCAGAATTCTTGGTGTTGGGCTCATCCTTGGAATGGTAGCGGTCAACGATGCAGCCGAGTGGACCTTCACAGATGCCAAGTCGCTCTCTGTGTACGCCGTAGGTGCTCTCTTCGTTCTCAAGCCAGAATTAGTTCAGAGTATACTCTAACGTCGGTCAAACCGAGGTACTCAGTTCCCGTACTTTCTCAGGGCTTGATTGCAATCGTTCGAGGAGTTGCTGGTTCCCGATGTTTTTCGCTAGCGTGAGTAGTTCTCTCCCACGTAGTTCAAGCCACGTTGTCCCGAGTTGGCTCCGCTCAGACTCGGTTGCAGGAATCCAATAGCAGTCCCCGATGAACTCCTTGCTCCCCTTAGACGCGAATGCGAAGGCAGCCGTCTCTTCTGGCAACGACGTCAACGCCTCCTGAGCGGCAATCAGATACTTGGCCCCCAATGCGACGAAGACCAAGTCATA
Organism: Haloferax gibbonsii; assembly: GCF_001190965.1. NCBI lineage: Archaea > Methanobacteriati > Methanobacteriota > Halobacteria > Halobacteriales > Haloferacaceae > Haloferax > Haloferax gibbonsii. The sequence goes on from NZ_CP011947.1 coordinate 2,214,663, forward strand.
GTCTTCGGCAAAGATTTGCCGGAGGTCTTGAGGGATACTCTTCTCCCGACTGACGGCAGCTATCAACTCGTTGTTGGTCATCTCCTCTACGTCTAGCCCGAATCTTTCTGCTCGTTCTCGAACCTGCTCGATTTCATTAAACGTGCACTCGTAGGAGGGAATCTCTGTACTGGAGGAGAGCACCCCAAATCCGGCGGAGATGATACGCCAATCGACGTTGGCGACCTCCGAAAGCCGCTCTACGGCAGACTGGATGTGTCCGTGTTCCCTCCCTCCGTACATCTCAGCCGCCGAAGCGACAGACTCGGGGAACACCTCCATCAGTGCTTCCCTTGATTTCTCGTCGACCTGTCTACAGTCCGCTACTGCGTCGTATCGCTTGCTTCCAGAACAAGGTGACACGACGAGGACGTCCATTTCCATGATTTCAGTTGCTACCGGGTGAATCGTACATCCTACGGTTTCTTGAAGATTCAGTAGAATATTCGGATAAGCATGGGCTTTCGCGCTCTCCCTGATTTCCCGCGATTCAATCTCGGAGTGAGTCTGCTTATTGGACTACTTTCGTCAGGTCTTTTGTTGATTCTCCCTGCCGAGTCCCTCTCATCGTTGTTCCAAGTCTTGGCACTTGCACAGGCATCCCTGCTAGCGATTATCGTCTCGGTCGGTCTATTGAGCGTCCAAATCGCAGCTAATCAGTTCACACCCCTAATCGGACGACGCTTCGAAGAAGACGAATTCCTCACGAGTACGATTCTACGTTTCGGAGTCTCAATCGCTCTTGCTCTGCTTGCTATGCTTCTCATCCCTGAACTGTACCCACTCGCGGGACGACTCTCATTATTCGGACTTGTTGTGCTTGTCGCTGCCGGAGCCGGTGGTGCGACGTTCAGTTTCCTTTCGGTTATCGACGTCAAGGATGACATGCTCAATTATCTAAACCCTGAATCGCTACTCGATGATTTGCTTGAGGATGTCTCTTTTGAAGCGTATCGGCGTTTTTCCGAAGAACTGCAAGAGAACGGTCACACCGCCCGGAGCCCTGTACTAGAGATTTTCCAGATTGGTCAACGGGCATTCGAGGATAACGATAATCATACGGCGATATACGCTATCCACACGCTGGACAAGGCTAGCCAGAAGATACTGACCGAATACGGCGAACTCAGTGAAGAGGAACGTCGAGAGGTTAGTTTCCATCAGCGGGACCTGTTCGACTACTGGAAGCGACTTATCGACTCTGCCGTCGAGAAAGGGACTGACAAAACGCTCTATCAGATTGTACTCAGTCAAAAGGAGATAGCAACAGTAGCCGCAGAAAGTCGATTGTCAAGGGTGGGCGGTGAAGCAGCAAAAACACTCCAGTACCTTTGTGAACAAGCATATCAGCGGGACAGACTGGAGAAAGGCTACTACGCACGGTTCAAGCATATCCTCGAAGCGAGCATCAAACACGACGTTCCAGGGATTGCCGACTTGACGGTTATTTACATGAAGTCGTTCGCCTTCACCATCACTCGAGATTTCGAGCCCGAGGGCGAACACCGGAGTTGGGAGGAAAGCATCGTCGACAACCTATTTGCGTACCTTCGAGACACTTGGTCGAAGGTGTTCGAGGAAAAGAGCGGCCAAATTAAGGATGGAGAGTATCGAGACCTTCACGACAGATTTGAGAAATCTATCGGCCATTACGTTTCTACCTGCTGGGCGTTCGACCGTCCATATCCCTCGAATTTAGAATCAGACTTGACCTCCGTAGCAATCTCGGCAGCAGAAAATGACGAACAGTGGGCCGTCTCGCGTATCACTCGAATGCTCGTTGAGCTGTGGGTTATTACCGAGCGCCGAGAGAGTCTTCGAGTTAATGACTTGGCGAGGATAATCGATTCTGGAGGTCATAAAGGCGTTGAGGACGCATTCGAGCATATTCTGTCGTATGAGTACGTAGACCAAGATGACATGGGTGAACCAGTAGTTATCGGGGAAGATGACTGGGAAAAGAAAATGGAACAGCACAGTTCGAAAATGTACGACAACGTTGTCGAGGGTATTGGTCGGCTGAATTCAGTACCGGACTTCAGAGAGCACGTGGTTGGGCTTAGAGAACAGATGGAAACCCGCTATAACGACTATTTCGATGATTCAGATACACAGAGGTAACTGAAGCGAGATACCAGACTAACCTCTTTGTACCATCGTCCGAGAATCTACGCCTATTCAATATGGAACGTAAACGCGATATCAACCGATTGTATCAGTTACTCAAAAAGCTTGAGGAGACAGTCGGCGGGAAACAGAAGCTCAAGGACTGCACCGGCTATATGGACTGGCCCGACCGCGGCGTCTACATTTTCTTTGCGCCGGACGAATACCGAGAGTCTGGCGACCAGCTTCGAGTGACACGTATCGGGACTCACGCGGTCTCCGAAGGAAGCAGTACTTCGCTCTGGAATCGACTTCGGACGCATCGGGGAGCGATGCGCGGGACCTACGAAGGAGGTGGGAATCATCGAGGCTCCGTATTCAGAAAACGAGTTGGTGAGGCGTTCGTTGAACGCGAAGACCTGCATGATGAGTATCCTCACTGGGGGGAAGGTTCGAGCGCGAAACGGGAACGGCGACTCAGTGAACTTGAGATGGAGCAGCGAGTAAGTGACTATCTTCGGGACCTGCCGTTCCTCTGGCTGAACGTCGACGATGAACCAAGCGCCGATAGCCAGCGGGCCTACATTGAGCGTAATATGATTGCACTGCTCAGTAACTACCAGCGAGAGGCCGTTGACGCTCGCTCAGATGATTGGCTCGGCAAACACAGCCGGAGCGAGAAAATCCGTGAGTCCGGGTTATGGAACGTCAACCACGTCGATGAAAAATATGACCCGGTGTTCCTGGATGAACTAAGTCAGGCAATTGACCACACTTGAATGTATAAAGTATCTCTTCGAATTGGATTTTCACCTTGTACGGCTACTACACTAACCCAATAGTTTTCTTATCACTCATATCACCACTAGGCATTGATGAAAAGATTCCTCAGTAAGCACTTTTCATGGTTGAGTGTGACAATTATTATAGCTGAGCTAACAATAATTTTGTTACTTATCCGATTTTATGTCCCAAAAGCAACGACGAGTTCAATCCAAAATACAATACTTCAGATTAGCACGTTTACTGCATCCCTATTGTCCGTTGTTGCAGCATTCGTTACTATTCAAAGATGGTGGAAGGAAAGACGCACAATTGATGAATTTGATGAAAGTTATACGACCTCCAATTCAGCGGATGAAACTGAATCATTCCCAACAGCATTTCTCAAATCAGAGGAAGATATTCTTGATGAGGAGCTGAGGAAACTAAAGGGCTGGTTTGTTATCCATGATGACGGTGAAATCGAACTGAGGCCACAGAAAGACGTCGCTGGCGACCCAAAATATCTATTATATGTCGTTGCAGCAATGGTGGCAAATAAAACAGGTGAGCGGGACTCACCACGAGTATCTGAACAAGAGCTGATGGATGAAATGGATATTTCTGAGGCTTCTGCAAATATCTTCATATCGAAAGTTGGAGACAGAATCACACGTCATTTCAATGAATCAGATGGCTTGGAACCAGATGAAATTGAGTTTGAAATAAATCCAAAATCTCTCCCTAAGACAGTAGATTGGATATTGGAGGGCACTCGGAATCCTCCACGTGTATAGGCCTTAACCAAATCCAGTAAAATGACTGTGCTTGTTGGGCGTCATGTTGCCCACGACTGATAATTGTTGAATAGGCGGTATCGATAATATTGTGCCAACCATCAGCCCATATGGCGATTCTCGATGACTGATGCACCACTAGCGCCCCGTAGACCGATGGACGACAACAAGGGATTAGGCGAGGGAATGACCAGCGTCGATATCTACTGTCACCGCCAGCACAAAGGCCAATGGCAGCAAGAAGCCGGCGAACAAGGTATCAGCCTGAGTCGCTATCTGGTCGAACTCGTTCAGGAAGCTCGCTGGCAGCGCCACAACGACCACTGAGACGACGAAGTCCGAAAGTTTGTTTTTTCCCCGAAATCGGGACATAGACAGCGCTTCTACCGGTAATATCATTAACCCAACAACCTAATGACTATTCGGAGATTCTAGCATGACAGAGACGTCTATAGGCAGCCCCAGCGCTGAACGGGGCTTTCAAACACTCCACGAAAATACGACGAGAGCCGAACTCTTCCCCGCGAAACAGCACAAAGAAGAATGGTGGGAAGAAGCCGAACACGAAGGGTCCAGCCTCAGCCGCTACCTCTACGACCTGATTCAAGAAGCCCGGATGTACCGGGACAGCGGCGCACCTTTCATCCAGACACAGGACCAGACGGTGAAGCAACTCCAGAACAAAATCGACGACCTCCAATCTCAACTCGAACAGGCCCAAAAGGCGGGGGTGGTCGAACCCACCTCAGTATCGATGACCTCGTCGCCCGAGTTCTGAACGAACGGTATCAATCATTAGACGAACTCATCGAACGAATCTCTGCCAGCGACGATGTAGCCAATCATCTGCAAGGCCAAATCGAGAACCGACTGTACTCTCTGGCAGAGAACGGGCGAGTAGAATATCAACGCGGTCACGGATGGCGGCTCAAGGAGGAGAACTAGCATGGGCGCTGAACCCGGTGCCTCGAAAATCTATGAGAACAAGCACGACGAGGTCAACTACTTCATCACCCGGAAGAAGGCAACAGACCGCAGTCCGAGAACACTCAACTCGTACAGCCGGGTTCTCCGTGAGTTCTATCACGACCAATTCCCAGACCTGAATCCCGACGAAATCAGGACAGGGCACGTCGAGAACTACGTAATCGCCTTAGACGAACGAGGTGTCTCGCAGAACTCGAAAAAGAAGTATCTCGAAGTCCTCTCCAGCTTCTACAATTATATGCTAAAACGGGACGAGTTCGAGGCCGGGTTCTCCGTGAGTTCTATCACGACCAATTCCCAGACCTGAATCCCGACGAAATCAGGACAGGGCACGTCGAGAACTACGTAATCGCCTTAGACGAACGAGGTGTCTCGCAGAACTCGAAAAAGAAGTATCTCGAAGTCCTCTCCAGCTTCTACAATTATATGCTAAAACGGGACGAGTTCGAGTCTATCACGAGTAATCCCGCAGCAGTCGTGATGGAAGAGATATCTCGAATTCGTCCTGACCGCCCCGACTGTGCGACGTGGGAGAATGCCTGTAAACTCATCCACGCTATCCCAGACCCACGAGACAAAACTGTAGCCATCATCTTGGCGAAAACGGGAGCCCGTCTCCTCGAAGCTCTCTCAATCGAGGAGGACGACGTAGACTTAGAGAAGGGATTCATCCGACTCCGAGAACGAAAAGGTGGAGGTCAGACTGTAGTACCCATTGACGACGAGACAATCTACGCTATCAAACGCTATCAGTTCATCAACGTCGATTCCGATTCTCCGTATCTCTTCACGAGCAATCTGGGTGGACGTCTCAGTAAGGAACGAATTCGACGAGAGGTGAAAGCCGCTGCCGACCGCGCTGGTGTCGCCCCCAAGGAAGAACGGCGGTTCGAGAAGAAGTTCACACCTCACACGTTCCGAACCGTCTTCACGACCCTGATGCGCAAGCAGGGGATGAAGCCGTACATTCTGAAATACATCAGAGGGGACGCCAAGACTGAGACGATGGACATCTATACTCGCGTTGACCGGGACGAAGCGAAAGAAGAGTACCTGAACTGCATCAAAGGAATCGGGTTGTAGCGGCGGACAGCCTGTGTCTGAGTTATCATTGTCATCTTGATTTTCCAGAAGAATTGTCCTCCTGACGATGATTTTCAACCAATAATCTAGCCCCCGGCAGATATATTAAATTGACAGATAATCGTAGAGTAGTCGTCATCACAAAGTGGCCGTATTCGGGTTCCCCGGATGAACTTGCGCCAATATAATTAGAGGATAAGAATGTCCATAGTTCGGGAGTTCGAGGAGTTCTTCGCTTGGTCATTAGTGTCTTCTGTCCGAGTTGGGTTTCTTTTGATCGGCGTAGCTGCCGCGATATTGCTTTGGCCGATTACAATCGTCGTGGGAGCATACTACCTGTTCAAGAGGCTCAGAATTGGCTCGAAAGTAGCCTCTTCAGGATTTGTAGGCACCCTGAACAAAATAAACGGCCAAGTTTCAAAAAACGGGTTACACTCGGTACTTCCAGAGCGAATGGTCCCGTATTTGAATCTGTTAGACAAGTTTGGAGAAACTCTAATCATATACGGGAGTGTTGCCGTACTCCCGTACTTTATCTGGATGTTCGGAGGCGAGCTCGGTGAAATGGTTGTGGTATACATGGCAGGTATAGAGGGAGCACTAGTAGTATTTCTGTTCAGACGGATTGTTTCATCAAATATGCAAGCCAGCAATGACGCATAGATAGTATCGATTCAAATGGTCGAAATCATCATTTTCAGAAACCCATTGGAGGACTGTACAGAGGTTGCTCGCGTCACTATCGAAGGCAATGTCACAGGTGAGACGCCTACCGCGGAGTCTCTCAGGGACCGAATCAAAGATGAAAGAGACCCTATCATTAGTGAATACACAGATGGTCGTGAACTTCTGCGCTATCTAGCTTCTTCGTATTCAAATGGCTATGTCCTGGCGAACTACGATAGCGAAGAGTCCCGGCGAGTAGTGGAGGACCTGAACGATGAAGCATATCGGAAATGGGTTCGAGATGCTGGGCTCGACACCAAACTCTGAACCCCCTCAGACTGTACGCTGATTACTATCGCTCGACACCACACGCATTCCTGAACGAATCGAATAGAATGTATCTTGGTCGTTCTCGAATAGTTCTCTCCCCCCGATAGTTCACACTCTGTTCTATGTTGGCTTGACTGTTCACAACCGAGGTTTCATCTACCAAGCGGTGGGTGTTCGCCTGTGTGCGTGAATGCTCCAAGAGAATGGTTTGTTATTCTGGACGATGATTGACATTCAACTGATAGTGGACGAGTTCTCTGTCCCCTCAGCTTGGACCTCCACGCCGTTGCTGACCAACAGAGACTGAAACAGTCTGTTGCTCGGGACTCTTATGATGCAACAGAGCGAACACGTTGTACGGTGATTCCACTTGGCATTACTCTTTATAGGACTCAACGAGGACCGAGACGATTGGGATGTCCTCGGGAAGATTGTTGATGGCGCGATAATCGAGGACCCTACCGGCGAACTTGAAGCGACGGTGAAGGGAGCGTATGATTTGGATGATGAAGAGCGACTGAGAGTGGCATTCAATAACCACTACATCAACGCCGTTCCGCTGGCAGAGGAGGAATAGTAATGCGGATTCTCTTTCAGATGTATCACGCTGGCGAGCTACACGACCTGGGTATCATCGAAGACGGTGAGGTAGTCGAAAATATCGAGGAAGGCTTTGAGGACTGGATACGCATGGAACTAAGTCACCACACGACTCCTGGCCTCGATGATGCAGGGGGAATTCTAGAAACGTACGAGGGGCCGAATTTGATTGCGAAGAGAGTCGACGAGTGACTGTCCCAGATATACGATAAATAGGGGTAATTATGGGTCGGTAAGAGTTCGGCCTCGGCACTCGAACCAGTAACTATTACCGACTCAAAAAACTATTTGTATAAGGAACTTCGATTTTCACAGAATCGATAGACTGCGAAGGGATGATTGCCGAGATGCGCCCTATGTAATGGAATCATCTTAGGCTGAAGGCAATCATCCGCACTTCCTAAACGGAGTAAACCAACTTGCTCGCTATTTCGACGAACACGCACTCGAACCAGTAACTATTACCGACTTGCGAGACTATTTATAGAAGGAATCTCGATTCAAACTCAAACCGATAGACAGCGAAGGGATACCCTTGAGATGCGCCCTATGTTGTGGAACGCTCCACGACTGCTCGCAACAGAACTCGCTTCCCAAACGAAGTAATCCGATTTGCGCGCTTTTTGGACGAACACGCACTCGAACCAGTAACTATTACCGACTTACGAAACTATTTATACAAAAAGCTGGTTCCCACTCAAACCGATAGACTGCGCAGGGATACCAATCGAGATGCGCCCTATCTTGTGGAATGGAATGAGCGGAGATTATGCGTGGAAGCTCTCGTCACAACTTCGGCAGGTAGCCCACTGCCCTGCCTTCACTTTCTGCTTTTCACCGCACTCAGGGCACTCGCGCCACACAGAGCGATTTCGATGGGACATACTCTCACCAACGGAGCCTTGATGTAAATCTCTAATCCGTAATCCGATTCGCTAACTTCGAGACCACTTTCACTCCGGTTGGAGGACTTTCATGACGGTCGGTCACAAAGTGAAGGCTACACTCATCATGAGCAATATCATCTGTAAAGCGATTCAGGAGCAGAAAGCAATCGAATTCACCTATGACGGACATCACCGAAAAGTCGAACCCTACTGCCACGGCCGAAGCAAGAAGGGCAAGGAGTCGCTTCGAGGCTACCAAATCGCAGGAGGGAGCAATTCGCGGCGAGTCCCGTTCTGGCGTCTCTTCACCGTAGCGAAGATGGGAGGCCTGACGCTGACAGACGAGACGTTTACAGGGAACCGTCCCCGCTACAACCCGAACGACAAGGACCTATCCCCGATTCACTGTAACATCTGACGATGGACAAGGAACGCGCAAAAGAACTGATGCTCGAAGAACGAGAAGACGACGAGGGGTTCAAAGACTCGATTGTCGTCCTCGAAATGGACCTCATTGAGGAGGACGCGGGCATCATCCGGGGTGAGCTGATAATCGAAGGCGAGGTTGATACGACCGGGAGTCTCCTCGTACCGCTCAACGAGCCAAAGCCGGAGAGTTGGCGAGACCTTGAAGTCGGAGAAACGAAAGCATACGGCCTTCGGGTCGATTCTCGAAAGGAGACTCTACGAGAGAAGATGAGTGCGTTCTTCAGTCGCAGCATAGAGGAGGGGCGCGTACAAGACTTCGTTCCTGGGACACCTCCCGGAACTTAGATAATCTCTCGAACTTCCAAAATCGTCAGAATGGCACATAGCGGCACTTTCCGTCTTTCTCTTGGTTCTCTTTTCACTTTCACCTCGCCACCGTTATGTTTTATACGAATGTCTACGTAACATCACTTGTCTCCCACCGAAACACACCGGAGACTGAACAAAGATGGCCGCGACAAAGCTCATTCCGTACAAAGTACAGATTCATCCGAATGGGAAAGCCAGTGAGGACGACCTCTGGGACTTAACTGACCTTCAACAATACGATACCACCGTACAAAGTCAACTTGGGACGTCTAGTGAGGCCCCTGCAGTCTCTGACGTCGAGACATTCACAGACCTGTTTCGAGCGTTCTGCCAGTACTACGAAACGAACCTCGCTGACCTCGGAGAAGAAGTCGAGCGTCTCTCAAACGTAACCCTCGCGCTCAGTACAGACTGGGAGTCATCCGAGCAAGTGGTCGAAGGGAACCTCTATCTCGGAAATTACGGAGTCGTACGGAACCTCGTTGACAGACAGAGCGGCGAACGGCGGGAACGGGGTCGAGACATCGATGACGCCGAAGAAAAGCCGCTCTACTTTATGACGTACACTCCTTCGGGGAACGCCAAGGAAGCGTATCTTCTGTTGGAACGCTCGCGGCGCTATGGTGCAAAAGAACCCTTCCACATCACCCTCCGTCGGTGGATTCGAGAGAACTACTCCGACGAAGTCAACGTAAAGATAGACCCAGTCAGAACAGAGGACATCTTCCCGAAGATGCGAGAGGCTGATAGGACGGTTCGTCTCCGGTTAGAGAAAGACGGGTCTCCGGACCAGCTTCATTCTGACTTTGACACGGTCTTCGACCAGGAAGAGATGAAGCAGGCAATCGAATTCCGGCCAGAGGGTGGAGACGATATGAACCTCGTTGTCGACGAACTCGAAGCCTGGTATAACCAATCGGAGACAGCATTCGAGATGATAGACGGTGTCTCGTACAACAACGTCAAAGTCACCATCGCGAAGAACAATTCCGACGAAACAATCTCGCTTACAAAGGGCGAGGCGGAACTTCGGAAGAACATCGACCTCAGCGATATAGCTGAGGAAGGAGATATCCCAGTTCTCTCGGAGATTTCTTCACGAGCCCATGGCTTCCTCACGACGGTTACTGGAGGTAGGACCGGAACAAGTAGTCTCTTCAGTAGTTAGCCCAGAAAAGGCATCCTAAATTCAAAACAGTAAACACATCTGTTGAGATATTACTATCTTGAATAATGCCTGCTGAACGCAGCGATTGTATGCGGCCTTCAGATGACGTTGTGTTAGGAATTCTCAATTTAGGGGGTGGTTCTGGAACGAGTGATAGTATTCAATCTACATATGAGAGTGACGCAAACAAAAGACAGGTCTTGAGAGATGTCTCGGATGACGCGCAGAATGTCGAACTTTCGACAATAGATATTAGTCAAAGGCTCTGGATTCTTCATGACCTTGGCTTGGTCGAGTACTTAGGACATGGAGAATTTCGAATCACCGACCAGGGTCGGGCTTACTACAACGATGAAGGAGAGGTGGAGCTACCCTCTATCAAAACGGGATGGCGTAGGAAACTCGGTAGGGTGATTTCCCGGCGAGGAAAGGGTGTAGTCATCTCTATTCTGTCGGTGATTGGATTCATATTCTTTCTTCAAGCCAATATCACCGATGCTTGTGAACTGGGCTTGGGCACTTCTTTAATTGCGTTTGTGATTCTCCCAATCACGCTATCATTGGTCGTTCTACATTTAATTGATATGGCAAAGCCACTCAATATTTTCCTAATAAATACTCTCTCTATTGTCGAAAGTAATGGATTGGGTGATGGAGAAGTATCTAGTGGAGATATTGATGCATCAGCTGCAGCCATCTCAAATTCATTTAGAAGCTATACTGTCCTTGGACTGTGTGTTTTGCTGGGTGCTGGAACGCTGTTTGCTACTCAGTTTACTCTCAATACCCAAGTTTATGGCCTAATATTCGACTTGTTCGGCGGTGTTTTTCTCGGGTTCCAAGCAATCCACGCCTCAAGAGGACAACTGCGTAGCTCCGGAAAGGACCTTGCACTTTTTGATTTTGGTTCAGAAACAGTAGAGGTTACCGATGGTATCTGGGGCATCTTTTTTCTCATCATTGGGTTTAGCATTCAAGGGTTGGCACAAATCCCGTGGGGTACTGTCCTCCACACGTTATTTGGAAACGTCCCCAGCATTTGCTAAGTTGGTGAAAACACTATTTGCGAGTGTTCGATGATGCATAAATAAGAATATGGCAAGGACGGACCAAGTGAATCGGTTTTACCAGCTAATGGCTGAGTTAGAGGAGACTGTCGGCGGGAAACAGAAACTCGAGGATTGCACTGGTTACATGGACTGGCCCGACCGGGGCGTCTACATCTTCTTCGCGCCGGACGAATATCGAGAGTCCGGCGACCAGCTTCGCGTAACTCGTATCGGAACTCATGCTGTCTCCGAAGGAAGCAGCACTTCGCTCTGGAATCGACTTCGAACTCATAGAGGAGCATTGAGCGGGACATACGAAGGTGGAGGGAATCATCGAGGCTCTGTATTCAGAAAGCGAATTGGTGAAGCATTTCTTGAACGCAACAACCTGCACGAGGAATATCCACATTGGGGCGAGGGTTCGAGTGCAAAGCGAGAACGCCGATTGAACGAGCTTGAGATGGAACGGCGAGTAAGTGACTATATCGGGGACCTGCCGTTCCTCTGGCTAAACGTGGACGACGAACCAAGCGCCGAGAGCCAACGGGCCTACATCGAGCGGAATATGATTGCGCTCCTCAGTAACTACCAGCGAGAGGCTGTTGACCCACGCTCAGATGATTGGCTCGGCCACTATAGTCGAAGCCAGAAAATCCGTGAGTCTGGTCTGTGGAATGTGAACCACGTCGATGAAGACTATGACTCAGAGTTTCTCGATAGTCTTGAAGAATGCATAGGCCAAACTCTCGCTCTGTAGGTGAGTTTGGAAACCTCTTGTTGCTCTGCCTAAGCTACGACAACCTGCTCCCATCTACTCTTCTCACAGACAGGGCATTTCCCGTTGGGACTCGTCACCCTGCTAGCCTTCTGACCGATTACTATTTGACAATTCTTACAACGGTAAAGGGTACATTCCCGAGTTTTAACCATAATCTCATCTGGTGACACATCCTCAATAGGCTCTCCGATGTTCACTTGTCAATAGAATATCTGCCTTATTTGACATCGATTTTAGGGAAGAACTTTTAGGGACTTGTCACTTTATCTGAAAGATGTGTATAGTTATATTAGGCGGTATGATGCAAACCCGACGAGCTCGTTTTTAGAAGACAAAGGCGCAATTCCAGACCCTGACTTTTGGTCGAACCAAGACGGTGGGAAGACTGTCCCGGTTTGGGCAGTTTGTGGTCCACGTCCAAGAGCAGAGTTGGAACAAAGCGACCGAGTCTTCTTCACACCGATGAAGTCGAACATGAACGGTGGATACGAGTATATCTGTTCAGGCATCTTGGTCGTCGAGGAGAAGTTGAGCTTGAAAGACGCGCTCAATAGCTCTCGATTGGATGATGACTTCAAGAACGAATATATGCGTGACCTCCTGCACTCGTCACATCTCATTCGAGATATCGAGGAGGACAACTCTGAGATAGCAAAGAAACGAATCAAGAACATCGTCATTGGGAACCCCGATGAGTCTGTATGGTTTGGCGAGAATCCGATAGAACTGGTTACCATCCTCGAACAGCAAGGAATGGAAGATATTGCAGAGTCAGTTGAGAACGCAAATAGACAGCCAAAACGATTCGGTCAAAAGGATTCTGACCTCCTATACGAAGCTCTCGTTTCAGAACTCGACGAGAGGAGAGGGCAGCCGAATGAACCGACAGGTGCCGGTGGGTGTGGCGCTTGTAGCGAAGGATAGCAGTTCTACAGTCGGTATTGATAATATCCTGACAGCCATCCCATTATATGGCGATTCTCGATGACTGATGCACCATTAGCGCCCCGTAGACCGATGGACGACAACAAGGGATTAGGAGAGGGAATGACCAGCGTCGATATCTACTGTCACCGCCAGCACAAAGGCCAATGGCAGCAAGAAGCCGACAAACAAGGAATAAGTCTGAGCCGCTATCTGGTCGAACTCGTTCAGGAAGCTCGCTGGCAGCGCCATAACGACGACTGAAACGAACCAGTCCGAAAGTCTGTTTTCCCACGAAATCGGGACATAGACCGCGCTTCTACCGGTAATCTCATTAACCTAACAGCCAAATGATTATTTGGCGATTTTCGTATGACAGAAGCATCTCTAGCCAGCTCTGACGACGAACAGAGCTTCCAAACACTCCACGAAAACACGACGAGAGCCGAACTCTTCCCCGCGAAACAGCACAAAGAGGAATGGTGGGAAGAAGCCGAACACGAAGGGTCTAGCCTCAGCGGTTACCTCTACGAACTCATCCAAGAAGCCAGGATGTACCGAGACAGCGGCGCACCCTTCATCCAGACACAGGACCAGACGGTGAAGCAACTCCAAAACAAAATCGACGACCTCCAAACCCAACTCGAGGACGCTCGGCAGGGTGGTGGCGGTCGAACCCATCTCAGTATCGATGACCTCGTTACCCGAATTCTGAACGAACAATATCAATCGCTGGACGAACTCATCGAACGAATCTCAGCCAGCGATGATGTCGCCAACCATCTTCAAGGCCAAATCGAGAATCGATTGTACTCTCTCGCAGAAAAGGGCCGAGTAGAATATCAACGCGGCCACGGATGGCGGCTCAAGGAGGAGAACTAGCATGGGTGCTGAACCCGGTTCCTCAAAAATATATGAGAATAAGCACGACGAGGTAAACTACTTCATCACCCGGAAGAAGGCAACAGACCGCAGTCCGAGAACACTCAACTCGTACAGCCGGGTTCTCCGTGAGTTCTATCACGACCAATTCCCAGACCTGAATCCCGACGAAATCAGGACAGGGCACGTCGAGAACTACGTAATCGCCTTAGACGAACGAGGTGTCTCGCAGAACTCGAAAAAGAAGTATCTCGAAGTCCTCTCCAGCTTCTACAATTATATGCTAAAACGGGACGAGTTCGAGGCCGGGTTCTCCGTGAGTTCTATCACGACCAATTCCCAGACCTGAATCCCGACGAAATCAGGACAGGGCACGTCGAGAACTACGTAATCGCCTTAGACGAACGAGGTGTCTCGCAGAACTCGAAAAAGAAGTATCTCGAAGTCCTCTCCAGCTTCTACAATTATATGCTAAAACGGGACGAGTTCGAGTCTATCACGAGTAATCCCGCAGCAGTCGTGATGGAAGAGATATCTCGAATTCGTCCTGACCGGCCCGACTGCGCGACGTGGGAGAATGCCTGTAAACTCATTCACGCCATTCCAGACCCGCGAGACAAAACTGTAGCCATCATCTTAGCGAAAACGGGGGCTCGTCTCCTCGAAGCTCTCTCAATCGAGGAGGACGACGTAGACTTAGAGAAGGGGTTCATCCGACTCCGAGAACGAAAAGGCGGAGGTCAGACTGTCGTACCCATTGACGACGAAACAATCTACGCAATCAAACGCTACCAGTTCATCAACGTCGATTCTGATTCCCCGTATCTCTTCACGAGCAACCTGGGAGGGCGTCTCAGTAAAGAACGAATTCGACGAGAGGTGAAAGCCGCCGCCGACCGCGCTGGCGTCGCCCCCAAGGAGGAACGACGATTCGAGAAGAAGTTCACACCTCACACGTTCCGAACGGTCTTCACGACCCTGATGCGGAAGCAGGGGATGAAGCCGTACATTCTGAAATACATCCGTGGTGACGCCAAGACCGAGACGATGGACATCTATACTCGCATCGACCGGGATGATGCGAAAGAGGAGTACCTGAACTGCGTCAAGGAAATCGGATTGTAGAGGGCAGAAGTATGGTCGAAGTCATCATTTACAGAAACCCGTGGGAGGACCCTGAGGAGGTCGCCCGAGTCACCATTGAGGGCGAGGTAATAGGAGAGACCCCGACGGCTGAATCCCTTCGAGACCGGATTCAGGACGAGCGCGACCCAATCATCAGCGAGTACACCGATGGCCGCGAACTCCTCCGATACATTGCTTCGTCCTACTCGAACGGCTACGTCATGGCGAACTACGATAGCAAAGAATCCTTGCGAGTCGTTGAGGACCTGAACGATGACGCATATCGAGACTGGGTCCAAGACTCCGGGCTCGACACCCGAATCTAAATCTCGAAGACTGTACGCTGGTCATTGTTTCTCGACTGCTCACACATTTCTGAGCGAATAGAATAGATTGATTCTCGGTTATCCTCAAACGGCTCCCTGCTCCCGATAGGTAACACTCAGTCCTACGCTGGCTTGGACCGTGGAGTACCGAGATTTTCTCTATCAATCGATGGGTGTCCCCTGGTGTGCGTGATTGCTCCAGAGAACGGGTTGTTGTTCTCGATGATGACTGATATACGATTGATGGTGGTCGCGTTCTCCGTCCTCTCAGCGTGGACCTCCACACCGTCTCAGACCAAGAGAGGCTGAATCAGTCCGCTGCTCGGGAGTCTTATGATGGAACAGAGCGATTACTGAATACGGTGATTCGACGTGGCATTGCTCTTTCTTGGACTCAGCGAGGACCGAGACGGCTGGGATGTCCTCGGGAAGATTGCTGACGGCGAGATAATCGAGGACCCGACCGGCGAGCTTGAAGCGACGGTGAAGGGAGCATACGATTTGGATGATGAGGAGCGACTGAGAGAGGCATTCAACAATCACTACATCAACGCCGTTCCGCTGGCAGAGGACGAGGAATAGCTAATGCGGATTCTCTTTCAGATGTACCACGCCGACGAGCTACACGACCTCGGTATCATTGAGGATGGCGACGTGGTCGAAAGCATCGAGGAGGGTTTTGAGGACTGGATTCGATGGGAGTTGAGCCAGCCGACGACTCCTGACCTAGATGACCCCGAGAGAATTCTTGAAGCCTACGAAGGACCGTCCTTCGTGACGAAAGTACTGAACCCTGAATAGGACCTACGGCAAATCGTTGTTGAGTTCCAATACCCAATATAGTATAAGAGGGGGAATCGACAGAGACCACCACTAAACGTCTCTGAGACCCGTCTGAGGTACACCAGCCTGTGCGCTCCGAACACCTCTGGCAAATTTTTGCCGTACGTCTCCGGCTCACCACCTGATTCCAGCATAACAGTTACATACTCCACTCTCTTCGGCCGGTCGTGACGTACGACTATACCACAATCAACGTCTATCCCGAAGATAGAGACGCCGCAAAGCGAACGAAGCAAGATGGAGAATCTTGGAGCGAGTATCTGCGTCGAGCAGCCAAGTCGCTCGAATCTGAGGACTCGTAGATGCTCCGAGGAGTGAGTTGGGCCAGAAGCATCCTACCTCTGCTGGCCCGCCGATTGTGGGACCGCTTTACGAGTAGAATTACACTCCACCCGACTAACTATGCCCTCAACGAATAGCCCGTCGCTATCCTCCAATAAGAACGCACCGACCGAATACACCAATCAACTCGTCAAGATAGTCCGTAGACGGCTTGAAGAAGCCGGTATCGATACCTGCCGGTTTATCCAGCTTCAACCGGGGAAGAAAACACCAATCAGTCACACCCTCCTTCCACCGGATGACGTCGACGACTGTTACGGGGTCTATGCTGGAAGCGGATTGGTGTTCCTTGATATCGATGACTACCGAGACGGAACTGAGGTCCCCGATGCTCTCGACTCACTCCCGAAGACCCTCACCGTCGAAAGCGCACATAACGGAAAACATCTCTACTACCAGATAGAGGAGCCGGTCCCCAACTCTACAGAATCATGGGGTGAGATACGTGCATACAATCAGTACGTCGTCGGACCTGGTACTGAGCTCAAGCAGTGTACGAAAGAGACTCACGACTGTTCACGGGCAGGCGAAGGGCGATATGAAATTCTCTACGACCTACCGATAGCGACTATTAGCATTGAGGACCTCAACGCCTGCTTAGAAGAACCAACAGAATCCCGGTCAACAGAATCTATGGTACCGGATTGGATGAGCGATGAGGAGGTCGAGACAGATTTTGTTGTCGAGGACCGTTTGAGGAAAATGATGCAGAGCGCCAAGGGCGAGAAAATCGAGGCGCTTTGGGAAGGGAGATATCGAGATGCCGAATTCGATGACCGGTCGCGAGCAGAAGCATCTCTAGTAGCGTATCTTGGTTGGTGGATGCAAGGAGACCGAATGCTCGTAAAAGAGTTGATGGACCGAGCTTGTCGGGAACATCCAACAGCGGACGTGAACGGCCCTCGAAAATGGACTGAAGCTGGAGAGCTATATCAGACACTTACACTCGACTTCGCAATCCACGACGACTACTATCAGCCCCCATCCCCAAAGCTCCCATACGATGAACGGCCCGCAGCAAGCCATATCACACGCAAGAACTACTATTACGCTCTCCTCGACCTTGGCATCGCTCGGACGACGGAGATAGTTGAACACGAGTCGTTCGATAGAGGTGTGAGTGCAGCGCGAAGGGCTCGAAATCGGTATGAGGAGAACGGCACGGTAATCAGAGTCGACGAACCAAACTCATCCAGGACGTACTACTACCTCGATGGGTTAGAGAATCTTATCGACCCTGAGATGCGGACGAAGCTTGGTATAGAATAGTCTAGAACTAGCTACTGTTCTACTATAATAGGCGGACTGTGGATAATGGCGACAGTAAAGACAGAATCTCAGTACGACCCAAGTAAAGGGAGTTAATCCAAGGCGACAGAGAGCCTATTATGACTGACTCTGTCTAAGACTGTCAAGCTTCCCTGTTTTCGAATGGTGCAGGTGCTTTTTCTTTGCAGGAGTGTCCTCTTCCCACATCCAGAATAGTATTAGATGACGGTTGACACCGAATCTCATCGCCACTTCGTTCAGCGTCATCTCCTCCTCGTGAAGCATCTCGGAGAGTAACCCAGAGGACGGTTTTCGGTTGGTGAGCGATTCAGCATCAGGGGAGTCCGATTCCGAAATGTCCCCCTCCAGAGAGACGTGCCCATGTTTTTCGAGCAGATATAAGAAGACGTACCTAAGACCACTCTTGCCGAACTGGTCTGTGCACGCCCGGTAGCTCGAACCAAAGTCATCACTGTCCTTCATATGATTCTGAGCAGACCTGATAACGGAGTACCATGGTCCGTTCTCTTTCACGCCGCTACTGAGGTTGATGAAGAACCGATTCACACGGTCAGTATATGTGAGAAGATGGGAATCTAGCTGTTCAATCTCTTTCCAAGTGACTTGGTCTTCATTCTCTATCTTTTTCTCGTAATTCTCGATGGCTCTATCCGCCCCGTGGATACTCTGATTGCCCCTATCTAGCTCCTCAACCTCTAATTTGGCCTTCTTGTGTCCGTCCTCTGCTTTGTCCAGGATATTTTTAGCGACCCTGTAGGTTTCACCGGACCCAATTCCGATAGCCTCGGCTACGATATCTCTGGTTCGACCAGATTTCTCATTCTGAAGGGCTTGGCCGAGGTCCGTACGCGTCCCCTGTCTTTTCTTAGCGAGCTTTTTCTCTACCTCCTCAAGCTCTCTTCCTTCCTTAACCATCTGAGAGAAGGTCTTCTGACGCTGCTTATTGTGGTGAAGAATCGCTCTCCGCTCCAGAAGCGAATCAGAGAACGATTTGACCTGAACAGGGACCTCGTCAAAACCGAGGTACTTGGCTGCAAGAATCCGCCGGTGCCCATCAATAAGTCGGCCATTGCCGGTGATGATGACCGGATAGAGTATCCCCTCTAAATGGATGCTCTTGATGAAGTCACTAGTTAAGTCGATTTCTCCGTATATTCGCTGGTTCGCAGGGTGGGGTTCCAACTCACTGGGAGTTCGAAACCCCGAGGTGGATTTAGTGGCCGTGCCCGTTGAAGGCTGGCTGGCACTGGATTTACTCATAATTCACACCCCCGTAATCATGATTACTGCGTCTGACCCTTTCTGGTGAGAAGAGAATCCATTACGACGCCAGAATTCTTTCGCATCCTCGTCATTTGGCGATACAGCAGTCATCCTTGCGTTCCCCTCTGAACGAGCAGCTGCCCCGACCTCTTCTAAGATTCTGTCTGTCGATTCTGAAGACGAATAGATGAGATGGACTGCGAAGAGGAGAATGCGAGCTTCATCTGAGTTGAGGTTAGAGCTTTCGTACTGAATCAGGGCACCTGAACTGATAACACCGTTCTCTTCAGTATAGAGAAAATCTCCATCTGTTCGTTCTATGGGTGCCTCGATGTCGGGGGTCATCCATGGTGTCTCTAGTTCGCCAATGTTCCGATGAATCTCAAAGAATTCACACAGGCGAGCGTGCTCGTCCTCTGAGCTTACCGTTTTCAATTGGATGTCGTTGCTCTCTTCAGCGCCTTCTTTGCTTTGGGTCATAGTTGGAATAATAGGGGTTGTGTGTTCTTCGGGCGGAGCGTGTTGGTCGAGAACTATCTATAGTTCTCTAACCATCATCACCATCTTGCGACCGTTCTTCGTCTCGCGAAAGGAGGTCTGTTTGAAGCCGCAGGCCTCCCAGAAAGCGACCGCTGGACTGTTTGCATCAGTCTCGGCCTTCATCATCTCTTTCTCGTGCTGTCGAGCGAATTCGATAGCCGTCGAAACGAGAGTATGGGCGAGACCCTGTTCTCGGTGCTCAGGGTGAGTTGCCGTGAGTCGAATTTGAGCTTCGTCTTCCTCTAGGATTCGAGACTCGCACCAGACCATCAGTCCGGCTGTGATTTCTCCGCCCGCCTCCGTGTAGTAGAGTTCGCGGTCGTCGCGTTCGAACGCTCGGATAAGGTTATCTCGGAAGGTGAACGAGTGGAGCTCCTGAATAATCTGTTGAAGATTGAAAAAGTCGTTAATGCGAATGACGTCTTCTTCGGTCTCCGCTCTCTGTACGTCGGTTCGGTTCTCGGCTGCGGTGGTTTTTGTTGCCATGATTTTCTCCTTGGTTCGACGGAGAGCGAAAGCTGGAGATGCCTCTCTGTAATCTCGCAGTGTATCATCAAGCTCGTCGCTAGCCGTCGTCTCGTCTTCGCTCTCTCGTCTTGAGCCGCGATTCTCTGCGCGACTCATCTACCTCTATGATGGCGTATGCAATAAGTATTACGACGTAATAGAATACGATACGGTTTGTTCGGTATTTGCCATTCCAGTAGCTTCATTAGACTCACCGTAATAGAATATCGTATGGCATCTGACGGCGAACGAGAACGCGGCATCCTCAGCACCAAAGACCGCAACTACCTCGGGAGCGGTGCTGGAATCGCGCCGAAAAGCTCCGCAGAACGAGTTGCCCGGTCCCGAATCCGAAAACGGCTCTACAGCGCCTATCTGGATTTCAGACTACTCATTGATGAGTTAGAAGAACGCGACCGGAGAAGCGTGTTCGAGGACTTGCCCGATGACCGAGACTTCCATCGGGGAATTATCGCTACACTCGAATTCACATATCTCGCTCTGAAAGAACAGAACCTTGATTTCAAAGACTACCTAGTGGAAGCAGTCACAAACGCGGAGGAAAAATTAGCCCGAAAGGAATCAGAAAATCGCGTCGAGGTAGACGTAGAGTTCAACGTTGAAACGAGACTTGTCCTCGATGAAACGCGAGACATCAGTGATTACAGCGACGAGGAAATAGGTGAGCTACTAATGAACGGTGAGATTGATGGTGAACTTGCAGCCCGCCTTCTGCAAGAACGACACAGCGATAATAAGGGAAGAGACATAGCCTAATCGCCGCCGAACACGCAGGTCAGTACCTCTGGCAAAGATTTGCCGTAGGTCTTCATCAGTCGTCTTCTCACGCAGTCCTCACAGCACTCGATAGAAACGATTCAGTTAGATAGAAACGAAGCCTCAGCATCGAGTACGGGGACCTCCGTACAGTCTTCGACCCTCCAAGCGTGAATCAGTCCTCAGAACTCCCCTCCTCGTAGCCAGCTTCGTATTCCTTACGTAGCGTCTCCGACGCTTTTTGTGAGACCTTGACGACGCCCTTGTTGAATCGACGGATAGCGATGTAGACGTAAAGCAAAAGGAGATACGGCCAGAGGAATAGTCCGATGATAGCATAGACGACTAGTTTGAGAAACCGGTACTCTATGGGACCGATGTGGATGCCACCTATCTGGATGCCGCGCGATTCGCCATGCTCGTCGCTGTCTGAATCAGTCATCGTAGTTTTCCGGCCAAAGCCGTCGCTGTCGGACGAACAACGACAGTAGGACCTATTCAGAGAGACGGCCGGAAAGAATATCAAATTACTTACTTAATTTCCAGAACCCGACCTCTGGACGTCCTCAGAAGAATAGTACTCAGCGTACAGTCTCTCGCCTGTTGACCGAATCTACCGTTCAGAGGATGACTGGTATTCGAAGTAGAGATGGATGCGTTAGCGTCTGAGTCCCGTTACGCTCGGTAACACTATCGAGGATAGTAGCCGATACGAGGCTCTCGCTTAGACCTCATGGGGGTCGAATTCCTTGAATTTCTCTTCGATTGTTTTGATGATTTCTTCCTTGCTACGCTGCTCATCAAGGCTCTGGGAGATGTGCTCTACAACAACTCGTTTGTCGATGAGGTCAGCGTTCTTTCTCTCTAACTCATAATCATCTGGTTCACGGTCGAACTTTGGGTCAACAATTAGATTGTACAAGAGTTGTTCCCACCGTCCCTTGTCGAGCCTGATTTTCCGGTCGATAGCATGGGTACTACGGAGCAGTAGCAGCGTCGCTAAGGCTTCTAGTTCCATGAAGAGAACCCGGAATTCATCTAAATCCGACCGTCCTAGTTCATCAAGGAAATCATGGATTTTGCTCTCACTGTACTCAGGTGAGATGAATACGACTGCTCGCTGGGTAATCCCATGCTGATATGAGATGTCCTCTGCGATTTCCAGATATTTTCTATACTGAGCATCATCTGCCTCTGTGATTTTGGGATAATCCCGTGTCTTGCTGCTCACGCTCTTAGAGTCGAGGATTAGAAGCGGGTCGTTCGAGCCGTCCCGGTCGAAGATAAATCCGAAACCATCGGGAATTCGATTCCCCCGGTCGGCCATACCTAACGAATTGAGCGGGAAGTTCATCAGTTGCGAGAAGGCCAGCGTACTGAGTTGTTCCATACGCTCACGCTCGGCTTTGTTCCCCTCGATTTTCTCGTAGTTGACGAGCTCGCTAACGACGAATTGAGGATTATCGTGGATTTTCTGAACGAGGTCTTCTGGAACTTCCTCGTTCTCCGGGAGATAATCTGCTTCGACAGAATTCCGGATGTCCACGAGAGATGTGAATTTTGAGACCTTCCGTTTCACGTTCGGCGGTTGTACGACCATCGAAAGACCCCCAAATCGGTCGATGAATCGCTTAATCCCATCCCTGCAGTCGTTAGTAAAGGTGATAATGCAGATGTTCCGGTGTCCGCTAAGGTACTGCCCAAGATTCTGTAAAAGAGTGTCGCGGTAGTCACCGGGGACCACGATGAACGTCGCCTCCGAATCTACGACCACAGCAAGGCCACCGTCGCGTTCAGCTTGACCCTCGATAGCGACTTCATTCAGTAGTTCCTCAATCGCTCGTGAGGTATCTATATCGTAGTAGAAGCGCCTCGACTCGTCGTATGGGTTGATGTGGCCCTTAGGACAAACGAATTGGGGAGGCTCCGAGTCAGCAACATTCACTTTCTCAGTGCATTCCCCTTCGGGACAGACTATTGAGTTGTTCTCATGTTTCGCAACGAACTCGTTCCCATCCAGTTCATCCGGTAGCTGGTCCGCTGAAAACTGCTCGTTGAACCGAAACCTGAGGCTCCCGCGAACGGGGTTCATCGTCATACTGACGCTCCGTCCTTACGAAGCAGGGAGGTGATTACCTGCTCCTCGTCCTTACTGATACTCCCCATGATGGATATTTTGGAGCCGCTTACGTGGATTTCCCGGTCGCCCAAACGGAGGGTATACTCTCTCTGTTGGCTCTTCTGGTTGAATTCCTCTAACCGCTCTTCCAGGTTATGAGGCCCTAAGAAATCAGAAATAGGGTCATCAGTCTCAATCTCAATTCGAGTAGGGTTCCCCTCTACATTGACGTTCTCGAGTACGATTGCTGTTTGTTCTACGGAATCTAGGTCGTCGAGAATATTGGCGTATTGCTCTTTCTTCCCGTCGTCAAGCAGGTCAGTATCCTCTAGCGCCTCCTTCTGGTCCTCAATCCGCGAGGCGACGAAGTCTTGAGGTGTACTATCCTCGAAATCCGTCGGGTCAGCAAACTCGACGTCCTCGCCGAAATCAGCGTCCTCAAATAGGGTCTCTATAGCGATTCGAGTCAGATTCTCCTCCGACCGCGAGATATCATAGTCGTACTCCTTCCGGCCATAGTCAATATACAGATATTCCGTAGTCAGCGGCCAGTACTTGATAGTCTCAGTCTCCATCTGGCCATTCAATTCGTCCTTCCAATCCTCCTGCTCCCGGAACCGGAACTGACGATAACGGCTGGCCTTGGCTTCGGCGTCAAACCGAATCATCAGGTCCGTATCCTCGATTATATCTACACCTTTGAATTTGACCTTGTGCTTCCGTCGTTCGTTTATCTCTGGCAGTTCCTGTTCGTACTGCGCCCTAAGCTCTTCCTTGACGTCGTCCGTCAGGTCCTCAAAGGAACGCTCGCCGGAGATTTGCTTCCGTTTATACGTCCGCTTCGTCTTGAAGGTCTTCAGCGCCTTGATAATCTCCAGCTTATCACGCCAACCCCAGTCGATTAGATAGAGAATGAGAGACTGCTTCTCGTCCATCTCTCGGTCAGAGATGTCCGTCATGCGCTCCGTCTCCAACGCACGAATCCCCTCGATAATCGTAGACGAACCGATACCGAACAACTCGGCGTTGTACTCGTGAAAAGTCTCTAACGCACCGTCTTCCAGAAGAATCTCACAGTCCGAAGGAATATTCGTACCAGGTAGGCTTATCGACTCAATTTCAGCCAGTCGGTTTACCTGCGGTCGAGAGAGGTTCCGCGAATAGTACTCAACGATTTCCTCGCCATCGCGGAAATGCTGATAGATATCAGGATTCATGCCGCCTGCTGACATTATGTTAGGAGTGATTAACCGAACGACAAGTAGTTTACCCTCAATCGCGGGCTAGAACCATTACCTTCGGCAAAATCTTGCCAGTGGATTCGCTACTCTCCGTAAAACGCTCGACTAGATATATTCCGAAAGTGTCTCCCGGAGTTCTTCAAATGTCTTTTCTGCAATCTCAA
The DNA here is from genome assembly GCF_001190965.1 of Haloferax gibbonsii. Lineage (NCBI taxonomy): Archaea > Methanobacteriati > Methanobacteriota > Halobacteria > Halobacteriales > Haloferacaceae > Haloferax > Haloferax gibbonsii. The sequence continues at coordinate 2,239,056 of NZ_CP011947.1, forward strand.
GTTCCCTCGCGCCGGTGATGACAACCTTTCCCGTAGCGAAGATTAAAACGACGCATTCGCCTGAGTCCGGACGGTAAATCAAACCCGGAAACTGTTCTGGTTCATACTCAGTCTTCTCGAGTCCCAATCCTATCGCAAGAGCATTCAGATTCTGGGCTTCTCCCAGTTCTGCGGTACAGACGTAATTCTGAATGTTGAACCACTCATCCTCCGGTTCCTCGATGACGCCCATATCGGAGAACAGATTCAAGAACCGCTCCCGGAGTGAATATGATTCCTCTTCTGAGTCTGCGCCGGTAATGATGAATTTCCCCGTTCTATAGACCGTAATCAGCGGTGCATCCTCCTCGAATCGAAGGTACATCCCCGGGTACTTGTCCGGGTCGTAGCGAGCAACAGGCTCACCGATGTCGTCAGCGAGGCGTTCTAAATCGAGTTCGACATCCAGAGCACCTGACGCGACGACATTTACAATCTCTACCATCCTGTCCTCCGATTCACAGTTAACTCTCGTTTCAATTCTGCTCAACCAACGTCTAAACACTTGCTGGTTTTCGACCTCTGTGAGGTGTTATTGAGACTGACTGTCGGAAGAGCACTTATACCCCGAGTGAATTGTAGTGAGTAATGGCTGACAAAGGAACCGACCCCGAAGACGAGGCCCGAGAGGTCATCGATACCCAGCTAAAGGAAGCAGGCTGGGTAGACCTCGAAGAAGAGGGAGGCGATACGGGCTTCAAACGGGAATATCCCACTTCTTCTGGTCCCGTTGATTACGCCCTCTTGGTCACAGGCAAGCCCATCGCAGTCGTGGAAGCAAAGGAAGCCAAGAAAGACGCTTACGCCGCACTCACCCAATCTAAGCGATACGCGAAAGATATCGGTACAGGTGAGAATTACGCCGGTCGGTACGGAGTCCCCTTCGTGTTCACCGCGAATTCAGACGAAGTGTGGTTTCAGGACCTTCGGGAAGAGGCCCCGCGCGAACGAAAGCTCCGTAACTTCCACCGACCCGCAGGACTCGAACAGTTCCTCAAAACAGACTACAAGGCAGCGAAGGAGTGGCTAGAGGACACCCCGATTCGAGAGTCCGACGCGAACCTCTGGGATAACCAATTCGAGGCAATCCAGAGTATCGAAGAGTCTCTTCAGGAGAACAAGCGCCGGATGCTCGTTCAGATGGCGACCGGGACCGGGAAGACCCGGATGGCCTGCGCTCAGACCTATCGGCTGCTGAAATCCGGCTACGTCAATAGCGTCCTCTTCCTCGTCGACCGGAACAGCCTCGGGAATCAGGCCGAGAGCGCGTTCAAAAACTACGATGTCGGCCCTGCGATGAAGCTGAGCGACATCTACATCATTGAGCAGGTCGAGGACGGCGTCTATCCCGAGAACGCGGATATCGTCGTCGCCACCCTCCAGGGGATGTACAGTCTGCTCGAAAATCACGACGAACTCGACATCCCGCAGGACGCGTTCGACTTCATCATCTCCGACGAGTCCCACCGCTCTATCTACGGGGACTGGCGCGTCGTTCTGAACCACTTCGACGCCCTCCAACTCGGTCTGACAGCGACCCCGGCGACTCACACGCTCAGCTACTTCAACGAGAACTGGGTCTACCAATACGGCTACTGGCAGGCCGTCGATGACGGCCACGTCGTCCCCTACGAGACGTACCGGATTCAGACGGGTATCACCATGGACGGCCTCTACTACGAGGATGAGGAGTACAATCCCGAAGACCTCGAAAACAAAATTACTGTCCCCTCTACGAATCGCCTCATTGCAGAAGAGTTCCGTAAGCAGTCGGGCGAGGACGAAAAGACGCTCGTGTTCGCTAAGAACGACCGTCACGCAACCGAGTTAGAGAAGATATTCAGAGAGGTCTACTCGGACAAAGACGACCGCTACGTCAAGAAAATCACCTACACGACCGACGACCCCGACGGCTGGATTAAGCGATTTAGGAACCAGAAGTACCCGAAAATCGCGGTGACGGTCGATATGGTCAGCACTGGGGTTGACGTCAAACCAATCGAGAACATCATCTTCATCCGGCCGACTCGTTCTGCCGTCCTTTACAATCAGATGATTGGCCGGGGGACTCGCACCTGCGACGAGATTGGCAAGGAGAAGTTTACCATCTACGACTGCATCGGCATCGTTGACTACTTCAGCGAGACGCCGCCGTTCAATACGTACCGCCCAGATGGAACCGTCGACGAAGAGAAGTCGGGGAAGAAGAAGCGAGAGGACGACGAGGACGACGAAATCATCGTCGCCGACGACGTTCAGGACCACCTCGAATTCTCGGGGTATATGTTCGAGACGAAGGACGGTCAAGAGCTACGGCCGGACGACTACGTCACTCACTTCGAGCGGTACGTGAGGCAGAACCAGTCCGAGATTGAAGCAATAAAGATAATAATGGAGTCCCCGGAAGCCCTCAAGCGTAAGCACCTTCGGGAACTCAATCGGAAACTTCAGGACGAGCCGGAGAAGTTCTCCGAAGAGAAGCTGCAAAAGGCCTACGGGCAGGAGATGACCGATATCATCGGTTTCATCAAGCACGCCCTCGGTGAAGACGAGTTCCCCACGACAGAAGACCGGGTCGAACGGGCGTTTAGCGCGTGGATGCAGGATAAGGATTTCACCGAGGCAGAACGCGAGTGGCTGAATCTCCTCAAACGCCACTTCGTGCAGGAGAAGGTCATCAAGAAGGAGGATTTCAATTACGTGCCGTTCTCTCGGCACGGCGGCTGGAATTCCGCTGCGGAGGCGTTCGGCGGAGAAGAGGAGCTGAAAGACGTGCTCCAAGAGCTTAACGAAGACGTGATACTAGCATGAGCCGGAACAACGGAAAACTCGATGTCGAACAGAAGATTTGGGATATTTGTGGTATTCTCCGTGAGGACGGGATGCACATCGGGACCTACGTCGAGCAGGTCACGGTATTGCTGTTCCTCAAGATGATGGATGAACGGGAGCAATTCGGTAGTGAGTCCATCGAGATTCCGGAGGAGTGCCAATGGTGCACTCTTAAAGAGAAAGGTGGAGAAGAACAGCTTGAACATTACAACCGCGTTGTGCTTCCCACGCTAGGTGACCAAGATGGTATTGTTGGAGACATCTTCGCGCGGGTTAACAGTCAATTTCGAACTCCAGTAAGCCTGCGTGAAGCTATTCGAGAGATTGACGATATTGAATGGTCTTCTATCGAAGTCGACGTCAAAGGAACAGCCTATGAAGCTCTACTGCAGCGCTACGCCGAAGAGGCCAAAGGAGCAGGACAATACTTCACTCCTAGACCTGCTATAGAAGCGATTGTAGAGGCGGTTAACCCTAAACACGATGATGAAATTCACGACCCTGCTGCGGGGACCGGTGGGTTTCTGATTCATGCCTTCGAACATATTCTGCGAAATACGAATGAAGGCGCTGACTTGACCCGGGATGAGCGTAAGGCGCTCATGACGGAGAATCTGTCGGGCATGGAATTAGTCCCCGAAACTCGGCGTCTTGGTCTGATGAACTTGGCCCTTCACGACCTGCAACCGCAAAACTTCGAAGTTGGTGATTCTCTCTCACCAGGTGCTCATACTGAGGAGAGATATGATGTCATCCTCACAAACCCGCCGTACGGTGGGAATCAGAAAAAGACCCGTCCTCGGGAGGACTTCATGGTGGATACAAAAAGTCCAGAGCTGAATTTCGTTCAGCACAATATGACTCTTCTCAAGCAGGGAGGGGAGTGCGGTATGGTCGTCCCTGACGGTGTTCTTTTCCAGGAAGGTGCGGCAAAGAGAATTCGAGAAAATCTCCTCCGAGATTATGATGTTCACACAATCCTCATCTTGCCGATTGGCGCTTTCCACCCATACACCAACGTAACGACCAACGTGCTCTTCTTCCAGAAAGGTGGAGGAACCGACGAAGTCTGGTTTTACGACCTCAGAACCCAGGTCGAGAAGATAAAGAAGAGTAATCCCCTAACCTCAGAGCAATTCGGTGATTTCCTCACTAATTACGACACGCGCCAAGAAAGTGACCGATATTTCAAAGCACCAATTCAAGAGATAGAGGAGAATGACTATTCTCTGAATTACAAGAAGTATAAAGATTTTGACGATGAAGAGTTGGATATAGCTGAACCCGAAGAATTGCTTACCGAATTCATCTCTCTTCAGGAGACTATTTCGGAAAACGCGGAAGACATTCTCAATGAACTGGAGGCGGAGGAAAGCAGAGATGATTGAAATCCCTGACTACTGGGACTATGCACCGGTCTCAGACTACTGTGGTGTGAATAATATCAACAGAAAGCCTGCAGACGAGTTCCCTGACCGTGAATTCGATTACATCACCGTGTCATGTGTTGATGGGGATGAAGGAAAAATCACAGACACCGAAAAAGAGGTTGGGAAAGACGCCCCGAGTCGGGCAAAACGCGAGATACATACAGGCGACGTCATCGTCTCAACGGTCAGACCCTATCTTCGTGCATTTGCTGTCGTACCTGAAGAGTTAGACAATCAAATCTGTTCAACGGCTTTTGCAGTTCTGACCCCCGGCGACGACATTTTGACGGACTATCTGTGGTATGCAACTAGGTTCGATGACTTTGTGAACCAATTAAAAGAAGAGCAGAGAGGTTCGAGCTATCCTGCTGTAGGAATTCGGGACGTTAAAAGTAGTAAGATACCAGTTCCGCCGAAGGAAGAGCAAGAAGTTATAGTAAATCAGCTGAACCGGCTATTTAAGAAGGTTGATGAAACCAAAACAGCCCGAAATAGGGTAGAGGAGATTGAGTCTGAGTTAGTGTATTCGGTGTTTCTCAACTCCATTGAAGAGGTTGATACTCAATTAGTCCCCTTGGAAAGTGTCATCAAAGACTCCCAATACGGAATCTCACAAGCCATGAATGAGAACGGCGAGGGATATCCGATTCTTCGAATGGGGAATTATGATGAAACCGGAGAGATGGATTATTCCGAGTTGAAGCACGTTCCTCTCCCAGACGACGAATTTTCGAAATATCACCTAGCTGAGGGTGATGTATTATTCAACCGCACAAATAGCAAAGAACTGGTCGGTAAATGTGCAATATTCGACGGTGAGTTAGACGATGCTGTCTTTGCATCATATCTAATCCGCGTTCATCTAGATGAAGCAAAATTACTGCCCGAGTTCTTCGTGAACTATATGAATTCACCGCGAGGGCGAATCGAGATTGATAAGAAAGCCAAGCAGGCAGTCAGTCAAGCTAATATAAACTCTCAAGAATTGAGGGAAATGGAGATTCCTCTTCCAAATATCGGCCAGCAGAAAAGGATTCTCGACGAAATTAGGAGCATCGAAGAGAAGGCTGAAGAAATCGCTATGGCAAGTGAAAGGACAACAGAGATTCTATCAGAACTTCCGTCTTCGATTCTCAAACAAGCCTTTACTGGTGAATTGACTGAGACAATAACGAGTGAGCCACCAGAGTCTGTTGCTCAAGACGGAGGGTTTGAGCAAAGTTCAATCGAGAATTTCAATTCTCAGTAATAGAGTATAGAAAACTGTTAGCCGGAAATCCCGATTCGCTAAAGAGGAAACCAAAGAGCCGTAATCGTTCGACCTTGGCAATCTCGCTATCCGCTATTGCCTAAATTCTATTGTTCTGCGATAAACGAGAGAAATGAAGGGTCGGTAATAGTTCGGCCTCGGCACTCATAGGGCTCCGCATCACCGAGTGCCTAGTTCGGTTCGGAACGGTGCCGTCGTCATCGGCCACCTCGCTCTCGCCCCGCAACCGAGTAATCACCATCGGTCTCACCCGACCACCGACCCGCTCACGCCTTCTCCAGTACCGACACGTCGATACGGGGGTACTGCACGCCACCCGAAATCGAGCCCTCGCCGGCGACGACGCCCCAGAGCCGGACGCGCTCGTCGGCGAGCAGTCGAAAGCCGATGTCGTCCTCGAAGAAGCGCCCCGCGGGCCATCGAGCGACCACGTCGCCGCTCGGTCGCCCTCGGTCGTCCTCGACGGCGACGAGCGCCAGTCGGACCCCGTCGCGCTCCAACGTCTCCTCGACGCGGCCGGTGTACGTGACGGCAGTCCCCGCGTACGACTCCGGGTTCCGCCGGAGGTCGGCGTACGGAATCGCCGTCGCGTTCGCCGGCGTCGATACCGTAGCCGTTCGGTTCGGGAGGGTCGATTCCTCCGAGAGCGGTTGGGGCGTCGGAATCGACCACTCGACGGTCGGGAGCACCACGTCGGGGAGGCGGTCGTCGACCCACGCCGCGCGGCGGGCGACCGCGTCGCGGAGCTTCGGCGAGCGCTGGACGAAATCCGAGACTTGCTCGACGGCGAGGTACGTGACGAGGCCGCCGGCGACGTAGGCTCCTGCCCTTTTGAGCGCCTCGCGACGGGTGATTCGCCCGGCGTCGTCGTTCTCGGACTCGTCGCGCTCGGCTTCTGTGCCGTCGTCGCCATCGCCTCCGCGGCCTTCGATTCGCTCGCCCAGCCAGTTCGTCGCCGGCCGCTCCTCTCGGGCGGCGAGGTCGCGGACGAACGATTCGACGCCGGTCTCGCGGATTTCGACGGCGAGCGCCGGCGCGTCGAGAACGACGAGCCCTCGGCGGTGGGCGTCGGGGGCGACGCGGCCGCCTCCGACCGCCGCCACGTAGGGTTCGATGCCGGCGCGCTCGCACCGCCGGACGAACGCGCTCGTCTTGTCCGCGGTGACGGTTCCGGTGGTCGTAATCCAGATTCGGAGTTCGCGCGTCGCGCCCTCGGGCGTCTCCCCGGCGGCTTCGACGTGCACGTCCGGACCGCGGAACCGGACGCGCGTCTCGTAGCCCCGCGCCTCCCAGACGCGCTCGAAGACGGCGGCGAGTTCGACGTCGGTGCGGGCCGAAACGACCGACGTGAGCGGGGGCGCTGTCATTGTGTCCGAGGTACCGGGCGGGGCTGTTAGGTGTTTGCGCCCGGTTCTCGGCGCTGAGAACGCGCGGCCTCGGGGGCGGGAACGAACGCCGCGTCAGCCGAGGTACCGAACGGCGGCGTCGGCGACGATGTCGGCCACTTGGACCACGTCGTCGGTGAAGACGAACTCGCCGGCGGCGTGGATGTTCTCGCCGTCGGGACCGACGATGACCGTCGGGAGGTCGGCGCGGTCGCCGAGGTAGTTGAAGTCGCCGACGCTGGAGAAGTAGCCGTAGGCGGGGTCGGTGTCGGCGACGGCGCGGGTCGAGTCCGCGAGCGCGCCCACGAGCGGGTGGTCCTCGTCGGTCACGTAGGGGCCGTATCGGATGCCTTCGTCGGGGGCTTCGCGGAATCCCACGTCGACCTCGCTCTCTAAGCCGAGTTCCTCGACGGCGCGCTCGGCGTCGTCGCGGGCGTCTTCGAGGGTCTCGCCGACGACGACGTGACGGTCGACCATGAGGCGAGCGCGCTCGGGGACGGAAAGCGTCTGGCTTCCGCCCTCGATTTTCAGCGGGCAGGTCGACCCCGAGCCGAGTTTCGGGTGGTCGCCCACGTCGAGGTCGTCGAGCGCGGCCGCGAGTCTGCCGGCCTCGACGACCGCGTTGACGCCGGTGTCCGGTTTCGACCCGTGTGCGGCCTGCCCGCGCACTTCGATGTCGTAGAAGTAGCGGCCGCGCGCGCCGAGCAGGAGCGCCGGGTTCTCGACGTCCTCCTGTGCGAGAATCGGGCCGGGTTCGGTGACGATGGCTGCGTCGCAGTCGTCGACGACGCCGTCTCGGATGAGTCGGTCGGTGCCGAGTCCGTAGGGGCCCTCCTCGTCCACGACGGCCGTGAGGAGCACGTCCCCCGCGAGGTCGGCGTCGGCGAGCGCGTCGAAGGCGACCATGACGGCCGCGAGGCCACCTTTCATGTCGCACGCGCCCTGTCCGTACAGTTTCCCGTCCTCGATGCGGCCCGAACACGGGTCTTCGTCCCAGTCTTCGACCAGTTTCACGGTGTCCACGTGGGCGTTCAACAGGAGCGTCGGCGCGTCCGGGTCAGAGCCCGCCAGCCGGGCGACGACGTTGTCGCCCTCGTACTCCGTGATGTCCGGTTCGCTCACGTGGTGGTACTCGGGGTCGTGCCCGCGGGCGTCCAACCAGTCGTAGACGAACTCGCTTATCTCGGCCTCCTCGAAGTACGGACTCGGAATCCGCACGAGCGCTTGCAAGAGGTCGATGGTCTCGTCGGGGTCGACGCGAGGGGCGGAGTCGAGGCCGAAGTCGGAGTCGTCCGAGCGGTCACCGCGCGGTGTCGCGTCGTCAGTCATCGCTCACTCCGCGAACCGAGGGGTTGTACTCGTCGGAGGGGACGCCGGGGAGCGTCCCGAGGATGGCCTCGACGTCGTGGTCCTTCTGTTGGCCGCGGTACCAGTAGACGCCGAAGACGACGAGGCCGACGGCGACCCACGGGACGTAAATCGACAGCGAACCCTTGTACGCCTCGGTCAGGAGCCCGACCGCGCCGAGCGACCCGACGAGTCCCGTCACCGTGAGCAGCGACGGGCGCGAAAAGCCCGCCTCCGAGCGGAGGTCGGTGCGGCTGTAGAGCACGTACAGCACCGTTATCGACACCGCGGCGTAGGCGATGAGGTAGCTGAACGTCGCGATGGCGATGGCCTGACTGAGGCCCGTACTCCAGAAGGTGAGGCCGGCGGCGACGACGTAGAGCGTCAACAGCGACCAGTGGGGCGTCCCGAAGCGGTCGGAGACCGCCGAGAACTTCTTGGGGAACACCTCGTCCCACGCCCACGAGTAGGGCATCTTGATGCCCGCGGCCATGACCGCGTGGACCGACGACGCCGTCGCGAGCAGGCCGCCGACGCCGACGATGGCCGTGCCGATGTCGCCGAGGAACACTTCGGCGGCCGTCGACAGCGGTCGCGCCGAGTTCGCGAGGACCGTGTAGTCGCCGACGACGCCGTAGATGACGGCGGCGGTCAGCACGTACAGGAAGATGAGGATGGCCGTCCCGCCGGCCATCGCCAACGGGAGGTTCCGCGAGGGATTCTTCACCTCCGCGCCCATCTGCCCGGCGACGGCGATGCCGATGTAGGCGTAGAACAGCGGGACCGCGGCGGCGACGAAGCCGTCGAAGCCGCCGGTGAAAAACGGCTGATAGTTCGCGGCGTCGACGTTCAGCAGGCCGGGGCCGACGAGCACGAGTATCGACAGGACGAGGAAGCCGAAGATGGCGTTCTGCGAGACGCTGTAGCTCTTTGACCCGACGAGGTTGACCAGAAACAGAGCCGTCAACAGGCCGAACCCGGCCAGCGTCGGGTCGACCGAGGGGTAAAACACCTGTAAGTAGCTCCCGAAGCCGATGGCGAGGACCGCGTCGGCGGCCATGTAGCCGAGCCACTTCGACCACGTCACCACGAACCCGGGGAGGCGGCTGTCGAACGTCCGGGAGACGTAGGCGTACGACCCCGCCGCGCCGGGGAAGATGGTCGCCATCCAGCCGTAGTTGAGCGCGATACTCATCGCGAGCAGCCCCGAGAGGACGACGACGAGGATGACGCTCGGCCCCGTCGTGGAACTCGCCGTGCCGAGGGTGACGAACAGCCCCGCGCCGAGGGTGCCCGCCACCACGGTACTCACCGCGCCGAACAGTCCGATGTCCCGCGAGAGGCTCCGCCCGTCGTTCACGTCTACCGATGACATACTGTCACATGGTTCGATTATCGGGTAAAGTACCCCTCCCTCTCATGAGTGGGGTGAGCGCCGACCCGCCGGATTTCGTCCCCCAGAGCCCGAAGAGCGGGGTCAGTAGTCGCCGAGCAGTTTCGATTCGGCTTTCCGGAGGTGTTCGAGGAGCGTCGCCTTCGAGATGTCCAACTCGGCCGCCAGCGACGCGGCGCTCACCTCGCGGGGCCACGTGTAGTAGTCGCGGCGGCGGGCCAGTTCGTACACCTCGCGCTGGCGCTCGGAGAGCGCGTCGGTCCGGAACATGCCGCCGCCGTCTTCGGGGGCGGTGATGAGTTCCACGTCGATGTCGGCGTTTCGCTCCGCTCGTATCTCCTCTAGCCGCTCGTGGACGGTCTGTCGCGTCTCGTGGACGAGCACGGTCCAGCGCTCGCGGCCGCCCTGCATCCGAACCGGCTCGTCGGGGATGAACCCCCGGGAGACGAGGGCGTCGTTGATGGAGTTCCTGAGGTCGTAGCGAACGACGATGCCGCGGGCCGCGCTCCCCGGGACCCCGACGTCGCCGTCGTGCTCGTCGGTCTCCCACACCGACTCGGTCAGGGGGGACGCGCGGACGGCCGCGAGCAGTTCGTCGACCTCCTCGGCCGTGTCGGCGTAGGCGGTGAAACGCCCGTTTGCGAGGCCGTCTATCTCGTGGACGCCGTGGCCGAGCAGGCCGCCGCTCGTCTCCCTCGTCACCTGTAGCGTCCAGCAGTCCGGGTGCCAGATGTCGAGGCAGACGCGAACGCCCTGTGCACCCTCTCGTGCCATTCGTTGGCATGGAAGGGTGCTCGCCGGGCAAAAAAGTATCCCACCTGACGCGATGTGACGCGACGGCCGGTGGTGCGGACTGCCGCGGCCGTCAGCGGGCCTCGCGGCGTTACTCGATTCGCTCGCGCGCCGCGGCGACGAGCAGCGGGAGCATGATAGTCGCGTCGCCGAGGACCGTCGTGTTGCGGGCGTCCTTCTCCAGTTTGCCCCACGAGCGCGCCTCGTCGAGCGTCGCGCCCGAGAGACCGCCGGTCGCGGACGGGTCCATCGTGATTTGGACGCCGTAGTCGTACGCGCCGGGGGTGACGAGCATCGTCTGGAGCGTGAAGTTCTTCGGGACGCCGCCGCCGACGAGGAGACAGCCTGCCGTGTCGGCGTCGTACGCGAGGTCAGTCAGCGGCGTCATGTCGGCCAGCGCGTCCAGCGAGAACGACGAGGTCTGCGAGTACATCCACGCCTGCAGGCCGAGGACGGAGTCCTGTACCGCGGGGCAGTAGATGGGCACGTCGGCCTCGTAGGCCGCGGCGGCGACGCCGGCGTCTTCCTCGATTCCCTCGCGGTCGTTGACCTCGCTGTTGGCGCGGCCGAGTTCGCGGCAGAGGTCCGCGATGCTGACGGTCCCCTCTTCCTCCAGCGCCGGGAACACCTCGCTTCGGAGGTGCGACTCGAACAGCGCGAAGTGTTCCTGCGGGAGGTAGACGTTGTAGATGCGGTCGACCTCCTCGTCGCGGAGCGTCTCGTCGTGTTCGCGTTCGGTCTTCTCGCCGTGGTTCTGAGACCCATGATGGTGTTTTCCGCCGACGGCCTCGATGGCGTCGTGGGTGAGGTTCGCGCCCGTCGTCACGAGGGCGTCCACGTAGCCGTCGCGGATGAGGTCGGAGACGACCTTTCGCATCCCGGTCGGGACCATCGCGCCGGCCAGCGACATGAACACCGTGCAGTCGTCGTCGGCCAGCATCTCGGCGTAGATGTCGGCGGCCTCGTGCACGTCGGCCGCGCCGATGCCCGCGTGGCCGTACTGCTCGACCAGCTCGCCGACGGTCATCCCCCCGCGGACCTCGGCGTGGCCCAGCGGGTCGTGTTGGAACTCCTCGCGGTCCGGCATCTCGTAGCCGTCATCGTCGTGGTCGCTCATGCGAGGGAGTGCGTCGGCCGAGCGTTTGAACGCCCCGGTCCGACGGGACCGTGCGATGGGGTGTCGGGCGCTCGGTCGCGCCTACAGCCCGGTCGGGTGGCTGACGTACTCGGTCTCCAGCCCCCACTCGTCGGCGAGGTCCCGCAGGCTCCGAACCCCGAACGTCTCGGTCGCGTAGTGCCCCGCGAGGAACACCGAGATGCCGGCCTCGCGCGCCTCGTGGTACACCTTCTGTTTGCCCTCGCCGGTGACGAGCGCGTCGACGCCGCGGTCGATGGCCTCGTCCAGCCAGTCGACGCCGGAGCCGGTGACGATAGCGACCGACGAAAGCTCGTCGGGGCCGAAGTCGAGGGCGGTCGTGCCCGCGCTCCCGTCCAGTTCGTCGAGCGCCGCCCGGACCTCGTCGGTCGTCTTCGGCGACGCGAGCTCCCCGGCTTGCCCGATGTGAATCGGTCCGAGCGACCCGAACGGCTCGGTGTCTGTTAGGCCGAGGTGGTCGGCGACGCCGGCGGCGTTGCCGACTTCCTGGTGGCCGTCCAGCGGGAGGTGCGAGACGTAGAGCGCGAGGTCGCCGCGAATCAGCGGCTCGATGCGGTCGAAGTCGCGGCCGGTCACCCGGTCGAGACCGCCCCAGACGAGGCCGTGGTGGACGACGAGGAGGTCCGCGTCGGCGTCGAGCGCGGCGTCGATGGTCGCTTCCGCGGCGTCGACCGCGAAGGCGACCTTCTCGACCGATTTCTCCTCGGGGCCGACCTGCAGGCCGTTGGCGCTGGCGTCCACGTCGGCGAAGTCGTCGGTCGCGAGCGTCTCGTCGAGTCGGGCGACGATGTCGGAGAGCTGCATACCGGGGAGTCGTGACTCGGGGACTTGTAAGGAACGGGGTTCGCCGCGGGGTCGGTTACTCGTCTGCCCGCTCGGCGGCGTGCGAGAAGACGAACTCCCGGAGGAGCTTCGCCGCCAGCGACGCGGCCTGTCCGTCGTCGCGGTCGTTGACCTCGACCACGTCGAAGCCGTCGGCGCGGGGCGCGACCGCTCGGACCGCGTCTCGCATCTCCCGGGAGGTGAGCCCGAATGGCTCTTTAGTACCCGTGCCGGGCGCGAACGCCGGGTCGGCGGCGTCGATGTCGACGCTCAGGTAGACCGACTGGTCGTCGTCGAACTCGGGTTCCCAGTCGGGGACGGCTTCGGGTTCGACCACGGTCACGTCGCCGGCCTCGGCGCGCTTCCACTCGCCGGGCGAGCCGGTTCGCGCGCCGAGAATCACGGCCTCGTCGACGCCGAGTTCGTCGAGGACGCGACGGGTGACGGTGGCGTGGCTCCACTCGTTGCCGTCGTACTCGCGCCGGAGGTCGAGATGGGCGTCGAGACAGACGAACACGTCGGGTTCGACGCCGGTGACGCCGGCGGCGGTGACGGTGTGCTCGCCGCCGAGGACGATTGGGACGGCGTCGTCCCAGACGGCGTCGCGGACGCTCCCGGCGAGCCATTCGACGTACTCAGGTGCGTCGTCCCACGCGCGGACGTCGCCCGCGTCGTGGACGCGTAAGTCAGTGAAAAACTGGTCGGTGCGCCGGTCGTAGTCGTCGAACGACTCGGCGAACCGACGGATTCGATTCGGTCCGAAACGGGTTCCGGGTTGGAAGGACGTGGAGATGTCGAGCGGAGCGCCGAGAAGGACGTAGTCGGCGACCTCGCGGTCTGCGATTGCTCCGGGGAACATCTCTGTGACCCCCGTTTAGACGATTTTTCGCTGGCCTTCGTACTCGAGGTACTCGATCTCGTCTTCGGGGTTGAGGTCTTCTTCCTCGGGGATGCGCATCGTGAACGTCTGGTAGGTCTCGAGGTCCATGATCTGGGCGTCCTCGCCGGTGACGGAGACGACCTGACCCTGCTTCCGCTCGATGATGGGGACCCACACCTTCGCGTCGACAGGCTGGGAGAGCGAGCGCTTCTTGCTGTCGAAGACGCCGCGGGCTTCGACGCGCGCCTTCGCGCTGCCGTGCTTACCGGGCTTTGCGGTACTGTAGGCGTTGATTTTGCACGGCTTTTCTTCCATCATGACGTAGCTCCCTTCTTGGAGCTCGCGCACCTGCTTCTGCTCTTTCGCCATGTCTCTCCGTTATCGGATGGAGGGTATAAACGGTTTGGAACCGTCCTCGCACGCGACTCCTTGCCGTGGAAATCGCGGGCGGAGACCCCGATCGGTCAGGCATCTTCGACCGGGTCGACCTCGGCCATCTCGGGGTCGAACCACGTCCCTGCGGCGTCGCGTCTGGCGAGGCTCCCGAGCGCCCCGGAGGCGACGTTCGGGAGCGAGAGCGCCAGCATGATGGCGGTCGTCAGCTCGCCCGCCGTCTCGAACATCGGGATGAGGTACTGGAACGGAAAGAGAATCGGCGTCCGTTCGAGGAAGGTGAGAAGCACGGAGACCGGCATGAGCAGACAGCCCCAGACGACGCCGGCCATGAGGCCGTGCCAGCCGCCGTCGGCGGGGTCGGTGCCGACGACGTAGCCGGCGAGCGCGCTCCCCGTGACCCCACCGACGAGGGTGAACTGGCCCGTCATCGCGTAGACGAGCGATTCGGTGCACGCGGCGAGACACACCCCCACGAACACCGGTCGCCACTCCGTCATGAGCGAGAGTGTATCGGCGGGAGCCGATAAAATTACGCGCCCGGTTCTCAGTTTTGATTACTCTCTGCGGCGCTCTTTGAGGTTCTGCCGGGTGAACTGCGGCGTCGCCCGGAGCCCCTTCCGCGAGCGGAACGATTTCCACAGGAGCAGGGCGACGACGCCCGTCGGCGCGCCCGCCGCGCCGACCGCGACGAGGTTCTCCGGGTTCAGCGCGTAGATGATGACCGTCGAGACGAAGCCGAACGACAGGAAGATGCCGTAGATGAGCCGCTTGGCCAGCTTGTCGAGGATGCCGCGGTTGTCCTCCAGCCGGACGTTGAGCGTCAGGTTGTCGCGGTCGGCCCGGTCGAGGACGCGTTCGAGCTTGGGCGGCACGCGGAACAGCGACTGGGCGGTCTTCTGGCCCTGCTGGCCGACGCCCTCGATGATTTTCTGGACGCTCTCTTCCCGGTAGCCTTCCTCCGTCAGGTAGTCGGTCGCCACCGAGATGAAGTCGAACTCGGGGTCGAGCGTGACGCAGACCCCCTCGACGACGCCGGCGACCCGGAGCACGAGCGCGAGGTTCCGCGGGAGCCGAAGCGGGAACTCGTAGATGGTCGATTCGACCTGTTCGAGGATCTGGTTGACCCGGTACTGCTCGATGTCGTCGCCGCGGGCGTCGGCGATGGCGAGTTCCATCACGTCGCCCATCACCTGCCGGTCGACGTTCGGGCTGAGCGTCCCCATCTCGATGAGCGTGTCGAGGATGCCGTCGACGTCCTGGTTGGCGACGGCGATGTAGAACTCCACGATCTTGTCCTGGATGAACGGGTCGACCTCGCCGTGCATCCCGAAGTCGTAGAAGATGATGCGGCCGTCGTCGGTCACGGAGAGGTTCCCCGGGTGGGGGTCGGCGTGGAAGACGCCGTCCTCGACGATCATCTGGAGGTAGATTCGCTGGAGGTTCGTCGCCAGTTCGGTCCGGTCGACGCCGAGGTCGTCCAGCGCCTCGATGTTGTTTATCTTGGTCCCGGGGAGGTACTCCATCGTGAGCACCCGGTCGTCGGAGCGCTCGGGTATCGGTTCGGGGATGACGAGCGTGTCGTCGTCCGCGAAGTTCTCCTGAATCTCGACGAGCGTCTCGGCCTCCTCGTCGTAGTCCATCTCCTCGCGGATGGTCTTGGCGAACTCGTCGGCGAGGTTCTCCAGCGAGAACGCTCGCCCCTCGCCGATAAAGCGCATGAGAAGCGGCATCGACCACCGAATCACCCGGAGGTCGGCCTCGACGAGGTCCTCGATGCCGGGCCGGCGGACCTTGACGGCGACCTTTTCGCCTTCGTACTCGGCGACGTACACCTGCCCGAGGCTCGCGCCGCTTATCGGCTCGGTGTCGAACGCGTCGAACGCCTCCTCGACGGGGCCGAGTTCCGCTTCGAGGACGGCCTTCGACTCGTCCCACGGCGCGGCCGGCACGTCGTCCTGGAGGCTCCCGAGCACCTCGATGTACTCCGGGGGGAGGATGTCGGGGCGCGTCGACAGCAGTTGGCCGAGCTTGATGAACGTCGGCCCGAGCGTCAGTAGCGACTCCAAGAGGACGTCGGCGCGCTTGATACGCATCTCGGTCGTGACGCGTCGACCGCCGCCGAACAGGAGGTATTTCCGCTTGTCACGGGTGTACGCGACGATGAGCGGGAAGAACTGGTACAGGACGACGAGGAACCGCCAATAGGCGCGGAGGTTGACCAGCGTGACCACCGCCTCGTCAGGCGTCTTCGTCGCCGGTGGTAATGGGGATGGTCCGCTCGGAGGCGGCCTCGCGCTTGGGGAGCCGGATTTCCAGCGTCCCGCGTTCCATCGACGCCTCGGCCTCGTCGGCCACGGCGTCAGGCGGAAGGGGGACTTCGGCGTCGAGGAACAGCGGGCGTTCCTCGCGGACGTAGTCGAACTCGGCTGGAAGCCGTTTGTCGCGTCGCGCTTCGACGACCAATCTGCCCTTCTCGACTCGGAGCTCCGCCGTCTCGGCGGTCACGCCCGGGAGGTCGAGGACCAAGAGGTAGGACGTCTCGGACTCCAACAGGTCGGCGAACACCGCGTCCGGGAGGTCGGACAGCGCGTCGCGCAGTGCTGACATGAACGTTCATAGGGAGTCGGGGTCGAAAAACCCGGCGGTCTCGCGCGAGCGCGCGAGCGCGAAGACGCAACGGCGCGGCTCGGGAATCGCCCGCCGACGCGTTCGAGGCCGACGCTTTTTGCCCCCCGAACCGAAGGGCCGGTATGAACCACGACGACCGACGCACGGCCGGGTTCAAGCAACGAACGCGGCTGTCGGACGCCCGCGAGTCGCTCCTCGCGGCGGCGACGCCGCACGACCGAACCGTGCGCCGACCGCTCGCCGAGGCCGACGGCCGGGCGCTCGCGGAAGACGCGGTCGCTCCCACCGACGTGCCCGGCTACGACCGCGCCGCCATGGACGGCTACGCCGTCCGCGCGTCGGACACCTTCGGCGCGAGCGGCCGCTCGCCGAACGTCCTCCGAATCGTCGACGGCCCGGTCGAGCCGGGGACGGCCGCCCGCGTCCACACCGGCAGCGACGTGCCCGACGGGGCCGACGCCGTCGTGATGGTCGAACACACCGAACGGCTCGGCGACGAACTCGAAGTGTTCGACGCGCTCGCGGAGGGCGAGAACGTCGGCGAGCGCGGCGAGGACGTGCGCGAGGGAACGCCGCTGTTCGAGGCCGGCCACGAGCTTCGCCCGTCGGACATCGGCCTGCTTCGCTCCGTCGGCGTCGAGGAGGTGACGGTGTTCGAACGCCCCCGCGTCGCGGTCGTCCCGACCGGCGAGGAACTCGTCGAGGCCGACCCCGGTCCCGGCGAGGTCATCGAGACCAACGGCCTGACCGTCTCCCGACTGGTCGAGCGCTGGGGCGGCGAGGCGAGCTACCGCGACATCGTCGTCGACGACGTCGACCTGCTCCGCGAGGCCGTCGAGTCCGACCTCGACCACGACGTGGTCGTCACCACCGGCGGGTCGTCGGTCGGCGAGCGCGACCTCATCCCCGAGGTCGTCGACGACATCGGCGAGGTGCTGGTCCACGGCGTCGCGCTCAAACCCGGCCACCCGGTCGCGCTCGGCGTCGTCGAGGACACGCCGGTCGTCATGCTGCCCGGCTACCCGGTCGCCTGCGTCGTCAACGCCTTCCAGTTCCTCCGGCCGGTGCTGAAGCGCGTCGGGTCGCTCCCCGAGCGTCCCCTGCCAACGCAGGAGGCGACGCTCACCAGAAAAATCCCGAGTTCGCCCGGGACGCGGACGTTCGCCCGCGTCCGACTCGACACGTCGGGCGACGAACCGACCGCCGAGCCGACCCGGACGAGCGGGTCGGGCATCCTCTCCAGCGTCGCGCTCGCGGACGGCTGGGTCGTCGTCCCCGAGGAGATTGAGGGCTACGACGAGGGCGACACGGTCGCCGTCGAGGGCTGGGAGTGGTCCGCATGAGAAAGCAGTTCCGCGACCTCGCCTCCCCGGAGGAAGCGCGCGAGGCCATCGCGTCGCTCCACCTGACGCCCGACGCCGAGACGGTTGCGCTCGAAGACGCCCGCGGCCGCGTCCTCGCCGAGCGAATCGACGCCGAACTCGACGTGCCCGGCTTCGACCGCGCGAGCATGGACGGCTACGCGGTCCGCGCCCGCGACACCTTCGGCGCGGACGAGGCCGACCCGGTCGAACTCGACCTCGCCGGGGCGGTCCACGCCGGCAGCGAACCGGACGTGGCGGTCGACCCCGGAACCGCCGTCGAAATCTCCACCGGCGCGGTGATGCCGCCGGGCGCGGACGCCGTCGTCATCGTGGAGCGAACCGACGAGCGAGACGGCTCGCTCGTCGTCTACTCGGCGGTCGCACCCGGTGACAGCGTGATGCCCGCCGGGACCGACATCGCCGCCGGCGCTCGCGCCCTCGGCCCCGGAACGCGCCTGACCCCCCGCGAAATCGGCCTGCTGTCGGCGCTCGGCGTCGACGAGGTGCCGGTCCGCGGGAAGCCCACCGTTGGCATCGTCTCGACCGGCGACGAACTCGTCCGACCGGGCGACGAACTCCGCCCGGAGGCGGGCGAAATCTACGACGTGAACTCCTACACCATCGCCGCGGGGGTCGAAGAGGCCGGCGGCGTGCCGAAGCTCTACCCCCACGCGGGCGACGACTACGGGGAGTTGGAGCGCTTGCTCCGACGGGCGGCCGACGAGTGCGACCTCGTGCTCTCGTCCGGGTCCACGTCAGCGAGCGCGGTCGACGTCATCTACCGCGTCGTCGAAGAGCGCGGCGAACTCCTGCTGCACGGCGTCTCCGTCAAGCCCGGGAAACCCATGCTCGTCGGCACGCTCGGCGAGGGAAGCGCCTACGTTGGCCTGCCCGGCTACCCGGTCTCCGCGCTCACCATCTTCCGGACGTTCGTCGCGCCGGCAATCCGCGACGCCGCCGGCCTCCCGGAGCCCCGGACCGCGACGGTCGAGGGGACGATGGCCACCCGCGAGCGGTACGCCGAGGGCCGGACGCGGCTCATGCCGGTCGGACTGGTCGCTGACGGCGACGGCGAGACGCTCGTCTACCCCGTCGACAAGGGCTCGGGCGCGACGACGAGCCTCGTCGAGGCCGACGGCGTCGTCGAAGTCGCCGCCGACGTGGAGTACCTCGCCGAGGGCGAGTCGGTGACGGTCCACCTGTTCTCGCCCGACGTCCGCGCGCCGGAACTGCTCGGCGTCGGCGAGGACGACCCCGCGCTCTCGCGCCTGCTCGACCGCGTGTCGTCGCCGCGGTATCTCCCGTTCGGCTCCCGCGAGGGCCTGCGACGGCTCAGGGACGACATCGCCGACGTGGCCGTCGTCGCGGGCGACCGGGGCGACGCAGTCGAGGAAATCGACGCGGTCGAACTCGGCTCGTGGACGCGCGAGTGGGGCCTCGTCGTCCCCGACGGCAACCCCGACGGGGTGTCCGGACTCGCGGACCTCGTAGACGACGACCTCCGGTTCGTCAACCGCGATTCGAACTCCGGACTGCGGACCGACCTCGGGAACGCCGTCGCCGCCCTCGCCGACGAGCGCGGGACGACCAGACACGAACTCGTCGAGGCCATCGAGGGGTTCGACCGCGGGACGAAAGCGTTCGAGAGTCCGGCGCGGGCGGTCGCCGCCGGCCGCGCCGACGCCGGTCTCGGCCTTCGGGCGACCGCCGACTCGCTCGGGCTTGATTTCGTCTCACTCGGAAAACAGCGGGTCGCCGTCCTCGCGAACCCCGCCCGGACCGAGAAACCCGGCGTCGCCTCGCTTCGCGGCGTGCTCGCGGCGAGCGGCGATTTACTTGCCGACCTCGCAGGGTTCGAGAGGACCTAAGCGCCGCCGTAACCCTTTAGAAAGCGGCCGTGACCCGTTTAGATATTCGTCTCCCGCTGAAGTATAAAATAAGTAGAACGTTTTTATCCGCGTAGCGTGTACAACTGGTATATGAACAGCCCTCTGAAGGTCCTTCACGTCGACGACGACCCCGAGATGCTCGCCCTCTCGGAAGCCGCGTTCCGCCAACTCGACGCCGTCTCTCTTCTGACCGCCGAGTCGGCGACCGAGGCGCTCGGCGTCATCTCGGCCGAGTCGGTCGACTGCGTCGTGAGCGACTCCCTCGTGCTCCCGAACGGGGTGCCACTCGTCAAAGCCGTTCGACAAGAACACGCCGATATCCCCATCCTCCTGTTCACGGCGAAGTCGTGGCCCGAGGTCGCCGACGTCGCCTCGACCGCCGGCGTCACCGAGTACGTCCAGAAAGCAGGCCCCGGCGACCTCGCGACGGTCCTCCAGCGGGTCCGGAGCCTCGTCGACGACGACAGCGTCGACTCCGCGCTCGCGGTCGGTGCCTCCGCGGTCACGCAGGCGCTCGAAGAACACGCTGACGCGGCCGCCGAGGCCACGTTCAGCCTCGACGACAACTGGGAACTCGTCGGGCAGTGGCTCGGCGACGAGGAACTCGGCATCGTCGTCGTCGAGGCCGTCGAGTCCTACGGCGGGCTCTCGGCCATCGAGACCCCGCTGTACGAGTACATCGACACCGACGCGCTCGAAGAACTGCTCCGGCCCGTCGTCGAGGCCGAAGAGCGTCCCGGCATCGAAGTCCGGTTCCCCTACGAGGACATCCAGGTCGCCGTCACGAGCACCGGCGACATCTTCGCCCGGCCGACGCCCGAGCAGACGCTGTCCTGAGCGCACCCGCACCCCTCCGAGCGTCGATTTCTCTTTTCTTCTCTCTGGACTGTCGCGACCGTCGAATCACCGCTTCGGACGGAACCCGCCCGTTCAGCCGGACCGAACGAGGTCGTCGAAGCTCTCGACGCGGTACTCGCCGAGCACGCAGCGCCCGCGGTGTTCGGGACCGTGTCGCTCGACGTGGATGCCGTCCAAGCCGGCGTTCCACGCGGCTCCGATGTCGCTTTCGCCGTCGCCGGCGAGGACGCCCGCGGTGCCGCCGTCGGTCAGGACTCGGTCGTCGAGTCCCAGTTCGCCGATAGCGCGTCGCACCGGCGCGGCGTCGGGTTTCCACCCCGTCTCCTCGGTACAGCAGACGACGGCGTCGAACCAGTCGCGCACGTCGAGGTGGTCCAACACGGGGTCGGTCAGGAACTGCTGGCAGTGCGTGACGATGCCGACCGGTCGGCCGGCGGCGTGAATCTCTTCGATGAGGCGCTCGGCGTCGTCGTGGAGGTACGTCACTTCTGCTCGCTTTGCGGGGTCTTCCTCGCGGTGGAACGCGGGCCAGAACTCGGCGGGGTCGATGCCCCACTCGCGGAGCATCGGGTCGCGCGCGCCGCCGAGACCGTGCCAGATGGTCTCGGCTTCGCGGTCCGTGAACTGACGACCCAGTCGGTCGCCGACCCGGTCGAACACGTCACGCGTGTACGACCACTCGGCGTCGACGAGGGTCCCATCGAGGTCGAACAGCCAGAAATCGTAGTCATCGGCGACCATTCGGACAACAGAGTACGTCAGGCGTGGGTAAATGTCTTGCCCCGCGTCACGAATCGTCGGATTCGACGCGAATCGCGCTCCCGAAGTACTTGTGGAGCACCTCGCGGACCGACTCGGCGTTGAACGCGCCGAGGTCCGCGGCGACGGCCTCGCGGAAGGCGTCCAGCGACGCCTCGTCGGCCCGGAGTTCCGCGAACTCGCAGGAGACGACGGGCACGTCGAGCCACGACGACGCGAGGTCGCGGGCGTGGCGCTCGTCGTTCACCGCTCCCCGCCAGAGCGCGTCGCGGAACAGCAGCCAGCCCTCCTCACCGGGCGGCGGGGGCGTGACGCGGACCGTCGTCTCGAACTCCCGCGGGTCGGTCTCGACGCCCCCGGCCGAATCGAGGCGGAAGCGGACCCGGAAGACGTAGGTGAGCGTCGCGGTCCCCTCGTCGCTCACAGCTCGTCGTCGAACAGGTCGGCGAGCCGGAGGTCCTTGTCGGTGATGCCGCCCTCCTCGTGGCTCGTGAGGCGGACTTCGACCTCTTGGTACCGAATCGTTATCTCGGGGTGGTGGAACTCCTCTTCTGCGACCTCGCCCACGCTGGCGGCGAACGCCACGCCGTCGAGGTAGTCGTCGAACTCGTAGACGCGGACGATTTCGTCGCCGTCGCGTTCCCAGTCCGACCCGAGCTGTGCGTCGATTTCGTCGTCCGAGAGCAGCTCTGCCATGCCGAACCCGTCGGGTGGCATCCCGATAAGGATTCTGCCGGATTGTCAGGTCGCGTCCGCGCGGACGACGAACCGCGGCCCGGTCAGGAGCCGCCGCCCACCGCGGTCGCGAGCGACTCGCCCCGTGACCGCGACCTCGTCGCCGCGGGCGACGACGCCGCACTCGCCGTCGCCGCCGAACACCACGTGTCCGTCCGGCGGGACGCGGACCCGAATCTCGCCGGTGGCGTCCCGGAGGACGAACGGGCGCGTCGCGCGGCCGACGACCGTGCGCCCGCCCCCGCCTCGCCGGTCGCCGTCTGTGTTCTCGCGGTCAACCCACCGCTCCACGGCCGGCCCGTCGCCCGCGATTCCCGCGACTGTCCCGACGACGGTCGCCCGAGCGACGCCGTCGAGGTCGCGAATCCGCCGTTTCGGGGTCGCATCGACGAGGCGGCGACGCGCTCGCGCTCGGAGGCGGTTCACGAGGCGGTGGCCGAGCGCCGTGGGCGCGCGGCCGGCGGCTTCTCGGGTGGCGGCGTCGGTACGGGAACGGCGTACGAAGCCCGTCGCTGACGGTCTGGGCGGTGACATCGTCGCGGAGTGGCTCCGCGTTCGGATAAGAAAGTTCGCCGGTCGGCCGCGTCGGCGGCCCGTCAGTCGTCCGAGAGCTGTTCGAGGACGCGCCGGGGCACCTCGCCTTCGAGCGCCTCGCGGTCGAGGTCCTCCGGCGACTCGCCTGAGAACTCGATGGACGGCCCGGACGGCTCGGCGGGGTCTGACCCTCCGAGGTCGTCGAAGCCGGGGTCGAACAGCCGCATGGCGGTCTGGATGGTCGTCCAGTCGTCGTCGCCGGCGGCGTCGCGGAGGCTCTTGGTCGGCGCGGCGAGGATTTGGCCGATGAGCGCGTCCGCGAGCGACTCGACCGTCTCGCGCTGCTCGTCGGTGAGGTCGCCCTGCGCTTCGAGCTTCGACAGCGCCGTCGACACCTCGCGGCGCTTGACGTGCTCTGCGGCCTCGTACATCGAACTGATGGCCTCGTCGGCGCGCTTCCGCTTGTAGGCGGCGAGCAGGCGGTCGAACTCGTCGTCTATCATCGCCTCGACCTCGCGGGCGGCGCGCTCGCGGCGCTCCGCGGTCCGGTCGGTCACCGTCTCCAAATCGTCGATGTCGCGGACGCGAACGCCGTCGAGGTCGGCGGCGGCGGGGTCGACGTCCCGCGGCTGGGCGATGTCGATGAGCATCGTCTCGGAGCCGTCCGCCAGCTCCGCCGGCGTGACGACGTACTCGGGGCTGCTCGTGGCCGTGATGACGAGGTCGGCGTCGCGGAGGCGACCGCGGAGGTCGCCCAGTCCGGTGGCCTTCGAGACGCCCGGGACCTCGCGGGCGAGGTGGCGGGCGTTCGCGACCGTCCGGTTCGCGACGACGAGGTCGCCCACGTCGACCGACGCGAGCGCCTTCGTCGCGAGCGTCCCCATCTCTCCGGCCCCGACGACGAGGGCGTCGACCTCGCCGATGGGGGCGTCGAGTTCGGCCCGGGCGAGCCTGACGGCGGCGCTCCCGAGCGAGACGGCACCCTCGTTGATGGCCGTCTCCTCGCGGGCGCGTTCGCCGACGTGGACGGCCTTCATGAGCGCGTCTTCCAGCATCGGGCCGATGGCGTCCTGCTCGCGGGCGGCCTCGATACCGGCTTTGACCTGTCCGAGAATCTGGTCCTCGCCGAGGACGAGGGATTCGAGCCCCGACGCCACCCGCATGAGGTGGCGCAGGGTCTCTTCGTGGTCCATGTAGCGGACGCTCCCGTCTCGGACGTCGGGAGCGAAGTCGTCGAGCGCGCGGCGGCCGTCGGTCGCGTCGTCCGTGACGACGTACGCCTCGGCGCGGTTACACGTCTGAAGCGAAAAGGCCTCTGAGACGCCGTCGCGGGCGAGGAGTCGCTCGACGACCGTCTGAACGTCGTCGCTCGAAGCGGCTTCTATCTCGCGAACGCTGGCCCGGTCGTGGGCGACGCTCACACCGGAGATGACGCCCGAATCTCTCATGAATCACCTCGCTGTGTGTCTCGTATCACGCGCGCTGCCTCTTGGCGGGGGTTTGCATCGCCGGTACGTAAAGCCTTCCAAACCGACGGGTCTCGCACGACCGCTCGAATCGCATCACGGCGCTCGGCCGGCGACCGGTCGGACGCCTTGAGTTCCGCGCGGAGTTCCGCGGTCAGCGCGGCCATCTCGCCCGCTCCCTCCAACTCGGCTTCGACGCGCTCTCGGAGGTGCTTCGAGAGGGCGGGGCTCGCGCCGCCGGTCGTGATGGCGACCGACACGTCGCCGTCCTCGACGGTCGCCGGGACGACCACGCTCCCCGCGTCGCGCTCGCCGCTCCGGTCGGCTCGATTGACCAGTGCGCCGGCGTCTCGGGCCGCCGCGACGACGGCGTCGTTCACCGCGTCGTCGTCGGTCGCCGCGACGACGAGCGCCGGGGCGAACCGCTCGACCCAGTCGGGAACCTCGTCGGGCGCGGGGGCCGCCCGAACGCGCTCCGCGTCGCCGAAGTCGCGGTCGGCGAACTCGGGGCTGACGACGACGGTCCGCGCCTCGCGGGCGAACCGACGGGCCTTCCGCGCGCCGACGGGTCCCCCGCCGAAGACGACGACCGTCTCGTCGGAGAGGTCGTGGACAAGCGGAATCATCTCACTCCGTGTTCGCCTCGGCTCGTTCGTCCAGCCTGATTCCCGTCTTCTTCAGGATGCGCGTCGAGAACAGGGTGTCCCAGTCGTCGTCGCCCACGTCCCAGTAGTCGCTCATGACCTCGCGCACCTGTTCGATGCGGGCCTCGCTCTCCGCCTCGGAGCGGCCGTGGGTCATCGCGAAGAAGTTGTACGGCCAGACGCCCTCGTGTCGCGGCCGGCGGTAACAGTGGGTGACGAAGTCCAGCGAGGCGATTTCGGGGCCGACCTCCGCCACGAGGTCGTCGGGGACGTTCCAGACGGTCATCCCGTTTTCCGAGTAGCCGAGCGCGTAGTGGTTCGGGATGACGCCGACGCGGCGGACCTTCCCCTCGAGATTGAACCGCTTGATCGTCTCGACCACCCACGACGGCTCCTGCCCGACGGCCTCGGCCACGTCGGCGTAGGGCGTCTCGGTAATCGGCAGGCCGCCCTGAATCTCCATGACGAGGTCGCGCTCGTCGGGCGTCAGGGTGCGCGCGTCCGTCGGCTCCACGTCGGGACCGAGGTGCGAGAGGTCGAGGTCGCCGTCTGAGACGGGGCCGTCGAGGAGGAACTTCGCGCCCACGTGGAACTCGTGGCGCTTGGGCATGTTGTACGTCGCTTGGCCCGTCTCGTCCTCGATGTCGCCGAGCACCTCGTCCACCCGCGACGCCTCGGCGACCGAGACGACGAACCACATGTTGAGGTGGGGGTGCTCGCGCTCGTAGTTGTGCGCGACCTCGCGGTGGGCGTTCACCTGCTCGGCCACCTCGTCGAACCGCTCCGGCGGCGCGTGCATGGCGACGAGCGTCGCCGTGCCGCCGATTTCCTCGGCGTTGACGAGCGCGCCGAACCGCGAGAGGACGCCTTCCTCGTCGAGCGTCCGCACCCGCTCGCAGAGGTCGGTCGCAGTCACGTCCACGCCGCGCTCGCGCAGCGCGGCCGCCGCGGGCTCGAAGGGACGTTCGACGACGGGGAAGCCGCCCTGGAAGGCGTTGACGATGGCGCGGTCGAGACGAGAGAGGTCCGCGTCCGCCTGTATCATGCGCGTCACTCGGGATGCGAGGCGGATAAACGCCTCGCTTGTTCTCACTGCGATGAACCCAAGCGAACGCCCGGCGAGCCGCCGGTGAACGGCCGACGCGGGCGGATCGAGCGCCCTCGCTCACGAAGTAAAAGAGGCGTCTCGTCGTCGGGTTGCCGCCGCGCTCAGGGGACCGGCGTGACGCGGTCGACGTCGTCGAGCGCTTCGAGGCCCTCGACGATGGCGTCGTGGTCGGCGATGGCCTCGTAGTAGAACACGAGGTCGAACGTCCCGTCGCGGACGAGCTGTTGGCACTCCCAGACGAACTCGTCGTCCCCGACGGAGAGCCCCTGGAACTGGTTGGACGAGAAGTCGGTGTCGTCGTTGCCGGCGTAAATCCACGCGTCGCCCTTCCCCGCGTGCTCGGCGATTATCTCGTTGATTTCGACGGTCAGCTCCTGCATCTCCAGGTCCTCGCGGCTGGTGAGGTCGGTGTGGACGATGGCCCCGACGAGTTCGATATCGCCGGGTTCGAGCAGCGCGAGGGTCCGCTGGTAGAGGTCCTCGTCGATGGTCTCGCTCATATCCGAGTCTTCTCGGGGAGGTACAAACGGATGGCGATTCGTCGCCCGTCGTGACGACCCGTCATTCTGTGGCGACCTCCCGACCTCGGGACACCGTGCGACGGTGTAACCCACAAGACACATAGCCTCGGAATGCAACCGACGGTACATGTTCGGGTGGGTCCAACGCGGCTTTCGGCGCGCCTACGAGCGGGTGCTCGACCGGGAGATAGACGACGGGCCGACCCACGTCGCCATCATCCAGGACGGCAACCGCCGGTACGCCCGGAAGAACGGCGACGACGCCCCCGACGGGCACAGAGCGGGCGCGCAGACGACCGAGGACGTGCTGACGTGGTGCGAGGAACTCGGCATCGAGGAACTGACGCTCTACACGTTCTCGACCGAGAACTTCGACCGCCCGGAACACGAGCGCCAGCCGCTTTTCGACCTCATCGAGGACAAGCTCTACGAGTTCGCCGACGCCGACCGCGTCCACGAGCGCGAGGTCGCCGTGCGCGCCATCGGCGAGGTCGAGATGCTCCCCGGTCGCGTCCGCGACGCCGTCGAGTACGCGGAGACTCGGACCGCCGACTACGACGGGTTCACGCTCAACATCGCCCTCGCGTACGGCGGCCGAGCCGAACTCCTCGGGGCCGCCCGCGACGTCTGTCGCGCGGTCGACCGCGGCGACCTCTCGCCCGACGAGGTGGACGTGCCGGCGGTCGACCGCCGCCTGTCCAGAAAGCCCGTCCGCGACGTGGACCTCATCATCCGTCCCGGCGGCGACGAGCGCACCTCGAACTTCCTGCCGTGGCACGCCAACGGCAACGAGGCCGCCGTCTACTTCTGTGCGCCCTACTGGCCTGAGTTCTCGAAAGTCGACTTCCTGCGCGGCATCCGAACCTACGAGTCCAGAGAGCAGTCGTGGCAGCGCACCCGGACCGAGCGCGCCGTCACGCTCGTCCGGGCCGTCGCGGAAGTGGAGTTAGAGGACGCCCGCACCGTCGCCGGTCGCCTCCGCGAGCAACTCCCCTCGTCGGGGGCCGACGAGGTGTCCGCCGAGTTGGCGAAACGGACCGACGAGACGGCCGACTGAGGAGGACTCCTGCTGTTTTGCGGTTATTCGCCGCCCTGTGCAGCCCCGGCGTCGACGACGCGACCGTAGAACAGAATCGCGTCCGTCGGCCGGTCGCGGATGCAGAACAGGAACGGCCGGTCGAACCGGAGTTCGCCCCATCTCGGCGGCAGCGAACTTTCGACGACCACGCCCGTCGCCGCCGCGGCCTCCGTCCCCTCCTCGTCCACGGAGACGAACGATTTGTGGAACACCTCGTCGATGGCGAGGGTCGCCCCGTCGCCCTCGGCCATTCTACCGAAGTCGGCATCCGAGCCGAACGCGGCGGGCATCCCGAGATTCGACAGCGCCTCGGAGAGTTGGATCTCCGTCTCGAACTCGAACCGCGGGAGCACGACGTCACCGATTCGCTCTCGCATCTCCTCGAAGACGCCGAACAGTCGACTCGCGTTCAGATTCCGCTCGTACGACTCGAACTCGCCTTCGTCGGGAAGCAGTAGCACCATCGACACCTCCCGACCGAGGTACGGGAGTTCGACGGCCTGCGCGCTCGGGAGGTCGGCGTAGTTCGCCTTGAGTTCCTGCCGCATGAGCGGCACGGTCGATTCGCCCCCGTCCAGCGCGGTGAACCTCCCGTCTTCGGTGTCCTCGGGGTCGAACGTGCGCGCCCACTGCGCCATGAAGTAGATAGCGTTGGTGAGGACGAGCGCCGTGTCGGGCGTGACGGAGCCTGCGGGAAGCAGGTTCTCGATTCGGCCCTCCGTCCGGTCGGCGACCCACTCGTTGATTCGCTCCCGCTCGCCGTCCGGGTCGCCGGCGAAGTCGGCCCGTCGGAGTCCGGCCCCGTAGTTCGAGTCGAGTCGGTCGAGGTAGTCCGCCGAGAACGCGTACCCCTCGCGGCCCCACAGCGCGTTCGCCACGGCCAGTCGGAAGGCGTCGGCTTCGCCGCCGTCGACCGGGTTCCGAGTCGTCTCCCGCTCTTCGAGCGCCGCCCGTAGGTCCGCGAACGCCGGGTGAACGTCCTCCCCGAGCGTGTAGTGGAGCGTCGCTTCCATCTGTTCACGGGTCGTCCCGCGAGCGCCTGCGTAGGTCATCGCCAGCGCGACGGAGATGCTGTACGGCGAGAGGAACTGGTTGCCGCCCTGTTCGGACGCGATCTGTCTGTGCAGGTCGAGGGCGAACTCGGCGTTGCCGGCCGCGAGCGCGGCGAGCCGCTCGTCGTCCACGCTCGGTTCGCCGGTCGGCGGTTCGTCGCTCGGCCCCTCCGTCGGCGTGTCTGTCGTCGCGGTCGCGGTTGCGGTGTCCGTCGTCTCGCTTGCGGTCTCGGTCTCCGCGGACGACTGACCGTCGCCCGTACAGCCGGCAATCGTCGCGGCGGCGAGCGCCCCCGACAACGCCAGCATCTCGCGGCGGTTCATGTCGGAACGTTCAGCGGTCTAACAATATGTCTTCTGTAAGCACAAACGGCGGCTTGAGAGACGGGGGTGCGTCACCTCGCCGGGCGAACCCGCCGCCGGTACGTCCGCCAGCAGAACCATCCCAGAAACGCGGCGCTCTGTCCGAGCACGACGGCGACGAACTCGGCTTCGTACCGAGGCCCTAACAGCAGCACTGTCCCGCCGTAGGCGACGGTCGGAACCCACGAGCGCCAGCCCTCGTAGCGCGATTCGAGGAACAGCCACGGCGGGACGACGGCGACGCCGACGAGCGCCCACGGCCAGTCCGGCGGGGCGGGCTGATTGAGCCAGAGAACGAGTAACAGCGAGAGCGCGAGGAGGACGTGCCCGTCTTCGAGCCACTCGCTGGCCGGCGGTGGCGGCGGGAGGAGGTCTGTTCTGTTGGGTGAGTTGGAGGGCATCTGTTCGGCAACTGAGAGTCGGGAACGTGCTCCTCGACTGCGCTTGTGGACCGTAGTAACGCCGCGAGAGCGGCAGTTCTCACGGGTATCAAAACATATTGAGGTATCAAACTTTACTATCGGTAGTCTTCTTGGTGGCAAGCGATGGATTTGCTCCTCGTCGCCGCACCCTCACTCCCCGACGGGGTCGCGAAGACGCTCGATGTGTACCCGCCACTCGTCCTGCTCGGAACCTTCTTCAGCTATACGGGAATGTTTCTCATTCTGAGCGACGACGTGGACGACTTTCTCGGCCTGTGGATGTTCACTACGCTGGTCTATCCCGGCGTCCTCGTCTGGTACGTCGACCGAATCGACGTGACGAGCGACTTCGCGTTCGGATACTCGTTGCGGGAGTCGACGGTGGCGTTCCCGCTTTTGTTCATGGGCCTCGCGTTCTACCTCTTCACGGTCGCGTTCGCCGACCGGTATCTGGGGAAGACATGATGCAGATATCGTTCCTCTTCGAGTACGTCCCCGAGTGGCTGTCGATAGCGCTGCTGGCTGTCGGTTCGACGTTCGTGACGTGGGGTCTCCCGTTCGTCGACGCCGACGACGAGTTGAGCGTCGAAACCGGACAGGACGTCCTCGGTGTGATACTGTTAGGTATCGGTGTCGGCGTCACGGTTTGGGGAACGCGTTCGATCTCTGTCTTCGCTCCGATTGCCGTCGTCGTCGTCCTGCTGACGGGCTTCCTTGAGGGGCTGGCGGCGATTAGTATATACAAGAAGCTCGTCGACCTGGTTCTGCGGCGTTCAGCCCCGTCTGGCGGGTCGTTCAGACGGAAGCTCTTCGGTGGACTCCTCGCGTTCTTCCTGGTCGTACTTTCCGGGTGGGCCCTCGTCGCGGCGGTCGTATGGGGTCCCATCGAACTCGGCGTTGGCGAGTCGGTTCGCCTCTACTGGACGGTCGTCACGGTCATCGTGACCGTCATCGGCATGTCGACCAAGTTCTGGAGCACGAAAGAGCGGTCCCCGACGCCGATACTGTTCGGGGGCGTCTTCCTCATCACTGGCGCGGAAATCGTCAACCTCCGGTTCACGACCGAACTCACGCTGTACGTCGGTACGGTCGTCGCCTACACGCTCGGGTTCTGGTTCGGCGTCGCGCTGTTGATTCGAGGCGCACAGCGAATCTCTCGGGAACGAACTACCGGGCGCCGGTCGTGGGACTGACGGCGTTCGCTCTCCGAGAAAGCGGACCGGCGGGATTCGCCCTACCGACCGAACTTCTGTCGCACTCTTCGAGCACGACAGCGTTTGGCCGATTCGCTGACGCTCATCGGCCAAACCACCGTGTCGGCAACGCCGCCACGGGATTCGCCCTACCGGCCGAATCTCCGCTGACGGTCCTGATAGTCCCGCAACGCCCGCAGGTAATCGCGCTTCCTGAAGTCCCGCCAGTTCACGTCGGTGAAGTAGAGTTCCGCGTACACGGACTGCCAAATCATGAAGTCCGACAGGCGCTCAGCGCCCGTCTTGACCACGAAGTCCGGCTCGTCGGGGAACACGAGGCGCTGTTCGATGTCCGCGGCGTCGATGTCGTCGGGGTCGAGCGCGCCCTCGTCGACCTCCTCGGCCAGCGACTGGACCACCGATGCGAACTCTCGTTTCCCGCCGAGGCCGATGCTGACCTGCACGGGGGCGTCGGCGCGCTCGGTGTCGCCGGGTTCGCGGACCTCCACTCGCTGGGGAACGTCGAGGTCGCGGAGCTCGCGGGCGAGCGTCGGGACGACCGCCTCGTCGAGGACGCTCACGGAGATGGTGACGCGGTCGCTTCCGAACTCGAACGCCCAGCCGACGAACGCTTCGAGCGTCTCGTACGCGCCCTGTTCCAGCAGGTCGCGCTCGGTGATGACGAGCGCCACGTGCTCGGGGGCGTCGGCGTCGTCGAGGCGGAATCGGAGGGCGAGGTAGGAGTCGTACAGTCCCACGGGAGTCGTTCTCGCGGCGATTCTCCTAACCCTTCGGGTTCGGCATCGGTCCGCTCGCCCCGGGAGGTTGGCATCGACCCGCGGACTCGCGGTGGTGCGGTCGTCGGTGATGTCGGGAGGGTTAAGTGCGCGTCGGGGATACCGAATGGTGTGACTTCCACGGTACGGCGAGCGGGCGGATTCGCGGTCGTCGGGACGTTGGCCCTCGCGGCCCCGAGTCTCGGCGCGGCCGCGTTCGCGCCCTTCGCCGCAGTCGCGCTCCTGGCGGCCTTCGTCGTCGACGACGGCCCCCTCTTCGAGCTGTTCGCGCGGCCCGGCGACCGGCAGGACGGCCGGCTCAACGGGCTCGCCGGGTTCGCACTGGCCGCGACCGGCCTCGCCCTCTTGGCGACGGTCCCGCGCGTCACGATGCCGCTTTCGGTGTTCGCCGCCGCGGTGTTGACACTCGCCTACGGCAACCTCGGCGCGCGACTGGTGGATTCGAGAACGTCCGACGAGTCGCTTCGCGCGGCGGGCTTCGTCGCGGCCGCGGTCCTCGCCGGCACCGCGGGACAGGCGGCAATCGCGTCGCTGACGGGTGACGCGATGCTTCTCGCCCGGTTCACCCTCCTCGCGGCCGTCGGCGGCCTCGTCGGCGCGGTGCTCCGGACGGCCCTCTACGAGCGCGACGACCCGCTCGTCATGCTCTCTATCGGCCTCGTCCTCTGGGGCGTCGAGGTGCTCGCGGGGCCGGTGTCGCCGACGCAGACCGGCGTGGCGCTCGCCCTCACGGTCGCGCTCGGCTACGCGGCCTACGCCCTCGGGACGGCCTCCGTCGCCGGCATGATTACCGGCGTCCTCCTGCTCCTCTTCGCGGTCGTCTTCGGCGGTTTCGGCTGGGCGCTCGTGCTCGTCTCCTTCTTCGGCGTCGGTGCGCTCGCCACTAAGTTCCGGTACGACAGCAAGGCCGAACGCGGCGTCGCCGAGGACAACGACGGCGCTCGCGGCACCGGCAACGTCCTCGGCAACTCGGGCGTCTCGCTCGTCGCCGTCGTCGGCTACGCCGCGGCGCAAACGCTCGGCTACCCGTTCGTCAGCGACCTGCTCGTCCTCGCGTTCGCCGGGTCGGCCGCCGCCGCGATGAGCGACACGCTCTCCAGCGAAATCGGCGGGCTGTTCGACCAGCCGCGGCTCATCACCTCGCTCAAGCCCGTTCCCGCCGGGACCGACGGCGCGGTCACGTGGCAAGGCGAAGTCGCCGGCGCGCTGGGCGCGGCCTTCGTGGCCGGCGTGAGCGTGCTGGTGCTTCCCCTGCCGGCGCAGACGGCCGCCATCGCCGTTCTCGCCGGCGGGCTCGTCGGAATGACGGTCGACAGTCTGCTCGGTGCGACGGTCGAGGGAGCCGGCCTCGGCAACCAGGCGGTCAACTTCCTCGCCACGTTCGCCGGCGCGCTGGGCGCGGTCCTCGTCTGGATTCCGCTGTGACGGGGGTGACTCGGTCGTGACGGGCGTTCGCCCCGCCCGAGACACCGACGTGCCGGCCGTCGAATCGCTCCAACGACTCGTCTCGCACCCCTCGCCCGACCTCTTGGACGCGTGGCCCGCCGTCGGGACGCTTCTCGTCGCCGTCGACGCCGACGACCGGCCGGTCGGCTACCTGCTCGCCGTCGGCGCGCACCTGGCCGAACTCGCGGTTTCCCCCGACCACCGGCGCGAGGGGCGCGCCACCGCGCTCGTCGAAGCGTACCAAGACTCCCGTCCGGCGTCAGACGCACCGCTCACGTTGCTGGTCCATCCGGAGAACGACGGCGCGCGTGCCTGTTACGGGGCGCTCGGATTCCGCCGGGACGCCCGCGTTCCGGACGCGTTCGACGGCGACGACGGGCTACGGCTCGTCCTCGATTGACCGTCGGCGTCTCGGCCGGCGTCTCGGCCGGTATCGGGCCGCGTTCCGTCCTCAGTCGAGGAGCTGGTCCGCGGTTCTGACGCGGACGCTGACGGGCTTTTTGACGTACTCGCCGGCCGAGCGCGCCACGACGTGTCCGACGCCGCGCTGGGCCGCGATGTCGACGAGTTTCTGGCTCGCCTCGCCGTCGACGACGACGAGCGCCGGGGCGGGGTCGGCGTACTCGACGGCGTCGTACACCTTCTCGACCGCGACCTCGTCGTCGATGCCGAGGTCGTCGTCCAGGAGCCGGGCCATGCCGCTCTCGTCGGCGATGACCTCGCGCACGTGGTCGGCGAGCGAGGGTCGCTGGTCGGTCGGTTCGACCGCCTCGGCGACGGCCTCGACCTCGGACTCGGTGAGCACTCCGCCGTTTGCGTCGGCGTCGGTGTCGGTGCTCGCGGTTTCGGTGGGCTTTCCAACTGTGACGGTACCGCCGGTGCCGGCCTCGGCGGGTGCCTCGCTGACCGCGTCGGCGGGTCCGTTCGCGTGGCCGTCCGCGGGTGGAGTCGACGACGCGTCAGTCGTCGGCGACTCCGTGCGAGGGTCCGTCCGAACGTCTCCCGTCCCGTTGGCGGCGGCGACGGCGGCCCGGAAGTCACCGTCGCCGTCCTCCGGAAGCGACGAGAGCGGGACCTTGTTCCTGAGGGCGCGGACGACCGACGCGCGGTCGAGGTCCTCGACCGACCGGCCGTCGGGCGCGAAGGCGACGTAGTCCACGTCGCCGACCTGCGAGAGTTCGCGCAGGATGAGTTCGCCGCCGCGGTCGCCGTCGAGGAACGCCGTGACGGTCCGCTCTTGGGTCAGTCCCGCGACCGCGTCGGGGACGTTCGTCCCCTCGACGGCGACGGCGTTTTTGATGCCGTAGCGGAGGAGCGTGAGCACGTCGGCGCGACCCTCGACGACGATGATGGCGTCCGAGTCGGCGACGCGGGGGCCGGCCGGGAGGCCCTTGTACTCGGTGATGTCCTCGACGCGGACGCTCTCTTTGACCGCTTCGAGGATTTCGGTCGAGCTCATCACGGTGTCGTCGAACGACTCCGAGAGGAGCTCCTTGGCGCGCTCGACGACCATCCGTCGCTTGGCCTCGCGCACGTCCTCGATGTTCGTGACCTCGATGACGGCCTGACAGGGACCGACGCGGGTCAGCGTCTCCAGCGAGGCCGCGAGGATGGCCGTCTCGACCTTGTCGAGGCTGCTGGCGATGGTCATCTGGCCGAACGAGTGGCCGTTTTCCGAGTCTATCTGTACGTCTATCCGACCGACCTTGGAGGACTGTTGGAGGTCGCGGAGGTCGAGTTCGTCGCCGAGGAGGCCCTCGGTCTGGCCGAAGACGGCCCCGACGACGTCGCTCCGTTCGACGACTCCGTCGGCGGAGATGGAAGCGTGAATGAGATATTTTGCAGTGTCGTCCATTGGTGAAGTCACCCCGTTGGGGGTGGTGATGTGATGATTGTGATGATGTCATGGGCCGGACCCACGAACGTCATTATATAAGTTGCGCCCGAGGGAAATATCTATCGTGGCCGACGATTCGAACGCTCGCGGGCCGTTCGACTCCGACTCCGTGCCTCGCGAAACGCCGGCGAATCGTCGCTCTCCCGCCGTTTCGACCGACCACGTAATTTGTCACGCTTCCTCGTCGGTTCGGTGCGCGCCGACGAACTCGCCCGCGTCCCGGCAGAACGCCGCCGGGTCCTCGGGGAAGTCGTGTTCGGCGACGGCCCACTCGACGAACCCCTCGCGCGCGGCCGCGAGACAGCGGTCGATGTCGAGTTCTCCCTCGCCGAGCGAGACGGGTCGGCCGCCGCGCTCCGCGTCGGCGTCGCGGACGACGTCCTTCAGGTGGACGACCGGGGTCCGGTCGGCGTAGCGGTCGAGGTACGCGACGGGGTCGTAGCCGGCGGCGAGAATCCACGCGAGGTCGAGTTCGAAACCGACGCCGGACTCCTCGGCCAATCGGTCGAGCGCGGGTTCGCCCTCGACCGCGGCGAGTTCGTGGTCGTGGTTGTGGTAGAGCAGTCTGACGCCCCGCTCGTCGCACTTCGCG
This sequence comes from Haloferax gibbonsii, assembly GCF_001190965.1. Classification (NCBI taxonomy): domain Archaea; kingdom Methanobacteriati; phylum Methanobacteriota; class Halobacteria; order Halobacteriales; family Haloferacaceae; genus Haloferax; species Haloferax gibbonsii. Next base: position 2,274,144 of record NZ_CP011947.1, read on the forward strand.
GTCAGGTCGTCCAGCCGGTGTGCGGTCTCGTCCACCGCGTCGGCGTCGGCGAACGCCTCCGGCGGGAGATACGGAACCACGAGCGTCTCGACGCCGAGCGCGCCGTACCGCTCGCAGACCGCGTCGAGGTCGGCTTCGAGGTCCTCGATGGGGACGTGGGCCGCGGGGACGCCCAGTCCGGTCCCGTCGAGGGCCGCGCGGACCGCCGCCGCGTCGTCGACGCCCGCGAACTCCACGCCGTCGAAGCCGGCGTCCGCGGCGCGTCGGACGAGCGCCGACGTCGGTTCGTCGAGCTCGCGAAGCGAGTACAGCTGAATACCGAAGTCCATGTGTCTCCGGTCGCACGCGCCGCTGGAAACTGTTCCGGCGGCCGATTCGCCCGCGGACGACCCCGCCTTCCGCGTCGCCTCTGCCGCGTGCGCGTCCGTGGGTGGTTCCCGTCGTTCGACCGCCTCTGTTGAAGAAAATAGTTCTTCAATGAGGGGCAACGTAGGTCGATAGAGTAAGATTTACGCCTTGTTGTCGATTATCGTTCCTACGAATGACGCGAGTGCGCATCGACTACCGCTGGGTTGCCGTCTTCGCAATCCTCGTGACGTTCGCCGTTCCGTGGTTCCTCTGGGGCGACAGCAGGGTCTTCGCCGGCCTGCCGCTGTGGCTCTGGTGGCACATCGGCTGGATGGGGCTGACCGCAGTCGTCTTCCACCTGTTCGCCCGGACGGCGTGGGACCGCGGCATCGTCGGGGAGGGTCGCTGATGGTCTCGGCGCTCGGTATCCAACTCGGCGTCGTGGGCGCGTACCTCGTGGTCGCGCTCGCGGTCGGTTTACTCGCCTACCGCCTGACCAGCCGCGACGCCGAGGACTACTACCTCGCCGGTCGCTCCATCGGGACCGTCGTCCTCCTGTTTACGACGTTCGCGACGCTCCTGTCGGCGTTTACGTTCTTCGGCGGCCCCGACCTCGCCTACCGCGCCGGCCCCGAGTGGATTCTCGTGATGGGCGTCATGGACGGCGTGCTGTTCGCCATCCTCTGGTACGTCGTCGGCTACAAGCAGTGGCTCGTCGGCCGCGCCCACGGCTACGTCACCCTCGGCGAGATGCTCGGCGACCGCTTCGGCTCGACCCGCCTGCGCGCCGTCGTCGCCGGTATCAGTCTGTTTTGGCTGTTCCCGTACGTGATGCTCCAGCAGATGGGCGCGGGCGAGGCCATCGTCGGCCTGACGAACGGGATGGTCCCGTACTGGGCCGGCGCGGCCGGTATCACGGTGTTCATGATCGCCTACGTCGTCATCGCGGGGCTCCGCGGCGTCGCGTGGACCGACACCCTCCAGGGGCTGTTCATGCTCGGCGTCGTCTGGCTCGCGGTCAGCTGGGTCGCCACCGCGGCCGGCGGCCCCACGGCGCTCTCGAATGCCCTCGCGACCAACAACCCCGAGTTCCTCTCGCTCGGCGGCGGCGTCTACTCGCCGCAGTTCATCATCTCGTCGGCCGTCACCATCGCCTTCGGCGTGGCGATGTTCCCGCAGATAAACCAGCGCTTCTTCGTCGCCAAGTCGAGCGCCGTCCTCAAGCGCTCGTTCGCCCTGTGGCCCGTCCTCGTCGTTCTGCTGTTCGTGCCCGCGTTCATCCTCGGCACGTGGGCCGCCGGCCTCGGCATCTCCGTGCCCGAGGGCGCGAACGTCCTCCCCGTGCTCCTCAACGAGTACACGCCGGTGTGGTTCGCCGCGCTCGTCATCGCCGGCGCGATGGCCGCGATGATGTCGTCGTCCGACTCGATGCTCCTCTCCGGGTCGTCGTACTTCACCCGCGACCTCTACCGCCCCTTCGTCAACCCCGACGCGAGCGAGGCCCGCGAGGCGTGGCTCGCCCGCATCGGCGTCGCCCTGTTCGCCACGCTCACCTTCGTCGCCAGCCTGTTCCGGCCCGGCACGCTCGTCTCGGTCGGCGACACCGCCTTCGGCGGGTTCGCCCAGATGGCCCTGCCGGTCATCGTCGCGCTCTACTGGGCGAGGACGACCCGAACGGGCATGTTCGCCGGCGTCCTCGGCTCGCAGGCGTTCTACCTCGCCCACGTGTTCGTCCCCGCGATAGAGGTCGGGTCGATGACGCTGTTCGGCGCGACCTACCTCACGTGGGACTACGCCCTCTGGGGGATGGCGCTGTCCGCGGTCCTGACCGTCGGCGTCTCCGCGATGACCGCCGCCGCGCCCGAGGAGAACCAGTCCCGCTTCACCGACGGCCTCCGGGCCGACTGACCCGTCGGCGCTGTCTCTCCCGTCGGTTTCGTCACCGCAACGAAGCTTAACCCCCTGCGGGTGTAACCTACGGTCCATGCCCGAAGAAGTGCTCTTCAAATCCGAGAACCGACAGGCGCGAGCGGAAATCGCGTCGTATCTCCGAACCGTCGCCGACAAGCTCGACGCGGGCGAGCCGATTACGCTGAAGTCCGGCGACCAGACCGTCACGATGGAGCCGCCGACGTCGCCGACGTTCGAGGTGAAAGCCGAGCGCGAGGGCCCCGCGGGCGGCCCCTACGAACTGAGCATCGAGTTCGAACTGGAGTGGGACGAGGGCGCGGACGACGGAGCCGACGCCGGCGGCCTCGAAATCGAGTGAGACGGACGCGCCGGTCGTGCCCCGATTCGAGCGTGGCCGGCGCGACGAATCGCCCCGAACGCCCAACACAGTTACTCTTTTGACATTCCCACGAGTCGTCGGTGACTCATGCAGATTCGACCGCTCCGGGCCGAGGAGGTGGACGCGCTGGTTGACGACCTGTGGCTCCCGTTCGCCGAGGAGATGGGTGACATCGACGACCACGACGCGCTGGCCGAGGACGCGGACGTGCGGGCCGAGGCGCTCGACTACCGGACTGAGCAGGCGGAAGCCGAGAACACTCGAATGTTCGTCGCCGTCGCGGCCGCGGGCGCGGAACCGGACTCCGCCGAGCGGTCGCTCCGGGGCTACGTCACGGTCGCCGACGCCGACTCCCCGCCGGTGTTCGCCCGCGGGTCGGTCGCCAAGGTGAAAGAGCTCTACGTCGCACCCGAAGCGCGGGGCGAGGGCGTCGGCACGGAACTCCTCGAACGGGCCCACGAGTGGGGCCGCGACCGCGGGTGCGAGCGGGCCGCGCTGAGCGTCCACGCCGACAACGACGCCGCCCGGTCGTGTTACGAGTCGATGGGGTACGAGACGCGGTACCTGAAACTCGACCGCCCGCTCTGAGGCCGGGGACGACGGCGGCTTCGCGGATGGCGACGAGGGCCGTCACCCGTCGTTTCGAGGGTCGTGTTCGCCCCCCGAACCCGAACCCTCAAAGCCGCTGAATCCAATTGACGCGCATGAACGAGTCGGGCCACCAAGTGCTCATGGAGCAGGACGTGCTCCGCCGCCGCCTCGACGACGGCGACCTCCCCGACTGGGCGAGACAGCACTACGAGACGTTCCGCGAGACGATGCTCGGCGACCGCGACGGCGCGCCGTTCCCGTGTTACTTCGGCATCGAGTCCGAGCGCAACGGCGACGCCCTCTACACCTTCGTGGATTCGATGACCGACAAAGACGCGCTGTTGGCGCTCCGCGACACCCTCCTCGAATACCTCGACGTGTACCCGGACTACTCCGAGGCGTGCTCGCTCGTCGCGTTCTTCAAGCCGCCGGCGGAAGACCTCACCGAGGCCGACTACCACGAACACCTCTGGCACGTTCTCCAGTTCCTCCACGTCAACGACCCCGAGCCGTGGCCGGCGGACATCCCGACCGACCCCGACGACCCGACGTGGGAGTTCTCCTTCGGCGGCGAACCGATGTTCCCGACGACCCGCGCGCCGTTCTACGACGAGCGCGTCAGCCGCTACTGCCCGTGGGGCCTCGAAATCACGTTTCAGCCGCGCGCGCTGTTCGACGGCATCACCGCCGACACCGAGGCCGGCCAGAAGGCCCGCGAGGTCATTCAGGGCCGCATCGAGGAGTACGACGGCGTCTGCCCCCACGCCGACCTCGGCGACTGGGGCGTCGAGGGCGACCGCGAGTGGCCGCAGTACATGTTCTCGTCGGACGAGTCGCAAGCGCCCGACGAGTGCCCGATTCGCATCACGCGCGAGCACCCGAAGGTGCCGATGGCCCCGGCGGACGACTGATGACGGCCGCCAATTCGAGGCCCGGCCGATGACCGCCGCCGACCTCCCCGACGACGCCGTCCTCGTCTGCGTCGACATGCAGGTCGGCTTCGACGACCCGGCGTGGGGCGACCGCAACAACCCCGAGATGGAAGCGCGCGTCGCCGACCTGCTCGCGGCGTGGCGCGCGACCGACCGCCCGGTCGTCCACGTCCGCCACGACTCCACCGAACCCGACTCGCCGCTCCGGCGCGACGGCGAGGGCTTCGCGTGGAAACCCGAGGCCGAACCCGTCGACGGCGAACCGGTGTTCACGAAGCGCGTCAACAGCGGCTTCATCGGCACCGACCTCGAAGCGTGGCTCCGCGAGCGCGACTACTCGACGCTCGTCGTCTGCGGCCTCACGACCGACCACTGCGTCTCGACGACGGCGCGGATGGCCGAGAACCTCGGCTTCGACGTGTACCTCCCCGCGGACGCGGCCGCGACGTTCGACCGCGAGGGTCACGACGGCGAGCGCTTCTCGGCCGACGAGATGCACCGCACCGCGCTGGCGCACCTGAACCGGGAGTTCGCAACCGTCGTCGACTCGGCCGACCTGTCGGCGACGCGGTGAGCGGTCGTCGCGTTCGCCGCCGGCCGTCCACGAAGCTGTAGTCAGATTTTCATATCCCCGCCGAGACGGGCGCACATGGACCGCCGATTCCTCGCCGTCGTCGGGGTGTTCGACCTGCTCATCGCCGTCGGCCTCGTGCTTCTCGGCGCGCCCGCTCACCCGCTTTCGTTCGCCCGGTTCGCGCTGTTCACCGCCGCCGGCGTGCTGTTGGTCGTCGCCGGCATCCGCGAATCGGTCGCTCTCGGGTCGACGACGCTCCGGTGGCACGTCGTCGCGGGCGCGGGCTACGTCTGCTTCGGGTTGGCCGTGCTCGCCAACGGCCTCTCGTCCGTCCTCGACGCCCGCGGCGACCCCTACTTCGGCGGGCTGTCCGCGCTCCTGCTCGCCCCCCTGATGCTGTTCATGGGCATCGATTACCTCCGCGGCGGCGTCCACTTCGACCTCTCGACGTTCGAGTGACGGCGGCTTCGACGCCCGCGGGCGACTGCGTAATTGATTTCGGTTTCTCTCGTCGCCGACTGTCGCGTCTCTCGATTACGCAAATACATTTCCCCGTCGGGGCGGAACCACCATCCGATGGGTGTCTCGTTCCCGTACGGCGACGAACTCGCGGTGGACTTCTCGTGGCACGAGTTCACCGGCGCGGTGGGAGATTCGGTTACGGTCCTCCCCATCGTCGTCGCCGTCGCCCGCCTGACCGACCTCTCGCTGGCCGTCGTGCTCGTCTGGTTCGGCGTGTTTCAGGTCGTCTGGGGGCTGTACTACGCGGTCCCGCTGTCGGTCGAACCGATGAAGGCGCTGGCGGCGCTCGTCCTCGCCGAGACGGTCACGACCGGCGAGGCGCTCCTCGCCGGGTTCGGCCTCGGCGTCGTCCTCCTCGCTATCGGCCGAACGCGCTCGCTCGACCGCGTGAGCCGCTACATCGGCGCGCCGGTCGTCCGCGGCGTCCAGTTCGGCGTCGCGCTCGTCCTCCTCTCGACCGGCCTCGAACTCGGCGCGGGCGACCTCCCGCTCGCCGGCCTCGCGGTCGCCGTCGCCGCCGTCGCCCTGCTCACCAAGCGCTCGAACCTGAGCGCCCTCGCCGTCCTCGCGGTCGGCGGCGCGGTCGCCGTCGCCGACGTTGGACACCTGTCGCTCGCGGTCCCGTCGGTCGGCGACGCCCGACTGCTCTCGCTCGATAACCTCTCGTTCTCCGTCGCTGAGGCCGCAGTCGCCCAGTTGGCGATGACCGTCGGCAACGCCGCGCTCGCCACGTCGGTCCTGCTCGCGGACTACTTCGACCGCGACGTCTCCGCCGACGAACTCGCCACCAGCATGGGCGCGATGAACCTCCTCGTGGTCCCCCTCGGCGGCTTTCCGATGTGCCACGGCAGCGGCGGCGTCGCCGGCAAGTACGCCTTCGGCGCGCGGACCGCCGGCGCGAACGTGATTCTCGGCGTCGGCTACGTCCTCGTCGCCCTGTTCGCCGTGGACGTGGTCGCCGCCTACCCGGTCGCCATGCTCGGCGTCATCCTGGCGATTATCGGCCTGCAACTGGCGCGGACGAGCCTGACCAGCCTGACCCGCGCGGACGGCTACCCCCTCGTGGTCGCTATCGGCCTCGTCGGCGTCGCGGTGAATCTCGGCGTCGCGTTCGTCGGCGGCGTGGTGGCGTGGCTGGCGTGGGAGCGCTGGGGCCACGCGGTGTGGGACGGGGAGTGACAGTCGGGCCAGTTGGTCGGATTCATTATGACTGCAAGGCAGATTCCACAACTTAGGCGCGGGAGAAAGCTGGCAACCCACTACACAAACTATCCTCGATAGCAGGTCGATATCCTCACGAAATCCGAACTGACATAAATACATTCGTCTACATATGAAATACAGATGGTGGACGACTCAAGCACTCGAACCGTACCCATCAAACTCGATGTGGGCGAGAGTGCCGCTGATCTTCTCCACCAGACAATCGACCACTTCCTTGACGCCGCTAACTACGTTGTAGACGTAGCGTGGGAACCTGACTGGAAAATCACCAGTAAACAGAAACTTCACGACCTTACCTACTACGACGTTCGAGACGATTCGCCGCTCCCGTCCAACCTCGTGCAAGCCGCACGAAACCGCGCCGCCGAAGCCGTCAAAGGCGTCGTTGAACGCTGGAAGGCAGACAAGAATGCCTCGAAGCCACACTTCACATCACGGTTCGCTAGCTACGACGCCCGAACCTTCACCGTGAACAACGACCACGCCACACTCGCCACTATCGATGGGCGAGTGACCGCAGAGTTCCTCCTACCCGACGAAAAGCGTGACACGCCACACTCGGAGTACTTGTTCAACGACGACTACGACGTAAAAGGAGCGACACTCCATTACGATGAGGTTGAGGACTGTTTCTACCTTCATGTGCGGACAAAGCCCGCCGTGGAGAACGATGACACCGACACAGCCGATGCCAAGCACGTCTCCGTCCTTGGTGTTGACCTCGGTATCACAAACATCGCAACCACCTCAACTGGCCAATTCTGGAGCGGCAGCGAACTCAACCACTGGCACCGAGAGTACGAGAAGCGTCGTAGTTCGTTTCAACAGACTGGGACTCGATGGGCACACGAGAATGTCCAGCGAGTCGGTCGAAAGCAAACCAGGCGCTTCGAGCAGGTGCTCCATACTATCTCAAACGAACTCGTAGAGGTTGCTCTGGAGAACGAGTGTACGCACATCGTGTTCGAGCAACTCAAAGGACTCCGGGAACGCCTACCGCACACGAAGGCAGTTCACAAGTGGGCGTTCCACCGTTTGTTCGAGTACGTTACGTACAAGGCCGAGTCGGAGGGGCTTGTGGTAAAACAGATCAATCCGGCGTACACGAGTCAGCGTTGCTCGAAGTGTGGGTTTACCCACAAGGATAATCGTCCACGCAAGAGCGGTCAGGACGAGTTCAGTTGTCTGAAATGCGGCTACGATGTTCACGCGGATTACAACGCAGCGAAGAATATCGGTCTGAAGTATCTCCGTGACCAGCAAAAGTCTGGCCGTGGAGGCGCACCCGTAGGCGTGCGCTTGAACAGCGGGATGCTGAACGTGAACGGTGAGTATTCGCCTACTGCATGAGCAGTTAGAACGGGATCCCACGCTGAATGACACGTCTTGGAGGACGTGGTAGCTTACAACCAACCCCGCCCACGTACCACGTATGCAGACGCGCATTGTTTCAGGGTAGTACGGAAATGTCGTATTGACGCCAAAGACTACCAAGTCTTTTCAAACCCATCAAATGTCCATAAATCAATGATTACTCTCCAGTGGAGTACGTTAGTTCTCGCCACAGCCACGTTGATAGGCGCAACCCTCGGTGCTACTGCTAACATTGTATGGGAGAGTTGGAATAAGCGAAAGAAACGTGACAACCTTCGTCGAGCGATATGGGCTGAGATGATGACTGTTCGTCCCTATCTCGCTGGAACATTCGGTCCAGAAGGCCAGTTCTTACGAAAGACCATCTACGAAAACAATGCTGACGACCTCACGATACTCTCTGATGAAGAAGTAGAGGCAATCGTTGCTTTCTATGGTCATATAATCAATCTGCAGGCCGCTGTGAACCAGTCAGGAAATGAATCCTTCGAGCGAAACAACGCCTTCGCAGAAGCGTATATGCAGTCTGATGTGAGGGTATGGTTCAATCACGCGGTCGAACAACTCTATCCTCACGTCGACATCGACGACGGGCTTGATGAAGTCAAAATTCCCGGTCCTGCACCAATGTAGTTGCCAAATCAGATTCTCAATTGGATTTCTTTTCGTGATACTCCCCCAACAAGTCTCTCCTGTTCCACCACTTCTGGACCTCATCTTGGTCTGACTGGCAGATGAATACGAAATTCACATCACAATCTGCCTGTTCGAGTTCCCAACCGTCCTCAACTTCCCGTACCATCTGCTCGTTCACATCGCGTAGTTGGACAATTCCTTTCAATGGATACGGAATTTCGTTTCTGACAGACATGACCGTGTCACTGATCGAACTCCAGTTTTCTAAAGAAGTAACACCCCTGAATGTGATATTACCTTCTTTCCCAACCACCTCCAGTAATTTTGAGTCGGTAAATTCGTCTTCCTCAATGGGTAAAGTTTGGCATTCACAAGAAAACCGATAGAGAGGGGAGACGTCATCCAAATTTATATCCTTGATTCGAGGAATGTTCTCATCTCGAAGTAAATCATTGACGACCTTTTTAGTCTGTATGTGTTCCTCGCTTTGATTGACTGATCTCATGACGCTTTTTCGCGTCTGGTGCTTTCCTTCGACGCTCCCATTTATCAGCACATTCAGGCCAGCTACCAACCTCTGGGAGAATCTCGTCTCTGTTTCCTCTACAACCTCTGTCTCTTCGCCAATCCTGTCGACAAAGAGTTGCTCAATGTGTGATGGGGAGTAGTACAGAATGTGGCGGTATTGTTGACTGTCCATCTTTCGTATGTTTGTCATCACAATTCCTTAGATTAAAAATACATTCCAGAACGATTCTGTCCCTGTACTATTCCCTTTCCCGGCGTCCCCGGTTTCGTTATCTACTCATCTGAATCCTGTTCCTCAACCCCCCGAAACTACTATGTCCCACACCCCCGTCGTTTCTCACGAAATCCGAGACGGCGACGGGACGCACATCCTCGATGTGTTGTTCAGCGGTAAGGGAACTGGTGCTTTTTATAAGCGCCGTACCCACGTACCACGTATGCAGACGCACATCGTTCCCGTCGGGTTCGACTACGACCGACTCATCGCGCCGCTCATCCGCGATCAGTTGGACGTGGACCGCGTCATCCTCCTCGAAGGGGCCGTCGGGAGCGAGGCGAACGTCGAGTACTCGCGGAACCTCTCGGGCAAGCTCGGCAAGGACTTCGAGAACCTCCTCGGCGCGGAGACCGAACGCGTCATCGTCGACGACGTGTACGACTACGACGCGGCGTTCGAGCAGGCGTACGACCTCATCAACGCCGAACTCGACGCCGACGACGAACTCCGCGGCGACGACGACGAACCCGGCGAGGTGTGGGTCAACGTGAGCGCGATGCCCCGGCCGGTCTCCTTCGCGTTCGCGACCGCCGCCCACTCCATCATGGTCGAGCGACAGGCCGACCGCGAGCGCATCCACACCTACTACACGGCCCCCGAGAAGTACCTCGAAACCGAACTCGCCGAGGAGTTGCGGACCGAGCGCGCGCTCCTTTCGGACCTCCTCGAATCGGGCGAAATCGACGCCGACCGCATCCGCGAGCGCCTCGACGCCACCTCCGACCTGCTGTCGGAGTTCGACGAGCGCGGGACGACCATCGGCGCGAAGCAGATTGACGGCCGCCACATCGTCGAACTCCCGGTGGCCTCCTTCTCCAACGTCAAACCGTTCGAGGAGGTCATCCTGTTCAAACTCGGCGAGCACGGCGAGTTCGGCTCGGTCTCCGAACTCGCGGAGGCGCTCGCCCGCGAGATGAACGAGGAGTACACCGACTCCTTCCGGTCGAAGGTCATCTACAACGTCGACCGCCTCGGCCCCGGCGGCAAGGGCTACATCGAACAGGAAGAACGCGGGAAGTCCTACCGGACGCGCCTCTCCCGAATCGGCCAGCTGTGGGTCCGCGCCCACGCCGACAGCGACGAGTGAGCCGTCGGTGAAGCGGGCTACGGGAGGGAACCGATTCACCCCGGACCGCACGGATGCGGCGTTCGTCACGATGTCGCGAATCTGACGACCATCTGAGTATATCTCGTGTGGTTCGAGCCGGGGAATGCTCGACTAAGCTGGCGTCTGACACTTGTATCAGGATGTTCTGGTAAATAATAAAGAACGATTATCCGCGCTGGCGTGCTATACACTAGCAACCATGCCGCTATACATGGACGTACACCGGAACGTAGAGGGAAGTGCGAAAGACGTCGCGGAGGCCCACCGCGCCGACCTCGAGACGCAGGGCAAGTACGGAGTGAACTACAAGCACTACTGGGTCGACGAGAAGGACGGCGCGGTCTTCTGTCTCTTCGAGGCACCGAACAAGGAGGCCGGGGCGAAAGTCCACGAAGAGGCCCACGGCCTCGTCGCCGACGAGATATTCGAAGTACAGCAAGGCGAGTAACGCGGCCAGCGCACCCCTCGACGCGTCTCTTTGGAGCGGCCGGGTTTCGGTTCTTAGAACTCCAGCCCCGACGGGTCGTCGCCCGGTTCGAGCGGGCTCGTCGGCAGTCCCGCCGGCGGCTCGGGAAGGTTGTACTCGCCGGGAGCCACGTCGTTCGGACCGTCGGGGTAGAACACCGACGCGAGCAGTTGGATGTGGTCCCGGCCCACGTCGAGTTCGAACTGGCCGCCGCCGTACAGCGACATCCCGCGTTCGTCGGCGTACTCGATGGTGTCGAACAGCGACTCGACCGTGCCGAACCGCGAGGGCTTGATATTCAGCCACGACGGCTCGAACGGCAGGCTCTCGACGGATTCGACGCCGGTGATCGGCGCGTCCCACGAGACGCGGCCCTCGTGTCCGTCGAACAGCGGGCGCGTCTCGTCGGTGAACGCCGGGTCCTCGACGACGGCGTCGGGGAAGCCCGACAGGATGCGCTCGTAGAGTTCCGGGTCGGGTGCTTGGTCCACGTCGGTCCCCTCGTACTGACCCTTGAGGTCGAGGATGCGGACGCGGTCGTGGGCGGCGAGCGACGACACAAGCTCATCGTGCCAGTCAGTTGTCGGGTCGAGTTTGAACTCGCAGTCGGGGTCGCGGTCGAGGAGCATCTCGACGCGGTCGGCCGACGGCGGGTCGCCGAGGCGGGTGCTCACGACGAACCGAAGCGGGGCGCGCTCGCGGTCGACGGCGGACGCGAGGTCCGTGCCGGCCTGTCGGAGCGCGAGGTCGAGCCCGGCGGATTCGAGCGCCCAGCGCCGGTAGTGTTCGGCCGTCTCGCGCTCGGGCACCTTCGTCGGAAACAGGTCGACCCCGTCGAGCGCCGCGGAGAAGTCGGCGAACGAGTCGTAGCTGCCGGCGAGGTCGAAGGCGTCCTCGGGGGCGTCCGCGAGGGCGTCGTGGTCCTCCGTGTCGTAGGTCACGTCCTCGCCGCGGCCGACCGCGCCGTCGCCGGCGAGCGAGAACACCGTCGTCTTGCGGAGGAAGCCGCTCGACGTGTCGCTCTCGAAGCGGTCGCGGGAGACGGACTCGACGGTCAGCGGCAGGTCGGCCACGCGGTCGAAGAGGCGCATGGCCCGTCGGTTAGGGTCGGCGGGACAAAAGGCTACGTCCGAGTCGGCCGACGCGTCGTCGGTTCTCGGTCAGTCGATGTCGCCCCGTTCGAGCTTCGCGACCCGCGTCGCGAGCGCGAGGAACGTCGCCGCGACCGTCAGGAGGACCGCGCCCGCCGCGGCGTACTCGTGGGCGGGCGAAACGTGCTGAACGACGCCGTCGACGATTGGCTCGGCCGGGATGAGCGTGTGGTGGGGCGTGCCCACGATGGGAACGAAGTAGTCCACGAGGTCGTTGAGGCCGTACCAGCCGACCGCGACGAGGACGGCGAGCGACGGGAACTCGGCGTACCGCTGGATGAGGAAGGCCTCGACGACCATGGCGAGGTGGCTCCAAAAGAGGAAGTTGTACATCGCCCAGTGGAGGTACGAGAAGTCGCTTTTGAACACGAGGAGGACGTACGGCGTCCACAGCCCGAGTTTGAGACAGCCGAAGAAGGCGAGGGCGTTGACGTACTCGTTGGACCGCCCGAGTTTCCAGAGCGCGAGCGACAGCGCGATGAACAGCGTGGCGACGGGGCTGTCGGGGACGAGCGGCCACATCACGACCGGTTCGATGCTGAACTGGTAGCCGTAGTACCAGAAGCCGAAGGCGGTCCCGACGAGGTTGATGACGACCACGAGCCACGCGATGTTGAGACCGAAGTTCTCCAGCCACTCCGGCAGGGGTGCGAGCCACCGCGGGAGGTCGGTCCCCGCCGGGAGGTCGTCGTCGTCGAGCAGTCGGCGCAGTCGGGTCGCCGCGTCCATACCCACGCCGAAGCGGGGGGATGCAAAAGTGATGCCGGTCTCGGTGACTGCGGCCGGTGTCGGCGGTTGGGAGATCACGCTGGCGGCGCTGTTGAAGTCCTCAGCCGCTGATAGTTTACTGAGGGTGTGCTGAATACAGCGCGCACCTGTATCAGTAGAGTGTCCGAGATGAGTACAATGGTTCTTTGACATTTCACTGCTACTATTGTCGAGAGCGACAATAAGTGAATAATGGCAATCACATTTGAACGAAGAGCTATCCTCGGTACACTCTGTGGAATCCTCACCGGACTTGGAGCAGGGTGTCTAAGTAACTCATCAACGGGACTGAACCAGCAGTCGACAGCCACCTCAACTCCTGTCGGGACTGTCAACGAAGCAGACCTCACCGACTGGGAGCGGTCGACTGACTGCATAACGACTGGCGAACGAGACGACCTTGACGAGATGTACGATAGTGTAATCAAAGTCGAGCAAGTCAAGAACTCACTCAGTGGTGATTATGCTCCGATCAAATTTACAGAACTCACAGAGGGTGAGAAGCAAATTCTCCGCACGGTAACCGAGAAGGGCGGGTATGCGACGTGTGATTTCCCGGACTCGTTTGGCAAATTCGTCAACCGTGTACGAGAACACAAGGGACGTCAGGAAGGTACGATGGTCTTTCTCAAACGAGATAATACATACTATGGCCTGTATGTGGAAGTGACAGATCAAGGGATATCGTACGTAACGTACTGACCGACTCACCCTCTGAGTGTTGCACGAGAAATCTGTCAAAAAATCGAGTAGTTCAACAGAATCACCACAACTCGACCCGAGCGCGAAACACGACCTGTGCGGAATGCGAACGGTTGACGGATGGAAGCGACCGCTTAAGTAAACCCAGTCGCAAGCGACGGATATGCCAGAGGAGACCGACCTGGAGGAGCTTCGGCGCGGGACCGAACTCGTCAAGCGCGGGTTCGCCCAGATGCAGAAGGGCGGCGTCATCATGGACGTCGTAAACGCAGAGCAAGCGAAAATCGCGGAGGAAGCCGGCGCGGTCGCCGTCATGGCGCTCGAAGCCGTCCCGGCGGACATCCGCAAGCGCGGCGGGGTCTCCCGGATGGCCGACCCCGAGACGGTCACGGAGATTATCGACGCCGTCTCCATCCCGGTGATGGGCAAGGCCCGCATCGGCCACTACACCGAGGCGCAGATTCTCGAATCCATCGGCGTCGACATGATAGACGAGAGCGAGGTGCTCACCCCGGCGGACAACGACTACCACATCGACAAGCGCGAGTTCACCTCGCCGTTCGTCTGCGGCGCGCGCAACCTCCCCGAGGCGCTCCGTCGCATCAACGAGGGCGCGGCGATGATTCGAACCAAGGGCGAGGCCGGCACCGGCGACGTGAACCAGGCGGTCACGCACCAGCGCACCATCAAACACCAGATTCGGTCGCTGACCGGCCTCAACTTCGACGAGCGCGAGAAATGGGCCCGCGAGCACGAAGCGCCCGCCGAACTCGTCCACGAGACGGCCGAGATGGGTCGCCTGCCCGTCGTCAACTTCGCGGCCGGCGGCATCGCCACGCCCGCGGACGCCGCGCTCATGATGTACCACGAGTGCGACGGCATCTTCGTGGGCTCCGGCATCTTCGGCGCGGAGGACCCGGAACAGATGGGCGAGGCCATCGTCGAGGCCGTCAACAACTGGGACGACCCCGACACGCTCGCCGACATCGCCGCCGGCATCGGCAAGGGCATGAAAGGCGAGGCGAACGTCGGCATGGCCGACGAGGACAAGCTGCAGGACCGCGGCGTCTAACGCGGCGACACCCGACGACGACCGGCCGTCTCGATTTTCGATTCAGTTTTTCTTCCGACTCGGCGCGCCGCCCGCTTCAGGCGAGGAGTCCCGACTTCCCCTTTCCCTTCCCCTTCGCGTCGTCCGACGACTCCTCGCCGAGGAGGACGGTGACCGGGCCGTCGAAGTTGAGCATGACCGACTGCGTCAGGTCCCGGGAGATGAGCTTGCCGGCGGGCGAGCGGCGGCGACCGGAGATAAAGAGGTGGTCGCAGCCCTCCCAGCGGGCCGTTTCGAGGATGGTGTCGGCCTCGGGGCCGATGTCGGCGACGATGCGGTAATCGAGGTCCAGTCCCTCGAACGCCTCGCGGGCGACGCGCTTGGCGCGACGGGTGGCCGACTCGATGGCCTGGTCGATGCCGTAGACGACGTCCGAGGAGCCGACGCTGGCGAGCGCCGAGCGGGTCCGTTCGAACTCCTCGTCCGGGAGAACCGTGAGGACGATGAGTTCCGCGCCGCTGCCGGCGGCCAGTTCGCCGGCCTCGCGGAGGATTCGGTGCGACCGTTCTTCGGGGGAGACGACGACGAGTGCTCGTTCCATGATTCGAATATATCGTGATAGTGAGAAAAGTCTTCTCGGAATCGTGTTACCAACGACCGCGTCAACGCGTTGCAGTAGCTCAGACGCGAGAAAATACGAGAATCGAGCGTGCGAGTGGTTCTCTCTGTACCACTCAGAGTTCGAATACTTCAGCGCCGCGGCCGACTCGCGTCTTGTAGGCGCGGGCGGCCACGTCCGCTTCGTCGAAGGCTTCGAGCATCGCGCCGGCGACGCGGGTGCGGTCGGCCGCTTGGCAGACGCCGAGGACCGAGGGACCGGCACCGGAGACGGTGACGCCGGACGCGCCCGCGTCGAGGGCGGCCTCGCGGACCGCGTGGTAGCCGTTGATGAGTTCAGCCCGCGCGGGCGTGACGACGCGGTCGTGCATCCCCGCGCCGACGAGGTCGGGGTCGCGGCGGCACATCCCGACCGCGAGGGTCGCCGCCCGGCCGACCGTGTGGACCATGTCCTCGATGCTGGCGTCGCTCGGGACGACTCGTCGGGCGTCGCGGGTCGAGACGGCGATTTCGGGGAGGCAGGCGACGAGCGGGATGTCGGCGTCGACGGTCGTGACGCCCTCGTCGGTCGCGACGGTGAAACCGCCGAGGAGCGCGGGCGCGACGTTGTCGGCGTGGGCCTCGCCGGAGACGACGGCCTCGCCCTCGGCGGCGACGGGGACGAGTTCCTCGCGGGAGAGCCCGCGATCGTACAGCTCGTTCAGCGCGACCGCGGCGGCGGCCGAGCTCGCCGCCGACGAGCCGAGTCCGGACGACGGGCGGACGCCCTTGTCGATGCGGATGTGCGCGGGGGCGTCGAGCGCCTCCGCGACCGCCCCGACGACGTTCCGGTCGGGGTCGGTCGGGATGTACTGGCTGCCGACGCCGGTCACTTCGATTGTCGTCCGGTCCGCCCGTTCGACGTGAACGATGTCGGCGGGGCGGTCGAGAGCCACGCCGAAGACATCGAACCCACTTCCGAGGTTGGCGCTCGTGGCGGGTGCGCGGACCGTAACCATGCCCCGCTGTTGCCTTATCGCAGATAAAAATGTGGCGAACGTCGCAACCGACCCCTCGTCGCGCGCTCAGTCGCTCGTCGACTGCTCCGCGTTCGCGGGCTCGGGGTCGGTCTCGACGCCGGTGAACTCGAACCGCGCCCCGCCAGCGTCCGACTCGCCGAGGCTGACGGACCAACCGTGGGCGTCCGCAATCGTCTTGACGATGGGCAGGCCGAATCCGGTCCCGTTCTCGTGGGTCGTGTACCCCCGCTCGAACACGTCCGCTCGCTCGGACTCCGGAATGCCCGGCCCGTCGTCTTCGACGTAGAAGCCGCCGTCGAGCGCGCCGACGGCGACGGTGAGCGCGTCGTCGTCTTCGCTCCCGTGCTCGACGGCGTCGTCGGACACAGTCCGGTTGCCTGTGGAACCGTGTTCCACAGCGTCACCAGACGTAGTCTGGTTGCCCGTGGAACCATGTTCCACGGCGTCGCCGGGAGCATCCCGGCGGCCTGTCGAGCCGTGCTCGACAGCGTTCCGAAACAGGTTCTCGAACAGCTGTCGGAGCCGACCTCGGTCGGCGGCGATAGTCCGGTCGGCCCGAACGTCGAGGGTCGCGTCGCCGACGACCGTGCCGTCCCACGCCTCCTGTGCGACCGTTCGCAGCGCGACCGGCGTCACGTCGGTGAGCGTCTCGCCCTCCCGGGCCAGCGTGAGCAGGTCCTCGATGATGTTCTCCATCCGGTCGTGGGCGTCCTCGATTCGCTCGAAGTACTCCTCGTCGCCGGTCTCGGCCGCGAGTTCGAGGTAGCCGCGGGCGACGGTGAGCGGATTCCGCAGGTCGTGGGAGACGACCGACGCGAACTCGTCGAGCCGCTCGTTTTGGCGTTCGAGCCGTCGCTCGCGTTCGACCCGTTCGGTCACGTCGCGGACGAGGACGAGCGTCCCCGTCATGTTCGCCTCGTCGCCCAGCGGCGTCGTCTCCACGAGGAGGGCGCGCTCGCCGTCGTCCGTCGGGACCGTCGTCTCCGCCTCCGCGTCGGACTTCGGAACGCCGTCGAGCGCGTCGACGAGTTCCGCGGGGAGAACGCGCACGACGGACTGTCCGTAGGCGTCCGAGAGGGGAAGCGAGAGGAACTGCTCGCCCGCGGGGTTGACGTCGATGACGCGCCCGTCGCCGTCGAGGACGAGCGCGGCGTCGTGCATCGACTCGACGGCCGACTCCCACGCGACGGGGACGAGCGTGAACAGCCGGTGTCGGAAGACGCTCCAGGCGACCGCCCCCGAGGCGACCGAGAAGGCCAGCACGGGGATGTTGAGTCCCGGGGTCGGACTCAACCCGGTGACGTACACCAGGCCACCGGCCGCGGGGATCAGGCCGCCGCCGAGGAGGCCGAGCGTCTGTTTCCGGTATACGCCGTCGGACCGAACGCTCGTCTGGACGAGCGCACCACAGCCGAGCAGGATGAGCACGTAGGCGTAGACGATGAAGCCGGCGAACGCGGCCCCGTGTTCGTTCACGAGGATGACGAAGCCGTGGTCGGCGTTGAGCCAGAGGTCGGTCCAGATGAGACCGTGCCACGGGTTCGTCAGCACGAGCGCGACGACGGCGACCGGCACGGACCCGAGCGCCGCCCACGCGACTCGCGACTCCAGTTTCACGCCCGCGTGGCGAATCACGTAGGCGAACCACAGGAGCGGGAGCGGCGCGATGCCGAAGTAGCCGAGTTGGTTCAAGAGCACCTTCGTCGAGAAGTCCGTCACGGCCAGTTCGAGCGCGTACGCCCCCATCCAGAACCCGGACGCGAACAACAGGAGCGCGCCGAGGGTCGAACCGGGAACGAGGCGGCGCGCCGTCCGGTGGCGAAAGAGGTAGACGGCGAGAACGACGAAGAGGACCGCACCGACTCCGATTGGAATCGTGTACGGCGTCGCCTGCCAGTACGGAGCGCCGTGCATGCCCCGCTTTCTGTCGACAGGGGTTAAAACTCCCACCGTCGGCGGCGGAACCGGCCAATCAGAAAGGACTTTCCACCCGACGCCGAACGTCGGGGCATGATAGGCATCGTCGGCGGCGGCATCGCGGGCCTCGCCGCGGCGTACCGACTCCAGAATCGGGGTCACGACGTTCGAGTCTTCGAGGCGGCCGACTCTCTCGGCGGCCTCGCCGCAACCTACGACACGAAAGGCGACGACATCGAGAAGTTCTACCACCACCTCTCGAAGTCCGAAGAGACCATCGTCGAACTCGCCGCCGAACTCGGCCTCGAAGACGATTTGGAGTGGCGAATCGGCAAGAACGCCTACTACGTCGACGGCGTCGTCCACCCGCTGGACACCGCCTGGCAAATCGCCGCCTACCCCCACATGAGCCTCTACGACAAGTTCCGCCTCGGCATGCTCACCCTCGGCGTCGACGTCCGCGGTGGCGTCCCCGACTTCGACGCCTACGAGGAACTCGCCGAGTACGAACACACGCCCATCGAGGAGTTCGTCGTCGAGCACACCACCCGCGGCGTCTACGACAACTTCGTCGACCCGCTCCTCGACGGGAAGTTCGGCGAGCGCAAGCACGACGTGTCGGCGTCGTGGTTCCTCGGGCGCGTGCGCTTCCGCGGCGAGCGCGACCTGCTGCGCGGGGAGAAACTCGGCTACTTCGACGGCGGCTTCGCGCCCTTCATCGACGCGCTCGTCGAGGCGGTCGGCCGCGAGCACATCGAGACCGGCGCGCGCGTGACGGAACTCGACACCGACGGCGAGGCGGTCTCGACGCTGACCGTCGACACCGACGACGGGACCGAGACCCACGAGGTGGAGTCGGTCGTCGTGGCGACGATGCCGAACGTGCTCGAAGACCTCACGGGGTTCCCCTGCGACATCGACTTCCAGGGGGCGGTCTGCGGGCTGGCGACCATGTCGGAGTCGCTGATGGACACCTACTGGCTCAACATCGCCCACGACGCGCCGTTCGGGTCGCTCATCGAGCACACGAACTTCGTGCCGAAGGAACGCTACGGCGGCGACCACCTCTTGTACGTCGCGAGCTACGTGCAGGGGCCGCACGAGGACCTCTGGCAGATGAGCGACGAGGAGGTCGAAGACGCGTGGTTCGACGAGATAGCGGACATGTTCCCCGAGTTCGACCGGTCGGCGGTCGAGGAGTTCGAAATCGCCCGCAACCCGCGGGCGGGACCGGTGTACGAGCGGGGCTACCTCGACCTCGTGGTGCCGTACGACCTCGGGGACGACGTGGCCGAGGGGGTCTACTACGCGGGGATGGCGTCGGAAGCGCAGTACCCCGAACGGTCGCTCAACGGCGGCATCGTCGCCGGCTACGAGGTCGCCGACCGCATCGACCGCAGCCTGTAGCGCGACCGTAACGCCGACGCTCTCGGACTGTTCCGACCTTCTCGCGGGAGGCCGTCCCACAGCGTGCCGATTTCTCTCGTGGCGCGCCGTCGCACACTTACCGGCAACTTGTTTCTCGTTCGCAACTTCTTTTTAAGTAGCTGACTGACTAGTCAGTTAGTGAGTGCAGACGAAACGCCGGACCAGTCGGTCCCCGACGAGGTCCACGAAGAACTGATGGCCGCGACCTACCGGGCGCTGTGCGCCCACGGCTACGCGGACCTGACGATGCAACGAATCGCCGACGAGGCCGGAAAGAGCAAGTCCCTCCTCCACTACCACTACGGGACGAAACAGGAGCTGCTCGTCGCGTTCCTCGGCTACCTGTTCGACCGGTTCGAGGAGCGGGTCGCCGCGACCGAGGGCGACGCCCCCGAGACCCGCCTCCGGGTTCTCCTCGACAAGATGGTCCCCGACGGCGACGACGACGGCGACTACGACCGCTTCGGGCTCGCCCTCAACGAACTGCGGACGCAGGCCCCCTACGTCGAGGCCTACCGCGAGCAGGTCGCCCGGAACGAGGCGATTATCCGCCGCCGCCTCGCCGACATCATCCGCGAGGGCGTCGAGGAAGGCCACTTCCGCGAGGTCGACGCGGACCGAACCGCGTCGCTCCTCTTCGCGGCGCTCGACGGCGCGCGCCTCCAACGCGTCGCCGTGACCGACCCCTCGGGAACCGAGACGGCGAGCCAGTCCGCCTTCGACGCGCCCACCGAGGTCCGCGCCGCGCTCGACGAGTTCGTCGTCGAGAACCTCGTGCGCGAGGAGGGCGACGAATGAGCGCGAAGGCGAAGGACGTCAACCTCGTCGACGGCGACCTCGTCAAGCCGATGTTGGTGCTGTCGCTGCCGCTCGTCTTCTCGCAGATCATGCAGGTGGCGTACAACCTCGCCGACACCTTCTGGGTCGGCCGCGTCGGCTCCGAGGCCGTCTCGGCGCTGTCCTTTTCGTGGCCGCTCGTCTTCCTCATGATTTCGTTCGGCGGCGGGTTCACCGTCGCCGGGACGGTCCTCGTCGCCCAGAACAAGGGCGCGGGTAACCACGACGAGGTCGACCACGCCGCCGGGCAGACCCTCGGGTTCGTCATCCTGCTTTCGGCCGGGTTCGCGGTCATCGGCTATCTGTTGACGCCGATACTGCTCCCGCTCATCGGGACGACGCCCGGCACCGAGGTCCACCAGTTGGCGGTCGACTACACGCGCACCATCTTCCTCGGCGTCGCGTTCATGTTCGGCTTCTTCATCTTCCAGGCGCTGCTCCGCGGGTGGGGCGACACCAAGACGCCGATGTACCTGATGGGTCTCGGCGTCGTCATCAACGTCTTCCTCGACCCGTTCCTCATCCTCGGGTTCAACGCGAACCCGATATTCGGCCTCGTCGGTCTCGAAGGCCTCGGACAGTCGCTGTTCGCCGCGACCGGCTTCACCGGCTTCGGCGTGCAGGGTGCGGCCATCGCCACGGTGTTCTCCCGCGGCGTCGGCGCGCTCGTCGGCTTCTGGCTCCTGCTTTCGGGCCGGGTCGGCATCAGCCTCTCGCCGCGCGACCTGATTCCGGAGCGCGAGATGGTCGAGCGCATCGTCCGCATCGGCGCGCCGTCGAGCATCGAGCAGTCGACCCGCGCGCTCGGCGTGACCGCCCTCACGGCGCTCGTCGCCTACGCCGCCGTCAACGCCGGCGGGGCCAGCACCGAGACCGCGGTCGCCGCGTTCGGTATCGGCAACCGCCTCAACTCGCTCGTCTTCCTGCCGGCCATCGGCCTCGCGCAGGGGACCTCGACGGTCGTCGGCCAGAACCTCGGCGCTGACCAGGCCGAGCGCGCCGAGCGCGCGGTGTTCTGGGGCGTCGGCATCATCGTCACCGCGCTGGTGTTCGTCTCCGCCATCGCCTACCTGTTCGCCGAACCCATCGTCGCGGTGTTCATCCCCGGCGAGGAGGAAGTCATCGCCATCGGCGTGGACTACCTGCGCATCATCGGTCCGACGTTCCTGTTCCTCGGGGCGTTCAACGTCGTCAACGGCGGGTTCCGCGGGAGCGGGTCCACCCGGACGGCGATGGTGTTCTCGCTCATCTCGCTGTGGGTGCTGCGCATCCCGGCGTCGTTCGTGCTCGTGGAGTTCTTCTCCATGGGTCCGACCGGCATCTGGTACGGCATCGCCTTCTCGAACGTCGGGGTGGCGCTGCTCGCGTTCGCGTGGTTCACCCGCGGGACGTGGAAAAACAGCGTCGTCGACGTCGGCCCCCGCGTGCCGTCCGACGATTAGAACCGGCCCGACTTCGCGCGACTTCTCTTACGCGGTCTTCTCGTCGGTGCCGTCGACGTCCTGCATCCCCGGCGCGGCCGACACGTCCACGTCCTCGGGCTCGTCGGCTCCGCCGGCTTCGACCTCGCCCGAGTCGTCCTCGACGTACACGTCGTCGGCGAAGCCGCCCTCCGCGTGGGGGTGGTCCGGGTCGTCGAGCTTGTCGAGCGTCGCGGGCGCGTCCGGGATGTCGATGGTGCGGAAGTCGCCGAGGGGGTTCGCGATGTCGATGCCGTGGCGCTCGAAGAACCCCTCGTACCGCTCGTAGTGGGCCTCGATTTCGTCGACCGGAATCTCCATCATCTCCGTCCAGCCGTGGTTGTAGAAGTCGAAGTTGGCCTGGACGTGGGTTATCTCGCGGGCCTCGGCCTCGGGGAAGCCGGCGTCGAGCGCCGCGAGATAGGTGTCGAAGGTGCACTCGAAGAACGCCGCCATGTGGGCCTCTCGCTCCGCTCTGCGGTCGGAGTCCGCGCGCTCGCCGAAGATACGGACGTGGAGGTCGACCATCTTCTCGGTGGCGATGTCGCCGATGACCGGCATGGTGAGGGCCTTCTTCGTCGCGAAGTGGCGGATGTTCTGGCGAATCTTCATTCCGTCGTCCGCTTCGGGTCGGATACACGTAAAGACCACGTCTCCGGGGGCGCTTCGCGGGCGTCCCGCGCGAGACGGACGCAACCCCGCCTGACTCACGCGGGCGACGCGACCCGCGAGTTCCCGAACGAAATTTTACGAGGTGATTTAATGCGGTTCGCCCGCATGTGAGGGGTATGAGCGACTCCGCATCCGTCCGCGAGGACTCGGTCCTCGAGTGCGACGACTGCATCTCGCCGGCCGAAGCGTTCGGCATCGTCGCCGACGAGACCCGACTCACCATCCTCGAAGCGCTCTGGGAGTCACCCGACCGACCCGTTCCCTTCTCCGAACTCCGCCGACGGGTCGGCGTCGACGACAGCGCGCGATTCAACTACCACCTCGGAAAGCTCCGCGGCCAGTTCGTCCGCAAGACCGACGACGGCTACGACTTCCGCCACGCCGGCGAGAAGGTCGTCCGCGCCGTGCTCGCGGGGACGTTCAACGAGGACCCCGTCCTCC
This sequence comes from Haloferax gibbonsii, assembly GCF_001190965.1. Lineage (NCBI taxonomy): Archaea > Methanobacteriati > Methanobacteriota > Halobacteria > Halobacteriales > Haloferacaceae > Haloferax > Haloferax gibbonsii. Next base: position 2,297,078 of record NZ_CP011947.1, read on the forward strand.
CCGCCTTTTCCGCACCCGGCTCCTGTGTCGCCTGCGGCGGCTCCCTCGAAGCCGATTACGGCGACGAGAAACTCACAATCTCCTGCGCCGACTGCGCGCGGACCCACGCCCACGAGGAGTTCCCGCCCGGCGGCCTCGAAGGCCGCACCACGGAGGCGCTCCTGTCCGCGTTCGACCAGCGCGTGCGACACCTCCACTGCCTCGCCGCCGACGGCGTCTGCCCCGAGTGCGGCGGGACGACGAGCACCTCGCTGTCCCGCGACGCCGACCCGTTCGACCTCGACGTGGTCGTGACCCACCGCTGCGCCCAGTGCGGCTACGAGGCCGTCTCGCCCGTGGGGCTGGTCCTGCTCGACGAGTCGACCGTCCTCGGCTTCCTCTCCTCGCGGGGACAGGACGTGTGCGGAACTCCCTTCTGGCGCTTCCCGTGGGTCGTCGGCGACGACGCGCTCACCGTCGTCTCGGAGGACCCGTGGCGTGTCCGCGTCCGCATCGAACACGGAGACGAGGCGCTCGTCGTCGACCTCGACGACGAACTCTCGGTCGTCGACTCCGCGGTCGAAGCTGTCGAGAAGATTGCATAAGCGCGCTACGGTAAGCCCGCTTACAGAAATGTAATTCGGATTACCCTTTTGGTGTCGGCGGTCGTCTCTCCAAACGAGGAGAACGACCATGTTCGACGATATCCACTTCGGCCGCGGCGACGTACGAGAGACGGTCCCGAGCCGGTTCAGAACGCTCTCAGAGACTGCGCTCGTCGCGGTCGCGGCGGTCCTCGGCGTCGTCGCGGCCACCGCGGTCGCGACGCTCGTCGCCCCGCTCGCGCCCGGTCTCGGTCTCGTGGCGCTGTTCTTGGGCTGGCCGCTCGGTTTCGCCGCCGGCGTGGCCGGCGTTCGCGGAGCCGTCCGCATCGCCGCCACCAGTAGCGTTCCCGGTCGCGTCCGCGGCTTTGCCCACGCCGCGTTCGCTCGCGGCGACGACGACGCGGAGTCGGCACCCTCGGAGTGCCCGGCCGCCGCCGACGGCGGCTTCGCCGAGCGGTTCGGTGAGACGCAGTAACAGCCGCGATTCGGCTCCCGTCTCCTTATCTCGCCCCGATTTCCGGCTGCAAAACAATCATGAGGGAGATAGCAATCCACATTAACCCCGAATACAAACGTCGGGTCATGAGCCAATCGTACGTGATCGTCGGCGACGGTATCGCCGGGGCCTCAGCGGCTGAGACACTCCGCGAAGAGGAACCCGACGCCGACATCACCATCATCACGGACGAGGGCGAACCGCTGTACAACCGCATTCTCATCAAGGAATTCGCCAAGGGCAAACTGCCCGAGGCACCCATCTCAATCCACGACGAGTCGTGGTACGACGACCGCGACGTGGACCTCGAACTCAACACGCTCGTCACGGACATCGACCCCGAGGGTCACACCATCACCGCCCACGACGGCACCGAGTACGACTACGACAAACTGCTTCTGGCCATCGGCGGCACGCCGACCCAGCTCCCCGTCGAGAACTCCGACGCCGAGGGCATCCACCACTTCTGGACGTTCCAGGACGCCCGCGACATCAAAGAGCACATCGAGGGCGCGGACAACTCCGTCGTCATCGGCGCGGGCCTGCTCGGCATCGACCTCGCGGCCATCACGGCCGCCCAGGAGGTCGAGGGCAAGTACCTCATGCGCGGCAAGGCGTGGTGGCGCTACGCGCTCTCCGAGGAAGGCGCGGAGATCATCCACGAGGCGCTCCGCGAGCGCAACGTCGAACCCGTCTTCGACTCCGGCGTCGACCACTTCGAGGTCGACGACGACGACCGCGTCACGACCGCCGTCGACCCCAACGGCGACCGCTACGACGCCGACTTCGTCGGCATCGCCATCGGCCTGAACTTCAACACGGAGATTCTCGGTGGCACCGACATCGAGTACGACAACGGCATCTACACGGACGAGTTCATGCGGACGAACCACGACGACATCTTCGCGGCCGGTGACATCACCGAGTTCCACGACCTCATCCTCGGCGACCGCGCCCAGAACGGCGCGTGGGGCTCCGCCAAAGAGCAGGGCACCATCGCGGCCAAGAACATGGTCGACTACGGCTCCGAGGAGTTCCGCTGGGTCTCGTCGTACTCCATCACCCACTTCGACTTCCCGTTCCTCTCGTTCGGCCACCCGACGCTCGGCGACGACCACGTCGAGGCCAAGTACTCCGACACCGAGTGGCGGCGTCTCGCCATCAAGGACGGCAAAATCGTCGGCGGCGTCCTCATCGGCGACCTCTCGCCGCAGACGAAGTACAAGAAGCTCATGCGCGAGCAGGTCGACGTCAGCGGGCAGAAGGAAATCCTCGTGAAGCAGGACTTCCAGCTCGACGACCTCGAAGGCGCGGCGGCCGAACAGTAACTCGGGACCCGCTCCCGCTGTTTTCACCCGGCCAGCCGCGTCTGCGCGCGGCCGCCCGGCCCGGCCTCGGCTCGCCGAGCGCTCGCCCGCGTTCGCGGTTCGACCCCTCGTTTTTGGCTCTCTTTCGCCCGTCGTTACGCGCCCGCCAGTCGTCCCGCCGGCCAAACATTTATCTCCATTCATGGTGTGTGTTACCACATGTCATCAAAAGACGGACAGTCGCCGTCTTCCCCAGCAGTCACCGCGCCGCCGACCGTCGTACCCGTTACCGACGTGCCGCCGGGCGCTCGGGTCCACCACTTCGACGAGTTGAGCGAGCGGACCCAGCACGCGCTCGCGACCGCCAGTCCCGCCGGCCGGCTCGACATCGACACGACCACCTCGCGGCTCTCGCGGGGCGACATCGTGGTGTTCACCGACTACGTCCGCGTTCAGTAATCTCGCTGCGCCCGTCCCGTCGCTCGCGTTCTCCGCCCGACCCGGTCGCCCCCGAGCCGACGGCCTCCCGCTCGCGGACGACCGGGACCGAAGTCGTTTTCCACGCGTCGCCGCCTATCGCCGGGTATGGCAACAGGTGGCGGCCAAGGAACGATGACGCTCGCGTTCGAACTCTCCGCGCTCAAGCAGCTCGGCGACCCGAACGCGGCGTTTTCGGACGCCCGGACGTGGACGAAGTACATCGGCGTGGTGAGCGAGAAGCCGACGTACGTCGTGACGAACTTCACCCGGAAAGAGCGCATCCGGCAGGACTTCTTCTCCGGACCGCGCGGCGTCAAAGAGAGCCTCGAAAACGTGATGCGCCAGTTCGACACCGACCGGCACGTCTTCGTCGGCACGTCCGACGAGGACCGCGCGGTGGCCGAGGAGACCGGCTGGGAGTACCTCCCCGTCGAGGACGCCGCCGAGGCCGCCGAGTGGGTGCTCGCCGGCGACGACGACGCCCCCGCGGACCCCTTCGAGGACGAGGGGCGCGACGACTGGCCGTAGTCGGAGCACAGCGGGGCGTTCGCCCGCGATTCTGTTCCCCTATCGAAAGCACTAATCAGCAACGGCACTTTTTATCCTTCGATGAGTCACCAGTTGCCTGACGTACAGGCCTCCCAGCCGGACGTGACCGTCGGGCTGAGCCAGGTCGGCGTCACAGGCGTCGAGAAGCTCGTCAAGATCGCCCGCGACGGGAAGCGACCCCTCGTCTTGATGGCTGAGTTCGAGGTCTTCGTCGACCTCCCCGGCGGCCGCAAGGGCATCGACATGAGCCGAAATATGCAGGTCATCGACGAGGTCCTCGAAGCCGCCGTCTCCGAGCCGGCCTACCGCGTCGAGGACATGTGCGGCGACGCCGCCGAGCGCCTCCTCGCGAAGCACGAGTACACGACGACCGCCGAGGTCAGCATGACCGCCGAACTCGTCGTCCGCGAGGACACCCCCGCCAGCGGACTCTCCACCCAGAGCACCGCACAGATCATCGCCAGCGCCACCGCGACCGACGAGGGAACCCGCGAGGAAATCGGCGCGGAAGTGGTCGGCATGACCGTCTGTCCCTGCTCGCAGGGCATGTCCGCCTCCCGCGCCCGCGACGTGTTGCAGGACCTCTCGGTCGACGACGACACCATCGAGGAGTTCCTCGACAAGGTCCCCCAGCCGGGCCACTCCCAGCGCGGCCACGCCACGCTCACCGTCGAGACGCAGGGCTCGCCCGAGGTCGACCTCATGGACCTCATCGACATCGCCCGCGACTCGATGTCGGCGCGCATCTACAACCTCGCCAAGCGCCCCGACGAGGACCACATGACCTACCACGCCCACGCGAACGCGAAGTTCGTCGAGGACTGCGTCCGCTCGATGGCCGAGATGTCCATCGACGCACTCGACCACCTCGGCGACGACGCGGTGGTCCACATGAAACAGTCGAACGACGAGTCGATTCACCAGCACAACGCGCACGCCGAGCGCGAGGTGACGCTGGGACAGCTCCGCGACGAACTCGACGCCTGAACGGTCTCCACACCCGGAGACGACCGTTTACCGTTTTCTCTCTCCGAATCCCTACAGCGGGAGCGGTGCCGCTTCCTCCCAGCGCGGGTCGAACGTCTCCCGGAGGTCGGCGGCGAACTCGGGGTCTTTCAGGTCAATCATGGCGAACGCCTGTCCGGGGTCGAGGGGGTTCGGGACCTCGATGCAGACCTCCACGTCGTCGATGAGATTGAACACGCCCGTGACGTTCTCGGCAGTTCGCACGTGGAAGTTCTGCGCGCTCGACAGCCGGTTCATGTAGCTCTGGCCGACGCTCTCGGGCAGGCTGTCGACGAGGTCCGGCGACATGAGCATCGAGACCTCCACGCCGCGGTCGAGCGCGGCCTCCAGTTCGTCGACGACGAGGTCGCCGACGGCGTCGAGGTCGAACTGCGGCGAGGGCGTCCCGGCGACCATCACGAGCGAGTCGTCGGCCGCCGCGAGTCGCTCGACGAGCAGGTCGATGGTCTCGTCCGCGCCGACCGCGGCCGTCCAGAACTGGTCGTGGACGGGCTCCGCGGCGTCGAGTTCGTCGGTCAGCTCGGCGACGACGTTCTCGTACTGCTCGGCCTTCTCGGCCAGCTCCTGGCGCTTCGATTCGAGCAGGCGGTCGAGCGCCGTGTCGGGCTCGACGGCGACGTACTTCTTCGGCCGGCTGGCCGCCTGACTCCGGATGAGGTGGTACTGTTCGAGGCTGTTCAGCACGTCGTAGACGCGGCCCATGGGGACGTCGCTGGCGCGCGATAACTCCTTGGCCGTCGTCGCGCCCGTCCGCAGGAGCGCGCGGTAGGCTCGGGCCTCGTACTCGGACAACCCGAGGTCTCGCAGACTGGTCATGCACCGTCCGTCTCGTTTCTCCCTGATAAACAAACCGGATGTTTACACCCGCGTTCGGTTGCCGCCGGTCGCGGTCAGGCGTCGGGCGTGACTGAGGACACCGCCTGCATCAACTCCTCGGGAGTGGTTGCCTCCACCGTCGTCTCGCCGGCGCTGACGCGCGCGGTTCCGTCCGCGAGGTCGTCGGCGTCGGCCTCGGGAACGACGAGCGCCTCGTGGTCCGCGACGCGGAGCGCCGCCCGGTGGAGGTCGGAGCCGACGCCGTCGTTGAGTTCCACGACGAGCGGGTCGCGGAGCAGACGCGCCGCCGCGGTCCCGTAGGCGGCGATTTGCACGCCGATGCGGTCCCACGCGCCCGCGAACGAGCCGATGGTCTCCTGTGCCACCTCGCGGTAGCGCTCGTCGCCCGTGAGCGCCGCGAGGTCGAGCAGCGCGTTCGCCATCTCCACGTTCCCGTCGAGCGGGCGCAGCGGCGACGACAGGAGCGCCTCGCCGCTCGCGGGACCGTCGAGGAACGAGCCCTCGTCGAACAGTTCGTCGATGGCGGCGTCGGCGGCATCGGCGGCGAACGCGAGGAGCGGGTCGCCCGCGACCGACTCGTCGCCGAGCACCTGTCGGGCGCGGCAGGCCGCGGCGACCACGCGCGCCTGGTCTTCGAGCAGGAGCTTCTCGCCCGCGTCGCCGCCGGACCGGAAGTGGGTCACGACGCCGTCGTCGACGAGGTCTTCGGCGATTCGGTCGAGCGCGCGGGAGCCGTACTCGCGGGCCCGCTCGTCGTCGGTGAGGCCCGCAAGCACCAACAGCGCGTCCGCGGCGAGGGCGTTGCCGCCGGCGTAGACGGTGAGGTCGGTCCGCGGGCCGGGCGCGTTGTCGCGGCCCTCCTTTCCGAGGAGGTAGTAGTCCGTCCCCGCGGCGGGGCCCATGCTCCCCGCGAAGCCGGTTCCCGTCCACAGCGAGTCGACGAGGAACTCGGCGGTCCCCGCGGCCGGGTCGAGGTAGGCGTCCTCGCCGGTGTAGCGGTAGCCGTTGGCGAACGCCCGCAGGAGCGCGGCGTTCGATTCGAGCGTCTTCTCGCGGTTCGGCTTCGACCACGCGGCGTCGTCGGCGTAGCGGAAGAAGCCGCCCTCGACGGGGTCGAACAGGCCGTCGCGAATCGCGTCGAGCGACCGGAGCGCCCGGCTTCGGTCGCGCTTCAGCGCGAACTCGACGGTCCGCGGGAGCGGGAACTTCGCGGCGTCGCCCCACCCGCCGTGGGCCTCGTCGAAGGCGACTTCCAACTGGCCGGCGAGGTGCGACTCGATTCGGGGCGAGACCTCGCCCGCGGGCGGGAGGTCGCCTCTGAGCGCCCGTGGGAGGCGTCCGGCGTCCGCGCCCTTCTTCTCCCACACCTCGCGCACGCGGTCGACGACCTGCCGCATGCCGTCTGGGCCGATGAACGTCGCGCCCGTGATGGGGTGGCCGTCGGGCGCGAGGAAGACGGTCGAGGGGAAGCCGCCCATGTTGTACCGCTCGCGGATGCGCGGCTGGCGGTCCACGTTCACCCGAATCGGGACGAAGCCGTCGTTGAGGTTCGCGGCGATGCGCGGCTCCGCGTACGTCTCGGCGTCCATCTCGTGACAGTCCTCGCACCACGTCGCCGACAGCGAAAGCAGGACGGGCTTGTCCGCCGCTCGCGCCTCGGCGAACGCGTCGGGGCCCCACTCTCGCCATTCGACGCGCGTCTCGTCGGTCATGTCCACCCATCCGCGGTGGACGCGGGTAAGCGCTTCGAGCCCTCGTGGCACGGCCGGTCGCAGTCGGCGGGTCGCGCGCATCCTCGACGGTCGCCGCGGACGGGTTCGGGAGACCGGTGCGCCGCGGGCGGGACAAAAGGGCTATGGGCCGCGACCCGGTAGTGTCGCCCATGCGAACGCGCACGCTGATGGCGCTCTTGCTCCTCATCCCCCTCTCCGACGCGTTGCTACTCGTGGTCGTCGCGCAGTATATCGACCTCGTGCCGACCGTCGCGCTCGTCGTCCTGACCGGACTCGTCGGGATGCTCATCGTCCGCGCCGAGGGGAGACACACCCTCAGAAGCCTCCAGTCGAAGTTCGCCGGGGGCGACCTCCCGACGAACGAGGTCATGGACGGCGGCCTCCTCATCGCCGCGGGCGCGTTCCTCCTCACGCCGGGGCTCGTCACCGACACCATCGGCTTCCTGCTCGCCATCCCGGTGACCCGGTACCCCATCCGCGAGGTGCTCAAGCGCTTCGTCGTCAAGCCCTACCTCGACAAGCGCGCCGACGGCTTCGTCACCGGCAACGTCTGGACGACCGGCTTCCCGCAGGGCGACTTCGGACCCGGCGGTCCCGGCGGGTCGCCCGGCCCGAGCGGCGGGAGCAACTCCGGCGGAAGCGGCAACAGTAGCGGCGGTGACGGCGTCTACGACGCCGACCCCGACTCCTACCGGTTCGACGGCGACGGCAACGACTCCAAGTAGCGCGTCTCTCCGGTCCCGCGTCGTCTCTCTTGTTCGGTTTTCCGGCGCGTAGCCGCGCGAATCCGTCCGATATTGACTTCACGCCCGGCGTCTGAAGCGGCGTAATCGGCCGACGACGCCGACATTCACTAACACGCACCAACGCGCCTCCGAAAAGAAAGTCTTAAAATCAACAGCGCACAACGAGTGAATGCGCTTACCTGGGCCAATAGCTCAGTCAGGTTGAGCGCTCGGCTGATAACCGGGAGGCCCGCGGTTCAAATCCGCGTTGGCCCACTCCCGTTGGCAACGATTCGTTGCCGATGCGAGTTAGGGGCTCAAACTCCCCGGCCACCCAACTTCTGCGGATACTACCGACCGAGAGAACGCTCGGTCTATCGTTCGTGTCGTCGGGACGAATCAGCGGCGAACACTCGACCGCCCCGACCGAACACGACTGTCCCGACACAGAGAACTACTAATGTCTGACCCAAATACTCGATTATATCTCACAAAACTGCACCAATTCACACAGATTTGTCCGCATCTATCACCACATAGCCGGTCGAACGGACGAATTCGGAGAAAGCTATATCACGCAATAGATTGTGGTACCGAATAACATGGAATACGAACTCACCTGTCTGTACGGGTGCGGCCACACCTCCACGGCCGACTCCCGCGAGGGCGTCGGCGTTCTCGTGATGGAACACATGGACGACGAACACGACACGCCCGTCGACCCGCTGGAGGCGGGCGAACTCGCGTTGAAGCGCTTCGACGGCGCGTCGCTCCGCCAGGCGCGGCAGTAGCCGACTACTCGAACTTCCGTCAGGTCTTCGAATCCGAGTTTCTCTCGACTATCACCGTCTCGTTCGTTCGTGGGGCTTCGCCGTCTCTCGATTTCGCGGTTCGACGACCGACCCATCCGAACAAATTTACTCAGTTCTGTATCCCAGTAGTATTAAACCCGTACACGCCATACGTGTTGGTGATGCCAACCATCGATGTCTCCGAACACCTGTACCGCCAGATTGAGTCCGCCGCCGACGGCGAGGACCTCGACGCGGCGATGTGGAAGATGGTCGGACGCTACCAGCGCGGTAACACGCCCGGCGACTGACAGGATTCGGACCACCCTCGACCCCTGACCGCGCGTGCGGTCATCATCAACCCCGCTCGCCGCAACTTGCCCTGTTTGCGGCGAGTCCGTTTTCCGTTTTCTGAGCGACAGTACCCGCGAGCGGGTTCGCCGTCGCGCCCGGTCGGCCTCGTCCTTCTTTAGCGACGCGTCCGTAGCCCCTCGCGTGTTCGACGCCGAACCCACCGGAACCCTCGGGAAGTTCGCGGAGACGATGCGCGTCTTCGCCGAGCGGCGGCCGTCAGTCCGCGACCTGTTGCGCAGTCGAACCGGGTCGCTCGACCGCGTCCACGCGGTCCTGCCGTCGACCGTCGCGGTCGGCGAGTCCCTCGACCTCACGGTACAGGTGTGGGACGAGTACGAACGGCTTCACGGCGCGTACGACGGCGACCTGCGGGTGTCTGCGACCGACGATGCTGCGACGTATCCGGAGCGCGTCTCCCTCGCCGGCGACGACGAGGGGTACGTCAGGCTCGCAGACGCCGTCTCCTTCGAGACGCCCAGCGTCCACTACCTGACCTTCTCGCGCCCCGGGTTCGACGAGCGGTACGTCTCGAACCCCGTTTCCGTCTCCGCCGACGCCCCCGACGAGCGCGTCTACTGGGGCGATATCCACCTGCACTCGCGGCTCTCGGACGGGACGGGGAGCCTGCAGAAGGGGTATCGGTTCGGCCGCGACGCGATGGCCCTCGACGTCGTCGCCTACACCGACCACGACACGATGGGGTTTTTCATCCCGCCGTCGCTCCAGCGCGCCCTCATGCACGGGTGGTACTTCGAGCGGTCGCGCCGCGTCGCCGACCGGTTCTACGACCCCGACGAGTTCGTGACGCTCGTCGGCTACGAGTGGACGAAACAACCCAACTGCGGCGGCCACGTCAACGTCTACTTCGAGGACGCCGACGACGCCGTCCTTCTCGACTCCCGCGGCGGGACGACGGACACCTACGAGAAGCTCTGGAGCCGCCTCCGCGAGTTCGAGTCGACCCGCGACTCGCGGGTCGTGACGATTCCGCACCACCCGACGGAGCGCATGTACCCCTTCGACTTCTCGGCTGTCGAGTACGACGACGAGCTCGCGCCGCTCGTCGAGGTGTACTCGCAGTGGGGGTCCGGCGAACTGCCGGGCGACGAGGGGAACCCGTTTCCACTGGCGATGGGTCGCGGCGAGACCGACGAACCGGGTCACTTCGTCCGCGACGCGCTGTCGATGGGCCACCGGGTCGGCCTCGTCGCGGGCGCGGACTACCACGGCCCGCACCCCGGCCACTCGCTCATCCACGCCGACCCGCACCTCCCCTCCGTTCGCGAGTGGGTCGAAGACGGCGTCGGCTGGTCGAGCATCTGGCGCGTCTGGAACGAGCGGAGCTATCCCGGCGGTCTCTCGGCGTTCCGAGCGCCCGAACTCACCCGCGAGGCGGTGTTCGAGAGCCTCCGGAGCCGCCGCGTCTACGGGACGACCCAGCCGCACCGCATCCTCGCGTCCCTCTCAGTCGGCGGCGTCGAACCCGGCGAGAACGACAGTTCGCTCCGCCTCGACGCCCGCGACGAACCCCGCGAGGTCGACGTCGAGGTCGCGGGGACCGCCCCGCTCGAACGCGTCGAAATCGTCAAAAACGGCGAGACGTGGCGGTCGCAGGCGATTACCTCGGACCCCGACGCGCCGCTTTCGGCGTACACGACGTCTGTCTCGTGGACCGACGGCGACCCGGTCGAGGGGACGGTCTGGGACGACGACCGGCGCTCGGCGGCCGACGCGTACTACCTCCGGGTCACCCAGGTCCCGCGGGACTGCGAGTTCCCCGGGACCGCGTGGGTGGGCCCGGTCTGGGTCGAACCGCCGGACTGAGCGAGGCGGCCGCGGCGACCCCGCTCGCGGCCGGGCGACCTCTCAGGCGAGGAACCTCGTCACGCCGAGGCTTTCTGCGACCAGCCACGCGATGAACAGCGCGTAGGTCCCGAGGAGGAGGTACGACTCGGCACGCGTCAGCGCCATCTCGGTCCGGAGGACGGCGAAGAAGACGACCGACGCGCCCGTGAGGAAGCTCATCATCGGGACGACTTCCTCGAAGGCGATGACCGCGCCCCCGGCGACGAGGATGCCGACCGGGAGGGCGACGAGGAGCGCGAACACGTTGCTCCCGAAGACGTTGGCGAGGCTCATCGGCGCGTTGCCCTGCCGGGCGGCCGCGACGCTGACGAACGTGTCGGGGAGGCTCGTGCCGGCGGCGACGACCGTCAGCCCCCAGAGGAACGGCGACGTGCCGAAGGCGTCGCCGAGGCCGACCGCCGCGCGGACGAGCAGTTCGGCTCCGACGAGGATGACCGCGAGCGACGCCACCAGCGCCACCCATTCGCGTCTCGGGTCCACGTCGCTGACGACGGCGGTGAGTCCGGCGCGGTGCTCCAGCGTGTCGTGGTACTGCATGAACAGGTACAGGCCGTACAGCGCCAGCGGGATGAGCGCGAGCGCGGGGCTCACGAACCCGTCGAGGCTCGCGGTGTCGGTGGCGGGTCGGTAGATGACCGCGAGCGAGAAGGTGAGCACGAGGACGGCGATAGAAAGCAGGTAGAACTGCGCCTCCTTGTAGACGAGGTCGCGGTTCGAGGCGAGCCGTCCGCCCTCGCCGACCATCGCCGACACGGACGGGATGATGAGAATGTTGTAGACGGCCGACCCGACGACCGCGCCGACGCCGATGTCGAACGACTGGTACCGGACCGTGGCGATGACGATGCTCGATAGCTCGGGGAAGCTCGACCCCACGGCGGCGATGATGGCTCCCTGCACGATGGCGGGGAGCCCGTAGTACGCGCCCAAGCGGTCGGAGGCCTGCACGAGCATGTCGCCGCCCTTCCACGCGAGAATCGCGCCGGCGGCCGTGAACGCGACGAGAACCGGAACTGATGCCACGCCCGCACTTCGGCGGCCGGTGGGAAAAAACCGACCCGACTGGCCGCGTCGGCCGATTTCGGCCCGACCCGTCCGCTCAGAACCCCTCGCGCAGGTACGGGTCCCGCGCGGAGAACACCGACGCGAGGGCGTCGGCCGCCTCCTCCCGGGCGACCGAGAGGCGGTCGGTGCGGGCGAGCGACTCGACGGAGCGCGCGCCGACGAGGAGTTGCGAGAGCGCCCCGATTTCGACGGTCGCGTCCGGGTCGGCGTCGTCACCGTCCGGTTCGACGCGCGCCTCGCCGTCACCGACGACGACCCTGAACGACCCATCGTTCCAGTCACAGCGGTCGTCGGCGACCGCGAGGACGAGGTCGCAGGCGGCGTCGCCGGGGAACGAGACGGATTCGAGGGCGGCCGGCACGTCCACGATGCGGACCATCGGCCCGGGCTTGATTTCGACCGTCGCCGCCCGCGGGTCGGTCAGGCCGTCGATGAGCCGGGTCGATTCGCGTTCCGACGAGAGAACGACCTCGTCGACCTGCGAGTCGTGGTCCCGCAGGAACCGAAACAGCTGTGCGCGAGCCTCGGCGTCGACGGCGACGAGTTCGTTCACGGACAGCGTCCGCGACTCCCAGTCGCCGCTCACGTCGTAGACGACGTAGCCGCGGAGGTCGCCGTCTCGCTCCCAGCCGTAGACGAACGGGTCGCCGTCCCAGCCGCGGAACAGTCGGTGGCGAATCCAGCCCTCGCTTCGGTCCACCGCGAGGTCTTCCGTCGCCGCGGTCGCGTACACGTCCTTGACCCGGGCCCAGTCGTCGGCGTCGAGGCGGACGAACTCCCCGGCCGGGTCTGCGGCGACCGCCCCGAGTTCGTCGGGCGGCACCGTCGTCTTCGCGTAGTTGTTCGCCGTCGCCCAGCCGAACCGGCGGTAGAAGTCGTACTCGAACGGCCAGAGCGCCGAGAGATACCGGCCGGTGTCGCGGAACTCCGCGAGGAGGTCGTCGAGCATCGCGCCGACGTGGCCCCGTCGGCGCGCCTCCGGCGGCGACGCGACCGCCGAGATACCGGGCAGCGGGTGCCACTCGCCGCGGACGCGAGCCGTGAAGTCGTAGAAGGCACACACCGTCCGCAGGTCGGCCGCGTCGAGGTCCTCGACGGGCGCGTCGGGCGGGGCGTCGTAGAACCCTCGCGGACGGTAGCTCTCCGGGTCCGGCAGTCGCTCGTCCGACCAATCGGGGCCGTTCTCGGGGCGGAAGGCGTAGTTGAGGAACTCGCGGTAGGTCTCGCGGTGCTCCTCGGGGAGGGAACGCAGGTGCATACCCGCGGTGCGTCGGGGGACGGTATATGTTTTCGGTGCCGCGGGCTCGCAGGCGGGCGATTACGACGCGACGAGACCGACGGCGGAGGCCGACGGCGCGACGAGAACGCCCTTCGCGGGCCGCTCTTCGAACCGTGCGATTCACGTCGTCTCGGTCCCGAGCCCTGCACATGAGCGAGACGAAGCAGTCGTTGGTATCGCGGGGGAACCTCCTCCTCGCGGCCGTCGTGACGCTCGGCATCGTCATCCCGGGCGTGGCACGCCGCTTCCTCGGCGAGGCTGGCTACACCGACCTCGGAATGGTCGTGTTCGTCCTCGGCTACGCGGGCATGGTCTTCGTCGTCTGGTACGGGTGGATTCGGCCGCTCGACATCACCGGCCCGTCCCAGTAGCGCGCGCCGACCACCGGACGCCGCTCCGCGCCGACAGCGGTGCAGACCCAGGGGGAACCGCCCCGACAGCCCGGTCGCCCCAATATCGGGGGGACCGACCGCCGGTTTCCAACGAGAATAACGGAACTTTGATAGTCGATTCGAACCGACCGAGAAAACAAGAATGCTTCCCCTTCAGCTCGTAGACACCTTCCTGCTCGACTACAACATCGGGCAGGCGCTGTTGCTCGTGTTCATCCTGTCGACGGTTGGAACGCTGCCGCTGAAGTCCCGGCACGTCCTCGGTATCAACACCACGGTGTTCGGGCTCATCTTCCTTCTGACCCCGGTGTCGCTGGGCAAGGCTCACTACCTGTTCCTCGGGATTGCGCTCCTCATTGTCGGCCCCATCGTCTACGTCTCGGGCCGCCGCTGAGGGGACGCCGCCGGGCGTTTCGGCCCGGGTCACCGCCGCTTTTTGCGACAGTACGACGGACTGACCGACCGCAACCGACGGTCGGCGTCTCGTTTTTCTCTCGCGACGATTCCGAAGAACGCGACGTTTAAACGGAGAGAACCGCAACCCACGGGTATGTCTGAACCGAGCGTTCCCGGCGGCCGCGGGGCCGTCTTGGACCTCCCCTGCGGCGAGACGAAGCGCGTCCGGGAACTCGACTTGGGCAAACGGGAGTTCGACTGTCCGTGCGGGGACAGCCACGCCGTCGTCATGGACGTCCACCCGCCCGACCGATTTCTCCCGGAGTTCCTCGTCGAAATCCTCCAGGAGACCATCGAGACCACGAGCGACGACATGCCCGAGTTCGGGACGGCCCACCTCATGGGCATCGTCCTCGAGGAGTTCCCCGAGGCCGTCGTCTCCGAGGACGTCTCCGAGGACGGCGAACTCGGCGCGGGCATCGTCTGGGTGACCGACTTCGACTCTCGAAGACTCCACGAGATAATCGTCGAACTCGTCGTGGAACTGATGGAACACGCCGTCAGCCACGCCGACGACGACGAGGTCGTCTCGGAGTTCGAGTCGAAGATGCTCCAGTTCGACGTGAGCGAGTTCGTCGACCAGTACCGCGCCCAGCGCGACCTCGACCCCGAACCGTACATGTAGCGCGCGGGCCGAGCGCCCGCTTTTCAATCGATTCGAAGCCGCTCCACCGTCGGGTCGAGGGTCGCCTTCGCGCCGAGCGGAAGCGGAACCGTCGGGTCGGCGTGGCCGAACTCCACGTCGAACACCGCCGTCGCGTCGGGGTTGTACGCGTCGAGGACCGACAGCACCTCCGCGCGGAGCTGCGCGCCGTAGTCCGCCGGCGGCTCCCACTCCAGTCCGGGCGAGTACGTCCGCGGGCGACCCACCACGAGCCCGTCGAACCGCGCTAACAGCCCGCGTTCGCCCATCGACCGCAGGGTGTACCGGACCTCCCGGGGGAGCGGCACGTCCTCCGAGGTTTCGAGCGCGAGCACCGCCCCGTCGAGTTCCTCGGGGTCTGGGAGGTAGCGGTCGGTCTGGAGGTGCCACTTCAAGATGCTGAAGCTGCCGCCCCAGAGCCGCCCGGTCACGCGCTCGTCGCCACGCCACGTCCGACCCGGATTGTCGTGCCACTCTCTCGGTTCTCCGGTGTCGAAGTCGAACCAGTCGTCGGTCCACTCCGGGGCGGGTTCGACGACGCCGATGGAGCGCTCGAAGAACGCCCGGCGGAGGTACCGCTCGACGTACGGGTGGATTTCGGGGTCCACGGTGAGCGTCGGGTGGAGCGTCGCGCCGTAGCTCACGACGCCGTGGGTCCAGAGGAACAGCCGGAGGTTGTCGTTGTCGCTGAAGCCGAAGAAGCGCGTCGGCGACGCGGTCAGCCGCGCCGGGTCGAGGTGCGGGAGGATTCGAAGCTGGTCGTCGCCGCCGGTGACGGCGATGACGCCGCGTATCGACGGGTCCTCGAAGGCCTCCATCACGTCCTCCGCGCGCGCCGCCGGGTTGTCCCGGAGCCACTCCCAGTCGCGGCGGGCGGACTCGAAGACGACGGGGTCGAGCGAGAACACGTCGCGGAGACGCGCGCACGCGCGGTCCAAGTGCGATTCGTCGATGGGGCGCGACGGCGCGACGACCGCGACCCGGCTCCCGGAGTCGAGCGGCGGCGGCGTCGTGAATACCGCGGGCATGCGTAGCCGGTACTCGGATACCCGTCAAAAGCCTTCCCCGGCCGCGACAGCGGCGTTCGGCAACATTTTCGAAATTCGCAATCGAGTTTCGGACCTCGTAATTTTTCGCCGGACTTATTACGATGTGCGGATTGGATTCCGACGATGACTGACGAGGACACCTCGACCGGACCTCAGCAAGGTACAGAGGACCGGACGATTTTGCTCATCGGAAGCGGCCCAATCCAGATTGGACAGGCGGCGGAATTCGACTACTCCGGCGCGCAGGCCTGCCGCGCGCTCCGAGAGGAAGGCGCGCGAGTTGTCCTCGTCAACTCGAACCCCGCGACCATCATGACCGACCCCGAGATGGCCGACAAGGTCTACATCGAGCCCATCACGACCGAGGCCATCTCCGAGATTATCGAACGCGAGCGCCCCGACGGCGTCATCGCCGGACTGGGCGGTCAGACCGGACTCAACGTCACGGCCGAACTCGCAGAGGAAGGCGTCTTAGAGGAGTTCGACGTGGACATCATGGGCACGCCGCTCGACACCATCTACGCGACGGAGGACCGCGACCTCTTCCGCCAGCGCATGGAGAAAATCGGTCAGCCCGTCCCGAAGTCGACGACCATCTCGCTGGAGGAAGACGAGGCGGTCGAGAACATCACCGAGGAGGCCCTCGAAGAGCGCGTGGAAGCCTCCGTCGACGCCGTCGGCGGCCTGCCGGTCATCTCGCGGACGACCTACACGCTCGGCGGCTCCGGCTCCGGCGTCGTCCACGAGATGGACGAACTCGTCTCCCGCGTCCGCAAGGGACTTCGCCTCTCGCGCAACAGCGAGGTGCTCATCACGGAGTCCATCTCCGGGTGGGTCGAACTCGAATACGAGGTGATGCGCGACGCCGACGACTCGTGTATCATCATCTGCAACATGGAGAACATCGACCCGATGGGGATTCACACCGGCGAGTCCACGGTCGTCACGCCCTCGCAGGTCATCCCCGACGAGGGTCACCAGGAGATGCGCGACGCCGCGCTCGGCGTCATCCGCGAACTCGGTATCCAGGGCGGCTGTAACATCCAGTTCGCGTGGCACGACGACGGCACCCCCGGCGGCGAGTACCGCGTCGTCGAGGTGAACCCGCGCGTCTCGCGCTCCTCCGCGCTCGCCTCGAAGGCGACCGGCTACCCCATCGCCCGCGTCACGGCGAAGGTCGCCCTCGGCAAGCGCCTCCACGAGATTACCAACGAAATCACCGGCGAGACCACCGCCGCCTTCGAGCCCGCAATCGACTACGTGGTCACGAAGGTCCCGCGGTGGCCCAAGGACAAGTTCACCGACGTGGACTTCGAGCTCTCGACGGCCATGAAGTCCACCGGCGAGGCGATGTCCATCGGGCGCACCTTCGAGGAGTCGCTTCTGAAGGCGCTCCGCTCGTCCGAGTACGACCCCGCCGCCGACTGGGACGAGGTGTCCGACGAGGAACTCGAAGCCGAGTACCTCGAAACGCCGACCCCCGACCGCCCGTACGCCATCTTCGAGGCGTTCGAGCGCGGCTACACCACGGAGGACGTGGTCGAACTGACCGACATCCACGAGTGGTACGTCGAGCGCTTCGGCCGCGTCGTCGAGGCGGTCGAGGCCGCCTCCGAGGGCGACTTCGCCGCCGCCGCCTCCGCCGGCCACACCAACGCCAGCATCGCCGCGGCGACCGGCACGAGCGTCGGCGAGGTCGAACAGAACGTCCCCGGCCGCACCTACAAGCAGGTAGACACCTGCGCCGGCGAGTTCGCCGCGCAGACGCCGTACTACTACTCCGCGCGCAAACCGGAGTTCTTCCGCGGCCCCTTCGAGGGCGACTCGGCCGGTAACGAACTCCGCGTCGACCGCGACATGGAGAGCGTCGTCGTCGTCGGCGGCGGTCCCATCCGCATCGGGCAGGGAGTCGAGTTCGACTACTGCTCGGTCCACGCGGTGCAGGCGCTCCGCGACATGGGCATCGACGCGCACGTCGTCAACAACAACCCCGAGACGGTGTCGACGGACTACGACACCTCCGACGGCCTCTTCTTCGAGCCCATCACGGCAGAAGAGGTCGCCGACGTCATCGAGGCCATCGACGCCGACGGCGTCATGCTCCAGTTCGGCGGGCAGACCTCGGTCAACATCGGCCACCCGCTCGAATCCGAACTCGACCGCCGCGGCGTCGACTGCGAGATTCTCGGCACGACCATCGACGCGATGGACCTCGCCGAGGACCGCGACCGCTTCAACCGGCTGATGGACGACCTCGGTATCCTCCAGCCCGAAGGCGGCTCCGCGACCAGCGAAACAGAGGCGCTCGACCTCGCCAACGACCTCGGTTACCCCGTGTTGGTCCGCCCGTCGTACGTCCTCGGCGGCCGCGCGATGGAAATCGTCCACTCCGACGCGGAGCTCAAGGAGTACATCGAGGAGGCAGTTCGCGTCTCCCCCGACAAGCCCATCCTCATCGACGAGTTCCTCGCCGACGGCGTCGAACTCGACGTCGACGCCGTCTCCGACGGCGAGAACGTCCTCATCGGCGGCGTGATGGAACACGTCGAGGCCGCCGGCGTCCACTCCGGCGACTCCGCCTGTATGATTCCGCCGCGCTCGCTCGACGACGAGACGATGGCCCGCGTCCGCGAGGTCACGGAGGACATCGCCAGCGCCCTCGACACGGTCGGCCTGATGAACGTCCAGCTCGCGGTCAAGCAGAACGAGGAGGGTGCGAACGACGTGTACGTCCTCGAAGCCAACCCGCGGTCCTCGCGCACCGTCCCGTTCGTCTCGAAGGCGACGGGCGTCCCGATCGCCAAGCTCGCGGCGAAGGTCATGGCCGGCAACTCGCTTGCCGACCTCGACGTGAGCGAGCAGATTCCCGAGCAGGTGTCGGTCAAGGAGGTCGTCCTCCCGTTCGACCGCCTGCCGGGTTCGGACCCGCGTCTCGGCCCGGAGATGAAGTCCACGGGCGAGGTCATGGGAACCGCGACCTCGTTCGGGAAGGCCTACGAGAAGGCCCAGTCGGCCGCTAACGACCCGATTCCGGCCGACGGCACCATCTACGTGGACCTCGCGGACCCCGAGTTCCCCGACGCCGACAGCGAGGCCGGACAGGAACTGCTCGACGCCTTCGGCGAGTACTACGAGGTGCTCACGCCCGAGGACGTCGACGACTTCCTCACGATGCTCCGCGAGGACAACTTCGACTTCGTCGTCTCCCGCGACCGCGAGACGCTCATCGACTGCGTCGAAGAGGAGGTCAGCTACTTCTCGACGTACGCCTCCGCGAAGGCGGCCCTCGAAGCGCGCGGCGCGGCCGACGAGGACATCGACGTGCTCCCGGTCGGCGAGCGCCCGCGCGTCGTCGCCAACTGGGGTCAGTAACGAGCCGATAACGCACGCGAACCCCCGACTCGATTCCTCGATTTCTCACCGACTCGCCTCGTCTGTTCTCCCGGCCGGCGACCGCCGCCGCCCCGGACTTTTGACGCGTTCCCGAAGGTTATTGAGCCCCGCACCCATGCGCGGGTATGGCACGCAATCGCGGTCGCGTCCTCCTCGCCGGTGCGACGGGTCGGACGGGCCGACACGTCCTCGACGCGTTGGCGGACACGCCTCTCGTCGTCAGGGCGCTGACCCGCGACGCCGACGCCGAATCCGACCTCCGAGCGCGCGGTGCGGACGAGGTCGTCGTCGGCGACCTCCTCGACCCCGACGACGCCCGGCGGGCGGTCCTCGACGCCGACGCCGTCGTCTCCGCGGTCGGCGTCTCGGCGGGATTCGACGCAATCCGCGGCGACCTCGTCGACGGCGCGGGCGTCGAGAACCTCGTGGACGCCGCGACCGCCTCCGGCGCGCAGCGGTTCGTTCTCATGTCTTCTATCGGCGTCGGCGACTCGAAGGGCGGACTCCCGCTGTCGCTCCGCGCGATTCTCACCGCGTCGGGCGTCCTCTCGGCGAAGGAACGAAGCGAGACGCGGCTTCGAGACGCGCCGCTCGACCACACGATTATCAGGCCCGGCGCGCTCACCGACGCCCCCGCGACCGCCGACGTGGTCGTCGGCGAGGGCGGCGACTCGGTCTGCGGGAGCGTCCCGCGCGCGGACGTGGCGAACGTCCTCGCGCACTCGCTTTTCACCCGCGAGACCGAAAACCGGACGTTCGAGGTCGTCTCCCGACCCGGACTCCGCGGCCGGCCGGACAACGTGGTCGACATCGACTGGACGCCGCTCCCCCGCGCCGAGGCGTCGGGCGACGAGGGCGAACGAGAACTCGCGGAGTAGCCGACCGCGGCGGCGCGCTCAGTCGAGTTTTCCGAGCGCTTCGAAGAAGTCTGAGGTCGGACCGGCGAGTCGAACCGGCGAGTCGGACCGCTCGATACGTATCTCCGTCGGCGGCGACACCGTCCGCCGGGTCCGCCCGTCGCCGACGACGACCGCCGACGCCGCGTCGGTGACGCTGACGGTCACGGCCGCATCGAGCGGGACGACGAGCGGCGGCATCCCCTCGGCGGCGGCCATCTCGGTGACGACGAGTCCCTCGACGCCGGGGTGGACGAGCGGGCCGCCCTCGCTGAGGTTGTAGGCGGAGCTCCCCGCGGGCGTCGTGACGAGCACGCCGTCGGCGTGGCCGCCGGAGTACACGGAGCCGTTCACGCGGACTTCCAAGTCCGCGCCGCCGCCGTGACCCCGGCGCGGCCCGTGGACGACGACCTCGTTCATCGACGGGTCCATCTCCCAGCCGTCGCCGCTGGCGACGATGCGGGGGACCTCCCGAATCGACTGGCTCCCCTCGCGGAACGCGGCGACCTCGGCCAACACCTCGTCGATGGCGTCGTCGGGCGAGACCGCGTTCAGGAAGCCGACCTCGCCGAGGTTGACGCCGAGGATGGGGACGCCGTCGGCACCGCGGGCGGCGTAGAGAAACGTTCCGTCGCCGCCGATGCTCACCACGAGGTCGCAGTCGTCGAGCGACTCGACGGGGACGCCCTCGACGCCCAACTCCTCGGCGGTCGCCGCGTCGACGACCGCCTCGGCGTCGACCTCGGCGAGCGCCTCGCTCGCGTCCGCGGCGAGGTACGCGGCCCGGCTGTTGCCCTTCTGTGCGACGATGCCGACCTTCATGCCCCGCGGTTTGGCGTCCCCGGGCAAAAGCCCACCGTCACGTCGCCCGCCCCCGTCTCCGCTCGACGCCGCGCGGTAGCTCCGCGCACGGGAAACGTTCATCACGACGCCTGCCTACCTTGAGGTGATGGCAGGCACGGACGCCGGCCGCGCTGTCGTTCGGTGGTGGCTCCCGTGAGTGACGACGACTGGTTCGAGCGGGCACTCCGCGAGCGCGACGACGGCGAGACCGACGCAGACGACGCGGACCCGGACGAAAGCGAGCAGCGCGACGACGGCGAGACCGACGGGTCTCCCGGGAGCGATGCGGTCGCGAACCCCGCGGACGAGCCGTCGGAAGACACCCCCGAGAACGGGACCGGCGGCGTCGGGGAGCCTCTGTCGTTCGAGGACGGCGACCCACTTGACGGCGATGACGCCCCCTTCGACGGTGACGACGACCCGTTTTCGACCGACTTCGCCACGGCGTTCGAGAACGCGCCGATGCCCGACGCGGGCGGCGGCCTCGGCGGCGAGCAGTCCGGCGACGAGTTCGGATTCGGCCCCGGTCCGGGGGAGTCGGAGCCGCCGTCGTTCGACGACGAGGAGCTCGATTCCGACATCGACCGCATCGACATCGGCATCGAGGGCCTCGACGACATGATTCTCGGCGGCGTCCCGGAGCGGTCGCTCATGGTCACAATCGGGAGCGCCGGGACCGGCAAGACGACGTTCGGCCTACAGTTCCTCCGGAAGGCGCTCGAAGACGGCGACAGCGGCGTCTACATCACGCTCGAAGAGAGCCGCGAGCGCATCCTCGACACCGCCGACGAGAAGGGGTGGGACTTTTCGAAACACGAGTCCGAGGGTCGACTGGCCGTCGTGGACCTCGACCCCGTGGAGATGGCGAACAGCCTGTCGAGCATCCGAAACGACCTCCCGCGGCTGGTCGAGGAGTTCGGTGCCGACCGGCTCGTCCTCGACTCCGTCTCGCTTTTGGAGATGATGTACGACCACCCCTCGAAGCGCCGCAGCGAGGTGTTCAACTTCACGCGGTCGCTGAAGGACGCGGGCGTGACGACGATGCTCACCTCCGAGGCGGACCAGTCCAACCCCTACGTCTCCAGACACGGTATCGTCGAGTACCTCTCTGACGCCGTGTTCGTTCTCCAGTACGTCCGAAACGACGACTTCCGCGAGACGCGGCTCGCAATCGAGATTCAGAAGATACGCGACGCCAACCACTCCCGCGAGACCAAACCCTACGAACTCACGAACGAGGGCATCAGCGTCTACCAGCAGGCGAATATTTTCTAGAACCCACCTCGTTGAGGTCGCCCAGCGAGCCTCGTTTCGAGCCGTGTCCCCGCTCACCAACTGGCTTTCCGCGAGCCTGCTCGCGGGGAACGCATTCAGGCTCTTCCTCCGACCTCTCCGACGCCCTCGCTCCCCGAGTTACTGGGGAGCGCGGTCACGTACGTGACAGCGAGCGCCGCGGCGACGAGCGCGGGAACCACGGTGAACGCGAGAGAGACGAACGAAACGGTGACAGCACCGCCGGTGGCGAGGAGGAACGTCCCGAGCGTGAGCGTCGGTGCGAGGACCGCACCGAACACGACGCCGACGCCGGCGAGGACGTACCCCCACGGACGACCCTGCCAGAGCCAGAGGCTGGACAGTCCGAGGGCGGGAACGACGATGCTGAGGTCGATGAAGTGAGACGCCATGGCCTGTGGGCCGACCTCCTCGACGAGACGCGGCGTCGTCCCCGCGAGGGTCGCCGGGACGAGTTCGGAGAGCCACAGGAACGCCAGTCCCGCTGCGACGAGCAGCAAGAACCCGGCGTAGAGTCGTTTCGGGAGGTCGCCGACGAGCGTTTCGGCCACCTCGCCGGCGTCCGTCGTCACGACGCCGCCGACGAAAGTGAAAACCGAGAGACAAAACAGGGCGACGTACCCGAGGAAGAACTGGTTGAACGCGACTTGCAGGCCTATCGACGCCCACATGTAGGTCATGTACGCGAGCGCACCGAGCCAGACGAACCGGCCGCGGTGCGACCCCTGAACGGTAAACCAGAGGCCGATTGCCAAGGCGGGGACACCGACCACGAGCATCGTCACGTCCTGTGCGAACAGCTGTGGGCGGAACGCCGGGGCGTCGAGATAGTGTCCGGGCCGGAACAGTCCGAGGAGGGACGCGACGACCGACAGGACGCCGACGCCACTCGTCGCGACGACCTGCCAGCGTCGAATGCGGGTTCTCATCACCGAGTCACCAGAGACAGGTACGAGGGGAACCGAAATAGTCGAGTTTGTCGTTCCTCACGGAGCGAGAATCGGCGCTCGTGAGGGACGGCTCGTCGGGGCGTGAACGGCGGGAAAATCGGGGGATTTCGGGGGTGTGGTGGAGCGTTCGAGTCAGTCGTCGGCGGGCGTCGCGGCGACCTCTCGCTCCGGCGCGAACTCCTCGAAGTGGACGACCTCGTCGACGGGGCGGCGGTACTTGCGTTCCGCCCGCAGCTCGTCGGCGTCGTCGGCGGGGATACCCATCGTGAGAAGCATCACGGGCTCGTACCGCTCGCCGTCGATGTCGAACGCGTCGAGGACGGCGTCGGCGTCGAATCCGCCGATGGGGCAGGAGGCCACGCCCTCGTCCCACGCGGCGTACATGAGCGACATGGCGACCAGCGACGTCGAGCGGACGGTCCAGACGCGGCGCTCCTGTTCGGGGAGGTCCGCCATGCCGGCGATGTTTTCGAGGATGCCCTCGCGGACCTCCTCGCTCGGCAGGTAGCCCTTCTCCAGCATGTCGTCGGTGACGGTCTCGGCGTGGGCCTCGGGGTCCTTGTTACCGAGCACGATGACCGACGCGGCGGCACCGGTGACGTGTTCTTGGTCGTACGCCGCCTCGCGGAGCGCCTGCTGTGTCTCGTCTTCGCGCAGCACGACGAACTCCCACGGCTGGAGGTTGTAGCTCGACGGTGCCTGCACCGCGTTCTCGAATATCGTTCGGAGGGTCTCGTCGTCGAGCGACTCGTCGGCGTAGTCGTGAACCGAGCGGCGAGTCGTTACGACCTCTGTGAATTCCATTGATGCCCGCGAAGGGCGGCACCGAAATAGGGCGTTGCAATCCGGTCGAACCGGCCGATTCCGGTGTGCTCGCAGTACTCGTATCATCACGCTACTGGGTGACGACCGTGTCACCGCGAGGTCGGAGACACGGTTCTGTGGCGGCGTCCGCTCGCCGCGACTCACCTGACGATCGTCACCGGCACCGGCGACCGCCGGAGGACCTCCTCGGCGACGCTTCCGAGCAGGATGCGCGAGACGCCGGTTCGGCCGTGGCTCCCCATCACGACGTGGTCGTAGCCGGCGTCGTCGTCACCGTCGCCGTCCAGCACCTCGACGATGACTTTCTGCGGGCTGCCGACCTCGATGCGGTCGGTGACCGACCTGTCGGTGTCGACGAGCCCCACCTCGGCTTTCACCTCGGCGAACGTCTCTCTCGACTTTCGTTTCTCCGCTTGAAACCACTCTTCGGAGCCGCTGAGCGCCCGCTCTCGATAGTCGGCGTCGGCGGGGTTGATGACGTTCAAAAGCGTGAGTTCCGCGTCGGGCCACTCCGTGGCGGCGAAGCGGACCGCGGCGACTGACTGCGGCGACCCGTCGGTCGGAACGAGCACGTGTTCGGCCATGTCGCGGCCTACTCGGTCGCGGGCTAAAAATCCGCCCGGCGGGCGCGGGCCGGGACAGCCGCGACCCGGTCGCCTGCGACGGGCGGCGCGGCGCGTTCCGGGTGCTCAGTCGCCGTGTCGCGTCACGCAGGTCGAAAGCCCCGTCAGCTCGACGGGCTCGGAGTTGTCGGGCGAGTAGACGACCATCTGCCCTTTCTCCATGTACGGCACCTTGTCTTCGAGGTTCGGCGGGATGTTGACGCTCTTGATGGCGTCTTCGTCGCCGAGGTTGAGCACGACCTTCGTGTTCACCTGCTTGAACACCGGGTCGGCGATGTCCTGCGGGTCCTGCGTGATGAGGAACAGGCCGAGTCGCTCCTTTCGGCCCTGCTTGGCCGCCTCGGTGAACTTCTGGATGACCTTCCGCGCCTGTACGGTGTCGGCGTCGGTGAGGAAGTTGTGCGCCTCGTCCATCCCGAGGACGACCGGCGTCTCCTTGATGCGGTCGCTCGACGGGTCGTTCGAGAGCTTGTCGTCGATGAGCAGCGCCGAGACCGCGAGGACGAACAGCTCCTTCGCCCGACTCGACGAGAGGTGGTAGGTCGGCACGACCGTCAGCCCGCCGGGCCGGACGAGCTGGTGGTCGAGTTCGGTTATCGGCCGGGCATCTTGGTCGAAGACGCCGCTCGGCACGCCGCGAACTCGGCGCTTCACCGCGTCGAAGGTCGCCTCGTGGACCCGGCCCGACTCGTGGAGTTCCTCTTTCAGCGCCGGGTCGTCGAGGAACGTCAGGAACTCCTGATACGTCCCCGAATCGCCGTAGTTCCGGAAGAAGCGGTTCAGGAGTTCGGTGAGCGCCGGGTACTGGTTGTCGTTGAGGCTGCTGCCGGCGACGAGCCACGGGAGGTCCCGCGCCATCGAGAAGGGGATGGTGAACTCCAACTGCTCGGCGCGGTGGTTCGCGCCGGGGTACGACGACCCGGCCATCTTGGGGACGAGCGCGACGGTGTCGTCGTGGCCGCCGTGGGCGACGCCCTCGCGCTCGTAGCGCCGGGCCGTCTCGTCGTCCATGTCGGGGTTGTCGTCGTGCATCTGGGCGTACTCGTCCTGCGGGTCGAACTGGACGACCGCGGTCTGGACCTCGCGGCCGTCGTCCATCTCGTAGCTCCGTTCCGCCGAGAGGTACTGCCGCAGGATGTTCTTCGAGGCGTGGGTCTTCCCCGACCCGGTGCCGCCGGCGACGAGCGTGTGGCGGAACACGAGCGGGTCGCCGTCGGTGTAGTCGTCGTTCAGGCGGTAGTCGATGGTCGGCGGTCGGGCCGCGGTTCGGACCTTCTCGCCGCCGACCGAGAGGTGGCCGAGGAAGACGCCCTCCTCGGGAATCTTCAGGCCGGTCTTGATCTGCGTCGCGTCGGTGGCCTCACCGACCGTCGCCTGCGGTTTCGGCACGCGGTCGACCATCCGCCGTTTGAGGTCGCCGCGGTCGGAAAAGAGGACGGCGATGGGTTCGAGTTCCGCCATGAACTTGAAATCGCGCTCCTCGAACTCGTCGGCGGGGCGGCGCATCGCCCGGCGGGCGTGAATCTCGGTCGCGTCGTCGGCCTGGAACTCCTGGGCGTACTCCAAGCCGACGATGCGACAGAACAGCAGTTCGTCGTCGGGATAGGGGACGACGAGGTACTTTCCGAGGCGAACGCGCTCGCGGTTGCCCGCGGTCACGAACGCCCGGAGCGCCGTCCGCTCGGGGTCCTCCGACACGCGCAAGCCCTGCGAGACCGCAATCGCGCCGACGCCACGCTCGTCGCCGACGGGGTCGGCGTCGTAGTCGTCGAACTGCAGGTCGTCCGCCTCGTCGGTCACGCCGCCCGTGTCAGTCGAACCGGCGTCGTCGCGCTCGCCGGAGTCGGTTTCGACGCCATCGCCGTCGGCGGCGCTCGCGGCGGCCGCAGTTTCGGCTCCCGCGGCGGCCTCGGAACGCTCCGAGCGCCCGTTTCCGGCGGCGTCAGCGGCCGGCCCGTCTCGGTCCGCGTCGGACGAGTCGTCGGGGTCGTCGCCGGCGAAGTCGCTGAAGTCCCCCAAATCGGTCATGTTCCAACGCTTGCGGGCGGCGAGTAAAAAGCCACGCGTCGGCGACGGCGCGCGGTTCCCCTGTCGAACGGTCCCGAATGACGCGCTCTCGGGCCGTCGCGTACGACTTTTCCGTGTCGCGCACCTAGCCCGGCTATGTTATTGGTCCGCGGTCACGGCGGCGGCACGGCACTCACCGGTACGATATTCGAACGGGGGGAGCAAGCGCCGACCTACCGCGGCGCGCCGGACGAGGACGCGCCCTACGTCTGGGTCTGCGACGAGTTCTACGAGGTCGAAAGCGGCGGGTCGGAGACCGAAATCGACGGCCGGACGATTCGGGTCGCCTTCGACACGCCGCTTCCCCGCGGCTTCGACACCCGCGAGCAGGCGCTGTCGGCGGCGAAAGAACACGTCAGGACGCAGTTCGCGCGGGTCGGCGTCTCCGCCGCCGACGTGCGAGTGGAGGTCGTCCGGCCCGAAGAGGAGGGAACCCCGGAGGACGAACAGCCGGACGCGGCGGACCGCTCCGCCGACGAAGGCTCTCCCGAGGGCGACGCGTCGCTCTGAGGGCGGTCGGTCGCCGGGGCGCGCGCTTCGGGCGCACCACTCTCACTCGTCGGCGTCGACCCAGCGGATGTTGTCGTAGCTCTTCATCTGGTCCGAGTCGAGTTTCTCCGAGAGCTTTCGTCTGAGCGCGGCCTTCTCGCCGACGCTCACCCGCGCGAGTTCGTCGGCCTTCTCGACCGCCAGCGGCGGCCCGCGCGTGGCGGCCACGTCGCGGACGACGTGGTGCATCAGGTCGGCGCGGCGGTCCGGGTCCTTCGTGAACGCGTAGGGCGCTTCGACCCGGTAGCAGACGTCGGTTCGGGGGTCGTACAGCACGAAGAACGTCACCGTGTACGCCTCGGGGTCGAGCTTCCGCTCGATGCCGAACGCCTCGCCCTCGGCGCTCAGTTGTCGGTCCGACCCGCCGCGCGAGACGAACCAGCTCGTGAACGTGAGCTCCTCGGTGCGGCGCTCGTCGCCGTCGGGGCCCTCCCGGCGTTCGAGCAGGTTGACGAAGAAGGCGGCGTCGTCGACCCACGGTCGCCTGCCGGCGTCGTTTCCGTCGAGCTGTTTTCTGACCGTGCGGACGACGTGTTTCGCGCCGGGGTTCTTCACGAAGCCGGCGAGCGGCACGTCCCGCTCGACGAACCGCTCGACGAGTCGGATGTAGTTCTCGACGACCGCCTTCGGCTTCGCGTCGCGCGCGAGGTCCTTCAGCTCGGCGTCGCGGTCGCGCCAGTTCAGGAGTTCCTTCGGGTACACCGGCCCGTCGAGGATGAGCAGGTCGGAGACGGCGTCGGCGTGTTCGAGCGCGTGGGCGCTCTCGGCGAGGTAGAGCGCGAGCGCGTGGACGACGCCCTCGGCGTAGCGGTTGACCCGCGGGACGCTCAGGACGCGCCGGCGGCCGTAGCCCTCGTCGGACCGGAGCCACTCGTCGGTGTCGAAAAACTGGACCGGGTCGTGGGTGTGGGCCGCCATGACGATAGAGCGGTGTCGGTGGAGGTCGAGGTCCGACGGCTCGGCGGCCATCGCGGCGTGGGCCACGTCGAGGACGAGCCCGTTTTTGAACGTCGTCGGGTTGATGGTCCCCGAGTCGAGGCCGTGGACGGTCGGAAACGGCGACTCGGTGAGCGCCACGTCGTCGATGGCGGCGGCGTGGAGGCGCTGTTCCCCGAGCGGTTCGACGATGGGAAGTCCCCCGTCGGGCGATTCGAGGGGGTCGAGCCACGATTCCCAGACCGTCCGCGCGAGGTCGTCGTAGTCGGCGTCGTCGACCGAGTCGGCGATGGAACTCGCCATGGACGCGATGTCGTCCACGTGGACGGGGTCGAGGGTCATATCTCGGCGTCGTCGCCGACGGGTATAGTGGTTGTCGTCGCCGGTGAGGGGTCGTTCGGACTGGCCGGCGGCGAGCCGCCGCGCGACGGGTCGCCCCCTCGACAGGTCCCGGCACGCTCATATCGCTCCGTTGCCAACGCTTCGCCGAGAATGTCTGTCAGCGCGGTCGGGTTCGACCTCGACTACACACTCGCGGTCCCGACGCGGGACCGCGAGACGATTCTCTCGGAGGCGGCGGCGGCGGCGGGCGCGCCCCCGCTGACCCGAGAGGCGTATCTCCGGGCACATCAAGAGAACCTCACGCGCGAGACCCGCGCGCCCATCTTCGAGACCCTCCTCGACGAGCACGACTCCACCGTCGACCCGGAGCACGTCGCAACGGCGTACAGAGAACGAATCACCGACGCGGTCGTCCCCGTCGAGGGCGTCGAGGCGATGCTCGCCGGCCTGCGGACGACCTACCGCGTCGGCCTCCTCACCAACGGGCCGGTCGTGGCCCAAGAGGCGAAAATCGATAAACTCGGCTGGCGCGACCACTTCGACACGGCGCTCGTGACGGGCGCGCTCCCCGCCGGAAAGCCGGACCGGCGGGCGTTCGATGCCCTGCTCGACGAGCTCGGAACCGAGCCCGAAGAGACCGTCTACGTCGGCGACAGCGTCCACCACGACATCGCCGGCGCGCACGACGCCGGACTGCTCCCGGTGCAGGTGCTCGGCGAAGGCTGTGACGACCCCGACCCGCGGGCGGTCGCGCACATCCACCACGACGACCTGCCGACGGCGCTTCCGGAACTCGTCGCGGACCTCTGAGTCGGTCGCGCGGCGGGCGGGTTTTACTCGTCTCGGTCCTCGGCTTCGAGCGCCGCGACCAGCGCGCGGAACGCCGGGAGCGTCCACTTCACCTGCGCGCCGTCCTCGACGAACACGAGCGTCCGCGGCGGTCGGACCGCCTTCGGGCGGACGCGAAGCCCTTCCTCGGAGGCGGCCTCGGCGGTCACGTCGGGGTGGGCGAGGAACTCGACGCGGGCGCGGTCGGGCTGGACGTACACCTCGGCGACGCGCTCGTCGCCGGCGGCGACCGCGTAGGCGAGCGCGCCGTCGTCGGTCGGTTCCACGTCGGGGTCGGCGTCGACGACGGAGAGAACGGAAAAGGCGTCTTCGTGGCCCGTTACCTCCGAGGCGAGCAGTTGAGCGATGCGTGTCCCGTCGGAGAGCGAATCGACGACCATGCCGGGCGTTCGCGCCCGGACGGTTTCGGGGTGTCGCTTCGCTGGCGGGCGCGAGCCGGCGTGCGAACGGCCTACTCGGCCAGCGACCGCTTTGCTTTCTCGGCCGCGTCGTCCACGTTCACCTCGTTCGCGCGTGCGAAGAGGACCGCGGCGGCCTCGGCGGTGACGCCGAGGCGGGACTGTCGCTCGTTGATGCCGGCGACGGCGGCCTGTTTTTCGATGCCGGCGGCGACGCAGGCGTCGAGAATCTGCTCGAACGCCGACTGCTCGCGGAGGACGGAGGCGTCGGGTTCGAACTCCTCGGGTATCCGTACCTCGGCGGGGTCGAACGTCGCGACGACCTCGCCGTCGTCGCGCTCGACGAGGCCGCGGCCCGCGGCGAGGTCGATGAGGCGCTTCGCCTGGTCCGGGGAGAACCAGTCGCGGTCGAGCGACAGGGCGACGACGAACTCGCCCTCGCCGAGGCGGGTCGAGCCGTGTTGCCGGAAGGGGACGGCGACGGTGACGTCGAGACTCATCGGTTCGACGGCGGGCGCGGGCGAACTAAACGGTTTGCGTTGCCATCGCGCCCGAGAGACGTGGTGTCACCCGTCTCCGCCGAGCACCGATTCGAGCGATTCAAGTAGTCACCGAGGTTTTTACCCCGTATGAAGGACCAAGGACGCTCCAAGCGGAAGCGGACCGGCGGTCGGCGCAAGCCGTCCCGAAACAAGAAGCGCTACCAGCTGGGCCGCGAACCCGCCGCCACGACGGTCGGCGAGCCCCGGTTCCAGATCATCGACTCCCGCGGTAACAACGAGAAGGTCCGCGCCCTCTCGACGAACGTCGCGCAGGTCGCCGACGGCTCCGACGTGACGCAGGCAGACATCGAAGGCGTCATCGACAACCCGTCGAACGTCAACTACGCCCGCCGGAACATCATCACGAAGGGCTCCATCATCGACACGAGCGCCGGCCGCGCCCGCGTCACCTCCCGCCCCGGTCAGGACGGGCAGGTCAACGCCGTCGTCGTCGACGAAGAGTAAGTCTCTCTCCCCGCGTCGTCGTTTCGGCGCGGCTCGACTGTTTTACCCCGTGAGCCCCGCGGCCGTCGCTCGCGGGCGTGGTTCGGTCGAAGTCGAATCCGGAACAAGAAGTGAGCGACAAAAGCGGCGTCGCGGCTGGTCGCTCGTGGTCGGTCAGGGCGTCGGCGCGGCCTTCTGGAGCGCCGTCTCGGCGATGTTGCCGCCGTAGTCGGCGCTCCGGGAGACGGAGTCGACGATGAGACCGAGCAGTTGCGCCCGGGCCGGGTCGAGGCCGCGGAGGTGTTCGTCGATGCCGCGGGCGCTCGCGTCGATAGCCTGGACGGCCTCGCGGGACTCGTTGGCGAGGCGGCTCGCCTCGTCACTCTCCTCGGCGAACAGCGCGTCCATACCGCCGTTGACGACGGCCTTCGCCTCCTCGAACAGCTCCTGAATCGCCTCGACGATTTCGCCGTCGACGGGCTCTTCGAAGTTCAAAGAGAGGTGGGCGATTTTGGTCGCGTGGTCGCCGATGCGCTCCAGTTGCCGGGCGGCGGACTGGTAGTCGAAGCAGATCTCGCGGGGCAGGCCGAGTTCTTCCGCGGCCTTCGGAGTCCGGAGCGTCGCCCGGAAGATTCGGGAGACGACCATCCAGAGGCGGTCGACGTCGTCGTCGCGCTGGATGACGTCGCGGGCCATGTCGTCGTCCTGCTCGGCGATGGCCGCGATGGCGTCTTCGAGCATCGAAAGCGAGATGAGCCGCATCCGGGTGACCGCGTTGTGGATGGAGAGCTCGGAGGAGTCGAGCAGGTCGCGGATGACGACCCGGTCGCGCGTCTCTTCGAGCACTTCGAGGCCGACGAGGCTCTGGGTCGCCTCGCGGATGGTCCGGCGCTGGTCGGTCGTGATGCGCGAACTCTCCAGCGCGATGATGTCGAACCCGCTCACGTACATCGTCATGACGGCGCGGGTGAGTTCGTCCCCTTCGAGGGTCGCGATGTCGAGGGTGCCCTCCGTGCGTTCTTCCTCCGAGCGAGGGGTCAAGAACAGCGAGTCCCCCTCCGGGTAGAACTCGACTTCGCTCCCCGCCGAGACGCCGTTGTCCGTCGCCCAATCTTTGGGAATCGAGACGGTGTAGGTGGAACCGCCCGTCACCTGCACCTTTCGGGTTTCGACCATGTCCGTGGGTGGTTCTCAATACACAATAAAACTGTCTATCTCTATATATCGGGGTCGAATTTTATGTGATGAGCGCTACCGAACGTGATTCGTGCCGATTCGGGCTCGAAACACTGCCCACTCAGTAGTTGTTTTGCGCCGCGCCCGTCGGCCCGTGCCCCCGCGTTTTCTGACACGTCGGCGAAAGTTCGCGCACGAGACGGTCGCGAATGGAACAATCGGCTGCTTTCGCCGATTTCGACCCGCTCTTGTCACACGTTATCAACCGTTGTGGATATACCGGAACATATCACTATATAGTTGTCATAGCAGGGTATTTACGCCAAAATCGGCTCGTCAAAATCGATGACGCGTAACTCGGACAGCGGTCTTTCGCGGCGTAAGTTCCTGATTGCCTCGGGCGCGGCCGGTCTCGCTGGACTCGCCGGGTGTACGGAGAACAACACCGACGGTGAGGGCGGCTCCGGCGGCGACTCCGAGGGTGGGGACTCGTCGGGCGACGGGAGCAACGAGCTCTCGGGAACCATCGACATCGCCGGCTCCTCGACGGTGTTCCCGCTCGCGACCGCGATGGGCGAGCGCTTCCAGACCGAGCACTCCGAGGTCAATATCAACCTCCAGTCCACCGGCTCCGGTGGCGGCTTCGCGAACTACTTCTGTACGGGTCAGACCGACTTCAACAACGCCTCGCGCCCCATCAAGGGCGAAGAAGAGACGCAGTGTGAGGACAACGACGTGACCCCCGTCGAACTCAAAGTCGCCACCGACGCGCTGACGGTCATCGTCAACAACGACAACGACTTCATCGGCGAGGGCCTCACCGTCGAGCAACTCCAGACCATCTTCTCGGCCGAGTCGACTCCGACGACGTGGTCGGACGTCAACTCCGAGTGGCCCGACGAGGAGATTCAGATCTACGGCCCCACCGACGCCTCCGGCACGTACGACTACTTCATCGAGGCCATCATCGGCGAGGAAGGGCCGGGGCACCGCCAGGACTACTCGGCAACCGAACAGGACCGCACCATCATCCAGGGCGTCCAGGGCTCCGAGTACGCCATCGGCTACATGGGCTTCGCGTACTACAGCGAGAGCACCGACGCCGTGCAGGCCGTCCCCATCGAGAACGACGCCGGCGAGTTCGTCGAGCCGTCGCTCGACACGGCGCTGTCCGGCGAGTACAACCCGCTTTCCCGCCCGCTGTTCACCTACCCCGCCCGCGAGTCGCTCGCGGAGGAACACGTCGCGGAGTTCGCCCGCTACTGGATGGAGAACTCCACCAGCCGCGAAATCGTCGCCGACGAGGTCGGCTACGTCCCGCTCGGCGACGACGAGCAACAGGAGATGCTCGACACGCTCAACGCGGCCATCGAGGAAGCCAACTAGCCGCTTCCCCGACAGAATCAGCTAACGAAGCGCTTTTTCATATACCACGATTCAATCCAACCAATGAGCACAGATGACCTCGAAACCGACCTCACGCGGAACACGGAGAATTCTCCGCGTGAGCTACTGACGCGGTCGTTCTTCTTCCTGTGCGCGGCGTTGTCCGTCGTGACGACCCTCAGTATCGTCGGGCTCCTCATCACGGAGGCGTCCAAGTTCTTCACGCTGACAGCCCCGCTGATGGGAGTAGCGGGAGAGACGGCGTCTATCGTCGACTTCCTCACCGGAACCACCTGGCAGATACACAGCCAAGAGTTCGGCGTGCTGGCGCTCGTGTCGGCGACCCTGATGGTCACCATCGGGTCGGCCGTCATCGCGCTCCCGCTCGGCGTCGCCACCGCCATCTACCTCAGCGAGTACGCGAGCGCACAGGCGCGCTCGATTCTCAAACCCGCGCTGGAGATCCTCGCCGGCGTCCCGACCGTCGTCTACGGCTTCTTCGCGCTCATCTACATCACGCCGGCGCTGGAAGTCGTCTTCCCCGGCATCGGGACGTTCAACATGCTCTCTGCGAGCATCGTCGTCGGCATCATGATCATCCCGATGGTCGCCTCCATCAGCGAGGACGCGATGTCCGCCGTCCCCGACGAACTCCGACAGGCGGGCTACGGCATGGGCGCGACGAAGTTCGACGTCTCGACCGGCATCGTCGTCCCCGCCGCGCTCTCCGGTATCTTCTCTTCGTTCATCCTCGCGCTCTCGCGCGCCATCGGCGAGACGATGGCCGTCACCGTCGCCGCGGGCGCGCAGGCGAAGTTCCTCAACCCGCTCAACCCCGCGTCGTACCTCGAAGGCGCGCTGCCCATGACCGCCGCGATGGTCCAGCTTCTCACCGGTGACATCACCGGCGGTGGCCTGGCCTACCGCAGCCTGTTCGCCATCGGCCTCGTGCTCTTCGTCATCACACTCATCATGAACGTCATCAGCGACTACGTCTCGCGACGCTACCGGGAGGCGTACTGAGATGTCGACCGACACCGAATCGAGTTACGCAGACGGGTTCGGACAGGTCAGTCGGACCGCCGGAACCGTCTTCCGGTACCTGCTTTTGGGCGCGACGATGTTCGGCATCGTCACGCTCGCCGTCCTCCTCGTCTACGTCGCCAACGACGCGATTCGCCCGCTCACCGCCGACCTCGGCTGGCATCTCACCTTCTTCCTGACGCTCGTCGTCCCCACGGCGGTCGTCGGCGGCTATCTCGCCCGCCGGAACGTCCCGGCGCTCAAGCTCGGCGGGATGGTCATCGGGATGCTCGGGGTGTTCCTGCTGTTCAGTGGCGGCGTCGCCATCGTCTTCGTCGACATCGTCCCGCCGCTGACCGGCCTGTCGTACGTCGTCGGCCTCCTCGTTCCGGCGGCGCTCACGGTCGTCCTGACCAAGTACGAACAGCAGATTCCGTTTACCCTCCGCGTCGCCGCGACCGGTGCCGCGTTTATTCTCTCGCTCGTCGGCGTGCCGGGGTACTTCCACAGCATCCCCGAAATCGTCCGACAGCTCCCGTTCGTCCCGACCGATTGGATGATTCTGACGCTCGTTCTCGGTGGCGTGACCGCGGTCGTCGTCGGACAGTACATCGCCCGAATCCGAGAGGACACTACCGCGGGCCTCGCGGCGGGCGCGTCCGCGCTCGTCTTGACCGCCCTCGCGGCCGTCGTCGGCCCGACGCTCGGTGTCGACGCTAACGCCGCCGCCGTCGTCACGTCGGTCGCGTTTGTCCCGACGCTGGCCTACGCCGGCGGCGCGGCGATCACCCGCGAACAGGAGCGAATCGGTCTGCTGCTCGCGGGCGTCATCATCGGCGGGTCGCTCGTCGGCGCGGTCGCGGTCGACGCGCTCGGCTTCGCCGGCCCGCAGTCGTGGGTCGACTGGCAGTTCCTCACGAGCGCCCACAGCGGGACCGCGGAGAACGCCGGCCTCTACCCGGCTATCGGCGGCTCCATCCTGCTGATGGCGACGGTCGCCGCCCTCTCGTTCCCGCTCGGCGTCGGCGCGGCGGTGTACCTCGAGGAGTACGCCCCGGACAACGCCTTCACTCGATTCATCGACGTGAACATCTCGAACCTCGCCGGCGTCCCCTCGGTCGTCTACGGGCTGCTCGGACTCGGCGTGTTCGTCACCTACCTCGGCCAGCCCACGGGGACGGTCCTCATCGGCGGCGCGACGCTCGCGCTCCTCATCCTGCCCATCGTCATCATCTCCTCGCGCGAGGCGATTCGGGCGGTTCCCAGCGACATGCGGCAGGCGTCCTACGGCATGGGCGCGACGCGCTGGCAGACGGTGAAGAACGTCGTCCTCCCGGAGGCGTTCCCCGGCATCCTGACCGGGACCATCCTCGCGCTCGGTCGGGCTATCGGCGAGACCGCGCCGCTCATCATGATCGGCGCGCCGAACGTGCTTTTCAGCCTGCCGACGGAGCTCACTTCGAAGGTGAGCGCCATGCCCCTGCAGGTGTACGCGTGGTCCAGCCTGTTCGCCAGCGAGGACTTCTACACGAAGGCCGTCCCGGCGGGCGTCGTCGTCCTCCTGGCGGTCCTCCTCGCCATGAACTCCATCGCCATCGTCCTGCGCAACAAGTTCGAAAGTGAAAACTGAACACCACCAATGAGCCAAAGAGACAAAGCACCCGAGGGAGAACAGCAAGCCATGAACGGAACAGAGGACCCGACGAACGACGAGATGCTCGTCGAAACCGACGTGAGCGACGGGCTCTCTGCGTCGGAGAGTTCGGTGGGGCGGGACGCCGAGACCGTCATCAGCTCGGATAACATCAACGTCTGGTACGGCGACGACCACGCGCTCACCGACATCTCGATGGACATCCCCGAAAACAGCGTGACCGCCATGATCGGTCCCTCCGGCTGCGGGAAGTCCACGTTCCTCCGCTGTATCAACCGCATGAACGACCTCATCGACGTCGCCCGCGTCGAGGGGGGACTCACGCTCCGCGGCAAGAACGTCTACGACGACGACGTCGACCCCGTCGCGCTCCGCCGCCGCGTCGGCATGGTGTTCCAGAAGCCGAACCCGTTCCCGAAGAGCATCTACGAGAACGTCGTCTACGGCCTGAAGATTCAGGGCATCGACGCCGACTACGACGAGGTCGTCGAGGAGTCGCTCAAGCGCGCCGCCCTCTGGGACGAGGTGAAAGACCGCCTCCACGAGTCCGGTCTCGACCTCTCCGGCGGTCAACAACAGCGCCTCTGTATCGCCCGCGCCATCGCCACCGACCCCGAGGTGCTGCTCATGGACGAGCCCGCCTCGGCGCTCGACCCCGTGGCGACCTCGCAAATCGAAGACCTCGTCGAGGAACTCGCCGAGGACTACACCGTCGTCATCGTCACCCACAACATGCAACAGGCGGCGCGTATCTCCGACAAGACCGCCGTCTTCCTCACCGGCGGCGAACTCGTCGAGTTCAACGACACCCAGAAGATCTTCGAGAACCCCGAGAGCCAGCGCGTCGAAGACTACATCACCGGCAAGTTCGGATAACCAGCTCTCGCTCGCGCGGTTCGCGGCTCGTTTTGTGCCACGCTCGGTCCGCATCGCCGACCCGACGCCCGCGTTTCGGCGTCGCGTATCGGACACGGTCGTTCGGGACGTATCGGCGGCTCAGTCACCGAAACCATCACAAGGAATTTCACTTCGCCTGCCGGAACGTCACGTATGGCCAGAAACACGTACCAATCTCGCCTCAATCAGCTCGAAGAGGACGTGTTGTATCTCAGCGAACTCGTCTCGGAGCGAGTTCGGTACGCCCTCGACGCGCTCGAAGACAAAGACGAGCGGAAGGCCCAGGAGGTCATCGAGGGCGACCACGAGATCAACCGCATCTACCTCGACTTGGAGCAGGACTGCATCGACCTGCTCGCGCTCCAACAGCCCGTCGCGGGCGACCTGCGATTCATCGCGGCGTCGTTCAAGATAATCACCGACCTCGAACGCATCGGCGACCTCGCGACCAACCTCGCGCAGTACGCCATCGACGCCGAAAACGACGTGTACACGGAAGTCGACATCCGCCGCATCGGCGACGCCGCGCTCGACATGGTCGACCAGGCGATGGACGCCTACGAGACCGAAGACACCGACCTCTGTCGGTCCGTGGCGGAGCGCGACGACAGCCTCGACACGATGTGTGACAACGCGTCGCAGAGCATCGTCCGCGACCTCATGAGCGGCGACGACTTCGAGGGCGACGGCGACCTCGAACCCGAGACCGCCCTCGTCGACGTGCGCCGCCTCCTGCTTACGGTGCGCGACCTCGAACGCATCGGCGACCACGCCGTCAACGTGGCGGCGCGGACGCTCTACATGATAGACAACGACGACTCGCTGCTGTTCTGAGCGCGCGCCACACACCGACGCGTCGCTTCTTTTTCGGGAGATAAGAAGAAAAACCAGAACCACCGACCGCCGACCGTCCGGCTTACTGGAAGCCGATGCGGCCGCCGTCGCGGGTGTCGGGCGACAGGCCCTCGCGGGAACCGCCCTTGAACTGGTCTTGGATGTCCTCGTAGTAGCGCATCAGTTCCTCGGTGATGGTCGGCCGGACCGACTCCATCGCCTTGCGGAAGTGGCGCATCTCGATTTCCTCGGCGTCGGAGTCCTCGCGGAGCGCCTCGATGGCCGCCTCGCGGCAGATGGATTCGAGGTCGGAGCCGACGTAGCCGTCGGTTATCTCCGCGATTTCGCGGAGGCTCACGTCGGGCGCGAGCGGGCTCCGCTGCGTGTGGATGTCGAGAATCTGCTCGCGGCCCTCCTCTGCGGGCTGGCCGATGAGCACGAGGCGGTCGAACCGACCCGAGCGGATGAGCGCGGGGTCGATCATGTCCGGGCGGTTCGTCGCCGCGATGACCATGACGTTACCCGCGTCTTCGAGGCCGTCTAACTCCGTCAGGAGCTGGTTGACGACGCGCTCGGAGACGTTGTTGCCCATGTCGTTGCCGCGGGCGGGGGCGAGCGCGTCCAGCTCGTCGAAGAAGATGATGGTCGGCGAGACCTGCCGCGCCTTGCGGAACGTCTGCCGAATCGCCTTCTCCGACTCGCCGACCCACTTCGAGAGCAGCTGCGGACCGCGCACCGAGATGAAGTTCGCGTTCGTCTCGTTGGCGACGGCCTTCGCTATCAGGGTCTTCCCCGTGCCGGGCGGCCCGTAGAGGAGCACGCCCTTCGGGGCCTCGATGCCCATCCGCTCGAACTTCTCGGGCGTCGTCAGCGGCCACTCGACGCTCTCTTGGACCTTCTGTTTGGGCCCTTCGAGACCGCCGACGTCCTCCCACGTCACCTTCGGAATCTCGACGAGCACCTCGCGCATCGCCGAGGGCTCGACCTCGCCGAGCGCGCCGCCGAAGTCGTCGTTCTTGACGACCATGCGGTCGATGAGGCTCGGCGGGATGTCCTCCCTGTCGAGGTCGATTTCGGGGAGGTAGCGCCGAAGCGCCTTCATCGCGGCTTCCTTCGTCAGCGCCTCGATGTCGGCACCGACGAAGCCGTGGGTGTCGTCGGCGAGGTCGTCGAGGTCGACGTCGTCCGAAAGCGGCATGCCGCGGGTGTGAATCTGGAGGATTTCTTTGCGGCCCTCCTCGTCCGGCACGCCGATTTCGATTTCGCGGTCGAAGCGACCGGGGCGGCGGAGCGCGGGGTCGACCGAGTCGACGCGGTTCGTCGCCGCGATGACGATGACCTGTCCGCGGGCTTCGAGCCCGTCCATCATCGTCAGCAGCTGGGCGACGACCCGGCGTTCGACCTCGCCGGTCACGTCCTCGCGCTTGGGCGCGATGGAGTCGAGCTCGTCGATGAAGATGATGCTCGGCGACTCCTCTTTGGCGTCCTCGAATATCTCGCGGAGCTGCTGTTCTGACTCGCCGTAGTACTTCGAGATGATCTCCGGCCCTGCGATAGAGAAGAAACTCGCCGAAGTCTCGTTGGCGACCGCGCGGGCGAGAAGCGTCTTCCCGGTGCCCGGCGGGCCGTGGAGCAACACCCCCTGCGGGGGCTCGATGCCCAGCTTCTTGAATATCTGGGGGTGCTTCATCGGCAGTTCGACCATCTCGCGGACGCGCTGAATCTCGTTGGTCAGCCCGCCGATGTCTTCGTAGGTGATGCCGCCGCCGGCCTTCTCGAAGCCCGAGATGGGCTCCTCGCGGAGTTCGACGTCGGTGTCCTCGGTGACGAGGACGACGCCGTCGGGCTTCGTCTCGACGGCGATGAGCGGAATCGCCTGTCCGGGCGACCGCATGAACGGGTGGTTCGTACTCGACATCACCGGGACGATGTCGCGTTCGACCACGGGCCGCTTGAGAATCTGCCGTTTGACCATGCCGGCCGCGTCGGACCCGAACTGGACGCTCGCCTCTTCGGGCGGCGCCAACACGAGTTTGTCGGCCTTCGTGGCCTCTGCCTTGCGGATGGTGACCCGCTCTCCGATGCCCACGTCGGCGTTCTGCCGAGTGAACCCGTCGATGCGGACCGTATCCGTGTTCCAGTCCTGCCGGTCTGCCCGCCACACCTTCGCGGCGGTCGTTTTTCCTCCCTCTATCTCGATGATGTCTCCCGGCGAGAGCTTGAGATGGAGCAAGGTGTCCGGATCAAGACGGGCGATACCGCGCCCCGAGTCGTTCGGGTACGCTTTCGCCACTTCGAGTTGGACTTCGTTCATGATTACCTCGCGGGGATGCTGATACCTGTGAGAGGCCATCGGATAAGTCCTTCCCCGGTCGGCCCGAGGCACCGTCCTCCCGTGGTTACAG
Source organism: Haloferax gibbonsii (assembly GCF_001190965.1). Lineage (NCBI taxonomy): Archaea > Methanobacteriati > Methanobacteriota > Halobacteria > Halobacteriales > Haloferacaceae > Haloferax > Haloferax gibbonsii. Next base: position 2,337,035 of record NZ_CP011947.1, read on the forward strand.
CCTAGCACACCGTAGGGCGGGCGGCTACTAATCCCTACCGACTGGACAGGCCTCGGCGCGTCGATGGCTGGCGTTTTTACTCTCGAACACGACGGTTCACGCATGCGACTCCTCGCGTTCGACGGCCGGATGGGTGCCAGCGGCGACATGCTCCTCGGCGCGCTCGTCGCCGCCGGTGCCGACCCGTCCGTCCTCTCGCCCGTCGAAGACGCCCTCGACGTGACCTACCGCGTCCACGAGGTCGACAAAAACGGCATCCTCGCGACCAAGGTGGACGTGCTCCTCGCGGAGACCGACGGCGGCGACCCCCGCGGCGAGGGCCACGGCGACGACCACCGACGCCTGCGCGCCGACGGCGACGACGGGGGCGACTCCGACAACGACGCTGACGGCGACGGCGAAGACGAGCACAGCCACCAACATCAGTACCGCCACCACGACCACGCTCACGACGAGGAGCACACTCACCACCACGACGACGGCCACGAGCACTCGCACGACCACGGTCACTCGCACTCCCACGACGACCACGAGCATTCGCACGACCACGGTCACTCGCACTCTCACGACGACCACACCCACGCCGAAGGTCACGGCCCGCACCGGACCTACCCCGAGGTCGTCGAACTCGTCGAGTCGATGGGCCTCCCGGCGGGCGTGGTCGAGGACGCGACGGCCATCTTCCGCGTGCTCGGCGAGGCAGAAGCCGAGGTCCACGGCACGGACCTCGACGAGACCCACTTCCACGAGGTCGGCGCGGACGACGCCATCGCCGACGTGGTCGGGGTCTGTCTCCTCCTCGACGACCTCGGCGTCGACCGCGTCGTCACCGGCCCGGTCGCCGTCGGCGGCGGCGAGGCCGAGATGAGCCACGGGTCCTACCCGGTCCCCGCGCCCGCCGTGCTCAACATCACCGCGGCGGCCGACTGGTCGGTCCGCGGCGGCCCCGTCGAGGCCGAACTGCTCACCCCCACGGGCGCGGCCATCCTCGCGCACCTCGCCGAGGGCGTCGAGACGCTCCCGTCGATGTCGGTCGAGTCGTCCGGCTACGGGGCCGGCGGCTGGGACTTCCCGGACCGGCCGAACGTCCTCCGCGCGGTCGTCGGCGACGGCGGCTCCCGGCTCGTCCGCGACGAGATTTCCGTCCTCGAGACGAACCTCGACGACGCGACGCCCGAAGTCCTCGGCGGGCTACAGGAGACCCTGAAGGACGCCGGCGCGCGCGACGTGTCAATCGTCCCGACGACGATGAAGAAGTCCCGCCCCGGCCACCTCGTCAAGGTCGTCGTCAAGCCCGAGGACGCCGAGCGCGTCGCCTATCGCCTCGCGGTCGAGACCGGCACGCTCGGAGTCCGCGAACACGGGGCGGGGCACCGCTGGACCGCCCGCCGCGAGTTCGAGACGGCGACGCTCGCTGTCGACGGCGACGAGTACGAGGTGAGCGTCAAGGTCGGAAGCGACGCCGACGGCGTCGTCTACGACCGAAGCGCAGAGTACGACGACGCGCTCGCCGTGGCGACCGAGACGGGACTTCCCGTCCGCGAGGTCATGCGCCGCGCCGTGGACGCGGTGGCGTCTAACGACGGCGAATAAGCGATTCGCGAGGCTCACCGTCCGGGACGATTCGCCGAAAAAAGCGGCCGCGGCCGACCCGTCAGGTCACTTCTCGTTGAACTGCGGTCGGGAGTTGAACGGCGCGAACGTCCCCGCGGGGTTGTTCACGTGGACCCACGCGTGGAGGCCCCAGTGGCCACCGGCGAAGCCCCACATGCCGTCGTCGCTGTCGCCGTGGAACGGGTCCGGGAACGGCCCCTCGTATTCTTGCACTTCGTCGAACAGGTACTCGGCCGCGCCGAGCACGAGTTCCTCCTTGCCGTTGCCCTCGTTTTTCCCGTAGACGAGCGCGGCGGGCTTCGTGATATCGACCTCGTCGTCGTAGTTCTCGATGATGTAGTGGTGGTTCACGTAGTGGTAGCCCATGCCCGGCACGAACGGACTGCCGAGGACGTAGCCGTCCGCGATGGCCTTCCGAACGTCGGCGTACTTCGACGTGGCCGCCCGAACCGACGCGAGTTCGCGCTGGAGCGCCCCGCGGTGCGCCGCCGCGGGCGAGGCGAACGCGCCGAGCGAGAGCGCGCCGACGCCGAGAGCCTTCAGGTACGTTCGTCGCCCGACTTCGGGGGTGCGTGATGTGCTCATGCGACACGCGATACGCGTCGGGAGAACGTAGGTATGAATCGGGGAGGGTGCGTCTCATAAACCGAGAGTCACGTTAATAGCGTTCTTTCCCCGTCGACCGCTCGAACCACGGCCCACTCGACCGGTCGCGTAGAGCACCGTTAGGCGGCCGTTAACGGCGTCGAAACCGCCGCCGCGACGCTCACTCCTCGCGCGAACGGTGTTCGTCCAGCGCCTCGTCGATACTCAGTTCCCCGCCGGCGACGCGGCGCGCGAGCGCGTCGTCGATGGTGCGGTTGTCGTCGGACGTCTCGCGCGAACGCGCCTTGATGCGCGTGAGTTCGCCCTCGGTCGGCTCTATCTCGCGGGATTCGATGCGCTCGCCGTCCCGGCGGGCGATGTTCACCGCGGCGAGCACGTCGCCCATGCCGCGCGCGCCGGTCCCGAGGTACGGCGTCGTTCCGGTCTCGTCGACGAGTTCGACCGCGACGTCGTCGAGGTCGTTGATGAGCTTCGCGCCCTGCAGGCGCGCGCCGTCGCCGATGCGGACCACGGGGTCGACCGCGTCCTCGGTCTCGCGGCGGATGACCTCGACGGCGTCCGAAAGCGGGACGTGGAACGCGGCGACGACCGTCTCGCCCGAGAGGACGGCGACGCCGGGTCTGGTTCCGGGGTCCACCCCGACGACGGTCCGTCCGTCGCCGCCGCGGAGGCTCGCGAGCGCCTCGTCGACGGCGCGGCGCGCGTCGTCGCCGGTCGCGGTCACGCGGGTCACGTCGCCGCCGGTATCGACGCCGTCGAGGTCGTCGTCCGGGCCGGTAAGGAGGACCCGCGCCCGCTCGGGAAGCGGGTCGCCCGGCTCGACGGTGGTAAAGGCGACTCCTCGGCTCCGGAGTTCGGACACGGCCTCGTGGTAGAGGTCGAAGTCCGCGGTGGCGACGACTATCACGTCCCTCCCTTGGCGACGGCGACGAATAAAGCGTCGTGCGCGGGTCGCCCTCGACGGTCGCGGACTGGCGCCGAAGCGGCGGCCCGTACCGCGGCGGGCGACCGGGGTCTTTTTCGGCCGGTGGAACCCACCACCTGACGTGACAGAGTCAGTCTCCACCGGGTGCACGGCGCTCGACGACCTCCTCGACGGCGGGTTCGAACGCGGCACCGTCACGCAGGTGTACGGCCCCTCCGCGGCCGGCAAGACCAACGTCGCGCTCTCGGCGGCGGTCCGGGTCGCCGCGGCGGGCGGCACCGTCGTCTACATCGACACCGAGGGGCTGTCGGTCGACCGCTTCCAGCAGCTCGCGGAGGCGGTCGCCCCCGAGGACGTGGAGTCTGTGACCTCGCGGCTGATGATAAGCGAGGCGTACGACTTCGAGGACCAAGAACAGGCCGTCCGCGACGCCGAGGAGTTCGCCGCCAGCGCCGACCTCATCGTCCTCGACTCCGCGACCGGCTTCTACCGGCTCGAACGGACCGCCGAGGGCGACGGCGGCGAGGCGCTCCGTCGGGTCGCCCGGCAGGTCACGCACCTGCTGTCGCTCGCGCGCAAACACGACCTCGCGGTCGTCCTGACGAATCAAGTGTACTCCGACCCCGACACCGACCGGACGCGGGCGCTCGGCGGCCACACCCTCGAACACTGGACCGGCACCGTCGTCCGCCTCGACCGCTTCCGCGGCGGCAACCGCCGGGCGACGCTCGAAAAGCACCGCGCGAAACCCGCCGGGGAGACGGCGACGTTCAAGATAACGGACCGCGGGCTCTCGGCGACTGACGTGTAGAAAAAGGTCGACGCGACCGGGCGGACGACCCGGCCCGATCCTGCTCCTGTGTTCCGTTCGCGTTTCGATTTCGGGCGTACCGGTGTGACCGGTGCGTCGGCGTTACAGCTCGTTCAGCTTCCGGAGGAGCTGACCGCGGTAGCGCTCGTCGGCCTCGAAGCCCTTGACTTCGAGCACGTTGCGTTCGAGCTTGTCGAGCGCGACGTGGAACGCGTGTTCCGCGCCGTAGCCCTCGCCGCTGCCGGCCAGTTGGCCGTGGCTCGTGCGGAGCCGAATCTGGCACTGGATGAGCGGCGTGCCGCGGAGCTTCTCCTTGTGCTCGTGGAAGCGGACGTGGGCGTGGAGCACGCTCATCCGCTGGTACTTGTCCGCGACCTCGGTGATGGCCGAGTTGATGTCGGCGCGGCTCAGCGTCTCGAGGAGGCCGATGTTCGTGACCTGCACGTCCATCTGCTCTTCTTCGGTGTAGGTGAGCGCGCGGAGCACGTCGGTCTTGGTCACCACGCCGAGGACCTCGCCGTCGTCGTCGGCGGGCGTGACGACGAGCCCGGCGATGTCGTGTTCCAGCATGCGCGCGACCGCGTCGCGGACGCTCTCTTCGGGCGTCGCCGTGCGCGCCGGGCTGCTCATCAGGTCGTAGACCGGGAGGTCGAGCATCCGGTCGGTGTCGCCGCGGCGGTCCTGTTTCCCCTGCCGACCCTCGTCGCGCACCATGAACTCGACGAGGTCGTACGTGGTCAGGATGCCCGCGAGGCGGCCGTCCCGGTCGACGACCGGCAGCCGCGAGACGCCGTGTTCGCGGAGGCGGTTGATGGCCTGTCCGAGGTGGTCGCGCTCGCCGATGGTGACCACGTCGTCGGTGTAAATCTGCTCGACGGTCAGCGCGTCGAGGTTGTCGAGGACGGCCTCGAGGATGGCGTCCTGCGTGATGATGCCGTACTGTTTTTCGCCCTCGTAGACCGGCGCGACCTTCGTGTTGCCCTCGACGAGCATGCGCGCGACCTCGCGCACGTTCTCGTGACGGTCTATCTTGGGGACGGCCTTCGTCAGCGCGGCCGCTTTGGTGTTGTCTTCGACGTGCGAGTTGATGAGCTGCTTCTCACCGATGACGCCCGCGTACTCGCCGTCGTCCTGGACGATGATGCCCTTAGGGTTTTCCCGCTCGAAGATGGAGCGGACTTTGCCTAATCGCTCGTCAACGTCGACCTCGATGAAATCAGGAGTGGCGATATCAGCAATATCCATAATACATCCTTACATACAACGCCGCTTCTCTTGAAGGTTCGTCCCGTTTCCACCCGCTAGGAAGGACCGAAATCGCAAGGCCACGACGGGGCTGAAGGATGGAATTCCGACGACAGACGGTCTGTGCCTATTGGTAACACTGTTCTTACGCTGAATATCGTCGTTTCTCGCCGACGCGTCGGCCGTGAACGGTGCGCGCGGCCGAATACTGTAACTCAATTGCCACTCTCTCGCGGGCGGAGTTGGGGACGCCCCCGCCTCGATTCCCCGTCGAGAACGGACCAGATGAATTCCGGAATACGCCGGTAGTTCGGGCCTAACCGGCCGAATTCGCTCATCTAGTCGCTCCATACTTACAGCCGTTCCTACCGTTCAGTATTTCCAGAGAATGGCGTCTCCTGACAAGAACTCCCAGACTGACCGCCTCGATGGCGAAGAATCGTTCCGAGCAGACGGTGCCGGCACCGCCGAACTGGTCCCCACGACCGGTCCGGAGGCGATGGCCGCCCGCGCGAGTGAACTACCGGTCCCCGCGTCGGACCGCATCGAATACGGCCCCGTCGAAGACCCCACCGACGACGAAGCGGCGGACGAAGACCGCCCGGAAACGCTCCGGGAGGCCGTCCTCCGCGAGGTGAAGGCGTTCTTCGCCGAAATCGACGACGAGACGGCGTTCGCGCCGACGCCCTCGGAGGCGTTCATCGAAGACCAATTCTTCGACTTCTCGTTCCTCGAGGGCGTCGAGGCCGTCGAACACTACTGGGTGAACAAGCCCTTCGCGTTCGTCTCCATCCTGTACGACCACGAGAAGCGCGAACACCGGTACCACGTGAGCGAACCGCGCCTCGACGACTTCGAGGACTTCGTGCGCGACGACCTGACGAAGATTCTGCGCAACAGCCTCCTGTACCGCGACCTCGACGCCGACGGCGACCGCGAGGACGTGTTCGACGACGAGGCCCGCGAGATAATCACCGAACACGCGGCGACGGTCGAAGAGGGGTCGCTCTGGAAGCTGTTTTACTTCCTGCTCCGCGACTTCATCCACTTCGGCCGCATCGACCCCGTGATGCGGGACCCGGGCATCGAAGACATCTCCTGTGACGGCGACGACGTGCCGGTCTACGTCTTCCACAGCGTCTACCGGGACGTGCCGACGAACGTCGTCTTCGACGACGGCGACCTCTCGTCGTTCACCATCCGCCTCGCGCAACGCGCGGGCAAGCAAGTGACCGTCTCCGACCCGCTCGTCGACGCGAGCCTCCCGGACGGCTCCCGCGTCCAGTTGACTCTCGGCTCCGACATCGCCACCCGCGGGTCGAACTTCACCATCCGGAAGTTCTCGGACGTGCCGCTGTCGCCGGTCGACCTCGTGCGCTGGAACACCTTCAGCGTCGAGCAGATGGCGTACTTCTGGCTCGCCATCGAGAACAACCGCTCGCTCATCTTCGCGGGCGGCACGGGCTCCGGGAAGACCACCTCGATGAACGCGGTGTCCTTCTTCGTCCCCGGCCACGCGAAGGTCGTCTCCATCGAGGACACGCGCGAAATCACCCTCCCGCACGACAACTGGATTCAGTCCGTCACCCGCGACACGTTCACGGCCGACGGCCGCGGCGAGGTGTCGATGTACGCGCTCCTGCAGGCCGCGCTCCGACAGCGCCCCGAGTACCTGCTGGTCGGGGAGATTCGCACGGAAGAACGCGTCGCACTGACGTTCTTCCACTCCATCGCCACGGGCCACACCGCGTACACGACGTTCCACGCCGACTCCTCGGAGGGCGTGGTCCACCGCATGCGCAACGAGCCCCTCGGCGTGCCCGCCCAGATGCTCTCGGACCTCGACATCATCTCGGTGCAAAAGCAGATTCACCTCGACGGCGACCGGACCCGCCGGAACATCGCCGTCACCGAAATCGCCGGCGTCGACGACGACGGCGAGGTCGAACTCCGCGACGTGTTCAAGCGCAACCCCGAGAACGACGCCCACGAGCGCGTCGGCGACTCGGTCGTCCTCGACGAAATCGCCGCCGAGCGCGGCTGGACCAAGGCCGACCTGCAGTACGAACTCGACGTTCGCGCCGACGTGCTCCGGTACATCGCCGCCTCGGGCGTCGACGACTACCTGACGGTCTCCGCGATGATTCGCCGCTTCGAGCGCGACCGCGAAGGCCTCCTCGCGCACGTCTACGCCGAGACCTCGCTGGTCTCCGTCGACGAGGGCGACGAGGACGACGCCGCGGGGGACGACCTCGACGACGACGAAATCGAGGTCTCGCCCGAGACCGAGCGCCTGCTCGCGGACCTGTTCGACATCGAGTTGGACGACGGCGCGGACGGCGACGGCGACGCTGACGCTGACGCTGCCGCCGATGGCTGGGAAGTCGTCGGCGACGACGATGCCGATGCCGTCGCTGACGACGCCTCGGACGCTGACGACTCCGAAGTCGTCGACAGCGACGACGCCACCGAGTTCGACGATATCGCGGAGGCTGGCCCCGCGCCGGCCGATGACGCCTCGGACGCGGACGAAGCCGTGAGCGACGACGACCGGGAGGCCGACGATGCCCGCTGACTCGTCGTCCTCGGTTCCCCTGCCCGACTACGAGGTCGAGCAGTACTTCCCGCGCGAACACTTCGACGAGTCGCCCGAGGAGGTCAAGCGGCTCCGCCAGCGCTACGGGTACGTCCGCACGTACTTCAAGCGTAACCCGGCGGGCCACCGCGACCTCCAGCGCTGGCTGAACCAGACCCGCGTGGGTACGACCTACGACCTGTACCTCACGCAGTCGCTCAAACTGGCGTTCGTCACCGCGGTGTTCGGCTCGCTCGTCGGGCTCGCGCTCACCTTCGTCCTCGCCCGCGCGGGCGTGCTGGCGAACGCGTCGAGCCCCGTGAGCTTCGGCATCGCGGCGCAGTACGTCGTTCCCCTGCTCCCCTACAAGGTTCCCATCCTCGGCGCGGCCCTCGTCGGCCTCGTCGGCGGATTGGCGGCCGCCGGGACCTACTACGCCCGGTACTACCTCCCCAAGAGCCGCGCCGAGATGCGCGGCCGGAGCATCGACATCCTGCTCCCGCACGCCATCGTCTACATGTACGCGCTCAGCCACGGCGGGATGAGCTTCCTCGAAGTCATCCGCTCCGTCGCCGACGCGCCCGACTACGGCGAGGTGTCCCGCGAGTTCGAGATGATCGCCCGCGACATGGACCTGTTCGGCAACGACCTGTTCACGGCGCTCCGCAACTCCCGGAACCTGACGCCCTCGATTAACTTCGAGCAGTTCCTCGACGACCTCCTTTCGGTCCTCGACTCCGGCGGCGACGTGACCGCCTTCCTCGACCGCGAGTCCGCGACGTACCTCGAAGAGGCCCGCGACGAGCAGGAGGACTTCATCGAGACGCTGTCGATGCTCTCCGAGGTGTTCGTCGCCGCGTTCGTCGCCGCGCCGCTGCTGCTCATCGTCACCCTGATGGTCATCAGCTTCCTCGGCGGCGACACGCTCGTCCAGCTGTACGCCCTGAACTACCTCATCTTCCCGCTGGGGATGGCGTTGTTCCTGCTCCTCGTGGACGTGCTCTCCTCGCCGTACACGCAGGACACGGTCCGGACGAAACACGACGTGACCGTCCTCGAAGAGATTCGGACGGTCGTGGCCAACTTCCTCGGCGCGATGCGCCGCGAAGTCCAGCGCGCCCGCGAGGCCCGCTGGGGCGGCGGCAAGGTCGCCTCCGACGGCGGCTTCGTCGACGAACGACTCGACGACTACCGCCGGGAAAACGCGGTGTACGAGCTTCGGACGCTCGTCGGCGACCCGCTCGACATCATGCGCCGCCAGCCGTACCTCTCGGCGGTCGTCACGGTGCCCCTCGCGGTCCTGTCGGTCGTCGGCGTCCTCGTGCTCGGCCTCGCGACGCCGACGCTCGACGCCATGCTCGCGAACCCGTACAACACGACGGTCTGGTTCGTCGTCCTCCCGTTCGCCATCGTCGCGGTCCCCCTGACGGTCTTCCACGAGCTTCGGACCCGCCGCGAGCGCACGCTCGAACGGCGCTTCCCCGACACGCTGAACCTGCTGTCGAGCGCCAACCAGATGGGTATCTCGCTGGTCGAGGCGCTCGCGCTCGTCTCCCGCTGGTCGAACGGCGCGCTCGCGGACGAACTCCGCGCGCTCCGCAACGACATCCGCTGGAACCACGACGCCCACTCGGCGCTCATGGCGTTCGCCAGCCGGCTCAACGTCCCGCAACTCTCGCGGGTCATCCGGCTCATCGCCAGCGGCGGCCGCACCAGCGGCGACCTCTCGCGCGTCCTCAGCGTCGCCGCGGAGGACACCCGCAACCGGTACAAGCTCGAAAAGTCCCGCCGTCGCGCGATGGGTTCCTACATCGCCATCGTCGTCATCGGGTACTTCGTCTACCTGTTCGTCATCCTGATGCTCGGTGCGAGCTACCTCGGCCCCCTCGCCGAGATGACCGGGCCGTCGGCGTCCGCGTCGATGGACGGACAGTCGCTCCCCATCGGCATCTCGTCGGTGCCGCTGGCGAACTTCCACGTGGTGTTCTTCCACTCCGCGCTGATTCAGGCGGTCGGAAGCGGACTCCTCGCCGGAAAACTGGCAGACAACAGCGCCCTCAGCGGGCTGAAGTACGCCCTCGGACTGTCCGCGCTGGCGCTCGTCGCCTTCGCACTGGTGTAAGGCCATGACTCACAACACTCCCAACCAACACACGCAATCGCCCCTCAGGCACGTACTGCGCGGGTTCGTCGCGGGCGAGGCCCGCCGCGGCTCGCACCTCCGCGGTGACCGCCGCGGAGCCTCGGCCATCCTCGGCACGATGCTCGCGTTCGCGCTCGTCGTCTCGCTCGTCGCGATGGTGCAGGTTTCGGCGGTCCCCGCGTGGAACCAACAGACCGAATTCGAACACCTCACCGCGGCCGAGACCGACTTCGCCGCGTTCGACGAGAGCGTCGCCAAGGCCGTCGACGGCCGGCAGACCCGCGCGACCCTCGACGCCGGCGTCGACTACCCGACCCGCGCGCTGTTCGTCTCGCCCGCCGCCGGCTCCGGCAGCCTCCGGACGACCGACCCCGCGACGGCCCGCATCTCCGGCGCGGTCGCGACCGGCGAGACCGGCACCTACTGGGACGGCTCCGAACACGCGTTCGACACCCAGCAGTTCGTCTACCGACCCGACTACCGGTACCTCCAGAGCGAACCCTCGCTCGTCCACGAGGGGACCGCGCAGTACACCGCCTACGGCGGCGGCGAGGTCGGCGCGACCCAGTCGCTCGTCGACGGGACCAAGGTGTCTCTCGTCTTCCTCGAAGGCGACATCGACACCGCGACGGGCGAGGCGGCGACCTTCAGCGTCGTCCCCCTGAGCGCCGGCACCGACTACATCACGGTCACCGACGCGGGCACGCCCATCACCATCTCGGTCCCCACTCGGCTCTCCGAAGACGCGTGGCGCGACCTGCTGGCCGACGAACCCAACGTCCGCTCTATCGCCTACGCGACCGGAGCCGACTACAACACCCTGACGGTCGAACTCGCGCCCGGCAAGACGTACGACCTGCGGCTCTCGCGGGTCGGCATCGACACCCCCGGCGCGCTCCAAGAACCCGCCTACATCGTCGACGTCGCGGGCGACAACGCCGTCGTCCCGCCCGGTGCGACCCACCGGGCCGTCGTCGAGGTCCGCGACGCGCAGAACAACCCCGTCCCCAACGCGGTCGTCAAGGCCAGCCCCGGCCTGACCGCCGAGAGCGGGCGCATCGTCGCGCGCGACACCGGCACCATCTCGACCGTCACCGACGGCGACGGCCGCGCGACGTTCGTCTACACCGCGACGAGCAGCGTCGACGGCGTCGTCTCCGACGAGTTCGACGTGGTCGTCGAGGACTCCGCGGGCGCGAACGTCGACCGCGTGACCTTCGACGTGCAGCTCCGCGAGGGCGGCGTCACCGACCCGCTCCGCGGGCTCGTGGCCGCCATCGGCGACCCCGGCTTCGTCTACGCTGACGTGGACGGCAACGGCGAGTTCGACGGCGCGGACTACCGCGTCAACGACACCGGCACGGGCGGCGACATCGTCTACGACGCCGGCTCCGACCGGCTCGTCGTCCCGCCGAGCGTCCGAACCATCGTCTCCGACGAGGACATCACCCTCGCGGGCGACGGGGTCTCGCTCCACGTCGACGTCGTCGCGACCGGCTCGAACAGCCGAATCGACATCGACGCCGGAAGCGGCTCTCTGGCCGCGGTCGGCGTGAGCGTCACCTCGGTCTCGGGCAAGAACATCGACGTGACCGCGGGAGACGAAATCGACCTCTCCGGCGCGTCGGTCACGCAGGGCAGCAACGCCGACCTCACCATCGAGGCCGGCGGCGACATCGACCTCGACAACGCCGGGGTGACGCTCACGCAGGACCGCAACCTCCTCTCGGTCACCTCGACGAACGGCTTCGTCAGTGCCCGGAGCGCCGACATCAGCGGCAAGGGCGACGTCCGCATCGACGGCGCGGACGGCGTCGACCTCGCCGGGGCCGGCCTCTCGGGCGTCAAGGACAACGCCGACCTCGAAATCGACTCCGCCCGCGGCGGCGTCAACCTCAACGGCGTGGTCATGCTCGGCGACGGCGACATCCTCGTCGACGCCGAGGGCAACATCTTCGTCGTCGGCGCGAACATCGCCTCGGCGAAGACGGACGTGGAGATAACCTCCGACAGCGGCATGGTCAGCGGCCGCGAGGCCGCCATCTCCGCCGAAGACGACGTGGTCATCACCGCGGCGACCCGCATCTACCTGCCCGACTCCGCCATCGAGGACAAGGACTCGCCCGAACTGAACGCGCCCGACGTGGAGGTCTGAGCCGTGTCTCGCCTCTCTCTGGACTCCCGCGGCGTGTCCGAAATCCTCGGGCTCGTCTTCGCGTTCGGCCTCGTCGTGTCGGTCATCGCCATGGTCCAACTCGCGGGCACGCCCGTCTGGACCGCCGGCGACGAAGCCGACCACAGCGCCAGCGTCTCGACCGACCTCGCGTCGCTCGACTCGCAGGTGTTCCGCGCCTCCGGCGTCGACGCCGGCAGCCGCGTCGCGGTCGACTCCGACGTGTCGTACCCCGAGCGCTACCTCGTGGTCTCACCGCCCGACAGCGTCGGGACGTTCCGGGTCGACGGCGCGGACGCCGTGACCGTCACGGGCGTCTCCGCGGTCGGCCCCGAGCGGGTCTTCTGGAACGGCTCGACGCACACCTACGCGACCGGGGCCATCGTCTACGAACCTGACTACGCCGAGCGCGACGAGGCCCGGATGGTGCTCGAAAGCGGCGTCTCGTACCTCGAAACCGACGGCACCCCCGTCGTCCACCGCCAGTCGCTCGTCCGCGGCACGACCGTCACGCTCGTCTTCTTCGAAGGCGACCTCGACGGCCACACGACCGCGGGCGACACCGTGGCGCTCGCGCCCGTCTCCGTCCGAACCGAGTCGCTGCCGGTCTACAGCGCCACCGACCCGGTTCGCATCTCGGTGCCGACCTACCTCTCCGAGGACGCGTGGGTCGACCTCATGGCCGAGGAGCCCCACGCGCGGGTCGTCTCCTACGTCTCCAGCGGCGACCACGCGGTCGTCACTATCGAACTCGACGCGGGCGTCCGCTACGACTTCCGCGTCGCTCGCCTCGGCGTCGGCGAGGCCGTCGAACCCGACCCCGCCGCCTACGCCATCGCGGTCGAAGGCGAGGACGCCGCGGTCCCCTCCGGCGGCCGCGAGACGCTCGTCGTCCGCGCGTTCGACCGGTACGGCGCGCCCGCCGCGGGCGCGACGCTGACCGTCGCATCGCCGACCTCGCTCGGCGGCACCGTCGCCCCCACCGACGGGGCGACCGCCGTCACCGACGAGTCGGGCCGCGCGAGCTTCACGTACACCGCGCCCGACGGCGTGACCGAAATCGAACACGACACGGTCACCGTCACCCTCGACGGGGCGTCCGGCCCCGGCGCGACCGTCACCTTCCCGCTGGAAGTCCGCGGGATGGGCGAGACCTACGAGGTCAGAAACGTCGTCACCTCGACGCCGACCCCGACCCCGACGCCAACTCCAACGCCGACGCCGTCACCAACGCCAACACCCACGCCGACCCCGACGCCGGAGCCCGAAGATGACTTCACCATCGACGACGGCGAGGTCGTCCCCTCCGACGACTTCACTGGCGAGTTCGAACTGCTCGGCAGCGCCATCAAGAACGGGTGGTACGACGTGCCCGTCTCCGTCACCTTCGTCGTCGACGGCGCGTCGCACACCCCGGCCGACTGGGACAACGTGAACGACGGCGCGTCGCACTCGTTCAGCGTGGCGGGCGACGCCGGCGACGCCCTCTCCATCGTCGCCGCCGCCGACGGCTACGTCACAGCCGACTCGTCGGTCGACCACCGACAGGTCGCGGTCCTCCGCGACGGCGACCCGGTCCCGGAGATAAAGGGCTACAACGGACAGGACGACGCCGCCGAGTTCGTCGCCCCCTACATCAGCGACGACGGGAAGACGATGGCGCTCGACAGCAACCAGGCCATCTTCCTGTTCGAACTCGGCACGACGAACACGCGGAGCAACGCCTTCGACATGCAGGACATGGTCGTCCTCGTGACCCTCTGGGAGGACGACTGAGTAGGCCGCTTCCCTCCCGCCGCGCTCGTCAGGAGCGCCAACCCCATTCTTCGGTCTTTTTTCCCGCCGGGTTCGCACGACCGCCGCATCGTTAACACCCGCGTCGACGTAGGGTCGCGCATGTCGTTCGACCCGGACCGCGTCTCGACGGTCACGTTCGACTCGTACAGCACCCTCGTGGACGTCGACGCCGCCGAGAAGGCGCTCGCCGAGCGCGTCGACGACCCCGAACCCGTCTCGAAGCTCTGGCGGTCGCGGTCGCTCGAATACACCTTCGTCGGCAACCACATCGACGAGTACGAGCCCTTCTACGAGGTCAACCGCGCGGCGCTCCAGTACGCGCTGGAGGCCCACGGCGCGTCGGTCTCGGCGACCGAGCGCGACGAGATTCTCTCGGTCTACCACGAACTCGACGTGTTCGACGACGTGCGCGACGCGGTCGGCCGCCTCCGCGACGCCGGCTACGACTGCTACGTCGTCTCGAACGGGAACCCGGAGATGCTCGACTCGATGGTCGACCACGCCGACATCCGCGACCTCCTCGACGGGGTCGTCAGCGCCGACGAGGTCGGGGTGTTCAAACCCGACGCGGAACTCTACCGCCACGCGGCCGCCCGCACCGGGACGCCCATCGACGAAATCGCCCACGCGACCGCCGGCTGGTTCGACGTGATGGGGGCCCAACACGCCGGGATGCAGGGCGTCTGGGTCGACCGGAAGGACTCGCCGTGGGAACCGTTCGGACCGGAGCCCGACCTCTCTGTCTCCGACCTCACGGCGCTCGTCGACACGCTCGTCGGCGACGAAAGCGGGACGGCAGACTGACCCCGCGGCTCGCACCCGCTCGCGGGAACCGCGCGCCGGATGCTCACAATACTATTGTCGCTGGCCGTTCATCTAGTTGGATGGAACGCCGGCGCGTGAAAGGCGGAATCTTGGCGGCTATCGGGTTCGTTCTGTCCCCGCTTTCGTGGTGGAACGACCTCGTGGTCAACCTCCCGCTGGCCTACGCGTTCGGCGTCGCGGTGAGTCTCATCTCCAGAAGCTGGTTCCTCCCGGGCGTCGTCGCCGGCTACTGGCTGACGAACGTGGTCGGCTTCGTCCTGCTCCACAAGGGCGCTGTCGACGCGGTGTCCGCCGAATCGCATCCGTACACGACCCGACGATTCGCCAAGGACTTCGCCATCTCTATCGGTTACACTGCGCTCGTGGTCCTGTTGGTCTGGTTCGGCTTCCTCACCGTTCCCGACGGTCTGCTCGCGGCGCTCGGTCGGTGACTGCGGCCGGTCGGTCGGCGGTCGTCGTGAAAAATAGTTCGAGCCGACTCGGCGGTGGGACCGGGTCGGCCGGCGGTCGTCGTCTCAGTTCTCCGTTCCGTTGTCGATGGGCGTCTCGGTCGGCGGCGGAGTCTCCGTCTCGTTGGTCGGTTCTTCAGTCGTTGGTTCCTCGGTCGTCGGTTCTTCAGTCGTCGGTTCTTCAGTCGTCGGTTCTTCGGTCGTCGGTTCTTCCGTAGTTGGCTCCTCGGTCGTTGGTTCCTCAGTCGTCGGCTCGCCACCGACGGTTATCTCCGCGTCGTCGGTGATGGGCGACCCGTCTATCGTGTACGGGCCGTCCTCAGCGCCGTCGGACGAGAGGAAATCGAGCTGTTGGTTGTTGTTCGTATCCAGATGCGCCATGGCGGTCAGGGTGGCGCTCTCGCTCAGCGACTCGGTGAGGAAGATTCGGATGTTACTGTCGCTCTCTTCGATGTAGTTCGATATCCCGACGACGTCGCCGCTCTCGTTGTGAATCACGACGAAGCCGCCCTCAGAGAGGGTCGCGCTCGCGACGGTCACGGTGGCCCCGTCGGAGTTCTGGTCTTCGAACTCGACGGTCGCTGTCGGTTCTTCGGTCGGTTCGTCGGTGGTCGGTTCCTCAGTCGTTGGCTCTTCCGTAGTTGGCTCTTCGGTGGTCGGTTCCTCAGTCGTTGGCTCTTCGGTCGTCGGTTCTTCGGTGGTCGGCTCCTCGCCGACGGTCACGTCAGCGTCGTCGGTGACGGGCGTCCCGTTGACCGTGTACGGGCCGTCCTCGGTCCCGTTAGACGTGAGGAAGTCGAGCGTCTGGTTGTCGTTGGTATCGAGGTGCGCCTGCGCGGTCAGGGTCGCGCTCTCGTTGAGCGGTTCGAGGAGCGGCACGGAGACGTTCTCCTGCTCGCCGGGTTCGAGGTAGTCGGTCGCGCCGATGACCGAACCGTTCTCATCGATGACGGCGATGTAGCCGCCGTCCGAGAGGTTCGCGCTCGCGACGGTCACGCTACTTCCGTCGGACTCCTGGTCGTCGAACTGGAGCGACGCGGTCGGCTCTTCCGGCGTCGGCTCCTCGCCGACGGTCACTTCAGCGTCGTCGGTGACGGGCGTCCCGTTGACCGTGTACGGGCCGTCCTCGGTCCCGTTAGACGTGAGGAAGTCGAGCGTCTGGTTGTCGTTGGTATCGAGGTGCGCCTGTGCAGTCAGCGTGGCACTCTCGTTGAGCGATTCGAGGAGCGGCACGGAGACGTTCTCCTGCTCGCCGGGTTCGAGGTAGTCGGTCGCACCGACGACCGAGCCGTTCTCGTCGAGGATAGCGATGTAGCCGCCGTCAGAGAGGTTCGCGCTCGCGACGGTCACGCTACTCCCGTCGGACTCCTGGTCGTCGAACTGGAGCGACGCGGTCGGCTCCTCGGGTTCGGGCTCGGGTTGTTCGCCCACGGTGAGCGTCGTCAGTTCGCCGAAGTCGCGCGTCTCGATGCCGTGGATGTACGTCCCGTCTTCGAGGCCCGTCGTGTTGACCTCGAACGCGATGGTCTCCGTCTCGTTCGGGTTCAGCGCCCAGCCGGTTCGGACGACCACGTCGCCCTCGAGCCGGAACTCGACGCACTGAATCATCGGCACGTCGTTCGGGTTGGTGATGTCCGCCGACACCGTCACCGGCTCACCGGCTTCGACGCCGGACGGCGCGGAGAGGTTGCTCACCGCGAACGAGTCGTAGGTCGCGTTGTTCGGATACGTGCAGTACTCCGCCTGCATCTGCGTCTGTGTCTGTTGCTGTACCTGTGCCTGCCGTGTGTCGACCGCCGGCGCGTTCGGCTGGGCGACCGACTGTACGCCGTCGGACGCCGCCAAACCGGTCCCCGTCGCCGCCGCCGCGACGAGGGCGACGACGACGAGAACGCCGGCGATACGTGTTCGTGTGCTCATGTGTCTGCGATGACAATCTACCGACGCCGCGGGCAAAAGCTGACGAGATAGTTTCAATAGTTTCGCGTGACGGCTGTCAACTTACCTGATGGTATAGGCGGTTAGTCTGTCTCTGATTTCGATACTGGGGGCTTGTTGACTAGTTTTTCTGCAACAGTTCGCGAAACACGATGTTTCACGCGAGACGCTACGATTTAACTGTCAGAAAAGCGAGTCGGTCGCCGAAGCTAACGTGGTAGCTTCTCGTTTATTCGAAGTTCTTGACAGTTTGAGAGACGGGGTCGGCTGAGCGTTTCGAAAACGGAACGGTGTCGAATCGCTGGCTGTTCCGCGTGTCGTTCGAGTAGCCACACCCGACTTCCCACCCGGGTACCGATTCCCCTCTCGACGTTGAGGAGTAGGTAATACAATCAGAATTGTCGTTACATACGAGTTCGAATTTGGGTAATTACACTCGTAATATCCAAAACTTCTTGTACTCGTGTCCTATTTGGTCGTGTATGAGCGAATCCAACGAGAATTCGCGGATTGCACCGTACACGGAGTACTCGCGCACCCGTTCGCGGTGCCCTCGATGCGGGACGTCCGTCCCGAAGGAGGCGGTCGCTGACGCGCTGTGTGCGAGTTGCAAGACGGACGTATCCATCTGATGAGCACGGCCGCACCACACAGTTCCGACGAGTTGGCTGACGCGCCGGTGTTCGACCTCGAATGCATCTACGACGACCCGGAGAACCCGACCGAACTGACGGTTTTTTCCCCGAAGTCGGATGAGCTGACGACATCGTGGATAACGGTCGACCGCGGAAGCGCCGTCTCGCTCGACGACATCGCGTAGGCGCTCGGCGGGCGGCGTTTCTGTTTTCGGTGTTTGACTGCTAGTGTCCGATTTAGCACCGCGGACCCCTCGCTGTCGCTCGTTGTTGTGTGGTATGGATTGGAGCGGATTCGAACCTCGGTCGCTCACTTCGTTCGCTCCCTGCTTCGAATCCGCCGTGACGATTTTCGATTCCACGGACTCCTCGCTGTCGCTCGTCGTTGCGAGGAATCAGAAAATGGGTTGGGGCGGATTCGAACCGCCGGCCTGCTCCGTGTGAAGGAGCCGTCATAACCTGGCTAGACCACCAACCCGACTACGATTTCGATTTTCCGCGCCGCCAATTAAGACTTACGTTGTGCCCCGATTCGAGGGCACAAACGAGCCTACTCGGGTCGCTGCACGCGACGGCGAACCCGCCCGGCGGCACGTCGACTCCGCGTCGCCGCCCGGCGCGCGCCGTACTCGACGCGCTCCCGTCGCGTCTGCGGCTCGGACTCCTCCTCGTCCTCAACCTCGCGCCCGAGCGCCGCCATGAGGCGGCGACGGAGCGGTGCCGTCTCCTCGTCCAGACCGACGTACAGGTGCTCGAATCCCCGTCGGAAGTAGTACCGC
Source organism: Haloferax gibbonsii (assembly GCF_001190965.1). Lineage (NCBI taxonomy): Archaea > Methanobacteriati > Methanobacteriota > Halobacteria > Halobacteriales > Haloferacaceae > Haloferax > Haloferax gibbonsii. The sequence continues at coordinate 2,355,550 of NZ_CP011947.1, forward strand.
GCGTCGGTGAAGTGTCGGTTCATACCTCTGGATAGCCACGGCGACGAGAAAACGATTATGTCACGTGTTACCGAGAGTCATTTGTCTGGGAAAGAGCGATACACTTTAGTGATTCTTAGGCATACCTAAAACTGGGAACGCAGGCCACGCTTCGTGGTCGGTTCCAGTTAGCGTCTGGCCCCTTTCCGGGACGGCGATACCGTGGGCACGATTCGTCCGTCCTGGTCCCATTATCCTCGTGAGCGACCGCGCCGACTCCGGCGGGTGAAGCGGGCGCTCGGACTCAGTACGTCGGCGACTCCTCGGGCACGCCGTCGCGCTTGTTGACCAGTCGCGCGAAGACGAACAGCGCGTCGGAGAGGCGGTTGAGGTACGCGACGACTTCCTCGTTGACCGGTTCTTCGGCCGCGAGCGAGACGACGCGGCGCTCGGCCCGCCGCGACACCGCGCGGGCGTGGTGAAGCTTGGCTCCCGTCTCGCTCCCGCCGGGGAGGATAAACGACGTGAGCGGGTCGAGTTCCTCGTCGGCCTCGTCTATCCACGCTTCGAGTTCGTCGACGTGGTCGGCGGCTATCTGCGGGTCGTCCTCGTCGGGGTCGGGGTTCGCGAGGTCGGCCTGCACGATGTGGAGGTGGTTCTGGACGGCCTCTAACACGTCGTCCACGTCGTCGTGGCCGGTCGGGCGGACGGTCCCGACGAGGGCGTTCACCTCGTCGACCGTCCCGTAGGCCTCGATGCGGTGGCTCGTCTTCGACACGCGGGTCATGTCCCGCAGGTCGGTCATCCCCTCGTCGCCGCGGCCGGTGTATATCTTCATGCCAGCGTCTGGTCGACGAACCGGAGGATGTTCTCGCTCTCGGACATCGTCACGCCGCGGTCGCCGTCAACGAGAACGGGGACGCCGCGCTGGCCGCTCACGCGCTTGACCTCGTTTCGGTCCGAGTGGAGCGCGTCGACCCACTGCGTCTCGTAGTCGACGCCCGCCTCGGACAGCGCGTCGTGGACCTTCTCGCAGTACGGACAGCCGTCGAGCGCGTAGAGTTCGATTCCCATGCCCCGCCGTTGGGCGCGCCGACTCAAAGAGATTTGCACGCCGATGGGCCCGACCGCCGCGTCTCGACCGTCGCGTCGTCGGTGTCCCGCGAGCCGTTGCGGTTCGCCACCAGATGAATTAGACGCGTCAAAATTCAACCTTAGAGCAACAAATCTATATGGTGGCCTGCATCTATCTCACATAGTGATGAACACTAACGCAGATTCGGCCGACCCCAAACTCTCTCGGCGGTCGGTCGTCGCGGCCGGTTCCGGTCTGCTGACGGCCGGCCTCGCCGGCTGTCTCGGCGGTGGCGGAGCGGGAAGCGGAAGCGATGGCTCGAACACCGGCTCGAACGACGCCTCCGGCGGGTCCGAGTCGGAAGACGAATTCGTCGTCGTCGCGTCGTTCTTCAGTTTCTACGACTTCGCGCGCAAGGTCGCGGCCGACACGCCGGTGACGCTCAAGAACCTCATTCCGACCGGCCTCCACGGTCACGGCTGGGAGCCGGACGCGAGCGTCACGCGCGACATCATCGAGGCCGACGCGTTCGTCCACGTCGGGGAAGACTTCCAGCCGTGGGCCGACCGCGCCATCCAGACGCTGAAGGACGACGACGTGGACACCCAGCTCATCAACGTCCGCGAGGGCGTCGAACTCGTGGAACTCGCCGCGAGCCTCGACCGCGACGAGGAGGGCGTCGGCGAGGGCCGCGGGAAGGACCCCCACTTCTGGCTCGACCCGCGGCGCGCCAAGACCGCCGTCGACAACATCACCGAGGGGCTGGTCGAACTCGCCCCCGAGTACGAAGAGACCTTCCGCGACAACGCCGACGCGTACAAGGCCGACGTGCTCGACCGCATCGACCGCGACTACCAGGACATCTTCGACCGGGCGTCGCGCAAGGTCGTCCAGTTGGCGGCCCACAACGCCTTCCAGTACATCGGCGTCCGCTACGGCGTCGAGATGCGCCCGCTCGTCGTCAACCTCGCCGCCAGCGGCGACGTGAAGCCCTCGGACATCACCGAGGCGAAGCGCGTCATCGAGGAAAACGACATCAAGTACATCGGCGCGGGCGTCTTCGAGACGCGCCGCCCCGCGAAACAGCTCATCGCCGAGACGCCCGTCGAGGCGTACTTCCCCGTCACCCCCTACGCGGGCGTCCGCGAGGACTGGGTCGAAAACGACTGGGGATACGAGGAAATCGCGTACAACATCAACATGCCCACGTTCGAGGTCGTCCTCGGCAACAAGTCGCCCGAAGAGGTCGGCCCCGACGGCTGGGCCGACGCGTGGAGGAACTTCGAATGAGCGCCCTCCGGAACGGCGAGTCCGCGGAAACCGCTGAGTCCGCCGACACCGGCGTCGCCGACGACGCCGCCGACGACGGCCGCGGCTCGTCCGGCCCGCTCGTCGAACTCGCGGACGTCGAGTTCGGGTACACCGCGACGCCCGTCGTGGAGGACATCTCGCTCCGCATCGACCCCGGCGAGTACGTCGCCATCGTCGGGCCGAACGGCTCCGGGAAATCGACGCTGATGAAGCTCATCCTGGGCCTGCTCCGGCCCGACGAGGGGACCGCGCGGCTGTTCGGCGAGCCCTCGCACGCCTTCGACGACGGCGCGCGAATCGGCTACGTCGCCCAGCACGCCAGCGCCTCCAAGGAGATGCCCATCACGGTCCGCGAGGTCGTGAAGATGGGGCGGTTCCCCCACGTCGGCTTCGGTCGACTCTCCGCGGAGGACCACCGCATCGTCGACGAGGCGCTCGCCACGGTCGGGATGTCCGACTTCGCGAACCGTCGGGTGACGAAGCTCTCCGGCGGCCAGCGCCAGCGCGCCTTCATCGCCCGCGCGCTCGCCGGCGAGGCGGACCTGCTCGTCTTGGACGAACCGACCGTCGGCGTCGACGCCGAGTCGGTCGACGCCTTCTACGACCTGCTCGAAGCGCTCAACGAGGAGGGCATCACGATTCTCCTCATCGAACACGACCTCGGCGCGGTCACCGACCACGCCCGGCGCGTCGTCTGTCTCAACCGCGAGGTCTACTTCGACGGTCCGACCGACGAGTTCGTCGAGAGCGACGCGCTCGCGCGGGCGTTCGGGACGGCGGCCTCGTTCGCGGGCGGTTCGGGCGGTGGTCGCGCGTGATACCCGTCGAACTGTTCGCCGCGTTGCAGGCGGGGCCGTTGGACGCCGTCCTCGCGCCACTCTACTGGGTCCTCGCGCTGTGGTCCGACCTGCTTTTCGCCGTCGGCGACGCGACCGGCCTCAGCTTCCTCGACTACGCGTTCATGCACCGCGCCATCCTCGTCGGCCTCTGTATCGGCGTGATGGCTCCGCTCATCGGGACGTTCCTCGTCCACCGCCAGCTCGCGCTCATCGGCGACGCGCTCGCCCACACCGCCTTCGCCGGGGTCGCCATCGGGCTCTTTCTCAACGGCGTGTTCAGCCTCGGTGTCTCGCCGTACCTGACGGCCGTCGTCGTCGCCGTCATCGCGGCGCTCCTCATCGAACTCATCTCCGAGGCGACCGACGCCTACAACGACGTGTCGATGGCGATCGTGCTCTCGACCGGGTTCGCGCTGGGCACGGTCCTCATCAGCCTCAACGCGGGCGGCCTCGCGGTCGGCATCAACCAGTACCTCTTCGGCAACCTCTCGACCGTCTCGGCGGAGAACGCCGCCATCCTGCTCGTGCTGTTCGCCGTCATCGTCGGCACCGTCGCGCTCACGCGCAACCAACTGCTCTACGTGACGTTCGACGAGACGGCCGCCGCCGTCTCGGGCATCTCGGTGACGTGGTACAACCGCGTGATGGTCATGCTGACCGCGCTGGTCGTCGTCGGCGCGATGCAGATTATGGGCGTCATCCTCGTCGCCGCCATGCTCGTCGTCCCCGTCGCGGGCGCGGCGCAGGTCTCCCGTAGCTTCTCCGAGTCGCTTCTGGTCTCCGTCGTTCTCGCCGAACTCGCCGTGCTCCTCGGCATCGGCGCGTCCTACTACGGCGAGGCCACCGCAGGGGGCGTCATCGTCCTCTTCGCGGTCGGCATCTACGTCGTCTCCGTCGCCGTCGGTAAGTTGCAGGCGCGCGCCGGAGAGGACGCGACGCCCGAACTGGGGAGTATCGAGTCCTCCGACCTGTAACGTCGCTCGCGTTTTTCGCTCCGTCCGTCGGCTCGGCGGTTTCGAGGCTGCTCATGGTTCGTACCGGTCGAGTCGCCCGACCGCGTCCCGGAACGCGTACCAGCCCGCGCCGAGTCCGAGAAGCGCCGTCGCGGCGACGGCGACCGTCATGGCCGTCGAGAGAGACATCGAACCGCTCTCGATGGCGGCGGTCGCGGCGATAGCCGGCATCCCGATGAGCGCGACGACCACGGAGAACGCCGAGAGCGCCCCGAGCGGGGGGAGTCCGACGCCCCGCGAGCCGGTCGCCGCGTCCGTCGGCGAAAGCCGAAGACCGGCCGCGAGCGACACGACGGGAGCTATCGCACCCAGTATCGAGCCGACGAGCGCCGCGCCGGCGCAGGCCGCCGGGGAAGCGCCAATCGCGAGCGCGGTTCCGAGTCCGGCCGCCGCCGACAGCGCGGTCCCCGGAATGGCCGCCGACAGCGCGTAGCCCGTCACGACTCGTTCGCGCCCGTGGGGTGCCGTGAGCGTGAGCGGGAGCGCGGCGCCTTCGGTGCCGAGCGGGTCGAGCGTCACTCCCGCGCCCGTCGCGACCGCGACGTACGTCGCGACGACGGCCGGAAGTGCGGTCGGGAGCGTCTCGACGACCACGAGACCCACCCCCGCGGTGGCACCGACGACGAGTCCGCTGAACAGTAGTGCGCGCGGTTCGCGCCACAGTCGGAGCCACACGACGCGGGCGACGGCGGCCGTCGGCCGCGAGGCGACGCGGGAGACGAGGCGGCCGCCGGCGACCCGAAGCCGGGTTACAATTGCCGGGTCTCCCCGCGTTTCCCCTGCCTTTCCAGCGTCCGCCCGTTGATAGTCAGTTATCCGGCGCGCCGTGGCGATTCCGAGCCACCACGCGACCGGCGTCCCGACGAGGGCGGCGACGGCGCGGCCGCCCGAGGCACCGACGCCCGCGCCGACGAGCGCGAGGTCGGCGTACCAACCGACCGGGAGCCCGCTCAGGAGCGCGAAGGACGACCGGGTTCGAACGAACGCGAAGCCCACGACCGAGACCAAGAGCGCGCCGAGGAGGAGCCGGTGCCGTCGCACTCGCGGATAGTGACGGAACGCCGATCGGACTCCCAGCGCGACCGGGAACGTCACCGCGACGGCCGTCGCGACCAGCGCCGCGACGGCTACGAGCGTAGTCACGGCCGTCGTCGGTGACGCCGCCCCGGCGGCGAACGCGACGCCACCGGCGACGCCCACGACGCCGACGAGCCGGCCGGCGAACGCGAGCTGGTCGAGGAGCTCCGCGGTGAAAAACGCCGTCGGGGAGAGCGCGAGACGCCGGTGGTCAGTCCGTTCGTCGTCCTCTCGTTGGGCCGTTCTCACGAGCACACCGTAGCAGGTCGCGACTGCTAACAGTCCCGACAGCCCGCGCGCGGTGCCGAGCGCGCCGACACCCCTCCCATCCGCAACGGCGACGCCGGCGGCGTACGCACCCGGGTCGCTCCAGACCGCCTCGTAGCCGGAGACCGGGAGCCGGCCGACGACCGCGAGGAGTGCGAACGAGACCGCGGCGAGATAGAGCACAGACACCATCGGGCGGTCGCGCGCTCGTCGGACCCCGCGGAGGGCGCGGACGCGAACGACGTGTCCGACCTGCCGAACCATCGTCTCCATCGGTCACTCGCTCCGGCCCTCGGTCATCTCCAGGAAGGCGGCTTCGAGCCCTTCGGACTCCCCGTCGCGCTGCGCTTCGCGTTTCACCGCGTCCAGCGGTCCCTCGGTGACGAGCCGTCCGTCCTGAATGACGCCGACTCGGTCCGCGAGCGCCTCGACGACGGTGAGCAGGTGCGACGAGAGGAACACGGTGGTCTCGTCGTCGGCCAGGTCTTCGATGACGCGGCGCATCGTCCGCGCCGACCGCGGGTCCAGTCCGGACGTCGGCTCGTCGAGAAACACGACGTCGGGGTCGTGCAAGAGTATCTGAATGAGTCCGACGCGCTTTCGCATCCCGCGGGAGTACTCTCCGAGGCGGCGGTCGGCGTCGTCGGACAGGTCGAATCGGTCGAGAAGCGCCGAAACCCGTTCGCGAATCGTCTCGGCGGGCAGGTCGCGGATGCCGCCCGCGTACCGCAACTGCTCGCGCGCGGTGAGTTCGTCGTACAGCGGCGGAACGTCCGGCAGAAACCCGATTCGACTCGTCACCGACGCCCTGTCCTCGATGGACGCCCCGGCGACGCGCGCGCGACCGCTCGTCGGCGCCGTCAGCGTCGTGAGCATGCGCATCGTCGTCGTCTTCCCCGCACCGTTCGGACCGAGGAATCCGTAGACGCTCCCCGACTCCACTCGGAGAGACAGCCCTGTGACTGCGACGGTGTCGCCGTACTCCTTCCGGAGCGACTCGGTCTCGATTGCTAGCGGCACATCATGTTCACCGAGTGTCACGATATTCAACCTGTCTCCTCGCCCGCGCTCAGTCCGACTGGCTCCCTTGGACGTTCCCGGTCGGGTCCCACAGGAGGTCGACCGCTCCCCCGACGCCGAGAAGAACCAACAGCACCGGGAGGTCCGTCGGCGCGCCGACCGCGTAGGCGGCGACGCCGATGACGCCGAGCGGGACCGCGGCGAGGCGCTCGACGTTCGGAACCCGGTGGAACAACAGCCCCGTCACCGCGTACCCTGTCAGCGAGGCGAGGAGCAGCGCTTGCACGGGGTCGTGGCCGCCGACGGTGGCCCGAACGGTCAGGCCGCCTAAGACGACGGCGAGGAGGGAAAACAGCAGTACGCGGGGTCGCTCGATAGCGGTGATGGACACGTCGGTCGCTTGTGTCCGGAAGGAAATAACACTTCACGGATAGGTGCGCGAGGCCGACAGGGTCCCCGTCGCACTCGCTCGTCGACCGCCTATATCGAGACGGTGAGCGTCTCGTCGACGCCGGCGAGTCCCGAGACGGTGAGCGTCGCCTCCCGTCGGCCGGTCGCTTCGACCTCGATGCAGACGCCGAACGAAGTCTTCATCCCGGCGACGACGCTCTGGACGCTCGCGCCGATGTCGCTGCTCGTATCGAGCGCGCAGACGCCGATGCCCTCGCCGCGGCGGAGTTCGGACAGGAAGTTCGAGTTCAACAGCCGGTAGACCGAGCGCACGTCGTCGACGGCCTCGCAGATGGACGAACAGAGGAAGATTCCCGACCGGAACCGGGCGGTCTCCTGTTGGGACTCCGAGAGGAGCATCGAGTAGCTCATCCCGAGTTTCGTGAGGTCGGCGAGGTCACTTATCGGTTCGACGCCCTCGCCGGTCGCTCCGGTGGCGGCGAGAACAGACGAGCGCGAACGGGCACCCCGCACTTGTCGGTCGAGCGCGCGGCGGACCGAACGCCCGCCGTCGTCGGTCGCCAAGACGACGCTTCGCTCGTCTTCTTCCGCGGCGACAAGTCGATAGAACACCGATTCGAGCGCGTCCGAGTCGTCCCCGACGAGGAGGATGCTCGTCCCGCTGTCGATTCCGTCCGGCGCGATGTCGCCAGCGCTGAACGGCTCCGCGGTCGAGAGGCTCATTGGCCGACCTCCGCCGGCGCGGCGCGGGATTCGAGAACGGACTGCCGCAGTTCGAGAACTTCCATCGCGGTCTCGGCGAACTGCTGGAGTTCGCGGCGCTCCTCGGCGTCGTAGGTCCGGACGACGTCGTCGATGACACACACTTGGCCGATGACGTGCCCGTCCGGCGTGGTCATGTTCGCGCCGGCGTACGAGCGGATGCCGAGGTTCGAGAGATGGGGGTTCTCGCTGAACCGCTTGTCCTCGCGGATGTCTTCGACGACCATCACGTCCTCCTGGAGCATGCTGTGGGTACAGATGGTGTCTTCGCGGGTCAGTCGGTCCCAGTCGCCGCCGTGGCACGCGACGATGTCCTCCGCCTCCGCCTCGACGAGGCCGATGAACGCGATGGCCGTCCCGAAGTGGCTCGCTATCAGGTCGGTGAGTCTGTCGAAGCTCTCTTCGATGGGCAGTTCGTCGATGTCGTAGGACGCGAGCGCGTCGAGGCGCTCTTCTTCGTCGTCGGGCTTGAGGAAGCCCACCTGCGCGCTGTGATTGATAACGTCGTCGACGACGTACGTCAGTCGGTCGCGCGCGTCCGGCAGGTCGCGGTTGATGTACTCCAAGAGCACCTCCTCGAAGGAGGCGGTGTCTATCGCTCCGGGCGACACGTCGGTGAACAACACGCAGGGCGTTTGCGGCGCGGTTTCACGGATTGCGCGGGCGATTTCGAGCCCGTTCCCGTCGTCGAGTTCGTATCCGGTCACGACGCAGACGACAGCGCGCTCGTCGAGCGCCGTGCGGGCGGCTTCGACGGTCGTCGCTTCGACTGCCTCGAACGTCTCTTCGGCATCGATTGCGGCGGCGACCGAGGAGACTCGGTCGGCGTTATCGACGCACAGAATTGTCCGACTCATCTGTACTCGACCTGCGACTGACCGGGTAAAGCTCTGTGTACCAAATTATCATATCAGATAGTTACCGTCGCCGGGACGGTTTCAGCGGAGGCTGGAGCCGGCGCTCGCCATTGCGGGCATTCGGCCGCCGAGACGGATTTCATATCGTCGTAATTGGTTTATCGTGGTTCGCTCCCGCCCGCGAACCAATATCTTCAACAACGACTACCACGGATTCGACCCCATGAGCGACCTCGAAATCCAGCGCGAATGCCCGGCTTGCGGCAACGACACGTTCTACCTCGCCGCCAGCATGGAGATTCACCTCGGCACGAAGACGAAGTGGCACTGCACGGAGTGCGACTACGGCTACATCCACATCACGGACGACATCGAGACGTACGCGAAAGCGGAAGCGTAAGCCGCGAAAAAGGGTTTTCTCGTTATTCGCCGTCGCCGAGCGCCTGCCACGAGAGCCGCGGGTTCCGCGCGGCGGACACCTGGTCGATGCGGCGGGCGCTGGTCTTCGTGGGCGCGGTTTCGAGCGCCTCGTCGGAGTCGGCGTACGCCGCGTTGAAGGCGTGTGCGAGGTCGTCGAGCGACGCCTTGTCCTCGACTTCCGTCGGCTCCGTGAGCATCGCCTGTGAGACGAGTTCGGGCCACTTCGTCGTCGGCGGGTGGACGCCGTAGTCGAGCATGCGCTTCGCCACGTCGGCGGCGTCGCGGTCGCCCGAGGTCGCCGCGAACTCGTGGTGGAACGGTCCGTACGGGACTTCGAGGTCTATCTGCGAGGCGAGGTAGTTGGCGTTGAGGACGGCCTTGGCGCTGGCGTCCGCGAGGCCCGCGTCGCCGAGGCGGGCGATGTAGGCGTACGCCTTCACGAGGACGAGCCAGTTGCCGGCGAAGCCGTGGACCTTGCCGATAGACGACTCGGGTTCGTACTGCTCGTAGCCGGCGGCCGTCTCGCGGACCATCGGACTCGGGAGGAACTCCGCGAGCTCTTCGACCACGCCGACCGGGCCCGCACCGGGGCCGCCGCCGCCGTGGGGCGTGGCGAACGTCTTGTGGACGTTGTAGTGCATGATGTCGAAGCCCATGTCGCCGGGGCGGGCGCGGCCGAGCAGCGCGTTGAGGTTCGCGCCGTCGTAGTACAGCAGGCCGCCCGCGTCGTGGACCATCTCGGCGATGTCGACGATGTCGCGCTCGAACAGCCCGAGCGTGTTGGGGTTCGTGAGCATGAGCGCGGCCGTCTCCTCGGAGATGGCGGCGTCGAGCGCCTCCATGTCGACGCGGCCGTCGTCGTCGGACGGGAGTTCGACCACGTCGTAGCCGGCCATCGCGGCCGACGCGAAGTTCGTCCCGTGGGCCGACGAGGGGATGATAATCTCCGAGCGGTCGTCGTCGCGCGACTCGTGGTACGCCTTGGCGACGAGGATGCCCGTGAACTCGCCCGCTGCGCCCGCCGGGGGCTGGAGCGTCACGGCGTCCATGCCGCCGATGTCAGCGAGGTACTCCTGCAGGCCGTGCAGGAGGCCGAGCGTCCCCTGAATCGTCCGGTCGGAGCGGTCGGGGTGGACCCCGGCGTTGGGGTCCGCGGCCACGTCCTCCGTGAACGAGGGGTTGTACTTCATCGTACACGACCCCAGCGGGTACGGTCCGAGTTCGACGCTGTAGTTCATCTGCGACAGGCGCGTGTAGTGGCGCGCCAGTTGCGGCTCAGACAGCGCCGGCAGCGTCAGTTCGTCGCGGGTCAGGTCGTCGGGGAGGACGCCCTCGGAATCGACCTCGACGGTCGTGCTGTCCTTCTCGGACAGGAGCGGTTCGTACTCGTCGTCGCGGCTGAATCGGGCTTGGTCGAAGTTCATCAGATGACCTCCTCGAAGGCCGCGACCAGTCCGTCCGCGGCGTCGGCGTTCGCGTCGGTGATACAGACCTGCAGGCGGTGGTCGTCGAGGGCGTGGACCGCGAAGCCGCGGCCCGCGAGGTCGTTCGTGATGGCGGGCGCGGGCTGGTCCGTCCGGACGACGAACTCGCGGAAGTGGTGGCGGTCGTAGAGCGGGGCCTTGACGCCCGAAAGCTCGTCCAACCGGGCCGCGAGGTCGCGGGCGTCGGTGACGGCCCGCTCGGCGAGGTCGACGAGGCGGTCGGGGCCGAGCCACGCCATGTGCATGGCGGTGCGGAGCGCGACCCACGCCTGATTCGTACAGATGTTCGAGGTCGCACGCTCCTTGCGGATGTGCTGTTCGCGGGTCTGGAGCGTCAGCGTGAACGCCCGCATATCCGCGCTGTCCTCGGAGACGCCGACGAGCCGGCCGGGGACCTGCCGGAGGTACTCCTCGCGGGTGGCGAAGATACCGAGGCCCATGCCGTAGGACGTTCCGAGGCCGAGCGCGCCGGCCTCGCCGACGACCACGTCGGCACCGACGCTCGCGGGCTCTTCGAGCAGGGCGAGCGCAACGAGGTCGCTTCCGAGACAGAACAGCGCGTCGTTGTCGTGGGCGAGGTCGCCGATGTCGGCGAGTCGCTCCTCGATGACGCCGCGGACCGTCGGGGTCTCGGCGTAGACCATCACGGTCTCGTCGTCGACGAGGTCCGCGAGGGCCTCGACGTCGACCGCGCCGTCGTCCATCGGGTACTCGCCGATTTCCATCTCCGCGCCGTCGAGGTAGTTCTCCAAGACGCCGAGACGGCCCTCGTGGAGGTGTTCGGGGACGAGCACGCGGTGGCCGCTCGCGCCGCGGCGGAGGCGGTTCGCGAGGAGCGCGGCCTCGGCGAGCGCCGTCGCGGCGTCGTACATCGAGCAGTTGGCGACCGGGAGCCCGGTCAGTTCGACCAGCATCGACTGGTACTCGAACAGCACCTGCAGGAAGCCCTGCGCGATTTCGGGCTGGTACTGCGTGTACGAGGTGAGGAACTCCGAGCGCCGCGAGAGGTCGTCGACCAGCGCCGGCACGTAGTGAGCGTGGTGGCCGCGGCCGAGGAACTCCGTCAGCTCCTCGTTGCGCGAGAACAGGTCGGCCATGGCGTTCCTGAGTTCCTGTTCGTCGGTGCCGGGGACGCCGAACTCGCCGTCGAAGCGGACCTCATCGGGGATGTCGAAGAGGGCTTCCGCGCTGTCGACGCCGACGGCGTTCAGCATCGCTTCCTCGTCGGCGTCGGTGTGTGGGGCGTACGGGCTTCCGACCCGCCGTCCGTTTCCAGCCGTCATCTCACTCCGTCTGCTCGCGGTACTCCTCGGGAGAGAGGAGGTCGTCGAACTCGCTCGCGTCGGCCGGTTCGACTTCGAGCATCCAGCCGTCGCCGTAGGGGTCGTCGTTGAGGAGTTCCGGGGCGTCGAACAGCTCCTCGTTGACGGCCGTGACCGTGCCCGAGATGGGGGCGTAGAGGTCCGAGACGGCCTTGATGCTCTCGACCACGCCGAACTCCTCGCCGGCGGCGAGTTCGTCGCCCTCGGCGGGGAGTTCGACGAAGACGACGTCGCCCAGTTCGTCCTGCGCGAAGTCGGAGATGCCGATTTTGACGGCGTCGCCCTCGGTGGTGGTCCATTCGTGCGATTCCAGGTACTTCCGGTCGTCAGGGATTTCGAACATTGTCAGTTGATGAAGGGAGGTGTCACGATTACTGCGCGCTTCTCGCGGCCGCGGACGAGCACCGAAATCTCGGTCTCGTCGTCGGCGTACTCGACGGGGACGTAGCCGAGGCCGATGGGCTCCGACAGCGTCGGGCTCATCGTCCCGCTCGTCACGACGCCGATGACCTCGCCGTCCTCGTCGGCGATGTCGTAGCCGTGTCGGGGAACGCCGCGGTCGAGGAGGGCGAAGCCGACGAACGTCTCGTCGACACCGGCCTCGGACTGCTGTTCGAGGGCGTCGCGGCCCACGAACTCGGTGTCGAGCTTGACGACGAAGCCGATGCCGGCCTCGTAGGGGGTCCGGGGCTCAGTCTCGGGGTCGAAGTCCTGTCCCGAGAGCAGGTAGCCCATCTCCAGTCGGAGCGTGTCGCGGGAGCCGAGCCCGCAGGGGGTCGCGTCGAGCGCCGACCAGACGGTCTCGGCGTCGTCCCACGGACAGAGGACCTCGAAGCCGTCTTCGCCGGTGTAGCCCGTCCGGGCCACCCAGCACTCGACGCCCGCCACGTCGGCGAACGTCGCTTGGAACTTCGAGAGGTCGCCGAGGGCGGCGTCGGGCGCGGCGTCGGTGACCGAATCGAGAGCGTCCGGGCCCTGTACCGCGAACATCGCCCAGTCCTCGGTCACGTCTTCGACGGTGGCGTCGAGGTCCCAGTCGTCGCGGAACGAGGTCCAGCGGTCGTACATCTCCTCGTCGTGGCCGGCGTTCGGGATGAAGAGGTAGACCCGCTCGTCGCGGTCGGGGAGTCGGTAGACGACGGTGTCGTCGATGATGACGCCCTCGTCGTTCACGATGGCCGAGTACTGCGAATCACCCGGTTCGAGGGCCGTCACGTCGTTCGTCGTCAGGCGCTGCATCAGCGCGGTCGCGTCCGGGCCGGACACCTCGAGTTCGCTCATGTGCGAAACGTCGAAGATGCCGACCGATTCTCGGACGGCCACGTGTTCGGCCTTGATGGAGTCGTACTCCACAGGCATGTCCCATCCGCCGAACTCGGTAAACGTCGCCCCGGCGTCCGCGTGGACGTCGTACAACGGCGGCTTGCGAAGGCCCATACAGGCCCCTGCGAACTGCGATAAGTAATGCTTTGGTATCTGTTCGCTCGGTCTGTTCATTATCTTGCATGAATTGGGGGCGAGTTGCGGGGGTAAACACCACGAACCCGCAACCAGGTGGCGAAATCTGCCGTCCGGGAGCGGTCGCGGCCTGGACGGCGCTCGGAGCGATAAACCGACTACTACGATACAGAACTCCGAAACGGAGTTGCGACGTGCCGCGAGGTCGCTATCCGCGTCGTACTGGGCGGTGACAGAGAGTCAGAAAAGTGGAGGTCACCGGGGTCGCTGCCGCCTGTCCGCGAGGACGGTCAGTCGTCCGCGACGGCGGCCGTGGTCGGCGTCTCTGGTTCCGGGCGCGCTTCGACCTGTTCGGACGCCGGCGTCCACGTCAGTTCCTCCTCGTAGTGGAAGGCGCGGTGGTCCTGCGTCGGGTCGACGACCGTCAGCGAGAGCCAGTCGTTGTCGAGCAGTTCGGTCAGTTCCGCGTGGTCGGCCAGCACGTCAGAGACGCGGTCGACCGGCGCGTGGATAATCGTCGAGAGGCGGAGCGGCTGGTGGTACGGCCTGTCGTCAGCGGCCATCAGCGACTGGAGCGGGAGTCCGGTCATCAGGTCGCCGCCGTTGCCCTGGTAGACGCCGACGTTGCCGACGGGGTTCTGGGTCACCTTCGACCCGCTCCCGTAGACGGCGTTGTCGACCGTCGAGAAGTAGTACTGGGCGTTAATCCACTGCGTGACGACCATCGGGCCCGTCAGAATCGCTTCGAGCGCGTCGCCGTCGGGGTCCGTCGAGTGGTTGTACGAGTGGAGGAACGCGCGGCCGTCGAGGTCGAGGTCGCTCGTCAGTTCGCGGGGGCCGATGACGAAGCCGGCGTTGCCGGCCAGTCCCCACTCGGGACGCGTCTCGGCCCAGTCGGCGGCGCGGCGCTCGGTCTCCCTGACGCCCGCGGAGCCGTCGGCTCCCATCGACTCGGCGCGCTCGGCGGTCGCGTTCTCCCGGGCGACCGCGAGGTCCGCGCGCAGCTGGTCGAGGCCGTCGGCGTGGCTCTCGGGCACGTCGCCGTCGAACAGGTCGATTTCGTCGGTCGTCGTGTTGTGCTCGCCGGCGACGAACACCGTGTCCTCGGGGATGTCGAACCCGCGGTCGCGGAGTTCGGCTTTGACGGTCTCGTCGTTGCAGATTGCCGCGAGGACGCGGGCGTTCGGGCCGCCGGGGTTGCCGGCGCAGGCACCGCAGTCCAGACTCGAATCGAACGGGTTGTTCGCCGTCTCGCTGGCGTGGCCGGTGAACACGACGAGGCGACCGAACTCCTCCCAGCCCATCAGTCCGAAGGCGTTCGCGGCGTACTCGACTTTCTCCTCGTCGGTCAGCCCCACCGGGAGGTCGCCGACGTAGGAGTGCTGCCGGTGGACGGCCTGGTCGCAGAACTCGTGGTTGTCGGGGACCGCGTCGTCGGCGGTTCCCAGCAGGTCGGAGACGCGCCCGGGGACGAGCGTGCGGGCCGCGAGGGCCAGTCCGTACCCGCTTCCGGCGCTCTCGACGAAGCCGAAGGCGGTAGCGGGGTTGGTCTTCAGCGACTCGATGACTTCGCCCGCGGTCTCGCGGAAGCGCGACCAGCGGTCGTGGCTCGCCTTCGTCTCCGTGTCGGTCGGGACCTCGGAGACGTGGTGCTGCGGGTCGAGAATCGGGGGACAGGCGTCGACCGCCACCTCGGCGTCGTAGCCCTGGTACTCCATCGGGATGCCGAAGAAGCCGGCGTAGCCGTGGGTCTCGTAGTCGCCGGTGTCCTCGATGTGGCGGCGGATGACCTCGGAGCGCGTGTCGATACAGAAGACCAACTGCGCGTCCGGGCGACCGGCGGAGCCGCTGTCGTCGAGGGCCTCGCTCTCGGCGGCGACGCGGTCGACGACCTCGCCGCGGTAACTCGCCTCCCACGCGCTCAGGAACGCGTCGGCGAGTTCGTCGGTCGCATCGGCCTCGCCGCGTTCGGGACCGGTCGACGGCTCGACATCGACGCCGAACGCGTCGAGGAGCGCGAGACGTGCCGCGAGGTAGCCTTCGAGCGTAATCGGGTGCGTGGACTGCCACTCGCCGCCGTCGGCGGCGCGTTGCTTGATGAAGCCGGTCCAGCCGGGGAGCGCGGCGAGTTGCTCCTCGAATATCGGGACCCACTGGCTCTGGGGATACGACTCCAGCGCGGCCTCGACGGTTTCGACCGGCGACTCGGGTAGGTCGGCGACGATTCCGTCGTCGGGAATCTGCCCGTCGTACGCGGCCATCGACCGGAAGGCGCTGTAGAACCCGTCTTCGCGGTTCGGCATCGGCCAGTGGGCCTGTCCCTCGTCGAGGAACGCCGACAGCCACTTCGTCAGCACGCGGTCGACCCGCGCGGTGTCGGCGTCAGTCTCGGCGTCCGAGGGCTCCGACTCGACGCCGGCGTCCATGCGCTCCAGCAGCGTTTCGGGGTCGTCGTCGTAGCCGCGCTCGGCCAGTTCCGAGGCGAGCGCGTCGGGGTCGATTTGTCCATCGTCGAGGGCCGCCCGGAACGTCTCGGGGGTCGGGTAGCCGCGACCGCCGACGAGGTCAGCGGCCTGGGTGACGGCCTCGTGGAACGGCATGTCTTCGAATCCCGAAAGCGGGTTGGCCGTCACGAACGAGTGAATCGGCCAGACCGAACCGACGGTCGTCGCCGCTTTGTCGATGCTGTCTTCGATGGTGTGTTCAGTACTCATTGTAGTCCTCCGTGGCGGTCAGCACGGTGCTGGAGGCGGGTTGGCTCGCGTTCAACAGCGCGACGTAGAGGCGGTGGCTGCGCTCGTGGACGCCGAGTTCTATCGCGGCGTAGACGACGAGGAAGACGCCGGCGACGAGCGCGTGGAGCGCGGTCAGTTCGGCCGGTGCCTCGACGACCGGCAGGCCGGACAGGAGGCTCGAAACCGCCTCGTAGGCGAGCGCGTAGACGGTGATTGCCGGCAAGAAGACGAGCGGGACCGCGCCGTAGCGGACTGTCGTCGGAAGCGAGGCGTGCGCGACGACGTTGCGGGCCGCGTGCAGCGTGGTGAGCACGACGAACGTCACGAGCAGGAGCCCGCTGTCGAGGTGCGTTCCCTTCCCGGTGAGCGCCGCGAACAGCGCGCCGCCGGCCAGCCCGGTCGCCAGGACGACGACCGCGCCCGCGACACCGGTCTCGTGGGCGCCGTGGTCCGTCGGGGCGGTGTGTTCGACCGCCGCGCCCGCGCTGAGGAAGTGGTACGCCTTGTAGAATCCGTGCAGGATGAGGTGGGTGATGGCGGCTCCGAAGAATCCGAGGCCGGCCTGCATAATCATGAAGCCCATCTGGCCGATGGTCGAACAGCCGAGTTCGCTCTTGACGTCCGACTGGACGTTCTTGAGCAGCTTTCCGAGCAGGGCGCTCGTCGCGCCGACGGCCACGATGCCGAGCATGAGCGTGGCGTCGAGGGTCACGACCGGGGCGAACCGAAGCAGCAGGATGCCGCCCGCGTTGACGAACCCGGCGTGCATCAGCGCGGAGGCGGGCGTCGGGGCGGTCATCGACGAGAGCAGCCAGCCGTGGAACGGGACGAGCGCGGACTGAATCATCGCCGCGAGGACGAGCGCGACACAGGCGAGAAGCCACACCGGCCCGCCGAGCCCGTCGGCGCTCGCGGCGATGCCGGAGACCGTCGTCGCGCCGGTCGCCCACCAGAGGGCCGCGAGCGCGACGCCGAGGAACGCGCTACTGGTGAGGAAGTACCTGCGAGCGACGCTCGCGGCGGCCTGCGCTTGATTCCAGCCGTCGATGATGCCGATGAGTTTCGCCATTGCCAGTCCCATCGTCAGCCAGAGCAGCCAGAACAGCGCGACGTGGTCGGCCGCGACGAGTCCCATCACGGCGACCGTGAAGCCGAACACGGTGGCGAAGAAGCTCGTCTCGTGGCGACTGCCGGCCATGTAGCGGCGCGAGTAGCTGTGGACGATGCCGCTGAAGAACGTCACGACCACCCACAGCAGCACGGTCAGGCCGTCGACGGCGACGACGCCGGGAACCTCCCACGCGCCGCCGAGTCGGACTCGGGCGAAGAGCACGGCGACGCTCGCGGCGAACAGCGCCCACACGAGCTTCGTTAGTGCGACGGGCGCGAGTGGCGAGTCCGCCACCGCGTCCGGGAGTGCTCCGACCGTCGGTTTCGAGCTGTGTCCTGACATCGTTCGATTCGTCGTTGACCAGAACGGTCACCGAAACGCGTTCGGCGTCCGATACTGGTCGTCCTTACACCCATCCGAGAACAGATTGTCTATTAAATCTACCTACATTCACAAATCGTTCGCAAATTAGCCATTATAGAACATTATGGTTTTGCGAGTGCGGGACGACTCGAACAGCCGGCCCTGGAGAGGCAAAATCGGCTTAGAACGCTCTTTTCGACCCCCGTGTCGTACTATCCGCCCGTTCGACGACCGAGTGTCGGCGACGATTTACACGGGGGCGACTTTCCGCGACGACCCGCGACCGCGGTCGCTCGTCGGGCTCGGTGACCGATTCGTGAACGCTCCGTTCGATTCGTGAACGACCCGTTCGTCGCGAGGATATCGTGCGCGCGCCCGCTCAGGAGTCGTTTTCGGCGTGTCTCTCGGCGTCGAACTTCCCGAACGGCGTCGTCTCGTGCGTGCGGACGAGCACCTCGTCGGCGACGGTGAGTCCCATATCGAGGAGTTCCTGCGCGATAGACGTGATGTCGCCGTCCGTCTCGCCGACGGCGGTGACGAGGAGGTTCTGTTCGCCGGTGACCAGTTCTTGGACGGCCACGACCCCGTCCATCTCCAGAATCTCGGGGACGAGTTCGCCCCGCTTGGGAATCGAGGCGGTGCAGTAGAGCAGCATTCGGAGGGGATAGCCCGACTTCCCATAGTCGACGCTCGCGCTGTAGCCCTTGACGACGCCGTCGGATTCGAGCCGCTGGATGCGCTTGCGGACGGTGCTGTCCGAGGTACCCGTTCGCTTCGCGATGTCGCCGGACGACATGTTCCGGGCGTCCTCTTGGAGCGCGTACAGAATCGCCTTGTCCACGTCGTCGATATCCTCGCCAGCCATGCCACTACCTCGGGGTGGAGAGCACTTTATCCTTTGATATTGTTCGGACGGTGGTCCGCGCGGTACCCGACGTCCGTCGTCTCCGGGGGTAGATTTATTACCCATCCGATACAATTAGTTACTATGATTGTTGTAAAAGATAACACCGACGTGTCCGACGCTCACGAGCAGTCCGTTCGCCGCACGGCCACCTTCGCCGACATGGCCGCCGCGATGCGCGGGTTCTGAGTGGTTCGTCGGGGTTCGGTTCTCCTCTCGGTTCGCCCGACTGCGCCGCGACATGACTGATTTCCTGAGTTTTCGCGTCCCCTGATAACCCGTTTCCTCGACTCGTCCGAACCGGCGCGAGACGCGCTTCGAGCCGGGAAAACGGATTTACCTTTGGGTGTCATATTCTACCAAACTGGGCGACACCGCCCTGATACCCATGGCAGACAAACCACACCAGAACCTAGCCATCATCGGACACGTCGACCACGGGAAATCCACGCTCGTCGGCCGGCTCCTGTTCGAGACAGGCAGCGTCCCGGAACACATCATCGAACAGCACCGCGAGGAGGCGGCGTCCAAGGGGAAGTCGGGCTTCGAGTTCGCCTACGTGATGGACAACCTCGCCGAGGAGCGCGAACGCGGCGTCACCATCGACATCGCCCACCAGCGCTTCGACACGGACAAGTACTACTTCACCATCGTGGACACGCCCGGCCACCGCGACTTCGTGAAGAACATGATTACGGGCGCGTCGCAGGCCGACCACGCGATTCTCGTCGTCGCCGCCGACGACGGCGTCGCGCCGCAGACCCGCGAGCACGTCTTCCTCGCTCGAACGCTCGGCATCGAGGAACTCATCATCGCGGTCAACAAGATGGACGTCGTCGACTACAGCGAGGACTCCTACAAGCAGGTCAAAGAGGAGGTCCAACAGCTCCTGAACCAGGTACGGTTCAACTCCGACGACGCCGGTTTCATCCCCATCTCGGCGTTCGAGGGCGACAACATCTCCGAGCCCTCGGAGAACATGCCGTGGTTCGACGGGCCGACCGTACTGGAGTCACTCAACAACCTCCCAGAGCCGTCGCCGCCGACGGACGCGCCGCTTCGCGTCCCGATTCAGGACGTGTACACCATCTCCGGCATCGGGACAGTCCCGGTCGGCCGCGTCGAGACGGGGATTCTCAAGACCGGCGACAACGTCCGGTTCATGCCCTCTGACGCGGGTGGCGAGGTGAAGACCATCGAGATGCACCACGAGGAGGTCCCGGAGGCGGGCCCCGGCGACAACGTCGGCTTCAACGTCCGCGGCGTCGGCAAGGACGACATCCGCCGCGGCGACGTCTGCGGCCCCGCCGACGACCCGCCGTCGGTCGCCAAGACGTTCAAAGCACAAATCGTGGTCATGCAACACCCGTCGGTCATCACCGCGGGCTACACGCCGGTCATCCACGCGCACACGGCGCAGGTCGCCTGTACGTTCGAGTCGCTCGACCAGAAGCTCGACCCCGCGTCGGGCGAGGTCGCAGAGGAAGAGCCGGACTTCATCAAGGCCGGCGACGCCGCCGTCGTCACGCTGCGTCCCCAGAAGCCGCTCAGCATCGAACCGTCGTCAGAAATCGCCGAACTCGGGAGCTTCGCCATCCGCGACATGGGACAGACCATCGCGGCCGGCAAAGTCCTCGAAGTCTACGAGTAGCGCCCGGTTTCGACCACCGTTTTTCGTCCCACCGCCGCGACAGCGGTCGGGCCGTCTGCGCGGAGGTCGGCCGACCGATTGGTCACAAACCGCGTGTGAGCGTCCGCGGCCCGCGGCGTCACTCGTTAGCGCCGGGGTAGAGCGCCGACACCTGCCAGACGTTCGCGCGAACGCCGGCCCGCTCGATGTCCATCCGCACGCGGTCGCCGGCGTGGTGGTTCGCGAGGTAGTCGCGGAAGGTGCTGTTCTCGTAGGAGGTGACGTGGTACGTCGAGCCGTTGTCGCCGCGGAGGGTCGCCGCACCGTGGTCGTTTACCTCGTTTACGATTGTGAACGTATTCGAATTATTTCTGGACGCTGTCTCGGACATACTCCATTATATGTTAATGAGATACATAAAACCCGGCGACGCGTTTAGTAAATCATTATAAACTACATCGTGATTGTTTCCCACGGGAAACCGTCCGCTCGCCGTCGGTCGGTTTTCGGAGAATGGCCCGCGTCCGGTGGTCGATTCGACGCGCCGTGCGCCGGCTGTTGGGTTGCGACCGGCGTGGGACGTGACGCGACACGGCCACGCTATCGAGCGCGGGTGGGTCGTCGAAACGAATCGTGTCGCGTGAGTACGGCTTCTCGAATCGGGGACGGGGCGCAGTCGTCATAGGAAGTGGAGCCAATTAACGGAATGGCTTGATATATCCGGTTTGATTAGTCACCCGCGTCGCCGCGGACGCCCCGGCGCACGTCGACGTAGTAGTCGCGGAGCAGGTCCCGGCCGATTCGAAGCGGCGTCTCCGGACCCACGTCCTCGTCGAGCACCGCGGTCACGGTCCGCCGTTCCCCCGCGAGTTCGACCACGATATCCACCCGCGGGGGCGCGCCGTCGTCAACCACGTCCGGCGGCTCGGTACCGAGGTCGGCCGCCAACCGGGGGTCGATTCGCGTCGTCGACGCGGCGGTGTCGATGCGCGCGAGCACCGCTTTCGACCCGCTGACGCCGGTGACGGTCACGCGCTCCGCGTGGCCGACGACGGGGACCCGCTCGTCGCGGATTCCCGAAGGGGCGTCTGCCGGTCGCGTCCCGTCGAGAGAACGCTCGACCCGTTCGACGAGCGCCGGGTCGACGCGCCCGCCGGCGCGCTCGATTGCGAGGCGGGCGATGGCCGCCGCGGGCGACCGACCGGTGGCGCGGAAGAGCCCGCGGAACCCCGCCGTCGGGTTGACTTCGAGGACGACCCAGCCGTCGTCGCTCTCGATGAGGTCGACGCCGGCGTAGTCGAGACCGAGCGCCCTCGCCGCCCGGAGCGCCGTTCCCGCGGCCTCCGGCGGGAGTTCCTCCGTCGCGTCCTCGACGTCGCCGCCGAGCGCGACGTTCGTGCGCCAGTCGCCCGCCGGGGCGTAGCGGTACATCGCGCCGACGACCTCGTCGTCGACGATATAGATTCGGAGGTCGCGGTGGCGTTCGCTCGCGTCGACGTACTCCTGAATGAACGCTCGCCGGCCGTCGACGGTCGCCGAGACGGCCCGGTCGTGGTCGACCAGCCACGTCCCCCCGCCGTTGGTCCCGACGGCAGTCTTGTAGACGACCGGCGTCCCGAACCCCTCTCGCGCGGCGTTCAGCCTGGCGTCCGCGGTGGCCATGTACGTGTGCGGCACCGGGACGCCCGCGGCGGCCAGCCTGCTCCCCGTCGCGTGTTTGTGGACGGCGAAGAGGACGCTCCGCGGGTCGTTGAGCACGGGCCGAACGGCGGCGTAGCAACTGGCGATAGAGAGGTCTTCGAGCGGGCTCGTCGACTTCGACAGCAGGAGCCGGTTGACCACCACGTCGACGTCGGGGTCGAGCGCGACGCCCGACGGCGACACGTCGATGCCGACCGCCTCCTCGTGCAACCAGACGGCCTCGTGGCCGAGCGCCCTGACCGCGTTGCTGATGGCTTTCGTCTCCCTGCTGTCGTGGAATCCCAGAATCCCCACGGTGACCGTCGGTTCGTCCCCACCCATAGGTGAGACTACGCGTTCCGGTCGCATCAGCGCATCGCGAGGTTCCGCAGAACCGGAATGTGACGCCGCGCGACGCGTCGCGGGCGCGGCGGTCACCTGCTCATGAAGTCGGCTATCGGTTCGGTCCCGCCACCGAGTCGGCGGTCGCGGTTACTCCTTTTCCGTGACGGTCACGGTGTAGCTGCCGCCGCCGGAGTAGCTGTCGACCAGCACCGAGAGGTCGGCCGACGTGTCGGGGTCGTCGATGACGATCTGCTCTTCGCTGTCCGTGGTCCACGAGCGGTAGTCGTACGACCCGGTCGTGGGGCACGTCCCCGAGCCCTCGTTGACGTAGAGGTCGAAGTCGGCGCTCGACGGCCCGCTGAGGTCGACGACGACCTGCGACGGCGAGCCGTACTCCCACGCGTAGCTCCAGCAGTCGGAGTCGGCCGACGACGACAGCGAGTCGTCGATGGTCGAGGTGGTCGAGTCGCCGCCACCGCCGCCACCGCCGCCGCCGCTTCCCGGCTCGGTCGTGACGGCGTTCGCGGCGTCGACGCGGCCCGCTCCCTGTTCGTTCTCGGAGAGGCCGACGTCGACCGCGGTGTTCTTGAGCTGGCTCCGCAGGTCGGCCGGCGAGAGGTCGTAGACGGCGAGCGTGAGCCCGGCGACCCCCGAGACCACCGGCGTCGCCATCGACGTGCCGGAGATCTCCTTGTACTCGGTATCGGTCGTCCAACACGAGAGGACGTTCGTCCCCGGCGCGGCGAGGTCGATGTCGGTGCCGTAGTTCGAGTACGACGCCAGCGTCTCGTCGGGGTCGAGCGCGGAGACGGCGACGCACTCGCTGTAGGCGGCGGGGTACGACACGCTCCCGCTCCCGTCGTTGCCGGCGGCGGCGACGACGAGGCTCCCCTGCTGGGTCGCGTACGACACGGCGTTCTTCATCGTGGACGTGTAACCGCCCCCGCCGAGCGAGAGGTTGATGACGTCCGCGCCCTGGTCCGCGGCCCACTCGATGGCGTCGGCGATGTCGCTCGTCGAGCCGCTGCCGGACTCGGAGAGCGCCCGCCCCGAGAGGAGCGAGGAGTCGCTGATGCCGCCGATGCCCTCGCTGTTGTCGGTGGTGCCGGCGGCGATGCCGGCGACGTGGGTTCCGTGGTACTCGTCGGCGAGCACGTCCGGATACGGGTCGCCGTCGGCGTCGACGAAGTCCTGGCCCTTGTCGGAGCCGAACTGCGCCGAGAGGTCGGGGTGGTCGTACTTGACCCCCTGGTCGACCACGGCGACGGTCACGTCGGCGCTGCCGAGCGTGGTGTCCCACGCGGTGTCGGCGTTCACCTGCTGGGGCGCGTACTGACTGCCGTACTGCGGGTCGTTCGTCGTGTAGAGCGCCTGGTGGGTGACGTTCTTCTCCGCGTACTTCACCTCGTCGCGCTTCGTGACCGCCGAGATGAAGTTCTCGCGGGCGCGGTCGGCGGCGACCGACGGGAACTTGACCGCCACGTAACTGAGGGTCTTGTTCTCGTGGACGACCGTCGCGTTGCCGGGGACGTGCTTTTCCACGGCCTTGCGCGGACTGTCGGCCGTCTTCGAGACGCCGACGAGAATCTCTTCTTTCTTCGGCCCGGGGGACCGACCGGGCGTCGCGGTGGTCACGCCTGCCGCGCCGGTCAACCCGGCGGCCGCGGCGAGCTTCAGGAAGGTTCGTCTGTCGAAGTTCGGTGTGCCTGCCATGGGCACACATGACTCGGGAGACCGTGGCAATATTTGTTAGCTTGACTGAAATTTCAATTTCAGCCTGTTCTTCAAAGGGGATTCGGAACGAACCCGTAAACCAAAATAAATCCTCGACAGATTCTCGAATCGTCGTTCCTGCTTCGGTCGACCCTCCCTCGAAATTTATAAACCCGAAACCGGGCGAGGTGGTGTATGGACCTCCTGCGGCGGTTGGTCGGTCCCGACGGGCTCCCGTCGGGCCGAGTGGCGCTCTTCGTGGACGGGCCGAACGTCCTCCGCGACGAGTTCGACGTGGACTTAGACGACATCCGGGCGGCGGCTCGCTCCCTCGGCGGACAGGTGAGCGCGGCGCGGCTCTACCTCGACGAACACGCCACGCCGGGGCTGATTCAGGCGGCCGAGGCGCGCGGCTTCGAGGTCGTCGTCACGAGCGGCGACGTGGACGTGAAGCTCGCGGTCGACCTCACCCGGTACGCCGTCGAGGACCGCGCCGACGTCATCGCGGTCGCCTCGCGGGACACCGACTTCAAGCCCGCCTTGGAGACGGCCAACGCCTACGGCCTGCGGACGGTCGCCATCGCGCCCGGGAGCTACGGCCGCTCGGACGCGCTCCAGAACGCGGCGACCCACGCGATGACGCTCGACGAACTCGCAGAGGACGGCGACTGAGTCGGGCGACGACCCGGTCGACCCCGATACGATCCGACTGCGCCTGACTCAACTCGACACGACCGACCGCGAACGGTTCGCTTTTTCCTCCCCCGACCGACCAGTCGTCCATGCAGGAGTTCGACACGCCGGTCGTGGACAACCACCTCCACCTCGACCCGGACCACGGTCGCGGGCTGGAGGCGGTGAAGGATTTCGCCCGGAGCGGCGGCACGCACCTCCTCGTCGTCAACAAGCCCTCGTGGCTCCTCGGCCACGAGGTCGAGACGGGCGAGGACTTCCGCCCGGTCTTCGAGACGACGGTCGAAGTCGTCCGCGAGGCCTCCGAGCTACTTCCCGGACGCGCGTGGCCCGTCCTCGGCGTCCACCCCGGTCTCGTCTCGAAGCTCGTCGACGACCGCGGCTACGACCCCGAGGCCGCCCGCGACCTGATGTGCGCCGGCCTCGACACCGCCGCCGAGTTCGTCCGCGAGGGCGACGCGCTCGCGCTCAAGTCCGGCCGCCCGCACTACGAGGTCACGGACGCCGTCTGGGAGGCCTCGAACGCCGTCCTCAGACACGGCCTCGACCTCGCCGCGGACTGCGACTGCGCGCTCCAACTCCACACGGAGTCGACGACCGACCTCTCGGACGTAGCCGAGTGGGCCGACGAGCGCGGCGTCCCCGGAGAGCGCGTGGTCAAACACTACGCGCAGGGCCACCTGACCGGCGGCACGCCGAGCGTCATGAGCGACAAGGACCGCCTCGAAGACGCCGCCGAACGGGGCGACCCGTTCCTCATGGAGACCGACTTCATCGACGACCCCGACCGCCCCGGCGCGGTGATGGGGCCGAAGACCGTCCCCCGGCGCGTCGATTGGCTCCTCGACGAGGGGCGCGAGGACGCCGTCAGGAACGCTCACGTCGAGACGCCCGCGCTGGTCTACGGCGTCGACACCGAAGCGACGCTCGACCGATAGGGACTGTCGGGCGAAGCGCGGAACGGCCGCCGAGACCGGCGCACGAGTCGAATTGCGCCGTCTTCTCCCACGTCGAGCCCTCGCACGGTCACAAGCAGGATAAGAAAGGCATTTGAGTCCGGCACGGGAGGTTGTAGGTATGACCGAGGCCGAGGAACGATACTACTCGCCGGAACGCTGGCAGAACTGGTTGACGCGCGTCGAAGAAGAGGACCTGGACCTCGAAAGCGAGGAGACCGGCCGTCTTCTGATGAACATCCAGAACGACGCGGCCATCGCCATCGCCAAGATTCTGACCGCCTACGACGACGACACGCTGGGCGAAGAAGAGGCGCTCGACGAGCTCTCGACCGTCCACGACATCGTCATGGCCGAACCCGAGTTCGAGTCGGAGAACGAGGAGGCCGAAATCCTCATCGGGAGCGTCCAGACGAGCCTCTCGTGTGCCTTCTTCGCCGCCGAGGAGTTCATCGTCGCCGGCCCCGCGGAACTCGAAGACGACATGGACGCCTACATCCGCGCCGCCGCGGACGCCGAGGCCGCCGACGACCTCGACAGCGCGCTCGGCTACATCGTCCAGGTCGGCACCCGCGTCATCGACGGCGACGACCTCGACATCGAGGTTCTCGACGAACTCGAATTCGGACTCGTCACCGAGTGGGTCAACGGCCTCGACAGCCTCCAGAGCGGCCTCTCGGAGCCCGAGGTCGTCGAAGAAGAAGACTGAACTCGGCCTCTCTCGCGCTGCTTTTCGTCTCGCTTTTCGTCCGCTGAGAGCGCCGGAATCTCCCGGACCCGCTCCGACCGTTTTCCGACGGCGAGCCCCGGCTACGGGACCGCGACGAAGTACGTCGCGAACTCGCCGTCGTCGAACTGGACGGTGAGGATGAAGAAGTCGCCGTTCGCGTTCACGCCGCTTGGGGCGAACGTCACCGAGACCGGGGTCGTCTGATTGCCCTGAAGGGTGACGGCGTTCGACCCGAGCGTGTACTGCTGTCCCCCGATAGGTTGCTCAGGTGACCCGTTGAATTCGACGCCGCTGGCGAACTTGTTGTTGCTATCGGGGTAGTGGAACGAGACCCGGAAACTGGTGATTGTCCGCGTATCTCCGGTGTTGTTGAGTCGAATTTCGACCTCGTTGCTCGGGCCGACCTCGCTCGCGCCCTCCAGAACCACGTCGCCCTCGTAGTCGTTCGGTGGATTAATCTCTCCCGTCGACCCGTCGTCTCCCGCGCCCGTGCCGCCGCCACCGCCGCTCCCGTTGACCAGCGGGACGGTGTAGGTCGTCTGCTCGATCGCCTCGACCGTCCCGTCGCCGTCGAGGTCGCCCGACGCCCGGACGGTTATCGGTCCATCCGCGTCGCCGGCGGGCGTGAACGCGAACCCAGCGCGGCCATCGTCGGTCGTTGTGATGGTCCGACTCGTCGGTGACGCGTCGCCTTCGGTAACGGTGAAGTCGATACGCTCGCCCTCGACAGGGTTGTTGTAGCCGTCGCGAGCCTCGACGACGACTCCGGTCGACTCGCCGGGCGCGGCGGAGGCTCCCGTCGTGACCGGGACGAGGTACTGTCCGTCGGGACTGGCGACCGTCGACGCGGCCGACGAGGACGACAGCTCGACCTTTGCGAGCCGGAGTTCGTAGGTGTACGAGCCGTTCAGGGTGACGCGGACGAGGCTGTTCGTCGGGTCCGCGCCGTCGCCGAGGTCGGAGACGGCTTTCACCCGGACGTTCTCCAGCAACCGGTCGGCGGTCGGAGACCGACTCCACGCCGTCGCGTTCGACCCCACCGGGACAGTTAGACTGATGTCCTCGTCGGACTCGTTCGTCACGGTCACCGTCCGCGCGGCCGACGAGATGGGCGCGACGGTCAGCGGGGTTCGAGTCGCCGTCTGGCCGACTCGCCCGTCGACGGAGACGACGGTGATTCGGTTCCCCGAGACGAGCGTCTGGCCGCCGAGCGGGACCACGTTCGCACCGGCCTCGCGCTGGACCGACGCGCCGGAGACGGTAATTGGCGTGCCATCGAACTCGTTGTAGCTCGGTGAGTAGCGTAGGACCTTGCTCTCGTAGGTGCGGGCCCCGCCGTCCCAGAGCGTCCGGACGGCCTCGGGCTCGCCGTCGACGGCGTCGACACCGGCGATAGTGACGTCCCGCGAGTCCGTGAGCGCGAGGCTCCCCGTCGGCGGGCCGGGGTTGATGAAGACGACGCGCGGGCGGTACTGGACGCCCGTTTGAACCGTGACCCCCGACTGCACTCCCCTCGTCGCGGTCGCGAGCACGTCGTTGTGGAGCGACACGAGGTCGTCCGAGGCGTCCAGATAGGCCCCGAACTCCGTCGCTTTCGTCTGCTGGGGAACGACCGTCGCCTGGTAGAGCGACAGGCCGATGACGAGGAAGCCGAACAGGAGAATAGCGCCGACCTGAACCGCCTGCCCCCGTTCGCTGTCGAGGAGTTCCATTGGGGTGGTCAACTGGTCGGACTGATAAAGGTCTGTTGCCGCGTACGTTTTTATGTCGCACCCGCCTGCGTTCAGTCGTGCAGGTCGCTTCGCGCGCACAGAGCGAGACGGTCGGGATGGTCCTCCTGTTAGGACTCGTCGTGGTGGTCGTCACGGTCGGGGGCGTCGCCGCGCTCGCCGCTGTCGACGATTACCGAGACGACGCTCCGTTAGTGGAACTCGACGTGACCGTCGACGCGTCGAACCTGACGCTCGCGCACCGCGCCGGCGACACCCTCCGTGCCGGCGACGTGGCCGTCATCACCCGAAGCGAGGACACGACGACCCGGTACTCGCTCGGGACTGACGGTGACATCAACGGGCGAGCGGCGACGACGGAGTCGCTGTTCGGCCCCGGAGACAGCTGGCGGCCGGCCGCCCCTGTCGGGTTCGACGGGAGCGACCCGTACCTCGTGTTGGTCGTCCACGAACCGAGTAACACCGTCATCCACCGCGCGGAGCGGACGCTCGGCGCGGTCACGGAGACCCCAGGTCCCGCGCCGACGCCGCGACCGACGACGACGAGTCCGCCAGCGACCACCACGTCCACGGCGACGACAACTTCGACGACCGCAACGACGACCACGGCCACGACCACTTCGACACCCCCGGAATCGACCGCTATCAACGGGGTGCACGTGGAAGACCGGACGACCGACTCCGGCGGTGCCGGCTACCGCGTGGACTACGACGTGGCCGCGGGTCCGGACTTCGACCGCGTCCGCGTGACCTTCGAGAACCTCGATTCGTCGTGGGCGACCCAGACGGTCACTGAGACGAACGCCCGAGGCTTTGCGACCTACGACATCGGGGCTGGCGTCGGCGACCGCTACCGAATCACGGTAGCGGCGCTGGACGCAGGCGGCAACGTTCTCGACTCGCGAACCATCTCGGACGTTGCCGACGGCGACAACCCCGACGCGAACACGGGGCTCCCCGAGTCGAACGACCCAAAGATTCGCGGTGCCGCGCTCATCGACCTGACGCAGGAGGGTGCGGCGTACGAACTGAACTACAACGTCACGAACGCCTCGAACCTCTCGGAGATTCGCGTCGAGTTCGACAATCTCGACGCGCCCTCGGCGACCGCGGAACTCAGCGGGACCGCACCCCGCGGGACCATCGCGGGCTACTCGGCGTACGACGGGACCGAAGGCGACGACTACGAGGCAGTCATCCGCGTCTTCGACGAGGACGGCGTACTCGTCGACCGCCGGGTCATCTCGGACGTGGCTGACGGCGTCGACCCCGCCGGCAACGACGACCTGACGCGGGCGTCCAGCCCGTCGTTCGCGGGGACCATCATCGACGACCTGAGCATGACGCAGGCCGACTACGAGGCCTCGTACAACGTCACCGACTGGGCGGAGTTCGGCCGCGTCAGGCTGTGGGTTTCGAACGTGGACGCGTCGTACGCCGAGGGAATCTACGAGAGCCCGGACCCGCGGCACACCATCGAGGACTTCGCCGCCGAGGACAACGGCGGGACTTTCGGGATGACCTACCACATCCGGCTTCAGTTGCTCGACGCCGACGGCGTCGTCGTCGACGAGCGCATCGTGACCGATGACGCGGACTGGACCGACCCGTCCGGAAACGACGGCCTCTCCCGCGCGGGAAGCCCCGCGCTCGACTCGGTGTCGGTGTCGGACAAGTCGAATACGAATCAGAATCAGGTTCGCTACCGGGTCGACTACGACGTTATCGGGACGAGCGAGTTCGCCGAAGTTGAGGTGTACTTCCGCAACCGCCAGCAACCGCAGGCCAGCGGAGTCGTCCGAAGTGCCGCGACGAGCGAGAACAACCTCGAATACACCGAAACCTACGGGACCGGGAACACCTACGACATCGAGGTCCGCGTCGTGGACGACGACGGTATCGTGGTCGACCGATACGTCCTCTCGGATATCGCGGGCGACAAGAACGCCTGACCGCTCGTCGCCTATTCTTCGACAACCGACGTAACTCACCATCGACAAAACCTTATCCCTCGGTTCTGTAGCATCGACCATGACTTCCGTCGGCATCGACGCCATGGAGATTTGGACGGGCAAACTCGTGTTAGACCTCCCCAACACCTTCGCGCCGGTGAAGGGCGAAGACCCGGAGAAGTACACGAAGGGCCTCGGTCTCCACACGTCGTCGTTCCCGGACGTGTACGAGGACATCGTCACGATGGGTGCGAACGCCGCCAAGCAACTGATGGACCGAAAGGGGCTCACGCCCGCGGACATCGGCCGCATCGACGTGGCGACCGAGTCGGCGTTCGACAACTCCAAGCCGGTGTCGACGTACATCGCCGGCTGTCTCGAACAGGTGTACGACGGCGACTTCCGCCACGCGAACAAGGGCGAGCGCAAGTTCGCCTGTATCGCCGGCACCCAGAGCCTCGACGACGCCTACAACTGGATTAAGGCGGGACGCAACCGCGGGCGCGCGGCGCTCGTCATCGCCACCGACACCGCCCTCTACGAGCGCGGCGACCCCGGCGAGGCGACGCAGGGCGCGGGCGCGGTGGCGATGCTCATCGACGAGGACCCGGACCTCGTCGAACTCTCGACCGAGCAGGGCTACGGCAGCATGGACGAGACCGACTTCCTCAAGCCGAATCAGCAGTTCCCCTCCGTGGACGGCAAGCGCTCCATGCAGGTGTACCTCGCCCGCATGCGCGAGGCGCTCGAAGACTACGAGAGCGTCGCGGGCCGCACGCACCCGGACCTCTTCGAGTACATCCCGTTCCACACGCCGTTCCCCGGCATGGTTCGGAAGGCGGCGCTCCTCGGGTTCCGTCACATGACCCGCGACACCGACATCGAAGACGACCTCGAAGCCGAAATCGGCCGCCAGCCCCGCGAGGAGGACTTCGAGACGTGGGACGACTACGAGGAGGCCATCCGCGGCTACATGGACGAACTGAAGACGACCGAACAGTACCGCGACTGGTACGGCCGCGTCATCGAGCCGACGCTCGACATCTCCAGCCGCGTCGGCAACTGGTACACCGGCTCGGTCCACATCGCCCGACTGTCGGCGCTCATCGCCGCCGCCGACGAGGGGAAAGACATGACCGGCAAGCAGCTTCTCGTCGGGTCGTACGGCTCCGGCGCGCAGGCCGAGATTCACGCCGAGACGGTCCAAGAGACGTGGCTCGACGAAATCGAGGCCGTGGACGTGGACGACCAGCTCGCGGCCCGAACCGAGATCTCCTTCGACGACTACGAGCTCATCCACGACGTGCACAACCACGAAAAGGAGATCGAGGTCGAGGAGTTCACCCAACCCGAAGCCGAGTTCGTCTTCACGGGCTGGGGTCGGATGAACGAGCGCCGCTACGAATACGTGGAGTAGCGGAGACGAAGCGCCGGCCGTTAGAACGACCGCGCCTGTTCGGGGAGTATCGACCACGAGTCAGCGGGGTCCGCGCCCCGGTCGTCGTAGAACTTTCTGCCGATGTAGTCGTCGCTCACGCTTCCGAGTATCGTGTTGTACAGGTCGGCGGCCGATTCGTAGGTCTCGGCTCCGAGGGGGTCGAGGATGGCCTCGACGGTCTCCGCGTCGTCGACATTCGGCGCAGTCACTTCGATGTCGCCGACGCGTTCGAGTACGCGGTCGGTCGCAACGGGGTATTCGAACGCCGTTTCGAGGTGCGATTGGAGGTCGCGAATATCCATGGAGTGACATCGTCGCGGCCGCCCTTCGGCTTTTTTCGCCCTCGGACGGACACTCTGGAAATTCGAATCGAATCGGAGAGAACGGGAAAATCGAGTTGCGACGGCGGACTCAGGGAAGCTTCCGCAGGTCTTCGAGCATCTCGTCTAGGTCGCGGTCGGTCACGGCGAGCGCGAAGCCGTCGATAGTGGCGAGCGCGGGCGCGTGCTCCCAGAGTTCGTCCTCCGAGAGGCCGTGGAGGACGACGGCGTTCGGCGTCGGCGTGACGACGCGCATGGCGACGAGCGGCGACTCGCCGCGGGTGACGCCGGTGAAGACGAGCGCCCGACTCGTCGACTGGCCGTAGAGCCGGTAGAACTCCTCCGAGGAGAGTCGCGTGATGGCCTGGATGCTGTTGATGACGGTGTGGCCGCTGATGCGGTCTTGGTCGCCGTCGACGATGGGCGTCGCGCCGATGGCGTCGTAGAAGCTGTCCAGCGGAATCGACGTGGGGTACTCCCGGAGGTCCTGGACGATGTCGCTCTCGAAGCCGGCCGAGAGGACGCGGGCGTACTGCCGGATGCGACTGCCGCCGCGGGCCTCGTCGATGTCGAGAAGCGCCTCGACCATCCGGCGGATGACGCCGATGCCGGGGCTCTCGCGGCGACCGCTCTCGTAGTCGGAGACGACCGACGACGACACGTCCAACTGCTCGGCGAGCGCCGTCTGGGAGATGTCGAAGTCGGTCCGCCACTTCCGGAGCGTCGCGCCGGGGTCGTCCGAGAGGGTAATCTCGCCCGCGATGCGGCGGGCGAGGTCGTCGCGCGGTGCCGCGGTCATCGCGAACACCTCGGTCCGACCGAGGAGTGAGTCATGGGACAACGTGCGTGAGTGTCCCGCAAAAGGGTGTCGAAAGTGGTAGTCGTCGCCTGACGAACCCCGTGGGAACCCTGAAGGTCGTCGCCCGACCACTACGCGGTATGCCATCGACCCTCGTCCACGTCGCGGTCGGCGGACTCGTCGGTGCCGCCCTCCTCGGTCGCTGGTTCGACGCCCGCTCAGTCGGCGTCGCGCTCGCCGCCGCCGCGGTCCCCGACCTCGACTCGTTCACCAGCACGCTCCTGCCCGGCAGCCACCGCGCGCTGTTTCACACGCTCTTGTTTCCGCTCGCCCTCGCCGCCGTCGTGGCCTACGACACGCGGGTTCGTGACCCCGAGCGCTCCGCGATTCGCGGTCGGTGGGGCGCTCGCGGCGTCGTGGTCTCGTGGGTCGGCATCGCCGCGCTCCTCTGTGGGGGTATCTTCCCCGACCTGTTCACAAACGGCGTCAACGCCTTCTACCCGCTGCACGACGCGTTCTACTCGATTAGCGGGCGCGCCGAGTGGTCGAGCACGCGCGGGTTCGTCCAGACGTTCGTCGAGCTACGGCCGGCGTCGGCGTCGCCACCGCCGACGACGGAGACGCTCCACTACAGCACCGTCGTCGACCCCTCGCCGGGCGCGGAACCCGAGAACGTCGAGCGGGTCGCTCCGCTGGCCTCGTCGGGGACGGAGTTGATGCTCATCGTCCTCGGTGCGGGCGTGGTCGGCGGTCGGCTCCTCTCGGAGCGCCTGCGCGGGCGGACGGAGTGAGTCGTCGGAACGGGACGGGGGAGCGGCCGCGGCTCGCGACTCCGAGCGTTCATAACCGATGGCGACGCATCCGCGTCCATGAGCGAGACACCCGACGGCGTCGAGGTGCGACCCTACGAACCGGGCGACGCGGCCGCGTTCTGGGAACTGAAACGCGGGTTCGAACTCGGCATCGGCGAGGGAACCGGCGGCGACGACAAGCTCACCACCTACGAGGCGAAGCTCACCGACGACTACCGCGAGCGCTACCTCTCGTGGGTCGAGCGCTGCGCGAGCGACGACCCCGGGTGCGTCGTCGTCGCGGAGGCGGTGTCGGGTGGTGGGGACGGTGATGGCGGCGTCGAGAGCGACGGCGATGACGGCGACGACGACCGCGGCGACGACGCGACTCTCGTGGGCTACGCCTTCGCGCTCCCCGAGGAGATGACGTTCATCTGGGACGCCGCCGTCCTCAACGAGCTGTTCCTCGACGCCGACTACCGCGGCACGGGCGTCGCCGACGAACTCATGGAGGCCGTACTGGACCACGCGCGCTCGCAGGACCTCCCGTTGGACCGAATCGTCCTCGACGTGGACGAGGCGAACGACCGGGCGCGGGCGTTCTACGACCGCTACGGCTTCGACCACTGGGGCGAACTCGTCGCTCGCGACCTCTGAGTCGAAGAACGCGAGGAGCGGAGAACGGAGATTCGAGCGCTCGGGCAGGCGCGACTACCGGAGCGCCGTGGCCGCGAGGCCGCCGACGGTGCCGAGAACCGCGGGGTACGCGACGCCCGCGAGGAGCGCGGACGTGACCGGGTCGGGGCTGACGGCCGCGTCGCCGACGGTGACGGTGAAAAGCGCGATACCAGCGAGCGCGAAGACGAGGTAGCCGACGGTGGTTCCCGCGCCGGCCAGCGCGCCCGCCCGCGTCGAGGACGCGCCGCTGACGACGGCCGCGAGCGCGCCCGCCGCGAGGAGCGCGACCACGGGCGCGACGTAGAGCACCGGCGAGAACGCCTCGACGCTCTCGATGAGGTTCGCGGAGGAGGTCGTCCCGAACAGCCCGGGGAACGTCGTGGTCACGCCGTGGGCGCTCATGAACACCCAGCCGACGACCTTCCACGTCGAGATGTCGGAGCCGAGGGCTTCGAGCACCTGGCTGGCCGTCGAGTTCTCGATGGTCGAGGAGGTGAGGAGGTAGGTCACGAGGTAGCCGAAGAGGGCCGCCCCGAGACCGGCGACGCCGCCGCTGCCGACCGACCGAAGCGTCGATGGTGTGGAACCGCGGGTCGATTCAGGTGTCGTTGACATCGTGTCGGAAGCGATTGTCGTTCTCCCGTAAATGTCTCGTGGCCGCCGTGAGAGGGCCTCTCGCGGTACGCGATGCCGATACGTGATGGCGGCGACGCGTCCAGCGACCGCCCGACGGCCATCGAATACCGGAGGGGTCACGTTCAAGTCTCGCCGTGCGATAGCGACGGGCATGTTACTTCGGGGCCCACGGGTGATTCGCGGCGACCGCGTCATCGACGAGGCGGACGTTCGAACCGACGCCGAGACGGGGCGAATCGAGGCCGTCGGCGACCTCGACCCCCGCGGGGACGAGCGAGTCGTCGACCTCGCCGGGAAGACGGTCACCCCCGGACTGGTGGACGCGCACGTCCACTTCTCCTTGTCGGGCGAGCGGAGCGTCGAGGACGTGGTCGGCATGTCCGACGCCGAACTCACGCTGGTCGAGGCGCGAAACGCTCGGAAGACGCTCGAAGCGGGCGTCACGGGCGCTCGCGTGATGGGCGCGCGAGACATCGACGTGGCGCTGAAACGCGCCATCGACGCCGGGGACGTGCCCGGTCCGCGGACGGTCGCCAACTGCCGGTCGATAACGATTACCGGCGGCCACGGCCACCACATGGGCCGCGAGATAGACGGGGCGACCGAGGCGCGAAAGGCCGTCAGAGAGCAGGTGAAACTGGGTGCCGACTTCATCAAGTTCATGACGACCGGTGGGGTGACGACGCCCGGCAGCGACCCCGGCGCGGTGGCGTTCACCGAGGAGGAGCTCCACGCGCTCGTGGACGAGGCCCACCGGCGGGGTGTCCACACCGCGACCCACGCCCACGGCGGGGAGGGCGTGAAAGCGGCCATCCGGGCCGGCGTCGACACGGTCGAACACGGGACGTTCCTCGACGACGAGGCAATCGACCTGTTCTTGGAGCGCGACGCGACGCTCGTGCCGACGCTCTCCGCGCCGTACCACATCGTCCGCAACACCGAGGCGGCGACGAAGGAGGACGTGGCGAAGACTGAGACCGTCTACGAGCGTCACATCGAGTCGTTCAAACTGGCCGCCGAGGCCGGCGTCCGCATCGCGGGCGGCACCGACGCGGGCACGCCGTTCAACTTCCACGGCGGCAACGCCTCCGAGGTCCAGTTCATGGCGCAACACGCGATGGAGCCGCTGGACGCCATCCGGGCGATGACCGAGACGGCCGCCGACGCGGTCGGGCTGGACGACTGCGGCGTCGTCGAACCCGGCGCGTACGCCGACCTGCTCGTCTTCGACGACGACCCGCTGTCGGACCTGACGGTGCTGAACGACCCGGCGGCGGTCCTGAAGGGCGGCCGCGTCGTCGCCGGCGCGGTCGCCGGCGGAGAATAAGTCGGGGTCAGCGAACGTCGTCGGGGTCGACGTCCCAGCGGAACTCGGCGTCGTAGTCGCCGCCGGTCGCGTCGAGCCAGTCCTCGCGGGAGACGCTGTAGCGGAGTTCGTCGGCTGGGTCGCCGTCGATGACGATGCTGTTTCGCTCGCGGCCGTCGAGGCCGCCGAGCGCCGCCGTGTACTTCTCGATGGCGCGCTGGGACTTTTCGTTGTCCGCGACGTGCGACACCGAGACGACGTCGAGGTCGAAGGCGTCGAACGCGAGCGCCGCCAGCGCCGCGGCGCGCTCGCCCGAGTAACCGCGGCCCCAGTGACGCGGCCGGAGCCACAGGCCGAGTTCGCCCACGCGGCGGTCCCACTCGGTGTGGAGGCCGCCGAACCCCGCAATCTCGCCCGCACCTTCCTCGCCCTCGCGCGGGATAATCGCGTAGTCGGCGCTCTCCGCGTCGGTCCAACTCGACTCCCCGCGGTCGAGAAAGTCCTTCGTCACCTTCGGCGTCTCGTGGCGCGACCACGGCATGTACCGCGTCACGTCGTCCATCTCGGGGGCCGAACACAGGTCGTAGGCCTCGTGGACGCCGACGTGCTTCGGGCGGCGGGCGACCAGTCGGAGCCGCGGCGTCTCGACGACTTCGGGAAAGAGCTCGCTCACTCGCGACCCTCCCAGCGGAACTCGGCGTCGTAGTCGCCGCCCGTCGCGTCTTCCCACTGTTCGCGGGTCACGGACCAGCCGCGAACGTCGCGCGGCGTCCTGTCGGCGTCGACGGTTTCGTTGGGGAACAGCCCGTCTTCCTGCCCGCCGAAGCGGTCGGTGTACTTCTCGATGGCTCGACACGACGCCTCGTTTTCGGGCATGGCGTACGCGAGCGCGACCTCGAGGTCGAGCACGTCGAAGACGGCGGCGAAGAACGCGGCCGCGCGCTCGCCCGAGTAGCCGCGGCCCCAGAACTCCTTTCGGAGCCACATGCCGAAGACGGCCCGGCGCTTGTCCCATTCGGGGTTGAAGCCGGCGGTGCCCGCGAACTCGCCCGCGCCGTCCTCGCCGTCGCGCGGGAAGACGGCGTAGATGGCGTTTTCGGCGGACTCGTGGCCCTCTTCGGCCTGTTCGAGGAAATCCAGCGTCTCCTTGGGCGTCTCGTGGGGACCCCACGTGACGAACTCGGTCTCCTCTTCGATGGTGTCCGACCGCGAGGCGGCGAAGTGTTCGTACGCGTCCAACGGGTCGACGACCTCCCGCGACAGGGCGCGGAGCCTGAGCCGCGGGGTCACGATTTCGTCGGGAAACATGGAACGGAGTCCACTCGGAGGGCGCTAATAAGTTTTCTGAACATTGACACGTGTCGGCACGGGACAGTGTCCGGCGAGCGGTCGCGACCAGCGGAGCAGTCGGATTCGAACACGTTCCGGTCGCACACACGTTCTCCCGCGCGAGAACGCGGAGATGCGTATTTGTGGCCGGAGCGCGTCTGACAGAAGGGAGTCGCTATGGACTGGGAGCGAACCGTCGGCGGCTACGCGCTCGTCATGGGAGCCGTGACGCTCGTCATCTGGGTGTTGACTGTCGAGCGCGGGCCGGTCATGGAACCGCGGACTGACCCGTTCGCGCTGTTCGCGTCGCTCGTGTTGGGCGGCCTGACCGGCGTGTCGCTTCTGGCGACGGGCGTCGGACTCGTTCGGAGCCAGCTGTGGGCGCGGCCGCTCAGCCTCGTCGCCTTCGGTCTGCTGTTCGCCGGCGTCATCGACAGCGCCGGCTACTACGCCGGTGTCGGACGAGTCGGCGTCGTCGTGGCGCTGTTCGTCGTCTGTCTCACCACGCTCGCGGCGCTCGGGTGGTCGCTCGTCGACGCCCGGAACCGGGCGCGGCGGGCGGCGTGGTGAGTCCGCGTCCGACCAGTGCGCGGCGCTCCGCAACCACTAAACGCGCCTCGGTCCTCCTTCCGGTAATGGTAGACTGGACGGAGAAGTACCGCCCATCGACGCTCTCCGAGGTCCGCGGCAACAACAAGGCCCGCGACGCCCTCGCGGAGTGGGCCAAGACGTGGGACGACCACCGGGAGGCCGTCGTCGTCCACGGGAGCCCGGGCATCGGAAAGACCTCCGCGGCCCACGCGCTCGCCGCCGACATGGGCTGGGAGACGGTCGAGCTGAACGCGTCGGACCAGCGGACCGGCGACGTCATCGAACGCTTCGCCGGCCGCGCCGCCAAGAACGCGACGCTCGCCGGTTCCTCCGCGGGCACGTCCACCCGGCAGTTGGTCATCCTCGACGAGGCTGACAACATCCACGGCAACTACGACCGCGGCGGGGCCAGCGCCGTCACCCGGCTCGTCAAGTCGTCGAGCCAGCCCATCGTCCTCATCGCAAACGAGTTCTACGACATGAGCCGCGGGCTTCGGAACGCCTGTCAGGAAATCGAGTTCCGCGACGTGTCCGCCCGCTCTATCGTCCCCGTCCTCCGCGACATCTGCCGCAAGGAGGGGCTGGCGTTCGAGTCCGACGCCCTCGACCGCATCGCCGAGATGAACAGCGGCGACCTGCGGTCGGCCGTCAACGACCTGCAGGCCATCGCCGAGGGCCGCGAGGAAATCACCGAGGAGGACGTGGTCATGGGCGACCGCGACCGCTCCGTCGGCCTGTTCGAGTTCCTCGACGCCGTCCTCAAAGAAAAGTCCGCACAGGAGGCGCTCTACACCGCCTACGACGTGGACGAGACGCCCGACGACCTCACGAAGTGGGTCGAGGACAAGGTCTCGCTCGTCTACGAACCCGACGAACTCGCCCGCGCCTACGACTTCCTCGCCAACGCCGACCGCTGGCTCGGCCGCGTGCGCGCCACGCAGAACTACTCCTACTGGCGCTACGCGACCGACAACCTCGCCGCCGGCGTCGCGGCCTCCCGCGACCGGACCCGCGGCGGGTGGACGCGTTACGGCGGCGCGCCCTACCGCTCGACCCGCGACAAGACCCGCGACACCGTCGTCCGGAAAATCGCGGAACAGGGCGGCTTCAGCATGGCGACCGCCCGCCGCGAGGTCCTCCCGTACCTCTCGGCTATCACCCACCACTGCAAGCCCCGCGAGCTGACCGTCGCCATGGCCGCCTACTACGAGTTCGACGAGTCCCACGTCTCTTTCGTCACCGGGAGCGGCGAGACAACGAACAAGGTCCAGTCCATCGTCGAGGACGCCGGCGAACTCCGCGAGGAACTGGTCGAAGCACACGCCGGCGGCGCGTTCGCCGGGATGGAGGACGTGGCCATCGAGGGCGACGCCGCGGCCGCCGACGGCGATGGTGGCGGCTCCGACGACGTGCTCGACCGGGACGCCGACGCCGACGAGTCGACCGAGAGCGACGAGTCCGACGCCTCGACCGACGACGGGCAGTCCGGCCTCGACGACTTCTTCTGAGGGACTGTTCGCCGCGTCCGCGCGCGATTCCGCCGCGTTTCCACCGCTTCCCGCCGCCCGAGATTGACGCCACGCGGAGCTTTTTGGGGCCGCCCGACGAACCGCGCGTATGAGAGCCGCAGTCCTCCGCGAACACGGTGAACCGCTCGACGTGACCGAAGTCCCCGACCCGACGTGCGACCCCGACGGCGTCGTCGTCGAGGTCGAGGCCTGCGGCATCTGCCGGAGCGACTGGCACTCGTGGATGGGCCACGGCGAGTGGGCAAACGACGCGGTTCCGTCCGGACAGATTCTCGGCCACGAGCCCGCGGGCCGCGTCGTCGAAGTCGGCGAGCGCGTCGAGACAATTGCGGAGGGCGACCGCGTCGCCTTGCCGTTCAACCTCGCGTGCGGTTCGTGCGGCTACTGTCGGACCGGCCACGGAAACGTCTGCACGGGCGACCACCCCAACGCCCTCGGCTTCGAACTCTCCGCGCAGGGCGCATTCGCCGACTTGGTGCATCTCCCCTCCGCCGATTACAACGCGATTCGGCTCCCCGAGGGCGTCTCGCCGACCGACGTGGCCGCGCTCGGCTGCCGGTTCATGACGGCCTACAACGCCCTCGACGCCCGCGCCGGTCTCCGCGCGGGGCAGTGGGTCGCCGTCCACGGTTGTGGCGGCGTCGGCCTCTCTGCGATTCAGGTGGCGAACGTCCTCGGCGCGCGGGTCGTCGCCGTCGACGTGCGCGACTCCGCGCTGGACGCGGCCGCCGACCTCGGTGCGGACGCCGTCGTCAACGGCTCCACGGAGGACCCGGTCGAAGCCATCCGGGGGCTGACCGACGGCGGGGCGCACGTCTCGCTCGACGCGCTCGGCGTCGCGGAGACCTGTCGGAACTCGGTCCGGTCGGTCCGGCCGCGGGGCTCGCACGTGCAGGTCGGGCTGACGACCGAGGCCGAAAAGGGGAACGTGTCGCTGCCGACCGACTGGATGACGAGACACGAGGTGTCGTTCCTCGGCGCGCGCGGGATGCCGCCGACGAGTGCGGACGACCTGCTCTCGCTGCTCGCGTCGGACGCGGTCGACCCCGGGTCGCTCGTGACGAAGACCGTCTCGCTCGACGAGGTTCCCGAGCGGCTGGCCGCGATGACCGACTACGACACCGTCGGCGTCGAAGTGATGGTTCCGTAAAACAGGGCTGTCGTCGGTTCGGACGCTCGGTGCCGGCTCAGGGCGTCGGCGTCGGCGCTCGACGTTCTTCGGTCGCCTCGTCGTCCAGTCCGCGCCAGACGACCTCGCCGCAGTCCGGGCAGTCGAGTCGGACCGTCCGGCCGTCGCGCACCTGTTCGGGCCACTCGTCGATACCGGCGGCGCGACCACAGGTCTGACAGAAGAGGACGGCCTTGGTGTGTTCGCAATCGGGCGGTTCGTGACTGAATTCGCGGGGAGCGTAGTTCATGCCGCAGCAAGCGGCGTTTCGGGGGATAAGCTTGTTGGAAGAATCCGGGTGTGTGCCCGGCTACCCCGGCTCAGAGCAGTTTCGAGAGGAACTGCTTGCCGCGGTCGGTCTTCGGGTTCTCGAAGAACACCTCGGGCGGCGAGTCCTCGACGACTTTGCCGTCGGCCATGAGGACGATGCGGTCGCCGACCTCGCGGGCGAAGCCCATCTCGTGG
This sequence comes from Haloferax gibbonsii, assembly GCF_001190965.1. Classification (NCBI taxonomy): domain Archaea; kingdom Methanobacteriati; phylum Methanobacteriota; class Halobacteria; order Halobacteriales; family Haloferacaceae; genus Haloferax; species Haloferax gibbonsii. Next base: position 2,396,437 of record NZ_CP011947.1, read on the forward strand.
GTGACGACGAGCATCGTCATGCCCTCCTCGGCGAGGTCGTGCATCACGTCGAGCACCTCCCCGACGAGTTCGGGGTCGAGCGCGCTCGTGACCTCGTCGAACAGCATCACGTGCGGGTCCATCGCGAGCGCGCGGGCGATGGCGACGCGCTGTTGCTGGCCGCCGGAGAGTTGGTTCGGGTAGGAGTTCGACTGCGCGCGGAGGCCGACGCGGTCGAGCAGTTCGTCGGCGCGGCGCTCGGCGTCGCCTTTCTTGAGACCCTTGACCTTCGTCGGGGCGAGCGTCACGTTCTCCCGCGCCGTCTTGTGCGGAAAGAGGTTGAAGCTCTGGAACACCATGCCGATGCGCTGGCGCAGGCGGTTGATGTCCGCGTCCTCCGCGGAGATGGACTGGCCTTCGAGGCGAATCTCGCCGTCCTGAATCTCTTCGAGGCGGTTCGCACAGCGAAGCAGCGTCGATTTCCCGGACCCCGAGGGGCCGATGATGACGCACACTTCGCCCTCTTCGACGTCGAGGTCGACGTCTTTCAGGACGTGTGTGTCGCCGAAGTACTTGTCAATCTCGTCGAATTCGAGGAGACTCATCGGCGGTCACCTCCCCAGTCGGCGCGGGCCTCGAGGTGGTTGACGATTTTGCCGAGCGGAATCGTAATCATGAGATAGGCGATGGCGACGAGGATGATGGGCGTCCACGGGTCGAACGTGGTCGAGTTGACGTTGCGGAACGCGCTGATGAGTTCCGGGATGGCGATGACCGTCAGAAGCGACGTGTCCTTCACGAGGATGACCTGGTCGTTACCGATTGCGGCGAGCGCGTTACGCCACGCCTGCGGGAGGACGACCTCGCGCATGCCCTGCACGTAGGACATCCCGAGCGAGCGGGCGGCCTCCATCTGTCCCTCCGGGACGGCGTCGATGCCGCCGCGGACGGCCTCGCCGACGTAGGCGGCGTGGTTGAGCGTCAGTCCGATGATGGCCGTGGGGTACCCCCAATCTGAGATGGGGAACTGCCCCGGCGGCCAGAACGCCGGAATCCCGACGTAGATGACGAGCAGCTGGAACAGAAGGGGCGTGCCCCGGAAGAACTCGACGTAGGCGGTCGCAACGGAGTTCGTGAACTTCGTGTTCGACACCCGACCGAGTCCGACGAAGACGCCCGCGGTGACGGACAGCAGGCTCCCCACGAGGACGATGCCGAGCACTCGCAGGAACGCGTTGACGAACTGCGGGTGGATAATCTCCACGAAGAGTTCGAAATCGACCTGCGTGAAGATAATCGCCGCGATGAACCCGCCGACTCCGAGCGTGAATAGTCCCGCGACAGCCGCCCCCAGTCGCCTGAGCGTTTTGTCGTTCAAAAACTGCTCTTGGTACTCACCGTCGCCGGTTCGCCCCTCGGAGTAAGATTCAGCCATTGGTAGTGTTTCTCACGGTAGTGGGATAAAAAACGCGTCCTGGTTCGGGTTACCCGGAGAAGTACTCCGAGTAAATCTCGTCGTACGTCCCGTTGTCGCGGATGGTCTGGAGCGCGCCGTTGACCTCCTCGCGGAGGTCGTCGTCGTCCTGCCGGAAGCCGATACCGTACTCCTCGACGGTGAGGGTGAGGTACGGCGGGGCGTTCTCCTTGCCCTGTTCTTCGGCGGCGCCGGCTCCCTCGAGGAACCGGACGTTGTCGCTCTGCTCGACGAACGCGGCGTTGACGGTGTTGTCGTTGACGACCGCGCTGACCTGGTTGTTCCGGAGCGCGTCGAACGCGCCGGTCACCTGGTCGTAGCTCTGAATCGTCAGGTCGCCGCCGAACTCCTCTTTGAGGCTGGTCGCGGCGCTCTCGCCGGTCGTCCCCTTCTGGACGCCGACGGTGACGCCCCGGAGGTCCTCCTTCGAGGAGATGTCGCTCTGGTTGAGGACGATGACCGTCTGGTACGCCGTGAAGTACGGGTCCGAGAAGTCGATCTGCTCGGCGCGGTCCTCGGTGATGGTCATCGCGGACATGATGACGCGGAAGTTCCCGTTGTTGAGCGAGGGGATGATGCTGTCGAAGCTCGTCTTCTGGAACTCGTGTTCGTAGCCGAGTTCGTCGGTGAAGACGGCCTGCGCGATGTCGACGTCGAAGCCGACGAGTTCGCCCTCGGTCGTCTCGTACTCGAACGGCCGGTACGGGATGTCCGAGCCGATGGTAATCGTCTCGCTACCGCTGCCGCCGCCGCCGAGACAGCCGGCCAGCGTGAACGCGGCCGCGGCCCCGGCGGAGCCCTTCAGAAAGGTGCGACGTTCCATAACAGCCCTCAGGTAGCACAGCCCCGTATAACACTTCTTCGGTCCGTTCGTCAATTCGTTCCGATATTGACGAAAAATATCCGGGAATTGTGTAGATGGGTGGGATATATCTCCAACCGCGAAACGTCGTCACCCCTTCGTTGGTCTCGGATTGTCGTACAACTTCTGGCAATACTGTTGTAAATATTGCCGCGATTAGTACGAGTATTGAAGGCATCTCCGACACCCGGGCGAGCGCACGACAGATCTGGTTGCGGTCCGCTCGTCAGTCCGCGTCGTTCGTCGCGCCGGCCTGCGGTACCGGAAGCCCGCCGCGGACGAGCACCGCCGCGCCGACGACGAGGACGAGCGCGAGGACCGTCCCGCCGAGGTGGGCGAGTTCGAGCGCCGGGCCGTACACCTGCCGGCCGGCGATGAGGAGCGCGACGACCACGACGCTCGCGGGCGCGGTGACAAACCTGAGTCGGCCGTAGGCGTCCGCCCGCGGGCCGTGGGCGGCGTTCGCCCAGAGAGTGACCGCGAGGAGCGCGGCGTAGGTGGCGAGGCCGACGACGTAGTAGACTGCTTGCGTCGTCGGGCCGAAGGAGACGAACGCGTGGGGCGCGAGGACGAGCATGACGGGCGCGCCGACGAGCGCCAGTCTCACCGCGTCGGCGATGCGGGGGATACCGCGGTCGACGAGCCCCCACGCCGCGGCGGCGACGACGGCGGTGAAGATGGAGGTCGCGACCACGTAGTGGGCGGTAAGGATGACCCACTCGTACTCGGTGACGGTGAGCGCCCCGAGGACGATCTGGAACGGGAGGATGACCGTGGCGACGACGAGCGCGTAGCGGACGCCTTTCGCGACGCCCTCGCGCCACGCCTGCACGGTCGTCCCGAGGATGAGGAAGCCGGTGAGCATGGCGACGAGGCGGTGGAACCACTCGATGAAGCTGCCCCAGTTGGCCGGGAACAGGCCGAGGAAGCCGTCGCAGAACGGCCAGCGCCCGGCGCAGGTGAGGCCGGCCCCCGAGGCGGCGGTGTACACGCCGAGGACCATCAGGACGCCGGTCATCGCGGCGGCCCCCGCGAGGAGGCGGCGAAGCCGAGGTGTCATACGCGTGGCTCGGGACCGCGCGAACTTATATCTCGTCGGTATGGTCCTCGAAGGCGTCGCCCCGGAGCGCCGCCCCGTGGCTGGCACCGGTCGGAACCGGTCGGCTCCGGACGCCCCGACGGGCTTCGTCCCACTTGTCCGAGCCGTCCCATTCAAGTCGGTTCGGTTGGACGCGCGAACATGGACGAGCGACTCGAATCCCGAGTGGACCGACTCGATGGCTACCTCGACGACAACGGCCTCGAAGCGGTCTGGTTCGCCCGACCGAACTCCTTCGCGTGGCTCCTCGGCGGCGACAACGTCGTCGACCGCGACTCGCCTTTGGGCGTCGCCGCCGCCGGCTACGACGGCGACGAGTTCCACGTCGTGACGGACAACATCGAAGCGACCCGGCTGCTCCACGAGGAAGTGCCCCACGAGGACGTTCGCGTCCACCGCTTCCAGTGGTACGAGGGCTCGCTGGCGTCCGGCGTCGAGGCGGTCTCGCCGACCCCCGCCGCCGCCGACTTCGACGTGCCCGGCTTCGAGGACGTGGACGCCGCGGCCGTCCGCCAGCCGCTTTCCGACGCCGACATCGAGGCCTACCGCGAACTCGGCCGCGACGCGGCGAGCGCCGTCGAGCGGGTCTGTCGCGAACTCGAACCGGGCGACACGGAACACGAGGTCGCCTCCGGTCTGAAAGTCACGCTCAGCGCGATGGGTATCGAAGCGCCGGTCGTGCTCGTCGGCAGCGGGCGGCGGGTCCAGAAGTACCGCCACTACACGCCCAAACAGGAGGAGCTCGGCGACTACGCGCTCGTCTCCGTGACGGCCCAGCGCGGCGGCCTCTACGCGAGTTGCACGCGCACCATCGCGTTCGACGCGCCCGAGTGGCTCGAAACCCGGCACGAGGGGGCGATGCGGGTCGAGACGGAGGCGCTGGCCGCGACCCGAAAGGCCGCCGTGGAAGGCGGCACCGCCGGCGACGTGTTCGACGCCATCCGTGACGCCTACGACTCGGTCGGCGAGTCCGAGGAGTGGCTGAACCACCACCAGGGCGGCGCGGCCGGGTTCGCCGGCCGCGAGTGGTTCGCCACGCCCGACGCCGACGACGAGGTCCGCGCACCGATGGGTTACGCCTACAACCCGACCATTCAGGGGGCGAAAAGCGAGGACACGGCGCTCGTCACCGACGAGGGCGTCGAAGTGCTGACCGCGACCGGTCGCTGGCCGACCCGGACCGTGACCGACGCCGAGGGGACCGTCGAACTCGAACGCCCGGAAATTCTTCACATCGAAACGGAGTAATTTTTCGAGCGGAGCGGCGTCGATTCGCCGTCCCGACCTCGCCGCCGTCCGGTGAGGATTCGACTATTGTCGAAGTCAAAATTCGACGTTGTTGAATAGCTTTTTGCCCCCTGCGTGAGGACGTGTGGGTCATGGGACTGGACGACGACTCACGGGAATATCACAGACAAGACCCGCCCGGAAAAATCGAGATTGCGACGACGAAGCCGACGAACACGCAGCGCGACCTGAGCCTGGCGTATTCGCCGGGCGTGGCCGCGCCGTGTCTCGACATCGCGGAGGACGAAGACGCCGCCTACGAGTACACGGCGAAGGGCAACCTCGTCGGCGTCGTCTCGAACGGCTCCGCCGTCCTCGGGCTGGGGGACATCGGGGCGCAGGCGTCGAAGCCGGTGATGGAGGGCAAGGGCGTGCTGTTCAAGCGCTTCGCCGACATCGACGTGTTCGACGTCGAACTCGACATCGCCGACGTGGACGACTTCGTGGCGGCGACGAAGGCCATGGAGCCGACGTTCGGCGGCATCAATCTGGAGGACATCAAGGCCCCGGAGTGCTTCGAAATCGAACGACAGCTCCGTGAACAGATGGACATCCCCGTGTTCCACGACGACCAGCACGGCACGGCCATCATCTCCGGTGCGGCGCTTCTGAACGCCGCCGACATCGTGGACAAGGACCTCGACGACCTCGACATCGTCTTCTCCGGCGCGGGCGCGTCCGCGCTCGCGACGGCGCGGTTCTACGTCTCCCTCGGCGCGAAAAAGGAGAACATCACGATGTGCGACTCCTCGGGAATCATCACCGAGTCGCGCGTCGAAGCGGGCGACGTCAACAAGTACAAAGCCGAGTTCGCCAAGCCGGTCGACGAGGGCTCGCTCTCCGACGCCATGGAGGGTGCGGACGTTCTCGCGGGGCTCTCGGTCGGCGGCGTCGTCAGCCAGGAGATGGTGCGGTCGATGGCCGACAACCCCGTCATCTTCGCGATGGCCAACCCGGACCCCGAAATCACCTACGAGGACGCGAAAGAGGCCCGCGAGGACACCGTCATCATGGCGACCGGGCGCTCCGACTACCCGAACCAAGTCAACAACGTCCTCGGGTTCCCCTTCATCTTCCGCGGCGCGCTCGACGTGCGCGCGACCGAGATTAACGAGGCGATGAAGCGCGCGGCCGCCGAGGCGCTCGCCGAACTCGCCCGACAGGACGTGCCAGACGCGGTCGTGAAGGCCTACGGCGACCACCCGCTCCAGTTCGGTGCCGACTACGTCATTCCCAAGCCGCTCGACCCCCGCGTGCTGTTCGAAGTCGCACCCGCGGTCGCGCAGGCGGCGATGACCTCCGGCGCGGCTCGCAAGCGCCTCGACATGAACGCGTACCGCGAGCGCCTCGAAGCCCGGCTCGGGAAGTCCCGCGAGATGATGCGCGTCGTCCTCAACAAGGCGAAGTCGAACCCCAAGCGGGTCGCCCTCGCCGAGGGCTCCAACGAGAAGATGATTCGCGCCGCCTACCAGATGCAGGAGGAGGGCATCGCCGAGCCCATCCTCGTCGGGAAGACGACGACGATTCTGCGCAAGGCGGAGGAGTTGGGCCTCGACTTCGACCCGACCATCGCCAATCCCCGCGACGGCGAGTGGGACCACTACGTCGACCGCCTCTACGAGCTTCGCCAGCGCAAGGGAATCACGAAGTCCGAAGCGGAGGAACTCGTCCGCCGCGACTCGAACTACTTCGCCAGCGTCATGGTCGAGGTCGGCGACGCGGACGCGATGCTGACGGGGCTGACCCACCACTACCCCTCGGCGCTCCGCCCGCCGCTGCAGATTATCGGCACGGCCGACGACGCCAACTACGCGGCCGGCGTCTACATGATGACGTTCAAGAACCGCGTCGTCTTCTGCGCCGACACGACGGTCAACCTCGACCCCGACGAGGAGATTCTCGCGGAGATTACGAAGCACACGGCGGAGCTGGCCCGCCAGTTCAACGTCGAACCCCGCGCGGCGCTGCTCTCGTACTCCAACTTCGGGAGCGTCACCAACGAGGGGACGCGCAAGCCCCGCGACGCCGCGGCGCTCCTGCAGGACGACCCCGCCGTTGACTTCCCGGTCGACGGCGAGATGCAGGCCGACACCGCCCTCGTCGAGGACATCCTCGAAGGCACCTACGACTTCGCGGAGCTCGACGACCCCGCGAACCTGCTCGTCTTCCCGAACCTCGAAGCGGGTAACATCGGTTACAAGCTCCTCCAGCGCCTCGGCGGCGCGGAGGCCATCGGTCCGATGCTCGTCGGCATGGACAAGCCGGTCCACGTCCTCCAGCGCGGCGACGAAGTCAAAGACATCGTCAATCTGGCGGCGACGGCGGTCGTGGACGCGCAGGAAGAGTAACGGACCCGAGCGAAGCGAGGGATTTTTTGGTCCAGCTTTTTCCGGGGAGGGTGAGCGGAGCGAACCCGAACCGAAAAAAGCTGGTCGTTCGAGCTGGCGGCGACGGCGGTCGTGGACGCGCAGGAAGAAGAGTAACGTAACGCGCAGTCGGTCTTCGGATTTTTTCGGCGAGTCGCTCACCCGAACTCGACCCACGCGACGGCGACGCCCAGTCCGACCGCGGGCGGGGCCGCGTAGAGCGCGAACGTCGTCGAGTCCGGCGGCGAGAAACACGCGGCGAAGGCGACGAGACAGAGGAGCGACAGCCCTCTCGTCCCGCCGGCGAGTCGACGAGAGAGCGCGCCGGCGCGGCGTAATCCGAGCAAGAGCGGAGCGACGGCCGCGCCGCCGCCGACCGCGGCCGGGAAGAACAGTTCGAGTTCGAGCGCCGACTGGCGGGAGTCGGCCGTAACGCGGCCCCACTCGACCAGGAGGTCGAAGAGCGCGGGCGCGACCTGACGTGCGGCGGCGGTTCCGACGAGGAACCCCGCGGCGGCGAGCGCGAACCAGCCCCACGCGGCGCGGATATCGACTGCGGGGTCGCGGTCGGCGAGAAACACGAGCGAAGCGCCGGCGGCGAGGAGGCCGGCGAGCACGCCCAGTTCGAGGCGAACGAGCAAGGCCGGGCCGCCGGCGGTAACGACATCCGTCGAAACACCGGCGGCCGGTGAGACGCCGGCGGTCGGCGACAGGATTCCGGGGTCGCGGACGGCGGCGAAGACGAAACCGACCGTCGAGAGGCCGATGGCGACGAGTCGGCGTGCGTGGCGTCTCGCGGCCGCGCCGAGCGGCGAGAGTCCGCGTCGCCGCGGGTCGAACGTGTCGACGGTCTCCGCGGAGTCCATGCGATAGCGTCGTCGCTCCTCGTTGTCAACTTTTTGACGGAGTAGTGACCGGCCGTCGGCGAGGCGACGGCCCGATGAGACGGCTCGCGCTCGGCGGCCCACCCGACGGAGGCGGGGGCGAACGCGGTCGTCGTCGACGCCTCGCGCTCAGTCGCTCGCGCGTCCCTCGAACCGCGAGGGCGGGAGATAGCTCACGTCCGTGCCGGAGTCCGTGTCGAACTCCGGCGGGTCGGGGAGCACGCAGCGGTCGGGCCGCCGGTTGACGTGTTCGTACTCCCCCGGCGCGTTCGCCAGCGGGTGCGCGGGGTTCTCGCGGCTGTCGATTCGCGCGGCGCGAAGCTCTTTGAACCCGGCGATGCGGGCCTGAATCCCCCGCCAGTGGTGTTCGCTGCCGGCGGGAACGACGATGCGCTTCGGCGACTTCCAGTCGGGATGGTCGCCGGCGAGCACCGCGTTGTTGACGTTCGCGGCGAGGTCGTCGTGGTCGACGAGGACGCCGACGCGAGCGCCCGGCGGCGCGCGATTGGCGAGCACGTCCAGTCCGAGGTGGAGCGCGCGATACTCCGAGACGTTGTTGTCCGGCGGCACGTCTGGGAGCGCGATACGGGCGACTCGCTCGCCGTCGCGGGTCTCTATCACCGCACCGAGTCCGCCGCCGTTCGGGCGGTACGACCCGTCCGTCGCGACGTAGAAGTGTCGTTGGTGCGTGCGCGGCGGGTGTGCGATGTGAGGCGTCGGCGACTCGTCGAACAAGTCCCGAAGTGTGGGACGGCCGGTCACGGCCATACGAATCGTTCGGCGATAGTCCCTAATAAACGTACCCCGTGTTCGGGGGGTGATGACTCGGGAGCATAACTGCGCACAATATATGAGCAGAACGCTATGCAGGGGCTGAATCACAGGCAATGGATATAAGAACGACCGACGCAATCTACCTTCGATGGCTGATACCAATTCACACATTAGTCGACGGTCGTACATTAAGTTGGCAGGCGGCGCGGCGGCGTCGGCGGCGCTCGCGGGCTGTTCCGGCGGCGGCGGCGAGGAGACCGAGACCACCGAAACGACGACGACCGGCGGCGAGGAGACCGAGACCACCGAAACGACGACGACCGAGGACAGCGGCTCGTTCGACGTGACCATCACGCAGGGCCAGATGCCCTCCGGCCTCGACCCGCACGACCACCGCGAGACGACGACCGACATCGTCGTCCTCCACGCGTACGAGGGCGTCCTGACCCGCGACGCGGCGGGGTCGATTCAGACCGCGCTGGGGACGAACTACGAGCGCATCGACGGGGAGAACGCGGTCCGGTTCGACCTCCGCGAGGACGTCACGTTCCACAACGGCGACGAACTCACCCCCGAGGACGTCGCGTACAGCATCAACCGCGTCGTCGACGAAGAGGTGAGCTTCGCCAGTCCGCAGAGCGACCAACTCGCCGGCGTCGCCGGCGCGGAAGTCATCGAGGGCGAGAACGCCGTCAAGGTCAACAACTCCTCGCTCAACCCCATCGTGTTCTCCGAGTTCGCGACCTACCTCGACGTGATGCAGCAGTCGTGGGTCGAGGAGAACGACAAGGCGTACATCGGTCAGAACATGAACGGTACCGGACCGTTCCAACTCGATTCGTACACCGAAGACGAGGAGGTCGTCCTCACGGCGTACGAGGACTACTGGCAGGAGCCCGCGGCGGTCGACACCCTCACCTTCCGCGCGGCGTCCGAGGCCAGCACTCGCGTCAACCAACTCCTGCAGGGCGAGACCGACCTCATCGTCAACGTCCCGCCCCAGGAGGTCCAGCGCGTCACCAACTCCGACAACGCGCGCGTCGCCGCGGCCCCGTCGACCCGCATCATCTACAACGGGATGCGCTACGACGTCGAACCGTTCGACTCGGTCGAGTTCCGGCAGGCGATGAACTACGCCATCGACCTCGAGAGCATCGTCCAGAACGTCCTCGGCGGCTTCGGCGCGCAGACGGGCCAGCCGACGCTCCCCGAGTTCGTCGGCCACAACCCCGACCTCGACCCGTACCCGTACGACCCGGACCAGGCGGAGCAGTTGGTCGAAGAGTCCGGCTACGCCGGCGCGGAGATCGAACTCAACACGCCGGTCGGCCGCTACCTGAAGGACCTCGAAATCGCGCAGGCGGTCGCGGGCTACATCGACGAGCTACCGAACGTCACGGCGACGGTTCGCCAGCGCGACTTCGGGTCGCTCGTGGACGAACTGCTCGCGGGCAGCATCGAGGCCCGCCCGCCGTGGTTCCTCATCGGCTGGGGCGAGGCGACGTTCGACGGCGGCCTCGTCATGGAGGCGCTTCTCGCCTCCGACGGGACGCTCACGACGTGGCAAAACGAGGAGTTCGACGCGCTGCTCGAACAGGCCGGCAACCAGTCCGGCGAGGAGCGCGAGGCGACCCTCCAGGAGGCGAACGCGATGGCCCACGAGCAGTGCCCGTGGATATTCCTGAACCAGCAGTACAGCGTCTACGGCGTCAACGACGCCATCGCCTGGGAGGCCCGCTCCGACGAGCGCATCGACGCGTACGCGATGAGCCAGCAGTAGTCGATGTCGCTGTCGAGGTTCCTCATCAAACGCTCGCTCCAGGGGCTGTTCGTCATCTGGGGGGTCATTACGGTCGTCTTCGGCCTCCGGTTCATCTCGCCGGGGGACCCGGCGAACGTGCTGTTACCGCCCGACGTCGACCCGGAGGTAAGGGCGCAGGTCATCGCCGAACTCGGGCTGAACGAGCCCCTGTACGTGCAGTACTGGCAGTTCGTCTCGGGCATCCCGTTCGGCGACCTCGGCCTGTCGCTCGTGACCCGAACGCCGGTCGCGGCGCGCGTCGTCGCGAAGCTCCCGGCGACGCTGGAACTCGCCATCGCGGCGACCGTCGTCGCCGTCGTCATCGCGATTCCGCTCGGCGTCCTGTCGGCCACGCGGCGTCACCAGCCCGCGGACTACGGCGCGACCGTGTTCTCACTGGTCGGCATCAGCACGCCCAACTTCTGGCTCGGGGTGATGCTCATCCTCGTGCTCGCGGTCCAGTTGAACCTGTTCCCGACGAGCCAGCGCCCCATCGGCCTCGACGGCATCGCGATGCTTCTCGTCGGCGGTGAGGCGGGCGCGGCGATACGTGGCTTCGTGACGTGGCTGTGGCACATCACACTGCCAGCAATCACGCTCGGGACCTACTTCACCGCGCTCATCACGCGACTCACCCGCAGCGGGATGCTCGACCAGCTCGGGCAGACGTACGTCCGCGCGTCGCGGGCGAAGGGGCTCCCGGAGACCCTGGTCCGCTACAAACACGCGCTTCGGAACACGCTCATTCCGGTCATCACCGTCATCGGCCTCCAGCTCGGCACGCTCATCGGCGGGGCCGTCATCACGGAGGCCGTCTTCGCGTGGCCGGGGCTCGGGACGCTCATCATCAACAGCATCAACGCCCGCGACTGGCCGGTCTTACAGGGCTCGCTCATCGTCGTCGCGGTCGGGTTCGTCCTCGTGAACATCCTCGTCGACGCCCTGTACGCCTACGTCAACCCGCAGGTGGCCTACGATTAACGCTCTATGATATCGGAACGCACACGCAGAAACCTTCGTCGGGAACTCAGACGGAGTCTCCTCGCGAAGCTCGGCATCGTCGTCGTCATCCTCATGGTGGCGATGGCCGTCTTCGCCCCGTTTATCTCCCCGTATAGCCCGTCTCAACAGAATCTCGATAACTCCCGACAGCCGCCGCTCGGCTTCAGCACCAAAGAGACGAAAGAGGTGACGAAGATGGAAGACGGGAGCGTCGTCATCGAGGACGGCCAGGTCGTCACCGAGACGCAGACCGTCTACACGAACGCGACGGCCGCCCATCCGCTCGGCACCGACGGCAATGGGCGGGACATCCTCTCGCGCATCATCTACGGCGCGAGAACGTCCATCCTCGTCGGGTTGTTCGGCACGTCGCTCGCGGCGCTCATCGGCGTCCTCGTCGGGCTGTCAGCGGGGTTCTACCGCGGTCGCGTGGACGACCTCCTGATGCGGAGCGCGGACATCATGCTCGCGTTCCCCTCGCTCGTGCTCGCGATCGCCCTCGTCGGCGTCTGGGGGCAGGCCCAAGCGCCCATCCCCGACCCCTTCGTCGCCACCGGACTCGCCCCGGCGTTCCGCTCGGCGGTCGGGTTATCGACGGGAATGCCCGAGACGGTCGTCCTCCCGGGGACGGTCATCGTCGTCGTCGCGCTCGTCAACTGGGTGTGGTTCGCCCGCGTCGCCCGCGGCGAAGCGCTCTCCATCCGCGAGGAGGAGTACGTGAAGGCCGCGAAGGCCCTCGGCGCGAGCGACGGGCGGACGATGCTCAGACACGTCCTTCCCAACGCCATCACGCCCATCCTCGTGTTGGCGACGATTCAGGTGGCCGCCATCATCCTGCTCGAATCGGCGCTGTCGTTCCTCGGCTTCTCCGGCGCCGACGTGTCGTGGGGCTTCGACATCGCCCTCGGCCGGCAGTACCAGTCCACCGCGTGGTGGATTTCGACGATGCCCGGCCTCGCCATCGTGGTGACGGTCATCGGGCTGAACCTCGTCGGCGACTGGCTCAGAGACGCGCTCGACCCCGGCATCGAAGGGGAGGGGGGCGTCTGAGATGGCCGACACGATTCTCAGCGTCCGCGACCTCTCCACTCGGTTTTTCACCGAGGAGGGGCAGGTCAACGCGGTCGAGAGCGTCTCGTTCGACGTCGAAGACGGCGAGATATTCGGCATCGTCGGCGAGTCCGGGTCCGGTAAGTCCGTGACTGCGCTCTCGGTCATCGACCTCATCGAATCGCCCGGTCGCGTGACCCAAGGCGAGATATGGTACCGCAACGCCGACCTCGCCGAGGAGTTCCGCGGGTCGAAGCCCGAGGCCGTCGACGGCGACCTCGTGGACATCCGGCGGCTCCCGAAGGGCGTCCGGCGGTCGCTCCGCGGCCCGTCGTTCAGCATGGTGTTTCAGGACCCGATGAGCAGTTTCAACCCCTCGATAACCGTCGGCGAGCAGATAGCCGAGGCGGTCGAGGTCCAGCGCCGCGCCCGGTCGAACCCGCGAAGCACGCGCTCGCGGACGCAGGGTTACGGTCTCGGTTCGCTCCTCGTGGACTCGCTTCTCCCCTCGAAGAGCTACGTCGACGACGAGAGCATGGACCGCGCGGTCGAACTGCTCGACCAGGTCGGCATCCCCGACCCCGAGGACCGCGCCGAGGAGTACCCTCACCAGTTCTCCGGCGGGATGCTCCAGCGGGCGATGATCGCCCAGGCGCTCGCCGGCGAACCGGACATCCTCATCGCCGACGAGCCGACCACCGCGCTCGACGTGACCATCCAAGCCCAGATTCTCAATCTGCTTCGCGACCTGCAGGAACAGGAGGGGATGAGCATCCTGATGATTACCCACGACTTGGGCGTCATCGCCCGGATGTGCGACCGCGTCGGCGTCATGTACGCCGGGGAAGTCGTCGAGCGCGGCCCGCTCGCCGACATCTTCGACAACCCCGTCCACCCGTACACGCAGGGACTGTTGGGGTCGATTCCGGACGTTGACGACCCCTCGGGTCGCCTCGAACCCATCTCGGGCAACGTGCCGAGCCTGCTCGACTCGGAGATGCCCGACGCGTGTTACTTCGCCGACCGGTGTCCCAAAGCCATGACCGACTGTCTGACCCGCATCCCCGAGTACGAACTGGACGGCCGACACAGCGTCAGGTGCGTCCTCGCCGAACAGGAGTACGACCCCGCGGACGCCGTCGATTCGGCCGACGCGGCCGATGCGGTCGACCGAGAGGTGAACGCCGATGACTGAGCCGCTCCTCGCGGTTCGGGACCTCCAGAAGTACTACTTCGAGCAGGACTCGTTCGTCGACAGCCTCCTCGGGCGCGACCCGACGAGCGTGAAGGCCGTCGACGGCATCTCCTTCGAGGTCGAACGCGGCGAGACGCTCGGCCTCGTCGGCGAGTCCGGGTGCGGGAAGTCCACGACCGGCGAGACGCTGCTCCGACTGCGCGAGGCGACCGGCGGCGCGGTCACCTTCGACGGGGCGAACGTCTTCGAGATGGACGACGACGAACTCAAGGCGTTCCGCAGGGACGCCCAAATCGTCTTCCAAGACCCGTTTTCCAGTCTCGACCCGCGAATGACCGTCGGCGACATCGTCGCCGAACCGCTGAAGATTCACGGGATTCCCGAGTCCGCCGACGGCGAGTCGAAACGCGAGTGGCGGCGCGACAAGGTCGCCGACCTGTTGGAGCGGGTCGGCCTCTCGGCGAACCACCTCGACCGCTACCCCCACGAGTTCTCCGGCGGCCAGCGCCAGCGTATCGGTATCGCCCGCGCGCTCGCGCTCGAACCGGACTTCATCGTGCTCGACGAGCCGGTTTCGGCGCTCGACGTGTCCGTGCAGGCGCAGGTGCTGAACCTGCTCGACGACCTCCAATCGGAGTTCGGGCTGACGTACCTCTTTATCGCCCACGACCTTTCTGTCGTCCGCCACATCTGCGACCGCGTCGCCGTGATGTACCTCGGCAACGTGGTCGAACTCGGCCCGACAGACGAGCTGTTCGAGTCGCCGAAACACCCCTACACGAAGGCGCTGTTGGAGAGCGTTCCCCGACCCTCCACGGCCGAACACGGCCGGCGGGTCGAGGCGCTGTCGGGCGACGTGCCGTCGCCGCGAAACCCGCCGTCGGGCTGTCGCTTCCGGACGCGGTGCCCGCAGGTCATCCCCCCTGACGACCTCGACATCGAACAGGGGACCTACCGCGCCGTGATGGACCTCCGCGACGCCCTGGCGGTCGGCGACGTCAACCCGGACCACATCTGGGACGCCGCCGACCCCGACCGAGCGGACATGGAAGCGTTCATCGAAGAGGCGCGCGCGCGACACGTCGACACCGAACTCCGCGGCGAGGTCGCGGGCGTCGTCGACACGGCGCTCGGCCACCTCGCCGAGGGCGAGGCCGACCGCGCCGGCGAGACGCTTCGGGAACGCTTCGAGAGCCCCTGTGAGACGCGTCGCCCCGCAGTCGGCGAGGCGCCGCACCCCGCGGCGTGTCACCTCTACGAGGGCTCCGACGAGGTGACCGTCATCGAGACGAACGCCGGCGCGGCCGCCGAGGCCGACGACTGAGCGACGACGGACGACTGGTGTGTTGGCGGTGGCCGGTGGGCGGTTCTCGCCCCGCGGCACCGGCGAAACCACCCCGTAACGAAACGTTCAGGCCCCCACCGGGCGCACCATCGCTGTGACACGGTACCGAAACCTCGGTCTGTTCGTCGTCCTCGCCGCCGTCTGGGGGTCCGCGTTCATGGCTATCAAAGCCGGACTCGAGTTCTTTCCGCCGGTGCTTTTCGCCGCCCTCCGGTACGACGTGGCGGGGGTGGTGATGCTCGCCTACGCGCTGTACGCCACCGACTCGCCGCTTCCGCGCGGCAGGGCCGAGTGGACGGAAGTCGCCATCGGCGCGGTCTTCCTCATCGCCGCCTACCACGCGCTCTTGTTCATCGGCGAGACCGACCCGGGCGTGACGAGCGCCGCCGCCGCGGTCATCGTGAGTCTCAGCCCGGTGCTCACCACTGGATTCGCGCGGCTCTTGCTCCCGAGCGAGCGGCTCACCGCGCTCGGCGTCGTCGGCCTCCTCCTCGGCCTCGTCGGCGTCGCGGTGCTCTCGGGGGTCGACCCGAGCAACCTCCTCGCCGGCGGCACGGTCGCGAAGCTCCTCATCTTCGGCGCGGCCGCCGCCTTCGCCCTCGGGTCGGTGCTGACCCGCCGGGTCGACTCCGAGCTGTCCATCGAGACGATGGAGGCGTGGTCGATGCTCCTCGGGGCGGGACTGATGCACGTCGCGTCCGTCGCACTCGGCGAGCGTCTCGGCTCGGTCGTCTTCAACGTCCAGTCCGTCGCCGCGCTCGGGTACCTCTCGCTCGCGGCGAGCGCGCTCGGCTTCCTCATCTACTTCGACCTGCTCGACCGCCTCGGCCCCATCGAAATCAACCTCGTCTCGTACGTCGCGCCCGTCTTCGCGGCGCTTTCGGGGTGGGCGTTCCTGAGCGAAGTTCCGACCCCGTCGACGGTCGGCGGGTTCGCGCTCATCTTCCTCGGGTTCCTCCTCCTGAAGCGCGGGGCGATTCGGCGCGAACTCCGCTATCGGTTCGGCGACGGCGTCCGCGCGACCGACTGAAAAGCGCGGCTACGCGTCCGCCCGCTCGACCGAGTCCACTTCGCCGACCATCCTCCACCCGTTTTCACCGGGTCGCTGTTGACCGACGACGACAGCGTCGTTGTCCTCGGTCGTCGCGAACCGGTAGACCGCGTCGTCGCCGTCGCGTCGGCCCTCGGCCTGAAACTCCGTCTGGAAGAACTCCGCGCTCTCCAGCGTGAACGTGCCGTCTATCTCCTCGCCGACGGTGAGGTGCATGGCGTTCGGGTGGATGTTGTACATGCGCTTTGCGACGCGATTGAGGTCTGGCATCGCATCGACAGTCGCGCCGGCGGGCTAAATCCCTGCTCCCTGCGGGACGATGCCGGTCGAAGCGTCGCCCGCCCGACGGTCCACACGGGGGCCACCGAGCGCACCGAGGACCGAGTCCGCTCGGTCGAACCGTGGAAATTCAGGATTCGACGACTGTTCAAGAACGCTTGACTGTTGTGTGAATAAAAGAGTTAGCGGCGTTTGTGAAGTATTAGAACGCCGCTCGTCGGTCCGTGAAATTTCACGTTTACCGAATAGTCTCAAGTAAACGAGTATGAAACGAACGGAATTCTCGCACGTAATTATGACCCCTCCACTCCATGTTGTGCTCGTAGGTGCCCCCCAACCAATGTCGAACTCCCCATCCACGGTCCCCCGCGAACGCCTCTCCCAACTCCGTGAGGTCGTAACGGAAGAACAACCGCTCCGCCTCGGCTTCGAACTCGTCGCCGCACCGCTTCGGTTCGTCGGCTTCTGGGCCGCGGTCGCCCTCCCGTTCCTGTATGTGCCCCTGCTCTTCGGCGGCCTCGAAGCGAGCGAGTTCACCGTCTTCGGAGCGCTTCTCGCGCTCAACGCGCTCGCGCTCGTGCTCGGGCACAACTACGCCCGGTCGTAGTCACCCGGTCGCGCCGACACGCCTGTCCGTAATCGTGCGTGCGTTGCCTGACACGGCGAATCAAACAGACGCGGTTTTCTCCCTCCACTTCCCGCTTTCCACCTCTCGCTTTCCCACCTCCCGCTCTCCGTTTCTCGACCTCGCGAGCGCTCGCCACGCGCCTCCGTCGAGGTTCTCGCCCGCTCCTCAGACGCTCGGTGCGCCGACCTGCCACGGCCTCAGGTTTCTCATCTTCGACCATCGGGAATCGAGTGGCTTTACGGCGCTCCGGTCTTCGGGTTCGGTATGTCGCTCGCGATGGTTCCACTAGGACGGACCGGAACGACGGTCTCCGAACTCGCGTTCGGGACGTGGCGGTTCGGTCGACAGGCCGACGACGGCGAGGTCGAGGTCGGCCGCGACCGCGCCCACGAGTTGCTCGACGCTTACGCCGCCGCCGGCGGGAACTTCATCGACACCGCCGACATGTACGGCGACGGCGCGAGCGAGACGTACATCGGCGAGTGGCTCGAAGCGCGCGACCGCGAGGACTTCGTCGTCGCGTCCAAGGTTTTCTGGCCCACGCGGGAAGACGCCAACGGCCGCGGGCTCAACCGGAAACACCTCCGCCGTCAGATGGACCGCATCCTCGACCGGCTCGGCACCGACTACGTCGACCTGCTGTACATCCACCGGTGGGACGACGAGACGCCGGTCGAGGAGTTCATGCGGACGCTCGACGGGTTCGTCCGCGACGGGAAGGTGAACTACCTCGGCACCTCGACGCTCGAACCCAACGCCTGGAAGGTCGTCAAGGCGAACGAACTCGCCGGCAAGCGCGGCTACGAGCCGTTTAAAATCGCCCAACCGCGGTACAACGCCGTCAACCGCGAGATAGAGGGGAACTACCTCGACATGTGCGCCGACTACGACATCGGCGTCGTGCCGTGGTCGCCGCTGGCTGGCGGCTTTCTCACGGGCAAATACGCCCGCGACGAGCGCCCGCCTGCGGACTCTCGCGCGGCGAACGACCAGCGGTTCGCCGACTCCTACCTCACGCCGTCGAACTTCGACGCGCTCGAGGTTATCGAGGAGGTCGCCGAGGCGGTCGGCGCGTCGCCCGCACAGGTCAGCCTCGCGTGGCTCATGCACCACCCGCAGGTCACCGCGCCGATTATCGGGGCACGAACCGTCGACCAGCTCGGCGAGAACGTCGTGGCCGCGGACATCGAGCTCACGAACGAGCAGTTCAAACGCATCTCGACCGCCAAGCGCCACCTGTCCGCGTAACGAGTTCGAACGCGCCTTCGAACCGTCAGGTGTAGGTGTCGCCGGTGGGAACCGTCGCGTATGACCGACGACGCGTTCGACGCCGACGCCTACGTCTCCGAACTCCGGGCGAAACGCGAGGAGAAAGACGACTTCTTCGGGTCGCATCCCCAGTCGCCGATTCCGCCGGAAGAACGGGACGACTTCGACGGCCTCGACTACTTCGACCCCGACCCCGACTACCGGGTGACCGCGTCGGTCGAGACGCACGACGACCCCGAGCCGGTGACGATGGACACCTCGACCGACGGCGAGGTCCGGTATCTCCGCGTCGCCACGTTCCACTTCGAACTCCGCGACGCCGAACTGACCCTCGGCGCGTATCGTCAGGAACACGACGACTCGCCGACGCTGTTCGTCCCCTTCCGCGACAAGACGACGGGTCAGCAGACCTACAACGGCGGTCGCTACATGGAACTCACGCCCGACGCGCCCCTCGACGAGTTGGACGAAGTCGTCGTGGACTTCAACCTCGCGTACAACCCGTTTTGCGCGTTCACCGACACCTTCGAGTGTCCGCTTCCCCCCGAGGAGAACTGGCTCGACGTAGTCGTCCCCGCCGGAGAGCGAGGCTACGAGTAACCGGCGAAGCAAAAGCGCAAGTTCCATATCGGACGCTTCCGGAGAGACGGACATGGGACTGCTCAGTTCGAAGCAAGCCGTCATCGGGATGGCGCTGATGATCGTCGGGACGCTCGCGATGCTGCCGGGAATGCTGCCGAACGCCGCACAGGTGATGTCCTACGCGCTCGCCGTCGGTGCCGGCGCGCTCACGCTCGGGACGTGGCTGGTCGGCACGTCCGAGGGCGGCCGTCCGGTCTGAGTCCGGCACTCGCCCGTCGTACCGACTAAAACCGTCTTTTCTCGTGAGAGCACGTTTCGTTCGCCGCAGCCGTGGTAGCGACGCGTTCCGTGGTCGTGCCAGCCGCAACGCTGCGCAGTCAGTCGGTCCGAAGAAAACGTTGCCGCGAAGGTTGTGTCGCGTTTAGGCGTCGGGGCCGGACCACTTCTGGAGCGTGGCGGAGTTACTGCCACTCTCGGAGGTCCAGATTACTCGAACAGTCGCGCTCGAAAGGTCGTTTGCGTTCTGCTCGAGAACCGTTGCTTGGCTACCGGCGGTGATTTCTGTATCGCCAGTCATCGATTCCCACGTGGCGGTCGTACCGCCCGAACCCTCGAGTTCGGTTCCTGTAGAGTTGTCAAGTGCGACCGTAGACGTGATGTTGACTAGGGAGGCGTCAATCGATGAACCACTCTCGTGGGTAACCGTGAGAGCGGTACCGTTGTAGTCGAACCCGAAGCTCGCCTGTGGGGTCGTCTGACCGACTTGGTCGCCGAGACCGAGGACGAACGTGCCGATGACGGCCGCGAGGATGACGGTAATTGCGACCATGAGGATAACACCGATAACCGGTGATACTGCGTCATCCTCTGCGAGGAGTTGTTTGAAGTTCATCTATCCGTTGTAGGTCCACTTTTGAAGCGTGGAGGAACTACTTCCACTTTCGGAGGTCCAGACGACGCGGATGGTGTCTCCGTCGCTGAACCCACTAGAGTCGTTTACAACTGCGGAGCCACCTGCTGTGATTGGGTCTGAGCCACCAAGTGCAGTCCAAGCACTACCAGAGTCGTTGAAGTCACCCGTCACAGTGACCTGATTCGCCGGAATTTGCTCACCGCTCTCGTGGGTGATCGTCAGCGCACTAGACCCGTCGTAATCGAAACTAAAACTCGCCTGCGGGGACGTCTCGCTCACTTGGTCGCCGAGACCGAGGACGAAGGTACCAATAACGGCCGCGAGGATGACTGTAATTGCCACCATCAGGATAACCCCGATGACAGGACTGACTGCACGGTCTTCCGTGAAGAGATGTTTGAGTTGCATGCGTTGTGTCCGACACCCGGGACGGTATCGCTCGCCGAAGACGCCGGTGCGCACGCGTTCATCGCTGCGCAACCGTCATCCCTGCCCGGCACCCGTCGCGGTGTGTCCAACCGACTCGTATCTCCGGGGTAACTTAAATGTACGTGCCAGATTAATGGATGGTTTCTCCGAACAATTCGGGCATTAATATAGTGTTTATATGTCGTTTAAGGGGGCGATGGTACTCCGTCGTCGAATCGGTTTAAAGAATCTCTGACACGTTCTCGGTCGTTCTTTTTCACTACTCGGTGTGGCTGTCGTCTGGCGATGATAAACGACGACAGAAGGATACGTGTTTCTCGCACGTACGCGTGGAGCGCCAATGTACACGCGAGGGACGTGCACCTGTGGTCGCGGTCGCCATCCAAATCTGTGCGAAGTGCCGACGTCGAGCTTCGACAGCCGGGGCTCGACGATTAGTTATCGAGAACGAGTACGCCCCCGGCGAACCGGGGACGCCGTTCCTACCCAAGGTGGCGTGCGCACGCGCTAGATATATTTTCAACAGACGTACATATGCTTTGTGGGGAAGAATCGGGTTTCGAGGCCTGTGTGACACGATTGGTAACGTTTCAGAGACCATTCAATCACACAAAGTATTTACCGCGAACGGTCAACAGAGCAAACTGTACCCCTGCCCACGGAGGCATCTGTGAGTACCTCGCCTCGGCCCGGGTTCTGCCCGGCTTGGTTCCGTCCGAGGGTCGATGAAAACGATGTCCCCGACTGCAACACCATCAACAATGACACGCAATAAGCAAATCCGCGCGGTACTCCTCGCTGCGCTGATGGTCTTCTCGGTTTTCGCCGGGTCCATCGCGTTTACGGGTAGTGCTGCTGCTGCCGCTACTTCCATCAACACCACGACGGTGAGTGGAAGCAGCGCAACTGTCGACGTCACGGTTGACGCCACGGCTGGTGACAACAACACCACCGTCTGGCTCGACCTTGACGACGACGGTACGCTCGACTCTGGCGAACCGGTCGCAACTAACGACTCCTATACTGCGGGCTCGGCCATGGACGTTCTCGTCAGTGGCCTCGACGTCTCTGACGTGACGCCCGGTCAGTACGAGCTGGCCGCGGCTGAGACCGCCGGCGCTCCCGTCACGGGCACGACGTCCGAAGACGTGAGCTCCACGGTCACAGTCACGAACAACGACGACCCTGAGCTCATCTCCGCCGTCCACTACAACGACGGCAGCAACGACCTCCTCGAACTCTCGTTCAACGAGGAAGTCCAGAACCTCGGTGGCAACATCGAAGTGTACCAGGACGATGAGCTGGTGACGTCCGCGGTTGTCTCCTCTGGTCCGACCCAGAACAACCCCGGTCAGGTTGTCATCCAGACGACTGACCTCTACACGGGCGACATCGTCGTGAACCTCGAAGGTGTCGAAGACACCGAGGGCAACGAGCTCGAAGAGGGTCTCGACGACGACTACAACTCGACGGTCACGGTCGCGACGGTCACGGTCACGGACGACAACTCTGTCTCCGTCACCGACGCCTACAAGGGCGAGACCGTTGCAGCAACGAGCGGTAGCATCGGCACGGCTGTCGAAGTCGAATCTGACGACAGTCAGGACGACGTCGAGAGCTTCTTCCGCTCCGGTTCGACCGGCTCGACCTCCGCGGTCTACACGTTCGACACGTCCAACCGTCAGGAACAGCGCTACAACGTCACCATCGGTAGCTCCCTCGACGAGAAGATTCAGGTCCGTGACCTCGGTCTCGAGGTCTCCATCGACGACCTGAACGTCACCGACGAGGACCTCATCGAAGGTACGGTTAACGCGAACTCCGACCGCGAGAACGTCAAGATCGCTCTCCTCGACGACGACGGCGACGAAGTCGACGACGGGAGCATGACTGTCAACCTCAACGGTCAGGGTGAATACGACTTCGAGTTCAACGCGAGCGAACTCGACCTCGACACTGGCGACTACACGGTCGAAGTGACCGACACGGCCTCCGGTGTCTCCGTCGAATCCGACACCATCACCGTGGAAGACGCCGGTGAGGGCTCCTCCGACTTCGGCGAGTCCGTCATCACCGAGCAGCGCGGCGACGTTGTCGCCATCCCGGTGACCGTCGAGAACACTGACACCGCAACGGTCTCCATCGGTAGCTTCGAACAGGGCTACGCCGCTAACGTCACCGTCGAAGACGGTAACGACGACGGCGAAGTCATCCTCCTCTGGGACTCCTCGAAGTCCACCTCCAGCGGTAACAACAACCCGAGCAGCGTCTTCGACGTCGAAGACGGCGACGATGACGTCCTGTCTGGTAACGACGGCGTGGCCGAAGTCGGCCTCGCGACCAGCAACCTCATCGACGCTGGCGACTACGACCTCGAAGTCCGCACGGGCAGCGCAGTCTCTGACAGCGAGAACGTCGCGACCCTCGTCCTCGAGGAAGGCGGCGTCTCCGCGGTCCGCACGTGGACCGCTCCGGCCGGCGAGTCGCTGACGGACCTCGACGAGGTCTCCGAGGCGCTCGAGAACGGCAACATCACTGAAGACAGCCAGATCGCGTTCGAAGACCAGGTTGTCGTCCAGATCGAGGCCTCCGGTCTCGAAGGCACGACGGGTGCCCAGGACGACGAGACGCCTAACTTCTTCGCGACCGGCAACGGTTACGACGACTCCTACCGTCTGACGATCAACCAGACGAACCCCGACCCGAACCGCGACCCGAAGATCCTCGACGTCGCTAACGCCTCTGTTGTCGCAGACGGCGACAACGACACGTACTTCGTCGTGTTCGACTCGGACGAAATTGACGCGTACCGCGACGAGAACGACGACGGTGTTCTCCAGTCCTCTGAGAAGACCTCCGGTAACGCTGTCGACGTCGACGACGACGACTCGTTCAACGTCCAGTTCAAGATGATCGAGGAAGACGAGGTCTCTTCCTCCAACCTTGCGCTCGTTGACGACAACTCGTCGCAGACTGACTCCTACGAGCACGTCGAAGCCGAACACACGTTCGACGCTGACCCGGTCAACGTGACGAACGCTGCGGACCAGATGATCTCTGGCTCCTCGAACGTCGCGCCCGGTACGGAACTCACGCTCCGCGTTGAGTCCGACGGTGACACGCAGCCGCGCTTCCTGAAGACCGCTACGGTCTACGTCCAGGCAGACGGCTCGTTCTCCGGTAGCTTCGACTTCTCCGAGCAGAGCGTCGGCGACACGTTCACCGTGACGGCTGACGGTGGCGTCGCGTCCGACGAGGAAGTCGACGGCAACGTCGTCGAGTCCGTGGAAACCTCCACCACGACGGCTGAGGACACCACGACGACGGCTGACACCACGACGACCGCAGACACGACGACCACGACTGCGGCTACGACGACCACCGCCGCCACCACGACGGCTGACGAGACGACCACCACGTCGTCCCAGACGCCCGGCTTCGGTGTCGTTGTCGCCCTCGTCGCGCTCGTCGCCGCTGCGCTCCTCGCGGTCCGCCGCGACAACTAACGATAGCTAACCACCGGGACCCTTCCCGGCGTTTTTCCTTTCTTTCGACGCTGACCCGACAGCCGCAGCACTCGCGTCGACAGTCGTCACGCACTCAAACGGCGAGTAGCGTCGCGACGTGCAGCCCTCGAAGGTAGAAAGCTAAAGCTAGTGGCGACGACTCCGCTTGACGACCAGACGACGTACAGAACCGAGACGCACGGTCGTACCGAGGTGGTTCTTGTCCTTCCCAGTCGCTGTGCGTGGTTTGTGGGTTCGTCGAAGGCCGGTCTTCGCGTTCCGTCGGCGACGTGCGGAGAACGAATTGAACCGGGTGGCGGCCGGTCGACCGCCGTGAGCGAGCCGAGACCGATGGCAGTCGTGACCGACTACGTGGGCCGACGCGCTCGCAGTTCACGACGTGCCGTACTACGCAGTCGAGGGAACGGTCGAGTGACTGCGTCTCTCGTCTCGTCGGTCGATACATCTCGTCTCGAACAGCGTCGGGTCACCGGAGCGATACGAGCGCGGGCTCCACAGTCGCACTCTATCTCACTCTATCTCACCACATCTCTCCCGCCGTCGACGGGCGGTCCATCC
Organism: Haloferax gibbonsii; assembly: GCF_001190965.1. Taxonomy (NCBI): domain Archaea; kingdom Methanobacteriati; phylum Methanobacteriota; class Halobacteria; order Halobacteriales; family Haloferacaceae; genus Haloferax; species Haloferax gibbonsii. The sequence continues at coordinate 2,420,791 of NZ_CP011947.1, forward strand.
GGAGGGAGCGATGGCTGTCCCCGAGAGAGGAGGGTACTGTGCGAGCGATAGAGTCCACGATTGGCGTGTCTCTCCCGCCGGCCTCGACGACACCTTCGCGTCGAACACGCCAACGAGACTGGACAGTGCAGACTCGTGGGGTCGAGGAGCGCAAAAGAAAAGAGCGGAAATCGAGTGACGGACGAGACGGCGACGGCGGGAGTTACCGTCTCGCGTTCAGCACTCGGACCAGCCGCAGTTCTGGCAGGTCTTACAGCCTTCGGAGTAGTAGAGGTCCATCTCGCCGCACTCGGGACACTCGGGGCTCTCGCCCGCCGCGAGCAGGTCCGCAACGGCGTCGGAACTGCCACCGGGGCCGTCGTCGACAGCGACGCCGCCGTCGGTGTCCGCGTCCTCGGCCGCGGCGGCCTCGGCTTCGACCTCGGTCAGGTTCTGCTGTTGCGGGTAGCCCTTGTCGATGTCGCCGTCGAGATACCGGCGCATCGCGGTGCCGATGGCGTCCGGGATGGAGTTAATCTGCTCGCCTTTGTCCCAGGCGACCTTCGGGCTCCGGATACCCTTCAGTTCGTTCGCGATCTCCTCGGGGTCGACGCCCGAGCGGAGCGACGTGGAGACGGTCTTGGCGAGCGCCTCGGTGAAGGACGCGGTGAAGCCGCCGGAGTTACCGATGTTGGCGAACAGCTCGAACGGCTCGCCGTGTTCGTCCTCGTTGATGTTGACGTAGAGCTTCCCGTAGCCGGTGTCGATGCGTTGGGTGACGCCGTACAGCACGTCCGGACGGGGGCGCTTCTTGCCGACGTCGCTCGGCGAATCGGCGAAGGCGAGTTCGAGTTCGCTGCCGATGAGGTCCGAGACCTCCTCGGATTCGAGGAACGCCTCCACGTCGCCGAACACGTCGCGAATCTGCGAGACGATGGCCTCTGCGGCCTCCTCGTCGTCGGAGAACTCGGTGTTCTTCGCGCGCGTGGTGAGCACCTGCTTCGAGCGGGTGCCGTCGCGGTAGACGGTGACGCCCTTGCCGCCGTGGTCGTAGATGTAGCGGTAGACCTCGTCCATGTCCTCCTTCGACGCGCTGTTCGGGAAGTTACAGGTCTTCGAGATGGCGGAGTCGACGCCGCTCTGGAGGGCGCACTGGACGCCCGCGTGCTCGATACCCGCGAGGTCGGAGGTCACGACGAACAGCTCGGAGATGGCGTCCGGGACGGTCGACAGCGAGGAGACGCCGTCGAACTCGTTGCTGGCCATCTGCTCTTGGGCCTCGCGCTTGACGGCCTCGACGTCGATGTCGTTGGCCTCCAGCACGCGGAGGAAGTAGTCGTCGAACTCGACGAGCATCTCGTCGCCCTGCACGTCGTCGGAGACGTTCTTGTAGTAGGCGACGTTGTAGATGGGCTCACAGCCGCCGGTGGTGTTCGACACCATCGACGTGGTACCCGTCGGGGCGATGGTCGTCGTGTTGTGGTTGCGGATGGGGTAGCCGTCTTCCCAGTCGTCGGCGGACTCGCCGGTGTGGTGTTCGAACCACTCGCGGTACTCGGTCGGGTTCGCGTACTTCGAGTCCTCCCACGCCTCGAACGGGCCGCGTTCTTCGGCGAGTTCGTGGGACGCCCGCTTGGACCCGTGGTTGATGTGGGTCATGAGCTGTTGGGCGATTTCGTTGCCCTCGTCGGAGCCGTAGCGGACGCCGAGCTGGATGTACATCTGGGCGAGTCCCATGATGCCGAGCCCGATTTTACGGAGTTCGCGGACCTTCTCCTCGATCTTCTCGACCGGGAAGTCCGACATCGTGACGACGTTTTCGAGGAAGCGCGTGCCGTTGTCGATGCGGTGGTCGAACTCCTCCCAGTCGACGGCGTCTTCCAGGAAGGCGTCCGTCGCGGCCTCAAGCGAGTCGTACTCGTCGCCGTGGGCGTCGTACCAGACGCGCCAGTCGGGCGAGTCCTCCGCGACGAGCGTCGAGAGGTTGATGTGGCCGAGGTTACACGCCTCGTACTCCTCGAGCGGCTGTTCGCCGCAGGGGTTGGTCGCGAGGATGCGGTGGTCGGGATGTTTCTCGACGTCGAAGGAGTGCTGCTTGTTTGCGCGCTCGAGGTAGACGACACCGGGTTCGCCGTTCTCCCACGCGCCCTCGATAATCTGGTCCCAGAGTTTCTTCGCGGGGACCGAGAGGACCTCGCCGACCTCGACGTGCTCGCCGAGACCGAACATGTCGTAGATTTCCTTCGTCTGGGGCGTGGCGACGTGCGGTTCTTCGGTGCGGGGGTTCGTGAAGACGAACTCCTCGTCGTTGTACAGCGCCTCCATGAAGCCGTCGGTGATACCGACCGAGATGTTGAAGTTCGAGAGATGGCCTTCGACGGCGTTACGGAGGTGCTTGGGGACGCGACCGTCCTCGTCGATGAGTTCGCGCGCCTCGTCGAGCGCGTCGACGAACTTGGTGTGGGTGAAGTCGTCGGGGTCGTTCAGGCGGAGCGTGTGCGCGAGCGAGACGTCCTTGTTCTTCGCGTGGAGGAACTGGATGACGTCGGGGTGGCTGACGCGCATGACGCCCATCTGCGCGCCGCGGCGCGCGCCGCCCTGCGCGATGGTCTCGCACATCTGGTCGAACGTCCGCATGAACGTGATGGGGCCGGAGGCGATGCCGCCGGTCGAACCGACCGCGTCGCCGTAGGGTCGGAGCTTCCAGAAGGCGTAGCCCATGCCGCCGCCGGACTGGAACACCTCGGCGGCCTCCTTGGCCGTCTGGTGGATGTCCGTGATGTCGTCGCCGGGCGAGTCGACGAAACAGGCCGAAAGCTGCTGAAGCTCGTCGCCGGCGTTCATCAGCGTCGGCGAGTTCGGCATGAACGAGAGCTGTCCCATCATCTCTTCGAACGTCTCGCGCTTCTCGACGACGACCTCGCGGACGCCCTCCGGAAGTTCGGGGACGAGGGTTTCGTAGGCGAACTTGTTGACGTTGTAGACCGAAAGCGTCGTCTCGGCCTCGTCGTCGTCGGCCGTGACGCCCTTGCCGAAGACCTCCTCGGCGAGTTCGTCGCGGCGCGGGTGGTCCGGCTTGATGAGGTCGGGAGTGACCGTGATTTCGATGTCGCGCTGTTCGGCCTCGAAGACGGCCTCGGCGAGCGCGATGTTCTTCGCGACGCGGGGGAACAGGTCCTCCTGCGTCTCGACGAGGTCGCCGTCGGCGTCCTTGCGGAGGTAACGGGCGGGGAGAATGTTGTTGTAGGCGTTGCCCGTCATCCGCTCTTCGAGGGTCTCGCCTTCGGTTCGCTTGACCGGAAGTACGAGTTCGTCCGTCGAGAGGTTCGCGTCGCTCATCTTACTGTCCCTCCCGCCCGAGCCGCGTTCGGGCGAGGTCGCGTCGATAGTGTCCGGAAATTCCGCTCATTGGTGACGATATTGGTGTGTGTTGCGTGGTTGGTTAAGGGCTTCGAACTCGGAGGTTCGACCGCCGAACGTATCATAATTAGTGCAATTACGTCGGCGGCCGACGACCGGGTCCGAAGTGCACGGATTCATAGAACGGACGGAAGCCACATAACCGTAGTTAGAGCGGAGCGGAAGTGAAATCTCGGCGGAGAAAATCGACAGACGTAACGGTGATATCCAGTAGAACGTGAGGGGGGAGACGAGCCGTCTGAATCGGTCACATGGTGAACAGTGCCGCATCACCGGAGAGGATATAAAGGGAGACCGGACAGTCGACATGCAGATAAATATCAGAATTCGTATGTTCAAATCACCCAACCGCTCAGGGGTGCCGAAATCGGTCGTTTCGACGGCGGAATCGCACCGGAACCGCGAGACGAGACCGCCCACAAGCTTATCCGCTCTACGGGTGTCATATCGGGGTATGGTACTGACTCCCCTCGCGCTCACACCGTTACAGCTCGGCGGCCTGCTCTCCGGGCCGCTCGGTCAGATGCTCGTGGTGCTCGTGGCCGTCGCCGTCGTCATCCTCGTCGGGCGACTGTTCCTCAAAGTCGCGTGGCGACTGGTCACCATCGCCGCCATCGTCGTCGGGGCGCTGCTGCTGCTCTCGTTCTTCGGCATCAACGTCCTCTGAGGTGGCTGCACGGCCATCGGGCGAAGAGAACGGCAAAAACCGCGACCGCGCCTCGGCGTGTCTGGCCCGATTCAGGCCACGTCGAAGCCGGCGACCGCCGTGAGGAAGTTTCTGACGACGCCGTGTCCCGACCCCGTGAGCACGCTTTCCGGGTGGAACTGGACGCACTCGATGGGGAACTCGCGGTGGCGGACGCCCATCACGAGCGCCTCGCCGTCGTGGTCGGTCGTCGCCGAGACGTCGAAGCAGTCGGGAACCTCGGTGGCGACGAGCGAGTGGTAGCGGCCGGCCGGGAAACCGTCTTCGAGGCCGGCGAAGACGCCCTCGCCGTCGTGGTCGACGGGGAACGCCTTGCCGTGAATCGGCTCCGGCGCGTGGCCGATGGTCCCGCCGTAGGCGTACACCGCGGCTTCGAGGCCGAGACAGACGCCGAGGGTCGGAATCTCGGTCGAAAGCTCCGTGAGCACGTCGTTCGTCACGCCCACGTCGCGGTCGTTCTTCGGATGACCCGGCCCCGGCGAGATGACGATGGCGTCGGGGTTCAGGTCGCGAATCTCGTCGAGCGACGCGGTGTTCTTGCGCACCTCGATGTCGAGCGGTTCGCCCTCGACGGTCTGCTCGGAGAAGTACTCCACGAGGTTGTACGTGAACGAATCGAAGTTGTCGACGACGACGAGTCGAATCGCCGTCATTGCGACACCTCCTCGGTCCCGTACTCGATGCGGCGGACGGCGTCGAGCACCCCGCCCATCTTCTGTTCCGTCTCCTCGTACTCCGAGGTCGGGTCGGAGTCGGCGACGATACCGGCTCCCGCGCGGACGGTGATGGTGTCTTCCGAGCCGTCGGACTCGACCGTCGCGGTCCGGATGACGATAGCCATGTCGGCGTCGCCGGTCCACGAGTAGTAGCCGACGCCGCCGCCGTAGACGCCGCGGGGCTCGTCTTCGAGGTCGTCGATAATCTCCATCGCCCGGACCTTCGGCGCGCCGGTGAGCGTTCCCGCCGGGAACGTCGCGCGCGTGGCATCGAAGGCGTCCGAGTCGGGGTCGAGCGTCCCCGAGACGGTCGATTCGATGTGCTGGACGTGGCTGTACTTGATGATGCTCATGAAGTCCTCGACGCGGACGCTGCCGGGCGTCGAGACCCGGCGCACGTCGTTGCGGCCGAGGTCGACGAGCATCGTGTGCTCTGCGCGCTCCTTTCCGTCCGCGAGGAGTTCGCCGGCGAGGCGGCGGTCCTCGACCGGCCCGGAGCCGCGCTGGCACGTCCCCGCGATGGGGTTGACGACGACGCGGTCGCCCCTGACCGAGACGAGCGTCTCGGGGCTCGCGCCGACGACGCGCCGGTCGCCGTGCCGGAGCAGGTACATGTACGGCGAGGGGTTCACCTCGCGCAGCGAGGCGTACAGGCCGACCGGGTCGACCTGTCCGTGGAGCTTCCGGGTGCGCGAGATGACGCCCTGATAGATGTCGCCGTCGCGGACGTGTTCTTTCGTCTTCCTGACCGCGGCCTCGTAGTCCTCGCGCGAACCAGCCTCCTCGCCGGTCCGCTCGAAGCCGCCGGGTGAGGGGTCGTCAGCCGCCCGGAGCTTCTCGGCGACGCGTTCGGCCTCGGCGACGACGCCGTCGTAGACGTCGCCGGGGTCGTCGTCGGGCGAGACGACGGGGGTACAGATGAGGCGGACGGCGTCCTCGCGGTGGTCGAACGAGAGCGTCCGGGTGGTGAGGACGAACTCGGCGTCCGGGTCGTCGGTATCGGGGCGCTCGCGGCCGACCTCGTCGAGCCAGAGGTCGTAGACGGCCTCGTAGGCGAGGAAGCCGACCAAACCGCCGGTGAGCGTCTGGCGGTCCGTCTCGGGGAAGTTGACGCGCGGGAGGTCGGGGAGCGCGCCGCGCAGGGAGTCGAGTACGTCGCCGTCGCCCACGCCGACGAACTCGGCGGCGGGACCGCCGAGGTCGGTCACGTCGACGCCGTCGGGGCCGACCGTCACGACCGCCTCGGGGTCGTAGCCGACGAACGAGAAGCGCGCGTGGGAATCGGCGACCGTCGCGGGCGCGGAGAACGCGCCCTGCGGGTTGCTGGAGGAGACCTTCTCGGCGCTCTCCAGGAGGAAGCCGTAGTCGCTGCGGTCGGCGAGCGTCGTGTACGCGGCCAGCGGGTCCACGGACACGTCGAGGTCGGCGACGAGGTGCGTCACGACCGGTTCGTCCGCGTCGCCGACGAGCTCGACGAACTCGTCGCGGTCGGTGTCGGGAGTCGTCACGCGACGACCTCCTCGTGACCCTCGGACGCTCCGCGGGCCGCCTTCGCCGCGGCGACGAACGCGCGGACCGCGTCGTGGTCCTTGACGCCGCCGGAGGCCTCGACGCCGCTCGCGACGTCGACGCCGTAGGGCTCGACCGTCCGAACCGCCTCGGCGACGTTGTCGGGGGTCAGGCCGCCCGCGAGAACCACGGGCACGTCGACCGCCTCGACGAGTTCGCGCGAGGCGTCCCAGTCGTGGGTCTCGCCGGTGCCGCCCGCGCCGGACGCGGAGGGCGTGTCGACGAGGATAGCGTCAACGACGGGCGCGAGAGCGCGTGCGCGGTCGAGGTCGGTCGCGTCGACGACGGGGACGACGCCGACGCCCGTCGCGCGGAGCGAGTCGAGGTCGTCGGCCGCGAAGTCGCCGTGGAGTTGGAGTACATCGGGTTGGACCTCGCGGGCGAGGTCGCGGGCGTGGTCGATGGAGTCGGGCATCGTCACGAGGACGGTCGTGAGGAACGGCGGCGCGGCGGCGAACAGCTCGCGGGCGCGCTCGCGGGGAATCTCGCGGGGCGTGTCCACGGGCACGTCGCAGATGGCACCGACCGCGTCGGCACCGGCCGCGTCGACCGCTTCGAGGTCGGCTTCGTCGGTGACGCCGCACACTTTGACGCGGATCATCTCACGCCTCCCGGAGCGCGTCGAGCTTGGCCTTCGCGGCGCCGGACTCGATGGCGTCGCGGGCGACCTCGACGCCCTCCTCCAGGGAGTCCGCGAGGTCGGCGACGTAGACGGCCGCGCCGGCGTTGGCGAGGATGAGGTCGCGCTTGGGACCGGTCACGTCGCCGGTGAGGATACCTTCGAGGTCGGCGGCGTTCTCCTGCGGAGTGCCGCCGGCGACCGCCTCGATGGGGGCCTGTTCGAGGCCGAGGTCGGCGGGCGTGAGCGTGTACTCCGTAATCTCGTCGCCGTCGATTTCGGCGACCGTCGTCGCGTCGTGGAGGGCGATTTCGTCCATGCCGGAGCCGTGGACGACGAGGGCGCGCTCGACGGGCATGTGCGACAGCGACTCGGCGATGACGGGGACGAGGTCGGAGTCGTAGACGCCGAGGACCTGCGCGTCGGCCCCGGCGGGGTTCGTCAGCGGGCCGAGGACGTTGAAGATGGTCCGCATGCCGAGTTCCTTCCGCGGGCCGATGACGGCCTTCATCGCGGGGTGGAACACGGGCGCGAGCATGAAGCCGACGCCGTTGTCCTCGATGCACGCCTCGACGGACTCGGGTTCGGCCTCGACGTTCACGCCGGCGACCTCCAGCACGTCGGCGCTCCCAGAAGACGAAGAGACGGAGTAGTTGCCGTGCTTGGCCACCGCCGCGCCCGCGCCGGCCGCGACGAGCGCGCTCGTGGTCGAGACGTTGATGGTGTTGTAGTCGTCGCCGCCGGTGCCGCAGGTGTCGACGAGCGGGCCGCGGTCGGGCTCGATGGTCAACGCGGCGTCGCGCATCCCCTGCGCGAAGCCCGCGATTTCGGCCTCGGTCTCGCCTTTCGCCCGGAGCGCGGCGAGGAGCGCGCCGATTTGCGCCTCGGTCGCGTCCTCGAAGACCGCCCGCGCGGCGTCGCGCGCCTCCTCGACAGTCAGGTCCGCACCGCCGGTCACACGTTCGATATAATCCTGCATTGGTAATCACCGATGTACTTCTTCGGGTTATGATGTACAAATCAGTACATCGGCTTAAGCGTGTCGGGCTGGCGAAAATCGCCGGCTCCGACGGTCGGCGCTCGGAGCGAATCGCCCGCCTCGAACGGTGGGAACGCGCTGTGACCCGAATCGCCGCACGTAGTCCGATTCGAAAGCTTAAATTGTAACCCCGGACAACGGAGAGATGCGTCCGAACGGGCGCGGGAAGCACCGTAACCGGGTTGGTGGTCTAGTCTGGTTATGACACCTCCTTGACATGGAGGAGGCCGGCAGTTCAAATCTGCCCCAACCCACTCCTCTTCCCGCGTTTCGGCGTTCGGCGATGTTCGCAACACACCGGGTTGGTGGTCTAGTCTGGTTATGACACCTCCTTGACATGGAGGAGGCCGGCAGTTCAAATCTGCCCCAACCCACTACTTTCTCGCGACGAATTGCCTCCCGAGCACCGCGTAGCGTGTGCTCGGTGCCGCGAGTCGCGTGCAATCGTGTCGCGGGCAGATTTGAACCAGCGAGCAACGTGCGACACGTAGTGTCGCAGTAAGACGAACGGCGAAGCCGTGAGTCGCGAAGCGTTGCGAGTGAGGTTCACGCGAGCGAAGCGAGCGTGTCTCCTGATACAGTCTCTCGCTCCACCCAACCGAACAGACAGTCTCCCGCACCACCCAACCACTATGTCTTCCGCCCGCGAATCCCGCCCATGACCCTCCTGCAAATCCCCGGCGGTCCCGAACTCGTCATCTTGGCGCTGTTGCTCCTCATCCCGCTTGCGGTCGTCTACCTCGGCTACAAACTCATCCAGTCGCTCCGGGCGTTCGAAGAAGGCAGAGAAGAACGGTCACAGCGGTAGCGTCACGACGACACGTCGGACCGGGCGTCGTCGTTCCGGGCGTCCGCGCCGCGCGTCGGCGTCTCCGACCGCTGTCGTCGGTGGTGCAGGCGCGCCAGTTGGAGCGTCACCGCGTAGCCGACGACGGCGAGAGCGACGGCGAGAATCGTGTTGCCGAGGAGCTGTCGGAGGAGGATGTCGAGACCGGCGCTGAGCGACACGTCGGCGACGGACGCCCCCGGAACCGGGCCGAGCAGGTGCGAACCGAGCCAGAAGCTCGCGCCGTAGACCGCCCACTTGACGGGCGGGTTGAAGACGACGAGCGTGGCGACGAGCGCGAGTCGGCTCGCCCGCTCGACGAAGTAGGCGATGAGGGCGAACAGCGCGAGGGCGGTCCCTGCGGTCGGCATGGCCACGAAGAAGACGCCGAACGCGAAGCTGGCGGCGACCTCGTGAGGGGTGTGGTCCGCCGCGAACGCTCGTTCGAGGCCGGACCGGACGCGGGGACGAATCGACGCGAGACGGTCGTACACTCGTCGAGACTAGAAGCGAGACGTCGTTATCAACGCTTCGCCGAGAATCAGTCAACTGGTAGCAGTCGACGTGTCGATGCGTCGAGGCGGCGGTCAGCGGAACCGGCGGTCCGACTCCCACTTGTCCTTGAGTTCTATCATCTGGCCGACGCCGCGGGCCACGTCCGAGAGGTGGAAGGCGATGTCCGTCGCGGTCACGATGCCGACCATCTCCGCGCCGTCGACGACGACGAGTTTCTTCACCCGCTGGTCGCGCATCTTCTCGGCGGCAACGCGCGTGGTCGAGTCCGGTCGAACCCACTTGATTGGGTTCGACATGACCGCGCGGGCCGGGACCGCGGCGAGGGGCTTGCCGCTCGCCACGCCGGCGCGGAGCGCGTCCGACTCGGTGACGATGCCCGCGGGGCCGCCGTCGGCCATCACGACGACGCTTCCCGCGCCCTCGCGGAGCATGGTTCGCGCGCAGTCGGCGACGCTCGACCCCAGTCCGACGGTCGCCACCTCCTCGGTCATGATGTCGTCGACGCGCATGTCAGTCGTCCGCGGGCGAGGGTTCTCGCTCGGGTTGGGGGGTGGATTCAGCGCGCGACTGGGTCGGGTCGGTGCTCGCGCCGGACCCGGCGGCCGCGTCGCCGAGCACGTCGTCGATGGTCGCCGAGACCTCGCCCCCGTCGTCGACCTCGAAGGCGTCGAGGAGGTCGTCGAGGTGGCTCACGTGCGACGAGAGCTCGCGCACGTCCCCGTTGACGTCGACGAGCGCGGCGCTCTGTTCTTCCGCGGTCGCGGAGACGTTCTCGGCCTCGGCGGCGGTCTCCTCGGAGATGCCCGCGATTTCGTCGGTCATCGACAGCACCTCCTGGGAAGAGTCGGCCTGACTGCCCGTCGCGTCCGAAATCTCGTGGACGCTCGCGGTCGTCTCCTCGACGCGCTCGACGATACCGTCGAAAGACGAAAGCGCCTCGTCGACCGAGGTCGCGCTCTCTTCGACCTGCGCCCGCATGCGTTCGATGCGGGAGACGACGGCGTCGCGCTGGGTCTCGATTTCGGCGACGAGCGACTCGATGTCGCCCGCCGAGGACTTGGTCTCCTGTGCGAGCTGTTTGACCTCGTTGGAGACGACGGCGAAGCCCTCGCCGGCCTCGCCCGCGCGGGCGGCCTCGATGTTCGCGTTGAGCGCGAGGATATCGGTCTGTTCCGCGATGTCGGTGATGACCTCGACGATGTCCTCGATTCGGGCGAGGCGGTCGTCGAGTTCGCGGACCTCGTCGACGGTCGCCTCCGTCTCGGCGCGCACGGCGTCGATGTCGTCGAGGGCGTCGGTGGCGGCGGTCTGGCCGTCGAGCGAGCGCGCCTCGGCCTCCTCGGTGAGCCGGACGAGTTCGTCGGCCGACGACGCTATCTGCTGGATGGACGCGGAGAGGTCGTTTATCTCGTCGGCGGCGGCGACGAGGCTGTCGGTCTGCTCGCTCGCTCCCTCGGAAATCTGCTGGACCGACGCGGACACCTCCTCGCTCGCGGCGGACACGTCGTCGGCGCGGTCGGCCACGCGGTCGGCGAGCGTCGCCACGTCCTCGCCGAAGGTCTTGACCGTGCCGACGGTCTGTTCGATGTCGTCCATCATCTCGTTGTACGCGGCGGCGACCGTCGCCATATCGCGGCTCTCGGAGTCGGTCGGGAGGCGGACGCGGAGGTCGCCGTCGGCCGCGCGGGTCATCGCCTCGCTGTAGGCGCGGGCGTCGGCCCGCTGGTCGCGGAGGTCGTCGCGGAGGTTGTCGACGCCGCGGACGACCTGCCCGAACTCGTCTCGCCGGTCGGTTTCGAGTTCCACGTCGAGGTCGCCGTCGCGGAGCGCGGAGACGGTCGACGCGAGGTCCACGAGCGGGAGCGCGGTGTTCCCGCGGACGATGAGCGCGAAGGCGACGAAGCCGAGCATCGAAAGCGCGAGGAGCGTCGCAATCTGGAGGCCGACGCTCCGGGAGAGCGCGAAGACGCTGCTGGCCGGCGCGTGCAGGAGGAGCACGCCGCCGGAGACGGGGACGTGCGCGACGACGTGTGGCGAGGAGACGAAGCCCTCGACGGGAGCGAGGCGGCTGACGCCCGTCTCGCCGGCGAAGGCGGCGTCGAGTTCGGACGCCTCGGCGGCGGGGTAGGCGACGTTCGACTGGCCGCCGCCGCCGTCGTAGAGGACGCGTCCGTCGGTCGTGACGAGTTGGGTGAAGCCGCCGTCGATGTGGTTGCCGTCGAGCGCGGCCCCGAGCGAGGACGCCTCGGCGACGAGGACGATTGCGCGGGGCTCGATGGACGGAAGCGGCGCGACGAAGCCCATGTAGGCGACGCCGTCTTCGACGTAGACGGTGGTCCGCTCGACGCCGTCGTCCGAGAGGTCGGCGCTCGCGGGGAGCGGAAGCGACCCGCTTTCGAACAGCGTCGTCCCGACCGCGCCCTCCTCGGACGAGCCGAGGACGGTCGTCGTCTCGATGTCGACGAAGTGGAGCGCGGCCACGTCGGCGGGCATGTCCTCTTTGGCGGCCGTCAGGGTCGCCGAGGACCGCCCGTCGAGGGTGCTCCCGGCGGAGGGGTCGTCGGCGACGATGGTCGCGAGGCGGCTCCGCTCGTCGAACCACGTGTTCACCTGCAGGGCCTCGCGTTCGGCCTCGGTGAGGAGGTCGGCGCGGGCGTCCTCGTCTATCGTGGATGCCGTCTGTTGATACTGGACGACTCCGACGCCGGCGACGAGGACTGAAACGAGCAGCATCGCGGCGACCAGCCGCCGCGTGTAGCTCTCCGTAATCGCATCAGGAAGCCGTGATTCGGCCTCCAAAACGAGATTCTCGGCCATTACCGTACCGACCGGAATGCGGTGCATAAATCCGCGCACCTGAGTATCAATCTAGATAATATAGTCGGCGGCGACGGCCTACGAACCGCCGACGCGCGCGAGTTCCCGCGGGCGACACGAGCGTCAACCATACGTCTGTCGAACGCTAGCAAGCCACATGGAAACCGAGTTCCGCCTGCTCGTGGCGGGCTTCTGTATCGTCGCGCCGTCGCTCCTGTTCGTCGGGTTCGTCAGACTGCTCGACGCCATGCGCGAGGACGACCTCGTCGAGCGCGTCCTCGACAGAGTCGACGAGGGCGGCGGGCCGACCGGGACGGCGGTCGACCCGACGACGTTCCTGCGGTCCGCACGGGAGAAATCGCGCCGGCGAACGGCGGTCTGCCGGGAGTGCGGCGTGCCGAACGCGGCCGACGGCGGACGCTGTGGGCTGTGCGGCGCGACGTTGCGATAGGTGGGAAAAAGAACCGAAGCGAGTCGAAAACCGCGTTCGAGCGGGCTTAGAGGAAGTCTTCGATGTGGTCGGCGACCTCGTTGGGCGTGTCGCCGACGGGGACGCCCGCGTCGTTGAGGGCGGAAATCTTGGACTCCGCGGTGCCCGTGCCCGAACCGGAGACGATAGCGCCGGCGTGACCCATACGCTTGCCCGGCGGTGCCGTGCGGCCCGCGATGAAGCCGGCGACCGGCGTGTCCATGTTCTCCGCGATGTACTTCGCGGCCTGCTCTTCGTCCTCGCCGCCGATTTCGCCGCACATGACGACGGCGTGGGTGTCGGGGTCGTTCTCGAACGCCTCGAGGGCGTCGACGAACGACGTGCCGATGATGGGGTCGCCGCCGATGCCGATGGCGGTGGTCTGGCCGATGCCGCGCTCGGTCAGGTTCGAGACGACCTGGTACGTGAGCGTACCGGAGCGGGAGACGAGACCGACGTTACCCTCCTCGAAGATGTTGCCGGGGAGGATGCCGAGTTTGGCCTCGCCGGGCGTGATGATGCCCGGGCAGTTGGGGCCGATGAGGCGCGTGTCGGTCTCCGACAGGCGCTTGTTGACCTTGGCCATGTCCTGCGTCGGGACGCCCTCGGTGATGGCGACGACGAGGTCGAGGTCCGTGTCGAGCGCCTCGAAGATGGCGTCGCCGGCGAACGCCGGCGGGACGAACACGACGGAGGCGTTGGCGTCTTCCTCGTCGACGGCCTCTTCGACGGTGTCGTAGACGGGGATGCCGTCGACGTCCTGACCGCCCTTCCCGGGGGAGGTCCCGGCGACGACGTTCGTGCCGTACTCAATCATCTGGCGGGTGTGGAACTTGCCTTCGCCACCCGTGATACCCTGTACAACCACTCGCGTGTCGTCGTCGACGAAAATGCTCATTGGGACACCTCCTGTGCGTTCTTGACGGCACGCTGGACGGCGTCCTCCAGCGTCCCCTCGACCTGTACGAGGTCCGTGTTCAGAATCTCCATGCCCTCCTCGGCGTTCGTGCCCGCGAGGCGGACGACGACCGGCTTGGGAATCTCGTCGAAGCTCTCCAGCGCCTCGTTGATACCCTTGGCGACCTCGTCGCCGCGGGTGATGCCGCCGAAGATGTTGAACACGACGGAGTCGACGTTCTCGTCGGAGAAGACCATGTCCAGCGCGTTCGCCACGCGCTCGGCCTTCGCGCCGCCGCCGATGTCGAGGAAGTTGGCGGGCTCGCCGCCGAAGTAGTCCACGAGGTCGAGCGTCGTCATGACGAGACCGGCGCCGTTGCCGATGATGCCGACGTTACCCGAGAGACGGACGTAGTCGAAGCCGTACTCGCCGGCCTTGGCCTCGAGGTCGTTCTCGTAGGCGTCCTCTTCCATCGCCGCGAGGTCGTCGTGACGGAACAGGGCGTCGTCGTCGATGTTCATGACGGCGTCCGCGGCGACGATGTCGCGGTCGGACGTAATCATGACGGGGTTGATTTCGATGTCCGAGGCGTCGTTCGACTCGTAGAGGTCGTACAGCGTCGTGAGGAACGAGGCCACGTCGAAGGCCACGTCGCGGGGGATGCCCGCCTCGAAGACGACCTTGCGGGCCTGGTAGGGGTGCAGGCCGAACGCGGGGTCGATGTGCTCGCGGGCGATGGCTTCGGGGGTCTCCTCCGCGACTTCCTCGATGTTGACGCCGCCCTCCGTCGAGACCATCGCGACGGGCTTGCCCTCGCTGCGGTCCATCGTGATACCGACGTACAGTTCGTTTTCGAAGTCGACGCCGGCCTCGACGAGCACCCGGTCGACCGTGTAGCCCTTGAGGTCCATCCCGAGGATGTCCTCCGCGGCCTGTCGAGCTTCGTCTTCGTCCATGGCGATTTTGATGCCACCGGCCTTGCCACGCCCACCGACGTGTACCTGCGCCTTGATGGCGGCGGGGTATCCGATCTCCTCGACCGCCTCCATGACCTCCTCTACCGACGACGCGAGACGGGACTCTGGCACCGGAATCCCAGCCTCTGCGAAGATATCCTTCGCCTGGTATTCGTGAAGCTTCATTACCATGCGTGGGAGGGAAAGGCACGCGCTTAAATCCCATTCATCTCCGTTCAGAGCCGACAGGTGGAAATCGCCGGAGAGGCTCACTCATAACCGAATTAACCTCGGAATTCATAATTTATCCGGAATAAAATCGGATAAGTCTACAGGATACGCAGACGTACGCCTGCACGTACGAATCTCGGAGGTCGAACGCGCCGAGCAAGCCGCCGTCGGTGTCGCCGCGATTCGCCCCGAGTCGTCCGAATTTATCACCCGTCCGACCCCATCGTTCGGCATGCGCGCTGTCAGATTCCACGACCACGGCGGACGCGACGTGCTTCAGGTAGACGACATCGACACGGCCGACCCGGCGGCGGGCGAGGTCCTCGTCGAAGTCGCGGCCGCGGGCGTCAACCCCGTCGACACGTACTTCCGCGAGGGCTCGTACCAGCCCTTCGCGATGCCGATGATTCCCGGCGTCGACGTGGCCGGAACGGTCGCGGCGGTCGGCCCCGACGTCACCGGATTCGCGGAGGGCGACCACGTCGTCGGCACCGGCATCGGCAAGGACCACTACGGCGGCTACGCCGAGTTCGCGGCCGTCCCGACCGACCGGCTCGCGGTCCTCTCGGACGACGTGGACCTCGTCGCGGCTGGCGGCGCGGGCGTCGCCGGCGTCACGGCGTGGCGCGCCCTCGTCGACCACGGCGGGATGCAACTCGGCGACACCGTCCTGATTCACGGCGGCTCCGGCGGCGTCGGTCACGCCGCGGTCCAGCTCGCCGCCGCGTCCGGCGCTCGCGTCGTCGCCACCGCCGCGCCCGACTACCACGACCGCGTGGCCGAACTCGGCGCGGACGTGGTTCTCGACTACGCCCGCGACGACCTCGCCGACGCCGTCGTGGACGCCGCGACGGGCGACGGAGTAGACCTGACGCTCGACCACCGACTCGACGACTACCTCCAGTTCGACGCCGACGTGGCCGCCCGCGGCGGTCGCGTCGTCGGCATCGGCGAGAACGACCCGGAAGTCGGCTTCGACCTGTCGTCGTCGGCCCGCGGCAAGGACCTCTCGCTCACGATGATGAGCATGTTCAACACGCCCGACCTGTCGGCTCCCCTGCGCGAGCTCGCCGGCCAGATGGGCGCGGGCGAGTTCGAAATCGACGTGGCGCGGACCTACGACCTCGACGAGGCCGCCGAGGCCCACCGCGCGGTCATGGAAGACAGCTTCCTCGGAAAACTGGTCATCACGCCCTGACCGGACCGCCTCGTCGTGCCCGCGGCAATCCGGGCAGGCGGTCACCGACACGGAAGGGTGACGACGCGGCCGGTCGCCGACGGGCACACAGCCGCGACCGAATTATGTCCCGTGCGCACGTACCGCACGGACATGGACGTGACATTCGATTTCGACGGAACCGTGGCTCTCGTGACCGGCGCGAGCGGCGCGCTCGGCGGCGCAATCGCTCGCGCGTTCCACGAGGCGGGCGCGTCGGTCGCGGCCGCGGACGTGGTCGAACCCGACGACGAGGACGGCTTTTTCGAGTCCGAGGGTGTCAGATTCTACGAGGGTGACTTCACCGACGAGGACGACGTGGCGCGCGTCGTCGACGCGGTCGCCTCCGACTTCGGCCGCCTCGACCACCTCGCCAACATCGCCGGGACGTGGCGCGGCGGGACGCCCGTCGACGAGACGGAGGCGGACACGTTCGACTTCCTGTTCGACGTGAACCTCAAGACGATGTTCCTCGCGTCGAAACACGCGATTCCGCACCTCCGGGAGACCGAGGGCTCAGTCGTGAGCGTCTCGGCCCGCTCGTCGCTGGAGGGTGGCGAAGGCGACGGAATCTACCGGGCGTCGAAGGCGGGCGTCCGCCTGCTCACGGAGACCATCGCCGAGGAGAACCGCGGCGTCGTGCGCGCGAACGCGGTCATGCCGAGCGTCATCGACACGCCGATGAACCGCGAGATGATGGCCGACGCCGACTTCGAGAAGTGGGTGAAACCCGAGGAAATCGCCCGGACCGTCCTCGCGCTCTGTTCGGACGCGACCCCCGTGACGAGCGGCGCGGCCGTCCCGGTGTACGGCGAGGCCTGACGCCCCTGTTTCGTGGCAACATTCGCCACGATAGGGTATGACATTCGTTGTGGTGCGCGCGAATTTTTACGCGGTACGCAAGGGATTCACGAACACGACACTCGTTAGAAAAATGAGGCTAATCGAGGTCTAAATTCGGACGAACGTGCCACATACTATAGTTGGTTGGAGAATTATGTTGATTTTCGCTCCGATATGCGACGGCATACCGCGTCATTTATCACACCCACATCGGCAACAGGGTGATAGACATGACCGAACGTGAAACGTGGGCAACCAGGGCAGGGTTCATCCTCGCGGCCGTCGGCAGCGCGGTCGGCCTCGGGAACATCTGGCAGTTCCCGTTCAAGACCGCTCAGTTCGGCGGTGCCTCCTTCCTGATCGTCTACATCATCGCGGCGCTCGGCATCGGCCTCCCGGCCATCCTCGCCGAGTTCGTCATCGGACGCAAGACCAATCTGAACACCATCAACGCCTTCGAGAAACTCGGCTACAAGGAATGGCGCGTCGTCGGCGCTATCGGCCTGTTCACCGGCTTCTGGATTCTGTCGTACTACAGCGTCGTCGGCGGCTGGGTCCTCCGGTACATCGGCGGCAGCCTGACCGGCGCGTACTTCGCCGCCCCGGCAGAGTACTTCGGCCAGGTGTCCGCCGGGATGGACGCGCTCGCGCTCCACGCCGTGTTCATGGCGCTCGTCGTCGGCATCGTCGCCGCCGGCATCGAAGACGGCATCGAGAAGGCGACGAAACTGATGGTTCCGAGCATCGTCGTCATCCTCGGCGTGCTCGCGGCCTTCGCCTTCACGCTCCCCGGCGCGTCGGCGGGCTACGCGTACTTCCTCTCGCCCGACTTCAACGCGCTCACGGAGAACTTCGCCGACATCGTCCCCTTCGCGGTCGGGCAGGCGTTCTTCTCGCTGTCGCTCGGCATGGGCGCGATGATAACCTACGCCTCCTACATCGACGGCGACCAGAGCCTGTTCGGCGACGGTATCACCATCGTCTTCCTGAACAGTTTCGTCGGCATCCTCGCCGGTCTCGTCGTCCTCCCGCTCCTGTTCGCCCAGGGAATCGACCCCAACACGAGCGGCGCGGGCGCGGTGTTCATCAGCGTCGCCGGCGCGTTCGCCGACATCCCCGGCGGCCAGATAATCGGCCTCGTCTTCTTCGTGGTCGTGCTCATCGCGGCGCTCTCGTCTGCGATCAGCCTCCTCGAAGTCGTCGTCTCGTGGTCCATCGACAACTACGACGTCTCCCGCCCGCAGATGGCCGTCGGTCTCGGCGGCGTCATCTTCCTGCTCGGCGTCCCGTCGGCAATCGACACCGCGTGGCTCGGCTGGTTCGACACGCTCGCCTACAAACTGCTGCTCCCGCTTTCGGTCCTCGGCATCCTCGTCTTCGCGGCGTGGGTCTACGGCGCGCCCGCCATCGACGAGCTGATGAAGGGCAGCGGACTCGGTGACGGCGTCGGCCTGACGTGGCTCTGGCTGGTCCGCACGCTCGTTATCGTCGCCGTCGTGGCGACGCTCGCCCTCGGGCTTCAGACGCTGTTCCTCGGCGAGAGCCCGGCCATCGTTCCGCCCCTCTGAGGCGGCGACCGGTCCCGCTTTCATCGCGCCTAGGAATCGTCGGTAGCGGTGCGTTTTTCTCGACTATTCGACGACGATTTTCACGCGTAGACCACTCAAAACCGTTAAATTTCTCCGATGACGTATCGTTGGTTCGAAAGCCCTTTTACCGGTGGACTGGCAATGGGTGTCAATGACACGAGAAACATGGGCAACACGGCTCGGGTTCATCCTCGCGGCCGTCGGCAGCGCGGTCGGCCTCGGGAACATCTGGCGATTCCCGTGGCAGACCGCCGAAAACGGCGGCAGCGCGTTCCTCGTCGTGTATCTCGGTATCGTCCTCCTCGTCGGCGTCCCCGGTCTGCTCGGCGAGTTCGTCATCGGTCGCCGGGCGAAGAAGTCGCCGGTCGGCGCGCTCCGGGACCTCTCGGGGTCGAAAACGTGGGGCGTCGTCGGCGCGTTCTCGGTCGTCACCGGCATCTCGCTGCTCTCGTTCTACAGCGTCGTCGGCGGGTGGATCATCCGGTATCTCCTCGAAAGCGGGGCCGCGGTCGTCGGCGGCAGCCCCGCGTACTTCACGAATCCGGGCCAGTACTTCGGCGGCGTCTCCGCCGGCGTCGACGCCGCGCTCTACCACCTCCTGTTTCTCGGACTGACCGCGCTCATCGTCTTCGCGGGCGTCCGCAAGGGCATCGAACTCGGCACGAAAATCATGATGCCCGCCGTGCTCGTCCTGCTCGCCGGCCTCGCCGCCTGGGCCGCGACCCAGCCTAACGCGGCCGCCGGTTACGCCTTCTTCCTCCGCTTCGATCCCTCGGTCATCACCGAGAACTTCTTCGCTATCCTCGGTCCCGCCGCCGGACAGGCGCTGTTTACGCTCTCGCTCGGCGCGGGCACGATGATAACGTACTCCTCGTACCTCGACGAGGACCGCTCGCTTCCCTTCGACGGCAGCGCCATCGCCGTCCTCAACACGAGCGTCGGCGTCATCACGGGTCTCGTCGTCTTCCCGCTCCTGTTCTCGCAGGGCGTCAACCCGACCGAGACCGGGACCGGACCGGGCGCGCTGTTCGTCGGCCTCGCGGGGGCGTTCTCGCAGCTTCCCGCGGGGACGCTCATCGCCACCGCGTTCTTCGCCGTCGTGACGCTCGCGGCGCTGTCGAGTTCCATCAGCATGCTCGAAATCCCCGTCGCGTTCCTCGTCGACGAGTACGGCGTCTCTCGCAAACGCGCCGTCACCGGGATGACCGCGCTCGTCGCCGTCACCGGCACCGTCTGCGCGTTCAACCCGGGCATCTTCGGCTTCGTCGCCGGCCCGCTCGTGAACGTCCTCCTGACCGCCGGCCTCGCCGCGTTCCTCCTGTTCGTCGGCTGGGTCATGGGCCGCGAGGCGCTCGAGGAGTTCGCCGCCGGCGCGGGCGAGTTCTCGAAGTCTCTCGGCACGCCGTGGCTCTTCGCCGTCGGCGTCGTCCTCCCGCTGTTCCTCGTCTTCACGCTCCTCACGCACTTCGGCGTGGACACGACCATCGGCTTCTGGCCGACCGTCGGCGTCGCCGTCGTCGCGTCCGCCGCCGCTTTCTTGGGCCTGCGACAGCCCAACTCGGTCGTCTGAGTGGGGCTCTCCCGGCCGCGTTCGGGGCGCTGACTCGACTCCGACTGCTCCGTTTCTCCGTTTTCGACCGACGCGACCGCGAGGAGTATTCGCGTCGCTAACTATGATGATTGTTCCACCTATTCTTCGACAACTGTCGAAGTAAGGGTTGCCGGATTGCGGAACTCCTTTGACCGAGGACTGCGGACCGTTGCTCCAATGAGCGAAGGTGGTCTGGCATGACGATGGAAGACCGGATCGACGAACTCCGCGAGAAGCGCGAGGAAGCCCTGAAGGGCGGCGGCGAGGACCGAATCGCCTCCCAGCACGACAAGGGCAAGATGACCGCCCGCGAGCGCATCGACTACTTCCTCGACGACGGTACCTTCCGCGAGTTCGACCAGTTCCGGACCCACCGCAACCACAAGTTCGGGATGGAGGAGACGAAACTGCCCGGCGACGGCGTCATCACCGGCTACGGCGAGGTCGACGGCCGGACCGTCTTCGTCTTCGCCCACGACTTCACCGTCTTCGGCGGCTCGCTCGGCGAGGTGTTCGCCGAGAAGGTCTGCAAGGTGATGGACAAGGCGATGGAGGTCGGCGCACCCGTCGTCGGTCTCAACGACTCCGCCGGCGCGCGGATTCAGGAGGGCGTCCAGTCGCTCGGCGGCTTCGGCGAAATCTTCCGCCGCAACACCGAGGCGTCCGGCGTCATCCCGCAGATTTCGGCCATCATGGGCCCCTGCGCCGGCGGCGCGGTGTACTCCCCCGCGCTGACGGACTTCACGTTCATGGTCCGCGACACGAGCCACATGTTCATCACCGGCCCGGACGTCATCAAGACGGTCACGGGCGAGGAGGTCACCTTCGACGAACTCGGCGGCGCGACGACGCACACCTCGACAAGCGGGGTCGCCCACTTCGCCACCGACACCGAAGAGCAGGCGCTCGACGACATCCGCCACCTGCTTTCGTACCTCCCGCAGAACAACGTCGAAGACCCGCCGCGCGTCGAGCCGTGGGACGACCCCGAACGCGTCGACGACGACCTCGCCGAGGTCGTCCCCGACCAACCCCGCAAGCCCTACGACATCCACGACGTGCTCGACGGCGTCCTCGACGAGGGCTCGTTCTTCGGCGTCCAGGAGGACTTCGCCAAGAACATCGTCGTCGGCTTCGGCCGCCTCGACGGCCGCTCGGTCGGCATCGTCGCCAACCAGCCCCGCGTGAACGCCGGCACCCTCGACATCGAGGCCTCCGAGAAGGGCGCGCGCTTCATCCGCTTTTGCGACTCGTTCAACATCCCCATCCTCACCTTCGTGGACGTGCCCGGCTTCCTGCCCGGCACGGACCAGGAACACAACGGCATCATCCGCCACGGCGCGAAGCTCCTGTACGCCTACTCCGAGGCGACGGTGCCGCTCATGACCGTCATCACGCGCAAGGCCTACGGCGGCGCGTACGACGTCATGGCCTCGAAGCACCTCGGCGCGGACGTGAACTACGCGTGGCCGACCGCCGAAATCGCCGTGATGGGCCCGCAGGGCGCGGTCAACATCCTCTACCGCGACGAACTCGACGCCGCGGACGACCCCGACGCCCGCCGCGACGAACTCATCGAGGAGTACCGCGAGGAGTTCGCCAACCCCTACACCGCCGCGGACCGCGGCTTCATCGACGACGTCATCGAACCCGGCGAGACCCGCGAGCGCCTCATCTCGGACCTCCGGATGCTGAACTCCAAGCGAAAGTCCCAACCCGACAAGAAACACGGCAACATCCCGCTATGAGCGGGGAGTTGCTGTCTGGGCTGTCGATTCCGGACGACGCCGACGCCGAGGAGGCCGCGGCCATCGCCGCCGCCGTCGGCGCGCACCTCCACGACCAGTCGGTCGCCGCGGCCGCCGCGGCCGCAGCGGACGGCGAGGAGACGTGGAACGAGCGGCGCTGGCGCTACGCCGGTCGCCTCGAATCGGTCACCGGCTGTGGCCGTCGCGTCCCCACCGGCGCGCCGACCGACGCGTGGGCCGCCTCGGGCCGCACCGACCGGTTCTGAGTCTGAGGACTGCAGTTTCACGACAGAACGCATACATTCTCGTCCGACATCAGTCGGACCAATATGGCCCAAACCGCGCTCGTCTGGCTGTTTCTCAACGCCGTCCTCGCCGGGTTCGCCGCCATCGCGTCCGCCGCACACTACGCCGACGAGGGCGAACCCGACTTCGTCTCCGCGGCGCTCGCCGCCGTCTTCGCCGGGACCTGCGTCGAACTCGGGATGGCGAACGGCTACATTCCCGATAGCGTCCTCCCGTCTGTCGCGGTCGGGGTCTGCGTCGTCGCCGCCCTCCTCTCGCTCGCGCTCGGTGTGAAACGGGACCAGACGGCGTTTCAGGCGTTCCGCGGCGACGCTCGGACTCGGTCTCGGTAACCGGCGGTCAGTAGCCGGCGGTCGATGCTCGGTAGTTCACTCCGCGAGTTTCGGGTCGTCGACGATGACGCCGTCCACACCGTACTCTCGAAGTCGCCGCGCGACCTCGCGGTCGGGAACCGTCCACGCGTTGACCTCGAAGCCGCGGCCGTGCGCCTCGTCCACCCGCGCCGACGAGAGCAGGTCGTAGTGCGGGTGGACGGCCGCGCAGTCGAGGTCGGCGGCGACCGACAGCGACTCCGTCCAGTCGGCCGCGAAGAGGAAGGCGACCGGGAGCGCGGTCGTCTCGCGCACCTCGCGGAGCGCCTCGGCGTCGAACGACGAGACGAGTACCTCGTTTCCCGCGTCGCCGACGACGGCGGCGAGGTCGTCGGCGAGGCCGACCACCTTCAGTTCGACGTTGACCGCGACGCGGTCCGGCAGGGCGTCGAACACCGCGGCGAGCGTCGGAATCGACTCGTCGGAGTCGCCGACAGTGAGTTCTTGCAGGTCAACGAGACTCGTGTCGGCGACGCGGCCGGTCGCACCGGTCAGGCGGTCGAGCGTCTCGTCGTGGAAGACGACGAGTTCGCCGGAGCCGCAGCGCCGGACGTCGAGTTCGACGCAGTCGAGTCGCGCCGCGGCCGCGTCGAAGGCGGCGAGCGTGTTTTCGGGGGCGAGGGCGGGACAGCCGCGGTGACCGATGACGCGCATGTCGGTGCATCGCGGGAGGGCGGACTAAACGCTTCCTCCGGACCGGTCGAAAGCGATGGTGAGCGGAGGGGAACGGTGGGGAGCAGTTCGTACGGGAATCGTTTACTGGGGACCGAGCCGTGCGGGCGTCGCGCGGCCCGTCGCGCGCGGACCGGCGCGGCCGCTCCGCGCGGGCTGGAGAAGATGTGTTCGCAGAGAGAATCGACTGACTCGAACTTACGCGCCCTGGCCGCCCTTCTTGCGCGTGATGTAGCCGGCGATGCGGTTGCGGACGCCCTTCGACTCGACCGTGGTCAGTTCTTCGACGCTGTCCTTGTTCGTCTCGAAGTCCGTGTTGAACGCCTGCGGGTATCGCTCCAGCAGGATGTTACCAAGCTGCTTGACGTACTTGGGCTTGATTGCCATGTCGGAAGATTCCCCGGACGAACACTAAAACGATTCGTTCCGTCTCGCGGCCGCCCGCTCGCGCCAGCCCGTCAACTCGTCGATTCGCGCGAACGCCTCGCGCTCTCTTTCCCCGCCGCATTTCCCGACCGTCTCGGCGAAGTACGCGAGCCGGTCCAGCAGGTCGTCGGTGTCGAACGCCGGCACGTCGAGGCGCGAGGCCGCCACCGTCGCGTCGATGACCGCGCCGAAGCCGCGATTGATGGTGAACGGTCGGCGTTGCTCGACCGCGGCATCGACGGGCCGGAGTTCCCATTCCTCCCACTCGGTCCCGCCGTCCTCGCCGGAATCGACCGCGGTCGCCTCGACTTCGGCCCACGCGTCGGCCGAATCGAGGAGCGGCGAGTCTCGCTCGTAGATGGTCATCGCGGCCTCGACGAACGCCCGCGGGTCGGAGACGAACTGGACGACGCCGCCCCCCTGCCGGTGGAAGTTCCGACGGGTTCGGGTGTTTCCCCACGTCGTCGCGGTCGCGGGCGGGTGAGAGCCGGTAGCCGAGCCGCCGCTGTCGTCGGTTCCGGCGTCGGACTCGGGCGCGCGGACGCCGAGCGCCGCGAAGTTCCACCGGTCGTTCGGCCCGAGCGTGGCGACGACCGTCTCGGTGACGCCGCGGAGCTCGACGGGCCAGTCGTCGCTGTCGCGGTCGCCGGCTCGACGCCCCGCGTCCGCTGCCTCGTCGTCGCTCACAGCGGGACCCCCCGCTCCAGCGCGACGAACGTCGCCGCGCAGACGATGTCGGCGGTTGTGCCGGGGTTGATTCCCTCGGCGACGAACTCGTCGGCCAGTTCCTCGGCCTCGTCGAGGTCCGAGACCGCGGCCGCGCGGTCCATCACGTCGCGGGCGACGGCCTCGCCGTGGTTCGTCGCGACGAGCGTGTCCGGTTCCTCCGCGAGGAGGTCGAGAAACGCGCGAGCGACGCGGTCGGTGACGGGGCCGTCGTCGGCGAGGATGGCCTCGGCCGCGCGGAAGGTCCGGGCGAAGCCGCCGGTCCACTCGCGGGCGTTGGCGTCGCGCTCGGCGCTGAGGTCCATCACGTCGTAGAGCGTGAACTCGCGGTCCCGGAGCGCGTCGGCCGCGTCGCCGCCGCGCCGAACGTCGAGGTCGGGGGCGTCATCGGGCACGTCGCCGACGGCCACGTCGACGTGTTCGAAGGCGCGGTAGAAATCGACCGCGTCGGCGACGGTGGTCGACTCGACCACGTCGGTCGCCCCGGCGGGCGAGAGGTCTCGGTCGTCGTCTGCCGCGGCCCGGACGAGCGGGGCGAGAAGCAGGAGACAGCCGAACTGGGTGTTCCCGCCGCCCTGTCGGCTCATGCCGGCGACCGCCTCCTCGAACGCCTCGCCGACGGGCGCGCCCGACGCGGCGAGTCCGAGGCCGGCCGCGGAGCCGACCGCGCCCGTCAGGAACTGCTCGAAGCGCAGGTCCGAGAGGTCGCGGCGGCGGTCGACGTTCCCCGGCTTGGGCGTGCCGGCGACTTCGAGCAGGAGCGCGAGTTCGGCGTGGCGCGCGGGGCCGAACCCGCGGTCGGAGACGGGCGCGACCATCAGGCGGACACCCCGCTCTCGTCGCCCGAATCGGCCGCGTCTTCGCGGCCACCGAACCAGTCGTCAACGGCGGTTCGGACCCGGCGGAGGACCGCCGGGTTGTCGCTCGGCCGCCCGACGCTCACCGCGTCGGCCCCGTAATCGAGGTACTCGGTCGCCGTCTCGCGGTCGCGGACGCCGTTGTTGGCGACGAGGAAGAGTTCGGGCGCGGCGGCGGCCACGTCGGCAATCGCAGCCTCTGAGTCCATCGCGTCGACGTGGAGCCAGTCGGCTCCGGCGTCGGCGAGCGCGACCGCGAGGCTCGGGAGGTCCACATCGTCGATTTCGGCGCGGACTTTCGCGCCGACCGGCGCGCCCGACTCGGCGGCCGCGGCGACGTACGAGGCCAGTCGATCGGTGTCGCGCAGGAGCGTCTCGCCGCAGCCGACGGCGCGGAGTTCGTCCTGTCGGCAGTGGGCGTTTATCTCCACGCCCGCGCCGCGGTCGGCGCAGACGGCCGCGACCTCCCGAATCGGGGCCGGCGAGGTCGCCCTGACGTTGACCGCGACGAAGCGGTCCTCGCCGTCGAATCCGGCGAGGGAAGCGAGTTGGTCGGAGACGAAGGCGACCGGGTCGTCGGCGAGGAACTCCGAGCGCCCGCGGGCGACGAGTTCGCGGGCCGCCGCCTGCGAGGCGTCGTCGAGGGCGACGCCGCCGAGGAACGCCGCGCCGACGTGCGGTGCCGCGGCGTCCGCCCACGCGGCGTCGGACTCGCCGCTGAGGCTCGCGACGGCGACGCGCGGGTCGAACATCACGACACCTCCGCGAGCGCCTCGGCGACGGCGCGGGCGACGCGCTCGGCGTCTTCCGGGCCGTCGATTCGGGTGTCGGTTCTGACCACCGGGCGGTCGAGGTCGGTGCCGTCGTCGCGGTCGAGGACGAACGCATCGGCGAAGGGGTAGGCCTCGGCGACGCCCGCGGTCGAGGGGTCGTAGCCGACGCCCTCCATGAGGTCGGCGGCGGGCCCGGAGAACACGGTGTCCTCGACGAACGGCGAGACGGCGACGACCGGCGTGTCGGCGAGGGCGTCCGCGAAGCCGTCGATGGCGAGCATCGGCCCGATGCTCGTGACCGGGTTCGAGGGACCGACGACGACGGGGTCCGCGAGGGCGTCGGCGACCTCGACGGTGACGGTCGCGTCGGCAGCGCCGCGGAACTCAACGTCGCGGACGGCGGGGTCTGCCCGGCGGTGGACCCAGTACTCCTGGAAGTGCATCGTCCCCTCGTCGGTGTGAATCAGCGTCGCCACGGGGTCGTCGCTCATCGGGAGGAGCGACGCGTCGAGGTCGAAGGCGTCGGCGAGGGTTTCCGTGACCTCGGTCAGCGTGTCCCCTTCGTCGAGAAGCGAGGTTCGGGTGATGTGGACCGCGCGGTCGCGGTCGCCGATTTCCATGAACTCCGCGACGCCGGAGAAGCGACGCCAGCGGGCGATGTCGCGGCCGGCGGTCTGGGCCGATTCGGGGAGGTAGCGCGGGCCGGGTTCGAGGCCGGCCGCGTCGGCGAGCCGGTGGAGTTCGTCGTCGGTCGCGGTGGTGTCGCCGGCGACGCCCCACCAGCGGTCGGTGTCGAGGACGCCGCCGCCGGCGAAGAGGACGGTGTCCACGTCGGGACAGACGAGGTGGCCGCCGAGTTCCACGTCGTCGCCGGTGTTGGCGACGACGGTCGTCTCGGCGGGGTCGAACACCTCGGCGGCCCCGTCGAGGAGTTTGGGGGTGCCCGTACCCCCGGCGAGGAAGGTGACCATGGTGCGCCGTAGGGCGAGTGTCCGTTTGAAAGTTCCTTCACCGGAGACGACGGCCGGTCGCGCGCCGCGAGGGGGATACGGCCGCGGAGACCGACGAAGCCCTCGTCAGGGCCCGCCGCGGTAGGCCACCGACACGTCGAACTCAGCGGGCATCACCTGTCCGGCGACCGCCTTCCTGACGAAATAACCCGAAAAGCCGGTCGTCACGGCCGCTCCGAGGCCGGAGACGACGAACATCACGCGCCCGGCAGTCACGCCGGTCAAGGCGCTCATCGCGGCCCAGTAGCCCGCGAAAGCCACGGAGAGACAGGCGAAGCCGAGGAGCGCGTAGCCGACGGCGTTTCCGAGCGCCGAGCGGAGACTCATGTCAGCGTCTCGTCGCCCCCGAGTGAAACGGTTTGTGGGCGGTCGAATCACCGCCATCACCGTTCGACGGGGCGGACTACAGACAACACGCGTCACAGAACGGCTATGGCCGCCGCGAGACGAATATACCATCCATGGAATTGTCCCCTCGAACCACGGTCGCGGTCGTTCTCGCCGTCGCCGCCGTCGCCGGTGGCCTGCTCGCCCTCGATTTCGAGGCGGCGAGCTACGAGACGACGGCCTCGGCGACCGCCGCGTCGGGCGGGGCGAACGTCGATTCGCTCCCGCCGGTTACCGACGGGACCCTCGTGGTCGACGCGCCCGAAGCCGTCCGCGACGACCTCACGGCAGCACTCGTCGAATCGTTCGCGGAGCGCGGCGTGACCCTCGAACCGGCCGACGCCCGCGACGAGGACGTTGATGGTCCGGTCGTGGTCGTCGTCGTGGACGAGTGGGACTCGCACTGGAACCCGGTCGCGCCTGTGGGGTCGGTGGCGTGGCGCGCGGCCTTCGACGCCGGCGGGCACGCGAGACACGTCGACGCGGCGCTCTCGGGCGACGCGCTCGTCTTCGAGTCGACCGACGGTCCCGACCTCGCGGGGTCGGTCGAAGCGTCGGTCGACAGCGCCGGAACCGGGGTCGTCAGCCGACCCGCCTACCGCGCGCACCTCGTCGGCGTCGTCGCCGACGCGACCGCAGAGCAGGTCGTCGGGCAGTTCTCCCAGCGGTGAAGCGGGCGGCACGGGGCCGAACGGCCGCACGGGCAGCCATTCCGTCCCCGCGACGACCCGAATGCTCGGCTATTTGACTCCTCTCGTGCAACACCCGCTATGACCGCCGTCAAGGACAGCGTCCACGACTACATCTCGCTCGACCCCGTGGCCGCCGAACTCGTCGATACGCCCGCCTTCCAGCGGCTTCGACACATCAAACAGCTCTCGACGGTCCGGCTCGTCTACCCCTCCGCGAGCCACACGCGGTTCGAACACAGCCTCGGCGTCTACCACCTCGCCTCCCGCGCCCTCTCGCACCTCGGCGTCGACGGCGAGCGCGCCGCTCACGTCCGCGCCGCCGCGCTCCTCCACGACATCGGCCACGGCCCCTACGGCCACCAGACCGAGGACCTCATCCGCCGGCGCACCGGCCGCGACCACGACGAGATTCACCATCTGCTCGACGGGACCGAGGTCGGCGACGTCCTGACCGACCACGGCCTCGACCCCGCCCGCGTCGCTGACATGGTCGACGGCGCGGGCGGCCTCGGCCAGTTGGTTTCGGGCGAGTTGGACGTCGACCGGATGGACTACCTCGTCCGCGACGCCCACCACACGGGCGTCCCCTACGGCACTATCGACCACGGCCGCCTCGTCCGCGAACTCCGGTACCGGGACGGTGAACTCGTGTTGGCCGAGGGGAACGTCCAGACCGCCGAATCCCTGCTTCTCGCCCGGGCGCTCATGAACGCGACCGTCTACCGTCACCACGTCTCCCGCATCGCCGGTGCGATGCTCGAACGCGCCTCCGAGCGCCTCGTCGACGACGGTGTGCCAATCGAGGCGTTCGTCCGGATGGCCGACCACGACCTGCTCGTCGCGCTCGGCGAGCGCGTGCCCGACCTCGGCCGCCGAATCGAGCGCCGCGACCTCTACAAGCGGGTCGTCTGGGCCCCCATCGACGCCGTGCCGACCGACGTGGTCGAACTCGACTTCGAGGCGACGCGGGCGGCCGAGCGGGACGTCGCCGACGCCGCCGACGTGTCGCCCGAGTCGGTCATCGTGGACGCGCCGTCGCGCCCGCGAATCAAGGAGTCCCGGTCGCGCGTCGTCGTCAACGGCGTCGTCCGGCGGCTCGAAGACGCCTCGGAACTCGTGGGCGCGCTCCGGTCGGCCGAGCGGACGCAGTGGCGACTCGGCGTCTACGCGCCCGACGCGGTCCGCGACGAGGTGGCCGCGGCCGCCGTGGACGTGCTCGGGCTTCCGGTTCGCGTGACGACCCCGGTCTGAGGCGCGGAGAGAGCCGGAGACACACCACCCGTCCGACCCTTTTTCACCGATGGCGGTCGATTCACCCACAATGACGACCATCAAGGACAGCGTCCACGACCACATCGAGGTCGAGGGCGCGGCCGAAGCCCTCCTCGATACGCCGGAGATGCAGCGGCTCCGGCGCATCAAGCAGTTGGGAACCGTCCAACTGGTCTACCCCTCGGCGAACCACACACGGTTCGAACACAGCCTCGGCGTCTACCACCTCGCCTCCCGCGCCCTCTCGCACCTCGGCATCGAGGGCGACGCCGCCGCCCACGTCGAGGCCGCGGCGCTCCTCCACGACGTGGGCCACGGACCCTACAGCCACAACATCGAGGACGTGACCCACCGCCACACCGGCAAGTACCACGACGACGTGGAGGAACTCGTCGCCCGCGGGACCGTCGGCGAGACGCTTGAGGACGAGGGACTGGACCCCGAGCGGGTCGCCGCCTTAGTCGAGGGCGACGGCGAGTTCGGCCAGTTGGTCTCCGGTGAGTTGGACGTCGACCGGATGGATTACCTCGTCCGCGACGCCCACCACACCGGCGTCCCCTACGGCACCATCGACCACGAGCGCCTGATTCGAGAGCTGACGTTCGTCGACGGCGAGTTGGTCCTCGCGGAGGGGAACGTCCAGACCGCCGAGTCGCTCCTCCTCGCCCGGGCGCTCATGAACCCGACCGTCTACCAGCACCACGTCGCGCGCATCTCGAAGGCGATGCTCCGGCGCGCGTCGGAGCGACTGCTCGCCGAGCCGGACATCGACGCCGAGGAACTTCGGCGGATGGACGACCCCGACCTGCTCGTCGCGCTCAAACTCACCGACTCGACGAGCGAGTTCGCCGAGCGACTGGCCACCCGCGACCTCTACAAGCGGGCCGTCTGGGCGGAGTTGCCGAACGTCCCCGACTCGATTATCGACGCCGGGCACGACGCGCTCGCGGCGTTCGAGCGGGACATCGCCGACGCCGCCGACGCGTCGCCCGAGTCGGTCATCCTCGACGTGCCCTCGCGCCCGTCGATGACCGAGTCGTCGTCGCGGGTGATGGTCAACGGCGAGATTCGGCAGTTGGAGCGGGAGTCGCCGCTCGTGCAGGCGCTGCGGACCGCACAGGAACAGCAGTGGCGACTCGGCGTCTACGCCCCGCGCGAGGAGACGGAGCGCGTCGGCCGCGCGGCCGCGGACGTGCTCGGCCTCGACGTCGACGGCGCGCTCGTCGCCGAGGTCAGAAGCGGCCTCAACGCGACGCTCGACGAGTTCGAGTAATCCCCGTCCCGAGACGGGAGGTTCAAGCACCGCCGAGACGCATTCGAGAGCGATGCAACTCGAGGGTACGATACTCCGCGGCCGCGATTTCGACCCGGTCGAGGGGCGGGTCGTCGTCGAAGACGGCACGATAACCGCAATCGAGGAGACAGAGACCGAGTCGACGGACATCATCTTGCCCGCGTTCGTCAACGCCCACACCCACCTCGGCGACTCCATCGCCAAGGAGGCCGGCGAGGGACTGTCGCTCGACGACCTCGTCGCGCCGCCGGACGGGTTGAAACACCGGCTCCTCCGCGCGGCGAGCACCGAGGAGAAAGCCGCCGCGATGCACCGGTCGCTCCGGATGATGGAGGCCGGCGGCACGGCGGCCTGTCTGGAGTTCCGCGAGGGCGGCGTCGAGGGCGTCGACGTCATCCGGCGGGCGCTCGACGGCCGCGACATCGAGGCGGTCGTCTTCGGGCGCGAGACGGCCGACGCGATGGAAATCGCCGACGGCTTCGGCGCGTCGGGTGCGCGCGACGGCGAGTTCGGCGCGCTCCGGAACGCGACCGCGGCCGCCGGAAAGCTGTTCGGCATCCACGCGGGCGAGCGCGACGCCCACGACATCAACGCCGCGTTGGACCTCGAACCGGACTTCCTCGTCCACATGGTCCACCCGGAGGCGCTCCACCTCGAACGCGTCGAGGACAGCGAGATTCCCGTCGTCATCTGCCCGCGGTCGAACCTCGTCACCGACGCGGGCGTCGCGCCGATTCGCGAACTGGTCGACCGCACCACCGTCGCGCTCGGCACGGACAACGTGATGCTCAACAGCCCTTCGATGTTCCGCGAGATGGAGTTCACCTCCAAGCTGGCGGACGTTTCCGCCGCCGAGGTCCTCCGCATGGCGACCGTCAACGGGGCCGACATCGCCGGGCTGAACTACGGCCTCGTCGAGGAGGGCCGCGACGCCAAGCTGCTGGTCCTCGACGGCGACACGGACAACCTCGCGGGCGTCGAGGACGTGGTCCGCGCCGTCGTCCGCCGCGCCGGGCAGGCGGACGTGAAAGACGTGTACCTCTGAGTTCGGGCGACGTCCCCGCCTTCGGCTTCCGACCGAAGCCGCCCAGAACTCCCATGGAACCGACCTATTCTCGCAGTACTCCTCCCGTAGCAAAGGGTTATTACCGACCCCGAGAAAATGTTATCAAGTGTCATGGTGTTGTACGACCGAATCATCGTTCCCATCGACGGCTCCGCCGGCTCCGAGCGCGTCGCGGTCCACGCGGCGGCGTTAGCGGCCGTTCACGATGCGGAACTCCACGGGGTGTACGTGGTGAACGCCGGGAGCTTCGCGGGGCTCCCGATGGAATCGTCGTGGGAGGGGCTCGACGACATGCTGCGCGCCGACGCCGAGTCGGCGCTCGACCAGGTCGAGCGCGCGGCCGAGTCGCAGGGCGTCCCCGTCGAGACGCACGTCCTCGAAGGGACGCCGAGCCGGGAAATCGTCGAGTTCGCCGAGCGCGGCGGGTGCGACCTCATCGTGATGGGAACCCACGGCCGCGGCGGTATCGACCGCCTCCTCCTCGGGTCGGTCGCGGAAAAGGTCGTCCGGGCGTCGAAAGTCCCCGTCCTGACCGTCCGCATCGAGGGCGGCGGCGACGACGCGGACGAGTTCGCCGTCGAGGTACCGGAGGACGCCGCGCCCGAGTCGCCCGCGGATTCTCCCGCGGAGGCTGACGCCGCCGCCGATTCGACGGCGACCGCCGACGGCGGAGAATAGCGACGTAGCCGCGCGGGGGTCGGTCGCGGTTTCAGCGCCCGCCCTCGGCCGGGCGCAGGTGTTCGCAGTCGCCGGCGTGGACTCGTTTTTCGCCCTCGTCGGTTCGAACGACGAGCGTGCCGGGGTGTTCGATATCGACCGCCTCCCCCTCGATGACGCCGCTCGCGGTGTGGATGCGGACCCGCCTGCCGAGCGTGTCCGCCCGCTCGCGCCACGCCGGGAGGACGGCGTCGATGTCGCCGCGCAGTTCGTCGAAGCGTTCGAGCACCCGCTGGACGAACACGCGGCGTTCGACGGGGCCCGCTTCCGCGGCGACGCTCGTCGCGCCCTCGGGGAGGTCCGCGGGGTCGAGGTTGACGTTGATTCCGGGGCCGATGACGAGCCACGAGACGCGGTCGGCCTCGCCTTCCATCTCGGTGAGGATGCCGCAGAGCTTTCGGTAGCCGCGGTCAGTAGGCGTGTCGGAGTCCTTCGAACCTCCGCTCGCTTCGCTCGCGGAAATGCCGTCTGCATTCGCAGACGAACTGCCACTCGCTTCGCTCGTGGCAACGCCACCGGCGTGAGCCGGTGAACCTCCGCTCGCTTCGCTCGCGGAGACACCGTCGGACGCTGACGCGCCCGACGGGTTATCGTTCGCTTCGCTCACGATAACGTCGTTCGGCCACTTGATGCTCGCGTCCACCCCGGCCTCGCGCGCCGCGTCGCAGACGGCGACGGCCATCGCCAGCGTGT
The DNA here is from genome assembly GCF_001190965.1 of Haloferax gibbonsii. Classification (NCBI taxonomy): domain Archaea; kingdom Methanobacteriati; phylum Methanobacteriota; class Halobacteria; order Halobacteriales; family Haloferacaceae; genus Haloferax; species Haloferax gibbonsii. The sequence continues at coordinate 2,453,801 of NZ_CP011947.1, forward strand.
ACAGCGGGGCGTACGCCGGCGGTTCGTCGGGGCGCACGAGCAGGCTCATCCAGACGCCGCCGTCGGGCGCGGACCACTCGCGGTTCTTTCTCCCCCGGCTGGCGGTCTGCTCGCGGGCGACGACGACCACGTCGCTCGCGCCCTCGGCGGCGAGTTCGCGGGCGCGGACGTTCGAGGAGTCGAGCGTCTCGTGGAACTCGATGTCGTAGTCGACTTCGAGGCCGTACTCGATTGCCGGGCCGCCGTACTCCGGCACGTCGGTGACGACGTAGCCGTCGCCGGCGCTCTCGACGCCGAACCCCTCGTCGCGGAGTGACTCGACGTGCTTCCAGACGGCGGCGCGGGAGACGCCCAGTCGGTCGGCGAGGTCGGGCCCGGAGACGGGACCCTCGGCGAGTGCGTCGAGGAGGGCGCGTCGCGTGTCGCTCATGCGGGTGGATACCGGCGCACGGGAAAAGAGGTTCGCGGTTCGGACGTCGGTCCCGAGGTCTCGGGACTATTCGAGGACGAGCAGCACGTCGCCCATGTCGACGCTGTCGCCCTCGGAGACGAGGACCTGCGAGACGGTGCCGCCGCGTTCGGCGACCACGTCGTTTTCCATCTTCATGGCTTCGAGGATGCAGACGGTGTCGCCGGGTTCGACCTCGTCGCCCTCCTCGACTTCGACGGAGAGGATGGTCCCCTGCATCTCGGCGGTGACGGACTCGCCGTCGCCCTCGATAATCTGCTGGGAGTCGTCGTTTCCGCCGTCGTCGCGGCGCTTGCGCGGGCCGGAGGAGTTGGATTTGCCCGCGGACGCGTTACCGACCGGGATGGCGGGCGCGCCGCGCTCTTCGAGGCTGACCTCGAAGCGCTTGCCGTTGACTTCGACGGTGAAGGTTCGTTCCGTGACCTCGTCGTCGTCGTCATCGTCGGCGACGGCTTCGGGCGACCAGCGCTCGACGGCGGCCTGAATGCGGTCGGGGTCGAGCACCTCGTCGAGGTACTTCGTCGTGTGGCTCCCCTCGCGGAACGCCTCGTCGGTGAGCATGAGGCGGTGGAACGGGATGACCGTGCGGAGCCCCTCGATATCGAACTCGGCGAGCGCGCGCTCGGCGCGGGCGAGAACCTCCTCGCGGTCCGAGGCGGTGACGATGAGTTTGGCTATCATCGAGTCGTAGTCGCCACCGATTTCGTCGCCCTGACGGACGGCGTCGTCCATGCGGACGCCGATGCCGCCCGGCGGGTCGTAGGTCGCGAGCGTACCCGTCGCGGGCGCGAACTCCTTTTCGGGGGCCTCCGCGTTGATGCGGAACTCCATCGAGTGCCCCTCGATGTCCACGTCGTCCTGCGAGAAGTCGAGTTCCTCGCCGGCGGCGACGCGCAGTTGCCACTTCACCACGTCGAGGCCCGTCACTTCCTCGGTGACGGTGTGTTCGACCTGGATGCGCGTGTTGACCTCCATGAAGTAGAACTCGCCATCTTCGACGAGGAACTCCACGGTGCCGGCGTTGGTGTAGTCGGCGGCGCGGACGCCGCGGCGGGCGGCCTCGCCGATGCGCTCGCGCAGGTCGTCGGACAGCGCCGGCGACGGGGCCTCCTCGATGACCTTCTGGTGGCGGCGCTGGAGCGAGCAGTCGCGCTCGCCGAGGTGGCGGACGTTACCGTGCTCGTCGGCGAGAATCTGCACCTCGATGTGGCGCGGCGCTTCGAGGTACTTCTCGACGTAGACGGAGGCGTTGTCGAAGTACGCCTCGCCCTCGCGCTTTGCCGTCTCGAACTGCTCGTCGACCTCGTCCTCGGAGTGGACGACCTTCAGGCCGCGGCCGCCGCCGCCGCCCTCGGCCTTGATGGCGACCGGGTAGCCGAACTCGTCGGCGACGTCCTTCACGTCGTCGGCGGAGTCGGCGGGCTCGGTCGTGCCGGGAACGACCGGCACGTCGGCGTCCTGCATGAGCGCGCGGGCCTTCGTCTTCTCGCCGAGGCGCTCCATGGCGTCGGCCGACGGGCCGACCCACTTGAACTCGGACTCCTCGACCTTCCGGGCGAACGCGGCGTTCTCCGCGAGGAAGCCGTAGCCGGGGTGGATGGCGTCGGCGTCGGCCTTCCGCGCGGCCTCGATGACCGACTCGTGGTCGAGGTAGGAATCGGCCGCGCGGGCGGGACCGATGTTGTACGCCTCGTCGGCGTACCGTACGTGCCCGCCGTGTTTGTCCGCCTCGCTGTAGACGGCGACGGTCCGGACTCCTAACTCCTCGCAGGCGCGCATGACGCGCACCGCGATCTCGCCTCGGTTGGCGACGAGAACCTTGCTGAACATTTGCGGTAGTCTTTCAGGGAACCGCACGTTATTCTATCGGTTTTACCAACGCACGTCGGTGCCCGCTTCGACAGACGACGATTTACGTGTTCGACCGTGAAGGAACGGCCGAGATTACACTTCTCTGGCACTATACGCCGCGAATACTGGTTCAAATCCAAACGGCCTTATGCGTGTGCCACACTACGACACGGGTAATGGCAGTACGAGTCGGCATCCTCGGTGCAACCGGCGCAGTCGGACAGCGATTCATCCAGCTCCTCGAAGACCACCCGACGTTCGAACTCGCGGCGCTGACCGCGAGCGAGTCGAGCGCGGGCAAGCGATACGACGAGGCCGCGAAGTGGCGCGTCAACACCCCCATCCCGGACGACGTGGCCGCGATGGAAGTCGGCAGCACCGACCCCGCGGACGTGCCCGACGACATCGACCTCCTGTTTTCGTCGCTCCCGTCGTCGGTCGCCGCCGAGGTCGAACCCGAGTTCCTCGAGGCGGGCTACGTCGTCTCGTCGAACTCCTCGAACGACCGCATGGCCCCCGACGTGCCGCTCACGATTCCGGAGATCAATCCGGGGCACCTCGACCTCATCGAGGTCCAGCGCGACGAGCGCGGCTGGGACGGCGCGCTCGTGAAGAACCCGAACTGCTCGACCATCACGATGGTCCCGACGCTCGCCGCGCTCGACCAGTTCGGCCTCGAACGCGTCGACGTCACGACCCTGCAGGCGGTCTCCGGCGCGGGCTACGACGGCGTCACCTCGATGGAGATCATCGACAACGCCATCCCGCACATCGGCGGCGAAGAAGAGAAGATGGAGACGGAGTCCCGCAAGCTTCTGGGCTCGTTCGACGGCGCGGAAGTCGCGCTCCACGGCGCGGAGGTCAACGCCTCGTGTAACCGCATCCCGACGCTCGACGGCCACCTCGAGAGCGTCTTCGCCGACCTCGCCGACGACGCCTCCCCCGAGGACGTCGCGGCCGCGATGCGCGAGTACCCCGGCGTCGACCTCCCGAGCGCGCCCGAACAGCTCATCCACGTCTTCGAGGACAACTTCCGCCCGCAGCCCCGCCTCGACCGCGAGCGCGGCGACGGCATGCAGATTTCCGCCGGCGGCATCCAGGCGACTGAACGCGGCGTGAAGTACAACTGCCTCGCGCACAACACGATTCGCGGCGCGGCCGGTGCGTCCGTCCTCAACGGCGAACTCCTCGCCCAAGAGGGCTGGATTTAGGCTATATCCACCCGTCGGCGTCGCTCCCGGACTCGCCTTCGGCGTCGCCGACCTTCTCTTCGTCTCGCCACTCGTCGGCGAGTCGACCGTATCGAAGCACGTCGACGTGGTCGCCGTCGACGAATCCCTGTTCCCGGTGGACGCCCTCGCGTTCGAAGCCGGCCTTCTCCAGCACGCGGGTCGACGCCGGGTTCGTCTCGTAGGCGTTCGCGTACAGTTTGTTGAGTCGGCGCTCGCCGAAGGCGTAGCCGCAGAGCGTCCGCAGCGCGTCTGTCGCGTAGCCGTTGCCCCAGTGGTCGGGCGCGACGAGATAGCCGACCTCGGCCGCGCCGGTGACGACGTTCGGCGGTTTGAGCCCGATAGTCCCGACCGGGTCGCCGTCGACCGCGACGACGAAGTTGATGTCGTCGCCGTCGCCGCGCGACTCGACCCACTCGCGCTCTGTCGCCCGCGTCACCGGGTCGGCGGCGGCGATTCCCCGCCGAACCCGCGGGTCGTTGACCGTCTCGTGGAGGAACTCGACGTGCTCCGACTCGACGGTTCTGAGTTCGACGCGGTCGCCTTCGAGAAACGCGGCTCCGCACATATCCCGTCCGTCGTCGCGGTCGCACTTCAACGTGGGCGTGCGGAGCACGCGGTATCTGTCGGCGAGCCCCACGGAACCGGTTCGATTCGTCCAGAGTTAGACACCGTTTTCACGCCGCGTCGACAGAGCGTGTCACATGTCTCGACGCGGTCTCGAAACGGGACTCTCCGCCGGCCTGCTCGTCGCCGCACTCGGCGGCATCGCGTGGGCGACCGGCGAGCCGTTCGTCTTTCCGAGCCTCGGCCCCACGGCGTTCGTCCTCGCCTTCCGCCGTCGCGGCGGGCGCTCCCGCTCGTCTCGCATCGTCGGCGGCCACGCCGTCGGCGCCGTCGTCGGCTTCGCGGCCTACGCGCTCGTCGCCCCCGGCGTGACGCTCGACCCGTCGCTCTCGGCCGCGTCGACGGACACGCTGCGCCTCGTCACCAGCGGGGCGGTCTCGGTCGCCGCGACGGGCTGGGGGATGGTCGAACTCGACGCGGTCCATCCCCCGGCCTGCGCGACGACGCTCATCGTCTCGCTCGGCCTGCTCTCGACGCCGCAGTCGGTCGCGACTATCGTCGCGAGCGTGGTCGTTCTCGTGGGGGTCCACCGGGCGACGGACGCGCTGTTCGCTGAGATGTACGGGGACAGTCCAACCGACGCGGGAACGCGGAGTTGAGGTCTGGGCCGGCCCTCGGAGGCCGCTCGGAGACCCATTGGAAGCCGATCGGACGGTCGATTCTCGGTACCGCCGGCTCGAATCGATAGCCGAGAGAATAGATGGGGAGAGGGCGAATGATTCCGCTCGTCGCCCTGATGTGCCTCTGACAGCAGCAAACGTAATTCGTCATGGAGCAACTTATGATTTCTGTGAAACACGTTCGCACCGGCCGCGCTAGGGTCGCTCGCGTGCAAACGTGGCATATCCGGCATCGGTGAGCCTCCGCCCCGACTGACATTCCGCGACAAGAGACACCTACGACGACAGGTATATGTGCCATGGTCTCAATTGACACGCTGTATCGCTATGAAGCCGTGCCACAGCTGTCAGGCGGTTATCGACGAGTACATCCTGGACAAAAAGCTCGAAGTGCTGCGCGACCTCACGGTTGACGACTTCAACCTCTGTGCTGACTGCACGACAGTCGTCGCCGATGCGTGCGTGGAATGCGGCGGTGGCGTCTATGTCCCGCGGGGCGAAACGACGGTCCCCGACTACTGTCCGGCGTGCCGCGCGGACCTCATCCGGCGCACGGGGAGCGACCCCGGCTGGACCTGCGATGCCGTCTCGACCTGAGTAGCGGTTCCCGGCCGTTTTTTGGTGGTTGTTGCAGGGTGTGACGAACAGTCACACCGTGTTTGTCCCAGAGTCACCACGAGATTTTTGTCCGCCGCCGAGAAAAATGTTGTATGGCTGAAAAGAGTGTGGTCGAGTTCGTCGAGGAGTGGCAACGCGGCGCGTTTCTCCTGCTCGGTTCGGCGCTCGTGGGAGGCGTCTCCGCGGTGTTCGTCGGGTCGCGGACTGGCGGAACGATGGGGCTGTTGGCGTTCTTCGTCGGCTCGGTGCTGGCGTTTCTGGCGTTTTCGTATCTGTTCTACGGGGAGTGAGGTTCTTGTGGACTGCTGGCAGAACAAGTTAACTAGAACAACGTCCACGTCGGTCGAGTCTAGGCCATGAGTTTACATTAGGTCGAAAGAATCCGCACAGCGAGCTGGGTCCGCTACACAAGAAATCACGAAAGAGGTCTGGCGGCTGGTGAGTAGAGTTTTCACACACGTTGTATATATGTTCATTTAGATCTCATGTCCTGGTTTAAGGAATTATTCAAATCAGGTATGTCACTAGCTGGGCGGGTATTGTTCTCTGTTGGTCTGGTTAGTCTCTTATTTGTTCAACTATCTGGAGTTATTCAAAGTCACCCAATATACACCCCGCTTGCTCCGTATGACTGGCCCGCCTTAGGTATCGTTGCGGGTGGGTTCCTCATTCTATTCAGTACACTCATTCGCGATGGGCCCCGGCGAGTTGGGCAAGACAACGTCCGAGTTGTCCCAACAGTAGATTCCGATCAAGAACTCTCAACTCTTCTCGAAGAGGCTCAAACTGTAGTTGGTCATCAGGTCAGTTCAATCCAGAATTTGCGAACAGACGCGATTCAGTTGATCAAGTTGAACCTACTGTTAGCCAGTATTCTCATTTCGGCCATTGCTATTGGTATCGACTCTGACTCTTGCGTCACCGCAGTTTCTTTTGTAAACGTGTTCACGAAGGTAGGGAGTGGACTACTGACGTTTTCAATCTTCTCGGCAACGTACCTGTATGTAACCGTGGAGTATACTGGTGGTATCTCTGGTGACACGCTTGACCAGATATTCATTTCCCAAGAGCACTCACAGGTTTTTGTGGAAAATTGGCTTCTGAGTGGATACGAAGAGTGGATACGGGGAAATTCGGTCGTCCAGCGGGACGGTGCGATTCTGATTGGTCTTTCCACTCTGCTGACTATCTCTGCGTTAGTTATGTTCGGAAACGGGTTCCTCGCAGCAGTAGAGTGTTCTATTTAGCTAGTTTCGGCTCTGTTTAAATCCTTTAGCGTTGACATTGGAGAGAGCGCTCTTTCTGGCTAGTTTCCGTGGATCACAGTGAAAACTGGTCTCTCAACAAATCGCAAGACGGCAAGAGGATTTCAACAGAGCCCTAGTTTCAGCTCTGACTTAGTCGTGCGTGACTGTAATCCCCCGAGAATGTGAGACAGTTCTTGAGTACCGGATCAAACTGAACACAGGCGCACTCGATTCTTGCACCGCGAGGCGAGCAGAGCGAGCCCTCGCGGGGAGTTTTTGGTCCACCGTGAGACGCGAGGCGTCTCACGAGCATTCGTTCGCTGTCGCTCACGAGGACAGCTTTTTGCGAGGAGACTGTCGCTCGCAGAGCGACAGTCGACGACGTAAAACGGTGGTACGGGGCCGCTGAGAGTCGAACGTCGGAAGACGGTCCCGCTCGCTTCGCTCGCGGGCTGCGACTTCCGGGCTCGACGCTCAGCTCCGTCCATACGTCACCCGACGCGCGGGTCTCGCCGGAGTCCTGACGGACTCACGGCTCGTCGTGTTGCGTCGGCAAAAGTATGGGACCGCTGAGAGTCGAACTCAGGTCCTACCGACCCCATCGGCAGAGGATACCACTACCCCACGGTCCCGGGGTGCATTCAAAGCGATGCGTGTCTCGCGGTTAAGCCCTTCGTTTCGTCGCGGCGACGCGAAGAGCTGGCGTGCCACGGTATCGCACCGTCGTCGTGCGGTTCGAACGGTGCCAAGAAACCGATTCCGCCCCACGAGTACGCTTTTGCCGCCTCGGAAGTAATGACAACGCATGTTCACGTCCCTCCAGAGCGTCCCGCTCGGACTCCTCCCGTTCGTCGCGATGCTCCTCGTCCTCCTCGCGGTGGGCGTCGCAGGCCTCCGGTGGTGGTCGATTCGCCGCGGTTCCGAGTCCGAACCGTCGGCGGAGCGCCCCGAGGAGTCCCACGGCTACCCGCTGGCGTCGTGGCGCTACGTCTACGACCTCGACAAGTCGGACGCGAAACGAGAGGTCGCGTCGGTCAACGAGCAGGCGGAGACGCTCGCGGACGCGGAGAAAAAGCGCCGGAGAAAGTAGCGCGAAGCGGCCTCAGACTAACACGGCTTCCAGCGAGACGACCTCGCCGGCGTCGGCGTCCGCGTCGCCGACGAGTTCGCCCAGACAGACGGCCGAACCGTCGTCGGTGTAACAGGCGACGAGGTCGCCGCGGGAGGCGTCGGCGTCGACGTCGAAGACGCCGGGCGCGTAGACGGGCGCGCCGTTGGCGACCTCGCGGGCCGCGCTGTTGGCCACGGTGACCGATGGGAGGTGCGACAGCGCCCGCTCGGCGGGCGAGACCACGTCGCGGAGCCACGACTCGTCGCCCTCCTCGGCGAACGCGAGGGCGTCCGTGAGGTCGTGGAGCGTGGCGAGGTCCGCGTCGTCGAAGGGGTCGGTCGCGGTCCGGCGGAGGTGACCCATGTGGCCGCCGGTACCGAGCGCGAGTCCGAGGTCGTGACACAGTTTCCGGATGTACGTGCCCGACTCGCACCGGATGCGCAACAGCGCCTGTCTGTCTTTCACTTCGAGGAGGTCGAGGTCGTACACCTCGCGGACGCGGAGGCGGCGCGAGACGGCGGACTTCCGCGGGGGCTTCTGGTAGAGCTTCGATTCGAACTCGGCGACGGTCGAGTCGATGTCGGCCGGCGCGGGCCCGTGGAGTTCGAGCACGGAGACGTACTCCTTCGAGCCTTCGAGGAACACCTGCGCCATGCGGGTCGCGTCGCCGAGGAGCGTGGGGAGACAGCCGGTCACCTTCGGGTCGAGCGTCCCCGAGTGAGCGGCGCGGTCGACGTCGGCCATGTCGCGGACCCAGCCGGTGACTTGGTGGGCCGACGGCCCCGGCGGCTTGTCGAGGTTGACGACGCCGAACGAGAGCAGGTCGTCGACGCTCCGGTGTTCGGGCGGGTCTCGGAGCATGGTCAGAAGTCGTAACGGACGCCGTCGACCGGGTACTTGCCCTCGTCGGCTTCGGGGTCGTAGGAGTCGACCGCGGCGATGCAGACGGCCGTCACCTCGTCGGGCCCCCAGCGGGCGGTGTTGAGCGCGATATCGTAGATAGAGAGGTCAGTGATGTCGATGTCGTAGTAGGCGTCGTACCGCTTGGCCTCGCTCGCCTCGCGGGTCGTCGTCTCCTCGCGGGCGATGTCGGGCGCTTTGTCCTCGCGGTCGGCGATGCGCTCGGCGCGAACGTCGACGGGGGCGTCGAGCCAAAAGCGGAGGTCTGCGGCGTCCCCGGCGAGCCAGCCGGCGAGGCGAGATTCGAGGAGCACGTCGTCGCGGTCGAGGGCGATGTCGCGGAGGCGGCGGTCGAGGTCGCGGTCGATTTGGTCGTCCTCCTCGGCGAGTTTGTTGAACTCGACGGCGGTCATGTCGCGCTCGGCGGCGAGCTCGCGGAAGATGTCCCCGCCGCTTATGTGTTCGAGGTCGAACGCCTCGGCGAGCGCGGCGGCGGTCGTGCTTTTCCCGCTGCCCGGTGGTCCGGAGACGGTCAGTAACATATCCATGCTGCGTGCGGTCGGCTAAAAGGTGTTATCGTTGCCGACGGCCCCTGCGGAGGCTTCTCACGGGGGAGAGTGGGAGAGAACCGAGGGTGGTGAGACGCGGAAACGGAGAGAGAGACGGAGTCGTTTCGAGTCGCTCGGGTCGGCTTACGACGCCGACGGCGACATGTCGATGTTCAGGCTCTTGCGGATGATCTGGGTGAAGCCCATCGAGCAGAGGAAGTACCAGACAATCCACGCCTGCATCGGGCCGATGACACCCTGCTTCCACTCGACGGACCCGACGAGCGGGAGCACGATGTTATCGGTGACGATGTGCGGGTCGGAGCCCCCGCCGACGCCGATGGCCCAGTACATCCAGAGGAACACCGGGATGGTGAGGAACATGATCCAGACCATCGGGCGGAACTGCTCTTTGAACATGCCCATCTGGTCGCCCATCGCCTCCATCTGCTCTTCTTGAATCTTCTCGAGCGCCGCGTCGTCGCCGCGCTCCTTGGCGTCCTTCTGTCGCTGTTGGATGTCCTTCATCCGCTCTTGATACATGCCCATCTTCTCCATGTCCATGAGGTTCGCCTGCAGGAGCGTGGAGTAGAGTCCGGTCGCGAGCGCGAGGACCATCACGACGGCGTAGAACGGGAGCATGTCGGCCAGCGGGCCGAGCGCCACGTCCATCACGCCGCCGATGACGTTCCGGACCTCGGAGACGGAGTAGCCGAGGAACAGGCCGACCGTGACGACGGCCGCGCCCTTGTCGTACTTCGACCACGAGGAGTCACCGGTGTCGGTATCGACCGACGAGGACGACGACGAGCCGCCGGAGTCGGACGTGTCGTCTTCGAGGCCGGCGCGGGTCTCCGCCGCGTCGGCGAGCCGGAACCCCTCGTCGCCGTCGACGAGGATGCCTTTCTCGATGAGGCGACCCCACTGGCCGCTCGTGAGCTCGTCGCGAACGTCGGCCCACTCGACTTCTCCGTCGTCCGCCCGTTCGATGACGGTTTCGACGGCGGCGCGCATGTCGGCGTCGGAGCCGACGAGGTCGCGCACCCGAGATTCGATTCGTGCCATTACCGGCCCTTTAGCAACCGGCTGTTATCAAGGTTTTACTCTGGAGACGAGAGCGGGCGCGCCGGCGACAGCGCCGGCGCTCCGAGTATAGTCGGTGAAAAACGTCGTTCCGAGTGCGCGCTTACGCGTCGTCGACGACGACCTGAACGTCCTCGAAGACCTCGTCGGGGGTCTGTTCGCCGTCGACCTCGACGAGGACGCCCTCGTCGCGGTAGTGTTCGATGACCGGCTCGGTGTTCTCCTTGAACACCGACAGGCGCTCGCGGACCGTCTCTTCGGTGTCATCGTCGCGCTGGACCAGTTCGCCGCCGCAGTCGTCGCAGACGCCCTCCGCTTCGGGCTGGTTGAACTTCACGTGGAAGTTCGTGCCGCAGTCGTCGCAGACGCGGCGGCCGGTGAGGCGCTCGACGAGCTCGGACTCGGCGACCTTCAGGTAGATGACCGCGTCGAGGTCGGTGATCTCGGTGAGGTACTCCGCCTGCGAGAGGTTCCGCGGGTAGCCGTCGAGGACGTAGCCATCGGCGTCTTCCAGCGCGGCCTCGACGATTTCGTTGACGACCGCGTCGGGGACGAGTTCGCCCTTCTCCATGAACGAGCGGGGCGTCCCGTACTCGGTCTCCATGTCCTTGTTCGCGCGCAGCGCGTCGCCGGTGGTGACGTGTTCGACGCCGTAGGTCTCGGCGAGTCGCTTCGACTGTGTGCCCTTACCTGCGCCCGGCGCTCCGAGCAGGAGGATGCGCTTTCCCATATCTGACCCCATCCGGCGAGAGCATATAGTGTTGAAGATACGTACTGAGTTCTGCGACGGCGGCGGTCAGAGGAACGAGACAATGTTGCTCCTTGTTCGTCGTTCTACAGCTCTCACGGCCGTCCCACCGCGCTGTTCGCGGGTTTTGTTGCCGGTTTCGCAGACGGAAGCGACACGTTCAACGGCGCGGCCCTCGTGGCACCGACAGATGCGCGATTCGTCCCTCATGCGCGACGCGTTCGGCGCGGCCACCGTCGAGCGCGCGTACGGTCTGTGGTGTACGCTCGAACGCGGCTGGCGCGCGACCGCCCTCGGGCTCGTTGTCGTGACCGTCCTCGCGACGCTCGGGCCGTGAGCGTCGGGGAGAGCTCGGACGCCGGCATCGGCCGGCTCGCGCGACTCGCACCGGGCGTCGGCATCCTCGTCGTCCTCGCGGGGGCGGCGGCGCTCGTGGCCGGCTTCGTCCCCGGCGTCAACGCGCTCCTGCTCGGCGTGCTCTTCGGGGCCGTCGTCGCCAACACGGTCGGCGTTCCCGACTGGGCGCGCCCCGGCGTCGACACGCAGAAGCTCCTCCTCGAAACGGGTATCGTCCTGCTCGGCGCTCGCATCGCAATCGACGAACTCGTCGCCTCCGGGCCGGTGCTCGTCGCGCTCGTCGTCGTCACCGTCGCCGCCGGCGTCCTCCTCGTCGAGGCCGTCGCCGGCCGCGTGTTCGGCCTCGCCGACAAGACCGGGTCGCTCCTCGCGGCCGGCGCGAGCGTCTGCGGCGTCTCCGCGGCCACCGCCATCGCCGGCACCATCGACGCCGACGGCGAGTCCCTCACCCACGTCGTCGCCGCGGTCCTCCTGTTCGACGCGCTCACCCTCGCGGTGTTCCCCATCGCCGGCGACCTGCTTCCGCTGTCCGGCCGTCAGTTCGGCATCTGGGCCGGCCTGAGCATGTTCAGCACCGGCCCCGTCACCGCGGCCGGCTTCGCCCACTCCGAGGTCGCCGGTCGCTGGGCGACCGTGACCAAACTCGCGCGAAACTCCATGCTCGGCTTCGTCGCCGTCGCCTACGCGGTTCGCTACGCCGGCCGGGCCGAGGAGGCAGCCACCGGTCTGCGCGCCGTCTTCGACGGCGTTCCCCGGTTCCTCGTCGGCTTCGTCGCCGTCGCCGCCGTCGCCAACCTCGGCCTCCTCTCGGAGGCGACGCTCGCGACCGTCGGCACCGCCAGCGACGCCCTGTTCGCGCTCGCGTTCGTCGGTCTCGGACTCGACGTTCGGCTCGACGCGATGCGACAGACGGGCGCGGCTCCGCTCGCCGTCCTCGGACTGCAACTGCTCACCATCAGCGCGCTCGCGCTCGTCGCGGTTCTCGCGCTGTTCTGACGCGCTGACGGCCGTTCCGGTCGCTCCGCGGTCCGGGACTCACCGCCCCGACGCGGGCCGTTTTTGTACCGCGCGCGTGTAGCAAGTCGCATGACCCGATTCGAGGCCGACACCGCGCGCGAGCGCCGAAAGCTCTTCGCCGACGCCGTGTCGGCGCACCGCGACCGCGGCAGCGCCTTTCTCACCATCGAGGCCGAACGCCTCGCCGACGTCGACGGCGAGGGGCCCGGCCCGTGGATTCAGTTCGCCGACCAGACGTTCAACATGGACGTGACCGACGAGGAACTCGACCGGCTCAAGGGGCTGCTCGCGGAGTTCCCCGAGTTCCGAATCGACCAACTGGAGAGCCCCGAGGAGGCCGAGGGGACGAACGTCCGCATCACCGCCCGCTCGGACGCGAACCGCCTCGCCGGCTTCGCAGACCGCGTCTTTCAGGCGGTCTACGGCCGCGACGAGGCGTACCGGGCGTGGGTCACCGCCGTCTGAGCGGGCGGGTTCCCTCCGCGTTCGATTCGATTCGACGCTGTGCCCCGGTTTGCGAACTTCTAAATCTATTGCCGCACAACCTCCGCGCATGAATTCCCGACGGTCACGTTGTGAAGTGGGCTCGCTCGCCCCGGCACAATCCCGTTCCGCCGGGTGGAATCGCCTCCCTTACTCCACTCTCGCAGGTCCGACACATGACTGAACACGTCGAGTCGCTGTTCTCTCGCCCGCTGCTCCCGCTCGCGAACGCGGACGACGCCGATACCACCTGTGCCACCGCGTTCCCGCGCATCGCGGCGGCCGATGGTCGGGCCTCCGTCGTCCACGTCATCGAGAAGGCGGGCGGCGCGCCGGACAAAGCCGGCGTCGAACAGCGCGAGGAGGTCGCGGACGAACTGTTCGACATCGCCCGCCGCGCCGCGGACGACGCCGGCATCGAACTTCAGACCGACCTCCGGTTCGCGACCGACGTCGGCGACGCCATTCTCGAAGCGGCTCGTGAGGCCGACGCGACGGCCATCGTCTTCACCCCGCGCGGCGGCCGCTCGTGGTGGGACCTCTTTTCGGGCGCGGTCCGCGAGGAGTTGATTCGGCACAGCGACCGTCCCGTGGTCGTGCTGCCGGCGGACGACGCCGACGAAGACGGTGAAACATGACGGACGAGGAACTCGCCAAAGACCTCGGCCCGCTCGCGGCGTTGACTATCGGTATCGGGACGATGATCGGCGCGGGCATCTTCGTGCTTCCGGGGGCAGCGGTCCAACAGGCCGGGCCGCTCGCGGCCGCCGCGTTCGTCCTCGGCGGCGTCATCGCGCTCTTGACCGCCATGTCCGCCAGCGAACTGGGCACCGCGATGCCGAAATCCGGCGGCGCGTACTACTACATCAACCACGCCCTCGGGCCGCTGTTCGGCAGCGTCGCCGGGTGGGGCAACTGGATGGGGCTCGCGTTCGCCTCCGCGTTCTACATGACCGGGTTCGGTCAGTACGTGGTGACGTTCCTCCCCATTCCGAGCCTCGTCCTCGGCGGTATCACGGTTTCCGGCGTGAAACTCGTCGCCCTCGCGGGCGGTCTCCTCTTCGTGTTCATCAACTACGTCGGCGCGAAGGAGACGGGGAAGCTACAGAACGCCATCGTGCTCATCTTGTTGGCCATCCTCGCCGTGTTCACGGTCTTCGGACTGCTGAACGCGGACCTCGCAAAACTCCGACCGTTCGTCCCGCCGGACAAGGGCGTGTCGCCGCTCCTCCCCGTGACCGGCCTCATTTTCGTCTCGTACCTCGGATTCGTCCAGATCACCTCCGTCGCGGAGGAGATCAAGAACCCCGGGAAGAACCTCCCGCGAGCCGTCCTCGGCAGCGTCGTCATCGTGACGGTGGTGTACGCGCTCGTCCTCCTGACCGTGCTGGCCGCCGTGGACAACAGCCTCGTCGCCGGAAACGACACCGCCGTCGTCGACGTCGCCCGGCTCCTCATCGGTCCGGTCGGCGCGGGCGCGATGCTGTTCGGCGGCCTCCTCGCGACCGCCTCGTCCGCGAACGCCTCGATTCTCGCCTCCTCGCGCATCAACTTCGCCATGGGGCGCGACCGCATCGTCTCCGAGGAACTCAACGAGATTCACCCCCGGTTCGGCACGCCGTACCGCTCTATCGCCATCACCGGCGGGTTCATCCTCCTGTTCATCCTGCTGGCCGACGTCAACACCCTCGCGAACGCCGGGAGCGTCCTCCACCTCATCATCTACGGGCTGCTCAACGTTGCGCTCATCGTGATGCGCGTGTCCGACCCCGAGGATTACCAGCCGGACTACCGGGTTCCGCTGTACCCCATCACCCCCATCCTCGGGGCGATTACGTCGTTCGCCCTCATCGCCTTCTTCGCCAACAACATCGTCCTCCTCGCTGCCGGGTTCGTGGTGTTCGCCATGCTGTGGTACGCCGCCTACGCCCGCACCAGGGCGACGAAACAGGGCATCCTCGGGAAGTACCTGCTCCAGCAGTCGGAACAGCTCCCGGATGCCGCAGTCTCGGCCGCCACGTCGGTCCAGCCCGACGGCGGCTATCGCGTCATGGTCCCCCTCTCGAACCCCGAAAGCGAGCGCGACCTCATCTCGCTGGCCGGGGCCGTCACCAAGGCCAACGACGGGACGCTCGTCGGCGTCCACATCGTGAAGGTGCCCGACCAGACCGCGCTCGAATCGGCCCGCGAGGAGTACGACTTCGCCGAGGCCGACCGCCTGCTCGAACAGGCCCGCGTCGACGCCGACGAACTCGGCGTGGACATCGAGACCCACACGGTCCTCTCTCACCGGTCGTTCGAGGAGGTCTTCGACGCGGCGGAGACCTACAGCGCCGACCTCGTCGTCATGGGCTGGGGCCCCGACAGCCACGGGTCGCCCGGCCGCGCCGAGAGCGCGTTCGAGGAGATAACGCACGCGCTCCCCTACGACGTGTTGGTGCTGAAGGACCGCGGGTTCGACCCCTCGCACGTGCTCGTGCCGACCGCCGGCGGTCCGGACTCCGACCTCTCGGCGTCTATCGCCTCGGTCCTGCGCGAGTTCTGCGACGCGGAGATAGAGCTTCTCCACGTCGCCGACGACAGGGAAGCGGGTGAGCAGTTCCTCCGCGAGTGGGCCGACGAGCGCGGTCTCGGCGACGCCACGCTCACCGTCGAGACCGGCGACGTCGAGAGAGCCATCGAGTCGCACGCGACCGAGGCGTCGCTGCTCGTCGTCGGCGCGACGGAACGCGGCCTCCTCTCGCGGCTCGTCCGCGGCACCGTCGTCATGGACGTCGTCGACGACGTGGAGTGTTCGGTCCTCCTGGCCGAGCGGAGTCGCTCGCGGAGCATCAGGGAGCGCCTGTTCGGGTAGTCCGAAGGGCGCCGCGGAACCGACCCGTTTTCTCGCCGCCGATGGCCTCTCGCGTCGCCGCGGCACATTTGTCCTTCGCCGCCGTAGCGGGGGGTATGGCGAAGCAATCGGGGCTGTCGCGCGACGACGCGGAGCTGTCCGTCGAGGCGACGAGCCGCCGCATCGACGCGGGTGAGGTCACGCTCCACGCGGTCGAAGCCGGACCGGAAGACGGCGAACTCGTCGTCCTCCTCCACGGCTTTCCGGAGTGTTGGTACGCGTGGGCGGACTACCTCCGCCCGTTGACCGAAGCGGGCTACCGGGTCGTCGCGCT
Organism: Haloferax gibbonsii; assembly: GCF_001190965.1. Classification (NCBI taxonomy): domain Archaea; kingdom Methanobacteriati; phylum Methanobacteriota; class Halobacteria; order Halobacteriales; family Haloferacaceae; genus Haloferax; species Haloferax gibbonsii. Next base: position 2,469,876 of record NZ_CP011947.1, read on the forward strand.
CGACCAGCGCGGCTACAACCTGAGCGACCGCCCCTCGGGCGTCGAGTGGTACAGCATCGACGAACTCGCCGACGACGTGGTCGGCGTCGCGGACGCGCTCGGCCACGAGAAGGCCCACGTCGTCGGTCACGACTGGGGCGGCGCGGTGGCGTGGTGGACCGCGCTCCACCACCGCGACCGGGTGCGTTCTCTCACCGCGATGAACCTCCCGCACCCGGTAGTGCTCTCCCGCCACCTCAGACGCGACCCGGCCCAGCAGCTCCGGAGCTGGTACGTCCTGTTCTTCCAACTGCCGAAGCTCCCCGAGCTCGTCGCCCCCGTCGGCGACTGGGCCGTCTTAGAGCGGACGATGACCGGCACCGCGCTTCCCGGCACGTTCTCGGCGACCGACCTCGACTGCTATCGCGCCGCGTGGTCGGTCTCCGGAGCCTACGGCTCGATGGTCGACTGGTACCGGGCGGTCGCCCGCGAGCGCCCGCGACCCCGCGTCGAGACGGTCGAGCCCCCGACGCTCGTCGTCTGGGGGACCCGGGACCGGTTCCTCCGGCCGAAGATGGCGCGCGAGAGCCTCGCGTTCTGCGAGGACGGCCACCTCAAGACGTTCGACGAGGCGACCCACTGGGTCCACCACGAGGAGCCGGTAGCCGTCGCCCGCGCGCTCGTCGAACACCTCGACGACGCGTGGCGAACGCCGAACAACACCCCCGACGAGGCGGGCCATCGCCCGGTCTGAGCTCCGCCGGCGATTTTGATTAATGAGCAGTATTTGCCGGCTGCTCGTTGAAGCTATATAGGTCCATCGAGGGAACTTAGCGAGGTTCTTGTACGTCCGGCGTGCACGTTGAATCGACGCGGGAGCAGTCCGGTGGTGGGACTTTCCATGCCCCTTCGAACCGTCTCCGCGTCTCTTCATGAGCAGGGACGGGGGACCGTCCCACCTTTCGACCGGCGAGCGACTGCGCCCACGACCGGGCCTCGAACCCCACCGGGCCGGACCCGTCGTCGCCGGATGAGTACGTTCTTACTCGCGGCCCCCGCAGGTCGCGTATGACCGACCTCGGAAAGGTCGACCGCGAGTTCTTCGACGAGTACATCTACCCGCGGTTGGGCGCGGCCCGCGACGACGTGGCGCTCGGCCCGACCCACGGCGTCGACTTCGGCCTCCTCGACATCGACGGCACCGCCGTCGCCATCGCGACCGACCCCGTCTCCGTGCTCCCCGCGCTCGGCTTCGAGCGCGCGGGCCGGTTCGCCATCGACATCGTCCTCTCGGACATCGCCGTCTCGGGGCTGGACCCCTCGCACCTCGCCGTCTCCTTTACCCTCCCGCCCGAGATGACGGACGAGCAGTTCGCCGAACTCTGGGGCGCGATGCACGACGAGGCCGACGACCTCGGCGTCAGCATCGTCACCGGCCACACCGCCCGCTACGCCGGCTGTTCGTACCCGTGGGTCGGCGGCGCGACCGCCCTCGCGGTCGGCGACCACGACGACGTGGTCCGCCCGGACGGCGCGAGACCCGGCGACGACGTGCTCGTGACGAAGGGCCCCGGCGTCGAGGCGACCGGCCTCCTGACGACGCTCTTTCCGGACGCCTTCGCCGACCTCGACGACGACGTGCTCGCCGCCGCGCAGGCGCGACTCGACGAGACCGACGCGGTCCGCGACGCGATGACCGTCTCGGCCGCCGGCGGCCGCGGCGTCCACGCCATGCACGACGCCACCGAGTGCGGCGTCCACGGCGCGCTCAACGAAATCGCCGAGAGCGCGGGCGTCCAACTCGAAATCGACGAGTCGAGCATCCCGTTCCGGCCCGGCGTCCGCGAGACCTGCGACTTCCTCGGCATCGACCCGTGGCGCTCGACCACCGCCGGGTCGCTCGTCGTCGCCACGGACCCCGACGTCACGGACGACGTGGTCGCCGCGCTCGACGCCCGCGGCACCCCCGTCGGCGTCGCCGGCACCGTCGTCGCGGGCGAGGGCGTCGTCGTCGACGGCGAGCGCATCGAGCACCCCGACGTTGACCCCTCGTGGGCCGCCTACGACCGGCTCGCCCGCGAGGCCGAGCAGTCGGGTGCCGACGAATAAGCAGACTCACCCCTCGTTTTCCAGCGCGTCAGCGACCCGGTCGAGCGCCGCGTCCGCCGCGTCGACGTCGGCCGCGAGGCTCAGAAAGCCGTGCGGCATGGCGGCCTCGTGGTCGTGGACGACGTCGACTCCCGCGGCGTCGAGTACCGATGCGTAGGCCGCGCCCTCGTTTCGAAGCGGGTCGAAGCCGGCGGTGACGACGTGCGCCGGCGGGAGGTCGGCGTGCGAGTCGGCCCGGAGCGGCGCGGCGAAGGGGTTGTAGCGGTCCACCGGGTTCCGGAGGTAGGTGTCGTGGGCCCACAGCACGTCGCGGCGGGTGAGAAGCGGGCCGTCGGCGTTCTCCCGGAGCGAGTCGTGGTCGGCCGAGCAGTCGGTCATCGGGTACAGGAGGACCTGTCTCTCGATGGTCGGGCCGTCGAACTCGCGGGCGTGGAGGGAGACGGCGGCCGCGAGATTCCCGCCGGCGCTGGTCCCCGCGACGGCGACTCGGTCGGAGTCTGTGCCGATGGGCGCACCGCGTTCTGCGACCCACTCGACCGCCCGCACACAGTCGTCGAGGCCGGCGGGAAACGGGTGTTCGGGCGCGAGTCGGTAGTCGACCGAGACGACGACGCGGCCCGAGCGGACCGCGAGCCGTCGGCAGACGCCGTCGATGGAGTCCAGCGTGCCCATCGCCCAGAGGCCGCCGTGAAAGAAGACGAGCGCGGGACGCGTCTCGCCGGATTCGGGGTGGTAGACGCGGAGCGGAATCTCGTGGGTCGAGGCGGCCCTGTCCCCGCCCTCGCCGGAGATTGCGAAGTTCGTAACGCGGGCGACCTCGGGCGCGTCGCCGGCCGAAAACACCTCGTCTTCGACCCGGCGGGCGCTCTCGACGCCGAGCGCGGACCACTCGGGGAGGCCCAGACGCTCGACCTCGGCGACGGCCGCGTGAGCCTGCGGGTCGAGGTCGGCCGCGCGGTCGGCGACACCGATGGCGGACGAGCCGTTAGAATCGTCCTCGGGGTCGCGTCGGGAGTCACCGTCAAAGAGAGCCATACCGGTGGGCCGCGGGCGACCGTGAAAAACACCACGCCGTGCGGGTCGTGAATCTACTTGTCGCGCCGGCGCTTCGACACGCGTATGACCGACGACCCCACCGTCGAGGCCGCCCGCGAGATGGACGCGGCGGACCCGCTTTCGGACCTCCGAGACCGCTTTTACGTCCCCGAGGGCGAACTGTACATGGACGGCAACTCGCTCGGCCCGCTGTCTGTCGACGCGGAGGCGGCCCTCGAACGCGTCGTCGACGAGTGGCGCGACCTCGCCATCCGCGGGTGGACCGACGCCGACCCGGAGTGGTTCACCTACGGCGAGCGACTGGGCGAGCGACTCGCCCCGCTCGTCGGCGCGACGCCCGAGGAGGTCGTCGTCGCCAACTCCACGACGGTCAACATCCACGCGCTCGTCGGGACGTTCTACGACCCCGCCCGCGGCGAGAACATCGTCGTCGACGACCTCGACTTCCCGACGGACCACTACGCGATTCGCGCGCAACTCCGGCACGCCGGCCGCGACCCCGACGAGGCGCTCCGCGTGGTCGAGAGCCGCGACGGGCGGACCATCGAGACCGAGGACGTGCTCGACGCCATCGACGACGACGTGGGGATGGTGTTTCTCCCCTCGGTCCTCTACCGGAGCGGCCAGCTGTTCGACGTCGAGGCCATCACCGAAGCCGCTCACGAGGCCGGCGCGCTGGCCGGCTTCGACCTCGCGCACTCGGTCGGCGCGGTCCCGCACCGGCTCTCCGAGGTCGGCGTGGACTTCGCCGTCTGGTGTCACTACAAGTACCTCAACGCGGGCCCCGGCTCCATCGCCGGCCTCTACGTCAACGAGCGCCACTTCGGCGTCACGCCCGCGCTGGCCGGCTGGTGGGGCAACGACAAGGAGACGCAGTTCGACATGGCGATGACCTACGAGCCGGCGCAGTCGGCCGGCGCGTTCCAGTCGGGGACGGTCCCGGTGCTGTCCGCGGCCCCCCTCGACGGCGCGCTCGACGTCGTCGAGGACGCCGGCGGCGTGGCCGCCCTCCGCGAGAAGTCGCTGGCGCTCACGGACTACCTCATCGCCCTCGTGGACGAGCGACTGCCGGAGTGCGAGGTCGGCACCCCGCGTGACCCCGCGGCCCGCGGCGGCCACGTCGCGGTCGAACACCCCGAGGCCTACCGCGTCAGCCTCGCGCTCAAGGAACGGGGCGTCATCGTGGACTTCCGTCAACCGAACGTCGTCCGGATGGCTCCCGCGCCGGCCTACGTCGGCTTCGAGGACGTGTACCGGGCGGTCGAGCACTTCCGAGAGATTCTGGACGGGGACGAATACGAGGCGTTCGAGAAGCAGAGCGGCGGCGTCACGTGAGGGTCGCGGCGGCGGGGAGTCGGTCGCTTACCAGTCGATGACTTCCTTGTCGCGCCAGAACTTCCCCGCGGGCGCGCCGGGCTTGAACGTGGCGAGCCACGTCGGCGTCTCCGCGCCCTTCTCGACCGGCCGGTTCGCCTCCTCGCCGCCCATGTCGGTGCGGACCCAGCCGGGACACACCGAGTTGGCGATGAGACCGTCGTCGCCGTACTGGCCGTCGAGGTAGGCGGTGAGGCCGTTGAGGCCGGTCTTCGAGATTCGGTACGCGGGCGACCCGCCGGACTGCCCCTCGCCCAGCGCGCCCATCCCGGAGGAGACGTTGACGACGCGGCCGCCGTCGGACTGGAGGAGGAGGGGAACCGCGTGCTTGCACAGGAGCATCGGCCCGCGGAGATTGACGCCGAGGGTGCGGTCGATTCGCTCGGTCGACTCGGCGACGATGTCCTCGCCCTCGCCGCCGACGCCGGCGTTGTTGACGAGGATATCGAGGCGGTTCTGGTCGGCGAAGACGCCGTCGACGACCTCCTCGATGTCGCCTTCTTGGGTCACGTCGAGGAGGACGCGTTCGGTGCCCTCGGGCGTCTCGTTGGTGACGCTGCGCGACCCCGCGTACACCGTCGCGCCGCGGTCGCGGAGGTTCTCGGCTATCTGGCGGCCGATGCCTCGGTTCGCGCCGGTGACGAGCGCGACCTGTCCGTCGAGGTCGTCGTAGCGGTCGGGTTCCATGGCTGCGTCTGTGAACTGAGAAAGGATATTCTCACCGAAGCGTGCCGGCGGTCGCGGCGTACCGGCGAGGTTCGGGAGGTCGACGGGTCACTCGACCGCGATAGTGAGTTCGCCGAACTCGTCGCCGGTCCACTCCTGGGCGGTCATCCGGCCGTCGGGCGAGCAGATGAGATAGACGTAGCCCGGCCACGACGCCTGTTCCCGGTCGGTCGCGCTCGGGACCGGGTCGGACTCGGGGTGCGAGTGGTAGAAGCCGACCGCGTCGTCGCCCGCGGACTCGATGGCTTCGAGAATCGAAACCGTCTCCTCGGGGTCGAGTTCGTAGGCGACCCGCGGGTCGTCGGCGACGTTCGAAACGGGGTGGGCGGCGGTGACGGTGCGCGCGTCGCCGTCGCCGGCGAGGACGCCGCAGACCTCCGCGGGCGGGTCGCTGGCGGCTCCCTCGCGGGCGTGCGAGAGAACCGACTGCCGCGCGTCGACCGCGAGCGAGAGCCTACTCGAAGTCACGGCGCATGGCGATTTCGAACCACGGGCAGAGACGCAGTTGGCGGTACCACTCGGGGTTGTCGTGGAGGTGCTCGTAATCCGCCCAGAGCATGCCCGCGATTTCCTCTTCGTCGGGGTCGAGGGAGGTGTCTTCGAGCGTGACCTTCAGGACGGCACAGACCTCCCACTCCAGTCCGGCGTTCTCGTAGTAGCGCTTGTACTCGAACTTGTCCGTGACGCGGAGGTCGGAGTACTGGTCGGGCGAGATGCCGAGTTCCTCTTCGAGGCGCTCTTCAGTGGCTTCCTCTTGGGTCTGGCCCTCGACGGGGTGGGAGGCGACGGTGCCGTCCCAGGAGGTGTCCCACAGGCGCTTGTTGGGCGCGCGCTGGGCGAGGAGTATCTGTCCCTCCTCGTTGAACACGAGGCAGGTGAACGCGCGGTGGCGGATGCCGTCGCCCGTGTGGGCGTCGAGTCGGTTGACCGTCCCCTCGGCGTTGTCGTCGGAGTCGACGGCGATGACGTCCTGCGCTGCGTTCTTGTGGAGTTCAGTAGCCTCGTCGGCCGCTGCGTTGCTCATGTGCCTTCCGTCGGAGTCGGGGGTCAACTAAGCTTCGATGCGAACCGCGGACCACGCGGCGGCGGCGCGGGATTAGCCGAGGCGCTCGTCGAGGATTAGGCGGGTCTTCGTGCTCTTCACGTCGTCGTGCTCGCGGGCGCGGGTGATGAGGTCGTTGACGGCGCGGGTGTCGGCGGCGTCGACGACGAGGACGATGTCCTCCTCGCCGGAGACCTGCCAGACGAAGTCCACGTCCTTCCAGTCGGCCATCAGCTCGGACACGTCGTTGGTGTCGACGTCGACCGCGACGGTCACCTCTATCATCGCCTTCAGGTTCCCCGTGCGGGTCGAAATCGTAAAGCGCTCGATGACGCCCTCCTCGACCAACCGCTCGACGCGGTTCCTGACGGTCCCCTCGGAGGTCCCGACTTCGGCCGCAATCTCCGTGTTGGGGGTCCGAGCGTCCCGTCGAAGGATATCGAGGATGCGTCGGTCAAGCTCGTCCATATCTCACGTGCCGTCCCCAGCGACTTACCGATTACGAATTTCGTAACTCGACTTCGAAAGTAACACTTATGCACCCGTGTTCCGTTCGTTTCTCGTAATGTCGGACGCCTATCTGGCGCTGGAAGACGGTCGCGTGGTCGAAGCGCGTGGCCGTGTTCCGGGGCGCACACGCGGTGAACTGGTGTTCACAACCGCATATACGGGATACGAAGAGAGTCTGACCGACCCTTCGTACGAAGAACAAGTGCTCACCTTCTCGTACCCCCTCATCGGGAACTACGGCGTCCGAGCCGAGCGATTCGAGTCCGACCGGGTCCACCCTCGGGCGGCCGTCGCACGCGAGTTCACCGAGGAGGTCGTCGAGTGGCTCGCCGACGAGGGCGTCCCGGCGGTCGACCACCTCGACACGCGCGACCTCGTCACGTCTATCCGCGAGGAGGGCGCGATGAAGGTCGGAATCGCCGTCGGCGAGGACGTGACCCCCGAGGACGCGAAGGAAGAACTCGCGCAGTGTAAGGGCATGAGCGAGCACGTCGACATCGGCGCGCAGGTCACCACGACCGAGCTGACGACGTTCGAGGGCGACGGCGACACCACCGTCGCGCTCGTCGACTGCGGCGCGAAGGGCTCCATCGTGGACTCCCTCGTCGACCGCGGCGCGACGGTCCACGTGCTTCCCTACGACGCGGACGCCGAGGACGTGACCGCGCTCGAACCCGACGTGCTGTTCATCTCCAACGGCCCCGGTGACCCCGAGAACTACACCGCGACGCGCGACCTCGTCGAGGAGTTCGCCGGCGAGGTCCCGCTGGCGGGCATCTGCCTCGGCCAGCAGATCGTCGCCAGCGCGCTCGGCGGCACCACCGAGAAGATGGCCTTCGGCCACCGCGGCGTCAACCAGCCCGTCCGCGACCTCCAGAGCGGAAAGGTCGTCATGACGACCCAGAACCACGGCTACACCGTCGCCGACCCCGGCGACCAACTCGACGTGACGCAGGTCAACGTCAACGACGACACCGCGGAAGGCCTCGCCAGCGAGGAACTGAGCGTCATCACGCGCCAGTACCACCCCGAAGCCCACCCCGGCCCCCACGACTCGCTCGGCTTCTTCGACGACGTGCTCGCCATGGCGGGTACAGAGGGAAACGAGCATAAGCCCCGAGTCGCTCCCTCGGACTGACCACCCCGACCGCGACTTCTACTAGCCCGATTCCAGACGCCCCGGTCGACTGCACCCCGACCGCCGGCGACAGAACACCGATTTTTCGGCGCGTTTCCCCCACGAGCAACGGGATTCGCATTTCGGACCGGATGTGGTAGAAACTGTCAAACTGTTCCCCGGCGTATTCTCACCTATAATGGACGACGTATCGCTCATCGAACGCGGGTTCGAGGAGTTCCCGGCGACGGTGGCGATTCTCGACAGGCACGGGGATATCGTCTACACGAACCGGGCGTGGCGGACGTTCGCCGACGAGAACGGGTACGCCGGCGACCCCGATTCGACGGGGGTCAACTACCTCGACGTGTGCGACGCGGCCCGCGAGAGCGACGAGATCGCGGGCGTCGTCGCCGACGGCATCCGCGCGGTGCTCCGCGGCGACCGCGACTGTTTCACCGCCGAGTACCCGTGTCACTCGCCCGCGGTCTACCGCTGGTTCTCGCTCCGCGTCGTCCCGATAGATACGCCGAGACACGGGGAGTTCGCGCTCGTCATCCACCTCGACATCACCGACAGGCGGCTCGCGGAGCTGCAGGTCAACGAGAAGAACGAACATCTCGCGGCGCTCGTCGGCGGGCTCGCCTCGGAGTTGAAAGCCCACCTCGCGTCGGCTACCGAGTCGGCCGAACGGCTCGTCTCGGTCGACGGCGACGACGCCGCCGCGCTGTTCGAGAGCCTCTCGCGCATCGAGTCGCTCGTCGAGTGGGGCATCGACGTCGCCGAACAACCGAGCACGCTCGACCTCGCGCCCGTGGGCTTCCGCGAGCACGTCGCGCAGGCGTGGGCCGTCGCGTCGCTCGACGGCGCGAACGACGCCACCTACCGAGTTGTCGGCGACGGGTCGCTCCTGGCCGACACGCACCTGTTCGGGCTGTTGTTGGTCGCGCTACTCACCAACTGCTTCGAGCGGAACGCCTTGCCCGGGCCGCCTTCCAGCGTCGTCGTGGGGACGACCGCCGACGGGTTCTACGTCGACGACGACGGCCCCCGCCCGTCGTCCGAGGAGCGCGCGGCGACGGCCCCGAGCCCGAACCAGTTGCTCGGCGTCGATTACGACTCGCTTCACCTCTCGACGGCCCGGCGAATCGCGGACCTCCACGGGTGGCAACTCGACGTGGCCGACTCGGAACTCGGCGGCGCGCGCTTCGAAGTCCGCGGCGTCGTGTGGAAGTAGGCCGCGTTCGGCCGAGAGCGAACGAGACGCGCCGGTCAGGAGAGGTCCGCTTCCATGACGAACGTCGGTTCCTCCGCGAGGTCGCTCCGGGCGAGCGACGCGTCGGAAATCCAATCGATTCGCTCGGGGAACAGGACGCGGGTCCGGTCCGCGCCGACCGAGGCGGCGTCGCGTCGAACCGCGTCCAACAGCGACTCGCAGGCCGGCGCGTCGTCCCACGCGGCGACCGCGTACTCGGCCCACGTCACCTCGCCCTCGTCGTCGCGTTCGCGGGTGTAGGTTCGGTTCCGGTAGGTGAAGCCTGTCGCGCGGTCGTCGCCGACGACGAATAGTCGGTCGTCGGCCGCGGCGTCGTGGAGGCGTGCGCGGGTCAGCTCGGAGAGCGCCCACGACTCGACGGGGTCGAGCGCGAGCCCCGACAGCGCGGTTCGCGCCTCGCACCCGGTCCAGTAGGCCCACGCGGCGTCGGCGTCGTCGCCGACCGCCGTCTCCGGCTCGGCGGCCGCGTCCGGTTCGGGCGTCGCCCAGCGGAACTCGACGCCGGGGTCGAACCCGACCGTGCGGGCGTTGGCGAGGCTCGGGACGTTCCACGAGTGAATCATGTTGCGGACGCGGCGCGCCCCCCGCTCGCGCGCCCAGTCGAGAAGCGCGTGCGACAGCCGGGTCGCGAGCCCCCGCTCGCGGTAGTCGGGCGCGACGCGCATGCCCTGCGCCCAGCCCTCGTACTCCGAGAGCATGACGACCTGCGCGATGGCGGCCACGTCGTCGGAGGGCGTCTCTTCGCCCATGTCCACGAGGAGCGTCGCCTGGTCCAACTCGCCGGGGGAAATCCAGTCGTGGTAGATGTCGGGGATGTAGTCCGACCCGCCGCGGTCGGCCCACGTGTCGCGGGTGAACGCGGCGACCGCGTCGTAGTCCTCGGGTCGGGCGGGTCGAATCTCCATCAGTTCACTCCCACGGGACGGAGCGCTGGGTCAGCTCGCCTTCGAGGTTCCGGCCCATCGCGCCGGCCGGGTCGGAGAGGTTGGCGAGCGACCACATGAGCTTCACCTTCGCCGTGCCGGGGAGCGTGTCGCCCGCCTCGACGACGCCGGCGTCGAGCAGGTCGCGGCCGGTGTCGTAGACGCGGTCGCAGACGCGGCCGTCGAGACACTGCGAGGTCATGGCGACGGTGGTTCCGTCTTCCACGAGTTCCTCGAACCGCGGGATGAGGTCGGTGTGGACGTGGCCGAGGCCCGTCCCCTCGATGACGACGCCGGCCTTCCCGTCGAGGTAGTCGAGCGCCGCGGGGTCCATCCCCGGCGTGAACTTCACGAGTTCCACCTCGGACTCGATGTCGGCGTGGAGCGCGAGGTCGGCCTCGCCGCGGGGGGCGTAGTCGCGGCGGAACGTGACCTCCTCGGCCTCGTAGTCGACCTCGCCGAGCGGCTTCGCGCCGACGGTCTCGAACGCGTCGCGCCGGGAGGTGTGGTTCTTGCGGACGCGCGTCCCCTCGTGGAGCGCGCAGACGTCGTCGGACTCCGAGGCGTGCATGCAGACCATGACCTCGGCGGCGTCGGCCTTGGCGGCCTCGACGGCGCAGACGGCGTTCATCACGTTGTCAGACGAGGGGCGGTCGGCCGAGCGCTGACTGCCCGTGAAGACGATGGGGACGGGCGTGTCGAGCATGAACGACATCGCCGACGCGGAGAACTGCATCGTGTCGGTGCCGTGCATGACGACGACGCCGTCGGCCCCGGCCTCGATTTCCTCGGCGACGGCCTCGGCGAGGTCGACCCACACGTCGGTCGTCATGTTCTCCGAGAGGATGTTGGCGACGACGCGGCCGCGGTAGTTCGCCCGGCCCGCGAGGTCGGGGACGGCCCGGAGCACGTCCTCGGCGTCGAACTGCGCGGTCACCGCGCCCGTGCGGTAGTCGACCGTCGAGGCGATGGTCCCGCCGGTCGAGATGAGCGAGATGGTCGGGAGGTCGTCGTCGAACTCGATTTCTGAGGTGCCGTCGCCCTCGGACTGTGCGTCTTCGATGTCGTACACGTCGGTTTCGAGCACGTCCACGTCGGCTCCCTCGCGGGCGATGCCGACGTTGTACCCGCCGTCGAGCTTGACGACGAGGTGGTCCTCGGTGGAAGACGGCATGAGTACGCCTTCGTTCGTGACGTCCGCGCGGGTGACGCGGACGCGGTCCCCTGCGTTCATATCGCGGGATACCGTGGGGGCAGACTTCAAACCCACCTTTTTACCGTTCGGGGTCGCCGGAGGCGACCCGCTCACGGCAAAAACCTGGAGGGAAAAAGCCGAGTAGCTCGCTTCGCTCGCGACTCGGTACGGCGACTGGAGCGCAACCGAACCGACCGAGCGAAACGAGGGAGACGGCCGCACCACCGACATAACGGACACAAGACATTTTACCGGACCGTCCGTCAGCCAGCGTGTGCTCCCCACGATACTCCTCCAGTCGGGCGGCGCAGGCGCGCTCGTCGTCGGCCTGCTGTTTTTCCTCCTGTTCCTCGGGATGGTGGTGTGGACGTACAGTGACGCGAAGCGAAACAGCAGTCACCCGGCGTTCCTCTGGGCGGTCGTCGTCTTCCTCGCGCCGCTTTTGGGACTCGTCCTGTACTTCATCCTCGGCCGCAACGCGTAGGACCGAGCCGGGCGGCGCACCGTCACGCGACGCCGAACAGTCACCGCGGCTGACCAACCGGCACAAGAGCCATCAGGCTCGCCCGCGACCCTGTACACATGCAACGGTCGGACCAACGGGAGTCTGAGCAGTCCGTCGACGACCTGCTCTCCGGCGTGAACCGCGAGAGCGACGATTCGATGCGGGCGGAGCGCTCCGCCTCGTCCGGCGGCGGTCGCCTCGGCGGGCTGTTCTCCCCGCGCGTATTCCTCGCGGCGCTCCTGCTCTCCATCGGCGGACTGCTCGTCGGCGGCGCGATTCCCATCGTCGGCTTCGTCGGGCGGTTCGTCGGCATCGCCGCCGCCGGCTTCGTCCTCGGCCTCGTCGGGTCGAAGCGACACTACACGGAAGTCGTCCTCGCCGGCGCAATCGCCGCGGGCCTCGCGTTCGTCCTCTCGACGCTGTTCGCCGTGTTCGCGCCCTTCGCGGTCCAACTGCTCGCGGACTACGGCGTCGCCATCGCGGGCGTCGGCGCGGCGAGCGGCGGGCTCGCGGGGCTGGTCGGTCACTACTTCGGCCGCGACCTCCGGGCGGGCCTGACGGAGGAGTTGTAGGCGTCAGTCGATTCGCCAGCGGTCGCCGTTGTGGGCGACCAGACCGCCGTCGGCGAGGTGGTGCAGCGCGCTGTCGACGACCGCGGGGTCCGCGTTGAGGTCCTTCGCGATGCCACGGACGGTGTTCGACCCGTTGGCGAGCGCGGCGAGAATCTCCGCGTAGAACCGGCTGTCGGCGTCGACGCCGAGGCGGTCGTTGAGGCGGTCGAGCACGTCGGTGATGCGGCCCTGCACCCACCGCTGGGCCAAGGAGAGTTCGTTGTCGAGTTCCTCCAGTTTCCCGAGTTCGCGCGCCAGTTCCGAGACGTCGTCGGTGCCGGCGTTCTCGACTTCGAGCGTCACGTGCGGACAGCGCCCGGCCATGTCGAGGCTCGGACTCGGCGGATAGGCGCTTTTCGCCCCGAACCCGTACGGCGAGACGTTCACCTCCAGCCTGAGGTTCCGCGAGATGTGGAAGTACTTGCGCCGCTGGTCGTCGGTGCGGGACTCGATGAGCCCCGCGTCCTCCAGCTTTCGGAGGTGGTCGATGACGGCCTTGGGGCTGACGCCGAGGTACTCGCTTATCTCGGTGACGTAGCACGGTTTGTGCGAGAGCAACCGCAGGATGCGCCGGCGGTTTTCGTTCCCGAGTAGGTCAAGCAGTACCGCGGAGTCCATTACGAGGTCATAGACTGCGGGCGGGGAAAAGCCTGACTCATGTGATACTCCGCGCCGTCATGCGATTAGCGATTGTGGCTCACGGGGAGCTGTCGGGGCCGTCCCGAGGCGCTCACGGGGCCGTCTCCGGCGTCTCTGAGAGGCGGTCGAACGCCCGGGAGGCGAGGAACACCGCGAGAAACGAGAGGGCGACGGTGATGCCCGCGAGGAGCGCCCCCGCCTCGTACTTCAGCGGCGGGTAGTAGCCGAGGCCGTAGTCGAACACGTCGTTGACGAGCGCGAGGGTGAGGGCGAACCCGAGCGCGCCCTTCGTGGTCGCGCCGTAGCGCGGGACGACGAGGGCGAGCGCGAGAAAGCCCGCGTGGGTGAGCATGATGCCCCAGTAGTCCCAGAGCGCGGCCCCGGAGAAGCCGACGTAGAGGTCGGGCCGGAGGTTGAGCGCGACGACCGTCCAGACGCCGTACTTGACGAGCCAGACGAACGCGAGCGTGTGGAGGTACGCGAGCGGCCGGTTGACCGGCGCGTCGGCGACGCGGCGACCGAGGTTCGGAAGCAGCGTCGCGGCCGACAGCGTCATCAGCGCGAGGGCGGTCGGCGAGTCGCCGAAAAGCGGGTAGAGGAACGTCGGCAGGTCCGACAGCGCGGGGTCCGAGTGGACGTAGAAACTCACCCCGACGAGGAACGCGGCGGCGTTGAGGACGAGGAAGACGACGAGGCTCGGGCCGTTTCCGAGGTAGTACTCCGTCCAGTCGTCGACCGCCGCGCCGAGGTCGAAGTCTCGCAGACCCATCGCCGAGTCGGACGGCGCGCCGAAAGAAAAGACCGTCGGGGCGGGGGCGACTGGGGCGGGGACGGGGCGGCTCGAACCCGCCGTCGGGGCGCGAACGCCGCCCTCTCATCTCCGTACGCGACACGTTGTCATTCCATGTCGGGAGCAAAGGACAGTTAGCCCGGCGCGCCGAACGGCGACGCATGGACGCAGCACTCATCATCCTCGACGGGTGGGGACTCGGCGACCACGACCGCCGCGACGCTATCAAGGCGGCGGACACGCCGAACTTCGACCGCTACCGCGACGCGGGCGCGTTCGGGACGCTCATCGTCGACGGCCGGCGCGTCGGTCTTCCGGACGGCCAGATGGGCAACAGCGAAGTCGGCCACCTCAACATCGGGGCCGGCCGCGTCGTCAAGCAGGCGTACACCCGCATCGGCGACAGCATCGACGACGGCTCGTTCTTCGAGAACGATGCCATCACGGCCGCCTACGACCACGCCGACGAACACGACGGCCGCGTACACCTCATGGGCCTCGTCTCCGACGGCGGCGTTCACTCCGACCAGGAGCACCTCCACGCGCTCATCGAACTCGCCGCCGAACGCGGCGTCGACGCCGTCACCCACGCCTTTACCGACGGCCGCGACACCAGTCCCACCGGCGGCGAGGCGTACCTCTCGGACCTCGAAGCCGTCGCCGAGGAGCAGGGAACCGGCGGCGTCGCCACCGTCTCCGGGCGCTACTACGCGATGGACCGCGACCAGAACTGGGAGCGCACCAAGCGCGCCTACGACGCCATCGTCGAGCGCGAGGCGGAGTGGACCGCCGACACCGCCGTCGACGCCGTCACCGAGTCGTACGACCGCGGCGACACCGACGAGTTCGTCGAGCCGACCGTCGTCGACGACGCGCCCGCCCTCGAAGACGGCGACTCGGTCATCTTCTTCAACTTCCGCGCGGACCGCGCGCGACAGCTCGTGCGGATGCTCTGCGACATCGAGCCCGTCTGGGAGTTCGAGACGACGCCACCGGAGCTTCTCATGACGACGATGACGCAGTACGACAAGACGTTCGACGTCTCAGTCGCCTACCCGCCGGAACAGCCCGAAGACACGCTCGGCGAGGTGCTCGCCGAGGCGGACATGACGCAACTGCGCATGGCCGAGTCCGAGAAGTACCCCCACGTCACCTACTTCCTCAACGGCGGCCGCGAGGTCGAGTTCGACGGCGAGATTCGGAAGATCGTCGAGAGCCCCGACGTGCCGACCTACGACCTCCAACCCGAGATGTCCGCGGCGGAACTCACCGACTCGGCCATCGACATCATCGAGTCCGACGACCCGAACGTGATGGTGCTCAACTACGCCAACCCCGACATGGTCGGCCACACCGGCGACTACGAGGCCGCCATCGAGGCGGTCGAGGCGGTCGACGAACAGCTCGGGCGGCTCGTCCAGAGCGTCCGCGCGCACGGCGGCCACGTCTGTATCACCGCCGACCACGGCAACGCCGACGACATGGGCACCGAGGACGACCCGCACACGGCCCACACGTTCAACCCCGTCCCGTTCGTCTACCTCGCGGCCGACCGCGACGACGAGGCCGCCCCGGAGAACGACGCCGAGGACGAAGCCGCCGACCTCGACCCCGAACACCCGCTTTCGGGCGGTCGGACCGTCCGCGAGGGCGGCTCGCTGTGCGACATCGCGCCGACCATCCTCGAACTCGTCGGCGTCGACCAGCCGGCCGCGATGACCGGCGAGTCGCTGTTAGAATAGGGCCCGCCGCTCGCGCGCTCTACGTACTCTCTGCCCTCTATTTTCGTCCCCTACGCGCCCGATTCTGCCCGGTAGCGACGGTACGCGGTCGGGACGAGCATCGACACGCCCGCGACCGCCGCGAGCACGACGAACTCCGGGCGGACGGCCGCGGCCAGCGACTCGGTCGTGAGCGTCTCGACCGACGCGCCGGCGATGACGCCCGCGACGGCCCACGGGAGTTCGCCGACGGCGGTTCCGAGCGCGAACGCGCCGAGCCGGACGTTGGCGACGCCCGCCGCCACCGACACCACGTCGGAGGGAATCGGCAGCAGGCGGCTCGCGGCGACGCCCCTGACGGACCCCGTCTGCTCGACGGTTCGCTCGCCGACCTCGGCCAGTCTGGTCGTCCCGCGGTAGCGCCGCGCGAAGAGGAACGGCGGGACGCTCGTGAGGACGATGAGCGCCAGCGCGAACGGCACGCCGACCGGGCCGAGGCCGTAGCCCACGACGAGCGCGAGGAGCGTCGTCGGCCACGCGAGAAGCGGGCGGACGAGCGCGAGCGCGCTCACGACGACGACGAGTCGGACGGGGTCGGCGGCGACCCACGCCGCGCGCGCGATGACGGCGTCTGGAGACGCGAATAGGAGACCGGCGACGACGGCCGCGAGCGCGAGGCCGGCGGCGAGACGCGGACGAGGCACGGAAGCTCTGGAGTCGGTCGTCGCGCCGCGACCAAACGCTTTGTGCTTCGGAGGGCTTTAGCCCGCCCCGGTTCGATTGGCTCCCGAACCGTGACCGAGCCCACACGCGACGAGCGCGTCGAACTCGCGCTCGACCTCCTCGCGCACCTCGAAGCCGACGAACTCTCCCTCGCCGAGGTCGTCGACCGCATCGAGACGGTCACCACGGACCCGACGCTCACGCGCGACATCCTCGATACCGCGGAGCTTCGGGGCATCATCGAGCGCGACGGCGGCCGCGTCCGTCACAACCGCGGCGGCACGTTCGTCAGATTCGAGAGTCAGGTCGTCCAGCGCGAGGGCGACTTCGACTGCCGCCGCTGCGGCGCGTCCATCTCCACCGGCCACTTCGTGCGGTTCGAGTCCGGCGAACTCGGGCCCTTTGGCTCGTCGTGTATCAGGAAAGTGCTCGGGCGGGAATAGGTGTCCGGACGGTCGTCGTCGGGCGAACTCCGCGGTTACCGCCCGCGGCGGAGTTCTTCGATGAGCTGTTCGACCAGCTCCTGCTGGTGGCGAATCTGCTCGCTTTGGGCCTCGACGACCTCGCGGAGCGACTCGATTTCGTCTGCGAGTTCGGCGTAGTCGGCATCGACGGCGCCGGAGCCCGCCGACTCGGACTCGGCGGCCGACTCGAAGCCGGACCCCTCGAACCCGAGGTCCGCGGCGTCGGCGACGTTGCCCGACGCCGACTCGGTCGACGCCGCCTCGGCGGCCTGCTTCGCCTCCGCCACCGCGCCGGTCGCGGAGGGGGCTTCGACGGACTGCGTCCGGGTGGCCTGCTGGCTCGCCTCGGCGGGCGCGTCGCCCTCGGCGCGGGTGGCGTTCGCCGGTTCGTCGGACAGCTCACCGGGATTCGCGCTCAGCGGGTCAGGGCCCGCGCCGAAGTCGGTGTTGTCGCGGTCGGCGGCGGCGTCGGCGGACTCGTCGTTCGCCCGCGCTTTCTCCATCTGGACGCGGAACTCCTCGAGACTGCCGACGCCGTGGTAGTCACACAGCGCACGTGCAAGTTTCTCGCGGACGAGCCGGGCCTCCTCGTTGGGAATCTTGAACCGCTCCTGGCGGCCGTCGACGGTGAGCACGACCGTCGTAGCGACGCTTCCGGACTCGAATTCGAGGTCGGTCACGTCGGCGTAGCGGTACGATTCGTAGTCTTCGTCCCAGACCGCGCTGCCGATGTGCCGGACGACGCGGGCGTCGGTGACGACGAACGTGAGTTCGCTGAAACGGAACGTCTGGACGACGCGCTCGCCTTCTTCGTCGGTCACGCCGGCGGCCGCGAGCACGCCCTCGACGATGGGTTGGAGCGCGTCGTCGAGCCGCTTCGAGGACATCGAGAACGTCTCGCTCCCGTCGAGACCGTAGTCGAGCGATAGCTTCGCTTTTCGTCGCCCTTCCTTGACGGACAGTCGCTCCGCGGCGTGCGAGAATTCGTCGACGGACTCGTCCGAGAGGAGGCCTTCGGCCCGATAGACGAGCGTCCGCGTCGGAGTCACAAACAGTTCGTCCTCGCCCCCGAGGTGGACGCGGGTCACCACGTCTTCCTCTCCGAGGACGGACTGGACGATCTCCGGTTGGCTCATGCGTGTGTGCACCCGGTGTTGGGACATAAATCCGCGGGTGATGACGCGAATCGAGTGGCGTGGTGACTCGCCCCGCGGTCGTCGGAGATGAGAAGCTTAAATACAACCAGCACACAACGGGAAGTTGAGCCCGGGTGGCTTAGCTGGACATAGCGCCGCACTCATAGGGTTTCACAATCGGTGCGGAACGCCTTGGAAGCCTCCGCCCCTCGCGAAGTCATGCCGGCTTCGCACCTGGGACATGCGGAGATCGTGGGTTCGGAGCCCACCCCGGGCATTCTTCGATTCGTCACGCACGCAGAGCCGTCCGTGGGTCGTCACGGCCGCGCCCGTTTTCCGCGAAACCACGTCGCTGTGAGCGACGGCCAATCACCGAAAAAAGCCGAAAACGTCGTCTGCGACGCTAGTCGAGCGGGTCGTCGAGTTCGCCCATGACGGCTTCGAGAGCGTCGGTCGCGGTGAGGAGGCCGACGACCTCGCCGTCCCGAAGGACGAGCGCGAGTTCCTGGTCTTCCGCTTGGAACTGGTCGAACGCGTCGCTGGCGTTCGTGTCGGCGGCGAGCGTCATCGGCGGCGCGGCGATTTCGTCGAACGAGCGCTCGCCGGCGCGGAGCGCCTCGAAGTTGTCGATGATGGAGGGCGCGTAGACGACGCCGCGGAAGTCGGTGAGCGACTCGCCGACGAGCGGGAACCGGGTGTGGGGCGTGTTCCGAATCCGGTCGAAGTTCTCGCCGGGCGTCGCCGCCGTCGAGAGCGAGACGATGTCGTCTGTCGGAATCATGATTTCGCTGATGGAGAGTTCGTCCGCGTCCAGCGCGCTGAGCACCTCGTCGCGGCGCTCCTCGGTGAGTTCGCCCTCCTGGAGCAGCGAGTTCAGACGCTCGCGGAGTTGGCCGCGGGACTCGATGACGTCGGTTTCGGTTTCGAGCCACGCGCCCGACATCTCGATGCCGAAGAGCTTGAGCGTCCACTTGGCGACCCAGTCGCCGAACTTGATGACGGGCGAGATGGCGACGTAGAACCAGTGCAGCGGCGCCGCCCCGTAGCGACAGACCATCCGGGAGCGCTCGACGCCGAGGTACGTCGGCGTCTGCTCGCCGTGGGTGAGGTGGAGGAGGTTGATGATCAGGTAGGCGAGGAGCGCGCCGGCGCCGATGGTCGCGAGCGTCGTGCCGGCGAACAGCGGCTCGAGTAGCGGTTCGAACAGCGCCGCCAGCGCGGGCTCGGCGACGATACCCACGGCGATGCTCGACGCCGTGATTCCGACTTGGCAGGTCGTGAGATACAGTTCGAGCTCCTGGGTCATCTCCCAGGCCCGTTCGAGTCGGGAGTCGCCGTCGACGAACTCGGACTCGGTGAACTGGCGGGCGCGCGTCAGCGCGAACTCGATGGCCACGAAGAAACCGTTCGTGAGGATGAGCAACGCCCCCGCGACGAGGCGTATACCGATCTCTGTTGGGTTCATCTGTGTCGGTGTCCCCTTCGTTCGCGTTCGACCCGTTAGAAAGCATCGGCCGTCCGAACGTATATGTAGTGTATTGTCGGGAGTCGCGTATTATTCAATTTAAACTAAGCTTCTGACAACGATGCCGGGAGGGTTAATGTCGCGGGCGACAGACGACCGGACGAATGACGAGTCGAGAACTCGACGCGCTGGACAGGAGGATACTGTACACGTTGCAGTCGGAGGCGCGCCGCACGTCGTCGACCGACATCGCCGACAAACTCGACGCCTCGGCGAGCACCGTCCGAAACCGTATCCAGCGACTCGAAGCCGACGGAGTGGTCCGCGGCTACCACGCCGACGTGGACTACGAGCGCGCGGGGTACCAACTGTACACGCTCATCGTCTGTACGGCCCCGATTCCGGAGCGCGAGGAGTTGGCCGAGGCCGCCGCCGCGGTCCCCGGCGTCGTCGAGGTACAGGAAGTGATGACCGGCGAGCGAAACGTCATGGTCCGAGCCATCGGCGTCGACGGCGACGACCTCAGTCGAATCGGCGAGGAGTTAGACGAACTGGGGCTTCGCGTCTCCGACGAGGACCTGATTCGGAACACCCACCGCCGGCCGTACGCGAAGTTCGGCGACGGGGGCGACGAGTGACTCGGCCGAGAGTCGACGCGCGAGGCGCCGCCGCTCGGAACCGACACCGGTGACAGTTCGGTAGGTGAACCGATCCCACGGGGCGTGAAACGCCGTCTCAGTGCCGAATTCGACTCCGTCGATGTCCGATGGCCCGGCCCTCGAACCACCGGTACAGCTTTGACAGGTGATAACGAACTGGTAATCGCCGTTGTCAGAGACCCTCCCGTTCGCGTCGGTCTCTCGCCGACCGGATGCCCCCCACCACCACCATCACCACCAGAGCGGTTCAACGCGCTCCGACAACGGGTAGACGCAGCTGCAACAGCATCGCGCGGTCGGGCCTCCCTGCACTCGCCGCGTGGTACGCTACGTGGTTTCACCGGACGACCGCCCCCGGTCGTTCGCTTCCGACGGCGTCCACGCCTCGGGTTTTGTTCTCCGACGACGCCGATTCCCGCGAGCGACGGCGTTTCAGCGGTCGGGAAGTCAGGTCGCGACCGACTCAGTCGAGTCGTTCGACCTGAACCAGCGCGACGGGGTCGTCCCAGCCGTAGACGGCGGGGTCGAGGTCGCCGTCGCCGACGATACCCGCGTGCGGCGCGATGACGCCGTCCTCGGCGAGGTCGGGGTCGCTCATGCCGGTTCCGTCGGTCCCGGAGTCGATGCCGTAGAGGGCCTGTGCAGGGGGGACCATGTCGCCGTACGCCTCGGTGTTGACCTCGGTTCCGGCGTCGTAGCTGGCCGCGAAGTACGACCGCGACTCGTTGACCCGCTCCGGGAGCGGGACGGTGTCGAGGCCGGCGAACCCGTCGTTCGTGCCGATGAGCATGCTGACGAACGAGAGGTACGCGCCGCTGGCGTCGGTCTCCAGTTCGAGCGTCGCGGCCGCGGGGAACATCTCGCTCGCCGGGAGTTCGTCGGGGACGAGCGGCGCGTCGCCGACCGCGACGCCGCGAACGTCGTCGGTTTCCTCGGCCAGTTCGCCAAGCGGGCCGAGGTTCCCGTTCTCGGCGAGTTCCCTGATGGCGTCGCTCGCCGGGTCGCCGACGGCGAACAGTTCCACGCCGGCGCGGTGGGCGACCACCGCGGGCGGGGTGAACGGCTGTCCCGTCGTCAGGTTCGCCACGGTCACGCGGTAGGTTCGCGCGGACTGGCTGTTTCCGTTTCCGGCCGATTGGCCCGGCAGGCTCGCACTACCCAAACAGCCGGCGAGGGCGGCCAGCACGCCCGCGCCGGTCAGTCCGAGTACGGTTCGTCGCGTCGTCGGAGTCGTCGTGTCCGTCATTGGTCTCACGTGTGGTCGATGCCACGACAACGAAGACGCGAGACCGGCTAAAGGCGGTTTTTCGAGATTCGGGGTGACTCCGTGACGAATCGGGGTCGACTCTGTACCAAATTCGGACCGGGCGAGGGCCGAAGGTCGAGACCGCCGGGCGCTCACCGGACCGTCACGTAGGTCAGGAACGCCAGCGCGACGAGTTGGAGGCCGCGGAGGACCAACACGGCCTGCTGGACGTGGGGGTCCCCGGAGTAGAGGCTCTGCATGGTGAAAAAGAAGTAGAGCGCGACGGCGTTCTCGACGAGCATGACGACGGCGAACGCGAGCAGGCCGAGGACGAGCGAGGTGCGGAACGTCCGGTAGTTGCGAATCCACACGGCGGTCAGCGCCGCGAGGAAGACGATGTTCGCGCCCGAGAGGGCGCTGGCCGCCATGATTTGGGTGTCCATTGCCATGGTCATTCGAGGTGTGTCGTGATTTCTTCGAAGGTGTCGCGGTACCGTTCGAACTGGTCGGTGAGGAAGTACAGCCGTCCGTACTTGTCGCCGCCGGCCTCGACGACCCCGTGGGATTCGAGGGCGTCGAGGTGGTGTCTGACGGTCTTGTAGCCCACGTCGAGCTCGTCGGCGAGGCGGTTCGCGTTCTGCGGGCGCTCCGAGAGGGCGCGGATGATGCGGACGCGGTTCTCACCGCCGCGAGTCGCCGTGAGCAGATACCAAAGCGCCTTCTCCATCGACTGTTCGTTTAGTTGATTGGTCGAGCGCGGTAATATTCTCGCGGGTGCCGTTCGACGCGACGAGTTCGACTCGGCGACGACCGTACATGAGCGTTGTTCCAGTTCCGTACCAAATTCGGGTGGAGTCTCCGGACGCGTCGAGTCGGTCGGTGCCGCCGCCCCGACGGCGCTCGCCGGTGTCCGAGACGGAACCGACTCGGCCTCACCGGCGGACCGACTCGAACCGGCAGGACCCCCCGACGGCAGTAAGGGATATGTCGGTCGCGTCCTACGAAAACTCGTATGGACGACGACACCGGACGGAACGCGTGTGCCATCGAGTCCCCGAAGGGACGGCCCTGTCCCTTCTGCGGCACGTCGATGGACCACCGCCACTGCAAGTACGTCTGCCCGGAACACGGGGTCGTCTACGACTGCAGCGACACGTTCTGGTAACGAAACCTGACAGGAGACGCCCGCGCTGGTACCACTGCGAAGTCGGCGGGTTCGCGGGTTGATTTCACGACAGCACGAAGCGTTATGTCGGCGGAGACCTAACGAATGACTGTCCTCCCCGGTCAGCTCAGTTGGTCCCGAGACGGATGCGGCCACGTACACGAAACGATGCTCAACGAATCACAGGTCGAGGCGGGAAAAGACATCCAACAGCGGACGGGAAAGACGTTTTACTTCGCGACGCGCCTCCTCCCGGAGCGCGTCAGACACGCCACGTACGTGCTGTACGCGTTCTTTCGGGTCGCCGACGAGGTCGTCGACGCCGAGGAGACCGCGCCGCCGGCACAACAGCGCGAGCGTCTCGAACGCCTCCGCGCCGAGGCGCTCGGCGAGGTCGAGACCGACGACCCCGTCCTGTCGGCGTTCGCCGAACTCAGAGAGCGCTACGGTATCGACCCCGACGACGTGAACGTCTTCATCGACGCGATGGAGTCGGACATCGAGAAGGACCGCTACGAGACCTACGACGAACTTGAGACGTACATGGACGGGTCGGCCTCGGCGGTCGGTCGGATGATGACCGACGTCATGCGTCCCGACGACCCCGAGGCGGCGCTCCCGCACGCGACGGCGCTGGGACAGGCGTTCCAGATGTCGAACTTCCTGCGCGACGTGGGCGAAGACGTGGTCGAGCGCGACCGGGTGTACCTCCCGCGGACGACGCTGGACCGCCACGGCGTCGACGCCGAGCAGATACTCGCCCTCGAGTTCGACGAGCGCGTCGCCGACGTGATGCGCGACGAACTCCGCCGAACGGAGTCGCTGTACCGCGACGGCGTCGCCGGCATCGAGTACCTCCCGGCGGACTGCCAGTTCCCGGTACTCCTCTCGGCGGTGCTGTACGCCGACCACCACCGTTCGATTCGGAACCTCGGCTACGACACGCTCGCGACGACACCCGAACTGAGCTTCGGGCGGAAGCTCACGCTCCTCGCGAAGACCGCGGCGTACTGGGCCGTCTGGCGCGACCCCGTGGCCGTGTTCAAGGCCGTCAGCGTCGTCCCCTACCCGGACGACGACGACCTCGACGCGGAGTTCGGCCCCGGTTCGACGCGGGCCACCCGCCCCCGACGCAGCGGGCGCGTCTCCGGCTGGCTCCGGTCACTGAACCGCTGGGGCTCGGACTGAGCGACGCGCGATTTTTCCGCGACTGAAAGATTTAGTGGGCGGCCGAGAGAGCCCTCGGCATGCATCGCGTCACCCTCGACACCCGGTTAGACGACTGTCCGCTGGGACGGGTGACCGCCGCGCACGACGTGACGCTGACCACGCCGTACTGGAATCTCTCGCCCGAAACCGGCCAGTGCGACCTCTGGGTCGAAGCCTCGTCGCCGGGGCGGTCGCAGTTGGAGGCCGGCATCCGCGCGCTCAGAGACGCCGACGGCGTGCGCCGCTTCGAACTGAAGTGGAAGCGCGGGTCGCACGCGACGGCCCACGTCGTGCTCGAAGAGACCGTCGCCATCGAGACGGTCATGGCCAACGGCGGCGCTGTCATCGCTCCGTTCCGCGACAGGGACGGCTGGGAACGGTGGCACCTCGGGTTCGCCGAGCCGGATGCCGCGGCGGCCACCCTCGACTCGCTCGACCGCCGCTACGAACTCACCGTCGTCGAGCAGACGCCGCTCACGGACTCGGGTGCGGCCGCCGTCTTCCGGAACTTCCACGAGGCCGCGACGCTCCTCGACGGCTGTGAGCGACTCACCGAGACGGAGGCGCGGGTGCTTCGAACCGCGGTCGAACACGGCTACTACGAGACGCCGCGGGGCGAGTCGCTCGCCTCCCTCGGCGACCGCTGTGGCGTCTCCGACGTCGCCATCTCGAAGACGCTCCGCCGCGCGGAGCGAAAGCTCCTCGGGGCCGCCGTCTCCGCGCTCGCCGGTCTCGACGCCGACCGCGACCCGCCGACCGGGCGGCCCGGCGACGGGGGTTAGCATCCTAACCCTCCGGTTCTCCCGGCTCGCGGGCGTAGGTCACGGTGATGAGCGCACACGCCGACGCATCGCTCTCGACCGCCGACGAGCCGAGATCGATTCTCGACACGCCACCGCGAACCGCTGACTCGACCGCGCCCGCGACCCCGGGGGTCCCCGATCAGCCGCCCCATGGTCGGTGACCAACTCCTCCCCGGTCGGTACCGAAACGCCGTCCTGTTCGTTATTCTGGCGGCGCTGTGGGGCGGGACGTACCCCGCGGTGACGCTCGGGCTGGGGTCGTTCCCGCCGATTCTGTACGCCGCGTTCCGACTCGACATCGGGGCGGCGCTCCTGTTGCCGTACGCGGCGTGGCGCACCGACTACTGGCGGCCCCGCACGCGAGGCGACTGGGCGGCCGTCTCGGTCGCCGGTCTCCTGACGCTCGCGGGCTACGGGGTCCTCCAGAACGTCGGCCAGCAGACCGTCCCGAGCGCGGTCGCGTCGGTGCTGGCGGGGCTGATTCCGATACTGACCGTCGGCTTCGCGAAGCTGTTTCTCCCCGACGAGCGGTTCGGCCCGGTCGAACTGCTCGGCGTCGTCGTCGGCTTCCTCGGCTTAGTCGTCATCACCGACCCGGACCCGTCGAACCTCCTCGGGGCGAACGCCGCGGGGCAGGTGATACTGGTGCTCGCCGCCGCGTCCTTCGCGCTCGGCGGTGTACTCGCCCAGCGAATCGAGACCGAGATGCCGTTCGCCGCCCAGACCGCGTGGGCGATGGTCGTCGGGGCCGCCGCGACCCATCTCGCGAGCGCGGCGAGTCCGACGGAGTCGCTGGCGGGGGTCGATGTGTCGGTCGCCGGCGTCGTCGGCCTCGTCTACCTCGGCGTCTTCGCGAGCGCGGTCAGTTACCTGCTGTACTTCTCGCTTCTCCCCCGACTCGGCTCGGTCGAGCTCAACCTCGTCACCTACGCCATCGCCGGCTTCGGGACGGTGTACAGTTGGCTTCTGTTCACGGAGCCCGTCACCGCGGCCACGCTCGTCGGCTTCGGGTTCATCCTCCTCGGCTTCGGCCTGCTCAAGTGGAAACGGCTCGGAGCCGCCTATCGGGGCCGGCGTCGCGGCGTCGAATCCGACTGAGAGACAGCGCTGGGGTCGCGACAGACGGGCGCGAGCGCGAGCGAACCCCGCCGCTCAGGAGCGCCACGGCAGCCGCCGCGGAAGCCGCAGAAGCCGCGAGTCGAACCGGTCCGTCTTGAGCAGTCCGACGCCGAACAGCGCCGCGACCGCGACGGGAATCCAGTTGCCGAACCACGCGTTGATGCCGCCCCAGAGGATGACGAAGCTCACCAAGTCGTCGAGCATGAACTCCGTGCGGTCGAGCCGCGCGAGGAGCGCCTCGCGGTCGAACGACCAGTCGAGCGCGACGACGGCGACGGTCGCGCTGACGACCCAACCGGCGTAGTTCGAAAGCGGGACGCCGTAGAACAGCACCGCGTCGTCGGCGAGGCGGTAGTACTCCCAGAAGCCGAGCGCGACCGCACCGGGGTCGAGCACCACGTCCATGGCGAGGACGGCCGCGATGACGACGCCGAGGCGGACGGCCCCGTTGCGGGCGCGGTCGCCCAGCAGGAGCAGACACAGCAGGTAGGCGTTCATCACGAGCGGGATGAAAAACACCGGCAAGCCGATCGGAACGCCGGCGACCGTCGGCCCGAGGTCGACGCCGTAGTGGAACCAGCCGTACGGCCAGCCCGTGGTGACGCCGGTGTACTCGATGGCGTAGGCGTACGCGGTGAGCGCGCCGACGCCGAGGGCGGCCCGCCGGGTCACGAGCGGGAGGACGCCCACGATGAGCGGCGAGCGCATCACGAACGTCCCGAGGAGGATGAGAAACGCGTTGAACGCCAGCGGGTCGGGGAGCCAGCCCATCGCGCTGGCGACGAGGAGCACCGCGCCGTTCAGCGGGAAGAACACCGAGATAGTAAAGCGGTTGTCGCGCACGAGTCGGTCGAGCGCCGCCTCCGCTTCACCGCGGGTAGACGGCAGCCGCGCTCGCAGGTCGCTCGCGCTCACGGCCGCACCTCCGGTTCACCCATTGACGAGTCTCCAGAGAGCCCCGAGGGTGATGAGCATGCCGACGACGGTGTTGATGACGGGGTACCACCAGTACGCCCGGTCCACGTCGACGCCGGAGGTGGCGATGCCGAGGACGACGACCGGATAGGCCGCCAAGAGCGCGCCGAGTCGGAGGTCGACCGCGGCGAAGGCGACAGCGGCGAGACCCCACGTCGCGGCGCAGTACCAGTAGGTCCGGCGCTCGCCGAGAGCCGTCGCGGTCGTTCGAATGCCGGCCTCGCGGTCGGGCTCGATGTCGGGAATCGCGGAGAACGTGTGCATCCCCATCGTCCAGAGCCACGCGCCCGCGACGGCGAGCATCGGGGGGTTCGACCCCGAAACGGCCGCGTAGGCGGCGACGCCCGGCAGGACGTACAGGCCGTTCGAGACCGAGTCGAGAAGCGGCGTCGTCTTGAACCGAAACGGCGGCGCGCTGTACTCGACAGCGAGGAAGAAGTGCGCGGCGAGCCACGGCCACGCCACCCGCGGAACGACGGCGAACAGGCCGACGCCGAGCAGGCCGCTCGCGGCGACGACGGCGGTGTTGACGGGGTCGCCGCGCCAGCGGGCCTCGCGGTCGTCCTTCTTCGGGTTCGCCTCGTCCACGTCGGCGTCGAACACGTCGTTGACGCCGTAGAGAAAGACGTTCGCGGGGACGAGGAAGTACGCGAACAGGGCGACCGGTTCGAGGCCGAACAGGTCGGCGGGGGCGCTCGCGGCGGCCGCCACGCCGACGACGACGGGGCCGGCGAGGTAGAGCCAGAAGCGGGGCCGCGAGAGGACCGCGAGGTAGACGAGCCGGTCTCGGAGACCGCCGTCTGCTCCCCCGTCGTCGCCGCCTTCGCCGGACTCGGTCTGTGCGGCCATGTCGGCGCTCATCTCGCGTCGTCGGCCATCTCCTCGGCGGTGAGTTGACCGCTGATGAGGCACATCGGGACGCCGATGCCCGGCGTGGTAAACGAGCCGGTGAAGTAGAGGCCGTCGACCGCCTCGGAGCCGTGGGGCGGGCGGAGGAGGGCCGTCTGGAACAGCGTGTGCGCGAGGCCGAGGGCGGTGCCCTGCGTGCTGTTGTAGCGCTCCTTGAAGTCGTTCACGCAGAACGACTCCTCGACGACGATTCTGTCGCGGAGGTCGACGCCGGTGTTGTCGGCGATGTCGGCGAGGACGAGGTCGCGGTAGCTCTCGCGGAGTTCCGGCGTGTCCTCCAGCCCGGCCGCGATGGGGACGAGCGCGAACAGGTTGCTGTGGCCCTCCGGAGCGACCGTATCGTCGGTCTTCGAGGGGACACAGAGGTAGTACGCGGGGTCGTCGGGCCACGCGGGGTCTTCGAATATCGTCTCGAAGTGGTCGTCCCAGTCGGTGGGTAACACGAGCGTGTGGTGGGCGAGTTCGTCCACGTCGCCCTCGACGCCGAGGTAGAGCAGGAACGCCGAGGGGGCGTAGGTCCGAGAATCCCAGTAGTCGGCGTCGTACTGGCGCTTCTTCTCGGGGAGGAGCTCCTGTTCGGTGTGGGCGTAGTCGGCGTCGGAGACGACCTGGTCGCAGAGGAACTCGCGGCCGTCTTCGGTGCGGACGGCGAACCCGCCGCGGCGACCCGCGATTTCGGCCACGGGGGAGTCGGTGTGGAACTCGACGCCCAGCTCCTCGGCGAGGTCGACGATGGCGTCGACGACGCCCGCGAGACCGCCGTCGGGGTAGTAGACGCCCATGTTGAAGTCCACGTGGCTCATCAGGTTGTAGAGCGCCGGGGTGTTGTTCGGCGCGCCGCCGAGGAACACCAGCGTGTACTGCATTATCTGCTGGAGCTTCGGGTGGTCGAAGTACTTCTCGACGTGGTCCTGCATCGAGCCGACGAGCGACAGCCCCCACGAGTACCGGAACACGTCGAGGTCGATGTAGTCGGTCAGCTCCGGGCGGTCGGTGTAGACGAAGTGCTCCATCCCGATGCGGTAGTTCCGCTCGGCCTTCCGGAGGTAGTCGTCGAGCCTGTCGCCCGCGCCGGGCTCGTAGGACTCGAAGGTGGCCTTGTTGGCCGCGACGTCGGGAAGCATGTCCACCCGGTCGCCGTCCTTGAAGAAGATGCGGTAGTGCGGGTCGAGTCGGGTCAGCCCGTAGTAGTCCTCGGGCCGCTTGCCGAAGTAGGCGAAGAAGCGCTCGAACACGTCGGGCATGAGATACCACGACGGCCCCATATCGAACCGGAAACCGTCGCGTTCGAGCGTGCTGGCTCGGCCGCCGAGCTGTTCGTTCTTCTCCAACAGCGTCACGTCGGCACCGGCGTCCGCGAGGTAGCACGCCGTCGAGAGGCCGCCGAACCCGCCGCCGACGACGACGACGGACTCGCCGGCGAGGGAGTCGAGAGCCGAGACAGAATTCATGTCCGTTCGTAAGGACGTAGAGGACATAAATCGACTGACCGAATCGACCGCCGTCGGGGGGTAGCTTTAGGCTCGGTCCCTCCTTACGGCCCCGCATGAACGACACCACCGCGGTGGTCACGGGTGCGAGTTCGGGAATCGGCGCGGCGGTCGCGCGCGCCCTCGGTCGCGCCGGCGCGACGGTCGTCGCCTGCGCCCGCGACGGCGACGCCCTCCAGTCGGTCGTCGACGACATCGAGGCCGGCGGCGGGACCGCGAGCGCCGTCCGAGCCGACGTGCGCGACGAACTCGACATGGAGCGCCTGATGGAGACGGCGGCCCGCGCCGGTGGGCGCATCGACGTGCTCGTCGCCAACGCGGCGGTCGCCCACGGCACGCCCGGCGAGATGCCCGCGCCCGAGGAGTCCTACGCGGCGTTCGACGACACCCTCCGAACCAACGTCCGCGGCGTCTTCGCGGCGGTCAAAGAGGCGCTCCCGCACATGGCCGACGACGGTCGAATCCTCGTCCCCTCCGGCTCTATCGCCCGCGAGGCGAAGCCGGGAATGGGGGCGTACGCCGTCTCCAAGGCGGCCGCCGAGGCGCTCGTCCGGCAGTTCGCCGCCGACTGCGACCGGACCGTGACGGTCGTCGACCCCGGCCTCGTCGCCACCGACCTCACCGGCGGGCAGGGCCGCGACCCCGACGACGTGGCCGACCTGTTCGTCTGGGCGGCGACCGACGCCGACCCCGCCGAGTTCGACGGCGACATCGCGGACCTCAGAGCCTGGAAGAAAGCGACGCGGTGAGGGTTCTTGCCGCTTCGACTCCCCCATCCCGCCGGAACCGCGCCCCTTATTAATCAGAACCAGTTCGTTCACAATATGAACCGTTCGACGGCCATCGGCGTGGGGAGCGTCGTGGCACTCGTCGCGCTCTCCGCGTACGCCGCGAGCGCCGAGGCGCGGAACCTCCTTATCGTCTCGTGGGCCGCTTTCGGCGCGATGGCCCTCGCCGCACCGTTCGGCGCGCGCAGCCGGGCCGAACACGCCGAGGGGCTCGTCTGGGGCTACGGTCTCGCCAGCGGCGCGATGGTGACGAGCGCCGCGGTGTTTCTGGTCCCGCAGGCGCTCGGTCACCACCCCCAGTTCGGTGGCTTCGGCATCGCGTTCGGTATCCTCGTCGGCTTCGCCGCCCACACCGTCGGCCACCGCTTCGCCCACATGGACCTGCCCATCGACCGCACCGTGGCCGAACTCTCGGCGCACGCGGTGTCCGCGGGCGCGATTATCGGCATCGTCTACGGGAACATCGACGTTGGCGTCGGTCTCGGCCTCGCCATCGTCTCGCACAAAGGGCCGGCCGGCTACGCCGCCGCCCGCCGGCTCTCGGGACGAGGTGAGTCGGTCGCCCCGCTTCTCCTCCCCGCGGCGGGCCTCGGCATCGCCGCCATCGTCTCAAGCGCCGTCTCGCTTCCGGCGACCGGCGCCTTCCGCGGGCTCGTCTTCGGCTTCGCTTCCGGCGTCTTCCTCCACGTCGCCATGGACTTCCTCCCGCGCTGTGAAATCGGTAGCGAGATACACGAGCTGCTGTCAGTCGAAGACGACCACGCCCACGCGATACTCGACCGCCTCCGGGTCCACGCCGCGCTGAGCACCGGCGTCGGCGGCCTCGCCGTCTTCGCCGCGTGGCTGGTGCTCAACTAATCGACTCCCGACGAATCGACTACTCGCCGGCCGGCCCGAGGTAGCCCCACGCGAGCAGTCGGTCGCCGTCGCCGTCTACCCAGCGCTCGCCGATGTCGTCGCGGTAGTACAGGTTCGGGATGACGATGTCGTCGACGCGGTCGTACGCCCGTTTTCTCGCCTCCTGCATCGTCTCGCCCTTCCCGGTGACGACGAGCGGGATGCCGCTTTCGCCGGCGGCGCGCCACTGCCCGTCGACGAGTTTCGCGTCCTCGATGTGGACGCCCTCGCGGCTGTCGGTCTCGAAGACGACCGCCGCGTTCCGCGAGTTCTCGTCGTAGGTCTTCTCGTCGGTGAAGGGAAACGGCGGCAGGACGATGCGGACCGCGATTTGGTAGCCACCGTGGACCGATAGCTCGGGGTCGTTGCCGTGGGCGAGGTCGTAGAAGAACTGCGCCGTCGACGACTCGAAGGACTCCTCTTGGAGCGTAATCGTCGGGTAGCCGAACCGCGGCGTGAACTCCAGCGGATAGATGCCGTGTTCGTTGACGATGCAGTTGATGTCGATGCTCCCGACGTAGCCCTCCTCGGCGAGCCACGGTTCGAGCCGACCCAGCGTCTCCTCGAACAGCCGGTTCCGCCCGGCCCAGAACATCGACGTGCCCATCTCGCCGGTCGAGGGGCCGATGTTGCCCGGAAAGAGCTTCTTGTGCTCGAAGTTGAAGTTCACCGGGTCGACGAACGTCTCCCCGTTGAAGAAGCCGCAGACGGCGATTTCGACGCCTTCGACCTTCCGCTGGAGCTGAAAGCCCTTCATCCGGTGGCCCCACGCCTGCTTGTACGCGCGGAGCACCTCGACCACGTCGCTCCCGTCGTCTTCGTTGCCGACGTAGAGGAGTCGCTTGACGTTCTGCACCTCGCCGAGCGGCTTGATGACGTACGGGGCGCGGTTCTGCCGGACGTACTCGATACCCTCGTCGAAGTCGTGGAAGACGCGCTGTTCGACCGTGTTCACGCCGTGGGACTCCAGTACGTCCATCGCGTAGCCGCGGTCCTCTTCGAGGCGGTCGGTGTTGGGCGTCCCGCCGACGACGGCGTGTCCCTCCTCGCGGAGTTCCTGCGCCAGCGCGCCGGTGCCGATGTCGGAGCCGACCCAGATGTCGTCGAAGACGGTCACGTCGGCCCACTCGACCTCCGCGCGCCAGTCGTCGGTCTTCGGGACGAAGCCGTCGCCGATCTCTTTGTCGCGCTCGGCCTCGATGTAGTACCGAACGTCGTGGCCCTCCCTGTGGACCTGCCACGCGAGGTCGGTGATGAGCGCGGCGTCCGCCGACACGAAGAGAAAGTTCATATCCCACGACTCGGGCGGCGGCCTGAAAACTGTGTGTGTGGTGAGAGGTAGCTCGGCAACCGCTCAGTCGCTCGCCAGTCGGCGAAGCTGGACCGAGACGCCGAGCGCCGCCCCGAGGAGCAACACGAGGTTGAACGCCGCTTGGAACGGCGCGCGGTACTCGGGGTTCACCCACGTCGTGATGGTCTGGCTGGCGTTGAAGTAGAACTGTAACGCCGCGATGAGCGCGAGCAACAGCAGCCCCGCGAGGACCGCGTAGTCGAGGTAGCGTCGCATCCGCTCCGCGAACTCTCGGTTCTCGCTTTCTTCCTCGTCGGTCGGCTCCGGGGTGGGCTCTCGAAGCCTGTCCACCCCCGACGCGTCATCGTCGGCCGTCGGTGGCTCGTCGGTCGTCGACTGCGCTGTCTCCGTCGGCGTCTCGTCGCTCATTTCGACCACCTCCGGGCGGCGAAGACGGCCGCGAGCAGTCCCACGACCGCCACTATCGGCCCGAAGCCGGGTGCCTGCGAGGAGGTCTCGGTCTGCTCGTAGTCGGTTCGCTGCGGCACGTCGCCGTCGCCGTTCTCGAAGTCTTCGACGCGGAGTTCCACGTCCTCTCTGGTCTGGTTCACGCTAATCGTCCTCGTTGGGTTCAGGTTCGCCGCGCCGCGGGCGGTGTCGATGACGACCCCGTCGCGGAGCAACACGGCGTCGATGTAGTAGTTGTAGTCGTTCGGGACGCTCGCCGACGCGTCCACCGTCTCGGTTCGGCCGGCCGCGATGGTCCCCGCGTCGACCGTCGTCCGGGAGGCCACGATGTTCGATTCGGCCTGCCGGAGGACGAACATCACCGAGAGGTCCTCGGCCGGGTCGTCGCCGGCGTTCGTCAGCGTCGCCGTCAGGTCGAGCGTCGTCCGGTCCTCGCCGGCCTCGGCGACGGCGAAAGAGACGGGCGGGAGCGCCTCGCTGTCGGTGAACGAGGTGGTCGACCGGAGGTACGGCGGCTTGATGGCCGAGACGCCGCGGACGCTCTTTCGCGCCTGGTCGACCCGCTCGTCGTCGCTGTAGAGGACGACCTCGATGTCGTAGCCGCCCTCGCGGGGGACCGTGAGGTTGGTCGTCGTCGCCACCTCACCCGTCTTCGAGAGCGTCCCGACGTCGAGTTCCTGCGTCG
Source organism: Haloferax gibbonsii (assembly GCF_001190965.1). Lineage (NCBI taxonomy): Archaea > Methanobacteriati > Methanobacteriota > Halobacteria > Halobacteriales > Haloferacaceae > Haloferax > Haloferax gibbonsii. The sequence goes on from NZ_CP011947.1 coordinate 2,502,941, forward strand.
TCGTCAACAGCCCCGACTCGGCGTCGACGGCGCGGACGAGGACGCTCACGTTCTGCGTGGGATTTCCTCGGTGGTCGATGCGCGTCTCGATTTCGAGCGTGACCGTCTCCCCCGTCGCCTGTCCGGCCGCGATGGAGACGCCGGCGACGTCTACCGGTCCGGGACGGACGGGCCCGTCGTCGGTCGGGTCCGCGACGACCCCCGGAACCACGGCGGCGGCGACGAGCGCCACGACGACGACGCCGACCGCCCCGGCGGTGAGGAGGGCGTTTCTTTCCATACCCGACTGACATTTACGGCCGGGTATATGTTTTGTCCCCGATAGGTCGGCGGAGCGGGCGACACAACGGCGACGCCGCGGCCATAGAGACACCGCGGCCGTGGGGACTCGCCCGTCAGCGGGAGTGTCACGACGAGTGTGAACACACGCTTTGCTCTCGGGGCGCCTATCTCTGCTGCCATGTCGAAGGCGATGCAACAGGCGACGTGTTCGTGCGGGTTCAGCGTGACCTCCGAGAACAGAAACGAGGTCGTGAAAGTGATTCAGGAACACGCCCACGACGAGCACGGGAAACAGATGACGAGAGACGACGTGCTGGCGATGATGAAGCAGGCCTGACGAGCGCGGTCGGGCGTGGATTTTTATAGGACGGCGTAGCGATATGTGGCATGGCAACATACGTTATCGGGACGAACTCGGTCCACACCAGCGCCGAAGTCTGCGACTATCTCTCCCGGCGAATCGACGCCGGCGACGTGCTCCACGTCGTCAACTCCCACCGCGGCGGCGACGAGACCGACAGCGAGGACGTTCGCGACGGCGAGGACGCCCTGAACGTCGTCGTCTCCCGTCTCGGCGACCTCGTGGACGTGGAGACTCACCAGTACATCCGCGGTAACGACGCCGCCGACGACATCCTCCAGTGCGCCGACGAACAGGACGCGGACGAAATCGTCATCGGCGTCCGAAAGCGCAATCCGACCTCGAAAATCGTCTTCGGCAGCACGGCACAGGACGTGCTGTTGAACTCGAACATCCCGATGGCGGTCGTCCCGCTGGAAAAAGTCTAATCGTCGCGTCCGAGGTCGACCGCGGCCGCGTTAGTCTCCGGCTCGGTACTCGACGAGTACCATCTCGAACGCGGGCTCTTCGTCGCCTTCCTCCTCGTAGAACGCCATGTAGCCCGGCAGCGGGCTCTCCGGCGTGACGCAGCTCTCCCAGAAGACGCTCCCGTTCGTCCGGACGACGAAGTTCGCGCACTCCAGGCCGGCGTAGGTGGATATCTCCTCGACTTTGAAGCTCACGTTGCCGTTTTCGCCCGAGGCTTCCCAGCCGTCGCCGACGCGGAGCGTCTCGCCGTCGACCCCGCTGTAGTACGGCGAGTCGAAGCCGATGGTAGCGACCGAGCCCGACGGGCTTCCGGCGAGTTCGCCGTAAATCTCGTCCGGCGGCGCGCTCACGGTCTGCTCGCTCGTCGTGTTGGGCGTGACCAGTTTCGTCCGAATCGTCACCTCGTCGTCGGTCGCGGAGACGACCTCCCACTCGTAGGTGGCGGTGCCGTCGATGCTCGGACTCGTGATGTCGTAGCGGTAGTACTGCCCGGTCCGGTACCGCTGGTCCCACGTCCCGTTGAACGAAAACGAGGACCGTTCGGCGTCGCCGTCGCCGCTCTGGTCGGCCGATTCGCCGTCGGTGGCTGTCGCGGTCGCGTCTGTCGCACCCGTCGATGCGTCGGTCGCGGTCGTGGCGTCGCCGCCGACGCCGCCCCCGCACCCGGCGAGGAGAACCATGAGTGCCGCGAGAAGCACTCGCGCTGCTGTGGGTTGCATACAGGACAGAGAGGCCACCCGGGGTCATAATAGACACGTCAGACGGGGCGGCGCGGGGCGAACCGCGAGCGACCCGTTCAGTTCTCGCCGTCGGCTTCGAGCACCTTCTCGGCGAGCGTCGGCACGAACGTCCCGATGTCCGTGACCATGCCGATGGCCTGCGAGGAGCCGCGGTCGAGCAGTTGCGTGACGGTCGCGGGGTTGATGTCCACGCAGACGGTCTTCGCCGTCGAGGGCAGGCAGTTCCCGACGGCGACCGAGTGCAGGAGCGTCGAGAGCATGAGCACCATGTCGGCGCGGTGGGCCTGCTCGCGGATGGCGTTCTGCGCCTCGATGGTGTCGGTGATGGTGTCGGGAAGCGGGCCGTCGTCCCGAATCGACCCCGCGAGGACGTACGGCACGTCGTTTTTCACGCACTCGTACATCACGCCCTCTTTGATGAGTCCCTCCTCGACGGCCTCGGCGATGCCGCCGGCGCGGATGACCTCGCTGATGGTGTAGATGTGGTGTTTGTGGCCCTTTCGGGGGTGTTCCATCGTCTCCATGTCCATCCCGAGTGAGGTGCCGTACAGCCCGCGTTCGATGTCGTGGGTGGCGAAGCCGTTGCCGGCGGAAATCATGTCCACGTAGCCCTCGCGGACGAGTTCTGCGAGCGCGTCGCCGCCGCCCGAGTGGATGAGCGCCGGCCCGGCGACGACGAGGACGTTCCCGCCGTCTGCCTTCGTCTCGCGGAGCGCGTCGGCCACCTCGCCGATGAGCGATTCCGAGGGTCGCTCCGAGGAGACGCCGCCCTGCATGAACCCGAAGGGACCGGAGGCGTCGCGGGGCCGTTCCGGCGGCTTGACGCGAATCCCCGCCTCGTCGGTGACGACGAGGTCGCCCTCCTCGATGCCGTTGAGTACCTTCGTGTAGGCGCGCGGCCCGGTTTCGGTCTCCTCGATGACTATCGCGCAGTCCATCTCGATGTCCTCGACCGGGAGCCACTCGCCTTGATACCGAACGTCGGTCGGGTGGTTCGTCGTCGAATAAAAGCCCACGGGGACGACCCGGTCGGCCGGCGAGGCCTCGACGCGGGCGTCGACGGGGTCCGTGAGGTTCGCGCCGATTTGGTGGAGTTCGTGCAGTATCTCCTGGAGCGTCTCGCGGTCGTCCGCGGACACCGACATCCGGCAGTAGGAGGTCTCGTCTTTCTGCCGGCCGACGTCGAACTGCTCGACGTCGAAGTCCCCCCCGAGGTCCATCACGATGCCCATGGCCTGTTGCATCATCCCCGAGTCGATGATGTGGCCGTCGAGTTCGACCGTTCGCGTGAACGTCATCGACGGAGAGACGGGAGAGGCGGCAAAGTGGGTTACGGACGCGATGACGCGGAGAAAAGACGGAGTCGGACGGAGTCGGACGGAGTTCGGTTCGGCCCGTGTTCAGAGGAAGAAGCCCTTGAACGTGTTGGCGACGGTCCAGACGACCTGGTCGACGGGGTGGCCCTTCTCGCCGGAGACGCGGATGCGGTCGTCGGCGAGGGCGTCTTGAACCTCCGCGAGCGGGTCAGGCGAGTCGGCGATGGTTTCGAGGGTCTGTCGGTCCGTCGTGATTCGGGTCGACGCCTCGTCGTTGGGGCCGGTGGAGATGTCGTCGATGCGCATGTCGTCTTGCACCGACGCCGAGAACACGTGGGTCTCGTCGCCGTCTTCGACGTAGACGTTCACCGTCTTCCCGGCGATGAGGCTCCGCGCGAACGAGACGTCGAGCTGTTCGACGTTATCGTTGTACAGCGCGACGCCCTCTTCGAGGAGCTGTTGCATCTCCTCGTCGCTCGGCGTCTCGGACTGTGCGAACACCGGGGCGGACGCGGCCACCGCGACGAGCGCGACGGCGAGGAACAACGAGACGAAACGTGTGGATGTGGACATTTCTGTGTGGTATAGGCCGGGCGAGGACATAATGGTTCGCGCGAGCGTTCAACGAGGTGACTCGTCCCCGTCAGCGAACCGTTCGGAGGAACGACAGGAGGTGGCCGAACGTCTGTTCGAACGCCCGGTCGTAGTGGTCGAAGTGACCGGCGGGGAGTTCGACCAGCGTCGACTCCGGTAACTCGTCGGCGAGGGCGGCGACCGCGTCGGCGGGCGCGAGGTCGTCGCGCGTCCCCGAGACGAGGAGCGCCGGGCAGGTGACGGCCTCCGGGTCGGGGAGCGCACGGTAGCGGAGCAGCGAGAGGAACAGCCGAGCGGGTGTCTCGTCTCGCCACGCGCTCCCCGGGGGCACGAGGTCGCGGTAGGCGGCGCGCACGCCGGGGTCCTCGAAGACCGCCATCGACGAACCGTCGCCGACGACGGGGACGCGATACGGGCCGAGGAGCCGCGACTGGAGTTTGTCGCGGACGGCGGCGGCAACCGCCGCGAGCGTCCCTTTGACGCCTCGGCCCCGCGTGACCCCCTTCCCGTCGAGCATGGGGTTCTGGGCGACGACCGCGGCGACCCGACCGTCTTCGGCCGCCGCGCGGAGCGCGTAGCCGCCGGAGAGCCCCGCCCCCCAGAGGACGAGCGAGCGCGAGTCGATTTCGTCGCGCCCGCGGAGTCCGTCGAGCGCGGCGTGCCAGTCGGCGACCTGCGAGTCGGGGTCCACGAGATTCCGGGGTTCCCCGTCGGAATCACCGGTGTTCCGGTAGTCGAAGAGGAACGCCGCGTAGCCCGCCTCGGCCAGTCGCTCGGCGTAGGGGCGGAGACCGAAACGACGCTCCGCGGCGAGTTCGCCCGCCATGACGACCACCGGCGGCGACTCGACGCCGTCGGGGCGGTAGAGCCAGCCCGCGCAGTTCGTCCCCTCGCTCTCGAAGGTCAACGCGACGCGGGAGTACTCGAAGTGGGAGGGTCGGCGCGGACCGCGCGCGGCGGGCGGCTCGCCGCGGTGACGCCACGCGCTCACGCGTCTCCCTCCTCGTAGAGGCTGTCGAGAACGCGTTGGGACAGTTCCTCGTCGTCCAGCGAGTAGTCGTTGTACGCGCGAATCCAGTCGGCTTCGAGCGTCCACGTCGCCTGCACGTCGCCCTCGCTTCGGAGCACCGTCGCCTCGACGGTCCTCGGGTTGAACTCGTCGTCGCGAGCGAGGTCGAGGAAGGCCGTGACGGCCCGCCCCACTTCGCCGTGGTCGGGTTCGACGTCCGGAAACGCCGTGAGATAGGTCAGCGAGACGGCGTCGTCGAGCGAGACTGACTCGACGCTGATACCGTTGCCGCGGAGCGCCTCCTCGACGGCGGCCGTCGGTTCGAGGTCGTTCATACCACGCGATACGACTGCCGGCGGCTAAACGTTTGCCGCGAGACAGGACGACGCGCGGGTCCGACCGACGGTGTCGAGCCGGGTCGGCAGGGGGAAACGATTCAGTCCGCGGTCGCGCCGGCCCGGCGGAGCGCGTCGTGGAGCGAAAACAGCGGTTCGATGTCGCCGGCGGCGTAGTCGACGAGGAGCCGAGTGAGTTCGGCGTGCGTCCGCGTGTGTCCGAGCCCCGCGACCACGCCGTCGACGTACGCCTCGCCCAACGCCTCCCCGACGTGGGCTCCCTTGACGTGGCCGTCCTCGATGCCGAGGCGTTCGAGGTAGCCCGCCGGGAGGTCGTAGTCGTCGTACCAGACGGTCGGCTGGTCGACGCCGGCTTCCTTGCACGCCTTCCACAGCGCCGGAATGTCGCGGTTCGGACGGACCGCCTCCGGGTACGCGTCCGCGGCGAGGGTTCCGAGGTCGACGTGGTCGGCGAACAGCGCGTCGATTCGACGCGGCGCGTCCGCCCAGACGCCGGCGTCGGCGACTCGGTCGGCCCACGCGCGGAGGTGGTGTTCGTCGAAGTACTCGCCGTTGTAGGTGACGACGCCCTCGTCGCGCGCCTCGCACCACTCGACGACCCGTCGGAGGAGGTCGGCGGTGTGTTCAAGCGACCAGTCGCCGTCGCGGAGGAGCACTTCGACTTCGACCTCGGGGTCGTCGCCGTCGCCCCGGTGGCCGAGGCCGACGGCGACCAACTCGAAGTCGTCGGTGTTCCGGAAGTCGCTCGGCGGGCCGTTCGGGCTGGCCGTCTCGATGTCGACTGCGAGTCGCCCCTCGTGCATACCCCGCTGTTCCGGCGGCGGCAGTCAAAAGTGGCCGGATTGTCCGGCGGTACGGTGGTTCGAGGCGGTCGCGCCGCTCTCGGTGCGAGCGCGTCAGAAATGAGGTGATGTGGAAGTGACGTTCGCCGCGAGCGTGCGGCGGCAGTCGAGCGCGTCGGTGCTCGCTATTCGGAGCCGAACATGTTGCGCATCATCGGGTGCATCTCCATGAGCTGTTCCTCCGCGATCTCCTCGTACAGCTTGTACGTGATGGAGACCGTAAGGAGCAGCCCCGTCCCGGAGACTGCGCCGATGGTGCCGAGCATGTTCGCCATGACGGCGAGCAGGCCGACGAGCGCGCCACCGATGACGGTCACTTGCGGGATGTACCGCTCCATGACCTTCTCGATGACCTGCGGATTGCGTCGGAACCCGGGAATCTGCATCCCGGAGTTCTGAATCTGTCGCGCGGTCGATTCCGGACCCATGCCCGTCGTCTCGACCCAGAATATCGCGAACACCGCGCCACCGACGATCATGAAGACCAGGTCGATGAGCACGCGGATGGCGATGTCGAGCGGGTCGGCCGACGTGAGCCCGAGGAACCACATCCAGTCGGACCGCGACTGGATGGGCGCGAGGTAGTAGAACAGGCCACCGGTGACCTGCCCGCTCGTGTACTGGCCGAGCCACGCTGGCATGGCGGCCCACGAGTTGTTGAGGATGCGCCCGAGGAACTGGATGTTCGCCTGCAGGGCGCGGACGAGGATCATCGGCAGGACGCTCGCGTAGATGAGCTTGACCGGGAAGCGACCGCGGGCACCCTTCACGCGGGCGTGCGAGAGGGGAATCTCGACGCGGACGCTCTCGGCGTAGACGACGATGCCGAAGATGAGCACCGTCGTGACGAGCGCGAGCAGCTGTCCCTGACCGAGGAATATCGTCGACAGCAGGTCGGTCGGCGAGGCCGGCAGTTCGATGGCACCGGTGACGATGCCGATCCACGTCGGGAAGAACCCGGACGCGCCGCCGAGGCCCTCCCAGCTGAACAGCCCACCGACGAGCTGCTGGCTGACGCCGGCGATAATGAACAGGCCGACCCCGGAGCCGACGCCCCACTTGCTGACGATCTCGTCCATGAACAGGATGAGGACACCACCGACGGCGATCTGCGCGAAGATGAGTCCCTTCACGCCGAGCGTACCGATGCCGAGCGACGCCGCTACGGCCTGGTCGGCCGGCAGGAAGTTGCCGGCGAACACCATCGGTAGACCCGTCAGGACGATCATGACCCCGACGAGCAGCTTCTGCAGACCCTGATAGAGGATCTGGTCGCGCGGGTTGTTGTCCGTGTCGAGCCCGAGCAGGTCAGCACCGCCAAGCAGTTGTAGGACGATGCTCGCCGTGACGATTGGACCGATACCCAGTTGGAGCACCGAGCCCTGCTGGCCGGCCAAGATGGACCGGAACTGACCGAACAGGTCGTTCGCGGTCGCGGCGTCGACGCCGAACAGCGTCACGTTCGTCAGGAAGAAGTACAGAACGAGGATACCGCCAGTCCACCCGAGCTTCCGGCGGAACGGTACGTGTCCCTCCGGTCGGGCGACTGCGGGCATCCGCGCCAGCACTGGTTCGGCGGCGTCCTTCCATCCCATGATTTATTCCTCGTCGTCCTCGTCGGCGTCGGCCGATTCCTCGGCCTCCGCCGCTTCTTCGGCGCGTTCGGAGAGTTCGGCGTTGCCGCCCGCCTCTTCGATGAGTTCGACGGCACCGGCGGTGAAGGCGTCGGCGACGACGTGCAGTTCGTTACGAACCTGCCCGCCACCGAGCACCTTCACGACGTCCGCTTCCCAGCCGTCCTCGGCCACGTCGCGGGCGTCGATGGTGTAGGTGTCGCCGTCCTTCTCGGCGACTCCGTCGGCCGCGAGGAGCGCCGCGTCCTCGTCGAGCTTCTGGATCTTGACTTCGGCGACGTCGTCCTGCAGGACGTCAGGTCGCTTGAAGCCGTGCTTGCCGAGCGGCTCGTAGTTGTGGAACTCGTGTTTGTCGCGTCCGGCGCGGCCGCGACCGCCGCGGTGACCGGCACCGCGTCGGTTCTTGTGCGTACCGCCGCTGTGCGTGCGGGAACCGCGTTGGCGTCGCTTCTTGGACGTCATCGCATGTCCTCCAGGAGCTCGTCGATCTGTTCGGTGCTGTGCTTTCCGAGTTGGCCACCTTCCTTGGTGACGTGCTTCTGTCCGCGGTGACCGCCGCGCGGCGGGTGCAGACGGAGCACGGGGGAGACGCCCTGCTTTCGCAGCGTCGTCTCCTCGTCGACGATGGCCTGCGCGAGCGCGGCCACGTCGTCGTAGTCGGTGTTCTCGGAGACCCACTCGTCGGTGATGTCGCCGTCGCCCTGCTCGGGCTCGGCGCGCGTGCTGATGAGGGTCTCGACGACGTCGACGCTCGGCTCGCCGTGCGCGACGAAGTCGTTGACCTTCGAGATCATCCCGCGGTAGGCGTCCGTTTCCGGCACGAACGTCGCGTGGTTCACGCGGTGGATGTTGAGCATCGAGAGCGTGTCGCGGACGTCCTGTGCGATGTTGACCTCACCGCGAAGCTGAACGATAGCCTGCATTATTCGCGCACCTCCTGACGCACTTCACGAGCGCGCTGCGGCGTACGAGACTGCGACGCGTTCTTGAGCGCGTTGTAGGTCGCCTTCGCGAGGTTGACCGTGGTCCGGGTGTTCCCGTCGCTCTTGGTCCAGGCGTCCTGGATGCCGGCGAGTTCGAGGATGTTCCGGACGGTCTCTGCGGCCGCGAGGCCGAGACCCTGCGGGGCGGGGATGATGCGGACCGTCACGGAGCCGGCCTTGCCCTCTGCCTTGCGCGAGAGGGAGTTGAGGCCGCCTGCGCGGTCTTCCCACGACCCCGAGCCGCGGTCTACCTTGATGATGTTCAGTTTCGCCACCTCGATGGCTTTCTGGATGGCACCGCCGACCTGGTCGTCGCGGGCCTCAGCGTAGCCGAGGTAGCCGTCACGGTTCCCGACTGCGACGACACACCGGAACTTCACCCGGCGGCCGGAGTCGGTCATGCGCTGGACCATGTTGATGTCGAGCACCTCGTCGTCCAGTCCGGGAAGGAGCTGGTCGACGAGCTGGGGTTCCTTGAGCGGAAGTCCCGTCTCGAGCGCCTGGTCCATCGACGTGACGTCGCCGTTCTGCACCATGCGGCCGAGCCGCGTTCGCGGCTCCCAGCCGTTGTTATTTCTGCTCATTCGTCCTCCTGAAGGTTCCCGAGCACTTCGTCGAAGTGGTCGGGGAGGTTCGTGGCATCGAAGTCTCCACTGTAGAGCGGCTCGTCGAGCTGCTCTGCGTACTCGGCGATGTGGACACCGCGGTTGCGGTCCCAGTCAGCGAGTACTGCATCGTTGTGGGGGATTTCGAGGCCAGCGTCGATAGCACCCTCCTGCACCGCGAAGACCTTGTTTCCGGGCGTGGCCGTGTTGAGGCCGATGTCGAGGACCGCTTCCTCGACGCCGGCGGCCAGCGCCCGCTTACCTGCCAGATACCCCGTGAGGTACGCGCTCGGGAGGTTGCCCGTGGGGGCTTCCCAGCCGTACTCGTCGAGGTCGGCAGAGGTCGCTGCAGCGTGGGTCTCGTCGCCCTGCGGGCCCGGAGTGACCAGCTGCGCCCTGACGTGCTTGTTGCTCACGCGAGCAACGAGGCGGGGCTTGCCCGATTTCAGCAGGCGCAACCTTTGATGGTAATCGGTCCGGACTTCGCGGCGACGCCGCATCGGAACCTTGTATCGTGGTCCGGTCGCCATTATTGAATCTCCACCTGGTAGTTGTTCTGAATGTACGCTTCGAGCCGGTCCACGCTATCGAATTCGCCACCGGACGCCTTGTTGTAGAGCGTGCGGTACTGGGAACGGTCGAGCGTTCCGTCCTCGCGAAGCTCCTTCAGGCGACGGCGCTGGGCGCGGATTCGGCTGACCCATGCGTCTTTCTTGTTCTGTCGAGCGCCGGAACGGCCCTTGCGGGAGCCGGCACCCTTGCGGTGACCGTAGGAACGCTTGGCGGCGCGCTCGCGTGCGCGACCCTTCGAGTTGCCCTTGGCGTCCTTGGCGCGAATCGTGCCCTCGTCGACGAGTTCACGGATGTCTTCGCGCGTGATGGCCTCCGCGATTTCGGCCTGTTCCTCTGGGTCGAACCAAACTCGACCCTTGCCGACGTCGAGGACGTCGGCCGCCATTCGCTTCTGCGCTTTGAGGTCCGTCATCAGTTGTCCACCTCGACTTCGACGTAGGTGGGGTTGAGGACGCGAATCTCGCGGTCCTCACACGCTTCCTCGATGCGCTCGCGCTTGCGCGCGCCGACCGAGGAGGCGATGCGAACTGCCTGCGTATCGCCGTCGATGCCTTCGAGGTCGTCCGTGTTGAACACGCGGACCTCCTCGAAGCCCGACGGGTGCAGGCCGCGGGCGGCCTTCGGCGTGCGGTAGCCCGCCTCGACCTTGGGGCCCTTGCCCTTGATGCCGATACGCTGTTTGGAGAGCCCACCACGGGGGCGACGCCACGACGTGGGCGTGCGCTTCTTCTTGTGGTGGTCCTGCCGGTTGAACTGCGGCTTGCCCTCGCGGCGCTTCTGCGCCAGGGCTTCCGCGGTTTCCTCGTCGAGCTGGGGCTTCTTGTCCGCGTGACCGCGGGGCTGAAGCTCCGTCTCGACCTCTTCGGCTTCCTCTTCCTCTGGCTCGGCTTCGGACTCGTCTTCGACTTCGGCCTCGGCCTCGTCGGAGACCTCGAGGCCACCGACGTCGGCTTTGATACGCGCGGCGAGCGCGTTACCGATGCCGTCGACCTCGGCCAGTTCGGACTGGCTCGCGGCCTGTACGTCGTCGACGCTCTCGAAGCCGGCTTCGCGGAGTGCGTCGGCCTTCGACGGGCCGACGCCGCTGATGTCTTCGAGTTCGGTGATTTCTTCCGACATTAGGCATCACCAGTCTGCGGTTTCTGGGTGATGTACACGCCGTCGGTGAACACGCGAGTGTCCTTGTCCTTGACGCGGGTGAGTTGTTCGATGTCGGCGGCGGTCTGCCCGACGTCCTCCTTGTTGGAGCCCGTCAGGGTGAGTTCTTCGCCGTCGACCTGTACGTCCGTGTCGCCGCGAATCTGCGCTCGTCGCGGGGACTTCTCGCCGAGGAAGTTCTTGATGACCACGTCGCTCCCTTCGACACTAACCTGCATCGGGAAGTGAGCGTAGTGGACTTCCATCTTGTACTCCCACCCCTCGGTCGCGCCGTGAAGCATGTTGTTCACGTGGCTCTCGAAGGTACCGATGGTCGCGTTGGTCTTCGCGTTCTCGACGTCGCTCTCGATGACGATTGCGTCGTCTTCGGCGGAGACCGAGACGTTCGGGTACCAGAGGCGCTTGGTGACGCTTCCGTTGGGGCCCTCGATGGTGAGCTCGAGGTTTTTGACCTCGGCGGATACCTCGTCCGGGATTTCGATTTCTATTCGGCTCATTGTTCTAGTAGACGTAGGCGATGATCTGGCCACCGATGCCCTTCTCGCGGGCCTCGTAATGGCTCATGACGCCGTGGCTCGTCGTGACGATGAGCGCGCCGTAGTCACGGGCGGGGAGGAATCGCTTCTCCCATTTCTCGAAGTCGTCGGCTCCGGCGGAATACCGGGGCTTGACGACGCCACAATCGTTGATTGCGCCTTTCAGTTCGACCTCGAACAGACCGGCCTTGCCGTCGTCGACGAACTCGAAGCCGTCGATGTACCCGCGGTCGTAGAAGACCTCGAGGACGGAGCCGATGATGTTGGAGGCGGGCTGGATCTCGTGGGACAGATGTCCGACGCTCTCGGCGTTGTCCACACCGGAGAGAGCGCTACTGAGTGGGTCGTTGTCAGCCATTGCTTATCGGTACTTCTTGAATCCCATCTCGCGGGCGATCTCTCGGAAGCACTGGCGGCACAGGTTGATGTCGTACTTGCTGACAAGTCCCTGCTTTCGACCGCAGCGCCGGCACTCGTTCTCCTGGCCGGTACGGCGGGATGCGTGCTCGCCCGTCTGTTCTGTTTCGCTATCGCTCATTCTTCAACCTCCACGTCGAACGTGGACTCGATGAACGCGACGGCGTCCTCGACGGTCATCCGGTGGGACGACGGAATCTGGCGGGAACGCTTGTCGCGCTTTTTCACTCGGTAGCCGGGGCGGACGAGGTTGACCGTCACGTCCAGCCCGTAGATACCGATCTGCGGGTCGTACTCCTGGCTCGGGAACTCCGTGTGCTCTTCGACGCCGAAGCCGAAGTTGCCCGTCTGGTCGAACGACGAGACGGAGAGGTCCGCGATGGGGAGTGCGGTTTCGAGGAACTCGACGGCGGTGTCACCACGGAGGGTGACCTTCGCGCCGACGGGTTCGCCGCGGCGGACGCCGAAGTCCTGCGAGGCGCGGCCGGAGATCGTGCGAACGCTCTCCTGACCGGTGATCTCCTCGAGGATGTCCTCGGCCTTCGCGAGTTCGCGACCACCTTCGCCGACGCCCATGTGGACGACGACCTTCTCGATGCGCGGGTCGCGCATCGCGTGGAAGTCAGCCTCGCTCATTCGTCATCACCCGTGAAGTTCTCGTCGATGACGACGACGTACTGTTCGACCGTCTCGAACTCGCCGTCTTCGGTCTCGACGACAACGGAGTTGTTCCCGCTGCCGGGCGTGACGATAATCTCGGTGATTTCGCCGATCTCGCCGGAGTGCCGTCCGTTGACGGCCGTGACGAGCGCGCCTTCCTCGTAGGGGAAGTGCGCGACGACGTCCTTCGTCTCGTTGTCGACGACGATGGAGTCCTTGCCGCTGTACTCCGAGGCGTCCTCGACGATGAGGGTCGCCCCGTCGTGGAGCGTCAGCTGGAAGTCGCCACCGCCGACCTGCGTCTTGTTCACGATCTTACCGAGACGGCTGGATGCCGAGTCGGCGTCGATGGGGGTCAGCGCCAGGCGGCCTCCCTCGTCGGGGAAGACGCGGTAGTACTCCTCTCGCTGGACGAACGCCAGGATGTCGAACATCCCGATGGGACGGCGGACGTCGGAAGCCACGTCGCCGTTGACCAGAATGCTCTGGTGGTTGAGGGCGTACTGGGCCTCCTTCTTCGAGTCCACGTAGCCGAGCACGTCGCGCAGGACGATGAGGAGGGGAACCCCCTCTTCGCCGTGCGGACCCGCTCCGGCCTTGACCGTGAACGTGCCTGTCTTGCGCTCGACCGGCCAGGACTTCGGTACGGACAGTCGCTTCTGGTGTCGAGTCATTCGTTATCCTCCTTGAGTCGGGCCTCGCGCACGTCGTCTTCGAGGTCCAGTTCCGTCACGCGGACGTTACTGGCCTGAAGGGGGCGTGGGACCTCCTCGCCGTCGGCTTTCTCAACGGTGACGCCGTCGACGTAGATGACGGCGTCGGTGAGGTCGACCTCGGTGACTTCGCTTTCTTCGCCGGCGAAGTCGCCGCGGAGCACCTCGACCGTGTCGCCCGCGTTGACGCGGACGTTACGGCTGCCGTACTCCTCGCTGAGGTCGTCCGACAGCGGTGCGCGGACCTGCTTTTGCCGCTCGTGGAGCGGCGCGTCGCGAATCTGGGTTCGCTGTTTGCGCGGTTGTCGAGTCATACTATACAATCATCGTAGCCGTCGATGCGATACTCCCGAAGCGCTCGGCGACTTCGCGTGCGACGGGACCCTTGATTTCGGTCCCGCGAGGCTCTTCCATCTCGTCGATGATGACGGCGGCGTTGTCCTCGAACTTCACACGCGTGCCATCGGGCCGGCGGATGGATTTCCGCTGGCGGACGATGACCGCTTCGAGCACCTGGCGGCGCATCTCGGGGGTACCCTTGGTGACTGAGACGGTCACCTTGTTCCCGATGCCTGCCTTGGGGTGGCGGTTCTTCGTGCCGGAGTAACCCGCGACGCTGATAATCTTCAGTTCACGAGCGCCGGTGTTGTCGGCGCACGTGACCAGCGAGCCACGGGCGACACCCTTGGTGATGTCCGCTTTGAGCGCTTCCATCACTCGTCACCTCCGATAATCTCGACGACGACGTGGGATTTCGTCTTCGAGAGAGGTCGGGTCTCCGCAATCGTTACTTCGTCACCGACAGCGACGTCGTCGAGCACGCCCGGCACGTGTGCCGGGATGCGGGAACGTCGCTTCATGTAGCGGTCGTACTTCGGAACGAATACGTCGTACTCCCGCTCGACGATGACGGTCTTTGCCATGTCCGTCGAGACGACTGTCCCCTCCAGGGTCTGACCCCGGACGGAGAGCGAGCCGTAGAACGGACATTTTTCGTAGTCGTAAGCCTCGGAATTGTCTGGTTCCGGAGGCATTGGAACGTCAAGTCCTATCGCCATTTCGAGTCACCTGTAGTTTCGGTGCGCAGGGCGGGTCGTGAGAGCAGTTGTGCGCCATCCACCGTAACGTAGGCCGCGCCCTCGCAATTCCCGGGACGGGAAGCCGCCGATGATGAGTCGGCGAGCCGATCAGACTGACTGGCATCAAATCCGCCAGTAGTATCCGACCGAAGTTTGGACGCGGTCCCCGACGCCTTCGCGGCGCCGGCGGCTTCATCTGTACGCGGAATCTCGAATTCGAAGGTCGCCCCTCGTTTCGGCACCTGCCGCACCCGGGACCCGTCGTCGACCATGAGCGTGTGCATCGTCTCGACGACGATGCGACCGGCTATCCCGACGAGGTCGGGGTTCGCCGCGTCGACGACCTCCACGTGGAGGCCGTTGAGCTCGTGTCGCGTGAGGGTCTCGGGTGTGAGTGGCATTTTATTCTTCGTCGAGGTCGCCTTCTTCGCCCTGAATCGTCTTGATTCGGGCGATGGTCTTCTTCAGTTCAGAGACGCGGCCGGGGTTCTCCGGCGCGCCACCCGCGGCCTGCACGGCCTTCGCGTTGAGCAGCTCCGTCTCGAGCTCTTCGAGCTCGGCGGTGCGCTCTGCGGGCGTCATGTCGCGAATCTCTTCGGTGTAGAGGATCGCCATTTATTCTTCCTCCGTTTCTTCGTCGTCGTCTTCCATCTCCGCGACGAGGTCGGCCGCCTCTTCGGCGACGTCTTCGTCGAGTTCTTCGTCGTCGTCGACGACTTCCTCGACCGCTTCGTCGTCCTCGTCGTCGGCTTCGTCGACGACTTCTTCTTCGACCGCTTCGACGGCCGCTTCCTCGACGACGTCTTCGTCGACTGCGTCCGTCTCGGCGTCGGCCTCCTCGGAGACGTCCGGAACTTCCTCCGGCTCCTCTTCGAGGAGGTCCTCGACGCTCTCGGTCTCTTCGATCTGTTCGACCGCTTCGGGGTTCGCGTCTTCCTCGACTTCGAAGTCGTCGGGGAGCTTCGCACCCGGCGGGATGATCTTGACCGTCACGCCGATGGTGCCGAGCTTCATGACTGCGACGCCCTGGCCCTCGTCGACGATCTCCTGTGCGGGCTCGCCGTTGTGCTTGATGTAGCCGCGGTTGAACTTCTCGACGCGGGAGCGAGCGCCCGTGACCTTACCGGAGAGGACGATTTCGGCACCGAGGGCGCCGGCGTCCATGATGCGGTCGATGGTCGTGTGGCCCGCCTTACGGAAGTACCAGCCGCGCTCGAGCGCGTTGGCGAGGCGGTCGGCGACGATCCGGGCGTTGAGGTCCGGCTCGTCGACTTCCTGCACGTCGATCTGGGGGTCGTCGAGGTTGAATCGCTCTTCGAGTTCGCGGGTGACCTTACGGATGTTCTTCCCGCCTTTCCCGATGACCATCCCGGGCTTTTCGGCCTTGAGCACGATCTGGGTGCCCATCGGCGTCTTGGCGACGTCCATGCCGCCGTAGCCCGCTCGGCCGAGCTCTTCGGCGAAGAACTCGTCGATCTGGGACCGCTGCAGTCCGTTCTCGATGAATTGGTGTTCGTCAGCCATTATTCCTCGACCTCTTCGATGATGAGTTCGACGTCACAGATTGGGGTGTTCCACGGGTCCGCCCGACCGAAGGCGCGGGGCTTGCGACCCTGACGTTCGCCGACCTTGTGGGCGGCGACGTGCTTGATCTCCATGGCCGGTCCGTCGAACCCCTGTTCGGTCGCGTTGTTGCGAACGTTTTCGAGGAGTTCGAGGAACGCCTTGGACGCCTTCTCGGGGTACCGTCCCGCGTCCCAGCCGTCGATGTCGCTTCGGTGACCGACACCGGAGTTGTGCTGCTTGAACGGAACCGACCGCTCGCCGTCGATGACGGCTTCGAGGTACTCCTCTGCGTCGGCGACGGGCATCCCCTTGATGGCTCGGGAGATGGCCTTGCTGTGCTTGATGCTGATGGGCCGGTCCCGGAGCATACCCTTGGCCGTGGTGTCCGGGTCGGCCTCGACGCTGTAGTTGATTCCCATGGTTTACTTGAGGGGCACGAACTTCGAAGACCGGGTCGCGCCGATACCGGCCTGACCGTGCTCGACCGAGCTACGGGTCAGCTGGAACTCGCCCAGGTAGTGACCGATCATCTCGGGCTGAATCTGGGTGCGTTCGAACTCCTGGCCGGTGTAGACGGCGAAGGTGAGACCGACGAATTCGGGGAGAATCGGCATGTCACGCAGGTGCGTTCGAATCGGCGTGTTAGCCGTCTCCTCTTCCGTCTTGTCCTGAGCCTTCGCGAGCAGTTTCTCGTGCTCGGCCGACAGGCCTCGGGTGATGGTTCGCCGCTGACGAGCGGGGAGCAGTTCCGCGACCTCGTCGAGCTCCATGTCCTGCAGCTCGTCGAGCGTGTAGCCGCGGTAGGTGAACTCACCTTCGCGGCCGGTGCGGTATTGCGTACTCATGGTTACTTACCTCCCTTGCCACCGCGACCGGTGCGTTTGGAGGCGATGTCACCGACCTTCCGGCCCGGCGGAGCGTTCCGCGAGACGGACTTCGGCTGACCGGGGTGCTGCCGGCCGCCGCCACCGAACGGGTGGTCGACGGCGTTCATAGCAACACCACGCACGCGCGGCCACTTGATACCGCGCGCTTTCATCTTGTGGTACTTCTTGCCTGCCTTGACGAACGGCTTCTCCGTGCGGCCGCCACCGGCGACGACGCCGATGGTGGCTCGGCAGTTGGGGTTGAGGCGCTTGACCTCGCCCGACGGGAGCTTCACGATGGCGACCTTGCGGTCGTGCGAGAGAAGCTGCGCGCTCACGCCGGAGGCGCGGGCGAACTTCCCGCCGTCGCCGGGCTGGTGCTCGACGTTACAGACGGGGACACCCTCGGGAATCTCGGCGAGCGGCAGCGTGTTGCCGGGCTTGATTTCGGCGGAAACGCCGATCTGAAGCTCTTCGCCGACGGTGACACCCTCGGGCGCGAGAATCATGCGCTGTTCGTCCTCGAACTCGACGAGGGCGATGGGCGCGCTGCGTGCGGGGTCGTGCTCGATGCCGACGACCGTGCCCGTGATGGTGTCTTTCTCCTCGGACTTCTTGTGCGACAGTTCGGCCTTGTAGCGGTGCGACGGCGCCCGGAAGGTGGACGTACCGCGACCACGACGCTGGCCCTGAATTCGGCGTCCCATGGTTAGAACACCCCGATACGCGACGCGACTTCCTGCGCGTCGTCGTCTTCAGAGAGACGAACTGTTGCTTTCTTCTTGCCTTTCATCGTGACCTGCGTGTTGACCTTCTCGACGGTCACGTCGTAGCGCGACTGGACTTCGTCCTTCACGTCGGACTTCGTCGAGTCGATGTGGACGATGAACTGGAGCTTGTTGTCGAAGTCCATCTGGTTCATCGCCTTCTCCGTGACCAGCGGGTGTTCGATGATGCTCATCGTTCTGCGACCTCCTCGAGCGCGCTCTCGGTGAAGAGCGTGAGGCGACCGGCGTGGGTGCCGGGCGCGAGGTCCTCGGCGGAGACGTTCGCCGCGGTGGCGACGTCGACGCCGGCGAGGTTGCGAGCGGCCTTCGAGGGCTCCTCGGCCGTCACGAAGAGAATGGACTTCGGACGGGTGTACTTGCGACCGCGGAGCTTGCCCTGGCCGCCTTTGACCTTCTTGTTCTCCTCGGAGCGCTCGATGTCGTCGTAGACGCCGAGCGACTGCAGGAGGTCGACGACCTCCTTCGTCTTGACGAGGTCCTCGAAGTCGTCGGAGACGACGAGGGGGAGCTCGACGTCGTCGTCGAAGCGGTGACCGCGCTCGGCGACCAGCTCGGGGTCCGTCGTGGCGGCGAGCGCCGAGCGGACGGCGAGCTTACGCTCCTTCGTGTTGATCTCCTTCCCCTGGTCCTTCTCGGCCTTCGGCGGGTGAGCGCGACGGCCGGAGACGGCGTGCGGGACGCGTCGGGCGACGCCGTTCTGGCGTGGGTCGTGGGACATCCCACGGCCGCTGCCCATGGACTCTGCCGGGGTTCGAAGTCCGGCGTAGGGGTCGGCACCGTACGGCTGTTTTCGGTTTGCCTGCGCGGCGATGACGGCACGCTTGATGAGGTCGGGACGGTAAGCCGTCTCGAAGACCTCGGGCAGGTCGATGCTGCCCGCGTCGTCGCCGTTCAGGTCTCGGATAGTTGCCTGCATGGATTATCCCTGGTTCGATGCGGTAGAGACGTAGCGCACCTCGGGGTCGAGGCGCGGCTGGTCGTTCGGCCGGATGGCCGGGCGGAACCGCAGAAGGCGCTTGTTGGGGCCCGGCAGCGAGCCCTTGATGAGCGCGTAGGAGCCGTCGACCTCGCCGTAGTTGACGAAGCCACCTTCGACGGAGGCCTCGTCACCCTCACCGAGGTCGATGAGGCGCTTGTTGAGCTCGGTGCGCTGGTGGTAACCAGTCTGACCGAGCTGCGGAACCGTAGAGCGGACACGGGACGGGTTCCAGGGGCCGAGGTTGCCAATACGGCGTCTCCAGCCCTGGCGGGCGTGCTTGCCCTTACGCTTCTGGACGCCCCATCGCTTGACGGGACCCTGCGTACCCTTACCCTTCGTGACACCCGCGGCGTCGAGGTACTCGCCGGCGCGGAACACGTCGGACATCTCGTGTTCGCCGCCCTCGGCAACGAGGTCGAGGGCGAAGTCGGCGCGCTCCACCATGGAGCCGCCACCGACGCGAGTCTCCATCACGTCGGGCTTCTTCTTGGGCACGTTCGCGAGCTCGGCGGGCACCGTGTGCGTGATGACGCGGAGGTCATCGACTTCGCCGGCCTCGACGGCCTCGCGAAGCGCGTCGGCGTCCGAGTCGAACGTGTTCTCTGCCGGCAGGTCGAGGACGCGGTCGAGTTCGTCGTGGAACTCGTCCGTCCAGACCTCGGTCTGCGGCTTCATACCGTACGGCGTCTGCTCGTAGGCGCGAAGGGCGACGGCGCGCATCGGCGGCGTCTCGACGACGGTCACCGGGACGGACTCCTCCATTCCCTCGCGGGGGGAGTCGGCCTCGTCGTTGACCATCATGACGTGGGTCATACCGGCCTTGTAGCCAGCGAATCCCTGCAGTGCAGGGGAACCGTCGTCACTTGGCCACGACTTGATACGCGGGACCTCTTTGGTCACACGCTTGCGGGGGCTGAAGCCCATCGAGCCTTTTCGTGGTCTGCTTGGTTGTGGCATGGATTCACTCCGTGAGTGTCAGGGAGGCGAGGGAGGCGAACATCGCTTCTTCTGTTCGCACGACCTCGCTGCCCTGTCGCGGAATCGTATTGAGCCAGAGGTCGAACCCCGGACCAACGGAAGGTTCGACGTCTGCAACATCCTCGGGAGACATCCCGAGCATGTCCGGAAGCCCACGGCCCGGCGACCCGAAGACGACGGTCATGCCGCCGGCATCGGTGATGCGGGCCGTCAAGTCGCCCAATGTGGGGACCGACAGCGGTTCGCCATAGCGAGACGTGGCGATTCGCACGCCCGCATCTGGCCTGCCGAGTGCTTCCGTGAGGTCCATGCGGGATACGTCGAAGCCCGGGAGGGGCTCGTCGACGATCCGCGCACGGACCGGTTCTCGCGAAGAGATCCTGACAGCGACGCGCTCTCCCTCTGTGAGGTCCATCCCGGGAGGGACGAACAGGGAGATCGGGTGTTGCATTCCGCAATTGACCCGAACGCGGTCGTCAGGTCCGACCTCGGTCACGATTCCTTCTCGCAACGCGGGCGACTCGTCAGAGTCGTCCGCGGTCGTAGACGCCACGAGAACGGGCGGCAGGATACCAGCGTAGCGGAGTTCGTCGCGCTTGCCCCAGACCTCCTTGCGGAGGTAGGGGGGCGTCGCGGCGTACCGAAGTACGGTTTCGACGAACTCGCCGCCCCACTTGTTCTCGCCGTCTTCGTCGGGGAAGACGACGAGTTCGTTCGCCCGGAAGACCGCCGCCGCGCGGGCGACGTAGCCGAGTTTGCGAGTTGCCTCGCGTTGATCTTCGGCTTCCCGGACGAGTGAGGACGGCACGAGTACGCTGAGTTTCATGCCGGGTTCATCCTCGTCTCGTCTAGACTGTGGCGTTTGTACCGGGGGCCTACCTAAAAGAGTAGCGAATCCGTTCTGGGGTGGTAGAGCGTCCCACGACCCAGTTTGTGGACGATTGGCGAATGACGCGTGGTACGTAATTACACGGTCGACGACAGGTCGGCGAAGGCGAATCTCACGTGGTAGCAGGTGGCGCGCCGTCGCCCGATTTCTCCCCCGTTTCGCAAGTCTTATTTATCAACCCGACACTATCGAGTAACGCAGCAGCACGCCACGATACACGCGGAATGCGCTGGTAGTGTAGTGGTATCACGTGACCTTGCCATGGTCACAACCTGGGTTCAAATCCCAGCCAGCGCACTTCCACCACATGCGTCGGTAGTGTAGTGGTATCACGTGACCTTGCCATGGTCACAACCTGGGTTCAAATCCCAGCCGACGCACTTCTACAACGAATCTACCTTCCGAGCGACCGCTGTGCGTGTCGCTCGGACTGTGAGTTGTGAATGCGGGACGCTGGGATTTGAACTAGCGAGCGAACGCGAGTGAGCGAGTGGAGTTCAAATCCCAGCCGACGCACTTCTCTGAACGAAACTCAGTCACCGACGCGTCCCCGAGAACTCACGTTTCGTCCCGCGCCCGCCACCACCAGACCATCGCGGCCACGCCGACGACGAGGACAACGACGGCGAGCGCGTCGAGGGCGTAGTTGAGCGGCGTTCCCGTCGGCACGGTCCCGGACTGCGTCACCTGTAAGAGGGCGTACGAGAGCCACGTGAGACACATCCCGACGAGGAGAACCGCCCGCGGAGCGGAGAGCGTTCCGCGCCGGTACTGCACGGCCGTGCCCGCGAGGAGCAACAGGTACGCGACGAGCAGGAAAACGCCCCCGAGTTCGGCGAGCACGCTCATGAGTCGATCGGAACCGTCACGAGGACGATAGCGGCCGCGAACACGACGAGTAGCGCGCCGAATTCGAGCGGCGACCGGGTGGCGAGGCGTGTGATGAGCGAGGCGGGCGCGGTACTCTCACGGAGTTCGATGCCGAACTCGCTGGCGGAGAGCGCGGCGGACGCGCCGACGGCGGCGGCGACGACGCCGACCACTCGCGTGACGCGGGAATGGAGGGAGACCATACGGAACGTCCGCAGAGAATACACTAAACAGTTGACAACAGTCGCGGTTCTGGCCTCGCACGCGTGGGCGAAGAATCAGTAGCCGAGCGTGTCGACCGTCTCGATTCGCTCGATACCGTCGAGTTCGCAGAGGTCGGTGACGGCCGACTCGGCGAGCGAGACCACGACGCCGCCGAACCGGAGTTCGCGTTCGAGGCTGCCGCCGAGCGACTCGACGCGGGTTTCGAGCGCGGCGCGGGCGTCGTCGTCCGCGGGTTCGACGCGGAGTTCCGCGACCTCGTCGTCGAGGGGGTCGTCGCGCATGCGACGGACGGGGTGAGAGAGATACATATCCGGGGGTCGTCGGCCGGCGGGAAAACGGTCGCGGTCGGCCGGTGGCGGACCGCGCTCGACCGAGGCGTCAGTCCTCGGTGAAGTAAAACAGCGCCTCGCGACCCGCGCCGCAGTCGGGACACCCCGACGGGAACGAGGTCAGTGAGCCGAGTTCGCCGCAGTCGTCACAGCGCCAGACGAGCCGCGCCTCGCCGAAATCCTTCTCGGGCAGTCGCCGGTGTTCGACGACGGTCGGAGGCCGAACCGCGCGGGAGGCGGTCTCGGCGGTCGTCTCCACGGCCTCCCACCTCGTTCGGTCCCCTTCGAGCGGTCGCGCCGGCTGAGTCGGTCGGGCAGGGGTCTTTATTGCCATAGTGTCGCATACGCACGCCAGCCTCATAACGCCCGTCGTCACTCCTCCTGACTGTCAGGCCACGAGGACCATCGGAGTTCCAGTCTGACAGGCCCCTCCGGCAGGAACCGACTGGTTTCGGTGTCGGCGACGACCCGTTCGGGCCGGGGGAGCGTGACGGACTCGTCGCCGACGCGAACCGTCAGGTCCTCGTGCGGCGCGGCCGCCACGAGGTGGTCGAGTCGTTCGATGGCCGCGGTCACCTCGCCGCGAGTCACCGCGTCGGTCTGCGAGTCGAGGGGGACGCCGCCGAACAGCGGGCGGACGTTCACGTCGCGCGAGCGGTTCGACAGCACCGCGTTGACGGCCGCGCCGAGGAGGATGACGAGCCCGCTGAAGTAGAGCCACGTCAGGAGGACGAGGATGCCGGCGACGACGCTCGACTCGGGCGCGCGGCTACTGAACTCGACGTAGAGCCGGAACAGCGATTCGAAGGTCGTCAGCCCGACGGCGGCGACGAGGGTCCCGGGAACGACTTCGAGGTAGGTCACGTCCTCGTCGGGGAAGATGTAGTACATCGGGTAGAACGTCACGAACAGGACGACCACGAGGAGCCCGCGGTAGACGGCCCACCCGAGCGCCCCGTCGAGCGCCGGGAGCGCGGACTCGATGAGCGCGCCGGCGACGACGGCGACGGCGACGGTGACGAGCACGACGATGCCGTCGGAGAGTTGGTCGGCGAAGGTGTTGGCCGCCTCCGACTCGTAGATGTCCGAGAAGGCGGTGTCGAGGCCGCGGAAGATGCGAAGCGTCCCCCACACCAACACGAGCACCCCGACGACCGAGAGGCTCGCCAGTTGGGTCGACGACTCCAGTTCGGCGATGATAACGTCGCCCGCGCCGGGAGTCAACACGGACTGGATGACGGCGATGACGCCCTCGCGGAGGCCGCTGTCGCCGGTGGCGGAGACGGCCGCGAGGACGAGCAGGAACAGCGGTAACAGCGAGACGAACGCCCCGTAAGCGATGCTTCCCGCCATGAAGGTGAGCCGCTCGGTTCGCACCTCGTAGACGATGGCCCGGCCGAGCGTGAGCGCTCTCGTGACACGTGGATTCATGAACGCTGATACGTCGGCCGACGAGAAAAGCGCGATGCGCCGCCAAGTCGGGGATGCGGAGGCGGCTATCGCCGGGCGGCGAAGACGGCGACCGCCAGCCCCAAGATGGCTCCTGTCGCGGTCCACTCCGCCGCGTAGCCGACCGTTCCGCCGATGGCCGAGCCGAGGGTCACCCCGCCGACGACGTTCGCCCCCGCGACGAGTGCCACCCGAGTGAGTTCGCTCTGGAACATATCGGAATCTGTGGCTGTTCGAGGAGATAGCCTCGTCGGTTCCGTCATCGAATCGGCAGCCTCGGGCCACTCCGTTTTACTACCGCGTGGCGCGTGGGTTCGACCATGACAGTCATCGCGATGCTGAGCGTCGCACCGGTCGTCGAAGGGAGCATGTCGGGCGAGGTCGCCAAGGCGGTCGCGGCTCTCGACGACTTCGAGGTGTCCTACGAGACGAATCCGATGGGGACGGTCATCGAGGCCGACGACATCGACGAACTGCTCGCGGCGGTCGGCGCGGCCCACAAGGCGGTCGACGGCGACCGCGTGAGCACGTTCCTGAAGATAGACGACAAGCGCACGAAGGACCAGACGGCCGCCGACAAGGTCGACGCGGTCGAAGCCCACCTCGGTCGGGAAGCGAGAAGCGACCGCGAATAGTGTCGCACGGGGGTGCGGCGACCCGCCGGGCATTCCCGCGACGCGCCCCACGTGGCACGTCCACGCGCCCCGGAGCGGTGGGTGACTGACAAACCCTTTAGCCGAAGGCGCGCAATCGCCTCGCATGGACAGCATCAATCGGATGGCCATCGAACTGGTCGACGAGGCGCTCGATTTCGCCGGGGAACTCGGCATCGAGGGCTACGAACTCGACTCGGGCGCGACGGTCATCGACTTCGGCGTCGACGCCGACGGCGGTGTCGAGGCGGGGATGCTCCTCGCGGAGATTCAGACCGCGGGTCTCGCCACGGTACAGACGCGGATGGGCGAGGTCGCCGGCACGCCCCGCCCGCACGTCGAACTCTCCACCGACCGCCCCGCGCTGGCCCTCCTGTGCTCGCAGAAGGCCGGCTGGGAGCTCACCTTCGACGACTTCGACGGCCTCGGCTCCGGCCCCGCACGCGCGCTGGTCGGCGAGGAAGAGGAGTTCCACCACCTCGGCTACTACGACGAGTTCGACCTGACGGTCCTCTCCGTCGAGAGCATCGACCTCCCGACCGACGAGGTCGCGGAACACGTCGCGGAGACGACCGGCCTCGAACCGAGCGCCGTCTTCCTGCCGACCTACGCGACCGGCTCGCTCGTCGGGAGCGTCACGGGCGCGGCCCGCGCGGCCGAACTCGCCGTGTTCAACCTCTTCGAGGCGGGCTACGACCCGACGAACGTCCTCTCTATCAACGGTTCCGCCCCGCTCGCCCCCGTCAGCTACGACGAGAGCGTCGCCATGGGACGGACGAACGACGCCGTCGCCTACGGCGGGCGCGTCCACGTCACCGTCAGCGAGGACTTCGACGACTTCGACCGCGCGATTTCCACGGCCGGACCCGACTACGGCGTGCCGTTCGAACAACTGTTCGAGGACGCCGACTGGGACTTCGGCGAGGTCGACCCCGACGTGTTCGGCCCCGCGCAGGTCACCGTCGACGTGGTCGACGGCCCGACGTACGCCCTCGGCGAGACCGACGAGGACGTGCTCGCCGACTCGTTCGGACTGTGAGGCGCAAACCGGTCCCGCCCGCGCCGGACTCCCTCGACCGACTGTGGGACGCCCACCGCGCCGTCCCGCTGATTCCGGGCTCCGAAGACGACTGCTGCGGCCGGGTGGCGAACCGACTCAACGTGACGCCCGACGAGGGCCGCGACTGGCTCGTGTTCTGCCAGTCGCTCGCCCTCGCCCGCGAGGTGAGCCGCGGCTTCGAGCGCGTCCGCGAGGACCCGACGCGGGACGACTTGCGGGCCGCCTTCGAGGCGAACGTCTTCGGCGCGAGAGAGGTCCTCGACGCCCTTGGCGACGAGCCGAGGTCTGCGGACGCGGTCTTCGACGCGTTCGAGCCGACCGTCCCGAACTGGGAGCGCCACCGCGACCCCGACGGGTGGGAATCGCGCTGGCGAAACAGGGTCGCGCGGCTGCTCGACTGGGCGGTGCTGTTCGGCGCGGCGGCGAGAAAACCGGACGGCTACGTCGCGGTCGAGGAATCAGCCTGACCGCCGGCGGGGACGAACCCGCGTCGCCGCCCGTGTTACGTTAGTCGACCTTGGTCACGGTCCCGACGCCCTTGGACCGGCCCTCGCGGAAGACGAATCGCTGGCCCTCCTCGACGAAGTACGGTCGGAACTTGAACTCCACGCGGGTCGTGCCGGTGTCGCCCGGCAGGAGCCGCCCCCCGTCGGGGTGGAAGACGGCCGCCTCGGAGATGGTTTCGAGGTGGACCACGGGCTCGTAGCCCTCCTGAATCCGCGTCGGGTGGTTGAGTACCATCACGTCGGCCTCGAACTCGCGGACGGCGGTGGGCTCCGAGTCGGCCGGGAGGAGCACCATCCCCCGTTCGATTTCGGACTCGCGGACGCCCTTGAGGGCGATGCCGACGATGCGGCCGGCGTTGGCCCGGTCGACCCGGTGGTAGTGCATCTCGATGGAGCGGACCTCGACCTCGCGGAACTCGCCGTCGGACATCGGTCCCAAGAGCAGTTTGTCACCGGCCTCGACCGCCCCGGAGTTGACCGTGCCCGAGGCGACCGCGCCGACGCCAGTGACCGAGTAGGTCCGGTCGATGTACATCTTGAAGTCGCCCTCGGCGGCGCTGCGCTTCGGGAGCGACTCGAACAGCCGGTCGAGGTCGTCGAGGCCGTCCATCGTGACCGCGCTCGTCAGGAACAGCGGGACGACCGACTCGCTTATCTCGTCGACTGCGGCGTCGACGCCGTGGCGCTCGACGCTCAGGGGCGTCCGGCCCACGTCGCGGAGGAGCCGCTCGACCTCGCGTTCCACCTCGGCGGCGCGCTCCTCGGAGACGGCGTCGACCTTCGTGATGGCGACGACCGTCGGTAGCTCCATCGCGAGCAGGATGCCGAGGTGTTCGCGGGTCGTCCGCGTCGGGCCGTCGTCGGCGGCGACGACGAGCAGGCCGTAGTCGAGACGCTGACCGACGAGGCCGCGAATCGTCGTCCGGAGCCACGGCTCGTGGCCCACAGTATCGACGAACGAGACCAGCCGGTCGGCCTCCTGAACGATTTGCGCCCGGTCGGACTTCCGGTGGGGGTTTCGCATGTGGACCAGGCCGTCGTCGGAAAAGCCGTAGACGGCGTACGAGAGGTCCGCAGACAGCCCGCGTTCGACCTCGTGGGGCTGCACGTCGAGGAACGACCGCGTGCCGCCGTTGCCGTTGTCGGCCTGCCCGGTCACGAGCGAACCGACGAGGGTGGACTTCCCGTGGTCGACGTGGCCCGCGGTGCCGACGACGATGTGGTCGTCGTCCACGTCGAGCATCGCCCCCTCGCGGATGGTCGCGACGCCGACGAGGCCGCGCTCGGCCGAGTCGCCGACGCCCCACGTCTCCACGTCTTCGATGTGCGCGCCGGCCTCCTCGGCCAGAAGCGACAGCACGTCCATGGTCTCGGAGAAGTCGTCCGGCGGGATGCCGGCGATGCCGCCGTCGTCGGTGACGCCGACCACGTAGGTCGCCACGCCGTCGCCGGAGAGCACCCGGTGTCGGAGCTGAGCCGCGAGCGACTCCATCCGGCCGTCGGACAGGTGAACGGCGCGGGTGAGGCGTTCTTTGAACTCGACGTTGCCGCCTTCTTCCTCACCGCGCTCGAGGGCCTCGTCCAAGAGAGCCCGATCCGCGCTCATGGAAGCGGGTAGGAAACCGACCGTGAAAACGCTTTCCGCGGTAGCGATTACCATGAGAACGTACCGCAATCGAGACGGAACCGACGCGGGGGCGCTCGTCGAGGCTCGTGCCGGTCGAATGCGGGTGAAAAGGAAACCGCGTTACTCGGTCAGGCGCTCGTAGGCGCGGTTGACGCGCTTGAACGCCTCCTCGTCGCCGGTCTTCGAGTCCGGATGGGTCTCCTTGACTCGCTTCCGGTAGGCCGCCTTCACCTCGTCCTCGGAGGCGTCGTCGTCGAGGCCGAGCGTTTCGAGGGCTTTCTGCCGACTCATGCCGCGCCGCGGCGGGCGGACCCGCGTCCCGCTTCCGTCGCGGGCGCGCCGTCTCCGCCGACCGCCGTCGAATCCGCCGCCGGGGCCGGCGTTCGGGCCGAATCGACCGGTTCGCGGTCCCTCTTGGGGGTCGTCGCGGGGACCCGCGCCGAAGCCGCCGGTCTCCCGGCGGTCGCCCCGCCGCCGGTCCGACCGGAAGCCGAACCCGCCGCGCCCGGCGTCGGCGCGGACGCGGGTCCTGCGGAACCGCTCTTCGAGGCGGCCGCTGACGTGGGCGTACATGAAGTACGTCGTCGCGCCGAAGGGGACGGCGACGAACAGCAACAGGAGCTGTTGGTAGGCGAACGCCAACACGACGAGGAGCATGGTGATTCCCGCGAACACCGCCGCGAGCCCCATGACGAGTCGGTCTCGGTCCACGAGCGCAGTTAGGGGCGCACGGTGGTAAACGTCTCGCCGGGGAGTCACCCGCCGAAGAGTCACCCGCCGAAAATCGAGCGCCCGCGCCGACTCAGCGGTACTGGTTCAGCCGCTTTTTGAGGCGCTTGGCCGCCTGTCCGGCGGCCTTGTCGAAGTCCTCGCCGTCGTCCTCGCCGGCGAAGATAATGCCGCGCGAGGAGTTCACGAGGCCGACGCCGTCGGCGAGGCCGAACTCGACGGCGGCCTCGGCGTCGCCGCCCTGCGCCCCCACGCCGGGGACGAGGAAGGGCAGGTCGGGCACCTGTTCGCGGAGGTGTTCCAGTTCGTCGGGACCGGTCGCGCCGACGACGAGACCGACGTTCCCGTGTTCGTTCCAGAGGTCGCAGAGCGCCGCGACGCGCTCGTAGAGGGGTTCGCCCGAATCGAGTTCGAGCGACTGGAGGTCGGAGCCGCCGGGGTTCGAGGTCCGACAGAGGACGAACACGCCCTTGTCCTCGCGGGCGAGGAACGGCTGGATGGAGTCGCGGCCCATGTAGGGGTTGACCGTGATGGCGTCGGCGTCGTCGAGCAGGTCGGCGTACTTGCGGGTCGTGTTACCGATGTCGGCGCGCTTGGCGTCCAGCAGGACCGGCACGCCCTTGCCGTGGGCGTAGGCGACGGTCTCGCGCAGGGAGCGCCAGCCGTCTTCGTCCTCGTAGAACGCCGCGTTCGGCTTGTACGCCGCGGCGTGCTCGTGAGTCGCGTCGATGATGCGGCGGTTGAACGCCCACCGCGGGAGGTCCTTGTCGAGGAGGTGGTCGGGGATGCGGTCGATGTCGGCGTCGAGGCCGACCGAGACGACGCTGTCTGTCGCCTCGATGCGGTCGCGGAGGTCGTCGAAGAAGCCCATTGCCCGCGAGTGCGACGACCGGCAGTAAGGGGTTTTCCCTTCGCTCCGGGTGGACCGGCCGGCTCACCCGGTCCGGAAGGAGAAGTCCGAACTCGGCGCGCTGTGGGTGAGCCAGCCCATCGACACCACGTCGACGCCGGTGTCGGCGTAGGCGGGGAGCGTCTCCGGCGTGATGCCGCCGCTGGCCTCGGCGATGACGCCCTCGGGGAGCCGGGAGACGCCCTCGCGGACCGCCTCGGGCGGGAGGTTGTCGAACAGGACGATGTCGGCTCCGGCGGCCGCGGCGCGCTCGCCCATCTCGGGCGTCTCGACTTCGACTTCGAGCTTCGTCGCGAACGACTTGCGCTCGGCGAAGCGGCGGACGGCTTCCTCAAGCCCGAGTTCGGCGACGTGGTTGTCCTTGACCATCACCATCCCCGAGAGCGTGAGGCGGTGGGTGTCGCCGCCGCCGGCGACGACGGCGCGCTTTTCGACGCCGCGGAGGCCGGGCGTGGTCTTGCGGGTCGCGGCGACCCGGACCGAGTCGGAGACCTCGCGGGCGGCGGCGACCGCCTCGCGAGTCGTGGTCGCGACCCCGGAGGCGTGGCCGACGACGTTGGCGGCGACGCGCTCGCCGCGGAGGACGCTCCGGGCGTCGCCGTCGACTCGCAGCACTTCGTCGCCGGCTTCGACCGCGTCGCCGACTTCGACCGCTCGCTCGGCCTCGACGCCGAGGTAGTCGAAGACGGCGACGGCGGCGTCGAGACCGGCGGCGACCGCCGGCTCCTTCGCCACGAGTCGCCCGGTGGTGTCGCCGGGCACGTCGTTCGTCACGTCGCGGTGGCCGACGTCCTCGGCCAGCCAGCGCTCGACGGTCTCAGTCGTCAGCACGCGGGGTCACCCCCCGTCCGGCGTCGTCGCTCTCCTCGCTTTCCTCGCTTCCGTCCGGGTCGACCAGCGAGTGACAGCCGGCCGACGGCGCGTCGGCGGCCGCGCGGGCGACGAGGAGCGACGAGACGCAGGCGTTCCGGAGTTCGTAGATGGACCGCGAGACGCGGGTGCGGGCGTAGGCGTCGACCTCGCCCTTCAGGCGGCGGAGCCGAGCCCGCGCGGTCCCGAGCCCGTCGGGGGTGCGCTCGATGCCGACGAACTCGTCCATCGTCCGCCCGAGGCGGTCGAACTTCGTGTCGGCGAAGGCGTCGGGCAGCGCCGGGTCGGAGTCGCGCGGCGGCGCGTACTCGACGGCCTCGGCGTCGCCGCGGCCCCGGTCGGCCGCGGTCTCGCCGGCGCGGACGCCCCAGACGAGCCCTTCGAGCAGGCTGGTCGAGGCGAGTCGGTTCGCGCCGTGGACGCCGGTGCGGGCGCACTCGCCGGCGGCGAACAGGCGGGACAGCGAGGTCCTGCCGCGGTCGTCGACGGCGACGCCGCCGCAGAGGAAGTGCTCGCTCGGGGCGACGGGGATGCCGGCGTCGAGGTCGACGCCGCGGTCGTCACAGAGCGCCGCGAGGTCGGGGAACTCCTCGCGGAAGTCGAGGTCGGACACGTCGAGGACGACGCGGCCGGTTCGGTCGCGAGCGCGGGAGACGGCGCGGGCGACCACGTCTCGGGGGGCGAGTTCGGCGTCTTCGTGCACGTCAGGCATGAATCGGCGGCCGTCGGCGTCGCGCAGGGCCGCGCCCTCGCCGCGAACGGCTTCGCTGACGAGGAACGGTTGCGCGTCGTCGTCGGCCTGGGGGTCAGTCCGGGGGTCGTACGCCGTCGGGTGAAACTGGACGTACTGCATGTCCGAGACGGTCGCGCCGGCGAGCGCGGCCATCGCCACGCCGTCGCCGGTCGCGCCCGCGGGGTTGGTCGACCGGGCGTAACAGTCGCCGATGCCGCCGGTGGCGAGGACGGTCGCCCCGGCGAACACGGGTTCGACCTCGCCGTCGGCGAGGATGGTCGCGCCGCGGACGGTTCCCTCCTCGGTCAGGAGGTCGAGCGCCGTCGCGTCGTCGACGATGCGCACGCCGTCGCGGGCCGAGAGGTGCTGAAGGAACGGCCGGAGGACGTGCGCGCCGGTGCTGGCGTCGACGTGGAGGATGCGGCGGCTGGAGTGGCCCGCCTCGCGGGCGAGGTCGAAGTCGGCGGCGTCGGTGCTGTCGGTGCTGTCGGTGCCGTCGGCGCCGCCGCCCACCGCGTCGAACTCGACTTCGAGCGTGTCCAAGAGCACGTCCTCGACGACGGCTCGGGACTCGGAGACGAGCGTCTCGACCGCCTCGGGGTCGGCGGTGTCGTCGCTCGCGCGGCGGATGTCGGCGGCGAACTCCTCGGGCGCGGACTGGGTGACGGCGATGCCGCCCTGCGCCCAGTCGGACGCGGCGTCCTCGGGCTCGGTCGCCTTCGTGACGACGAGCACGTCGGCCCCCTCGCGGGCGGCGGCGAGGGCCGCGGCGCAGCCGGCGATGCCGGAGCCGACGACGAGCACGTCGGCCTTCATAGTTCGAGCATGCGGTCGAGCGCGACCGCGGCGAGTTCCTTCTCCTCGGGCGCGACCTCGACGACGTTGGGTTCGCGGCCCGCGGCGAGTTCTTCGAGCACCCACGTCAGGTAGTTGGGGTCGACCTGCCGCATGGCGTTGCAGTCCATGCAGGCGTCGCCGCAGAGCGGCCGCACGTCGACCTCGGGGTGCCAGCGCGCGAGGTGTCGCGCGAGGTGGACTTCGGTGCCGATGGCCCACGTCTCGCCGGGGTCGGCGTTCTCGATGACGTCGCAGATGTGGCTCGTCGAGCCGACCTCGTCGGCGGCCGCGACGACGCTCGGGCGGCACTCGGGGTGGGCGACGACCTTCGCGCCGTCGGCCTGCGCCTCCTCGACGTGATCGACGCGGAAGCGCTCGTGGACCTGACAGTAGCCGTCCCAGAGGATGACCTCGGCGTCGCCGAGGTCGGGAATCTCGGGGTCGACCTCGCCGGCGGCGCCCATCGACTCGGCCACGTCGCCGGCCCACGGGTCCCACTCGACGACCCCGTCGATGCCGAGGTCGTCGGCCGTGTTGCGCCCGAGGTGCTTGTCGGGCAGGAACAGCACGGCGTCGCCCCGTTCGAAGGCCCACTCGAAGGCGTCGGCGGCGTTCGAGGAGGTGCAGATGAGCCCGCCGTGGGAGGCGCAAAAGGCCTTCAGATCTGCGTAGGAGTTCATGTACGTCACGGGGATGATGTCCTTGCCGCCGGACTCCTCGACGAGCGTCTCCCACGCGGAGTCGACCTGCACGGCCTCGGCCATCCCGGCCATCGGACACGACGCCTCCATCGACGGGAGAATCACCGTCTGGTCGTCGTCGGTGATGATGTCCGCGCTCTCGGCCATGAACGTCACGCCGGCGAAGACGACGTACTCGGCATCGGACTCGGCGGCGCGCTTCGAGAGTTCGTAGGAGTCGCCGATGAAGTCCGCGTGCTCGACGATTTCGCGTCGCTGGTAGTTGTGTCCGAGCACGATGACTCGGTCGCCGAGCTCCTCGCGGGCGGCGGCGATTCGCCGGGAGCGGGCGGCCTCGTCGAGGTCGCGGTGGCTCTCCGGAAGCTGTTCGAGCGTGTCGTATTTGAACAGGCTGAGCTCCGACTCGAACCCGACCGACTGTAATTCAACCACGATTGGTCACCACGGTGGAAGTCCAATCATCGGACCTTATTGAAAAATATTTTTCTTCAATACTCGCCACCTACCCGTAAAGATTCTCTACAGCCCCGATTGGTCGGTGGTACTTTCGTCTGATTGGATTCAGAACCCGCGAACGTCGTCTACTCGGTTGAAGAATAATTTTCTTCGAATGTACTCCCCCGTCGATGGCGATTGTTCGCTCAGTCGCGTTCGAAGACGACGCGACCGTCCACGACGGTCATCGAGACCGCGACGTCGCGAATCGAGTCGGTTTCCCACGGCGACTCGTCGAGGACGACGAGGTCCGCGGCGGTGCCGACCGCGACGGTTCCCAGTCGGTCCTCGTCGAAGCCGGCGTAGGCCGCGCCGGACGTGTACGCCCGGAGCGCCTCGGTGACGGTGAGCGACTGGTCGGGGTTCGGGTGGTCGGTGGCGAGGTCGACGCCGAGAAGCGGCCCGAGCGGCATGCAGTCGCTTCCGAACGCGAGGTCGACCCCGGCGTCGAGCAGGTCGCGGTAGCGGTTGGTCCGCAGGCGTCGCTCGCCGAGGCGGGCGTCGTAGAGGCCGCCCTCGTCGGCCCACTTCAGGAAGTTCGGCTGGACCGAGGCGACGACGCCCAGTTCGGCGAAGCGCTCGATGGCCTCGTCGGAGGCGAGTTCGACGTGTTCGACCCGGTGGCGGGCCGAGCCGGGGTCGTCGGTCTCCTCGTACGCCGCGAGAACCGCGTCGATGGCCGCGTCGCCGATGGCGTGCGCGGTGAGCTGGTAGCCCGACCCGTCCGCGTCGGCGACGAGTTCCCGGAGTTCTTCGGGGTCGACGACCCACTGGCCCGTCTCGTCGTCGGCCGCGTCGGGGTCACCCGCGGCGTCCGCGTACGGTTCGGTGAGCTTCGCGGTCCGGCCGCCGAAGCTCCCGTCGGTGAACGTCTTTATCGCGCCGACGGCGACGAGATCGCCGCGGCTCCCGCCTCCGTGGTTCGTCCGCAGACCGACCTCGCGGAGCGCGTCGAGGTGGTCCGACCAGTAGTTGATTCGGACGCGGAGGTCCAGTTCGCCGGCTTCGTCGAGGTCGCGGTAGACCTCGGGCGCGCGGGAGCCGCGGACCATGTCGTGGACGCCGGTGACCCCGCGGGCGGTCGCGTACGACTGCGCGGCGCGGACGAGCGCCGCCATCTCCTCGCGGCCCGGTTCGGTCGCCTCGCGGAGCACGTCGACCGCGCCCTCGACCACGACGCCCGTCGGCTCGCCGGCGGCGTCGCCGTCGACGACGCCCTCGGAAGCAGCGTCTCCGCCGGCGGTCTGCACGCCCGAGTCGGGCATCTCGTCGGCGTAGCGGTCGAGGACGACCGAGTTGACGCCGGCGGTGTGGAGGTCCTCGCGGAAGGCGACCACGGGAAGCGACTCGGAGACGGCGTCGAGGTCGTCGCGGGTGAGATATCTGGATTCGTCCCACGTGCTCTCGTCGTAGCCGTAGCCGAGCACCCAGTCGGTCTCGTCGCCGGTCCCGTCGCCGCTGGCCCCATCACCGCCGGCTCCGCCATCGTCGGCTTCGACTTCGGCGGCTCGCTCGCGGAGCAGTTCGACCGCCTCCGCCGGGGAGTCGGCGGCCGAGAGGTCGGCGTGGACGAGCGACCGGCCGACCATCGGGAGGTGCGTGTGGGCGTCGATGAAGCCGGGGAGGACGACGCGGCCGCCGCAGTCGACGACCCGCGTCTCGACGCCGACGAGCAGTTCCACGTCGAACGCGCGGCCGACGCGGACGACCTCGCCGTCGCGGACGGCGACGGCTTCGTGCGTCTCGTCGGGCGAGCCGAGCGTGTGTACCTCCGCGTTCGTCAGTACGAGGTCCGCTGCCGCGGTCATACGTTCGACCCCGACGCGGGAGGGCAAAACGGTTCGGGAGGCGGCGGGGTGGCCGGGCGGTGGCCGGGTGGTCTCGGACGGGGACAGACGGCGACCGTTGAAAGAACCGGAACGCGTTAGGGCCGGCGCGGGAAACGTCGGGGCATGACAGACGCCGCGTCCCTCGCCGACCGCGTTCGGGAGGGCGAACTCCGCCTCCACGAACTCGAAGCGCACGCCGACGCCGACACCGCCGCCGAGGCGCGCCGGCTGCTCGTCGAATCGCAGTCCGGCGCGTCGCTCGACGCGGTTGGTAACTACGGCTTCCCCGCCGAGGCCGCCGAGTCGGCCATCGAGAACATGGTCGGCGCGATTCAGGTGCCGATGGGCGTCGCCGGCCCCGTCAGCGTCGACGGCGGCTCCGTCTCCGGCGAGAAGTACCTCCCGCTCGCGACCACCGAGGGCGCGCTCCTCGCGTCGGTCAACCGCGGCTGTTCGGTCATCAACAGCGCCGGCGGCGCGACCGCCCGCGTCCTCAAGTCCGGGATGACCCGCGCGCCCGTGTTCCGCGTCGCCGACGTGGCCGAGGCCGAGGCGCTCGTCTCGTGGACCCGCGACAACTTCGCGGCGCTGAAGGAAGCCGCCGAGGAGACGACGAACCACGGCGAACTCCTCGACGTGACGCCGTACGTCGTCGGCAACTCGGTCTACCTGCGGTTCCGCTACGACACCAAGGACGCGATGGGGATGAACATGGCCACCATCGCCACCGAGGCCGCCTCCGGCGTCGTCGAAGAAGAGACGAGCGCCTCGCTCGTCGCCCTCTCGGGCAACCTCTGTACCGACAAGAAGCCCGCCGCAATCAACGCCGTCGAGGGCCGCGGCCGGAGCGTCACCGCCGACGTGCGCATCCCGCGCGAGGTCGTCGAAGAGCGCCTGCACACCACGCCTGAAGCGGTCGCCGAACTCAACACCCGCAAGAACCTCGTCGGCTCCGCGAAGGCCGCGAGCCTCGGCTTCAACGCCCACGTCGCCAACGTCGTCGCCGCGATGTTCCTCGCCACCGGACAGGACGAGGCGCAGGTCGTCGAGGGCGCGAACGCCATCACGACCGCCGAGGTGCAGGACGGCGACCTCTACGTCTCGGTCTCCATCGCCTCCCTCGAAGTCGGCACCGTCGGCGGCGGCACGAAGCTCCCGACGCAGTCCGAGGGCCTCGACATCCTCGGCGTCAGCGGCGGCGGCGACCCCGCCGGCTCCAACGCCGACGCCCTCGCCGAGTGCATCGCCGTCGGCTCCCTCGCGGGCGAACTCTCGCTCCTTTCGGCGCTCGCCTCGCGGCACCTCTCCAGCGCCCACGCCGAACTCGGTCGATAACTCGAACCGGGTTTCAGTTTCACCGGCACCGGACACAGCTGAACTGCTTTTCTCAGCACACTCCCGCACTATACTAGCGTATTCGCATCTCTCTGTTCACTTTCACTTTCACCCCGCACCCGTGGCTCGCGTTTATTCCGTTTCCGCGGAAACGATGAAAACGCGCCCGTCGGGCAGCACCCGCGGGCGTGTCCACACCCCATCCCCTCCCATGCCACTCTCTACACGCAGTACCGACCCCGAATCGCCCGACGAGTACGACGACGCGCGGCGGTTGGCGCTCGCGCTCAGGTTGGTGAAGTTGGCCCTCGGCGTCGTCGCCTCCGCGCTGACCGTGGCGAAGTTGCTCGGCGCGCTCTGAGGTGCTCGCGCTCGCGGCCCCTTCCTACCGGTCGCCCGCCGCGACGCTCAGACCAGTCGGTGTCGGCCCCGCGACTCCGACACCTCGCCGCGCCGCCGGAGTTTGTCGAGCAGGTCGCGGGCGCGGTCCTCCGGGACGCCGCGTTCGACCGCGGTCGCGACGATTTCCTCCTCGGTCGGCCGGTCGCCGTCCCGAACCGCCTCGCGAACGACCGTCAGGCGGTCGGGCGACCCCGACGACGAGTTCCGACCGCGAGAGGCGGCCTCGCCCGCCTCGAACACCTCGTCGGCGTCGAGCCCCGAGCCCTCGAGGTACTCGCGGTCGTCGACGCCCGACTCCTCGACCCGCCGGTCGAGTTCCGAGACGTGTTCGACCTGCGCGAACGCCTCGCTGTCGCCGTGTTTCTTCGCCAACAGCGCCGAGCGCGCCTGCCGCGCGGCGTCCCTGTCGTCGGACTCGAAGAAGCGCCGGAGCTTCTTCGTCTGGTGTCGCCTGCCGCACCGCGGACACGTCGCCGTCTTCGACCCGTCGGGGTCCGAAAGCAGCCACATGTTCGCGCAGTCCGTACACCCTACGACCGCGTACATACGCCGATGTTCCGCGGCGTCGGATTTGAACGTTCGGGAGCGGGAGCGACCGCGGGCCCCTCGCGGGTGACGACCCCCGCCGCGCCTCCCCGGCGGATTTATCCCCGTTCCCTGTGGCTTGCCACCATGGACCGAGTTTCACTCGACGACGCGCCGTCCGCCGAGGCGGCCGACGGCGTCTCCCTCTCGCTCCTCGCGGGCGGGGAGAAGATGAACGTCCAGCACTTCCGCATCGAACCCGGCGCGGCCGTCCCGGTTCACGACCACCCGCACGAGCAGGTCGGCTACATCGTCGCCGGCGAACTGACGTTCCTCGTCGGCGACGAGGGCGAGGAAGTCGCCGTCGGTCCCGGCGACGCCTACTCGCTCGCGGGCGGCGAACTCCACGGTGCGGAGAACCGCGGCGACGAGACCGTCGTCGGCATCGACGTGTTCTCGCCGCCGCGGGAGAATCCGCCGTGGCTAGACTGACGCCGAGTGCGACCCCCCGTTAGAACCTCTCTTACGGGCCGCCGGGGTGGGGTCTCTCGAACGAGTCACGGAACGTTTCGTTCGAAACACATGAGGAGAAAGCATTTATCAGTCCGGTGTCACCATCCGGTAGACGGTAGTCCCTAACTATGCCCCTCCCCCGCGTACTTCCTCCATGGATAGCGCCCGGCGCGCCGAACACCCCGGATACCCCGCCGAGCAGCGGGCGACCATGAGTCACTCGAAGCTCGCACGCGAGCCGTGGCTGTGGGTGTTCGTCGGCGTCTGGGCGGCGGTCGTCAGCGCGCTCCACTTCGGCGGGCTCGCCTACGACATCTACACGCGTATCTGGTGGTGGGACGTGCTCACCCACTCGCTCTCGGGCTTCGGCGTCGCGGGCGTGTTGTTCCTCGTGTTCCCCCGGACCTTCCGGGGCGCTCGCGCCCCGGTGGTCGTCGGTGGCATCATCCTCGCCATCGGCGCGGGGTTCGAGGTGTACGAGTACCTGTTCAAGGACTTCTGGTGGGGCTGGTCGATGGCCTACTACGTCGAGGACACCGCGATAGACCTCGTGGTCGACGTGGTCGGCGGCCTCGGCTTTTTCGCCCTCGTCGAGGGCGTCCTCAGGTCGCGGACGCGGGCGGATAGCCCCCGCGGCGACTCGCCGCCCTCCTCCGGTCACCTCCGCTCAGACGGCGGCGAGAAGGCGGACGACGACTCCTCATCGGACCGCTGACTCCGGACGCGATGCTCCCGTCGGGAGGGTTAATTTAACCCCAAACGTGTTGCTCCGTCGGGATAACGTACATATCGATGATGTCCTATCTCTCGTCTATGCTTCCGCTCGCAGCAGGCCCGGCACCGACCCTCCTCACCGTACTCGGCGCGACTCGCGCATCCCCCCGCGCATGCTGAGGCGCACCTGGGACGAGATGGTGCTGGCCGGGTGGGAAGAACGCCCCCGAGAGATGGCCGCCGTCGCGGTGTTCGGGAGCGTCGTCACCGCGACGCACTTCACCAGCATGGCGCTGTTTCTCTACACCCGCATCTGGTGGTGGGACATCCTCGTCCACGCCGCCTCCGGGTTCGGCGTCGCGGCGGTCCTCTACGTCCTCAACCCCCGCCTGCTCCACTCGCGGGTCGCGCTCCTCGTCGTCCTCCCGATGGCGGTCGCCGCCATCGGCACGTGGTTCGAGGTGTACGAGCGCCTGTTCACTAGCTTCTGGGTCGAGTGGCCCCGCTCTGTCTACTTGGAGGACACGGGCGTCGACATCGTCGCCGACACCGCCGGCGCGGTCGTCTTCGGGTTCGTCAGGCCCCTGTGGAACCGGATTCAGCGCTGGCGGGACCCGAATCGACTGTAGTCGGCGCGAAAGAACTGCGGCGTCGATGCCGCGAGAGAGAAGTGGTGTGTTCGTTTACGCGAGTTCGTTGATGTTCTCGACGACCTTGTCGGCGTACTCGCTCGTGGCGAGCTTGTTGCCGCCCTCGATCTGGCGTTCGAGGTCGTAGGTGACGTCGCCGTCCGAGATGGTCTTCTCGACGGCGTCGCGGATGAGCTTGCCGGCGTCCTTCCAGCCCATGTACTCGAACATGAGACGGCCGGAGAGAATCATCGCGGTCGGGTTGACCTTGTCCTCACCGGCGTACTTGGGCGCGGAGCCGTGGACGGGCTCTGCGAGACAGAGACCCTCGCCGAAGTTCGCGCCGGGGGCGATGCCGAGACCACCGATCTGCGCGCCGGCGGCGTCGGACATGTAGTCGCCGTTGAGGTTCATCGTGGCGATGACCTCGTAGTCGGCGGTGCGGGTGAGAAGCTGCTGGAGCATGTTGTCGGCGATGCGGTCCTTGACGACGACCTTGTCCTCGGGCTTCTCGCCGTCGTACTCCTCCCAGAGCTCGTCTTCCGTGATGGTGACGTCGCCGAACTCCTCTTCGGCGAGTTCGTAGCCCCAGTCGCGGAACGCGCCCTCGGTGAACTTCATGATGTTACCCTTGTGGACGAGGGTGACGGAGTCGCGGTCGTTTTCGAGGGCGTACTCGATGGCCTCGCGGACGAGTCGCTTCGTCCCGAACTCGGTGATGGGCTTGATGCCGATGCCGACGGGACCGTCGTGGATGACGCCGTCCGCGCCCATCTCGTCTTCGACGAACTCCTTGACCTGCTGGACCTCGTCGGTACCGGCTTCCCACTCGATGCCGGCGTACACGTCTTCGGTGTTCTCGCGGAACGTGACCATGTCCATCGCCGAGGGGTTCTTCACGGGCGACGGGACGCCGTCGAGGTGGTAGGTCGGGCGGACGTTCGCGTAGAGGTCGAGCTTCTTGCGGAGCGCGACGTTGAGCGAGCGGAAGCCGGCACCGACGGGCGTCGTGAGCGGGCCCTTGATTGCGACGCGGTGGTTGCGGATGGCGCTTACCGTGTCCTCCGGGAGGTTCTCGTCGTACTTGTCGCGGGCGGACGAACCGGCGTAGACGCGCATCCAAGAGACAGAGCGGCCGGTCGCCTCGGCGGCGGCGTCGAGGACCTTCTGTGCGGCGGGGCCGACGTCCGTTCCGATTCCGTCGCCGTGGATGATCGGAATAATCGGGTTGTCGGGGACGGAGAGCTCGCCCGTCTCCTCGTCGACCGTGATCTTCTCGCCGTCGTCCGGAACCTCAATCTGGTCGTAGCTCATGAACAATTTGGGTTTTCCAGTGCGGTGTAAAAGTCCTGCCGTTATCGACGGCGAAGTGCAAGTATCGCTCCATTCATCGGTCGATACGTTTAGGACCACGCTCCGAAGACACCCTCGTATGCGAATTATCCTCCACGGCGGTGCCGGCGGTATCCCCGGCGAACCGGAACCCAGACAGGCCGTCTTGGACGACGCGGCCGACGCGGGCGCGAGCGAACCCGACCCGCTTTCGGCGGTCGAGACCGCGGTCCGCGTCCTCGAATCCGACCACCGTTTCAACGCGGGCGTCGGCGGCGCGGTCCAGTCCGACGGCGTCGTCCGCACCGACGCGGGCGTCATGCTGAGCGACCGACGCGCCGGCGCGGCCTCCGGCATGGAGGGCGTCGAACACGCCGTCTCCGTCGCGCGGGCGGTCCTCGAAGACACCCCGCACGTCCTCCTGACGGGCGAGCCGGCGGTCGACTTCGCCGCCGACGCGGGCGTCGAGACCGGCGTCGATCTCTTCACCGACGAGACCCGCGAGCGCTGGGAGAACGCGGACGCGCCCGAGGGGTCGCCGACGGAACACCTCGCGTGGCTCGCGGACCGCTTCGGCGGCAGCACGAGTGACCCGACGGCCGAGGCGGGTGACGGCTACCTGCCGGCCCGCGAGGAGACCTCAGCAAGCAGTGACCGCTCGGCTCACGATGTTCGCCTTCCCGGTCACGACACGGTCGGCGCGGTCGCCACCGACGGCGAGACGTTCGCCTCCGCGACCTCGACCGGCGGCCGCTGGTTCGCCCTCGCCGGCCGTGTCGGCGACGTACCCCAAATCGGCTCGGGTTTCTACGCCTCCCCCGCGGGCGGCGCGTCGACCACGGGAGCGGGAGAAGACATCGCGCGCGTGACGCTCGCACGTCGCGCTGTCGGCCACCTCGAACGCGGCTGCGACGCCCAGACCGCGGCCGACCTCGCCATCGAGGAGTTCGGCGAACTCACCGGGTCGTCGGCGGGCATCATCCTCCTCGACGACGAGGGCTTCGGCTCGGCGTACAACTCCGACGGGATGCAGACCAGCACCGCGTCGAAGTAGTCCCAATCGGGCGTCTACGACCGTTCGTCCGGCCGCGCCGGCGGTCGCCGCCACGGTTTACTCGGTTCGGTCCTTGGAGTTCCCCATGAGCGATTGGACCGCGGCCGACGCCCCCGACCTCTCGGGGAAGACCGTCGTCGTCACCGGCGCGAACAGCGGCCTCGGCTTCGAGGCGACGCGCATGTTCGCAGAGAAGGGCGCGCACGTCGTCATGGCCTGCCGGAGCCTCGACCGCGGCGAGGACGCCATGGCCGACGTCCGCGACTCGGTGCCGGCGGCCTCGCTGACTCTCTCGGAACTCGACCTCGCCGACCTCGACTCAGTCCGGGGGTTCGCCGACGAGTTCGCCGCCGAGCACGGGGCGTTACACGCCCTCTGCAACAACGCCGGCGTGATGGCGATTCCCCGGCGGGAGACCGCACAGGGCTTCGAGACGCAGTTCGGCGTGAACCACCTCGGTCACTTCGTCCTGAGCGCCCGCCTGTTTCCGACGCTCCGCGACACGCCCGGCGAGACGCGGCTCGTCACGATGTCGAGCGGCCTCCACGAGCGCGGCCGGATGGACTTCGACGACCTGCAGGGCGAACGCGACTACGACGAGTGGGACGCCTACGCCCAGAGCAAGCTCGCGAACCTGCTTTTCGCGTTCGAACTCGACCGCCGGCTGACCGCCGCGGGCATCGACGACGTGCTGAGCGTGGGCGCACATCCCGGCTACGCCGACACGAACCTCCAGTTCCGCGGCCCCGAGGCGTCCGGGTCGACGCTCCGGTACTGGATGAGCAAACTCGGCAACGCGATATTCGCCCAGTCGGCCGAGATGGGCGCGCTCCCGCTCCTGTACGCCGCAACCTCGCCAGCCGTCGAAAGCGGGGAGTACGTCGGCCCGCAGGGGCTGTTCGGCATGCGCGGCACCCC
Organism: Haloferax gibbonsii; assembly: GCF_001190965.1. NCBI lineage: Archaea > Methanobacteriati > Methanobacteriota > Halobacteria > Halobacteriales > Haloferacaceae > Haloferax > Haloferax gibbonsii. The sequence goes on from NZ_CP011947.1 coordinate 2,544,578, forward strand.
CGGCATCGCGGAGTCGAGCGACCGCGCCAGAGACCCGGAGACTGCCGCACGGCTCTGGGAGGTCTCGGAGGAACTCACCGACACGCGGTTCCGACTGGCCTGAACCGCGCCGGGCCGAGCGGCGCGGCGACCGGGTGGTGGGAGAGGCGAGACGGCCAAATACTGTGGCGTGCTATCTACCCCCGTGACCGAATCAACGCCGACAATCACCGGGAGCGTCGCCGACGCCCTCGTCTCCACCTGCCGAACGACCCTCGGGGACGCTCTCCGAAGCGTCGTCCACTTCACCCGCGACGACTTCGACGTGCTGTACGTCCGGCGGGACCTCTACGGCGGCGACGAGGCCGCGGCGCGCGCGGCCAAATCCGAACTCGTCGAGAGCGAGCGCACCGGGTTCGGACCGCAGGAAACCTACAACGCCGGCAGGAACGGCGAGCGTCCGGAGTTCGGCGAGTACGAGTTCACCCTTCGCGTCTTCTCTGCCGGGTTCGTCGGCCGCGTCGTCGCCGGAGACCGCGGCGTCATCGTCACTACCGACGAACTCGAACTCTCGGAGTTCGAGGAGATGGAAGTCGCGCTCCGTCGGATGCTCGAAACGAACACCGCCGGGTGAACCGACTCGCCGGCGGGTGCGACGACCCTTCGAGCGCTGTCGGTCTCGTTGGTCGCTCGTCCGGCCCTACACGCCCTCGACGAGTCGCTCTAGCTGTTCCGGCGGAACCGCACCTCTCGCGGCGTAGCCCTCGTACGCGAACGTTGGGACGCCGGTGACGCCGTGTTGCTGGGCCTCGCTGAATCGTTCGCGCACCTCGCTCCGAAGCGTTTCGTCGCCGAGCGCGGACGTGACTTCCTCGCCGTCGACGCCCACCGATTCGGCGAGTTCGACGAGTACCGCCTCGTCGCCGATGTCTTTGCCGTCCTGCCAGAGCGCCTCGAAGACCGACTCGTCGAACGCGAGCCACGTCTCGTAGTCGGCGTGTCCCTTCAGGTAGTACGAGACGACCTGCGCCGGAAGCGAGTCCACGTCGGTCCCGAGTTCCAGGTTCATCTCGACGCCGTACCGCTCTTGTAACCGGCGGACTCCCTGCTTCGCCTGCTCGTAGTAGTCTTCGTCTTTTCCGTCGTCGACCGAGAAGTCGATGCTTCCGTCGGGGCGACGCTTCTGACTCCGCAGGTCGAACGGATGCCAGTCGATGTCGAGTTCCTCGTCTCTCGTCTCTTGGTACTGCGACAGGGACTGCCTCCCGAGGTAGCAGAAGGGACACACGTAGTCCGAGTAGACCGTTATCGCCTGGTCGGCGTCTGAGCTCATACGCATTTGTCTCTCCTACGGTTACAAAAACGGCGCGGTCGCCGGCGACCAGTTCGAATGCCGACGCTACTGAGTGGCAGAGAGCGAACGGCCGCGAGGAGAGTAGCCGACCGCCTCAGCGTCCGAACAGACGCTGTCTGAGGCTTCGGTCGGTGGCGCGCTCCACCAGGAGAACCGCGTGGTCGGTGTCGTTGACCACGTCGAGGTGCAGCGAGTCGGTCAGGAGTCGAGTGAGAAGGCCCTGTTCGGTCGCTCCCATCAGCACCATCGAGTGGCTGTCGGCCCGGTCGGCGATGGCTCGTTCGATGTCGCCGGAGTCGTCGACGATTCGCGCCGCGTCCTGCAGGCCGTGTTCGGTCGCCCAGTCGGAGAGGAACGCCTCGCCCCGTTCGCGGTCGTCCGGGCCGTCGACGACGTGAAGGAGCGTCACCTCCGACCCGACGGTCGAGTGGAGGGACTTCGCGACCTCGGCGCTCAGCGCCGAGTGGGCGCTATCGACCGTCGGCAAGAGGAGTCGGCTGGTGTCGTAGTTCCGGTCGTTGAGGACGAGGAAGTCGCAGGGCAGGCGACTCGTCAACTCGCTCATCGTCCGCTCTGCACGTCCTCCCGCCCAGATTCGGTCGTTGCTCCAGCCCATGACGACGAGGTCCGCGTCTTTGCGGCGGGCGACGGTGAATATCTCCTCGAACGAGCGGTGTGAGACGACGGTCGACGTGCGGGCTTCGATATCGTAGCCGGCAGCGCGTTCGCGGGCGTCTTCGAGCTGCTCGTTGGAGTGTGCGATAATCCGCTGGTTCTGTGCGGCACCGTAGCGTTGCGAGACGCGCGAGGGGACCTGCACCACGTGGACGATGTCGACGATGGCGTCCTCTTTCGACTTCGCGAGCGCGCAGGCGAGTTCGACGACGTGCGACTCGGTCCGCGGGTTCGCGATGGGGACGACGACCCGGTAGGAGTCCGGGTGGTCTTCGGTTCCCTCTTCGGTCTCGATGAGCGGGACGTACGACCGTCCCGCGAGTCCACCCAGCACCCACTCGCGAATCGAGAGCTGCCGTTTCGCCCCCTCGAAGCGAGCGGATTCCAACCGGTTTTCCGTCGTCTGGAAGTAGTTGACGACGGTGACGAGGACGACGCCGCCGAAGGTGTTGCCCAACAGGACGGGGACGACGAACTCGGTCAGGCCGACGAGGAACGCCAGCTGGCCGTTCATCACGAGGTAGACCATCTCGGTGTAGGAGACGACGACGTGGAAGAGGCCACCCAGCGGGACCGCGAGGAACGCGAGGTAGACGACGACGAGACGAGAGATGGTGTCGCGGGCGGCGAAGGTGACCCAGACGACGCCGGCGACGATGAGGCCGGCGAACGCGGCCTTGAAGAAGAGACTCCACCATGGCGTCTCGACGCCCTTCTGAGCGAGTTCGAGCGCCGCGTTCGCGGCTTCCGGCGAGAGGACGCCGCCGAAGGCGAGAGCGGCCGCACCGAGCGTCCCGCCGAAGAGGTTCCCCGCGAGGACGACGACCCAGTTACGCAAGAGCGCGGGGATACTGGCCAACCGCTCCAGCGTCAACGCGACCGGCGGGAGCGTGTTCTCGGTGTAGAGCTGATAGCCCCCGATGATGATGTAGATGAACCCGAGCGGGTAGAGCATCGCACTTAACACCGGGTCGCCGCCGGTGGACGCCTTCATCGAGACGTAGAGGAGGAACGTGATCGTAATCGCGAAGCCCGCGGCGAGGGCGCTGAAGAACAGTTCCCGCGCCCCGGAGGTTATCTCCTCGTCCGCGGCCGCGACGATGCGCTGGAACACCTCGTCGGACGAAAACCGGTCGCGAACCACCGAACCGACCGCCGGCGCGCCGCTTCGTGACCGTTCGACGGCCTCGCGAACGGATTCGTCGAGCTCCGTCGACTCGGGTTCTGTCATTGAGCGGTGTTTTTCGAATAAACCGTTCTAAACGTACCGGTTCAGGCCGTCTACAACAGTTCGGTCGCGTCGGAAGCGGCCACCCATGTGTGTCGAGTATCATCTACGACGTATCCGTACCCACGACCAACAGACGCCACCGCTGCAACCGCTGCGGCCGCGGTTTCGACTCCGGGGGCGACTCGACGAACACGTCGAGCGCCGCCACCCGAAGGAGGACGTCCGCTGGTGGGTCGTCGTCGAAGACCCCGCGAAGGACCGCAAGTTCTCGCGCTGACCGTCCCGACCCCCCGCTCCGCGGTCGCCGGCGACCGCAGGCGACGCCCTCAGCCGAGGTGGCTCTCGAACCAGTCGGCGGCGAGGTCGGCCACCTCGTCCAGTTCGTCCGGCCCCTCGAACAGGTGGCCCGCGCCGGCGACGACCTCCAACGACTTCTCGCAGTCCAGTCGGGCGAACGCGTCGCGGTTCAGGCTCAAAACCGGCTCGTCGGCACCGCCGACGACGAACAGCGTCGGTGCCGTCACGTCGCCGAGCCGCGACTCCGCGAGGTCGACGCGCCCGCCGCGAGAGACGACCGCGCCGGCGTCGTCGCCGAGGTCGGCCGCCGCGAGGACCGCCGCCGCTGCGCCGGTGCTCGACCCGAAGTAGCCGTAGTCGAGGGCCGCGACGTCGTCGCGGCCGCGGAGCCACTCGGTCGCGCCGAGCAGTCGCTCGGTCAGAAGCGAGATGTCGAACCGCGTCTCGTACGTCTCGTCTTCCGCCTCCGTGAGCAGGTCGAAAAGGAGCGTCCCGAGCCCGCGGTCGCGGATGACCTCGGCGACGAAGTTGTTCCGCGGGCTCTTCCGACTGCTGCCGCTGCCGTGGGCGAACACCACGAGCCCCGACGCCCCGGACGGAACGCGGAGGTCGCCCTCCAGCACCGCGTCGCCGACGGGTATCGAGACGAGGTTCGTCGTCGTGTCGTTCATACGAGACAATACGCTCGAACCGGGCTTAGACCTGTCTCGACCCGTCGCTTCGCGTGAATCCGCAGTCCGTTCGTTCTGATGGTCATGACTTACACAATTAATGTTAATAGATACTCGGGAGTACACCCGCACGCCAACTATGGTGAGTGTTACCGACCTACAGACGATGTACGAGCAGATGGTGACCGCTCGGCACTACGAGGAGCGACTGGTGGACGAGTACCTCGTCGGCAAGCAGCCGGCGTTCGACATCTCGGCGGGGCCGATTCCCGGCGAACTCCACCTCGCGGCCGGCCACGAGGCGTCCGGAGCGGGCGTCTGCATGCACCTCCGTGACGACGACACGGTGACCGCGCCGCACCGACCGCACCACATCGCCATCGCGAAGGGCGTCGACCTCAAGCGCATGACCGCCGAGATTTTCGGCCGGAAGACGGGGCTCTGCCGCGGGAAGGGCGGGCACATGCACCTGTTCGACCCCGACGTGAACTTCGCGTGCTCGGGCATCATCGCGCAGGGCTGTCCGCCGGCGGTCGGCGCGGCGATGGCGGCGAAAAAGCGGAACACCGACGCCGTGGCCGTCGCCTTCCTCGGGGAGGGCGCTATCGACCAGGGCGGCTTCCTCGAATCGCTGAACCTCGCGGCGGTCCACGACCTCCCGGTCGTCTTCGTCGTCGAGGACAACGACTGGGCCATCAGCATGCCGAAAGACCGCGTGACCGACGTGCAGAACGGCGCACAGCGCGCCGCCGGCTTCGACCTGCCCGGCGTCCGAATCGACTCCGACGACGCCACGGCGGTCTACGAGGCCGCGGGCGAGGCCGTGATGCGCGCCCGCGACGGCAACGGGCCGACGCTCATCGAGGTACAGGTCCACCGCCGGATGGGCCACTTCATGGGCGACGCCGAAGCCTATCGACCGGAGGCCGACATCGACCGCGCGAAGCAGCGCGACTCCATCGAGCGACTCGCCGAGGACCTCCGCTCGCACGGCGTGACCGACGACGAACTCGACGAAATTCGAGAGCGCGCCCACGAGCGGGTCGAGGAGGCGATTTCGTGGGCCAAAGAGCAGCCCGAACCGGCCCCGGAGGAGGCGTACGAGAACGTGTTTACGAACCCGCCGGCGCAGGCGGCGACGGACGGCGGGAGCGCGACAGACGCGCCGGACGACGCCGGCGAGACGGGAGGTGACAACTGATGGCGACCGAGTCACGAGACTACACGGAAGCGACCGAGACGGACCGCGAACTGACCATGAGCAGGGCGATGGTCGAGGCCATCGCGTGGGAGATGCGCGAGAACGAGGAGGTGTTCTACATGGGCGAGGACGTCGCCGACTACGGCGGCATCTTCTCCAGTACGACCGGCCTCTTGGACGAGTTCGGCCGCGACCGCGTGATGGACGTGCCCATCAGCGAGACGGCCTACCTCGGCGCGGCCGTCGGGGCCGCACAGGCCGGCATGCGCCCGATTGCCGAACTGATGTTCGTCGACTTCTTCGGCGTCGCCATGGACCAGATCTACAACAACATGGCGAAGAACACCTACATGAGCGGCGGGTCCTTTTCGGTCCCGATGGTGCTGACCACGGCCGTCGGCGGAACTTACAACGACGCCGGCCAGCACTCCCAGACGCTCTACGGGACCTTCGCCCACCTGCCGGGGATGAAAGTCGTCGTCCCCTCGACGGCCTACGACGCCAAGGGCCTGATGCACAGCGCCATCCGCGACGACGACCCGGTCGTCTACATGTTCCACAAGCGCCTCATGGGCCTCGGTTGGATGCCCTCGCCCTCGGGCCCGAAGACCGGGGTTCCCAAGGACGACTACACGATTCCGTTCGGCGAGGCCGACGTGAAGCGCCCCGGCGACGACGTGACCGTGGTCACCCTCGGCCTGCACGTCCACCGGGCGATGGAGGCCGCGGAACAGCTCGACGACGACGGCATCGACGCCGAGGTCATCGACCTCCGGACGCTCGTGCCGCTCGACACCGAGACGGTGCTCGACTCGGTCCGCAAGACCGGGAAACTCCTCGTCGTGGACGAAGACTACCAGTCGTTCGGCGTGACGGGGGAAATCATCGCGCGGGCCGCCGAGGGCGCGCTGGACGACCTCTCGGCCGTCAAGCGCCTCGCCATCCCCGACGTGCCGATTCCCTACGCCCGCTCGCTGGAAGACGAGGTCAACCCCGGCACCGACGATATCGCGGCGGCCGTCCGCGAACTCCACGAATGAGACGAGCGCCCGAAACAGACGGGGACGGAGGCAGAGACGGGAACGGAGGCGGACGATGAGCGACGCCCTCGACGTGAACTCGGCGGACTCGTGGCCCGACGACGCCGACGACGTGGCCGAGGGCTACCTCGCCAACTGGTTCGTCCGCGAGGGGTCGGCGGTCGACGAGGGAGAGACGCTCTGCGAGATACAGGTCGAGAAGGTGAGCATCGACGTGGCCGCGCCGACGACGGGGACGGTCACGGAGATACTCGTCGCCGAGGGCGGCGACTTCGACCGCGGCGACGTGCTCGCGCGGGTGCAACCGAGCGCCTGACGACGGCTATTTTTCGGCGGTACGCTGTTCGGGTCAACAGGGAGAGACGTCGTCACCGCTGGTGCGTTCGACATCCGTCTCGGTCACGAGGTAGAGCGCCTCCGAGGACGAGTCCGCTTCTTCGCCTTCTTTGCCGTACCAGTACGGATGCGTCACGTCGACGACGACGCCGTCAGCAGAGCGTTCGACGACCATCGCTTCTTTGCTCGCCGTCGTCGGTGTCGTTCCCCAACTCAGGAGACAGGTGGCGTTCTGCAAACGGGTTTCGAGATAGGCTTCTTCGGCGGCGAGCGCTCGGGCTTTGGCGTCCTCGTCTGAAACTTCGGTGAGTGGAACTGCAGTTTCAGATTCCGGTGTTGCCGTCTGGTCATCGGTCGTCTCGGGGTGAGTCGTGGTGGGTGAGCCATCACCAGTCGGTGTGTCGGCGAGACATCCTGCGAGACCGATTCCGAAGACGAGAACGATGCCGGTACGCTGGAGGATACGTCTTCGGTGGTGAGGAGAGTCCATAGACTCGTCTGCAACGTGGACCACAATATGTCTTCTGTCCAACTAAACGTGCGGGCCAGTCGTGTCGGGCACGCTACGACTCGTGGTCGCCGTTCTTCGACCGGTGGGTCTCCGCCAGCGCCCGGTTCATCAGGACAGTATGCGCCTCGACTTCCTGTGCGTCGTCTGTCGGGCGTAGTTGCTGGTACCGACCGTCGGCGTCCATCACCCAGCGCCGGCGGTTGTCCGACAGGAGCGCGTCGAGGACGGCGTCGAGTTCGGCGCGGTGTTCCGGGTCTTCGACGGGCGCGACGGCCTCGACCCGGCGGTCGAGATTGCGCGTCATCCAGTCGGCAGAGCCGACGTAGTAGTCGGGGTCGCCCGCGTTTTCGAAGTAGAAGATACGCGAGTGTTCGAGGAACCGACCGACGACGCTCGACACCGAGACGTTCTCCGAGAGCCCATCGATGCCGGGCCTGAGCCGGCAGATTCCCCGGACCACGAGGTCGATATCGACGCCCGCCATCGACGCCTCGTAGAGTTCGCGGACCATCGCGGGGTCCTCGAGGGAGTTCATCTTGGCGACGATGCGGGCGTCGCGGCCGGCGCGGGCGTGGTCGGCCTCCCGGCGGACGAGTCGGGTCATCTCCTCGCGGAGACTCGTCGGCGCGACCAGCAGTTTCCGGTAGGTCTCCTGGCGCGAGTGGCCGGTGAAGAAGTTGAACAGGCGAACGAGGTCGTGACCGATGTCGGGGTCGGCCGTGAACAGCCCGAGGTCGGTGTAGAGCTTCGCCGTCTGGGAGTGGTAGTTCCCGGTGGCGACGTGGGAGTACAGTCGCACCTCGTCGTCCTCCTCGCGGACGACGAGCGCCGTCTTCGAGTGGGTCTTCAGCCCGATAGTGCCGTAGGCGACGTGGATGCCCTCCTCTTCGAGGCGGCGGACCCACCGGAGGTTGTTCTCCTCGTCGAACCGCGCTTTGAGTTCGACCATCACCGCGACCTGCTTGCCGTTCTTCGCGGCCTCGATGAGCGTCTCGATGACCTCGGAGTCCGGCGCGGTCCGGTAGATGGTGGCTTTGATGGCCAGCACGTCCGGGTCGGCCGCGGCGGCCGCGAGGAACGTTCCCACCGTGCCCGTAAACGAGTGGTACGGGTGGTGGACGAGCACGTCCTTCCGGGCGATTTCGGCGAACACCGACTCGGGGTCGTCGGCGGAGCGCCCGGCGAACCGCGGGTGGGGCTGCGGCGTCCACGGCTGGACTTCGAGCTCCGGGCGGTCGAGGTCGAAAAGCGACGTGAGCGCCCCGTAGTCCAGCGGTAGGTCGCGCTCGAACACCTCGGGGTCGTCCACGTCGAGTTGTTCCGCGAGCAGGTCGCGGACCGCCTCGGGCGTGCCCGACTGGACTTCCAGCCGAACGACCGTTGCGAACCGGCGCTGGCGGAGCACGTCCTCTATCGTGGCGATGAGGCCCTCGGCGACCTCCTCGTTCCGGCGGACTTCGGCGTTCCGCGTCACCCTGAACGCGGAGGTGTCGATGACCTCGACGTTCGGGAACAACAGGTCGATGTTGCGCTCGATGACGGCCACGAGCGGGACGAACCTGACGGGGGCGGCTGAGCCGGCGGATTCGGAGGTGGAGGCATCGGCGTCGGTCGCCTCGTTTGCGTCGCCGACGCGCTCGTCGACGTTGACGAGTCGCGGGCGGTTGCCGGGGACCTTGACCCGCGAGAACTTCGTCGGCTCGTCGTCGCCCTCGGTCGTTCGGACCGCGAGCGACAGCGAGAGGTTCGAGATGAACGGGAACGGGTGCGCCGGGTCGAACGTCAGGGGCGTGAGCGTCGGCAGGACCGACGCCTCGAAGTAGTCGCGGAGCGCCGCCCGCTCGTCGGGCGCGAGGTCGTCGTAGCCGACGATTTCGATGCCCGCGTCGGCGAGCGCGGGACGGACGAGGTCGTGAAAGCAGGCCGACTGCCGGTCGAGCAGGTCGCGAGCGCGGTCGAGGACGAGCGACCACTGTCGGCTCGGCGTCCGACCGTCGGGCGACAGTTCGCTCACGCCGGCGGCCATCTGCTGTTTCAGGCCGCCGACGCGCTTCATGAAGAACTCGTCGAGGTTCGAGGTGAGAATCGAGAGGAACTTGACGCGCTCGAAAAGCGGGTTGCGGTCGTCGACCGCCTCGTGGAGGACGCGCTCGTGGAAGGCGAGTTCGCTGAGTTCGCGGTTGAGGTACAGCGCGGGGTCAGTGAGGTCGGCGTCGGCTGGAGTGGACTCGCCGTCTCCGCGCTCGCGGACGCGGACCGGCGCGGTCGTCTGACTGTCCTGCCGGGCCTGCGAGTCGCCGCTGCGAGCCTCGTCGTCGGACATGTGCTGAGAGGAGATGGTTCGGCGGCGACCTTTAGTTCGCCGCCTCCGACTCGGCGCGGCTCAGACCAGCGCGGGCTGGCGCGGTTCGAGAATCTTCGAGTCCTTGCGGGACTCGTGGGTGACATCGGACTCGACGGCGACGAGTTCGTCGGCGCGGAGGTCGTAGGCGGTGAGCGCGCCGCCGTAGACCGCGCCCGTGTCGAGCCCCATCGCGTGCTCGAAGACGGCGGGGTGGGCCATGACGGTGTGGCCGAAGAAGACGCGCTCGGGGCCCTCGTAGTGCTCGAACCAGAACGGGCCGTCGTAGCTGTCGCCGGGGTTCATCGCCCGGGTGTTTTCGAGTTCGTCCACGTCGTGTTCGTCGAGCGGCTTTTCGGGGTGGATGCCGCCGTGGACGACGATGGCCCCGTCCCACGTGATAGCGACCGGGAGGTTCGAAATCCACTCGAGGTCGTCGTCGGTCAGCGCGTCTATCTCCTTCGTGCCGCGGATGAGTTTCTCCTCGTTGTTGCCGCGGACGGTCAGGAAGTTGTCGCGCTCGCGGACGTAGTCCACGACGCCCTTGCTGTCCGGCCCCTTCCGCACGAGGTCGCCGACGAAGACGACGAGGTCGTCCTCGGACGGGTCGAGCCGGTCGACGAGGCGTTCGAGCGCCGGCAGACACCCGTGTACGTCGCCGACGACGTACACGTCGTCCCAGTCGTCGATGTCGACTCGAAGGTGTTGCTCGGCGACGTCGGGGTGGAAGGATGGGACACTCATTGGAAACGTTCTCTCCTATTCCAGAACATCCCTGCCTAAGAAAGGGTTGCTAGTTTCGGAATGTTGTGCTATATAGACGTGGGAGCGTTTGTCTCGCACGGTATCCGAGTCGGCTGCGGCGGCCCGCGCTCAGTCGCCGGCCATCCCGCAATCGCTTTCCGGCGCGGCCGCGAAGTCGCGGCCATGAGCATCGGACCCCTCGACGACGAGACGGTCGAGAAGTATCGAGAGGCAGGGGAGGTCCTGCGCACGGTGCTGGACGAGTCGGCCGAGATGGTCGAACCCGGCGTCACCCACCTCGAAGTCGCCGAGTACGCCGAAGGTCGCATCCGCGAACTCGCCGACGGCTGCGCCTTCCCGGTCAACATCAGCGTCAACGAGGAGGCCTCGCACGCCAGCCCCGGCCGCGACGACGACACCGTGTTCGGCGAGGACATGGTCTGTCTCGACGTCGGCGTCCACGTCGACGGCTACATCGCCGACTCCGCCGTGACCGTCGACCTCTCGGGCAACGACGAACTCGTCGAGTCCGCCGAGGAGGCGCTCGACGCCGCCCTCGACATGGTCGAAGCGGGCGCGCACACCGGGAAAATCGGCGCGGAAATCGAGGACGTGATTCGCGGCTACGGCTACACGCCCGTCCTCAACCTCTCGGGCCACGGCGTCGAACAGTGGGACGCCCACACCGACCCGACCATCCCGAACCGCGGCGCAGAGCGCGGCGTCGAACTCGAAGTCGGCGACGTAATCGCCATCGAACCGTTCGCCACCGACGGCTCCGGCAAGGTCACCGAGGGCTCGAAAAACGAGATTTACAGCCTCGTCAACGACCGCTCGGTCCGCGACCGCATGTCGCGCAAACTGCTCGACGAGGTGCGCGAGAAGTACAAACTGCTCCCCTTCGCGGGTCGCTGGTTCGAGGGCGGCCGCTCCGAGATGGCCATCCGCCGGCTCGAACAGCAGGGCATCCTGCGCGGCTACCCCGTCCTGAAAGAAGAGGAGGGCGCGCTGGTCGGACAGGCCGAAGACACCATCATCGTCACCGAAGACGGCTACGAGAACCTCACGCGGTAATCGGACGAAGTCGGGGTCGGCATCGAGGTCGACACCGACCGCTCCGAGACCGAAACGGCTTGCACGTCCGGTCCCGTTGGGCCGCCATGGACCAACTGTTCGCCCCGTGGCGCATCGAGTGGGTCGCCCGCGACGACGACCAAGACGCGGCCGACGCCGACGACCCGGACGACGACCGCTGTCCCTTCTGTGCGCTCCCCGAACGCGACGACGACAGAGAGAGCAAAATCGTCGCTCGCTCCCCGCACTCGTTCGTCCTCCTGAACAACTACCCCTACGCGCCGGGCCACGTCATGGTCATCCCGTACCGCCACACCGGCGAGTTCGCCGCCCTCTCCGACGAGGAACTCCTCGACCACGCGCGGCTCAAATCGAAGACGCTCGCCGCGTTAGACGCCGCCTTCGACCCCGACGGCTGTAACGCGGGCGAGAACCTCGGCGGGTCGGCCGCCGGCGGCTCCATCGACGACCACCTCCACACCCACGTCGTCCCGCGGTGGAGCGGCGACACCAACTTCATGCCGGTCATCTCCGACACGAAAGTGCTCGTGCAGGCCCTCGACGACTCCTACGACCAACTTCGCGAGGCGTTCGCCGGCCTCGACGGCGCGGTCGTTGACGGCGACGACGACGCGGTTTACTTCGAATTAGACTGACTCTAAAACTCACGTCGAGTGCGTCTAATAGGCCGCTCCGGCCCGAAGCGCATTTGAACCCCACTCCCGAAAGCCACGGTAATGGAGCGAAAGCGGGCCATCCGTCGAGTCGGATTCGTCGTCCTCGTGGCGAACCTGCTTCTCGTCATCGGGAAGGGCGGCGTGTGGTGGACGACCGGGAGTCTGGCCCTCGGGTCCGAGGCGGTCAACAGCCTCTCGGACGTGGTCTACAGCACCATCATCCTCGGCGGCCTCTACCTGACGACGAAGCCGCCGGACTGGGAACACCCCCACGGCCACGAGCGCATCGAGCCGTTCATCTCGCTTTTCGTCGCGGTCGGCATCTTCGCCGCCGGCGGGGCGATTCTCTGGCAGAGCACGTCCAGCATCCTCGCCGGAAGCTACGGCGGGTCCGCGGGGATGCTCGGCGTCGTCGTCCTTGTCGTCGCGGCGGCGGGGAAGTACGTCCTCTACCGCTACTGCTACTCGGTCGGCCGCGAGCAGAACTCGCCCGCGCTCGTCGCCGCCGGCGTCGACAACCGAAACGACATCCTCACCGCGGGCGCGGCGCTCGTCGGCGTGGTCGGCGGCCAGTTCGGCTACCCAATCTTGGACCCGCTGGCCGCCATGGTCGTCTCCATCGGCATCGTCTACACCGGCTACGAAATCGTCCGCGACAACGTGAACTACCTCGTCGGGGCCGCGCCGCCGGAGTATCTCCGGGCGCTCATCGTCCAGACCGCCCTGTCGCACCCCGACGTCTACGGCGCACACGACGTGGTCGCCCACTACGTCGGCCCCGAAATCGACGTGAGCCTCCACATCGAGGTCGAAGGCGACATGACGCTCGCGGAGGCCCACGACATCGAGACGTGGGTCGTCCAGGCGATTCGGAACATCGACGAGGTCGACGACGTGTTCGTCCACATCGACCCGCGAGAGCTCGGCGAGTGGAAGGAAGACGACGAGACGGACCGCTACACCATGTTCTCGCCCGACGGCGGCAACAGTCGCTGACGCGTCGGGAGGTGTTCAGAACAGTTTCTGCGCTTCCAGTCGGAGCGCTCCGAGGTGAGGCACGTGGAACTGGCCTTTCGCCCGCACCCAGTCGGGTCGGACCGGCGAGGCGATACCCTGCGCTTGGTCGTAGTAGTCGTTGTTGTCGCCGCGGGTGACGTAGCCGGCGTGCGGCGCGGGACAGTTCAGAAGCTCCGCACAGGAGTCCGCGCCGCTCGCGTAGGACTCGTTGGCCCGGTCGTACCAGTTCTCGCCGTCCTCGACCCAGAAGACGGCGCGGTGGATGATGGGCGTGGGGTGCGACGGCGCGTCGTAGACGACGACGTCGCCCGGCCCGCCGAGCCGCCCGTAGCCCTCGCTCTCGTTGGCCGTGACGACGCCGTAGTCGTCGGCCGCGGGGCCGCCGTAGCGACCCTCCGCGGTCACGACGACGAGGTCGCCGCGTTCGAGGGTCGGTTGCATGCTCCCGCTCTCGATAGCGACCATCGGGGGCCACACGCCGCTCACCGCGAAGAGCACCGCGCCGACCGCGGCGACGATAGCGACCGTCTCCAGCGCGTCTCTCGCGAACGTTCGGGGCTCCGATGGGCTGTCGTCGGACACGGGTGCTGTCACCCCGCGAGTCGCTATCAATCTGTTGATGGGTTCGGCGGAGAGAAACCGTTAGGACCGGGCGGCTCGACGGTCGACTCGTGACCGACGACTACCGTCTCGTCCCCGAGTTCCCCGACCCCGAAACGTACGTCTCTCTCCGCGACGCCGCCGGGATGCCTCCCCGGTCTCTCGCGGCCGCCGAGCGCGGCGTTCCGAACACGATTTTCGGCGTGCGCGTCGTCTTCGAGGGAGCGACCGGGGGCGACGACTCGGACGAGCGCGTCGTCGGCATGGGTCGGCTCGTCGGCGACGGCGGCACCGTCTTTCAGGTCGTCGACGTGGCGGTCCACCCCGACCATCAGGGCCGCGGGCTCGGCACCCGCGTGATGGACGCGCTCGTGGACTACCTCGACCGCGAGGCCCCGCCGTCGGCGTTCGTGAACCTCCTGGCCGACGTGGACGGCTACTACGAGCGCTGGGGGTTCGAACCGACCGCGCCAGCGTCGAAAGGGATGTTTCTCCGGGTCGGTGAGGACGGCGTTCGGGGGCGCGACGAGAACTGAGAAACGAGCGTGAACCGGTTCGGGGGGTTCGGACCGGGTCGGGTCGGTCCGGGTCGGTCCGGGTCGGTTCAGGGGGTGCTGGTCCGAAGCGAACCCGACCGCTCAGGCGGCGGTGGGCTCGCGCGGCTCGGGCTGTGCCTCGACCGGTTCGGCGAAGGCGTAGACGGTCTGGTGGGCGGTCACCTTCACGCGGGCGAAGTCACCGGGTTCGAGGCCGTGTTCGGTCGCGTTCTGGACGATTATCTGGCGGTAGGCCTCGTCGCGGCACTTCACGGAGTCGCCGGTGCCCTCTTGGACGACGAGCACCTCGCACTCCGTGCCGACCATCTCGTCGTAGGCGGCGGCGACGATGTCCATCTTCGCCTCGGACATCTCCTTGGAGCGCTCCTTTTTGAGCGTCCCGCCGAGGCCCTTCAGGTCGGCGGCGTCGGTGCCGGGGCGCTTCGAAAAGCGCGTGACGTTGACCTTCTCGGGGCGAATCTCGCGGAGCAGCTCCATCGACCGCTCGTGGTCCTCGTCGGTCTCGGTCGGGTAGCCGACGATGAAGTCGGTCGAGAGCGTCCAGTACGCGAGCTCCCGGTCGAACGTCTCGACGATTTCCCTGAACTTGTCGACGCGGTGCTGGCGGCGCATGTGTTCGAGCACCTCGTCGGAGCCGGACTGCACCGGCGCGTGGATGAAGTTGTAGAGCTTGTCGTGTTCGGCGAACACCGCGGCGAGTTCCTCGCGGATGCCGTGGACGCCGCCGGGGTTGGCCATGCCGACGCGAACGCGGAACTCGCCGTCGATTTCGGTGCAGATGCGGTCCAGTAGCTCGGGGAGCTTCCGGTCGCCCTTGTCCCAGCCGTAGACGCCGGTGTCCTGTCCCGTGATGCGGAGTTCCTTCGCGCCGGCGTGGACGAGCGCCCGCGCCTTCTCGACGTTTTCGTCGACCGAGGGGGAATCGACCCGACCGGTGGCGAACTTCGTGATGCAGTACGAGCAGTTCGACATACAGCCGCGGGCGATTGGCAGGATGCCGACGACGCCGTCCAAGACGGGTTCGACGCCGGGACCGGGAGTCGGGCACTCGCCGTTGGTGACGGCGGTCGGCACGTCGTCCCAGTGGAGAATCTGGGCGTCGATACCCTCCTCGCGGAAGTCGTTGCCCTGCGCGAGCGCCATACAGCCCGTGATGATGAGGTCCGCCGTCTCCGCCTCCAGCTCTTTGGCCCGACGGAGCATGTTCCGCTCCGTCTTCTCCACGACCGTACAGGTGTTCATGATGGCGACATCGGCCTCCTCGGGCCCGTCGACGCGGTAGTGACCGGCGTCGCGGAGCGCGCTCTCGATGGCGCGGCTCTCGCCGCGGTTCGAGGTGCAGCCGTATGTCTCGATGTGGTATCGGGCCATTCGGTTATCCCACGTACCGGGTCAGCGGGCAAAAACGCCGCGGTCTCCCGCGAGACCGCCGGCGTCCGCGGGCCGTGATAGCGTCCCCCGAGTGCTTCGCCCGCTCGACGTGGACGCCGACGCCGACGAACACGGCGGGCGGAGCGTCGCACCGACCGGACGCTCCGTCGCCGAGGAGTCTCGCGCCGGCCGTATCATCCGCCCGAGGACGAATATAATTCATTACCTCAAGCGTTGTATTTAGATTCGCTATGAAGTTCAACATGCGCGCCATCGCCTACGGGTTCATCGCGACCGTAGTCGTCGGCATCCTCAGCGGCTTCGCGGTCCCCTTCACGAACGTCACCCTTCCCACGGTCGGCTACGTCCTCACGGGCATCATCGGCGGCCTCGTCGCCGGCTACCTCGTCACGACCGGCATGGCCGACGGTGCGCTCAACGGCCTCGTCGGCACGACGCTGGGCGCGATTATCGTCGCCATCGGCCTCGTGATTATGAACGTCCTGTTCGCGGGCGCGTTCTTCGGCCTGACCGTGTTCGCCGCGGCCGTCGTCATCATCGCCCTCGCGGGCATCCCCGGCGCTATCGGCGGTGCGGTCGGCAGCATGCTCCACGACCGCTCGGCCGCCCGCCGCACCAGACCCGCGGCCTGAGCCGACTCGGCCCCGGTTCCTGTTTTTCGCCCGTGTTTCGCCTTCCGCCCGAACCCTCACGCGTCCTCTCAGTTCCTCTCGCCCCCTCTCACTTTCGCGCCCTCGCCACCGCTCCCGGCGAAAAGTTACTTGTCACGGTGTTGTGCAGTTGTGGTAGATGCGTTCCCGCAGGATACCGCCCGGTTCGCCCTCCGACCACGACTCGGGCTCGACCGACAGCGACGCTTCGTCCGCCGCTCACAGTCCGTCTTCCGTCGGTTCTCCACGCCGCCGCGACGTACTCCGGCTCCTCGGGTCGGGTGCGGCCGTCGGCCTCGCCGGGTGCCTCGGCGGCGACGAACAGACCGACGACGACTCCGCCGAGGGTGTCCGCTTCGAAAGCGGCTGGCGGACCTACGCCCACGACGACGCCAACACCGCGTTCCTCCGCGAGGGAACCCCCATCTCCGAGCCGACCATCGAGTACGAACCCGATTTCGGGATGGACTCCACCGAGCCCGTCGTCGCCGACGGAGTGGGCTACACGCCCGGCGACCCGATGCGAGCAATCGACCCGGCCGCCGGGGAGGAGTTGTGGGCCGCACAGGGCGAGAGTTGGACCGCTCCCGTCGTCCTCGACGGCGTCGTCTACTCGCTCGGAACGACGGTTCACGGGCCGAACCGACTCGCGCTCTACCACGCCCGTTCGGGTCGGCTGTTCCGAACTATCGAACTCCCGGGCCGTCCGCAGACGCCGCCGGCGTTCTCCAACGACCGCGAGACGCTGTTTCTCGGCCTCGACGACGAGCGCGTCTGCGCGGTCGACATCGACGCCGGAGAGGTCACCTGGACGCGGTCGCTGTTCGGCGCGGTCCGGCGTCCCCTCGCGGTCAACCTCCACTCGGTGTTCGTCGTCACCGAGGGACAGCGGCTCTACTGTCTCGGTACTGACGGGAGCGCCTACTGGCAGGCCCCGACCGAGACGGTCGAGGCCGTCGCGCCGGTCGTCGGCGACGAGCGGGTGTACATCGCGGGCTGGGACCGAATCGCCGCGCTCGAACGGCGGAACGGCGACGTGGTCTGGGAGGACGACCGCGGCGTCCACAAGCGCCTCGCGTTCGACGGCAAGCGCCTCTACGCCGCCCGCGGGTCGCTCCGGGCGCTCGACAGCGCGACCGGCGAAGAACGGTGGAAGTACGACCCGCGAGAGACCGTCTCCGCCGCGAGCGTCGTCGGCGACACGGTCTACGTCGGCACCGGACACGGTGAACTGGTCGCCCTGAATCGAACCGGCGGCGGCGGCCTCTTCGGCGACCGCGAGCGCTGGTCGATTTCGCTCGGCCGCAACGTCGGCCACTCGCTGGCCGCGACCGACCGCCGGGTGTTCTGTCCGGTCGTCCGCGACGACGGCCTGTTCAGCCTGACCGTCGTCGGCGACGCCGACCCCGACGCGTCGACCGCGGGAACGACCGCTGCTGCGGGGACGAACGCGACCGCGGGGACAGCCGCGGACGCCGGAGGTTCGGGGTCGTGACGGGACCCGGCGCGGACCTTTCCAGACGAACGTTCCTCGGTGCCCTCGGAACCGGCGCGGTCGCCGGTCTCGCGGGCTGTGTCGGCGGCGACGAGGGCTCTACGGGCGACGGTCGCGCCGACTGGCCGCACCCGTACTTCTCGCCCGAGGGGACGGGCTACAACCCCCGCGCGACCGGTCCGGCTTCGAAGCCGAGCGAATCGTGGGGCGTCGAGGTCAACGGTATCGAACTGGCGCGCCCGGTCGTGTTCGGCGAGACGGTCTACCTCGCGACCAGCGAGCGCCTCCGGGCGTTTTCGGTCGGCGACGGAACCGAACTGTGGTCGGTCGAAAGCGACCCCCAGAGCGGCTTTCGCTCGTCGGTGACGGTCGATTCGGAGCGCGTCTACGTCGGCCACGTCGGGACCAGAACCGGCGTGCTCGCGTACACCCACGACGGCGAGGAGGCGTGGCACGCGCCGACCGAGTCGAGCGTCTGGGCACCCGTCGTCCGCCCCGAACCGGACCGCGACCGCCTCTACGCCTCCGACACCGCGGGGAACCTCTACCGCGTCCGCGCCAGCGACGGGACCGTCGAGTGGCGCGAGGAGGTGTTCGGCCCGGTCCGGTCCCTCGCGGCCCGATACGACACCGTCGTCGCGGGCACGGAGGGCGGCGAAGTGTTCTCGTTCCGTGACGAGGGCATCGAGCGCGGCCCGACCGGAGAGTGGCGAACCAAACACCCCGGCGGCGTGCAGTCGCTCGCAGTCGCCCAGTCGAACGACGTGTTCGCCGGCTTCTTCGGCGCAGGCGTCGCGCGGCTCAGAGGCGGCCTCCGCGCCGGTGCCGTAGACTGGCACCGCGAGGATCCCTCGCCGCACGGTTCGGTCGTCGTCGGCCCCCGGCGCGTCTTTTCGACCGACGGGACCGGCCTCGACGCCTTCGACAAGCGTACCGGCTCCCCCTCATGGGCGGCCGGCGACGACTTCTTCGCTCCGCCCGCCGGTGCCGGCGACACGATATTCGTCTCGGACACGAGCGACGACGGCGGCGTCGTCGCCTACGACGCCGGGGGCGGCGTCGGCCTCGACGACACCCGAATCGGGGCCGAGCGCTGGCGATACGAACTCGCGGGCGGCGCGCTGACCGGCCCGACGCCGGCGGGCGACGCGCTGTTCGTACTCGAATCCGGCGGCGACGACGGGTCGCGACGGCTCGTCGCGTTGCGAGCCGAGTGACAAACGCGTGCGAGGGCGGTCGTCCGAGAGAACCGCATCGAGGGACCCCCGCGGCCCTCAGATGAGCCCCAGTATCCACCGGGTGACCTCGGAGGTCGCGAAGAAAGCGCCCTCCAAGCGCGACAGGACCCGCCCCGTCCAGAGCGCGCCGACTATCAGGAGCGTGACCGCGACGAGCCACGCGAACGTCCCGAGCGCCGACCCGCTCACCGCGAGGGGGCTGGCGACCGCCGCGACGCCGACGATGCCCGTGATGTTGAGGATGTTGCTGCCGACGACGTTGCCAACCGAGACCCCGAGACTCCGCTGTCGGAGCGCGACCAGCGAGACGGCGAACTCCGGCGTCGACGTCCCCGCCGCGACGATTGTCCCGCCGATGACCCACTCGGAGACGCCGGCACCGCGGGCCAACTCCGACGCGGCGAGCACCATGTAGTCGCCGCTCACCAACACCAGCCCCAACCCGCCCAAGAGGAACACGGCGTCTCGTCCGGGGAAGTCGATTCGTTCGGTTATCGGGCGGGTCACGCCGCCGTCGCCGAGCGACTGGTCTGTCGCGCCGTCCCCGTCTGACTGGGACCCCCGGAGCAGGTACGCCGTGTAGGCGACGAACGCCCCGACCAAGAGCGCGCCTTCGAGCCTCGTGACCCGGAGGTCGAACAGGACCAGTCCGCCGAGGAGCGTGCTCGCCAGCAGTGCGAGGCCGTCCCGATAGACGAGCGACTCCGCGACCGGAATCACCCGGAGTAGCGAGATGACGCCCAACACGAACGCCAGATTGTAGATGTTCGAACCGAGGACGTTCGCGACCGCGATGTCGCCCAACCCCTTGTACGCGGCGTCGACCGCGACCGAGAGCTCCGGCGTCGAGGTCCCTATCGCGACGATTGTCAGCCCGATGGTGAGTTCCGAGAGCCCGAACCTCCGAGCCGACCGGACGGCGGCGTCGACCAACAGCCGCGCGCCGACCCAGAGCCCCAGTACTGACACGAAAATGACGCCGATTTGAACGACCGGCCCGCCTCGGAGCATGGTACTGGGTTCTCGGGAGTCGAGTAATCAATGTTGGGCACCGGCGACCGCGCGATGCCGACCGGCCGACGACCGACCTATTCCTCGGGCGCGCCGGCGACGATGTCGACGCCCGACGACGCGCCGATGCGCTCCGCGCCGGCTTCGAACATGGCGACCGCCTCGTCGTAGGAGCCGACCCCGCCGGAGGCCTTGACGGGCAGGTACTCGGCCATGAGCGCCACGTCTTCGACCGTCGCACCGCCGTCGGCGAAGCCGGTGGCGGTCTTGACGAAGGCGGCGTCGGCCTCGACGGCGGCCTCGCAGGCGCGGTGCTTCTCTTCCTCGGTGAGGAGCGACGTCTCGATGATGACCTTCACCGGAATCGGGACGGCCGCGACGACCTCGGAGATGTCCTCGGTCACGAGTTCGTCCTCGCCGGCTTTGAGCCGGCCGACGTTGATGACCATGTCCAGTTCGTCCGCGCCGGCCTGCCACGCGTCGACGGCCTCCTCGCGCTTGGCCGTGGTCGTGTGCTGGCCGTGGGGGAAGCCGACGACCGTCGCCAGCAACACGTCCGGAGCGTACTCGCTCGCCTCGCCGACGTAGCACGGCGGGATGCAGGCGTTCATCCCCCACTCGTCGGCGTCGTCGAGGACGGCCTCCACGTCGGCCATCGTCGTCTCGGGTCCGAGGACCGTGTGGTCGATTCGGGCGGCGAGGTCGGCTCGGTTCATACCCTGTCGAGGCGACCCGAGGCTAAAGAACGTAAGGCTTTCACGCCGCCCCGCCGCGCCTCCTGCATGGCCATCCTTCCCGAGGGGTTCGCGCTCCCACCGCTTCCCTACCTCGTCGCCCTCGTCGCGGGACTCGTCGGCGTCGGCGTCGGACTGAGCCGCACGCGCCCGACGGTCACACCCGCCCACGTCGCCGCACTCGTCCCGTGGATGGTGTCGGGGTCGGCGCTGCACGTCCTCTACGTCATCGACGCGCTCCCGCCCGCGGTCGAACCGCTCGCCGGCACGCCCTCCGTCTACCTCTCCGTGGCCGTCGCCGCCGGCGCGACGTGGCTCGCGCTCGACGCGGCCGACCTCGCCTCCCCGACGGCGCTCGCGGTTCCCGGACTGCTCGTCGCCGCCGGACTCGCGGGCTTCGCGCTCTTTATCGGTCTGGCCGCCGGGACGCTCTCAGTCGTCTGGCCCGGCGTCGCCCTCGTCGCCGCGCTCGCGGTCACGCCGCTGACGTGGCGCGTCGTGACGCGAATCGACACCGACGCGGCCGCCGCGGGGTCGCTCGGCCTGCTCGCCATCTTCGGGCACGCCCTCGACGCGCTGTCGACCGCCGTCGGCATCGACGTGCTCGGCTTCGGCGAGCGGACGCCGCTGTCGCGCATCATCCTCGAAGCCGCCGCGGCGCTCCCGACCGCCGAGGTCATCGGCGTCGGCTGGCTGTTCGTCCTCGTGAAACTCGTCGTGGCCGGCTTCGTGGTCGCCCTGCTCGCCGACTACGTCCGCGAGGACCCGACGGAGGGGTCGCTCCTCTTGGGTCTCGTCGCCGCCGTCGGCCTCGGCCCCGGCGTCCACAACCTCCTGTTGTTCGCCATCGCCGGCTGAGACCGCGATTCTGCTCGGACGCGCCCACACTCCATTTTCTCGACACCGTAGTCGCCCGACCCGGGAGAGTTATCCCACCGGCGAACCGACCTACGCGGACGCATGTCCCGTGTCATCTGCGCCGGCCACGTGAACTGGGACGTCACCCTCCGCGTGGACGCGCTGCCGGAGCCCGACGGCGAGGCGACCGTCGAGTCGCGGGTCGGCGCGGGCGGCGGGAGCGCCGCCAACGTCGCCAGCGGCCTCGTCGGCCTCGACGTGCCCGCCGCGCTCCTCGGGAGCGTCGGCGACGACGAACACGGCCACGCCGCCGTCGCCGAACTCGCCTCGAAGGGCGTCGACTGCCGCCACGTCGTCAGCGTCGACCGCGGCCCGACCACGGTCAAGTACATCGTCGTCGACGCCGCGGGCGAGGTGTTCGTCCTCGGCTCCCCCGGCGTCAACGAGGCGTTCGAGGCGACCGACCTCCCGGCCGCCCCGCTCGCGGCGGCCGACCACCTCCACCTGACGAGCCAGTCGCCCGACACGGCCGCGACGCTCGCCAGACGGGCCCACGAGGTGGATACGACGGTCAGCTTCGACCCCGGCCGGCGCGTCGGCGACCGGGGCTACGCCGACGCCCTCCGCGAGGTTGACTACGTGTTTCTCAACGACCGCGAGGCCGCCACCGCGCTGGGCGAGGCGGCGGTCGAGCGCGGCCGAAGCGCCGGCTCGGAGCCCGCGTCCGAGGTCGCCGAGGCGCTCGCGCGGACGACGCTCGTCCTCAAACACGGCCCGCGCGGCGCGGAGGTCAGAGACGGCGACGACCGACACGTTCACCCCGGCTACCCCGTCGACGCGGTGGACACGACCGGTGCGGGCGACGCCTTCGCCTCGGGCTTCATCGCCGCTCGCCTCGACGGGGCCGCCTACGAGCGGGCGCTGGCGGTCGCCAACGCCTGCGGCGCGCTCACCGCGGCCGAGCCGGGCGCGCGGACGCAACTCAGTTGGCGACGGCTGGACGACCTCGTCGAGGGCTGAACCGGCCGCGCGACCGTTTCGACGCCGCCCGAACCCGGGCCGACCCCGACCCGACAAATTTTATCCCCACCAGTCATTCGTCGGGACGATGTTAGACCAGCTCCCGGTCGCCGTCGCCGCCCTCGACGCCGCGTCGAGCCTCGGTGCGGTCGCCGGGCGACTGCTCCTCGGCGCGATCGTCGGGGTCGCGGCCGCGGTCGTGATGGCCATCCCGATGTGGCGACAGGACGAGGGCTTCACCCCCGCCTACGTCGCCGCGTCGGTCGTCCGACGGACGACGCCCGACGAGGTGAGCTTCGGCGACGCCAACGTCGTCCACCACGCCGCCGGCGCGCTCGCCGGCGTCCTCTACGCGTTCGTCTACCTCGCGACCGACGCCGTCGCGCCGGACCTCGGGGTCGCCGGCGTCGACCTCCCGTCGCACCTCGTCGCGACCGCGGTCGTCGTGGCGTTCATCTACGTCGCGTTCGCCCGCCTCGTCCTCCCGCGCGCCGGCCGGCGCATCTACGAGGAGCGCGCGACGGCGGTCCGCGGGCAGTGGCTCCGCTCTTCGCTCGTCTTCGGCGCGACGCTGCTGGTCCTCGCGCCGGCGCTTTTCACCGGGTTCGCGTGACGGCGACCCGGTCGGTTGGCTGGTCGTTCCAGCCGACCGCACCCGCCCCCGGTCGAACCGCGTCGTTTTTGCCCGCGACCCGAGTGGGTCGGAACATGGCGAAACAGCCCCATCTCCTCGTCGAAGAAGGCGACGTGAACGACATCGCGCTCATCCCGGGAGACCCCGGGCGCGTCGACCGCATCGCGAAGCAGTGTGACAACGTCGAGGAAGTCGCGCAGAACCGCGAGTACAAGGTCGTCAACGCCGAGTACGAGGGCGTCCCGCTCACCATCTCCTCGACCGGCATCGGCTGCCCGTCGGCCGCCATCGCCATCGAGGAACTCTCCCGCGTCGGCGTGGAGACGTTCATCCGCGTCGGCACCATCGGCGCGCTCCAGACGGACATCGAAGTCGGTGACATGATCGTCGCCACGGGCGCGGCCAAGGAGGAGGGAACCTCGAAGCGCTACGAGTCCGAGGTCTACCCGGCCGTCCCCGACTACGACGTGCTCACGTCGCTCGTCGACTCGGCGGAGGCCAACGACGAAGACGTGCACGTCGGCCCCATCGTCTCCGACGACGCGTTCTACAACGAGTCCGACGAGTACGTCGACGACTGGAACGACGCCGGCCTGCTCGCCATCGAGATGGAGGCCGCGACGGTGTTCTCGCTCGCCCGCCGGAAGGGTCTCCGCGCCGGCGCTATCTGTACCGTCGACGGCAACCTCGTCGCCGGCACTCAGAAGGGAGCCGACTCGGACGAGGAACTCCCCGAGAAGGCGAAGAACAACGTCGAGCGCGCCATCTCCATCACGCTCGACGCCGTCACCGACCTCGCGTAACCGAGCCGTGGACCTCCGCCACCTCGCGGCCCGAGCGGTCGCACGCGCCGGCGCGCTCCGCGCCCGGCTCCGCCGGATAGAGCGGCGCGAGATGGTGGCGTTCGGTCGGTGGATAGAGAACACGAACAACCTGCTTCACCTCTCGATTCTCCTCATCATCCCCGTGCTCATCGCCGGGGTGACGTTCATCTCCAACTCGGTCAGCACGCTCTCGTTCCTGCTTTTCCCGCCGCTCGCGTCGGGGTCGTACACGCTGTTTTCCGACCCGGAGGGGCGGTACTCGTCGCCGGTGAAGTTCACCGTCTCCCTCACGGTCGGCGCGCTCTGCGGCCTCGTCGCGGTCGGGTTCACCGGGTGGACCTACGGCCCGACGGGGACCGCAATCGTCCACCCGTCGGCGGCGGCGCTCGCCATCTTCCTCGCGGGGGTCACGACGTGGCTCCTCGACGTGGAAGCCCCCTCCGCGTTTTCGACGGCGCTCCTGACGCTCGTCACGGGCGACGTGAACCCCGAGGAGTACGTGGTGAGCATCTTCTTCGCCAGCGTCGTCATCGCCATCGCGTTCACTATCTGGCGCGAGCAGTTCTACGAGCGCCGCGCGGAGTACCTCTACGGGACCGTCCGCGGCGACGACCACGTGCTCGTCCCGATGCGCGGGGAGGCGGCGACCCAGACGGCCTTCTTCGCCGCCCGACTCGCCGCCGCCCACAGCGCCGGCAAGGTCGTCCTCCTCGACGTGCTCCCGCCGGCGGCGACCGCCGAGGGCGGCGCGGACGCGGCCGCGGAAGCCGACGGCGAACTCGACACCGACGCCGACGCGTCGGTCGAGCGCCTCGAATCCTGCGCGCACCAACTGCGGACCCGACTTGGCGTTCCCGTGGAGGTCGCGGTCGCCCGCGGCGACCCGTTGACCGCGACGACCGAGGCCGCGGCGAACACCAATTCGGACCTCGTGGTGGCCCCCTACGAGGAGGACCGCGGTCTGCTTTCGGACTACATCCGCGGCCTGTTCGGCGGGTCGTACGACACCGTGGCGTTCCGCTCGACCGGCGAGACCTACCGCTGGCGGCGCGTGCTCGTCCTCGTCTCCCGCCCCGGCGACGCCGCTCACGCGATGATAGACTTCGCGACCCGCCTCGCCGGGAAGACCGGGAGCGTGAGCGTCACGACCTGCATCTCCACGGAGGTCGAACGGCGGCCCGCAGAGTCGAAACTCGCCAATCTGGTCGAAACCGCGGACGGGAACATCGAGACGCGGGTCGCCCGGTCCGACGTGACTAGTTTCATCGCCTCGAACGCCGCCACCTACGACCTCGTGGTGCTCGGGTCCAGCGGCGACCGGTCGCCCGCCTCGCGGTTCATCTCGCCGCCGACGTTCGAGCGAATCCGCGAGATAGACTGCGACGTTGCGGTGTTCGACCGCGGGCACTGAGCGGCGAGACGCAGAGTCGGAGTCGCTTGCGTTTACGAGCGGTTCGTCTCGTCGGTGTCGTCGGCCGCACCCGACCCGTTCGTCTCGGCCGTCTCGTCTACGGGCGGGTCGGCGGGCTGTTCGTCGAGCAGTCGTTCCTCGATGGTTTCGAGGCCGCTCCCGCCGACGGCGGACTCGGCGAGGAAGTGACCGCCGAGCGCCGCCGGGCTGATGACGGTGTTGGCCCCGGCGCGGCGGAGCTTTCGCTCGTTTTCGCGCTGGGTCGCCGCCGCGACGATGTGCACGTCGGGGTTGAGCTGTCGCGCCGTGAGGATGGCCAGCGCGTCTTCGGCGTCGTTGTTGGTGGCGACGACGACCGAGCGGGCGGCGTCCACGCGGGTCCGCTGGAGCGCCTCCTCGTCGCTCGGGTCGTCGGTGACCACGTCGTAGCCGCGGTCGGTGAGGCGCTTGGCGCGGCTCTCGTCGGGCGTGACGATGACGACGCGGGCGCGGTCGCCGAGCTCTTCGAGAATCGGTTCGGTCAGCTCGCCGTAGCCGAGGACGAGGACGTGGTTCTCCAGGATGTCGAGTTGTGATTCGGTCATGCGTCCGAGTGCTTTGGTGAGTCGCGCTTCGATTGCGGGCGTGAGCAGGACACCGAGCGCCACGGCGAACGTCGCCACCGTGATGAGGAGCGCCGATATCCCGAACAGTCTGGCGATGGCGGTCCGCGGGTAGATGTCGCCGTAGCCGACCGTGCTGCCGGTGACGACGCCGAAGTAGAACGCGTCGAACAGCGTCTCGATGCCGTTGAACTGCTCTCTGAGCGCCCACGCGCCGGCGGTCGCGTAGGTCTGTGCGCCCGCGATGGCGAGCAGGGCCGACAGCTGTGTCGCCGTCAGGTCGAGGTCGCGGTTGAACGCCCTGTGGTTGAAAAGCAGGAGCGCGAGGCTGATAAGCGAGAGGCCGACGAGCGGTGCCGCCCGTTCCGGCGACTGGACGAGCCCCTGCGCGGC
Organism: Haloferax gibbonsii; assembly: GCF_001190965.1. NCBI lineage: Archaea > Methanobacteriati > Methanobacteriota > Halobacteria > Halobacteriales > Haloferacaceae > Haloferax > Haloferax gibbonsii. The sequence continues at coordinate 2,571,145 of NZ_CP011947.1, forward strand.
GGTCACCGGGAGCAGCACCGCGGTCGAGTACCACGCGGCGCGGTAGCGTCGGCGGAGCCCGAAGACGCTCGCGAGGAGCAGAAAGCCCGTCAGCGTCCCGGTGAAGCCGGCGGTGATGCGGACCGCTTCCGGGATGTACGGTGCCAACACGCCGCCGGTGACCGGGGAGCTGATGTTGAGGATGCCGATGGCGACCGACAGAACGGCGGCGAAGAACACCGTCCCAATCGTCGCGCGGGCACCGACCCACTCGCGTACCGAAGCCATGTCTCTCCCAGTTCTGGCGTCCGAGGCCAAAAACGGTCGGGTATCGGCCCGTCACGGGCGCGTCGTCACGTCTTTATCCCGTCGGCGAGTGTACCGGTCCATGGCTTCACTCCCCGTCGAAGTCGTTTACGGGCTGTACTTCGGCGTTCTCACCGGGCTCGTTCCGGCCGCCGTCGCGTGGCTCCTCGGCTTCGGCTTCCGCTACGTCACCGGCGTCACCGTTCCGGGCCTCGCCGTCGTCGTTCTCAGCGTCGCCATTGCGGGCGCGAGCGGCGGTCTCATGGCGCTGGCCGACCCGACGATTACCCAGTCGGAGAGCCAGGTCAGGCTGACGGTCGCGCTGCTTGTCGTCTTGATGGGGGCGCTGTACGCGCACAACCGCGGGGACGCCTTCGCCAACGACATCCCGCGGAAGATGTCGCTGCGAAAGCTCACCGAGCGGTCGCTCTCGACCGACGTGGTCGAACTCGTCGGCGGCCGCGGGCAGGTCAGCGTCACCGTCACCGGCGAGGTCGGCGACATCGAGGGCTACCCGCCGGTCCCGCTCGACATCCGTACCAGTATCCGAAACGGCGAGTGGACGTTCCCCGCCGATATCCCGCTCGTGGAACTCGAATCGCGGTACGCCGACCGCCTGCAAAACGAGTTCGACCTCGCCGCCGTCGAGGTCAGACTCGACGAGCGAGCCCGCGCGACCGTCTCCGCCGCGGCCCCGGTCGGCGGCCTCTCGAAGCGCCTCCCGACGGGCAAGCGCGCGGTGTCGGTGACGGCGCTCGTCCCGACTGGACTCGCGCGCGGCGACGAGGTGGTCGTCGTCACCGACGGCGGCACCGTCTCGGCGAGCGTCGCGGGGGTCGAATCAGTCGTCGAGACCCCGAGCGACGCCGACGAGGACGAGGACGACGCGGACGCCCCGAAGGCCGCGCCGCGCGCGCCGACGGCCGTCGGCGGCGAGGGCCGCGTCACGCTCGCGGTCGACCGAGGCAAGGTCGAATCGCTCCTCGGGAGCGACGCGGAGCGATTCATCGTCACCTCCCGCGGCGTCCGCCGGGAGTTCGAACTCGTCTCCCTGCTCCGCCGCGCGGGCAAGCGCTTCTCGCGGCTCTCGGTCGGTGCAGAGGGGCCGCTCGACGGGGTAACACTCGGGAAGGCCGGCGTCCGCGACGCCTACGGCGTTGCGGTCCTCGCGGTCCGCCACGGCGGGAACTGGACGATTGCGCCGCGGGGTGACCAGGAGGTTTCCGCCGGCGACACGCTCTACGCGGTCGGGTCGAGAAGCGACCTGACAGCCTTCGAGGGGGCGGTCGCGTGATGTTCGCCGCCCTCGCCTCGGCCGCCGGGTCCGCTTCGGCCGCACCCGCAGCCGACCTGCTCGCGGCGGTCGGACAGTCGGCGACCGCCGGACAGGTGTCGATTCCGCCGGTGGACGACTCGCTCGTCCTGCAGATTCTCCGGTTCGTCGGACTCGTCGTCGGCGCGTTCGTCGTCTCCGCGATCGCCTCGCTGCTCTACCGGTGGTACACCCGGGAGATAATCCCGCGGGCGCTTTCGGTCCTCTTCGGCGGGGCGGTCGTCGCGCTCTACCTGAACACGATCGGCCTGTTCGGCGCGTTCACCACCGGCACCGAGACCGAGGTGTTCCAACTCGACACCGTCCTCTTCAACACCGCGTCGCTCCTCGGCGGAGCGCTTATCGCGCCGGTCGGCCGCGTCGCCGGCGACCGGCTCACGACCGACGTGTTCGCCGTCGCGGGCGCGAAGGAACTCGACGCCGACGTGAGCCGGCTGGTCCGGACCGTCGGCCGCGTCACGTCGGTGACGCTCCCCGAGGACATCGCCGACATCGAGGGGTACGACCCGGTCGGCGAGGCCGTCAAGACCCAACTGAGCGGGAAGACGCTGCTGTTCCCCCGACGGCTCAGCGAGGCCGAACTCCGCGACCGACTCGCGACGCGCATCAAGGACGACCACGGCGTCGGCCACGTCGACGTGGAGTTCGAAGCCGGCGGGAACGAGGTGTCGTACCTCGCGCTCGGCAGTCGCGCGGCCGGCCTCGGGCCGACGCTCGCACCCGGCACCGTCGCGGTCGCCATTCGCGGCGACCCCGGTTCCGGCGCGGCCGCCGGCGACCCCGTGCAGGTCTGGTCGGTTCCGAAGCCGGCGGCGGACGACGAGAACGACCCGTCCGACGACGCCGTCGCGGGAGCGACCGACGCGACTGAACCGGCCCAGTCCGCCGAACCGACGGCCGAGACGCCTCCCGGCGGTTCGGGGTCGCTGTCCGACGGCGGCACCGACGCGCCGGCCGCACCGGCCGCACCGGCCGCACCCACCCGCGTCGCCTTCGGCGAACTCCGCGGCGTCGCCGACGACGTGGCGACCGTCGCCCTCGACGAGGAGGACGCCGACCGCCTGACGAGCGGCGAGCAGTACCGACTCGTGACGCTCCCCGCGGACCCCCACGTCGACCGCGAGTTCGCGTCGCTCCTCCGGAACGCCGACGAGACGATGGCGGTCACGACCGTCGCCCCGGGTGCCGACCTCGACGGACTGTCAGTTTCGGACGTAGACACGACTGTCGTCGCCATCCGGTCGGCGAACCGTCCGGTGGACGCGATTCCCGGTCGGGGTCGCGAACTGGCCGCCGGCGACACGCTCTACGTCGTCGGCCGGCCGGAGGTCCTCCGGAAGGTCGAACGCCGGGCGACGACCGACACGAGCCGAACCGACGGCGGAGACGACGGAGACGGAGACGGAGACGAAAACGGCGACTCCGACGGCGACGGGCCGCGGTCGTCGGGGGCGCAATCCTCATGAGCGCCGGGCGACGAGACGGGAGTATGGAGTGGAAGCTGTTCGCCGACCTCGCGGAAGTCACCGGCACGCGGACCGTTCGGGTCGACGTCGACGGCGACGCGACCGTCGGCGACGCGCTCGACGCCCTCGTCGGGGCGCACCCGGCGCTCGAATCGCGGGTGTTCGGCGACGACGGCGAACTGTACGACCACATCAACGTCCTGCGGAACGGCGAAGCCGCCGCGCTCGGCGAGGAGGCCGCCGCCGGCGACGAACTCGCGCTCTTCCCGCCGGTCAGCGGCGGCTAGCGCGTCGGAGCGCCGCGCGAACCGGAACCGTTCTCGAATTCGACTCACACCCCGCGAGCGACGGGTCCGTCGGCACTCGGGCGCGGGAGACGGAGATGGTGCTGAAGACGGAGACGTGACCACGGGCTCGAAACGGGCGACTCGTCGGGGCGGAAACGGGTCGTTCGGGGGGTCTGAAAAGAGAAAACGGCGGGAACGCGTCGCGGTCGAACTCGAAACGGGAGGGCGGCTTCGTGGGTCGTTACTCGCTCGGGCGCGGCAGCGCCGTAAACAGCGTCTGGACGATGGAGAAGGGGTCGTAGACGGACTGGTGGCACTGGCAGTAGACACCGTTTTCGCCGCCGAACGTGGCGGAACTGGCCGCCTGCTTGTAGCCGGGGACACAGCAGAAGTGGGTACACTTGTTGAGCCACGCGATGACGCCCTGGTCCGTCGAGGCGGCGAGCCACTCGTTGTCCTGTGCGGCTTCCTCGATGCGCGTCGAGCGGAGCACCTGAATCGGCATCGTGTTCTCGGCGCCCTCGGAGCGCCAGGTGCCGGTCGCGGGCATCCCGATACCGGCTCGCCCGATGCCGTTGCCCCACGTCTCGTACTCGTCGAAGTCGTTGACGTTCAGGCGGTCGCCGGAGCTGTACGTCTCGGACTGCCAGTCGTATCCGCCGCTGTCGGAGCGGAAGTAGTTGTCAGACTCGTAGGTCGGGTTCAGGCCCTCGTAGGTCTGCACGCCGCAGTACTGGAACCAGTCCTGCGAGTAGGTGACGCCCGTCCCCTGGTAGTCCTCGGTGAGGGCGAGGTCGACTTCCACACCGTTCTGCGTGACGGTCTGAACCTCCGGCCAGACGCCGCGGATGTAGCCCTCGTCGTCGATCTCGATCGGTATCTGCGGCATGCCGCGCGGTGCGGGACCGGCGGTGTTCTCGATGGCGTACGCCTGCGTCGGCCCCCCACCGGTACCGGTGGATGACGTTGCGCTGTTGATGGCGGCCGCGCCTGTCGTTCCCACGCCCGCGAGCGTCGCTCCCCCGACGACGCCCTTGACGAACCGACGGCGACCCGAGTCGGCGGGGTACTTGTCGCTATCGCTCATACTCTCACCTTCGAGGCGGCCAGTAAAAGCGTGACGAATCCACCGTGGTAGTACGCCCCACGAAACGGCCGCCAGCGAGGGGGTTCGACCGCTCGAACGCGCGGAATTCGTCGGTCGTCGAAAACTGGACGAAAACGTGCGTAACGTTCGTTTAGAACCGACTTCCGGGCAAATTTTCGACGTTACTCGTGGCCTTTTAGAATGTGCTACTCGTATCCGAGTACGATGCGATTGCACACCAGAGACGTGCGGCAAGATGTTCGCGAGCTCGGGGCGTTGCTCGGGGACGTGCTCGAAGCGCAGACGTCGACGGCGTCGTTCGAGACGGTCGAAGAGCTTCGGCAGGCGGCCATCGCCTACCGGAAGGGCGAGTCCGGGTCGCGCGAGCGGCTCTACGACGTGGTCGGCGACCTCGAACCGGAGCGCGAGAGCGTCGTCGCCCGCGCGTTCACCACCTATTTCGAACTCATCAACCTCGCCGAGGAGCGCGAGCGCGTTCGCGTCATCCGCGAGGCGTCCCAGGAGGGGACGCTCGAAGACGGTATCCTCGACACGCTCGACGCGCTGGACGACGAGGAGGTCGACGAGGAGCTTCTGGGACGGGTCCTCGAAGACGTGCTCATCGAACCGACGTTCACGGCGCACCCGACCGAGGCACGCCGCAAGACGGTGAAATCGAAGCTCCGCTCCATCGCCAACCGGCTGGAGACGCTCGACGAGCGCCGTCTCACCGACCTCGAACACGACCAGGAGTGGCGGCACGTCGTCGCCGAGGTGACGAGCCTCTGGCAGACCTCGCAGGTCCGCGACCGCCGCCCGGAGCCGACCGACGAGGCCCGCAACGTCCAGTGGTACCTCGAAAACACCCTCTTCGACGTGGTCGGCGAGGTGTACGAGGAACTCGAAGAGGAGCTTCGGGCCGAGTACCCCGGCCTCGACGTGCCGAAGCTGTTCGAGTTCCGGTCGTGGGCCGGCTCCGACCGCGACGGCAACCCGTTCGTCACGCCCGAGGTGACAGAGGACACGCTCGAACGCCAGCGCAGCGTCGCCCTGGAAAAGTACAGCGACTCGCTCAAGCGTCTCTCCGGTGTGCTGAGTCAGGACGCGACGCGAATCGACCCCGGCCACGAGCTCGAACGCTCGCTGAAGGCCGACCGCGAACTCCTCCCCGTCGTCGCCGAGGAGGCCGACGAGCGCTACCCCAACGAGCCGTACCGCCAGAAGCTCAAACTGATGCGCGAGCGACTCCGCCGCGTCGAGGACGTGCGCCCGAACGGCTACGCGGACGAGAGCGAGCTCTTGGCCGACCTCGAAGTCATCGACGCCAGCCTCCGGCGGACCGGCGCGGCGCAGGTCGCGGACGTGTACGTCGAGCCCCTGATGCGGCAGGTCGACACGTTCGGCTTCACCCTCGCCAGCCTCGACCTCCGCGACCACCAGGAGAACCACACCGAGGCCGTCCACGAGGCGCTCGCCCACGAGGGCCTCGACTACGAGGGTAGCTCGGAGGCGGAGCGCGTCGAACTCCTCACCGACGCGATTCTGCAGGAAGAGCCCGTCGTCGACCTCGAAGACCCCGGCGACATCTCCGAGACGGCCGAGCGCGTCCTCCGCCGGTTCCGCAAGCTCGGCGAGTGGCAGCGCGAGTACGGCGTCGGCGCTATCGACACCTACTGCATCTCGATGACCGAGGAACCCTCGCACGTCCTCGAAGTGCTGTTCCTCGCCGACCAGGCGGGCGTCGTCTCTCTGCCCGACCACTGCGGCATCGACGTGGTCCCGCTCCTCGAGACCGAGTCCGCGCTCAACGGCGCGCGCCGCATCATGGGCACGCTGTTCGAGAACGAGGCCTACGGGACGGCGCTCGCCGCCCGGAACGACGTCCAGGAGATTATGCTGGGCTACTCCGACTCCAACAAGGAAAACGGCTTCCTCGCCGCCAACTGGGACCTCTACAAGAACCAGCGCCGCCTCGCCGACATCTGCGACGACTTCGACGTGACGATGCGGCTGTTCCACGGCCGCGGCGGTTCCATCTCCCGCGGCGGCGGTCCGATGAACGAAGCCATGCTCGCGCTCCCGAACGAGACCGTCACGGGGCAGATTAAGTTCACCGAGCAGGGCGAGGCCATCGCCGAGAAGTACGCCAACCCGCGCATCGCCGAGCGGAACCTCGAACAGATGCTCAACGCCCAGATTCGCGCCCGCCTGCAGGCGATTCGGACGCCCGAAGAGGAGGTGCCCGACCGCTGGGTCGACGCCATGGACACCATGGCGGCCGCCGCCCGCGAGGAGTACCGGAACCTCCTCGAATCCGACGGCTTCGTCTCCTACTTCGAGCAGGCGACGCCCATCACCGTCATCGAGGAACTCAACCTCGGCTCCCGGCCGGCCTCTCGGTCCGACGAGCGCAGCGTCGAGGACCTCCGCGCCATCCCGTGGGTGTTCTCGTGGACCCAGTCGCGGTGTATCCTCCCCGGCTGGTACTCACTGGCCGCCGGCGTCAACGCCTTCCTCGAAGACGGCGGCGACATGGACGACCTCCGCGAGATGTACGACGAGTGGGCGTTCTTCCGGAGCACGTTCGACAACGCCGCGATGGCGCTGGCGCGCACCGACCTCGAAATCGCCACGGAGTACGCGAACCTCGCCGACGAGGAGCTCCGCGAGGAGTTCTTCACCCGCCTCACCGAGGAGTACGAGGACGCCGCGGACCTCATGCTCGACATCAGCGAGCGCAGCAGTCTCCTGAAGCGCGAGTGGCTCGAAGAGAGCCTCCGCCGCCGCAACCCCTACGTCGACCCGCTGAACCTGCTGCAGACGCACCTGCTGTCGCAGACCCACCGGACCGACGAGGAAGAACAGACCCTGCGGCTCACGGTCAAAGGTATCGCCGCCGGGATGAAGAACACGGGATAACGCGAACGCGACACCGACGCCGACGCCCTCGGCCACCCGCCGAAGTCGTCACCGTCACCGTCGCCGCGCCGTCGGAGCGACTTACGCCCGACGGAGGTCGTACGGATTCGAACAGACCGGACAGGTCTGCCGCGCGACGCGATACTCGCTTTTTAACCGCTGTCTGACACCGTCGAAGTCGGCGTCGCCCTCGTATCTCGATTCCACTTGCTGTCCGCAGTGCGGGCACACCACCACCACCGTTGCCATATTCGGCAGTACGGCCGAGTCCATCATATATGTTCACCCTGTTTGTGGCGGGGTCCCACGGCCCGCTCTGTCAGGGATTCGTCGGCGACGAAGACGACGCACAGCGGGGCGCTCGCGGCGAAAATGAGGGTTCTCAGCGTCCCGGCATCGGCCGGGTCGGCTCGACTCAGGTCAGGCGTGGTTCCACGGCGCTTCCTCGAAGTCGACGATGCGGTGAGTCGAATCGAGGTCGTCGATGGCGGCCACGTCCTCGTCGTCGAGGTCGAGGTCGAGCGCGGCGAAGTTGTCGCGGATGTGGTCGGGCGAGGCGGCCTTCGGGATGGGCGTCGCGCCCTTCTCGATGAGCCACGCGAGGGCGACCTGCGCGGGCGAGGCGTCGTGCTTCTCGGCGATGTCGACGATGACCTCCTCGTCGGCGACCTGGTTGCGCGCGATGGGCGAGTAGGCGACCAGACGGTGGCCGCGTTCCGCGGCGAGCTCGCGGAGTTCGGCCTGCTGGAGCATCGGGTGCATCTCGACCTGGTGGGCGAACACGGGCGCGTCGAGCGTCTCGATGGCCGATTCGAGCTGGTCGGGTCGGAAGTTGCTCAGGCCGACGTTGGCGACGACGCCCTCCTCGACGAGTTCGTCGAGGGCCGCGAGCGTCTCGTCCTCGTCGTAGCTGTCGAGCGGCCAGTGAACGTACAGCAGGTCGATGGTGTCGACGCCGAGCTTTTCGGCGGACTCGCGGGCGGTCTCCAGCACGTCGTCGGAGCCGAGGTTGTCGGTGTCGAGCTTCGTCGCCACGAACACGTCGTCGATGTCGACGTCGGATTCGGCGAGTCCCTCGCCGACGAACTCCTCGTTGTGGTACATCTGGGCCGTGTCGACGTGGCGGTAGCCAACGTCGAGGGCGGTCTTGACGGCCTCGACGCACTCGTCGCGGTCTTCGAGCTTGTACGTCCCGAAGCCGAGTCGCGGGAAGTCCTTCATGCACGGGTGGTCGTGGGCGGGCGAGTCAAATCCTGCGGTTGCGGAAGTCGTGCGTACACTTACCACCGCTCCCCCGGTCATCGAGGGTATGCCCTCCGAGAAGGAGAAGATGCTCGCGGGCGAACTGTACGACGCGAGCGACCCGGAACTCGTCGCGGAACGAAAGCGCGCGCGGCGGCTCACGCGCCTGTTCAACGAGACCGACGAGACCCAAACCGAGCGCCGCGAGGAACTGATTCGGGAACTGTTCGGGGAGGTCGGCGAGTCGTTCGAAATCGAGCCGACGTTCCGCTGCGACTACGGCTACAACGTCAGCGTCGGCGAGAACTTCTTCGCCAACTTCGACTGCGTCTTCCTCGACGTGTGTCCAATCACGCTCGGCGACAACTGCCAGCTCGCGCCGGGCGTTCACATCTACACCGCGACCCACCCGCTCGACGCCGCGGAGCGAATCAAGGGCCCCGAGTCGGGGGAGCCGGTGACCGTCGGCGACAACGCGTGGCTCGGCGGCCGGGCGGTCGTCAACCCCGGCGTCACCATCGGCGACGACGTGGTGGTCGCCTCGGGCGCGGTCGTCACGAAGGACGTGCCCGACTCGGTGGTCGTCGGCGGCAACCCGGCGCGAGTCATTAAAAGGCTGGACTGACCGGGGACGCGCCGCCGAGTCGGCGTCATCGTCGCGTCGCCGTCGCGCGATTCTCGCGGATTCGGGAGCGTGCGGTGCTCTGGCACACGATGTTCCCTCCGAAATGGTTTTGAAGTACGCTCGCACACGGTCAGTATGCCGACGGACGAATACGACCCAGAGATGGGGCGCAAGTTCATTTTCGTAACCGGGGGTGTCATGTCCGGCCTCGGGAAGGGTATCACGGCCGCGAGCACCGGCCGACTCCTGAAGAACGCCGGGTTCGACGTCACCGCGGTCAAGATAGACCCGTACCTGAACGTCGACGCCGGGACGATGAACCCCTACGAGCACGGGGAGGTGTACGTCCTGAAAGACGGCGCTGAAGTCGACCTCGACCTCGGGAACTACGAGCGGTTCCTCGGCGTCGACATGACCGCCGACCACAACATCACGACGGGCAAGACCTACCAGCACGTCATCCAGAAGGAGCGCGACGGCGACTACCTCGGGAAGACGGTCCAGATTATCCCGCACGTCACGGAGGACATCAAGCGCCGCATCCGCGAGGCGGCCGAGGACACCGACGTGTGCATCGTCGAGGTCGGCGGCACCGTCGGCGACATCGAGTCGATGCCGTTCCTCGAATCGCTCCGCCAGTTCGCCTCCGAGGAGGAAGACGGCGACGTGCTGTTCACGCACGTCACGCTCGTCCCCTACTCGAAGAACGGCGAGCAGAAGACGAAACCCACCCAGCACTCGGTCAAGGAGCTTCGGAGCATCGGCCTCCAGCCGGACATCCTCGTCGGCCGCGCCGACGACAAGCTCGAACCGGCGACGAAGACCAAAATCGCGCAGTTCTGCGACGTGCCGGACGCCGCCGTGTTCTCCAACCCCGACGTGCCGGACATCTACCACGTCCCGCTGATGGTCGAAGAGGAGGGCCTCGACGAGTACGTCATGGAGCGGCTCGGCATCGCCGACGAGGCGCTGCCGAAGGAAGACCGCGACAACCGCTGGCGCGAGCTCGTCACGGCCGACCGGACCGGCTCGGTCGACATCGCGCTCGTCGGCAAGTACGCCCTCGAAGACGCCTACATGTCCATCCACGAGGCGCTCAAGCACGCGGGCATCGAGTGCGGCGTCGACGTGAACATCCTCTGGGTCGACTCCGACGAGATGCTCGACAAGCACGAAGAGCGACTCAAGGACGCCGACGGCGTCGTCGTCCCCGGCGGCTTCGGCTCCCGCGGAACCGGCGGCAAAATCGAGGCCATCCGCTACGCCCGCGAGAACGACATCCCGTTCCTCGGCCTCTGTCTGGGCTTCCAGATGGCCGTCGTCGAGCAGGCCCGGAACGTCCTCGGCCACGAGGACGCCCACTCGGCCGAACTCGATCCCGACACGCCGTACCCCGTCATCGACCTCCTGCCCGAGCAGTACGAGGTCGACGAGATGGGCGGCACGATGCGCCTCGGCGCGCACGACACCGACATCGACGCCGGCACGCTCGCGGAGGCGGTGTACGGCGACACCTCCTGTACGGAGCGCCACCGCCACCGCTACGAAGTGAACCCCGAACTCATCGACGAACTCGAGTCCGAGGGGCTCCGCTTCTCCGGCCGCGCCGAAAACCGCATGGAGATTCTCGAACTGACGAACCACCCGTTCTTCTTCGGAACGCAGTTCCACCCCGAGTTCCGCTCTCGACCCGACCGCGCGAGCCCGCCGTTCCTCGGCTTCCTCCGCGCGGTCCTCGGCGAACTCGACGCGCGCGAACTCGGCAACGAAGAGGTGACAGCATAATGGTAAACGTAGACGAATTCATCGAAGACGCGACCGCATCGATTCGTGACCAAATCGGCGACGAGCACGCCATCATCGCCCTCTCGGGCGGCGTGGACTCCTCGGTCGCCGCGACGCTCGCCTACGAGGCCGTCGGCGAGCAGCTCACCCCGGTCTACGTCGACACCGGCCTGATGCGCAAAGGCGAGACCGAGCAGATCGCGGACACCTTCTCCTTCATGGAGAGCCTCCGCGTCGTCGACGCCCGAGACCGATTCTTCGACGCCCTCGAGGGCGTCGTCGACCCCGAGGAAAAGCGCAAGGTCATCGGCGAGCAGTTCATCCGCGAGTTCGAGCGCGAGGCGAAGGAGACCGACGCCCAGTACCTCGTGCAGGGGACCATCTACCCCGACCGCATCGAGTCCGAGGGCAACATCAAGTCCCACCACAACGTCGGCGGCCTGCCGGACGTGGTGGACTTCGAAGGCATCGTCGAACCCGTCCGCGACCTCTACAAGGACGAGGTCCGCGAGGTCGCCCGCGCGCTCGGCCTCGAATCCATCATCGCCGAGCGGATGCCGTTCCCGGGGCCGGGCCTCGCGGTCCGCGTCCTCGGCGAAGTCACGCCCGAGAAGGTGCAGGTCGCCCGCGACGCGTGTCACGTCGTCGAAGACGAGACCGAAAAGCACGAGCCGTGGCAGGCGTTCGCCGCCGTCATCGGCAAGGGCACCGGCGTCAAGGGTGACAACCGCGTCCACGGCTGGATCGTCTCGGTCCGCTCCGTGGAGTCGCGCGACGGCATGACCGCTCGCGCACAGGAACTGCCGTGGGACACCCTCCAGCGCATCCAGTCGCGCATCACCGGGACGAACGAGAACGTCGCCCGCGTCGTCTACGACGTGACCCACAAACCGCCGGCGACCATCGAGTACGAATGACGACGGCAGTCGTCGCGGGGACCGACCCCGACGGACTCGGCGAGGCGCTCGAAACCGAGGGCGCGACGGTCGTCCGCGTCAGCGGTATCGCCTCCGCCGACTCGCTCGGCGAGGCCGGCATCGAGGACGCCGACCTGTTCGTGCTCACCGATATGGACGACGCGACGGCCATCTCGGTGGCGAAGGAGCTGAACCCCGACGTGCGCGTCGTGACCTACGCCTACGACTCCCTCCCGGAGTTCGCCACGGCGCAGGCCGACCTCGCAATCGACCCGAACCTGCTCGCGGTCGACGTGGTCGCAGAAGAACTCGTCTGAGACGGTCAGGAACGCCTGACTGTCTCGACGCGAAGATTTTCTTTCAAGAATTGTTTTGTAGAAATATTAATCTCTTTATGGACCTTCATGACGGTTGCAAATGTCGTCTTTCTCCCGACGAACGATGCTGAAGAGCCTCGGCGCAACTGGACTCCTCCTCGCCGGGGGTGTGACCACAGCGGCGGCACGCCCCGGCGGCGTCGCCGCGGGTGACGCGCGGTTCCGAGTCGGCCACTTCTCGCCCGACGCGCCCCCCGTAGACGTGTACGTGAACGGCGACCCCTTCCCCGGCCTACAGGGCGTCCCGTTCGGCGTCTTGTCCGACTATTTCACCGTCCCGGCGGGGACGTATCAGGTCGAGGTGACGCCCGCGGGTGACCCCTCGACGGTCGTCATCGACGCCTCGGTCACGCTCCGACGCAACCGCGATTACACCGTCGCGGCGACCGACGTGCTCGACGACATCACGCCAGTCGTGCTCACGGACACGAACCGGCCGGCACCGTACGGCAAAGCCAGAGTCCGCGTCGCGCACTTCTCGCCCGACGCGCCCGAAGTCGACATCGTCGTCAAGGACGGCCCGACGCTGTTTTCCGGACTTGCGTTCGGCGACGTCTCGCACTACGAGACGGTGCCCGCCGGGACGTACGACCTGCAGGTCGTCCTCTCGTCGGACGAGAGCGTCGTGCTCGACCTCCCCGGAACGACGCTCGAAGGCGGCCGGACCTACTCGGTGTTCGCCATCGGGTTCGCCCTCGGCGGGTCGCCCGGCTTCAGCGTCCTCCCAGTCGTCGACGCCGTCTCGCCCGCGCGCGAGCGACCGTCCAACGGGAACCCGTCAAACGGGAACGTCTGCCGCGTGCGCTGAGTCGAACGCCGGTCGCCGCCCTCCCGTGCGGTCGGCGGCGGACCCACCCCATTTTCCGACGAAACTCGGCGAAATTCGGCGTCTTTCGAGCCGAATCTCGCGCCAACGACCGCAAGCCGGTGCGTCGGTTTCCACCCTTCAATACCGCGGCGTGCAGAGCGAGCGACGTCGCGGGGCGACGGCGGTTCCCCACCAGTCATCGCGCGGACCGCCCGGTCGCGCCGCGACGCCCCGCAGACACACGGACACCTACCAATGACACGCACCAGACGACGCTTCCTCACGTCCGCCGCTGGAATCGCCGCCGCAACCACCGCCGGCCTCGCCGGCTGTCTGGGCACCGCGTCCGCGACGACGGGGACGCTCTCGGCCCGCGTGAGCGACAAGCCCGGCGACATCGCCGACTTCGAGTCCTGCGTCGTGACGGTCTCGACGGTCCGCGTCAAGCCCGATGACGGCGAGGCGGAGTCGCTCGACGCGGGCGACGCGGAACTCGACCTCGTCGAACTACAGGGCGACGCCTCGGCGCTCGTCGAGGAGTTCGAACTGGAGAGTGGCACCTACGAGTCCCTGCAGGTCGAGGTGTCGGAGACCGACGCGACCCTCACCGACGGGTCCTCGGCGACCGTCGAGGTGCCCGGGTCCGCCCCGCTGAAGTTCGAGCGGTCCTTCGAGATTCGCGCCGACGAGACGACCACGTTCACGGCCGACTTCACGCCCGTCAAGGCCGGCAACGCGGGCAAGTACGTCCTCCAGCCCGTCGCCGACGAGGTGACGGTGACGTACGAGTCAACGGAGACGACGGCGAACGAGACGGAGACGAACGGGACGACGACCGATTCGACCGCCACCGAAACGACGACGAACGAGACGACCTCGTAACGCGGCTCCTCTCGCCTGTCACTCCCGCTGAGGCGACGCTCCCCCGGTTTCAGTTCGCCCCGCTTTCGTTCTTCCTGCGCCTCGGCCCACCCCCTTTCGACCACCGCCCCGAGAGTCGAAACCGACCGACAGCGGCGGGTAACCCCGGCCCGCGTTGCCATGGTCGAAACCCCCTTTTGGCGTCCCCGCCGATAGCCGGTGACATGGTTCGGGTCTCGACCGGCGCGCGCATCCACTTCGGCTTCCTCAATCTGAGCCTCGCCCGCGACCGCCTCTACGGCGGCGTGGGCGTCGCGCTCGACGAGCCGCGGGTGGTCGTCGCCGCCGAGCCCGCGTCCGACGTTCGGTGTCGGCATCCCGCCGCCCGCGAGTACGCCGAACAGGCGGTCGACCTCCTCGGAGCCGACGGCGTCGACCTCTCGGTCGAGCGCACCCTGCCGCGACACGCCGGCCTCGGGAGCGGGACACAGCTCGCGCTCGCGGTGTTGCGGGCGGTCGGGGCCGCGACGGGCCGTGAGGCCGACGTGCGCCGACTCGCCCCCGAGATGGGTCGCGGCGGCCGCTCCGGCGTCGGCGTCGCCACCTTCGAAGCCGGCGGGGCCGTCCTCGACGCGGGCCACCCGACCGCGCGGTTCACCACCGACCGACCGGAAGACGGTTCGTGGTCGGTGCCGGCGGTCGCCGCCCGACACGAGATACCCGACCGCTGGCGGTTCCTGCTCGTCGTCCCCGACGCGGACCCCGGCCGCAACGGCGCGTCCGAGGAGTCGAGCATGCGCTCCGTCGTCGAGCGCGCGGACGCACAGACCGGCGACCGAATCGCCGGCATCGTCACGCGCCGGCTCCTCCCGGCGCTCGCCGAGGGGTCCGCCGAGCGCTTCGGCGAGGCCGTCGAGTCCGTCGGCCGGCTCAACGGGACGTGGTACGCCGACGAGCAGGGGGGCGTCTACCGCCCGCCGGTCGGCGCGCTCGTCTCGTCGCTGTCCGAGTCGCCGGTCGTCTACGGCGCGGGTCAGTCGTCGTGGGGGCCGACCGTCTACGGCGTGACCGACGCCGACCACGTCGACGAGGCGGTCGACGCGGGGCGAGCAGCGCTGGCCGACGCCGACATCGACGGGAGCGTCTCGGTCGCCCGCGGGCGGAACCGCGGCGCGAGCGTGGAGTGAGCGCGCGGGACGACGGGACGGGAGCGCCGGCGGCGGAACCTCGCGTCGCGCTCCCCGAAACGCCTAACCGACGCGGCCGAGTCGGATTCGATATGTCTCAAATCCCCTTCGGCGTCCCCCGCCTCGACAGCATCATCGGCGGCGGCGCACCCCCGGGGAACGTCGTGCTCCTCGCGGGGGAGTCCGGCGCGGGCGCTCGGGAGTTCCTCTACACGAGCGCGACGATGAACGCCCTCTCGCACACCGACGAGGAGCTGTTCGACCTCCACTACGGCTCGCTCGCGGACACCGCGACGCCGCCGCCGGAGATTCACTACGTCTCCTTTACCGCCGGCGAGGAGTACCTGCGCCGGGAGATGGGTTACACGATGGACGACGAACTCGTCGAGTCCGCGGTCGAACACATCGAGTTCCACGACCTCTCGCCGGAGTACTTCCAACTCAGTCCGATTCCGCGCGAGTGGTACCTCGGCCAGCCGACGAAGTTGGAGGACCTCGGCCACCGACACAACCGCGAGTCCGTGCTGGGCGCGTTGGGGACCACCCTGAGTCAGCACGCGCCCGGCAACCTCGTCGTCATCGACTCCCTGACCGACCTCGTGGCGAGCCAGTCCGACGAGATGACGTGGTCTGACATCGCGATGGTCATCAAGGGACTGGAGAAGGCCTCCTACCAGTGGGGCGGACTCATCCTCGTGCTCGTGAGCACCGAGGCGCTCTCGAAGACCGAACTCGGCGTCCTCAAGGGCGCGACCGGCGGCTCGCTGCTCTTCGAGTGGGAGTCCGGGGGGTCGAAGCGCGCGCGGACCATGGTCGTCCAGGAGTTCCGCGGCGTGCTCGCCCGGTTAGAGAGCGAGAACATCGTGCAGTTCGAGACCGAGATCAACGAGAGCGGCCTCGACGTGAGCGACGTGCGGAAGATTCGCTGATTCGACTGTCGGACCACCGAACAGTCGCGAATCCGGGGATAGTTCTTAAGGCTGCGTAGACAAACTGGAAACGAAGATGGAAGGGGAAGACGGGGTGTCGCTCCCAGACGACCTCCGCACGTGGGTCGAGGCGCGCGCCGACGAGGAGGGCGTCGACCCGGAGACGGTGCTCGCACGGGCCCTCGGGACCTATCGGCTCGCCGTGAGCGACGCGGGCGAATCGCTCGACGACGCGGACGCGGTCTCGGACCGCCTCGGCGGGGTCGAAGCGCGCGTCGATGAACTCGAAGGCGAACTGGACGAGAAGATATCTGACGTTCGGATGCGCGTCGTGCAGGTCAAGCGCGAGGCGGACGAGAAGGCACCGCGCGACCACACCCATCCGGAGTTAGACGCCGAACTCGACCGACTGGCCGACGACGTGCGCGCGGCTCGAAACCGCGTGACCGACCTAGACGAGCGGGTCGACGCCGGCTTCGAGAACTTCGAGGAGATTCTCACCTACCTCGACGAGACGACCGCGACGCTCGACGAGAACCTCCGGACGGTCGCGCGGACGCTGCTCGACCTCCGCGGTCGGGCGGCCGACCTCGAAGCCGCCGACCTCGAACGAAAGGCGCTCGCCGAACTCCTCCGCACCGCGAATGCCACCGGCGAGAAGAAAGCGCGATGCGAGGAGTGCGACGAGACCGTCCACCTGGACCTGCTCGCGGAGCCCCGCTGTCCGTCGTGTCGGTCCCCGTTCCGCGAGCTGTCGTCCTCGCCCGGTTTCTTCGGGTCGGCGACGCTCCACACCGGCCGGCTCCCCGCGCTGGAATCGGCGGACGACGCCCGCGCGACCGACGAGGTCGCCGACCTCCTCGACGAGGCGGTTACCGGCGTGGTCGACGACGCGACCGACGGCGACGACGACCGATACGCCCCCCGGGAGGAGGAGAGGGAGTCGGCTCAGCAGGGTGCCGCGCCGGGGAGCGAACACGGCGACGACTGAAGACTCACGAGGACGATGACCGACGACAATTCAACAGACGACGCGGCGGAGGGCGAGCCATCCGTCTCCGGCGACCGCGACGACTCATTCGGACGCGCCGACCCGGGAGACGACAGCGCCGAGGCCGCCCGCGCCCCGGACGGAGGCCGCGACGGGCGAAGCGACGACGCCGACTCGGCCCCGCTTTCGGACCTCGCCGGACGCGTGGCCGAGCGCCGCGCACGCTCGCGCATCACCGACCAGCGCGACGAGACGGACGAACTGTTCGAGTCGGTCGAGGTCGGCGAACTCGACCGCGAGGACGTGTGGACGGCGCTCGTCGAAGGCGGGGACGACGAGCGCGCGGCGGGCGTCGGCGTCGGAGCCGAGGCCACCCCCGTCGACGACGGCGACGGCGTCTCGGACCACGTCGTCCCCAAGACCGAGTTCTGCCAGCGCTGCGAGCACTTCGGCGAGCCGCCGGAACTCGCGTGCCACCACGAGGGAACGACCATCGTCGAACTCGAAGACAGCGACCACTTCCGGGTGCGGAACTGCCCGATGGTCGAGAAGGACGACTGACGGCGGCGGGACGGCGGGTCGGTTCGGATTCTCCCGACGACGCCGCGGAGTGACAGCTTCTTTGCCCTCGGTCCGCTACCGCCGGGTATGCAGTTCTGCGACGAGTGCGGTTCGATGATGGTGAGCCAGAACGGCGCGATGACCTGCACGAACGACGACTGCGGGGGGACCGCCGAGCGCGACGAAGAGCTCGCGGCGGAGTTCGTCTCCACCGAGGCGCAGTCCGGCGACGAACTCATCGAGACCGAAGAGGGCGCGGAGTTCGAGGGCAAGCCGACCGCGAAGGACGTTCACTGCGACGACTGCGGCCACACGAAAGCGTGGTACACCATCAAGCAGACCGGGTCGGCCGACGAACCGCCGACGCGCTTCTTTAAATGTCAGGAATGTGGGTATCGGTGGCGGGAATACAACTGAGAGACTGACTGCCTATTTTACACATTCTATTTTGAAGATGTTTTTGCTTTACTGCCTGTTTGTGCGTTTGTTAGATATGGGTGTGATTTAAATTGCTACCCTGATTATGAAATATAAATGTCATTCCATGAGTTCGTTGGAATCGGGCTTTCAATAATTGCTGTTGGAATCTCGCTTCATACGAAATACCAGCAACGGCAGAAAGACAAACTGAGAGAGTTGGCGAATAAGCTGAAACGAGTGCAAGATGACCTTCAGTGTATAGAGAGAGAAGTAACTAATCCCCGTACACATGAGGATATTGAACTGAGCCTTACAGATATACCCAGAGAGATGCTTGCTTGTAAACACGAACTTGGAAAAGATAATATTTCTATATTTACAGAGGTAACAACTGGATTTAGAAGCGATTCGAACGATGTTCCTGACCCGGACAAATTGTCAAATAAAATCAGATCTGATGAGCCTTACTTGGTAGAAGTGAAAATTGGGGATCGAAGTGAAATGTATCTTTCTGAGAGAAATTTTATGATCGACGACCCATTTCGGTATTCCTCAAGAGCACTCACAGAGTTGTCTGATATCGAAGAAGAATTTGGCACAACCATAGACGAATTCAACGACTCACTAATACCAGAGTTAAAGTCGCGATTGGAATCAATCATTCGGCGACACTCTGAACATATTATCCACAATGATGAATTTACCTTGCAAGTATCCCAATATGAATCGACCGAAGAGATGGGAACAGCCGTTTTTGAACAAATCTACTACTATGATGGAATAGAAGAGGACTTAGAAGGTCTGAGTGAGGTCTATGATGAAGTCGAGGATCTTCGGACCACAATATTACAGACAAGCTATTCGTAGACTATTTTATTAATATTCACAACACCACCCCCTCAAAGAGTCGAATCACCCCTCTCCCAACTCCGCGGCCGTCACCGCCCCCGGCCCATCCTCGACTTCGTCTTCGGCGTCAGCCGCGAGCGCGTAGCCGTAGGGAAGGAGCAACAGGCTCCCGAACCAGCCGACGACGAGCCCCAGAGCGCCGAAAATCGTCCCGACGACACCGATGGCGACGGCGTCGGCCGCGATGACGACCGCGACGAGCGCGACGCTCCAGCCGACGAGCGACTTCCACGACCCGCGGCGGATGCAGAAGCCGGCGAACAGGCCGAAGGCGGTCACGGCGCCGATGCCGGGGACGAGGACGTAGCGCATGCCGAGCGACCCCGTGTTGGTGAGCGTCGTCGCCAGCCACATGGCGACGAGCGTGCCGGGAACGACCAGTAGGGCAGTTCGGCGGTCCAGCGGGCGGGCGCGGCCGTGAATCCGGAACGCGCCGAGGAGGCCGAGGCCCGCGACGGTGTACGCCCAGCCGATGGGGTTGAACAGGAACCCGCCGACGATGGCGAGGAAGTTCCCGATGACTTCACCCGGGTTCGCGGGGGAGACGAGGTAGTGCGCGCCGCCGCGCTCGTAGAGCCCCGGCACGACGAACGTGCTGTTGGTGACGGTTCCCTCGTCGATGGCCTCGCGCACGTCGGCGCTGGCGTTTGAGGCGGGCGACGACGCCGCGGCGGAAACGGTCTCCCAGTCAGTCGGGTCGAGTTCGATGGTCGCGCGGACGGGGTCGCCTGAGACGTTCAGCGAGAAGCGATAGTACCGACCGTCGTAGACCGCGAACTCGGCGTCTTCGTTCACGTCCGAGAGAGTCATGTACGCCTCGGGTTCGATGTCGCCGCTGTACCGGCCGGTGCGGGCGGCGGTCGCGACCGGCTCTCGGAGTTGCGGCGTCTCGTTCACCGTCTCGTCGAGGTTGACCACGTCCGAGTCGTGGGAGGCGACGAGACCGGGCGGCGAGTCGGCTGTCACTTCCTCGGCTTGGTACGTCGATTCGATGGCCGAAGTGGAGGTGGCGACGGCGAACGACTGGCTCAGCGCGACGCCGACGAGGAGGAGGGCGACGACGGCGGCGAGTCGCTTGCGAGGGACCATGCACCCGGCTTCGGAGCCGAGCCAAAAATGTCGTTCGGTCGAATTGTCGTAGGTCGTTTCGTCACGGGTCGATGGCGTCGAAAGTGACCCCGTCGCTCACCCCCGCTCTCACTCGACGCCGAGGTTCGGGATGAGGAAGTCGGCGACGGCGGCCGCGACCTTCGCCTCCTGTCCGACGAAGAAGTGGTCGGCGGCGAACTCGACGACCGGTTGGTGGTACTCGCGGGCGCGCTCGACGACGGGTTCCCAGTCGGCGACGTCGTCGCGGGTGCCGTAGACGACCTGCACGGGCACGGGGATGCGGTCGAAGGCCGCGACAGCGTCGAGGTCGTCGGCGAGTCGCCCGGCGGGTCCGAGCGCGGAGACGGCGTCCACGGCCGCGCCCTCGGCGGCCGCGAGGAGCGCCATCGCGCCGCCGAACGAGAAGCCGAACAGGCCCACGCGGTCGTAGCGCTCCGCGGCCCACTCGACCGCGCGGAGGGTGTCGGCGCGCTCGCCGTAGCCCTCGTCCCACGCGCCGTAATCGAAGCGGAGGCAGTCGACGCCGCGGGCGGTGAGCGCGTCGCTGACGGCGACGAGGCGGCCGTCGCCGCGGTGGCCTTGGTGTTGTGGATGGGGCGGACAGGCGACGACGACGGCGTCGCTTCGGGTCGCCCGGTCGTCAGTGTCGTCCGCGCCGTCTCCGCGGGCGCGGTCGAGGGTCGCCCGCACGTCGCGCCCCCCGGGAACGAGAATCGTCTCGGTCATAGAGACAGGTTGCGCTGGTGAGGTTTTAAGCCGAACGTCGCGTAGTAATTGGGTATGGGAATTCTCTCTCGCACGTCGTACGTCATCCGGTCGAAGATAAACGCCCTCCTCAACCGTGCGGAGGACCCGACCGAGACGCTCGACTACTCCTACGAGAAGATGCGCGACGAGCTACAGCAGGTCAAACAGGGCATCGCCGACCTGACGACCCAGAAGAAGCGACTGGAGATACAGAAGCGCCGCCTCGAAGAGAACGTCGAAAAGCACAACGACCAGGCCCGCGAGGCCGTCCAGCAGGACCGCGAGGACCTCGCGCGCAAGGCGCTCGAAAAGAAGCAGGCCAAGATGAGCCAAATCGAGGAGCTGGAGACCCAAATCGCCAGCCTGCAGGAGACGCAGGACCAGCTCGTCAACAAGAAGGACGAACTCCAGAGCCGCATCGAGGAGTTCCGCACGAAAAAGGAGACGATGAAGGCCCGCTACGAGGCCGCCGAGGCGTCGAGCCGCGTCTCCGAGGCGATGTCCGGCGTCGGCGACGAGATGGCCGACGTGGGGCGCGCGCTCGAACGCGCCGAGGAACGCACCGACGAGATGGAGGCCCGCTCGGCCGCGATGGACGAACTCATGGACTCCGGCGCGTTCGACGACGCCCTGTCGGACAAGGACTCCATCGAGCGCGAACTCGAAGCCGGCCGCTCCAGCGCCGAGGTCGACACCGAACTCGAGACGCTCAAAGCCGAGATGGGCAAGTCGTCCGGGTCGTCGGACGCCGAAAGCGAGAGCGCGGCCGACGCCGACGTGGACGTCGAGACCGACGTGGCCGACGAGGAGGTCGAAGCCGAACTCGAAGAGCTGAAGAACGAAGACGACTCCTCCTGAGCGCGCCCGCCGACCCCGCCGTCTCAACGTCCCTCACCGCCTCAACCGCCTCAACTGCCCCGCCGCCCTACCGCCTCCGCCGTCCCGTGACTCGCGCGTCTCTGCGACGAATCGCCAGTACGCACTTCAACCACCCCCGCGATAGCTTCGTCCATGTCGAACACCGGCGGCCCGTCGGCCGGCGAGCCCGACGACACGATGCGGGAGCGCGGGACGACGAGCCGCGCGAAGCTCCGCGCCCTCCTCGACGCGGACCGTCGCGTCGTCGCCGCGGCCCCGCTCCTCGTCGTCTTCTGTAGCGTCGTCGTCCTCGGCCAACTGGACCCGACCCCGCTCCGGGTCGCCGTCGAGGCCTCGGACCCCATCGAGACGCTGGCACAGGGGCTTCTCACCGCGATTATCACGGGGGTCACGCTCGTCGTCACCATCAATCAGCTCGTGCTCTCGCGCGAACTCGGCCCGCTGGGCGACCAGCGCGACCGGATGGAGGGGTCGATGACCTTCCGCGAGGACGTGGCGGACCTGCTGGACGCGCCGGTCGCGCCGCCGGAGCCCTCGGCGTTTCTGCGCGCGCTGGCCGAGGGCATCGCGTCGCGGGCGCGGGCGGTCGAAGACACGCTCGATGTCGATGGTGACGCGGGCGAGAGCGGCGACGCCGACGCGAGCGACGACCCGACGACCCGCGTCCGCGAGTTCGCCGAGGAGGTCGAGTCCAACGCCGAGGCGGTCGCGGGGCGCTTGGAGGGCCGGCAGTTCGGGACGTTCGAGGTGCTGTCGGCGGCGCTGGACCTGAACTACTCGTGGAAAATCTATCAGGCGGCGCGGCTCCGCCGCGTCCACGACGCCGACCTCTCGGCGGAGACGAAGACGGCGCTGTCAGAGCTTCGCGACGCGCTCGAACTGTTCGGCCCCGCCCGCGAGCACGTCAAGACGCTCTACTTCCGGTGGGAACTGGTCGACCTCTCGCGGACGATGTTCTACGCGGCGGTCCCCGCGCTCGTGGCGAGCATCGGCGCGATTCTCTTTCTCGACGACCCGACGACGATTACCGGCGCGACGCTCGGCGTGTCGAACCTGCTTCTCACCGTGGCGTTCGTGGTTGCCGTCTCGCTCGCGCCCTTCGCGGTGCTCGCGGCCGCGGTTCTCCGAATCTCCACGGTCGCAAAACGAACGCTCTCTATCGGGCCGTTCGTGCTCCGGTCGGAGACCCGCGAAGACGACCTCGACTGGGAGTCCTGAGGGGCGTTCAGCGTCGGCGTCGCGGCGTCACCGAGCCGCCGATTCTCCGCCTCACCGACGCTGCGCGCCGGTTCCCGGGCGGTCGAGCGCGTCGAGGTCGATTTCGCCGTTCGGCATCGGAACGCCCTCGTAGGGGTCGTCCGCGAGGAGGAGCGAGCCGTCGAGGTCGGCGTAGTCGAGCAGCGGCGCGAGGTGACAGCCCGCCGCGATGGCGGCGTTCGTCTCTATCATGCAGCCGAGCATGACTTCCAGCCCGTGGGCCCGGGCGGCGTGGATGGCGCGTTTCGCCTCCGTGAGGCCGCCGCACTTCATCAGTTTGAGGTTCGCGATGTCGACGCGGTCGGCGATGCGCGGGATGTCGTCGGCCGTGATACAGGACTCGTCGGCCGCGATGGGGAGCGCGCCGTGGTCGTAGACGAACTTCAGCCCCTCGTAGTCCTCCGCGGGGACCGGCTGTTCGACGAACTCGACGCCGTGGTCGGCGAGGAACTCGGTCATCTCGACGGCCTCGCGGGGCGTCCACGCCTCGTTGGCGTCGACTCGGATGGTCACGCCGGGGGCCTCGTCGCGGACGGCCTCGACGATGGCCCTGTCGCGGTCGGTGCCGAGTTTGACCTTGAGCACGTCGTAGCCGGCCTCGTAGGCCTCTTTGGTCTTCTCGCGCATCGTGTCGAGGTCGTCGAGGCCGACGGTGTACGACGAGGTTGGCGTCCGCGACGAGTCGAGCCCCCAGAGGCGGTACAAGGGGACGCCGAGGCGCTTGGCCGCGAGGTCGTGGAGGGCGATGCTCACGGCGGTTCGCGCGGCCGGGTTGCGGCGGACCGTCTCGGCCAGTCGGCGCTCGATGCGGTCGATGGCGTGGGCGTCGCCGACCTCCTCGACCACCGAGAGCAGGTCCGGAAGCACGGCCTCGACGGTGTCGGCGGTCTCGCCGTAGTGCGACGACGGGGCGGCCGCGCCGACGCCCGTCATGCCGCCTTCGTCCTCGATGCGGACGACGACGTTCTCGGCTTCGGTCTGGACGCCGCGGGCGATGCCGAACGGCTCGGCCAGCGGCATCGAGACGCGCTCGAACTCGGTCGCGAGCATCTAGAACACCTCGTCGACGAGGTCGGCCGAGCCGAACCGGACGGGGTCGACCGCGGGGACGCCGAGTTCGTCGGCGAAGGCGTCGACGGCCTCGGCCGCCTCCACGTCGTCGTCGACGTGCGAGGTGTTGAGCATCCCGGCGACCACGTCGGCCTCGTGGACCGGGTCGGCGAGGTTCTCGTACAGCGAGACGTACTCCGAGAGGTCGGGCAGGGCGAACTCCTCGTAGCCGTGAATCGCCTCGCGGGTGGCCTCGTGACAGAGCACGAGCTTGTCGGCCATCGAGCCGTGGAGGATGCCGCAGGTGACCGCGGAGTACGCAGGGTGGACGATGCTCCCTTGGCCCTCGACAAAGAGCACGTCGTGTTCGTCGCCCTTCTCCAGAATCATCTCCTCGACCGCGCCGGCGGTGAAGTCGCTCACGACGCGGTCGACGGGGTTGCCCCAACCCGCGATCATGATGCCTGTCTGGCCGGTCGGGATGAAGCCCGCGTCGATGCCCCGCTCGCGGGCGGCCTCGACGAGTTCGAGCGTCGCGGTCATCTTGCCGACCGAGCAGTCGGTGCCGACGGTGAGGACGACTTCCGCGTCCACATCGGCGGATTTGCCCTGCGCGACGCCGAGGTCGTCGTGGGGCTTGCGGACGTCGTTGATGTCGCAGCCGTGTTCGTCGGCGAGTCGGACGAACTCCTCGTCTTCGGTGAGGAAGTAGTGGAGGCCGGAGATGAGGTCGCAGCCGCGTTCGAGGGCGGTGCGAACGTCGTCGCGCCACGTCTCGTCGAACGCGCCGCCGATGGGCGAGATGCCGATGAGGAGGGCGTCGGCGTCGGGCGCGTCGGCCATCGAGGAGACGACCGGCACGTCGGGGAGGTCGCGGCGGTGGTCGGCGGCGGAGGTGCCGGGGTTGTCGCGGTCGAGGACGGCCACCACGTCGTAGTCGGCGTACTTCAGGACGCCCGTGGCGGTCTTCGCGCGGTCGGGGAACTTCTCGTGTGCGAGGACGACGACTCGCTGTGGGTCGCTCATACTGGGTGACACTACGTGCCACCCTAAAAGGTGGGACGGTTCGGCGGCGACCGTCGGGTCGCGTCGCCGAGTCGTCTGCGACTATTCGGGACGACAGGGACCGCACCGCGGCGTCGCCGCCGGCTCAGAGCCGGTAGAGCCGCGTCGTCCAGAACTCCCTGGACGCCTCCGCGAGCGCCGCTTCGGGGTCGCCGCTGGCGTCCACGGTCGCGGTCAGCGCGGCCCGGTCGCGGAACTCGCCGAGGACGGTCCGCTCGCCGAGGACGACGAGGTCGGCGTCGGCGTCGCCGCCGGCGGCACCCGCACCCGCGCCGGAACCGTCGCCGAGGAACTCGTCGAGCGCCTCGTGACAGCGGTCGAGGTGGTCGTCGATTTGGCCCTCGCGGATGCGCTCGAAGCGAGCCTGCGAGAACCCGCCTTTCGAGTGGGCGGACTTCACGTCGCTCTCGAAGCCCTCGACGAATTCGAGGTCGGCGTCCTCGTAGCGGCCGAGAGCGAACAGGTCGCCGCGGACGAGCGCGACGACGGTGGTCTCGGTCGGGTGGAACCACGCCGGGTCGAGGTCGAAGCCGTCGCTCCACGCGTCGAAGCCGTCGGGTTGGCGCGGGGGCGAGAGCGCGACGCTCACCAGTCCGGCGTCGTCGGTGAGCGCGACGCAGGGCGCGGCCCGTCGGACGAGCGACGCCCGGTCGCCGAAGGCGGACTCGACGGCCGAGGGGAGCGAGCGGTCGTCGGCGACGGCGGCGGTGAGCGCGCCCTCCGCGTCGGTCGAAAGCGAGTCCAGCCGGGACAGCACCTCGCGGAGGCGGTCGCCGCGGAGGTCCTCGGTGCCGCGGTAGTCGAGGGAGTCGTCGTCGCCCGAGAGGCGCTCCACGCGGTCTTCGAGTTCAGTGATGCGGTCTTCGAGGCGGTTGACCTCCTTCTCGGCTTCCTGTCGCGCGCGGGCCGCCTCCGTTCGGCGCTCGGACTCGCCCTCCAGACGCCCGGCTAGCGCGTCGCGTTCGTCTTCCAACTCGGCGATGCGCTCTTTGAGTTCGGCTCGACCCAACAACTCGTCCAGCATACACGGACGCGTGCGGGCCGACCACTTGAGCGTTCGGACGCGAGGCGGACGGCGCGGGAACCCGCTCGCCGCGGCGGCTGCGGGGCCTCAGGCCAGCCTGTCGTCGGGTCGGTCCGGGCCGGAGCCCTCGGTCCCGCCGGGACCGCCGGGCGCGAGGTCGTCGAGGTCGTAGCCGGCGTACCGGAGTAACTCGGCGGCCCGCGGGGCGTCGGCGAGAAGCACCGGTCTGTCGTCCGGAAGCGCGTCCGCGTCCACGGCGTCTCGGGGAAGCGCGAGCGTTCCCGAGGGCACGCCGTCGTCGCCGACGACGGGGAAGTGGGCCGTGTCGAGTTTCATCACGAGCGGGTAGTCGACTCGCTCGACGCCGCGGCCGTCCGTGTAGACGCACTCGTTGAGTCGCTCGTGTTCCGTTCGGTGAATCGCCGCCTCGGCTCCGTCGTACGGTTCGACGTACAAGCGGCCGAGGAAGTAACTGCTGGAGAACCGTTCGAACATCTGTGCGTGTGAATGTCACCCACGGAACGGGATAAGCCTTGTCGGAACCATTTATATCGGCACGCAATTCCACCGCTGAGAATCGGCGGCCGGGTTCGACACCGGCAGCCGAGAGCGCGGCTCGGGTGCGAGAGAATCGGGGGTGAAAACGAAAACGGGCGTCGCGTCTCGACCACCCGAAAGAGCGGTTTCGACGGGTCGAACGGGTCGATTCAGTCGCCGCCGCGGGTCGCCGCGGTCATCGACCAGACGGCGACGAGGCCGAGCGCGAGCGCCGGGAGCATCGGCAGGGCCAGCATGGCCGCGAGGTACGGCAGGCCGGCCATCGCCGGGAGCGACGGCACGAGGTACACCGCGCCGGGGATGACGAGGAAACAGAGCGCGACGACGCCGACGAGCACCCAGCCGCGGTCGCCGAAGCCGGTCGCCTCCGGCTCCGAGCTACCGCCGCCGACGGCGACGCCGTCCGGCCGGTGGACGTAGGTGTCGGACTCGGTGGTCGCGTCGTCCCGAGCCGTGGTGTCAGAGCTCACTATCTGGGATTACGACCACCTTGCCAAAGCCCTGTCGCTCCTCGATGAGCTCGTGCGCGCGGTCGATTTCGCTCATGGGGAGCGTCTCGCGGATGCGGGGCTCGAAGGTGCCGTCCCAGACGAGGTCGAGCACCTCGTCGGCCTCGCCGGGCGTCGCCATCGTCGAGCCGATGACCGAGAGCTGGTTCCAGAAGATGTAGTTGAGGCCCGCGCCCGGGTCGGGGCCGGTGGTCGCCCCGCAGGTGACGACGCGGCCGCCCTTGACGAGGCTCTTGAGCGACTGCTTGTAGGTCGCCTCGCCGATGTGGTCGACGACCATGTCGACGCCGCGGCCGTCCGTGAGCTTCCGAATCTCCTTCGAGAAGTCCTCCTCCTCGTAGTTGATGACGTGGTCCGCGCCGCACTCTTTCGCGTACTCCAGTTTCTCGTCGGTGGAGGCGGTGGCGTACACTTCCGCGCCCGCGTAGTCGGCGATTTGGACGGCCGCGTGGCCGACGCCGCCGGACGCGCCGAGGACGAGCACCTTCTCGCCCGGGCGCAGTTCGCCGCGGTCGACGAGCATCCGCCACGCGGTCTGGAAGACGAGCGATGCGGAGCCGGCGACCTCCCACGGCACGTCCTCGGGGACGGGCACGAGGTTCTCCTCGGGAAGCGCCGCGAACTCGGCGTGGACGCCGCGGACGTGCTCGCCGATGATGTGGAAGTCCGGCGCGAGCGTCGGGTCGCCCTTCCGGGAGAACTCGTCGCCGCCGCCGGCGACGCCCGCGATGAGCGCGACGTGGTCGCCCGCCTCGAACCGGGTCACGCGCTCGCCGACCTCGGTGACGACGCCGGCCATGTCGCTGCCGGGAATGTGCGGCATCTCCAACTCGACGCCCGGGAGGCCGCGTCGCGTCCAGATGTCGAGGTGGTTGAGCGACGCCGCCTTCACGTCGACGAGAACCTCGTCGGGGCCGACCTCCGGGTCCGGGAAGTCGCCGTATTCGAGGACGTCTCGGTCGCCGTGTTCCGTGAATTGGACCGCTTTCATCTCGACACCACCGAGGAAGGGCAGGAACTAAAGTGTGGGTTTACGCCAATCGTCTTTCCTCTATTTCGACATTCAGCGTATTTCCACAGGTGTCAAAACCTATCGGGGCGAAGATATATACGACGCAGGGTACCCAACACAGTCGGGTTTGGCAGTCGCGCTCGCCGACGGGATCAGCGGGCTGAACAGCCGGGCCGACAGTCGTCGGACCCTGCTCCGAAGAGAGGCACGCACGTGACCAGAGACGGGACTTCAGCACAGCTCTCGCGTCTGCTCGTGAGGCGGTCGGCGTTCGTCCGAGCGCTCGCGGAGCGACCGCGAGACAAGCGCGGGCTCGCAGACGACCTCGGTACGTCGCGTTCGACGGTCGACCGCGTCGTCCGCGAACTGCTCGACGCCGGGCTCGCCGAGCGCGGCGACGGCCAGTACCGACTGACGTGCGTCGGCCGGCGCGCGCTCGACGCGTACGACGAGTGTCTCGACTCGCTCCGCGGCGTCCACGCGGCCCGAGACCTCCTTTCGATGCTCCCGGTCGACGCGCCGCTCGACCCCGCGTTCTTGACGGGCGCGACGGTGCACACGTCGAGTCCGAACATCCCGGACAGCGCGATTCAGGAGCTGTTTTCGAGCGTCGAGAGCGCGGAGCGAGTCTCCGGCGTCGCCCCGGTCGCCCTCGTCGGTCAGCTCCGCCCGTTCTACGAGACGGCGACGGCCGGCGGGACGGTCGTCGAGATGATAATCGCCGACGAGCTGTTCGACCGGCTCGTCGCCGCTCCGGACTCTCGCGCGGTCATCGCCGACCAGCTCCGACACGAGTCGGTGACGCTCTACCGGGCCGAGGTCCCGTTCCGGTTCGGCCTCTGGGTGACGGAAGACGAGGCGGGCATCGTCGTCTACACCGACACCGGACTCGGCGGGGTCGCCCGCAACGACACCGAGGAGGCGGTCGAGTGGGCCAGAGGACAGTTCGAGACGCTCCGCGAGAACGCGGAACGCCTGACGCCCGACTTGCTCGACGAGGTTCCGGACGGCGAGTGAGCCGCACCGCTCGGCGGTGAACTGTCCGGCCGCCCGAGCCGATGACCGCCGGGCCGACGCGGGAACTTTATCGCCGGACGACGAAGGCGCGGCCGTGAGCGACCACGACCATCATCACGGCGAGGGAGACCACGACCACGGCGACCACGACCACGGCGACCACGGCCACGACCATCACCACCACGACATCGACGACCTCGAAGCGGCGGTGCTGACGATTTCCTCAACCCGCGACGTGGACGACGACCCCGCGGGCGACGCGATAGCGGAACTGTTCCGCGAGGCGGGTCACTCGGTGTCGGTCCGGCGGGTCGTCGACGACGACTACGACGCGATACAGACCGCGGTCTCGCGGATGGCCGACCGCGGCGACGTCGACGTGACGGTCACGACCGGCGGGACGGGCGTCACGCCCGACGACCGGACCGTCGAGGCGACGGCGCAGTTGTTCGGGAAGACGCTCCCCGGCTTCGGCGAGCTGTTCCGGCGGCTCTCGTACGACGAAATCGGCACCAAGGTCGTCGGCACCCGCGCGACCGCGGGCGTCGTCGACGGGATGCCGACGTTCTGTCTGCCGGGGAGCGAAAACGCCGCCCGGCTCGGGACCGCGGAGATAATCGTCCCCGAAGCGCCGCACCTCACCGGCCTGGCTCGGCGCGACGAGGAGTAGGTAAGCGCCCACAGAATCGAGGGTCGTCGGGCGAATCCGACTGCAACGTCTGCCCAGTCGCGGCCATTTAAGTTCGCGCACACGCTCCGAAGAGGTATGAGCCAGCAGTCCCCACGCGAGGAGGACCCGGACGACGTGTTCTCCAGCGGTAAGGACCCGAACCTCCGCAGCACGGAGGTCACGGAGGGTCCCGACAAGGCCCCGCACCGTGCGATGTTCCGCGCCATGGGCTTCGACGACGAGGACTTCTCGTCGCCGATGGTCGGCGTGCCGAACCCCGCCGCCGACATCACGCCGTGTAACGTCCACCTCGACGACGTTGCCGACGCGGCCATCGAGGGTATCGACGCCGCGGGCGGGATGCCCATCGAGTTCGGGACCGTCACCATCTCCGACGCCATCTCCATGGGGACCGAGGGCATGAAGGCCTCGCTCATCTCCCGCGAGGTCATCGCCGACTCCGTCGAACTCGTCTCCTTCGGCGAGCGCATGGACGCGCTCGTCACCGTCGCCGGCTGCGACAAGAACCTCCCCGGCATGATGATGGCCGCCATCCGGACGGACCTCCCCTCCGTCTTCCTCTACGGCGGTTCCATCATGCCCGGCCAGCACGAGGGCCGCGAGGTCACCGTCCAGAACGTCTTCGAGGGCGTCGGCACCTACGCCGAAGGTGACATGAGCGCCGACGAACTCGACGACCTCGAACGCCACGCCTGCCCCGGCGCGGGCTCCTGCGGCGGGATGTTCACGGCCAACACGATGGCCTCCATCTCCGAGGCACTCGGACTGGCCCCGCTCGGGTCGGCTTCCGCACCTGCCGAGTCCGACGAGCGCTACGAGAACGCCCGCCGCGCCGGCGAGGTCGTCCTCGACTGCGTCGAAAACGACCGCCGTCCCTCCGACATCCTCACGAAGAAGTCCTTCGAGAACGCCATCACCCTGCAGGTCGCCACCGGCGGGTCGACCAACGCCGTGCTCCACCTGCTCGCGCTCGCCGCCGAGGCGGGCGTCGACCTCGACATCGAGGAGTTCGACGAGATCTCCCGGCGCACGCCGAAAATCGCCAACCTCCAGCCCGGCGGCACGCGCGTCATGAACGACCTCCACGAAATCGGGGGCATCCCGGTCGTCATCCGCCGTCTCGTCGAGGCCGACCTGTTCCACGGCGACGCGATGACCGTCACCGGTCGCACCATCGCCGAGGAACTCGACCACCTCGACCTCCCGGACGACGAGGGCCTCGAAGCGGACTTCCTCTACACGGTCGACGAGCCGTATCAGGAGGAGGGAGCCATCAAGATTCTCACCGGCAACCTCGCGCCCGACGGCGCGGTCCTGAAGGTGACCGGCGACGACGCCTTCCACCACACCGGACCCGCCCGCGTCTTCGAGAACGAGGAGGACGCGATGCGCTACGTGCAGGAGGGCCACATCGAGGAGGGCGACGTCATCGCCATCCGCAACGAGGGTCCGCGCGGCGGCCCCGGCATGCGCGAGATGCTCGGCGTCACCGCGGCCGTCGTCGGACAGGGCCACGAGGACGACGTGGCGCTTCTCACCGACGGCCGGTTCTCCGGCGCGACGCGCGGCCCGATGGTCGGCCACGTCGCCCCCGAGGCGACCGAGGGCGGCCCCATCGGCCTCCTCGAAGACGGCGACGAGGTGACCGTCGACATCCCGAACCGCGAACTCTCCGTGGACCTCACCGACGAGGAACTCGAAGCGCGGAAAGAGGACTGGGAACCCAAGCCGCCGGCGTACACCTCCGGCGTGCTGGCGAAGTACGCCCGCGACTTCGGTTCCGCCGCGAACGGCGCGGTGACGAACCCCGCGCTCACGCGCGACGAGTAACCCACAGTCGTCAAAACAGGTGCACGCCGGACGCCCGGTACAGGGCGAGTACCCCGATTCCGAGCGCGGTTCCGACCGGAATCAGCGCAATCACTTTTCGCGGCTGTTCGGTGAACCCGTAGACGCACAGGCCGAACGGGACGGACAGCAGCACGTCTATCGTCCACTCCGGGAGGGCGGGCGAGAGCCCGGACCACGGGACGAAAACGAGGAGTCCCGCGCCGCCGAAAAAGGCGAGAATTCGGTTCCACCGCCACGCTGAGAACTGCACGGCGCAACCGACAGTAGCTACTGGATTGACAGTTTCGGTGCGGAATCCGGTCGCGGTGCCGTCGACTGTGGGGTTGTAGGGTCGCGGACTGCGGGGTCGCTGAGTCGACTCGGATTAGGCCACGCGGTTCCGCAGGTCGCCGTCGCCGGCGTCCAGTTTGTCGAGGTTCTCGGCGATGATGTCGGCCATGCGTTCCCAGTACTTCGGGGTGTGGCCGGCGTTGTGGGGGGTGATGAGGACGTTTTCGAAGTCCCAGAGCGGGTGGTCAGAGGGCAGCGGTTCGGGGTCGGTCACGTCGAGTGCCGCCCCGCGGATGCCGTTGCTCCGGAGTTGCGAGACGAGCGCGTCGGTGTCGACGACCGGGCCGCGGCCGACGTTGACGAGGACGGTGTCGGGGGCCATCGACGCGAACGCGTCGGCGTCGACGAGGCCGCGGGTGGCGTCGGTCAGCGGGCACGCGATGACGACGTAGTCCCCGCGGGCGAAGGCGTCGTGGAGGCCCTGTTCGTCGTCGAAGCCGACGACCTCGTCGGTCGGGCCGCCCTTCTCCGGCGAGTAGCGCACGCCGACGGTCTCGACGCCGAACGGTTCGAGTCGGTCCACGATCGACTCGCCGAGCGCGCCGAGACCGACGACGGTGACCGTCGAGTCCTGCAGTTCGACCGTCTGGTACGACTGCCAGACGCCGGCGTCCTGCTGGCGCTCAGCGACGTGGAAGCGGCGAGCGAAGTAGAGGAGGCTGCCGAGGACCTGTTCGGCGATGTTCGGACCGTGGACGCCGGAGGCGTTTGTGACGGCCACGTCGCGGGCCTCGAACGCCTCGATGGGGAGGTGGCCCGTGCCGGCGAACACGCAGGCGAACAGGTCGAGGTTCTCGGCGGCTTCGAGGTCCGCTTCGTCCGCGTCGAAGCCGGTCGCGACTCGCGCGCGGGAGAGGAGGTCGCGCTCCTCGGCGGGGGTGGTCGCGAGGGCGACCTCGCGATCGGGGAGCCGCTCGCGGAGCGTTTCGGCGTACGCCTCGGCAGACAGGCCGTGAATCTTCTGCCGAAGCACCGCGATGTCTGGGTCGGACATGCTCGATGATTCTCGAAGTCGGTGATGAATCTGTCCGATTCGGCCGGGTGGACGCTCACTCGATGGGCTCGCGCCGTCGCGGGCGACGTTTCGAAATCGTACGGGTGACCGCGACGGCATCGACTGTCGGGTCGACGACGAACCGCGAGCCGTCTTCACCGAGTCTCCACGCAACGGGCGCATACCCCTGTGGGGCGGGGCCGCCGTCGACGAAGACGAGGTCGCCCGTCTCGTCGCGAAACACGACGGGCTCTCTCGGTTCGTCCGGCTCGTCTGCGGTCATTGACTCGGAGCTACCGCGCTCTCCGCTATAAACCCCCGCACCCGGTTATCAAACTCGGTATTCGTCTGAGTTCTGTTGACAGAACCGACATACGTCGGTGAAATTCATCGGGCCCTTAGATTATCTGTAGTAGTATTTTGAAAGAGCGGTGAGCCACGCTACGGAATCTACTGGGGGGGCCGTTCCCGTCGAGAGGGCCGAGCGGCGTCGCGTCGAGCGGCGAACGCGGCGTTGCTGGAGCGCGGTCGGTGCAGCGCGCGGACGCGCGGCTCGAAACCGTCGGACGCCGCGTCGGTTCAGGGGGTTTAATACCCGAGCGAAGTGCTGTAGCGGTATGGAACGCGTAGATGTCGCCATCATCGGCGGCGGTCCGGCCGGCACGTCGGCGGCACACGCCGCGGCCTCGGCCGGGGCCTCCGCCCTGGTCCTCGAGAAGGGCGTCCCCCGAGCAGACCGACCGGGCCTCGGGCCCGACTCGACGGACGCGGCCGGTATCCTCGACTACTGGGTGGACATCATGGGCATCCACCCCGACGAGTTCCCCGACGACGTCGTGCTCGACATCCTCGACCGCGCGGAGTTCATCGGGCCGAACGAGTCGCTGACCCTTCGGAGCACCGGCATCGACTCCTCGTACGACGAGTTCGGCTACACCTTCCACCGGGCGAAGTTCGACGACTGGCTCCGCAGTCGCGCCGAAGACGTCGGCGCGGAGTACCGCGTGAAGGCCTCCGTCCGCGATGTAGAGACCGACCTCGACGCCGCCGGCGACGACCCCCGGCACGTCGTCCGCCTCGCCAACGGCGAGGACGTGGGCGCCGACTTCGTCGTGCTCGCCGACGGCCCCCAGCGGACGGTCACGAACAAGGTGCTCGACGACCTGCTTCCGTTCCCCATCACGGACCGCCTGTCGTCGACCGAGGCGAACCACATCGCCTATCAGGAACACCGCGAGTTCCCGCCGGAACTGTTCGACGAGGTCGACGGCGCGATCAAGTTCTGGTGGGGCTACATGCCCGGCCACACGGCGTATCCGTGGATTTTCCCGAACGACAACAACGTCTGCCGGGTCGGCCTCACGATGCCCATCGGCCTCGACATCGACGAGGTCGAAGACCGCGAGGCGTACAAGCTCCTCCGCGAGGACGACGAGCGAATCCCGCAGGGCCGCGAGTACGTCCGCCGCCTTCTCGAACAGGAGTACGGCGACGAGTACGACATCGACGAGGACTTCCCCCTCGTCGAGGACCGCGGGAAGACGAAGGGGACCGAGACGTACGCCATCTCCTCGACGCGCCCCATCGACTCGCCCGCGGCGGCCGGCATCGCCGTCACCGGCGGGGCGATGGGCGCGACTTCGGCCTTCCACGAGGGCGGCGACCACGTCGCCGTCCGGACGGGAGCCATCGCCGGCGAACTCGCCGCCGAGGGCGACCTGAGCGACTACAACGACCGCTGGAAGGACGCCATCGGCGACGAAATCCTCCGGAACGTCGCCATGGCCGAAATCGTCCACGACTACGGCCCCGGCCAGTGGGACAAGACGTTCAAGGCGGCCCGGAAGCTCCTCGAAAAGGACGAGGGCTACAAGGCGTTCGGCGCCTCGAAGCTCAGCGCGGGGTTCAGCGCCGCCAAACTCGCCACGCAGTACCAGCGGACGAAGGTGAAGTACCGCAAGGGCAAGTACGTCCAACTGCGCGAAGACGAGTACGCGCTGTAGTCGACGGAAGACTTATCAGTTTCTCCGAATTTCTGTCAGTCGATGGCCGGTCGACCCTCTCGCCGTCAGCTACTCCGTCACGGAGCCGCGGCGGTCGGCGTCGGGCTGACCGGCGGCCTCGCCGGCTGCTCGTCGCTTCGTGGGTGTACGTCGGCCGAAATCGTCCTCCGGGCGGAACTGGTCGGGAACGCCCCGGACGGGGCGACCGTCGTCGACGCCGCCGATCCACGGGTCGCGAACAGCCCGTGGGTGCTGAAGGTGGTCGAAGCGGCCGCCGAGGGCCACCCCCGCGAGTCGAGTATCTCCGACTGCCTGAGCGACTACGACGCCCTCCGCGCGGACCTCGACGCGCTCCCGGCGTTCGACCGGTCCGAAGACCGTCTCTACTACGTCCGCGTCGACGGGCAAGTCGTCCGACTTCGGGCAGTCTTCTTCGCCGGCGACGACGCCCGCCGGTCGGAACTCGTTTTACCCCCGGCGCGCTAGGGTCGACTGCGTACCTCAAGTCCCCGTCCGAGTGTTCCCGCTTCGGGAGCGATGACAGCACGGCGAACCCGGGTACGCGACAGCTACTGGCCGGCAGACGCCGGCGTACTTCGGAACGTCCGCGCCCGAAAGACGGACCGCCCGGCACGAGGGTTTCCCGGTCGACGCGGCACGCCGCCTCGGGATGAGACCGGCCGTTAGTGTTCTGGGCGACACCCTGTCTCGGCGAGAGACTTCTTCGACGCTCGTCGGTCGCCGGCCCGACTCGCGAGTGTGGCGAATCCGAACCCCCGCGAGCGACCGCTATCGGTTCCCGAACGTGCCGAGCCCTCGTTCGCCGAGGGCCGCGCGTATCGCCCGGCGGTAGCGGGCGGCCAACGCCGTCACCACGAGTCGGTCGCGGTCGTTGACGCCGAGCGCGACGAGTGCGACCACGTAGGTCGCCGCGCCCAGCGTCGCGCCGGTGGCGACGACGACCGCACCGGACCCGCCCAACGCCTCGCGGACGAAGAACATGACGCCGGCCGCCGCGACGCCTGCGCCGAGCGGCTTGAGAAACGTCGCGTCGAAGGGCCACAGCCCCTCGAAGCGGCGAAGGAGGACGACCTGAATCGAGTTCTGGACGGCGATGGCGACGGCCGTGCCGAGCGCCGCGCCCGACAAGCCGAACGCCCGGACGAACGCGAACGTGAGGAGCGTGTTCAGCACGGCTAAGAGCCAGTCGAGCGCCATCCGGGCGTACTGGTGGTCGGTCATCATGAGCAGCCACCCCGTCGCGCCGACGGCGCTCCCGACTAAGACGCCGCCGAGATAGACCACGAGGGGGACGTAGCCCGCCGTGAAGTTCGGGCCGAACACGGAGAGAATCGACCGCCCGTACACCGTGAGCACGACCAGTATCGGAACGACGCAGGTGACGATGAGCCGCGTCACAGCCGTGTACACCGCGTTGAGCGTCTCCATCTCGTCGTCGGCGTAGAGCGCCGACGCGACCGGCGGCAGGAGCATGTTGAACGAGAGGAGCGGAATCCACGCCAGCGTCACCAACACGAGCACGACGTTGTAGACGCCCGCCGCCTTCGCGGTCAGGAGGAACCCCACGAGCATCACGTCGACGCGGTTCTGGAACACCTTCCCGAGGCTGCTCAGCGCGATGGGCGCGGAGTGGTTGTAGAACCGCCGGGCCTCGGAGCGAACGCCGCGAAGACCGGGTCGGATACCGCTCGCCGAGACGGCCATCGGAAAGCCCACCAAGACGAGCACGGCCATGCCGACGACGAACGCGCCGGCGACGCCGACGAGCGAGTACCCGAGCGCCATCGCGCCGACGGCCCCCACGAGCCTGACCGCCGGGCGGAGGACGCGGTTGAAAAGCGCCTCGCCGCGGGCCGACTGCACGGCCCTGAGGATTCCCGCGTGGACCTGCACCAAGCCGACGAGGATAACCAGCGCCGCGAACAGGTGTATCGTCGGCGGGAAGTCGGGGTGCGAGACGGTCGCGGCGTTGAGCCGCCCGCTCGCGAGGACCAACCCGCCGGCGAATCCGAGACCGACGACGAGCGTCGTCAGATACGCCAGCCCCACCACTCGTCCCTGCCGCGCGGGGTCGTCGTCGTGCGCGGAGAGGTACCGCTGGAGCGTCGGGACCGACCCGAAGTTCACGAGACGGAACAGGAGCTGGGAGACTCGCCACGCGAACGCGTAGACGCCGTAGACGACCGGGCCGAACCCCTGTGCGAGCGCGTACTCGGTCGCCGTCGTCAGCGCCCGCTGGAGCGACTGTCCGCCGGAGGCGACGACCGCGCCGTGGCCGATGGTCAAGAGCGCCTCGCGTTCGTCGTCGGGGACGTCGCTATCGGGGACATCGTCGTCAGAGATGTCGCTGTCAGGGACATCGTCGTCGGGGACGACGCCGTCGAGGGTATCGTCCGCGGCTGTTTCGGAGGGCACTGTCGCGTCCCTGTCGCTTGTCGGGGTCGAAAATAAGTCGCCTGATTCCCCCGCGAGTGAGCGCCTGCCGGTCAGGCCGCGGTCGGTCGCCCGACGGTCTCGCGGACGAACTTGCCGAGCAGTCCGAGCGTCGCGGCACCCATCGCCGCGGCGAAGGCGACGACGAACACCGAAAGCGGGTCACCGAGGTCGGACAGCGCCCGCGAGCGGACGAAGTTCGCGGCGAGGACGGTCGTGATGGCCAGCAGCACGACGCCGCCGAGGTTCGCGAGCGTCGAGTTCGGCTCCGCGACCGCGTCGCTGTTGAGCAGGACGAGCACGACGGCGATGGCGAAGGGCGTGCCGACGAGCCCGAACGCCAGCACCAACACGAGAAGCGGGAAGAACGCGCCGCCGAGGAACGCGCCGACGCCGGAGAACAGCGCCACGCCCGCGAGGAGCGCGCGGTACCGACCGTCGGAGAGGTCCGTCCCCCAGCCCAGTTTGTCGGCGACGAGGTACGGCGGGACGACGGTGTTGCCGCCGAGCGTGGAGACGGCCGCCCCCAAGAGGCCGAGGAGGAACAGCCACTTGGCGTTCGCGCCCGCCAGCGGGCCGAGCGCCTGCGCGGCCGCCACCGCCGAGAGGTCGCTCGCGGCCACCTCGGGGGTGTGGAGGACGCCCGCCGCGACGACGAAGATGGCGAGGCTGTAGATGCCGAAGGCGACGAGCATCGACGCGCCCACGTCGAACGTCGCCAGCCCGTAGTCGCGGGTCGTCCAGCCGCGGGCGCGCATCGTGTACGAGTGCATCGTGATGAGCGTGATGTGGACCGCGCCACCGAGGATGCCGGCGGCGACGAGCGCGCCGTCGACCCCGGCCGGGATGCGTGGCACGAGCCCGGCGGCCGCGGCCGCCGGGTCGACGGGGACGAAAAACAGCGACGCGAGGAACGCGACGACGACGGCCGCGACGAGCCCCTTGGCGAGAAGTTCGACGAAGCGGTAGCCCCGCCCGGCGAGTCCGGCGGCGAGGACGACCGCCCACGCGACGCCCCAGACCCGGGCGTCGACGCCGGTTATCGTCGCGCTCACGTCCGCGAGGCCCTTCATGATGACCAGTTGGGCCAGCCCCGCGGCCAGCACCCCGTCGGCGACGAGCACCCACGCCCAGCCGTCGCCCAGTTCGCGTTCGACCACGGCGATGATACCGTCCTCCGTGAGCAGGCCGAGTCGCATCGACAGGTACTGCGCCGACGCGCCGAGGACCGCCGAGAGCACCACGACCCACAGCATCGCGTAGCCGAACGTCGCGCCGGCCGTGAGCACGGTCGCCATCGTCGCCGGCCCCGCCGCGACCGCGCCCGCGACCCACGACGGCCCCATCTCCGAGAGATATCCCCGCCAGTCACCGCTCATCACCGCCGATACGTCGAGTTTGGGTTCGTTCATGCCGTCGTGGTCTCGGCGGTCGTCACAAAAGTGTTGCTACTGGGTGTTACAACCGAGTGGTCGCCTCGAAACGACGCGCAGCGCCACACGACCTTTTACCCGATGGTCGAGAGTGACCTAGGTGATGAGCGATGGTGACGGCTCGGTATCGCTTCTCGTCGTCGCCGACCCGGACGTCGCCACGGCGGTCACCGAGGGCGTTCGGGGACGAGAGACGCGGTTCGAAGTCGAGACGGTTCGGACCGCGGCCGCGGCGGGAGAGCGACTGCGAGACGCCGGCTCGGGCGTCGGCTTCGACTGCGTCGTCTCGTCGGTCGGCGGGGAGGGGACAGACGCGCTCGAGTTCCTCGCGGCGGTTCGCAGCCGAGAGCCGAAGCTCCCGTTTCTCGTCGTCGCCGACGAGACGTGCGAGTTGACCGCGACGGAGGCGTTCGACGCGGGCGTCACCGATTACGTCCGTGTTCGGGGGACGGATGACTACGAGGAGTTGGCCGTCCGGGTCGAGCGGGCGGTCGCGGCGACCGACCGGCGGCCGGTCGACTCCTCGCTCGTCTACGAGCGCGTCTTCGAACAGATGCTGGAGGGCGCGTGCCTGTACGACCGCGAGGGGCGATTCCTCCTCGCGAGCGCCTATCTGGCCGACTTCTACGGGATGACGCCCGCCGAACTCGAAGGCGAGCGGAGCCTCCTCGTTGAGGCGGTCCGCGAGAAACGTCCGGGCGACCCGTATCAGCGGCTCTTGGACGAGGAGGTCGACTCGCTCGAAGGCGAGACCGAACTCGTCACGCCGGACGGCGAGTCGCGGACGCTGAGCTACCGCTTCGCGCCGTTTCAGGCGGCTGGCGAAATCGTCGGCGTCATCGCCGTATCGAGGGACATCACCGACCGACGGGAGCGAGAGCGGAAACTGAAGCGCGCCCGCGAGGAGTACCAAGAGCTCATCGACAGGATGAACGACACGGTCTGGGTCATCGACATCGATAGCCACATCCTCGCGGTGAACGAGACCGCGGTGGAGCTGCTCGGCTACTCGCGGGACGAACTCCTCTCGATGACGGTCCACGACATCGACGCCGGCCTCAGCGACGACGAGGCATCGGCGCTCATCTCCCAGATGCCGTCGGACGGCACGCAGGTGTTCGAGACGGTCCACCGGGCGAAAGACGGCCGGGAGATACCCGTCGAAATCAGTTCGAGCCTCGTGAGCTATCACGGGGAGACGGCGGTTTTGAGCGTCGCCCGCGACATCACGAAGCGGAAGCGGTACGAGGCGGAGCTCCGCGAGCAGAACCGCCTTCTCGAAACGCAGCGCGACGAGCTCGCGGTGCTGAATCAGGTCGTCCGCCACGACGTTCGCAACGACCTCCAACTGGTGACCGCCTACGCGGAACTGCTCGGGGAGCGCGTCGACGACGACGAGGCGATGGAGTACGTCGACATCGTCCGGAAGCGCGCCAACCACGCGGTCGAACTGACGAAGACGGCGCGGGACATGGCCGAGATGATGCGCAGTCGGGGCGTCGAAAACGAACCGGTCTCGCTCCGGCCCGTCCTCGAAGCCGAACTCGCGTCGCTCCGAGAGATGGCTCCGGAGGCGAGCGTGACGGTCGAAACCGAGGTGCCGGCGGTCGCGGTGCTGGCCGACGACATGCTCGGGTCCGTCTTCCGGAACCTCCTCACGAACGCCGTCCAGCACACCGACCGGGACGAGCCGACTATCGAGGTCTCCGTCTCGGAGTCCGAAGGGGGCGACCGGGTTGTCGTCCGCGTCGCCGACGACGGCCGGGGGATACCCGACGAGCGAAAAGAGACCGTCTTCGCGAAGGACGAAAAGGGACTGGACAGCCGGGGGACCGGCCTCGGACTGTACCTCGTGCGGTCGCTGGTCGAGAAGTACGGCGGCGACGTGTGGGTCGAGGACAACGACCCGCGAGGGGCCGTCTTCGCGGTCGAACTCCGGGTGGCCGACGCCGGTCAGGCCGACTCCGACCGGTCGTCGCCGCGGTCGTAGCCCGTCATCTGACTCCCTCGCGTTCGGTGAAGACGACTTTTTGATTCGACCCCGGCACCCCGAACCGCTCGGCGACGACGAGGGTGAGGTCGAACTGCGGGTGCGGCACCTGCGTCGGGGTCCGCTACGAACCCTACAGGCCGGCCACGTCTTCGATGGCGTCGGTCAGCGCCTTGATCGACTCCACGTCGTGTTCGCCCATGTGGCCGATGCGGAACGTCTTCTCGCCGAGCGCGGAGCCGTAGCCGTTCGAGAAGGCCATGTCGTACTTCTCGGAGACCTCCTCGATGGTGGCGGCGACGTCGATTCCCTGCGTGTTCTCGATGCAGGCGACGGTCTGGGACTCGTAGCCCTCCTCGGGGAACATGTCGAAGTGCTCGTAGGCCCAGTCGCGGGTGTACTCGGCCATCTCGCGGTGGCGCTGGTCGCGGCCATCGTGGCCCTCTTCGAGCATGTACTTCATCTGCTTGCGGTACGCGAGCATGATGGGAATCGCGGGGGTGGAGTGGGTCTGGCCCTTGCGGTCGTAGTAGTCGAGGGCGCGCTGGAAGCCGCCGTACCACGACGCGGAGTCCTTCGACAGCTCGCGCTCGTAGGCCGCGTCGCTGACGGTGCAGATGGCCAGTCCCGGCGGCATGGCGAACGCCTTCTGCGACGAGGCGAAGATGACGTCGATGTTGTGCTCGTCGATGTCGACGTAGTCGCCGCCGAGGGCGGACACCGCGTCGACGACGAAGTAGGTGTCGGGGTACTCGGCGACCACGTCGCCGATCTCCTCGATGGGGTTGCGGACGCCGGTCGAACTCTCGTTCATCACGGTGGCGACCACGTCGTAGTGCTTGTCGCTGGACTCCAGCGCCTCGCGGATGTCCTCGGGCTTGATGGCCTGCCCCCACTCGTACTCGATTCGGTCGACGTTCTTGCCGAGGCGCTCCGCGACGTTCGCGTGGCGCTCGCTGAAGCTTCCGCAGGTCGGCACGAGGATGTTCTCGTCGACGAGGTTGAGCGTCGACGACTCCCAGATTTCGGTGCCCGACCCCGTGAGAATCATCAG
Organism: Haloferax gibbonsii; assembly: GCF_001190965.1. Classification (NCBI taxonomy): domain Archaea; kingdom Methanobacteriati; phylum Methanobacteriota; class Halobacteria; order Halobacteriales; family Haloferacaceae; genus Haloferax; species Haloferax gibbonsii. Next base: position 2,613,162 of record NZ_CP011947.1, read on the forward strand.
GTCGTTGTCCGTGCCGAGGAACTCCTTCGTGTCCTCGACGATGGTCGTATAGAGGTCGGTCATGCGGTCCATCCGGTGACCGAACATCGGCTGGCACATCTCCTCGATGACGTCCTCGCGCACCTCGGTCGGACCGGGGATGTACAGCGTCTTGTCCTGATAGTCGTCCGTGTATTCGCGTTTTTCCGTCACGTCATCCACCTAAGTACGGACCACTGCGTCGCGGGCGATGATGGTACTTGTGATTGCGACACTCGTCGCGGTGGCTCACGGGGTGCTAACACGGGGCAAAACGGGCGGCGTCGACGGGTGGAAAACGGCTCCGGGGCGAGGTCGTTCCGAGGCTCAGTCGTCGGCCTCGGCGGACTCGGCCCGCGGGACCGTCACGTCGGTCAGCCCGGCCTCTATCTGCTCGCGCCGGCCTTCGAACTCACCGGGGAGGACGAGGCGGCCGCCGAGGTCGTCGAGGGGTTCGTCGGCGGTGTAGCCCGGCCCGCTCGTGGCGAGTTCGAACAGCACGCCGCCGAACTCGCGGAAGTAGACCGACCGGAACCAGTGGCGGTTGATCTGTGCGGTCGGGCGCAGGCCCTTCGACTGGACGGCCTTGCGCATCGCCTCTTGGTCCTCGTCGCTCGGCGTCTGGAAGGCGACGTGGTGGACCGTGCCGTGGCCCTGTCGGCTGCTCTCGATGGTCGGCAGCACGTCCACGTACTTCCCGACGCTCCCGGTCGCGGCGAACCGCGTCCGCTCGTCGCCGGGGGTGTCGCCCTGCGCTTCTTCGGTCCCGACGCGCTCGAAGCCCATCGTTTCGAGCAGGTCTTCGGTGGGCTGGGGGTCGCCCAGCCAGAGCGTCACGGAGTGGAAGCCGCGAATCGCGGCCTCCTCGGGGACGAACTCGGTCCACGGGACCGTCGGGTCGTCGTCGGGAATCTCGACTTCGACCAGTTCGACCGGGAGGCCGTCGGGGTCGCTGAAGGGGAGGACCGTCTCGCCGAACCGCTCGACTCGGTCGTCGTAGTCGACGCCGTACTCGTCGAATCGGTCCTCCCAGTAGTCGAGACTGCCCTCGGGCACGCGGAACGCGGTCCGCGAGACCTGTCCGGTGCCGACCTTCCCCCGCGAGAGGTTCTCCCACGGGAAGAACGTCATGCTCGTGCCGGGGGTCCCCTCCGCGTCCGTGAAGAAGAAGTGGTACGTGCTGGGGTCGTCCTGGTTGATGGAGCGCTTGGCGAGGCGGAGCCCGAGCGTCTCGACCCAGAAGTCGAGGTTCTGCTGCGGGTCGCCCGCGATGCAGGTGACGTGGTGAATGCCGGGTGTGGGCGTGGGTTCTGCCATGGGCGGTCCTACGGGCCGCAAGGACTTGAGTATCCGCTGACGCGAGTGTTACCGGGTCGCGGCGGCGTCATCGCGCCGACCGCGAGCCGCCAGCCCGGACGAAGCGCCCGGTCACGACTCCGCATCGAGCGACTCGGAATCCGCCCTGACCGACGCGTAGACGCGCTCGGCCCACTGTCGCGCGATTGGCGCGTCGGTGTCGACGAAGACCTCCATGAGTCCGGTCGTCCCGTCGTAGCCGCCGATGCCGACCCGGTCGTCGTAGATGGCGAGTCCGTAGGGGAAGTCGCCGCGGGTTCGAAGCCGCAGGTGGCCGCGTTCGACGGCGTTCTGGGCTCGTTCCGGGTACGTCTCGAACAGCCGCGCCACTATTTCGGGGCGGTAGATAATCTCCGTCTCCGTCTCGTCGAAGATGTGCCGATGGAACTCGCCGAGGACGAGCGGCGCCATGTGCGTCGTGTTGAACCCGCGGAACGTCTCCGACCCGCGGACGAGTTCGACGAACCGCTCGACCGGCCGATACGGGTCTTCGGGTGCCGCGACGGTCACCGTCGCGTCCGCGAACGGCTCGACGACGAACTCGTCGTGGTCGTCGCAGATGGCGTCGAGGAGCGGCGTCAACCGCCGGGCGGTTCGGACGTTCGCCTCGAATCGGAGGACCTCCTCGGCGACGACTTCTCCGAGGCCGGTCAACCGGAATCGGTGGTCGATTCGCTCGCCCAGCCCCCGTTCGTCCAGCCAGCGCGTGAAGCGGTGGCTGGTCGCCTTCGAGACGTCGAGGCGCTCTTCGATACCTCGCCTGTCGAGCGGTTCGTCGAGGAGCGCTTCCAGTAGCGGACCGTGCCGGACGATGTCCACGAGGTCGTCCGTCTCGACGCGCTCGCCCGCGGTCGACAATCGCTGGCCGAGATACCGGCGATTCCGCGCGTTTTCGAGAACCGCGTCCAGAACCGACGCCTCCTGCGGCGAACCGTTGCCACCGCCGGAACCGCCGTCAGAACTGTGCATGTGAATCACTAGCTTATTGGTCGGCGCGAGTAGTAACTCCATCCCTCGGCGCTCGGTAGTCATCGGCGCGCTCCTTCGACACCTATCTCCCCGTCGGTTGGGTTCCACCGACTCGGCACATCGTCTCGGTTGAAGGACTTTGCAGTCCTCGTCGCCTGATAGGGACCGCGTGACACAGACAGAGGGCGTGTCTATCAGACTTGAATCGCATTCTTCGCCGGACTACGTCGATGGGCAAATACAGCTAAACAGACCCCAAGAAGAACAGCAAGAACCCCCGGAATGAGATACACGATATTCGGAGCGCATTCTCCACCTCCGGAACACATCTGACGCTGGAATGCGTACCAGACCGAGATACAGCCGAGAAAGAGACTGAGACCACCGAATCCCTGAAGAATGCGAGACCAATTCATACTGTACAACCACTCTGGGATTGGAAAATAGCTTCCGTAGAGACCAAGAGCAGTTTGACCCGACCGTCTCACGGGGTGAAACCCGACTCACGCCGGAACACACCGCTCAGGAGTTGAGGCTAACGGTCGTGCGAACAAATAGCACAGTATGGCTAACGACCAGCAACGCGACCCCTTCGACGCGGACCTTCGCGGGCCCGTCCTCCGACCGGAGGACGCCGAGTACGACGAGGCTCGCGCGGTGTGGAACGGGATGATAGACAGGCGACCGTCGCTCATCGTCCGCTGTGCGGGCGTCGCCGACGTGGTTCGGTCGGTGAACTACGCGCGCGAGAACGACCGCGTCGTCGCGGTCCGCGGCGGCGGCCACAACGTCGCGGGGACAGCCGTCTGCGACGACGGCATCGTCATCGACCTCTCGGAGATGACGAGCGTTCGGGTCGACCCCGACGCGCGAACCGCGTGGGTCGAAGGGGGCGCGCGGTGGGCCGACGTCGACCACGAGACGCAACTGTTCGGGCTGGCCGCGCCGGGCGGCGTCGTCTCCGACACCGGCGTCGCGGGGCTCACGCTCGGCGGCGGCCTCGGACACCTCCGCCGGAAGCACGGCCTCAGTTGCGACAACCTCCGGTCGGTGGAACTCGTCACCGCCGCCGGCGAGGTGGTGACCGCGAGCCGAGACGAGAACGCCGACCTCTTTTGGGGACTCCGCGGCGGCGGCGGCAACTTCGGCGTCGTCACCGGCTTCGAGTTCGAACTCCACCCCGTCAGCCCGGACGTGGCGATGTGTCTGGTGTTCTATCCCGCGGCGGACATCCCGGACCGGCTTCGGGACTTCCGCGAGTACGCGCGGTCCGCCCCCGACGAGGTGAGCGCGCTCACCTTCTCGGGCGTGCTTCCCGACGAGGAACTGTTCGGCGACGCGGCGTCGGTTCCCAAACTCGGTATCCTCGGCTGCTACGCCGGGCCGCCCGAGGAGGGGACCGCGGCGCTCGCACCCCTGCGCGAGTTCGCCGACCCAATCGCCGACTTCAGCGGCGTGATGCCCTACGTCGAACTCCAGCGCCTCCTCGACGAGGATTACCCCGACGGCATGCGCTACTACTGGAAGTCGCTCTACCTCGACGGCCTCTCCGACGACGTTCTCGAACGGCTCGACCACTGGACGGCCGCCGCGCCGTCGCCGCTTTCGACCGTCGATATCTGGCACCTCGGCGGCGCGATAGCCGACGTCGGCGCGGACGAGAGCTCCTTCGCCGGTCGGCGCGCGCCGTATCTCCTCGGCGTGGAGGGCAACTGGGAGGACCCCGACGCCGACGAGGAGAACGTCGCGTGGGTCCGCGACTGCATCGACGATATGCGGCGGTTCTCCGACGGCACCGTCTACCTGAACTTCCCCGGGTTCCTCGAAGGCGGAGACGAGACGATACAGACCACGTTCGGTCCCGCCTACGAGCGCCTCGTCGACCTGAAAGACGAGTACGACCCGGCGAACCTGTTCCGGCTGAATCAGAACGTCGCGCCGTCGGCCTCCCCGTGAGCCGCGTCACGGAAAACGGCCCGGGGGAGACGCACGTTTTTGTCCGTCGACGGTGACGTTCGATGTATGCAAACCCGCGCACTCGGCGACACCGGCCACGAGAGTAGTATCGCGACGTTCGGCGCTATCGCGCTCAACTGGCTCGAACAGGAGGGCGCGAACCAGATGGTCGAACACGTCCTCTCGAAGGGCGTCAACCACTTCGACGTGGCTCCGACCTACGGCGACGCGGAACTCAAACTGGGCCCGAAGCTCCGCCAGCACCGCGAGGACATCTTCCTCGGCTGCAAGACCCAAGAGCGGGGCTACGAGGGCGCAAAGCGGAAGCTCGACCGCTCGTTCGACCGCCTCGGCGTCGACTACATCGACCTCTATCAGGTCCACGGCCTCGAATACGAGTCCGAACTGGACGAAATCACGGCGGACGACGGCGCGCTCGCGGCCTTCCGCAAGGCGAAAGACGAGGGGAAAATCGGCCACATCGGCCTGACGAGTCACGGGAACCCGGGGCTCATCCGCGACGCCATCGACCGCATCGACGACCTCGAAACGCTGATGTTCCCGCTGAACCCCGTCGTCGTCGGCAAGGGCGACGACGAACACGACTACGCGGGCGTCTTCGAGGCGGCCGAGGAGGCCGGAATCGGCACCCTCGGAATCAAGGCGTTCGCCCGCGGGCCGTGGCCCGACACCGACGAACTGCCCGAGGCCGACCGACCGTTCCCCAACTGGTACGAGCCGGTCGACACCCCGGGCGAAATCGCGGAGCGGTTCGACTTCGCGGCCGCCCAGGGCCTCACGAGCGTCGTCACGCCGGGCGACCCGAAGCTCGTGGCGATGGTCCTCGACGCCGCGACGCGGTACAACGGCATGGACGAGACGGCACAGCGGTCTCTCATCGAGCGCCTCCGGCACGACGAGAGCCCGGTTCCGGAGCAACTGCACCACTAGCGAGCGAACGGCTCTACCCTCGATTCCCGCGATGGACGTTCCCACGACCGTCACGGCCGCCCTCGACGACCGTCCGGTCCGGGGCGCGGTCTGTCTGGAGGCCGGCGCGGGGACCGGCAACACCACCGCCGGACTCCTCGACGCGGGCGCGGAGCGCGTCTACGCCGTCACGAACGACCCGGAGCACGCGGAACTCGTCCGCGACCGCGTGGCCCCGTCGCCGACGGACCGAGCGAGAACCGCGGTGCTGGAGGCCGACGTTCGGAGCCTCCCCTTCGCCGACGACGCGGTCGATATCGTCACCGCCCACGGGCTGTTCAACCTCGTCGGTCCCGAGTCGCTCGCCGCCGTCGCGAGCGAGCTAACGCGGGTCGCCGCGCCCGGCTGTCACCTCGTCGTCGACGACTACGAACCGCTCCCCGACGACGCCGCGGTTCGGGAGCTGTTCGCGCTCGAAAACGCGGCGAGCCAGTTGGCCCGCGGGCGGCCCGCGCTGACGTTCTACCCGGCCGACGCGCTCAGGGCGCTGTTCTCGGGGCACGGCTGGCGCTTCGACCGCGAACTGACCCTGCTGGACCCGGTTCCGTGGTCCGCGAGCCACGTCGAGGCGCACGCGTCGGTGGCGACGTCGCTGGCGGCTGAAGTCCCCGGCGAGATGGGGAAGTGGCTCGCCGCCGAAGCCGACCGCGTCGCCGCCGCGGTCGAATCGGAGTCCGCGGGCGAGATGTACAGCGTGGCGATGCGGCTGTCCGACTCGGGGTCGGACGCGACAGAGTAGGCGCGGGCGCTACGCTTCGCGGTCGAACGTCGCGGCGTCGAACCAGCCGTCGACGACGCCCTTGAGCGCGCCGGTGGTGCTGCCGAGGTTGATGAGCTGATAGCCGTTTTCCGCCTTCTCGTTCACGTCGTCCATGCCGAAGCCGAGCCCGCCGACGGGGACGCCGGCCTCGACCGCGGCCGAGCGGACTCGCTCGACGGCCTCCTGCACGTCCGGGTGGTCTATCTCGCCGGGGTGGCCGAGCGCCACCGAGAGGTCGAACGGGCCGATGAAGACGAAGCCCAGTTCGGGCACGTCGAGAATTGCGTCGAGGTCCGAAAGCGACTCGGCGGTCTCGATGGTCACGCCGACGAGGGTCTCGCGGTCCTCGCTCGCGACGTAGTCGTCGGCGAGCCCCCACCGGCGGGCGCGCGGCGACGCGAGGCCGCGGTCGCCGGGGCCGTCGCCGTAGGTGAATCGGGCCGACCGAACCGCCTCGCGGACCTCCGCGGCCGACTCCACGCGCGGGAGGAAGACGTTCCTGACGCCGAGGTCGAGGGCTTTCCGGACGAACTCCGGGTCCGTCGTCGGGAGTCGGACTAACGGCTCGATGCCGGTTCGTTCCGCCGCGCGGAGGAGGTTCTCCATCGCGCCCGAGTCGAGCGAACTCGGTCCGCCGTGTTCGAGGTCGATCCACACGAAGTCGACGCCGAGTTCGCCGTAGAACTCCACGAGCGTCGGGCTGTAGGTGTTGTCGAGGACGCCGAGCGCGACGCCGCCACTCTCGATTCGGGCGCGGAGCGCGTTCGCGGCTGCTTTCTCTGCCATGTCCGTGATACGACACGTGTCTGCAAAAAGGCGCGTGCCGCGAGCGCCTCGGACGAGTGCCGGCGCGCCCGGCGGTCAGTCGTCGCCGTCGGGCGCGTCCGCGTCCGCGTCGGGGGTCCAGCCGTCGCCGACGCCGACGAGGTGGTTCACGCTCCCCGCGCCCTCGCCCACGTCGGCCGGTTCGGCGAGGGTCGCGCGCGTGAACTCGATGCCGTTGCGGACGGCGTCGGAGAGGTCGTCGCCGCGGGCGAGTCGGGCGGCGACGGCGCTCGAAAGCGTACAGCCAGACCCGTGAGTCGCCGTCGCGTCGATGCGCGGATTGACGAACGTCGTCGTCTCCGTCGGCGTGACGAGCGTGTCAACCACGGTGTCGTCGTCGGTGGCGACGTGGCCGCCCTTCAGGAGCACGGCGTCGACACCCCGGTCGAAGAACCAGTCGGCTGCCTCGGAGACGGCTGCCGGCGAGTCGGGGAACACGCCCGTCAGCGCCTCGGCCTCGTCGGCGTTCGGGGTCGCGAGCGTCGCCCGCGCGAACAGGGCGTCGTAGGCGTCGACGGCGTCCTCGTCCAGCAGTCGGTCGCCGGAGGTGGCGACCATCACGGGGTCGAGGACGACCGGGCCGTCGTAGTCGGCGAGGCAGTCGGCGACCGTCTCGACGGCCTCGGCGGTCGCCAGCATCCCGAGTTTGACGGCGGCGACGTCGAAGTCGTCGGCGACGGCCTCGTACTGGGCGCGAATCGACTCGGCCGGGAGGACGTGCGAGCCCTCGACGCCGCGGGTGTTCTGGGCCGTCGCGGCCACGATGACCGACCCGCCGTAGACGCCGAGCCGAGTCATCGTCTTCAGGTCCGCTTGGATGCCCGCGCCGCCGCCGGAGTCGCTGGAGGCGACGGTGAGGACGTACGGCGGCGTCCGCGGGTCGGGGGCGGTCCCCGGCATCTATCGGACCTCGATGCGGTCGATTCGGTCGGCGATGTCTGGCGTCGAGGCGTCCGCGAGTCCGGCGACCGCGTCGAGGAAGGCGATTTTGTAGCTCGCCGGGCCGCGGTAGTCGCCGAACGCGCCCTCTGCGGCGAGTTCGCCCGCGAGCCCGTAGGCCGCGGTCCCGGCGAGCGCCGCCGAAAGCGGGTCGTCGATGGCGGCCCCGAACACGGCGAGCGTCACGCCGAGCATACAGCCGGTGCCGACGACAGCGCCCATCATCGAGTGGCCGGCGGCGACCTCGAAGGCGGCCTCCTCGGTGGCGACGATGTCGGTCTCGCCGGAGGCGACGACGACCGCGCCGGTCTTCCGGGCGCACTCGACGGCCGCGGCGGCGATTTCGGCGTACTCGCCGACCGACTCGACCCCGCGGACCTCGGCGTCGTCGCCGACGAGCGCGGAGATTTCCCCGTAGTTGCCGTTGAGCACGTCCACGTCGAGGTCGGTGACGAGTTGGTCCGCGACCCGGTCGCGCGTCGGGGTCGCACCGACGCCGACGGGGTCGACGACGAGGGGGACGCCGGCCTCGTTCGCGGCGCGACCGGCAGTCAGCATCGTCTCCTCGCCGGACTCGCTCACGGTCCCCATGTTGAGCAGACAGCCGTCGGCGATGCCGACCATGTCGCCGACTTCGCGCTCGTCGTCGGACATGACCGGCAGGCCGCCCCAGTAGAGCGTGATGTTCGCCACGTCGTTGACCGTCACGTCGTTCGTGACCGAGTTGATGAGCGGCTGTTCGCCCGCGACGGCGGCGAGTGCCTCGTCCAGCGCCACGTCAGGCACGCCGCCCGGACCGTCCGAACCGCCCTGTCCACCCGCGCCGTCAGCGTCGTCTCGTCCGCTCATCGGCGGTCCCTCCCGGCGGCGACCGAGTCGGCGAGGTGGCGGGTCGCGTCGGCGGGGTCGTCAGCGGCGGTGATGGCCGAGACGACCGCGACGCCGTCGGCCCCGGCGGCGACCACGTCGGCGGCGTTGTCGGGCGTGACGCCGCCGATGCCGACGAACGGAATCGAGACGGCGTCCGCGATGGCCGACACCCGCTCGGTGCCGATTTCGGACTGCTCGGGGTCCGTGTTCTTCGTGTCCGTGGCGAACACCGCGCCGACGCCGAGGTAGTCCGCGCCGGCCTCCTCGGCGGCTCTCGCGCCCGCGACGGTCGAGACCGACCGGCCGACGATGGCGTCGTCGCCGAGCTGTTCGCGCGCGACCGAGACGGGCACGTCGTCGTCGCCGAGGTGGACCCCGTCGGCGTCGATGGCGGCCGCGATGTCGACCCGGTCGTTGACGACGAGGGTGACGCCCGCGTCGGCCGTCACGGCGCGAACCTCGCGGCCGACCTCGTAGCGGTCGCGGGCGCTCGCGTGCTTCTCGCGGAGTTGAACGACGTCGACGCCGCCGTCGACCGCGGCCTGCACCACGTCCGGCGTCGACCGGCCGCCGGAGCGGTCCGACTGCGTGACCAGATAGGTTCCCATCGAGATATTCATGAGTTGTATTCTGGGGTGATGTAGCGACGGGCAAAATAGTTCCTCCTCGCGGGTCGGAGTCGACTCGGCCGGCTTCGCGTCGAATCGGGACGCGGTCGGTTCTCGGGGGGTGAGAGGCTGTGTGTGGGGTTATGCTGTGAGCGAACCAACAGGTACGCGGTGAGCTGTATGGGGACGATACTCGTCGCGTACGGGAGCAAAGAGGGACAGACCGAGAAGATAGCCGGGCGCATCGCCGAGGCGCTGGCGGCGCACGGGCACGACGCGAGGACCGCCTCGGTCGCCGATTCGGACGTTGGCGAGGCGCTCGCCGACGCCGACGCGGTGCTCGTCGGGTCGTCGATTCATCTTGGCGCGCACTCGAAGCCGGTCTACGAGTTCGTCCGCGAGCACCGCGACGACATCGAGGCGCGGCCCAACGGCTTCTTCCAGGTGTCGCTGTCGTCGGCGCTCGACGACGAGGACGCCCGCGCCGAGGTCGCGACGTACCTCGACGAGTTCGTCGAAGAGAGCGGCTGGCATCCGGAGCGGATGGCCGCGTTCGGCGGGGCGCTTCGGTACTCGGAGTACGGCTTTCTCACCCGGATGATGATGAAGCGCATCGCCAAGGACGCGACCGGCGACACGGACGCCTCCCGCGACTACGAGTACACCGACTGGGACGAAGTCGAGTCGTTCGCCGCCGACTTCGCCGAGTTCGTGGAGTCGACCGCGGGCACCGCCGCGGGAGGTGCGGCGGTCTGAGCGGGCGGACTAGCCCGCTCGGTGATTTCGATGAACGTTCGCACACTCGGCATCGTCGTCGTCGCCGCGCTCGTCGTGGTCGCGGTCGCGGCCGGCGGCCTCTGGGCGTTCGGCCGGCTCTCGTTTCTCGACTCCTACGGGAGCCAGTACGACTACAGCGTCCGCGTCTCGGCCGACGAACCGATTTCGAACGTGACGGTCCTCGTGCCGTTACCCGTCAGCGACGGCTCCTCGGCGGTCGGCGACGCCGTCGAGTCCCGCGAGTACCTGCTTCCGACGGGCTGGGCGTACGACGTGGTCGAAACGGAGTACGGCCCGATGCTCCGCCTCCGGGCCGACGAGATTCCCGCCGACCCGACCTACTACCGGGCGGTCGTCGAGAACGACCGACTGGTCCGCTGGGAGCCGATTCCCGCGAGCGAGTACAGTCAGAACGACTCCGACACGCTCCGCGTCGAACACGACGCGATAGACCTGTTCGCCGACGTGCGGGTGAACCAGTCCATCGACACGCTCGCGCCCGAGGGGACGGAACCCCTGTTCGAACCGCGAGAGAACGCCCGGCTCGTCCCGTGTGACTGGCCGAGCAACAGCGACGACACCCGGTGTTACGACTACGAGTCGGTGCTGTTCGTGCGGTACGACGGCCCCGAGACGACGAACGTCTCGGTGAGCGTCGAACTCCGCGGCGCGAACTCGTGGTGGGTCGGCGGTTGGAACTACAACGAGTACGTCGACCACGTCGCCGCCTACGACCTCCCGGCGGACCGCCAGGGCTGGGTTGTCGCCGACGGCGAACTGCGGACCGGCGTCGGGAACTACCCCCGGAACCCGCCGCAGTAGACGGGTTCTCACCCAACTCGGCACACTCGGCCCGCGCGCGACGAAGCCGGTCCGCCGCGAACGACTACCGCTTCTGGCAAACATGGCGAGTCACACACAGGTTTTTGCTATCCTGCACGATTATACGTGATAATGTCTGGCGACGGCCCTTCGCGGGCGACCCGAATCGCGGCGGAGACGGACGGCGAGGAACGAGGCGACTTCCGGCGGTTTCAGGAGTCGCGCGACTACGACGTGGTCGACGTAGCCGAGCACGCCGACCTCGCCGCCGACCTTCGGAAAGTCGTCTCCGGCGAGGTGCGCTTCGACGAGTACGCGCAGGTGCTGTACGCGACCGACGGCTCGATTTACCGGGCGCGCCCGGCGGGCGTGGTCGTCCCCCGCGACGAGGACGACGTGCGCGCCGCGGTGCGGACGGCGGCCGAGCACGACGTTCCCGTCCTCCCGCGCGGGGCGGGGTCGTCGCTGGCGGGACAGACCGTCGGCCCCGGTTGCGTCGTCATCGACTGCTCGAAGTACATGGACGAAATCGTCTGCGTGGACCCCGACGCGCGGCGGGCGCGGGTCCAACCCGGCGTGGTGCAGGACGACCTCGACGACCGCCTCGCCGACCACGGACTGAAGTTCGCGCCGGACCCCGCCTCCTCGAACCGGGCGACCGTCGGCGGCGGCATCGGCAACAACTCCACGGGCGCGCACTCGGTCCGCTACGGCATCACCGACGCCTACACCGAAGAGCTGCGGGTCGTCCTCGCCGACGGGTCGGTCGTCCACACCCGCGACGTGGTCGTCGGGAGCGACGAGTGGGACCGCATCGTCGGGAAGGACGACCGCGAGGCCCACCTCTACCGGACCGTCCTCGGCCTCGTCGAGGAACACGAAGACGAAATCGAGCGGCGGTATCCGAGCCTCAAGCGGTCGGTGTCGGGCTACAACCTCCACAAGGTCGTCTCCGAGAGCGACGGCGGCGAGACGGTTATCAACCTCTCCAAACTGTTCGTCGGCGCGGAGGGCACCCTCGGCGTCGTCGTCGAGGCCACCGTGTCTCTCGTGACGGTTCCCGAGGAGACGGCGCTCGTCCTCTACGCCTACGACGACCTCGTGGCGGCGATGGCGGCGGTCCCCGACGCGCTCGACTTCGACGCCAGCGCGGTCGAACTCATGGACGACGAGGTGCTGCGGATGGCCGCCGAGTCCAGCGAGTACGCCCAGTACGTCGAGGAAATTCCCGACGGGACGGCCGCGACCCTGATGCTGGAGTTCGACGCCGAACTGCACGACGACTTCGAGGCGGTGGTTCGCGAGGCGAACGAGCACTTCCTGCGAGACGGCGACGCCGGTGGCGACGCCGACGCCGACGGCGGCGCGTTCGACGCCATCGAGGCCTACACGCCCGCGGCGCAGGCGGACCTCTGGAAGCTCCGCAAGGCGGCGATTCCGCTCCTCATGTCGCTGCCGGGCGACCCGAAGCCCTACCCGTTCATCGAGGACGCGAGCGTCCCCCCCGAGGAGTTGGCGGAGTACGTCCAGTCGTTCGAGGCGGTGCTGGAAGAACACGGCACCTCGGCCGCGTACTTCGCCCACGCCGGCGCGGGGACGCTCCACATCCGTCCCATTTTGAACCTGAAGGACGGCGCGGGCATCGAGACGATGCGCGCCATCACCGACGACGTGACCGACCTCGTGTTGGACCATCGCGGGGCGTTCTCGGGCGAGCACGGCGACGGGATGGCCCGAACCGAGTGGAATCCCAAGATGTACGGCCCCGAACTCTGGGGCGCGTTCAAGGAGCTGAAAACGGCGTTCGACCCCGACTGGCGCATGAACCCCGGGAACGTCGTCTATCGCGACGGTCCCTCCGACCCGGGGCCGGACGGCGACCGCGGCGTCGGCGCGGACATGCGCGAGAACCTCCGGTACGGCGCGGCCTACCAGTCCATCGAGCCCGCGACGACGCTGGACTTCTCGGACGAGAGCGGCTTTTCGCACCTCGTCGAACTCTGCAACGGCTGCGGCACCTGTCGGCAGACCGGGTCGGAGACGATGTGTCCGACCTACCGCGCCTCGAAGGACGAGGCCGAGACGACCCGCGGGCGGGCCAACATGCTCCGCGCGGCCATCAGCGGCGACCTCCCGGAGGACGAGATTCACTCAGACCGGTTCCAAGAGGAGGTCCTCGGGCTCTGCGTCGGCTGTAAGGGCTGTCAGAACGACTGCCCGACCGGCGTCGATTTGGCGAAGCTCAAAGCCGAGGTGAAACACGCCTACCACGCCGAGGCGGGCGCGTCGCTCCGCGAGCGCCTGTTCGCCAACATCGACCGGCTGGCGGGCGTCGGAAGCGCCCTCGCGCCCGTCTCGAACTGGGCGGCCGAGCTCCCGGGCGCGCGGGCCGCGATGGAGCGACTCGCAGGCATCGCCCCGGACCGGTCGCTCCCGTCGTTCACCCGCGACACGCTCGAATCGTGGATGGACGCGCGACGACCCCGCGTGCCGGCGTCCGAAGCCGACCACCGCGTCCTCCTGTTTCCCGACACCTACGCGAACTACGTCACGCCCGAAATCGGCAAGGCGGCGGTGCGGGTGCTGGAGGCCGCCGGCGTCCACGTCCGCCTCGCGGAGGGCGTCGAGCCGAGCGGTCGCGCCGCCTACTCCGGCGGCTTCCTCGACCTCGCGCGACGGCGCGCGGGACACAACGTCGAGACGCTCCGCCCGTCGGTCGAAGACGGCTGGTCGGTCGTCTTCGTCGAGCCCTCGGACGCGGTGATGTTCCAAGACGAGTACGCCGACCTCCTGCCGGACGACGCGGTCGCGCCGGTCGCCGCGGCCGCCTACGGCGTCATGGAGTTCCTCGACACCCACCGACTGGACGAGACTCTCCCGATTCGCGGACGCTCGGCCGACGGTGACGGCGCGGCCGGGCCCGTCACCTCCGCGGTCGCCGACGGCGGCGCGCTCGGCTCACTCGGCTCGCTCACCTACCACGGCCACTGCAACCAGAAGGCGCTGAACAAGGACCACCACGCGGTGGGCGTCCTCCGGCGGGTCGGCTACGAGGTCGACCCGCTCGATTCGAGCTGTTGCGGCATGGCTGGGAGCTTCGGCTACGAGGCCGAACACTACGACCTCTCGAAGGCCATGGGAGACATCCTGTTCGAACAGGTCGACGAGAGCCGGGGCGACGAAGTGGTCGCTCCCGGCGCGTCGTGTCGGACGCAACTGGAAGACAGGGACGACGCGGCGCGGCGACCGCCGCACCCGATAGAGAAGGTCGCGCAGGCGCTGTCGGGCTGAGCGGGCTACTCGAAGCACTCGGCTGGCCTCCAACGGGTCGGGGTCGCCCGCCGAGTCCTTTTCACAGCGTTCCGCAATCACATCCCTTTTGCCCGTTTGCGTGGCACGTCAAGTCAGACCATGTCCGATGCACCCGATGTCGGCGAACTCACCCCGCCGAATCGCACGCTGATGGGCCCCGGCCCGAGCGACGTCCACCCGCGCGTGCTCCGCGCGATGTCCACGCCGCTCGTCGGTCACCTCGACCCGTCGTTTATCGACATCATGAACGAGGTGCAGGAGCTCATGCGTTACACGTTCCGCACCGACAACAAGTGGACGATTCCGGTCTCGGGGACCGGGTCGGCGTCGATGGAGGCGGCCATCGGCAACCTCGTCGAACCGGGTGACACGATGCTCGTCCCGACGAACGGCTACTTCGGCGGGCGCATGGAGTCGATGGCCGAGCGCGCCGGCGGCGAGGTCGTCCACGTGGACGCGCCGTGGGGCGAGCCGCTCGACCCCGCTGACGTGCAGGACGCCTTCGACGAGCACCAGCCGGACGTGTTCGGGTTCGTCCACGCCGAGACCTCGACGGGCGTGAAACAGCCGGGCGTCCCCGAACTGACGAGCATCGCCCACGACCACGACGCGCTCGTCGTCGCCGACACCGTCACCTCGCTGGGCGGGGTCGAACTCGAAGTCGACGACTGGGGCATCGACGTGGCCTACTCCGGGCCGCAGAAGTGCCTGTCGTGCCCGCCGGGCGCGAGCCCGCTGACGCTCAACGACCGCGCGATGGACAAGGTGCTCTCGCGGGAGGAGCCGCCTCGTTCGTGGTACCTCGACCTGTCGCTGCTTGAGGGCTACTGGGGCGACGACCGATCGTACCACCACACCGCGCCAATCACCAACGTCTACGCCATCCGCGAGGCGCTCCGACTGGTCGCCGAGGAGGGCATCGAGGAGCGGTGGGCGCGCCACCGCCGGGTCGCGGGCGCGCTGAAAGCCGGCGTCGAGGCGATGGGCCTCGGACTCAACCCCGAAGACGAGTACTGGCTCCCCAGCCTCAACGCGGTGCTCGTCCCCGACGGCGTCGACGCGGGCGCGGCCATCGATTACGTGCTCGACCACTACGACCTCGAAATCGCCGGCGGCCTCGGCGCGCTCGCGGGCGACATCTTCCGCGTCGGCTGTATGGGCCACTCGGCGCGGCCGGAGAACGTCTCGTTCCTCCTGACCGCCCTCGGCGAGGCGCTGGAGGCGCAGGGCGCGGACGTGGACCCCGAAGCCGGGTTCGCCGCCATGCGCGAGCAGTTGGGCCAGTAGCGCCCCCGAACCGGCGGCAATTCGACGCGAACCGCGGCGAAAATCGGCGAAACCGGCGCAAAACGCCCGCCACGGTGTCCCGTATTCATGAGCGTCGCTCCGCGAGTGGCGACCGAAGCGATTCACCATGAACCGACGCAGACTCACCCTCGTCGGCGTCGCGCTCGCGGCTCTCGTCGCGACCGCGGGCGTCGCCGCCGCCGCACCGAGCGACAACGCACGCGAATCGTCCCCCGCCTCCGAGGCCGGCCAGCAGGGGCCGCCCGGCGAACTCCCCGGCCCGGTCCCGAAGTTCGTCTCGGACATCCACGACCTCGTTAGCGACTTCCTGAACGAGGCCCTCGACGGGTCGCTTGGGGACTCGCTAAGCGACCTCGCCACCGACTTTTCGGGTGCGTAACTAAGTGCGACCCGAAGGTAGCCGGCAACTGAGCTGAACGACAGCCGTCCAAGACGAAGTTTCAATTCAGTTATGAGACGAACACTCCTCGTCGCCGCGACAGTTCTGGTCCTCCTCACGGCCGGCGTCTCGGCCGCGTTCGTGACCGGAATCGGACCGTTCTCCGACGACGCCGGCGACTCAGACGAACCGTTCCCCACGCAGACGACCGCGCCGCCCGACGACGGCGACAGCGGTAGCAGCGACAGCGGAAGTAGTGACAGCGAGAGCGGAGACAGCAGTAGCGGCGACGGAGACGCCGACGCGTCCGAGAGCGAATCGGTGCCGCCGTTCGGCGTCGTCGTCGACAACATCGAGAAGTGCGGCCAGACGTGCCGCGACGTGACGAGCACGATAACCAACCAGCAGGACGCCGACAGTTCCGGTGTCACCGTCTACAGCCGCATCTTCGTCGGCAACAGCACCGACCCGGACGACGAGGTCTGGCGCGGGTCCCAAGCGGTCGGCGACCTCGCGGCCGGCGAGTCCTACACGACGACGAAGCGCGTCAAACTCTCGTACTCCGAGGCGTTCGCGGTCCGACAGGCCGACGGCTGGATTACGGTCCAGACGACCATCGAGACCGACGACCGAACGCTGACGTACACGGAACAGCGCGACGTGGCGTAGGTCGCGCGAGGCCGCGGCGCGGGACGCGAGCGCCGCCCACCGCTTCCGCAACGACTTTTCGCGCCGGCCGCAAAGCCGGGGTATGAACATCGAGGTTCGCGAACTGGCCGACCTCGGCACCGACGCCCGCCGCGCCTTCTTCGAGCGGGACGCCGGCGTCGGCGAGGTTCGCTCCGACGTGCGCGACATCGTCGAGCGCGTCCGCCGCGAGGGCGACGTGGCGGTCCGTGAGTTCTCAAGCGAGTTCGACGGCGTTCAGGTCGGTAACATCGACGTGACCGACGCCGCCGAGCGCGCCTACGACGAAATCGACGACGACGTGCGCGAGGCCATCGAGGCCGCCGCGGCGAACGTCCGCGAGTTCCACGAAAAACAGGTCCCCGAGGACTGGCGCGAGGAGTTCGGCGACGCCGGCAGCCGCGAGCTCGGGCGTCGCTACCGCCCGCTGGACCGAGTCGGCGTCTACGCACCCGGCGGCACCGCCGCCTACCCGTCGAGCGTCCTGATGGGCGTCATCCCCGCGAAGGTCGCGGGCGTCGAACACGTCGCGGTCACCACGCCGCCCGCGGACCAGATGAACCCCGTCACGCTCGCCGCGATGCACGTCGCGGGCGCGGACGCGGTGTACTCGGTCGGCGGCGCGCAGGGCATCGCCGCGCTCGCCTACGGCACGGAGACGGTGAAGGCCGTCCAGAAGGTCGTCGGGCCGGGCAACAAGTGGGTCACGGCGGCGAAGGCCGAGGTCCGCGGCGACGTGGACATCGACTTCCTCGCCGGTCCCTCCGAGGTGCTCGTCGTCGCCGACGAGACCGCCGAGGCGCGGTTCGTCGCCGCCGACCTCGTCGCGCAGGCCGAACACGACCCGAACGCGTCGGTCGTCGCCGTCACGGACGACGCCGACCTCGCCGAGGAAGTCGTCGCGGAGGTCGAACGACAGGCGGGCGAGCGCGAGCGGACCGAGACCATCGAGGCGGCGCTCGAAGGCGACGCGTCGGGCGTCCTCCTCGCGCGGTCGATGTCCGAGGCGGTGCTGTTCGCCGAGGAGTACGCCGCCGAGCACCTGACGATTCAGGCCGACGACGACGAGGCGCTGTTGGACCGCATCGACTCCGCGGGGAGCGTCTTCCTCGGCCCGTACACGCCCGTCGCGGCCGGCGACTACGCCTCCGGGACGAACCACGTCCTCCCGACGGGCGGCGGCGCGAAGCGACAGGGCGGGCTCTCCGTGGACCACTTCGTCCGCTCGACGACGGTCCAGCGCCTCGACCGCGAGGGACTGTCGGAGCTCTCGGAGACGATTACGACGCTCGCCGAGGCCGAAGGACTCGACGCCCACGCTCAGAGCGTCCGCGAGCGGTTCGAAGAGTAGGCGAACGCGGCTCGTTCGACTCGTTTCCCTCTGACTTGCGGCCGGTAGCCACATCCTACCGAGCCGGCACCGGGTTCCGCCTGCGCCACAGTTAACCGTTCCCACAGTATAGTGGGGCGTATGAGCACGGAATCCGCGAGTGGCGGCGGCGATGTGGCGGTCACGGTCACGCCCGCGGCCGCGGACGAAGCCGTCTCCCTCCTCGAAGGAGAGTCGATGGACACCGACGTGGCGGGCCTCCGGCTGTTCGTTCAGCAGGGCGGTTGCGCCGGGCTGTCCTACGGGATGCGCTTCGACAACGAACCGGAAGACGACGACACGGTCGTCGAACAGCACGGCCTCCGCGTGTTCGTCGACCCCGCGAGCATGAACTACATCGGCGGCTCCACCCTCGACTTCGAGGGCGGCCTGCAGGGTGCGGGCTTCCACGTCAACAACCCGAACGCCGAGAGTAGTTGCGGCTGCGGCGAGTCGTTCCGGACGTAGGGACCAATTTCTTAAGCCACCCCCGCGCGAATCGGTGGCATGGCCGAACTCCAGACCCAGACCGTATCGAGCGGCAAGACTGTCTTCGTCGCCACTGACGAGGCCGAGCGCGGCTCGAAGGGACCGTTCTACGTGGTGTACTCGACCGAGGACGCCGAGAGCCGATGGGGCTACCTCTGCGGTAACTGCGACTCGTTCGACACCGCGATGGACACGATGGCCCGCATCGAGTGCAACAACTGCGGAAACGTCAGAAAGCCCGAGGAGTGGGACGCCGCTCACGAGTAGTCGAGCGCCCGGCGCGACCGTTCGTCAACTATTGGTATGTCATACCGTGGCAATCTTTATCAGGGGTGCGGGTGTACGTAGACGTGCATGGCCCAGGCTTCGATGCCTCCCGTCCAGGAGGCTCGGTCGATATTCGGCCGGCTCGGCTACTCCGTCTCGGGCGACGGAACCGATATGCTGGCCGAACGCAAGTGGCGTACGGTCCACGTGACCGCACTGAGTTCGCGAGAAGCGACCGAATGCCGTCCGGTGCTCGCAGACGGCGGAACCGAGACACCGTATCGGTTCCGCTGCTTCGTGACGTGGGACGACCACATCAGCGCGCTTCGAGAGCGGCTTCGCGGTATCGACCTTCCATACGAGTGGGCAATCATCGGCGTGTCGAACGGTGGTGGGAACGACTACGAGGTCGTTCACGGAACGAACACGTAATCGAAACGGGGCGTCTTCGCCCAAACGTTTTCTCAGCCCGTCGCTAACGGACGAGCATGTCGCAGGCCGCACAGACGGAGCTGGCGCAATTCGTCCGGAGTAGACGGCTCAACGCGGTACTCGCGTGGCTGTTCGTGGGGTTCCTCGTCGCCGTCGCCGTCGGGAGCGTCGTCACCGGCGGCGACCTCGTCTGGGGCGGGTTCGCGGCCGTCGTCGCCGCGGTCACCGTCGTTCCGGCGGTCGCCTTCCGCGAACCGAGAGCGATGCTGCCGTGGGAGGTCGTCGCGCTCGCGTCGCTCCCGCTCGTCGCTCGCGTCCTCGTTCGGGGCCAGACCATCGGCGGCGTGACGTTCACCGGACGCGTCTCGACGTACCTCGCGGTGGCCGCCATCGCGCTCATCGTCGCCGTCGAACTCGACGTGTTCACGCCGGTCCGGATGAACCACTCGTTCGCCGTCTTCTTCGTCGTCATCGCCACGATGGCCGCCGCCGGCGTCTGGGCGGTCGTCCAGTGGCTCTCGGACCTCTATCTCGGGACGCGCCTGCTGTTGAACGGCCGACCCGAACACGTCGTCGAGGCGGGGCTGATGTGGGACTTCGTCGCCGCCACCGTCGCCGGACTCGGGGCCGGGTTGCTGTTCGAGTACTACTTCCGCCGCCGGGCCGGCTCGCGCGAGCGGCTCCCCGAGGAGGTGGCGGACGTCGCCGAGGACGTGAGTCCGGCGAGAACTGACGACGACGCCACGAGAGAGGGCGGTGAGTCGTCGTGAAGATTCGCTCGCATCTCCACATCGACGCGCGACGCCAGCGCCAGCTCTCGCGGGCGATGCAGGTCGTCCTCGTCGGTCTCGTCTTCATCGGCCTCGACCGCGGGAACCTCGGCATCGTCGTCAACGCGCTCGTCGGCCTCGGCGTGACCTACCTCCCGGCGCTACTCGAACGCGACTACCGCATCCCGATGGACGCCGGGCTGACGCTCTGGATATCGACGGCGGCGTTCCTCCACGCGCTGGGTACGGTCGGTTTCCCCGGTTCGGAGACCAGTTTCTACGCGGGCGTCTGGTGGTGGGACCACCTCACGCACGCGCTGTCGTCGTCGGTCGTCGCGGCCGCCGGCTACGCGACCGTCCGCGCGGTCGACGAGCACACGGCGGACATCTACCTGCCGCCGCGGTTCATGTTCGTCTTCATCCTGCTTTTCGTGCTCGCGTTCGGGGTCTTCTGGGAAGTCATCGAGTTCGCCATCTCGGGGGTTGCCTCGCTCGCCGGCACCGCGTCGGTGCTGACGCAGTACGGCCTCGACGACACGCTCCTCGACCTCGTGTTCGACGCCGTCGGTGGGGTCATCGTCGCCATCTGGGGGACCGCACACCTCTCCGACGTCGTCGGCGCGTTGCAGAAACGGCTCGAATCAACATCTCGTTGACACGTTGAGGCGGCCGCCGGTCCGCCCGAGCCCCCCGATTGCGGGCGAATATCCGGAGTCCCGATATACATTTGTGTAGGCCCTGAGATGTTCACACCGATGTCGAGTTGGATTGGTGACGAGGACGAAGACGAGGGCGGGGACGCGGCCGACGCGTTCGAGGCGGTCGGCCGCCGCCGTCGGCTCCTCCAGGCGCTCTCGTCGGAGTCGCTTTCGAAGGCCGACCTCGTCCGCGCGCTCTCGGTCTCTCGGTCCACCGTCGACCGCGGCGTCGAGCGCCTCGTTCAACTCGGGCTCGTCGAGCGGTCGAACGGCGGCTTCGTCGCCACGAGCGCGGGTCGCGTCGCCTTGGAGACGCACGACGAGGCGCTCCGGTCGATGGCGAACGTGCTCGACGCGAAACCGGTGCTCGACCGCCTCCCGGAATCGGTCAACCCGCCGCCCTCGCTGTTCCGCGACGCGGTCGTCTGCACCGGCGACCTCGCGGCGATGGAAGAGTGCTCCCCGCTCGAGTTCGACCTCGGCGAATCGACGAGTATCTCCGGGTTCAACGGCCCGTTCCTGTTCAGCATCTGGCCCGAAGCGCACGAGCAACTCGCGCGGCTCGGTGACAGCGCCACGCTCGTTCTCTCGGCGGAGTCCCTCGACTGGCTCTCGAACCGGTACCCCGACGGGCTCGACGCCATGGTCGACGCCGGCGTCCGCGTGTCCGCGGTCGAAGGCGACCCGCCGTACGGCGTCGTGGTCGTGGACCGACCGACGACGGCGTCGGTCACGCTCGTCGTCTACGACCACATGGGCGGGCCGGAGGCGCTGGTCGTGAGTTACGACTCCGCGGCCGTGTCGTGGGGGCGAACGCGCGTCGCGGCGCGAGCCGAGACGGCGCGTCCGTATCGGCCCGACGAGTGAGCCGCGCACCCTTCCGCCACGCCCACCGCGCACCCCTTCGGCTCGTCCCGCCGTCGCCGCCGAATCGGGGACGATTATTTGTGATAGTAAGGCGAAGGGTCCGACGAGATGGTGTTCAAGAAAATCACCCTTGTCGGTCGGAGTGCAGAGAGTTTCGACGCCGCCGTCGACGACGCGATTAACCGCGCCGAGGAGACGCTCGCGGGCGTCCACTGGGTCGAAGTAAAGGAACTCGGCGTCGAACTCGCGTCCGTCGAGACCCGAGAGTACCAAGCCGAGGTCGAAGTCGCGTTCGAACTCGAAGGGAAAGACGGCGAGTAGAGACGACGCTCACCCGGTCGAGACCGGCCCGCGTCGGTCCGACTCGGGTTGGCCCACGTCGACGGCGCGGGCCGTCCCGACGGCTTCTTATCCGCCCGCACCGCCACATTCGAGAAGCGAATGCCTCGGCTCCTCCACTACTCCGACATCGAGAACGTCTTCGACGACACCGAGCGCGCCGGCCGCCTCGCGGGTTGCGTCAGCGCCCTCGACGGCGACGACACGCTCGTGGTCGGCACCGGCGACAACACCGCGCCGGGCGTCCTCTCGCTCGTCGAGCGCGGCGGACAGGCGCTCGACTTCTACGACGCCGTGGACGCCGACCTCGAAACGTTCGGCAACCACGACTTCGACTACGGGCCGAGCCGGACCCGCGAACTCGTCGCCGCGAGCCGACCGACGTGGGTCACGAGCAACGTCCACGGCGAGGACGGCGGCCGGTTCGCCGCCGACGAGGGAACCGTCCCGCGAACGACCCGCGAGGTGGACGGGCTGACCCTCGGCTTCTTCGGCGTCACCGACCCCGCGACCGGCACTATCAACCCGGAGGCGGCCGACGTCGGCTTCTCCGACCCCTACGCGGCCGCCGCCGACGCGGCCGCCGCGCTCAGAGACGACGGCGCGGACCTCGTCGTCGCGCTCTCGCACCTCGGTAGCGGCGACGACGAACTCGTCGCCCGGTGCGACGTGGACCTCGTCCTCGGGGGCCACGTCCACGCCGAGCGCGACGACGTGGTCGACGGCGTGCCAATCGTCCGCCCCGGGGCGAACGGCCACGTCGTCTGGGAGGTCCGCGTCGCCGCCGACAGAATCGAGACGGTCCGCCACCGGACCGCCGAGTACCGGGCCGACGAGGGGCTGGTCGCGGCGCTGGCGGGCCGCGTCGACGCCGCCGGCCTCGACGAGGTGCTCTGTCGAATCGACCGCCCGATGGACCGCGCCGAGGAGACCGTCGCGGCCGGCGAGTGCCGCGTCGGCAACGCCATCGCCGACGCCTACCGCTGGGCGACCGGCGCGGACGTGGGGCTGCAGAACAGCGGCGGCATCCGCTCCGGCCCGCCCGTCGGCCCCGACGTGACCCACGCCGACCTCGTGAGCCTCGTCCCCTTCGAGGAGCACCTCGTCGTCGCCGAGGTGACCGGTACGGAGCTACTGGCGGCGTTCGGGGCCGCCCGCGGGACCGAGATGGGCTTCGGCGAACCGGACTGGTGGCACGCCCACGTCAGCGGCGCGCGAATCGTCTGGGACGACGACCGTGACGAGGTCGTCGAGGCGTTCGTCGGCGGCGAGCCGGTCGACCCCGAGGCGCGTTACACCGTCGCCACGAGCGACTACCTGCTCCACAGCACACAGGAGTTCCCGGCCATCACGCAGGCCCACCGCGTCGGCGAGTTCGAGATACAGCACGACGCGCTGGCGCGGTACGCCCGCGAGGTCGGCTTCGACGCCGCGGTCGAAGGGCGCATCGAGCGCCGGTCGGCCACCCGCGCCGACGACTGAGCGCGGTCGAGGGGTCGGAAACGGGCGCGCGTCCGCCGGCCAAGCCGACCGAGAGGGAAAGGTTCACGCACGCCCGGCGAGTGGCTTCGGAGTATGACACGGGTCGTGGTCCCGGTTCGGTACCCCCTCTCGAAACACTCCCGGGCGACGCTCGAAGAGGCCGTCCGCGTCGCGCGCGAGCGCGACGCCGAGCTGACGGTCCTCCACGTCGACCTCTACCAGTCGAACCGCGGCGTCACGCGGACCGAACTCAAGCGGGCGGTCGAAGCCGAGTTCGGCCCGCTCGTCCGCGCGCGCTACGTGGTCCGCCGAGGCTTCCTCGTCGAGGAGACGATTCTCGAAGAGGTCGCCGCCGAGGAGGCCGACATCGTCGTCATCGGGTCGAAACAGGCGAGCCGCTGGCGGCGGATGCTCCGGCGGTTCCTCGACGACCCCGACATCGACGTGTTCCTCCGCGAAAAGCTCGACTGCACGGTCATCACCGTCCGCGCGGACGACTGAGCCGGCGGGCTCTCGGGTTCGGGTTCAGATTCGTTCTTCCGCTTTCGACGCGGCCCCAGTCCCGACTGTGTCCGCCGTTCCTCGTCAGTCGTCGGCGGTGTCCGTCGACTCGGCGTCCGTCGGCTCGGCGTCCGCTGACTCGGCGTCCGCTGACTCGACGTCCGTCGGCTCCGTGGCGTCGGTCGCGTCAGTTGGGGTTTCCGGGGCGTCGACACCCTCGCCGTCAGAGACCGGCTGGACGGGCGCTCCCGGCGCCGGCGACGCGGTGGCGTGACGCTGGTTCGCGGCCTCGTCGCTGGTGACGTGGAGGCTCCCGCTGGTCTCGTCGAAGACGAGGTGGGTGTGCGGGTAGGCGAACTCCACGGTCGCCTCGGACTCCTCGACGAGCGTCCAGAGCCGCGTCTGGACCTCCGACTGGATGCGACCGATTTTGTACGGTTTCAGCGCCCAGTAGCGGAGGCGCAGGAGGACGCCGTTGTCGGCGTAGGAGTTGATGTAGGCGGTCGGCTTCGCCGGGTAGCGGGCGCTCCCGATGCGGATGTCCGGACCGCCTTCGACCACCGAGTCGCAGTCGCGGGCGGCGCGCTCGACGAGGTCGCGGGCGGCGTCGATGTCGGACTCGTAGGTGACGAGCACGTCGAGCGACAGGCGGGTCCGCTCGTCCTCCGCGGAGTAGTTGATGACGTCGCGGTCGCGGATGTTCGAGTTCGACATCACCAGAAACGTGTTGTCGAGGGTGAATATCTTCGTGTAGCTCAGGGTTATCTCGTCGATGAAGCCCTTCGTGCCGTCGTCGAGTTCTATCATGTCGCCGATTTCGAACGGCTGGTCCGAGAGGACGAACACCCCGTTGATGATGCTCCCGACGATGGGCGCGAGGACGATACCGAGCACCGCCGAGAACACCGTCACCGAGAGGACGATGTCGCCGAGTTCGAGGCCGAGGACGTTCGCCCCGAGACCGACGCCGAGGAGGACGATAGCGAGCCGGACGATTCGGAGGACCGTCTGGGCGACGCTCTGCCGCCGGAACTGCCGGGCGACCGGTCGTCCGAGCAGGCGGACGATGTACTTCGAGAGCCCGACCGCCAGGGCGACGATAACGAGAGCGACGGCGATGCGCCACCCCGGAAACAGGAGGTAGTCCGGCACGAACGCCGGCGGCTCGATTGCCGTCGACTGGAGCGGGGCGACCGCGACGTGGCTCCCCGCCGTCAGCGTCCCACCGACCGCGCCCGACACGTCGGCAACCCCCTCGACTCCGTCCATGGAAACCGCAACGGAGAGCGGTGAAAAAAGGGTTGTTACTCCGAGGGTTCGGTCGCGGTGAACGGCTAAGTGTCGGGGCGTCGCAGTATCTGCATGGTCAACGCGACGAGCGCCCGCCCCGACTTCCGCATCACCCACGAGACGCCGCCCAGCCGAGCGCTCCTCTGCGGCTTCTCGTCGTTCGGACTCGCCGGCCTCACGGCCGTCGACTTCATCGTCGACCACCTCGACCTCGAACAGACCGGCCACCTCACCGTCGAGGGTCTCCCGGCGGTGACTCCCTTCGAGAACGGCCGCCCCCGGCATCACACCCGGCTGTTCTCCCGCGAGGACCTCGACGTGACCGTCCTCGTCGGCGAGCTGTTCGTCCCGGCCGTCCACGGCACCCAGTTCGGCAACGCCATCCTCGAGTGGACAGAGCGCAACCAAGTCGAGGAGCTGGCCGTCCTCTCGGGGATTCCGATGGCCCACGGCCCCGACGAACACCGCGTGTTCTACATCGCCACCGACGACTACCGCGAGGCGCGACTCGCCGACAGCGGCATCCCCCCGATGGGCCGAGGGTTCTTCGACGGCACCAACGCGGCGCTCGTCGAGCGCGGCATCGGGTCGCCCCTCGGCGTCGGCGTCTACGTCACGCCCGTCCACGCCCAAGCGCCCGACGTGGAGGCGGCGATTCGACTCGTCGAGGCCGCAGACGACGTGTACGACCTCGGCGTCGACTCCTCGCCGCTGGAGTCGTTCGCGGCCGAGGTCCAGCAGTACTACGCCGAACTCGCCGAGCGACTCCGCGACAGCGAGGCGGACCTCCCCGACGACCGGATGTACATGTGAGCGGCGGCCCGCCCCCCGTCAAACAGCGACCGACAGCCGGTCTGCTACCGTTTGTGCCACTTGTTTTCGGAATTTTGTGCTACTCGGATTTCAGTAAATGATTTAGGTGATGCCGTACACGTCACGACCATGGCTGACGAACTGCGGCTCACCATGGAGCGAGTCGGTGAGCGCTTCAACCTCGGCGAGTACGAGATAGACGCGTATCTGGCCGTCCTCGAACACGGACAGTTGACGGCGAGCGAAATCGCCGACCGAACCAGCATCCCCCAGCCGCGGGTGTACGACACGGTCCGGAGCCTGTCGGACCGCGGCCTCGTCGAGCTCCGTGAGTCGCGGCCGATGAAAATCGTCGCGGTCGACCCCGACGACGCCTTCGCGAACGTCAAGACCTCGCTGGAGGAGCTCATCGAGGAGCTTGAGGCGCGCTACACCGCCCCGGCACGCGACACCGAGGCCGTCTCGCTCGTCAAGTCGCGGTCGACCATCCTCCGCTACATCGAGGAGATTATCGAGGCCGCGGAGTACGAACTCGTGCTCTCGTTGACGCCCGACCTGCTCCGTCGCTTCCGCGACGACCTCGCGGCGGCCATCGACAGCGGCGTCAGCATCGACCTGCTCGTGACGCCCGCCTCCCGCGCGCCCGACCCGGACGAGTTCAACTACCTCGACGTGGCGACTATCGCGCGCGCCCGCCGCGGCATCACCTCGCCCGTCCTCGCGGTCGCCGACGGCGAGTACTCCATCTACGCGACCCAAGACGCCCTCCGCGACGACCGCGACCGCTACGGCGTCATCTTCAACCGCTCCGCGCTCGGCTTCCTCGTGAGCGGCTTCTTCGGGACCGTCCTCTGGAGCACCGCCGAGACCATCGTCGCCAACGGCAAGCGCCGGCCGTTCCCGCGCCGCTACGCCTCCATCCGCCGGGCCGTCAAAGACATCCGCGAGATAGAAGGCGACTTCTACGCCTCCGTCTCCGGCCGCGACATCGAGACCGGCGACCCCATCGTGGTCGAAGGGCGCGTCATCGAGACGGCCTTCGAGGACACGGAGGAGGTCGCGTCGCTCCACATCGAGACCGAAGAGGGCGTCGTCGAGGTCGGCGGGCTGGTCGCCGCGCTCGAAGACGTGGAAGGACAGGAGATTCTGCTCGGCCGCGACGAGGTTCCGAACCGCGACGAAATCGTCTGAAGCCGCGTCGTCAGGTTCCGCTCGCGTCTTTTCCGCTCGGCCATTCCCCGCCAGCAACGGCCCTCAGCAACGGCTACTCGTCGGGGAACTCGTAGACGACCGCGCCGCAGTCCGCACAGCCGAGAACCTCGTGCTCCGGCGAGTCGTACAGCCCCGCGGTGCCGCCGCAGCAGTTGCGCGTCGTCGTCTCCTCGACCGCGCCGCCGCAGTCCGGACAGACCTCGGTGAACATCCGCATCGGCTCCGTGGCCGCGAGCGCGACCATCGGGTCGACGCCGCGCTCGACGACCGTGTAGAGCGTCGCCACGTCCGCGATGGCCTGCGGCCGGGAAATCCACACGGACATCGAGGGACCGTCCAGCGAGATACCGCCGAACTCGGCGTCGACCGTCGCGTCGAACGGGACCGCGTTGGCGACGGCCTCGGCGAGTTCCTCGTCAGTGGTCTTCCGGAGCGTCGCCATCGTCGACTCCCACTCCTCGCGGGCGTCGTCGGCGAGAAAGAGGCCGTCTTCCTCCTCGACGAGCACCCCGGCGTTCAGGAGCGTCGAGAGCATCACGTCGGGGTCGACGTTGGCGTCGAGCGACTCCGACCGGCGGTCGGGGCCGCCGTCGTCGCCGTGGTCGAAGACGCCGGCGAGGCCGAGCGCAGAGACGACCCGGGGCGCGAACGAGGGCGTGCCGGGGACGACGTAGCCCCGCAGGTACACGGCGAGCGCGCCGCCGACGAGGACGACGAAGCCGACCAGCGGCGAGAGCACGCTGACCGCGAGGCCGACGAGGACGACCAGCGCGACGTTGACGGCGGTACACGGCAGACAGCGGTTCTCGCCGGTGTGTTCCGGGCGCTTGAGTGAGTCGATGACGGACATGGTGTGAAAAGTGGGGCTGTGAAGTGTTCGCGTTCGCGGTGGTCAGTTCGCCGGGGGCGTCTCGGTCTCGACCGCGTCGAGGCGGACCGCTTTCCCGGTCTCCGACGAGCGGTAGATGGCGTCGATGACGCGCTGGACGGCGAGGCCCTGTTCGACCGTGTTGCGGCCGGGGTGTTCGCCCTCGGCGACGGCCGCGAGGAACGCCTCCTGTTCGGTCTTGTGGGTGTCGTTGTCCTGCGTCTCTACGTCGGCCGTCGAGAGGTGGTTGCCGCCGCCGACGCCGTCCTCG
Source organism: Haloferax gibbonsii (assembly GCF_001190965.1). Classification (NCBI taxonomy): domain Archaea; kingdom Methanobacteriati; phylum Methanobacteriota; class Halobacteria; order Halobacteriales; family Haloferacaceae; genus Haloferax; species Haloferax gibbonsii. The sequence goes on from NZ_CP011947.1 coordinate 2,641,406, forward strand.
TAGAACTGGAGGTCGTGGCTCGCGCGGTCGAAGCGCACGCCGCCCTCCGTGCCGCGGAGGAAGAACTCGTCGTTGGTCGGGCGGTTCGTCGCCCACGCGACTTCGAGGGAGATGGTCGTCCCCTCCTCGGTGCGGATGAAGGCGCTCGCGGAGTCGTCCACGTCGAAGGCCTCCGGCCCGACGTCGTCGCCCCACATCTCGACGAAGGTGTAGTCGTCGCGGTCGCCGAACTCCGAGCGGGTGACGCCGGAGACCTCGACGACCTCGGGGAAGTCGAGGAAGTAGAGCGCGAGGTCGATTGCGTGGACGCCGATGTCGATGAGCGAACCGCCGCCGGCGACTTTCTTGGAGGTGAACCACGACCCGCGGCCGGGGATGCCGCGGCGGCGGACGTAGTTGGCCTCGACGTGGGTGACGTCGCCGAAGCGACCTTCCTCGTAGTGGTGGCGGACGACCTCGACGGGGTTGGCGAAGCGGTTGTTGAAGCCGACCATGCAGAAGCCGTCGGCCTCCTCGGCCGCCTCGGCGATTCGCTCGGCCGATTCGAGCGAGTGCGCGAGCGGCTTTTCGAGCAGCACGTCGAGGCCCGCGTCGAGCGCGGCGACGGCGTACTCCTCGTGGAAGCGGTTCGGCGTGGTGATGATGACCGCGTCGACCTCCCCGAACAGTTCCGACTTCTCTTCGTAGGTGTTCACGTCGTACTTCTCGGCGAAGCGACGACGGGCGTCCGCCTGGATGTCGAGGCCGCCGACGAGGGTCGCGCCGAGGTCGACGAGGCGGTCTGCGTGGTGGTGTCCGATGTTTCCGAGTCCGACGATACCGACTCGGACCGATGATTCCGTACTCATGATTCGATGATTAACTACAGGTGGTGTTAAGTTTCACGTTCTTTGGCCTGAATTGCCAGAATCGACCGCGAGCGCCCGGTCAGACGGCGTTCGGGACGCGAGGTGAGGCGAACGACGAGGCGGGACGAGGCGACTGGCACGGGTCGAGACTGGGCGTCAGTAGAGCTGTTCTTCGCGCTCTTTGCGCTCTTCCTCGCGACGCTTTTCCTCCTTGAGTCGGCGTCGCCCGCGGAGGTACTGCTTGCCCTTCGGGATGAACTTGTTCTTCAGGTCGAGGAGGAACGAGACGATGCCGTAGGCCCAGAAGAAAAACAGGACCGTCATCCCGCCGAGGTAGAACAGACCGAGTTCGTTGACCATGGATGTGTGATGTGGTGTGGCTCCGATAAGCGTTGTGCGGGCTGTGCGAGTCGCGTGCGGGGTCGAGGACGAACCGACGCGGGCCGTGTTACGGGCGCGTCAGTCGTCGCTTTCCGCTTCCGTGCCGGGCGCGCCGCTCGTCTGGACGGGCGTCTCGATGCCGTGGCTGATGGCCTCGCCCGTCTCCGTGTCGAAGAGGTGAACGCGCGAGCGGTCGAGGACGACCGTCACGTCCTCGTCCTCCTCGATGTCGGTGTCGGGTGCGACGCTCATCAGCAGTTGGTCGTTGGCGACGCCGCTCGTGTCCTCGAGGTCCGTCTCGGCCGACTCCGAGAGCTTCAGGTAGACGAATATCTCGTCGCCCATCGGTTCGAGCACGTCGGTCACGGCCTCGATGCGGTGGCTGGGGTTCGAGACGAGCGCCTCGTCGCCGACGAGGTACACGTCCTCGGGGCGGATGCCCATCGTGACGTCGGTCCCCACCTCGATGCCGAGGTTCGCGGGGTCGAACTCCACGTCGATGTTGGTCGAGACGAACCCGTTTTCCGTGACCTCGCCGTCGAGGAAGTTCATCGAGGGCGAGCCGATGAAGCCGGCGACGAACAGGTTCGAGGGTTCGTTGTAACAGACGAGCGGCGGGTCGATCTGCTGGAGTTGTCCGGAGTCGATGACCGCGATGCGGTCGGACATCGTCATCGCCTCCGCCTGGTCGTGGGTGACGTAGATGATGGTCGTGTCCAGTTCCTTGTGGAGGCGCTGGAGCTCGGTCCGCATGTGGACCCGGAGCTTCGCGTCGAGGTTCGCCAGCGGCTCGTCCATCAGGAAGACGCCGGGGTTGCGGACGATGGCGCGGGCGATGGCGACGCGTTGTCGCTGTCCGCCGGACATCTCGTCGGGCATGCGTTCGAGCATGCCCTGCAGCTGGACGATTTCGGCGGCGCGCTCGACGCGGCGCTCGATTTCCTCCTTGTCGTAGTTGCGGAGGCGGAGCCCGAAGGAGATGTTGTCGTAGACGTCCATGTGGGGGAACAGCGCGATGTTCTGGAACACCATCGCGACCCCGCGGTCCTTCGGCGGGAGGTTCGTCACCTCGCGGTCGCCGATGAACACCTTCCCCTCGGAGGGGATGGTGAGGCCCGCAATCATCTCCATGGTCGTCGACTTCCCGCACCCCGACGGACCGACGAGACAGATGAATTCTCCGTCTTCGATGTCGAGGTTCATGTCGTCGACCGCCGTTACGTCGTCGTAGTGCTTGCTTACGTGTTCGAGTGTTACGTCTCCCATGGTTACTCCTTCAGCGCTCCTGCAGTCAGTCCACTCACGATGCGTTCCTGTGCGATGATGACAAGGATGGCCACGGGTAAGACCCCCACGATGGAGGCGGCGGCCATCAGGTTGTACGGGGTGTCGAACTGTCCCTGATACTTCAGGATCCCCGCGACGATGGGCGCCCACGAGTCGGCCTCACCGTTGTTCATCAGGAACGAGAAGAAGAACTCGTTGTAGACGCTGATGAACGTGAGGACGCCCGCGGTCGCCACGCCGGGTGCCGAAAGCGGCACGATGACGCGGAACAGCGCTCCCAGTCTGGTCGTTCCCTCCACCCGCGCCGCGTCCTCCAACCCGTCGGGAATCTGCCCGTAGAAGGTCGTGAGGATGAATATCGACAGCGGCAGGAACAGCGCGCTGAACGGGAACACCATCGGTGCCGGCGTGTTGAACAGGTCCGGCGTCGATATCGTCACCATCCCGATACTGAGCGAGGTGTTCCCCGTGAACAGCTCGAACAGCGGGATGAGGAACGCCGCCGGCGGGAAGTAGCTGATGGCGAGGATGCCGAGCATCAGCACGCCCTTGCCGGGGAACCGGAGGCGGCCGAAGACGTACCCCGCGAGGCTGGCGATGAGCAACACGAGCACGGTGGTCGTGATGCCCAGCACGAAGCTGTTGAACATGTAGAGGTGGAACGGCACCCGTTCGAACATCGCGAGGAACACCTCGGGGTTGAACCCCTTCGGTACGAGCCCCATGTTGGCGATGAGGTTGTTCGGCGTCAGCGCGAGCACGAGCAGCCAGTAGAACGGGAACAGGGTCGTCACCAGGAAGAACAGCATCGCGACGTAGAACATCGCGCGGTAGACCCTGTCGGGGTTCTTGATGGCCGAGTCGACCCAGCGGCCGAGCGGCCCCTGTTCCATGTCGGCGTCGTCGGAGCCGATGCCGGCTCCCGAAGTTTCGCTGGACATCTTAGAGACCCTCGCTGGCGAAGTTCACGATGTACACCGAGACCACGACGGCGATGATGCCCGCGGTGACGAACGCCACGGTCGCCGAGGTCCCGTACAGCGGCGTGTTGAACGTCGTGACGACGAGACACGACAGCGACGGGACCGTCTGACAGCCGGCCATGGTCTGGATGATACCGTAGACGCGCATCGCGTCGATGGTGCGGAACAGCATCGCGACGAGCACCGTCGGCAGGATGAGCGGGAAGGTGATGAGCTTGAACTGCTGCCAGCGCGACGCACCGGCGACCTTCGCCACGTCGTACAGCGAGCGGTCGATGCTCTGCATCCCCGCGAGGATGAGAAGCGCCATGAACGCCGAGGTCTTCCACACGTCGGCCACGATGATGAGGAACAGCGCGTCCGCGGTGTTCCGAAGCGGCGTCGTGCCGATGAGACCGAGCTGGTTCAACAGCGCCGGGTTCTCTGACGTGCCGACGAGGAATCCGATGTTCGGCTGGAACATCAGGTACCAGATCATCCCCTGGATGACGATGGGAACGGCCCACGGGATGATGATGGCGACGCGGACCCAGCGCCGACCGCGGAAGTCCTGGTCGAGGATGAGCGCCTGACCGAAGCCGATGAGCGTTTCGAACAGCACGCTGAAGACGGTGAAGATGAGCGTCACCGCGAGCGCGCTGGAGTAGATGTTCGTGACGAACGGGAACTCTGAGCTGAACGTCGGGAGGAACTGCGACGGGAGCGCGTAGTTGCGCGCGCCGGTGAACAGGTCGACGTAGTTCTGCAATCCGACGAACTCGCCGAGTCGCGCGCTCCCCGTCAACTGGTCGGCGAACAGCGACATGCTGAACGTCGAGACCAGCGGGTAGACGGCGATTACCCCCAAGAGAACGAGCGCGGGCGTCAGAAGCAGGTACGCGAACTGCGTCTCGGAGAGCGACTCCATCCAGTTGACGGCCGACGCGTACGGGCCGCTCCGCCGGGTGTCGGAAAGTGCCTCCCCTGATTGTTGTTCTGTAGCCATGTCAAATGATAACGTGTATGTTGGTTACGTCTCGGTAAAGACGTTGCTCTACGCGTTCTGCTCGATCTGTTCGAGCTGTGATGCGAGGTCGGACATCGCCTGTTCGGGGGATTTCTCCTGGGCGAACGCGGCGTTGACCTCCTGTGAGATGCGACCGGACTGCTGCGGCCAGACGACGGTGACCGGGCGCGGAATCGCGTTCTCGCCGGCGACCTTCAGGGCGTCGAGGTAGCGCCCGATGATGGGCACCTCGGCGGCCTGGTCGGATTCGAGCAGCGACGGGCGCGGCGGAATCCAGCCGATGATGCGGAACATATCGAGCTGGAACTGCTCGGTTTGCATCGTCCGAAGCACCTGCACCGCGGCCTGCTTCTGTTCGTCCGAGGAGTTCGGGTTCATCGTCATGTGCCAGCCGCCGAGGGCGGCGACGGGGCCGCCCGTGCCCTCGTACTGGGCCTCGTCGGCGGTGACGCCGTACGGAATCGGCATGACGCCGAGGTCCTCGCCGAAGCCGGTCTGGTCGTTCTCCTCCGACGGCTCCGCGCCGTTGATGACGATGGAGTACGGCCAGTTGCGGTGCATGACCGCGTTGCCCGTCGTGAACGGCTGTCGGGACGGGTCCTCGGTCCACTGGAGGACCGCCTCGGGCGAGATGCCGCCCGTGATGCCGTCGAGGGCGTACTCGTCGTCCTCGCCGTGGATGAGCGTCCGGACCATCCGAATCGCGTTGATAACCGGCTCTTCTTCGACCGTGATGGGTCGGTCGCCGATGGGGCCGAACAGGTTCTCGCGGCCGCCGAAGTACGCGCCGCCGTACGAGGTCATGAACTCGTTGAAGTCACAGCACGACAGCCCCTCGTAGACGTTCGCCTGGAAGGTAAACCCGTTCTCGATGTCGGGGTTGGCGTCGAGCGCCTCCTTCGTGACGCGCGAGAAGTCTTCCCACGACATCGACTCGGTTGCCCACGTCGAGAAGTCGTCGTCGGTGTAACCCGCGTTTCGGAGCAGGTCCTTTCGGTACTGGACCGTCGGGAAGTCGGGGAACAGCGGCTGGCCGTAGAGGTCGCCGTTCGACCCCTTCGCCGTCGAGACGCTGGCCTCGAAGTACTCCTCTTCGATGGTGCTTGTCAGCTCCTCCGGGAGCGACTGCGAGAGGTTCTGCAGTTGGTTCCGCGCGATGAACGGAATCGTCCACCCACTGTCCATCATGAGCAGCGTCGGCTCCGAGCGACCGCCGGAGAGCCACTGCTGGTACTGCGCCTGCCGGTTGTCCGTCACCTGCGACCCGGCGAGGATGTCGATATCGATGTTCTCCGGGAGGCCGGCGTCCCGGAGCGCCTGCACGACTTCCTCTTCCGACTCCGCGACGCGGGTGTCGGCGGCCCACTGAAGCGTGATGTCGTCGGTGGTCTCTTCGGTGTTAATCGGCGTGTCGGTGTCGGTGTCGGTGCCACCGTTTCCGCCGCCGTTCCCGTCTCCGCCGCCGGTGCTAATGCACCCGGCCAGTCCGACGGCGACGCCCGATGCGCCGGCCGCCTTCACAAAATTGCGTCGAGAGACGCCAGTACGCTTGCCCTTGCGTGAGTCAGCATCAACCATTACAGTCTGTATTCTACAATTAGTGATTATTTATAGTTTTGGTGCTGGCCACTACCGGTGTTGTAGTAAATTACTTGTCAATAGTCTCGGCAGTCCGAAATTCAATCAATAGAGTATTTGTAACAATTGTTTATAAAATATAGCGCCGTTGACTCTTAGTCTTTACCCGGCGCGGGCCACCGCGGCGTCTTCGGGGCTTCGATTCGCTCGATATCGCTTTCGCTCAGGTCCACGTCGAGCGCGCCGACGTTCTCTTCGAGGTGGTCGAGTCGGCGCGGCCCGATGATGGGCGCGTCCACGACGGGTTTGTGGAGGAGCCACGCGAGCGACACCTGCGCGGGCGTCGCCCCTTTCTCCTCGGCGAGCGAGCGAATCGCGTCGATGACGGCCCAGTTCTCGTCGGTGAAGCGGTTCGACGTGTACTCGTCCGACTCCGCGCGCGTGTCCGCCGGGACCTCGGCGTCGCGCTCGTACTTGCCCGTGAGGAAGCCGCCCGCGAGCGGCGACCACGGGATGACGCCGATGCCCTCGCCCTCGCAGACCGGAAGCAGGTTCGCCTCCTCGTGGCGGTCGACCGCGTTGTACTCCGGTTGCATGCAGGCGAAGCGTTCGAAGTTCTCCACGTCGGCGGTGTACAGCGCCCTCGTGAACTGGTACGAAGACATCGTGCTCGCGCCGACGTAGCGGACGAGTCCCTCCTCGACGAGGTAGTCGAGCGCCGAGAGCGTCTCCTCGATGGGGACCCCGTCGTCCCAGCGGTGAATCTGATAGAGGTCGATGTAGTCGGTGCCGAGGCGGTCGAGGCTCGCGTGCGCCTGGTCGATGATGTGCTTGCGCGAGAGCCCGGACTTGTTCGGCCCGTCGCCCATCGGGAAGTAGACCTTCGTCGCGATGGCGAGTTCCTCGCGGTCGCGCTCGGCGATGGCCTCGCCGACGATCTCCTCCGACTCCCCGCGGGAGTAGGCGTTCGCCGTGTCGAGGAAGTTGATGCCGGCGTCGAGCGCGCTGTCGAGGAGGTCGAGACTCGCCTGCCTGTCGTTCATCATCCACTCCGCGCTGGAGCCGAAGTTCATACAGCCCAGACAGAGCCGCGAGACTTCGAGGCCGGTGTCGCCGAGGTAAGTGTACTCCATGTCGGTCACACCGCCTCATACACGAACGACAATGATAAGCATACGCACATCACGGACGTGAGAGAAACGACCACGGCCGTGGGGAGACGTAATGGCTTTACCCGCGCCTCCGGAACCCGAGGTGTATGGACGGGCGCACTCGCGAGTACCTCGAAGGTCGCTTCGGTGACTACTACCGGAGCACCGACGTTCCGCTCCCGCCCGCGCCGGGCGAACGGGAGTGGGGGGTCATCCCGTGGTCGGCCGGCGGCACGCGGATGCACCGCCACCAGTCGCTTCTCGACCTCGGCGACCTCTCGGACTACCTCGCCCGGAGCGCGCCCCGGCACGTCTACTTCTCGTCGGCCCGATTTTCGGACCCCGGCGCGGCCTCGATGGACGACAAGGACTGGCGCGAGGCCGACCTCGTCTTCGACATCGACGCGGACCACCTCCCCGGCGTCGACCCCGAGACGACGGGGTACGCCGATATGCTCGACGCCGGGAAGGAGGCCCTGTTGGACCTGCTGAACCTCCTCGAAGACGACTTCGCGTTCGAGGAGATGCAGGCCGTGTTCTCCGGCGGCCGCGGCTACCACGTCCACGTGCGCGACGAGTCGGTCCGCGGCCTCGACAGCGAGGCCCGCCGCGAGGTGGTCGATTACATCCGCGCCATCGACCTCGACTTCGACGCGCTCGTCGAGACGCGACAGCACGGGACGACGACCCAGCGCGTCCTCCGAACCGAGGGCGGGTGGGGCCGGCGGACCCACCGGCGACTCCTCGCGTTCGTGGACGCGCTGTTGGAGATGGAAGAAGACGCCGCGCTCTCGCGGTTGAAGGAACTCGACGGCATCGGCGACGGGCGCGCGAAGACGATTCTCGGCGCGTTCCGGAACAACCCCGACGCCGTCCGCGAGGGCAACGTCGAGGCCGGCGGCCCGGGCGTCCGGACCCTGGTCGAGGCGCTCGCCCACGAGACCGTCGAGGACGAGACCTCGCCGATAGACGAACCCGTGACGACCGACACGAAACGGCTGATTCGCCTCCCGAAGAGCCTCCACGGCGGGTCGGGACTCGTCGTCGAACCGCTCGACCGCGACGAAATCGACGATTTCGACCCCCTCTCCGACGCGGTCCCGGACCGCTTCCGCGGCCGCGACATCGCCGTCAAAGTGACCGACCCCGGCGAGGTCGAGTTCGACGGCGATAGCTTTACACTCGACTCGGGCGTGCAGTCGGTAGACGAGAGCCTCGGCGTGTTTCTCATGACCCGCGGTCGAGCCGAGAAGGTGACAGAATGAACGTAGACGACCTCAGGAGCGTGCTTCGGACGGAGCGACAGAAAGACAGCCTACAGCACCTCCGCGAGTCGTTCTACGAGGACGTCGCGGAGTTCATCGCCGAGCAGAAGGCGAAACGCGAGGAGAAGGCCGAACAGCTCGGCACCCACTACTCGCCGGAGATTCGGCGGCTCACGGACGAAATCGAGACCGCGGAGGAGGTCGTCACCTCCATCTACGAGCGCCGCGTCGGCAAGGTCGTCAAGGCCGCGAGCTTCGCGGCCGCGGGGATGTCCTCCGAGACGGACGGGCTGACCCACGAGGAAAAGCGGCTGTTCGACGACCTCGTCGACCGCATCGAGGAGAACCGCGGCACGGTGCTCTCCGCGCTGGAAGACGTGTCGGCCGCCGACTCCCCGAAGGACGCCGTTTCGGCGACCGACGTGACGACCGCGGAACCGGGCGCGCCCGGCGATTCCGGACCCGCGATTCCGCCGGACGAACCCGACCCGGAGACGGCGCCGACCGGCATCGGCACCGACGCCGGCGGCTCCGGGACGGCCACCGACGGCTCCGAGGCCCCCACCGGCGACTCGGCCGCGGGCGACGTGCTCGCGGACGCGATGGGCGGCGGGACCGGCGACGACGTATCGAACGCGGAGTCGGGGCCCCAGACGGGGACCGACCGACCGGCCACCGAGGCCGCCGCGGCGTCGACTGATTCCGCCCCCGCGGACTCCGGTCCCGCGGTTCCGCCGGACGAACCAAACCCGGAGACTGCGGCCCCGTCAGCGGGCGAAGCCGACACGGTGGAACCCTCCGCCGACGACCCGCTTTCCGGCCTCGCCGACGAGCGCGAGACGGTCCGCATCACCGCCGACGTGGGGACCATCCTCGGCGTCGACGAGCGCGAGTACGACCTCGCCACCGAGGACGTGGTGACGCTCCCGTCGGCCAACGCCGACCCGCTGGTCGAGCGCGGCGCGGCCGAGAAACTCGACTGAGAAAGACCCTTCTTCCCGCCGCCGGAACTGGTGGCTATGCTCGACATTGGCGACGACGCCCCCGACTTCGAACTGCCCGACCAGCGCGGCGACCTCGTCTCGCTTTCCGACTTCCGCGGCGAGCACGTCGTGGTCTACTTCTACCCGCGCGCCGACACGCCGGGCTGTACCACCGAGGCCTGCGGCTTCCGCGACTCGTGGGACGAGTTCGAGGAGCGCGACGCGACGGTTCTCGGCATCAGCGACGACCCCGTCTCGGACCTCGACTCGTTCGCCGAGAAGTACGACCTCCCCTTCACGCTCCTGTCGGACGAAGACGGCACCGTCTCCTCGGCGTACGGCTCGTACGGCGAAAAGAACATGTTCGGCAAGACGTTCGACGGCGTCTTCCGTAACTCGTATCTCGTCGGCCCCGACGGGACCGTCGAGCGGGTCTACGAGGGCGTCTCGCCCGACGGCCACGCCGACGAAATCCTCGCCGACCTCGACGAACTGGACGGCTGAACGGGGAGACCGCCTCGACCGGGCGACTGCCCCGCCCCGCCGGACCGCCCGGTTTCCGTCTCGCGCCGAACCGACAACTACTGACCGAGTACATTCTTTACAAACGACGGGAGACACACCGCATTTCCGGTGAAATAAACGTAGAACTCGTTGATTATTGCGTATCCCGAGAACCGCGTACCACTACGTAGCAGACGGGAGTGATATGAACGTGACGGTCGCGCCTCTGAGTCGGGCGGATGGTAGGCGAACAGTCGCCGTCGCTCGGTGGCTGGGACGCGTTCGAAAAATACGTCTGAAGGGGCGTTACGAGGCGCTTACTGGAAGGTGCGGCCGACTTCGGTCTCGCGGTCGCGTTCGACCTCGCTCTTCTGGAAGCGCTCCTCGATCTCCTCGTAGCGGCGGCGCACGTCGTCGGTGACGCTCGCGCCGATTTCGTCGAGGGCGTTCTCGAAGTGTTCCATCGTCACGCGGACGTTACCGACGCTCTCGCCGATGTCCTCCTTCTCGACGCTCCGGATGAACTCGCGGGAGGCGTTCATCGACGCCTCGCGGGCGAGCGCTTCGAGGTCGGCACCGACGTAGCCGTCGGTCTTCGACGCGATTTTATCGAGGTCGACGTCGTCGGCCAGCGGCTTTTCGCGGGTGTGCACGTCGAGGATGGCGCGGCGGGCGTCCTCGTCGGGCACGGGCACGTGGACGTGGCGGTCGAGGCGGCCGGGGCGCAGGAGCGCCGAGTCGATGAGGTCCGGCCGGTTGGTCGTCGCGATGACGACCACGTCTTCGAGCGCTTCGAGGCCGTCGAGTTCGGTGAGCAGTTGGGAGACGACGCGCTCGGTGACGCCCGAACTCGACGAGTCGCGGCCGCGCTCGGTCGCGATGGAGTCGATTTCGTCGAAGAACACCACCGTCGGAGCGTTCTCGCGGGCCTTCTTGAACACCTCGCGGACGCCCTTTTCGGACTCGCCGACGAACTTGTTCAGGAGTTCGGGGCCCTTGATGGAGATGAAGTTCGACTCCGCCTCGTTGGCGACGGCCTTCGCCAGCAGGGTCTTCCCGGTGCCCGGCGGGCCGTACATCAGAACGCCCTTGGCGGCGTCCATGTCCATCTGCTGGAACACCTCGGGGTATTCGAGGGGCCACTGGATGGTCTCGCGGAGGCGTTCCTTGGTGGATTCGAGTCCGCCCACGTCCTCCCACGTGACGTCGGGAACCTCGACGAACACCTCGCGGAGCGCCGAGGGCTCGATGCTCTTGAGCGCCTGTCTGAAGTCGTCTTCCGTGACTTTGAGGCCTTCGAGCACCTCGGCGTCTATCTCCTCGGCGTCGAGGTCGAGTTGCGGCCGGATGCGCCGCAGGGCGTGCATCGCCGACTCCTTGGCCAGCGATTCGAGGTCCGCCCCGACGAAGCCGTGCGTGCTGTCGGCGTAGGCGTCGAGGTCCACGTCGTCGGTCAGCGGCATGTTCCGCGTGTGGACCTGCATGATCTCCTTGCGACCGTCGCGGTCCGGCACGCCGATTTCGATTTCGCGGTCGAAGCGCCCGCCGCGTCGGAGCGCGTTGTCGATGGCGTCCACGCGGTTGGTCGCGCCGATGACGACGACCTCGCCGCGCTCGTCGAGGCCGTCCATGAGCGACAGCAGTTGGGCGACGACGCGGCGTTCCACGTCACCGCCGGCCTCGCTGCGCTTGGGCGCGATGGAGTCTATCTCGTCGATGAAGACGATGGCGGGCGAGTTCTCCGTGGCCTCCTCGAAGATTTCGCGGAGCTGCTCTTCGGACTCCCCGTAGTACTTCGACATGATCTCCGGGCCGGAGATGGTGTGGAACGAGGCGTCGATTTCGTTGGCGACGGCCTTCGCGATGAGGGTCTTCCCCGTTCCCGGCGGGCCGTGCAGGAGAACGCCCTTCGGCGGCTCGATGCCGAGGCGCTTGAACAGCTCGGGGTGGCGCATCGGGAGTTCGATCATCTCCCGGACCTGTTCGAGTTCCTTGTCGAGGCCGCCGATGTCCTCGTAGGTGACGGAGGGGCCGCCGTCGTCGCCCGGCGCGGAGTCCTTAATCTGCTCGGCGGGCTTCTGGCTCACCTGGAACTCCGTGTTGTCGGTGACGACGACGGTGCCGTCCGGGTCGGTCGACGCGATTTTGATGGGGACCGACTGGTTCGACGCGCTCATGAAGCCGAAGCCGAGCGGAAGCTGGACGCTCTGGCCCTGCGCGACCGGCTGGCCGGAGAGCTTGTCGCGGATGTAGGTCCCGATGTTACCGCCGATGCGGAGGTTCTGCGGGAGCGCGATAGTGACGCGCTTTGCGGGCTTCACGTCGGCTTTCTCCACGTCCACGCGCTCGTCGATGCCGACGCCGGCCTGCTGGCGGAGACGACCGTCGATGCGGATGATACCGGTTCCCTGGTCTTCGGGGTAACCGGGCCAGACGCGGGCGATGGCGGTCCCGTCGTTCGGACCGTCGATGCGGATGAAATCTCCGCCTTCGAGGTCGAGTTCCGCGGCCGCGGCTCGGTCGATAGCGGCGAGTCCGCGACCGGCGTCCTTCTGTTTGAGGGGTTTGACGATGAGTTTCATTTACTTGGTGAGGGTGATGGTGAGCACGCCGTTTCGAACCGCCACGTCGGCGTCGCCGCCGGCGGGGAGTTCGAACTCCGTCTCGGTCACGCGGTCGCCGGTGTCGGCCACGACGATGGCCGTCGACCCGACGATGTCCACGTCGACCTCGTCTTCCGAGAGGCCCACGTCGGCCGCGATGACCCAGCAGTCTTCGTATTCGTACCGGCGAATGAACCGCTCGTTCCCGCCGGCGAACTGTTGCATGCTCATGGTAAGTCTAACCCAAGGTTAGCGTTTTGAATATATAAATCTTTCTCCGACGAATCGGGTGACGACACCGATATGCCGCATTTCGGTTGAATTGCGGTTCACAGTCGTCACGCCTCACCGTGCTATTCGCGGCGGAGTAACGTCAAACTAGTGGCCACGGCAGTCGCCCACACGGTCGAGAGGGGACGACCACCCCCGAAACTCGGTGCCGGCGTGGGGGTTTATTGGTTCGCGGCGACCAGTTTCGAGGTATGGAGACGGCCTCGGCGGACCACCACGGACGGGAGACAGCCTATCGATACCGCGACGCGGGCGGAGAGGGACCGACGGTCCTCTGTGTCCACGGGAGCGGCGGCGCACACGGCGTCTGGCGCGGTCAGTTCCGCCTCGCGAGCGACTACCCGGTCGCCGCGCTGGACCTGAGCGGCCACGGCGACAGCGACGACGTGAACGCCGACGTCGGCTACGAGACGCTCTCGGCCTACGTCGACGACGTGGTCGCCGTGGCCGAGGAGACCGACGCGAGCGTCCTCGTCGGCAACTCGCTCGGCGGCGCGGTCGTCCTGACGCTCGCGCTCGAACGCGACCTCGACCTCGACGCGCTGGTCCTGGCCGGCACGGGCGCGAAACTCGCCGTGCTCTCGGACCTGCTGAACTGGCTCGACGACGACTTCGACCGCGCCGTCTCCTTTCTCCACGGCGAGGACAAACTGTTCCACACCGACGACGAGCGACTCGTCGAGGGCTCCAAAGAAGCGATGTACGACGCGGGACAGGCCGTCACCCGCCGCGACTTCCGGTCGTGTCACACCTTCGACGTGCGCGACGAAATCGAGGGGATTTCGGTTCCGACGCTCGCGCTCGTCGGCGAGTACGACCGACTGACGCCGCCGTCGTACCACGAGTACCTCGCCGAGACGATGCCCGACTGCGAACTCGGGACAATCGAAGACGCCGCGCACCTGGCGATGCTCGAACGGCCGGCGGCGTTCAACGAGGCCGTGAAAGCGTTCCTCGACAGCCGCGTCGCGTGAGTTGAAGCCGCGCGGACGCGAACCTCCTCAGTACAGTTCGTCGAGGTCGTCTTCGACGTGGCTGTGTTCGTCGGCCGGGAACTCGCCGGCCTCGACGGCGTCCCTGTACGCGCCGACCGCCTTCTCCATCTCCGATTTCACGTCGCCGAACTGGGCCGCAAACGGCGGCGTGCGGTCGCTCATCCCGACCACGTCGTCGACGACGAGCACCTGCCCGTCGCAGTCGGGGCCCGCACCGATGCCGATAGTCGGGATGTCGATGGCCGCCGTGACCTGTTTCGCGAGGTTCGCCGGGACGTGTTCGAGGACGAGCGAGAACGCGCCCGCGTCGGCGTGGGCCTTCGCGAGGTCGAGAATCACCTGTGCGTCGTCGCGGTCCGTCCCCTGTCTGCCGTAGCCGACTTCCTTGACGCGCTGGGGGGTCAAACCGAGGTGGGCCATCACGGGGATACCGAGCCGGACGAGGTGTTCTGTCAGCTCGACGGTGTGGGGGCCGCACTCCAGTTTGACCGCGTCGGCGTCGGCCTCCTTGAGCATCCGACCGCAGTGTTCGACGCTCGACGCCTCGTCCACGCCGAACGAGAGGAATGGCATGTCGGCGACGACGAGGGCGTCGTCGGCCGCGCGCGCCACCGCGGCGGTCCGGCTCGCCACGTCCTCGACGGTCACCGGCAGCGTCGAGTCGTAACCGAGCGCCGTGTTGCCCATGCTGTCGCCGACGAGGATGATGTCGATTCCCGCCTCGTCGACGACGCTCGCGGTCGGCGCGTCGTACGCCGTGAGCATCGTGATGGGCTCGCTACCAGCCTTCGCTCGAATGGACCGTACCGTGACCATGCGTGCCGTTCGCGCGTCCGGGTTATCAGCCTTATCAGCCACCCCCAGCGCGCCGCGCGAGGTTCGCTCGTTGCGCCCGCTCACCCGAACCTGCGGCCGAGGGAACACTTTACTCGGCGGAACGCGCCTGTGCGAACGACGCATGCCCGCCTCGCCGCCCTCCAACGACCGCTCCGCCCGCGGCCTCTCGCCGGTCGTCGGCGTCTCGCTCCTCGTCGTCATCGTCGTCCTCCTCGCCGCCACGGTCGGCGTGATGGTGATGGGGTTCGAGGACGTGCTCTCCGAGCCACAACCGCAGGTGTCGTTCGACGTGGACTACCACCCCGACGGCCCGGATAACGGGGCGAACGGCGCGTACATCAACATCACCCACGAGTTCGGCAGTCTCGAAGACGGCAGTCGGGTATTCGTCGTCGACGACGCCAACAACCGCATCGCGTGGGAAGACGTGTGGACCGGCGGCGAGACGGTCGGCCCCGCGGGCGAGTACGCCCACATCGACGGTGCCGGCTCCGACGGCGCGCTGAACCCCGTCTGCGAGGCGGGCCAGCGCTACCGGGTCGTCATCGAACACGAGGACGGGTCGTCGAGCATCCTCGTCGACTACGAGGTTCCGACCGAGCCGACCTCCAAAAGCGCCGCCTGCTGAGGCCGGGGCACACCGGACCGTCGGGACGCGGGTCGCGAACGAGAACCGGCACGCATTAGCCGTCGCCGTGATACTGCTACCCGTGCAACCAGTCGAGCGCTCGAATCCGGACGGCGTCGATTACGGGTGGGTCATGCAGATGACCTTCGTCACGACGATTCTCGTCGGGTCGCCCATCGTCGCGGTCCTCTCCGTGAACGCGGGGCTCCAGACGTGGGGCGCGCGCGCCGAGTTCGCGATTCGCGTCGGCGCGGTCATCTGGTTCGTGACCGCCGTCGCCCTGTTCGTCTACGCCAAGCGGACCAACGCGGGCGACGGCGGGACGCCCCCCGAAGCGGAGTTGGACACCGACATCGACGCGGAGAACTGAGCCGAACCGAGCCCCGCCCGAGGTCCGCGTCCGCGCCCGCGGCGGCGCTCGCTCCCGGAAACTCTTTCACACGATACGGCGACGTTCTCGTATGATAGACGAGACCATCGAGGAGATTCGCGAGATGCAGACGCACAGCTCCTCGGTCGTCGCCGTCAAGGCCACGCGGGCGCTCGCGGAGCTGACGGAGCGCGACTACGCGACCGTCGAGGAGTTCGAACGCGACCTCGAGCGCAACGTCGGCGCGCTCAAGCGGGCGAACCCGTCGCACGCGTCTTTGTACAACGCCTTACAGGACGTGCTGCACAGCATCCAAGGCGAGGTCGACGACCTCGACGAGGCGCGGGAACTCACCTTGGCGACCATCGACCGCGTGGTCGAGACCGTCGAGACGGGCAAGCGCCGCGCGGCCCAACAGGCGGCCGCGACCATCGAGGACGGCCAGACGTTCCTCACTCACGACTACTCCTCGACGGTCATGGAGGCCGTCGAACTCGCCGTCGCCGACGGCGCGGAACTCACCGCCTACGTGACCGAGGCCCGCCCGCGCTTCCTCGGCCGGAAGTTCGCGCGCGAACTCGCCGCCATCGACGACGTCGAACCGCACCTGATGGTCGACGGCGCGTCGGGGATGTTCCTCCCCAAGTGCGACCGCGTCATCATCGGCATGGACTGCATCGTCGAGGAGACGCTCTACAACCGCATCGGGACGTTCCCGCTCGTCGCCGCCGCCAACGAGGTCGGCGTGCCGGTCACGGTCGTCGGCTCCAGCGCGAAGGTCGTCGACGGCGGCTTCCGCTTCGAAAACGAGATTCGCTCGCCCAGCGAGGTCATGCTCGAACCCGTCGAGGGCATCGAACTGGAGAACCCCGCCTACGACGCCACGCCGGTCGACCTCATCGACGAGGTCATCACCGACGAGGGCGTCATCGAGTTCTGAGCGGGCTCAAAATGCGTCATCGCTGAATATCTTCGCATAACTCCAGTACGAGACAACCAGTAGAACGGTAACAACGATGAGTCCAATCGGTGGGCTACTAAGCGACTGGACAACCCTCATCGCACATCTCGACGAACCCGCTTCTGCGAACGTGACTGCACAGGGAAAAAGCGTGATACCGGCGATACCGATTCCGACGAGAAGTGCGAGACTTATCCACTCAGATAAGTCTCGCATCAGGATTTAATCGAGGCTGACCCACTCGCCGGTCTCGTCGGAGCGCTCGATGGCGTCGAGCACTGTCTGGACCTCGTAGGCGTCCTCGAACGAGGGGGAGAACTCGCCGCCCTCGGCGACCGCCGACAGGAACTCGTAGTTCTCGTGGACGAAGGTGTGTTCCCAGCCGAGGACGTGGCCCGGCGGCCACCAGTGGTCGAGGTAGGGGTCGTCCTCGTCGGTGACGAGCACCGTCTCGTAGCCGCGGGCGTCGCCGGTCTTCACCTCCAGTTCGTTGAGGCGTTCGAGCGAGAACTGCAGGCTCCCCTCGGAGCCGTGAACCTCGATGGTGTGGTCGTTCTTGTGCCCGTCGGCGAACCGCGAGGCCTCGAAGTTCCCGACCGCGCCGTTTCCGAACTCCGCCTGCGCGGTGTAGGCGTCGTCGACGGTCACGGGCTTGTACTCGTCCGCGCCGGGCACGGGCCGCTCGTCGACGAACGTCTGGAGGTGCCCGGAGATGCGTTCGATGTCGCCCGCGGCGTCGCGGACGAGGAAGCGCGCGAGGTCGACCGTGTGCGCGCCGAGGTCGCCGAGCGCGCCGGAGCCGGCGAGTTCCTCGTCGTTTCGCCACGACCACGGCGCTTCGGGGTCGACGAGCCAGTCCTGGAGATAGCGCCCGCGGACGTGCCGAATCTCGCCGAGTTCGCCGTTCTCGATGAGTCCTTTCGCGTACTGGATGGCGGGGACGAAGCGGTAGTTGAACGCGCAGCCGGCGACGCCGTCGGCCGCGCGGGCGGCGTCGCGCATCGCCTCGGCCTCGTCGAGCGTCGGCGCGAGCGGCTTCTCGCAGAAGACGCTGGCACCGGCTTCGAGCGCGGCGACGGAGGGTTCGGCGTGGAGGTGGTTCGGGCCGAGGTTGTAGAACACGTCCACGTCGTCGACCACGTCGCGCCAGTCGGTCGCGGTCGATTCGAAGCCGAACCGGTCGGCGGCGTCGGCGAGCGCCTCCTCGTTGCGGCCGACGATGACGGAGCGCTCCACGTCGGGCGCGTCGGGGAAGAACATCGGCAGGCGGGCGAGCGCGTTGGAGTGGGCCTTCCCCATGAAGCGGTAGCCGAGGACGCCGACTGAGAGCGGTTCAGTCATTGCGCCACCTCCGTGCCCGGTGCGGTACCGCGGGCGAGGCCGGAGGCCGAGTCTCGCGGCACTTTTTGGTCCAGATTTTTGGGGTGAGCGGGTCGCGAAGCGGCCCCGAACCGCAAAAAGGTGGGCCTGAAGCGGTAGCCGAGGACGCCGACTGAGAGTGGTTCAGACATGGATTACTCCGCCCAGTAGGCTTCGCCGGGTTGCGTCTCGAAGACGGCCCGCGAGAGCACGTCGACGGCCCTTTCGAGCCCCTCCTTGGACGACGTGAGCGCGTCCTCGTGTTCGATGGAGAGCGCGCCCTCGTAGCCGACCATCCGGAGCGTCGAGACCACGTCCTTCCAGTGGCCCTCGTCGTGGCCGTAGCCGATAGAGCGGAAGAGCCACGAGCGGTCGGCGGTGTCCGCGTAGGAGGTCGTGTCGAGGACGCCCTTGATGCGCGACTCGGACTCGTAGACCTTCGTGTCCTTCGCGTGGAAGTGGTGGATGGCGTCCTCCTCGCCGAGGAACCGAATCGCGTCGGTGATGGAGATGTCCTGCCAGTAGAGGTGCGAGGGGTCGAAGTTCGCGCCGATGCGCTCGTTCGTCGCCTCGCGGAGCTTCAGCATGCCCGTGGGCTCGTAGACGAGCATGTTCGGGTGCATCTCGATGGCGATGTCGACGCCGTGGTCGTCGGCGAACGCGGCGAGGTCCGACCAGTAGTCGACGGCGACCTCCCACTGGTAGTCGTGGGCGTCGGCGTGCTCGGTCGGCCACGGCGCGGTAATCCAGTTCGGGACCTCGTCGTTCGGGCCGCCGGCGGGGAGCCCCGAGAAACAGGTGACGGTGTTCACGTCGAGGGCGTCCGCGAGTTCGATGGCCTCGCGGAGTTCGGTGTCGGCCTCGGCGGCCGTCTCCTCGACGGGGTGAAGCGGGTTGTTGTGCGTCGCGAGCGCGCTGATTTGCAGGTCTCGGCTCTCGACCGAATCGAGGAGGTCGGCCTGCGCGTCGTCGTCCGCGAGGACGGCGCTTCGGTCGACGTGGTCCTCGCCGGGCCAGCCGCCGACGGCGAGTTCGACGCCGTCGACGCCGATACCGGACAGGTAGTCGAGCGCGTCGTCGAGGGGTTCGTCTCCGAGCGGGACGGTGAGCACTCCGATGTACATATCAACCACATATACTAGGAAGTGAATAAAAATTAAGGATACACGCAACCGGGTCGACGGCGGCGCGGCGGCTCTCCGAATCTGCGTCGAATGCGGTTCAGTCAGTGGATTACCGGCGGAGGAACTCCGAGAGCTTCTCTCTGAGGCCGGCTTCCTCCCCGAGTCGGAGGTAGAAGGCGGCCCCGCCGTCCTCGTAGTAGTTGTCGATGCGGCGGCGGACCTCGAAGCCCATCCGCTCGTAGAAGTCGAGGGCGTTCGTGTTCGTCGTCCGGGCGTGACAGGTCACGACCGGATGCTCCCTCGCGACCTCGGCGACGAGTCGCTTGCCGTAGCCCTCGCCGCGGGCGTCGGGCGAGACCGCGAGAAAGAGGATGTAGCCGTCGCGCCGCGTGGAGGCGAACGCGACGAGCGCGTCGTTCTCGTAGAGGAGATACGTGTTCGACCGGCGGTAGGCGTCCATGAAGAAGCCCCGGCGCTGTTTCAGGAGCCCCTCATCGACCCGAATCCGCTCTTTCAGGTCCCACGCCTCCTCGGCGTACTCGCGCTGGCCGGGGGCGTCGACCCGCATCTCCACGTTGACGCTCACGTCCCGTCGTAGCCGGAGCGAGAATATAACTCCACCGTCCGTTTGCAGGTCCGACCGAAGCCGCCGTCGGCAAACAGGATAGCTCACCGACACGAGCGGCGCACCAACGCGGGAGTCGGGACGCGCACCTGTCGCCGACCGAAAGGACGAGGGTCGGCGGCGTCCCTCCCTCCGGTATGGGATTCACGCTCCGCGACCACACCGCCGACGTGGCCGTCGAGGCCGACGGCGAGAGCCTCGGTGCCGTCTTCGCTGCCGTCGCCGACGGGCTCACCGCCGCGATGTGCGACGACCCCGCCGAGACGGGCGACCGCTTTTCGGTCGCCGTCCGCGCTGAGGGCCGCGAGGCGCTGTTGTTCGACTACCTCGACCAACTCATCTACGAGCGCGACGTGCGCGGCGTCCTCCCGGCGGCCCACGAGGCGACCGTCCGGCGGGAGGGCGACGAGTGGGTCGTCGAGGCGTCCGCACGCGGCGTCCCCTTCGCCGACGTGGACGCCCGCGACGTGAAGGCCGTCACCTACTCCGAGATGCGACTGGCGGAAACCGACGCCGGCTGGGAGGCGTACGTCGTCTTCGACGTGTGACGTTCCGATTCAATCGTTTCATACCTTCTCTCGCCCGGTTTCGGCTGTATTCATCCCGCGCCGTTATGGTCGGTCGGTCGTAACCCGAGACATGACACAGCACGTCCGCGGGGCGACCCGACTCGCCGGCCTCGTCGCGCTCCTCGCGGCGGGGGTGGGGAACGCAAGCGCGCACGTCAAGTACGTGACGCCGGGGAGCGACCCCGTCGAAGTGGCGGCGTTTCTGTTGGCGGCGCTGACCGACCCGTTCAACCTCGCCGTCCTCGGCGCGGGCGGCGTCGGCGTCGCGGTCGCCGGTGCGGCCTACCTGCGGTTCCGACCGCTCCCGAACGACGTTCGGGCGTTCCGCCGAACGATGGCGTCCTACGAGTCGCTTCTCCCGTGGCTCCTCCGCCTCGCGGTTGGGCTCCCGCTCGTCGGGGCGGGCTTTTCGGGCTACTTCTTCTCGCCCGCCGTCCAGTCCTCGTCGCCCGTCTTCGTCAGACTGTTCGGCATCACGGTCGGGTTCCTCCTGCTGTTCGGGTTCGGGACGCGCCTCGTCGCCGCGGTCGGCCTCGCGGGCTACCTCGTCGGACTCGCGGTCGAACCGGCGCTCGTGCTGGCGTTCGAGTACCTTCCCGGCTTCCTCGCCATCGCGCTCGTCGGCGGCGGTCGCCCCAGCGCCGACCACGCCGTCGCCTCGATGGCGGCCGACGACCGGACGTTCTACTCCCGGGTCGACCCGTTCTACCGACGGGTCGCCCTCCCGTTCGTCGAGCGGACTCGCCACCTCGAAGCCTACGTGCCCGCGGTTCTCCGGGTCGGCCTCGGCCTCACGTTCGTCTACCTCGGCGTCGCCCAGAAGCTCATGGAACCCGGCGACGCGCTCGCGGTCGTCGCCAAGTACGACCTCACCGCGGTCGTCCCGGTCGCACCGGAACTGTGGGTCGTCGGCGCGGGGCTGACCGAGGCGCTCGTCGGCGTCCTGCTCGTCGCCGGCGCGTTCACCCGAGCGGCCTCCGCCGTCGCCTTCCTGCTGTTCACGACGACGCTGTTCGGCCTGCCGGACGACCCCGTGCTGGCGCACATCTCGCTTTTCGGTCTCGTGTCGGCGCTGCTCGTGACCGGCGGCGGGCCGTTGTCCGTCGACCGCGCGCTCTCCGACCGCGGCGCGGGCGACGCCGAGAGCGGCGGCGACGCGTCCGGGCGGTCCGCGGGCGCGTGACGGAATCCTATTGAGTCGCCGCGTCGATTGTCCCGGTATGGAAACGCGCGAGTTCGGCGACATCGAACTGCGACGGGTTCGCGAGCACGTCTGGGAGATTCCGCGGGAGGGCGAGATGAACGCCCCCGCGCGGGTGTTGGCCTCCGAGGCGCTGCTCGACCACATCGGCGACGACAAGACGCTCGAACAGCTACGGAACGCGACGCACCTGCCGGGAATCACCAAGCACGCAATCTGCATGCCCGACGGCCACCAGGGCTACGGGTTCCCGGTCGGCGGCGTCGGCGCGACCGACGCCACGGACGGCTGTCTCTCGCCCGGCGCGGTCGGCTACGACATCAACTGCGGCGTCCGCATGATGACGACGAACCTCACCTACGAGGACCTCCAGGGACACGAGGAGGAACTCGTCGACGCCCTGTTCGAGGCGGTTCCCTCGGGCCTCGGCGGCGGCGGCGTCGTCAAGGGCGACGCCGAGACCATCGAGGACATCCTCGCCCGCGGGATGCGCTGGGCGGTCGACGCCGGCTACGCCACGGACGACGACCTCGCCCACTGCGAGGACGAGGGCTTCCGCGACGACGCCCGACCGGAGTTCGTCTCGCAGAAGGCGAAAGACCGCGGCCGCAACCAAATCGGCAGTCTCGGCTCCGGGAACCACTTCCTCGAGGTCCAGCGCGTCACGGACGTCTACCGCGAGGACGTGGCCGAGTCGTTCGGCCTCGAAGCCGACCAAATCGTCGTGCTCATCCACTGCGGCTCCCGCGGCCTCGGCCACCAGACCTGCACCGACTACCTCCGACGCATCGAGAAGGAACACAAGGACCTGCTCGACGAGCTGCCGGACAAGGAGCTCGCGGCCGCGCCCGCCGGCTCCGCGCTCGCAGAAGAGTACTACGGCGCGATGTGCGCCGCCATCAACTTCGCGTGGGTGAACCGACAGCTCATCATGCACCGCACGCGCGAGGTGTTCGCCGACGTGTTCGACCGCGACTGGCGCGACATGGAGATGCGCCTGTTGTACGACGTCGCGCACAACATCGCCAAGAAAGAGGTTCACGAAGTTGACGGCGAGGAGCGCGAACTCTACGTCCACCGGAAGGGGGCGACGCGGGCGTTCCCCGCGGGGCGACCCGAACTCCCGCCCGCCTACGCCGACGTGGGCCAGCCGGTCATCATCCCCGGCAGCATGGGCGCGGGGAGCTACGTCCTCCGCGGCGGCGACCAGTCGCTCGACCTCACCTTCGGCTCGACGGCCCACGGCGCGGGCCGACTCATGAGCCGAACCAAGGCGAAACAGGAGTACTGGGGCGAGACGGTGCAGGACGAACTCCGCGAGCAGGAGAAGATATACGTGAAGGCCCAGTCGGGCGCGACGGTCGCCGAAGAAGCGCCCGGCGTCTACAAGGACGTGGACGAGGTCGTCCGCG
Source organism: Haloferax gibbonsii (assembly GCF_001190965.1). Classification (NCBI taxonomy): domain Archaea; kingdom Methanobacteriati; phylum Methanobacteriota; class Halobacteria; order Halobacteriales; family Haloferacaceae; genus Haloferax; species Haloferax gibbonsii. The sequence goes on from NZ_CP011947.1 coordinate 2,664,367, forward strand.
TCTCGGACGAACTGGGCATCGGCGACAAGGTCGCGCGGACGTTCCCCGTCTGCAACATCAAGGGCTGAGTTCCCGACCGCTTTTCGCGGCTCAGGCGGCGGTCGTTCCGACCGCGCGGCGCTTGTAGAAGTAGTACGCGAGCGCCGCGAGACCGACGAACACCGCGGTCACGCCGTCGCCGACCGCGCCGCCGGAGAGGAGCGCCGAGACGACGCTTCCGAGGCCGAGCGCGAGGACGAGCAGGCCGCCGCCGAGAATCCACGCCCGCGAGTCGCGGCCGACCTCGTCGTAGTGGCCGCTCTCGATGAGCGCCATCTCCTTTCTGTGTTCGAGGTAGACCACCGCGCCGGCGAACGCGAAGATGACGACGGCGATGACGACGAACGGGACGAAGAACAGCGCGTCACCGAGACCGAACGTGGACTGAATGGGAACCATGATAGATAGTCGACGCGCGAGCTATTGAATACGGAGTGACGCGCGTTCGCACGACGCGGACGTCCGTCGCGGGCGCGGAGGCCCCCGAAGACTCAGAACCCGTCGGGACCGCGCGGCCCCGCGTCCGGACCTCGCGGGCCCGACGGACCGGACGGGCCTCCCCCGCCGATGACGACGTAGTCGCTCTCGGGGACGGCCTCGACCTCGCGGCCGTCCTCGTATCTGACGAACGAGAGGTAGAACTCGCGGCCGCACGGCGACGCCAGCGTGGGGTTCTCCACGTCGTCGGCGTCGACCACGTCACCGGTCCACGACAGGCCGGGGGCGTCGCTCTCGCCGCAGGCGAACCGGACGCCCTCGGCGTCTTCGAAGTCGTCGGTCGGGTCGGCGTACGACCAGCCTTCGAGCGGGTACGGCGTCACCGACTTGTCGGCCAGGTAGCCGTCGCGTTCGAGTTCGACGACCGCGCCGCAGTGCGGACAGTAGTACGAGACCGGAAATCCCATGCGTGACCGTAGGACTCGGCGGGCTTAACGGCCGCGCCGGAGCGGAGGTTTATCACCGATTCCGCGGCCAGCGCCCCCGTGCGTTGAGCATCGCCGCCGGGCGAGACGCGGGAGCGCGGCACGCCGTCCGGCGAAGCGGACGTGCCGCCTGTTCGCCCTGCGTCTCTCGATTTCTGCTTCCTCAGAGCCTCGTCTCAGACGCCCGACGGGCCGCCGTCGACGTATCTGAAGGCGACGCCCGCGCGGTCGGCGGTCACCTCGTCGCGGGCGGAATCGCCGACGAACACGGCCGAGTCGGGGTCGACCGCCATCCGTTCGAGCGTCGCGAGCAGCGGCTCCGGGTCCGGCTTGCGGGTCGCCACGGTGTCGCGGCCGACGACGGCGTCGACGTGGTCCGCGAGGTCGTGCACGTCGAGCGCGACCCGGCAGGCGTCCTCGGCGTTGAGCGAGCAGACGCCGGAGGGAACGCCGTCGGCGGCGAGGTGGTCCGCGAGCGGGAGGCGGTCGGAGACCCACGCGCCCTCTCGCTCGTGCGCCGCGAGCTCTCGCTCCAGTTCGTCGCGGACGCCGGCCGCGTCGGCCGCGTCGAGCATCTTCCAGAGGTCCAGCGAGTCGGCGTCGACGCCGGCGTCGCGCAGGACGGCCGCGGCGTCGCTGGCGGCGTCGTCCCAGTCGACGCGGAGGTTGACGAGCGTACCGTCGAGGTCGTAGACGACGGCGTCGAACGCCGAGAGGTCGGGGAGCGTCATTGCCCGCAGTAGGGAACCGCGGGGAAAAGGCGCTTCGGGAGAAGGCCTATACGGAAAACCGGCGTCGCCTCCGGTATGGCATCCCCGCTCCGCGAACGCCTCGCTCCGGTCCTCCCGTCGCTCGTCGTCGCGGTCGGCGTCTTCCTCCCGTGGATACAGGTCGACCCGGCCCACGAAGGTCCGGTTATCTCCGTTTACTACGGCGGCATGGGAAACGGTCTGGAGCTCGTCCACGGCATCGTCCTCTTCCCGACAGTCGTCCTGCTCTCTCTCGCCGCGCTCGCCGGACGGCGGTCCCGCCGCGCGGAACTGGTCGTCGGCGTCGTCGGGACCGTCGCAGTCCTGCGGTTCATCCAACTGTGGGACGAGACGTTCGTCTCGGCTGTCGGCGCGTGGGTGACGCTCGTCGGGTGTATGCTTCTCGCGGGACTCGCCGCCGCTGACGTGGTCCGCGAGCGAGGGCTGCCGACGCTCGCCCGTAGTCCGTGAGCGACGCGGCCGAGTGAAAAAGCGGGCTGACCCGACCGCTCAGTCGAGGAGCGACCGCGCGATAATCTCCTTTTGAATCTCGCTGGTCCCCTCGTAGATGGTCGTGATCTTCGAGTCGCGGTAGTAGCGTTCCACGTCGAAATCGGTGGTGTAGCCGTAGCCGCCGTGGACCTGCACGGCCTCGTTCGTCACGTCGACCGCGGCCTCGCTGGCGAAGTACTTCGCGATGGACGCCGCGGTCCGCGGGTCGTCGCCGGCGTCGGCGACGCGGGCGGCCTCGCGGACGAGCATCCGCGAGGCGTGGACCTGCGTGCCCATGTCGGCGATTTTGTGGCGAATCGCCTGAATCTTCGAGATGGGTTTGTCGAACTGCTCGCGCTCGTTGGCGTAGTCGATGGCGTCGTCGAGCGCGGCCTGCGCGAGTCCCACGGCCTGCGAGGCGATGCCGATTCGGCCGCCGGTCAGGATGCGGAAGGCGGCGGAGAGGCCCTTGCCCTCCTCGGTGAGTCGGTTTTCAGCGGGGATGCGAACGTCGTCGAAGAGGAGCGCCGTCGTGTCGGAGGCGCGGAGACCGAGTTTCTCCTCTTTCTTGCCGACCTCGTAGCCGGCCTCCTTCGGGACGAGGAACTGCGTGACCGACGAGGGGTCGTCGGGGTCGGTCTTGGCGAAGAGGATGCAGACGCCGCCGCGCTGGCCGTTCGTTATCCACTGCTTTTTGCCGTTGATGACGTACTCGTCGCCGTCTCGTCGGGCGACTGTCGACATCTCCGCGGGGTTCGACCCGGCGTCCGGTTCGGAGAGACCGAACATGCCGACCGGTCGGCCGCGAGCCATCTCGGGGAGCCACGTCTCTTTCTGTTCGTCGGTGGCGAACTCCGCGATACACTCGGTCGCGAGACAGTGCACGGAGAGCGCGGTCGCGACGGCGAGTTGGCCGTAGGCGACCTCCTCGTTGACGACGGCGTAGGTGGCGCGGTCGGCACCGAACCCGCCGTACTCCTCGGGGACGGTCAGGCCGGTCAGGTCAAGTTCGGCGAGGCCGTCCCACACGTCTTCCGGGAACGTCTCCGTCTCGTCGGCCTCGCGCGCGGTCGGGCGAATCTCCTCGACGGCGAACTCGTGGACCACGTCGCGAATGGCCCGCTGCTCGTCGGTCAGACCCGTGGCAGACCCTACGGTTTCCATGGTGATGAGTACGGACCATCATTGAAAAAGATGATTGAACCGCCGGTCGTCCGTCGGGCGTCAGCACGACACAGTATCGGTGGCCAGAGTCAACTCAATCGCGTAAGTACGCCAGCACCTCGTCGGCCGGCGCGCCGAGACCGCCGCCCTGCGCGAAGGTCGGTCCCCCGCCGCCGCCGCCGCCGAACTCGTCTGTCACCTCGGCGACGACGTCGCCGGCGGCCGCGTCGCCGGCGCTGGCGACGACGACGAACGGGGCGTCGGACTCGCCGACGGCGACGAGCACGTCCGCACCGTCGCGGGCCTCCTTGGCCGCGTCGCCGACCTCGTTCGCGTCGAAGCCGGAGACCGCACCGACCCGCCACGTCAGTCCGTCGCGTTCGACCGTCTCGAAGTCGTCGAGGCGAGCGCGCAGCACCTCAGACTTCAGGTCTGCGAGTTCGGATTCCAGTTCTTCGCGCGCGGCCGCGACGGTGGCGGCCGACTCCCCGAGACCGTCGAGGTTCGTTCCGAGCGCTCGGGCGGCCTCGTAGGCGGACGTTCGAACTGCGGCGCGGCGGTCGATGGCCGAGGCGCCGACCGCGAACTCGACGCGGGTGAGTCCCTCGCCGGGGTTCGACCGGCCGAGCACCTCGACCGGCCCGATTTCGACGGTGTTCGAGACGTGCGTCCCGCCGCAGGCCGCCCAGTCCCAGCCGTCGATGGAGACGACCCGAACGGTGTCGGACTCGGAGAAGACGCCCTCCTCGGTCTTGACGTTGAACGCGATTTCCCCGCGCTCGCGGGCCTCCGAGACGGGAATCTCCTCCCACGACACCTCGCGGCTGTCCCACACCGCCCGATTGACGAGACGCTCCAGTTCGACGAGCGCGCCGTCGTCGACCTCGGTCGAGGTCTCGAAGTCGACGCGCACCTTCTCCGCGGAGATGTCGAAGCCGCCGTAGCCGAGGTCGTCGAAGATGCGGCGACCCGCGCCGTAGAGCACGTGACTCGCGGTGTGCGCCCGCATGCAGTACGTCCGGAAGTCGTCGTCGACGACGCCGGTCACCTCGTCGCCGACGCCGAAGTCGGGGTCGGCCGCGAGGTCGTGGACGACCGTTCCGTCGGCTTCGCTTCGGACGTGTTCGACGTCGACGCCGCCGAGAACACCGCGGTCGGCGGGCTGACCGCCGCCTTCGGGGTAGAAGTACGTCTCGTCGAGGACGACCGACCGGCCATCGACGCGCGCCACCGTCGCGTCGAACGCCCGGACCGTCGGGGACTCGGGTGCGAGTGAGTCGGACATATGCGCGTCGAGACGCCCGACCGAGAAAAATCGTGCTACTCGTCGACGAGGGTCACGTCGAGGCGCTCTTCGAGCGCGCGGATGGCCGAGCCGCCGACGTTCGCCCGCGTGGCCCGGCCCTGCTCGATGGCGAGCAGTTGCTTCTCGTCGAGTTCGAGTTCGTCGGCGAGGTCGGCGAGCTGGAGGCCGGCGTCCTGCCGGGCGGACTCGACGACGCCGCCGTAGCCGGAGACGAGATAGGGGAGCCGGTCTTTCTCGTAGTTCGTCCCCTTTTCCTCCCAGTGTTTGGAATCGCCCTTCGCGCTGTCGTACATCTTGGCGGTGCGCTGGGCGGCGCGCTTCTTGCGGTTCCGCTCGGAGCCGTCGCGCGAGGCGTCGGTCGACTCGCTTTTTCGGTCCGCGTGGCGGTTCTCGCCGTGCGGCGCGCAGTCCGGACAGACCAACAGGTCCGCGCCGGCCACGTTCGCGCGCCGGAGCTTCGCGGTGCTGCGACCGCAGAGTTCGCAACTGTCGCCGTCGCCGCCGCCACCGCCCCGGTTCGTCGAGTACTTGGCCATGCCGCGTGTTACTCGTTCGACCCTTTTAAACTCGCGGCACGGGACGGCGGTCGGTAGTCGAAGTCGGGGGCGGCACGGGCGCTGGCCGGTGAATAACGAGACGTTCGGAGAGGTGTCCCTCAACGAGGAGCAGTGCAGAGAAACCCACAGAGGAGTACCTCTCCGGGGTGTAGTTTCGTGGAAGGATTGTGCGTGGGTGATGTCCGTGTAGGGACGTCACCTGCATCATTCGGCGGCTACGCCGCCTCATTGCGGACTGTGAGTCCGCACATGCGATGCGTGGGACCGGATTTGAACTTCCGAGACTCACTCCGCTCGTCTCGACGTTCGAATCCGGCGAGCCGGATTCTCACCGGCGGACCTCTACAGGACAGCGCCCTTGCTGTCGAAGAATAGTTCGGAGAACCCGAGAGAGGCGAACCTCTCCGGGGTGTAGTTTCGTGGAAGGATTGTGCGTGGGTGATGTCCGTGTAGGGACGTCACCTGCATCTTGCGATGCGTGGGACCGGATTTGAACCGGCGGACCTCTACAGGACAGCGCCCTCAACGCTGCGCCGTTGGCCTGGCTTGGCTACCCACGCTCGCTGTGTCTTGCTGCACTCTCGTTTACCCCGCGGTAATTTAAATGACTTTCCTTTCGCCTCGGCAATGTCGGGCGTTTGCAGGCGCCGTGCCGCGGGCGGGCGACAGAACGATTTTGGCCTCGCGGCACCGGGATACGCCTATGGAGTTCCGAGCACGCGACCACGTCCGCGGACTGACTGCGATTCTCTCGGTGCTGTCGCTCGCGCTCGTCTTCGGCGCGGCGCTCGGCGCGATCCCCCGCGCCGCGATTCCGACTGCCCCCGAGGCCGTGCTGAACGCGATTCCGCACGTGAACGCGGTCATCAGCACCGTCGCCATCGTCACCATCCTCGCCGGCGTCCGGTTCGTCCGCCGCGGCGAAATCGAGCGCCACCGGCGCATGATGCTCGCCTCGTTCCTCCTCTTTGCGACGTTTCTCGTCCTCTATCTCTACAAGGTCGTCGTCCAGGGAACCGCGGAGTTCCCCGGCCCCGACGCGGTCTACCAGTTCGTCTACCTCCCGACGCTGGCGGTTCACATCCTCTTGGCCGTCGTCTGTGTCCCCGTCGTCTACTACGCGCTGCTGTTGGCGCTGACGCGACCGATAACCGAGGTCTTCGGGACGGAACACGCCCGGTTCGGCCGCGTCGCGGCCTCGCTGTGGCTCGTCTCGTTCGTCCTCGGAAACGTCGTCTACGTCCTCCTCTACGTCGTCTACTGAGGCGCGTTCGGAGAGCGCCGTCGCTCGGGCGTTCAAAGGGAGTACCCGTCCGACGCCCGCGGCGGGGCGCGCGGCCCGAGGGCCGCCGATTCGGACGGGCGGTAGTACGTGGTGCGACCGGCAGGTCACAGAGACGGGATGTGCGGGCCCTCCCGCGGCGCTCCACCACCCCGTCGATTCGCACTCCGTACTCCGCTCGCAACCCGGTCCTCGGCGAGTCGGAGTACGGTTCGAACAACGGGTGCGAGAGACAAGAAAGACCGCGTTGATTATGCTATCGAGGCTCCCGGTGACTGTCAGACGGAGCGATAGGTTGGGCGTGGGGGGACGAACGGGAGCGGAACCGGCGGGGTCCGGAACCGGAACTCAGTCGCTCAGCGGCGCTTCGGCACCGACGACGGGCCGGCTCACGTCGCGGTCGGTCTCCTCGCCGTCGATGTCGTACGGGTACTCGCCGGTGACACAGCCGAGACAGAGGTCGGCGCGGGACTTTTCGAGCACTTCGGCGACGGCGTCGATAGAGAGGTAGCCGAGACTGTCGGCGTCGATGGTGTCGCGGACCTCCTCGACCGACTTGTCCGAGGCGATGAGTTCCTCGCGGGTGGCCATGTTGATGCCCATGTAACAGGGCGCGACGATGGGCGGCGCGCCGATGCGCATGTGGACCTCGGTCGCGCCGGCGTCGTACAGCAGTTGGACGAGCTGATTCGAGGTCGTCCCGCGGACGATGCTGTCGTCGATGAGCGTCACGGACTTGCCCTCGACGGTGCTCTTGATGGGGTTGAGCTTGAGGCGGACGGCGCGCTCGCGCTCGTCTTGGGTCGGCATGATGAACGTCCGGCCGACGTAGCGGTTCTTCATCAGTCCCTCGGCGAACTCGACGGTCGCGTCGTCCTCTTGGGCGGCCTCCGCGTAGCCGGAGGCGAACGCGCGGCCCGAGTCGGGAACGGGCATGACCACGTCGGTGTCGACGCCGTTTTCCTCCCAGAGCTTCCGGCCGAGCCCGCGGCGGACCTCGTAGACGAGCGTGTCGTTCATCACGGAGTCCGGGCGGGCGAAGTAGATGTGTTCGAAAAAGCAGTGGGCCGTGTTGTCGCGTTCGACCAGTTGATACGAGTCGAAGCCGCTTCCGTCGGGGTCGAGGACGACGAGTTCGCCCGGTTTCACGTCGCGGACGAGTTCGCCGTCGAGCGTGTCGATGGCGGCCGACTCGGAGGCGAGCACGTAGCCGTCGTCGAGTTTGCCGATACAGAGCGGACGGTTCCCTTCGGGGTCACGCACGCCGAGGACCGTCTCGTCGTGCATGATGGTGAGCGCGTACGAGCCGTGGATGCGCTCCATAGTCCGCTTGACGGCGCGGACGAGGTCCTCTTCGAGGAGATTGCGCGCGAGGTCGTGGGCGATGACCTCGGTGTCGCCCGTGGAGGTGAAGGCGTGACCGAAGTTCTCCAGTTCGTCGCGGAGTTCGTCGGCGTTGACGAGGTTGCCGTTGTGCGCGAGCCCGAGCGACCCCGACTTGAACGAGACGGCGAACGGCTGGGCGCACGACTTCGACACGTCGCCGGCGGTGGGGTAGCGGACGTGGCCGATGCCCGCCTCGCCCTTCAGGCCGTCGAGGTCGTCGGCGCCGAACGCGTCGCCGACGAGCCCCATCTGGACGTGACTGTGCTGTTGGAACCCGTCGTGGGTGACGATGCCTGCGGACTCTTGGCCCCGGTGCTGGAGGGCGTACAGCGAGTAGTACAGGGGTCGTGCGGCGTCTCGACCGCCGAGTGCGACGCCGACGACACCGCACTTCTCGGTCGGTCCGCCGATGTGGTGGTGGGAGTCGTCCCGCCCAGTTACCATGGAAGATGGTAGAGAGTCGAGGGGGTAAAAAACCCGTCCTTATGCAGTAACGACGGGTTCAGTAACCGGTAAATATGCATAGAAGTGCATACATCGTGCGCGGTGGTGACCGCTCGGTGGGGCGGGGATTCGACGAGGAGTCGGACGATGCGGCGCACGGACGGCGAGGGCTGAGAACGGAGGTAAACCGAACCAGTCGAGGGCGGTGACGAGATGAAGTGACAGTTCGGGGAACCGGAGCACACGAGGAAGGAACTCGGGCGTGACGGGCGGAGAGCGACGCCGTACTCGGTGCTAGCGAGTGTCACGGGCGCGGGGACAAACCGGGAGTCAGGAACGCGGGTTCGTTCTCGCCGCAGACGGCGAGAGAGAAGACAGAGACGGTCAGAGACCGTCGAGAGTCGTTAGTTGTCGCCGGACTTCGACTGCCAGGCGTAGCTCCGACGCTTCTTCGACTTACCGAAGCCGCAAGACGAGCAGACCTTCTTCTTCACGTGGTAGGACTTCTCGCCGCAGCGACGGCACTTGACGTGCGTCGTCTTGTTCTTCTTTCCTTGGCTAGGGGTTCCTGCACCCGTCATGCTTTGATGGTGACGACGTTATCGCCGCGTATAATGGTTGTGTCTTGGACTTGCTCGAGTTCGATATCCCCGGGCACGGTGTCTTCGTCCAGCGCTTCTTCGAGTACGACGTTCATGTGCTGGTCGTAACCAGCGAGGACGCCGAAGTACGCGTTTCCGTCCTTGAGGAGAACCGTCACCGGCTCGTCGAGTGACGCTTCGAGGACGTCGAGGGGTCGGCCGCTCATGCATCAAACCCGTCTCGTAGTTATCTTAAATGTGCCGGACCGACAGTGCGAGATGGCCGTCGAATCCGACCGTCCGGGTCGAAATCGTCGTCGAACGGAGGAAAAACCGGGTCACGTGAGACGTTCTCTCACGAGCCCGGGCGTGCGGGCGCGGTGAACCCACGTAGTTTTTAGTACCCCCGTGAGTAGAACTCAGTACCAGAAACCCGCGGGTAAGTGCGGGCGCGCCCAGTTCGACCGGTTCGGGCCGTCTCGTACGCGGGGTCATTCGACCGACGAGCTGCAAGACGCCGGGGCCGGTGGCCCCCAGACACCCGTCTTTCCGTGAGCACCTTCGCCACATCGTGGCTTTCGATGCTCGGAATATCGAGACACAAACCATGGAAATCGAAATCGCAACCATAGGCGGATACGAAGAAGTCGGCCGTCAGATGACGGCCGTCCGTGCCGGAGACGACGTCGTCGTCTTCGACATGGGTCTCAACCTGTCGCAGGTCCTCATCCACGACAACGTCGAGACCGAAAAGATGCACAGCCTCGACCTCATCGACATGGGCGCTATCCCGGACGACCGGGTCATGAGCGACCTCGAAGGAGACGTGCAGGCCATCGTCCCCACGCACGGTCACCTCGACCACATCGGTGCCATCTCCAAGCTCGCCCACCGCTACGACGCCCCCGTCGTCGCCACGCCCTTCACCATCGAACTGGTGAAACAGCAGATCGAAGGCGAGAACAAGTTCAACGTCAACAACGACCTCGTCAAGATGGAAGCCGGCGAGACGATGTCCATCGGCGATTCCGGCAACGTGGAACTCGAATTCGTCCACGTCACCCACTCCATCATCGACGCCATCAACCCGGTCGTCCACACGCCCGAGGGCGCCGTCGTCTACGGTCTCGACAAGCGCATGGACCACTCGCCGGTCCTCGAAGACCCCATCGACATGAAGCGCTTCCGCGAAATCGGTCGCGAGGGCAACGGCGTGCTCGCGTACATCGAAGACTGTACGAACGCCGGCCGGAAGGGCCGCACGCCCTCCGAGTCCGTCGCGCGCCGCCACCTCAAAGACGTGATGACCTCCGTCGAGGACTACGACGGCGGCATCGTGGCGACGACGTTCTCGTCGCACATCTCCCGGGTCTCCTCGCTCGTCGAGTTCGCCAAGGACATCGGCCGCCAGCCGGTCCTCCTCGGTCGCTCGATGGAGAAGTACTCCGGCACCGCCGAGCGCCTCGGCTTCGTCGACCTCCCCGACGACCTCGGGATGTACGGCCACCGCAAGTCCGTCGACCGCACCTTCAAGCGAATCATGAAGGAGGGCAAGGAGAACTACCTGCCCATCGTCACGGGCCACCAGGGCGAGCCGCGCGCGATGCTCACCCGCATGGGCCGCGGCGAGACGCCGTACGAGATCGACGACGGCGACAAGGTCATCTTCTCGGCGCGGGTCATCCCGGAGCCGACGAACGAGGGCCAGCGCTACCAGTCCGAGCGCCTCCTGCGCATGCAGGGCGCGCGCATCTACGACGAGATTCACGTCTCGGGCCACCTCCGCGAAGAGGGGCACTACGAGATGCTGCAGGCGCTCCAGCCCCAGCACGTCATCCCGGCTCACCAGAACCTGAAAGGCTTCGCTCCGTACGTGGACCTCGCCGAGAGTCAGGGCTACGCCCTCGGTCGCGACGTCCACGTCACGCGGAACGGAAACATGATTCAGCTGGTGGAGTGATGACTCCCGACGCGACGGAAAAGCGGGTGCTCGAGGCGATTCGCGAGCGGCGCGAACTCGTCAACGACGCGCTCGACGAGGACGTGCCGATGGCCGAGCCCGAACGGCTCTACGAGGCCTCCCGGTACCTCCTGAAAGCCGGCGGCAAGCGCCTCCGGCCGACCGTCTCACTCCTGACCGCGGAGTCCCTCGCGGACGTCGAACCGATGTCGGAGGACTACCGGGCGTTCCCGACGCTCGCGGGCGACCCCATCGACGTGATGGTCGCGGCCGTGAGCATCGAGGTCATCCAGTCGTTCACGCTCATCCACGACGACATCATGGACGACGACGACCTCCGTCGCGGCGTTCCGGCGGTCCACAAGGAGTACGACAACTCGACCGCCATCCTCGCCGGCGACACGCTGTACGCCAAGGCGTTCGAACTCCTGACGAAGACCGGCGCTGACCCCGCCGACGGCCTCGAAGCCGTCCGCCGACTCGCGACCACCTGCACGCAGATCTGCGAGGGGCAGGCGCTCGACATCGAGTTCGAGCGCCGCACCGAGGTGCTCCCCGACGAGTACCTCCAGATGGTCGAACTGAAGACGGCGGTCCTCTACGGGACCGCGGCCGCCGTTCCGGCGGTCGTCATGGGCGCGGACGACGACGTCGTCGAGGCGCTCTACCAGTACGGCATCGAGTCCGGCAGCGCGTTCCAGATTCAGGACGACGTGCTCGACCTGACGGTGCCGTCGGAGCAGCTCGGCAAACAGCGCGGCTCGGACCTCGTGGAGAACAAAGAGACCATCATCTCGCTCCACGCGCGCCAGCAGGGCATCGACGTGGACGACCTCGTCGACGCCGAGACGGCCGAAGAGCTCACCGAGGACGCCGTCGAGGCCGCCGTCGCCGAACTGAACGAGGCGGGCAGCATCGACTACGCCCGCGAGATGGCCGAAGACCTCACCGAACAGGCCAAGTCGCGGCTCGACGTCCTCCCGGACAACGAGGCCCGCGAGCTGCTCTGCGACATCGCGGACTACCTCATCACCCGCGGCTACTGAGAGCGCGACGCGCCCGCGAACCGCGGCCACGAGGATTTCTCTTCGGTCCGTCCGCCTCCCGAGCCCCGCCGCCGTAACGCATATTTGCTCTGAAGTGCTAACATCCCACGTACCCCTGCCCGCGCGAGGACCCTTCCCCGCAATCCGGGCCTGTTTTTAGGCGCGCCGCGGAAGCCAACGGTAATGGACGACGAGCTTCGAGAGCGCATCGAGCGAGAGGCCGAAAAGCACGCGCTTCTCAATGCGGTCAAACACGACAGCGACGCCGACGTGGGCGCGATTATGGGCCCGCTGATGGGCGAAAACCCCGACTTCAGACAGCACGGCGGCGAGATTCCGGGACTCATCGGTCCCGTCGTCGCCGAGGTCAACCGGCTGTCGGCGGGTGAAAAGCGCGACCGACTCGAAGACCTCGCGCCCGAGGAACTCGCCGAGATGGAAGCCGAGGAGGAAGCGGACGAGTCGCTTCTCCCCGACCTCCCCAACGTCGAGGAGTACGACGAGGTCCGCATGCGCGCCGCGCCGAACCCCAACGGCCCGTGGCACCTCGGCCACGCCCGCATGCCCGCGGTCATCGGGACGTACAAGGAGATGTACGACGGCTCCTTCATCGTCCGGTTCGACGACACCGACCCGGAGACGAAGCGGCCGGACCTGACGGCGTACGACGCCATCCTCGACGACATCGACTACCTCGGGTTCGAGCCCGACGACGTGATTCGCGCCTCCGACCGGGTGGAGACGTACTACGACTACGCCCGCGAACTCATCGAGATGGGCGGCGCGTACACCTGCTCGTGTTCGGGCGAGGCGTTCTCGAACCTGAAGAACGACGGGAAGCCGTGTCCCCACCGCGACAAGGACCCCGAGACGACCCGCGAGGAGTTCGAGGACATGGTCGAAGGCGAGTACAGTTCGGGCGAGATGGTCCTCCGCGTCAAGACCGACATCGAACACAAGAACCCCGCGCTGCGCGACTGGGTCGCCTTCCGCATGATAGACACGCCGCACCCCCGCGAGGAGGCGGCCGACTACCGCGCGTGGCCGATGCTCGACTTCCAGTCCGGCGTCGACGACCACCTCACGGGCGTCACCCACATCATCCGCGGCATCGACCTGCAGGACTCCGCGAAGCGCCAGCAGTTCGTCTACGACTACTTCGGCTGGGACTACCCCGAGGTCGTCCACTGGGGCCACGTGCAGGTCGACGCCTACGACGTGAAGATGTCCACGTCGAGCATCAAGGAGCTCATCGACGCGGGCGAGGTCGAAGGCTGGGACGACCCGCGCGTGCCGACCATCAAGAGCCTCCGCCGCCGCGGCATCCGCGGACAGGCCATCGTGGGCGCGATGGTCGGCCTCGGCACCTCCACGTCGAACGTCGACCTCTCGATGTCCACGGTCTACGCGAACAACCGCGACCTCGTCGACGACGAGACGGACCGCTACTTCCTCGTTCGGGACGGGGAGGGGTTCGCCGTCGAGGGCGGCCCCGACAGCGCCCACCCGCCGCTCCACCCGAGTTTCGAGGAGCGCGGCACCCGCGACATCCCGGTCGGCGACAGCGTCCTCCTCGAATCGGGCGACGTGCCCGCCGAGGGCGAGCGCGTCTGGCTGAAGGGCTTCGGCGCGGTCCGCCGCGAGGGCGACTCGCTCGTCGCCACCGGCGACGACCTCGACGTGGTCCGCGAGGGCGACGTGGCCGTGATTCACTGGGCACCGACCGACGGCGTCCCGGTCCGCATGCGCACCATGGACGGCGACGTGACGGGCGTCGCTGAACCCGACTTCGGCGACGTGCCCGAGGACGAACTCGTCCAGTTCGAGCGCGTCGGCTTCGTCCGCGTGGACGACCGCGGCGACGACGAGACCGTCGTCTACTTCGCGCACAAGTGAACTGAGCGACGGACAGTCGCTCTCGACACGAACACTCGTTTTACCCACCCCCGCCTAAGGGACGGTATGACCCTCCTCGACCTCACCCGACGCGTCGAGACCGGGATGCCGACGTACCCCGGCGACCCGCCCGTCGCCGTCGAGTCGCACGCCGACTTCGAGGCCGACGGCTACCGCGTCTCGCGGCTCGAACTCGGGACGCACGCCGGAACGCACGTCGATGCGCCCGCACACACCGAACTGGACGGCGCGACGCTCGACGACTTCCCGGTCGAGGAACTCCGGTTCACCGCTCGGGTCGCCGACTGCCGAGACGCGGGCCCCCGCGGTCGAATCGGGCCGGACGCGATTCCCGAACACCTCGAACCGCGCGTGGACTTCCTCGTGTTCCGAACCGGTTGGGAGGACGAGTGGGGGACGGAACGCATGCCCGACCACCCGGCGCTCGCGCCCGAGACGGCCAGAGCCTGCGCAGAACGGGGGCTCTCGGTCGGCATCGACGCGCTCAGCCCGGACCCGACCGGCGGCGACGGCGTCCCGGCGCACCACGCGATTCTCGGGGCGGGACTGCTCGTCGTCGAGAACCTCCGCGGGTTGGACGCGCTGCCGACCGACCGGACGTTCGATTTATACGTCATGCCGCTGCGCGTGGACGCCGACGGCGCGCCCGCTCGGGTCGTCGCCGACGCGGAGACGGGGCTGATTCGGCGTCGAGACGAGCGGTAACTCGGGAGCGAAGCGGAGTCGGCCGGCGTTAGAGCACCACGACGAGGACGAAGCCGACGAGCATCGAGAACGTCAACAGCGCCTGCACCGCCGCGGTGGCGAGGACGCCGACCGTGGCGACGAGGGCTCGCCGACCGCTCTCTTCCGCGTCTTGGTGTTCGAGGTATTCGAGGGCGAAGACCGTGCCCGCGACGCCGACGAAGATGCCGAGCGGGCCGATGAGGAACATGAGCAGGAAGCCGGCGACTCCGGCGACAATCGACGTTCGGGTCGACGCGCCGCCGAACCGCGCGGCGACCATCCCGCCGGCGTAGTCGGTGACGAGCGCGACGAGGCCGACGAGGGTGAGACCGACGAACGCGATGGGTCCGGGGTCCGAAAAGCCGGTCGATACCCAGTAGACGACCACGCCGAGCACGGAGAGGAGCGCGCCGGGGAGCAGCGGAAGTACGCTCCCGACGACGCCGAGGACCAGGAGGGCGAGCGCGACCCAGAGGAACACGTCCATACCGGGGTGGTTCGGGCCGGGGGCTATTCACCCCACCGAGTGGGCGCGTCGAGGCCGCGGCGGGAGGACGGCGGGTGTGACCGGGTTCTCACTCGCGCGCCGCGTCGCCCGGTTTCCCCCCGTTCGGGGGATAGTTTATTGCCTCTACCGAAATATGTCACTAAGAGTCATGGCTATCGACCCGCAGTTCGAGACAAACAGGGAGAAGGTCGGAGAGGAAAACGGCGTGGCCGTCTGGGGACCGGTCGACCCGCCGGAGAAACACGGCATCCACGGCACGCACGTCGCGGTGGACTTCGACATCTGTCTCGCCGACGGAGCGTGTCTGGAGGACTGCCCCGTGGACGTGTTCACCTGGGTCGACACGCCGGGGCACCCGGAGTCCGACATCAAGGCCGAACCGACCCACGAAGACCAGTGCATCGACTGCATGCTCTGTGTCGACGTCTGCCCGGTCGACGCCATCGACGTCGACCCCGGGCGAGCGGGACGCATCTGAGGGAAGAAACCCCGATTTTTTGCGGGCGTGACCGCCGAGGAAGACGCCGATGAGCGGCGCGGACATTCCGCCCACCTAGTACAAAAGATTATTATGAATATGAGCTAGCATTAACTGGAGAGTGTTCTCAATGCACATGGTGGTACTTACCAAAGGCGTGCCCGACTTCCGGGAGGGCCAGGTATCGTTCGACGAGGACGGGCACCTCGAACGGGGGAAGACGCCCACAGTGATGAATCCGAACGACCGCTTCGCGCTGGAGGCGGCGCTGCAGACGCGGGTTCGACACGGCGGGCGAGTGAGCGTGATGAGCATGGGGCCGCCGGGGTACAAGGAGGTGTTACGCGAGGCGATGGAGACGGTGTACGCCGACGACCTCCACCTCGTCTCGGACCGCGAGATGGCGGCCGCCGACACGTGGGCGACGGCCATCACGCTCAGCGCGGGCATCGAAACGCTCGGCGAGCCGGACGTGGTGTTCGCCGGGTTCAAGACCGCGGACGGGGAGACGGGCCACACCGGTCCGCAGACGAACTGGTGTCTCGACATGCCGCTCGTCACGCACGTCATCTCCCTCGACATCGACGAAGCGGAGGGGACGCTGCGCGCCAAGCGACTGGTCGAAGGCGACATCGAGGAGATAGAGACCGTCGAGACGGAGCTTCCGGCGTTCGTCGTCGCGGACCCCGAGTTCGAGCCGTCGTATCGGACGGCGGGCGAGCGGCTGACGCTGAAGGACCTGCGCGAGGAGACCCGAGCGCGCGCCGAGAACTACGAGGAGCACCTGACGGTGCGGGACCACGCCGACATCAACGTCGACCCGGACTACATCGGCCTCGACGGCTCGCCGACCATCGTCTCGTCGGTCGACCCGATCCCGAAGGCCCCGGCGGAGCGGGAGGCGACGATGGTCGACCCGGAGGATACGGGTGCCATGCAGGACGTGCTGGGGGCGATGCAGTCGGCGGTCGGCGACGACGCCGGCGACGCCGCGGCCGCGGGGGGTGACTGAGCGTGACCGACTTCGACCCCGGCGACTACGAGATTTCGGAGCTCGGCCCGGCCATCAAGGACATCGACGACCTCGGCGAGTTAGAGGAGATTCTACAGGCGGAACACCGCGGACAGAACCGCGCGCCGGCCATCGCCCTCATCGAGAGCCGCATCGAGAAGTTCTCCGAGGACGACGACGAGCCGGCCGACGCCGACGAGATGGACCTCGCGTCGATGAGCACCGCGGAGGTCGGAAACGCCCTCCAGAGCGTCGAGGAGGTCTCGGACCTCGAATCCCTCCTCGAACGCGAGGAGGCCGGCGAGGACCGCGACTCGGTGAAGCGGCTCATCAGAAGCCGCATCGACTCCGTGAAGGGAAGCGACGAGGAGGACACGGAAATCGAGGTGGACGACCGGCCGCCCGAGGAGCGCCACCCGGACCTCGACCACCCGACCCGGGACAAGCGGCACGTCCGGTCGCTCCACGGGGGGACCTACCGCGACATGTGGGTCTACTGCGAGACGCAGGCGGGCGAACTCGTGGACGTGTCCAAGGAGATGCTCGGCAAGGCCCGCGACCTGATGGACACCTACAACGACGACTACACGACCGACGAGCGGGTCGTCGCGGTCCTCATCGGCTCCGACGTGTCGAAGCACGTCGAGGACGTCATCGCCTACGGCGCGGACGTGGTCGTCGTCCGCGAGGACGCCCGGCTCGAACGCTTCCAGCACAAGCCGTACACCGAGATATTCTGCGACATGGCCCGCGCGGGGGCGACCCACGAGAACTTCGAGGTCCGAGGCGGCCGCGACGAGCCGTGGCGCGACTACGACAAGCCGCGGTACGTGCTGTTCCCGGCGACGAACAACGGCCGGGACCTCTCGGCGCTCGTGCAGGCCGAACTCGACTCCGGCCTCGCCAGCGACTGCTCGGGGCTCTACATCACGGAGGAGGTCATCTCGAACCCCGTCAAGACCGGCGTCGCCGGCGAGAAAAAGGAGTTCCAGCGCGTCCTGCACATGAAGCGCCCGGACTTCTCCGGCTTCGAGTACTCGACCATCCTCTGTATCGACAACCCGACGCGGGAGTTCCACCCGCAGGGCGCGTCGGTCATCCCGGGGAGCTTCGACCTGCCCGAACCCGACGCCGAGCGCGAGGGCCTCGTGGTCGAACACGACGCCCCGCTCGACGACGACTGGTTCCGCGTCACCGTCACCGACTTCGACCAGCTCGACGAGGGTATCGACCTGACCGGCCACGACGTCATCGTCGCGGTCGGCCGCGGCATCGGCGACGACCCGACGAAGGGCATCGAACTCGCCTTGGACCTCGCCGGTCAGTTCGAGGACGCCGAGGTGGGCGTCACCCGCGGCATCGTCACGGGGTCGTTCAACTTCGACGGCCACGTCGAGCAGTACACCCACGAGGACAGGCAGATAGGCGAGACCGGACAGGTCGTCGCGCCGAAGCTCTACGTCGCGGCGGGCATCTCCGGCGCGGTCCAACACAAGGTCGGCATGGACGAGTCCGACACCATCGTCGCCGTCAACACCGACCCCGACGCCCGCATCCGCGACTTCTCGGACTACTTCATCGAGGGCGACCTGTTCGAGGTGCTGCCGCGGCTGACGACGGCGCTCAAGGAGGGTCGGTTCGAGGCGGCGGTGGCGAGCGACGGGGGTACCGCGCCGACCGGAACGCCGGACGATGGCGCGGCCGAAGACGACCGAGGTGAGTCACGATGAGCGACTACGAACACTACGAAGCGCTCGTCGTCGGGGCCGGACCCGGCGGCGCGGCGGCGGCCGCGACGTTCGCCAACTACGGCATCGAGACGCTCGTCCTCGAACGCGGCGTCGAGGCCGGGTCGAAGAACGTCTCGGGCGGGCTCATCTACGCCGAGGAGTCCGCGCCGTACACCATCGACGACCTCTTTCCGGGGTTCCGGGAGGCGGCCGCCGAGCGGCCCATCACGAAGTATCGCATCCACAACATCGCCGGCGACAAGGTCGAGTCGTTCGACCTCACGGACCTCCACGAACACGACACCGAGTGGTCCGACTCCGTCCTCCGGCGAAAGATGGACTCGTGGCTCGAAGACCGCGTCCACGAGCGGACCCGCGAGACCGGCGGCGGCCTCCTGACGGGCGTCCACGTCAACGGCCTGCTCCGCGAGGAGGGCCGCATCGTCGGCGTCACGCTGGACGAACTCGACCCGATAACCGCCGACATCATCGTCGCGGCCGACGGGGTGAACTCCGAACTCGCTCGCGACGCAGGCCTGATGGACTGGGACGAGCCCGACGAGTGGTTCCAGGGCGTCAAGGCCGTTGTCGACATGCCGGAGGACGCCATCGCCGACCGGTTCGACGTGGCGGAAGACGAGGGCGCGGCGCACCTGTTCTCTGGCGACCTCTTCGAGGGCGTCCGGGGCGGCGGTTTCCTCTACACGAACCGCGACACGCTGTCGCTCGGGACGGTGTTCCACCTCGACAGCCTCGTCGCGGAGGAGGCCGAACCACACCAGCTCCTCGACGCTCTCCTGACCCACCCGCTGCTCGCGCAGTGGCTCGGCGACGACTACACCGAACTGGAATACAGCGCGAAGCTCGTGCCCGACTCGAAGAAGGTCGCCCTGCGCGAACCGCACTTCGGCCGCCTGCTCCTCGTCGGCGACGCGGCCGGTCAGATGCAGGCGCAGGGACCGATAATCAAGGGCATGAACCACGCCGTCACGGCGGGCGCACTCGCGGCGGAGGCGTACGCGCAGGCCAAATCGCGCAACGAGCCCGAGAAAGCGGGGACTCGCTACGCCCGCAAGCTCCGGAGCGAGGGAGTGATGAAGAAGCTCCGGCCCCGCGGCTACGAACTGCTCCGCGGCGTGGCCGAAGACGACGGCGTGACCGACGTGGTCGACACCGTGCTCACCTCGCCGGTCGGGCGCGCCGGCATCCGCGCGCTCTCGGGGCGGCTCGAACGGCTCTACAACGTCCCGACGCTGTCGGCGCTGATGCCGGACACGCGGACGCCCTACGTCACGCTCCCGACGGTCATCGCCGAGGAGTTGGGGACGCGGGTCCGCGACCAGAGCTCGGTGACGCCGCCGGACCTCGAAGCCCGCATCGGCGGGTTGACCTACGACACCGACATCGGCAACCCGCACATCACGCTCCGCGACGAGTCCTACGAGGCCAGCGGGGCCGCGGTTGCGGCCTGTCCCGTCTCGGCGGTCGACTTCGGCGGCGGCTGTTACCGCGAGGAAGTCGTCCGGACCAACGGCTCGGAAGAGCGCGTCGTCAGCCTCGACACCCAGCCCTGCGTCGAGTGCGGCACCTGCGCCGTCGTCGCCGACACCGAGTGGACCCACCCGCGCGGCGACAAGGGCGTCGAGTTCAAGTGGGGGTGACGGAGGTGAGACCATGAGTCGCGAGGCGACCCACTCGGAGTCCCGCGCCGTCGCCGACGGTCGCGGTGCCGAGGAGCGACATCCCGAAGACGTTCGGTTCGGGGAGCGCGCCAGAGCCCTTGCCGCCGAGGCGCGAGAGGCGCGGGAGTCGTTCGACCCGCCGCCGCCGTCCGCCGCGGACCAGCGCGCGCTCGAATGCGCCCGCGACGGCGTCGGCCCGGCGGTCTCGCTCTACGTCAGCGCGCGGACGGGCGACCGGCAGGTCTCCTTCACCGGCGAGGAGTTCGAACTCCTCCACCGGGCGATGAACGACTGGCTCGACATGTACGCCCGGTGCTACGGGGTCGACCTCGACGCGGACTTCACGGTCCGCGAGGCAGCCGAGGTCCTGCTGCGGACCCACGACGTGCTCGACACCGCCCAACTGCTGACCTGCGTCCCCGAGAGGAGCTGAGGGCGGCGCACAGACCCCGATTCACCCGTCGGCTCCACCGACTGTCGTCGGGTCCGGCACGAACAACAATTATAAATCATGAGTGTGATTGTGTACCATGGAAGTAACTGACAGTCTCAACTTCGGACACAAAGACCGCAAGGATATCTACGAGTACATCGAGCGCCACGGGACCGTCCGCGAGGACGAGGTGCGGCGGGCGCTCAACTTCGAGCCGGCGGCGCTGGGGGCGCACCTGACCGTTCTGCGACGGGACGGCTACATCCGAAAGGTCGGCAACTACGTAGAGGTGGCCTACGCGCCCGGCGAGGAGGAGACGGTCGAACTCGGCGACCTCGACGTGACGATTCGGATGGCCCAGAACGTCGACTTGGAGAGCCTCGTCGACGCCATCCACGAGGTCGCCGACGAGGGCCGGTACATCGAGGCCGAGACGGTCGCCGACCTGCTGGACCACGAGGAGGTCGTCCTCCGGCACAACGACGTCAACTCCCGGATGGTGTTCGTCGCCACCGTCGGCGACGAACTCGCCGGCTGGGTCCACCTCGACCTGCCCGAGGCGGAGAAGCTGAGCCACACCGCCGTCCTGACGGTCGGCACTCGACCGGAGTTCCGCGGCCACGGCATCGGGAGCAAGCTCCTCGACCGCGGCGTCGACTGGGCTCGGGAGCGCGGCTTCGAGAAGCTCTACAACAGCGTTCCGGCGACCAACGAGGAGGCAATCGCGTTCCTCGAAGGCCACGGCTGGGAGACCGAAGCCGTCCGCGACGCCCACTACAAGATAGACGGCGACTACGTCGACGAAGTGATGATGGCCGTCACGCTCCGGTGAGCGCTGACCGGCCCCGTCTCCGACCCTGAATTTCTGCGCGCTGTCTTCTCCGGCCAGCGACGCGTCGGGGTGCCGCCGCCCCCGCTCGCGACCGGCGGCGCTACGACCAGTCGTCTTCGGCCCCGTCGAGGGGTTCGGCGACGACGCCGTCCTGCTGGACGAGCGCCCTCGCGTGGGCCGTACAGACGTCTCTGTCGGCGTCCCACGGAACGTAGAGCCTGACCGCCGCGACGTTCTCGCAGTCGGGTTCGCTACACTCGGCCATACGATGAGCGTCGGTTCCGACGACTATCGGTGTGTCGGCGAGCGAGACGGTCGGCTCGCCGCCCCCTCGCCCGCGGCACGGCTCGCGCTCACCGCGCGCTACCGGAATCGCTCGCGTTCCTCGCGGGCCGCGTCGGTGCCGTACTCGTCCACGAGCGGTTCGTAGGCGTCGCCGAGCGCGCGCATGGCCCCCGCGGTCGAGTGGAAGTCGAGTTCGTCAGCGACGGCGTCCCACGGTCGCATCTGGAAGACCTTGCGGACCAGCAGTCGCTCCTCCCGAGGCGTCAACGAGGCCCGGTCCGGGTTCGTGAGATGCGCGAGGCCGATTCGCCGGAACGCGCCGGGCGCGGTCGTGTAGAGCCCCGGTCCGTAGGACGCGCCCACGACGACGCGCCACTCGTACTCGGAGAGGTCCGGCGAGAACGCGGCGTCGGCGCTTGGGTCGGCACCGGCGTCGACGGCGGCGAGCGCGGCCCGCGCCACGTCGGCGTCGAGGTCCGAGAGGGCGTCGCCGAGCACGTCGCCGACGCGGCCGAGGAACCACTCGGCGTGGCGGTCCCGGAGGTCGCGGCCGGCGGGCGACAGGGGGCGCATCATGAGCGCCGAGTACTCGCCGCTGGTGTCGTTTCTGGTGGTCGAGAGGTGGACCGTGCCGTAGCCGTTGTCGCGCCAGAACGAGAGGAGTTCGGGCGTCGCGCCGAAGCCGACGCCGAGGTAGTCCGCGTCGCCCGCGAACTCGTCGCGTACCTCCGAGAGGAGCCGCGAGCCGAGGCCGGACGACCGGACCGCGTGGTGGGTGGCGATGCGCATCACGCGGTAGCCGACGGGGACGCCCGCCGCTTCGTCCCGGAGTTGGCTCGTGAACACGTCGGGGAGCATGTTCCCGCGGATGCGGCCGCCGTCGTACATGTGCCGGCGGGTGTCGGCGTCGAGGCCGCCCTCGCGGGCGAGGAGCGCGACCGAGACGACTCGCCCCTCGTGGGTGAGCGCCCGGAGCGTCAGGTTCGGTGCGTCGAGAAGTCGCGCGAGGTCGTCCGGTTCGGTCCGGTAGTGCGCGAGGACGAGCAGGCCGAACGCCTCGCGGAGCAGGTGTTCGTCGGCCAGCAGGTCGTCGGGCGAAAACGCCCGATAGGAGACGGTATCGGGCGTCGCGTCAGCGACGAGTTGGTCGACCGGCGGCCGGGCGTCGAGGAGGAGCGCGCGGAACGTCCACGACTCGACGGGGTCGCCGGCGGCGTAGCGAATCGGGTCGTCGAGGCGCGCGTCGGTCACCTCGCGGTCCGCGTCGTCGAGGCGGTCGCGGAAGCGGACGGCGAAGCCGCGGCCCGCGCCCTCGTAGCCCCGGACGGTCGTACAGAAGGCGACCGCGGGCGCGGCGAGGAACGATTCGAGGAGCCTGACGGGCAGGGCGGCCGCCTCGTCCACGACGAGCGCGTCGGCGTCGGCCGCCGCCGCGCCGGCTTCCGTCGGTGAGACGTAGCGGACGCGACCGCCGCTCTCGGCCGCGAGGTCGAAATCGTCCGCGCCGCCGCCTCGGAGCGCGCCGAGTTCGGAGAGGAGTCGCTCCGCGCGGGCGAACACCTCGGCGGCGTTTCGCTTTCCGGGCGCGGTCACGACTACGTCCGCGCCCTCCGCGGCGAGACTCCCGGCGGCGAGGCCCGCCGCGCTCGACTTCCCGCGGCCGCGGTCGGCCTCCACGACGACGGCAGTGTCCGGTTCGGCCAGCGCTTCGAGCGCGGCGAGCGCGGCGGACTGGTCGGCGGTGAGGCAGTCCTCGTAGGCGCGCCGCGGGAACCTTCGGTTCTTCTCTCTCGGTATCCGCGGCGGGGCGGCGTCGAAACTGATTCCCTGTCGGTACGCGCCGTCGCGCTCGACGGTCCCCGAATCGAGGTCGACGAGGGCGACGCCGGGGTGGTCCCGGAGCGTCGAGACGAGTCGGCCGCGGAAGCGGCCGGTCACGTCCGCGACGGAGAACGGCGGGACGGCCAATCGCTCGTCGAAGGAGTCGCGGCGGACCGCCCACTCGTCGAGAGAGGGGGCGAGCAAAACGAGCAGGCCGCCGCCGTCGACCGCGCCGGCGACGCGGCCGAGCGCGTTCGCCGAGAAGTCCTCGTGGGCGTCGAGGACGACGAGCGTCCGGGTCGTCCCGAGGAGCGACGAGGCGCGCTTCGGTTCGACGCGGTGGAAGCGAAATCCTTCCCGGGCGGTGACGAACGTCACCTCGTCGTCGGGCACGTCGGCCCCGCGGACCGCGTCGAAGGCGGCGTCGATGCCGGCGTCCCGGTCGCCGGCGAGGACGAGGAGGCGTCGCTGGTTCGTCGCCAGCGCCTCCTCGCGACGGGCGGCGGCGAGCGCCTCGACGTCGGGGTCGTCGCCGAGTTCGGTCATGGGGGCGATACGCCGGCGCGACTATTCACATCCTTCGGTCGGGTGTGAGCGCGCTCGTCTCCCAGTCGGTTCAGCCGGCGGTTTCGGTGGCGTGTCACACCCCGCCACGAGTGTCTCGTGTGAGCAATCGACACGCGAATCCGTGGCGCTTCGGTCGGCGAGAAATCGGGTGTTTCGCGGGTCGTGCGGACGCGTCGCACGGCGGTACGATTTTGAAAGCGCTTTTATGGGGGCCGAAGCAAAGAGTGGTTACAGCCTGTCCGGGGTTGATGAACCTCCTCGCCGTAGGGAAATCGTTGACCGGTCGCGACCGACCGACCGGTGTGATACCGGCGAGGGAGTCGAGCCCGCGAGCAGGATATAGGTGAACAACAATGGCTGTCTACGTAGACTTCGACGTACCGGCCGACCTCGCTGACAGCGCCGTCGAGGCGCTCGAGGTCGCCCGAGATACTGGTATCGTGAAGAAAGGAACCAACGAAACGACCAAGTCCATCGAGCGGGGCAACGCCCAGCTCGTCCTCATCGCGGAAGACGTCTCCCCCGAGGAGATCGTCATGCACCTGCCCGAACTCGCCGACGAGAAGGGCATTCCGTTCATCTTCGTCGAGACGCAGGACGACATCGGCCACGCCGCCGGCCTCGAAGTCGGCAGTGCCGCGGCCGCCATCGTCGACGCCGGCGACGCGTCCGACGATGTCGAGGACATCGCGACTAAGGTCGAGGACCTTCGATAACCGACCATGAGCGCGGACGAACAAGCCAGCGACTCGACGCCTGCCGAAGTCATCGAAGTCGTTGGAAAGACTGGGATGCACGGCGAGGCCATGCAGGTCAAGTGCCGCATCCGCGAAGGCTCCAACCAGGGCCGTATCATCACGCGAAACGTGCTGGGTCCCGTCCGCGAGGGCGACATCCTCCAGCTCCGCGAGACTCAGCGTGACGCCGACTCCATCGGAGGGCAGTAACAATGGTCGAAAAGCGCACGTGCGACTACAGCGGTGAGGAAATCGAGCCCGGCACGGGCACGATGTACGTCAAGACCGACGGTACCATCCTCCACTTCAAGGACTCGAAGGCCGAGAAGAACTACTTCCTCGGCCGCGAGGCCCGCGACCTCGAGTGGACGGAGGCCGGTCGCCGCGCGAGCGGCAAGTCGGAGGACAACTGATGTCCGACGCAGAGCGCACCTTCGTGATGGTCAAGCCCGACGGCGTCCAGCGCGGCCTCATCGGAGACATCGTCTCCCGCTTCGAGGACCGCGGTCTGAAGATGGTCGGCGGCAAGTTCATGCAGATCGACGAGGAGCTCGCTCACGACCACTACGGTGAGCACGAGGGCAAGCCCTTCTTCGAGGGTCTCGTCGACTTCATCACGTCCGGTCCCGTCTTCGCGATGGTCTGGGAAGGACAGGACGCGACGCGACAGGTCCGCGGCATGATGGGCGAGACGGACCCCGCAGAGTCCGCTCCCGGCACCATCCGCGGCGACTACGGTCTCGACCTCGGCCGGAACGTCATCCACGGCTCCGACCACGAGGACGAGGGCGCGAACGAGCGCGAAATCGCGCTCTTCTTCGACGAGGACGAACTCGTCGACTACGAGCGCATCGACGAGACCTGGCTCTACGAGTAAGTCTCGTCTCGCGGTTCTCACGTTTTCTGCCGAGAGGAGCGGCGGCCACGTCTCCCCTCTCGTCCGCGCTCCAGCCGACGGGGACGCTCCCGTCGACAATGGAGTGTGCGAAAGACTATCATCAGTCACACCAGGACTGCCGGCGACGACCGTCACCGCGACCTGACCGTCCACCGCGCGGCGAACAACGGTTTTCTCGTCGCCCGGCGAAACGTGTCACATGGTCGAAGTTGAACTCGTACTCCTCGCGCTCGCGGCGCTGTTCGTCGTCGGCGCGGTGGCGATGCTCGGCGCGACCGCGGTGGCGGCGTGGACGACCGCGCGACTGGCGGCGACGCTCTCGACGCTCGTGCGTCCGGTCGTCCTCGGGCCGACCGACATCCGCGACGTCGAACTCCGCGTGGCCGGCCTGCGCGCGCTCGACCACGTCGATTCGGGCGTCGTCACGAACGTGGTCCCCGAGCGGCGGCGCGGAGCGAGCGGTTTCGCCCGCTTCTCTCGCCGGGACGGCGTGCGACTCGACCTCGCGCTCGCGACGCCCGACGACCGGACCGCGACGGTCTGGGTTCCGGTTCCCGAGGCGCTGACCGGCGGCTCGCGGTTCGAACGCATCGCCGCGGCGTGCGACGTGCCACCCGAAGAGATTTCAGACGCCGTCGGGACGGAGCTTCCGTTAGTCCGCGGTGCCGACGGCGGGTGGCGAATCGGGAGTGAGGGCAATCGCGGGCTCGGTGGTGCCGACGTCGGAGACGACGCGACCCGAGAACGCTCGTTCGAGCCCGAGCGCGTCTAACTCGGTCTGTCGGCTCGACCGCGTCACCGGCCGCCGCCGAGGCGCGACCGAATGCGCCGGGCCGCCAGTTTGGCGACGACCCGCGGCCCCGGCGGAAGCAACCCGAGTTGGCGCGCGATTCCCATCAGGTTCACCAGGTTCCACTGCTCGACGATGCGGCCGTCTTCGAGTCGGAAGACGAAGAACGCCGGTTGCTCGAACGACTTCCCGGTCGGGACGAGGTTCCCCCACGGCTCCTGCGGCGTCCCCCGCGCCGTGAGCCGCATCATCACCCGGTCGCCCTCGCCGACCGCGTCTTCGACAGCGAGGGTCCAGTCCGGAACCGCCCCCCGGAAACCGAGTATCTGGTCGACCAGCGCGTCTCTCCCCACTCTGTCGACGTCGACGCCCAACTGGTGAGTGACGACGTCCTCGCGGACCAACTCCTCGGCCGCCGCCGCGTCCCCCTCGTTGACGAACTCCTCGACGTATCGGCGGCACAGTTCGACGTTCGTCCGTTCCGGTGCGACTGATTCGGTGCCCATACCGAGCGATACGCTATGTGCTATGTTAACATTTATTTCACGTACAGGACGGGGAGACACTCACGGCGGCGAGAACGCGATGGGAGTCTGCGACTCTGGGGTTCGATAGGGACAAGAAAGACGAACGGGGAGTTGTTCGGGCGCTCGGACACTCAGCCGCTCAGTCGGCCTGCGGGACGGGCGCGTCGAGGTCGATTTCGCCGGCGTCGAGTTCGGCTTCGACCTCGCGGGCGGCTTTGACCATGTTCTCCGTCTTCTGGTAGGCGACTTCGCGGGGGAGGAGCTTCACGCCGCAGTCAGGCGAGACGGTGAGCTTCTCCGGCGGGACGACCTTCAGACCCTGCTTGATGTTCTCCTTTATCTCCTCGACGGTCTCGACTTCGGTGGTGTGCACGTCGAGGACGCCGAGCGCGAGGTCCGGCTCGAACTCGGGGTCGGTGAACACGTCAATCTGCTCGTAGCCGCCGTTGCAGAGTTCCACGTCGAACTCGTCGATTGGGTAGTCGTTGAGTTCGGGGTAGATGCGGGAGTAATCGCCGTAACAGACGTGGAGGCCGATGCGGACCTCGTCGGAGATGCCCGCAACGATGCGTTCGAGACACTCGCCGACGATGGCGTGGTCGTCCGGCGTCGTCGCCAGCGCGGGCTCGTCGATCTGGATGTAGGTCGCGCCCGCCTCGACGAGCTTCTCGATTTCCTCGTTGACGAGGTCGGCCAGCGCGTACGCGAGGTCGGCCTCGGAGTCGTAGTGCTCGTTGAACGACCAGCTAGCCAGCGTGTACGGGCCCGTGATGGGGACCTTGACGGGCTTGGAGGCCACGTCGCTCGTGAACTCGAACTCGTCGACCAGCCACGGCTCGTCGTACTCGACCTCGCCGACGACCGAGGGCTTGTCGAAGTAGTTGTGGCCCCACACCTTCACCGGGCCGTTGAACTCGTAGCCGGGGATGCGGTGGGCGAAGTACTCGACCATCTCCTCGCGGCGCATCTCGCCGTCGACGACGGTGTCGAGGCCGGAGCGCTCGTGCTCGCGGGTGATGACGCGACAGGCGTCGTCGTGGGCCTCGTGGAGGTGCTCCTGGGTGAACTTGGAGTCGGGGTCCTCCGCGAGGTCGTTGGCGCGGTTGAGCCACTTGGGCTTCGGGTAGGAGCCGACGACGGTGGTGAGCAGGAAGTGCTCGTTTTCGTGGCCTTCGGGGCGGAACTGCTCGCGGTTCTCGGCGTCGCGGCTCATGCTTCCACCTCCAGTTCGTCCTCGGTGGCGGCCGCGAGGGCGGCGAGTTTCTCCGTCGCGCGGTTCTCCGGCAGGTAGAACAGTTCGGTGTTGGAGGTCACGTAGGCGGTGTCGAACGTCTGGCTCTGGACGTTGTCGAGGGTCCACTCGACGCGCTCGCGGACCGTGTCGGGGTCTTCGACCAGCGTGTTCTGGCCGTCGACGAGGCCCAGGGCGATGTCGTCTTTCGTGCCGTACTCGTTGATGTTGTAGAGCGTCTGGTCGCGGTCACCGGCGACGAAGTCGAAGCCGATGGCCTCGACGTCGGCGTCCATGAGGTGCGCGTAGACCTTCTCGTCGAGCGCGCCCCAGTAGGTGTGGACGACCACGTCGGCGTCGGTCGCGTCGGAGACGGCGGAGATGGCCTCGGCGACGCGCTCGTCGACGTCCTCGCCCGGCGGCGAGAACACGAGCGAGGGTTCGAGGAGGAACAGCGTCTCGTGGTCGGGGAAGGCGTCGACCTCGCCGGCGAGGAACTCGCTGACTGCGCCGAGGAAGTCGGCCTCGTCGCCGTAGTGCTCGTCGGTCGCGAGGTCCGAAAGCGAGTACGGGCCGGGGAGGACCGCCTGCAGCGACTCGTCGCCGAGGAGGTCGGCGGTGGCGTCGAGTTCGGCCGCGACGTCGCCGGAGAAGGTGAGTTCGCCGCGGACCTGCGGGTCGCGGTAGAAGTTGTTGTTGTCGTAGTAGCGGACGATACCGCCGGTCTCGACGTTCTCGTGGACCGTCAGCGGGTGCGCGAGCATGTCGTCCCAGCGGAGTTGCGCCTCGACGACGCGGTCGAGACCGGCGTCAGTCTGTTCGGAGACGACTTCCTCGCGGGCGCGGTCGTACGCGCTCACGATGTCCGCGCCCTCGTTACCGGAGATGAGGTCGTGTTTCTGGTGACCCTTGAGGTCGGAAAGCTCCTGTTTCGCCCAATCCGGGAGGGGATACAGTCCCGGTGTCGTCGAGACGAGTTCAGTCATCACTCCTGGCTAAGAAATGACGGCCTATAATATTTCCTGTATCAACATATGCGCATTGGTTATTCCAACGCGAGCACCGTGAGGGTCTCGTAGGGGTACGACTCCTGGACGACGACCTCGTGGCCGAAGCCGTTCGCCTCGGCGCGGGCGAGCACCTCGTCGTAGCCCGTGAAGCTACTCACGAGGAGGAAGACGGTCCCGCCGGGCTTGAGGACGCGGCCGACCGTGTCGAGGAACGGGTCGATGATTTCGCGGCCGTCCTCGCCGCCGGTGAGCGCGACTTCCATCCAGTCGTCGCGCGCGGCTTCGAGGTCCTCGGGGAGGTACGGCGGATTGAACGCCACCGCGTCGAAGGCGTCGTCGCGGAACGGCTCGACGAGGCTCCCGCGAACGACCTCGAAGCCGCGGCCGCCCTCGGCGCGGATGGCTGCGGCCCGCTCGGCCGCCTGCCGGCAGGCGTGTGGGTTGAGGTCGCTCGCGACCACGTCGGCGTCGGTCTTCGTCGCGAGTTGCTCTGCGACCCAGCCCGAGCCGGTGCCGACTTCGAGGACGCGTCCCGAGACGCGCCCGACCGCGGCCTGCGCGAGCAGTCCGGAGTCCTCCGCGGGCTGGTAGACGGAGGTGTTCATCCCGCGGCGCTCGGCGAGGTCGGTCATTCGTCGGCCTCCGTGGAACCAGTCGAGGCGTCGCCATCGGCCTCACCGCCCTCGACGCCGCCGTCGGCTTCGGGGCTCGCCTCGGGCCGCGTATCGGTGAGCGGAATCGGTCCCGAGGGGTCGCGCTCGGACAGCGCGCGCTGCGGGAACGGGATGGTGATGTCCTCCTCGGCGAACGTCTCGCGGACGGCCGAGATGGTCGCCGTGCGGGCGCGCCACCACCGGCGGGCGCTCGGGCGGTCTATCCACGGGCGAACCCCGAGGACGACCGCGGAGTCGTCGAACCGCTTGGCGACGACCTGCGGCTTCGGCACCGAGAGCACCTCGTCGAGGTCTTCGACAGCCGCCTGCGCCACGTCCGCGGCGTGGTCGATGTCGGTCTCGTAGTCGACGCCGACCTCGACGTCGAGGCGGAGTCGGCCCTTTCGGCTCCGGTTGACGAGGCTCTCCGAGCTCACCACGTCGTTCGGAATCATCACGAACTCGCCGTCGAACGTCTGGATGCGCGTGTTCACGACCGTGATTTCGGTGACGATACCCTCGTGGTCGCCGACTTCGACCCAGTCGCCGATTTCGAACGGCCGGGAGAACATGATGACGAAGCCCGCGATGAGCGCGCCGAGGGTCTGTCTCGCCGCCATCCCGACCACGATGCCGAGGAAGCCAGCGCCGACGAGGAAGCCGCCGAGGTCGGCCCGCCAGATACCGAGGATGACCGCGAGCGTCGCGAGGTAGGTCGTCACCTGTGCGATGCGGTAGATGATTTCGCGCTGGTGGTCGGAAATCTCCGGTCGCGTGCTCGCAATCTCGCCGATGAACCGACCGAGGACGCTCGTCAGGACGTACGCGCCGACGACGAACGCCGCCGACAGCGCGATGCGGACGAACGTCTGCCTGTTGAGGTCGTACTGCGCCGAAATCGTGCCGATGTCGCCCGACAGCGACCAGACCGCGAAGACGAACGCCCCGCCGCCGGCGACGACGACGAGTCGGAGCACCGTCACCGAGAGATGCCACACCGGCATCGAGACGGCGTCGACCTCCTTGTCGTGGAGTCGCGCGCCGAGTCGCCAGACGGCGACGACGGCGACGGTCACGAGGAGGCTCGCGGCGACGCGGAGTTCGAACGTCGGGAACAGCGACGCGATGTCGAGAACCGTGTCGCTCTGGAGGGGCGTGCCGGCGGAGGCGAGACGAGAGAGGGTCACGGCGAGCGCGGGGCGTATCATGGAGTTAGGTTACCGGCCGACCGACGCGGCGAGTTCCGCGAGTTCGGCGAACTCCGCGGGAGCCATGTTGCCGGCGCGCTTTCGGAGTACGTCCTCGTCGGCCGCCTCGACGACCGCTTCGGGGTCCGACAGCCCGGAGATGTGCGCCGTGTTTCGGATGCCGTTTCTGATGGTCTTCCGTCGCTGGGTAAACAGCGCCTTCACGAAGTCGAGGAAGAACGCCTCGTCTTCGACCTCGTACTCCGGGTCGCGCGGCGTGATGCGGACGACGACGCTCTGGACCGCCGGCTTGGGGTCGAACGCCTCGCGGGGGACGTGCTCGCAGACCTCGACCTCGCCGTAGTGCTGGGTGCTCACCGAGAGGCGGCCGTACTCCGAGGTGCCCGCCTCGGCGGCCATCCGCTCGCCGAACTCCTTTTGGAACATCAACACCAGCGGCTTCCCGCGGGGGAGCAGCCGGAACGAAATCTCCGAGGAGATGCCGTACGGGAGGTTCGAGACGCATGCGGTGAACTCGGGCAGGTCGACCTCGAGCGCGTCGCCCTCGACGACGGTGAGCCGTCCCGCTTCGACCTCGTCGGCGAACTCGCGGCGCAGGTGCTCGGCGAACGTCCGGTCCTGTTCGACGACGGTGACGCGGTCGGCGACGCCGAGCAGTCGGTCCGTGAGGACGCCCGGCCCGCCGCCGATTTCGAGGACGTGCGAGCGGTCCGCGTCCTCGGGGAGGTACGTCGGGATGCGGTCGACGACGCGGTCGTCGACGAGGAAGTGCTGGTCGTGGTCCGGGTTCCCGCGAGCGCCCGCCCGCCGGATGAGGGCGTCCGGGTCGCGCGCGCCGGCCCCGCGGACCTGTTCGCTGCCGTCGCTCGTCATTGGGAGAGGTATCGTGCGGGAGCGGGTAAAAGTCCCGTTCCGCTACCGCCCGTCGCGTCCGACGAACGTCTTGTACTTCACGTCGTTGTCGCGGAGTTCGTCGAGGATGCGCTCGACGATGACCTCCTTCGGGCGGTGAAGCCCGGAGACCCGCTCTTCGAGGTCTTCGAACGACTCGAACGGTCCCTGCCGCTTGCGCGATTCGAGAATCTTGTCGCGGAGCTTCTTCCCGATGCCGGGAAGCAAGTTGAGCTGGTGGAGCCGCAGGGTGATGGGCTGTGCGTCGTTGTAGAAGTCGACGAACCGCCGTTCGTCGGCCTCGACGATGTCCTCGACGACGTAGTCGACTTCGGCCGTCGCCGTGTTCGAGAGGTCGCCGTACGAGAGTTCTTCGACGGACTGAATCAGCTCGCGGTCGGCGACCGGCGAGACGACGAGCCGGTCGCCGATGCTCACGTCGGCGTCTTCGACGAGGGTCAACTCGAGGAGACGGAAGTCGGACTCTCCGAGCGCGTACGCGATGGGTGCCGCGTCGAAGCGCCGTCGGTCGTCTCCCTGACGCCCGTGGCGGAGTACGTCGAGTACGACGACGTACTCGGTCGTGGCGTCGGCGTCACCGCTCTCCGTACGTGTCATGTCAGTAGTTACGGCGAGCCGATATTTAAATAGTTGGCCGCGCTGTCACGCGGTCAGACGTACTTCGCGACGACGTTGAGGATTTCGTCGAGTTCGTCGCCCGAGAGCGCGTAGCGCTGCTGGGCGAACACCGCGCGAAGTTCGTCGCGCGACTGCGGGAGGAGGTCCGCGATTTTGATGGCGGTCGGACCGTCGACCTTCTCGAGCTCGGCGAGCTCCTCGACGAGTTCGCGAGATTCCTCGGGGTCGAGGTGGGCGAACCGGTTGACGTGTTCTATCGCACGGGCCAGTTCGTAGCGCATCTCGCGCTCTTCGTCGGCGGCGCGTTCCGCCTCAACCTCGGCGAGCAGTTCCTTGACCTCGGAGGTCGTCAGATACTCCTCGTCGAGCTTTTCTTTGAAGATGGTCATCGCTTACTGCTGGGCGCGCAGGTGAGCGGGTCGGACGATGACCGTCTTCTCTTTGCCGCCGTCGTTGATCTGCACCTTGAACGCGCGGCCCTGCTTCCCGAGGACCTCGCCGGTGAGACCGTTGAAGCGCGGGTGGAAACGACCCTCGCGAACGCTGGGGTCGATGTTGAGGTGGACCTTCTGGCCCTCCTCGAATTCCGCGATAGCGCGCTGCGGCGGCGAAGTGCCGCGCTCGCGCGGCTTGTTCGAGAGCTTTCCTCGCGTCCCCTTCATCGGACCGTTGGAGCTCGGCATAGTCGTGAGAACGAATACTTGCGTCGCCATTATAAATTGCACGTTACGAACCGCGCGTGTGTGTCCCCCGCGTGGTCGCGCGGGAGGGACGGACTTAACCCGAGTCGGCGCGGCGCTTCTCGTATGTCCGAAGACGAGCGACGCGTCGAGACGCGCGCCATCCACGCGGGACAGGAGCCCGACGAGGAGACGGGGGCGCTCATGACGCCCATCTACGCGAACTCGACGTACGCCCAAGACGGGCCGGGTGACCACCGCGGCTACGAGTACTCCCGCACGGGGAACCCGACGCGAACCGACCTCGAATCGAACCTCGCGGCGCTCGAACACGGCTCGCACGGCCGCGCCTTCTCCTCGGGGATGGGCGCGATAAACACCGTGCTCAACCTCCTCGAAGCGGGCGACCACGTCGTCGCCGGCAACGACGTCTACGGCGGCACTCACCGCATCTTCACGCAGGTCTACGAGAAGTACGACCTCGAGTTCGACTTCGTCGACACCACCGACCACGACGCCGTCCGCGACGCCGTCCGCGACGAGACCGAGCTCGTGTGGGTCGAGACGCCGACGAACCCCCTCATGCGCGTCAACGACATCGAGGCGCTCGCCGACATCGCCCACGAGGTCGACGCGCTGTGCGCCGTCGACAACACCTTCGCCACGCCGTATCTCCAGCGCCCGCTCGACCACGGCGCGGACATCGTCTCGCACTCGCTGACGAAGTACCTCGGCGGCCACTCCGACGTCGTCGGCGGCGCGCTCGTCACCGACGACGCGGACCTCGACGAGGAGATAGCGTTCTACCAGAACTCCGTCGGCGCGACGCCCTCGCCGTTCGACTGCTTCCTCGTCCTCCGCGGGACCAAGACGCTCCCGGTCCGGATGGACCGCCACTGCGACAACGCCCGCGAACTCGCCGCGTGGCTCGACGACCACGAGGCGGTCTCCGAGGTGTTCTACCCCGGCCTCGACTCCCACCCGCAACACGACCTCGCGGCCGAGCAGATGGACGACTTCGGCGGGATGCTCTCGTTCGAACTCGACGGCTCGCTCGAACAGGCCTCGACCGTCGTCGAGGAGACCGAGGTGTTCACGCTCGCCGAGAGCCTCGGCGGCGTCGAGAGCCTCATCGAACAGCCCGCGGCGATGACTCACGCGGCCATCCCCCGCGAGGAGCGACTCGAAGCGGGCCTCACCGACGGCCTCATCCGCGTCTCGGTCGGTATCGAGCACATCGACGACATGAAAGCCGACCTTCAGCGGGCGTTCGACGCGGCGTTCTGAGCGTCGGAGTCCGCGTCGACTCGTCCTCACGCGCGCTCGCGCGCTCGCACACCGGTCGTTTCCGAAAGTTGAGAACGCGGGCAAGGGTTATTGAATAGCATGATGAATAATGAGGTATGTCCCAGGAGTCAGTCACCCTGAGCGCGGAGTCCGTACAGCGACAGAGCTACGCCGAACCGACCGACCGCGTGATGGTCGATTCCGACGACCACGAGGGGTCGAGCCACAGCGCCGAGCAGTTCGGTATCGGGCTGGCCATCGGCTTCCTTCTCGGCGGCGTCGCGGGCGTCATCGGCGACTCCCTGGCCATCGGCGTAATGCTCGGGCTCACGTTCGGCGTCGTCCTCGGCGTCTACTTCATGGAGCGCCGCTGACGGCGGTCGAACGCGGTCGCTCCGGGGACGAGACTTCGAAAAAGGTCGGTCGTCAGTTCAGATACGGCCGACGTTCTCGACGGAGACGCTCTCGACGCCTTCGACTTCGATGAACGCCTCTTCGACGGCCTCGGTGCCACCGGCGTCGTCGGGGACGATGACCGTCGGCAGGAGGGCGACGAGTCCGAACGCGACGTCGTCGCGTTCGAAGCCCTTGATCTTCGCACCCTCGGGCAGGGAGTCTTCGAGCGCGTCCTCGAGGTTGTCGAGGTCGAGCTCGGGGCTGTTCGGCATGACCTTGATTTTAGCAGCTACTTTTCCCATGATTATGGACCCATGAATCCGCAGTCGGGGCACTCGTAGAGGTTGCTCTGCTTGCGGCACTTGGAACAACGCGAAATCTCCTGGCCACAGTCGGGGCACTTGAACGTCGCCGCGCTCATGCCGGCGATGTTGATGCCACAGGACACACACTGGTGCGCGTGTCGCTGTTCGGACTCGCTCATACGCTCATAAACCGGCGCGCGACTTTTAACCGTTGTCTTTCCGGGTTCTGCTGGGGGAAATCCGTGTCCCGCGTGGACACGACTCACCCGAGTACCAGCGGCCCCATGAGGACGCACATCAGGTGGACGCGCCGACAGCCGAACCGAACGGGGAGATGGCCGACAGCCCCGGCGACGGCGAGGACGACGACGCCGCCGACGCCAGCGAACGCCCACGAGAGAACGACGAGGAGGGCGCAGACGGCGGTGACGAGTCGGCGCTGGTCGAGTCTCCCGACGAACGCGAGCGCCCGGTCGCCGACGACAGGCACCAACACCGCCCCGCAGAGACCCGAGACGACCGTCACCGGCACCGCGAGGCCGAGGCCGGTCGGGAGCTTCGCCTCGGTGAGCGCGACGAGCGCGCCCGTCCTGGGCGTCCCCAACCCGGCGAGGGCGAACAGCGCGAACACCGTCGTCGCCGTCGTGGCGGCGCTCGTCGCCGTGACGTAGGCCCGGGTCGACTCGTCTGGGTCGGTTCTGGGGAGCGCCGCGAGCGCGAGCGTGCCGGCGACTCCGGCGGAAACGCCCGGGAGGTAGCCGACGAACGCCCCGCCGCCGGCACCCGCCGCGACGCTCCGCGCGACCGAACGCGGCGAGGTCACGAGCGCGGCATCGCCCTGCGGTGGGACGCCGGCCCCGCGTCGCGCCGCCAAGAGGACCGGAACACCGAACAGCCCGGCCAAGAGCGGGGCCAACACGCCACCGACCGGAAGCGGTCCCCCGAACGGCCGGTCGAGAACCGCGAGACCCAGCCCCGTCGAGGCGACGATGGTCACGCAGGCCGCCAGTTTGGCCCGCCGACTCGGTTCGGTCCAGACGAGCGCGGCGGCGACGGCGGCGAGCACCACCCACAGGTGGTCCCGGACGACGGGATAGCCCTCGACCAGTACCTCGGTGAGCGGCACCGCGACCGGCACCGCCAGACAGAGCGCCGCGCCGCTACCGAGCGCCGACAGCCTGAGCGCTTCGCGTCCCCGCCCGCCGAGAACGAGTTTGTGCGCCGGCAACGCCCCCGGCGCGAGCGCGGCGTCGGGCACGCCGAGCGTCAGCGCCGGCACCACGTCGAGGAAGGTGTGGACGGTCGACGCGGCGAGGACGGCGGCCGCGACGGCGACCGGCGGGCCGGGGAACTCGGACGCGACGCCGGCGAGGAGCAGAGCGAACGCGTTCGCGTGGAGGCCGGGAATGAGGCCCGAACAGGTCCCGAGGAAGACGCCGACGACCACGCCGAGGAGGGCGGCGGTCGTCGGGTCGGCCGCGACGGGCGACGCGAGCGCCGCCGCTCGAGCGAACAGGGAGACGACTGCCCCGCCGGTGAGGAACATCGCGCCGGAGTGGCCGCGGCTTTCGATATGAAGCTACGCGCTCGGCACCGGCGCTGACGGTGGCGCGGCCCGCGTCCGAATCGGCGAACACGCGACCGGAACTGCCGCTGGTGAGTTGCGTCGAAAGAAATCGGAGTTTCGAAGCGAGCGTCGCCGCGGATGCG
The DNA here is from genome assembly GCF_001190965.1 of Haloferax gibbonsii. Lineage (NCBI taxonomy): Archaea > Methanobacteriati > Methanobacteriota > Halobacteria > Halobacteriales > Haloferacaceae > Haloferax > Haloferax gibbonsii. Next base: position 2,701,249 of record NZ_CP011947.1, read on the forward strand.
GCTGAGTCTCGCGGGAGTTAGCCGAAGAGCGCGCCGAGGCCCTCGCCGTCGGCTTCTTCGTCGTCGTCGTCGTCGCCGCCTTCGTCAGCGGCCTCTTCTTCGGCGTCTTCCTCGTCGTCGTCGTCAGCGGCCTCGACCTCGCCACCGGCGGAACCGCCCGCGGCGGGCGCGGGGGCAGCGGCGGCCGTCTCGATGGCCTCTTCGATGTCGACGTCCTCGAGCGCGGCGACGAGCGCCTTGACGCGGGACTCCTCGACATCGACACCGGCGGCCTCGAGGACCGCGGTGATGTTCTCTTCGTTGACCTCTTCGTCCGACTCGTTCAGGATGAGCGCAGCGTAGACGTATTCCATTGTTGTGTACCTTGTGTGTTGTTAGAACAGGGAGCCGAGGGCGTCGCCAGCGTCTTCGTCGTCGTCGCCGTCGTCTTCGGCGGCGTCTTCGTCGGCGTCGGCGTCTGCCTCGTCGGCGTCCGCTGCTTCTTCGTCAGTCGATTCTTCTTCCTCGGCGGCACCCGTGTCAGCCGCGGACACGCCGCGGAGTTCCTCGGGAAGCGCCTCTTCGTCGTCGATGTTCGCCGCGAGCGCCCGAAGCTGGGCGTCCGCCTTCGAGATGAGCTCGGGCATGAAGTCCGGGCTCTCGATGTTGGCGAACAGGCCGACGGCCTTGGCCTCGCTCGTCGCCTTGGCGATGAGCGTCGGCGCGGTCTGAGCGGTCGGGTAGACCGCGTTGACAGAGAGGTTCGTCGCGGCGGAGACGGCCGACTGGATGTCGGCGCGGTACTCGTCCACGTCGATGGCGAGTTCGTCGGGCTCGAACAGGACGCCTTCGGAGAAGACGCCGCGGAGGTCGAGACCGACCTCCTTGGGTTCGATGCCGAGTTCCGCCAGGACGTTCGCGAGTTCCTCGGAGACTTCCTCGCCCGCCGAAAGGACGTTGGAGTCTTCCGTCACCTTGATCGAGCCGTCCATGATGCGGGCGGACGCCCCGACCTGCTGGAGTTCGCCGACGAACGGACCCGGGTCGACACCGGTGTCACCCTCGGGGATGACGATGTCGTTCGGGGCGACTTCACCGGCGTTGATGGGCGCGGGCGTCTTCGACGCCTCGAGCTCCTTGTACAGGGCGAACGGGTTGTCGTTCGTGCCGATGAGGGCGACCTGCCCGGCGATGTACTCCTTGAGTTCCTCGAAGCCGTCGTCGACTTCGTCGAGCGCGCGGTTCGCGAGCGTGTTACGGCTCATGCGGACGGCGGCCGAGCCGTGAAGCTCGCGGCGCATGGCCTGGAGCTGGCGGCTCGGGATGCCCGCGACGCCGACGACGCCGACGGATTCGTAGGATTCGATGAAGTCGACGAGCTCGTCGACCTCTTCACGCTTCCACTGCGGGATAACCTCGGTCTGCCGAACCTCGGACTCGCTCATGCGGGCACCTCCACGGACGGCCCCATCGTCGTCTTCACGTAGACGGAGTCGATGTTGAGCGGGCCCTTTTCGAGCGTCGCCTCGAGACGACGGACGATGACGTCGATGTTCTCCGCGATTTCGTCGGGCGTCATGTCGTCTGCGCCGACGCGCGTGTGGAACGTGCGACGGTCGCGCGAGCGGAGCTGCACCGTGTTCTTCATCCGGTTCACCGTCTCGACGACGTCGTCGTCGGGCTGAAGCGGGGTCGGCATCTTACCACGGGGACCGAGCACGGTACCGAGGTAGCGACCGATGTCCTGCATCAGTCCAGCCTCGGCAACGAAGAAGTCGGTCTCGTCGGCAAGGTCTTTCGCCGCATCGGTGTCGTCGCCGAAGTCTTCGAGCTCGTCGGGCCCGAGAACTTCGTCGGCGACATCCTCTGCGCGGAGCGCGGTTTCACCGGTCGCGAACACCACAATCTGGGTGTCCTGGCCGGTGCCAGACGGGAGCACGATGCTCTCGTCGACACGCTTCGACGGGTCGTTAAGATCTAAGTCTCGCAAGTTCACGGCGAGGTCAACCGTTTCGCGGAAGTTCCGCCCGGGTGCCTCGTCGAGTGCGCGAGAGACTGCGTCAACTATTGTGTCTGCCATTATTCACCTCCGTAGTACGCAGGATTGCTCCTACGGGTCAGTGAAACAGGCTACTGCCTGCCTCGTCCGGCAGGACGAGTAGGCTCAACTTAAGTCCGTCGAACCACGGGAGCCGAAACCCCCGAATTCGGGGGTTTCGCGTGCCACAGCCACACATGCGAACTGGCGAGCACGCGAGCGATGTGCGGTCGTCGACGGTCGAGTCGCTCCGGGTCGAGTCGGGTCCGTGGAGAGAAGAAAGCGGGCCGAGTCGACTCGGCCCGACGGAAAGGGCGGTTCGAACCGCCGAGACGGTTCCGAGACGATTACTCGTCGTCGAAGTGGTCGTCGAAGTCGCCGCCGTCGATGCGCTGCTTGAACGTGCGGGCGTCTTCGCCCTCGATGGTGACGCCGAGGGACGCGCACGTCCCGGCGACTTCCTTCGAGGCGTTCTTGAGGTCGTACGAGAGCAGGTCAGAGGACTTCTGCTCTGCGACCTTCTTCAGCTGTGCGATGGACATGTCGGCGACGAAGTTCTTCTGGGGTTCGCCGCTGCCGGTGTCGAATCCGACCTCGTCCTTGATGAGGGCGGCCGTCGGCGGGACGCCGACCTCGATGCTGAACGAGCCGTCGTCGTCGTACTCGACGGTGACGGGGACTTCCATGCCGTCGAAGGCAGCCGTCTGTTCGTTGATGTCGTTGACGACGTCCTGCACGTCGACGGGGGTCGGGCCGAGTTCCGGGCCGAGCGGCGGACCGGGGTTCGCCTTCCCGCCGGGAACGAGTACTTCGATAGTTCCAGCCATACGTGGAAACACCGTGTGGCGACTTTTAACGGTTTTCTTTCGCCCGGAGGCGTGTGCGACAACTACGCACAGCGCGGGGGCGCCGTCCGCCCGCCTACAGTTCGACGCCGAACGAGTCCACGTCGCCCGCGAGCGCGGCCATCGACCCGAGCAGTTCGGCCACGTCGTCGAGGTCGCTCGTGGAGACCACTTCGACGGGCGTGTGCATGTAGCGGTTCGGGATGCCGATGTTGAGCGAGGGGATACCGGAGCGACTCGTGTAGAAGGCGTCCGCGTCGGTTCCCGTGCGGATGCCGGCGGCCTGCAGTTGGACGCCGATGTCGGCGTCCCCGGCCGCGTCGCGGGCGAGCGAGACGACGTTGGGGTGGTTCGCGCTCCCGCGGGAGACGACCGGCCCCTCGCCGAGTTCGACCGGGCCCTTGCGCTTGCCGGGCACGTCGGGGTTGTCCGTCGCGTGGGTCACGTCGACGGCGACCATCGCGTCGGGGTCGAGGTCGTAGCCGACCATCTTCGCGCCCTGCACGCCGACTTCCTCCTGAACCGTGCTGACGGCGTACACCGTCGCGTCCACGTCGGCCTCGACGGCGGCGCGGAGGCCCTCCGCGGCCGACCAGGTGCCGACGCGGTTGTCCATCCCGTTGGCCGCGACGCGGTCGCCCGCGAGGTCGCGGACCCGCGCTTCGACCGTCACTGGGTCGCCGACCTCGACGTGGTCCTTCGCGTCGCCCTTGCTCGTCGCGCCGATGTCGACGAACTGCTCTTCGAGGTCGTCGTACTCCTCGCTCCCCACGTCGCGGAGGTGGATGGCGGTCTGGCCGATGACGCCGGCCACGTCGCCGCCGTCGCCGTGGACCGTCACGTGCTGGCCCTTGGAGACGGTGCGGTCCGCGCCGCCGATGGGACCGATACGGACGAAGCCGTCGTCGTCGATGTCGCGGACGATGTAGCCGATTTGGTCCGCGTGGCCGGTGAAGGCGATTTCGGGGCCCTCGCCGGTGCCCTCGTGGACCGCGACGGCGTTGCCGTAGTCGTCGACCGTCACGTCGTCGGCGAACTGCGAGACGTAGTCCACCCACACGCGCTGGCCGGCGACCTCGTAGCCGGACGGACTGGGTGTGGTGAGCAGGTCTTCGAGGAAGGCGCGTCGGTCGTCGTCCATACGGGAGGTTCGCGGGCGGCGGAACAAGAACACAGCGAATCCAGCACACCCCACCGGGTGTCACCGCAGGGCGAGGTCGTCGCGTCTCACGGCGACCCGCGTCGTCCCGTCGCCACAAGGCATATCCATCTTGTGAGCGTACTGATGGGTATGGCCGACTTCACCCTCTTCGAGGTCCACCTGCACGACGGTTTCGAGTTCAGCCCGACCAACAGCGCGCCGCTCCTCTCCAAGCGCGGCGGCGACGAGGCGGCGGCACTCGAAACCGAGGACGAATCGTACGACGACTACGACGACTACGACGCGGAGCTCGACGCCGACGAGACCGACGAATCCGAGTCGAGCGGCGGCCCCGGTATGGCGCTGCTCGTCGGGTTCGTCCTCCTCGTCGGCATCGCCGCGGCGGTCCGCTACATCCGCGGCGGCGGCGACGACCTCGACGAACTGGCCGACCTCGACGACGAGGAGCGCGACGAAGTCGAAATCGACGCCTGAGCCGGCGGCTCCGAACGCCGTTTTTCCGCGACCGTTCCCACCGACGACCACCGCCGGGTTCGGCCGCGGTCGGATACCCTTAAGCGAATCCCGTAGCAACTCCGGGGTATGACCGTTTCGAGCGCTCCCGGCAAGGTGTACCTGTTCGGGGAGCACGCAGTCGTCTACGGCGAACCGGCGGTCCCCTGCGCGGTCGAGCGCCGGGCGACCGTCACCGTCGCCGCTCGCGACGACGACCACGTCCGCGTCCGCGCCGAGGACCTGAGTCTCAACGGCTTCACCGTCGAGTACCGCGGCTCGACCGGCGACCGGCCCGACGTGGACGTTCCGGCACCGCTCGTGGAGGCCGCGATGGGTTACATCGACGCCGCGGTCGACCAGGCCCGCGACGCCGCCGACGCGCCCGACGCCGGCTTCGACATCACCGTCGAAAGCGACATCCCGCTCGGGGCCGGCCTCGGCTCCTCCGCGGCGGTCGTCGTCGCCGGCATCGACGCCGCGACCCGCGAACTCGGCGTCGAACTCGCGCCCCGCGAAATCGCAGAACGCGCCTACCGCGCCGAACACGAGGTCCAGGACGGACAGGCCTCCCGCGCCGACACCTTCTGTTCCGCGATGGGCGGGGCCGTCCGCGTCGAGGGCGACGACTGCCGAACCATCGACGCGCCGCCCCTCCCGTTCGTCATCGGCTTCGACGGCGGTGCGGGCGACACCGGCGCGCTCGTCTCCGGCGTCCGCGCGCTCCGCGAGGAGTACGACTTCGCCGCCGACACGGTCTCGACCGTCGGCGACATCGTCCGCCGGGGCGAGGAACTGCTGGCCGAGTCGGACCCCGACGCCGACGAACCGCCCGAGGAGCTCCTCTCGGAACTCGGCCGCTTCATGAACTTCAACCACGGCCTGCTCGAAGCCCTCGGCGTCTCCTCGCGCTCGCTCGACTCGATGGTGTGGGCCGCCCGCGAGGCCGGCGCGTACGGCGCGAAACTGACCGGCGCGGGCGGCGGCGGCTGTATCGTCTCTCTCGACCCGACGCCCGAGACCCAGACCGCGCTCCGGTTCACCCCCGGTTGCGAGGACGCCTTCCGCGCCGAACTCGCCACCGAGGGCGTCAGAGTCGAGGTCCCGCCCGAAGCGGACGCGGAAGCAGAGGCAGAAACGGACCCCGAGCGCGACGGAGACGGGGAGGACTCGGCGTGAGTCTCGTCGTCCTCAAACTCGGCGGGAGCGTCGTCACCGACAAGGACGAACCGGAGACGGTGGACGAGGAGGGACTGGCGGCCGCGGCGGACGCGGTCGCGACCCTCGCCGAGTCGGGCCGCGTCGTCGTCGTCCACGGCGGCGGGAGCTTCGGCCACCACCACGCCGCCGAACACGGCGTCTCCTCGGAGTCCGGAAGCCACGACGCCCGCGGCGTGCGCGCCATCCACGACGCGATGAAGCGACTCAACGACGCCGTCCTCGACGCCCTCGCGGACCGCGGCGTCTCGGCCCTGCCGGTCCATCCGCTCTCGGCCGGCGCGCGCGAGGCCGACGGCTCGCTGTCGCTTCCCCTCGCGGCGACCGAGACGATGCTCGACGAGGGCTTCGTCCCGGTCCTCCACGGAGATGTCATCGCGCACGCGGGCAAGGGCGCGACCATCGTCAGCGGCGACGACCTCGTGGTGTCGCTCGCGTCCGGACTCGGCGCGGACCGCGTCGGGCTCTGTTCGACCGTCCCCGGCGTCCTCGACGCCGGCGGCGACGTGATTCCCGAGATTACGGCGTTCGCGGACGCGGCCGACGCGCTCGGCGGGTCGGAGTCGACCGACGTGACCGGCGGCATGGCCGCGAAGGTCAGAAAACTGCTCGCGCTCGGCGCGCCGGCGCACGTCTTCGGCCCCGAGGGGCTGTCGGCGTTCGTCGCCGGCGAGTCGCCCGGGACCGTCATCCGCGGAGAATAGTCGGACTCGAACTCAGAGTTCGACGACCAAGCCGTCTTTTGCGACCCGAACCTCGCCGTCGAACCGTTCGCTCACGCTCACTCGGAGGTCGTCGGTGACGCGGTCGGCGTGCGGGTAGAGGTGCGTCAGGTAGACCGAATCGATGTCCCAGCCGGCGAGCGCCTCGCCCACCTGCGACGGCGTCGGATGGTTCGACACGTCCACGTCGTCCGGGAACGAGCAGTCGTGCGCGAGGACGCTCGCGCCGTCGGCGAAGTCGCCGAGGGCGGAGAACGCCTCTGTGTCCCCCGAGAAGACGAAGTCGGCCTCGCCCCGCTCGTTGCTGAAGCGGTAGGCGAGCGTCGGCATCGAGTGGCGGACCTCGAACCCCATCACGTCGAAGCCGGCGACGCCGAACTCGGTCGGCCCGACCTCCCGAACCTGCACGTCGAGGCGTCCCTTTAGGTAGTCGTGAACGTCGAACAGCCCCTCGACGAGGTCCTCGGTTCCCTCGGGACCGACGATTTCGAGTCGGTCCTGTCCGGCGAGCCACCGGGCTTTCACGAGCGCCATCAGGTCCGACACGTGGTCGAGGTGGTGGTGCGTGAGGAGGACAGACGAGACGCCCTCGTAGCCGACCTCCGTCTCCGCGAGTCGGGCGAGGACGCCCGACCCGCAGTCCACGAGGAGGGCGTTGCTGTCCGATTCGAGGAGGAGCCCGGTCTGGGCGCGGCCGGTGACGGGCATCGCACTACCGGTTCCGAGGAACGTGACGCGCATGCGCCGAGATACCACGGCGGCGGCGTTAGTCCTTGCGCCCGCTGGCTCGGCCGCGGGCACAACCCTCATACCCGCGCAGGCTAACCCCGAGGTAATGACCCGGCGCGGCCGCTCGCTTCTCGCGTCGAGAGGCGGCGACTACGAGTTCGACCCCGAGTCGGTGACGGTCGCCGACGAGGACGTCCTCGACCTGTTGGAGCCCGCCGTCCAGGAGTGGTGGGTCGACCGGTTCGGGGAGTTCGTCCCCGGCAACGGCGGCTTTTTCACCCCGCCCCAGCGCGGGGCCATCCCGCGCATCCACGACGGCGACAACGCCCTCATCTGCGCGCCGACGGGGTCGGGCAAGACCCTCGCCTCCTTCACGGCCATCATCAACGAGCTGTTCCGCCGGGAGCGCGAGTCGCCCGACGGCCTCGACAACTCGGTGTACTGCCTCTACGTCTCGCCGCTGAAGTCGCTCGCCAACGACATCCACCGGAACCTGACCGAGCCGTTAGAGGGCATCGCCGACATCGCCGCCGACCGCGGCGAGACGGTCGACATCAGACACGCCATCCGCCACGGCGACACCTCCTCGGCGGACCGCCAGAAGATGCTCTCGGAGACGCCGCACATCCTCAACACGACGCCCGAGACGCTGGCGATTCTGCTCAACTCGCCGAAGTTCAAAGAGAAGCTCCGAACCGTCGAGTACGTCGTCGTCGACGAGATTCACAGCCTCGCGGAGAACAAACGCGGCACCCATCTGTCGGTGTCGTTAGAGCGGCTGGAGGACCTCGCCGAGTCGTCGCCGACGCGCATCGGCTGTTCGGCCACCGTCGAACCGCTCGACACGGTCGCGGAGTTCCTCGTCGGCCGCGAGGACGGCGAGCCCCGCGACTACGAACTCGTCGACACGCGGTTCGTCCGCGACTTCGACGTGCAGCTGGAGTGTCCGACCGACGACCTGATTCGGACGCCCCGAAGCGAGGTCCAGAGCCGGTTTTACGACCGCCTGCACGACCTCGTCGCCTCGCACACGAACACGCTCGTGTTCACCAACACGCGGTCGGGCGCGGAGCGCGTCCTCCACAACCTCCGCGAGGGGTTCGACGACATCGACGAGTCGAACTCCGGCTGTCACCACGGGAGCCTCTCGAAAGAGCGCAGACAGGAGATAGAGTCGAAGCTGAAAGCCGGCGAGTTACGCGTCGTCACAACTTCTACGAGCCTCGAACTCGGCATCGACATGCCCCACATCGACCTCGTCGTGCAGGTCGGCTCACCCAAGTCGGTCGCCGCGCTCCTCCAGCGGGTCGGTCGGGCCGGCCACCAACTCGGCCAGACGGTCGAAGGGCGCGTCATCGCCCTCGACAGGGACGAACTCGTCGAGTGCGCGGTGATGCTCTCGAAGGCCGAGTCTGGCTTCGTCGACCGAGTGTTCATCCCCGAGAACGCCTTCGACGTGGCCGCCCAGCAGGTGTACGGGATGGCCATCAACGCGATTCGCCCCGAGTCGGAACTGCGGGAGACGCTCCGGCGGGCCTACCCGTATCGGAACTTCTCGGACGACGACTTCGAGCGCCTGTTCCGCTATCTCACCGCCGACTACGACGGCCTCGAAGACAAGAACGTCTACGCGAAAATCTGGCGCGACACCAACGACCCGCCGGACGGCGAGCACCACTACGAGGAGTACCCCGTCGGCGAGCACCTCATCGGCAAGCGCGGTCGGATGGCCCGCGTCATCTACATGACCAACATCGGCACGATTCCGGACTCGTTTACCTGCGACGTGTTGGTCCGCGGGGCCGACCAGTGGGTCGGCACGCTCGACGAGGGTTACCTCGACACGCTGGAGAAAGGCGACGTGTTCGTCCTCGGCGGCGACCACTTCGCGTACCGCTACCGCCGCGGGTCGAAGGTGTACGTCGACCGCACCGCACAGCGCCCGACGGTCCCCTCGTGGTTCTCCGAGCGCCTGCCGCTTTCGTACGACCTCGGCCGCGAACTCGCGGCGTTCCAGGCCGACCTCGTGGACCGACTCGACGCCGGCGGCGCGCCCGCCGTCAGGTCGTGGCTCCGGGAGTTCCCGCTCGACGAGAACAGCGTCCGCGCCGTCACGCGGATGTTCGACGAGCAGGTCAGGTACGCCGGCCCCGAGAGCGTGGCGGCCCCGGACAGACTCGTCGTGGAGACCGAACTCGACCGCGACACCTACCGCCGGCACTTCTACGTCCACTGCACCTACGGCCGGCGGTTCAACGACGGCCTCTCGCGGCTCCTCGCGTACCACGCGGCCCGCCGGACGAACGCGAACGTGCAGGTCGCCGTCGCCGACAACGGCTTTTCGCTCTCGATGCCGCTCAACCGCAAAGTCGACCTCGCGGGCGTCCTCCGCGACCTGACACCCGAGGAAGTCGAGGACGACCTGCGGGCCGCCCTCGACGGGACCGACCTCCTGAAGCGCTACTTCCGCATCAACGCGACGCGCTCGCTCATGATTCTCAAGCGCTACAAGGGCTACGAGAAGTCCGCCGCCCAACAGCAGGTCTCCTCGGAGATGCTGCTGTCGTTCGCCCAGGACCTCGACGAGTTCGCCGTGATAGAAGAGACCTACCGTGAGATCCTCGAAGACAAACTCAACCTCGCCGCCATCGAGGACGCGGTTGCGGCGATTCAAACGGGCGACGTGGACGTGGTCGGCCACCAGGTCTCGTCGCCGACGCCGCGGGCGTTCGGCCTCGCCACGCTGACCGCGAGCGACGTGGTCCTCGCCGAAGACGAGAGCGCGGCGCTCCGGGAGTTCCACGAGCGCGTCAAGGCCGAAATCGGCGACGACGAGGCGGACCTCGGCATCGACGTGGACTGACGGGCGACGGGTCGGCGAGTCGGCGGGGCGGCGGGCCGACGGTCGGTGCGCCGCCGAGACGACCTACCGACGCGCCCACGCGAGCATCCGGTCGTAGAACGGGTCGGATTCGAGCGCGTCGGCGTCGCCGACGAGACACAGCGCCTTCTTCGCCCGCGTCAGGGCGACGTTGATGCGGCGGTGGTCCTCGAACAGCGGGCCGTCCAAGTCGCCGGTGGCGACGAAGGAGACGACGATGACCTCCTTCGAGGAGCCCTGGAACCGGTCGACCGTGTCGACGGTCGCGTCGGTTCTGCGGGAGATTTCTGCGACCTGCGCCCGGAACGGCGCGATGACGCCGATGTCGTCGGCGTCGACGCCGGCGGCCTCGTAGGCGGCGACGACCTCCGCCACGCGGTCGGCTTCGATGGGATTCGTGTTGCCGACGCGCCGGCCGTCGGGGTCGACGAAGGCGACTTGGTCCGCGAGTTCCGCGGGGAGGTCCGCGGTGTCGACGCCGAGGTCGCGGAGGTGCTGAGACGCGACCGCGCCCGTGGCCGGGCGGAGCGCGCCGTCGTAGAACTCCTTGGAGGCGAAGGCCTGAATCCGCTGGGACATGCGGTACTGGCGGTCGAGCATGACCGAGGCGTCCGGGTACGTCTCGATGAGTCGCTGGAACAGCGATTTCTGGAGGTCGTTTTCGGCGCGGACGACCGGCGGAAGCTGTTTGTGGTCGCCGACGAGGACGAACCGGTCTGCGAGGTTGACGGCGGCGAGTGTGCCCGGTTCAGTTATCTGCGACGCCTCGTCGACGAGCGCCACGTCGAACGACTGCTCGCGCATCACGCGCGACCCGCAGGAGGCGGTGGTCGCGGCGACGACGGGCGCGTCGTGGAGAGCGGCGGCGAGCGCGTTCGGGTCGCCGCTCCGGGAGAGCCGAACGTCCTGCATGTCCTCGCGGACGCCGGATTCGGTGCCGACGCGGACGATATCTTCGAATCCTTGGTCGCGCAGGGCCTCCAGCGCGTTGTCGACCGCGCGGTTCGTGAAGGCCGAGAGCAAGACGCGGTTGCCGTCCTCGACGAGCGCGCGGATGGTCCGGGCGATGGTGTAGGTCTTGCCCGTCCCCGGCGGCCCGTGGATGAGCGCGAGGTCGTCGGCGTCGACGGCGAGGCGGACCGCGTCGTCCTGCGCGTCGTTGTTGTCGATGAACGTGCGGCCCGCAGAGCGGTCCGAAAAGTCGGGGTCACGGCGGTCGAACAGCACGTCCTTGCGGTCGGGCGAGCCCTTGAGCACCGCGTCGTGGAGCGCGGTGAGCAGGCGGTCGACGGTGAGTTCGGAGGGGTACACGTCGAGGCGGCGGAGCGGGACGGGTTCGTCGGTCGTGACGACGATTTCGTCGCCGAGTTCGACGATGCGCGCGAGTTCGGCGTGCCCCTCGACGGGGTGGCCGTCGCTGGCGAGCGCCACGTCGCCGGCGCGGAGTTTCGACACCGCGTCGTCGGTCTGCTTCGCCCGGAGTTCCCACGTGCCGTCGGGGCGCTCGGTCTGGCCGATGGGTTCGAGGCCGATGAGCGCCCGGTCGTCGTCGGCGCGCTCCTCGGCGCTCTGGTCCCAGAGTTTGCGGTACTCCTTGTGGACCGCTCGTCGCTCCTCCTCGACGGCACGGTAGAAGCGGTCGAAGTAGTCGCGTTCCTCCTCGGGGACCGGATTCCCGATTGCGCCGGCTTTCGACTCCTGGTCGAGTCTGCCGGAGACGACCATGCAGGTGTCCTTCTCGAAGCAGTACTCGCACTTCGAGTTCACCTCGTAGCCGGTCGGCACCGACGCGTCGTGTTCCATCGCCGCGATTTCGTTGCGGGTGCGGACGACGAACTCGAGGAGGCCGCGGCCGATGGAGAAGTCCTTCGCCGGCGAGAGGTCGCCGGACTCCTCGGTCCGGTCGAGCGTCGTGTTCTTCGTGTAGAGGAGCGTCCCCGTGTCGACCGGGACGCCCCGCTCTTCGAGGATGAGCGCGTAGGAGGCGGCCTGAATCTTGTCCTGGAACCGCGGGTCGCGGTTGAGGTTCTTGCCGGTCTTGAGTTCGACGGGCGACCCTCGGCGGAGGGCGTCGGCGCGGCCCTTGATGCCGAACGTCGGCGAGATGAGCGTGTACTCGGAGCGCCACTCGTCTTCGTCCGTGAGGACGCCCTGCGAGAGCCAGCCCTCGATGGCGGCGGCGTTGCGGCGGACCTCGTCCGCGACCTCGTCGACCTCGCGGCCGAGCAGGCCGAGTTCGAGGCCGCGCTCGTCGATGCGCTCGTCGATGGACGAGTCGAGGTCGCGGCCGCGGAGGAGGTCACCGAACACGTCGTGGACGATGGTCCCTTTCACCACCGGGTAGTTCAGCGGGATACCCGAGAGCTTGTTCAGGTAGTACATCCGCGAGCACTGCACCCACGAGCGGATGTCGGTCACGTCGACGAGGAAGTCGGGTTCGACGACGACGAACGACTCCGAGCCGGTCGAATAGGTCGTCTCGCCGCGGTACTCGGACTCCTCGGCGTCGGTGACGAGCAGGTCCATCCCGGGTTCGGCGTGTTCGGCGGCGTGGGTCCACTTCCCCCAGAGGGTGACGGTCACGGGGTCTCCGGTCCCGCGCTCGGGGCGGAGCGTCACCTCCGCCAGCGAGCGCTCGCCGTACTTCGTTTCGACGTCACGCGGCTCGCCGACCTCGACGAGCGGACCGCGAAGGTTCACGTCCGAACCGTCGGTGAGGCGCGGCCAAATAGCCGTCGGTGGGGTGTGAGTCCCGCGCGGTTCGCGTGCGCGACTCTCCCCGACCGTCACGCTCTTTCTCTCCCGCGTGGTACGCCCAACCATGCGCGTCAGAGATTGGCAGGACATCCTCTCGGAGGTCGTCGAAGACGGCCGCGGCCGCGACCCCGACGCGTGGCGGGCCGTCGCGGGCACCCGGCGACGGAGCCTCGGTGAGGACCTCTTTCTCGCCCACCCGAACGCCGGTGTCTACCAACTGAAGACGTACGCGAAGAACCCCTACGAGGTCCGCGGCGTCGGCGCTCGCGTCGCCCGTCGCATCGACGACGACCTCGACCCGCTGTTCCCGCGCCGGCGCGGCGACGACGGCGAGAACGACGCCGGCCGGTTCGCCGTCCAGCAACCGCCCGAAGACGAGTCGCAGGCCGAATCGATGGCGCGGCGACTCGAAGAGACCGTGAAAGTCCACGCCGACGCGCCGACCACCGCCGACGACTTCTTCACCGACGTGATGGAGGCGCTCGAAAGCCCGGCGTTCGGCCCGATGGACTACGAGTTCGACGCCCGGCCCGACCGCCTCGACGACCTCGCGGACGAGTTCGCCGACGCCGACGAACTGCTGTCCACGGACCTCGACGACCTCATCGAGTCCGACGGCGTCGACCGCGGGTTCCAGTGAGACACCGGTTTCAAACCCTCCCAACCCAATGGACTGCTATGGACGATAGATTCCGCGGGCGGTCGCGAAAACCGCCCCACGGCGCGATTTCGGAGGAACGATGGTCGGTTCCAGCATGAGCGACGAGGAGACGCGGCTCGCCAACAACCGAATCAAAATCGGATTCGTCCTGTTGGTCGGCGTGTCGGCCGGGCTCGTCGCCGTCCAAGCCGGAGCGACGCTCGTTCAGAGCGCAATCGCGCTCCTCGCCGGGGTGGCCGTCGGCGGGGTCCTCACGTGGTATCTGGGCCGCTGGGCCAAGGAGTTCACCGCGGTGAACCGACGCTAGACGTATCGTCTGTTGTGAAATTCGAACACAAACACATATTTCAGATTAAACGTGTGGCACTGAATCGCAGGGTATATATCTGTCCTCTGAGGACAGTTTCTCGCCGGTAACCAGGGCAGGGGCAATGACCTGGTTATTCACCGGAAGACGCTGTGGGACACCGGAATTGGGCCTTCGGTGCAACGCGGCGTCCTACCCAAGGTGCGTGCGCGACCCGGACACGGTTCGGGTGTCGGGTACGCATGTGATGGAGTTGCAGTCTCCTCAGGGCGATACCCGTGCGATCCATCGCTCGGGCGCGTCCAATTCCGCGTCGGTCGGTAAGTTCTCCGGATGGTCCCACACTCGCGAAGCGGCCGCGACGCCGCGTTCGTCGGCGACGTGCTCGAAAAAGCGAGCGCCGCGTTCGTACTGCCGGCGCTTGAGGCCGAGTCCGAGGAGCCGCCGCGCGAGCTTCGCGACGGGACCGCCGCCCTGTCGTCGCTCGTCGAGCTTCCGGCGGAGGTCCTCGTAGTCGTCGTCGAACGCCCGGTCCATCAGCAGTTCCGCGTAGCCCTCGACGGCGGTCATCGCCGTGTCGAGTTCGCGGAACGCGTCGCGGTCGATGTCGCCTTCGACGAGCGCGTCGACGCCGCGTTGCATCCGCGATTCGAGGTGCGTCGAGAGCCACGGGGCCGCGCCGAACTCCGCGGCGTGGGACACCTCGTGGAAGGCGATCCAGCGGCGGAACCGCGGGTAGTCCACGTCGAGGCTGTCGGCGACCCGGCGGATGTTCGGGTGGACGAAGTACAGGCCGTGGTCGTCGTCGCCCTCGGCGAGGAGCAGCGGGTCGTACTGCCCGAGGACGTTGTTCCCGAGGAACGAGAGGACGAAGGCGAACGAGCCGGTGTTGACGGCGCGGGTGACACCGGGAAGGAGCGCGGGGCCGTGTTCCTCGAACGGGACCATCACCCGGCGGAACGTCGCCACGTTCGCGTCTATCCAGTGGTGTCGGTTCTGGACTTCGACGACTTCGGGCACGTCGAACTCCACCTCGGCGACGGTCGAAAGGCGGTCGCGCGCGTCGCGAACGTCCGCGGCGTACCCCGCTCGCTCCGCCTCCGAGAGGTCGAGCGAGCCGGGGTCGGTCGCGGCTTTCGCGGCCTCGGCGACGGCGTCCCAGTCGATGGTGCCGGAGCCGGTCGCCGAAGCGTCCGCGACCGCTCTGACGCTCCGAAAGAGGTTCATACTGTATCGTGGCGGGCCGGACGCAAAACGCTTCGGTCGGGCGAAACGAACCCTCTAATTCGCAGACACGACGCCCCTAAACACTATACCGAGTCGAACGTGGGGGGCGTATGGACCGAACCATCGACCACGTCGCGTTCGGTGGTACCGAGCTGTACGAACTCCGGGCGGCCGCGAACGAGGTCGGTCTCACCCCGACCTACGGCGGCGAACACGGGACCGGAACGACTCACATGGCCGTCGTCCCGTTCCCCGACGGGTCGTACCTCGAACTCATCGCGCCGACGCTCGGAACCGACGCGGCGGACGCCGGCTTCTGGCCGGACCACCTCGCGGCCGACGCCGGCCCCGCATCGTGGTGTCTGGAGACCGACGACGCCGCCGCCACCGCCAAGGCCGCCATCGACGCCGGCCTTCCCGTCGACGGTCCGCACGAGGCCTCCCGCGCTCGGCCGGACGGCCGCCTCGTCGAGTGGGACATGAGCTTCGAGGGCGCGGACCAGCGGCTCCCCTTCTTCATCCGGGACCGCACCCCGCGGAGCTACCGCGTCCCGAAAGCCGCGCGAAACGCCGCCGTCCGCGGACTCCACACCGTCGTCGTCGCCACCCGCGACCGCGAGGCGACCGCGGCGCTGTTCGCCCGGCGGCACCGCTACCCTTCGCCGGTCGACATCAACGGGCCGTTCTCCGAGTTCGCCGTCCTCCCCGGCACGCCGCTCGCCCTGTGCGAACCCGGCGGCGGCGCGCTCGAAGCGCGCATCGACGCGGTCGGCGAGGGACCGTGCGCGTTTCTCGTCGGCGTCACCGACCTCGACCGGGCGCGGAACTCGCTGTCGCTCGGCCCCGAGATTCGCTACAGCGACCGCCACATGGCGTGGTTCGACCACGACCTGTTCGAGGGGCGACTGGGCGTGGTGGAACTCCCCTGAATCGGCCCGAATCGCCGCGAATCGCCCTGAATCGCGAGCCGAGGTCCGACGGTCGGCTCAGGCGGCGCAGTTGTTCGGTCCGAGTTCGAGTTCGGTCGCCTCCTCCTCGTCGCCGACCGAGGCCCGCCCGGTGTTGATGGCGATGACGCGCTCGTAGTTCGCGGGCTTTTCCGGCGTATCTCCGGCCACCCGGTCGACGAACGCCTGCTCGTCCATCGACAGCAAGTCGAGTTCCCCGCGCAGGTCGCCGAGCGTCGCGCTCACGAGTTCGCCCGGCGCGGCGACGCCGTAGCGCCCGTCCGCCCCGACCGAGACGTGCCCTGGGAGGACGCGCGTCTCGTCGGGAAGCGACAACAGCGTGTCGTGGAGCGTCTCGTAGAGGAGTTCCGCGCCCGTCGCCGCGTCGGCGTCGCCGAACTGGAGTTCCGTCCGGCCGACCGACTCGACGAACAGCGTGTCGCCGGTGAGGAGGAACCGACCGTCGACGAGGTAGTTCGTCATGTCCGAGGTGTGGCCCGGCGCGTGAATCGCCTCGATACCGTAGTCGCCGACGCTCAGCGTCTCGCCGTCGTCGAGCGCGGTGAACTCGTATGCAACGTCGCGGTCCGCCGCCTCCGAACCGAGGTAGTACGGCACGCCGAGTCGGTCGGCGAGGGCCCGGCCGCCCGAGACGTGGTCGGCGTGGACGTGCGTGTCGAGCACACCCGAGACCGTCATGCCGGCGTCGGCGGCGACGAGTTCGAACTCGTGGACCTGCCGCGTCGCGTCCACGACGACCGCCTCGCGGGCCGACCGCGAGCCGACGACGTAGCCGAGACAGCCCTTCGCGCGCCGCTGGACCTGCGCGACGAACAGGTCGTCGTCGCCGGTGTCGAGTTCGACCACCTCGTACAGCTTGCTCCAGTCTTCCATGCCGCCCTTGACGACCTCCACGTCGTCGTAGCCCCGCGACGCGAGTTCGAACCCGAACGACGTAGAGGACAGCCCCTTCCCGCAGATGGCGACGACCGGCCCTTCCTCGGCGAGGTCGTCGACGCGCTCCCAATCCCAGTCGCCGCCGAGTCCGTCGACGGGGTGGAAGGGAACGTTAACCGAGCCCTCGATGTGCCACGACTCGAAGCTCTCGGGCGGTCGCGTGTCGACCACGGTGAACGATTCTCCCGCGTCTACCCGGTCAGCGAGTTCGCCCACGGTGAGCTGGTGGAGGAGTTTACTCATGTGGTTAGCTATGGGAACGACGCACAAAACCGTTTGCGGCGGGAGCGACGCGCGCGGCTCTCGGGTCGGCGTCGCTGCACCGCTATCGAACCGAGAGAACGTGCCGCCGCTCACCGGGCGGGTGTCAGAAAAGTCGAATCGAAATGTCGTCCCGAACTACAGTTCGGCCTCGAAGTCTTCGAGGGCGTAGACCGTGTCGGAGCCGCGGCGGTCGAGCGTCTCGTTGGCGAGGAGCCAGTAGACGACCGACAGCGCGCGTCGACCCTTGTTGTTCGTCGGGACGACGAGGTCGACGTTCGACGTCTGGTTGTTGGAGTCGCACATCGCGATGACCGGGATGCCGACCGTGATGGCCTCCTTGACGGCCTGCGCGTCACCGATCGGGTCGGTGACGACGACCACGTCGGGTTCGATGTAGCCGGCGTAGTCGGGGTTCGTCAGGGTTCCCGGGATGAAGCGGCCCGTGCGGGCGCGAGCGCCGACGGCGTCGGCGAACTTCTCGGCCGGGAAGCGACCGTACTGACGGGAGGACGTGACCAGAATCTGCTCCGGACTGTAGTTCGCGAGGAAGTCCGCGGCGGTGCGGATTCGCGAGTCCGTCTGGCTGACGTCGAGCACGTAGAGCCCGTCGTCGCGGACACGGTGGATGAACCGGACCATGTCCTTGGTCTTCTGCTGGGTACCGATGTGGACACCGGCGGCCAGGTAGTCCTCGACCGGGATGAGCAGGTCGGCGTCTTCGTCGGGCATAACGTCCTCGTCGAAGGCCGGTTCCGGCTCTGCTTCTTCGGCCTCGGCGGCTTCGTCGGCCGCCTCGGCGGTCTCTGCTGTCTCGTCTTCGGTGGCGGCCTCGGCGGGTTCCGTCTCGGCGACCGCTTCGGTCTCCGTCTCGGGTTCCTCGTCGGCGACCTCCACCGCGTCGTTTTCGTTGTCGCTCATACTGCGTCGTCCGCGATGCGGATGAGTTCGTTCAGTTTGGCGGTTCGCTCGCCCTGCACCGTGCCAGTCTTGATGAACGGCGCGTCGGTTGCGACGGCGAGGTGTGCGATGGTCGCGTCTTCCGTCTCACCGGAGCGGTGAGAGATGACGGCGTCCATCCCGTTTCGGGAGGCCAGTTCGACGGCGTCGAACGCGTCGGTCAGCGTCCCGATCTGGTTCGGCTTGATGAGGATGGAGTTCGCGGCGCCCACGTCGATGCCGTCCTGCAGACGGTCGACGTTGGTGACGAACAGGTCGTCACCGCAGATGAGCGTGCGGTCGCCCACGCGCTCTGTGAGTTCCGCGAAGCCCTCGTAGTCGTTCTCGTCGAGGGGGTCTTCGACGTAGACGAGGTCGTACTCGTCGACCATTTCGGCGACGTAGTCGATCTGCTCGTCGGTCGTCTTCGTCTCGTCACCGTAGTGGTAGACGCCGTCTTCGAACATCTCCGAGGCCGCGATGTCGAGGCCGAAGCGAATCTCGAAGCCGAGTTCGTCCTCGACGTCGGAGACCGCTTCGGACATGATTTCGAACGCGTCGGCGTCCGAAACCGGCGGTGCCCACGCACCCTCGTCGCCCTTCGCGGCGGGCACGCCGCGCTCGTCGAGAATCTCGGACGCGCGGGCGTGGACCTTCGCGTTGGCGAAGACGGCTTCGGAGACGCTCGGCGCGCCGACGGGCGCGGCGAGGAACTCCTGGATGTTCGTCGCTTCCTTGGCGTGTTCACCGCCACCGATGACGTTCCCGAGCGGCGTCGGGAAGTTGTCGCCGCGGAACGCGCCGCCGAGGTGCTGGTACAGGGGTGCACCGAGCACGTCGGCACCGGCCTTCGCGGCCGCCATCGAGATGGCGACCGCACTGTTCGCGCCGATTTCCGAGAAGTTCTCGGAGCCGTCTGCGGCGCGGAGCGTCGCGTCGACCTCACGCTGGTTGCCCGCGTGGACCTCGTCCACGAGTCGGGGAACGGCGTGTCGCCGCGCGGCGGCGATGGCTTCAGTCGGCGGCAGTTCGATTGCCTCGTACTCGCCGGTGGACGCCCCGCTCGGGGCCGCAGCGCGACCGAACCCACCGGATTCGGTGAGCACGTCGGCTTCGACCGTCGGGTTTCCACGGGAGTCGAGCACGCGGCGCAGAGCTACGGATGTGATTCGAGTCATGTTGTCACTTACCCTCTCGTTTGACGGTGAACGGAAGTACACCTGCGTCGTACTCCTCAGCGGCGATTAATATCGGTTCGGTCTGTTCCGAATCGACGAGTACGGGTGCACCGTAGGAGACCTGCAGCGCTCGCGCGCCGAGGATGCGTGCCTTCTCGTATCGGTTGTACCGTTGCATCATTGGTAGGGAGATACGACGTCCACGAGGTCCTTGTGCGACACCATCATCCGCCGGCAGCAAGCACGGGTGACCCCGAGGTCGTCGAGGACGTCAGCGGGGTCCTCGTCTCCCTCGCGAGCACGGGCTTTGAACTCGTCCCAGTGTTCGCCGATCACTGTGCCGCAGGTGAAACACCGGACGGGAATCATCATGGTTAGATCACCTCAGCGGTAGGACTTCTGGTAACGAGCGCGCGCGCCCGGTCCGCCCCACTTCTTGGGTTCGGACTGGCGGACGTCGTTGACCAGAAGCGAGCGGTCGAACTCCATGTACGCGTCGCGAAGCTCCGCGTCGTTCAGGTACTGCACCAGGCCACGAGCGAGCGCGGTGCGGACTGCGTCGGCCTGACCGGCCACGCCGCCGCCGTTGACGCGCACGTCGATGTCGACCTGCGAGCGGAGGTCCTCGCCTGCGATGCGGAACGGTTCCAGCATCTTGAGGCGGGCCATCTCCGGCTCGACCAGCTCGACCGGCTGGGAGTTGATTCGGACTCGACCTTCGCCCTCGCGCACGGTGGCGCGAGCGATTGCGGTCTTCTTCTTACCGGACGTGTTCGTTACCATGTGACGTTAGCACCCAGCTTCTCGGAGACCTCTCCGAGCGAGATGAACTTGATGTTCGAAAGTCGGTCCAGCGAGGTGTCTTCGAGCATCTCGCCGTCTTCGTCGTACGGATTGCCGACGTAGACGCGGACGTTCGAGAGCGCCTCGCGGCCGCGGGGCTTCTTGTACGGAAGCATGCCGCGGATGGCACGCTTGAAGATGCGGTCGGGACGCTTCGGGTAGTACGGACCCTGGTCCGAACCGACTTCGACGCGCTTTCTGTACTTGGCCATCACGTCCTGTTCCGAGCCCGTGATGACGGCGTCTTCAGCGTTGACGACGGCGACCGTCTCCCCTGCGAGGGCGCGCTGTGCGACCTCCGAGGCGACGCGGCCGACGATGCAGTTTCGAGCGTCGACAACGACGTCTGCGTCGAATTCTGCGAGGCTCATCGGATCACCCGTACGTTGGACCCGTCGGGGTTCTGTTCAGCGAGTTGTTCTAGCGTCACGGTGTCGCCGACCTGCTCGATCTTCTTTCGAGCGGTGGACGAGAAGTCCACGGCCGCGACTGTGACGTTCTTCTGCAGCACACCGCTACCCAGCACCTTGCCGGGCACGACGACGGTCTCGTCTTCCTGAGCGTATCGTTCGATACGACCAAGGTTGACTTCCGCGTGGGTGCGCCGTGGCTTTTCGAGACGGTCCGCGACATCCTGCCAGACGTTGGCACCGGACTCACGCGAGACCGCCTTCAGCTCGGCGATGAGACTGTTGAGTCTCGGGTTCGTCTTACTCATTGTCTACCTCCAGAGAGAAAGCGGAGTGCAGGGAGCAGGATTTGAACCTGCGGACTCCTATGAGACAGCGCCCTGAACGCTGCGCCGTTGGCCAGACTTGGCTATCCCTGCAAGCATTCCGCTGTACTTCATGCCCCGTAAAAACACCTTCGGTCCGACCCGCCGCCGTGAGGGAGTCACACGCCACGCTATCGGTGGTCGTGACCCCTCGCGGGGCGGGCGAACGTCGGTGTTGAGACGGGGCAGTGTTCATTCTTACAGTGCGACCTTCTCTTCGAGCTCGGCCGCGCGGTCACCCAAGGAGGCGACTGCGCGGGTCACGAGCTCGTCGACGTCGAACGAACCGTCCGTCTCCACACTGAAGACGAACGCTCCGGGCACGTCGTGTACTTCGACCTCTTTACCGGGGTACCGCTCCGTCAGGTCGTTCCCGAACGTCTCCGTCGCGACGAGGTCGCCGTCTTCGGCGTCCCCCTCGGCGTGCTCCGCCGCGGCCTCTTCGATGACGCCGCGGAGGATGTTCGGTTCCTGTTCATCGAACTCGCCGGCGTCGCCGACGACCTCCACGCGCTGGAGGTGTCGGTAGCCGACGGCGACCCCGCCTTGGTTCTTGGCGTGGTCCTTTCCGTAGCCGAGGACGGCGTCGGCCTCGAACTCGAGGCGCTGGCCCTCCTTCAGCTCGATGATGGGGATGTTCTCGTCCGCCGGGACGACCATGTCGTCCGCGGATTCGATGTCCCCGGAGTAGGCGGTTGCCGGCCCGTCGACTTCGAGCGCGACGGTGACGGTGTCACCGGGCTCGAAGTCGTCGAGAGGCGTGGTCAACGGAACCAGACCGAGACGAAGCCCGATCATCTCGTCGAACATGACCGAGGTGTTCTCCACGAACCGAACGGTTTCGATGGAGAACGTCGGCACGTCGGCGACCATCGCCCGGCGAATGCCGTTGGCTAGCGCCGGGGTCAGACCGCGCGCGACGAAACGGGCGCGTCGGTCTTCGCGTTCGATGAACTCGACCTGGAAGTCGTTTACCATGGTGTGTTAGAGTCGGCTGTTTTTCGGCGCGCGAGTTCCGTCGTGCGGAATCGGCGTCACGTCCTCGATGCGACCGATCTCGAGACCGGCGCGAGCGAGGGCGCGAATCGTTGCCTGTGCGCCGGGTCCGGGGCTCTTGTTACCGTTGCCACCGGGACCGCGGACGCGGACGTGCAGACCGGCGATACCGGCCGCCTTAATCTGGTCGGCGACGCTCTCTGCCATCTGCATGGCCGCGTACGGAGATGCCTCGTCACGGTTCTGCTTGACGACGGAACCGCCGGACGACTTGACGATCGTCTCGGCGCCCGTGATGTCAGTCACCGTGATGAGCGTGTTGTTGAACGATGCGTGAACGTGGGCGATGCCCCACTTGTCACCGGTTTCGGATTCGCTCATTCTTGGGCCTCCGCGCGCTCAGGGTGCAGTTCGTCC
The DNA here is from genome assembly GCF_001190965.1 of Haloferax gibbonsii. NCBI lineage: Archaea > Methanobacteriati > Methanobacteriota > Halobacteria > Halobacteriales > Haloferacaceae > Haloferax > Haloferax gibbonsii. The sequence goes on from NZ_CP011947.1 coordinate 2,723,580, forward strand.
GCGAGCTTCGACGTCTCGTCGAACGCCACGGTGTCCTCTTCGTCGACCTCGACCTTGCGGGAGGGGACGGTCGTCCGAGCACCGCCGACGGCCACGTGACCGTGGACGATGAACTGACGGGCCTGCTGGGGCGTCTGTGCGAGCCCCTTGCGGTAGGCGACCGTCTGGAACCGACGTTCGAGGATGTCGGTCACGTCGAGACGCAGCGTCTGGGAGATGTCGTCCTCCGCAGAGAGGATGCCGTAGCGGCGCATGCGCGCCATGAACTCGGCACCGAGCGACTCGGCCTCTTCGACGTCACCCTGGGCCTCGCCGAGGAGGCGTCGCGCCTCGCGGCGGAGGTTGCGCAGTTCGGACTGCGCGCGCCAGAGTTCTTCCTTGTTCTTGAGACCGTACCGAGAGAGGAGGTCCGATTCCTGCGCGATACGCTCGCCCTGGAACGGGTGGTTCGGGGTCTCGTAGAACTTGGTGTTGTTACCCGTCGTCATTCTTCAGCCTGCGCCTCCTTGATCTCCTCGACGTTGACACCGATGGTGCCTTCGGTACGTCCAGTGGACTTCGTCCGCTGGCCGCGAACCTTCTGGCCGCGCTGGTGTCGAACGCCCTTGTAGGAGCTGATCATCTTCATGCGGTTGATATCATGCCGCCGCTTTTCTTCGAGGTCCGAACCCGTGATGTGGTCGGTCTCACCGGAGAAGAAGTCCTTCCGTCGGTTTGCCATCCACTCGGGGGCGTGGTCCTCGAAGTTCTCGACGACATCGACAACGGAGTCGATCTCGTCTTCGGGAAGCTTACCGAACAGCGCCGTTCGGTTCACTTCCGCGGCGTCGGCGATGATGCGCGCTGTGCGCTTGCCGATACCCTTCATGTCCGTCAGACTGCGCTCTACCGTCTTCGTTCCGTCAAGGTCGGTCTGACCAATTCGGATGAAGTAACGGAGGTCCTCTTCCTCCTCCGGAGAGCCGTCCTGTGGTTCTTCTGCACTCATGACTTTGGAAGTCGTGTTGTGAGCGTTGCGGCGGGGATTCGAACCCCGGGGGCTTGACGCCACTGAGTTAGCAACCCAGCGCCTTGGGCCAGGCTTGGCTACCGCAACACTTCGTTCGTGTTAGTTTCGCCCTTCCGGACTCGGGGACGACATTCCCCTACATCGATTGCATCCGTTACGAGACGGGGGCATTACTTAAACATCACGAAAGGGACCTCGCGTGAGACCCCGAGTCACCGTCGCTCGCCGGCGAACTGTGGGGTGTTACACAATCTCACCAAAATCATAATAACTACGGTTACGTATTCTGGTCAATGAGTTCGACAGAGTCCGCTCCTGAGGCGACGAAGCCGGTCCGAATCGAGACCGTCGAAGAGCTCGACGCCCTCGTGGCCGAACACGACCGCGTCCTCCTCGACATCTACACCAAGGGCTGCACGCTGTGTCAGAGCATCGAGCCGGTGCTGGGCAACGTCGCGAAGGCGACCGACGTGGTCGTCGCGATGATAAATCCGCAGACGGACATGTCGGTCGCGGAACGGTACACGATTCGGAGCGTCCCGACGCTCCTCCTGTTCGAGGACGGCGAACTCGTCGACCGCCTCGCCGACGGGTTTCAGGGCGCGCAGGCGGTCGTCGACTTCGTCGAGAACGACGAGCGGTGAGGAGTCGGTTCGGCACGGTGGCGACGCCGGTTACGCGTCGTAATCCGTGTCGTTACCGTCGGCGTCGCGTGCGGCGGCCTCGCCCGGGTGGCTCCCTTTCGGCATCACGTTGTCGAGGAGGAAGTACACCGAGTCGCGCATCGCGTACGCTGATTCGAGCCGCGTCCCGGTGACGCGCACGTCCAGGCTCCGAAAGAGGAAGGCCATCAGGTTCTCGGCCATCATCTCGGCGTTCATCTCGCGGTAGTGGCCCGACTCCATCTCCCGAGCGATGAGCGTCGCGACCGTCTCGACCATGTGCGTCTCCATGCGCCGGAACTTCTCTCGGTACTGCTCGTCGTGGACGGTCTGCGTGCGGAGTTCGAAGATGGCCCGCTGGAACGGGTCGACGCTGCCGCTGTCCGCGACCGGCTCCGGAACGCCGGGAGGGACCGACTCGCAGGTCGAAAGGTCGCCCTCCGGGGGGAGGACGTACTCGACGAACTCCCGAAGCTCGGCGTCGGGGTCGTCGGCCTCCGGGTCGATGGTCTCGACGAACAGGTCGATGATGTAGTCGAGGAACGCGAGGAGCAGCTCGTCTTTGTTCTCGTAGTGGTAGTACAGAAGCGAGGTGCTCTTTTCGAACTCCGTGCCGATGTTCTTTATCGAGAGGTCAGCGTAGCCGTGTTTCGCGAGCGCCCGGAGCGTGGCGTCCATAATCGCCTGCTCGGTCTCGCTTCGGCCGGTGTCGATTCGGTCGTCGTCCATGATGTGTCTCGTTGGGATTCTCAGTCGTCAGTTGGTTCGTCGAGGCGAGTGGTACACCAGTGACAGAAGTCGAGGTCGGCGTCGACCTCGCGGCCGCATTCGGGGCACGTGACGGCGTCCGAGTCGGGGTCGGAAACGGCCGCCGCCGAGTCGTCGGCGTCGTCGACGGCGGAGCGCGCCGCCTGCGCCTGCGCCTCGGCGGCCTGCCGGAAGCCGATGACGAACGCGTCGAGGACGCTCGCAAAGCTCACCGCGAGGAGGGGCAACAGCTCCGTGAGAACCGAGGTGAACTCCGAGGGGGACATCGTCTCGGCGGCGTCCAACGCCTCGAGCGTCCCCGAAGGAACGAACAGCGCGGCCACCGCGAGAACGAGGAGCACCCACATGGCGGCCCGCCGCCAGCGACGCAGGTAGATGTGGCCGAACCCGGTGAATATCAGTCCGAGTATCGCGGCGAGCCAGGGACGGAGCTTCGTGAGTGCGGACATACGTGGACTCGATTGATTCTCGCTCATGAGGGTTCCGTTCGTGGTGTGTCGTGGGAGTCGTGGGCGGGTCGCGTGCGATTCGTCGCGGGCTGTTCGACGCGCGGTTCCTCGCGGGCTGTTTGGCGTGCGGTTCGTCCGTGTGGGCTGGTCTGCGAGCGATGCGGGCGTGGGGGCCGGGGCAGGGGCAAACTGAATTTGGGAAGGCGATGCGTCAGCGTGGGGGTTGGAAGGCGATGCGTCAGGGGGACGTTGGTGCCGCGGTGGCGGTGTCCTGCTGGGTCCACTGCTCCCACAGGACGATGGCCGAGGGCGTGACGAGGAGCGCGGTGAGGTACGAGTAGAAGATACTCAGCGCGGTCACGACCCCGAACTGACCGAGGACGGGCGTGATGGCGATGGCGAGGACGCCGAGTCCCGTGGTCGTGGTGAGCATGCTCCCGGTGAGCGCGCCCCCGGTCCCGCCGACGGTCAGCCGAAGCGCCTCGTCGAGGTCGTGACCTTCGGCGTTGTACTCGTCGGCGAACCGGTGGACCACGTGGGCCGAGTAGTCGATACCCAGCCCGATGGCGATGGAGAGAATCGTCGCCGTCAGCGCGTTCAGCGGGATACCGAGATAGCGCATCGTCCCGGCGAGGAGCGCGATGGAGACGACGATGGGCACGAGGTTCACCACGCCGAGGGTCCACTGCCCTTCGAGGAGCTGGTAGATGACCACCAAGAACAGCGCGGTCGCGGCGAGCGCGACGGTGAGGCTCTCGATGGCCGACAGCAAGATCGTGTCGGAGACGCCTTTGAACACGACGGTGCTCCCGGTCGCCGTGGCGTCCATGCGGAGGCGCTCGGCGACGAGTTTCCCGTCGGCGACGATTTCGTCCTGCGTGGCGTCGCCCTCGACGGTGTAGACGATGCGCGTCTGCCGGTAGTCCTCCGTGATGTACGACGACGCCTGGTTCGATACCGGCGAACTGAGGAGTTCGTCGTATATCGTCTCGAGGTTGTCGTCGGGGACGCCGTTACCGTCGGCGTCGTTCCGGGCGACGAGCGCGGCGAATTCGGGGTCCTGCTCAGCGTAGCTCTGGATGACCGTGACGATGCTCGTCGCCTCCGCGCGGCGGTCGTCCGTGACGAACGACTCCGGCGGGTCCTCGCCGTTGCGGTGAATCATCTCGAGGGACGAGTCCTGTCGTAACTGTCCCTCGACGTATATCGTCACGCTGTCACCCTGCGTGCTCTCGAAGTTGTCTTCGAGGTAGTTCAGGTCCTTCGTGACGGTGTAGACGCCGGGCTTGAACGGCTCGGGAAGCTGTTGGAGGTAGGCGGGTTGGTCCTCCGGCGGGAGGAAGTCCTCCTGGGAGAACGTCGTGTCGACGCCGGTCCCGTACGCGCCCGCGACGACCGTCGTGAGCAGGATGACCACGAGAAACGCCCGCGGGGCCTTCCGCCCGACGACGACGCCGCCCGACAGGACCCGCGCGAGCATGCCACCCTCGCTTCCGAGAGGGTCGGAGGCGAACTCGGGCACGTTGTACTTTTCGCGGAGTTCGTCCGCGTAGAGCTTCGCCGCGGGGAGGAACACCCCGAAGACGAGGAACGTGAAGATGATGCCGACCGCCGCGACGAGACCGAAGTCGCGGATGGGCGCGAGGTCGCTCGTGGCGTTCGCGAGGAACCCGAGGACGGTCGTGCCGGTGACGATGAAGAACGCGACCGAGAGCTGTTTGATGGTGGTCCGCATCGAGGGGACCGGCGAGATGTCCTTGACGCGCTCCTCGCGGTAGCGGTTCACCGCGTGGAGCCCGAAGTCGATACCGACCGCGAGCAACAGCGGCGGCACCGCGATGAGCATCTGGCTGAACGCGATGCCCGCGAGGCCCATGAAGCCGAACGTCCAGACGACGGCGATGACGAGGGAGACGACGCCGAGGAGCAGGTCGATGGGGTCGCGGTAGGCGACGACGAGGAACCCGAAGATGAGGAGCACCGCCGCCGGAACCACGAGCAGGAGCGAGTCGGCGATGACGTTGCCTAACTCGCCGGAGATGATGCCGCTCCCGAACACGCGGATGTCGCTGTTCGAGACGGAAGTCATCGTCTGAATCTCCTCTTGGATGCCCGTCATCGGGCTGGTTCCGGAGGTACCGGCGCTCGACGAGAGGCCGGGGACCTCGTGACTCACGACGCCGATGGTCGAGGAGGCCTCGACGGACTGGCGGTTGAAGTCGTCGCTCAGGAGCGACGAGACCTGCGGGCTCGCGGTCGCCTGCTTGGCCGCGGCGCGGACCTCGCTCGGCGAGGCCGATTCGAGCGCGCCTATCTGTTCGTCGATGGTCGTCGCCGACGGGTCGAGCGTCTGGGCGACCGTGGACGCGACGCTCGACGCGGAGGTCGCCCGGAGGTCGGGGCGGCTCAAGATGCGCTCTTGGAGCCGCAACATGTCGAGCATCGCCGGTTTCGAGAGGACGTTATCGTCCCGTTGGATGAGTTGGGTGCTCCCCGAACTCGTCTCGAACGCGGGTGAGAACTCCCGGTTGACGTCGTCGAGCGCTTCCTGTGCGGGCGAGTCCTCGGTGAACTGCGAGGTACCGGAGTCGGTCGAGATGTTTCCGAGACCGGCCCCGAAGACGAGCGTCAGCACGAAGAACAGCGCCACGACTCTCCCGGGGTTCTCGACGATGAACCCGCCGAGGCGGTCGACGTACACTTCGTAGTCTATCATTGTGGGGGGAAAGTGGGGCGGTTAGCGGCGGTACCAGAGGAAGCCGACGACGCCGAGTCCGACGACGATGAGACCGCCGACGAGGGGCGTCGAGAGGCCGCCGCCGCCGCTCGATTCGGTGACGTCGATGGCGACCGGATACTGGTCAGAGAGCTTGCGTTCGCCGTCCTCGTTTTCGTACTGGAAGTCGATGTCGAAGGAGTAGGCCTTCGGGTTGGCCGAGGAACCGACGCTCAGTTCGAGGGGAATCTCGGTCGACTCGCCGGGTTCGAGCTCCTGGATGAACGCGGTGTCGTCGTTAAGCGTCAGCGGGCTGTCGGCGAAGGCCTTCGCGTCGATGTTGCGGTAGGTCTCGTCGCCGTTGTTGGTCACGACGAGCGTGACGGTCTGCGAGCCGCCCGCCTCGATGCTCCCGTTCTTCGTGGTCACGCCGAAGAGGTTCTGCTTGGGTTTCACCTCGGCGTTCATCAAGAGGGCCTTCGACTGCTGGGTGTCGCCCTCGGAGTTGCGGTACTCGACCGTGTAGCTCAGTTGCCGCTGGCCGGCGTCCGCGGAGTCGGTCACTTCGACCGAGAACGAGAAGTCCGAGGACTCGCCGACGTCGAGGGTGCCGAGCGCGTACTCGGTCTCCTTGATGTTCGTGTTCGGCGACTTCGAGGAGATAGTGAGCACGGCGTCGCGGGCCGTCTGCGGGCCGTCGTTCGTGAGCGTTCCGCTGACGGTGGTTTCGCGGCCGACGCGGAGCGTCGACTGCTCGGCGTCGATGGAGAACTCCTGTTCGGCCACCGGCCTCACGCCGGTGGCGATGTTCTTCGACTGCTTGGCGACGCCGTCTTCGTCCTCGTAGCTCACGCCGAGCGAGAGGGCGTACTGCTGGACGGCGGCGGAGGACGCGACGCTCGTCTCGTATTCGAGCCGGCGCGTCTCGTTGACGCCCCACGAGCCGGCGTACCGGGTCGCGGAGGCAGACTGACCGAACGTTATCGAGGGGTTCTGCGAGGTCGCGGTGACGGACGAGTCGAACGCGGGGAGCGACCCGACGTTGCGCATCGTGACGGTGGTCGTCCCGCTGCCGCCGACCTGCGCGGTCGTGTTCACGGAGACGACCTCGAAGCGCGGGGCCTGCTCGACGACGACGGTCACGGGAATCTTCTCGGTCTTCTCCTCTTCGTTCTTCACGTCACCGTCGTCGCGGACGGACGAGTCGTGTTCGTACTTCGCGACGAGCGTCATCTCGTAGGTCCCCGGCGTGGCGTTCTCCTTGACCGAGACGGAGAACGAGGCGTCCCGCTGGGTCGCGTGCGGGATGTCGCCGACCGGGAGCGTCGCGGTGTTCACCTCGACCGGCGCCTCACCGGATTCGAGTGTGAGCCTGACGTTCCGCGTCGATTTGACCTGGGCTTCGAGCGCCGAGCGCTGTTGGTCGCTCAGCGTTCCCGAACTCTCCGACGAGGAGAACTTCCGGTACTCGCTGTCGCCGCCGTAGTTAGTCACGACGACGTTCAGGGAGGTCTCCTGCCCGGGAACGAGTTTGTTGCTCGGCGCGTACGCCTGAAGGTTCGGTTCGCCGACGATACCGGCCATCGCTGGGCTCGGTACGGCGACCAAGACGACCAGCAAGACCACAAGTGCACGTGAGAGTTTCATGGAGTGTAGAGGGGGTGGTGGGGTTCGGATGTTGAATCGCGTCCGCCGGTGGGGATGGGGGAGAGACGAACGCGGTCGTACGCCCACGCCGAACGCCGGCTGACTGAACGTACAATCAACACGCTACCCTGAGTAGTGGGGACGTATAAATTGAATGGAACTTCTAAAAACTAGTTCAGCGTTTTACACTGTCGCTCACGCTCGGGGCGACGAGGACCGGAACTTCCGCGTGGCGGACGACCCGACTGGCGACGACCCCGCCGGCGCGGTGTTCCGTGGGCCAGGGTCGTCGGTTTTCGCCGCCGGACCCCCCGACGCCGACGACGACCACGTCGGCCCCCACCCGTTCGACGTGCGCCAGCAGTTCGGCCGCGGGCTCGCCGGTTCGGACGGTTCCGCCGGATTCGACGGCGTCTCTCGCGGCCGCGGCGACGACGTCGTTCAGTCGGGTTCGCGCCTCGGCTTCGAGGGCTCGGAGAGTCTCCGGCGACGCGATTGCGGCATCGCGGCCGTCTACGATGGCGAGCGGTTGGAGCGTCGCGCGGGTCGCCGCGGCGATGCGGCGGGCGAGCGGCGCAGCCGATCCCGACGACGACTCGCCGTCCGCGAGAAGCGCAACCGTCCGGTAGTCCGGGTCGGTAGCCGCCGCCGGAACCGCGAGCGTCGGGACCGGCGGCGCGCCGAGAAGCCGCTCCGCGACCGACCCGACGAGAAACCGACCGGAACCGGTCTGTCCGCGCCGCCCGAGGACGAGCAGGTCTCCCTCGCCGACGGCGCGCTCCACTACGGTCGCGGCCGGACCGTCGGCGACTTCCGAGGTCGCTCGGACGTCCGCGAGGAGCGCACGACGGACGACCGCGCTGACGGCCTCCTCCGCTTCGAAGGCGGCGCTTACGGACGGTTCGGCGGTCTCGGCGGCGGCCGGCGACGTGCCGGTCGCGGAGACGACGTGGAGCGGCGCGTCGAGGACGCGGGCGAGAAACAGCGCGTGGGTCGCGGCCGTTCTCGCGGGTTCGCTTCCGTCCGTCGCGAGGACCACGCGCTCGACGATGACAGTCATGGGCTCCGAAAAGTCGTCAGAAGAGAAAAGCTCGCGCGTCGGGACGGTCGCCGCTCAGGCCCCGATGTACTCTTCGTTGATGGTCCAGCCGTCGTCGCCGTCGCGGACGAGGTACTCGCCGTAGTACGGCACGCGGTTGGCGACGACCGCCTCGAACGTCTCGCGGATTTCCTCCCGGGTCATCTCGCCCATCGGACGGAGGTCGTCGTTGCGGTTGAGACAGCCCTTGAGGTATCCTTGGTGTGTTACGCGCACGCGGTGGCAGTTGGCGCAGAACTCGGGATTCTCCACGGGGTCGACGATTTCGACCATTCCCTCGCCGACGTAGTAGCGGCGGCGGTGGTGCATGTCGCGGACCTCCACCTCGTCGGCGAGGTCGGCCAGCCAGCGGTGGACCCGCTCGATGTCGATGTTCCACTCCGGGCGGCCCGTCAGTTCGGGCATGTACTGGATGAGCTGGAGCTGTAGCCCCTCGTTCTCGGCGACGTACTCGACCATCTCCTCGACGTGGCCCGCGGTCTTCGTGAACACGACCATGTTGAGCTTCACGGGCGTGAGTCCGGCGTCGACTGCGGCCTTGACGCCCTCCATCACCTTGTCGTACGCGCCGGACTTGGTGATTTGCGCGAACGCCTCGGGGTCGAGGGCGTCCTGCGAGACGTTCACGCGGTCGAGTCCGGCCGCGACGAGGTCCTCGGCGCGGTCGCCGAGGAACGTCCCGTTGGTGGTGAGCGACGTCTCCATCGAGTCCGGCGTCCGGCGGATAATCTCTTCGAGGTCCGAGCGGAGCATCGGCTCGCCTCCGGTGAACTTCACCTTCTCGACGCCGTACTCCTCGACGACTTCGAGAAAACGGACCACGTCGTCAGTGCTCATCTCCTCGTCCGCGGGGTCCATCGGCCCGCGCGTGTCGCCCAAGCCCTCGTTATGACAGTAGACGCAGTCGAAGTTACACCGGTCGGTCAGAGAGATTCGAACGCCGGTTACCTCGCGGCCAAAGTCGTCCACCAGCACCATATACCGAATCCTGGGAGCGTACGTTGATAAATTCGCTGTCGATGACTGGGTCGGCGTAACTGGATTGGGTTACGACCGCCGCATCCCGAACCCGGTGGCGGTCAAGACAGCGAGCCCCGAAGCCGCACGGGTCGACGACGCTCCGCAGTCGGTCAGAATCCGGCGCGACCCGCGGTGGGACGGGTCGTCAGTCGCGTCCGTCACTGCGCGACGGGCCCTTACAAAACTCTTATCGGCCGCACCGCCGGAGTGACGGACATGGACGAAGCCGACGTACGCGACCGCTTGCGTGCGGTCGAGGACCCCGAACTCGGAGACGACATCGTCTCGCTCGGACTGGTGAACGCCGTCGAGGTCGACGGCGACACCGCCCGCATCTCGCTCGCGCTCGGTGCCCCGTACTCCCCGGCGGAGACGGACATCGGCCGTCGAATCCGCGAGGTCCTCGCCGAGGACGGACTGGAGGCCGACCTCACCGCCAAGATTCCGAGCGACCGCGACCCCGACGAGGAGGTCCTCCCCGGCGTGAAGAACATCATCGCCGTCGCCTCCGGCAAGGGCGGCGTCGGGAAGTCGACGGTCGCCGTGAACCTCGCGGCGGGCCTCTCGAAGCTCGGCGCACGCGTCGGCCTGTTCGACGCCGACATCTACGGGCCGAACGTCCCGCGGATGGTCGCCGCCGAGGAAGCGCCGCAGGCGACCCAAGACCAGACCATCGTCCCGCCGGAGAAGTACGGGATGAAGCTCATGTCGATGGCCTTCCTCGTCGGCGACGACGACCCGGTCATCTGGCGCGGCCCGATGGTCCACCAGCTTCTCACCCAGCTCGTCGAGGACGTGGAGTGGGGCAGCCTCGACTACCTCGTCCTCGACCTCCCGCCGGGCACGGGCGACACCCAACTGTCCATCCTTCAGACGCTCCCGCTCACGGGCGCGGTCATCGTCACGACCCCGCAGAACGTCGCTCTCGACGACGCCAACAAGGGACTTCGGATGTTCGGCAAGCACGACACGAACGTCCTCGGCATCGTCGAGAACATGAGCACGTTCCGGTGTCCCGACTGCGGGAACCGCCACGACATCTTCGGCGCGGGCGGCGGCCGCGAGTTCGCCGCGTCGAACGACCTGCCGTTCCTCGGGGCGCTCCCGCTCGACCCGGCCGTCCGCGAGGGCGGCGACGGCGGCAGGCCCATCGTCCTCGAAGACGGCGACGAGACGGCCGACGCGTTCCGCGTGATGACCGAGAACATCGCCGACATGGTCGGCGTCGTCCAGCGGCGGACCGTCAGCGAGCGATGAGCGACGACGGACGGCCCGACGCGGGCGGGGACGCCGATGCGGATGCGAGCCCAGAGGCGGACCCCGACGAGGTCGACTGGGAGATGGCTCCGGACTCGGACGCCGACTTCCCCGCGGACCCCGAACGCGTCGCGTTCCTCCGCGACATCGCCGACGACGTCTACGGCGAGTCCTCCGAGAGCCGCCAGGTGTCGGCCATCCTCTACCGCGTCAGCGACCTCTACGACCCCGACGGCGACACCTCGCCCGAGGAGATTTACCTGAACGTCCGCCACATCATGGACATCAAGGCGCAGGGCGGTATCGACCGCTGAATTGACTCCCCCGACTGCCGAACCACCCCCGACCGTCCGACTCGCGTTCGCCTCCGCTCGGTTCACTTCCGCTTTTCTCGATTCCGTGATTCGAGCGACTGCGCCCTCTTTGCCCGCGTCTCCTCCGATTCGCCCCGTGTTCACTTTCACCACGCACTCGCCGACTCGGTTGCCCCCCGCCAGCGAGGGTGCGACTCGATTATCTGCGCGGACCGGGCGGGTTTTGGTTCCGGAGCCGAATTCGAGGGTGTGGACGCACACCAACGCCAGTTCCGGAACCCCTTCTCGATGGACACCGACTGCACGAACTGCTCGGCGCTCTGCGAGACGCGCGAGCAGGTCGTCCACGGCTACGGCGACGTGGGCGCGGAGTTCCTGTTCGTCGGCGAGGCTCCGACAGCGGCCGCGGAGCGGACGGGCGTCCCCTTCACCGGCGACGAGGCCGGCCAGCGCGTCCAGCGCATCCTCGGCGACCTCGGGTTCGTCCGGTCCGAACCGGACGCCGACGAGCCGGACGTGCAGAACGTCTTTTTCACGTACCTCACGCGCTGTCGCCACCCCGAGCGCGGGCCGACCGACGACGAGGTCGCGACCTGCGAGCCCTACCTGAACGCGGAGATTCGGATGATAAACCCGCACATCATCGTCCCCGTCGGGCAGGCCGCGCTGGAGGCGCTCGCGTTCGACTACACCACGCGCGCGGCCGACAGCTTCGACGTCGACGCGGAGCACGCGACAACCATCCGCGGCCGCGGCTTCGAACTCGTCCCGATGAAGGAGCCGGAGCGATTGACCGACGCCGACGCCGAGGCGTTCGTCGAACACGTCCGCGAGTCGGTGTTCGGCCGGGACTACCGGCAGACGAAGGGTCGGCAGAGTCGCTGAAACGGGACGGCGCGCGGAGCGTTCCGTCCCCGCGGCCCCCCGATTCGACGGGTCACAAGCGGCGGGTTCAAGGGTTCCCCGGCGCGAGGGGAGGGTATGACGGTCATCGCCGTACTCGCCGAACCGCCGCGGCCGGGACTGGTGCTTTCGGAACTCGCGGAGACGAGTCCGCTCACCGAAGCCGAAGCCGCGGAGCTCTACGCCGCGATGCTCAAAGACGCCTGTATCGCCGTCGAGCGCTCCGGCGGCGACCTCCTCGTCAACTACCGTACCGAGGACGACCTCCCGGACGAGTTCGCCGGGGACCACGACTCGGAGGCCGAGATTCGGAGCGTCGTCGCCGACGCCCTCGGCGGCACCGACGGCGTGCGGTTCGAACCGCAGGTCGGCTCGTCGTTCTCCGCCCGCGCGGGCAACACCGTCTCGCATCTCCTCAACGAGGAGGAGGTCCACTCGGCCGCTATCGTCCGCCCGGTCGCGCCGCTTCTCGGGCGCACCCACATCGACAGCGCGGCGATGAAGCTCCGGAGCACGCCCGTCGTCCTCGGCCCCTCGACGGAAGGGCGCGTCTACTTCTCGGGCTTCCTCGACCCCATCGATTTCACCGACGCCTACGCGGAGCCGGAAGTCGAGACGCTCGCCGAGCGCGCCGACGACGCGGGCCACGGCCTCGACTACGTCCCGATGCTTCCCGTCCTCGAAACGGGCGCGGACCTCGCCACGGTCGTGCCGATGCTCCGCTCGCGGGTCGAGTCGGAGCGGGTCGTCCCCGAGCACACGACGACGTTCGTCTTCGAGAGGGGGCTTCGGGTCGAACCGACCGACGGCGTGTTGGAACTCGTCCGCGACTGAGCGAAGCGACAACACTTAGGTATCCGACTCAAAACTGTCGTGCGAAGGTGGGATGGCGGAGTGGCCTAACGCGCCTGCCTTGAAAGCAGGTTTCCTCACGGAATCCTGGGTTCAAATCCCAGTCCCACCGCATTCTCAGAGAACCGAGACGCGCAGGTTTAGCTGCGCGTCTCCGGTGAACGTGTGACGCGGAGACAGACTGGGATTTGAAGCAGGGAGCGACGCGAACGACGTGAGCGGAGCGAGTGGGGTTCAAATCCCAGTCCCACCGCATTCTGACGCGAACAACACTCCTTACAGCCTTGTCTGGCGATTATAGAGTGTCGCGGGATTCGAGCCCGTGGTGTTCACACCCACATGACCTTGACTCACGGTGATAAATCCTGGGTACGGTGGCATCAGGGCTAATCGGGCCTGGCTATACTATAGATATGGTTCTGCGAAAACATTAATTCAGAACAGAAACTACTGTTTTTTGTGATAGACTCCTCCCAGGACGAGCGAATCGTTGTAGACCGGTCGGAACATGATGTTGTCCAAGATTTTATTCAAGTGAATAAACTGGACGAACAGCGTGTTGACAAGTATAAAGGCTATAAACAGTACCAAGATTGGGCAGACCGTTGGTTTTTACCTGCCACCATTGGGTTGATGATTCTGTTTACTGTTGTTTTAGTCGCCATAACCAGATTTGGGGGGTCGGGGTCTGAACCCTGGGTGGATATATCTGCCTTTGCCGCAGTTCTCGTCATGGGAGGTATCTTTTTGTTATCAATCGGTTCATCTGCTGCAAGGATTCTATCCGACATCTCTAGAGAGAAAGTAGCATATCACGAACTTGCTTCAGCCTTTGAGCGTTACAGACAAGACGAAGATAATCTTGAACCAATCTTCAGTAGGATTGAGAATGCTACGGAGTATTTTGACAAGAGAAGTCTTGAGAGGCTTGACACAAAGAGATACCAAGGGACAGCCAGGTATCTGCAAAAAATAACTCAAGCCGACAAGCCCGAATACATATCGGAAGAATTTCATGAAACATTCCCGTCGTTCATGCAAGGTTTCTCGAAAGCAGTAGCAAATCCCTCTGAAACCCAGTTTTCTGCCCTCGCAAAGCAGATGGACTCCGCATATACGGGTGAAACGCCGATGAAAACTCGTCTCGTTTCAGACCTCAAACGCTTGGTCATTCGCTTGTTTACAGGTTCAGAGTTAGTACTCAGTGTTGCAGCAATCGGATTAACTCTCGGTGTCGTCGGTGGGGCAATACAACTTAGTATTGCAGTGGGTATCGGTGGTATCGTATTTGCAGTCTACACCCACTATAAAAACAGAGATTAGCACGATAGAGAGGGCGGTGAAATCCACACCCACCAACGTGGAGTATGGGACCCGTCCGCTCTGTAATCTTGACGGGGTAGTACGCCCCAACCCCCGTAGCCACTTTGTATAACAACTTGATTACTACGCGACCCTGAGAGTGGAAATCGGAGACGGACTGGGATTTGAACGAGACGAGTCGCAGCCCGAGCGGAGCGAGGGACCGTCTCGGCGTTGTTCAAATCCCAGTCCCACCGCACGTACTGCTCAACACCAACGGCCCCACAAAAACCGACCCACCGCCGCCGACCCGCTCAGAACCGGTACGCCATCATCACTTCGTCGACGTGCTCGTCGCCGATAGTGTAGTGGTCCCTGCGAATCGCCTCGGTCTCCCAGTCGTGGTCGCCGAGGAACTCCAGCGCGCGGTCGTTCGTCATCGGAACGCTGTTGTACACTTTCCGGAAGCCGTTGGCTTCGGCCCAGTCGAGGCCGCGGCGAAGCAGGAGGCTGCCGATGCCCGAACCGCGGTACTCTCCCTTGACGCCGACGGTCTGCTGGGCGGTCTCGCGGATGCGCGACACCTGCGGGAGGTCGAGGTGCGTCCAGCCGACGACCTCCTCGCCGATGGTGGCGACGAAGAACACCCGAGACTCCACCCGGTTGTGGCGCGTGACCGCCTCGTCGTAGAGGAGTTGTTCGGCGATTGTCTCGGCGACGACGTACGTCTCTTCGGACGTCACGTCGCGAATGGCGTCGACCAGACCCTCGAAGTCGCGCTGACGGGCGGGTCGGATGGTGACGATTCCCGCGTCGGTCTCGTGTTCCTCGATAGCGCCCACGTCGAGCGCCAACTGGAGGGTGCCGCCGTCTTCTTGGAGATAACCGCGGGATTTCAGTCGCTCCAGTTCGGTTCTAAACTCGTCGGACGAGACGGGCGCGACGTCGAGGAGGACGTTCCGTTTCGCGGTCCCGTGCCGCTCGACGTACTCGTAAATCAGCTTGCTGGCCTCGGATTCGAACGTCGGCCGCTCGGTCGCTCGCATGACTCCAAGAACGATGGCGTGCCACGCGTATATTTCTTGTTCATCGGTAGCAAGCGACACGAAGAGGCGAGGGCGACTCGACCGCGACGTTCCGCGTGACAAATTCCCACAAATGCGTAACGGCTTTGAATCGGCCTGCCAACACTCGGGTATGGATTGGCCACACGACCCGGACGGCGAAGAGGGGAGCGAAGGCGGACGCAAGTACGGCCAGGCAGTCATCGCGAAGAAGATCGACGAAGACGAGGACTTCCCGCTGAACAAAGCGGAGTTCGTCGAGGAGTTCGGCGACCACCCCATCCGACTCGACTACGAGCGCGTCGTCTCGCTCGCGGACATCTTCGAGCACGTCGAAGGCGAGGAGTTCGGCGACTTCGTCGAACTGCACAAGGCAGTCGGCAAGGCGATGCGCGAAAACGACTTCTGGTTCTACGAGGGCGCAGCGCAGTTCGTCACCGGCAAGAACGCGTAATCTTCGAGGCCCCGATTTTCGACCCGCGACGCCGCGTTAGTTGTCGGGCCCGCGGGACGAGGTCCGCTCTTGGACTTTCCGTTCGATAGCGTCGCGCTCCCAGGTGCGCGTCTCGTCGCCTTCGACTTCCGCTTGGACTTTCTCTTCGAGCAGCGTGACGGCGACGCTGTTGGCCCCCTCGGGAATGATGAGGTCCGCGTGCTTCTTCGTCGGCTCGATGAACTGCTCGTGCATCGGCTTGACCGTCGAGAGGTACTGGTCGATGACGCCCTGGAGGTCGCGTCCGCGGTCGATTGCGTCCCGCTGGATGCGCCGGAGGATGCGAACGTCGGCGTCGGTCTCGACGTAGAGCCGGAGGTCGAGCATCTCGTTTACGTCCTCGTCGTAGAGCGCGAGAATCCCCTCGAGGATGATGACGTCGGTCGGTTCGACGGTGTTCCGCTCGGGCTTCCGGTTGTGTATCTCGAAGTCGTACTGCGGCATCTCGACCGCTCTCCCCTCCAGCAGTTCCGAGAGCTGTTCGTACAGGAGGTCCCACTCGAACGCCGAGGGGTGGTCGTAGTTCACCTGCTCGCGCTCGGTCATCTCGAGGTGACTCTGGTCTTTGTAGTAGTTGTCAATCGGAATCCGCGTCACGGACTCGCCGACGTTCTCCGTGATGAGTCGGGCCACGGTGGTCTTGCCGGCACCGCTCCCCCCCGCGATACCGATAACGAACGACGGGATAGTCATTGTCCCAAAGACGCCCGCGAACGGGTTTGAACGCAGCGGTTCTCCGGCTTCGGCGCGTTGGGTATATAAAGCACGATGTCTGACGTTCTCACACAGCCGATTCTCGCACCGCCGTCGGTCGCAATTATCATGGCTTTTCAAACGCAGGGAGTAAATTTTATAAGCGGGAGTTGCCATTGCCTTTCACATGGTACGTGATATCGTACGCCGCGACTTCCTCAAGGGAGTGGGAGCCGCGGGCGCGGCAGGCTTGACTGGCTTATCCGGATGCATCGGTGGCGGCGGCGGTGGCGGCGGTCCCGAAGGACTCGTCGTCATCGGCTACCCCGAAAGTGGTATTCAACTGTTCCGTGACTACTACAGCGCGTCCGACGGGAGCGAGGAGATACTCGTGCCCGACGGGATGCGCTCCGGGTCGATGCCCGGACAGGTCGGCAACGACATGGCGAACGTGACCGGGACGGCACCCGCCGCTGGCGGTCCGAACCAAGACACGTTCAATCAACTGTTCGAAGACGAGTACGGCGCGGCTCCGGGCGTCTTCACGTCGCAGACCTACGACTCGGTCGCGATTCAGCTGCTGGCGAACGCCGCCGCCGGGGAGAACTCCGGCCCGGCCATCAAAGACCAGATGCGCCGGATGGCGAACCCCGATGGAATGACCGTCGGACCGGACAACCTCGTCGAGGGCGTCGAGGCGGCCGCGAACGGCGAAGACATCGACTACCAGGGCGCGTCCTCGTCCGTCAACTTCGACGAGAACGGCGACCCGGCGGAAGCCGCGTACGCCATCTGGGAGTTCGACGCCGAGAACAACGCCACGTCGAGCGTCGAGACGCAGTCGTTCGCCGGCGAGAACCCCGACGGGAACGGCCCGTCCGCGGACAGCGGTCCGGGCGGTTCCGACCGCGAGATGTCGGTCGGCATCCTTCTGCCCGAGACCGGCGACCTCGCGGCCGTCGGTGCGCCGATGATTCAGGCCGCGCAGATTCCGGTCATGCAGGTCAACGACGCCAACCCGGCCGGGCTCTCCGTCAACGCGCAAATCGAAGACACCCAGACGTCCCCGGACGCCGGTGTCTCCGCCGCGCAGTCGCTCGTCTCCGCGGGCGTTCCGTCCGTCTGTGGGTCCGCGTCCTCCGGCGTGAACGTCCCCGTCTCGCAGCAGGCGTTCATCCCGAACGAAATCGTCGGTTGCTCGCCGTCCTCGACGGCGCTGTCCGTCTCGAACCTCGAAGACAACGACTTCATCTTCCGGACTGCACCGTCCGACTTCCTGCAGGGCCGCGTCATGGCGCAGGTCATGGCCGAGCGCCTCGAAGTCAGTTCGGTCTCGACGCTGTACGTCAACAACGACTACGGCCAGCAGCTCTCGGAGCGCTTCTCGAACGTGTTCAGCGACTCGTTCGACGGCGAAGTGTACAACCAGGTCGCGTTCAACATCGGCGAGTCGTCGTACTCCTCCGTCATCGAGACGGCGCTCTCCGGCCCGGACAACTAAGACCGACTCGGCAGACCCGACTTTTCTTTCGTCGCCACCGACGCGAGCGGTTGCGCTCATCATCTACCATCCGTCTCCCACCGCACCCCCACGACCGACACAAGACACTCATACGACACGAACACGGTAGTGACCCTCGACGGTGGCTCATCGGGTGGTTCGGACGACGGAGACGGCGGCCTCTCGGTCGAGTCGTTCCAGTACGTCTGCGATTGACGGCGGAAAAATAGCGTGGACCGCCGAGACGGGCTATCCGCCGAGGAAGTCCTGCCGGACCTGTTCGTCTTCGAGGAGCGCCGTGCCGGTGTCCATGTAGCGGTTCTGCCCGTTGGCGAGGACGTAACCGCGGTCGCAGCGCCGGAGCGCCTCCTTCGCGTTCTGTTCGACCATCAGGACGGCCGTGCCGGCCTCGTTAATCTCGTCGATTTTGTCGAACATCTCCTCGACGAGGTCGGGCGCGAGCCCCGCCGAGGGTTCGTCGAGGAGCAGCAGGTCGGGGTCGAGCATGAGCGCGCGACCCATCGCGAGCATCTGCTGTTGCCCGCCGGACATCGTGCCCGCCTTCTGGTCTTTCCGCTCTCTGAGGATGGGGAACCGCTCGTAGACCGCCTCCATGGCGTCCTGCGGCACCTCGTCGAGGATGTACGCGCCCATTTCGAGGTTCTCTTCAACCGTCAGCGTCGGGAAGATGTTGTCGTTCTGCGGGACGTAACCGATGCCGACGTGGATGATGTCCTCGGGTCGACGCCCGGTGATGTCCTCGTCTTTGAACCGGACGGTCCCGCCCATGTGGGCGGTCAGGCCGAAGACGGACTTCATCGTCGTGGACTTGCCGGCCCCGTTCGGGCCGACGATGGTGACGTACTCGCCGTCGAACACGTCCATGTCGACGTCGGTGAGAATCTGGAGGTCGCCGTAGCCGGCGTCGAGGTCGCGGACGCGCAGGAGCACGTCCTCGCGTCCTTCGACGCCCGCGCCGCTCGTCGCGTCGGTGTTGGCGTCGACGCTCATACGTTGCCCCCGAGGTAGGCCTCGATGACCTCTTCGTTGCTCCGAATCTCGTCCGGCGTCCCCTCCGTGAGCACCGAGCCCTGGTGGAGGACGATGACGTGTTCACAGTTGTTCATGATGAGGTCCATGTCGTGTTCGACGAGCAGGAACGTGTAGCCCTGCTCGCGGAGTTCGTGTACGTGTTCGAGCAGTTTCTTCTCGAGCGTGGGGTTGACCCCGGCGAACGGCTCGTCCAAGAGCAGCATGTCGGGGTCGGTCAGGAGCGCCCGCGCCATCTCGAGCAGTTTGCGCTGCCCGCCGGAGAGGTTGCCCGCGTACTCCTCTGCGATGTGGGCGATGTCGAAGAAGTCGAGCACCTCCCAGACGCGTTCGAGGAGTTCCTCTTCCTGTTCGCGGACGTCGTCGCGGACGCCCGGCATGACGGAGCGCCACAGCGTCTCGCCGCGCTGGTGTTTCGGCGCGAGCATCATGTTTTCGAGGACGGTCATCTCGCTCAGTTCGCGGGCGATTTGGAACGTCCGAACCATCCCGCGGTTGGCGATTTCGTGCGGCTCCTCGCCGGTGATGTCCTCGCCGTTGAACGTGACCGTGCCGGCGTCGGGCTTGAGCATGCCCGTGATGAGGTTGAACGTCGTCGACTTGCCGGCCCCGTTCGGACCGATGAGACCCGTGAGCGACCCGGCTTCGACCTCGAAGGTCGCACCGTCGACGGCGGTGATGCCGCCGAAGGACTTCTCCAGTCCCTCGACTCGGAGCGGGTAGTCGACCGACGTGTCGACGCCGGAGGCGAACGCGCCGAGCGCGTCTTCGTCGACCTTGTTCGCCACGTCTTCGACCGGCTGGTCCGCGGCGTCACTCATCGGTCTCACCTCCCTGGGCCGCGGCGTCGACGCCGCCGTCGGTGCGGACCGAGTCGTCGCTGCCGCCGTCGGCGGTCATCGACTTCGGCCGCGACAGCGGGATGACTGACGCGGTCTCCTTGCGGTAGCCGAGCATCCCCTCCGGCCGGTTGTGCATCAGCCAGATGAGCACGAGCCCCATCACGACCAGTTGGAGCTGCCGGATGCTGTCGACCGTGTACAGGAGGAACGGCACGGGGTCGAACTGCGAGATGAGCGGCGAGATTGCCTGCCCGAAGCCGGACGGCGAGTCGAGGTTGGGGAACACCGCCGACACGAGGTTCTGGAAGTACCGCGGCCCCTGGTAGAGCACCGCCGCGAAGACGGCCCCACCGAGGACGCTGCCCGTGTTCGAACCGGCCCCGCCGATGATGAGCGCGATCCAGATGAAGAACGTCACGCGCGGCCGGAAGAAGTTCGGCGTCACCGCGCCCTGCGGAACGAGCCAGAGGATGCCGGCGAGCCCCATGAGCGCACAGCCGAGCATGAACGACTTGATTTTGAACCGGTCGGTGTTCTTGCCGAGGGCGTTCGCGACGTCCTCGTCCTCGCGGATGGCCTTCAGCACGCGACCGAACGGCGATTCGCCGGTGCGCTTGAGCAGCCAGTAGAAACCCGCGACGAACCCGAGGAGCAACAGCCCGTAGACGAGGCCGTCGACGACCGGCTTGGGGTTCCTCGGCACGAGGACCTGGAAGGCGTCGACGAAGCCGAGGTATCCGTTCCAGAGGCCGACGCCGCGAAGCAGCGCCTCCAGCGGCGGGGCGAAGTCGAGGATGAGACCCGACCCACCGCCGAAGCCGACGCGGTTACCGAACAGCTGGAACTGCTGGAGTTCGCCGGAGAGGAAGCTGAACCGGACGATTTCCGACATCGCGATGGTGACGATTGCGAGGTAGTCGGCCCGCAACCGAAGCGCCGGGAGCGCGACCACGAGTCCCAACAGCGCGGCCGCGGTCATGCCGGCGAGGATGCCCACCCAAAGCGGCAGGCCGAGTCCGCCGACCTGCGCCGCGCCGCCGGCGACGTACGTCGGCTTCGTCACGATTGCCGTGACGTAGACGCCGACGGCCATGAAGCCGACGATGCCGATGTTGAACAGCCCGGTGTACCCCCAATGGAGGTTGAGCGCGAGCGACAGCATGGCGAAGACGCCGATGTAGAACGTCAGCGTCGCGATGGAGTTGAGCTGACCGCGGAGCGTGTATCCCAGAACGAACCCCGCGAGGACGTACGCGAGGTACGTCCCGAGGAGGACCAGTACGATGAGGCCCGCGTCGCCGCCCGGGATGCGGGCGGTGAAGTCGTCGCGGACGCTCATGCGGTCGCCCTCCCGCTGAACAGCCCGGACGGTTTCACGAGGAGGATGACGATCATGACGACGAAGGCCGCGGCCCGCGAGAACGCCGAGGGAATCCACAGGACCGACATCGACGCCGTCAGTCCGATGACGAGGCCGCCGGCGATGGCCCCGTAGATGGAGCCGATGCCGCCGAGGATGACCGCGGCGAAGATGAGAAGCAAGAGGAGCCACCCGTCGTTGAACCCGAGCGTCCCTTTCCAGAGGATGAACATGTACCCCGCGACGCCGGTCAGCCCGCCGCCGATAATCCACGTCGCGCGGACGACGCGCTCGGTCGAGATGCCGGTGATGAGCGCGAGGTCCTTGTTGTCGGCCATCGCGCGCATCGCCTTCCCGAGTTTCGTCCGCTGTAAGAGGACGTGGACGCCGAGCATCAGGGCCGAGGCGACCACGAGAAGCGTGATGTCGTGGGCGTTGATGAAGACCGTGCCGTCGATGAAGTACAGCGACACCGAGGGCGGCTGCGCGGTCGTACCGCGCACGTCAGAGCCGAAGACGAACTGCATCAGGTAGCGCAGCGCGAACGCGACCCCGATGCTCGTGATGAGGAGGGTGATGCCGTCCTCGTTCCGAATCGGTTTGAAGATGGTCCGGTCGACCGCGAGCGACAGCGCGATGGCGAAGCCGCCGGAGACCACGATGCCGGCGACGACCGCGAGCGGCGTCGAGAGCATTCCGATACCGAGCGTCCCGCCGTAGACCGACCCCCCGGCCCCGACGAGCAGGAGCGCGCCGATGTCGGCGCGTCCCAGTCCGGCGATGAGGTACGTCGTTGCCCACCCCGAGAAGGCCCCCGCTGTGATGTAGTCGCCGTGCGAGAAATTAGCGAAGTTTAGAATACTGTACGTCATCGACAACCCGATGCCCGCGAGGCCGATTACGAGCCCCCGCATCAGACCATCCCAGACCAGCGTGCCAATGTCGGCAAACTGCGTCTGCCCTGTTGCTAACCCGCGAAGCAAGTCACCGAATAGTACGACTACGATGACCGCCAAGACGAGCGCGAACGGACGCTCGATGGCGAACTGCCTGCCACGGGAGTAGGTTTCGGCAATACCCATTGATAACTATCCTCATGATATGTGCGGACGATAAACATAGATAAATCTTTCTTCATCGGTCGTCTTTACTGACCCCGCTCGGCACCCCGCAGGGCCGCGATTCCTCGATTTCGGTCCGAATCGCCGACACTTAAAAGCGGATAGAGCCCCGACAGGGCCCATGCGCGTCAGTTCGGCGGCGTTTTCCGACCTCGACGACCTCGCCGACCTGTGGGTCGAACTCGCCGCGGACCAGCGGTCGTTCGGGTCGCACCTCCGCGCCGACGCCAATCGGACGCCGATACGGGAGGCGCTGGCGCGACACGTCGCCGCCGACGGCGTGCTCGTCGCCCGTGAGGAGGGGACCGATGGGGCCGAGAAGAACGACGGGAACGACGGGAACGACGCGGAGGGACCGGAGACGGGCGACATCGTCGGTTTCGTCATGTTCGACATCGAGGCGGGGGCGTACGAGCAGGACGCGACCCGCGGGATGATTCGGAACCTGTTCGTCCGCCCGGCGTACCGAGACGCCGGGGTCGGCGCGCGACTGCTGGCGGCGGCGGAGACCGCGCTCGGAGACGCCGGCGCGGATACCGTCGCGTTGGACGTGCTGGCGGACAACGACGCCGCCCGTCGGTTTTACCGGCGGCACGGCTACCGACCGCACCGCGTCGAACTGGAGAAATCGATGCGAAACGATACACACTCAAAGGAGGACCGGTAATCGACGGACGCGCCAGGAGAGCATGGGCGGTTCATGCACTCGACTTGTAATCGAGACTTCGTGGGTTCAAATCCCACTCCTGGCTTCTGTCGCCGGTTCGACCTTTTTTGCGCCCCACGCGGGCCCCGCGTTCAGTCGTCGCGAGCCGGAGCCGCGCCCGCGGGTCGTCGATACGGTTTCAGTTCCGCCTCGCGGGCGGCCGGACCCGAATGAGGAGGAGCGACCCCGGCACGCCGAGGACGAGCGCCCGAAACGGATTATGCTTGATGATAACGTCGGGGTCGAGCGGCTCCGACTGGAGGTCGGTGATGCGGATGCACGAGTAGTAGACCGTGACGTGAGTGAGCACGTACGCGAACGCCGCGGGGACGACGACCGGATACCGGATGCCGCTCATCGCGAGCCCCTCGAACGCGAGGGCGGTGAGCGCCGAGATGAACAGCAGGTTTCCCAGTTGGAGCGTGACACCGGTCAGCGCCGTTATCGCGGTGTCGAACAGCGACGCGCCGTAGGGGGTGTACGTGAGCGCAGTGACGACTGCCACCGCTCCGAGAAAGAGCCCGGCGAACAACCCAGATAACGCGTACACGAACTCCATTGGAGGACCGTTACGGGACCGACGGGGGCGATGAATTTAGTTCTACCTCCCTCGTTATCGCGGTCGAAAATCAGAGAACCCCGCCGAGCGCAGCGGGACGCGGCGTCGAGACGGAATTTTATCTTTATCCGGAACGTCGTGTTCGGTATGAACGGGACCGATCAATTCATGTTCGCCGTGACGCTTCTCATCTTCGCGCTCCTCCTCGTCGGCCTCCTTCTCGCACTCGTCTAGGGAGAAAACTTATGTGATATTCATGGAGGATACTAGATACCATGCCGGAATGTCAGAACTGTGGTTCGTTCGTGACGCCCGCATACGCCCGAGTCTTCACTCCCGATGGCATGGAGAATCCGCGTGTCTGCCCGAACTGCGAGGATATGGTCCGCGACGGCGCACAGGTCCGGGCGGCGCGGTCGCCGAGGAATCACTGACTCGCCGAGCCGTCACTGAGCGACGTGGTAGCGTTCGGCGTCCTGTCGGACGAAGCCGCGCTTCGACAGCGTACTGAGGATGCTGTAGAGGGCGATTTTCTTCATCTCCAGCCCGTTTTGCAGGTCGGTGATGGACGCGCCGTCGTGCGTGGTGAGATAGAGGTACACGAGCTTGGCCGAGGGCGATTCGAGTTCGCCGGGGACTTCGATGGTCGGAACCGTCTGTTGCATGGTCGTTGTCATCCCCTTTGCTTCGACGATAATAAAACTCTCTTACAACAATCGTCGAAGAACCGAGGTCGGGGGTGAGGCCGCGAACGTCCCGAATTCGAGAGAATCGTTGTATTCGTCACGAACGTACATCGGATAATTGTCGGTGTTCGACGCCGCCGACTTCGACTGTCGTCGAAGGGAGCGGGTCGCGGGCCGGCGGGCGGCGAGGCCCGGCGGCGCGCGGTTCCGAGACGGAAGGGGCGGGAGTCGAACCACGCGAAGCCATTGAAAACCACCGGACCGACCGCGAGGGCCTGCGCCGGTGTGCTCTACCACTGAGCCACCCTTCCGGGCGGCTGTAAGGGTCGAGCGGGCAAATAGCCGTTGGTGGGCTCCGGCCGCGGTCGCACGATTCGGCGCGCTGTGCGCGTCGGTGCACCGCTCGGGAGTCGACGTCGAAAGAAAGGGCGTCTGCGACTCGGACGAGTCGCGGTCGACTCAGTAGCTCCGGACCTTCGGCTCGTACGTCTTGTCCTCGCCTTCGAGGATGACCGGCTTGTACCAGAGTTCCGGGCGGCCGTCGTTCCACGAGAGCATCGTGTGCTTGAGCCACTCCTCGTCGCGGCGCTCCTGGTACTCCTTGCGCCAGTGGGCTCCGCGGAACTCGTTGCGCGCGAGCGCGCCGAGCGTGATGGCCTCGGCGATGTCGAGGATGTTGCGCGTCTCCAGCGTCTGGAGCAGGTCCGTGTTGAACGTCCGCGACTTGTCGGCCACGAACACGTCCTGGTAGAGTTCGCGCGCCTCGCGGATGTCGCGGAGCGCGTCCTTGAGGGCCGACTCCTCGCGGAAGACGTTCACGTTGCGCGTCATCGACTTCTGGACGCGTTCGCGAATCTCGGCCTGCTGGATGCCGTCTTCTCGCTCCAGGAGGGTGTCGATGGTCTCGCGCTCGTCTTCGACGGCGCGCTGGACGAGGTCCGCTCCGGAGACGGACGCGCCCGCGTCCGCCGCCGTCCCGCCGTCGGCGACGGCGTCCTCACCGATACCCGCTTCGCCGAGTTCGACCGGCGAGTCGACCTCGCCGAGTTCGTACTCGCCTTCTTTGCCGGTCGTGATTTTGGCCGCCTCCATGTCCTTGCCCGCGGCGTGGTGGCCGGCGCGCTTGCCGAAGACGATGAGTTCGGGGAGCGCGTTGCCGCCGAGACGGTTGCCGCCGTGGACGGAGGCACAGGCGCACTCGCCGGCCGCGTAGAGACCGGAGATACAGGTTTCGCCGTTCTCGTCGGTCTCGATGCCGCCCATCGCGTAGTGCTGGCCGGGCTTGACCGGCATCGGCGCGTCGAGGGGGTTGACGCCCTCGAAGTCCTCCGAGAGATGGATGATGTTCTCGAGGCGGTCGATGATGCGCTCCTCGCCGAGGTGGCGCATGTCGAGGTGGACGTACTCGTCTTCGATGCCGCGGCCCTCGTTGACCTCCGTGAGTTCGGCCCGAGAGACCACGTCGCGCGAGGCGAGTTCGCCGAGGTTGTTCGCGTAGCCGTACTCGAACATGAAGCGCTCGCCGTTTTCGTTGTAGAGGATGCCGCCCTCGCCGCGGACGCCCTCGGTGATGAGAACGCCCGTCGAGGGGAGCGTCGTCGGGTGGAACTGGATGAACTCCATGTCCTCCATCGGCGCGCCGGCGCGGTAGGCCATCGCGACGCCGTCGCCGGTGTTGGCGACCGCGTTGGTCGTGTGGTCGTAGACCTGCCCGAGGCCGCCGGTGGCGAGGATGACGCCGTTGCGGGCGCGGAAGCCCTCGACCTGTCCGGTCTGAACGTCGTAGGCGACGATGCCGTGGCAGTTCCGGTCCTCCGGCTTCTCCTCGTCGGAGACGGCCAGTCGGGTCACGTGCCACTCGTCGTAGACCTTGATGCCGCGCTTGACGAGCTGCTCGTACATCGTGTGGAGCAGCTGGTGGCCCGTCTCCGCGCCCGCGTAGGTGGTCCGCGGGAACGAGAGCCCGCCGAACGGTCGCTGGCTAACGCGGCCGTCGTCGTCACGGGAGAACGCCATCCCCCAGTGTTCGAGCTTGATGGTCTCTTTCGGGCTGTCCTTACAGAGGGTCTCGGCCGCCGGCGCGTCGGCCAGATAGTCCGAGCCCTTCATCGTGTCGTAGGCGTGGTCCTCCCACGAGTCGCCTTCGCGGAGCGCGGCGTTGATGCCGCCCTCCGCCGCGCCCGTGTGACTTCGGACCGGGTGGAGCTTCGACACGATGGCCACGTCGGCCCCTTCCTCGTGTGCCGCAATCGCCGCGCGCAGGCCCGCCCCGCCCGCGCCGACTACGATAACGTCGTGTTCGTACATGGTGTGTTTGGGTGTGTCGTAGGGTTGGTCGAACTTCAGGGTTTCACCGGGAAGTTCACCAGAACTTCAGGTTGTTCTTAATCGCCTCGCGCTTGAGTTCCTGGATGTGCTCCGTGAGAGGGATGTCCTTCGGGCACACCTCGGTACAGGAGAACTGGGTCTGACAGCGCCAGACGCCGTGTTCCTGTTCGAGGATTTCGAGGCGGCGCTGCTTCATGTCCTCGCCCTCGCGTTCGTCCATGGCGAAGCGGTAGGCCTTGTTGATGGCCGCGGGACCGAGATACTCGTTGTCGCCGGCGGCGATGTTACACGAGGACATACACGCGCTACACCAGATGCAGCGGGTGGACATCTTGACCTTCTCGCGGTTCTCGCGCGTCTGGCGCTGCTCGTCGAGTTCGCCGTCCGGAAGCGAGTTCGTCTGGAAGTACGGCTCGACCGACTCCATCTGGTCGTAGAAGTGCTCCATGTCGACGACGAGGTCCTTGACCACGTCGGCGTGCGGGAGCGGCTCGACCCGAATCGGCTCCGAGAGGTCCGACAGCTGGGTCTTGCAGCCGAGTCGCTGCGACCCGTTGACGAACAGCGCGTCGGACCCGCAGATGGCCTGCCGGCAGGAGTGCCGGAAGGTAAGCGAGGAGTCGTAGTGGTCCCGCGCCCACATGAGCGCGTCGAGGACCGTCATCCCCTGCTTGTACGGGACGTGGAAGTCGTCGAAGCGGGGCTCCTGCTTCTCCGGCACCTCGGGGTCGTAGCGGAAGACCTTGAGGTGGAAGGTGTCGTCCGCGGAGCGCGCCTTCTCGGCCGCCTCGGCCTCGCGCTGCTCTTGGACTCGCTCTGCGCGCTCGCGCTTTTTCGCGTCGCGCTTCTGCTTGCCGGCGGACGCCGTCTCCGTGGCCGATTCCTCTTCGACTGCTTCGGGAACTTGCGTGCTCATTAGATGGGAACACCTCCGGCCCACGCGAGGGCCGTGCGGACGCCCTGCACGATGAGGAGGACGCTCGCGAGACCGAGAATCGCCTTGACCGCCGTCTTCCGGGTGCCCGTGAGGCCCTGGTTGACGAGGGCGTTGTAGACGCCGTTGACCCCGTGGAACGTCGCGGTGACGAGGAACAGGATCATCAGCGAGAAGTACGTCAGCTGCTCCATGCGCGCCTGTGAGAGGGCGAACGTCACTTCGTCGGCGTGGTTGACGAAGTGGAGCAGGAAGAAGTGGAACGCCAGCACCACGACGAGGAAGGCGGCTGTCAGCCGCTGCCAGAGCCACCGCCGGCCGCCCGGCTCGAAGGACGTGTATCGCTCCGCCATTAGATGCTCACCCCCGAGAGGAAGGTGGGAACGCTCGCGACGACGATGACACCCGTGAGGATGAGCGACGCGTAGAAGCTCTTGTCCTGTGCTTCCAGCCCGACGCCCAGGTCGACGAACAGCAGCCGCAGTCCGTTGAGGATGTGAAACACCGCCACCGCGAGCAGCCCGACTTCCAGAATACGCACGACCAAGAGACTCTCCAGCGCCTGAATCGTGTTCGTGTACGCCGCCGCGCCCGAGAGGGCCGTCGACAACACGGCGATGTGGGTAAAGAGATAGCCCACAAGCACCCAGCCGGTGAACTTGTGGAATATCCAGGCCCACATGCCGGCCGAGAACTCCCGCCATCTGCTGAAGTCCTCGATGAGGCCCCGATTGTAAGACTGACTCATGCTCTTGTGAGTGTCGGGAAGGGGAGGGTATAGAACTTACGTGTATGGAGTTTCGTGAGGGTTGGCAAAAGTCGCCGGGCCCCGAATATCTCGGGGCGGGGCGGCCGGTCTCAGAGCGTCGGCTCGGGGGTGCCGGACTGCTCGCGCTCGACGACGCGCCGCACCTTGTCCTTCAGTTCGACGAGGTGGCAAAGCGGGTTCCCGGGGTAGACGACCGGGTTCTCGAGGACGCCGACGAGCAGGCCCGTGAAGGGGGCGACGACGGTGACGTTGTCGTCCTTGAACGGGTTCGTAATCGTGCAGATGCGGTCGCCCTCGTGGACGAGCGCGCCGCGGTCGTGGTGCATGTCGACGATGCCGCCAGCGTCGGCGCGGAGCCACGTCTTCTCGTTTTCGTCCGAGATGACGGTCCGCCAGCCCGGCCAGTTGACCGTCGAGGTCCCACGGAGGCCGTACTCGGCGAAGACGCTCTCGACGCCCGCGAGCGCCTCGTCGATGAGTTCGCGCTGGAAGCGGTGGGCCTCGCCCATCTCGACGGTGATGGCCGGCGTCCCGCTCGCCGACGACTCGGTTCGGAGCATCCCGCTGGACCCCGAACTGTCGATGATGACGTGCGAGCCGAAGGCGTTGGCGAGTCGCGCGACGGCGGGGTCGGACATGTCCGCGCGGACGTGGAGCATGTTAGTTCGCCCCCGCGTGGAGGTGTGGAAGTCGATGCCGAGGTCGCAGGGCGCGATGAAGTTCTGGTAGATGCGGTGTGCCATCCGCTTTGCTCCCGTCGAGGTCTCGGAGCCCGGGAACGACCGATTCAGGTCACGGTCGTAGATGGGGAGGTACCGCTGTTGGGCGAGGAACGCGGGGACGTTCATCACCGGCATGCAGACGAGCGTGCCCGCGAGGTCCGCGAGGTCCCACTCGTAGGCCACCTCGCGGACGACCTCGATACCGTTCAGTTCGTCGCCGTGGGCGGCGGCGGAGAGGAACACGGTCGGCCCCGGCCGCTCCCCGTTGATGATGGTGACGGGGATGCGAACCGGGTCGCCGAGATACGTCTCGGAGATGCCGTACCGGATGTCCTGTGTCTCGCCCGGCTCGACCTTCCCGCCGTTGTAGGTGAAGGCCTCGTTGTCGGCCATGTGATGCGATGGGAGGGCCGGGGTTATAAACGGTCGCGACGGACCGCCCGACGCCGTCCTCGCGGCCGCGAACCGCGGGCGGCCGGCTCTCGACCGTCATGTCTTTGAAACCGGGAGGATATCAACTGAGTATGTCCACCACAAACGACGCCGTGCGTGTCGGCGTGCTTTCTCTGCACAACAGCAAGGAGACGAAGGCAATCCTCAACGCGGTCGAAGACCTCGGTCACGAGCCGGTGTGGCTCCGCCGGGAGAACGCGGCGGTCAGCATCGAAGACGGCGAGGTGACGGTCGAGCCTGAGGTGGACATCATCGCGAATCGACTGCTCCTGTCGAACACCGAAGAACCCGCCGAACTGCTCGGGCTGGCGACGACGTTCAACCGCATCCGACCGATGCTCAACGAGCCCGACGCGGTTCTCGCGGCCATCCACAAGTTCGCCACGGCCGCGACGCTCGCCAACTGGAACATCCAGGTGCCCGACGCGCTCCTCGCGCTCTCGAACGACCGGCTGAACAAGGGCCGCGAGCGCTTCGGCGACGTCGGCGTCTACAAGTCCGCCATCGGCACCCACGGCGGCGGGACGTGGAAGGTCGACCTGACCGAGCCCGTGAACCCGAAGGTCGGCAACCGACAGGCGTTCCTGCAGAAGCTCATCGACCGCGACGGCGACCGCCACCGCGACCTGCGCGTCTACATCGTCGACGGCGAAATCATCGGCGCGATGTACCGCTACGCCCCGGACGGCGACTGGCGGACCAACGTCGCCCTCGGCGGCGACGTGCTCAACGCGACCGACGAGATGCCCGAGGAAGCGCGGGAGACGGCGCTCTACACGGCCGAAGTGATGGAGATGGACTACGTCGGCGTCGACCTCGTCGAGGGCGAAGACGGCTGGTTCGTCCTCGAAGCCAACCCGACCGCCGGCTTCAAGGGCCTCTATCAGGCGACGGGCAAGAGCCCCGCGCCGCACATCGCGAAGCTCGCAATCGAGCGCGCGGGCGGCGAGGTCGACGAGGCACGCGTCGAGGAACTGTCCGCGACGCTCGACGACTCCGTCCCCTCGTGTGCCCCCAACGAGTCGCCCATCATCGACGGCGAAGCGCCCATCATCGGCTACATCGAGGAGGTCGTCGTCAACGGGACCAGCGGCTCCCAGCAGACCCTCGCGAAGTCCGACACCGGGGCGACCCGGACGAGCATCGACACGAGCCTCGCCGCCGAAATCGGCGCGGGGCCCATCAAGAGCATGACGCGCGTGAAGTCCGGGAGCCTCAAGGGCGGGAAGGCCCGCCCCGTGGTCGACCTCGTCATCGGTATCGGCGGCACCCAGCACACCGTGACCGCCAGCGTCGAGGACCGCTCGCACATGGACTACCCGCTGCTGCTCGGGCGCGACATCCTCGAACACTACCGCGTGGACGTGCGCCGCCGCGCCAACGCCGACCGCAACGACAGCGACGACGAGGAAGAGGAACTCCTCGAAGAGTAAGTCGGCCCGCGCCACGCCACGGCCACCGGCGCGCTCGCCATCGGCGCGACGACCGCCGTCGCTCCGACCGGTGACCGCATCCGAGCACCCGAGACACGCGCACTTTTCTCTCCGACGACCCAACCACGGGTCGATGAGCGACGACGCATACCGCGAACTCCGGGCGGACCCGCACCTCGGCGACGTGGTCGAGGAACACGGCCCGCTCTCGCTCGACCTCGCCGACGACCCCTTCGAGCGACTGGTCGTCTCGATTGTCAACCAACAGCTCTCGACAACCGCGGCGGCGACGATTCGGGACCGCCTGTTCGACCGCGTCGAGGTCACGCCCGAGGGGATACTGGCCGCCGACGAGGCCGTCCTGCGCGACTGCGGCCTCTCGAATCAGAAGGTCGGCTACGTCCGCAACGTCGCCGACGCGTTCCGAGACGGCCTCTCGGCCGAATCTCTCCGGGAGATGGACGACGACGAGGTCGTCGCGGCGCTCACCGAGATTCGCGGCGTCGGCGACTGGACCGCGAAGATGTTCCTCATCTTCGTGCTCGCCCGCGAGGACGTGTTCCCGGTCGAGGACCTCGGGATTCGACGCGGCATGGAACACGTCTTCGGGTTCGAACCCGACGCCGTCTCCCGCGGCGAGATGCGCGAACGCGCCGAGCGCTGGGCCCCCTATCGGAGCTACGCCAGCCGGTATCTCTGGCGGTGCGTGGACTAACTTCGAACGGGTGGAAAGCCAAGCCGGGACGAATAATCGACAGACTGCGTCGGTATTTCTAACCGAGAAAATAAACATCTGTTACGTTTATATTCTGCGCGAGGGAAACGTTGAAACCGCCGCGCACTATAACGTTCGTCCATGAACGTAGATGACGTCAACAGTATCACCGTTCTCGGAGCGGGCAACATGGGCCACGGCATCGCGGAGGTCGCGGCCCTCGCCGGCTACGACGTCGTGCTGCGCGACATCAAAGACGAGTTCGTTCAGAAGGGCTACGACCAAATCGAGTGGTCGCTGAACAAACTCGCCGAGAAGGACCGACTGTCGCAGGACGACGCCGACGCCGCGCTCGCCCGCGTCTCGACGGCGGTGGACCTCGGCGAGGCCGTCGTCGACGCCGACGTGGTCATCGAGGCCGTCCCCGAGAAGATGTCCATCAAAAAGGAGGTGTACACCGAGTTGGAGGAACACGCCCCCGACCACACGGTGTTCGCCACCAACACCTCCAGTCTCTCCATCACCGAACTTTCCGAAGTGACGGAGCGACCCGAGCGCTTCTGCGGAATGCACTTTTTCAACCCGCCGGTCCGCATGGACCTCGTCGAGGTCATCTCCGGCGCGCACACCGCCGACGAGACGCTCGAACTCGTCGAGGACCTCGCCGAGGCGATGGGCAAGACGCCCGTCCGCGTCCGCAAGGACAGCCCCGGCTTCATCGTGAACCGCATCCTCGTCCCGCTGATGAACGAGGCCGCGTGGATTGTCCACTCGGGCGACGCGACGATGGCCGAGGTCGACTCTACGACGAAGTACGACATGGGCCTCCCGATGGGGAGCTTCGAACTCGCCGACTACGTCGGCATCGACGTGGGCTATCACGTCCTCGAATACATGCACGAGGTGCTCGGCGACGCCTACGAGCCGTGTCCGCTCCTCTCCGAGAAGGTCGAGGAAGGCGACCTCGGCCAGAAGACCGGCACGGGCTTCTACGACTACGAGGACGGCGAGGGCGCGGAAGTCCCCCACGACGAGGGGAGCGAAGCGGTCAAGAACCGCCTCCTCGGCGTCATGGCGAACGAAGTCGCAGGTCTCGTCGGAAACGACGTGGCCGACCCGGCCGCCATCGACCGCGCGGTCAAACTCGGCGGGCGCTTCCCCGACGGCCCGGCGAAGATGGCCGACAACGCGGGCATCGCCACCCTCGTCGGCGCGCTCGACAAGCACCACGACGAGACCGGTGAGGAGCGCTACGAGGCCGTCCAGTACCTCCGCGACCTCGCCCAGTCCGGCGAGGGCTTCTACGGCGGCGCGGAGGAATCCGACGAGGCACCCGCGTTCGACGACATCTCCGTCGAGGTGCGCGACGGCATCGGTCACATCACCCTCGACCGCCCGCACCGCCTCAACACCATCAGCATCGAACTGATGGACGAACTCTCCGAAGCGCTCGACACCCTCGCCGAGGACGACGAGGTCCGCGCCGTGCTCCTCACGGGGGCCGGCGACCGCGCGTTCTCCGCCGGAGCCGACGTGACGAGTATCGCCGCGGGCGGCGGCGACGCCGTCTCGGGCGTCGAAATCTCTCGGAAGGGCCAACAGACGTTCGGAAAGCTCGAAGAACTCGACAAGCCGGTCATCGCCGGCATCGACGGCTTCTGTCTCGGCGGCGGGATGGAACTCGCCATGTGCGCCGACCTCCGCATCGCCACGGAGCGCTCCGAACTCGGCCAGCCGGAGCACGACCTCGGGCTCCTCCCCGGCTGGGGCGGCACGGTCCGCCTCCAGCGCATCGTCGGCACCGGCCGCGCGAAGGAGATTATCTTCAGCGCCGACCGCTACGACGCCGAGACGATGGCCGACTACGGCTTCATCAACGAGGTCGTCGAGAACGACGGCTTCGAAGAACGGGCCTTCGAGTACGCGAAGCGGTTCGCACAGGGCCCGCCGGTCGCCCAGCGCTACACCAAGCGCGCCATGCACAACGGCTGGGAAGACACCGACTCCGGACTGGAGGTCGAAGCGCAGGCGTTCGGCCTACTGTTTACCACCTCGGACCTGATGGAGGGCATCGCCGCCTTCACGAGCGACCGCGACCCCGAGTTCACGGGCGAGTAAGCCACCGCCGTGGGTGGGTTCCTCTCACTCACCCACGATGGAACGCAACGCTTAAAATAGTCCAACGACCACTCGTGAATGCAGACGCTCGGTTGGTGTAGTCCGGCCAATCATCTTGGCCTTTCGAGCCGAGGACCAGGGTTCAAATCCCTGACCGAGCACTTCTCTGAGGAACAACGTGACGAAGAAGAGCGTGCAGTGTAGGGATTTGAATCAGGGAGCAGCTTGCTGCGACTGAGGTTCAAATCCCTGACCGAGCACTTCTCTGCTGAACTACCTTCCAAGCGACCGCTGTACATGTCGCCTGGACCGCGAAGGTACGGATATGAGCGGGATATTCGAACTAGCGAGCAACTTGTTGCGAGTGGAGTTCAACTCCTCTCCCGAGCAGTTCTCTCACCCCGAACGACTCGACTCCCGCCCGCGGTAGTTAGCTTACACGTTTTTAACGATAGCAATTAAAATATACACGATAGCATGGAACACGAGCGTCCCGGGACGGGAGTTCGATGATGCTCGAAGAGTTCGTCTCCCAAATCGACCCCGTCGTCGTCCGCCTGTTCGTCGCGGCGGCGTTGGGGATGTTCCTCGGGTTGGAGCGCGAGCGGTCGAAGAAGAGCGCCGGCGTGCGGACGTTCACGCTGACGAGCCTCCTCGGTGGCGTCGCCGTCGTGGTCGGGAGCGACATCCTCCTCGCGGTCGGCGGGTTGTTGGTGGTCGCACAGGCGGTGTTGCTCGGGAGTCGCGGACTCGTCGAACGCGGGTCGCACGAAAGCGAGGACGACCGAGCCGACTCCCAACTCGACTTCGACGCGGACGCTGACGCCGAAGCCGACGACGGCCGCCGCGGTGACGCCGAGGTCGTTCGCCTGGACGACCTCGGCGTGAACCTCTCACTCACCACGTCGACGTCGTTGTTAGTCGCCTACGCGGTCGGCGCGGCGGTGGTGAGCGGCTTCGTCATCGAGGGCGTCGTCGTCGCGCTCACGTCGTCGCTCCTGTTGGTCCTGCGGCGCGAACTCCACGGGTTCGCCCGGCGGCTCACGACCGACGAGGTTCGGAGCGCCGTCGAGTTCGCCATCATCGCGTTCGTCGTCTACCCGTTGCTCCCCGAGGGGCGAATCGGTCCGTGGGACGCCGTCAATCCCCGGACGGTCTGGTTGCTCGTCGTCGCGGTGAGCGCAATCGGCTTCGTCAACTACGTCATCATCCGACGGTACGGCGAACGCGGCATCGCCATCACGGGCTTTTTCGGCGGGCTGGTGAACTCGACGGCCGTCATCGGCGAGATAGCCGGTCGGACCAGTCGGAACCCGTCGATTCGACCGCTCGCGGCCGGCGCGATTCTGATGGCCGACGCGGCGATGGCGCTCCGAAACCTCTCGCTCGTCGTCGTGTTCATCCCGGAGCTCGCGGTCGAGGTGGGGATTCCCCTCGGACTCGTCGCGCTCGTGGGTGTGAGCTACGCGCTGCACTCCCGCGAGTGGGGCGTCGACCTCGACGTGGCGTTCGAGTCGCCGTTCAGCCTCGAAAGCGCCCTCCGGTTCGGCGTGTTCTTCCTCCTCGTGTTGCTCGCCTCCGCGGCGGCGCAGGAGTACTTCGGCGCGGCCGGGTTCGTCGTGACGAGCTTCCTCGGCGGACTGGTGTCGAGCGGGTCGGTCGTCACGACCACCGTCACGCTCTACGGCGGCGGCACCATCAGCGAGACGACCGCCGTCGTCGGCGTCCTCGCCGGAACCGCCGCGAGCATCGGAGTCAAGGTGGCTCTCGCGGCGAGCGTCGACCGCGAACTCCTCGGGCCGGTCGCCCGGCGGAGCGCGCTCCTCGTGGCGGCGGGCGTCGCCGGCGTCGCCATCGTCGTCTTTCGTCCGTAAGGCGAGCGGCACGGAGGTCCGCGCACGCGGAATCAATTTGGCCGACACAACAGTCAGCGACACAACATTGATAACACCGTGCCGCGGCAATCAAATCGCACTGGTTCGGCGCGTATCCCGTGACCGAGCGGCCCACGAAGATTCGCCCGTCGGTCGTCCCCCGACGGGCGAGGGTCACTCCGCGTATCCACCCTCCCGAGCGACTGCGCTCGTCTGAGTGGCCCGATTCGTCCGACCGCCCCCGTTCGCGCCGACAGCTCGACTGCGAAGCCGATGGCTTGAGGTTCGCCGGCGTCTATCGTGGCTCTACGTCCACCGAGCGATGATACGCGACCCGACCCGACGAGACCGTGGCGAACCGCACGCGAAGCGACAGCAGTCGGCCCCGAAGCCGAACCGGGCGAGAAACGGCCTCGGGAGCGCCTGACCGTGTCGGACACGACGCGCGCCGCGCTCGCCGCCGGAACGCTCGTCGCCCTCGCCGCGACGAGCGGGAGTCTCTATTTCAGCCTCGGTCTCGGACTGACGCCCTGCGACCTCTGTTGGTACCAGCGCATCCTGATGTACCCGCTCGTCGTGGTGCTCGGCGTCGCCACGGTGGAGGACCGACCCGGCGTCTGGAAGACGGTGCTTCCCCTCTCGTTGGGAGGGCTCGCCCTCTCGGGCTACCACTCGTACCTGCAGGTCGCACCGGGCGCGACCTGTACCGTCGGCGGCCCGTGTACGTCCATCCAGTATCCCGTGCTCGGCGGCCTCCTGACCATTCCGCGACTCGCGTTCATCGGGTTCGCGCTCGTGACGGTCCTCGCGCTCGCCGCCGCCCGCCTCGGCGGGTCGGCCGACGACGCGTGGGGGATGTGACCGGGTTCGGGACCGCACTCCGAGCGCCGTCATTGCCCTAACTCCCGTCGAGTTCGACCATCGGTTCGGGGTAGTCCACGCCCAACTCGACCCCGTAGGTCGCCTGTTCTTCGTCGCTTAGTTTCCACGGTTCGTGGGCGTACTCGGCGGGTAACGCGTCGAGTTCGGGGAGCCACGTCTTCACGTACTCGGCGTTCTCGTCGTAGCGGTTCGCCTGCCAGCGCACGTCGAACGAGCGGTCCCGCGAGTCGTTGCCGACGCCCGCGATGTAGGCCCAGTTGCCGTAGTTCGACGCGGGGTCGTAGTCGACGAGTCGCGTCTCGAAGTACGCCGCGCCGCGTCGCCAGTCCAGTCGGAGGTCGTTGGCGAGGAACGACGCCGCGTTCTGCCGCCCGCGGTTCGACATGTAACCCGTCGCGTTCAGTTCCCGCATGTTCGCGTCGACGAAGGGGATACCCGTCTCGCCCGCCGCCCAGCGCTCGAACTGCGCATCGTCGGCCCGCCAGTCGACGTCGGTCCGTTCCCGGATGCCCCCGCGGCGGAAGAAGTCGCTCCCGTGTTTGGCGAACTGGAACTGGAAGAAGTCGCGCCAGCGGAGTTCGAAGACGAGCCAGTACGTCGAGTCGTTTGCGACCCGTCGGTCCTCGTAGCGGTCCACCTCGGCCTTGACGTACCGCGGCGAGAGACAGCCCTCGTTCAGCCACGGCGAGAGCTTCGAGGAGTAGTCGGCCCCGAGCAGTCCGTTTCGCGTCTCCTTGTACTCGCGGAGGTGGTCGCCCGTCCAGATGTACGACTCCACGCGGTCGAGCGCGGCCGTCTCGCCGCCGTCGAAGGGGAGAACGCCGCGGTCGTCGGGGGCGCGGGCGGACTCGGCGTCCGAAATTCCGACGAGGTCCGAAAGCGAGGGGAGGTCGCCCGCGACCGGTGCGTCGACCGGGAGCGGCGGGACGTCCAGTTCGGAAATCGGGTCACGACCGGCGGGGTCGCCGTCGCCCGCTGACTCGCCACTTCGCCCTGCGTCGCCTCCCTCGTCGCCTTCGACGGCCGATTCGACCGCCTTCCGGAACGTCGTGTACGTGTCCGGAACTTCGGAGAGCGCCATCGGGAGGTCGTCGAGGTGGGTGAGCGTGTGGCCCCAGAAGCGCCGGAGGTCGACGCCGTCGCCTCCCAGTTCTCGCTCGACCGCCGACTCGACGCTCGACTCCTCGGGGGTCGGACGCGTGTGGACCGTCACGAAGTCGGCGTCGACGGTCGCCGCCAACTCCGGAAGGACGGACTCGGGCGTCCCCTCGCGGACGACGAGGTCGCTTCCGCGCTCTCGGAGCGACGACCGCAGGTCGGACAGCGATTCGAGGCGGAAGCGGGCGCGGTGCGCGCCCGTCTTGTCGAAGTCGAAGGAGTCGGGCCCGCCGAAGGGCCGGTCGCCGTACTCGCGGGGGTCGAGACAGTAGACCGGGAGGACGCCGTCGGCGTCGCAGGCGGCCGCGAGCGCCTCGTTGTCGTGCAGGCGGAGGTCGCGGCGGAACCACGCGAGCGAAGTTGACTCGGACATCGTCGGCGGCGCTTAGGATGGGGATGACTTGAGTCGAACGGCGGTTCTGGGGCGACCCCCGGCCGTGTCGCCGGGTCTACGTCCGGCTTCGCGTCTGCAGGCCGAGTTCCGCGCCGGCGACGACGGCGGCGACGGTGAGCGCGAGCCCGGCGACGAGTCGCGGGTCAACGCGGTCGATGACGGGGACGCCCATCCAGCCGGCGAAGAGGAGCGCGAGCCCGGCGAGACACGTCGCGAGCGACAGGAGCGCGAAGGGGGCTTGCGTCGGCTCCTCGTCGGCCAAGTAGTGGTCGAGCTCCGCCGCGCTCGACCCGAGCGAGACGGTCTTCGCCCGCGAGTCGTACGCGACGATTCGGAGCGAGTCGAGCTTGGGCAGATGGGTCTGGTGGAGCGAGATGTAGACGCTCTGACGGACGTTCTTGGGAGGTGGCGACTCGCCGGACTCTATCTCGGCGATGTGCTCCGCGAGGTCGCCGACCGACTCCGGACCGTCCCCGTCGCGCAGTCGTTCGAGCGCGAGCCGCCGCCGCTCGTTTCTGAGCACGTCGTGGATGTCGGCCTCGTCGAGCGAGCCGTCTGCCTGCTCGCCGGAGACGGTCGGCGAGTCAGGCTCGGCCATCGCCCCGCTCAGAGCCAGTCATCGGGCTTCGTGTCGTAGTCGACCTCGCCGGCGGCGATACGCGCCTCCAGTTCGGGGTCGAGGTCGTGTTCGTCGAACGATTCGCCGTCGTAGCGGACGCGGATGGCTCGCTCTTCCGGCGTCGGCTCGCGCCCCCGTCGACGGGCGACTTCGACCTCGTGCTCGTCGAACTCCTTCGTGATGGTCATCAGGTTCACCGGGCGGCCCCAGAGGTGATAGACGCGCTCCAAGACGCCCTTCGCCTGCTTCATGTCGAGGATGACGCCGTTGTACTGGTGTCCCAACAGGAGTTCCCCGCGGTTGTCGAAGTTGCCGTCGTACACCGCGATAGTCGGCTTTCCGAAGTTCGTGAACTGGAACAGGAGCTTCTTTTTCACGTCTCGGTACTCCGACGAGGAGACGCGGAACTGCCGGGACGACTGGGAGTACTCGTAGGCGAAGTAGTGGTTCGCGCGGACGAACTCCTCGGAGAGGAACGCGTCGAGGAACGTCACGTCGTTGTGGCTCTCGCGAATCTCGCGCATCCGGTCCCAGCCGGCGGTCTTGTCCACGTCGGCGACGGCCTCCTCGACGCTGTCGTACACCTCGTCGTCGAACATGTACCGCGAGAGCTGTTCGAGTTCGGAGCGCCGAATCCGGCTGAGGAACCCGCGGTTCTGCGCCTTGACCAGCGAGTAGTGTCGCTCCGCGAGCCCCTCGTAGGTGAGGAGCTTCCACGGGTACGCTTCGAGGTCGAGCGACTCGTCGCCCGACAGCGCCCTGTCGAGGGTCTCGTGGTCGACTCTCGGGTCGTCGGGGCCGAGTTCGGACAGTTCGTCGAGGGAGTCGGCGCTGACGCCGTCGATAGCGGGGTCCGCCCGGAGGAGCGTCTGCACCTCGTCGAAGTCGACCGTCTCGTGGAAGTTGCGCCACGTGACGCCCTTCACGCGCAGGAGTTTGTCGGCGACCTCCGCGCGGTTCGTCGAGTTCTCGATGTACTCCCACAGCTCCTTGCCGAGCTTGTAGGGGTTGAGCCCGGGCGACCCGAGGACGCGCGACTGGTGGTCGGCGTAGGTGATGAACTCGTCCGTGCCCGCGAAGCGCTCGTCGCCCATCATGAGCGACTCCCAGTAGGCCGCCCAGCCCTCGTTCATCACCTTCGTCATCTTCTGGGCGGCGAAGTAGTACGCCTCCTCGCGGAGCATGTCGAGGACGTCCTTCTGCCACGGCTCCATCTCTTCGGCCTTGCCCGTCTCCTCGTCGTACCGCATCCCGTGTTCGCGGACGTACGCGAGCACGTCCTTCCGAGGGTCGGTGAGCTTCGCGGCCTCGCGTTCGGCCTCTTCGACCCCTTCGAGCCACGCCTCGTCGAACACCTCGCGGCGCACGTCGTCGGAGATGTCGAGACTGTCCAACTGGGCGCGAATGTCTCCGGGGATACGACCGTCCTCGTCGGCGGCGGCCTCGCGGATGGTCCGGTGCTGGTCGATGGTGTCTTCCAGACAGAGGACGGCGTCGATGAACTTCTCCACGTCGTCCCGGCTGATTTCGGGGTTTTCCACGTACCGTTCGATGGTCTGGGCGTGCCGTTCGAGCATCGCCGCGGCGGCGAACTGCCCCTCGTCGGAGAACAGCCCGAACCACTGGTTGTTCTTGAAGAAGTCCGAGTGCGCCTCGACGTGGGTGATGACGGCCTTCTGGTCGGCCAGCGAGTTCGACTCTTGGAGGAAGGCGTTCGCCGGGTCGTCGTTGTTGACGATTTCGAACGCCTTGCCCATGCCGAACTGGTCGGTCTTCCGCTGGCGGTCGTAGGTCATCCCCCACCGCCAGTGCGGATACCGCTCTTGGAACCCGCCGTAGGCGATGAGCTGGTTCATCTCGTCGTAGTTGACCACCCAGTAGTTCACCGGGTAGGGGTCGAGTCCGAGCTTCTTCGCGAGCGCGCCGGCCTCCCGGACGGGCTCGTCGAGTCTGGCGGCCTCGCGCTGTGCGTCTCTGCGGTGTCGTCTGAAACTCATTCTGCTGTCGCCTCCGTGCTGAGGATGGTGTAGATGGCGTCGATGACGTCGTCGGGCTCCGAGACGTACGCGACCACGACGTTACCCTGCTCGCCGAGGCTCCGTTCGACCTCTTCTGCGTGCGTGGCGTTGATGGCGGTCCCGCCGGGCTGGGTCTCCACGTAGGCGTGGAGGTTCGCGTCTATCTCCTGCATGAGCGGGACGACCCGCTCTTTGGTGTCGTTCGAGGAGTTCTCGGAGTCGCCCGCGGCGAAGACGTAGCGGTTCCACTCGCGCCACGGGTAGCGCTCGTCCAGCACCTCCTTCGCCAGCTCGTAGGCCGACGAGATGCGCGTCCCGCCGCCCGAGCGGATGCCGAAGAACTCGTCGCGTTCGACCTCCCACGCCTCCGCGTCGTGGGCGATGTAGACGAACTCGGCGTGGTCGTACTTGCCCGTGAGGTACCAGTCCAGCGGGGTGAAGGTGCGTTCGACGAGTTCGCGCTTCGTCTCCCGCATCGACCCCGACACGTCGCGGATGTTGACGACCACGACGTTCGACTGCTTCTTCTCGATGACCTCGGGGTGGCGGTAGCGCTCGTCCTCGCGGCGGAACGGAATCTCGCGGAGTCCCTCGCGTCGGATGCGCTGGATGGCCGTCGTCCGCTCGACGTTCTCCTCCATCTCCTCGAAGGAGGCCCACGTC
This sequence comes from Haloferax gibbonsii, assembly GCF_001190965.1. Taxonomy (NCBI): domain Archaea; kingdom Methanobacteriati; phylum Methanobacteriota; class Halobacteria; order Halobacteriales; family Haloferacaceae; genus Haloferax; species Haloferax gibbonsii. The sequence goes on from NZ_CP011947.1 coordinate 2,764,733, forward strand.
CCGCGTTCGTCGTCCGGGATGCGGCTCCACTCGTCTTCGATCCACGCCATCGAGACGAGGATGTTCTGCTCGCGGCACCACCGGAACACCTCGCGGGCCGAGGTGCCGTCGACTTTCATCGCCTCGCGGACGAACTCCTCGTCGAAGTCCATCGCGAGCTTGCGCTTCAGGCCCTCCTTGAACAGGCGCTCGAAGTCGAGGGTGCTGTGGGGCCCGCTGCGGGTGATGTCGGTGAAGTCGCCTTCGACCTCCTCGATGACCTCCTTGCCCTTCGGTTCGAGTTCGAGGCCGAGTTCCTCGTCCAGCGCCTCGGCGAACTGCTCGGGGTCCATCTCGTAGTACTCGTGTTCGGCCCCCTCCTCGCCGGGCTCGCCGTCTTCGCCCTCGCCGTCACCGGGCTGTGGCTGGCCGAGCGGCTGGCCCACGTCGGGCGTGCCGCCTTTCCCCTGCCCGACGCCGCCCATGTCGAGGCGGTCGTACTTGAACTCCGGCAGGTCCACGACCTTGATGGGTATCTTGATGTCTTTCGAGCCGGACGCGCCGAGGTCGCCGTAGGAGATGAACTCCTTGAGGTCTTCGCGGCGTTCTTCGCCCACTTCGCGGAATCGTTCGAGGTCGTCTCTCAGTCCCATGTGTGGCTCACCTCCTTCATCACGGCACGGCTGGTCAGTTCGGCCGACGCCGCGGTGTAGCCGCGGTCGACCAACTCGTCGATGGTGCGTGCTTTCACGCGCGCCGTCTCGGTGTTCGCCGGCGGGTCGTCCCACTGGCGGGGGTCGAGGTCGGAGAACAGCCGGCGCACGTCCTCCCAGTCGTGGGTTTCGAGCACCGTCCGGATGACCGGAATCTCGGTCAGGTCCACGTCGGAGACGGTAAAGCCCTCGTCGCGGTTCTCCCACGCGTAGCGGTTGAGCGCGGTGATGACCTTCTCGTTTCGGAAGTCCTCGACCGTCTCGGATGGGTCGTTGCCCTCGTAGTCGTCCGGCGAGAAGCGCCCGAGGTGCTCGGTCTCGAACAGCTTCATGAGAAGCGGGTCGGGGTCGACCGGCCCGCGCTCGGTCTCTATCTGCCCGTCGGACGCCCACGCGTAGACGTGTTCGACGTACTCCTCGACCGTCTCGCGCTCGACGCCTTTGTCGGCGAGAAGCGCGTCGAGCACGTCCGCCTCCTGCTGGTCGAAGATGTACTCTTTGACCATGGCGATGCGGCCCTCGTACTCCGAGGACTCCGCCCGCGAGAACACGGGCGCGTCCGATAGCTCGGCGACCATCTCGTCGAGCACGTCGGTCGGCATCACCACCGACGACACGTCGAGGTCGGGGTGTCTGCGGTCGACGCGGTCGTGCAGGAGGTCGGCGATGACGTCGCGGGTGAACGTCACGGGAATCCCGTGAGTCCCCTCGGAGTCGCCGACGAACTCGAACGCCGACACCTCGCGGCGCTGGTCGCCGACCTGCAGGTAGCCGCGGTCGAACAACAGCGCCTTGTCGACGAGGTCGAACTCGATGTCCGGGTCGCGCGGCACGTCGTCGCCGTCGAGCCGGGTCACGACGCTGTAGAGCGCCGCGGCCTCGACGGCGTGGGGCGCGAGTTCGCGCGTGCGGACCTCGCCCGGCCCCTCGCGGACGTCCAGCGAGACGGCCTCGGCGACGCGGTCGGCCATCGCCTCGGGGTCGTCGGTCCAGACGCTCGTCTCGTTGGTCAGCTCGCGGCGGATGAGCTCGGCCTCCAGCGAGAGGTTCGTCAGGTAGCGGAACTCGTGTTTGTTGAGCCGGCGCTTGAGCGCCTTCAGCGGGTCGCGGCCGTTCCTGTCGGCGTACTTGTCGAGTTCGGCGTCGAGGTCCGGGTTCGAGATGATGACGAGCTGGGTGTCGATGTCCATCCCGATTCCCTTGTCCAGCTTGACGTGGCCCTCGTCGGGGACGTTCAGGAGCTTCTGGAGCAGGTCGGCGTGCTGGGTGGCGTCCTCGACGATGGTGAGGAGGCCGTTGCCCTGCGAGAGCACGCCGTCGTAGCTGAACGCCTGCGGGTTCTTGCGCCCCCGGGAGTTCAGTTCGCGGAGCATACTCGGCATCCACGACCCGACCAGTCGCTCCTTGGGCGAGCCGTCGTCCTCCGAGTGGAGGACGCCGACGCCGCGGCCGACGTCGACGACGTAGTTTTTCACCCGGAGGTGTTTCGGGTCGGTGACGGCGCTGAAGAGGTCCTGCTTGCCCGCTCTGCGGAACTCCTCTTCGAGGTAGGTGTACGCCTCCAGGCAGAACGGGTCGAGGTCCTCGTCGACGTCGACGGGGATGTGGTCGCCGTTCCTGCTGTTGAGGTCGGCGAGCAGCCGCTTGCGAACCTCCGCGGGGAACACCGAAAGCGGGTGCGACTGGACCGGGCTTTCGTACCAGTCCTCGTCGGCGGCATCGACCTCGCCGCCGTAGGATAGCCCGCGGGTGTCGTCGGCGTTGGCGACGTTCCACTCGACGGTGTAGCGCCGCCCCGCGTCGGTCTTCGAGTACTCCCGAAGCCCGTTGATGAGACAGCGTTTCAACTCCGATTTCCCCGTGGCCGTCGGGCCGTCGAACCAGACGATTTTCTCGGCTTTGCCGCGGTCGGCGGCGATGGTCCGCAGGTCGTCCACGAAGGCGTTGAGCACCTCCGTGTTGCCGAGGACCGCGTGCTCGCCGTCGTTGGCGGGGTCGTCGAAAAAGCGGTAGCGCTGTTTCTCCTCGCCCTGTTCGACCACCTGTCTGGTCCCCATCGACTCGATGGCTTCCAAGAGGTACTTCGACGCGTGGGAGGCGATAGACGGGGACTCGAACGCGGCGTCGACGTACTCGCCGAGGCTCATCGGCTCCTCGTAGGTGCCGCGGAGCGCCTCGTCCGCCTCGCGGATGTAGTCTCGCATGGTCACCCTTCGAGTTCGGTCTTCGCCACCTCCGCACCGGCGAACTCGAGCACCTCCCGTGCGCCGTCGCGCGAGTAACCCTGGTCGACGAGCGCGTCTATCCACGCGTTGCGTTCGTCGTCGTCCAGCTCGTTCGCGCTGACGAGCGCCGAGAAGTTGATGTTGTGCTTCTTGTCCTCCCAGAGCTTGCGTTCGAGGGCGCGGCGGAGGCGGTCGTTGTCCTGCGGGTTGAACGACGTCCCCTCGCGGGCGCGCCGAGAGACCCAGTTGGAGACCTCCTGTCGGAAGTCGTCCTTGCGGTCCTCGGGGATGTTGAGCTTCTCTTCGACCGCGCGGAGGAACTTCTCGTCGGGCTCTTGGTCGCGGCCCGTCAGTTCGTCTTCGACCGTCGCGTCGTCGATGTAGGCCATGACGTGGTCCATGTACTTCTCGCCCTGCCGGCGAATCTCGTCGATGTCGTAGGCGAGGGCGTGGCGCACGTCCTCGATGGCGCGCTCTTTGTACTCCTCGCGGACCATCTCGAGGTAGCGGTGGTAGCGTTCGAGGTTCTCCTCGGGAATCGACCCGTGGTTCTCGAGGTTCTCTTCGAGGTGGGTAAACGAAGACAGCGGCGAGAGGTAGCCGCGGCCGCGGTGGGTCGCGTCCATGATGGCCTCGGCGATTTCGTCGCCGATGAACCGGGCGGAGACGCCGTCCATCCCCTCGGCGATGTCGGCTTTCTTCTCGCCCTCCTCGCGGAGTTTACGCACGTCCACGTCGTCGCCGTCGTCCAACTCGCCGTTGTAGGCCTTCGCCTTCTGGACGAGCGAGATGGTGTCGGAGTCGGGTTCGACGATGCGGGTCAGAACGCCGAACAGCCCGGACATCTCTAAGGTGTGCGGCTCGACGTGGATGTCGGGCACGTCCGCGTTCCGGAGCATCTTCCGGTAGATTTCGGCCTCCTGTTCGTACTCGAGGACGTACGGGAAGTCGATGCGCTTCGTCCGGTCGTTGAACGCCTCCATCTTCTCGTCGCCCTTCTTCTCTCTGTACTCCGGCATGTTCGTCCGCCCGACGATGACCTGGTCGATGTCGATTCGGGGGTTGTTCTTCGGCTTGATGGTCTGTTCCTGCGAGGCGTGCAGGAAGTCGTAGAGGAACTCGCGCTGGAGCTTCAGCAGTTCCTCGCCGGAGAAGATGCCGCGGTTCGCGTTACAGAACGCGCCGGCGTAGTCGAACGCCCGCGGGTCGGACTCGCCGTACACCGCGAGTTTCGAGTAGTTGACGTCGCCGGTGAGTTCGGTCTCGTCTTGGTTCTTCTTGTCCTTCGGCTCGAACGTCTCGATGCACTGCCGTTTGTTCTCGGAGGCGACGAGCCGGATGACCTCGATGTGGTTCGCCACGACCTCCTCTAGGTCGTCGTCGTAGTGGGCGAGCAGTCGGTCCATGTAGAACTCCGAGGCGGGGTCAAGCGCCTGGTCGTTCCGGATGGTGTACGGCGCGTCGAGGTTCTCGTTCAACTGCTTGATGACCACGTCGCGCTGTTCCTGCGGGAGCAACACGAGCGGGTCCTGGTTCATCGGCGACTGGACCACGTCGTCGGAGGGGTCCTGGTCGCGGATGACGTCGCCGAGGTTCGTCCACCGGAAGGTGTACATCCGCCCCTCGTCGGACATCGTGTAATCCTCGAAGTAGCGCCGGGAAATCCAGTCGAAGTGGGACTTCCCGGAGCCGACGGGACCCAAGAGGAGTTTGATGCGTTTTTCGGGGCCGAGGCCGCGGGCCCCCGATTTCACCTTGTTGACGAACTCGTGAATCGACTCGTGTACTTCGCGACCGTAGAAGACGTTTTCACCGTCGTGAAGGGGGTCTTCGGAGGCCATGAGGTACTCCACGACGCCCGCGTCCTCGTCGTAACGGGTGCCGTAGAAGTCGAACATGTCCGCCACGCGCTGGTGGGCGTTGCGAGCGATCTTTGGGTGAGCGTAGACCTCTTCCAAGTACCACTCGAAGCTCTTCGCCTCGCGGAGGTCCGCGGGCACGGAGTCTTTGTAGTGCTTGCTCAGGTCTGCGAGTGTTTCAATTTCGCCGGTCATTGTTCGTGGAGCCTCGTCGGACCAGCCGTCCGGTTAGACGACCGAGGGCGACGCGCCCGCGTTCGCGGGTCGCAGACGACACACCGCGAACCACGGACCCGCGGCGCAGACCGCGGGCGGTAGGTCGAAGTGCGTCGCCGCCGCTGCGCGCTTACGACGGGTCGGCGACTGGCGACAGAATCGGCAATTTGCGGACGATGCGCGACGGCTCGCTCGGCCCGGGGACCGAGACTACCAATCAATGAGAGACGTTAACATATAACGCTTTCTCTGAAAGTAGTCAACAAATTGTCTCGAACGCCAACCAATCCAGATACGTACCACGTCCCGTGACCCTCCAACCAGCCGAAGTGTGTCGATTTAATCGGCGGTTCAGTCGACTGTCGGTGTCGTTAATCGGGTCGGTTGGGATTCATGTCGTCTCCGATGGGTCGCGTTCGAGGCCCGAACCACGCGCTTCGAGCCGGGTCGAGACGGCCGCCCCTCGGCGCGGAAGCGGGAAGGCTTAGGACGCGCGGCGGACTAGCGCACCCATGACCGACCTCCCCGACGGGTGGACCCTCTGGAACGACGAACACGAGGGTCGGCGCATCCTCGCGTTCCGCCCCGACGTGTTCAACGAGAGCGCCTTTCCCGCCGAGTGCATGCCGACCGTCTTCGTGTGGAACGGGTCGCGGGCGAACCGCCCGGGCGCGACGCAGATACGCACCGAGACGTGGCATGCAGTGCTCTATCTCGAACCGGAAATCGAGGTCGTCGTCGAGGAGTTCGACTCCCGCGAGGCGGCCGTCGAGGGCGCGACCGACATCGCCGGGCGCTTTTCGGACGGCGAGATAGACTACCGGAGCGCCTACCAAGTCCCCCGCGAGGACTACTTCGAGAAGCTCGACGAGCTGACCGGGCGGGAGCCTTAACCACCTCGCAGGAGAACCACCGCTATGACCTCCGTCACGCTTGTCGGTGCCCGCCTGACCGACCCCGGCACCGAGTTCGTCTACCACGGTGAATCGAGCGCCTGCGAGGGGTGTCCGTACCGCCAGCAGTGCCTCAACCTCACCGAGGGCGTCCGCTACCGGGTCCTCGGCGTGCGCGAGAACACGCAGGTCCTCGACTGCGCCGTCCACGACGAGGGCGTCCGCGCCGTCGAGGTCGAACCGGCACCGGTCACGGCGAACGTCCCCTCGAAGGGGGCGTACGCCGGGAGCAAGGCCAGCCTGCAGGGCCCGTGTCCGCACACCGAGTGCCCCAGCCACGAGTACTGCGTCCCCGAGGGTGCCGAGTTCGACCAGGAGTACCGCATCAGCGACGTGCTCGGCGACCCGCCGCACGACCACTGCCACCTCGACCGAAACCTGACGCTCGTCGAGTTCGAACCCGCCGACGAGTAGGGATTTTTGTGGTTCCCGGCCGCTGGCCCTGATATGACGACCGCCGTCTTCTTCGACCTCGACCTGACGCTCCTCCGCTACACCGCCGACTTCGAGACCATCTTCGACCGCGCGGTGCCGGACGCCCCGGACGGTGCCTACGACCGGTATCTCTCCGTCTTCTTCGACGCGTTCGAGGACCTCGCCGTGGACCCCTACGCGGTCGGCTTCGAGGCGATCACCGGCGAGTTCGACATCGGCGACGACCCGGAGACGCTCGTGGCGCGCTACGCGGAGGCCGAACTCGCCGCCACGACGGTCCCCGCGTCGGCCCGCGAGGCGCTCGTCCGCGTCGCCGACCGCCGACCGACGGGGATTCTCACGAACGGCGCGCCGGCGGTCCAGCGGGCGAAGCTCGAACGCCACGACCTCGCGGGCGTCGTCGACGCCGTCGTCGTCTCGAACGACCCCGCGGTCGCCTCGCGGAAGCCCGATTCGAGAATCTTCGAGGCCGCGGAGACCGCGCTCCCGGCGGACGACTACGTCTACGTCGGCGACACCTACGACGAGGACGTGGTCGGGGCGCGAGACGCCGGATGGGAGGCGTACCACGTCGGCGACGACGGTCCCGGCGACGACCCGGCGGCGGTCGAATCGGTCGCCGAGGCGGCCGCTCGAATCCTCGGCGAGGACGACGCGTAGCGCGGAGAGACGAGACGGTCTGCCGACTACGGGAGCGTGCCGACTTTGTCGCCGGCGTAGCCGAAGATGTCCGCGTAGCCGTACGCGGAGAGGAGAATGGGGTAGAAGTCGCGGTCTGCGACGAACTGCTCGGCGTCGGCGCGGGCGAACGTCTCGCCGGCGGCGACGGGTTCGAAGTTGGTCGCGTGGACCTCGTACTGGTCCGCCGGCGGCTTGGGAAGCCGTTCGAGCAGGCGGAACACGTCGATGCTGTTCTCCTCCGGAATCGCGAGTTTCAGGCGGTCGTCTTCGGTCTGCGACTCGGACTCCTCGTCGAGCTCGCCGCTCCCGTCGCTCGCAACCGCGGGGGCGGGGAGAACGTTGGTCGCGGTGAGGAACGCCCGGATGAGCCAGTAGGCGTTGTCGGCCGCCTCGTCGGACTTCTGGAGGCCGGCTTCGACCTCGATGGTGTGGGCGTGCTCGATGAGTCGGCCCTCCGCGAAGTGGTTCGTCTCGACGGCCACGTCGACCGGGAGCCGGGGGAGAATCGACCGGGAGATGGCGTCGACCGTGTCCACGATGGCGAACGGTTCGGCGTACGACTGGGTGGAGTGAAGCGAGAACGCGGTGGTGCCGCGGACCTCGCGGCCGAGGTCGTGGGCGAGGCGTCGCTCGTGGCTCTCGGCGTTTGGGTCGCCCGGAAACGCCCGGTTGAGGTCCTCGTCGAGGTAGCGCTCGTCCGCCGCCAGCGCCTCCTCGTTGGCGACGATGAGCTTCACCGGGCGCTCGACGTCGGGGTCCTCCGCGACGAACCGCTCGATGGCGCGAGCGCCGCACGGTTCGTCGCCGTGGATCGACCCGACGACAGACACTTCGGGCGTGCCGTCACCGAGTTCGTAGATTCGCATTGCCGGTTCCTAGAACTGGACGCTAATGGACCTTTAGATTCTCCCGGTTCGCGCCGCTTTCGCGGACGTGTTAGTCGGCGGGGACGGTTCGTGGCGGGCGAAGACCGCGGCCCGACGCGGTTAGTGGTCGAGTCCCTCGACGTACTCGTAGTCGGCGGGGTAGGCGGTCGCCCGGTGGCCGTCGAGTTCGATTTGCCAGCCGTGGAGCGCCGTCGGGTCGTCCAGCGCCGCCCGAAGGGTCTCGCGCACGTCGTCCACGTCGACGCCGTAGAAGTCGCTCGGAACGCCGCGGATGTACTCAAGCGCCGTCTCGAACAGCGACCGCATCCCCGCGTCGTTCTCGAAGTCGAAGTGCTTGTACGCGCCGGCGGCGACCTGCACCATCCCGTGGAGGAAGGCGCTTTCCGCGGTCCCCGCGCCGTAGTTGTACCACTCGTCTTCGAAGCAGTCGTGGCTCTCGTGGAAATCACCGGAGTTGAACAGGCGGACGCCGTGTTCGACCGCCCGGCGGAGCGTCGCGTGCTCCCACAGCCGCAGTTCGTCGTTCCACCCCGTCGGGTTGCCGAGCGGCGGGGCGACGCTCGGGTCGCGGGTGTGTTCGTCCATGTGAGTCAGGGCGACCGGGAAGCCGGTAACTCCATCGGTGGCGACACCGGGCGCTCAACTTTTTCGTGCGGGAGCGACAACACTCGGACGTGACGGACGCAATCGAGTGCACCTACTGCGGAAGCGACGTTCGGCGTCACGACCCCGTCTTCGTGGCGGAACTCGAAGCCGGCGAGCGCGTGCCGGCGGGCGCGTTCTGCAACTACGCGTGCCTCTCGTCGCACATCGACGCGGCGGGGCTGACGACCGGCGCGTCCTGCGAGTGGCGGCCGGAGTAGGCTCCGACCGGGTCGGAGTACCCGCCGGGACCCCTGACCTATTTACCGCGATTCGTCCTTTCGAGCGTATGGCACTCGCATCAGCACTCGTGGCCGGCGGGGTTATCGGGGTCCGGCACGCGCTGGAAGCCGACCACCTCGCCGCCGTCGCGACGATGGTCGAAGACGACGACCGACCGAGCATCGTCGGCGCCTCGTGGGGCGTCGGGCACTCGATTCCGATTGCCGTCGTCGGTCTCACCTTCGTCGCGCTCGGCGTCCGCCTGCCCGAGTCGGTGACGCACTTCTTCGAAGTCGTCGTCGGTGCGATTCTCGTCCTCCTCGGGGCGCGGATGCTTCTCCGGGCCGCCGGCGTCTCCGTGCCGACGCTCCGCGACCACGACCACGACAGCGGCGTCCACCGACACCTCTCGCTCGGGAACGTCGCGTTCGGGACGAAACACACGCACGTCCACGACGAGTCGTTCGGGGTCGGCGTCCTCCACGGCTTCGCCGGCAGCGGCGCGCTCGTCATCGCGATGGTCTCGACCGCGCCCGCCGTGGGGCAGGCCGTCGCGTTCCTCGCGGCGTTCAGCCTCCTGACCATCGCCACGATGGCGACCGTCTCGTACCTCTGGGGCCGCTCGATGGCGGTCGGCGGAACGCGGGTCCTCCGCGCCGCGGCCGGCGTCGTCGGCATCGCCGTCGGCGGCCTCCTCGTCGTCGAGCAGTTCGGCGGTCTCGTCTGACGTTTCGCAACGTTTTAGCGGTCCCCCTGTCGTACTTGAGTACGCGCGAGGGTAGCTAAGTCAGGAAAAAGCGGCGGACTCAAGATCCGCTCCCGTAGGGGTCCGTGGGTTCAAATCCCTCCCCTCGCACTTATCGCGAGAAACGACGTGCCGAGCGGCGAGTGCATCTCACCCCGCGGGAGAAAAGCGGGACGGCGAGGCGGCCCGCAACCCCGGTATAAACCCGGTCGCTCGACCGCGGACGCGTTCTCTTCTGTCTCCGTCGTCTCCCGGTTACGCCGCCACCACAGCGCCGCCGCCCACATTCCGAACGATTCATCATGAACAGACCGGGTTTCCGGTGAAAAGCGCCGGAAGGGGGCCGACCGAGGACGACGTTCGGCGACGAGCGTGACCACCGTTCCGTCGACCGAACTATCAGCTTCTCCGGACAGTCCAGAATCTATCAGAAACATTCATTATATTCCCGGGCCTACTGTAGTGTTGCCGGAAGCGCAAGGACGCACCGGACGACCAAACCGAATCTGTCGGACGACGTGAAAGGCGTCGACGACGGTACGCATCGCAAGACGCGGAGGAATGGAATCGACACGAACACCGAGTCTTTCGTAACAGGAAGACGAGGTCAAAGTGCCGAAGAGGAACCGAAACAGCCCCGTAAACCGCTCTGCGAGCGAGCGGCGGGAAGACCAAGTACCGGACCACGAGAAATCGGAGTTCGGGAACTCGGCGCAAGCCGAAACGGTCGTGAGGGCTGCGGAAAACGTCTTCCGTCCGGGTTCTAATTGCGGATTCTGGCTTTTCCCGTTTTCCGACCCCCGAGCGAGCCGGCCGTCTGGCGGGACGACGCAGTCCGCGACGCGTCGGGCTCGGGTCGCCATGGCGGCGACGCTACGGCCGGACCAACTGACTCATGAGCCGGAGGTACTCCGAGGCGACGAGCGGTTCGTCGGCCGCGGTGCGCTCGACGGCCGCGACGCCGTGCCGGAGTTTCTCCTTGAGCGGGCTCGGCGGAACCTTGTGGCCGAGCACGCGGGACGCCGTCTCGACGTGTTCCAGCGCGGTTTCGGCGTCGCCGGCTCTGACCGCCGCTCTGGCGTCGTCGAAGGACGCCGCGAGCGACTCGCGGACCCGCGCCGGGAGGTCGATAGCGTCTGACACGACACGAGGTAAACCGTCCATCGACATAAGCCACCGGGCCGCGTCGGCGTCGGGTCGGTGGATATAGGCGCCTCCCCGTCCTGTCACGCCCATGAACGAACTCGACGCCCGGGCGGACCGGGCACAGCGCGCGGCCCGCGACGGCGGCGCAGTCGCGCGGCGCGCCTTCAGAACCGGCATCTCCGTCGAGACGAAAGACGGAAAGACGGACGTGGTCACGCAGGCCGACAAGGACGCCCAGCGCCGCGTCGTCGAGCGAATCCGCGGGGCGTTTCCCGAGGACCCAATCGTCGGCGAGGAGGACGACGAACTCAAGTCGGTTCCCGAGTCGGGACCGGCGTGGGTCGTCGACCCCATCGACGGGACGAACAACTTCGTGCGCAACGTGCCGGTCTGGGCGACCTCGGTCGCCGCCGTCCGCGACGGCGACCCCGTCGCGGCGGCCAACTACCTGCCCGCCCTCGACGACTGCTACGCGGCCGACGACGAGGCGGCCTACCGCAACGGCGAGGAGATTTCGGTGAGCCAGCGCGACGACCCCGAGACGTGTACGGTCTGTCCGACGTTCTGGTGGGACTACGACGTCCGCGACGAGTACGCCGCGGCGGCCCGCGCCATCGTGACGCGCTTCGGCGACCTCCGTCGCTACGGGAGCATGCAGGTCGTGCTCTCGTACGTCGCCGACGGGTCGCTCGACGGCGTCATCACGAACAAGCGGGCGAACCCGTGGGACTCGGTCGCCGGCGCACACCTCATCCGGATGGCCGGAGGGACGGTCACGGACCTCGACGGCAACGAGTGGCGACACGATTCGGCGGGACTCGTCGCCTCGAACGGGCGCGTCCACGACGTCGTGCTGGAGGCGGCCCGCGAAATCGACGAGCGGTAGACGGACGAAACCCGGAACCGGACGCGCTCGCCGCGGGCGCGAGCGTGCTTCCCATCCGCAAGTGCGAAGTCACCCCCCATCAGAAAGGATAGCATGGACCTCGACGCGACGGACCGGGCGATTCTCCGGATTCTGATGGAAGACGCGCGGACCCCGTTCAGCGAAATCGCCCGCAGAATCGACATGTCGAGCGCGACGGTTCACGACCGGGTCGGTCGGATGGAAGACGCCGGCGTCATCGAGGGCTACCACGCCCACGTCGACCCGCGTCAGGTCGGGCTGGGCACCTCCGCGCTGGTCGGCTTCCGGGTCAAGCAGGGTCGCGAGAAGGAGGCGCTCCAACAGCTTCGCGACATCGAGGGCGTCCAGGAAATCGACCTCACCACCGGCGAGTGGGACGTGATGCTCCGAGTGTACGCCGAGGACACAGACGCCCTGCGCGAGCTCATGTTCGACCACATCGCCGAGCTCGACGGGTTCTCGCGGTCCCAGACGATGGTCATCCTCGGGACCGAGTACGACGACCCGGTGCTGCCGATTCGCGACCCCGACGACGAGGACTGAACCACGCCCGCCGCGGAGCGCCACCTCGCTGCGACGCGGACTCGCCACGACGCGGACTCGCCACGACGCCGACTCGCCGCGCCGAGGCGTGCGCGACGGATGCGAGAGACCGGAACCCTCAACAGGCCCGCCGTCGGGGTATCGCCTATGGCAACGGTAGCAGAGCGAATGGGTCTCGACCCCGAGCGCCTCTGGGGGCTCGGCGTCGCGGCCATCCTCGTCGCCCTCGTCGGCGGGTCGCTCGCGTTCCCTCGCGTCGTCTACGACGGCTTCATCTGGCACTACTTCTGGGGCCCCGTCCAAGCCGACGCGAACTCGGCCGTCTGTGCGATTCGGGCGAACGGCGCCACGCAGTACCTCGACACGGCGTCGGCCTGCGCCGCCGCGGCCGAACCCGTCGCGTACCCCGGCTACACCCTCGTCTCCGAGGTCGGCTACATGGTCACGCTCGTCATCGCGCTCTCGGGCGTCGTGTTCCTCCTCCGCCGCCTCGACATCGGCGAGAGCCCCCGGTTCTTCTACGCGCTCTTCCCGTTCATGCTGTTCGGCGGCGCGTTCCGCGTGGTCGAGGACGCTAACGACTCGCCCGGCGTCGCCGACGCGCTCATCAGCTACCCGCTGAACACGCTCGTCATCAGCCCGGTTATCTACGTGACCGTCTTCGCAATCACGCTCGTCGCCGTCGTCGCGAGCGTCTTCGCCGAACGGCGGGGGCTCGTCGACGACTACGTGAAACCGCTGTTCGGGGCCGGCCTCGCGGTGCTCGCGGTGGCGGTCGGTTACCTCCTGTGGGCCGGCCTCACCGGCGCGCAGGGCGCGACGTTCTACCCGCAGGTGCTCGTCGTCATCCTCGTCGGCGCGACGCTCGTCACCGCGGCGACGTGGTGGCTCGTCGAGCGCTTCGCCCCCGAGGTCAACGAGGGAACGGGATACATCGGCCTCGTCGTCATCTGGGGCCACGCCATCGACGGCGTGGCGAACGTCATCGGCCTCGACTGGATGGTCGCGCTCGGCGCGGGCAACAACCTCGTCCCGAAGCACCCGGTGAATCAAGCGGTCGTCGACTTCACGGCCTCCACGCTCCCCGAGTCGGTGCTGGCCGTCACGGGCGACGCGTGGCCGTTCCTGCTCGTCAAGCTCGTGGCCGCGACCGCCGTCGTCTGGGTGTTCGACGAGCAGATATTCGAGGACAGCCCGCGCTACGCGATTTTGCTCCTCATCGCCGTCCTCGCGGTCGGCCTCGGACCGGGGAGCCGCGACATGCTCCGCGCGACGTTCGGCGTCTAACCGCCCCGCAGTCTCCCGCGTTCCGACCCCTCGTTTTCTCCTCCGGCGGAGCTTCAAGTACCGAGCCGCGGCCAACGCCGCTATTCTGTGACTCACGCCGCGCGGCGGCCTGCGGGTGTCCGGCACACCGGCGCGCGGATACGAAGGCCCCCGCCTGCCACGCGGCCGCCCGTGCCGGCTGTCAGCTCTGACGCCCGCGACCCCCGGGACCCGCCAGCTACGGGAACGGGTGGAACTCGCGGTCCAGTCGCGGCTCGAAGCCGAGGTCTCGCGGCACCGACTCGGCGCGGTCGGCGAAGTACGGCTCGCCGATGAAAAGCGGCTGTGCGGCCGGAACGACCACGCGGACCGCCTCGAAGCCGAGTCGTTCCACGTCGCGCGGGGTGGTCCGCGCCGCGTACGCGTCGAGGTCGGCGTCCGTGACCGCCGAGACGACCGCGTCGAGTTCGGCCGCGCCTTCGGGGACCTCGTCGGGGCCGACCGAGTCCGCTGGGATAGTCGCGTCCGGCGAGACGAACGTCCGAGCCGGCTTCGGGAAGTCGGCGTAGGTCGCAATCGCGCCGCCCTGCGTCGCGGCCTGCTCCGGTCCCATGCCGCGCAGTTCGGTCCAGTTCTGGAGCGCCTCGGCCAGCGCGGAGCGAGCGGCGCGGTTCGCATCGAGGTCCGCGCCGGAGCCCATCGCGAACTTCGGCCACTCGCCGTCGCGGTGGACGGCCACCGCCACGACCGGCACGTCCACGTCCTGCGTCACGAGGAGCGCGGTCACTTCTAGGGACTCCGAGCGGGCGCGGCCCGCCAGCGTCTCGAACGTCTCGTCGGTCACGTCCAGTCCGAGCGGGTCGAACGTCGAGTACCACGCGAGCATCGTCGCGTCGCGCTCGACGACCTCGTAGAGCCCCGAGAGAATCGCCTCGGTCCCGGAGTTGCCGAGGCCGAGCCCGGTCGTAATCGACGGCTTGTGTCGTTCGGACGGCGGCGGGTAGTGGACGAACTCCGCCGGGAGCGAGACGGTCGAGCCGGTCGCGAGGTCCTCGCCTTCGACCCACTGAATCGGCTCCTCGGGGTCGGGGTCGCGAAAGGAGTCGGGTCTGACGAAGCGACTCGGCGGCACCGCGGCCGGCCGAGACGCCGCGGGCGCGACGGCGAACTCGCTGGAGCGGTAGACGCCCGCCGAGTAGCGTTCGAGCGCCTCGCCGAGCGCCTTCATGTAGGCCTCGTCCCAGCCGGCGGCGGCGCCGCCGGCGAGTTCGGCCGCCCGGGCGTCGGCGTAGACCGTCGTGTCCGCCGTCTGCGCGACGTAGTACGGCAGCGGGAACGACTCGCGCTCGCCGACCTGCGTGACGATGCCGACGCGGTCGTCCACGGCCGATTCGGCCCGCGCGAGCGCGTCGTCTAACTCCACGGCGCGGAAGTCGCGGTCGAGGGTTCGGTCCCGCTCCATCGGCGACGGCGCGGGGAGGAACGACCGCTCGGGACCGGGGACTTCGACGACGGTCCCGGCCACGTCGTCGCCCGAGAGGAGCGCGATACCGCGCCGCCCGGCCACCGCGCCGGCGAGTCGGACGGCCGCGCGGTCACCGCCGGGGCGTCCCTCCGACTCCGTGGTGGACGCGACGCGCGCCCGGAGGTCCGCGAAGTCGGCGCTGGCGGGGTCGAACGCCGAGACGGCCGCGTCAAGGTCGTCCACGGGGTGGCCGCCGACACCGCCGATTTCGACGGCGAGCCATCTCGAAGCGGCTTCGTCGGCCGCGTCGAAGGCGTCGCTGCCGGCCGCGGCGACGACGAAGCCGAGGTCGAACGAACCGAGCGAGTCGGGGGCCGTCTCCGAGACCGTCGCGTCGATGTCGGCGCACGCCGCGCGAATCGACTCGGCGGCGGGACCGCTCCCGACGAGTCCGATGTTCATGCGCGCGACGAGGGGCGGCGGCGGGAAAAAGCGAGGGGGTCGCGGTCGGCTACGCGTCGAGCAGTTTCTGGGCCTCGTCGGCCAGTTCGTCGGCGGCGGCGGCGACGAGCTCGTCCGCGCCGAGCTTCAGGCGGAGCCGCGGGCGACCGACGTCGATGGGTACTTTCTCGGTGTCGATGAGGCCGAGTTCTTCGAGCTTCGTCTTCGTCCGGGAGAACGTCGCCTTGCTGGCGATGCCCACGTCCTCGCCCCACTTCGAGATGTCGTAGAGGAGAACTTCGTTGCGGGCGGCGACGAGAAGCGAGATAGTCACCTCGTCGAGGCCGTCGCCGTCGCCGCGAGCCGACGACAGCGAAGCGAGCACGGCGTCGAAGTCGGCGAGCGTCTCTTCTCCGATGTCCTCGCCGAGGGTCTCGCGGACGCGCGAGAGCGGCGGGGTCCGGAGCTTGAATTCGGGCGCGGCTTCCCAGTGGGCCTGATGGGCCTCGAACGCCGTTTCGACGAACGCCTCGTCGTCGGTGACGAGGCCGGCGACCTTGTCACCGGCGGCGACGAGCGCGACGACCGAGTTCGGCGTGACGAACAGCGTGTTCTCGACTTCGTCGTCGGCGGTCCGCATCGAGAGCGCGCCTTCGGCGACGAGGTTCGCGGCGTTGGAGGCGACGATGAAGTCGTCGAGCACGTCCTTCAGGACGCCCTCGTCGGCGACGAGACGGATCTCCGGCAGGTCGCCGTCGATGTCGGTCGCCACGGCGACGAGCCCTTCGATGACCTCGGCGGTCGGGTTCGCGACCAACACCTCGTCTTCCGACGAGGAAAGGACGGACTTGATGATGTCTCCTACCCCCTCAGCGAGTAGATTAGAACGAATAGCCATAGCTTGAATATCGCCAGTAATATATTTAATATTAACGCAAGACGACCGGCAGAACGTATTCGAAATCAAGTTGTACCAACGCTGTATCGCGCGAATTGAGCATTTCGTTTCAGAAATTTTACCCCTATCGGCGAGCGGGTAAATCGATGGCGAACCGAGAACCCCGTGCGTCCGGGAGTTGTCGCCCGCGGCGGTCGGCCTCGGCAGTCAGTTCGGCTCGGGAACACGTCGGAGACGGTCGGTATCGCGCGTTCGTGTATCTGTTCACGGTAGCACACCACAGAATGTACACGGGCGTGCAACACAACACCGGCAGGCGTAGCCAAATGGGACACATTTATGCCGTAATTGGACCGGATACTACGTATGGACTACAGCCACGTCCGCGACGTCGACCCCGCCGTGGCAGACGCCCTCGACGGCGAGGTCGAACGCCAGCGCGACACGCTCGCGATGATCGCCTCGGAGAACCACGTCAGCGAAGCGGTCCTCGAAGCGCAGGGGAGCGCGCTGACGAACAAGTACGCCGAGGGCTATCCCGGCAAGCGCTACTACGCTGGCTGTGAGTACGCCGACGACGTGGAGAACCTCGCCGTCGAGCGCGCGAAGGAACTGTGGGGCGCAGAGCACGTCAACGTGCAGCCGCACTCCGGCACGCAGGCCAACATGGGCGTCTACCTCGCCATGCTCGAACCCGGCGACAAGATTCTCTCGCTGGACCTGACCCACGGCGGCCACCTGAGCCACGGTCACCCCGCGAACTTCACGGGCAAGCTCTACGACGTCGAACAGTACGAGGTCGACGCCGAAAGCGGCTACATCGACTACGACCAGCTCGCCGAGAAGGCCGCGGAATTCGAGCCGGACATCATCGTCTCCGGCTACTCCGCGTACCCGCGCGCCGTCGAGTGGGAGACGATTCAGGAGGTCGCAGACGACGTGGACGCGCTCCACCTCGCCGACATCGCCCACATCACGGGCCTCGTCGCCGCCGGCGTCCACCCCTCGCCGGTCGGTGTCGCCGACTTCGTCACCGGCTCGACCCACAAGACCATCCGCGCCGGTCGCGGCGGCATCATCATGTGCGACGAGGAGTACGCCTCCGACATCGACAGCGCCGTCTTCCCCGGCGGTCAGGGCGGCCCCCTCATGCACAACATCGCCGGCAAGGCGGTCGGCTTCAAAGAGGCGCTCGAACCCGCCTTCGAGGAGTACGCCCAGCAGGTCGTCGACAACGCGAAGGTCCTCGCGGAGACGTTCCAGGACCACGGTCTCAGCGTCGTCTCCGGCGGCACCGACACGCACCTCGTGCTCGTCGACCTCCGCGACTCGCATCCCGACCTCACCGGCGGCACCGCCGAGGAGGCCCTCGAATCGACGGGTATCGTGCTGAACGCGAACACCGTCCCCGGCGAGACGCGCTCGGCGTTCAACCCCAGCGGCATCCGCGCCGGCACGCCCGCGCTCACCACCCGCGGCTTCGGCGAGGAGGAGATTCGCGAAGTCGGCGAACTCATCGTGAAGGTCGTCGACGCTCCCGAGGACGACGACGTGCTCGCGGACGTCTCTGAGCGCGTGCAGGAACTCTGCGACGCGAACCCGCTGTACGAGTAAGGGTCCAGACGGAACTATCGCGGTTCCGCTCGCCCGGTTTTCAAACCCCTCTGTCGAGTAACACTATTAGCCGCGCCGCCGTATCGCCACTCGACATGGCTCCGATTCGTCGGCTCGTTCTCGACGTGTTGAAACCGCACTCGCCGTCGACGGTCGAGTTCGCCCGCGAGGTCGCCGACGCGGCCGGCGTGGCCGGCGTGAACGCGACGCTCCTCGAAACCGACCGCGAGGTCCAGAACCTCAGACTCGTCGTGGAGGGAGAGGCCGTCGACGACGACGAGGTGGAACGACGGATTCGCGACCTCGGCGGGACGGTCCACTCCGTCGACGAGGTCGTTGCGGGCGAGACGCTGGTCGAGTACCGGGACCAGCCGCAGGACCCGTCGTCGTCGTGATGTCGGCTCGCCTCGCTTCGCTCCTGCGCGACGACCGCGTCCGCGCCATCTCCCGCCGGTACTTCGTCTCGAACGGCTTCGACGGGGCGCTGACCTGCATCGGGCTCGTCATCGGCGCGTACCTCACCGGCGTCACGGAGGGGCTGACGGTCGTGAAAATCGGCGTCGGCGCGGCGGTGGGCCTGACGACCTCCGGCGTCTGGAGCGTCTGGGAGATAGAGCGCGCCGAGAAGCGAGCCGAGTTGGGCCGCATCGAAGACGCCATGCTGACCGACCTCGGCGGGACCGCGGTCGAACGCGACAAGGTCGCCGCGCGGGGAATCAACGCGGCCGCGAGCGGACTCGGCCCCTTGGTCGGCATCGTCGTCCCGCTGCTCCCGTTCCTCGCAGTCGGCGGACTGCTGTCGATGACGTGGGCGACGCTCGCCTCGGTCGGCCTCGGGACGAGTATCCTCTTTTCGTTCGGCGCGTACATGGGGTCGATATCGGACCAGCGGTGGTACGTCGCCGGCCTGCGGATGGCGCTCGCGGGCGTCGCGGTGGCCGCCGTGAACTTACTTTTCGGGTGACCGTTTGTGCCCACATTCGTGCATATTTTGGACCCATCGCGACCGAGAATACGCACGAATCCGAATCTTTGAAATGGGCGGGGCGCGCTGTCTGAGACAATGACGACCATCATCGACGGTAACGCCGTCGCCGAGGAGATTCGAGACGGGTTGGCCGACGCCATCGACGCGCTCGACGAGGCCGGCGTGAAGCCGGGGCTCGCCACCGTGCTGATGAGCGACGACCCCGCCAGCGAGACGTACGTCTCGATGAAACAGCGCGACTGCGAGGAGGTCGGTATCGAGGCGTTCGACTACGAACTCGACCCCGAGACGCCCGCCGACGAGCTGTACTCGCTCGTCGACGACCTCAACGACGACGACGAGGTCCACGGCATCCTCGTCCAGATGCCCGTCCCCGACCACGTCGACGACCGGACGGTCCTCCGCCGCATCGACCCCGCCAAGGACGTCGACGGCTTCCACCCCGAGAACGTGGGCCGCCTCGTCGCCGGCGACGCCCGCTTCAAGCCCTGTACGCCCCACGGCGTCCAGAAGCTCCTCGCCGCCACCGACGTGGAGACCGAGGGCGCCGACGTGGTCGTCGTCGGCCGCTCGGACATCGTCGGCAAGCCGATGGCGAACCTGCTCATCCAGAAGGCCGAGGGCGGCAACGCCACGGTCACGGTCTGCCACTCGCGCACGGACGACCTCGCCGCGAAGACCCGCGAGGCCGACATCGTCGTCGCCGCCGCGGGCGTCCCCGAACTCGTCACCGGCGACATGCTCTCGGAGGGCGTCGTCGTCATCGACGTGGGCGTCAACCGCGTCGACGCGGACAACGAGAAGGGCTACGAACTCGTCGGCGACGTGGAGTTCGACTCCGCGAAGGAGAAGGCCAGCGCCATCACGCCCGTCCCCGGCGGGGTCGGCCCGATGACCCGCGCGATGCTCCTCTGGAACACCGTGAAGGCCGCCGCCGAGGCCGAGGACGTCGACGTGGACCTTCCCTGAGTTCGGGACGTGAATCCCCCGTCAGACGCCGACATCGACGGCGAGTGGACGTACGACGTGGACGGCGTCATCCGGCGTCGGAACCGCCACGACCTCGACGCCGAGGCGTTCGCCAGCGCCGTCGAGCGTATCGAAGGCGGCCTCGAATGGGGCGTCGGCGCGCTCTGCGAGCGCGAGCGCGACGGTGCGGTGCTTCTCGTCCGGCAGGACGGCCAGTGGGTCCTCCCCGGCGGCGGGGTCGAAGCCGGCGAGACGAGGCGCGAGGCGCTGGTCCGCGAGGTCGCCGAGGAGACCGGCCTCGACGCCGACGCGGGCGCGCTCCGAGTCGTCACGGAGCAGTCGTTCCACCACGGTGGGGACGCCGCGAGCTTTCGATTCGCGATTTACGAGGCGACCGTCGCGGGCGACCTCACCGACGACCCCGGCCTCGAAGACGAGGCCATCGCCGACGTGGCGTGGTTCGAGACGCTCCCCGAGGACACGCTGGACCGCGGGCTGATTCGGTTTCTGCTCGGACGCTGACGCCCGTTCGACCGCGATTTTTTCTCACTCGTGGGTCGCCACGAGCAGTCGGTCGTCGTCCCGCCGAACGCAGAACCGGGTGTCGGCGTCCACGTCGAAGCTGTGTGCGTTTCGGTCGGAGATGAGCAGTTGCGAGAAGTCGTCGCCGCAGGCCGGACAGGCCACGCCATCGCGGTTCTCGACGAGCATCGTGTCGCCGTCGTCGCGGAGCAGTTTCACCCGGTGGCGCACGTCGTGGATGTCGAATCCGGCAGTCATCGTCGGCGAAGGGTCGTCGTGGAGGAAAAACGTTCGGGAGCGTCAGAACAGCGCCGCGAGCGTGTCGCGGGCCGACGCGAGCGCGTCGAGGTCGTCGTCGACGAGCGCGGTGTGTATCTCGCGGGCGGCCGCGACGAGCGCCTCGGACTCCGAAAGCGAGACGGCCCCGTCGAGCGCTTCGACGCGCTTGCGATGGTTCGAGAGGGTTTCGAGCGTCGTCCTGACCTCGGGGTTCGGGTTGTCGTCGAGCCACGTCGAGAGGTCGCGGCAGTAGGCGTCGATGGCCTCGGCGTAGGCGAGGCCGCGGGCGTCGGCCATCGAGTCGGGCACGGCGTCGGGGTCGGGGCGCTCTCCCTCGTCGGCGCGGCGGAGCAAGGTGATGACGTAGAACTGTTCGTCGTCCGTGGGGCGGTTCGACCGGGCGACCACGTCGACCGCGTGGAGCAGTTCGTGAGCCGCCAGCGGGGTGTCGTCGAGGGGGAGCAGTTCGCCCCCGCGGATGTAGCCCGTCTGCCGGATGTAGTCGCGGAGGTCGGACTTCAACGCCGGGGCGGCGTCGCGAATCGACCCGTCGCCGACGGCCGACCGGTGCGCCGAGAGGTCGAGGTCGACCTGCATGGCGGTGTGGCGTTCCCTGTCGCCGACGCCGACGCTCCGGAGGCTCCCGCACTGCGGGCACGATACGCTTCCCGTCTCGTAGTACGACCACCGGTGGTCGCACTCCTTGCACTCGCGCTCGCCGCGTATCTCCATGCGACTGGATTCGACCCGGCGGCGCAAAAGCACGGCGACCCGACGCGAGGGCATCAGGGGCGAGGCGAGTCGACGCGGCCGCGAGCGGTCGCCAGCCGAGACGACCGCCGGGCTACATACGTCCGGCGGCCCACCGTCGGCATATGCGAAGCGAATCCGAGGTCCGAGAGCAGTACGAGTTCCTGAAGGACGAACTCGACTCCGACGAGATGCGACACGAGGGGGTCAGAAAGCTCATGACCCATTATAAGCGGGCGCTCGGCTGGGTCCTGGAAGAGGAACACATGTGAGTTTCATAACATAAATCTTCGAGTAGAGCGGAACCGCATCGTTTCCGGAATTCGGCGCGTGCGTGCCACTCAGACGGACAGTTAGCCGAATTGTCAATGTTTGGCACGCGTCGTTATCTTTAAGTGAAACCGAACAGTAGCCGATAGTGACGCTTCGCTTTGGAGGGCCGAAGCGTCAGCGGGGACCAATTCAGGGCGGCATGCCGTGCCGGAGATTTCCGGCACGGCTTGCTTTCCTTCTGCGCGAAGCTACGACCCGAGAGCGACTGTTCCATTCGTGCCGCGTTCGAGTCACATCCGAGCTCCGGCTCCGGCTTCCGGTCCCGGCCCCGGCCGTTCTCGGTGGCCATCCGAGTCGTCAACTCGGTCTCATCACACGAGCTACGTGTTCGACCCGCCGCCAGTCGCTCCGAGAGCGGTGACGCCGCCATCTCGCCTCGGATTTCCGTTTTGGATAGTCGTGTGGTTGTTCATTGATAACACTTAACAATCTACTCGCTTACTGCGCCCGAGCCGTCCAGTTGTGGACATATCCGGACATCGAAACGGCAACTTCGGGAAATTAGTAATTTGGACTACATGATTGCTGACGGAGTATCTCGGAGACTAGCGGGTTTTCGAGGGAGAATCGTCGGTCGAGGCCGATATGCTTATCTGAATTAGACAGTAACATACGAGTCGAATTTACCGATGTACGACCTGACAGGATTCCAGCGAGACCTGCTGTACGTCATCGCGGGTCTCGAAGAGCCGCACGGACTCGCCATCAAAGAAGAACTCGAAGCCTACTACGAAAAGGAGATTCACCACGGGCGGCTCTACCCCAACCTCGACACGCTCGTCGAGAAGGGGCTGGTCGACAAGGGCCAGCGCGACCGCCGGACCAACTACTACACGCTCACCCGCCGCGGTCGCCGCGAGATAAAGGCCCGCGACGAGTGGGAAGCGGAGTACGTCCCCGAAGACTTCGAAGCGTGAGCGGGCGACTCGGACTACCCGTCCACGCCGGCGTCGGACGGCGACCGTGAGTCACGACTCGATTTCTCGTCTCGGTCGGTAAACGTCTCTAGCTCGTCCGATTCGCTCACTTCCGGCCGGTCGGTCGCGGCTGTTTCTCGCGGTTCGTCGTCCGCCTCGTCGGCCGTCAACTCCTCGACCGGCGGGCCGTCGACCAGATGTCCGGGGTCGACCATGTACGGCCGAATCGGCTTTCCCGCCAGGAGCTCCGGTAGAACGAGCCGGACGAAGTTCACGAACAGCACGAGTATCATCGGCATGAGGAAGATGCCGTACCAGCCGAACAGGAGCGGGCCGAACGTGTAGGCGAGCATCACGGCCCCGACGTGGAGGCTCCGTCCGGAGACGTACGGCCGGAGCACGAGGTCGGGAATCGTGTCCACGATGACGAACGAGACGGCGGCGAAAAGCAGGACGAACCAGAACCCGGGCGGGTTGGCAATCGTCGCTTCGAGAGCCATGTAGGCAGCGACGGGGACGTAGACGAGCTTCATCCCGACGACGGGAATGAGGCTCGCGACGCCGGCGAGCAGGCCGATAAGCGCCGGTGCGGGGATGTTGACGCCCACGGGCGCGATAACGTTCAAAAGCGAGTACGCGATGACCCCGATGGTGCCCGTGAGGATGGCGTTCAGGATGTTGCCGAAGAAGATGTTGTTGAAATCGCGGTCCACGCCGCGCATGTAGGCTTCGAGGATACCGTGGTCGTCGGCGAACATCGACTGGCCCCACCGGCGGAGTCGGTGGCCGTCGCGGAGGAGATAGAACGCGAACGCGATCATGACGAACAGGTGAATCGCGCCGATACCGAGGAACGCGAAGGTGTTGGCGGCGACGCTCAGCGAATCGAACACCGAGCTGATCGCTTCGGGAGTCAACACCGACCGGAAGTCGTACTCCAACAGCGCCTGCGGGCTGGCGATTCCCTCCAGCAGCGTGGGGTCGATGCCGTAGGCTTCGAGGTCGATGGGCACCTCGTCGGAGGAGAGTTGGTCGGCGTATTTCAGGAACTCGCGGAGGGCGATGGTCGCGGCGTAGACGACGAGTCCGAGCGCGGGGAGCGCGAGGGCGAAAAGCGCCACAGCCGCCGCGAGGCTTGGGGGCTTCACCCGCCTCCGAATCCGCCGGTAGATGGGTCGCGTGGCGTAGTAGATGAAGAGACCGAAGACGAACGTCCCGATAAAAGAGTAGACGACGTAGGCGAGCGCGCCCGCGAGGACCAACGCGAGCGACCACCACATCGCGCGGGAACGCTGGATGTCGGGGAGAGCCATACCCAACACGGACGCGGAGGCGTCAAAAGCCTATCGCGGGAGCGACAGGTCACGACGCCACACCGTCACGTTCGGCCGTCGAAGGCGTCCTCTCGCGCGGCGAAACCGACCGACTGGACCGCGCCCCGGCCGATATTGCATCATTAATAACGAATATCTTAACACACGTGTCTCCGTACCGAGCCGCATGGACCGAGAGACGGCGGTGCCACGCGTCGATTCGATGCCCGGCGAGAAAGCGCGCCAGTGGGTCGAGTACCACCACGAGCACGCCGCGCCGAGCACGTACGTCTACGACTTCGTCTGGGACATCACGGCGGAGTCCGAGGGGCCCTTCTGCACCGACGTCGACGGCAACGTCCTCCTCGACTTCACGAGCCACGTCGCGGCCGCCCCGCTCGGCTACAACAACCCGAAGGTCATGGACCGCATGGCCGAGTTCGACCTCGTCGACCCGACGAAAATCGCCGGCCAGGACTTCTACGTCAGCGACGGCTCCGCGCCCGGCGAGGAGCGTCTTCCCGGCCCCGCGGCGCTCATGGACAAACTGACCGACCTCACGAGCCACTACGGGATGGACACGGTGTTCCTGTCGAACTCCGGGGCCGAGGCGGTCGAGAACGCCATCAAAATCGCCTACGACCACGCCGACGGCGCGAAGTACGGCGTCACCTTCGAGGGCGCGTTCCACGGCCGCACCCTCGGCGCGCTCTCGCTCAACCGCTCGAAGTCCGTCTACCGGCGCAAGTTCCCCGAGATTTCGGGCGTCCTCGACGTGCCGTTCTGCGACGACCGGACCTGCTCGCCCGAGACGTGTTCCTGCGGCTTCTTCCCCGACGGCGACTCCGCCGTCTCCAAACTCCGGCAGAAGCTCCACCCGAAGAAGGGCCACATCGACGCCGACGAGGTCTCCTACGTCATCGTCGAACCGATTCAGGGCGAGGGCGGCTACCGCTTCCCGTCGGACGCCTTCGCAGAAGAGCTCGCCGCCGTCGTCGACGACTACGACCTGACGCTCATCGCCGACGAGATTCAGACCGGCGTCGGCCGAACCGGCGAGCTGTGGGGCTCCGACCACTACCCCATCGAGCCCGACATCATCACCGGCGCGAAGGGCCTCCGCGTCGGCGCGACCATCTCGAACGACGAGATATTCCCCGACGAGACCTCGCGGCTCTCCTCGACGTGGGGTGCGGGCGACATCGTCTCCTCGATGCAGGGCGTGTTCACCCTCGAAGCCATCGAGGAGTACGACCTGCTCGACAACGCCGTCGCCCGCGGCCGACAGTTCATCGAGCGGCTGCGCGACGACGCGCCCGAAACCGTCGTCGACGTGCGCGGCAAGGGCCTGCTGCTCGCCGTCGAGTTCGACACCAAAGAACGCCGCGACGCCGTGCAGGAAGCCGCCCTCAAGCGCGGCCTCCTCACCCTCTCGTGCGGCTACAAGGTGCTTCGAATCCTCCCGCCGCTCGACGTGACGGACCGCGAAATCGACCTCGGCGCGACGATGCTGCTGGATGCCATCGAGGACGTGTCGTAACGCGGCCGGTCAGGTCGCGTCGCGGTTGACGACGGGTTCGACCACGTTCCCGAGTTCGCGCATCATCCCGGCACCGACGAGGTAGTACACCGCCGATTCGACGCGCTCTTTCCACGCGGGACCGTCACCCATTTCGAGACTCACGTCGCCGGCGCGGATAATGCTCGCCGCCTCGTTCGCGACGACGCCCGCGAGCGGGGAATCGTACTCGTCGCGGACGCGCCGGAACACCCGCATCGCACGGCGTTTCGCTCGGAACGACCGGCCGGAGTCGTAGTCGGTGTCGCCGGGTTCCACGTCGAGGGCGTCGAGCACGATGTCGTGCGCCCGTCGGGCGAGCAGGGCGCGACCGGTGTCGACAAACAGCTTCGCGGTCAACCCGCGCTCGTAGTCTCCGACGTAGTTGAAGCTGTCGTCGAAACACAGCGTGAACAGCTCCCAGCGAGCGACCCCGTAGGGCGTGTTCCTGTCGAGGCTGGGTTCCTCATCGAGCCTCGTCCGCATCTCACCGCGTGACGGGTACTGTTCGATGTCCGTCCGGAACCTCTCGGTGGCGTCCGCGAGCCGGTCCCGATACGCGGTCGCGTCGTCGCCGAGGTTCGTGCGGTACTGCTCGCGGTAGTAGCGTGCGGTCCGAATGCGCTGTTGTGTCTGTAACTGCGACCCCCACTCGCCGGCGAAGTCGTGCGCCGAGTAGTCGGCCCTCTCGTCGCTGCCGTTCGAGTCGCCCCAACCGACGGTCAGTCGCGTGAACGAGAGGAGTCGCTCGATTGAGTAGAGATACGCGAGGTCGCGGCCGGGGGCAGAAACGCGGTACTCGGAGACTGACGCGGCGAGATCGTCAATCGCCTGTTCCAGTTCGCGGCCGCGCTCGACGAGGACCTCGGGGTCGTCGTCTCCGAGCGCGATGGTCGCGTACCCGACCGTCTCACCGGCGTACTGAAGCCCGGTAGTTGCAGACCTGAGCCGGTCGCGGGCGTCCCGTTCCTCTTTCGCGGAATCGAGGTGGCCGCCCCCCGGGGTCGTACGGAGGTGAAACCACGTGTCTTCGTCAACCGAATCGCGGTCGACCCGCGAGCGCAACTCCTCAGCCCGTTCGACGACGGATTCGAGGTTCGCCACCGCCGCGTCGGCGTGGTCGTCGCTCACCGGCGGCTGCCAGACGTAGTTACTCGGTGGATTGGGATACAGCGTCGTCAGCCAGTCGGTAATCGGGTCGGGGAGCCACGTCGGCCTGAACCAGGCGATTCCGCCGACCGCGCCCGCGCCGCCGACGAGGCCGAGCAGTTGGCGACGCGAGAGCGAGGAGGGTTCGTCGGACGGAGAGTCGTCTGTGGGAGGGGCGTCGTCGGGGGACACACGCCGGAGTTCCGAACCGGCCCGTGTAAACGTGTCGGCGGGCTGTTGGCTCGGCGCGAGCGCGGCCTACGTCCAGCGGTCGAGGCCGGTCTGCGTGACCGACTCCTCGATGCGCTCGAAGCCGCGGTGGACCTCGTCGGGGTCGACCTCCCACGTCTCGGTGACGAACTCGCGGGCGGCGGCCACGTCCGGGTCGATGTCCGTGTCGTAGTCGTAGTCGTCGGTGACCGGCGGGTCGAGGAAGAACTCGCGCACTCGGTCGGCGTTGGGGATGCTGTCGCCGCGGGCTTCGAGGACCGACCAGAGGTCGCCGTGTTCCTTGACGACTTTCACGGCGGTCTTCGGGCCGATTCCCGTGATGCCCTCGTTGAAGTCGGTCCCGCAGAGCATGGCGATGTCCACGAGTTGCTCGTAGGTGATGTCGTGCTTGTCGAGCGTCGCGTCGAGGTCCATCAGCTCGGGGTCGCCCTTGCTCGTGAGCTGTCGGAGCGTGTAGGGCGCGCCGAACAGGAGGGTGTCGTAGTCCTCGCTGCCCACGTAGTCGGCGTCGCCCTTGCGGGCCATGTAGGACGCCTGCGCCTCGCCCTCGGCGGGCGCTTCGACCACGGGCACGTCGAGCAGCGAGAGGAGTTCGCGGCTGGTGTCCTGAATCGTCTCGGTGAGTCGCTGGGTGCGCGCTTCCATCCGGGCGGCCTCGGCCGCGTCGCCGGCCTCGCGGGCCGCTTCGAGCCGTTCTTCGGCCTTCTCGCGCTGTTCGCGGCGCTTTGCCACCTCGTCGTCTTTCATCTCCGTGACGCCGCCGTCGAAGACGAAGACGGGCGTCAGGTCGTGTTCGAAGAACTTGGGGAGCCCCTGGACGATGCCGACGAGGTTGGCGACCTCTTTCCCCTCGCTCGTCGTGTACTTCTCCGAGCTCGTCCACTTGACCGTCGTCGTGAGATACCGGTACAGCCAGTTGTGGGCGTCGACGGCGACGACGCTCCCGGCCACCTCGTCGAACGACACCTCGGAGAGCGCGGCGAGCGTCCGCAGGTCTGCGTTTCCCATTTGCTCGGCCTTCGGGGGCCGAGGGTTTCAATCGTCCGAGTGAACGCCGCCGACTCCGGGAGGCTCCGCCCCCTCGCGCGCCGCGAGAAACGACCGCTCCGGGTCGCCGAGGTCGCGGGCGCGGTAGCGGTCGAGGCCGGACTGGTACGTCTCGCGTGAGACCGCGACGGGCGCGTCGGCGGGGCGCTCCAGCACCAACTCGGCGACGCCCGTCTCGCGGCCCGTAAAGCCGAACCCGGCCTTGTGGCACGCCTCGTAGGCGAAGGGGTTGTTCGCGGCGATGCGGACCGTCTCGTAGCCGCGGTCCGCGGCGGCTTCGCAGGTCCGGCGGAGGAGGTCGGGACCGAGTCCGTCGCCCCGGCGGTCCCGCCGGACCGTGACGTACCGGAGCCAGAGCGTCGTCGGGTCCGTTCGGTCCTCGTTGAACGCGACGGCGGCGACCACGTCCTCGGCCAGCGGCGGCAGAGAATCGGGGCCGCCGGTCGGCGCGGGCCGGTCGTCGTCGAGCGCCGGCAGGGGCGCGTCGGGGTCGCGGAACACCGTCTTGCCCGTCCCCGCGGTGACGAACTTCCCCGCGTAGGCGAACCGCCGGTAGTCGAGGCGGAGTCGCGGCCCGTCTTCGGGCCACCCGAGCAGGTCGAACTCCATGGCCGAGATGGGATCGCCGCGCGCAAGAACCTTCCCCGGCGGAGCCGTGGAGTCGGGCATGCACGGCGCTGGCGACGTTCGGTTCTTCGACCGCTTCGCACCCGTTTACGACCTCGTGATGCCGCCCGCCGACCCCGGCGCGCTCGGGACCGCGCTCGACCGCGCCGACCGCCCCGTCGAGCGCGTCGTCGACATCGGCGGCGGCTCCGGGCGGGCGACCCTCGCGCTCGACGTTCCCGAGCGCATCGTCCTCGACCGCTCGGCCGGGATGCTCCGTCGGGCGCGCGAGCGAGGCCTCGACTGCGTCCGCGGCGACGCCCGAGGGCTTCCCTTCGCCGACGACTCCCTCGACGCCGTGACCGTCGTGGACGCCTTCCACCACATGCCGAACCAGCGGGGGGTCGCCGAGGAGGTCTTCCGCGTGCTCGCGCCCGGCGGGGTGTTCGCCGTCAACGAGTTCGACCCCGAGACGCTCCTCGGGCGGGGGCTCGTCGCCGCCGAGCGCGTCGTCGGCTTCGGCTCGGCGTTCGCCGCGCCCGACGAGCTCGTGCGCTTTCTCGAACGCGTCGGGTTCGAGGCCGACGTGGTCGAACGGGGCTTCGAGTACACGGTGGTCGGAAAAAAGCGGGAAAGCCATTAGGGGGGCGACGAATCCTCGCCTATGGCAACCTCGACTTCGTTCTTAGAGGAGCGACTCGATGCCGGGGCGTTACCCATCGCGGTGGGCGACGTGCTCGCCATCTTCCTCCTCGTCACCGTCGGCGTGGTTCAGCACAACGGGGTGTCGTACCTCTCGGCCGACCCGGTCGGCTGGGTACTCACCTCGGTCCCGTTCCTCATCGGATGGCTCGTCACCGCCCCGCTGTTGGGCGCGTACTCGCCGGGCGCGGCCGAGTCGGCGAAGTCGGCCGTCCCGCTCGGCATTCGCTCGTGGCTCGCGGCGACCGTCATCGGCATGGCGATTCGCTGGACGCCGCTTTTCGAAGGCGGCGTCGAACTCACGTTCGTCGCGGTCATGCTGGTGCTCGGCTCCGTCGCGCTCGGCGTCTGGCGGACGATTTACTTCCGACTCGTCTGAGACGCGGAGACCGGACCGAACCCGTCCGTCAAAAACTGTTTTTTCGGCCGATCGACCGCCCTCAGGCGGGCGTCGGCCGCCGTCGCAACAACGTCACGCCGAGGAGCGTCGCGGCCGTCGCGAACCCGGCGAGGACCAAGAACAGCGCCGTCGAGTCGGCGACGGTGAGGATGTAGCCGGCGACGGCACCGCCGAGCGCGCCGACGCCGAACACGCCGAGGTAAGTAAACCCGTACGAGAGCCCGCGGAGCCCGGCGGGCGTGTACTCCGCGACGGTCGCCTGATAGAACGGCTGGACCATGAACAGGAAGAAGCCGAGGAGCGCACAGACTGCGAGGAGCGGGCCGACGCCGAGACTCGCCACGGGGAGGAAGGCGACGGCGATGACGGCGAGCGCGCCGAAGCCGGCGACGATACCGCGTTCGGTCCTGATGCGGTCGGTGAGCTTCCCGCCGACGTACTGCCCGAAGACGCCGACCGTCAGGAGACCGGCGTAGACGAACAGTTCCACGTCGAGCGTCGGCGCGCCACCGGCCGACCCGGACGCGAGGGCGGCGGGGAGGAGTTCGGAGACGGGTATCGGCTCGATGCCGATGACCGAGCCGAGGAGGTCCGGGAGGAACGTCGTGACGCCGCGGTAGTAGAGCCCCGAGAACATCACGAGCGCGAAGACGAGCGCGAACCCGCCGGCGAACAGGTGCTTCGACTGCGAGACCAGTTCCGCGAACGAGGAGACGCCCGCGCCGGCTTTGTCGTCGCCGCCGGTGTCGCTCCCGTCGCCGCCGTCGGTCGCGGCGACCGCGGCCTGCTCTTCGAAGTTGGCGCGGGTAGCGAGCGCGGCGGCCACGAGCGCCGGGAGCGCGAGCACGCCGGCGACGAGGTGCCAGTCGAAGAACAACAGGAGGAGCGCGGTGAGGAAGGGCCCGAAACCGATGCCGAGGTTCCCGGCGATGCCGTGGTAGGCGAAGCCGGTCCCGCGTTCCTCGACGCCGGTGCTGATGAGCCGGAGCCCGGCGGGGTGGTAGACGCTGGCCGCCGCGCCCCAGACGACGAGCGCGAGGGCGACGACGACGAGGTTCGGCGACAGCGCGAGCAGGACGAACGACCCGGCCATGCCGAGGAGACAGGCGACGATGAGGCGCTTGGAACCGACGCGGTCGACGAGGATGCCGCCGGGGAGCGCCCCGAGGCCGAACAGCGCGAATCCGAGGCCGGTCATCACGCCCAGCGAGGCGGTCGTGACGGGAATCGTCGCGAGGCCGAGATCGATGCTCGCGAACTCCCCGAGCCAGATGGCCACGAAGATGGGGATGGACAGTTCGTACGTGTGGACCATCCCGTGGGCGAGCATCACCAACGCGACGATTGAGCGGTCGTTACGGTTCACGTCTCCGGCCACGGCACCGACTCCCATAATCGTGTGGAGTTCCGGCAGACGACGCGAGCGCCGGCCCGACTGTTCGGGCGAGAGGCACAATCCACAGTATCGAATTCGTGATGTTCTTCTGGGGCTACAACCCCTCCGTCGTCTTGCGATTATCTCGCTATAAGTTATGAGGAAGGTATCCGAATGCCACAAAAACAGTATCAGTCATCTATGGGAAAGAATTATACCACTTACGTCCGTAGTATGTTATATATTATGACCGGATATTACGACTACATTCTTGGGCTCATCCCGCTCACACTCCTCGGCATCACCGGCACGCTTACCGTCGCCGGGTTGCAGTTGACCACGGCAGTGCCGATGGCCGCGGGCATGGCCGCGCTCCTCACCGGCCACGCGCTCTTCGTGAACGGGCCCTCGTCGCCGTCCCCCGCCCGCCTCGACGAACACGCCGGTCCCAACGCCGCTGACGCGCCCTCTCCTTCGGTCCTCGACGCAGACTAACCCCCAACCCGCGCCCGTCCGGTCGGTTCGCCGGCCCGCAGGGTTTTGACCGCAGGTCCCGTTTTTCCGACCATGACAGCGACCTTGTTCCTCACGAGCGACGAGGTTAGCGGACTGGCGACCCCTGCCGAGTACGTCGATGCCGTCCGCGAGGGCTACAGACAGCGCGGCGAGGGCGCGCCGGCCGAGCCGCGGACGAAACTGTTCAACCGCGAGCCGCCGGGCATGCTCACCTCCTACGCGGCCGTGCTCCCCGAGACGGGCGCGATGGGCGGCTACATGTACTCCGCCGGCTTCGGCGCGGAGGACGCGTGGTTCATGACGCCGCTTTTCGACGCCGAGAGCGGCGAGCCGCTGGCGCTCCTCGACGGCGCGAGCATGAATCCCTTCAAGACCGGGGCGGCGGGCGGAGTCGCCATCGACGCCCTCGCCCGCGACGACGCCTCGACGCTCGCGCTCATCGGGAGCGGCGCGCAGGCCCGCGGACAGCTCCGGGCCGCCGCGACCGTCCGCGACCTCGACACCGTCTGGGTCTACTCGCCGACGAAGGAGAGCCGCGAGTCGTTCGCGGGCGAGATGGACCGCACGCTCGACGCCAGCGTCGCCGCCGTCGCCTCCAGCGCCGCGGCCGTCGAGGGAGCCGACATCGTCGTCACCGCCACGACCGCCGCGGAGCCGGTGTTCGACGGCGACCTGCTCGAACCCGGCACGCACGTCACCGCGATGGGTCAGTACCACCCCGAAAAGCGCGAACTCGACGAGACGACCATCGAGCGCGCGACGTACGTCCCCGACCTCCGCGAGCGCGCCACGATGGACGCCGGGTCGTTCCTCGCCGCCGTCGAGGCCGGCGTCGTCGACGAGGACCACATCCACGCCGAACTCGGCGAGGTCGTCGCGGGCGTCGCCGCCGGGCGCGAGGACGACGAGGAGATAACCGTCTTCGACAGCGGCGGCACGGGCATCGAGACGGTCGCCGCGGCGCACATGCTCTACGAGAAGGCGCGCGAGGAGGGGCTCGGAACGACCATCGACTTCTCGCCGGCGAGCGAGTCGCTGACTGGCGAGTAGAACGGACGGGCGGAGTTTCGATAGACGAGCGGAGTCTCACCGAGACGGTCGCCGCGCAGTCGTGACAAAAAGCGACCGTCACCGGCGTTCGTTCTCGCTCAGAACGTCGTCGGCCACGGACGGGGGAACGCCTCGGGAAGTTCGGTGTTTCCGGGTGCATCTGCGACGCGTTCCGGAACGATCGGACACAGGACGACGACGCCGGGTTTCGATATCGTGACCAGCCCAGCGTCTGCCGCCGCCCGAATGTCTTCGACGTCGTCGAACAGCGCCTCCGGATAGTGGTCCGAGACGTACGGCGAGGCGACGATGTCGGCCACCGTCTTCCCTGCGGCCGTATTGACGAGGTTTGCGTTCCAGTGGGGTGAGTACCCGGACTCCCCGGGGATGAACTCGACGACCTGTGCCTGCAACGTCCTGTCGCCGCCGATGAGGTAGATGTCGTTTTCTCCGCGTTCCGTCACTCCCTCCTCCACCCCGTGAGCGACGTAGTATATCTCTTCTTCTTCGTACCACCCGTTTGCGACCGAGACTCCCGCTACGGCGGTTCCAGTCGCGCCGACGCCGAGGGCGAGTCCGCCCACGAGCAGTCCGGACGCCCGGAGGAACCGGCGACGGGTCGGGCCGTCTCGGTGTTCTGTGTTCGTCATAGTCGTTCTCCTTCGAAATCGACGAGTCGGGCGAGACCGCGCCCGGCCCGACGATTCGAGTGAACGAGGGACGAGAAAGCAGATAGTGGTTTTTCGATATCTCACACCACTCTGTGCCGGGTTTCTTCCAAATTCGGAGTGAATGTCGCCTCACTGTCGATATCGAATCACAGCGTCAGTCGTGCGGTCTGTTCGACGGCGGCGACGACCGACGGCAGCATCGCCAACGCCCCGACGGCGAACACGGGGACGACGATGCCCGCCCAGAACCACCCGGTGTGGACCTGTGCTGCGGCACCGAGGAGCGCCGCACCGCCGACGACGAGGCTGTAGTACGCCGAGCGAATCGGGAGCGTCGGTAGGTGGCCGGGCCGCGGCCACGACCCGGTTCCGACGTAGCCGCCGCGGAAGGTGCCGACGGCGACGGCGCTCACCGCGAGGGCGGTGAGACCGGACAGCGACACCGCGGCTCTCGGGGTCGCGAAAAGCAGGAGCCAGAGCGTCGGAATCGCCAGTACCGACACCTCCCACGCGGCGAAAAACACCTGGTCGAGCCAGCGGTCGACCCGCCTCGTCGCCTCCGAGAGCCCCCTCCGCATCACGACTAGACGTTGGTTTCCGGCGGCTAAACGGTTTCTCCGGCGGTGGCGGCGAAGGCGGGCTACTGGAGTCGGTACCGGAGGACCGCGGCGATGCCGCCGAGGTTCTTCAACTGCTCGCCGGGCTGGAACTCCGCGGAGAACACGGTGACCTCGCCGCCCTTCTGTTCGACCGAGTCGATGATGTCGTTCACGTCCACGTCCCAGTCGCCGTCGCCCTGTCGCTCGGCGCGGAGCCGAGAGTCGAGGAGAAGCAGATGTTCGACCGCGCCGAAGTCGGCGGCCTCGGCGACCTGTTCGACCCCGTAGGCCGCCTTCGCGCCCGTCGAGATGTTCTCCATCAGTTCGTCGATGAGGTTGGCCTCCTCGGCGATGCGGGTCTGTTTCTGCACGTCGTCGACCGCGCCGCGCTTGAGCACCTCGTGGACGCCGCGGTCGCCGACGCCGGCGGTGTCGACGGTCGTGACGATTGTCTCTGCGACCTCGGGGAAGTTGTTCTCGAAGTAGTCCATCGCGTCGTTCTTCGTGAAGCCCGGGCCGGCGAGGATGATGGCGTCCACGTCGAGGTGCGACAGCGCGGACCCGAGTTCGTCGAACAGTTCGGACCGCGGGCGGGCGTACTCGCCTTTCCCCGTCGGCTTCGTGAGCGAGGCGTACTCGTCGGTGCCGTACTGGGCGACGGTGTGGATGTAGGCCGCGCCCTCCTCGACGGTCGCGATGGCGACGTCGGGGTTCTCGGCGGCCTGTTCGGCCGTCTCGATGCGGTCTATCTGGTCGGCCTTGAAGTGCTTCTCGATGGTTATCTCGGCGCGCTCCTCGACGTTGAGCGTGTGGTGGTGGCCGAGTTGGTCCTCGCGGGAACAGGAGACGATGACGCCGCCGACGCGGAGGCGGTTGGCGAAGCGCGCGAACTCCACGTCGTCGACCTCGATGGTGACGTTGAGGTGCTCGCGCTCGCCGCCGGTGTCCCGCATCTGCTCGTCGTCGCGCTGGATGCGGCGGGTGGTGTCGCCGGAGACGAGGTCACCCGGTTCGAGGACGTACGAGAGGTGCCAGAGGTCGTCGACGTTCTCGGGGACGAGCGTGATTCGCTCGCGCCCCTCCTCGCCGCGACCGCGGCTCGAAATGCGCATACACGTCCGGTCGTCGGGGAACGGAAAAGAGTCCTGCTATCGCGGTCACCCGGCGCGAGTCGGCGTCGCGGATGCCAGCGCGGTCGCCGCCTACCGCCCTGCGCCGCTTACCATCCGGTCGACTGCGTCGACTGTTGGCCCTTGCCGGTGGCGTCGGCGAAGCCGCGCGCCCACAGGTAGTACGTCATCACCTGCGCGTAAAACAGGATGAAGAACCCGACGACGATGACGAAGAGAAGACCGCCGATGAATCCGAGCGCAGCCGCGACGACGAGCGCGAGCAACCACGCGACGGCGTACTCGCCGGTGAGCGCGCCCGAGAGAATCGTGCGCACGTCGAAGCCGGCACCGAGGTTCCCCTCGATGGCGAAGTTCGCCCCGGCGGCCGGTGCGAGGTAGGCCGCGAGGAGGCTGAGCGCGAACACGAGGAGCCCGAGGACGACCGAGACGATGCCGAGTCCGACGCCGCCCGCGGAGGACGCCGCAGCGCTCCCCGTCGCCGCCTCGGAGACGGTGAAGGTGCCGATGCCGATGATGACCGAGAGGAGCATCGCCGGGATAACCGCCACCAACGCCCAGACGAACGTCACCACGAACAGTTTCAGGCCGTCGACGAACAGGCCGCCCCAGTCGGTGAACGAGGGAGCGGCCCGCTCGCCGTTCGCGGCCGCCTGCATCGCCCTGACGAAGTAGCCCTGCAGGATAATCGCCGGGAGTACCAGAACCGAAAGCAGCGAGAGAACCCCGCCGATAATCGTCGTCGCAACCCAGTCGTCGCTTCGCTTGAGAAACCACAGCGCGTCGGAGAGCATACCGTTGGGGTGTCGCGCCGCTAGCGGCTTAGATATTCCGTCGAAAATTCGGGTTTTCGCTGACAGTTCAGACGGCGGGCTGTTCGCCCGGCGTCTCGCCTTCGTCCATCATCTCGATGTCGTGGAGTTCGCCCCACGTCTTGCCGATGATGTAGTAGGCGGCGACGGCCGCGTAGAACGTCACGAACGCCCCGACGACGAAGCCGAGAAGCGGGATGACGTTGAGGACGCCGACCACGATGGACGACGCGAACAGCACCGCGAAGGCCGTGAGCCACGCGGTGGCGTACTTGCCCGAGGTCAGGATGGGCCGGAGCGTGCCGAAGTCGAACGCCGCGCCCATGCGGTCGGTCTCGGCGTAGTTCGACAGCGCCGCCGGGATGAGGTACGCGGCGAGCAGGCCGAGGACGAACGCGAGCAGGAGGCCCACGAGCGCCACGATGCCGCCCAGCGCGCCCGCGGCGTCGGAGCCGCCGGCCGCCGCGCCGACGATGCCGGCGAAGCCGAACACGCCCGCGATGATGGCCGGGACGAGCGCGTAGACGAACGCGATAGCGAAGCCTTTCACGCCGTCTATCGCCATGTCGCCCCAGTCGTCGAACACCGGGGGAACCTCGTCGCCCTTCATGGTCGCGCGAACGACCCGAAGGAGATAGCCGATGACGAGGAACGTCGGGACGATGAGGAAGCTCAACAGGCCGAGGACGCCGCCGATGAGGACCGTCTTTACCCAGTCCTCGCCGTTTCGAAGGTAATTGAGTGATTCTGAAAGCATTGGGATTCACCGAGCGCCACCACCCACCCACCCACCGGCCGTTCGGCCGAATGTGAGATTCGCGGGTTGACACGCGCGCTCGAAGCAACATTACGACGAGAAAGTATATAATCTTGTACCCGACGCGACCGAATAATTGAATATTAAGCCGTCTAGCGTCTGATTACCGAGGGACGGCGTCGACGTTCACTCGTCGACGATGTCGCTGCCGCCCGGCGGGAGGAACTCCTGAATCTGGTCGGGTGATGCGATTTTTCTGACGAACGACTTGTCGGCGAAGCGCTCGCGGAGCCGGCGATAACACAGTTTCGCGGCGTCGTTCTGGGCGTACTGCCCCGGCGTGAGCGTCAGCGTCGTCTCCGCGCGCGCCTCGATTGCCGACGGCGGACCGCCGATGACGCGCGTCTCGTCCTCGCACTGGATGCCGACCGCGACTTTCGCGGCCACGTCCTCGAAGTACTCGCGGTCGCCGCGGATGACGAAACTCCCCTTTTCGATGTACTCGCCCGACTCGGGCGTCTTCGACACCTGCGAGGGCTCGACCATGTAGGCGTCGTCGGCGAAGCGGCCCTCCTTCCAGATGGAGGAGTACGAGACGGCGAACTGCGCGGCCTCGCGGAGCGTCTCGTCGGAGAAGTCGACCGCCTGCGCGGGCTCGCTCGGCCCCGTCGCCTTCAGGAGCGTGACCGGCCCGCCGTGGGCCTGCGTGTGGAAAAAGCGGTCGTGCTTGCTCATGTACTTCTTCACCAGCTCCTCGTTTTGGTCGGCGTTGCGGCCGCCGACGACGAGGTAGCCGCTCGAAGTGTGGAACCAGCGGAACCGCTCGAACCAGTGTTCCGTGGACTTGACGGGGACCGAATCGAGCGCGAGCCAGTCGGTCTCCTCCGGCTCTTCGTCCTCGTCTTCCTCGTCGTCCTCGTCGTCGTCGGCCTCCCACTCGTCGCGGCGCTTCTTCACGGCCGCGAGCTCCTCGCGGGTGTCCTCGATGGCGGCCAGCGCGCCCTCCTTTTTCTCCTCGATGCGCTTGGCCTCGGTGTAGAGGCGGTCGGCGTTCTTCTCGACGCCCATCGACACCTCGAGGGTGACGGTCGCGTCGTCGAGTTCGATGGTGACCGTGCCGTTCGCGCCGTCGACGTTCGTGACGGCCTCGGCCTCGGGGATGCCCTGTTCGGCACCCTCCTCAAGCCTCGCGGCGATGTCGTCCCACGGGACGCCCTCCTCGCGCGCGCCGCGGACGGTCGACAGCACGTCGTCGACGAGGTCGTAGTTGGCGTACAGCAGTTCGGCGCGCTCGCGCTCGTCTTCGGCCTGCTGTTCGAAGCCCTCTATCGCGCCCTCCTGCTGGTCGATGATGCGCTGCTGTTTGGCGATTTCCTCCTCGAAATCCGGCCGGTTCGACGTGGCTTCCTGCTCGTCGGCGGTCAAATCGAGCCGGAAAAAGTACTCGTCGAGCGCGTCGTTGAACGTGTCGTAGGCCTCCTCGTCGAGTCCGGCGTTCTGGTGTTCGCGCAGCGGGAAGGGCGTCACGTCCACGACCTCGCCGTCGTCGCCGAGGTAGAGCCGCGGGTCGAACTCCCCGGAGCGCACCTGTTGGCGGAGGTCGACGATGGCGTCGTAGACGGCGTCGTAGTCCTCGGCGGTCGCGTCGGCGATATCGAGCGTCTTCTCGACGCCGGCGCGGGTACACAGCTCTTCGGCGTAGAGGCCGCCGAGGTTCAACTGAGTGGCGAGCGTCCGCACCACGTCGGTGTCGGACTGCTCCATGTTCCGGCCGAGGGCGTCGCGGCTGACGGTGAGGGGGTCGAGCCGCGAGGCGGGGTACTCGTACTGCGACCCCGGCGCGACCGTCCGCGACTTGAGCCGCACCGTCTCCAGACTGCGGACGACTTCGCCCGTCTCGTCGAGCACCGCGATGTTGCCCTGTCCGAACAGTTCGACGACGATTTTCGTGTTCTCGTCGCCGCGCTCGAACGTGAACGTGAGGATGCGGTCGAACTCGTACTGCTCGACGCCCGCGAAGTCGGCCCCGTTGAGCCGGTTTCTGAGCATCATCGCGAAGTTCGGCGGCCGACCGGGGGCGTCCGGAACGTGCTCCTGTGCGGCGAGGTGCGCGCGCTTTATCTCGCCCACCTCGAGGAGGAGTTCGAGCCGACCGCGGTCGAAGTCCCGCATCTTGAGGCGAAGCAGGTCGTCGCCGTAGAGGTACGCCTTGTCGACCTTCGCGCCCTCGTACCGGTTCAACTCGGTGACGAGGGCCGCGAGGTCGACGCTCGTGAGTTCCCGCTTCGGGTCCATGGACTCGCTTTTTGGCGGCGAACGAAAAGGGGTGTCGTTTCCGCGGGTGCGACGGCCGCCCGAATCGGGGATAAGATACTTATCAACCAGTCGGAATGTATTCGGTGAATGCGCCCCCGTACCCTCGCTCTCGCCGCCCTCGCCCTCCTCGTCGCGCTGGCCGCGCTCCCCGTCGGGAGCGTCCCCGCCGAGGCGCGACCGCCGCCCGAAGCCGTCTGCGGCGTCTGCGGCGAGGCGTTCGAGGAGACGGCCGACGCCGCGGGCGTCCCGCTCACCGTCGAATCGAGCGCGCTCCGGGTCCGCGTCGACGACGACGGCGTCGGGACGTGGACCGCCCGCGTCGAACTCGACGACGAGTCGGCCGCGACGTTCCGCGAGAACCCCGACCGACTCGACCGCGTCGTCAGCCGGACCTTCGAAGAACACCGCGTGTTCACCGACGACCGCAGACGCCTCGAAACCCGGATGGACGGCGACACCGCGGTCGTGACCTTCGAGGAGCCCGGGATGGCGTACCGCGGCTACGGCGACGTGCTAGTCGTGGACTACTTCCACGTCGACGGGGTCAGAGGCACCGTCTACGTCGATGCCGACCGATTCGCCGTGAGCGGTCCCGAGGGGTCGGCGCTCCTCACCGCGCCCCCCGGGACTCGGACCACCGAGACGGCCGCCGTCTGGAGCGCCGACGGCGGGGACCCGTCCAGCGTCGGAAGCCAGACGTACCTCACGTTCGGCCCCGACGCGGGACTCGCGACCACGGCCGCGGCCTACACCAGTCTCGCCGCCGACTCGGGACCCGGTATCCTCACGAACCTCGCGTGGGTCGCGTTCGTCCCGACGCTCGTGCTCACCGTCGGCGTCCTCCTCATCCGGCACTTCGACCGCCGGTTCGACGGCGACCGGGGGGCGCGGCGGTTCGGCCCCGTCGTCGCGGGACTCGGCGTCCTGTGGGGCCTCTGTCTCCTCGCCGTCCGGGCGTTCTCCGGGAGCGTCGCCGCGATGGCGTGGCTCCTCGCACTCCAACTCGTCGCGCTCGGCGTCGTCTCGGCGGTCCGCCCCAAAGCGCTCGGATTCCGTCGTCTCGTCGCCGCGACCGTCGGGCCGCAGGTCGCGCTCGCGGTCGCCACCGCGATTGCGATGCCGGGGCCGAACCCGTGGTTCTCGGTCAGCGCGCTCGCGTTAGAGGCCGCCGTCGTGCTGTTTCTTCCCCTCGGCTACGCGGCCCGACGTGACGGAAGCACGCGCCCGCTGTCGCTCGCCATCGTCGCCGCGCCCGTGGTCTTCGCGCTGCCACTGGTTCCCTTCGGTGGCTACGGCGTCCTCTTTCTCGGGATTCTGCTCGTCGTTTGGGTGCTGGTGACACTCGCAACCGGGTCGCTCGTCTACCGACTCGGCTGGGCGCTCGGCGGCGAGTCCGAACGGGGTCAGACCGACGACAGAGCGCGAACGGCGGCGTAGCGCCCGAGGAAGCCGAGCGCGAATCCGACGGCCGCGAGGAGTCCGCCGGCGACGAGACCGGTCGCGACTCCCTGCCAGAGTCCCATGCTCGGCGTCGTCAACTCGGCCGCGCCGAGCGCCGCGAAGAAGCCGAGTACCGGGCCGGCGCCGAGCGGGAGCGCCCCGAAGACGCCGTCGCCGCGGAGCGCACCGACCGCGCCGCCACCGAGGCCGAGCGCGACCACGGGCCACAGCCGGAGCCCGAACGGGTACGAAAGCGGACCGACCGCGTCCGGCGGGAGGTGCGTGGCGAAGACGAGCGCGAAGAGGGCGACGCCGCCCAGTTGATGCTGTCGAACGGGGGCGTCCTCGCGTCCGAGGAAGAACCTGTCGAGCGTACTCACGGACGGTAGTCAGTGGAACGACACGATAAAACCCGCTCCGCAATCGTCAGGTGGCCGCCCGCGGAACTGCTCCCATGAGCGAAACCGAGGTCCGCGTCGCGGTCACCGAGGGCGAGCGCGACGACGCCTTCGCCGTCCGAAAGGCCGTCTTCGTGGACGAACAGGGCGTCGACGAGGAACTAGAGTGGGACGAACACGACGACCCGGACGCCGAGGCGGTCCACTTCGTCGCCTACCGCGGCGGCGGCCCGGTGGGCGCGGCCCGCCTGCGCGAGTACGAACCCGGCGTCGGCAAGGTCGAGCGCGTCGCCGTCCTCGAATCGGCCCGCGGCGAGGGCTGGGGGCGACGGCTCATGGACGCGCTCGAAGCCGAGGCGAGCGAGCGCGGGTTCGACTCGCTTCTGCTCCACGGCCAGACGACCGCGGAGGGGTTCTACCACGGCCTCGACTACGAGACGACGAGCGACGAGTTCGACGAGGCCGGCATCCCGCACGTCGAGATGCGAAAATCGCTGTAGCCGGGACGCCTACTCCTTCGAGACCGACTTCTCCACCGGCCGACTGCGACGGGCCTCTCGGAGCTGGAAGCCGTCGGACTCCTCGCGGGCGAGCAGTTCGCGCTGCGGGTAGGGTATCTTGATTCCCTCGCGGTCGAACGCGAGTTTCACGCTCCGAAGCACCTCGGCTTTCGCCTGCGCCCGACGCGGGGCCGAGGGGTTCGTAATCCAAAAGCGGAGTTGGAGCCCGATTGACGAGTCGCCGAACGTCGTCGGCATCACCTGCGGTTTCGGCACCTCCTCGACGAACTGGAGGTCGGTGAGCGCTTCCGCCGCTACCGACTCGGCGTGTTCGATGTCGGCCTCGTAGTCGATGCCCACGTCGAGGCGGAGTCGGAGGCGATTGCGCTTCGTCCGGTTGGTTATCTTCGCGTTCGTCACGCGGTCGTTGGGGAAGACGACCGTCTCGCCGTCGGCGTTGCTCAGTCGGGTGTTGATGATGGTGATGTCGGTGACGATGCCCTCGGCGTCGTCTATCTCCACCCAGTCGCCGAGTTCGAACGGCCGGGAGAACATCAGCACGAAGCCCGCGATGAGCGACCCGAGGGTCTGTCTCGCGGCCATCCCGACCACGATACCGAGGAAGCCCGCGCCGACGAGCAGGCCGCCGATTCGGACCTGCCAGACGGTGAGCGCCGCCATCCCGACCGCGAGGAGGACGACCAGTTGGAGGACGCGGAAGACGATGCCCTGCTGGTGGGCGTTGATGTTGTCCGAGGCGGTCGCGTACGACTCCAATCGCTCTTCGAGGACGTTCGTTCCGACGAGCGCGCCGGCGAACAGCGCGACCGTAGCCCCGAGTTTGACGGCGTTCGGAACCGCGACGGCGAGCACCTCGGCGAAATCCGCGGCGAGGCCCGTAAAGCCCCAGAGGAGCAACAGTGACAGCGCCGCGCCGACGAAGACCGCGAGTTGGAGCGTCCGGACGACGACCGTCGCGGGAAACAGCCACGCCGCGTCGGTGACGGCGTCGGGAACCCGCGGGTGGTCCAACACTCGCGTT
Organism: Haloferax gibbonsii; assembly: GCF_001190965.1. Classification (NCBI taxonomy): domain Archaea; kingdom Methanobacteriati; phylum Methanobacteriota; class Halobacteria; order Halobacteriales; family Haloferacaceae; genus Haloferax; species Haloferax gibbonsii. The sequence goes on from NZ_CP011947.1 coordinate 2,806,940, forward strand.
CGGAACTCGGCGGTCGCCCGCGAGACGAGTCGCGGCGCGAGGAACACCGCGATTCCGAGCGCGAGCGCCACGAGCGCCGCCGAGATGCCGAGCCGTTCTTCGGTCGAAACGAACTGTGCGAGCGCCGAGCGGAGGTCCTGAAGCCACGTCGTCGCCTGCCCCTGAACCGCCGCACCCCCCTGTGGTGCCATTCTATCGACTGCGGTCGGCCGAAAAGTAAAAACGTGGCGGAGCGACAATCAGCGGTGAGAATCGGTCGATAAGGGTGTTTTCGTCGGCTACAGCCGCTTCGACACGTACGGACCGTCCTGGTGGTAGCCGAGTTTCTCCTTGTAGTACTGCCGGACGCCGATGCCCGAGATGACCGAAATCTTGTCGTAGCCGGCGTCGCGGGACAGTTCTTCGGCGTGCGCGAGGAGCTTCTTCCCGTAGCCCTTGTGCTGCCAGTCGCCGTCGGCACCGATGCCCGCCTCGGAGCCGTAGACGTGGAGTTCACGGACGAGCGCCGCGTCCTGCAGTTCGCGGCGGACCGGGTTGCCGGGGAACCGGAGGCGACAGAACCCGACGAGCAGGTCCTCGACGGGGTCCTCGAACGAGATGAAGTGCTCCGTGCCGCCGGCGACCTCGTAGGTCATCACGTCGAGTTCGATGCGCTCTGGGTCCGGGTCGGCCTCGTTCATGCCGACCTCGCGGGCGCGGATGTCCCGCTGGACGATACCTCGTTCCTCGGCGCGCTGGGCGGCCAGTTGTCGGAGGTTCGACTTCCAGACGCCGGCGTCGATGAAGTCCGCGGGGATGTCCCGCTGGACGCGCTGGAGGCGGGTGTACTTCGGAATCATGCCCATGACCTCCGCGACGATGTCGGCGGCCTCCTCGTTGTTCAGCGGTTCGTACTCGTCGCGCCGCCACATGTCGTAGGTGATGGTGTCGCGGACGATGAGCGTCGGGTAGATTTTGAGGTAATCGGGGCGCCAGTCGCTGTTTTCGAACAGCTGACGGAAGTCCTCCAGACACATCTCCTTGGTCATGCCCGGCTGGCCGGGCATCATGTGGAAGCCGACCTTGAACGCCGAGTCGCGGAGCCGGCGGTTGGCGTCGATAGAGGCCTGCACGCCGTGGCCGCGGTGCATCTCGCGGTTGATGCGCTCGTAGGTCGTCTGGACGCCGACTTCGACCTTCGTCGCGCCCAAATCGAGCATCCGGTCTATCTGCTCGGGGTCGCACCAATCCGGCTTCGTCTCGAAGGTCGTCCCGATGTTGCGGATGTCGTTCGTCTCGTTCTCGGCGATGACGTCCTCGATGTACTTGAACTCGACATCCTCGGGGTCGGGCTTGAACGACCGGTCTTCCGCCGGTTCGGGCTCCTTGTCGAGGTCGTAGTCGTTCATCGCTTCGAGCGCCCGCTTGACGAACCACTCCTGGTAGTCGTGGCTCCGGGCGGTCATCGTCCCGCCCATCAAGATGAGTTCGACCTTGTCCACGGGATGGCCGATGTGTCGAAGCTGTTCGAGTCGGAGCGTGACCTGCCCGTAGGGGTCGTAGTCGTTCTGGACGCCGCGGGCGGCCGCGGGCTCGTGGCCCGTGTACGACTGCGACGAGGAGAACTCGCTGGCGGGCCCGCCGGGACAGTAGAGACACTTCCCGTGGGGGCACATGTGCGGCGAGGTCATGATGGCGACCGGCGAGACGCCGGAGGCGGTCCGGACGGGCTTTCGCTGGACGACCTCTTTGACCTCCTCGCGGCGGTCTTCCGGGGCGTACTGCAGAATCTCGACGTTCTTCGGAACCTTCGGCGAGGAGTGTTCCGAACAGGCGTCGAGCTTTGCCGATTCGAGGCCGTCGCGGTCGACGTCGCCCGCGAGGATGCGCTCGACGAGCGCCTCGCAGGTCCGTTCGAACGCCTCGGACTCCGTCTCGGTCTCGGCGCTCACGGACACACCTCCCGTTCGGCGACGCGGTGGCGGTTCATGGGCGCGAATCGGGTCGTTTCGTGGATAAGCGTGTCGCTCGGGAGGCTGGAATACAGCCCTCCGTCGAACCGCGCGAGGAGGAGTCTGGATTGCGGCTTAGAACTGCTCGGCGGCGGCGTCGAGGACGGCTTCGAGCGCCTCGTCGCGCGCGCCGGTCAGGAACTCGATGCGACCTTCGCGGATGCCCGCGGCGGCGAGGCCGGCGGCGGGCGCTTTCTCGGCGGCCGACTCGACGACCGCGCGGAGGTCGAGGTCGCCCGTCGAGCGCAGGTAGAGTTCGTCCATGCCGAGCGCGACGGTCACGAAGGCGTCACCCTCGCGGGTGCGGCGGTGGAGTTCGTCCACGAGCAGGCCCGTCGGCGGGAAGTCGAAGCGGTGACTGTAGGCGTCCGAGTCGAGGACGGCCACGGAGATTGCGCCGACGTCGCGGCGTTCGAGGTTCGCCTGCGCCGTCTCGATTTCGTCTTCGAGCTTGATGCGGAACTGCTCGGAGACGTGGCCGGCGAGGCCCTCGTCGGCGTCGAACAGCAGGTCGGCGATGAGTTCGCGCTTGTCCTGATAGGACTGGTAGTAGGCTTCCAGCGCGACGGCCTCGCGGAGTTCGCGGACGCGGTCGGCGTCGAAGCCGTGGGACTCGGCGAGGTCGAGGTACTGCTGCGGGCAGTTCTCCCAGTAGCTGACGGCGGGGAGGTGCGACACGTCGTCGCGGATGTCCTCGTTGACGGCGACCGAGAGCGTGGAGGCGAGCGCGCCGACCGAGAGGTCGCGGGCGTCGGCTCCCTCGCGGGCGGGGTTGACGAGCACGTCGACTTCCTCGGCGACCTCGTCGTCAGCGGGCGCGGCGTCGACGACGACGCGCTCGGAGCCGTAGACGCCGAGCAGGCCGAGGCCGTCGAGGGACTCGGCGGTCGAGCCGGCACCGAGGAGAAGCACGAGCGGGAGCTTCTCGTCGTGGCGGTCGCGGTCTTCGAGCATCCGCGTCACGTCGTTCGTGGCGGCGTCCATGCCGTAGACGGCCTCCTCGAGCGGGCGACGGGTGAAGTAGTGGTACTCGGCGTCGTCGCGGGGGTGCTCCTCGCGGATGAGCGGGAGCACGGCGCGCTCGACGGCGGCGCCGGCGACGTAGCCGTCGGCGGTGGCCGTGTGGCGGACGACGATGGGTCGCGATTCGAGGACGGCGCGGCGGATGGCCTCCGCGGCGTCGAGCAGCGACTTGCCGACGGCGGCGACCGGCTCGTGGGCCGCGAGGGGCGCGACGGCGTCCGGTCGGGCCTCGTCCGAGAGGGCGTCCGCGAGGCGCTGGGCCACGGTATCGGCCTCGTCGCCGTCGAGAACCGTCAGCTCCTCGGTCTCTATCTGCAGTTCGCCGCGGCGGCGCTCGACCTCGCCGTCGATGCGGACGTAGTCGCCCACTTCGACTTCGGGGTACGCGCGGACGCCGGCCTCGACGAAGGCCGCGCAGTCGGCGATGGCCGTCTCGTCGCGGAGTTCGAACACCGTCGGGCCGCCGGTCTGGCGGACGCTGGCGATTTCGCCCTCGACGCGAATCACGTCGCCGACGCGGTCGTCGATGCTGGCGAGGGTCACGCGCTCCGCCTCGTCGGCGTCGGCGTCAGCCTCGGTCTCGGCTTCCTGCTCGGCGTCGGTGTCGTCCTGCTCGGGCGCCGACTCGGACTCGGGTTCGCTTTCGGGTTCCGCTTCGACGTCCTGCTCGGACTCGCCGTTGACGGCGATGTCGTCGACGACGTCCCCGGCGGTCGGCGCGCGGTCCTCGTCTCCGGCGTCGGACTCGGACTCGGACTCGGACTCGGACGCGGCGTCCTGTTCGGACTCGGGCTCGGCTTCGACCGTCTCGGACGACGTGCTCGCGCCGACGGGCTTCGTCGTCTTGCCCGTCTTCGGGCGCGTCTTGACGGTCGCTGGACCGCTGCTCTCGGCTTCCTTCTCGACGGGCTGGCCGTCGGCGTCGCCGTCGGGGTCGTGGATGCGAGCGCCGCGGAACTCCGAGTCGGACTGGCGAATCGACCAGCCGAGGTCGATGTTGCCGTTGTCGCGGACGTTCTTCACCTGGACGAACACCTCGTCGCCCGGCTCCCATTCGAGGGATTCGAGGCGGCGGTCGAGTTCGCTGCGGTGCAGTAATCCGGTCACGTTCGAAGCGAGGTCGACGAAGACACCGAAGTCGGCGTACCCGTCGACGGTGCCTCTGTAAAATCGGCCGGGGACGAGCTGGTGGGGGCTATTGCCCCGGAATTCGAACCAGACGTCCTCCTCGTGCGTAATCCAATCCATTGCGTTGAGCAAACAACCCCTAACTAAAACGATTGTCGAAAAACGCTCAGGGGAGATTTGCGCGTGTGCGGGCGAAAAAACGGCGCTCCGTCGGTCGAAACGCGGGAATTCGAGGCGCGGTTCGGCTCAGACGAGCGCGAGCGCCGCGGCGAGTTCCGAGACGGCGCGGAAGCCGCCGAAGGCGTAGCCGAAGACCACGCCGGCGGGGACGGCCGCGGCGAGCGCCGCCTTCGGAACCGTCGTCTGATGGACCTCGCTGATGCCGACGACGAGGAGCACCGCGCCGTAGGCGGCGCACAGCGCGCGGACGCCGGGAATCGGGAGGCTGGCGAAAGCGCACGGCGCGGCGGCGTAGGCGATGACCTGCACCGTCTCGCTCACCCCCGCGCGGCGGGACAAAAGCGGGATGAGAAGCGCCGTCTGGATGGCCGCCGTCAGGTGGAGGAGCGCCGGCGCGACGAACAGCGCGACGACGAGCAGGGCGACGAGCGCCGAGACGAGCGGGCCGCCCTCGATGGCCGGAATCGTCGCCGGCGCGAAGGCGAACCCGAGGCCCTGATAGACGAGCGCCACCGCGATGGCGAACACGAGGCCGGGCGCTTGGTCGCCGGGAGCGACGCCGTCCCGGAAGAACTGGCGGGGGCGGACGACCACGGCGACCCACGCGCGGAGGATGCCGGTCGGTCCGCGGTCGCGGCCCTCGCGTGGGGTTTCGACCCAAGTAGTCACGCTAGCCTCTAGTCCCGCCGGAGGGTATGACAGTTCCGGCACCGCGCCTCGTAGGACTCCTCCGCGCCGACGAGGATGGTGGGGTCGTCAACGTGCGCGGGCTCGCCGTCGATGAGTCGCTGGTTCCGTGTAGCCGGCTCGCCGCAGACGGTGCAGATGGCCTGGAGCTTGTCGACGTACTCGGCGAGCGCCATCAGTTGGGGAACCGGGTCGAACGGTTCGGCGCGGAACGTCTGGTCGGTCCCGGAGACGACGACGCGCTTGCCGTCGGCGGCCAGCGCCTCGCACACGTCGACCAGCTCGGCGGAAAAGAAGTTCGCCTCGTCGATTGCGACCACGTCCTCGCCGTTGAGTTCCTCGGCGATTTGCCAGACGCCCTCGCCCTCGGAGGGGACGACGCTCGCCTCCCACGAACGACCGGCGTGAGAGCCGACCGTCGTCTCGCCGTAGCGGTCGTCGAGCTGGGGCTTGAACACCGAAATCTCCTGTCCCGCGATTTCGGCCCGGCGGAGGCGTCGGAGGAGCTCCTCCGTCTTCCCCGAGAACATAGAGCCGGAGATGACCTCTATCCATCCGCTCTGCGTGATGGCGTGCATATCCTGACTGGGGGACGAGGAGGGTCAAAACGATTGTTCATCTGCCGCGACGGTCGGGAGTCGAGACGGGTCGGTCCACCGAACCCGCGCCGCGTTCGAAACGGCGCGTGGCGACTTCTCAGTCGTCCGCGCCGACGTTCTCGCCGCTTTCGAACGTCGGTGGCTCGGGCTCGATGTTGGCGTAGACGACCGCGTCGCGGCCGAGTCGCTCGACCCGCTCGCGCAGGTCCTCGCTCGCGAGGTCGTCGCCGTCGAACGACGAGGAGACGCGGGGGATGGCGACCTGATGGGGGAGCACCCACGAGTTCAGCGACCGGCAGACCGACCGGAGGTGTTCGAGGGCCGTCACGGGAAACGACCCGCCGGCGACGGCGAGGAGGCCTACGGTCTTCTCGCCGAACTCGTCGAAGCCGCAGTAGTCGAGGGCGTTCTTGAGGACGCCGGAATACGAGCCGTGGTAGACCGGCGTGCCGAGGATGACCGCGTCCGCGCCGTCGACGACGCGGACGAGTTCGGCCGAATCGCCCTGCTCGTCGTAATCGGCGTCGAGCGGCGGGAGGTCGTACTCGCGGAGGTCCACGAGTTCCGTCGTACCGCCGGCGGCCGACGCGCCGGCGAGGGCGTGTTCGAGCGCCAATCGGGTGTAGCTGCGGTCGCGGAGACTGCCGCAGATGGCGACCACGTGTGGCTGCGTCATACCCTGTATCTCCGAGAGCGCCGTGAAAATCTCGTCGGCCGCAGTCGAGCGTGTCGGACGGGCACAACACACAGGAGCCCGGACCGCGAAAACCAACCGTGAACGTCGTCTTCCACGTCTCCAGCGCCGACCTCGGCGACTGGCGACACGCCATCCGCAACGTCCGAAACCTGCTCGACGACGAGACGGTCGAGACGGGCGAGGTCACGCTCCTCGCCAACGGCGACGCGGCGCTCCTCTTCCTCGCCGACTCGCCCGTCCGCGACCGCCTCGACCCGCTGTTCGAGGCCGGCGTTCGCTGTTGCGCCTGTCGGAACTCGCTCGACGGCCGCGGGTTCGACGCCGACCGACTGGCCGACGGCGTCGAGGTCGTTCCCTCGGGCGTCGGCGAGCTCGTGGCGCGACAGGCGGCGGGCGACGCCTACCTGAAGGTGCCGTAGGAATCGGCGCGCGTCACCTCGAACCGACGAACTCCCGGAGCACCGTCGCCTCGGCCTTTCGGAGTAGCTCGCCGGCCGTGCTCGTCGAGCAGTCGAGCGCGTCAGCCACGTCCGCGACCGACCCCTCGCGAGGGATTTCGTAGTAGCCGGCCGACACCGCGGTCTCCAGCGCGGCCCGCTGTCGGTCGGTGAGCTGCGAGGGGGACCGCCGCCGGTCGAAGGGCTTCACGCGCTCGACCGTGAGGTCGCCGAGCGCCGCGATGTCGTCGTAAAACGCGCTAAGCGCCGACACCTCGCCGACAGCCTCGAACCGGACGGAGCCGGTGGCGTGGAACACCACCGGCGGGAGGAATATCACTCGAGCGTCGGCGACGACCCCGAGAAGCGGGTCCGCGAACTCGTAGTCGCGCTGGTGGAGGAAGCCGTAGGTCCCCTCCGCTCCCTCGACGAAGTGCGCCCGAACGAGCGAATCGACGCCCGAAACGAGCGCGTCGGCCGCGTCTCGGTCGCCGTCGAACCAGAACAGCGTCGTCGCGTCGGCCGTCGGACTCCACATCAACAGCTCCGCCCGGTCGACCGGCGAGTCGCGCATCATCCCGCGCTGGAGCGGGTGGACCAGCCGGTCCGGGTAGTCGACCGAGAACTGGGCGTGTTTCATTCCGTTCGACCGACCGTTTTTCGGTCCGGTATATCAAACGCGGTGGTGCGATTCGGCGGCGGCGGTCGGCCCCGGCGGGCCGTCCGAAGCGTCCGAGTCGAGCGATCCCGCGGCGCGGCGCTGCTCGTCCAGCACGCCGGGGGCACTCCGGAGGAGCGTCCGGAGGTGGTCTGCGCCGCACACCTCTCGAAGCCGAGCCGCGGGAACCTCCGATTCGAGGCGTCTAGCGCCGGCTATCGGGACGTTCGTGTCGGCGTCGCCGTGCCACAGAGACACGCCGGCCTCGATGTCGGCAAAGGGAATCCCCCACGGCGCGGCCGCGGCCCGGAAGTCGTCGAGGACGCCCCGCCGCGAGCGACTGACCGCCGCCACGAAGTCGTCTCGGACCAGCGCGGCGACCCCGTCTGGAACCGCTCCGGTCGCGTCGTCGGCCGTGTACTGCGCGGCGACGAGCGAGGGGTCGAGCCTCCCGGCGAGCCACGCCTGCCCGCGGAAGAGATAGTTGAGGACCGCCGGCGCGTTCGTCGCCAGCCACGACAGGAGCCGTTGCGTTCGGGGCGTCTCCTCGCTCGCTTCCGGTGGAACCGCCCCCGCGACGACGCTCACGTGCCGAACCCTGTCCGGCCGCGCCGCCGCGACAGCCAGCGCGTCGCGGCTCCCGCCGGAGAACGCGACCAACCCCGCCGACTGCGCGCCGATGTCGTCGAGAAGCGCGTCGAAGAACTCCGCAGGTGCAGGTGTCGCGGGTCGCTGGCTCGGGCCGTCCGATTCTTCGGGTGTCGGGCGCGGCGACGAACAGCCGTAGCCGGGTCTATCGGGCGCGAGGACTCTGATTCCGCGTTCCTCGGCCGACGCGTCGAACAGTGCCCCGAGCAGATGCGACCCCGGCGCGCCGTGGAGAAACACGACCGGGATGCCGTCGGAATCGCCGTACTCGGCGTATGCGAGTCGCCTCCCACCCTCCAGCGCGAGGGTCTTCGATTCGGCGGATTCGGCGACTTCGCGAGGGTCGAACGACGACGCGTCGCGTGTTGGCATCGAGTGTACGTAGTCGGAACCGAGGGGTGCGACTGGTGCCGGACTAGTGCGGTGGGATAAATACGAGCGGCGAGACGACCGCGACGAGACAACCGTGGCGAGCGCCATCGACGGAGCGCGGGCTACTTCGCCAGCGAGACGCGGACGCCGTCGTCGCCCTCCGCGACGTCGACGAGGCCGTCGGATTCGAGGTCGTCGACGAGGCCGCGGAGCCACTCCGCGCCCGTGTCGCCGCCGTAATCGACGCGGACCCGCGGCCCCAACTCCGAGAGACCGAGTTCGTCGTACTCGCCGAGCACCCTGACGACTCGACCGCGGAACTGCCGCCTGCTCCCTTCGAAACTCGGCTGTGTCGGCACGTCGGGCGCGGTGAAGTCGCCCGTCTCGTAGGCGTGACAGAACCGCCGCCACGGACAGCCGGACTCGTCACACGTCGGCGTCTTCCCGCAGGCGACCCCGCCGAGTTCCATGATGGCGTTGTTCCAGACGCGGGACTCGCCGTCGGGCATGAGTTCCGAGGCGGCGGCCTCGAAGGCCGCGTCGTCGTCGGGGACCGCGAAGGCGCGGTGGAGGACCCGCTTGACGTTGGTATCGACCACCGCGTCGCCGTTGTTGAACGCGAAGGAGGCGACCGCGTTGGCGGTGTAGGGGCCGACGCCCATCAACTCCGAGAGGCCGTCGGGCGTCCGTGGGAACTCGCCGCCGTGGTCTTCTTCGACCTGCCGGGCGGCCTCGTGGAGGTACTTCGCGCGGTTGTTGTAGCCCAGTCGGTGGTTCGTCCAGAAGCCCACCACGTCGGCGCGGTCGGCCGCCGCGAGGTCGGCCGTCGTCGGCCACTCGTCGAGGAACGCCTCCCACGCCTCGACCACGCGGCCGAGTTGGGTCTGCTGGCTCATCACCTCGGAGACGAGAATCTCGTAGGGGTCGTCGGTGCGCCGCCACGGGAAGTCCCGGTGGTCGGCCTCGTACCACTCGGTGAGCGCGGACTGGACTGCTTCGCGGTCGAGGTCGGCGGGGAGTTCGGACGGCGCGTCGCTCATCGCCCCGGCTTGGGACGGCCCGCGTTTAGCCGTGGCGATGCCGAACGGTTATCAGACGACCGCGTTTATCAGGTCCACTTCGTACGTGGTTCCCTCGTACTCGACGAGCGGGGCACCGTAGCCGGTCGCTCTATTCTCCGATATCTCGTCGAGCCGGTCTTTGAGCGCGGCGAAGTCGTCGGAGAGCGGTTCGCACTCGTCTACCTCGCCGTCGATTGCGCGCTCGAACACCGCGCGTTCGGCGTCCGAAAGGTCGTCGAGCGGAACGACGAGTTCCCCGTGAACGAACGCGACGAACGCCGCCCTGTCTTCGCCGACTTGTTCGAGCGTGTATCTGTTGGTCTCTTCTGTGACGGTTCGCGTCTCTCCGACGGTGACCTCGAACGGTCGCCCATCGTACCGTATCCAGACGGTCCCGGCGTCGACGAGTCGGGACTCGGAACCGTCCGGATAGACGTACGCGTATCCGCCGACCGAGAATCCTCGCGGACCGTCGCCGTTCTCGAAATTCTCGCTCGGATACGCGGCGAGGAACGCCTCGCGGTCGGCCTTCGGGAGTTCGTCGAAGTCGAAGACCGTCGCCCCGGTCGTCGGCGACTCGTTTCGGTCGTATTCGATTCCGACTTCGCGGGCGGTGCGTTCTCGCGTCTCGATTCGCTCGCGTTCGACGCGGTAGTACGCGCCGTCGTGTTCGACGTAGTCGCCCGAATCGAGCGGGAGATGGCGGTACGTACTGTACGTGGCCTCGCCCTCGCTGACCGCAGTTGCGACGAGACGCGACACCGTGTCAGCGTGCTCGTGGAAGTCCTGAGTCACGGTATCGACCAGTTCGGGGTCGGAGAGTGCCGTCGCTTCGAGCGAGTAGCTGGAGGGACAGCTATTGCCGGGGAGCCCGCCGAGACAGCCCGAGAGAAGGGCCGAACCGGCCGCGAGCCCGCCGAGGAGGGACCGTCGGGAGAGTTCCGAGGACATGCACGGAAATTGCCGGATTACCAGTAAGTGTCTTCTGTCGGGAACCGTCGACCGGGCGGCGGGACGCACGGCGGACAGATACCGCGGTCGAAACGCGTATCCCCGTGACGACCCCATCGCCGGGCGATGACGCTCGACGAACTCACAGACGACGTTGACGCGGCCTACGGAGACCTCGGCGACAGCCTCGACGTGTCGCTCGACCGCGAGACGCGACACGAACTCGCCATGCTCGTCGCTCTGTTCGACCCCGACGACGCCGACGAACTCGTCCGCCGGGCGGTCCACGCGCTGTTCCAGTCGGAACTCGACCGCGGACAGCTCGACTTCCACCTCCGGCAGGGCTACGACGTGACCTACGACGAGTACCTCGCGGGGATGACCTACGAGGAGATGACCGGGCAGTCGCAGGCCCCGCCGCGGGACGACGTGCGCCGCTACCAGATGTAACCGCGGTCGAGACGGGGCGAACCGACTCAGACGATTTCGGCCTCGATTTCGACGCCGTCGGTGCGGCGGTAACGGTGGGAGCCGTCGTCGCCGTCGCGGACGACCTCGAACGCCCGGAGGAGCACCACCAGTCGTTCCTCGCCGAGGTTGGCGCGGAGGACGACGCCCTCGCCGGTGACGACCACGTACGGCGGGGCCGCGACGGGCGGCGCGGCCATCGGTCTGCCGGTGGCCGTCACCGCGTCGGCGAGGGCTCGCGGCAGTCGAGAGAGCGCGCCGGAGCCGTCGAGCGCGCGCCTGAACGGCGGCATGACGCGCTCGCGGTCCGCCACCGAATCGCCGTCCCACTCGGCGGCGACGGCGGTGGCGCACTGGCCGACGACGGTCAACAGTCGCTCGTGTTCGTCGCGGAGCACGCGAGCGGCCTCCTCGGCGAGTCCAGCGTGGGGTGTCGCGTCAGTCACGAACCGAGGTGTGTCGTCACCGTATAAAAAGCTCCGCGAGTACGCCCGTCACTTCCCGGACGCTTTTTGCCGGCGCGGGCCGCCAGTACGCACATGGAACTCGCCGCCATCGAGGAACTCATCGAATCGCACATCGAGGACGCCGACGCGACGGTCTCGCGGCCGCGAACGGTCGACGAGAACCACGAGGACGACCACTACGCCGCTGTCGTCGTCTCGCCCGCCTTCGAGGGGAAGTCGCTGGTCAAGCAGCACCAACTCGTCTACGACGCCCTCGGCGACCACATGACGACGGACATCCACGCGATGGAACTGAAGACGTACACGCCCGAGGAGTACGCGGCGCTGGAGGAGTGAGCGAACCGCCGCGACCGACGTACTGAGCGAACGGCGAACCGACCGAAAAGAATCCGACTCGACTGAATCCGGCTGAACCCGACTGAACCCAACGGCCCGCTCAGAGGTTCGCTTCCGGCGCGTCGAGGTCGGCCGACTCTAACGACCTGTTCTGGAGCGTCTCGCCGGTGGTCGCGTCGAACAGGTGAACCGCGTCCTCGGGGATGCGGGCGACGACGGACTCGCCGGCTTCGACTCGGCGCATCCCGCCGACGGTGGCGACGAAGCGGCGCTCGCCGCCGAGTTCGAGGTAGACCGCGTTCTCGTTGCCCATCGGTTCGACCACGTCGACGGTCGTCTCGTAGGCGTGGTCCGCGGCCGCGTCGTCGATGACTTCGACGTCCTCGGGGCGGATACCGAGGGTGACGCGCTCCGAGCCCTCGACCGCGTTCGCGGACTTCGCCGAGAGTTCGTAGGAGAACGCGTCGCCGACGAGTTCGTCGCCCTGCACGTCCATCTCGAAGAAGTTCATCGACGGCTCGCCGATGAAGCCCGCGACGAAGCGGTTCGCCGGGCGGTGGTACGCCTCCAGCGGCGTGGCGACCTGCTGGAGTTCGCCGTCGTTGAGGATGGCGATTCGGTCGCCCATCGTCATCGCCTCCGTCTGGTCGTGCGTGACGTAGACGGTGGTGACGCCGAGGTCCTCCTGCAGGCGCTGGAGCTCCGTCCGCATCTGCGAGCGGAGCTTGGCGTCCAGGTTGGACAGTGGCTCGTCCATCAGGAACACCTCGGGGTCGCGAACGATTGCGCGCCCGAGCGCGACCCGCTGTTGCTGGCCGCCGGAGAGTTCGCCGGGCTTGCGGTCGAGCAGGTCGGCGATACCGAGCATGGACGACGTCTCCTCGACCAGTTCGTCGATGTCGGCGTCGGCCATGTCGGTCGACTCCTCCAGCCCGAAGCGCATGTTCCCGCGGACGGTCATGTGCGGGTACAGCGCGTACGACTGGAACACCATCGCGATGTCCCGGTCGCGCGGCGGGCGGTTGTCCATCCGGTCGTCGCCGAGGCGAATCTCGCCCTCGGAGACGGTCTCTAACCCCGCAATCATGCGGAGCGTGGTCGATTTCCCGCACCCCGAGGGACCGACGAGAACGAGGAACTCGCCGTCCTCGATGGTCACGGAGGCGTCGTCGACGGCGACGACTTTGGAGCCGCCGTCGTCGAAGAACTTCGATACGTGGTCGAGCGTGAGGTCAGCCATGGGTCTGTGTGCGTGTCGTGGTGGTCGTCTGCGATGCGACGAGGGAGGTACGGGAGCGGCGGAAGCCGACCGCGCCGCGTGCGAGTCGGCTCATGTGCCGCCCGCGACCCCCTTCGCGAACTTGTCCCCGAACAGGACGTAGACGAGCAACGTCGGCAGGGCGGCGACGAACGCGCCGGCCATCTGCGTGTTGAACGTCTGGATGATGCCGCCGGTCAGTTCGTTGAGCGCGATAGTCGCCACCGCCGCGGGGCCGGACCCCGAGGGGATGATGATGAGCGCGAACAGCAGGTCGTTCCAGACCTGCGTGAACTGGTAGATGAGCGTCACCGCGAACATCGGCATCGAAAGCGGGAGCACGATGCGGCGGTAGACGGTGAACGCGCCCGCGCCGTCGAGGCGAGCGGCCTCCAGCATCTCCGTCGAGAGCTTCTTGTAGTAGCCTCGGAACAGCAGCGTCGTGATGGGAATCCCGTACGCCGTGTGGGTGATGATGAGGTTGATGATGCTCGCGTAGTGCGGGTGGGTGGCGAGTTCGACCGTCCCGAGGACGGGCACCTGCGCCGAGAACACCGTGATGTCGAGAACCGGCGCGAGCAACGACTGCGTGTCCACGATGGCCCAGAGCCGCGACAGCGGGATGAGCACCGCCTGGTACGGGATGAAGATGCCCGCGATGAACAGCGCGACGACGCCGAGTTGGCCGCGCCACTCGAAGTTCGTGAGTCCGTACGCCGCGAAGCTGCCGAACAGCGCCGACAGCACCGTCGCCGGCACGGCCAGCATGATGCTGTTGAGGATGGCCGACGACAGCGTGTCGATGGCGACGCCGAACGGTTCGAGCGTGAAGCCCTCGACCGTCGGCGGCACGAACGGCGGCGACGTGGCGAACTCGGCTTCGGTCTTCAGCGCGGTCATCAGCCCCGATTCGAGGGGCGACAGGTAGAACGCCACCAGCCCGACGAGCGTCGCGTAGAGGGCGACGCGAAGCGGGTCGACGGCTTCGAGGTCGACGCCGACGCGCTCCGCGAGGTCGTCGCGGACGCTCATAGTTCACCCCGCCGGTACTCGCCGTAGAGGTACGGCGCGACCACGGTCAGCGCGACGACGAAGAGCACCACGGCGATGGCGGAGCCGTAGGCCCACTCGTTGGCCGAGAAGGCCTGTCGGTACATCATCGTCGAGAGGATGTCCGCCGTCGGGCCCGGGTTGCTCCCGAACAGGACGTACAGGAAGTCGAACGCCTTGAGCGCGAACACCATGAGGACGACCGCGGCGCTCACCGTCGAGGCGCGGAGCTGCGGCAGGATGACCCGCCGGTACATCCGGAGGATGGACGCGCCGTCGACCCGCGCGGCCTCGTACTGGTCGTTCGGAATCGCGCGCAGACCGGCGAGGTAGACGACCATCGCGTAGCCGCTGAACTGCCAGAGCAGCGCGAAGATGACGGCGAACAGCTTGAAGTAGAACGTGTCGGGGACGAGCGGTATCGCCCCGAGCGCGCCCGTGTCGATGCTGCCGGTGAGCCACTTCGACGCGACGAAGTCGAGGCCGATTCCCCGCAGGAACGCGTTGATGAGCCCCGAGTCGAAGTTGTACATCCACCGCCAGAACACCGCCGTCACGACGAACGACAGGCTGAACGGCAGGAGGTAGACGGTGCGGAACCAGTTTTCGAACCGGATGCCGCGGTCGACGAGGATGGCGAGGCCGAGCCCCCCGGCCAGCGAGAGGCCGGTAAACGAGATGAGGAGCACGAACGTGTTCCGGGTGGCGATCCAGAACTGGCCGTCCGAGAAGGCCCGCCGGTACATCTCCAGGTCGAACGTCGAGGGGTCGTACGTCGGCAGCGTGAGCCCGCCGAAGTCGGTGAGGGAGATGACGATGTTCCAGCTGATAGCGCCGTAGACGAAAAATCCCATCAGCAGGAACGGCGGGAGCCAAAACGGCGCGGAGCGGACCGCGTCGCTCTCGCGGAGCGACGATAGCGCCGACCCGAGGTCGGAGTCGCCCCCGGCCGTTTCGCTCCCCGCGGCGGCCGTCCCACCGTCGGTTCGAACCGGCGGACCGCCGTCTCGCAGACGGTCCAGGAGTCGCTTGAGGATGTGAGTTGACATAATCGGAAATGGGGGAGTGTTCCCTTACTGGAACGCCGACTGCACGGCGCTGTAGGCCGCCTCCACGTCGTAGTTGGAGATGAACGAGGCCATCGCGTCCTCGAACGCGGTGAGCGCGTCGGGGGCGACCGCGAGGCCGTGCTGAATCGAAAGCGGCTGGGCCTCGGAGTTGGAGAAGTCGTCCATCTGGTTCTGGAGGAACGGTCCGAAGGCGTCCTGCGGCACGTCGGTGCGCGGCGGGATGGAGCCCTTCTTGGGGTTGAACCGCTCTTGGGCGTCGACCGAGCCGACGTAGCGGAGGAACGCTTTCGTCGCCTCGGGCGACGGGTTGTTCGTCGGCATCGGGAACGAGTCCATGTTGAGCGAGTAGAGTCCCTCGGTACCCGGGAACGGGACGTGGTCCCAGTTGGACTCGTACTCGAAGCCATCCTGCCCGCGGTACATGCCCGCGGCCCAGTCGCCCTGGTGGAAGAACGCCGCGTCGCCCTCGATAATCTTCGAGTTGGCATCCTGCCACGAGATGGAGCCGGCGTCGTTCGGGTAGTACTCGGAGTACTGCTTGACGATGTCGAGCGAGTCGCGGACGGCGTCCGCGTTGGCCTCGACGTTACCCGCGGTCACGTCGGCGTACACGTCCGCGCCGTACTCGCCGAGGAGCACCTGCGCCCAGAGCTGACCGGTCGACCACGCGGAGTTCGTCTGCTGGGCCATCCCGACGTAGCCCGCCTCGTCGACGGTCGCCATCGCGTCCACGAGGGCGCTCGGCGAGTCGATGCTCGCGGGGTCGACGCCCGCGTCCTCGACGACCTCGACGTTGTAAAAGAGGTTGTTGAGGCGGTGGATGTTCAGCGGGACCGAAACGTAGTTACCCGCCGGTTGCGCCGCCTCCTGGGGGCCGTCGAGGTAGGTGTTCTTCATGTCGTTGTGGTCCCAGACGGACTCCTCGATGTCCTCCAGCTTGTCGGCGTCCGTGAAGGGCTGGAGGTTCGCGCCGGGCCACGCCTGCCACGAGCTCGGCGGGTCGTTGTTCAGGATGCGCTTTTTGATGACCGCGCGGAGGTTCTGTCCCGCGCCGCCCGCGACTGGGTTCTCCGTGAGTTCGATGTCGGGGTGCTGCTCTTCGAAGCCCTCGAACAGCGCCTGCACCGCCGCGCCGCCGTCGCCGCCGGTCCACCAGTGCTGCACTTCGAGCGCGTTGTACTCCGTCGAAGAGTCGGAGTCGTCACCGCTCGTCTCCTCGGTGCTCTCGGAGTCGCCGGAACTCTCCGTGGACTCCGTCGTCGACTCTCCGCCGCCGCCGGTACAGCCCGCGAGGAACGTCGCGGTTCCGGCACCACCGGCCAGTTTGAGATACGTGCGTCGAGAAACGTCGTCCGAATCAGGTGTGTCAGTCATGATTGTTGGTCCGTGACAAGTCCAGACAATGAATTTTACACGATTTACTTAAGACTTTCCAAATCAACAATTCGAAATCGAGTAAATTTTTTTGTCATCAGAAAACTGGTTGGTCAGAATCGCTAGACTGCGTTTACATACGGTACAAATTAATAACTATTCAAACATGAGTAAATGTTCATGAACGAGGGGCGGGCGCACGGACCAATGGATTTTACCCCCTGCCAAAACGACCCCCGAGCCATGAGCGACGATGATTATCGAATCGAGCGGGACAGTCTCGGCGAGATGGAAGTTCCTGTCGACGCCTACTGGGGCGCACAAACCCAGCGGGCGGTCGAGAACTTCCCCATCTCCGGTATCACCTTCGGGCGGCGCTTCGTCCGCGCGCTCGGCGTGGTGAAGAAGGCCGCCGCGCAGGCCAACCGCGACCTCGGCATGATAGACGAGGACGTCGCGGCCGCCATCGTCGAGGCCGCCGACGAGGTCATCGCCGGCGAACTCGACGACCAGTTCCCCGTCGACGTGTTCCAGACCGGCTCCGGGACCTCCTCGAACATGAACGCCAACGAGGTCATCGCCAACCGCGCCGCGGAGATTATGGGCGAGGGCATCGGCGACCGCGTCGTCCACCCGAACGACCACGTCAACTTCGGTCAGTCCTCGAACGACGTGATTCCGACGGCCATGCACGTCGCGTCCCTCGAAGCCGTCGAGAAAGACCTCCTCCCCGCGCTGGAGACGCTCGCCGAGGCGCTCGGCGACAAGGAAGACGAGTTCGACGGCGTCGTCAAAACCGGTCGCACTCACCTGCAGGACGCCACGCCCGTCCGCCTCGGACAGGAGTTCGGCGGCTACCGCACGCAGGTCGAAAAGGGCGTCCGCCGCGTCGAGAACGTCCGCGAACACCTCGGCGAACTCGCGCTCGGCGGCACCGCGGTCGGCACGGGGCTGAACACGCACCCCGAGTTCCCGGCGAAGGCCGCGGAGTACATGTCCGAGGAGACCGGCGTCGAGTTCCGGGAGGCCGACAACCACTTCGAGGCGCAGGCGGCCCACGACGCGATGAGCGAGGCCCACGGCGCGCTCCGCACGGTCGCCGGCTCCCTCAACAAAATCGCCAACGACCTCCGCCTGCTCGCGTCCGGCCCGCGCAACGGGCTCGGCGAACTCGAACAGCCGGAGAACCAGCCCGGCTCCTCCATCATGCCCGGCAAAATCAACCCGGTCGTCGCGGAGGCCGTCAATCAGGTCCACAAGCAGGTCGTCGGCAACGACGCCGCCGTCTCCGCCGGCGCCGCCGAGGGCCAAATCGACCTCAACCTCTACAAGCCCGTCCTCGCGCACAACTTCCTCGAATCGGCGAAGCTGCTGGCGAACTCCTCCGAGGTGTTCGCCGAGCGGTTCGTCGCCAAGCTCGAAGCCAACGAGGAACACTGCGAGACGCGGGTCGAACAGTCGATGGCGCTGGCGACGGCGCTCAACCCCGCAATCGGCTACGACAAGGCCTCGAAGGTCGCCAAGAAGGCGCTCGCGGACGGCAAGAGCGTCCGGCAGGTCGCCGTCGACGAGGGCTACCTCACCGAGGCGGAGGCCGACGAGGTGCTCGACCCCGAGAAGATGACCCATCGCGGCATCCTCGGCGACGACTGAGCCCGGTCGGAAAAGCAGTCCACTTTTTGATACGTCGGGGCGAGCGGGTGGACGTCCCGATTCGAGTCGCGCGCTCGACGATTTCAGTCGGTTCAGTCGTAGAGACGGTTATATTTACTCGGCTCGCGGTAGCAATCGCACTCCGGCACCGCCGTGACAGTCACCCCCGAGTGAAGAACTGTCACGAAATCTCGAAAATCGGTATTTTGAAGCCTGATTTTGACGATTATACCAGTATGGCCGGACTGCAAGAGCAGCGGGCCCGCGGGCGAGACATGTTGGAGTGTCGAGGTTGTGGGGCCGTATTCCCGGAGGGACGAGCGACGAACGACGGGTGGACGTACGTCTGTCCCGAGTGTGAACAGGTCGAAGGTATCGGCGAGGGGCTTCGTCGCCTCTGACGGCAGACTGAATCCTTTTTTACTCCCCCCGAACGCAGGGAGTAGCAATGACCGACTACGACTACGACTACGAGGACCTCGGCCTCGTGGCTGGGCTGGAGATTCACCAGCAACTCGACACCGAGACGAAGCTGTTCTGCGGGTGTCCGACCGACCTCCGCGAGCCCGACGAGGCGGCGCGCACGTTCACGCGCTTCCTCCACCCGACCAAGAGCGAACTGGGCGAACTCGACGACGCCGCGCTCGAAGAGAGCCGCGTCGAACGCGAGTTCGAGTACCTCGCCTACGACTCGACTTGTCTGGTCGAAGAGGACGACGAGCCGCCGCACGAACTCGACCACGAGGCGCGCACGGTCGCCATGCAGATCGCCGAACTGCTCGACATGAACGTCGTCGACGAGGCGCACGTGATGCGCAAGCTCGTCATCGACGGCTCGAACACCTCGGGCTTCCAGCGCTCGTCGCTCATCGCGCAGGAGGGCGAGATTCAGACCAGCGAGGGCCCCGTCTCCGTCGTCGACCTCATGCTCGAAGAGGAGTCCGCCCAGCGGGTCGAAGAGCGCGACGACGGCGTCCTCTACAGCCTCGACCGCCTCGGCATCCCGCTCGTCGAAATCGGCACCGGGCCGGACATCTCCTCGCCCGAGCAGGCGCGCGAGGCGGCCCAGACCATCGGCATGCTCCTGCGCTCGACGGGCACGGTCAAACGCGGCCTCGGCACCATCCGGCAGGACGTGAACGTCTCCATCGCCGACGGCGCGCGCGTCGAAATCAAGGGCGTGCAGGCGCTCGACCAAATCGACGAAATCGTCCGCTTCGAGGTCGGCCGACAGGCCGAACTGGTCGAGATTCGCGACGAACTCCAGTCGCGGGACGCCTCGGTCGGCGACGTGGCCGACGCGACCGACGTGTTCGAGGACAGCGATTCGGGCGTCATCCGCGGCGCGCTGGACGCGGGCGGAAAGGTCACGGCCGTCCCCCTGTACGGCTTCGACGGCCTCGTCGGCCGCGAACTCCAGCCCGACCGCCGCCTCGGTACCGAACTCTCCGACCACGCCAAGCGCCACGGCGCGGGCGGCATCTTCCACACCGACGAACTCCCGGCCTACGGCGTCACCGAGGCCGAGGTCGAAGCGCTCCGCGACGCCGTCGACGCCGGTCCCGAGGACGCGGTCGCCATCGTCGCCGACGACCCCGAGACGGCCGACCTCGCCATCGACGCGGTCGCCGAGCGCGCCGCCGTCGCCATCGAGGAGGTCCCCGAGGAGACCCGCGGCGCTAACGACGACGGGACGACGCGCTACCTCCGCCCGCTCCCCGGCGCGGCCCGGATGTACCCCGAGACGGACGTGCTCACCGTCGACCTCGACCCGAGCGACGTTGAGACGCCCGAACTCCTGACCGAGAAGGTCGACCGCTACCAAGACGAGTTCGGCCTCGACGCCGGCCTCGCGGAACAGGTCGCCTACGGCCGGAAGATGCCGCTGTTCGAGGAGGCGGTGGACGCCGGCATCGACGCGACGTTCGCGGCGGGCCTGCTCGAATCGACGCTGACCGAACTCCGCCGCGACGACGTGGCCGTCGCGGGGCTCACAGACGACCACCTGCTCGCGGTCATGCACCTCGTCGAGGACGGCGACCTCGCCAAAGAGGGCGTCAACGACGTGCTCGCCACCATCGCCGAGGACCCGAGCCTCACGGCCGAGGAGGCCGTCGAGGAGGCCGGACTCTCCGGCGTCTCCGAGGACGAGGTCCGCGAGGCCATCGCGGAGGTCGTCGAGCGCAACGCCGACCAGGTCGAAGAACAGGGCATGGGCGCGTTCTCCGCGCTCATGGGCGAGGCGATGGGCGCGCTCCGCGGCAAGGCCGACGGCGAGATCGTCAGCGACGTGCTCCGCGAGGAGATTCAAAAGCGGGCCTGAAGCCGTCAGACCGCACCCGGTTTTTCTCCGTTCTCACGTCGTCGAGCGCCCGCCACCGCGGACGAACCGCCGCCAGCCCCACCGGCCCGCGTACTCGACGCCGGCCGCGACGAGGAGAAGCGCCAACAGCGCCGGCCCGACGATGAGGAACATCCCGAGCGCGTCCGTCTCGCCGCGGACGTGGAGGAACGCCCACCAGACGAGTTCCGTGACGCCGAACAGGCCGACGAGCGGCGCGACCAGTCCCCGGCGAGCGAACAGCAGGGCCGCGACGACGACGAACCCGGCGAGCAAGAGGAACGAGAACCCGACGAAGCCCGCCGCGGCCAGCGAGTCCTCGACGAAGCCCGAGGGGAACGCGTCGGTGGCGAGTCGCGCCGCGGTCCAGACGGCGAGCGTGGCGACGGCGTAGCCGCCGCCGAGGAGCGCGGGTATCAGGGAGCCGCGGGCGCTCCGAGCGCGAGTCGCGTAGACGACGCCGACGGTCGTGAGCGCGGCGGCGACGGCGACGACGTGGGTGAGAAGCCAATTACCGAGCACCGGGTCGGGTGAGCCGGGCATCTCACCGCACCTCGATTCGCGTCATCGACTCGTCGGCCATCGCGGCCAGTCGCTCGACGCGCTCGTCGGTCGAGGGGTGGGTCGAAAGCAGGTCCGACACCGGGTCTTCGACCTCGACCTCGCCGTACACCCACAGCGGCGACAGGCCGAACCCCGGCCGAGCGGCCCGCTCTAACTTCCGCAGGGCCGACGCGAGCGCCATCGGCTTGCCCGTCACCTCGGCGGCCCGCGCGTCGGCCGCGAACTCCCGCTTTCGCGACTGCGACCGGACGAACACGGTGAGGCCGAAGCCGAACAGGCCGACGAACTCGTCCAGTCGGAGTCGGAGCCGCCCGGCGAGCGTCTCGTGCCACGACCCCGGCCGGCCGCGCATCCACGCCGAGCCGAGGGCGACGCCCGTCGTCAGGAACGTCACCGGCGAGACGAACAGGTAACCGACGCCGACGACCGTCTGGAGGACGCTCGCCACGAGCGACTGGACCAGCCCGTCTTTCCGTTCGAGGTGCGCGAGTTCGTGCGCGAGCAGCGCCTCGAACTCGTCGGCGTCGAGGAGGCGAAACAGCGCGGCGTCGAGGACGACCACGTCGCGACCCATCGGGTCGAGCGCCATCGCGTTCGGCGCGGAGAAACGCGCGAGCTTCAGCGTCGGCGGGTCGAGGTCCATCCGCTCCGCGAGGCGGTCGCGCAGGCGGTGGACCGACGGCGACTCCCCGGGCGACATGTCCCGCGCGTCGAGTTGGCTGAGCAGTCGCACCGTGCCGAAGCGGAAGCTCAGGTAGCCGAGGACGACGGCGACGACGACGCCGACGACGGCGGCGGTCAGGGGGTCCGGGCGAAGCCGCCACAGCGTCACCACCGCGAACGCGCTGAGCGCGCTGAGCGAGAGGTAGAACGCGAGGACGACGACGCCGACGACGACCATCGGGAGGCGAGAGCGGCGCGGGGGCGATGCCATCTCGCGTGAGGATACGGCGTCGGGTCGCAAAAACTGTCTGGCGCGCCGGAGGAACAGAGTCGTCGAACGCGGTCGAGCGACCGCGCCGCCCGGACCGCCGGCACCGCTACTTTCTCCACGGGGCCGGCCGAAGAGGGGTCATGCAGTTCTTCGAGGATTTCGCCGTCGGCGACACCCACGAGTTCGGCGAGTACGACGTGACCGAATCGGAGATTCTGGAGTTCGCCGGGCGGTACGACCCGCAGTGGTTCCACACCGAGCCCGAACGCGCCGAGGCCGAGTCGATGTACGGCGGCGTCATCGCCAGCGGCTGGCACACCACGGCGATGACGATGCGCCTGCTCGTGGACGGCTTCCTCGCCGACTCGGCGTCCCTCGGCGCGAAGGGCCTCGACGAACTCCGCTGGTGGAAACCGGTGTACCCGGGCGACACGCTCGTCGTGGAAACCGAAGTGCTGGAGACGACCGCCGAGACCGACGACCGCGGGCTCGTGGAGATTCGGACGACGACCCGCGCCGAGCGCGAGTCCGGAGAAGTCGAGGACGTCTGTTCGTTCGTGAGCTACGTGATGTTCGCCCGCCGGAGCGGCGGTGACGAGTAGCGCGGCGCGCCGGCGGCGAGGAGTAGAGACGGGTCGCGTCAGTTCTCGTCGTCGCGGAAGCGGTCCGGGTCGCGGACGGCCTCGGCGGCGCGGCGGAACACGCCCGTCAGCGTCGCGGCCTCGCGCTCGGTCGGGTGGGCGCGGCCGAGCAGTCGGCGCATCATCCGCGAGGTTTTGGTCCGCTTGTGCTCGCGGTAGTCCACGGCGTCGAGCAACTCGTCGAAGAAGCGGTAGACGACCTCGATTTCGGCCTCGGAGGCGCGCTCGCGCTCCACGTCGGGGAGTTGCGTCTCCTCGACGGTGAAGCGGCGAAGCTCGTACATGAGAATCGTCGCCGCCTGTCCGAGGTTGAGCACGGGGTAGCGGTCGTCGGCGGGGATGCAACAGACCTCGTCGAGCATGGCCAACTCCTCGTTGTCGAGGCCGGTCCCCTCGCGGCCGAAGACGAGCGCGGTCTTCGTCTCCACCGACTCCAGCGAGTCGGCGATTTCGACCGGCGTCTTGAACGGGTAGCGGATGTGCCGGGTGGAGTCCTCGTGGGAGACCGCGGTCGTCCCGATGGTGTGGAACTCCTCGACGACCTCCTCCAAGGTCGTCTCGGTGGCGTTCGGGAGCACGTCCTCGCGGGCGTGGCCGGCGAAGCCGTACGCCTCGCCGTCGGGGTCCAGCTCCGGCGGGTCGACGAGGCGGAGGTCGTAGATGCCGAAGTTCTTCATCGCCCGCGCGATGGTGCCGACGTTGCCGGGCGTCTCGGGTTCGACGACGACGACGACGAACTCGCGGCCCCCGCCCGTACCGGCGTCTCGGTCGCCGCTCATTTCGTCGGGTAGTCCGTGTCGAGGTCGACGGCGTCGAGGTCGTCTTCGGTCAGGGGCGTCGCGTCCTCGTCGTCCGCGTCGGGGCCGTAGTCGCGGAGGTTGATGCGCTCGCCCTCGACGAAGTTCTCCTCCAGCCGGCGCTGAATCTCGTTGGCGTCCGGCGGCGACGGGAGTTCGTCGGGGTCGGTGTCGACGTAGTCCAGTCCGCCGTAGCCGTCGGGAGCGCGACCGCCGTCCGCGAACCACTCGTGGAAGGCGTCGGCGAACACCGCGTCGCCGACGAAGTCGCGGCCGTCCTCCTCGCGGAACCAGTAGAGGAAGTCCGGCTCGTGGTGGTCACAGAGGAGCACCTCCTCGCGGGGCTCGCCGTAGACGATGGACGCCTGTCGGCACTGCTGTATGTCCTCGTCGCCGTGGACCAGATAGCAGGCGTCGCACGGTTCCTCGACGAGCGAGACGAGGCGCATGAGTCGCTCCCGCGGGTCCTCGGGAATCTCGTCGAGCGGTTTGAACTCGCCCTCGTCGGTGAATATCTCGGACTCTTCGAACCGCCATCCGCGGAGTCCGACGCTGACCTTCGCCATGGGCCGAGGTAGCCGAGCGGCGGATAAAAATGGCGTGATGCCGGTCAGCCGTCCGCGAGGAGCGCGTCCAGCCGGTCGAGATTGGCCGACGCCGTCTCCGCCGTGACGGGCACGTAGCCGACGACCGCAGGCTCCGACGTGGACCGTTCGAGGTAGTACCGGACGAACGCGGCGACCTCCGGGCGCGACAGCGCCTCGCGAGCGACGTAGATATAGAGGGGCCGCGAGAGCGTGTCGTAGCTCCCGTTCTTGGCGTTCGCGGG
Organism: Haloferax gibbonsii; assembly: GCF_001190965.1. Lineage (NCBI taxonomy): Archaea > Methanobacteriati > Methanobacteriota > Halobacteria > Halobacteriales > Haloferacaceae > Haloferax > Haloferax gibbonsii. The sequence continues at coordinate 2,831,154 of NZ_CP011947.1, forward strand.
CGACGGGAGAGCGCACCCGTCGGGCTCGGAAATCGGGACCGCCCGGACGGCGTCGCGATTCTGAAGGTAGTACGCGAGGCCGAAGTAGCCCATCGCGTACGGCGATTCGCGGACGGTCTTGGCGATGGCCGTGTCCTGTTCCGTCGTGAGGTGGTCCGTGCGCTGGACCGCGCTCGGGAGAACAGCCGCCGAGAAGTAGTCGAACGTGCCCGAGGCCGTGGTCGGGCCGGCGAGGCGAATCGGCTCGTCGGGCCACTCGGGTCGCACGTCGCTCCACGACGAGGCCCCGTCGACGCGCCATATCTCGGCGAGTTCGGAGAGCGTGAGGCAATCGACCCAGTCGGCGTCGGGATTGACGACGACGGAGATGGCGTCGGTGCCGATGCGGAACTCCACCGGCTCGACACCGGCGGCTGCGCAGGCGTCGCGCTCGTCCGTCTCGATGGCCCTGCTCGCGTCGTTCACGACGGTTCGGCCCGCACAGAAGAAGTCGGCGAACCCCCCGCCGGTGCCCGTCGAGGTGACGGACACCGTCACGTCCGGGTGCGCGTCCGAAAACGACTTTCCGAGCGAGAGCGTCAGCGGGTAGACCGTGCTACTGCCGGCGATGGCGATACGCCCCGAGAGCGCGTCGTCGTCGGTCGTCGTGGCCGCGGTCCGGGTCGGAGTTGACCCGACGCTCCCGAGACAGCCGGCCAGCCCGACCGCTCCCGTCGCCCCGAGCGCGCCGAGAAGCGCACGCCGACTCGGTTCGTCGTCCCGACAAGGTGGCATTACGGTCAGTCGTTTCTCGCGTCCGGTCATGGTGGTTGCTAAGTGCGATATATAGTCACACGAGGGAGGCCGCGTCGTCGGTGTCGCGGCCGACGCGCTCGACGTCGCTGAGTTCGAATCGCGCCCCGCCGGACGCCGACTCGCAGAGCGTGAGGTCCCAGCCGTGGGCGTCGGCGACCTGCAGGACGATCGGGAGGCCGAAGCCGGTCCCGCCGCCGGCGCGGTTCGTCGTGTAGCCCGGTTCGAGCACGCTCGCTCGGTCGGACTCCGGGATGCCGGGGCCGTCGTCTTCGACGTAGAACCCGCGGGCGTCCCCGAGCGCGCCGACGGTGACGGTCACTCCGTCGTCGCCGTGTTCCACAGCGTCACCGGACACAGTCCGGTTGCCTGTAGAACCATGTTCTACAGCGTCGTCGGATGGAATCCGACTGCCCGTGGAACCGTGTTCCACCGAGTTCCGAAAGAGGTTCTCGAAGACGTGGGCCGCGAGGTCGGGGTCGGCGGCGAACCGGGGGTTCTCGTCGACGACGAGCGTCGCGTCCCCGGTGTCCACGTGCGTCCACGACCGACGCGCCACGTCGGACAACGCGACCGGGAGCGTGTCTTCGACCCGGCGCTGGAGCGCCAACACGAGCGCGTCGTCGATGATGGCGTCGATGCGGTCGAGCGATTCGACGAGCGGTTCGACGTGGTCGCTTTCGGTCTCGTCGGCGAGGAGTTCCGCCCGGCCGACCGCGACGTTGAGGGGGTTTCTGAGGTCGTGCGAGAGCACGTTCGAGACGGTTCGAAGCTGTTCGTTCCGCTCTTGGACGTCGGCCATCATCTCGTTGAACGACCGAGCGACCTCGGCCATCGCCTCGCTCTCCTCGTCGGGGTCGATTCGCTCCGCGAGGTCGCCGTCGGCGCAGGCCCGCATCACCTCGCCGTAGGCCTCCGCGGTCCGTTCGAGGTGGCGGCGGCGGCGCTCCGAGGCCTCCTTTTCGTCCCACGCCTCCCGTCTCGCCGACTCAGCCTCCTCGCGGGCGCGCTCGGCGTCGAGAATCTGGTCGCGCAGGGAAACTCGCATCACGTCGAACGCCTCGTAGAGGTCGCCGAACTCGTCTTCGCGGTCGCGGTCGATCGCCACGTCGAGGTTGCCGTCGGTGAGTTCCCGCGCGCTCGACCCGAGGGTCCGAACCGCGTCGACGGTGTCCCGTCCGATGGTGGCCGCCAGCAGGGCCGCTCCAGCGCCGACGACGAACAGGGTCGCGAGTATCTGGGTGAGGATGTCCGCCCGGAGGGCGTACGCCTCCCCCGTGGGGACGCGCGAGGTGACGACCCAGTCGTGGGCCTCCATTCGGGCGAACCCGACCTCGGTCTTCGAGTCGCCGAGCGACTGGCCGGGGACGAACCCGGACGCCGAGTCGTACCGGGTCGTTTCGAGCGCGTCGGTCTCCAACAGCCGCGACTCGTCCTCCGCGAGGACGACGGTGCCCGCCGCGTCGACGACGACGAACCGACCGGCGTTGATGTCGTGGAGGTGTGTCTCAGAGATATCGCGGAGGTTCGCCACGGCGATGACGGCCCGGTTCGGCCGCTCGGGTATCGTCGTCGCGAAGAGGAGGACCGGTGCGGCCCCCTCCGAGGGGCGAAACGGGTCGGAGATGACCACGTCGCCGTGGGACTGCTGGGCGAGCGCGGTGAACTCCTGTCGGCCGTAATACGTCGTCACCGACTCGGCCGAGGCGACGCTGGCGCTCCCCGTGCTCGTGAGGACCGTCTCGTTTCTCGTGTCGATGTAGTACGCGGCGTCGATGTCGCGGTCGCGTTCGACCACCGACCACAGATAGAGGTTGATGTCGCGGTCGTCGCCGGACTGGAACGCCGCGGACTCCGATATCGACCGCATCTGCACCTCCATCCGGGTGAGCCACTCGTCGAGGTTTTGCGCCTGAATCTCGGCGTTCGTCACGAGGCCGTCGCGCGTCTCCTCGCCGATGACCTCGTTGGCGTGGAGGTACGAGTAGCCGCCGACGGCCGCGATGGCGAGCGTGACGAGTCCGAGCGCGAGTGCGAACTTCACCGCGTACCGCTTCCTGACGAACCGCGGCAGAAGGCGTCTCGTCACGGTCGAGCGAACCTCCCGTCTGTCATCCGAGGTCGGGAGTCGTCCCCTCGAAGCCGTCTTCGAGCAGTTCCGCACGGGCCGCGTCGGCGCGGGTCTCCGCGTCGTCGACGGCGGCGGTGAGTTCGCGGTACGACGCCGAGTTTTCGAGCGCCTCGCGGTCGCAGGAGGCCTCCAACACGGCCCGCTTGCGGGCGAGCGCGAAGTACTCCCGGAGGTGGTCGTTGTACGACCCGCGAACCACGAGCGAGCGGACGGTCCGCTGGACCTCCCGCTTTCCGACCGGTTTGACGAGGTAGTCGTCGAACGGCATCTCGACGATGTCGGTGTCGGGTTCGACGCCCGTCACCATCACGACCGGGAAGTCGTGGTCGCGCGCCCGGAGTTCGGACAGCACCTCGTCGCCGGTGCCGCCGGGCATGTGCCTGTCGAGCATCGCGGCGTCGAACGACTCGCCGGTGACGAGTTCGAGAGCCTCCTCGGCGCTCGACGCCGTCCTGACGCGGAAGTCGTCTGCGAGCCACGCCTCGTACAGCGTCGTCAGGGACGGTTCGTCGTCAACGGCGAGTATCGTCGGGAGTCCGTCGCCAGTCATAATCGGTGGGTGCGCCCGGTTGGAGCCCGGTTGGATGTAACGTCCAAAGAGCGCTATTAAGCGGTTGCTATGAGGGCTCAATAGGGCTCAATTCCCGTGTTTCGTGGATTCGAACTCGGCTTTCGTCCCACCTTCCGCGACCGGTCGGCATATGTTCGTGTGGTCCAACCGGCGGGTATGCGAACCGTCGATGCGGCAGGACTCGAAATCGGCGACGACCACCCGCCGCGAATCATGGGTGTGCTGAACGTCTCCAAGGAGTCCCCGTACAAGCCGAGCGTGTTCAACGACCCGAGCGAGGCCGCCGAGTACGTCGACCGCGAACTCATCGACGAGGGGGCCGACATCGTCGACGTCGGCCTCGAATCGGCGAACAAGCGCCTCGACGTGCTGTCGGCCGAAGACGAACTCGACAGGCTCGACACGGCGCTTTCGGTCCTCGACAGCGTCTCCGGCGACGCCGTCTTCTCCATCGAGACGCGCTACCACGAGGTCGCCGAGGCGGCGCTCGACGGCGGCTTCGACATGGTCAACGACATCTGCGGCTTCGCCGACCCGGAGATGCCCCGCGTCTGCGAGGAGTTCGACGCCGCCGTCGCCAAGATGGCCAGCCCGCCGGACCTCACCCGCCCCGGTGCAATCGAGGAAGTCGACGACATCTACGACGCCCTCGAACTGAACGGCTTCACCGACAAGACCATCGTGGACCCCGCCTTCGGCGGCTGGTCGGAGGCGAAGACGCTCGAACACGACCGCGAGACGTTCGACCGCCTGCGGGAGTTCCGCGGCTACGGACACCCCATCCTGGTCTCCATCAACCGCAAGAACTTCCTCCGCGACGTGGCCGGTCGCTCGACCGAGGAGGCGCTGCCCGTCAGCCTCGCCGCCACGTCGATGGCGGTCGAACGCGGCGCGCACGTCGTCCGGACCCACGACGTGAAAGAGACCCGCGACGCCGCCCTCATCGGCCACGAGTTCAAGCGCCGCCGCGTCCGCGAACCCGGCGACGTGTCGGTCGAAGAACTCGACGTGACGACGCCCGGCGAGGCCGCGAGGCACCTCGACCGCGTCGGCGCGAACCGCGAGGTCGCCGCCGAGAGCGTCACGCGCGTCTTCGAACTGGAAGGGCTCGGGGCCGACGACCGGGAATCTCTCGCCGCCGCCGCCGGCGACGCGGGAGCCGTCTTGGCCGCCGGCGACACCGGTGCGCTTCTGGTCGGAAGTCCCGCCGCGCTCGCCCGGCTTCCGACGCTCGTCACGGACGCCTCAGATGCCCTCGAAGCCGCGTTAGAGACCGTCGAGCGGGCGACGAACTGACTGGTACGCTATCTCGTGCCAGACCCGTCTATTCGTCTGACGTTCGGCAGACGTTGACCGTTCTACTAAGAGAAAACTTATACCATCCGACCCTAAAACGGTCCTGTGGACGCCGGAAGGGCACGCGGGTAGGGGTACACGAGTGCCATTCCGGCCCATACAGTTACATTCTGAGCGACAGCTACACCATGGATTTCACCACGTGGGAACCCGTCTACGGACGGATTCTCGACGATTTCGGCTTCGACCGAACCGACGACGAGCGCGCCAGAGACGCGCTCGCCGACCTCGTGAGCCCCTTCGACCGCGACCGACTGGACTGGGCGGACGCGACCGTCGCCGTCTGCGGGGCGGCACCGACGCTCGACGACGAACTCGACAGGCTCGACGCCCCCGACGTGGACGTGGTCGTCGCCGCCTCCACCGCCGCCGACGCGGTCCGAGCCGCCGGGTTCGACCTCGACCTGATGGTGACCGACCTCGACAAGAACCCCGAGACGGCGGTCGAGCTAACGGAATCCGGCGTGCCCGTCGCGGCCCACGCCCACGGCGACAACCTCCCCGCGGTCCGCGAGTGGGTGCCGCGGTTCGACGCCGACAACGTCCTCGGGACGACGCAGGCGGCCCCGGTCGGCCCCGTCGTCAACTGGGGCGGCTTCACCGACGGCGACCGAGCGGCCTTCATCGCCGACGAACGCGGCGCGGGACGGCTCGTCTTCGTCGGCTGGGACTTCGACGACCCGAGCGTGGGGGCGATGAAAGCGCAGAAGCTCCGGTGGGCCGAGCGCCTGCTCCGGTGGCTCGAACGACGCCGCGGAGAGCGTTTTTCCGTTCTCGACGGCCGGCGCGACGGCATCGACCCGCTGCCCTGAGAGCGGCGGTCCGCCGCGAATCCGAGCCCTCGCCGTCGCGGCTCAGTCGGGCGGAGCGTCGCGCTCAGCGCGTGTTCTGCGGGTGAACGCCGGCCCCCTCGTCGGACCCGGACGGCTCGCCCGCCGACTGCTCGACGACGCCGTCGAACAGGACCGAATCGCACCCCCGACAGGTCGCCGAGACGCGTCGCTTCGCCCGCTCGCTGTCGGGCCGTGCCACTTGTTCGCTCTCGACCGCGACTGCACCGTCGCAGGTCGGGCACGTTCGGAGACACAACCGAAGAGCGCCGAGGACGCGGTTCCGGTCCGCCGTCGGCAATCGCCACCACTCGGGGTAGTACCGGCGGAACGTCGCGACGGCCGTGAGGTCGGCGACGAACGCGGCCCGGGAGGTCCACTGCCCGACGGTGCCGCGGTCGAGTCGCGCGAACAGTCCCCGCTCGTTCCACCCCATCTCGACCCGCTCCGGGGCGACGCCGAGGAGCGCCGCGAGCGCCTCGCGGTCGCGGTCCCGACCGTCGGTGTCGAGCATGCGGGCGCGCCAGTCCTCGGCGAACCGCGGCGACAGCGAGAGGTTGTCGTCCGCGTCGGTCGCGAAGACGCCCGCGCCGTGTAGCGCGGCGGCGAGGTCGACGCGGCCGTCGAGCGAGAGCGGCGGCGAGGGACGCGCCGACGGGAGCATCGGCGGCGACGGCGAGGTCGACGAGAGTTCGGCGAACGCGAAGCCGAAGACGACCAGTGGTGGAAGCACGCCGAGGAACACGCCGTAGGGGACCCAGACGAGCCACCCGAGCGTTCCGCAGACGAACGTCAAGAGGAGAAGCGGAAACACGAGTGGGGAGCGGAGACGCGGCTGTCGGACCGCGGAGTCAGGAAGGAAGCGATGCCCGGACATACCAGAACCGTGGGTACGACGCGGTATAGGTATGAACCGGGTACACCAGATAGCAAGAACGTAAACGTACTCTCGTCCCGGAATTCGGTCGATAACATCACATTACCCGAGACAGTCGCGCCGCCGCGAGGGTCGGCCACCGTACCATATCCATGCCAGCAGGCGTCCGAAAACGGGGCAGTGACGGCCGTTAGGCGCGGTAGGATGCCGTTTCCCGAGCCGTAGGCCGATTAAGTTCGTTCGAACGGACGGGTTAGGCGGCTTCGCTCTCGCGTCGGGGTCGGACTGCCGCTACATTGACATAGCCGCCGTCCTGAGGCGCGGCTATGCAACTGCACTGGCACCGCCGGGACCTGCGAGTCGCGGACAACCGCGGCCTCGCGACGGCCGCCGAGGCGGGCCCCGTCGCCCCGCTTTTCGTCTTCGACCGGGACGTGCTCGACCACGCCGGCGCGCCCCGCGTCAGGTACTTACTCGACGCGCTCGCCGAACTCCGCGGCGCGTACCGAGAGCGCGGGAGCGACCTGCTCGTCGCCCGCGGCGACCCCCGAGCCGTCGTCCCGGCGGTCGCGGCGGCGCTCGACGCCGAGCGAGCCACTTGGGGAATCGATTACTCCGGACTCGCCCGCGAGCGCGACGCCGACGTGCGACTCGCCCTCGACGACGCCGGCGTCGGCCGCGAGCCGGTCCACGACGCCATCTTCCACCCGCCGGGGAGCATTACGACAAACGCGGGCGACACCTACTCCGTCTACACCTACTTCTGGAAGAAGTGGCGCGACCGCGACAAGCCCGAGCCCTATCCGGAACCGGACGCCGACGACCTCGCCGACGCCAACACGCTCGAAACCGCGGTGGAAGCGCTCGCTGACGCCGAGTTCGACGTCGCCGCCGGCGACCTACCGACCATGTCGGACCTCGGCTTCGAGGAGCCGTCGGCCGCGGTCCAGTCGGCGGGGACCGAAGCGGCCCGCGAGCGCCTCTCGGCGTTCTGTGCGGACGCCATCTACCGCTACGCCGACGACCGCGACTACCCGACGCGGGACGCCACGTCGCGGCTCTCGACGGACCTCAAGTTCGGGACCATCGGCATCCGCGAGGTGTACGCGGCGACCGCGGCGGCCCGGGAGGGCGTCGGCGGGGAGCGAGACGAGTCGGTCGAGGAGTTCCAGTCGCAGTTGGCGTGGCGGGAGTTCTACGCCCACGTCCTCCGGGAGCATCCGAACGTCGTCACGGAGAACTACAAGGAGTACGAAAACGACATCGCGTGGCGCGACGACGCCGAGGAACTCGCGGCGTGGAAGGAGGGGAAGACCGGCTACCCCATCGTCGACGCCGGGATGCGACAGCTCCGCGAGGAGGCGTACATGCACAACCGCGTCCGGATGATCGTCGCGTCGTTCCTCACGAAGGACCTCCTGTGCGACTGGCGACACGGCTACGCGCACTTCCGCGAGCACCTCGCGGACCACGACACCGCAAACGACAACGGCGGCTGGCAGTGGGCCGCCTCGACCGGGACCGACGCCCAACCGTACTTCCGCATCTTCAACCCGATGACGCAGGGCGAGCGCTACGACCCCGACGGCGAGTACATCAAGCGGTACGTCCCCGAGCTATCGGACGTGACGGCCAACACCATCCACGAGTGGCACGAGCTGACCGACCTCGAACGCGAGCGCCTCGCGCCCGACTACCCGGAGCCCATCGTGGACCACTCCGAGCGCCGCGAACGGGCGATTTCGATGTTCGAGGCCGCCCGCGGCGACGACTGACCGACGGCCGCAACGGCGGCGGCTCTCGACCGCCGCTTCCGTTCTCCGCCCTCGGTCGCCGCGGCGCGAACGACTTTCTCCCCGGAAACCGACTCCGCAAGCATGCAGGTCGCTATCATCCTCTACGACGGCTTCGACGAACTCGACGCCGTCGCGCCGTTCGAAGTGTTCCAGAACGCCGGCGCGGCCGGGGCCGACTGCGAGGCCGAACTCGTCGCGCTCTCGGACCGCGAGTTCGTGACGGCGAGCCACGGGATGCGCGTCGGCGTCGACGACGTCCTCGACCCCGAGACCGACCGCCCGGACCTCCTCGTCGTCCCCGGCGGCGGCTGGAACTCCCGGGCCGCACAGAGCGCGTGGGCCGAAGCCGAGAAAGGCGAGATTCCGGACGCCATCGCGGCGCTCCACGAGGCCGGAACCACCGTCGCCGGCGTCTGTACCGGCGGCATGCTCCTCGCCCGCGCCGGCATCCTCGACGGCCGCCCCGCGGTCACCCACGGCGGCGCGCTCTCGGACCTCCGCGAGACGGCCGCGGAAGTCGTCTCCGCCCGCGTCGTCGACGACGGCGACGTGCTCACCGCGGGCGGCGTCACCTCCGGACTGGACCTGTCGTTGCACGTCGTCGAACGGGAGTTCGGGTCGGACATCGCCGACGCCGTCTCGACCGAAATCGAGTACGAGCGCCGAACGGACCCGTTCGACGGCTGACACGCTCGCGCGAAGCGGAGTTTCTCGAATCGGAGAAATCGACCGACAGCGACCCGCACGTCGTGGTTTGTGCTAGCATACCTCTCCTCAAGTTTTAACAGGATTCCGCCCGACCCGTGATATGGAGGTTACACATTATGAGCTACGAACTCGACCCGCTTCCGTACGAGTACGACGCCCTTGAACCGCACATCTCCGAGCAGGTGCTGACGTGGCATCACGACACCCACCATCAGGGCTACGTCAACGGCTGGAATGCGGCCGAGGAGACCCTCGCCGAGAACCGCGAAGCAGGCGAGTTCGGCTCGTCCGCCGGCGCGCTTCGTAACGTCACCCACAACGGCTCGGGACACATCCTGCACGACCTGTTCTGGCAGAACATGTCGCCGGAAGGCGGCGACGAGCCCGAGGGTGCGCTCGCAGAGCGCATCGCGGAGGACTTCGGCTCCTACGAAGCCTGGAAGGGCGAATTCGAAGCGGCGGCCGGCGCGGCCGGCGGCTGGGCGCTTCTCGTCTACGACTCGTTCTCGAACCAGCTTCGGAACGTCGTCGTCGACAAGCACGACCAGGGCGCGCTCTGGGGCTCCCACCCCATCCTCGCGCTGGACGTCTGGGAACACTCCTACTACCACGACTACGGCCCGGCCCGCGGCGACTTCGTCGCGCGGCCGGCGGCTGGGCGCTTCTCGTCTACGACTCGTTCTCGAACCAGCTTCGGAACGTCGTCGTCGACAAGCACGACCAGGGCGCGCTCTGGGGCTCCCACCCCATCCTCGCGCTGGACGTCTGGGAACACTCCTACTACCACGACTACGGCCCGGCCCGCGGCGACTTCGTCTCCGCGTTCTTCGAGGTCGTCGACTGGGACGAGCCCGCCGCCCGCTACGACCAGGCCGTCGAACTCTTCGAGTAGACCCGGTACATCCCGACTTTTCTTTCGGACGCGACGTCGCCAGCGGCGGCGCTCTCCGCGTCGAATCGAGTGCTGAGGGTCGTCTCTCGCGGGTACGGTCGCCTTCTCAGGGCCGTCGGTCGCGGGCGGCCGCGTCATCGAACAGTTCCGCTCCGTCGAACGCCTCGTTCAGCTCGCAGACTCGGTCGTTCAGGGCGGCGAAATCCCGGCCGTCGGTGCCGCGGTCGAAGCTGGCCAAGATGCCGACGGGACGGTCGCCGAGGAACGTTCGGAACTGCTCGAACGAGTCGAATCCGCGGACGGTGTAGCCGTAGTCGGCGTAGTACAGCGTCTCGTAGGTGTCTCTCGTGATGTAGCCGAACCGTTCGTTGTCGATGAATCGGGAGATGTCGACGCATCCGATGGCGTCGGACACGTCCTCTCTCAGATAGAGGTGTTCGTACCCGTGATGGTCGAAGACCCAGAGGTCTCGGAGGTCGTCCCCACCGAAGTCTCGGAAGGTCTCAACCAGTCGTGCAGCGGCGTCGCTCATCGCTTCGGGTCTCGCGTCGCGCCTGATAAGCCTACTCATGAGGCCGCTGACGGTCGTCGCTGACGGTCGCACGGGCGACGAACGCCCGCCGTCGACCAGCACGCCGCCGGCCGCTCGCTGCCCGCGGTCGTCGGGGTTTTGCCCGTCGGCCGAGAAGCGTGAGTATGCCCAAACCGAAAGACGAGTTCGAAACCCTCTACGGGTATCTCTTGTACGAACCCGCCGACATCCTCGACCCCGATTACATGTACACCGTGGGCGAAATCGCCCGCCTGATGCAGGGGCTGTCCCCGCAGGACGACCTCAGCGAGGAGACCGAAGACCGCATCGTGCAGTGGACCATCCCGTGGATCGTCGCCAACCAGGAGGACTTCGTCATCAACGACCCCCGGAGCGACGAGCCGGGCTACTTCGGCCTCCACCCGGACGCCGTCCCCGAAGAAGACGAGGAGTAACCGCCGCCACGCACTCACCGCACTGGTCGGCGCCCGCGACGTTCTCCCGACCTGAGAGTCGCACAAACGGTTATCTGTCAGGTGGTTGTTGACTATAGCGTACTATGGCTCAATTCGACACCGAAGTCGCGGTCGTAACTGGTGCTGGCTCGGGAATCGGCCGCGCGGTGGCGGAGGCGTTCGCCGCGGAGGGTGCGCGAGTCGTCGTCTCCGACGTGGACGTCGAGGGCGGCGAGGAGACCGTCGCGCGAATCGAGGAGGCCGGCGGGACGGCGACGTTCGTCGAGACCGACGTGACGGACGGCGACGCCGTCGCCGCGATGGTCGAGACGGCGGTCTCCGAGTACGGCCGACTCGACTTCGCCTGCAACAACGCGGGCATCGGCGGCGCGCAGAAACCGACCGCCGACCTCTCGTTCGACGAGTGGCAGCAAGTCATCGACGTGAACCTCAACGGCGTCTGGCGGTCGATGCGCCACGAGGTTCCCGCGATGCTCGAAAACGGCGGGGGCGTCGTCGTCAACATGGCGTCGATTCTCGGAAAGGTCGGCTTCGCGAACGCGAGCCACTACGTCGCCGCGAAGCACGGCGTCCTCGGGCTGACGAAGAGCGCGGCCATCGAGTACGCCGAGCAGGGCGTCCGCGTCAACGCGGTGTGTCCGGGCTTCATCGACACGCCGCTGCTCGGAGAAGGCGGCCTCGACGACCCCGAGGCGCGGAAGGGAATCGAGTCGCTCCACCCGATGAACCGCCTCGGCGACGTCGACGAAATCGCCTCCGCGGTCGTCTGGCTCTGTTCCGACGGCGCGTCGTTCACGACGGGCGAGGCGCTCACCGTCGACGGCGGCTACACGAGTCGGTAGAACGGGTTAGCGCGACGTGACGAGTTGGCGAGGCGTAACGGGACGACGCAGCGGCGGCGAGGTCGACCCGGGGACTTACCTCGTCCGCGCCGCTTTCGCCGCGAGGTCGATGTCGTCTTTTGGGCGAGTGGTGACGCTCGGCCCGTGGCCGGTGTGGAGTTCGGTCAGGTCGTCGCCGACGACCTCGCGCAGGCGGTCGATGCTCTCGACGAGCGCGCCGCGGTCGCCCTCGGGGAGGTCGGTCCGGCCGAAGCCGCCGTTGGCGAAGACGAGGTCGCCCGCGAAGCAGACGCCCGACCCGCGGGAGAAAAAGCACAGGTGGTCGTCCTTGTGCCCCGGCGTGTGGACCGCCTCGTACACGTCGTCGCCGATTTGGATGCGCTCGCCGTCGTCGATGCGCTTGTCCACGGCGAGGTTGCCGGTGTCGTAACCCCACGTCTGCACGTCGAACGCGTCGCGGACGGCGTCGACGTTTCCGATGTGGTCGGGGTGCGTGTGCGTGAGGTACACCGCGTCGAGCGACTCCGTGAACTCGCGGACCTTCGGCACCACGTCGAAGTTCGCGCCGGCGTCGACGAGCGCGGTGGTCTCGCCGTCGACGAGAAAGGCGTTGCTCGTGAAGACCCGGATTCCCTGCGCGAGGTTGCGAATCATGGGCACAGGTGCGAAAAGCGGGCTATTCCGTGTTGTGGGTGCTGCGGAAATCCGGGCCGAGGACGGTAGGATTTAGAGGGGCCGACGACGACGAACATCCAATCAGGGCACCTCTCATGCGCCAATATCTCGACCTCGTGACAGACGTTCTCGGCACCGGACAACACAAACCCAACCGAACCGGGGTAGACACCATCTCGGGCTTCTCGAAGCACTACACCGTCGACCTGCAGGAGGGCTTTCCGCTCCTCACGACGAAGGACCTCTCGGGCTTCCGCTGGAACTCCCTCATCCACGAACTCCTCTGGTACCTCTCCGGCGAGGAACACATCCGCACCCTGCGCGAGGAGACGGGCATCTGGGACGCGTGGGCCGACGACGACGGCCATCTCGACACGGCCTACGGCCGGTTCTGGCGGCGCTATCCGGTCCCCGAGGAGGGGCTTGCAGGCGAGGCGTGGCCCGAAGACGACCACCGCTGGATGAACGACGAGGGGACGTTCGACCAGCTCGCGTACGTCCTCGACACGCTCGACGAGAACCCGAACTCGCGCCGGCTGGTCATCAACGCGTGGCACCCCGCCAACGCCGCCGTCTCGACGCTTCCGCCGTGTCACTACACCTTCGTCTTCAACGTGCAGGGCGACGAACTCAACCTCCATCTGACCCAGCGCTCCGGCGACATCGCGCTCGGCGTTCCGTTCAACCTCGCGGCGTACGCCATCCTCGCGCAGGTCGTCGCCCAGCGCGCCGGCTTCGAACTCGGGTCGTTCGCCCACACCATCGTCGACGCCCACGTCTACTGCGGCACCGGCGAGCGCGGCGCGTGGTACGGCGACCACCTCGACGAGCTCCAGTCCCGCCTCGCCGACGTGGAGTCGCCCGAAGGGTACCTCGACGTGCGCGAGTGGCTCCTCGACGCGGCACCCGAGGAAGCCGAGGGCGAGGAGGACTACGACCACGTTCCCGGACTGCTCCTGCAGGCCTCGCGCGAACCCCGCGAGCGCCCCACGCTCGACGTGGCCGACGTGCCGCTCGAAGACCTCTCGTTCGAGGACATCGTCCTCCGCGACTACGACCCCGCCGACGGGATTCGCTTCGCGGTGGCCGAATGAGCGGCGAGGAGCCCGCTGGGGCCGAAACCGAGGGCGACGCCGCGGTCCGGTTCGTCCTCGTCGCCGCCGTCGCCGACAACCGCGTCATCGGCCGCGACGGCGACATGCCGTGGCACATCCCCGAAGACCTGAAGCACTTCAAGCGGACGACGACCGGCCATCCGGTCGTGATGGGCCGCAAGACCTACGAGAGCATCGCCCGCCAGCTCGGCGGCCCGCTGCCGGACCGCCACAGCGTCGTCCTGACGACCCGTGACCTCGACCTCCCCGAGGGCGCTGAGGCGGTCGAGTCGGTCGACTCCGCGGTCGCCGCAGCCGAGAACGCGGCCGACGAGATGGGCGTCGAGACCGTGTACGTCGTCGGCGGCGCGACCGTCTACGAGCAGTTCCTCGCCCGCGCGGCGGGGCTGGTCCTCACCGAACTCGACGAGGCCCACGAGGGCGACACGCGGTTCCCCCAGTGGGACCGCGACGGGTGGGTCGAGACCGACCGCGACGACCGAGACGGCTTCTCGTTCGTCACGTACGAGCGCCGGGGACACCGAGAACACCGGGAACCCGACGCGGCCGACCGCGGCGCGGAGGAATCCGATGACTGACTCGGGCGAGTGGGAGTACAAAATCGTCCGCACGGCCGACGGCGGCCTGTTCAGCGGCGACACCACCCCGATGGAAGACGCTCTCAACTCCCTCGGCGGCGACGGCTGGGAGCTCGTGGACACGATTTCCGACTCGCGCGGTGCCGGCGCGAACAGCGGACAGACGGCGCTCGTGTTCAAGCGACCGAAGCGCTGAGACTCGCCGTTCCCGTTGTACCTACTCTCTTCATTCTTCGAGCGTCCGGAACAGCGGTGACGAGTCACCGGCCTCGAAGCGGACCATCTCCTCGCCGTCGAAGGTGACCGTGACCGAGTCGTAGTCGCTCGGGACCGAGACCACGGCGTCGAGGGTCGTGCGCGGCACGCAGTCGTCTGACGGCTCCTTCTCGCCGTCTTCGTCGGGTGCGGTCGTGATTCGGTAGACGTAGACGCCGTCTTCGGCCGTGTCGAGTTCGCCGCGGACGACGACGCTCGGCGCGTCGTGCGTGAAGGTCCGGTTGAACGCGACGGTCGTCTGGTCGCCGGCGGGCATCCGACCGACCCACGAACTGGGCGCGGTCTCGTCGGCGAGCAGACAGCCGGTCGCGGTGGTCATCGAACTGGTCGGTGAGGTCGTCGTCTCCGTCGGAAGCGAGTAGGCGACGACGCCGGCACCGGCGACGAGACCGACGAAGAACACCGCGAGAAGGGCGACAGCGGAGTACGAGGCCATACCCGATAAACGCGTTCCGGAGCGATAAACGGGGCGTGACGCGTGCTATCGGAAGGGTCGTCCCGGGTCGTCCCGGGTCGTCACGTGCCGTCTGTGGGCCCCGCGGGTCACGTTCGTTCACCTGCGGGATTCGTGACAGATGATAGGTAGGTTTATTGACGGGTGAGTCCTCATAACAGGGAACGAAGCTTCCCCTCGCTATGCCCACACCGACACTCGCAGACCGACTCCGTCAGCCCGAGTACACCGGCGAGAACCGGTGTACGCCGTGTACCGTCGTGAACGTCGTCATCGCCGCCGCGCTGAGTCTGTTGCTCGGCGTCGCGTGGCCGCCGCTCGCGCTCGTCTCGTTCGCCGTCTTCGCGGGAGCCATCTACTTCCGCGGCTACCTGGTTCCCGGCACGCCGACGCTCACGAAGACGTACTTCCCCGACCGGGTCCTCCGATGGTTCGACAAGGAACCGACGCCGACCCGCGTCGGGTCCGCGCCGGCCGCGCCGGCGACGGAGAACGACGCTGACGCCGAATCGACGAGCGACGAGGTCGAGGCGGGGCAGTTAGACGAGGGCGGCGAGTCCGCCGAGGAGTTGGACGTGGAGGCGTCGCTCCTGGAGGCCGGCGCGCTCGACTGGGACGAAAGCGGCGACGAACTGCGCCTCGACCCCGCGTTCGAGTCGGCGTGGAACGACGAAATCGAGCGCACCGACGACGCGACGATTCGACGGCGACTCGCCGACCTCACCGACCTCGACGCCGACGACATCTCGCTGGAATCTCGGTCTCGGAACCGGTGGTTCGTCGCGGTCGTCGACGGCACCACCATCGGGACGTGGGAGTCGCGCGCCGCGCTCGTCGCGGACGTGGCCGCCGACGCCGCCCTCGGCGACCGCTTCGACGACTGGGACCGCCTGACGGGCGAACAGCGGAGCGCGCTGGCGAGAGGGCTCCGCATCTACCTCGACCGCTGTCCGGCCTGCGGCGGGGACGTTCGATTCGGCTCCGAGACGGCCGAGTCGTGCTGCCGCTCGTGGGAGGTGTTCGTCGTCCGCTGTGACGACTGCGAGGAACGACTGTTGGAGGTCGACGCCGACGCGCTCGAACCCGAGGCGGCGTAGGTCTGCGTTCGAATCCCGTCGTTGGCGGGTACACTTTTGTTTGCTGACAACAGTATCCGAGTATGAGCAAAGCGCACTTCGAGGTGTTCGTCGACGCGGCGGACAAGTACCGGTGGCGACTCGTCCACGACAACGGGAACATCCTCGCCGACTCCGGCGAGGGCTACGCGTCGAAACAGAAGGCGAAACAGGGCATCGAGAGCGTGAAGCGGAACGCTCCCGACGCGGACGTGGTCGAAGCGTAGTACGGGGCTTCCAGCCCTCGATTCGTCTGAAAACGCGGATTTCCCGGCGATTCGAACGTGAACCCCACACCGATGCCGGGTGTGGAGGCTTTTTCCGCCTCCGGAACTGACCACGGAGTAATGACGAACGTCGCCGACGCGAGCGAGGAGGTCGCACGATGAACCGAAACGACAAGCAGGCCTACGACCGCGGTACGTCGCTTTTCTCCCCCGACGGACGCATCTATCAGGTCGAGTACGCCCGCGAGGCCGTCAAGCGCGGCGCGCCGGTCCTCGGCGTCCGCACCGCCGACGGCGTCGTTCTGGCGGCCCTCCGGTCGACTCCGTCGGAACTCATGGAAGCCGAAAGCATCGAGAAGCTCCACAAGCTCGACGACGCGCTCGGCGCGGCCACGGCCGGCCACGTCGCCGACGCGCGGAAGCTCGTCGACTTCGCGCGGACGACCGCCCAGCGCGAGCACCTGCGCTACGGCGAGCCCATCGGCGTCGAGACGCTCACGAAGACCATCACCGACAACATCCAGGAGAGCACGCAGTCCGGCGGCACCCGCCCGTACGGCGCGTCGCTCCTCATCGGCGGCGTCGAGAACGGCTCGGGTCGCCTCTTTGCGACCGACCCGTCGGGGACGCCCCAAGAGTGGAAGGCGGTCGCCATCGGCGGCCACCGCGAAGACGTGCAGGCCGCCCTCGAAGACGGGTACGCCGAGGACCTGTCGCTCGAAGACGGCCTCGCGCTCGCCGTCCAGGCGCTCGTCGCAGCCGACGACGAAATCGAGAGCGACGAGCTGAATCTCGTCACCGTCTCCGAGGCGGGCTACGAAATCGTCGACGAGGAGACCATCGCCGAGCTGTTCGCCGACGCGACCGCGGACGACGAGTCCGACGAGACGGACGAAAACGAGGAGTAGATGACTGACGGGAGCCCGACCGACGATAGCGGCCGGACGACCGACGCGGATGCGTCGGAATCGACGGGTGCGGAAGCGGGCGCGACCGCCGGCGCGGCGGCCGTGACGCTCGACCGCATCGCGGTCTACCCCGTGAAGTCGCTCGACGCCGAGTTCGTCGACGCCGCCGATATCGTCGAGAACGGCGGGCTCCGCGGCGACCGCGAGTACGCCATCTTCGACGAGGACGGCGAGTACGTCAACGGGAAGCGCGAGCGGGCGGTCCACCGCATCCGGAGTTCCGTCTCGCTCGACGACGGCACGGTCGAACTCTCGGCCCCCGAGATGGCCGACTACGACGGGCCGATAGCCGAGGCCGACGACTGGCTCTCGGCGTACTTCGGCTACCCGGTCGAACTCCGGCGCGACCCGGCCGGCGGGTTCCCCGACGACACCGAGGCCAGCGGACCGACGGTCATCTCGACGGGGACGCTCGAAGCGGTCGCCTCGTGGTTCGACGGCGTCGACGCCGACGAGATGCGCCGTCGCCTCCGGCCGAACCTCGTCGTAGACGCGACCGAGCCGTTCTGGGAGGACCACCTGTTCGACCGGCGCGGGACGGTCGTCGAGTTCGCTATCGGTGCCGCGGCCTTCGAGGGCGTCAACCCCTGCCAGCGCTGTGTCGTCCCGAGCCGGGACCCCGACACGGGCGAAGAGACGCCCGACTTCCGAACGACGTTCATGACGAAGCGCCGCGAGACGCTCCCCGAGTGGTCCGGCGGCGACTGGTTCGACCACGACTTCCGGCTCATGGTCAACACCGCCGTCCCGGAGTCGTCGTGGGGCGAGACGCTGTCCGTCGGCGACGCGGTCACTGTCGGCGACGTCGTTCCCGAGTGAGTCGGTCCGTTTTTTCGCGTACTGGTCGACCGTCTCGCTGTCGGGCGGTTCCACCTCGCCGACACCCGCGGATTTACGTCGTCCGGCTCGGTTGAGAGACCCATGTTCACGCTGACCGGCGTGCGGGTCGTCGACGCCGACGGGGCCCGCGAGGCGAACGTGGTGATAGACGAGTCGACCGGGCGCATCGCGTCCGTCGGCGACGAGACCGAAGGCGAGACGCGGGACCTCCCGGGCGCGGTCGTCGCGCCGGGACTCGTCGACGCCCACGTCCACCTCATGATGGACGGCCGCCCCGACGTGGCGGCCTACCAGTCTGAGCCGGTCGAACGCGCCTGCTACCGAGCCGCGGCCAACCTCCGGAAGACGCTGGAAGCGGGCGTCACGACCGTCCGCGACCTCGGGAGCTCCGGCGACCTCGCGACGAGCGCGAAGGCCGCGGTCGCCGACGGCGAACTCGACGGGCCGCGCGTCCTCGCCGCCGGGGAGAACATCACCATGACCGGCGGCCACGGCCACTGGTTCGGCCGGGAGGCCGACGGCCCGAACGAGGTCCGCAAGGCCGCCCGAGAACAACTGAAACGCGGCGCCGACGTGGTGAAGTGCATGGCGACCGGCGGCGTCCTCACCACCGGCGCGGTCACGGGCGCGCCCGAGTTCACGGAGGCTGAGATTCGCGCCCTCGTCGACGCCGCGAGCGCGAAGGGCGTCCCGACCGCGGCCCACGCCCACGGCGAGGAAGGTATCAAGAACGCCGTCCGCGCGGGAATTTCGAGCGTCGAACACGGGATGTTCATGGACGAGGAGGCCGCGGCGCTCATGGTCGACCACGGCACGTACTGGGTCCCGACGGCCTCGGCGGTTCGGGAAATCGTCGAGGCGGGCGTCGAGGCCGGCATCCCGCCCGAGGCGGTCGCGAAGGCCGAAGACGCCGTCGAGCGCTTCGAAGGCGCGTGGGAACACGCGCTCGACGCCGGCGTGAAAATCGCCATGGGAACCGACGCGGGCACGCCGTTCAACGACCACGGCCAGAACGCGCTCCGCGAGATGGAACTGCTCGTCGAGTACGGCCTGTCGCCCGCCGAGGCCCTCGAAGCCGCGACCGTCGGCGGCGCAGACCTGCTCGGACTGGACGACGTGGGGAAGGTCGCCGAGGGCTACGTCGCGGACCTCGTCGTCCTCGACGCCGACCCGAGCGAGGACGCGGGCGCGTGGCGGACGGTCGAGCAGGTGTATCGCGAGGGCGAGCAGGTCGTCTAATCGCAACACGGCAGTCGGTATCATACCCGATTTGAAGCGACAGCCTTTTACAATCACGAGCAATACGAAAGGATGTACCAACGTGCTCTGTTGGTGTAGTCCGGCCAATCATATCACCCTCTCACGGTGATGACCAGGGTTCGAATCCCTGACGGAGCACTTCTCTCAACTCTCGAACCGCGAGCGACAGCGAGCGTGTTCGAGTCCGAGGTGCAACAGAAGGGTTCGAGCAGCGAGCAACGCAGCGCGTTGCGAGTGAGTTCGAATCCCTGACGGAGCACTTCTCTCAACTCTCGAACCGCGAGCGATAGCGAGCGTGTTCGGTTCGAAATACGATGACGGTTCGAGCAGCGAGCGTCCGCTTCCGAGCGTCGTCGACTCCTTACCGATTCCGGTCGCCGAGTTTCGACATCACGAGGTCCTCGGCGGTTCGCAGACGGTACTGAACTGTCGAGCGCGGCACGTCGAGCACCTCGCTGAGGTCCTCGACGGTCACCTTTCGCGGTCGCTCGTAGTAGCCGTGTTCGACGGCGGTTTCGAGCGCCTCCCAGTGGGCCGACGAGAGGTCGGCCGCGATACGCGCTTCGGCGTCCCAGTTGCCCGCGCTCGTGAGGTGTTCGACGTCCAGCTGCAGCCCCTCCCTGAGTTGCGCCTCGATGGTCTCGTACAGTTCGCCGAGCGGGTGGTCGCCGGGGTAGAGGATGCGCCAGCGGTACGCGCCCGCACGGCGGGACGATTCGAAGATGACGCCCGGTCCGACGTGTTCGAGGACGTACCGCGGAATCGAGTGGCAGTTACTCACCTCCTCGCGGTAGGTGTAGACGGTCATCGAGTTGTCCGACCGGTCGAGGACGTGGTAGTCGCGGTGGGTGTGGCAGTCGGGCGCGTCGAGACACTCGTTGCACCGCGTCTCGTCGAGGAACACCCCCTCGAACGCCGACAGCGCCTCCGGCGTGCCGACGACGTGGTCGACCCGCCACATCACGTCCTCGGTGGACGAACAGACCGACGAACGGGACCGCAAACTCGGATACTCGTAAAACAGGTCCATCAGCTCGTCGGTGCCCTCGGAAAAGCGAACGACGAATTCGAACTCGCGCATTCGGTCTCCGCTCTGTCGCGAACTGACTTAGCATGTACTAATCACGCTCGTGCGTGTTCGGAGTTCTCTCCGAGTATTTCTGGAGCGATACCGCTCGGGTCGGAACTGGTTAGCATATACTAGCGAAATTGTGAGAGGAGTTGCGGACAGAACAAGCGTCGGAGTGACGCGGGGTCCGTTCGCCTCGCGAGAACCGGTCCCGACCACCCACACCGCCACCGACCGCAAGCTCACTCCAACCAACCTCGGACGGCGACCGGGTCACCACCTATTTCACGCCCGGTCGTCTACCCGCACGAGGATGTTACTCGCGGGAACCGTGGTCGCCGACGCGTCCACTATCATCGAAGAGGGAGCCGTAGTCGTCGACGACGACCGCATCGTCGCGGTCGGAGGGCGCGCTACCCTGACAGAGCGGTATCCGGACCACGAGCGACGCGAGTTCGACGTCATCGCGCCGGGGCTGGTCGGCGGGCACGTCCACTCGGTACAGTCGCTCGGACGAGGTATCGCCGACGACACGTCGCTTCTCGACTGGCTCTTCGACCACGTGCTTCCGATGGAAGCCGGCCTCGACGCGGCGGGAATGCGCGTCGCCGCCGAGCTCGGCTACCTCGAATGCATCGAGTCCGGGACGACGACGGTCGTCGACCACCTCTCGGTCCGACACGCCGAGGAGGCGTTCGAGGCGGCGGGCGAGATGGGTATCCGCGGGCGAATCGGGAAGGTGCTCATGGACACGAACGCGCCCGAGGGACTACAGGAAGACACCGACGCCGGCCTCGCCGAGTCCGAGCGCCTCATCGAGCGCTACCACGACGGCTTCGACGGGCGCATTCGGTACGCCGTCACGCCGCGGTTCGCCGTCACCTGCTCGGAGGCGTGTCTGCGGGGCGTCCGCGAACTCGCAGACCGGTACGACGGCGTCCGCATCCACACCCACGCGAGCGAGAACCGCGACGAAATCGCCACCGTCGAGGCGGAGACGGGCATGCGGAACATCCACTGGCTCGACGAGGTCGGAATCACCGGCGACGACGTGGTGCTCGCCCACTGCGTCCACACCGACGAGTCCGAGCGCGAAGTGCTCGCCGAGACCGGTACGCACGTCACCTACTGCCCGTCGTCGAACATGAAGCTCGCGTCGGGCATCGCGCCGATTCCGGACTACCTCGACCGCGGCATCAACGTCGCCCTCGGCAACGACGGCCCGCCGTGCAACAACACGCTCGACCCCTTCACCGAGATGCGGCAGGCCAGCCTCCTCCAGAAAGTCGACTCGTTCGACCCGACGAGCACGCCGGCCGCGACCGTCTTCGAGATGGCGACTCGCAACGGCGCGAAGGCCGCCGGCTTCGACCGGGTCGGCGCGCTCCGCGAGGGGTGGAAAGCCGATATCGTCGGTATCGACACCGACCTCACCCGCGCGACGCCGATGCACGACGTGCTTTCGCATCTCGTCTTCTCCGCCCACGGCGACGACGTGGTGTTCACCATGGTCGACGGCGACGTGCTCTACGACGGGGGCGAACACGTTCGCGCGGACGCCGACGACATCCGCGAGCGGGCGCAGGCGGTCGCCGACGGCCTCGACGCGGCGCCGACGAGCGACTGAGCGCCGGTTCGACCTCGAGCCGAATCACCCGCGAGACCGGCCGCCATCGTCGCATCTTTCTCTCCGCGTGACCCCTCCTGAGTCATGACTGTCCGCCTCCGCACGGCGACGGCGTCCGACCTCCCCGCGATTCGGGAGATTTACGCGCCGTTCGTCGAGGACACCGCGATTTCGTTCGCCTACGACCCGCCGAGCGTCGCGGACCTCGAAGCGAAACTGGAGAAGAAGACCGGCTACCCGTGGCTCGTCTGCGAACTCGACGGCGAGGTGGCCGGCTACGCCTACGCCGGGGCGATTCGAGAGCGCGTCGCCTACCAGTGGGCCGTCGAGACCTCGATTTACGTCCACCCGGACTTTCAGCGTCGCGGCGTCGCCCGCGGCCTCTACACGGCGCTTTTAGACCTGCTCGAACGGCAGGGATACGTCTCTGCCGTCGCCGTCGTCACGACCCCGAACCCCGCGAGCATCGCCTTCCACGAGTCGTTCGGCTTCGAGCGCGTCGGCCGTTTCGAGCGCGTCGGCTACAAACACGACGCGTGGCACGACGTGGAGTGGTGGAGCCTCGACCTCGGCGAGCGACCCGAAGAACCCGAAGCACCGCTGTCCGTGGCCGACGCTCGGGAATGCGACTGGTGGGACGACGCGCTCGCTCGCGGCGCTGCGCTCGTCGAAGACACCGGACAGAACAGCACTACCTGAGCCGAGATTCCTTCCCTTCTCCCGGCCCCTCGCCCGCGTCCGCGTTCAGACGCCGGCTTCGAGGGAGTCTTCCGTCTCGGTTTCCGCCGAGTCGCTCCCCTCGACCGCCTCGACTTCGCCGACGTCGTCAACCTCGGCGGCCGCGTCGGCGGTCGGGCCGTCTGCCCCCGCCTGTTCGAGCACGTAGCGCTCGACGCCGGCGGAGAGCATCGCCTGCCAGTCGTCGAACTCGGTGTTCGCGTCGACGTACCGGTCCAACTCGTGGGCCGGTATCGACTCGAAGGACTCCTGGTCTGCGACCGCGAAACCGCTCTCTTCGAGGAATTCACTAATCGATGCCGCCTGACAATGTGACTCGACCCACGACGACGGGAACAAGTCGGCCAGCGTCACCTCGCCGCCGAGACCCCCAATCTCGACGTCGAGTGTCGCGGCCGTCGTTTCGGCCTCACCCATACCCGGGTCCTACAGCCACGGATATAACGGTGTTGCGGTTGGCGTCCGAGAGAGTCAGTTCGTCGAGACGATTTCGACCACGTCCCGGTGCGCGAGTTCGTGGTCCGAACCGATCTGGCGCTTCGAGTGGCAGTCGATGCCGTGGAGGAGGCCGTCGCCGATGTCCGAGTGCAGGTGGTACGCGAAGTCCTCGGTCGTCGAGCCCTCGGGGAGGATAAAGCAGTCGCGGAAGACGCCCTGCGAGTCGCTCTTGCCGTTCGCGCTCCCGGGGAAGATGGCGATGGCACCCATCACGTCGAACAGCGCGTTTTCGAGCGACTGCTGGACGCCCGTTCCGCCGAACTCCGCGACGAACTCGCGAATCTGTTCGAGGCCCGCCTCCTGTTCGTCGCTCACGTCGCCGACGATGTCGAAGTCGTCGTCGCCGGGGCGGTAGTCGACGACGCCGCCCTCGTCGGCCTTCTTCAGCGCCTTCTCCGCGTGCGCCGAGGTCGGGACGAACGTCAGGTGTTCGTAGTCGGCGTCGGCCGTTATCTCCTCGTAGTTCTCCTGGGAGACCGGCTTGTCCATCTTGTTCGCCGCGATGATGATGGGCTTCGTCCGCTTTCGAATCTCGCGGGCGAGCGACTCCTTGTCCGCGTCGTCCCACTCGTCGGGGTCGAGCTCCAGGCCGAGAGAGAGGATGATCTGCTTGATTTCGTCCTTGTTCGTCTTGAACGCGGACATCTGCTCCGCGAGGTCGACTTCGATGTCTTTGTCCTCGCCGTGGTAGCCCGAGCGGTAGCGGTCGATGCCCTTCTCGAGGACGCCGAGGTACCACATGTCCAGTTCGTTCTCGAGGAAGTCGATGTCCTCCCGGGGGTCGTGGCCCTCCGTCGCCTCGCCTTCGATGTCCGTCTCACCGGAGAAGTCCACGACGTGGACGAGCACGTCCGCCTCGTTGAGGTCGGTAAGGAACTGGTTCCCGAGGCCCTTCCCCTCGTGCGCGCCGGGGATGAGACCCGCCACGTCGACGAGTTTGACCGGGACGTACCGCATTCCGTGGTCGCAGTAGCCGACAGAGGGCGTACACGACTCGTCGAACTCCGGGGCCGCACACTCGACTCGGACGTACGCCTCGCCGATGGAGGGGTCGATGGTCGTAAACGGGTACGCGCCCTCGGGCACGTCGTTCATCGTCGCCGCGTTGAAGAAACTCGACTTCCCGACGGACGGTTTTCCGACGAGACCGATCTTGTAACTCATTCGTTGGTCGGACTGGTGTCTCGAACGCTAATAACCGTTCGACGTTCGTCTCTGTGTGCGTGAGATTCGCACGCTACCGGGGTCGAGGAGGACGGTTCCCCGGGCTCGACACCCCGGTTCGAGCGCCGGAGACGCGGCTCCGTCACCGGGTTCGCGGCACGCGGTAGCCGGGTCGCGCCGGGGTGTCGGCGACGACGCGCGCTCGTGGTTCGCCTTTCGGCTCACGTCCGGTGCATCTTTGTCTCCACGTCTCCGACAGCCGGGCATGACCGACCCCGACGAGACGGCGAGCGAAACCGCACCCGCGTCGAGCACGGACTCCGACGCGGCCGCCACCGAGCCCTCGCCGGACGATTCGACCGACGCGGACACGTTTCGCGTCGGCATCCACGTCACCGAGACCGAACTTCGGTTCGTGGTCAACGTCCCGTCCGATATCGACTCGGGGTGGACCGACCCCGACGCGTTCCAGCGCCTCGTCGAGCGCGTCACCTGGGAGCAACTCGACCAACGAGCGACGCTTCAGACCGTCGCGACCAACGCCGCCGAGGGCGAGACGGTGTTCCTCGGGACGGTGACGCTGCGACCGGACGAGACCGTCGTCGACCACACGCTCCGCGTGCCGCCGCTCGACGGGGCGTGAGCTAACTCGTCTCTCCTCCGATGACCGACCCGACGACAGCAAGCGCGATTCGAGAGATTCAGGACGCCGCGCTCACCCGCGCGCTCACCGACGGCGACCACGCGAGACAGTCGCTCGCCGTCGCCGGCGCGCTCGAAACGGCCAGAACGGAAGCGACCGAGACGGAGTTCGACGGCGGCGGCGTGACGCTCGCGGCGTCCCTCGCGTTCGTCTCGACGCTGTTCGCACACCGTCGGCTCCGCGAGTCGCTCCGGTCGAGCGTCCGCGCGTCCGACGACTCGGCGTGGTATCCCAGCGGCGCGCCCGCCCGCGTCGACGACGACCTCGTGGTCGCGGGCGCACGGCTCGCGGTTCGACGGTTCGACGTCGACCCCGCGCTCGTCGGCGCGCTCGGTGACGTTTCCACAGAAAAAGTCGCGTCGGGCGAGTGAGTAGCCCGACCGTCGTGCTCTGACAACCACGGTCGGGGGCGTAAGATGTTGGGGGTGCCTCTGTCCACAGTACCCGCCCGGGCGCGTACGAAGGGTGAAACCCAAGCCCACGCTTGATGCGTGGGAACCCGTGTTCGATTAGTTAGTTGTTGTTCGCGTGCTCCGGCGGGCCACCACCGTTGCCGTTGCCGTTACCGTTGGACTCGTCATCGTCTTCTGACTCGTCGTCGGAGTCGTCGTCGGTCTCCTCTTCGTCGGTCTCCTCAGTCTCGGCGGTCTGCTGTTCGTCCTCGTCGTTCGCCTTGTCGTTGTTCGCGTGCTCCGGCGGGCCACCGGCGTTACCGTTCTTGGCCTTGTCGGAGTTTCCGGGTGCGTCCTCCTCGCCGTCAGCGTCATCGCTGCTGTTCTTCGGGCCGGCGTGGTCCGGACGCTTGTCGTCCGCGTTACCCGGGTTGTTCTCGGTCACGAAGTCGGAGACGGCCTGTCCGATGGGGCCGTCACCGCCCGTGTCCTTGAGCCGCTCGACGAACCGGCTGACGAGCTGGCCGAACGGGTCGTCCTCGGCGACCTCACCCTGCAGGGTGGCGGTCGTCTCGGCGCTGAGGCCGTCGTACTCGGCGGTCACGTCGACCGTGACAGTCTGCAGGGGCGCGGTGAGTTCGACGGTACCGTTCGCGTCCGTCTCGTACTCGCCCGCGTCCGTGTAGTTGCCCTCGACCGCGACCGAGGCGTTCTCGACGGCGTCGCCGTCTTCGGTCACGGTGATGGTGACCGACTCGTTTTCGTCCTGCGAGACGGAGACGTCGAGGTCGTCAGCCTCCACCGCGACCGTCGTCTCGGCGGTGAGGCCGTCGGCCGTCGCGACGAACGTCAGGTTCGTCGCGGTCGTCGGCTCGGCGACCTCGACGGTGCCGTTCGCGTCCGTCTCGTACGTTCCGTTGTCGGCGTAGTCGGTCCCGTTGACCTGAACCGACGCGTTCTCGACCGGTTCTCCGTCCTGCGTGACGGTGGCGACGACCGTGTCGTTGGCGTCGTCAACCTCGACAGAGACGTTGAGGTCGTCAGCCTCCACCGCGACCGTCGTCTCCGCGGTGAGGTCGCCGTCCATCGCGACGAACGTCAGGTTCGTCGCGGTCGTCGGCTCGGCGACCTCGACGGTGCCGTTCGCGTCCGTCTCGTACGTTCCGTTGTCGTACGCGCTCCCGTTGACCATGACTGACGCGCCTTCGACGGCGTCGCCGTACTGGGTGACGGTGGCGGTGAGCGTGTCGTTGGCGTCGTCAGCCTCGACGGAGATGTCGAGGGACTCGTCGAGCGGGACGAGGACGGCCGACGCGGTGGTCGTGTTGTTCCCCTCCGTGACGGTGAACGTCGCGTTCACACGCTCCTGCGGATTGGGGAGGTCGACGGTGCCGTTCGCGCCCGTCGCGTACGTTCCGTTCCCGGAGTAGTTACCGCTCGATTCGACGACGACCGTCGCGTTCTCGACGGCCGTCTCGTTCCGCGTCACGGTCACTGTCGCGTCGCCCGTGTCGGCGTCCTGCGTGACGCCGACCTGGAGGGCATCGGTGCTCGCTGCACCGACGGTCCCGGGGACCATCGCGACGGCGAGCATCGCAACGACCATGACTACGGTGAGGTGTTTGCTGCCGCGCATGCAACCCTCCCTTCTAACCCTGATACGGTAAAAGGGGAGAATCGTAACCCCGGTTTTCGCTGAATTTCACCCCAATCAACGTGTTCGAAATCGGGCCGTCGTCTGTCGATTTCGCCGAGTTTCGAGCGGAACGGCCGTCCGGGTCCCCTCGAAACACCGTCACGGTCGAACGCGAGTGGTGTCGGCGGAACCGGCGCGTTCGACGAGAGCGTTGCCACTCTCAGACGACATGAGAGACGCGACCGAGAGAGCGGTCGCTGTCTGTGTAGTGTGCGAGCGAGCGTTTGCCGCTCGCCATAAATGAAAAAAGCCCACTGGACCGAAGTCCAGCGGGCTCTGTATGAGTGGGGGCGGCGAACTGGATTTCCCAGAGGATCGCTCACTCCAGTACTGACCAGAACGCAGGTGAGCTTAACTGCCGTGTTCGGGATGGGTACGGGTGGAACCTCACCGCTCTGGCCGCCTTAATGCCGATCAACGGAATCGAACCGTTGTCATACCAATATCGGACGGGCCGTCTTACCAATGTGTTCGTGCAATCCAGTTTGCGCCTGGACCCGTTCTCGGGTCTCAGTGCGTATGAATGTGGCTTGGACTGTTAGTGCTCGCGGGCTTAACAACTCGTTGCCTCGTTGCGTACACCCCGAGTCTATCGAACTCGTCTTCTACGAGTGTCCTCAGTGGAACTTCTTTTCCGTGTGGGTTTCGAGCTTAGATGCGTTCAGCTCTTACCCCGTGGTGCGTAGCTGCCCGGCATCTGCCCTCTCGGACAACCGGTACACCAGTGGCACCCATTCGTAGTTCCTCTCGTACTATACGAACGTTCACGTCAAGTTCCTTAACACCCCCAATAGATAGCAGCCGACCTGTCTCACGACGGTCTAAACCCAGCTCACGACCTCCTTTAATAGGCGAACAACCTCACCCTTGCCTGCTTCTGCACAGGCAGGATGGAGGGAACCGACATCGAGGTAGCAAGCCACCCGGTCGATATGTGCTCTTGCGGGTGACGACTCTGTTATCCCTAAGGTAGCTTTTCTGTCATCTACGGGTCCCATGAATGAACCTCGTAGGTTCGCTAGACCACGCTTTCGCGTCAGCGACACTCGTTGGGAATGTCACTGTCAGACTTCCGTTTGCTCTTGCGCTCTTCCACGAGTTCCCGACTCGCGTGAGGAAATCTTTGGGCGC
The DNA here is from genome assembly GCF_001190965.1 of Haloferax gibbonsii. NCBI lineage: Archaea > Methanobacteriati > Methanobacteriota > Halobacteria > Halobacteriales > Haloferacaceae > Haloferax > Haloferax gibbonsii. The sequence goes on from NZ_CP011947.1 coordinate 2,859,483, forward strand.
GCTCGATATCTTTTCGAGCGCGTACCGCCCCAGTCAAACTGCCCGGCTACCGGTGTCCTCCGCCAGGAGTGAGAGTCGCAGTCACTAACGGGTAGTATTTCAATGTTGCCTCGGTGGCCCGCTGGCGCGGGTACCTGTGTAACGGCTCCTACCTATGCTGCACATTAGCGACCACGTCTCAGCGACAGCCTGCAGTAAAGCTCTATAGGGTCTTCGCTTCCCCTTGGGGGTCTCCAGACTCCGCACTGGAACGTACTGTTCACCGGGCCCAACGTTGGGACAGTGACGCTCTCGTTGATCCATTCATGCAAGCCGCTACTGAAGCGGCAAGGTACTACGCTACCTTAAGAGGGTCATAGTTACCCCCGCCGTTGACGGGTCCTTCGTCCCATTGTAATGGGTGTTCAGATACCCGCACTGGGCAGGATTCAGTGACCGTACGAGTCCTTGCGGATTTGCGGTCACCTATGTTGTTACTAGACAGTCGGAGCGTCCGAGTCACTGCGACCTGCTCGGTCAAGAGCAGGCATCCCTTATCGCGAACTTACGGGACTAACTTGCCGAATTCCCTAACGTCGGTTGATCCCGACAGGCCTTGGCTTGCTCTGCCAGCGCACCTGTGTCGGATCTCGGTACGAGCTTCTTGCTTGTCTTTTCACGGGCTCTAGGTACCGCCGAGTTTCCCTATCTCACCATTCGTTCGCTTCGTGCCGTTACGGCTTCCACGAATTTCGGTGATTCGACGGGGCGAAGGCCCCGCTCGGTGTTTCCTAAAGCGTCGACGTTTAGTGCAAGAAGGTACTGGAATATTAACCAGTTTCCCTTTCATCTAATTCGAATTACGGTTAGACTTAGGATCGACTAACCCTCGGCTGATTGACAGTGCCGAGGAACCCTTGCGCGTAAGGCCGTCGGGGTTCACACCCGACTCTCGCTGCTACTGAGACCATGATTTTCGTTGCTGCACGGTCCACACGAGTTCTCACCCGTGCTTCCACCCATGCAGTATGCCAACCTACGGAATCGTGTCATAAGACACGCCGCCAGGTCTCGGAGGTGGATTTGAGTCCCGATCATTTTAGACGCCTCGAACCTCGGCCGGTAAGCTGTTACGCTATTCTTAGAGGGTAGCTGCTTCTAAGCTCACCTCCCGGCTGTTTAGGGCTCGAGACAATCTTCAATCACACTTAATCCACACTTTGGGTCCTTAACCTGGCTCTGGGTTGTCTCCCTCACGGTGCACAAGCTTACCCCGCACACCGGACTCCCTGAGTCTACGACGTCTGTAAGTTCGGAGTTTGACAGGGAAGCGAACTCCTCTCGGAGTCCGGATTCCCAATCGGTCGCTCTACCTCACAGACTATCTCATCAGAGGTCATGCTTCGACATGTTTCGGTTGGAACCAGCTGTTGCCAAGTTCGATGGGCCTTTCACCCCTACACCAGAGTCACGAGAGGGTATTGTAGGACACCAACTCTAACGGGCCTCCACGCAGCTTTCGCCACGCTTCGCCCTGCTCCGGCGTAGATCACTTGGTTTCGGGTCGCATCCGGTTGGCTCCCCGCCCTTGAAGACGGTGGCCCTGGTCAAAGACTGCGGCCGTATCGGTTTCCCTATGCCTCCGGGGGTTCACCCCTTAGACTCGCCAGTCAGATGCACTCCATGGTTCGTTTTTCAAAACGCACGACGTAACATCGGCTTCACTCGAGTCATACTACGGGATCGCTCCCAGTTCTTTCGTCGAGTGACCTTGTATGCCACGTCGCTCTATCGCCAACTGATTTCAAGCCCTATTGCACCGCCCTTTTCGGGGTGCTTTTCAGCGTTCGCTCACGCTACTTGTTCGCTATCGGTCTCGAGGAGTGTTTAGTCTTCGCAGTTGATGCCTGCGAAATTCACGAGGGATATCCAACCCCCGCTATTCTGGAACAACCCCGGGATCTGAATCTTATGTTACGGGGTTTTCACCCTGTATCACGCTCCGTTCCAGGAGACTTCACATAAGATCCAGGTCCGTTATGGGTAGTCCGTACACCACATTGCCCGAAGGCTTCGGTTTGGACTGTATCGCGTTCACTCGCCGTTACTAACGACATCGCGGATTGCTTTCTTTTCCTGTTCCTACTAAGATGTTTCAATTCGGAACGTTCCCCATTGCGCGAGGCAATTGCGTGGGGATTCCCATTCGGAGATCTTCAGTTCTTACCCTCCATGCGGGTCCCTGAAGCTTTTCGCAGCTTGGCACGTCCGTCATCGGCTCTCGAGCCGAGCTATCCACCAGCTGGCACAGTAGCCAGTTGATATAGTCACTGTGACCCGGAGAACGGGTCCAGTGGACGCCTGGATTGCACGTACACACGGTTTCATCAAACACCCTCGGAGATAGCCGAGGCGTGTTTTCGACCCTTCCCAACCTCGCTTGCGCGGGATGGTGCATCTGTCGTCAGTATCCATTCAGTCGAAACGTCTTGCCACACTTAAGGGGCACGATCGTTTCGGAGTGGAGTACTGCTTACCATGGACCCACAGGGATTCGAACCCTGGGCATCCTCCTTGCAAAGGAGGCACTCTACCACTGAGCTATGGGCCCGTGTTAGCCCTAGTAGTTCTAAGGTGTCCGAACGGGTGTCATTGGTGAACTCGGAAGATCGCGTGTGAGCCACCCCGTCGGGGTGGTCTCGGTCGTTAGGAGGTGATCCAGCCGCAGATTCCCCTACGGCTACCTTGTTACGACTTAAGCCCCCTTGCGAAGCCCAGATTCGACCACCGTGTGGTGGCCTCATCCGGACCTCACTCGGGTGCTTTGACGGGCGGTGTGTGCAAGGAGCAGGGACGTATTCACCGCACTCTATTGAAATGCGATTACTACCGAATCCAGCTTCATGAGGGCGAGTTTCAGCCCTCAATCCGAACTACGATCGAGTTTAGGAGATTAGCGTTCTCTTTCGAGATAGCAACCCATTGTCTCGACCATTGTAGCCCGCGTGTAGCCCAGCTCATTCGGGGCATACTGACCTACCGTTGCCCGTTCCTTCCTCCGCTTTAGCAGCGGCAGTCCTTCTAATGTACCCAGCCAGTCGAAACTGCTGCTGGCAATTAGAAGTGCGGGTCTCGCTCGTTGCCTGACTTAACAGGACGCCTCACGGTACGAGCTGACGGCGGCCATGCACCTCCTCTCTATAGCGTCGTGATAAGGTCATCAACCTGATCGTCATCACTATAGTCGGAGCTGGTGAGATGTCCGGCGTTGAGTCCAATTAAACCGCAGGCTCCTCCGGTTGTAGTGCTCCCCCGCCAATTCCTTTAAGTTTCATCCTTGCGGACGTACTTCCCAGGCGGCTCGCTTCTCGGCTTCCCTACGGCACAACACAGGCTCGTAGCCTGTGTCACACCTAGCGAGCATCGTTTACAGCTAGGACTACCCGGGTATCTAATCCGGTTCGAGACCCTAGCTTTCGTCCCTCACCGTCGGATCCGTCTTCTCGAGGTGCTTTCGCCATCGGTGGTCCGTCCAGGATTACGGGATTTCACTCCTACCCCGGACGTACCCCTCGAGCCTTCCGGTCCCAAGCCATGTGGTTTTCACCGGACGCCCGCCAGTTGAGCTGGCGGATTTCCCGATGAACCTTCATGGCCGGCTACGGACGCTTTAGGCCCAATAATATCGGTCATCACTTGAGCTGCCGGTATTACCGCGGCGGCTGGCACCGGTCTTGCCCAGCTCTTATTCCTCGACCGCCTTACAGTCGAGAAAAGCGAGGACTATATGCCCTCGCACTTGGGGTCCCCTTATCGCACTTGCGTGCAGTGTAAAGGTTTCGCGCCTGCTGCGCCCCGTAGGGCCCGGAATCTTGTCTCAGATTCCGTCTCCGGGCTCTTGCTCTCACAACCCGTACCGATTATCGGCACGGTGGGCCGTTACCCCACCGTCTACCTAATCGGCCGCAGCCACATCCTACAGCGCCTGAGCGTTTCGGGGAGTCGGCATTCCAGCATGACTCCCGTATGAACTATTAGCCTCAGTTTCCCGAGGTTATCGTTCTCTGTAGGGTAGTTTGGCCACGTGTTACTGAGCTTTTCGCCACGAGTGTGAACTCGTGCAACTAGCATGGCTAAATCGGACCCCAATAGCAATGACCTCCGGCAGGATCAACCGGAATGGGTCGCGACCATTTAAACCTGGTCGCGGGGTTTTGGCGGGTGAATGGCAGCGTAATGCTGTCAAATCACCGTTCAAAGGTCCGAGTTCGTATGACATCCGTTCGGATGTCACCGAACTACTAGGGCTAACATCAGATACCGTCTTGCGGCGTACCGCAGGGGCGGAATCCTCATTTCCTTCGGACCTGAACCGAGGCGATTCGTGGGTATAAACCCTTCGAACCTCCGTGGGTTCTGGCCCGGTGAGGCAGGACGCGTTGAATCGCCCTGCAATCGCGGTGTGTCGTTCGCATTCATCCGAAATGCCTTGGACCACTTAAGGCCGTCGTATCGTGGCGACCCCCGGGAAGGTGTAATGTCACCGAACTACTAGGGCTAACATCAGATACCGTCTTGCGGCGTACCGCAGGGGCGGAATCCTCATTTCCTTCGGACCTGAACCGAGGCGATTCGTGGGTATAAACCCTTCGAACCTCCGTGGGTTCTGGCCCGGTGAGGCAGGACGCGTTGAATCGCCCTGCAATCGCGGTGTGTCGTTCGCATTCATCCGAAATGCCTTGGACCACTTAAGGCCGTCGTATCGTGGCGACCCCCGGGAAGGTGTATCATCCCGGTGAGCGCCTGACGACCTTGGGGTCGGGGCGTTCGGTGGAAGCTTTCGGGGGGAGTACCCCCGTGCGCTTCTTCGCATTAATCCGAATGCCGGGGATACATAAAAGGCCGTCGAACCGATGGCGCTTCGTCATGCGGTTTCATGGCGGGATTACTCATAAAATAATGATAGACTCTCGGAGACACGGATAACTCTCGAGGACGTAGATATCGCGCGACTGGAGGCCGGTCGGTCATCCCCCGCGTCGTACGTTCGGTCTGACCGGGTGTCGGTCGCGCAAGCAGACGCTGGCGGCGCTGTTTGAAAGGCGTATCGACTGCACTACGACTCGGGGTGCTACACGTGCGTGCGCACGATAAGAATGTGAACGTCGGTCGCGCTACTCGTCGAGGTGCTCGATTCCCTTCTTGGAAACGTTTCCTTTGGTAATCTTCCCCTCCATCCAGCCGGGCTTGTCCTCTGGGGCGCTGCTGTTCCACGCCCACGCGTCGAAGATGTGGACCTTGTCGGTCCCCTTCTCCCGGAGTCGAATCTCGACCGCGTCCGACTTCGCGTCGTCTTCGGACCCGGCGGGGTCGAGTCGTCGGGCCGCCTTGAGCGCCGCTTGCCTCGGCATGCTGCCCGAAAACACGCTCGTCTCTGTACCGTCCTCCTCTCGGAGCACGAAGTTCCGCTTACCGTCCTCGCGTACCATGATTTTCCACCTCTATGCCAATGAACCACATGGCACATGATAAATATATCGACGAATTTCGACCGACGACGCCGTGTTACTTATATACTCGACCGGTTCGACGCGCCGACTCACCTCGCCGACGATGCGACGGACTTCGCTGCGAGACGGTCGGGTTCCGGCGAAAATCACCACTCTCCGGGAGGACGGAGACAACACTTATGTATCCCCTGCGGCGAACCAACGGATAGACCCCCAGATGGTCCGGAAAAAGAAGCTCAGTCCGAGTGGCGCCAAAGACGAGAACGGCGAGTACCACAACGTCCATGTCAACCTCCACGAAGACGAACTCGCGGTCGCCGGAATGGAGATCGGCGACGAGGTGTTCGTCCGCGTTCGGGACGGTAAAATCATCATCCAAAAAGCGGACCCAGACCAGGTCGAACACGACTTCTGAGCGCGTGATACGTATCGTCTCGAACCGACCCGTCACCAGCGGAAGGCACGACAGACAGCAATGAACCCCTATCACCTCGCCAAACCACTCCTCTTTTCGTTTCCACCGGAGACCGCCCACCGGACCATCCACGGACTGCTCGCGACCGCTCGCGGCACTCCGGTCGAACCGCTCTTAGAGCGGCGCTACCGCGTCGACGACTCCCGACTCGCGACGAACGCGTTCGGCCTCGACTTCCCGAACCCGGTCGGCGTCGCGGCCGGGTTCGACAAGAACGCCGAGATACCCACCGTTCTTTCGGCGCTCGGCTTCGGCCACGTGGAAGTCGGCGGCGTCACCGCGGAGCCCCAGCCCGGAAACCCGCGCCCCCGGATGTTCCGCCTCCCCGAAGACGAGGCGCTCATCAACCGCATGGGCCTCAACAACGAGGGCGCGGACGCGGTCGGAGAGCGCCTCGCAGCCGGACCCCTCCCGGACATCCCCGTCGGCGTCAACCTCGCGCTCTCGGAGGTAACGCCCACAGAGGAGGCCCCCGACGACTACCGCTACACCTACGAGCGCGTCGCCGACGGCGCGGACTACTTCGTCGTCAACGTCTCGTGTCCCAACAGCGAGGGCTTCCGCGACCTGCAGAACCGCGACTCGCTCGAAGCGATTCTCGGGACGCTCGTCGACGCCGGCGCCGACCCGCTTCTCGTGAAACTCTCGCCCGACCTCCCGGATCCCGCCGTGGAGGACGCGCTCGAAGTCGTCGACGAACTCGGTCTCGACGGCGTCATCGCCAGCAACACGACCACCTCTCGGCCCGACACCCTGCGGAACCCAAACCGGGCAGAACGCGGCGGCCTCTCCGGGAAGCCGATCGAGGCCGAGGCCACGAACATGATTCGCTTCATCGCCGAGCGAACCGACGTGCCCATCGTCGGCGTCGGCGGCGTCTCGGACGCCGAAAGCGCCTACAGAAAGATTCGCGCCGGGGCCGAGATGGTCCAACTCTACACGGGCATGGTCTACGAGGGGCCGTCTATCGCCCGCGACATCAACCGCGGCCTCCTCGACCTGCTCGACCGCGACGGCTTCGACGACGTGGCCGACGCCGTCGGGTCGGGACTGTAGCGACCCGAAATCTCGCCGACCGCGGCCGCAACGACCGAGGACCTGCGCGCTGATAGCGAACCGAAGACTGATTTTCTTCCCATCCGGTTGAAAAGTCGTGCGCCCTCCTTCACCTCGTGACTCCGGCGTGCTGGCGGTCCTCGCCTCGAACGCCGTCGCGCCCGTCGGCGTCCTGTTCCTCGACTGGTCTCCGACCGTGCTCTTCGGCGTGTTCGTCGCCGAAATCGCCGCCGTGCTGTGCTGGACGCTCGTGAAGATACCCTTCGCAGCGAAGCGCCCCAACAACGCCATCGGCGACGGGGACCGACTGTTCGGCCCGTTGCAAGCCAAGCGAGGGGGAGTCTCGCTGCCCCGGTCCCTCCCGCGGTTCTACCCGCGGAACGTTCCGACGCTCCTCATCGCGGCGTTCCTGCTCGTCCCGCTCGAACTCGCCGTCGCCTTCGTCGCCTTCGGCCTGACCGACCCGGTCGTCACCGACGTGGTCGCCGGACAAATCCTTCTGGGCGGCGTGAGCGTGTTCGTCGGGCGGGGCGTCGAAACGGTCACCGGCTACTTCGCGGCGGGCGGCTACCGCGACCACTCCGCGCGGTCGGTGTTGCTCCCCCCGTTCAAACTCCTGTTCGCCGTCGGACTGCTGTTGTTCGTCTTCGGACCGTTCGCGATCGAACTCGAAAACGACGTGTTCCTCGTGATCCTCGTCGGCCTGAAGTTCCTCTACGACCTCCGCGCGCTCCAACTCGAACGGAGCGAAACGCGGGGCGTCTTCTACCGACTCTACGGGAGCGAGGAGACCGAAATCGAACCGATCCCGGTGGAGGTGCCTGCAGGAGCGCCGACCTATCGAACCACGCCCGCCCGTTCGGTCGCCCTCACCGACGCGGTCTCCCAAAGCCTCCGGTACACGGTCACCAGCGGCGTGCTGTGGTGCTACGGCGTCGCCGCCGCGCTCGTCTTCTTCGGCGCGTGGACGTTCGCGCTCGCGCCGCTCGCCCTCGCCGCCGCGTTCGGGACTATCCGAGGGACCTCCCGCTACCTCGCCTACGGACCCGTCGAGTTCCGGTGCTACGGGGACGTGCTCGTCGCCCACGACGCGCTGTTGGACGAGCCGCAAGCACGCCTCGAACGCGACGCGGTCACCGACGTCAGCGTGTCCACCGACGCCGTCGACCGCCTGTTCGGCACGGAGACGATACGGTTCGAGACGGGTGTGGACACGAGTCCCGACGTGGGACTCACCGTCCCCGACCCCGAGGAGGCTCGCACCGACGACGCGAACGCGAATCATCCGATGACGATTCCCCACGTCGAAGACGCGGCGGCGGTGCTGGACGCCTTCGGCGACGTAGATGAGACTGAGACTGGGCCGGAGACAGAGGTCGAGACGACGGTGCCGAGCGGCGACGACTGACGGGCCGCCCGCTAAGCGACCGAATACCGGGAAAAGAACGCGGACGGAAACGACCGAGTGGCCGTCTCAGTCGGCGTGCTGGACGATGACGATGGCGTCGCCGGCTTCGAGCATGTCGCCTTCGCCGACGTACTCGCGGGACTCCTCGATGGTGAACATCTCGGGGTCGAGTTCGACGCCCGCGACGTGCATGACGCCGTCTTCGACCTCGTAGTCGTCGCTTTCGAGGGCGGCCTCGATGTCCGGGACCTGCGCGCCGTACTCGGGGCCGACGAGCGAGTAGTCGAGGTCGACGCCGGTCACGACCGACTCGATTTCGGGCTCCTCGTCGAGCAGTTCGAGCGCCTCGATGTGCATGACGCCGCTCACGTCCTCCTCGAAGCCGTGGATGTCGCCGTACACCTGCACGAGGTCGACGGGGGCGTTCATCGAGAGCTGGTTGTCGCTTTTGTACTTGCGGAGCGCGCCGACGACGGCCATCGCGGTTTCGCCGGCCGCGACGTCGGCGTCGAGTCCGAGCGGTTCGGGCCACGACTGGTCGTGGACGCTCGTTTCGTCGTACATGTCGCGCCAGAGTTCCTCCGTGACGTGTGCGAGGATGGGCGCGAAGCAGGTCAGGAACCGCTTGTGAGCGGTCTGGAGCGTGTACGCCGCCGAGGGGTCGTCGCCCTCGCGGACGCGCTGTTTGGCGATTTCGAGGTAGTCGTCGCAGAACGTGTGCCAGAAGAAACTACGCAGGCGGTCGCGCGCCTTCGAGAACTCGCGGTTCTCCAGTTTCTCCGTGACGAACTCGAGTTCGCGGTCGAGCGAGGCCAGAAGCCAGCGGTCGATGGCCTTCAGGTCGTCGTGGTCGAACTCGGCGGGCGCGTCCTCGGTGAGGCTCTCGACGAGCTTCGAGGCGTTCCAGAGCTTCCGCATGAGTTTCTCGCCCGCGACGAGGCCCTTCTCCTGGTACGGCAGGTCGTCGCCGACGGCGCTCCCGGCGGCCCAGTAGCGGGCGGCGTCGACCGGGAACTTCTCTAAGACCTCGTCGGGCGAGACGACGTTACCGACGGACTTCGACATCTTCTCGCGGTTCTCGTCGAGGACCATCCCGTTTATCATGACGCTGTCGAACGGGACCTCGCCGGTGTGCTCGTAGCACTTGACGACCGTGTGGAACAGCCAAAAGGAGATGATGTCGTGGCCCTGCGGGCGCATGTCGAACGGGTAGAGTTCGGGCCGTTCGAGTTCCATCGCCTCCGTCTCTGGATTCCAGTCCCAGCCGCCGTTGATGAGGGGCGTGAGCGACGAGGTCGCCCACGTGTCGAACACGTCGTCCTCGGCGGCGAACTCGTCGTGGCCGCACTCGGGACAGGCATCGACCGGCGGGTCGTCCGAGAGCGGGTCGACCGGCAGGTCCTCGCGGTCGGCGACGACCACGTGCTCGCAGTCCTCGCAGTACCAGACGGGGAACGGAATCCCCGAGGAGCGCTGCCGCGAGATGGCCCAGTCCCACTGGAGACCCTCGATCCAGTTCTTGTACCGCGTGAACATCTTCTCGGGGTACCAGTCCATCTGCTCGCCGGCTTCGAGGTACTCCTCGCGCTTGTCGAGCAGTTTGATGTACCACTGGTCCTTGACGAGGAACTCGACGCTCGTGCCACACCGCTCGTGGACGTTGACCGTGTGCGTGATGGCGCGCTTGTCGAGGAGCGCCCCGGCGTCGTCGAGGTCGGCGACGATGGCCTCCCGCGCCTCGTCGGCGGAGAGACCGGCGTACTCGTCGGCCTCCTCGGTCATCGTGCCGGACTCGTCGATGGCGACGCGGAGCGGCAGGTCGTGGGCCTGATACCACTCGATGTCGGTCTGGTCGCCGAAGGTACAGCACATGACGAGACCCGTGCCGGTCTCCAGGTCGACGCGCTCGTCTTCGAGGATGGGAACCCGCTGTCCGAACAGCGGAACCTCCGCTTCCTGCCCGACGAGGTGCTCGTTGTCGTCGTCGTCGGGATGGACGAAGACGGCGACGCAGGCGGGGAGCAGTTCGGGTCGCGTCGTGGAGATGACGAACGACTCCTCGGACTCGGCCACGCCGAACTCGATGTCGTGGAAGTGCGAGCCCTGCTCGTCGTCTTCGGTCTCGACCTGCGAGATTGCGGTCTCGCACTCGGGACACCAGATGGCGGGGGCGCGCTGGCGGTACTGCCGACCCTTGTCGTAGAGGTCGACGAAAGAGAGCTGGGAGACGCGCTGGACCTCGGGCGAAATCGTCTGGTACGTCTGGTCCCAGTCGATGGAGATGCCGAGGTTCTGCATCTTCTCCGTGAACTCCCCTTCGTACTCCGCCGTGACCTCGCGGCAGAGCTTCTGGAACTCGCGTCGCTCGTAGTCCTGGTGTTTGATTCCGAGTTCGTCCTCGGTCAGGAGCTCCGACGCGATGCCGTTGTCGTCGTAACCGAACGGGAAGTACACCTCGTCGCCGCGCATCCGGTTGAACCGGGCGACGAAGTCCTGGAGGGTGAAGCCGTAGACGTGGCCCCAGTGGAGGCTCCCGGACACCGTCGGCGGCGGTGAGTCGATGGAGAAGACGGTGTCGGGGTCTACCGCACGCTCCGGGTACGCGTACAGGTCTTCGTCGACCCACCTCTCTTGCCACTTCGCCTCGACGGTTTCCGGATCGTATTCTCCGCTCGGCATTGCGTTGGCGTACCTACAGCCGGGCGGACTGTTAAACGCCTCGGTTAAGTGCCCGAGGGAACGGAATTCGGGCGCGAGAGCGGTGACTACCTACAGGACCGAAAGCGCCGATTCGAGGTCCGAACGAAGGTCGTCGACGTGCTCGACGCCCACGGACATCCGAAGCAACGAATCGGAGATGCCGAGCGCGTCGCGTTCGGTCTGCGAGAGCGGCGAGTGGGTCATCGTCGCCGGGTGCTCGATGAGACTCTCGACGCCGCCGAGACTCACCGCCAGCGGGAACTCCCGGAGTTCGCCGAGGAATTCGGCGGTCCCGTCGAGGTCGGTGTCGAGTTCGAACGACAGCACCCCGCCGAAGCCCGACTGCTGGCGCGCCGCGAGGTCGTGTTGCGGATGGGACTCCAGCCCCGGGTACAGCACTCGCGTCACGGCCTCGTGGGATTCGAGGAACTCGGCGATTTCCATCGCGTTGGCCTCGTGCTGGCGCATCCGCAGCGGGAGCGTCTTGATTCCCCGGAGCGTCAGGTAGGAGTCGAACGGCGAGAGCATCGACCCCATCCCGACGCGCTGGAGGAAGGTAATCTCCTCCAGTACGTCCTCGCGGTCGGTGACGACCGCGCCGCCGATGGAGTCGGAGTGACCGTTGAGGTACTTCGTGGTGCTGTGGACGACCACGTCGGCCCCGAGCGAAAGCGGATTCTGGAACTGCGGGCTGAGGAAGGTGTTGTCCACCCCGAACACCGCGTCGCCCTCGTCGGCGATGGCCGCGATGGCCTCGATGTCGCAGAGGTGCATGAGCGGGTTCGTCGGCGTCTCCATCCAGACGAGCGCCGTCTCCTCGCGCATCGCGGCCGCGACGTTCTCCGGGTCGGTGGCATCGACGAACGACACGTCCACGTTCAGCCGGTCGGCGAACAGCCGGTTGAGCATCGTCTTCGTCCCGCCGTAGAGGTCCTCGAACGCGACGATGTGGTCGCCCGGCCGGACCACCGCGGTCATCGTCGCGGCGATGGCCGCCGTGCCGGAGACGAACGCCAGCGCGTGGTCGGCACCTTCGAGCGCCGCGAGCCGGTGTTCCAGCGCGTTCCGCGTCGGGTTCGACAGCCGCGAGTAGAGGTACTCGCCCGCGTCGGGGTCGAGCGTCTCCAGGTCCGCGTCGGGGTCGATGGTCGGCACCGCGTAGGTCGAAGAGAGATGGACCGGAACGACGACGTCCTCGACGCCAGGGGCCGGGGTCTGACCGCGCTCGCCGTGGGTCACCGCCAGCGTCTCGCGGCGTACATCATTATCGTTCATACAGGAAAGGCGACGACTCGCGTCCTAAAGGTTTCTATCGCGTTCTGACCAAATGCACGAAAAGAATTACTGGCGTCGTTAAATTACCTCAAGTTATCCGATTTCGGTTCGTAGACCCTCAAAGATATTCCCGTCCACCTGTACCAACGCCGACAGGTCGAAGCTCCCACCGTTTTCCGCGACTCGCTCCGCTCGTCACGCAAAAATCTGGACCAAAAACGACCGCCGAAACTCCTACGCCAGCGCCGACAGGTCGAAGCTCCCACCGTTTTCCGCGACTCGCTCCGCTCGTCACGCAAAAATCTGGACCAAAAACGACCGCCGAAACTCCTACGCCAGCGCCGACAGGTCGAACTCGAACGCCGCGACCGGCAGTTCGAGGTCGTGGTCGACGATGACTTTCGGGTGGAGTTCGCCGACGACGCCGACTTCCTCACCGTCGATGACGACCGCGGCGGTGCGGCCGTCGATGAACGACGGATGCTCGGTCGCGGGCGTCTCCAGTTCCGCGTCGTAATCGCGGCAGAGCGCCGCGAGGCGAGCCTTCGCGTCCTCGTAGGTCGCATCGTGGCGGGCGAGGACGGCCGCGACGTGCCGGGCCTCGGCGACGCGGGTGTTCTCGCCGTCGTCGCGGTGGGCCACGTGGCCGATTTCCGCGAGGTCCTGCGGGTACGCCCGGTGGGTGTTGTTCTCCAGCACCATCGTCAGCGAGGGCAGCACCCACGTCCGGAGCATGGTGTAGTCCTCGCTGTACGGCTCGGTGATGGAGGCCGGATCGCCGCCGCCGAGATACTCGGAGCCGACCTCGACGTCCATGCGCTCGTAGTTCTCCTCCTCCGAAATCATGTGGAAGTTGAGCAGGTCCTCGAAGCCGAGGCCGACGAGCGAGGTGCGGACGGCGTCTTCGAGTCGGGAGCGCTCGTGGCGCTGGCCGACCGTCCCCACGTCGGGGTAGCGCGGTTCGAGTTCGTTGAAGCCGTAGGCGCGACCCACGTCGTCGACGAGGTCCAGCGGGTGGAGCACGTCGACGCGGTACGGCGGGATAGAGACCTCGTAGACGGTCTCCTCACCTAACTCGGCGTCCGCGTCCAGCCCGGAGCGCTCGAACAGGTCGATGACCTCGTCCATCTCCAACTCGACGCCGAGAACCGTCTCGATGCGGTCGTGGGAGACGTGTTTCGTCTCGACTTCGAAGTCGGGCTTGACGACGGTTCCACCCCCGTACTGCACCTCGACGTCCTCGATGGTCGCCCCGCGGGCGGCCAGCGCGTAGCAGATGATGTTGCACATCCGGTCGATGGTCCACTGGTCGGTGCCGGTGAGTTCGACGAGCAGGTCGCGGGAGTCCGTCGAGACCTCGGTCCGGCGGCCGTTGATGACCGGCGGGAACGAGAACAGACCGATTTCGTCGTAGATGGCCGGATAGCGGTCGTACTCGCTCACGAGGTCGGCGTACTTCCGCCCGGTGTCGTGCTGTTCGAGCACCTCGGCGGGCGTGAGTTCGTCGTTCGAGTCGAGCGCGACGAAGGTGTCGCCGTCGGGTTCGATACCCGTGTACGTGATGGAGTTGCCGGAGGCGTTCTCCGAGAGCACGTCGCCTTTCAGCATCGTCAGGTCGTGGATGCCGATGGCTCCCTTGGCGCGCTTGCGGCCCATCGTCGCGTGGAGTTTCTCCTGCAACTGGATGAGCGAGTCGAGCGCCGCGTCGTCCAGGTCGACCCCGCGGACGACCGCGCCCGTGACGTAGGGTCGCTCCTCGGGCACGTCGTCGTCGACGACGAAGGTCCAGTCGGGGTCGTTCGTGTTCGGCACCGAGACGCCGCGGGCGTCGCCGTACTGGTAGCGAAGCGAGCGGGCGACGCCTTCGACCGACAGGCGGTCGAGGCGGTCGGGACCGAACTCCAGTTGGAACGCCCCGTCGTCGGTGACGCCCTCGAACTCCAGTCCGAGCGCGAACAGGTCGTCTTTGAACTCCTCGTCGGACTTGTCTTCGTGGCCGGTCAGGCGGCGCAGTTCGTCGGGTTGAACGTCGACTACGGGCATTACTTGAGCACCTCCGTCTCGCGGAGCAGGTCGAGGTCGCACAGCGTTCCGTGCACGTCGCGGATGTCGTCGAAGCCGTACATGAGCATCAGGAGACGCTCCAGGGCGAGGCCCCACGCCATCACGTCGCACTCGACGCCGAGCGGGCGAAGCACTTCCTCGCGGAACATGCCGGAGTTACCGATTTCGATGAGTTCGCCCGTCTCGGGGTGTCGGCCGAACAGCTCGAACGACGGCTCCGTGTAGGGGTTGTAGTGCGGCTTGAACTGGATGTCCGTGATGCCGAAGTGGGAGTAGAACTCCTCGAAGGTGCCCATCAGGTCGCGCACCGAGAGGTCCTCGGCCATCACCCAGCCCTCTATCTGGTAGAACTCCAGCAGGTGCGTCGGGTCGAGCGTGTCGTTGCGGTACACCTTCTCGACCGAGAAGTACCGCTGCGGCGGCTCTAACTCGCCGACCTCGTGGCCCGAGAGGTAGCGCATCGACAGCGACGTGGTGTGGCCGCGGAGCGCGATGGCCCGCGCGAAGTCCTCGGACCACGGCGAGTGGTAGCCGTCGCCGTCCTCGCCGACGCCGTTGAGGTGGGCGTCGCGGACGCGGTCGATGAGGTCCTCGGGGATGTCCTCCATCGGCGGCACGTCGAGGGCGAAGCGGTCCCAGTGGGTGCGCGCCGGGTGGTCCTGCGGCATGAACAGACAGTCGTTAATCCAGAAGTCCGCGTCGGCGTGCGGGCCTTCCATCTCGGCGAAGCCCATGCCGGTGAGCACGTCCTTCACGCGGTCGGCGGTCTGCCGGAGGATGTGCTTCTTACCGCCGCGGGCCTCGGGCGCGTCGGCCTCGACGTTGTACTCCGTGAACTCCACGTCTTCCCACTCGCCGGAGGTGAGCAGTTCGGGCGTGAGGCGGTCGACCGTCTCCGCGGCCTCGACGCCCTCCATCAGCGCCGTGACGCCCTCGTCTGTGAGGGTGACGGCGCGGATGGTGCGCTCGTGGCGGACCACGAGCTGTCGCGATTCGAGCTGGTCGAGCACGTCGGCGTCGACGGACTCGCCCGCGGCGAGGGCCGCGAGCGCGGCGGCCTCCTCGTCGGCGTCGGGGTCGGCGTCCGCGTCGGGCGCGAGTTCGCCCGAATCGATGGTCCCGTAGCCCTTGCGCGCGAAGTTCGACAGCGCGATGTCGACCTGCGGGCCGCCGAGGGAGGACGCGCCGATGACCTGCCCCATCGGGACCGCATCGCCGTCGCCCACGTCGAGCGCGGCGCGGTAGAGCCGGACCTCGGGAAGGTCCTCCTCGGCGTACTGGACGCCCTCGTCGGTCAGTTCGACGGACTCCGCCGTGGTCTCGGTGACCGAGACGAGTCCCTCGTCGCGGAGGTCGAAGACCGCGCCCGTCACCGTCTCGGGCTTCTGGTCCGTCGCCTCCGCAAGCTGTGCAATCGTTCGTTCGTCGGTGGCGCTCGCGGCGTTCAACACCGCGACCTGTGATTCCGGAAGTCGCATCTGGTTCGTTGTGGCGTTAGCCGTCTGGTGGTCGGTTAGCAGTTTCGAAGCCTCGCCGCGCTGGCGGGGCTGACCGGCGGGGTCGGTTTCGTCCGGCGGGCGCGATGACGCCCGCACGGAGTCCGCCGACCTCAGGCGGTCAGGAAGAAAAATCCGAACCCGTCGGTGGTCGGTTCGCTCGCTCGCGTCCCGCGTTTGGGTTCGGACACCATATGCGACCGATTGTGAGTGCCGAGTAAAAGCGTTGCGCGTCCGTCCCGAGCCAGTCCGAACGCAGATACGTTCTTGGTACCGGCCGACGGAGAGACGGCGAAGACGAATGCGAGACCTGGACACGACCCTCTCGGCGATTCGCCTCGGCCACGAGGCGTCGCTCATCGTCAAACCCCCGAACCGACCGGACGACAGAGACGACGTCGAGGCCGTCCTCGTCCGGGCCTCGCCGCCCTACGAGTTCGACGACGGCGAACGGACCTACCGCGTCGTCGAAGACGAGGGCGACACCGGCTTTCGCGTCCTCGCGTCGCGCGACGTCGCCGACCCCGTTCGCGTCCTCGGCGAACTCCGCGCCGTCGTCGATATGAGCGCCTGAGACGAGCGTTCGATTTCTCTCACGCCACGTTCCGCTCGCGGAGCGTCTCGCCCGACTCGAACCGGTCGAGCGACAGCGCCGACACGTCCACCCCGCAGGCGTCCTCGCCGAGACACAGGTCGGCGACGGCCTCGCCCGTGGCGGGCGCGTGCTGGAATCCGTGGCCCGAAAAGCCCGCGGCGACGACGAGACCGGGTTCGACCTCGTCCAGAACCGCGTGGTGGTCCGGCGTCACGGCGTACAGTCCGGCCCAGCCGTTTCGAATCCGCGTCTCCGGACCGAAGTAGGCCGCGGCGTCGTCGGCCCGCTCCGTCGCCTCCACCGCCCACTCGATATCCATCGACTCGTCGAACCGGTCCGGGTCCACGTCGGGGTCCGACGCCGAGAAGTGGCCGCCGACGATGGCGGTCCCCTCCCGCTCCGGCCGGAAGTACGCACCCGTGTCGAGGTCGATAGTGAGCGGGGCGTCCGCCGGAAGGTCGCCCTCGGGCTCCACGACGGCTATCTGTCGGCGGCGCGGCGCGAGTGGGAGGTCGACGCCCGCGAGCGCCGCGACCCGACCGGACCACGCGCCCGCGGCGACGACCACGGCGTCGGCGTCGATGGGCCCGTCCGGCGTCTCGGCCCGCCAGCCGCCGACGCGAGCGAGGTCGGTCACGGGCGTCTTCGTCCGAACGTCGACGCCGGCGGCGCGGACCGCGTCCGAGTAGCCCTGAACCGCGGAGTGCGGGTCGGCGACGCCGTCGGCGGCCGAGAAGGTCGCCGCGACGAACGACTCGGCCCGGAGCTCCGGGAGGTACTCGGCGGCCTCCTCGGGCGAGAGGACGCGACTCGGCGCGCCCGCGTCGGTCTGCATGGCGACGTTCTCCCGGAACGCCGCGGCGGTCTCCTCGGTCCGGGCCAGAAAGAGGTAGCCCGACCGACGGTAGTCGATGTCGACGCCGAAGTCGTCCGCGAAGGACTCCCAGACGGGGACGCTGGCGAGCGAGAGTTCGACGTTCACGCGCGTGGAGAACTGCGTTCGGATGCCGCCCGCCGCGCGACCCGTGCTGCCGCCGCCGAGCGTCCCCGCCTCGCAGACGGTGACCTCGGCTCCGCGGTCGGCCAGCGCGTGGGCGCAGGCGAGTCCGACGACCCCGCCGCCGACGATGAGGACGTGCATGGTCCTGTCTGATTCGCCACCGACATGAGTTTGTCTGTCACACACTAGCGAGGCGCAATGTTTTCACCCGACCGCGACGAGTCGTCCGGGTATGGTCCGTATACTCTCCGCCGACGCCGTCGGCGAGTTACTGTCGCTCGCGGAGCTGTTTCCCGTCGTCGAAGAGGCGTTCGTCAAGCAGGGTCGCGACGAGGTCGAACGGCCCCCGAGACCGCACTTCCCGGTCGGCATCGACATCGACAGGGTTCGGGACGGGACCGGCGGCGAGGGTGTCGCGGGCGCGGGTGTGGAACCGGCAGGGCGGGACGGCCCGCTCGGCACCGCCCTCACCATGCCGGCGTACATCCACGGCCGCGAGGTGTACGCGACGAAGCTCGCGTCGGTCCATCCCGAGAACGTCTCGCACGGCCTTTCGACGGTGAACGCGCAGGTCGTCCTCACCGACGCGACGACCGGCCTCCCGCTCGCGCTCCTCGACGGGACGACGATTACCAGCGCCCGCACGGGCTGTATCGGCGGGCTCGCCGCGGAGTACCTCACCGCCGAACCGGTCCGACTCGGCGTCCTCGGCGCGGGCACGCAGGCCCGCTGGCAGAGCCGCGCCGTCGCCGTCGGCTCCGCGGTCGAGTCAGTCCGGGTCTACTCCCCGAGCGACTCCCGCGAGGCGTGCGCCGCCGACCTCCGCGAGGACGGCCTCCCCGCCGAAGCGGTCGACTCCCCCGAGGCGGCCGTCTCCGGGGCGAACGTCGTCGTCACCGCGACGACGAGCGAGACGCCCGTCTTCGACGGCTCGTGGCTCGAACCCGGAACCCTCGTCGTCGCCGTCGGGGCCTACACACCCGAGATGCGGGAACTCGACGCCGAGACGTTCGAGCGGGCCGCGCGGGTGTTCGCCGACGTGCCCGAGGAAGTCGCCGACATCGGCGACGTGCGCGGGGCCGACATCGACGAGTCCGACCTGATTCCGCTCTCGGCGGTGTTCGAGGGCGACGCCGGTCGCGACGACGACGACGAGATTCTGGTGGTCGAGAGCGTCGGCTCGGCGGTGCTCGACGCCGCGACCGCTGAGTACCTCTACGAGAAGTCGAACGCGCGCGGCGTGGGAGAAGAAGTGGGGTTGTGAGCGGTCGTGTGGGCGATGGGTGGCGTTACCGCCTCACTAGTGCTCGGCGGCAACCCCTCGCCGCTCTGTCTCTAAGTCGATGTCCAGCGAGTCGAGGACCTCCTCGGCCTCCTCGCGCTTTTCGTGGTGGTCTTCGAGGAACTCCCGCATCATCGTCGCCGCCTGCTCCTTGCAGCCGCCGCAGAGGCGCTCGCCGCCGACGCACTCGTCGTAGACCTCCTTGGCGAGGTCGTCGTCGTCGCCCGTCAGCAGGTAGGCGTACAGCTCGTACACCGGACACTTGTCGGCCTCGCCGCCGAGTTCGCGCTGTTCGTCGGCGGTGTCGCGGCCGCCGGTCGTCGCCGACTTCACCTTGTCGTAGCCCTCCTCGGGCGCGTCGAGAAGCGAGATGTGGCTCGCCGGAATCGACGACGACATCTTGCCGCCGGTGAGACCGGTCATGAAACGGTGGTAGATAGAGGACGGCGGGATGAATCCGTAGCCGCCGTGGTGGGCCTCGACCTCGCGGGCGAGGTCTTCGGCCTCGTCGACGCCCATGTCGAACGCGTCGATGTGCTGGTCGTACCGGCGCTTTTCGCCCTCGATGTCCTCGATGAGCGCCTCGAACGCCTCGTCGGTCGCCTGCCGCGCGAAGAAGCGAATCCGCGGGCGGAGCGGTTCCATCCCGGCGTTTTCGAGCTTCTCGACCGCCGATTCGCGGACCGACTCGGAAACGAGCACGCCGGCCGCGTCGAGGTCGGCGTCGGCGAGCCACTCGGCCGCCTCGCCGCACCGCGGCATGTCGGCGTCCTCGGCGTACGCCTCGCGGGCGTCGTGGGCGGCCGCGACGAGCGGGCGCTCGGCGTCGTCGAGTTCGAAGCTCGCGAACGCCTCGGTCACCTTGAAGAATCGCATCCGGGTGGCGAGGTCGCGGGCGAACCGGACGTGGGGGTCCTGGTCGGGGCCGACCGGGATGACCGTCGGCTTGGGGTCGTCCAACTGCGGATAGAGGATGTCGGCCATCTGCGTGACGACCGACTGCATGTGCGAGACGTTGGTCTCGCCGTCGAAGCCGTAGATGGACTGGAACTCCGAGAAGTTGGCCTTCCCGCCGAGTTCGAACGCGAGCCGCTGGAGCCGGTCGTTGTCGGACTGTCGGTAGAGTTCGCCCGCCTCGGGGTCGAACCCGAGCGCGATGAGCGACAGCAGGTAGTCGCGGCTGTGCTCGTTGATTTCGTCCCACGGGATGCCGCGGGCGGAGTGCGCCTCCATGTCGGCGATGAGGCCGTAGGCGTCGCCGCCCTGCTCTTGATGCCAGATTATCTCGTCGAAGACGAGCTTGTGGCCGATGTGGGGGTCGCCCGTCGGCATGAAGCCCGAGAGGACGGCGAAGTCGTCGCCGTTTCGCATGGCGTCGAGGACCGGTCGGTAGTCGCGGTGGCCGAAGATGACCCCGCGGCGCATCAGGTAGTGCGGGTTCGGTACCTCGTCGAGCACCTCGTCGAACTCCTCGATGCCGAACTCCTCGAACAGCTTCCGGTAGTCGGAGACGGTCGACGAGCCCCACGGGTCGAGGGCGACGTCATCTGCTCCCTCTGCTGTGCCTCCATCGGTGCGGATGCGCTCCGCGGGTTCGTCGTCTGTCATGGCGTGAGCCGACTGACCGAAAGCCAGTCTATCTCTCCGTTGTCGTCGGTCAGCGCAAAAACCATTCGCTTGCGGACACCGCCGGCGAGGCGAACGTCGAGCGAGAGGTCCCGCGGGACGAACGTGTGGTCGGGCGCGACCACGCGCACGAGGAACTCGGAGTGCGAGAGGTCAGACACCGACTCGAACTCCGTGTAGACGCGGAAGTCCGAGCCGAACTTGAAGCCGCTCTTGGGGACCGTCTTGGCCCCCCGGAGCGCGGCGTAGACCGCGAGCCGGCGGTCGAATCGGTCGCCCTCGACGTCGCGGCCGCGGGAGACCACGTCGGCCTCGTCGGTGGCGAGCGCGTCGGCGCGGGCGAGGTAGGCGGCTTCGAGGAGCGACAGTTGGAGCGGGCCGCTGTCGGCGTTTCTCCCGTAGAGTCGCTGACCGAAGAAGCCGCGCTGGTAGAGGCGGTCGACGCCGTCCCAGACGAGCGCGCGGTCCGAGAGGAGCTCCGCGTCGAGGTCGGCCGGGAGGTCCTCCGCGGCCGTGCCCTCGGGGGAGTAGCCCTCGGTGTCGAAGTAGGTCAGGTCGCCGTCCTCGTCGACGATGGCGAGCACCACGTCCCCGAGCGACGAGACGGGGATGCTCTCGCGCTCGCCGACGACGCGGACCCGGTGTTCGACCTCGCCGTCCCACGGACCTTTCCCGCGGGGGTAGACGAGGAAGTCCGCGCCCGCGGCGTCGCCGACGCCGGGCCAGCCCTCCCGGGCGGGCGAGAGGTAGAACCCGCGGTCGCGGAGGTCCTTGTAGACGACGAAGTCGAGGGTGGTCCCCGTTCGCGCGAGGAGTTCGCGCAGGCCCATCCCGTCCACGCCGTCGATGTCGTCCCGCGAGAGCAGGTGGGCGGCCTCGACGGGCGCGACCTCGAGGTCGTCGCCGCCGGTGGGTCTCCCGTAGCCGCGCGAGTCGTGGAACCGCTGTCGAGCGTCGCCCGGGAGGTGGACGACGCCGTCTTCGAGGCGTCCTTGCATACCCGAATCGGGGCGCGGCGACGACAAAGGGCCTGCGATGCCGGCGGCGCGGCCCGCGGGAGCGTCGGGGTGACCGCCAGCGTCGACTCGTCGCGGCCGCGGTTCCGGACGCGCACCGCTCGGCCGGCCGTGTCGCCAGCGGCGGGGCCACGGTCGTCGCCCCCCGTCTTGCTGCCCTGCGCGTGGGCGTCGGCTCATGCGACCTCGCAGGTGGAGTCGAGACACCGCCGGCCGCGACTCGTCTCGAATATCGGGAGGCCGCACTCGCAGTCGTCGCCGACGACGCCCGCGGGGAGGGAAAACGCCGTTTCGCACTCGGGGTAGGCGTCACAGCCGGCGAGCAGCCGGCCGCCCCGTCGGATGATGCGGAGCGGCGACCCGCAGTCCGGACAGGACCACTCGCCGTCGAAGCGGTCTCTCACATGGTCGTCAAGCGGGTCGCACCGGCGGTCGATACACACCTCGAACGGCGCGCCGCGCTCGACGCGCATCAGCGGCAGGCCGCAGTCGTCACACGTCTCGTCGAGGACGGTCGCGCCCGCCGGCAGGCGATACTCGGTCCCCGAGTCGAGGGCGACGACGGACCCGTTAGTCCTGACGAGCGGGTCGCCGGTGTCGGGGTGTGAACCGACCGGGACGCCCGCGTCGCTCGCGGGGTACTCGGCGCGGCCGGTCACGTCGTTCGACTCGACCGTGAGGGTCTGGTCGCCGGCGCGGGCCACGAGGCCGAACGACCCCGGCCCCGACTCGACGGTCAGCGAGTCGGCGCGGGTCAGCCACGCGACGGGTTGGTAGCCCCCGGCGTCGTGGACGAGGACGGTGCGGTCGGGTTTGGCCACGACGACGACCCGGCCGCGCTGGGTGCGGTCGCGGGAGCCCTCGAAGCTGACGGTGCAGTCGCCGGCGAAGACGCGTATCGAATCCATGCGGCGGAATGGCCGCCAATTGCGATTTGAACCTTCGTACGGGGGTTCATCAGCCATGCCGCGGCACGAAGCTCTTTGGTCGGTCGCGGCCGAGGGCGAACCATGGACGCGAACGTCGTGCTGTTCGACATGGACGGAGTGTTGGTCGATTCCGAACAGTACTGGCACGCCTTCGAGGACGAGTGGGTGTTCGCCGACGCCATCGAGTCCGGCGACCCCGACCACGAGGAGATAACGGGGATGAACTTCCGCGAGATATACGACTACCTCGACGCGGAGTACGGGACGACCGTCACGAAAGACGAGTTCGTCGCGGCGTACCACGAGAACTCAGAGGGCGTCTACGGCGAGCACGTCGTCCTGATGGACGGCGCGGAGGAACTGTTTTCGGACCTCCGCGCGGCGGGCAAGAAGGTCGCCATCGTCTCGTCGGCCCCGCAGGCCTGGATTTCGACCGTCCGCGAACGGTTCGACCTCGACCCGCTCGACCTCGTGCTCTCGGCCGACGACATCGACAGACCGGGGAAGCCCGAACCGCACATCTACGAGCACGCCGCCGCCGAGTTCGGCGTCGCCCCCGAGGAGTGCGTCGTCATCGAGGACTCGATAAACGGCATCGAGGCCGCCGTGCGGTCGGGCGCGTACACCATCGCCTACCGCGGCGAACAGAACGCCGACCTCGACCTCTCGCGGGCGGACGAAATCGTGAACGGACCGGCGGAGTTGCGGGCGGCGTTGCTCGGCGAGGAGTAGCCGAAAGCGACCGAGAAAACGACTGAAAAACGGCTGACGCCGCGTTTTCTGCTATTCGACCCGAACCGTCCGCGTCTCCCGAATCGGGAGCAGCGGCAGGTCGGGGAACGTGACCTCCACGACGAACTCCAGTTCGTCGTCCGTCGCGCCGAAGACGCCGACGGGGACCGTCACCTCGTCCGAGAGGTAGCACGTCTTCGCCGACATCTCCACGTCGTTGACGGTGACGCGGATGCCGACCGAGCCGCCGCCGCCGTCGTTCCGCACGCGGATGTCGTGCATGTCGCTCTCGCCGCGAGCGACCGACTCGGGGAAGTCACCCCAGTCGATGTCGGGCGCGGGGAGGTCTCTCGCGCTCTTGATGACGCGCTCGGCGACGCCCTGCGAGAGGCCCGCGCGGGTGAGTTCCTTCACGCCGGCGTCGACCACGTCGGCCGGGGTGGAGAGCCCGCCGGTGGCGAGCTTTCGCGCGCGACCGGGACCGATGCCGTCGACGGCCGTGAGCGCCGCGGCGTCGCTGCTGACGCCGTTGTCGACGCGGGCCTCGACGCGCTTTGCGAGGTTGGCGGCGCGGGCGTCCGCGAAGGTGTCGAGGAACTCGCGGAGCGCGGAGAGGAGTCGGAGCGCGTTCTGCTTGATGACCCACGCGTCGCTCCGGAGCTCGCTCGGCGTCGAGTTCGCCATGCTGGCGTGGAGGATGGCGAGCACCTTCTTCGGGCCGTCTTCGAGCGTGGTCGAGACGCCCGTCAACACCGAGTCGACGGCGTCGACCTCGGACTGACGCGCCGACACCTGCCGGAAGTCGGCCGCGCCCGCGACGGTTTCGAGGATGTCGTCGGCGGTGATGCGGTCGCGCTCGGCGAGGTCGGCGAAGCGGGAGGCGGTCCCGAGGCGGAGGTAGTACTTCGAGGTGAGTCGCCCGAGCGGTGTCGCGTCGATAGAGAGGTCGTCGTCCATCTCGACGAAGCCGCGGGAGACGAGGCGGTCGAGCACGTCGCGGACGCGCTCGCGGAGGTCCTCGAAGTCGTAGGCCGCCGGGTTCGACTGCGCCCGGCGGTAGTAGAACGTCGTCTCCAGCCACGACAGCACGTCGTCGAGGTCGCGGATGGTGCCCATGGCGATTTCGGCGTTAAGGTGCGAGTCGAGGTCCTCGGCGAGGCGCGACTCGATTTCCTTGCCCTCGCGGAGCAGGCGGCGGTACTTGTTCTGGTCCGAGCGGTCGCAGACGACCCACCCGTAGCCCACGTCGTCGTAGCCGGGGCGGCCCGCGCGGCCGAGCATCTGGAGGATGTCGAGCGGCGAGATGTCCACCTCGCCTTCGAGCGGGTCGTGGTGTTTCGTGTCGCGGATGACGACGCAGCGGGCGGGGAGGTTCACGCCCCACGCGAGCGTGGAGGTCGAAAACAGGAGCTGAATCTTGCCCTCCTTGAACCACTCCTCGACGGCCTCGCGGTCGTCCCGAGAGAGGCCGGCGTGGTGGAAGCCGACGCCGTCTAAGACGCCCTTGGCGAGCGAGTCGTTGCTCAGTTCCTTCGCCTCGTTGTGGAAGTCGTAGTCGCCGCGCGCGCCGATCGGCACGTCGCGCTTGGCGAGTTCGTCGCGGGCCTTGGCGGCCGCGCGGACGGCGTCCTGCCGCGAGGAGACGAAGACGAGCGACTGGCCGCCGTCGCGGATGTGGGGCTCCGCGAGGTCGAACGCCCGGTAGAGTCGGCGGTACTTGTCGGCGAAGGAGTTCTCGCCGTGGGTGTAGGTTTTGACGCCCGCGTGGAGGTCGACGGGGCGGTAGTCGTCGCCGAACTCGAAGGTCGTCTCGTCCGGCGCGTCGAGCCACGCCGCCACGTCGTCGATGTTGGGCATGGTCGCGGACAGCGCGACGATGCGGGGGTCGCAGATGCGTCGCATCCGCGAGACGGTGACTTCGAGGACGCCGCCGCGGGTCTCGGAGTCCAGCAGGTGGACCTCGTCGATGACGACGCAGTCCACGTCCTCGATGAAGGAGTAGCGCGCCGAGTCGTGTTTCCGGGTCGCGGAGTCGGTCTTCTCGGGCGTCATCACGAGGATGTCGGCGCGGGCGGCCCGCCGCGGGTTCAGGTCGCGCTCGCCGGTGACGACGTACACCGAGTAGCCGAGGTCCTCGAAGCGCTCCCACTCGGTCTCCTTCTCGGTGGTGAGCGCGCGGAGCGGCGCGATGAAAAGCGCCGTCCCCTCGTCGCGGAGGGTCCGACAGATGGCGAGTTCGGCGAGCGCCGTCTTCCCGCTGGCGGTGGGCGCGGAGGCGACGACGTTGTGGTCGGTGTCGAGGATGGCGGGCAGCGCCTCGCGCTGCATCCGGTTGAACTCCTCGAACCCGAAGGCGTCTGCGAACTCGGGGACCGCCTCGGCGACTTTCACTGGGCGCACCTCCGGGTGCGCGCTGGCGTCGGGGACGAGACGAAGACGAGCGTCATACACGAAGCCGAGTCGTCCGTGGGGAAAGGCGTTTCTCCATCCGGCGCGGCGGCTCGCGGGTATCGAGCGAGCGGAAAACGGAGGGACTGAGGTTGGTGGCACGTTCCGGCGGAACGCGGTGTGGTGTGGTAGAGTGGGGGGCGGAGTCGAGGACCGAAGTGCCGAGCGCTTACGCGGCGCCGGCGAGCGCGGCGATGAACGACCAGTTCGTCCCCGCGGTGGCCTCGTGCTTCTTCGATTCGGCCTTCGTCATGTTGCGGCGGTGTTTCCAGTTCATACTCGATAGAAGTCTTTACTCGAATATAAGTTTTTCAGTTAGATGATACATCTAGCACGGTCGTACATGCTGTTTGATGGAAAGTTGTGATGTATTCGGCCTGAACGTTTCGTTTCTCGCGAGAGTAGTGTTCGTTTGAACGATTCTGAACAAGGCGTGGTAGCACGGGACGTGCATGCGATGGCTAACGTCGCGGGGACGCGGTTTCGGTTGACTCGGCGGGAGATTCCATCGGCAACCCGACAGACGGCGGACCAATCCTCACGTTTTTGCCCGTCGCCTCGCAAGAACTGCCTATGCGCACGCGGCGGAAGCCAGACTGGTTGAAGATGCGACCGCCATCGGGCCGGCGTTTCACCGATATCAAATCGACGCTCCGGGACCGGAACCTCAACACCGTCTGCGAGGAGGCGAACTGCCCGAACCTCGGAGAGTGTTGGAGCGGCCGCGACGGCCCCGGGACGGCCACGTTCATGCTCATGGGCGACCGGTGCTCGCGCGGGTGTAACTTCTGCGACGTGACGACCGGCGGGATGGAGCCGCTCGACCCCGAGGAGCCGGCGAACGTCGCCGACGCGGTGGCCGAAATCGGCCTCGACTACGTCGTGTTGACCTCCGTGGACCGCGACGACCTGCCGGACCAGGGCGCGGCCCACTTCGCCGAGACCATCCGCGAAATCAAGCGCCGCGACCCCGAGGTGCTCGTCGAGGTGCTGATTCCCGACTTCCAGGGCGAACCCGAGCACGTCCGGAAGATAATCGACGCCGGGCCCGACGTCATCGCCCACAACATCGAGACCGTCGAGCGCCTCCAGTGGCCGATTCGGGACCGCCGCGCCGGCTACGAGCAGTCGCTTTCGGTGCTCCAGCAGGTGACGGACGAGTCCGACATCCACACGAAGACCTCGGTCATGCTCGGCCTCGGCGAGCACGCCCACGAGGTCTACCAGACGCTCTCCGACCTCCGCGAGGCCGACGTGGACATCGTCACCTTCGGTCAGTACCTCCAACCCTCTCGGAGCCACCTCGACGTGTTCGAGTACGTCCACCCCGACGCCTTCGAGACGTGGCGGCGCGTCGCGGAGGACGAACTGGGCTTCCTCTACTGCGCGTCCGGCCCGATGGTCCGGTCGTCGTACAAGGCCGGCGAACTGTTCGTGGACGCGCTCCTCCGCGAGGGGTCGAGCGTGGAGGAGGCGCGGCAGGCCGCGCGCGCGGCCGCCGGACAGTAAGTTCCGCCGCCATCCCACCCCGCTCCGCGCGACTCGACCGACCGGGTCCGACCCCGTTCCCGCCCCGAAACGGTCCTGCAATGCTGTCGATATTTCCGATTATTTCTCGGTGATGTGTGGGTTCACACTAATGAACGTCAGGAAGAATCGTTTAGAAGCGAAAATGTCCAATTTTACCTCGCGTGAGTTTACATAGCACGACGCGAGCCGCAATATTCCGAGCCAAAGTAAATTATATACGAAAACAATATAACGCCGGCGGGTGTCGATTTTGCCATGAACAGGAGGGTTCTCCCGTGAGCGTGCTTCAGCGCGACCCGCAGGACCAGGTACGAGTGCTCGACGAGGACGGGACCGTCGTCGGCGAGGTTCCCGACATCGACGACGAGACGCTCGTCGAGATGTACCGGTACATGCGTCTCGCCCGACACTTCGACACGCGGGCGGTGAGTCTCCAGCGGCAGGGGCGGATGGGGACGTATCCGCCGCTGTCGGGACAGGAAGGCGCACAGATAGGCAGCGCAATCGCGCTCGACGAACAGGATTGGATGGTCCCGAGCTATCGCGAACACGGCGCGTCGCTGCTCCGGGGCCTCCCGCTGAAACAGACGCTTCTGTACTGGATGGGCCACGAGAAGGGCAACGAGATGCCCGAGGGCGTGAACATCTTTCCGCCCGCGGTCCCCATCGCCTCGCAGATTCCCCACGCGACCGGCGCGGCGTGGGCGAAGAAGCTCCGCGGCGAGGACGACACGGCCGTCATCTGTTACTTCGGCGACGGCGCGACCTCCGAGGGCGACTTCCACGAGGGCCTGAACTTCGCGGGCGTCTTCGACACCCCGAACGTCTTCTTCTGTAACAACAACCAGTGGGCCATCTCGGTGCCGCGGGAGCGACAGACCGCCTCCGAGACGCTGGCGCAGAAGGCGACCGCCTACGGCATCGACGGCGTGCAGGTCGACGGGATGGACCCGCTCGCGGTCTACTCGGTGACGAAGGCGGCGCTCGACAAGGCGAAGAACCCCGCCGAGGGCGAGGGCCGGCCGACGCTCATCGAGGCGGTCCAGTACCGCTTCGGCGCGCACACGACCGCCGACGACCCGACCGTCTACCGCGACGACGAGGAAGTCGAGAAGTGGAAGGCGAAAGACCCCATCCCGCGGCTGGAGTCGTTCCTCCGCGAGACGGGCCGCATCGACGACGAGGGCGTCGAGGCCATCGAGGCGGACGTGAAACAGCGGGTCGCCGACGCCATCGAGGCGGCCGAGTCCGACCCGCGTCCGGACCCGAGCGAGATGTTCAACCACGCATACGCCGAGCGAACCCCGGAGATTCAAGCGCAGTACGAGGAGTTCGAGGCGCTCCGCGAGAAGTTCGGCGACGAAGGATTCCTCAGAGAATGAGCAGTCAGAACCTCACCATCGTGCAGGCGGTACGGGACGGTCTCTACACCGAGATGAACCTCGACGACGAGGTGCTCGTCATGGGCGAAGACGTCGGCAAGAACGGCGGCGTCTTCCGGGCCACGGAGGGCCTCTGGGACGAGTTCGGCGACGACCGCGTCATCGACACGCCGCTTGCCGAATCGGGCATCGTCGGCACGGCCGTCGGCATGGCCGCGATGGGGCTGAAGCCGGTCCCCGAGATTCAGTTCTCCGGCTTCATGTACCCCGGCTTCGACCAAATCGTGAGCCACATGTCGCGGTTCCGCAACCGCACCCGCGGCCGATACACCCTCCCCATGGTGCTCCGCGCGCCCTACGGCGGCGGCATCCGCGCCCCCGAGTCGCACTCGGAGTCCAAGGAGATGTTCTACGCGCACGAGGCCGGCCTGAAGGTCGTCATCCCCTCGACGCCGTACGACACGAAGGGACTGCTCATCTCCGCCATCCGCGACCCCGACCCGGTCATCTTCATGGAACCGAAGCTCATCTACCGGGCGTTCCGCGGCGAGGTCCCCGAAGAGGAGTACACGGTCCCCATCGGCGAGGCCGCCGTCCGCCGCGAGGGCACGGACGTGTCCGTGTTCACTTTCGGCGCGATGACGCGCCCGACGCTCGAAGCCGTCGAGAACCTCGAAGAGGAGGGCATCGACGCCGAGGTCGTGGACATCCGCACCATCTCGCCGCTCGACCGCGAGACCATCGTGGAGTCGTTCAAGAAGACCGGCCGCGCGGTGGTCGTCCACGAGGCCCCGAAGAACGGCGGTCTCGGGGCCGAAATCACGGCGACGATTCAGGAGGAGGCGCTGCTCTACCAGGAAGCGCCGGTCAAGCGCGTCGCGGGCTACGACGTGCCGTACCCGCTGTACGCGTTGGAGGACTACTACCTCCCCTCGGTCGCCCGCGTCGAAGAAGGTATTCGTGAGGCGGTGAACTTCTGAACGATGGCGCTCAAGGAATTCAAACTCCCCGACGTCGGCGAAGGCGTCGCGGAAGGCGAACTCGTAACGTGGCACGTCGCGCCGGGCGACGAGGTGACAGAAGACCAGGTGCTCGCGGAGGTCGAGACGGACAAGGCGCTCGTCGACGTGCCCTCGCCGTTCAACGGGACGGTTGAGGAGCTCCTCGCCGAGGAGGGCGAGGTCGTCCCCGTCGGCAACGTCATCATCACCATCCGGGTGGGTGGCGACGACGAGGAGGCCGCCGAGACAGCCGACGCGGACGCCGAGGAGACGGCCGAGAGCGACGACGCGCAGGCGTCGGACGACACCGGCGACGCCGACGACGACGACGGTTCCGGCGGACGCGTGTTCGCCCCCCCGAGCGTCCGACGGCTCGCCCGCGAACTCGGCGTCAGTCTCGACTCCGTCGACGGCAGCGGCCCGAGCGGCCGCGTGACCGAAGGCGACGTTCGCGCCGCCGCGGAAGACGACGGCGACGACGACGAGCCCAGCGGCCCGCGGACCGTCCAGAGCAACGGGAAGTCCGCGACCGCGAAGCGCGACGAGGGAGCGTCGGGCGCGTCCGCGTCGGCCGAGAGCGCCGACCGAGAACAGACGCTCGCCGCGCCCGCGACCCGCGCGCTGGCCAAGGAGGAAGGCGTCGATATCAACACCGTCCCCGCGACCGAGATGCGTGACGGCGAGGCGTTCGTCTCGCCCGAGGCCGTCCAAGAGTACGCGCAGGCCCAGCGCGAGGCGCAGGCCGCGGACGCCGAAGCGGTGTCCGCCGAGGCCGACGCCGGAACCGCGACCGCCGAGGCGACGAGCGAGTCGGAAGCGGCCGAGCGCGCCGAAGCCGAAACCGGCCCCGGTGCCGGCGAGCGCGTCCCCTACAAGGGCGTCCGCAAGGCCATCGGCGACCAGATGCAGCGCTCGAAGTACACCGCGCCGCACGTCACCCACCACGACGAGGTGGACGTGACGGAGCTCGTCGAACTGCGCGAACGGCTCAAGCCGGTCGCCGAGGAGCGCGGCTCGCGGCTGACCTACATGCCGTTCGTGATGAAGGCCGTCATCGCGGCGCTGAAGGACTTCCCGTACCTCAACTCGCAGCTCGACGAGGAGAACGAGGAAATCGTCCTGCGCGACGAGTACAACATCGGCGTCGCGGCCGCGACCGACGCCGGCCTGCTCGTCCCCGTCGTCCACGACGCGGACCGCAAGGGCATGCTCGAACTCGCCGACGAGATGAACGAGAAGGTCGAGAAGGCCCGAAACCGCAAGATTTCGCCCGGCGAGATGCGCGGCGGCACCTTCACCATCACCAACATCGGCGGCATTGGCGGCGAGTACGCGACGCCCATCGTCAACTACCCCGAGGTGGCGATTCTCGCGCTCGGAGCCATCAAAGACAAGCCGCGGGTCGTCGACGGTGAGGTCGTGCCGCGAAAAGTCCTCACCCTCTCGCTGTCGTTCGACCACCGCATCGTCGACGGCGCGCAGGGCGCTCGCTTCACGAACCGCGTGAAGGAACTGCTCGAAGACCCCAAGCTGTTGGTGTTAGAATAATGGTCGTCGGAGACATCGCGACCGGAACCGACCTGCTCGTCATCGGCGCGGGGCCGGGCGGCTACGTCGCCGCCATCCGCGCCGCACAGAATGGGATCGACACGACGCTCGTCGAGAAGGACGCCTATGGGGGCACCTGCCTCAACTACGGCTGTATCCCCTCGAAGGCGCTCATCACGGGCGCGAACCTCGCCCACGAGGCGGGCCACGCCGAGGAGATGGGCATCCACGCCGACCCCGTCGTCGACATGTCGCAGCTGCGCGACTGGAAGAGCGGCGTCGTGGACCAACTGACCGGCGGCGTCGAGAAGCTCTGTAAGGCCAACGGCGTCAACCTCGTCGAGGGCACCGCCCGGTTCAAAGACGAGAACGCCGTCCGCATCGCCCACGGCGGCGAGGGACAGGGCTCGGAGACCATCGAGTTCGAGCACTGCATCATCGCCACCGGCTCGCGCGTCATCCAGATACCCGGCTTCGACTTCGGCGACGAGCCGGTGTGGTCGTCGCGCGACGCCCTCGAAGCCGACACCGTCCCGGAGCGGCTGGTCGTCGTCGGCGGCGGCTACATCGGGATGGAGCTGTCCACGACGTTCGCCAAGCTCGGCGCGGACGTGACCGTCGTGGAGATGCTCGACGACATCCTGCCGGGCTACGAGTCCGACGTGGCCCGCGTCGTCCGCAAGCGCGCCGAGGACCTCGGCATCGACATGCACTTCGGCGAGGGAGCAAGCGGCTGGCGCGAGGAGGACGACGGCATCATGGTGACCACCGAGACCGAAGACGGCGAGGAAAACGAGTACCGCGCCGACAAGGTGCTCGTCGCCGTCGGGCGCTCGCCCGTCACCGACACGATGGACATCGAGAGCGCCGGTCTCGAAGCCGACGACCGCGGCTTCCTCTCGGTCGACGACCGCCGCCGAACCGACGTGGAGCACATCTACGCCGTCGGCGACGTGGTCGAGGACACGCCGATGCTCGCGCACGTCGCCTCGAAAGAGGGCATCGTCGCCGCCGAACACATCGCCGGCGAGCCGGTCGCCTTCGACAGCCAGGCCGTCCCCGCGGCGGTGTTCACCGACCCCGAAATCGGCACGGTCGGCATGACCGAGGCCGACGCCGAGGAGGCCGGCTTTTCGCCCGCCGTCGGCCAGATGCCCTTCCGGGCGTCCGGCCGCGCGCTGACGACGAACCACGCCGACGGCTTCGTCCGCATCGTCGCCGACGAGGAGTCCGGCTTCGTCCTCGGGGCGCAAATCGTCGGCCCCGAGGCCTCGGAGCTAATCGCCGAACTGGCGTTCGCCATCGAGATGGGCGCGACGCTCGAAGACGTGGCGTCGACCATCCACACCCACCCGACGCTCGCGGAAGCGGTCATGGAGGCCGCCGAGAACGCGCTCGGGCAGGCGATTCACACGCTGAATCGGTAAGCGCCGCAGAACCGGACCGGTCTTTTTTCACCCGTCGTCGAACCACCACAGCGCCAGCATCGTCCCCACGACTGCCACGGCCGCGGGAATCGACTCGTCGACGCCGAGTGTGCGGACGTCGAAGAGGACGACGCCCTCGAACAGGGCGGCGAGCGCGAGGGCCACGAAGACGAAGCCCGCCACCCAGATTTCGGGCGTGTTGACGTCGCTGATTGGCATGCGCGGTGCTACGGGCCGAAATATGATAAGTGTTAGCAAACCACAATCAGACTACTCGTCGGCGTCGAGAATCCCGTGGCTCTCGAAGAGCTTTCCGAGTCGGTCCATGGAGGCGACGACGGCGTCGCAGGCCGGTCGGACCGCGTCCTTGGGGACGAAGCCGACCGAGAGGCCGGCGACTTCGAGCATCGGGAGGTCGTTCGCGCCGTCGCCGACCGCGACCGTTCGGTCCATCGGGACGTCGTGTTCGGCCGCGTGGTTCTCCAGCGCCGTGTCCTTCGTGCCCTCGATGAGCGACCCCTCGACGTCGCCGGTGAGTCGGCCGCCCTTCACGGGCAGGCGGTTCGAGACGATGTCGTCGACCTCGACGCCCTCCTTTTCGAGCGCGCGCTCGACGCCGCGTTCGAACCCGCCGGTGAAGATGGCGACGTGGTGGCCGTAGTCGCGGAGGCGCCGGATGAGGTCGGCCGCGCCGGGGCGGAGTTCGACCTCGCCGTAGGCCTCCTCGGCGAGTTCCTCTTCGAGGCCTTCGAGGAGGCGGGCGCGCGACCGGAGGCTCTCCGCGTAGCTCATCTCGTCGTTCATGGCTCGCTCGGTGATGTCGGCCATCTCGTCGGCCGTGCCGTTCTTCTTGCCGAGGAGAACCGTCATCTCGGAGTCCGAGAGCGTGCCGTCGAAGTCGAAGGCGATGATGCGCATATCTGCCCGTCGTCGCCGCGGGGTTTCAAAGCTTCCGCGTCGGCAGTTATCGGGCGAGGGAGACAGCGACCGAGTCGGCCGCCGGAGGAAAGCAGCGTCGCGCCGCGCACAGCTATTTACCGGTCGTCTCCATGACAAGCACGTATGGACGACCTCCACGACGCCGAACACGAGAGGCTCAGCGACGTCGAAGCCGACCTCGCCGACGACTTCGGCGAGGAAGGCGATACCCCGCTCCGACGGTTCGTCCGGGGCCTGCGCGACCTCGACGAGGCCGACGTGCGCGCGGTCGGGCAGTACGACGGCGAGTCGTTCGAGTTGCTCTACCTCCGGGACGACATCGAAGCGGCGCTCGAACCGGACGCGCGCACCGAGCGCGTGAAGACGCTCGTGCTGAAGGCGCTCGGCGAACCCGTCAACGAACCCGAACTCGACGGCTACGGCGATTTGAACGCCGTCATCAGGTGGTTCGACGAGGTCGTCGTCGCCATCTACCCGCACGACGAGTGGTCGGGGGCCATCGCGACGTTCGACCGGGCGAACTCGCCGCTGGTCGACCTCGCGTCGAAGCACCTGTCGTGAGAACGTTCGCGGGGCGACCGCGGCGCGCCCCCACAGTCAGAGTCAGAGTCGAAGCGGCGTCCACGACCGCGGGCCGTCGTCGAGGCCGCGGACCCGGAACTCCGGGTCGCCGTCGGTGTCGCGCGTCTCGACGAACCCGTCGAACGGCTGCTTGAGGAGCGCGAGTTCGCGCTCGTCGACGAAGCCGGTGTCGAGCGTGAAGACGCCCGAAAAGCCCGCCGCCGAGATGCGACCCGTGATGACGTGAAGGAACTGGAACAGCCGCTTGAGGTCGACGTACATCACGAGCGTCGAGAGGACGTGCAGGCCGACGCGGGCCGCCCGACTCGCCTCGTAGTGCTGTCGGAGCGACTCCGTCAGGTGGATGCCGATGCCGGTCAGGTCGCCGGGGCTGGAGACGTACCGGAGGTTCCCCGCGTCGGCGCGGTCGCCGAGGAGGTCGGCGACGCTCGTCGTGTCGATGACCTCGAACTGCTCCGGGGGCGAGCCGCTGATGTGCGACAGTTCCTGTGCGATGCTCGGGGCGGGCTTCTTGGTCGTCACGACGACCGTCCCCACGTCGTCGCGCTCGCCGGGCGCGAGCATCGAGAGCATGAGCCGTCGCTTCCGCGTCATCGTCGGGCCGGCGATGAGCACGGACCCGGTGTCCGGAAGCGACACCTCGGGCGGTTGCGTCGCCGGCGAAGCGTTCTCGGGACGGAAGACCATCTACAGAATCTATCGGACTCGCCAAGATAATACTAGTGGGCGAGAACGTCGGGCGACCCGAACCGTGCGAGACAGTCTCAATGTCACGATATCGGCCGTTGTGACAACCCTTAACCCGCACGGGTCTGACCCTACGCGCATGAAGGTACTCGTCACGGACCCGATCGCCGACGCGGGTCTGGACCGGTTACGCGAGGCCGGTTACGAGGTAGAGACCGCGTACGATGTCGAAGGTGACGCGCTGCTCGAAGCCGTCTCCGACGCGAACGGGCTCATCGTCCGCTCCGGAACGCAGGTGACCGCCGAGGTGTTCGAGGCGGCACCCGACCTCGTCATCGTCGGACGCGCCGGCATCGGCGTCGACAACATCGACATCGACGCCGCGACCCAACACGGCGTCATCGTCGCCAACGCGCCCGAGGGGAACGTCCGCGCCGCCGCCGAACACACGGTGGCGATGGGCTTCGCCGCCGCGCGCTCGATTCCGCAGGCCCACGCCCGCCTGAAAGACGGCGAGTGGGCCAAGTCCGACTACCTCGGCAACGAGGTCAACGGCAAGACTCTCGGCGTCGTCGGCCTCGGCCGCGTCGGCCAAGAGGTCGCAAAGAAGTTCTCGTCGCTCGGGATGGACATCGTCGCCTACGACCCCTACATCGGCGAGGAGCGCGCCGACCAGCTCGGTGCCGAACTCGTCGAGTTCGACGCCTGTCTCTCCCGCGCCGACTTCCTCACCGTCCACACGCCGCTGACCCCCGAGACGGAGGGGCTCATCTCCACCGACGAACTCGAAACGATGGGCAGCGGCTACCTCGTCAACTGCGCCCGCGGCGGCGTCGTCGACGAGGCCGCCCTCGCCGAGGCCGTCGACGCCGGCGTCATCGACGGGGCCGCGGTCGACGTGTTCGCCGACGAGCCGGTCTCGCCCGACAACCCGCTTCTCTCCGTCGACGACGTGGTCGTCACGCCGCACCTCGGCGCGTCCACCTCGGCCGCACAGGAGAACGTCGCCGTCTCGACGGCCGACCAAATCGTCGCCGCGTTCCGCGACGAGCCCGTCATCAACGCGCTCAACGCGCCCTCGGTCGACGAGAGCGCCTTCCCGCGCATCCAGCCGTACATCGGCCTCGCCGAGACCGCCGGCAAAATCGCCGCCCAACTGCTCGACGGCCGCCTCAACGAAGTCGAGGTCACCTACACCGGCGACATCGCCGCCGAGGACGTCGAACTCGTCACGGCCTCCGCGCTGAAGGGCGTCTTCGCGCCGCTCGAATGGCAGGTCAACGCCGTCAACGCCCCGCAGGTCGCGAAGGAACGCGGTATCGAGGTCGTCGAGTCGAAGTCCCGCCAGTCGGACGACTTCCAGAGCCTCGTGACCGTCACCGTCCGCAACGGCGACGAGGAGATGACCGTCTCCGGGACGCTGTTCACCGGCGAGGACCCGCGCATCGTCCGCATCAACGGCTACCGTCTCGACGCCATCCCGCACGGCCAGATGCTCGTCGCCCGCAACTACGACAAGCCGGGCGTCATCGGCTTCATCGGGACCGTCCTCGGCGAGAACGACGTGAACATCGCCGGGATGTTCAACGCCCGCCGCGCGAAGGCCGGCGGCGAGGCGCTGACCGTCTACAACCTCGACGACGACGTGCCGGACAGCGTCCGCGAGAAGCTCCTCGCCGACGACCGCATCATCGACGTGGACCTCATCACGCTCTGAAGCGGACGAACCGCACCTCTTTCTGAAAGAAAAGCCGGACTACCGTCGGCCGAGCGCCGACGCGACCCGGTCGACCACGCGGTCGGCGACCGCCCGGACCGCGGCGACCGCGTTCGATTCCGAGCCCGAGCGACGGGACCGGTCGGTCCGCCGACCCGAGCGGCCGTGCGTCCGCTGCCGACCGCGACTCCGGCTCTCGGCTAACAGTCGTTCGTAGCGGTCGATTATCTCCTGTCGGTCCGCGTCGGCGCTGTCGAGACGGGCGTTGAGTCGGGCGTTGGCGCGACGGAGCGCCTCGTTCTCGCGTTGGAGGGCGTCTCGACCGCGAGCGTCGCCCGCGGGTGACTGGCGGTGACCGCGGGGTGGCGCGGACGTGGACGCGGGTGACGACGCGCGTGCGGGTGAAGACGCGGACGAGGCCGAAGACGCGGGTGCGGACGAGGCCGCGGCGGTGGACGACCCTCGCTCGGGTTCGTCCGGCGGGTACGTTCTCGACCCGGCCCCGTCCCGACTGACGGTTCCGGTCGGCATACTGCTGAGCGACATCGTGTGCCACGACGTACCACAGAATGAAAAGGATGCGTCAGACGCGCACCCGACGCGCGTCATCGTCCGCGGTCAGACGGCTCCGCCCGCCGATATTCGCGACCGCCGGCGACGGTCGGACCGGACCGGTCGCGCCTACTCGGCGAGGTGTTCGAGGACCGCTTCGGTGTCGTTCGGGACGGGTTCGGGGTCGTCACCCGCCTCGAACGCCGCGTCGGGGTCCTTCAGCAGGTGGCCCGTCGTGAGACAGACGACCTGTTCGTCCTCGGAGACGACGCCCTCGGCGCGGAGCTTTCGGAGGCCGGCGACGGAGGCAGCGGAGGCGGGTTCGACGCCGACACCCTCACCCGCGAGGTCGCGCTGCGCCTCGGTGATTTCCTCGTCGGAGACGGCGACGGCCGTGCCGTCCGTCTCGCGGATGCCGGGGAGCGCCTTCGGCGCGTTGACCGGGTTGCCGATGCGGATAGCGGTCGCGCGCGTCTCGACCTCGTCCCAGCGGCGGGTCTCGTCCCAGCCGTTCTCGATAGCCTCGACCATCGGGGCCGCGCCCTCGGCCTGCACGCCGGTCAGTTTCGGCACGTCGTCGACGTCGAGCGCGCCCGACTGGACGAGTTCCCGGAACGCCTTGTAGAGCGCGGAGGTGTTGCCCGCGTTGCCGACGGGGAGGACGATGCGGTCCGGGTAGGTACCGTAGTCCTCGTGGAACTCCTCTAAGATTTCGAGGCCGATGGTCTTCTGGCCCTCCAGGCGGAAGGGGTTCAGGGAGTTGAGGAGGTACGCCTCGCCGCGGGCGGCGAGGTCCTGTACGATGTCCAGACAGGAATCGAAGTTGCCGTCGACTTCGAGGATGCGCGCGTCGTGGAGCGACGCCTGGGCGATTTTCCCGGCGGCGACCTTGCCGGCGGGGAGGAGCACGAGCGTCTCCATCCCGCCGCGCGCGCCGTAGGCGGCGAGCGCGGCCGAGGTGTTGCCGGTCGAGGCGCAGGCGAGGCGGCCGACGCCGAGTTCCTTCGCCACGCGGACGCCGACGGTCATGCCGCGGTCCTTGAACGAGCCGGTGGGGTTCATCCCCTCGTGTTTGACGCGGAGGGTCTCGACGCCGACGTCGGCTTCGAGGCGGGGTACTTCGTGCAGCGGCGTCGCGCCCTCGGGGAGCGAGACGCCCTCCTCGAAGGGGAGCGCGGCGTTGTAGCGCCAGACGCCGCGGCCCTCGAAGTCGTCCCACGTCGGCGGGGACGCGTAGCGCACTTCGAGGAGGCCGTCGCAGTCGTCGCAGGTGTACCGAACGTCCTCGAACGGCGCGAACTGCGCGCCGCACGCGATACATTCGAGCCAGGTGCCGTCGTCGGCGACGGATGGCTCCTCGGGGGCGGGTGCCGTGAGTTCGAGGCTCATTGCTCGGGCGGTGGCACCAGAGGGACAAAAGCGGGCGGGTTTGGGCGGCACCTGCCGGGCGACGACCTCGTCGGGAACGCGGTCGGTCGGGGAGGGTTACGACTCGCCGAAGGCGTCGATGCGGGCGTGCACGTCTTCGGCCCACTCGTCGAGCGCGGCGTGCATCATCTCCTTGGCCTCGGGGAGCGGGGTCGCCGTGTACTGGTAGACGTAGCCGCCGGGGTCGAGCAGGCGGCGCTTGCGCTCGGTGAGTCCCTTGTCGAGGAGCGTCGTCAGCGAGCGGTTGACGTTGCTCCGGTCGCGGTCGAGCACCTCCGCGAGTTCGGCGACGGTGCTGCCGGGGTTGTCGAGTAGTGCGAGGTACGTCCGGCTCTCGTGGCTCTGGATGCCGAAGACGCACGCGAGGACCTGTCCGAAGTTCGGGTCCTCGGTCTCCATCAGTTCGCCCATGTCCGGTGCGTCGGCCATGCACACCTGTTCGCCGTGCGCCGGATTAAACCCTCACCTACAGGCGAGCGAGCGGTCGTCCCGGACGGGACGCCGCGGCTACTCCGATTTCGCGTAGCCCATCTTCAGCACGCAGTCCCGCATGCCGTCTTCGTCGTCGTGTTTGTGGAGCGTCGTCGGCGTGTCGCAGTAAAAGACCGTCCCGTCGTGTCGGAGCGTCACCTCGTGGATACCGCCGAGCATCTCCGCCTGGACGACGACGCGGCGGCCCTCGCGGAGCGCGTCGAGGATTTCGTCTGCGGTCAGTTCGCCGGACTCGACTCGAAGCGGCTCGGGCATACCGGAGGGTCGCGGGCGAACGGTATCAGTATTGTCGATGACGGCGGACGCCGACGACGGCGACCGCGCTCGACGAGTCGAAGCAGCGCGGGACGTGCGTCAGTTCGTCGTGGACTTGGACCGCTGTTCGTCGTCCGTCACCGGCACCTCCACGCCCTCGACGACCTCCGCGACCTCGGTCTCTTTCGGCGTGTCGATGTGCCAGCGGTCGATTTCGTCCTCGAAGTCCCGCAGCGTCTCCGACACCATCGACTTCAGTTCGTCGTCGTTGACGTTCACCTCGAAGACGAACCGCTCGTCGCCGGTGCCGCGACCGACCTGCTGGATGTTCGCGCTCACGAGTTCGTTGTCGAAGTAGTACGGTGCCAACTGGGTCATCACGTTGCGGTAGACCGTGTCCTCGACCTTCCGCAGCGCCTTCCGGCCGGCGGAGTCCGCCGCGCGGGCGACGTAGTTGATGGAGTCCTGCCACGACTCGACGGCCCCCTCGTTGTCGCCCTCCTCGACGCGCTCGTAGGACCGAGAGAGCTTCTCGCCCGCCGTCTTGAGGTCGTCGTTGGGCGTCTTGCCCGCCTTCTCGCCCTCGCCCTCGCCGACGCTGGCCTGCTGGGCCGTCTTCTCGTTGACGTCCTCGCCGAGGCGCTCGTGGGACTTCGGTCGCCACTCGTCCCAGTCGTCGAAGGCGGCGCCGTCGACGTCGGCGTCGCGGAGCGCTCGGGTGATTCGCTCCCCGTGTTCGACGACCTCGTCCCAGGTGCCGCGGCGCTTGAACCCGGAGATGCTCTCTTCCATTGTCGTTGACGGGTGTACGTGCCAGACGGTATAAACTCTACGAGGGGACAGGTTCGCACACCCATGGGAACGCCTAGCGGTCGCGGTAGACGAACCGCTCGGCGGCCGCGTCGAGGCGGGCCGACACCCGACCGAGCCACGCCGCCGGCGACGCGAGTCGGAGCGCCGACTCGTCGAGTTCGATTCGGTCGTCGCCGAGCGGGTCGCGGTCCTCGCTCGCGGTGGCGTCCACGACGGTGGTCATCGAACACCGACCGCAGGCCTCGCGGGACGAGTCTGCCATGCGCCGCGGTTCGGAACCTTCACGAATAAATCTTGGTTTTCGGACGGGTCGCGACGGGCTTATACGGTCGAACGTGTTGCTCCGTCTCATGGGATATCGCGTCGTGGACGCAACCGCCGTCGAACCCGCCGACGACCGCCCGTGCGAACTCCGCCGCATCGGCGGCGAGGGCGGCTTGGAGACCGTCGCGCTCAACCGCTTCCGGGCCGCCCCCGGCGAGCAGGTGCCGCTTTCGTACCACTACCACACCGAACAGGAAGAGGCGTTCTACGTCCTCTCGGGCACGCTGTTCGTCGAGACGCCCGACGAGACGTTCGAAGTCGGCGCTGACGGCCTGTTCGTCGCCGACCCCGAGAGCCCCCACCGGGCGTACAACCCCGAAGAAGCCGACGAGCCGGTCGAACTGCTCGCGCTCGGCTCGCCGGCCGTGTCGGGCGACGCGGTGGTCTACGACCCCGACGAGGAATGAAGCGCGCCGAGCCCGAGGACGCCGAGGGAGCCGGAACGCCGGGGGAGTCGACCGAGGCTAACGCGTCGGCTCCGGGTCCGGCCCTCGACCGCCCCGAGTGGGACGACGAGTACCTCGACCGGGTCGCCGAACGGCTCATGTACAACTACGACTTGGAGCGGGAGCACGCCGTCCGCGGCGAGCGGTTCGACCTGTTCGGCTCGATGCGCATGGAGAGCCAAAAGCAGTTCCTCCATCAGTCTATCAACTACGCCAACCACCACGCGATGGAGTACATGTTCGCGCGGCGGGTCGAGTCGGCGACGGTCGCCGAACTCGAACGGCTCGTCGAACTGGGCCACGCGCTCGCCGACGAGTGGATAGAACCCGACGAGGAACACTACGGGACGGACTTCACCTTCGTGGTCGTCGCCGACGCGGTGTCGGACGAGGTCCGGTCGTTCGTTTCCGACTTCGCGGACCGGACGCTCCTGAAGTTCGGCTACTACGGCCACTACGAGGTGAACCTCGCCGTCGTCGCGCCGACCGACGAGGACGCCGTCGCCAGCCGGAACGCCGACTCGGTCGCCGCGTTCACGCTCTGGAGCGACGGCTCGCCGGCCGTCTCCGGCGGACTGTTAGGTCGGCTTCTCGGGAAGCTTCGTCGATAAGAGAAAACGGAGTGGTCGCGCGGCCGGCGCGTCAGTCGTCGCTCGGCTGCGGACGACCGCCGCCACCGCCGCCCGAACTCCGGGCGTCTTTGATGTTGTCGTAGCCGATTTTCGCCAGCGACAGCGCGAGGTAGACGAGCACCAGCGCGAGGACGATTTGGACGGCCGCCGACACCATCGCGAAGGTGCCCGCCGAGGCCATCCACTCGGCGTTCAGGAACTTCGCGTAGAGGTTGTCGTGGAACGCGAGCCAGAGCAGACCCAGCGACGTGATCGTCGTCATGAGGGCCATCGGTAGCCCCGTGCTGAGGAGCTGCTTGGAGTCGTCCCAGTTAGCCAGCCAGACGGTCGCGGTCAGGAGCGCCAGCGCGGCGAGCAACTGGTTCGCGCCGCCGAACAGCTGCCAGAGCGTCAGCCACGAGCCGCTCGTGATGAGGATGTACGCCGGCAGCGACTGCACGAACGCGTTGCCGTAGCGGTTGGTCGCGAACTCCTCGACCGGCGTCTCGGGCGTCCCGACGATTTCCTCCATCATGTAGCGACCGAGACGCACGGCCGTGTCGGTCGACGTGAGCAGGAAGCTCACGAGCACGAGGGCCATGAACGGCCCGCCGAAGGAAGTCGGGATGCCGAAGCTCGACAGGATGACGCCGCCGCCCGCGGCGAACGTCGGCAGCGCGAGGCCGATGCCGCCGCCCACGTCGGGCGCGATGATGGCGACCGTCGCCAGCGCGACGGTGGCGAGGAGTCCCTCGCCGAGCATGCCGCCGTAGCCGATGACGCGCGCGTCGGACTCCTTGTTCAGCTGCTTCGAGGTCGTGCCCGACGAGACGAGCGAGTGGAACCCGCTGATGGTCCCGCAGGCGATAGTGATGAACAGGAGCGGGAACAGCGGCGCGCCGGAGCGGCCGATGAACCCGTAGTACGGTTCGAGGTTCGTCACGAGCGGCTGAGTCGGGTTCGTGAAGAACGTGCCCACGACGATGGCGACGAGCGCGCCGCCGACGCCCGCGTACAGCAGGAACGACGAGAGGTAGTCGCGCGGTTGCAGGAGCACCCAGACCGGGAGGGCGCTGGCGACCGCCCCGTAGACGAGGATGAGCGGCACCCACGCCGCGGTGTTCCCGTTGAACGAACTCGCACCGGGGAGCCACGCGCCGGAGCCGGAGAACAGGACGAACGTCTCGGCGGGCGCGCGGGCCGCGGGTTCGAACAGCGCAATCGGGTACTGAATCCCCGCGTAGACGCCGACGAACATCGCCACGACGAAGGCGAACGTCCCCAGCAGGAACGGGAGGTTCAGTTGGTAGAGGTAGACGCCGAACAGCACCGCGAGGACGATGTACACCAGACTCGCCGTGGCGGCCTCCGGATAGGCGTTGAACACGATGGCCACCACGAGGGCGAACACCGCGACGACGAGGACGATGGTGAGAAACGCGAACCACAACAGCATGTTCTTGCCGCGCTCGCCGACGTACTCGCCGATGATGTAGCCGATGGACTTCCCGTCGTGTCGCAGACTGCTCGACAGCGACACGAAGTCGTGAACGCTCCCGAGAAGCGGGTTGCCGATGGCGATCCACGCGAGCGCGGGGACCCAGCCCCACACCACGCCCGCCGTAATCGGACCGACAATCGGCGCGCCGCCTGCGATGCTCGAATAGTGATGCCCCAGTAACACCGGCTTTTTCGCCGGAACGTATTCTTGACCGTCTTCGTACTTGTGCGCTGGCGTCTCACGACTGTCGTCGAGTTCGACGAACTGCGCGAGATATCGGGAGTAACCGAGATACCCGACGGTAAACAACGCGAGTACCGTGACGACCAACCAAATGACTTGTACCATGGTACGCTGCCCCACTCGGTGACACGAAAATGCTCACCTTAACGTTAACGATAGATAGGAATGTATCGTGTTCGAACGACACGTTCAATCGGCGGAGTAGCCGAAAATTCTCACCGCGCGGTCGGTTTGCCGGCTCACTGAACGTCGGGTGCGGTGTCGACGTCGAGTTCGGCGGCAACCTCGCCGAGGAAGTCGCCTTTGACCTCGGCGACCCGCGTCTCGACCGCGGCGACGAGCGGCGGTGAAAAATTCTCGCGGAGGTCGTCGAGGCGCGCTCGCTCTGTCTTGACTCGCTCGCGCAAGAACGTCGCGCCCCGCCCGGACTCCTCGGGGTCGGGTTCGGGCGTGAGGCGGTTGACCGCGAGGCCGCGCACGTCGAGGCCGTAGTCGTCGAGTTGGTCGATGGCGCGCTCGGTCTCCCGGAGCGAGAGTTCGTCGGGGTTCACGACGAGGAAGAACGCGGCGTCGTCCCGAAGCGTCTCCTTGGCGAACGAGAAGTCGTCGCGGCGCTGTTCGAGGCGGGCGATGATGGGGTCGCCGTCCATCATCCGCCGGGGTTCGTTGTTGCCGATGGCCGCGCGCTCGAACAGTTTGACCGACTCCTTTCGCTTGTGGAGGAGCCGCTGAATCCAGCCGTCGAGGTACTCCGGCAGCGAGAGCAGTCGGAGCGTCCCGCCGGTCGGCGAGGTGTCGAAGACGACCCGGTCGTAGTCGTCCGCGGAGCGCATCACG
Source organism: Haloferax gibbonsii (assembly GCF_001190965.1). Taxonomy (NCBI): domain Archaea; kingdom Methanobacteriati; phylum Methanobacteriota; class Halobacteria; order Halobacteriales; family Haloferacaceae; genus Haloferax; species Haloferax gibbonsii. Next base: position 2,903,389 of record NZ_CP011947.1, read on the forward strand.
TCGATGAAGCGGTCGAACAGCGCCGACTCGTACGCGCCGGGCGTCTGGTGGGCCATCTCTATCTGCCGGTCGATTTCGTTGACCATCGCGGGGCTGACCTGGTCGCCCATCGCCCGCTTGGTCTCCATGAGGTGCTCGCGGACCTCGGTCTCGGGGTCGATTTCCATCGCGTCGAGGTTGGGCTCACCGGCGACGGCCGCGGGCTCGTCGGTGAACGACTGGTCGAACACGTCGCTCGTGCTGTGGGCCGGGTCGGTCGAGACGAGGAGCGTCCGGACGCCGTCGCGGGCGCACTTGACCGCGTAGGCGCTCGACATCGTCGTCTTGCCCACGCCGCCTTTGCCGCCGAAGAAGACGAATTTGCGCATGTTAGAAGTGGTACTGGTGACCCTTGCGTTCGAGGAGCGACCCGCGGTCCCACATCCGCCGCTCCCACGCCTCGAACTCGTCTTCGAGGTACGGAAGCAGTTCGGCGGTGTAGTACGAGATCGGCGAGGGGATGCCGAACGCGTCGGGGAAGCACGCGAGCATGAACGCGTCCTCGTCGTCCTCGGCCTGCTTTTCTATCTTCTCGTAGGCGGGGTGCGAAATCATCCCGTGGTAGAGGCCGCGGAGCCACTCTTCGACGAGTTCGCGAAAGGATTCGATGCGCGCGGCGAGCGTCATCAGTTTACACACTCACCCGCTTTCGGACAAAAGGGTATCGTTCACGAACGTCCGCATGGGTTACCTGCGCTTTCATATGTGCGGCCCCGGTAGGCCCGCCCATGAACGCGGGGGAGACGATTCCGGTGACGGTGCTCGGCGGGAGCCTCGGGGCGGGCAAGACGACGCTTCTCAACCACCTGTTGACACACGCCGGCGACCGGGACATCGCCGTGCTCGTCAACGACATGGGTTCCGTGAACGTCGACGCCGAACTCGTCGCCGAGGAGTCCGACCTCGCGGTCGGCGACGGCGTGACCGAACTCTCGAACGGCTGTATCTGCTGCGAGCTACAGGACGACCTCGAAACCGCGGTCGTCCGCCTCGCGCGCGAGCGGTCGTTCGACCACCTCGTCGTCGAGGCCTCGGGCGTCTCGGAGCCCGGCCCGGTCGCCCGGCTGTTCGTCGCCTCGCGGGCGGCCGCCCGCTACGACGTGGCCGGCCTCGCGACGGTCGTCGACGCCAGACTCTTCGCGGACACCTTCGGCGACGGCGACCCCGACCGGACCGTGGCCGAGGAGGGAGACGGCTCGGTGCGCCCCCTCTCGGACCTCCTCGTCGAGCAGGTCGAGAGCGCCGACCTCGTCGTCCTCAACAAGCGCGACCTCGTCTCCGACGCGGAACTCGCCGCGGTCCGCGACGCGGTCGAGGCGCTCCGTCCCGGCGCGACCGTGGTGGAGACGACCCGCGGCGACGTGGACGTGGACCTGCTCCTCTCTGACCTCCACGACCCCGACGCGCCCGTCGGCTGGCGGGCGGCGTTGGAGAGTGACACGGGAGGAGACGAGAGCGACCGAGACGGCCACGGCGGCCACGACGACCACGACCACGGCGACCACAGCGACCACGACCACGGCGACCACAACGACCACGACCACGGCGACACCACACACGCGGAAGCGACCTACGGCGTCACCTCGTTCGTCTACCGCCGCCGGGCGCCGCTCGACCCCGAGGGTGCGGCCGCTGTCCTCGGTGACCTCCCCGACTCGGTCGTCCGGGCGAAAGGCTCGCTGTGGGTCGCCGGGGCCGAGGACGTACACTTCACCTACAGTCAGGCCGGCCCGTCGGCGTACGTCGCCGCCGCCGGCCCGTGGGTCGCCTCGCGCCCCGAGTTCGAACAGGACACCTACCGCCGCAATCACCCCGAACTCGACTGGCACGACGACCACGGCGACAGGCGGACCGAACTGGTGTTCATCGGCCGCGGGATGGACGAAGACGCGCTCGCGGCCGCGCTCGACGCCCACCTGCTCGACCCCGGCGCGTCCGCGGACGCCGGCGACTTCCCGACCGACCCCGGCGAGGAAGTCGCGCTCGCGGAGCCGACCCGGGAGCGCGAGTCGGTGCCGACCACGGGCGCGGCCTCGGAGGGCGGGCGATGAGCGGTGAAGCCGAAGGGGCCGGGAGCGACGACGAGGGGCGCGGAGCCGACGAGATAGAGTGGGGCGAGGGCGACCCGCGGGTGCTGTTCGTCATGAACCTCGTCCTCTCGACGGCGTTCGCGGCGGTCGTCGTCTACGGCCTGTCGTACCTCGACCTCGCGGCCTTCTCGGTCGTCAACGTCGCGTCCGCGGCGCTCGTGCTCACGGCGGTTACGTACCTCGTGACGAACTGAAACCGCGGGATGCGCCGCCGAACCATTCTACGCGTGAACTACCCGCAGGGCACCGCTGGCGGCCGATAGCCGCATTTATGTCCTTCGGGAAACCGCCTTCTCAGTAAGATGCCCATCGAAGACCGAGACGACGCGTACCTCATCACGCACGCGCTGGCGAAGGACACGCTCTCGCGCCTCCGGGACGTGGAGACGACGCAGGTCGCCTTCCGGAAAGGCCTCGTCAAACTCGGCCGCATCTGTGGCTACGAGATAATCGACGGCGCGATGGAGACCGAGTACGTCACCATCCAGACCCCGCTGGCCGAGACGACCGGCGAGCGCGTGAAAGGGCTCGACAACGTCGTCATCATCAACGTGCTCCGCGCCGCGACGCCGTTCGTGGAGGGACTGCTCAAGGCGTTCCCGCGGGCGAAGCAGGGCGTCATCTCCGCCGGCCGCGACGAGGAGGCGGGGATGGACGACGACGGCGGCTTCCCCATCACCATCGACTACGTGAAGCTCCCCGAAATCACGGAGAAAGACACGGTCATCGTGGCCGACCCGATGCTCGCGACCGGTTCGACGATGTGCTCGGTCCTCGACCACATCCTCGAGAACGCGGGCGTCGACCCCGAGAAGCTGTTCGTCCTCTCTGCCGTCTCCGCGCCCGACGGTCTGCTCCGCGTCGACAGCGAGTTCCCCGAGGTCGACCTGCTGACGGTCTCCATCGACGACTACCTCGACGACGACGGCTACATCGTCCCCGGGCTGGGCGACGCCGGCGACCGCGCGTTCCGCACGACGTAGCTCGGTCTCCTCGCACCGCGGCTCGCGGGCGGGACGTCCCGGCCGCCGACCCGAATTCGGGTAACGACTAAGTTACCGCCCGCGCACCTCCGACGCATGGACGAACCTCGCGCCACCGGAGGAACCCGACGATGAGCGACCCGTGCGACGGCTGCGGGCGGGCGGTCGAAGACGCCCTCGCCCGCGCGGTCCAGTTGCAGGTCGACGGCTCGACCGTGGACGACCAGCGACTCTGTCCGACCTGTTTCGCCGACTGGATAACCCGGTACGAAGAACAGATGTCGCCCAAGCAGTCGTCGGACGACTCGACGGACTCCGAGATAATCGTCGACTGACGACCGCGGGCGCGAGCGCACTCCCCTGAACGCCGTCCGAACCCCCTCTTTTCGGGTCGAAAGTCGCCCGCCGGCGGCCGACTGTAGTTCGAGTCGAACGTCCCGAACCGTACCCCCGTAGACTACTGTGAGAGACGTTTGCACGGGGTGCGTCGGGGTCGGCACCCAACTCGCCGAACCCCTTCGTTTCGGGTCGAAGTCCGCCGCGAACTCCGGAGTCGGACGGAACAGAGAAACGAGAAACCGACAGCGGTGGGCACGCGGGTCGAAGTGAAATCAGAACCGCGGAGGATTGTATTTCTCCCCAGAAGGGCGAGTTCAGGTATGTGTATCGTTGGCGAATTAATATTCTAACATTGATAAGAATTTACTACAATTAGTGTGTAAATAGAGATATGTTGGCCGTTGACATGAACAGCCATAAATACGTATCGTGACGAATAGTGATGTATGACTCGGAAGCTTGACCGCCGACAGTTTATCGCTGCGACAGGTGCCGTCGGTCTGGCCGGCCTCGCCGGCTGTTCCGGTGGCGGCGGCGAAGAGACGACGACGACGACCGAATCCGGTGGCGAAGATACCACCACCGCCGAGGAGACGACGACCGAATCCGGCGGTAACGGCGGCACCGAGAGCCGACTCTCGTGGCACGCCGGCGGGACGGGCGGCACGTACTACCCCCTCTCGAACGAGTTCAAGTCCGTCATCGAGGGACAGACCGACTTCACGATTCAGGTGCAGTCCACCGGCGCGTCCGTCGAGAACGTCGGCAGCCTCGCCCGCGGCGACGCGGACTTCGCGCTGATTCAGAACGACGTCGCCTACTTCGCCCGCAACGGCGAGGGCATCGAGGCGTTCCAGGGTAGCCCCGTCGAGAACCTCCGCGGCGTCGCCACGCTCTACCCCGAGACGATTCACGTCGTCACGCTCGCCGACACGGGCATCGAGACGCCGTCCGACCTCTCCGGTGCGACCATCAACACCGGCGACCTCGGCTCCGGGACGCAGGTCAACGCGACCCAGATTCTCGAAGCCCTCGGCATCTCGGACTACAGCGAGCAGAACACCGGCTTCTCGCAGGCCTCCGACCAGCTGAAGAACGGCGACATCGACGCCGCGTTCGTCGTCGGCGGCTGGCCGGTCGGCGCTATCGAGGAACTCGCCGCGACCGAGGACGTGCGCATCGTCCCCATCGAGGGCGAGAACCGCACGGCCGTCAAGGACGCCGCGCCGTTCTACGCCGACGACGAGGTTCCGTCGGGCACCTACGGACTGGAGAACCCCGCCCCGACCGTCTCCGTTCAGGCGATGATTGCGACCAACGCCGAACAGCCCGAATCGACCGTCGAATCGGTCACCAGCGCCATCTTCGAGAACGTCGACGAACTCACCATCAAGACGGACTTCATCTCCAAGGAGAGCGCGCAGGACGGCATGTCCATCGAGCTCCACCCCGGCGCGCAGGCCTACTTCGGCTGAGCCCGGGCGCTTCGCTTCGCTTTCGAACAGCGGTTTCCTACCCATCTTTCGATGCTTGATTCGACTCCCACACGTCTCCTCGTCGTAGTCGCGGTGCTGGCGGTCGCCGTCGGCGGGAGCGCCGCCGTTCCGGCCGGACAGGTGCTCGTCGTCGAAGACGCCGAGACCGGCGAGCGACTACAGACGATGCCGGTCGAAGAGAACACGACCGTCGCGCTCGAATACACCCACAGCGTCGAGAAGACGCGCGTCCTCGACGCCTACGCGGTTCAGGACGGCGAACTCGTCATGACCAAGATGGAGTTCAAGTCCTACGGCGCGGGGCTGCCCGCTCGGGCGAACGTGACGACCGAAAACGGCTCGTTCGTCTTCGACCCCGAGGGGAGCTACGAGGACCTGTACGTCAAGCCCGGCCGCATCGCCGGCCACAAGCTACACGTCGGTGACCGGACCTACGACCTCGTGGCGCTCTCCGACGCGCGCTCGGTCCGCCTGTACGTCACGCACCGCTCCGTCCTCGACGCCGCCCTCCACTGACCAACGATGAACCGAACACACGACGAGGGTCGACCCGACGACCCCGACGACGAAGACGCCTCCCGGTCCGTCCCGGAGACCGACGCGCTGGCGGCCGACCCGCCGATTCGAACCGACGGCGGCGAGTCGCCCGCTGACGACGACCGCGAGGCAGCGAGTACCGACGAAGAACTATCCGAAGAAGAGGCACAGGAGATGCTGGAGGGCATCGACCGGAAGCGGACGCTCTCGGGGTGGGCGGCGATTCTCACGTCGCTCGTCGCCATCTCCTTTTCCGTCTTCCAGTCGTGGCTGGCCGCCCGCGGCTTCGAGTTCGCCGCGACGATACCGCTCGTCGGCGAGGTGTCGCTCGGTTCGCTCCAACTCCTGCAGGTGAACTCGATTCACGTCGCCTTCGCGCTCGTGCTGGCGTTCGTCCTCTTCCCGGCGACGACCGGCCACGGTCGGTTCGCCGCGGCACTCAGTCGCGTCGTTCCGACCCTCGCGTCGAACCTCGGTGAGGACCACCCGGTCACCCGCGGTGCCGCGGGAATCCGCCGGTTCGTCCGATGGCTCGCGATCGACCCGGAGCGCGAGCGCGTGACGCCGCTCGACCTGCTGTTTATCGTGCTCGCCGTCGCCACGGCGGCCTACATGGTGTTCGAGTGGTCCGAGATTCAGCGGCTCCGCGTGTTCGGCCTCGAAGCCGGCCGGACGGTCGCCGAGTACCTCGGCGCGCCGTTCGTCTCGCTGTCCGAGACGCTCGGCCCGCTCGGCTTCCTCGCCGACGCGGTCGTCGCGGCCATCGGCGTCCTCCCCTTCGCGGACGTGTCCTACCCGTTCTTCCTCGGCGCGGTCGGCGTCCTCCTCGTCCTGGAGGCGACCCGCCGCTCGCTCGGGTTCTACCTGATGGTCATCGTCGCCTCGTTCATCGTCTACGCGAGGTTCGGCTACCTCATCTCGCCGTCGATGCCGCTGGTCGGCGTCCTCTCCATCCCCGAGGGGTCGTGGGCGAACATCATCCAGAACCTCTGGTACAACACCGAAAACGGCGTCTTCGGCATCCCGGTCACTGTCTCCGTGCAGTTCATCTACATCTTCATCCTGTTCGGGGCGTTCCTGGAGATGTCGGGGGCCGGCCAGTGGTTCATCGACCTCGCGTACGCCGCGACCGGGACCCGCAAGGGCGGCCCGGCGAAGGCGTCCATCCTCGCGTCCGGCTTCATGGGAACCATTTCGGGCTCTTCCATCGCCAACACGGTGACGACCGGCGCGTTCACCATCCCGCTGATGAAGCGCTCCGGCTACCGCTCCGAGTTCGCCGGGGCCGTCGAGGCCTCCGCGTCCTCCGGCGGGCAGATTCTCCCGCCGGTGATGGGCGCGGCGGCGTTCCTCATGATCGAGTTCATCGGCGTCCCCTTCTCCGACATCATCATCGCGGCGGCCATCCCCGCCGTGGTGTTCTTCTTCGGCGTGTGGGTGATGGTCCACCTCGAAGCGACGCGGGCCGGCATCGGTGGCCTCGACCGCTCCGAGGTCGTCGACCTCGGAAAGCACCTCGTCCGCGGGTGGTTCTACCTCATCCCGCTCGTGTTGCTCATGTACTACCTGCTGGTCGAGCGCCTGACGGTCGCGCGCTCGGCGTGGTTCACGCTCATCGCCATCATGGCGCTCCTGTCCGTCGTCGCGGCGTACAGCGAGCGGACCCGCGTGCCCCTCTTGGGCGCTATCGCGGCGGCGTTCGTCGCGCAACTCGGGTCGTACGTCACCACCGGCGTCGGCGTCATCGACGCGGTCACGGGTGGAAGCGGCGAACCGCTCGGCGCGACCGCCGCGCTCTTCGCCGCCGCGGGCGACCTCGGCATCATCGCCATCTTCGTCAGCCTCGTCGTGATGCTCGTCCGACCGGCGCTCGACTCGCCGCTGTTGGAGTTCGACGACGCGGTCGACGAGGCGGCCGACAACGTCGCCAACGCCGTCTCGCGGCCGTCGCTGTCCGACCTGAACGTCTTCCGCTACGTGACGTTCATCGGGAAGTCGATGGACTCCGGCGCGCGCACCTCGACCGAGGTCGTCGTCGCCGTCGCCGCCGCGGGCATCATCCCCGGCGTCGTCAGCGCGACCGGCCTCGGCCCGAACCTGACCGCGCTCATCAAGGCGGTCGCCGGCGGCTCTATCGTCCTCCTGTTGCTTTTCACCGCCATCGCCTCCATCATCCTCGGCATGGGCATGCCGACGACGGTGACGTACATCATCCTCGTCTCGCTGCTCGGGCCGGCTATCGCGCAGTCCTCCGACATCCCGCTGCTCGCGGCCCACCTGTTCATCCTCTACTTCGGGGTGATAGCGGACATCACACCGCCGGTGGCGGTCGCGGCGTACGCCGCCTCGGGCATCGCCCGGTCCAATCCGTTCCGGACCGGGACGAAGGCGTTCTCGCTGTCGCTCAACAAGGCCATCGTACCGTTCGCCTTCGCCCTCACCCCGGGCATCCTGCTCCTCCGCGGACGGGGCGAGTCCGCGGCGGTCATCACGTTCGCCGACGTGGCCGAGGTCGGCTACTTCGTTCCCGAGGTGGTCATCCCGGTCGCGGGCGTCTTCATCGGCGTCATCGGACTCGGCGCGACCGTCATCGGCTACCTCTACGGCCGCGTATCGCAGGCCGAACGCGCCCTGTTCGCCCTCTCGGCGTTCCTGCTCATGGCCCCGATGCTCCTGTTGAACGCCGCGTTCGACCTCGGGAGCTTCCTCGGACTCGTCGGGACCGTCCCGGACACGGTCGCCGTCGACCTCGCCATGCGCGCGGTCGGTGGGGTGCTGTTCGGCGCGCTCGCCGTGAAGAACCGCCGCGAGACGCGCGAGCGGGCCGCACCGACGCCGCCGGAACAGGTAGAACCGACCGACTGAACCGAAAAGAACCCCGCGACCGCGCTACTCGATGTCCGCGCGGCCGCTGGTCGCGCTTCTGATGCGGTCGCGGAGGTCCGCCCCGTCCTCGACGGGAACGCGGACCTCGAACGACACGTCGGCCTCGTAGGCGGCCTCGAACTCGACGCCCGCGCTCTCTAGGAGCCCGCGGACGCTCCCCGAGTCGTCGTACTCGACGGTCGCGGTGAATCGCTCGTGAGGAATCTCCTCGACGACGCCAGCCGCGTCGAGCGCCTCCTTGACGGCCCGGGAGTACGCGCGGGCGAGGCCGCCGACGCCGAGGTTGGTGCCGCCGTAGTAGCGCGTCACGACGGCGGCGACGTTGCGCACGTCCTGCTGGACGAGAACGTTGAGCGCCGGTTTTCCCGACGAGCCGCTCGGCTCGCCGTCGTCGCTCTGGTACTCGCGGAGCATGACGTTCCCCCCGCCGGGAACCGACGACGAGGCCGACCCGGCGGGCACCCGGTAGGCGGGGACGTTGTGGGTGGCGTCGGGGTGGCGCTCCTCGATTTCGGCGACGAACGCCTCCGCCTCCTCGACCGTCTCCGCGGGGGAGACGTAGCCGATGAACTCCGAGCCGTTGACCTCGAAGCGGGCGTCGGCCCGGCCGGCGACGGTTCGATAGGCGTCGGTCATGCCACCGAGTTGGCGTCGCGGCGTGGAAAAGCGTTCGCACCGGGGCGTCGTCGGCCCGGCCCGGACGGCATGGGGTCGGCGAGGGCCGGCCGAGGGCGACGGGTGTTCGGGCGGGAGACGACGCGCGACTGCTACTGTCCGCAGGCGTCCGCGTACGACGTACACCCGTTTTGGATGCAGACGCCGCAGAGGTGGCGCGTCTCGGAAATCGGCTCACCACAGCACATGCAACTGCGCATGGACACCATGCGAACAGCTACCACGTGAAGTTACAAGAATCTTATTGCTGCGTTGACAGAACATTCGCGAGCCGACGGGCCGGCTCAGGCGATGATGATGCGGCGGACGAATTCGAGGTTCGACAGGTCGTTGAGCAGGTCGCCGGGAATCGGCTCGTCGGTGATGATGTAGAGCTTCGGGTCGTCGGTGAACTCGGGGTCCTCGCTTATCGTCTGGCGAATCGAGATGCCCGCGTCGGCGAGCTTCGAGGTGACGGTGGCGACGATGCCGGGCTCGTCGGCGTCGGCCACCTCGACGGTGAGCACGGAGAGGTTGAGCACCGGCGCGAGGTCCATCAGACTCGGAATCGACGAGATGTTCTGGAAGATTCGCCGAAGCTCCTCGTCGGCGAGGATGGCGTCGGTGGTCGAGTCGACGACTCGCCTGTCCACGTCGGCCTCGCGGGCGATGCCGGTGTTCGGTATCTCGATGCCGCCCGAGACGACCCGTCCCTGGTCGTTGACGGAAAAGCCCCGCTCCAGGAGGAGCCGGATGACGGCCTGCTGGCTCGGGCTGCCCTCGAACTTCTCCATAATCTCGTCGAACATTCGTTGGTCGGGGGATTTGCGGGCGGGTGCATTAAGTGGTACGTCGCCGACGGCGGCTGACTGGAGGCGTCGCGCGGGCGTCGGGTGGACGACGCCGCGGGCAGGCGACCGACGCCGCGGCCGGGGAGTGGGTTTAACCGTCGGCGCGGATACCCGTCGTGCATGCGCGAGCTACGCACCTGCGATTTCTGTGGGACCGACGCCGTCGGCGTGTTCGAGGTACTGCCGCCGGAGTTGACGCCGGCCGACGACCAGCGCCGCGTCGTCCTCTGCGAACACTGCGAGGAGACGCTGAGCGAGGTCATCGCGCCGCTTCTCTCCCGACTCGGCGTCGACGCCGGCGTCGACGTACCCGACGACGCGCGGGCCGAGACGGGCGCGTCCGCGGCACCGGAGCGGACCGCGAGCGGGTCGGGCGGCGAGGCCGCCTCGGTCGACGTGAACGCGGTCGACCCCGCGCCGACGCCGCCGGAGCCGGCCGATCACGACTCGCCCGACGAGGCCGACGACCACGGGGTCTCGGGAGACGACGCGGACGACGACGGCGACACCGAAACCGAGACCGAAACCGAGGAGTCCGACGGTGCCGCCCGGGAGACCGACGAGACCGACGACGAAGCCGAAGCGACCGACGGGGAGGCCGAGTCGGACGCCGACGGTGAGGCTGGAACCAGCGGCGGGTCGCCCGACCGGAGCGAGGAGCCGCCGAAGTTCCGAAAGGTCATTCGCATCCTCCAGAACCGCGAGTTCCCCGTCGAGCGGGCGGAAGTCGAGGCGCTGGCGTCCGGCGCGTACGACCTCGAGGACGACGAGGTCGCCGATATCTTCGACTACGCGGTCGAACGCGGTCTGCTCGTCGACGACTCGGGGACGCTCCGGCGACCCTGAGAGTCGAGTGCGGGAGGTCGGGGAGAACGGGGCGGACTGGCGACTACAGTTTTCCTTTGGTACTCGGCGTGTCGGAGCGCCGCGGGTCCACGCGGGTCGCGTCGTCGAGCGAGCGTGCGAGCGCCTTGAACAGCGCCTCGACCTCGTGGTGGGCGTTGTCGCCCTCGACGCCCGCGTGGAGCGTGAGTCCGGCGTTCATCGACAGCGACATCGCGAAGTGTTCGGCCATGTGGCTGGTGAACTCGCCGACGTAGGGCTGTGAGAACTCCCCGGAGAACTCGAAGAAGGGGCGGCCCGACACGTCCACGACGACGGAGGCGACGGCCTCGTCGAGCGGGACCTTGCGGTCGGCGTAGCGGACGATGCCGCGCTTGTCGCCGAGCGCCTCGGTGAACGCCTCGCCGAGGACGATGGCCACGTCCTCGACGGTGTGGTGGTCGTCGATGTGGAGGTCGCCGTCGCACTGGACGGTCAGGTCGAACAGGCCGTGTTTGGCGAAGGCCTCCAGCATGTGGTCGAAGAACCCGATACCGGTGTCGACGACCGCGTCGCCGTCGCCGTCGATGGACAGCGTCACGTCGATGGTCGTCTCGGACGTCTCGCGGGAGACGGCCGCGCGTCGGTCGGCGTCGCTCATGTCGCGTTCGAAGCGGGCCGCGCATATAGGGATTCTCGTCGTGCGGAGGCGACCGCAGCCCGCCGCAGCGTCAGACGCGCGTCTGACGGACGTTCATGGTTTCGGACGTGTACCGTGGGGTATGCAGCGAAAGGGAGCGCTGGTGGTGGGCTACACCATCTGCGTCGGGGGACTCCTGCTCACCGCCCGGTCCGGGGTGGCTGTCGCGCTCGGCGTCGCACTGGTGACGCTCGCGGTCGGCGCGGCGGTTCTCGGCGGAGGCGTCCTGAGTGGGCGATAACCGACCGATGCGACTGGAATCGAGTCGTCCGGAGGCGAGCGCCTGATGCGGCGCGGAGCGACCGCCAGCCCGAAACGCGACGTGGTGACTGTCAGTATGCTCGTCCTCTCGGGGCCGTTCCTCGCGACCTCGCGTCCCGAGACCGCGATTATCGGCGCGCTGTTCGTCGCCGTCGGCGTCTACGGGACCGTCGAGAGCCTCGCCGCGGCCGTTCTCGCGTATCTGGACGGATAGCGCCTCGGTGCGGCGCGTCTCGTCGGCGACTACGCCTCCATCGCCTCTTCGAGCGTGAACCGCCCCTCGTAGAGCGCGGTGCCGACGACGGTCGCCGCCGCGCCCGCCTCGCGGAGCGCGCGGACGTCGTCGAGCGAGGCGACGCCGCCGGAGGCGACGACGGGGATGTCGACCGCGTCGACGACCGCCGAGGTCGTCTCGAGGTGGACGCCTTCGAGCTGTCCCTCGACGTCCACGTCGGTGAAGAGGATGGCCGCCGCGCCGAGTTCCTCGTACCGGGCGGCCGCCTCGGCGGGGTCCAGGCCGGTGCCCTCGGTCCAGCCGGAGACGACGACCTCGCCGTCTTTCGCGTCGAGGCTGACCATCACGCCGTCGGGGTAGTCCTCGGCGAGTTCGGCGACGATGTCGGGGTTCTCGACGGCCGCGGTGCCGAGGATGACGCGGTCGACGCCGCGGTCCAGCAGGTCGCGGGCGTCGTCGGCGGTGCGGATGCCGCCGCCGAGTTGGAGCGGCACGTCGACCGCGTCGAGGACGGCGTCGACCGCCGGGGCGTTCTTCCGCTCGCCCTCGAACGCGCCGTCGAGGTCCACGAGGTGGAGCGTCTCCGCGCCGGCGTCGACCCAGCGGCGGGCGGCCTCGACCGGGTCGCCGTAGGTCTTCTCGGTGCCGCGTTCGCCCTGTACGAGTTGGACGACCTCGCCGTCTTGCATGTCGACCGCGGGGACGACTTCGAACTCCGGGAACATACGCCACCGTGGGCGAGCGACGTGCGTAAACGCACCGGATACGGCGACCGAGATACCGAATACGACGACCCGGGTGCGACACCCCGGAGTGGGCGACGCGAATCGGGCGACGAACGGACCGAGCGAGCCACCAGTTCGGAACGGCTTTGTCGCGCCGGGGTGCACACACACTCAATGAAACTCTTCGGTTCCAGCGGCACCCGCGGCGTGGTGGGTGAGAGCCTCACACCGGAGTTCGTCCTCCGCGTCGCCAAGGCCGCCGGCACGGTCTGGAACGCAGACCGGGTCGCCATCGCACGCGACACCCGAACGACGGGTGAGATGTTCGTCAACGCCGCCGAGTCCGGGCTGGCGAGCGTCGGCGTCGACGTGGACGACCTCGGCGTCGTCCCCACCCCCGCCGCGGTCCGGTACTGCGAGAACCAGGGCGTTCCGGGCGTCGTCATCACGGCCTCGCACAACCCCCCGGAGTTCAACGGCGTCAAACTCGTCGGCGACGACGGCGTCGAACTCGCCGTCGAGGAGTTAGAGCGCATCGAAGACCACATCCTCGCCGAGGAGTTCGACGTGGCCGAGTGGGACGCCGTCGGGAAGACCCGGCGCGTCGAGACGGCGAACGACGACTACCGCGAGGACCTCCTCGCCAGCGTCGACCGCGAGAAAATCGCCGACGCGAACCTCACAGTCGCGCTCGACCCCGGCCACGGCGCCGGGTCGCTCGTCACGCCCGACTTCCTCCGCGAACTCGGCTGCGAGGTCCGCACGGTCAACGCCCAGCCAGACGGCCACTTCCCCGGCCGCCAGTCCGAGCCGGTTCCCGAGAACCTCAGCGACCTCGAACGACTCGTCCGCGCGACCGACGCCGACGTGGGAATCGCCCACGACGGCGACGCCGACCGGGCCGTCTTCGTGAACGAGCGCGGCGAGTGCATCTCCGGCGAGGCGTCGCTGGCCGCCCTCGCGGCCGCCGCCCTCGAACCGGGCGACGCGACCGTCTCCGCGGTGAACGTCTCCCAGCGCCTCGTCGACGTCTGCGAGGAGGTCGGAGCCGACCTCGAACTCACGCCCATCGGCGCGACGAACCTCATCACCCGCATCCGCGAACTCTGGCGCGAGGGTCGGAACGTCCCCATCGCGGGCGAGGGTAACGGGGGAGTGTTCTACCCCAACTACCGCCTCGTCCGCGACGGCGCGTACATCGCGGCGAAGTTCCTCGAACTCGTCGCCGAGCGCCCGCCGAGCGAACTCGTCGCGCCCTACGAGGACTACTACAACGTCCGCATCAACCTCGAATACGACGAGGAAGCCGAGTTGACGGCGATGCTCAACGCCGCCGCCGACTACGCGGAATCCGCCGACGCGACGCCGAACACGACCGACGGCTATCGCCTCGACTACGGCGACGCGTGGGTGCTCGTCCGCCCCTCGGGAACCGAGCCGAAAGTCCGCGTCTACGCCGAGGGTCGCTCCGAGGAACGCGCGACCGAACTCGCCGAGGACGCCGCCGACGCGCTTCGAACCGCGGTTGCGACGCTGTAACTCGGCGATAGCACCGGGGAGAAGGAGTCTCTTTTCGCGCGCCACTCACAGGCTAATCGCCGCGAACAGGAGCGCCAGCGCGCCGAACACCAACAGCATGAAGCCGCGTTCGAGGTCGTCGCCGCCGAGTTCGTCGTCCGGCGGGTCCTCGCGGGTCGGGTCGAGGACGAACTCCGGGTCGTCGGAGCGGGCGACCCGACGGGCGGCCGCGGCGCTCTTGAGCAGCCGGCCGCCGAGGGCGAAACAGCCCAGCCCCACGACGATGGCGACCACGGAAACCGGATTGACGTTCAGCATCGGCCGGCGACCGCGGTCATCGGTCGGTCGACCCGTCGGTCGCGGTCGTGGCGACGGTCGGCGGAGCGGTCGCGCCCGTCATCGCTCGGCTCGCATCGGTCACTCGTCGCCGTAGACCGCGTCGGGGTCGAAGACGCGCTCGCCGACGTTCTCGCCCTCGACGGTGCGGTAGAAACACGACCGGTGGCCGGTGTGGCACGCGCCGACGTTCTGGTCGACGAGGTACAGCAGGGTGTCGGCGTCGCAGTCGACGCGGACCTCCCGAATCTCCTGTGTGTGGCCGCTCGAAGCCCCTTTCTCCCAGAGTTCGTCGCGGCTCCGCGAGTAGTAGTGCGCCCGGCCCGTCTCGACGGTTCGGTCGAGCGCCTCGGGCGAGACGTACGCCAGCATGAGCACCTCTCCGGAGTCGGCGTCCTGCGCCACGGCGGGGACGAGGCCGTCCTCGCCGAAGTCGACATCGACGGTCATGATTCGGGTCACGCGGTGGCCGGGGTTATCTCTTGTGCGTCGCCGCGCGGAAACGACGCCCGACTCTCCCCCGCGTGCTCAGACGATACCGAGCGCACCGAGGACGCCGAAGAGGATGTCGCCGTAGACGAACGCAACGACGAGACCGACGAACATGGGGACGAGAAACGGGATGCCCGGCGAAATCCACACCGACTCGCGAGTCGTCACGAGTTCCAGTCCGCCGCGGAGTTTCTCGGGCGAGGTGCCGTAGGCGGTGCCCTCGATGCTGTCGAGGAAGCGGGCCGCGCCCCACGGGTCGTCGAACGACGCGTCCGCGTCGGCTGCGGCGGCGTCGCCTCCAGCGCCGGCGTCCGTATCGCCGTCTACCGCATCCTCGTCGTCGAGGTCGGGCGACGCGCCGCCGTCGGTTGCCGCGCGGTGGACCGCGCCGTCCGTCGGGTCGAACGTCTCGCCGATGCTGTCGGGGTCGCGGAGGGCGTCCGGGTCCGAACGCAGGTCCGCGAGCGTGAGGCCGCGCCAGCGGAGGTACATCCGGAGCGCGTCGAGGTCCAGTCCGTTCCGCGTGATTCCCTCGGGCGACTCGAACAGGCGGCCGTGGGCCGCCGAGAGCGACCCCACGGAGACGCGACGGCCGACGAACGAGATGGGGAACTCGAACTCGCCGTCGGCGAGGTTCCTGGCGGCGAGGAACAGCGGGTAGGCGAGGCCGACGATGACCGTGTTCGTGAGAATCGTCATCGAGAAGACGCCGAGGCGGGTGGCGGCGAGCGGGAACTCCGTCCCGGCGACGACGTAACTGGGGAACGTCGGGAGCAGGACGGCGAACACCATGAGCGCCTTCGCGTCCGCGCCGCCGAAGCCGCCGAGCCGCCAGAACAGGTACGAAAGCGGGACGACGAAACAGACGCTCACGCCGACGCGAATCAGGTACAGCCGGTCGAGCACCGTCTCCGGCGGCAGGTGGCCGAGGAGTTCCCACGCGAGCAGGACGAGCCCCAGCGCCGCGAGCGGATACCAGACGACGTTGGGGACGCGCCGCGTGCGGACGTCGCGTACCGCGGTCCACGCGAGGACGGGGAGCACCACCAACCGCAGGAGGTCGGGGAGCGTTCCGATACCGAACATACCCGCAGACTGGGGGCAGGGGAGTTAGGTGTTCGGGACGGGTATCAATCCTGAAACCGACCCCGGCGGCGGGTCAGAACAACGCGAGTTCGACGAAGCCGACGAGCCGAATCGAAAGCGAGAACAGTGCCATCGCGGCCGCGGGAACCCACGCCGACTTCGAGCGGCCGAAGCCGAGGGCGGCCACGCCGAACGCGAGCGCCCACAGGGCGTGTTCGACGCTGCCGGGAACGTCGGCGAAGACGGTTCCGAGCGCGGCCACGGCGAGCAGTCCGAAGGCGAACGCGGGAGCGAGCGTCGGGCGCGAGAGGGGTCGAATCGACCGCTCGACCGCGCTTCGATACGTCACGCCGACCGCGACACAGCCGCAGACGGCGGCGACGAGGAGAAGCGAGACGACGCCGACCCGCCAGGGTTTCGGGAAGACGACGAGCGTGAAGGCGGCGTCGCGGAGCACCGAACGAAAGAACGTCACGAGCGCGGCCGTCGCAGCGACGGCGCGCGCGGACGAGAGTCCGACCCGCGACGAGGCGAGGTCGAACACCGCCGCGACGAGAATCCCGAACCCGAGGCCGGCGAGTGCCGCGTCTTCGGCGGTCCGAACCGCCGCCGTCGCGACCGACGCTTCCGGGTGGTACGTCCACCCGAGGAGCGCGGCGAGCGAGGCGTCGAACCCGGCCGCGAAGAGAACGCTCGTCGCGACGACGGCGAGCGCGGGAGCGAGAACCGTCGCCGCCGCGTCGGCCAGTCGGGAGCGCCCGGGAAGCCCGAACGAAAGCGAGACGCCGCGATGGCGCGCGTAGACCAGCGTCGGAACCGCGAGGCCGGCGACGTTCGGCGACGCGAGCGTGCCGACTATCGGGACGCCGCGGAGCCTGAGCGCGACCCAGTAGCTGGCCGCGCTCGCCACCGTGAGACAGGCGAGAAAGAGCCCGAGTCGACCGAGTTCAGTCGCTTCGCTCGGGAGCGAATCGTCGGGGCGGAGTTCGCGGACGACGGTCGTGGCTCTCGACACGGGTGGAGCGACCGGTCGGCGGGACAAATCGCTGTCGGCCTCTCGGCTCGGACGGGGGCGGAAACGGTGTACCCGTCGGTCACGGGTGCGACGCGTCGAAAGAAATGTTCGGGATAGCGCCTTAGATGACGCGGTTCTGCAGGTAGTCGAGGTGCTTCGCGTTGTAGACGATCTTGACCTCGTCCTCGACCGGCGAACCGATGCAGGTGAGACGGACGTTCTTGTCGTTGACCTCCTCGTCGGAGAGAATCTGCTGCATGTCCATCTCGATTTCGCCCTCCTTCAGGATGGACGCACAGTTCGCACAGGCACCTGCGCGGCAGCTGAAGGGCCAGTCGTAGCCCTGGGCCTCGGCGGCTTCCAGGATGTACTCGCCCTGGTTGACTTCCATCTCACCGTAGTCTTCGGCGTCGAGACCGGCGTCCGCGGCCTGCTCGAAGAGGTCGTCGTCGTCGAGGTCCCAGCCGTTGTCGTCGAGAACTTCGTAGTTGAGGTAGGTTACCGTGGGCATCGACAGAGGATTCGAAGGCCACCCCATTAGACTTTGCTGTTCCGTGCGCCGAATTCGACCCGCGCCGCGGCGGCGGCCGCCCGTTTGTTACATTGTTGACCGTGATAGTTCCGGATTGACGGACGCGGCGATTGAACGCTTCAGATAACGCCAGCGGAGAACAGCGCGTACGACGCGAGGGCCGAAAGCGAGGGCGTGAGCATCCAGAAGAAGATGACCCGCCCGGTCGTTCCGGGGTCGAACAGGTCCTGCGCGGAGAGTTCGTCGGGCGCTTCCTCGCCCATCTTCGGCACCTCGTCCTCGCGCTCGACGGTGAGTGCGTTGACCGATACCTGCGGGGCCTCGCCGCCGCTCAGGGCCTCGCCGAGAGTGACGGTTCGGGTCGCCCGTCCCCAGCCGAGGCCGACGATGCACATCGTCGCGCTCACGGCGAGGCTGGCGGGGATACCGATGGCCGACAGGAAGGAGATGAGCGACGCGCTCACCGTCTCGACGATGAGCGCCGCGAGGATGGGCAACTGCGTGAGGTCGTTGCCGACGGTGTCGAGCGTCCGACGGGCGATGGTGAACGCGCCGAGCCCGATGGCGCCGCCGGCGACGAGGATGCCCGTGTTCATCTCGAGCGCGCCGTTGCCGACGAGCGGGGCGACCGCGTTGGCGACGTTCGACGCGCCCGCGGAGAACGCCATGTAACAGGCGACGACGACGACGAGGACGGTGCTTCCGAACTCGCGGTACGTCGTGTTCGGCCCGAGTCGCGGTCGCGGAACGCCGCCGTCGCGGTCGAGCCTGACGAGGGCACCGGGGCTCTGGTCGAGTTTGAGCCACGCGTCGAGATACGGGTAGATGTACCGACCGATGACCGCGCAGATCCAGAAGGCGATGACGGGCGCGACGATCCACCACGAGATGATTTCGAGCATCACGCCGGAGTCGAGCGACCCGTTGGCGAGGCCGAGGCCCGCGATGGCCCCGACCGCCGTCATCGACGTGGAGGCGGGGACGCCGAAGGTGTTAGAGACCAACAGCGCGAGGCCGACGAAAAAGAGGACGGCGACGCTCGCCGCGAGGGTGAACTCGCTTTGCGGGACGATTTCGCCGCCCATCTTGGCGACGACCTCCCTCCCGAGCGTCCACCCGCCGAGGAGCGCGAACCCCGTCATCAGGGCCGCTGCGGCGAGTTTGCCGAGCACACCGCTCCCGACCGCGGGACCGAAGGCGACCCCCGTGGACGAGCCGCCGATGTTGAACCCGACGAACACTGCCACCAGGAGACCGACGAAGAGGAGTGCTTCTACCACGGAGGTACCTACTGGCGCGGGAATAAAAGGAACGGCGGTCGGTGGTCGGCCAGTTCGCCGACGCGGCGGCCGGAAACGACTCGCCCGAGGGGAGCGCGCTCAGTTCAGTTCGACGCGGCGCGAATCGCCTGGTCGAGGTCGTCGATGATGTCGTCGACGTCCTCGATGCCGACCGACAGGCGGACCATGTCGGGCGTGACGCCCGCGGCGGCCTGTTCGTCTTCCGTGAGCTGCTGGTGGGTGGTGGACGACGGGTGGATGACGAGCGTCTTCGCGTCGCCGACGTTGGCGAGGAGCGACGCGAGTTCGACGTTGTTGACGGTGCCCTTGGCCGCCTCGTAGCCGTCGGTGAGGCCGAAGGTAATCATGCCGCCGTAGCCGCCGTCGAGGTACTTCGAGGCCTCCTCGTGGGTCTCGTGGGATTCGAGGCCGGGGTAGTTCACCCACGACACCTTCTCGTGGTCGTCGAGGAACTCCGCGACGGCCTGCGCGTTCTCGCAGTGCGCGCGCATCCGAAGCGGGAGCGATTCGAGCTTTTCGAGCGTCTGCCACGCGTCGAACGGCGACTGGGAGTTGCCGAGGTCGCGCAGGCCGCGGGCGATGCCGGCGTAGGTGAAGCCGGCGGGGCCGAACGTCTCGTCGAAGTTGACGCCGTGGTACGCCGGGTTCGGCTTCGCGATTTCGGGGTAGTCGTCGGCGTACTCGTCCCACGGGAAGGTGCCGCCGTCGATGAGGATGCCGCCGATGGTCGTTCCGGCCCCGTGAATCCACTTCGTCGTGGACTGCCAGACGAGGTCCGCGCCGTGCTCGATGGGGTTACAGAGGTACGGCGTGGCGAACGTGTTGTCCACGAACAGCGGCGTCCCGTGGTCGTGGGCGACCTCGGCGATGGCCTCGATGTCCGGCGTCACGAGCGCCGGGTTGCCGATGGTCTCGAGGTGGACGAACGCGGTGTCGTCGTCGATGGCTTCCTCGTAGGCGTCAACGTCGAGGGTGTCGACGAACCGGGTCGTGACGCCGCGGCGCTCGACGGTGTGGGTGAGGTAGGTGTAGGTCCCGCCGTACAGCGACGACGCGGAGACGATGTTGTCG
Organism: Haloferax gibbonsii; assembly: GCF_001190965.1. Lineage (NCBI taxonomy): Archaea > Methanobacteriati > Methanobacteriota > Halobacteria > Halobacteriales > Haloferacaceae > Haloferax > Haloferax gibbonsii. The sequence continues at coordinate 2,923,358 of NZ_CP011947.1, forward strand.
CCGGCAGAGGCGAGCAGGAAGGTGGCGAGGTCGAACGCGGCCATCCCGGACGAGGTCGCGACCGCGCCCACGCCGCCTTCGAGCGACGCGAGGCGCTCCTGCAGCATCCCGACGGTCGGGTTCATCAGCCGCGAGTAGATGTGTCCCGGCTTTTCGAGGGCGAACTGCGCGGCGGCGTCGGCGGCGTCCTCGAAGACGTACGAGGTGGTCTGGTACAGCGGCGGGGCGCGCGCGCCCGTCGCGGAATCGGGGCTCTGTCCGGCGTGGAGACTCCGAGTGTGGAAGCCCGGGCTGTCGTCGTCGCTCATACCCGAACGTCGAATCGAACGGGGGTAAAGCGGGGTGTCGGTCGCAATTCCCGCCGGCTTCTGCGACGCGGGACCGACGCGAAAGAGGAAGACTGCCGGGCAGCAGGCGGGACGACGGCCGGACCGTCAGCGCGAGAACAAAGAGGAGTGAACCGGTGCGAAGTCCTTCTCCTCGTCGGGTTCGCCGCCGTCGGTCGCGGTGTCGGTCACGGCGCGGCCCGCGACGCCCTCGTCGACGAAGTCGCCGAGCGGCGGCCCGACCTTCTCGGGTTCGACGAGGAAGGCGTCGTGGCCGTGGTCGGACTCGACGACGTGGTGGGCGACCGGCGCGTCGACGCGGCGGAACGCGCCCGCCAGCGACTCCGACTGCTCGGTCGTGAAGTGCCAGTCGCCGGTGAAGGAGACGAGGAGCGACTCGCCCTCGAAGGCGGCGAGGGCGGCCGCGTCGGACTCGTAACCCTCCGAGAGGTCGAAGTCGTCCATGGCGCGCGTGAGGTACAGGTACGAGTTGGCGTCGAAGCGCTCGGCGAACTTCTCGGCCTGGTAGTCGAGGTAGGACTCGACCTCGCGGTACGGGAAGAACGCGGCCGCGGGGTCCGACGGGAAGGCGTCGCCGCGGTCGCCGCGGCCCGCGGAGCGCCGGCCGAACTTGCGCTCCATCGAGTCCTTCGAGAGGTACATCAGGTGGCCGAGTTGGCGGGCGAGTCCGAGGCCCGCGTCGGGCGAGGCGCGGTCCTCGCCGTAGTAGTCGCCGCCGTTCCAGTTCGGGTCCGAGGTGATGGCACGGCGGGCGACGGCGTCGATGCCGAGACACTGCGAATCGAGGCGGGCCGCCGAGGCGACGACGGCGAGGCGCTCCACGTCGTCGGGGAACTGCACGGCCCAGTCGAGGGCGTTCATGCCGCCGACGGAGCCGCCGACGACGGCGTGGAGGCGGCCGACGCCGAGGTGGTCGAGCAGGCGGCGCTGGGCGCGGGTCCAGTCGTGGACGGTGACCGGCGGGAAGTCCGTGCCCCACGGCTCGCCGTCGGGACCCTCGCTCGCCGGGCCGCTCGTGCCGTAACACGACCCCGGGACGTTCACGCAGATGACGTAGTAGTCGTTGGTGTCGAGCGCCTTGCCCGGTCCGACGATGTCGCCCCACCACGCGCGGGCCTGCCCGGAGACGCCCGACTCGGTGCCGTGGCCGGCGACGTGCTGGCTCCCGGTGAGACCGTGACAGACGAGGACCGCGTTCTGCCCGTCGAACTCGCCGTAGGCCTCGTAGGCGACCTGCAGGTCGGGCAGTATCTCGCCCGACTCGAACTCGTGTTCGCCGATGTCGACCACGTCGGATTCGACCCGGCGACCGGGCGTGGTTCGCGTGCGGCTCATGGCTCCTCCGACCCCCCGTCGGCCTGCTGACGCAGGGCGTGTTCGATTGCCTGGTCGAGGTCGGCGATGATGTCGGCGGCGTCCTCGATGCCGACCGACAGTCGGAGCATGTCGGGCGCGACGCCCGCGGCGCGCTGTTCGTCCATCGAGAGCTGGGCGTGCGTGGTCGACGCGGGGTGGATGAGAAGCGTCTTCGCGTCGCCGATGTTGGCGAGGAAGCTCACGAGGTCGACCGACTCGCAGACGGTCTTGGCGGCTCCGTAGGCCGCCTCGTCGTCCGCGCCGTCGAGGCCGAAGGTGACCATGCCGGCGTAGCCGCCCTGCAGGTACTCCGAGGCGAGGTCGTGGGTCTCGTGGTCCTCGAAGCCGGGGTAGGTGACCCACGCGACGCCGTCGCGGTCGCGGAGGAACTCGGCGACCTGCCGGGCGTTCTCGCAGTGGGCGCGCATCCGGAGCGCGAGCGTCTCGACGCCCTGAAGCGTCTGCCAGGCGTCGAACGGCGACTGGCAACTGCCGGTGCTCCGGACGGCGCGCTGGCGGACGGTCTCGGCGAAGGCGCGCTCGCCGAACCGCTCGACGAAATCGACGCCGAAGGCGGGGTTCTCGCCGGAGAGCTCGTCGTAGTCGGCCGCGTCCCACGGGAAGGTGCCGCCGTCGACGACGACGCCGCCGACGGTCGTGCCGGAGCCGTGGAGCCACTTCGTCGTCGACTCCCAGACGATGTCCGCGCCGTGTTCGATGGGGCGACAGAGCGCGGGCGTGGCGAACGTGTTGTCAACGACGAGCGGGACGCGGTTCTCGTGGGCGACCTCGGCGATGGCCTCGAAGTCCGGCGTCTTCAGCGAGGGGTTCGCCACCGTCTCGACGTGGACGAAGGCGGTGTCGTCGTCGATGGCCGCTTCGTAGGCGTCCACGTCGAGCGTCTCGACGGTCCGGGATTCGACGCCGCGCCTGACGGCGGTCTTCGAGAAGTACGAGGCCGTGCCGCCGTACATGTCCTCCGAGAGGACGACGTTGTCGCCGACCGACGCGAGGACGGTCGTGAGCGCGTCGAGCGCGCCCATCCCGGAGGCGGTGGCGACCGCGTCGACGCCCGATTCGAGGGCGGCGAGGCGGCGTTCGAGGATGCGGGTCGTCGGGTTGGAGATGCGGGAGTAGACGTCGCCGTCGGCTTCGAGGGCGTACAGGTCCGCGGCGTGGTCCGCGTCGTCGAAGACGTACGACGTGGTCTGATAGAGCGGCGGGGCGCGGGCCCCTGTCGCCGGGTCCGGGTCCTGTCCGGCGTGGAGGCCGAGCGTGCGGAAGCCTCGATTCATGTATGAGGTGCATAATCTTCGACAGAGGAATAACCGTCAGTTACGGCAAGCGTTGCCCGTGGTTGCGGTCGGGGAGCGGCGGCCGGTCCGGAGGAGAGCGCGGGGGAACGAGACGGTCCGCGTCGGAGAGTAACTTGCATACCTCGGCGGCGCGAGGAAGGATGTAACGCATGAAGTGTCTCCGGGCCCACTTCGACGCCGACGAGAACCCGTTCGGGAGCCCGTACGACGTGTTCGCGGTCGACGGCCGACACCCGCGCGGGGAGCTTCGCGACCTGCGGCTCCGGCCCGACGGAACCGTGGTCGAACTCTGCGTCCTCGAAGACGCGCCGCCGGACATCGAGGCGCGGCTGGCCGACCACCCCGATATCGTCGATTTCGACGCGGGCGAGACGGCCGACGGCGGCGTCGTCTGCCACGTTCATCTCGTCCCCGACGACGACGTGCGCCGGCTCCTCGAACTCGTGGACGAACACGACCTGCTTCTCGACACGCCGATTCGGCTCACCCGCGAGGGCGTCGTCGTCAACGTCCTCGGGAGCCACGCGCAGCTCTCGGGCGCGGTCGCGTCGCTGCCCGACTCGCTCACCGACGCGTTCTGCGTGGACGGCCTCTCGGACTACGAACCGGTCCGCGGCGGCGTCCGCGCGGACCTCACCGCCCGCCAGCGCGAAGTCCTCGAGGCCGCCGTCGAGCGCGGCTACTACGACATCCCGCGTCGGGTGTCGGTCGAGGAACTCGCCGCCGAACTCGGCTGCTCGCAGAGCACCGTCTCGGAACACCTCCGGAAGGTCGAATCGCGCGTGATGAACCGGCTCGGGTGACGGCCGCCGGCGTCGCGTCGCCGACTTGGTTGACCACGATATAAAGGGCCGGCCGGCATCGGCAGTAGCGCCATCCCGGTTCCGCCCGTAGCTTCATCCATGTCAGAAGCGACGCAAGGCGGTCGAGAACGACCGCCGAGTCCCCCGTCGAAGCCCGTGGTCCACCACACCCTTCGGTACGCGGACGACCCGCTCGCGTTCGTCACCGAGGTCGCCCGCGAGTACGGTCCGGTCGCCGAGTACGACATCGGCGGCATCTCGTTTTACCAGCTGAGCGACCCCGAACTCGTCGAGCACGTCCTCGTACAGGAGAACCAGCGGTATATCAAAGGCGAGCTGTTTCAGGAATCGCTCGGGACGGTCCTCGGCGACGGCCTGCTCACGAGCGAGGGCGAGTTCTGGCGGCAGCAGCGCCACCTGATGCAGCCGGCGTTCCTCCCGCAGATGCTCCGGCGCTACAGCGAGGTGATGGTCGACTACACGGAGCGCATGCTGTCGTCGTGGGAGGACGGCGAGACACGCGACATCCACGAGGACATGATGAGCCTCACCGTCGAAATCGCCGCGAAGACGCTGTTCGACGTGGACATCCGCGAGGAGGAGTCCGCCGTCGGCGACGCCCTCGAAACCGTCATGGACTACTCGTCGACCTCGATGAAGCGCCCGGTGGACGTGCCGCGGTGGGTCCCCACTCCGCGCAACCGTCGGTATCAGCAGGCGCTGGACGACCTCACCGAGGTCGTCGGCCGCATCGTGACCGAGCACCGCGACGACGACCCCGACCCCGAGGCCAACGACGTCGTCTCGCTCCTGTTGACGTTCCGCGACGACGACGGCGATTCCCTGTCGGACGAGCAGATACGCGACGAACTCGTGACCATCCTCCTCGCCGGCCACGAGACGACCGCGCTGGCGCTCACCTACACGCTCCACCTCCTCGGGACGAACCCCGAGCAGGCGTCGACGCTCCGCGAGGAACTCGACGCCGTCCTCGACGGCGAGCGCCCCGGCTTCGGCGACCTCGACGGCCTGCCCTACACCGAGCAGGTCGTCAAGGAGGGGATGCGGGTCTATCCGCCGGTGTGGGAACTCATCCGCGAGGCCGCCGAACCCGACGCAGTCGGCGGCTACCGCGTCGAACCCGGCCAGACCGTCTCGGTCCAGCAGTGGGTGCTCCACCGCGACCCGCGGTTCTACGACGACCCCCTCGACTTCCGGCCGAGCCGGTGGACGAAAGCGTTCGAGCGCGACCTCCCGAAGTACGCCTACTTCCCGTTCGGCGGCGGCCCGCGGCGGTGTATCGGCGACCGCTTCGCCATGCTGGAAGCGCGTCTCGCGCTGGCGACGATTGCCCGGTCGTGGACGGTCGACCCGACCCACGACCTGTCGTTCGACCCCTCGATTACGCTCCGACCCGAGGGGTCGGTCGAGATGGTCGTGAACCGCAGGTGAGCGGTCGGCGAGAGCCGAGGGTCGAGTCACCGGCGCGCAGTCTCGCAGTCTCATCCCCGGCTTCGCCCGCCGTCGTCGCCAACACGCTTATTCCCCGAGGCCGAAGACCGGTTTCATGGCCGGAGACTTCCTCCTCGTCGCCGCCGTCTTTCTCGCAGTCGGCCTCCCGGCGGCGGCGTTCCCCTACCGCGTGTCGAAACTCGGCGAGCGGGTCGACGCCATCGGGAGCAAGACCCCCAACGACGAGGTCGAACCCGCCGAGTGGAACGTGACGCTCACGCGGTTCGTCGGCGTCTTCATGTCCGCGCTCGGAGTCGCCTACCTGTTCGCGTGACGCGGCGCGGTTCGGGCGGGAGTCGTCGCGGCCGGAACGTCGCCGTTCGCCGTCACCCCGGAGCGTTTACCCGCCGTCCCGCCGACACCCGAACCAATGAGCGACGCCGACATCGACGCCGAGTCGAACCCGTACCTCCGCGACCCGCCGACCGAGTTCGAACCCGCCGAGTCGCTCTCGCGCGAAGCGGCCGAAGAACAGGCCGCGCTCCTCCGCGAAGCCGTCCGCGAGCACGACCACCGCTACTACGTCGAGGCCGACCCGCTCGTCTCCGACGCGGCCTACGACGCGCTGTTCTCCCGCCTCGTCGCGCTCGAAGGCGCGTTCGACCTCGACACGACCAACAGCCCGACGAACCGCGTCGGCGGCGAGCCGATCGACGCGCTGGAGACGGTCGAACACGTCGCGCCAATGCTCTCAATCGACCAGAGCACCGAGGCCGACGACCTCCGGGAGTTCGACGAGCGCGTCCGCCGCGAGGTCGGCGCGGTCGACTACGTCTGCGAGCCCAAGTTCGACGGCCTCTCGGTCGAAGTCGTCTACGAGGGCGGCGAGTTCGCCCGCGCGGCCACCCGCGGTGACGGCCGACGCGGCGACGACGTGAGCGCGCAGGTGAAGACGATTCCGACCGTGCCGCTGTCGCTCCGCGGCGACCACCCCGACCGACTGGCCGTCCGCGGCGAGATTTACATGCCGAAGTCCGACTTCAGCGACCTCAACGCCCGGCGCGTCGAGGCCGGCGAGGACGCCTTCGCCAACCCCCGGAACGCGGCCGCCGGGACGCTCCGCAACCTCGACCCCTCGGTCGTCGCCGACAGGCCGCTCGCGGTCTTCTTCTACGACATCCTCGACGCGAGCGCGCGCCCCGACAGCCAGTGGGCGGCGCTCGACCGCCTGCGCGAGTGGGGCCTCCGCGTCGCCGACCGGGTCGAGCGCGCCGCAGACGTGGAGGGAGCCATCGACTACCGAAACCGGATGCAGGCGGCCCGCGACGACCTCGACTACGAAATCGACGGGACGGTCATCAAGGTGGACTCGCGGGAGGCCCGCGAGCGCTTGGGCGAAAAGAGTCGCTCGGTCCGCTGGGCGTTCGCCTACAAGTTCCCCGCGCGCCACGAGGTGACGACCGTCCGCGACATCGTCGTGCAGGTCGGACGAACGGGCCGACTCACGCCGGTCGCCATCCTCGACCCCGTCGACGTGGGCGGCGTCACCGTCTCGCGGGCGACGCTCCACAACCCCGACGAGATAGCCGACCTCGGCGTCGCGGTCGGCGACCGAGTCCGAGTCAAGCGCGCCGGCGACGTGATTCCGCAGGTGGTCGAAGTCACGGAGGACGGCGGCGGGAGCTACGAGTTCCCCGACCAGTGTCCGGTCTGCGGGAGCGCGGTGGACCGCGACGGCCCGCTGGCGTTCTGCTCGGGCGGGCTTTCGTGTCCGGCCCAACGGGAGGCCTCTATCGGCCACTTCGCGGTCAAGGGCGCGATGGACATCGACGGCCTCGGCGGGGAGCGCGTCTCCCAGCTCGTCGACGCCGGCCTCGTCGAGACGGTCGCCGACCTGTACGGCCTGACGGCCGACGACCTCGCCGAGTTAGAAGGGTGGGGCGAGACGAGCGCCGAGAACCTCGTGACCGCCGTCGAGAACTCGACGAACCCCGCTCTCGACTCGTTCCTCGTCGGCCTGAGCATCCCCGAGGTCGGAGAAGCGACCGCCCGCGGTCTCGCCCGCGAGTTCGGGTCAATCGAGGCGTTTCCCATCGAATCCGACGCCGACGAAGGCGAGTTCGACGCGTTCGAAGAACGCCTGACGACGGTCCCCGACGTGGGCGAGACGGTCGCGCGCCGCGTCCGCGACTTCTTCGAGAACGCGGACAACCGCGCCGTGATTCGCGCGCTCCTCGACCGCGGCGTCGACCCCGAACCCGTCGAATCGGGCGGCGACGAACTCGACGGCCTGACGTTCGTCGTGACCGGGACGCTCGCCGCGAGCCGGGGCGACGTGAAGGACCTCGTCGAATCTCACGGTGGCAGCGTCACCGGCTCCGTCTCGGGCAACACCGACTACCTCGTCGTCGGCGAGAACCCCGGCCAGTCGAAGCGCGACGACGCCGACGCGAACGACGTACCGACGCTCACGGAAGCCGAGTTCAAGGACCTGCTCGCAGAGCGCGGCGTGGCGTATCCGCCGGAATAGAACAGTCGGAAGTCGGCGTCGCCGAGGCGGGCGTTCCCGCCTCAGAAGTCAGTAGTTCCGCCTCAGAGGTCCGCCTTCTGGAACGCGCGGTAGCCGAGCAGCGGCGGGACGACGATCCACGCGAGGAGGATGGCGAGGATGAACGGCCCGGTGAAGTAGAACGGAAGTGCCTCGCTGAAGGTCGCCTCGATGGCGAGTCGCTCGCCGAGTCCGGCCTTGAACAGGCGGGCGGCGACCGCGGGGCCGTACAGTTCCGCGACCAGCGTCTCGTAGGCTCGAAGCGGGTTCAGGTACTTGATGAAAAGGCGCATCTGGACGATTTGCGGCGCGGTCAGCGCGGTGAGACCGAGCTGCTCGATGACCCAGTTGACGAGCCGCGGGACGCCCGTGGCGACCGTCGACCAGAGGACGGCGAAGATGAAGTACAGCCCGACGGTGCCGAACAGCGCCTGTCGCTGGGACGCCGAGGTCGCGGAGAGCCAGACGCCGATGGAGACGAACGCCGTGGCGAGGAGCCCCGAGAGGGCGACCTGTCCCGCGTAGGAGACGAACATGACCTGCCCGCCGGTGAACAGCATCGCGAAGAGGGCGACGACGAAGCCGACGAGCATCGAGATGATGACGACGAGCGTGCGGCCGACGAGCTTTCCGAACACCACGTCGCGCCGGGAGTTCGGCAGCGACAGCAGGAGCTTGATCGTGCCCGACTCGCGCTCGTCGATGAGCGAGCCGTGGGCCGTCACGAGCGCGATGAGCGCGAGGACGAACCCGAGCATGCCCGCGTAGGAGAAGTTGAACAGCCCGCCCGGCGCGGTGGTGAGGCCGAACAGCGTCTCGGAGTTCGCGCCCGCGCCAGAGAGCAGGACGCCGTAGAACAGCGCCGTCGACCCACCGATGAGGAGGGCGAAAAACAGCGTCAGGCCGAGGAGCCACCGCGACCGGAGGGCGTCGCGGAAGTCCTTGCGCGCGACCGATTCGAGCGTCATGCTGTCACCTCCGGTTCGCCTGCGGAGTCGTCGCCCTCGGTGTACGCGAGGAAGATGTCCTCCAGCGACGCGGAGTCAGTCTCGAAGTCGGCCACGGTCGCGCCGCCGGCCTCGACGGCCTCGATGACGCGCGACTTGGCGTCGTCGGTACAGCCGACGATGAGGCGGTCGCCGTCGGTCTCGACCGACGAGACGCCGTCGAGGGCGCGGACAGCGTCGAGGGCGGCGTCGCCGTCGACGTCGATGCGGAGAACCGAGTCGGTCTCGATTCGGCTCCGGAGCCCCTCGATGGTGTCCTCGGCGATGAGTTCGCCGTCGCGCATGATGCCGACGCGGTCACAGACCGCTTCGACCTGTCCGAGGACGTGGCTGGAGAAGAACACCGTCGCGCCGCGGTCGGCCTCGGTGCGGACGATGTCGCGCATCTCGCGCGCGCCGGCGGGGTCGAGACCGGAGGATGGCTCGTCGAGGACGAGGAGGTCGGGACTCCCGGCGAGCGCCATCGCGAGCGCGAGGCGCTGGGACATCCCCTTGGAGTAGCCGCCGGCGCGGCGGTCCGCCTCGTCGGGGTCGAGGCCGACGCGGGAGAGCAGTTCGTCGGGGTCGTCGTCGGCTTCCTTGGACTCGATGGCGAACTCGACGTGTTCGCGCCCGGTCAGCCGGTCGTACACGTCGTACCCCTCGGGGAGCACGCCGGTCCGACGCCGGACGGCCACGCTCTCGGCTTGCGCGTCGTGTCCGAGCACGCGGACGGACCCGCTCGTCGGGCGCACGAAGTCGAGAAGCATGTTGATAGTCGTCGATTTTCCGGCACCGTTGGGACCGAGGAACCCGAAGACCTCACCCTCCGCGACGGAGAACGTGAGGTCGTCGACGGCGGTGACGGCGTCGGCGTCGGACGACGGGAGGAGAGAATCGAACAGTCCCTCGTCGTCTTCGAACCGTTTCGTCACCCCGTTCAGTTCGATGGCGGCCATGGGCGGGCCTGCGTCGTACTGGGTTAAAGGGTTTTAGGTGCAAAAATCACGGGCGATAACATTCCCGCGCCGAGCGGAGGGTCAGACGGAGGAGTCACATCGCCACAGTCGTGCGATTCGGTCGGGTTCGACGGCCGGTATCGGCGGTCGATGTCGATGGCCGGCTGTGCCGCCTCAGACCTCTTCGTCGGGTTCGTGGGAGTCAGCCATCTTCGTGGCCTCCGTCGCGTACCGCTCGCGCAGGTCGTCGTCACTTACTGGTTCGAGGTTCTCGGTCGGCGCGTCGATGGCGGCGGTCACGGTCATCCGGCGCTGGTGCATCACGGCCGCGGCGAGCTCCTTCCGGAGTTCGTACTCGCCGTCCGGCGTCGCGTAGATGAGGATGATGAGGTCCCGGTCGTCGTAGGACCGCTCGACCAACCAGAGCCGCGTCGTGTCGTCGTCGCTCATGCCCCGTGGTTCGGACGGGGTTCCCTTACGCGTGCCGGCATCGACGCCGGCCGTTCGGAACCCGGCTCAGGAGCGATTGCCCGTCAGTTCCTCGACTTCCATGGCGAGCGACGACAGCGCCTGCGTGCTCTCGTCGGTCGCGCTGACGATGCTGTCGACCGCGCCCTCGGTCTCGACGGTCCGGTCGCGCACGTCCTCGATGGTCGCGGTCAGTTCTTCGACCGCCTCGGCCTGCTCGTCGGTCGCGCGGGAGACCTCCGCGACGCCGTCCGCGGCGGTGTCGATGGAGGTGGCGATTTCCTCGAACGCCGCCAGCATCTCGGAGATGCGGTCGTCGGCGTGCTCGATGCGGTCGTTCGACTCCGTCGCCGCGTGGACCGCCTCGCCGGTCTGCGACTGGATGTCCTCTATCTGCGCGGTGATGTCTTCGGTGTGCTGGCGCGTCTCGTCGGCGAGCGACTTGACCTCCTCCGCGACGACGGCGAACCCGTCGCCGTCCTCGCCGGCGCGGGCGGCCTCGATGTTCGCGTTGAGCGCGAGCAGGTTCGTCTGTTCGGCCACCTCGGAGATGACCTCGACGACCGCCTCGATGTCGTCCATGCGGCCGCCGAGTTCGGTCACGCGGTCGACGAGCTCGTCGCCCATCGTGACGACGCTCTCGGTCGCCGCTCGCGCCTCGCTGTTGGCCTCGCGGCCCTCGGCGGTCGCCTGCCGCGCCTCCGTGGCCGCCGTGTCGACCTCGTCGGCGGTCGCGGCGACCTCCTCCATCGTCGCGCTGAACTGCTGCATCTGGGTCGCGCCCTCGTCGAGGAGGTCGCGCTGCTCTTCGACGTTATCGACGATGGCGTCGGCCGCCGAGGCGGCCCGCGTGACCGCCGCGGTCGCCGTCTCCGTCTCGTCTTCGACGTTCGACGCCAGCGTCGAGAGGTTGCGCGCCGTCTCGTTGACCGCGTCGACGACGAGATAGAGCTGGTCGTCGACGGCCCCGCTCTCGTCTATCGTCGCCCGCGCGTCGAGGTTGCCCCCGCTCAACTGGGTCAGCGTCGATTCGACCTCGGAGACGAGCGCGGCGACCTCGCGGTGGCGCTCGACTTCCGTCGTCCGGTTGCGGACGGTCTGGAGGACGCCGACGAGCTCGTCGCCCTCGTAGAGCGGCATCGCCGTGTGCCGGGCGTGGCAGTCGTCGCCGTTCACGTCCGCAAACGTCTCTTCTACGGCGTAGAGCAGGCGGTCGGGGTCGTCGAGTTCCACGCCGTCGAGCGCCGCGGCGTCGAGTGGGTTGTCGAGGACCTGCCCCGCGAGCACGCTGGCCGCGGAGTCGCCGTAGAAGGCATCACCGAGGTCGCGTCGGCCCAGCGCGGCGTCCGCGGACGTGCCGGTCAACGACTCGACGCCGGCGTTCCACGCCGCGATGCGACCCTGCTCGTCGAGGACGAACGCCGGGAGGCCGACGCCGTCGAGCAGTACGTCGTCGTCGACGTTCAAGTCCGGCGCGTCCGTGGCGGAACCGGCGACGATTCCGCCGTCCGGTAACGGAGTCTCCTCACCGAACCACGAGCGGACGCGTGAGAGTATACCAAGTGACATTAGAGGCCACGTTTCAGAGCATCACAGGAGTATCTTTCGAGCAGATTATCAAATCAGATAATTTTCGGGGCGGCGAGACGGCCGAATCGGCCGCCCCGCTGGCTCGACGCGTCAGCCTCAAGCCCTTCGCGCGGTAAGCCACCCCAGATGGACCCTGCCGCGGTCAGCGAACGAGCCAGCGCGCTTCCGTCGGACCCCGGCGTGTACCAGTTCGTCGCCGGCGACACGGTGCTGTACGTCGGGAAGGCCGTCGACATCCGCGCGCGGGTTCGGTCGTACGCCGACCCGCGGTCGGAGCGTATCTCCCGAATGGTCGACCGCGCGGAGCACATCGACTTCGCCGTTACCGACACTGAAACGCAGGCGCTCCTCCTCGAAGCCAACCTCATCAAGCGCCACCAGCCGCGCTACAACGTCCGCCTGAAGGACGACAAGTCCTACCCGCTCGTCCAACTGACGGCCCACGCGGTCCCGCGCATCGAGGTCACCCGCGACCCCGAGGACTCCGCGACCGTCTTCGGACCGTACACCGACAAGGGCCGCGTCGAGACGGTCGTGAAGGCGATTCGGGAGACCTACGGCCTCCGCGGCTGTTCTGACCACAAGTACTCGAACCGCTCGCGGCCGTGTCTCGACTACGAGATGGGGCTGTGTACGGCCCCCTGTACCGGCGAAATCGCGGAGCGCGACTACCGCGAGGACGTGGAGTCGGCGGTCCGCTTCTTCGAGGGCGAGACGGGCGTCCTCGCCGACCCGCTCCGCCGGGAGATGGAGGCGGCCTCACAGGACGCGGAGTTCGAGCGCGCCGCCAACCTCCGCGACCGGTTGGAAGTCGTCGAGTCGTTCCACGGCGCGGGCGAGGACGCCGTCTCGTCGCAGTCCGACGAGCGCGCCATCGACGTGCTCGGCGTCTCGCTCCGCGGCGACTCGGCGACCGTCGCCCGGCTCCACGCCGAGCGCGGGCAACTGGTCGACCGGACGCGGCACCACCTCGACGCCCCCGAGGGCGAAGACCGCACGGCCGCCGTCCTCTCGGCGTTCCTCGCGCAGTTCTACGCCGAACGCGAACTCCCCGACGCGGTCGTCCTCTCGGAGCATCCCGACGACGAGGACGTGGTCGCGTGGCTCGAATCGGAGGGCGTGGGCGTCCGCGTCCCCGGCGCGGGCCGCGAGGCGAAACTGGTCGAACTCGCCCTGAAGAACGCCCGCCGGCGCGCCGGCCGCGACGACGGGCTCGCCACGCTCGCCCGCGAACTCGACCTCGACGTGCGACGCGTCTCCCGCATCGAGGGCTTCGACGTGAGCCACGCGCAGGGCAAGGCCGTCGTCGGCAGCGACGTGTGCTTCGTCGAGGGGAGCGCCGAAACCTCGGACTACCGCCGGCGGCGACTCCCCGAGCGCAACGACGACTACGCGAACATGCGAGAACTCGTCCGCTGGCGGGCGACCCGCGCGCTGGAAGGCCGCGACGACCGCCCGGACCCCGACTTACTCCTCATCGACGGCGGGAAGGGACAGTTGAACGCCGCGCTGGACGCCCTCGAGGAGACCGGCTGGGACGTGCCCGCCGTCGGCATCGCCAAGGACCGCGAACTGGTCGTCACGCCCGACCGGACGTTCGACTGGCCGGACGACGCGCCGCACCTGCACGTCCTCCAGCGCGTCCGCGACGAGGCCCACCGCTTCGCCGTCCAGTACCACCAGACGCTCCGCGACGAGGTGAAGACCGTCCTCGACGACGTGCCCGGCGTCGGCGAGAAGACCCGCCGGGCGCTGCTCACGCGGTTCGGCAGCGTCGAAGGCGTCCGCGAGGCGTCGGTCGAGGACCTGACGGACGTGCCCGGCGTCGGCGAGAAGACGGCCGCGGAGCTGAAGCGACGGCTCTGAGCGGGGTCGGCCGCGTCGGGTGAAAAAGACGGATTGGATTCGTCGCGCGAGCGAGCCGGAGCGGCTTACGCGATTTTGTTGTACTGGTCGCGGAGCTTCTCGGCCGCGTCGTCCATGAGGTCGGCTTCGTAGTCGTCGAGGTCCCACTCGACGACCTCCTCGATGCCGTTCGAGCCGAGCTTGACGGGGACGCCGAAGGCGGTGTCCTCGTAGCCGAACTCGCCGTCGAGGACGAGCGAGCCGGGAAGCACTTCGCCGGTGTCGTGCAGGACGGCCTCGACCATGTGGGCGACGCCGGTCGCCGGGCCCCACTGGGTCGCGCCCTTGCGCTCGATGACGTCCATGGCGGACTCCTGGAGGTCGCCGAGAATCTCGTCTTTCTCGTCGCCGGAGAAGGCGGGGTCGTTGCCGTCGACGCGGACCTTCGAGAAGACGGGCACCTGCGCGTCGCCGTGCTCGCCGAGGATGGTCGCTTCGACGTTCTTGACCGGCACGTCGAAGCGCTGGCTCAGCACGTAGCGGAAGCGGGCGGAGTCGAGTCGGCCGCCGAAGCCGATGACTTTGTGGCGGTCGCGGTCGCCCGTCTCGTAGAGGTGACGGTTGAGCAGGTCGACGGGGTTCGACGTGGTGATGGAGACGAAGTCGTCGTTGTGCTCTGCGAGCGAGGAGCCGATGTCGTCCATGATGGGGGCGTTGTCGCCCGCGAGGTCGATGCGGGTCTGTCCCGGCTGCCGCGGGATGCCCGCCGTGATGACGACCACGTCGGAGCCGGCGGTGTCCTCGTAGCCGCCCTGCGTCACGACCGTGTTGGAGTCGTACGCGATGCCGTGGTTCGTGTCCGCCGCCTGTCCGACCGTCTTGTCTTCCATCTTCGGGATGTCGACGAACACGAGTTCGTCACAGACATCGCGAAGCGCGAGGTTGTACCCAGCCGCGGCGCCGACCGTCCCGGCCGCACCAATCACGCTAACTTTCGTCATACCACATTAACCAGGCTGTGGATTCCGAGTAAACGTTTCGAAACGGGCACCGAAGCGCCGTCTGTCGATTATCTGTTCGTCAGTCGTCGAATTTCGACCGACAGCGGCGGGGTGTCCTCGGCCGCGAGAGCCGGTGAGACCGCCGGTGACGAAACCACCCGAGCGACGCCGTGGGGTTTTTCGACGCACGTCGCGTCCACACGCACATGAGCGACTTCGATAAGGAAGCAGAGCGGCAGCGACTTCGGGAGAAGTACGAGCGAGACGAGACGAAGCGCCGTTCGACCCAGCGCATGAGCGAGTTGCTCCTCAAGGGCGCGACGATGACGAACAAGCACTGCGACAACTGCGGCGACCCGCTGTTCCGCTACGAGGGACAGGTGTTCTGTCCGACCTGTCAGGCCGAGGGGCAGGTCGCGGCGAATGCGGACCAAGACGCCGAGCAGGCCGCCGAGGCGGCCGTCGAAGCCGACGCGGTCGAAGGCGGGGTCGAGGCCTCGTCCGGCGGAGCGACCGAGTCCGTAGAGCGCGCCGATGCGGCGGCCGACCCTGCGGCGGTCACCGCCGAGGCGTCGGACTCCGAGCGACCGCAGGCCGGAACGCGACAGCCGGCGCAGGGCCAAGGAACCCGCGTCGCCGACGAGGCGCGCCGTGACCCCACCGGCGCGAACGGGCGCGCTGCGACCCCGTCAGCGCGAACCGCAGGCGAGCAGCGGGCGACCGGGCAGCGTGCACGCCGCGAGGTCGCCGGCGACGTCACCGACGCGCGCGAGTCGCTCGTGCGGACGCTGACGTGGGCCGCCGAGCGCGCCGAGTCGACCGACGACCCGCGGCGGGCGACCGAGTATCTGACCGCCGCGCGCGAGGCCGCCGAGGCCATCTCCGCGCTCGACCGATAACCGACCGGCGCACCGCTATCGCTCTCGGCGGTTGAAACCAACACGCTTCGGTCCCTCTGTTTCGGAGAAGCGCACTCATCCGCGCTCAGCGATACTCCGCCCCGACGACCTCGCGGATTCGCTCGGCGGTGACTTGGCCGACGCCGCGGACCTCTTTGAGGTCGTCCTCGTTGGCGGTCATGACCGCCTCGACGCTCCCGAACGCTTCGAGCAGCGTCCGCGCCGTGACCGGGCCGATGTCGGCGATGGCCGAGACGACGTACTCCTGTTGCTCGTCGAGCGTCTTCGCGCTCTTGCCGCCGTGGACGCTCACGGTGCGCTCGCGGTCCGTCTGCTCGCGGGTGGCGATGGTCGCCAGCATCTCCGCGGTGTCGTCTTCGTCCTCCGTGAACAGCACGCTCACGTTGAAATCGACCGCGACCGACGACAGCGCCCCGCGAATCGCGCCGGGGTGGATGTTCCGCTCCTCGTAGAGACCACGACCCTCGATGATGAGAAGCGGCCGGGCGTAGTGACGCGTGAGGTCCGCTATCTGCTCGAATATCGAGCGGTCGCCGCCCGTGAGCGTGTCGAGGAAGTCCGAGACGCTCTTTCGCTCGACCGCGACGCGGTCCGAGAGGACGTAGTCGCCGACCGCGAGCGTCTCCAACCGGGTCGTCAGGTCCTCGCGCTTCGAGAGAGTGCGGGCGATGTTGGAGTCGAGTTCGCGCTGGTCGACGACGATTTCGACGGTCTCCTCGTCGTCCGTTCCCGCCGTGGCGACGGTGGCCGGGTCGTCCGCCTCGTCGCCGTCGCCGTCGTTTTCATCGTCGCCGTCGTCGTCGCCGTCGTCCGCCCGCGCCAACTCCTCGTCGGAGGGACCGAAGTCGGCGAGGCCCGACTGCCCGTCCGAGTCGGTCGCCGCGGCGACCGCGGTCTCTCCGTTCGTGGCGGTCGACGCGGCGGCTGATTCAGCGGTCGATTCCGCGTCCGACGCCACGTTTGCATCGCCCTCGCCCGCGTCGTCAACCCCCTCGTTTCCGGTGGAACTCCCGGCGTTGCCGGCGGAACTGCCGTCGTCGCCCGCGAACGCCGAGAGGTCGCGCTGGGAGGGGTCGAGTTCGGCTTCGAGGTCGTCGGCCGCACCCTTGAGGTCGCGAAGCTCGTTTTGCATCGTCTTCTCGCGGCGGCGCGATATCCAGAAGTACGCCTCGTCGCGGGTGTCCTCCGCGAGGAGGACGACCACGCGACCGTCGGCCTGACGACCGGTCCGACCCTTCCGCTGGATGGACCGGATGGCCGTCGGCACGGGTTCGAAAAAGAGCACGAGGTCGACCTCGGGCACGTCGAGGCCCTCCTCCGCGACGGAGGTCGAGACCAGCACCTCGAACTCGCCGCTTCGGAACTTGTCGAGGGTCTCCTGCTGTTCCTTCTGCGTCATCCCGTCGGAGCCCTCGCGGTCGCCCTGTCCGACGAACCGCCGGACCGAGAAGCTCTCCGAGAGGAACTCCGTGAGCGCCTCGGCCGTGTCGCGGGACTCGGTGAAGACGATGACGCGCTCGCCGTCCTGAATGCCGAGCGTCTCCGCGAGGAGGATGCGCGTCTTCCTGAACTTCGGGTGGAGGCCGTCGAAGGACTCGGCTTTCCGCATCGCCTCGCGGACCTTCGGTTCGGCGACGAGTCGCTGGCTGGCCTTCGACGCGCCCGACGAACGGGCGGCGTTGCGCTGGCGCTCGAAGTACCGCCGGACCGACTCGACCGATTGGGTCTCCACGAGTTCGACCGCCCGGCGGAGCTTCATCACCTCCGCGTGCGTGGACATGCCCTTGTAGCCCTCCGACTTGTCCGCGTTCATCAGTCGCTGTAGCTCCGCGCGCATCCGGTTGAGTTTCTTCTGGGAGATATCGGGCTTCGTCGACTTGGTGACGCCCAACTGCTTGAGTTTCTCCAGGCGGTCGGTGATGACCTCGTTGAGGGCGTCGCGTATCTCCAGAATCTCGTCGGGGAGCTGGATGCGGTTCCACTCCACGTCCGTGTCGTGGGTGTACTCCGACACGTCGGCGTCCTCCTCGGTCATCACCTCCACGTCGACGATGCCGAGGTTCTCACAGACTTCGAGGATGGCCTCCTCGTCGCCGCCCGGCGAGGCGCTCATCCCCGTGACGAGCGGGTCTTCGGCGTCGGCGTGGTAACGCTCCGCGATGTAGACGTAGGCGTAGTCGCCGCTCGCGCGGTGGCACTCGTCGAAGGTGAGGTGCGTCACGTCCCGAAGCGAGATTCGGTTGCCGATGAGGTCGTTTTCGATGACCTGCGGCGTGGCGATAACTATCTGGGCCTCCTGCCAGAGTTCGGCCCGGTCGTCGGGCCGAACGTCGCCGGTGAAGACGACGATTTCGTCGTCCGGGACGTTCAGCGCCTCGCGGTAGAAGTCGGCGTGCTGCTGGACGAGCGGCTTCGTGGGCGCGAGAAACAGCGACTTCCCGCCGACGTCGTGGAGCCGCTGGGCCGTGACGAGCAGGCTGACGGTCGTCTTCCCGAGGCCGGTGGGAAGACAGACCAGCGTGTGGCCGTTGCGCGCGGTACCGGCGAGGCGAATCTGGTAGAGCCGTCGCTCGATGAACGACGGCGCGAGTAGCGGGTGGTCCACGTACGCAACGTCCTCGGAGGCCGGCATCGGTGACGATTACTCGTCCTCGCCGATAAGGGTTCGCAGAGCGGGGTGAAAGTAAAGCGGTCCGCCGGTGGAAACCGCGGCGGTCGTTACCCCGCGCTGTCGGCGGTGTCGAGGTCGGGGTCGTCTGGTCGCGCGGACGGGAGCGACGCTCCGAGGAGCGACGCCCACTCGGCGACCTTTTCGTTGTGCGGATTGGACATAGCGCTTCCCCAAGGAGATATACTCTCAACTATCGTATATAACGATTGTGCCGATTCGACGGACGGACTCGTCCGCGGGACCGAACGGCCGGCGCTCCACCGGAAACAACGGGGTCGGAAAATCAGTTCGACGCGAGGAACGCGCTCAGTCTTCGCGGTTGCCCGGTCCCCACGAGTCCGGGACTTCGATGACGTAGCGGCCGTCCTCGCGGAGCGAGATGATGTACTCGTCGCGGTCGTACAGTTCCATGAGATTGAGTTCGTACTGACCGGGATTGACGATTTTGATGCTCTCGAACTGGTCGTTGAGCTCCTCGCGGAGCTGGTCCAGGTTGGGTCGGTCGTCTGACGACGGCTCGATGACCGTACCGTCCGCGTCCGTGGGTGCGGCGTCGGCGGGCTGACCGGCGGCCGCGTCGGGGTCGGGGCCGGAAGGCGCTTCGGACGGCGTCTCCGCCGGCGAGTCGCGCCGGTTCGCGTCGGCAGCGGCGAGTTCCTCGGGGGTGACGACGTCGCTCCGCGCGCTCTTCTGGGAGTTGTCTTCGTCCGTCTCGCGCGCGTTGATTTTCCCCGGCTCGCGGTTCGGGGGCGAATCCGGTCCCCGCGAGCGGCTGGCCTGCTCCGAGGCCGATTGGGCCCGCGATTCGTTCCGCGACGCTTCCGGATCCTGCGGGTCTGCCCCCGGAGACTCGCCGGGCGCAGACGGCCATTCGCCCCAACCGCGGGGTTTGGCTTCGGGGTCGTCGACCGCGTCGCTTGCGTCGGCCGCGTCACTTGCGTCGACCGCGTCGGTCGGCGACGGCTCGTTCTGGGTCGAGCCGGCGGCATCGACAGTCTCGGTTCGCTGTGAGGCGTCCGCGTCCGCATTCGCGTTCGCCCAGTCGCTGACGGTCATCGACTCCTCGTCGGTCGTGTCGGGGTGGGACTGCTGCTGCGCGCGGTCTCGGACGGCGTCGGCCGCCGAGGAGGTCAGGTCCCGCGTTCCGGCGCCGCCCGTCGACGTCGCGTCGTCGCTCGCGCTCGCGGGAGCGCTCCCGCTCGACGCGGGCTTGAACTGAAACTTGTTGCCGCCGCAGCTCGGGCACCCCGAGAGCATCTCCTTCGAGCCGTCGGGGAACACCTTACCGCACGTGGTGCATTGATGTGGCATTGATAGATGTTGACGCCGGATGGCGCGTGAGGGTGTTCGTGGGACCCCCTACTTTCGCGAGACGAGCGCGCTGATGAGATTCTCGTCCTTGTGTAGCGTCTGAATCTGGTTCGCGGGACCGATGACGGTGAGCTTCTGGGTCGACTGTCGGCCCATGAGCCGGTCGAGGAAGCTCTGGTCTGCGGTCTGCGAACGCGGGTACGTCTCGATTTCGATTCCGTTGAACTCGTCGGGGCTTATCTCGGCCATCGTGACCTCGATGAGCTTCGACTCCTCGTCGGGCGAAAGGCCCTCCTCGAGGATGACGATGTTGCCGTCGCGGACGCCGTCGAGGATGAGCCGAATCTTCTCCATGCTCGTGAGGTTTGCCATCCGATTCCCGCTGAAGAGGTCTATCTGGACCCCGTCGGAGCCGTTGTCGGAGGCGGTTGCTTCAGGCATGGTGAATCACGCGAAGTACTCCGCGATTTTGGCGTACACTTCGTCCATGTTCTCCCCTTCGAGCGCCGACAACTCGACTGTTTCGTGCTGTGGGTACGCGTTCGCGATGCGCTCGACGTTCGAGTCTTCGAGGTCGATCTTGTTCGCGAAGATGAGCACGGGCAGGTCCTGGCTCTCGATGATGCCGATGAGCATCGTGTTGACCTGCGATATCGGGTCCTTCGTGCTGTCGAGCACGTAGATGACGCCGTCGACGTCCTCACGGAGCCAGTGCATGGCCTCGGCGACGCCCTCGGTTGCCTCGCGGGACCGGCGGACGGCGTCGTCTTTCTCCATGTCGTGTTCGAGGAATTCCTTGTAATCGACCTTCGTCGTGACACCCGGCGTGTCGACGATGTCGATGGTGACTTTCTTGCCGTTCCGCTCGATTTCGACGTTCTCTTTCCGCCTGGCGCGGCGAGTCTCGTGAGGGATGTGGCTCTCGGGACCGATGGCGTCACCGGTCCAGTCACGGGCGATACGGTTTGCGAGAGTCGTCTTCCCGGCGTTGGGCGGGCCATATATACCGATCCGCTTCGGCTCGCTCTCCGAAAAGAGCCGGTCGACGACTCGTGAGATGCTGTCTCTTAAATCTGTGAGCAGTCCCATCCTGGGCCTCCCGCACCTCCCGAACGCGTCGTGGAGGGCGTATGGAGGTATCACCCAACCGGACTCACTTAAGCACTACGTCAGACACCAGTCACGTGGGAGACAAGACGACAGAAAGGAGCGTCGTGGACGAGGGTCAGTTCGATAAAACGAGGTCGGGCAACGAGAAACGAGAGGCGAGCGCTTGTTCACCGAGTATAATGTAACTGATACTAAAACGGTTCGAGCCGAATCCGTATTGCAGTTTATGGTTACTTTGCGCGCACACGTGCGTAACTTGGACATACGACGAACGGTGAATCTCCTGAATGTGCCGAACAGTTCCTGAAAACACCGAGCCGGTCTCTCCCCCGATCTGTCGTCACCTTAGTCTCCGCGGACAAGACACGGGGTTGACACTATTTGGTAGACGCGAAACGGTCGGGGGAACACCCCCACCCCTTCGTTTCGGGTGGAACGGCCCGAAGGGGTGGGTGGGGGGAGACCGCTAGACGGCGGTGGGACGTTAATTCTATTCTAGGGGAGTACAATAATATCTCTTTTTGCCCCAGTACGGTTATGGTATGACAATATGAGTAATAAAACTATCTGTATCTAAAGACCACCGAGACCCCCTCCCCACCCTCTCACGCCTCCACCCGAAACGAAGGGGTGTGGGGGATACGAGACCCAGGGGTTTCCCGTCGAACTGGAGAACACCCACTTAATTGCAGAGGAAACCAAGGGGTTAGGACGGTCGCTAAAATCCTCAGACCCTTGATTTCTCCGGAAGCGTGTTTTGCCCGTTTCCACACGAAACGAAGGGGTCTCGGGGACCGATTTTTCTCGTCGGACGTCCACTCAACTCCGAGTTCCACTCCACCCACGCGGACCGGTGGGTTTCGCGTCGACCGGGAGTCCGGTGTGGTGCCGCCCGGGTGTCCGGTGCGCAACTGCCGTTCGTCGAAATCCACCACTATCGCTCGGAGTCTCGACGCGTCCCGCGGTTCGATTCGACAGAGTGCGATTGTTCGAACTGATCCGTTTCACCTCGACGCCACTGTCCCCAATTCCCTCCGTCCCAGCCGGCCGACTCATTCGATCAGCTCTATCCGACTCCCGACCCCATCCGACTACGTTCTCCGATCGACTCGAACTACTCGTCTCATCCGAACCCTTCCTCACCCATCCCTGATTCCCGGCCGTGGTTTTGACTCCGAGACGTTCCGCTCTCGGTGTCGATACGACCTGCCGACCCCGTCACGACCTGCCGACCCCACCGACTGACCCCCGGCTGACCCTCAGCTGACTCCCGACTTCCAACCGACGACCCCAATCGACTGACGAGTGACGACCTCGACCGACTGACGACTCCAACCGGCGCTTCCGGACA